>CP191229.1:0-4165734 GCA_050410775.1 Pantoea sp. FN060301
GTGTCACTTACGCTTTGGCAACAGTGCCTTGCCCGTTTGCAGGACGAACTACCTGCCACTGAATTCAGCATGTGGATACGTCCATTGCAGGCCGAATTAAACGACAATACGCTGGCCTTGTATGCACCAAATCGCTTTGTGCTCGACTGGGTTAGGGATAAATACCTCAATAATATCAACGCATTGTTGAATGACTTTTGCGGCAGTGACGTGCCCCTGCTGCGCTTTGAGGTGGGCAGTAAACCTGTCACCCGTCAGATCAGTCAGCCGGTAATGGCGAGCGCGCAGGCCAGCGCGCCGCCGGTGGGCGCCCGTCCGGCACCCACACGGCCGAGCTGGGACAGCATGCCGGCACCGGCAGAGCTCTCCTACCGCTCAAACGTCAATACCAAGCATAATTTTGATAACTTCGTGGAAGGTAAATCGAACCAGCTGGCCCGTGCGGCCGCCCGTCAGGTTGCGGATAATCCAGGCGGCGCCTACAACCCTCTCTTTCTGTATGGCGGCACAGGCCTGGGTAAAACGCACCTTCTGCATGCGGTAGGCAACGGCATTATGGCGCGCAAGCCAAATGCGAAAGTGGTTTACATGCACTCCGAGCGTTTTGTGCAGGACATGGTGAAGGCCCTGCAGAACAACGCTATTGAAGAGTTTAAGCGCTATTACCGCTCGGTTGACGCGCTCCTGATCGATGACATTCAGTTTTTTGCCAATAAAGAGCGCTCGCAGGAAGAGTTTTTCCATACCTTTAATGCGCTACTGGAAGGCAATCAGCAGATCATTCTGACCTCGGATCGTTACCCGAAAGAGATCAACGGGGTGGAGGATCGTCTTAAGTCGCGCTTTGGCTGGGGTCTGACGGTCGCGATCGAGCCGCCGGAGCTGGAAACGCGCGTGGCGATCCTGATGAAAAAGGCGGATGAAAATGACATCCGGCTGCCGGGCGAAGTCGCGTTCTTTATTGCCAAACGCCTGCGTTCTAACGTGCGTGAGCTGGAGGGCGCGCTGAACCGCGTGATCGCTAACGCCAACTTTACCGGGCGCGCGATCACCATTGACTTTGTCCGTGAGGCGCTGCGCGACCTGCTGGCGCTTCAGGAGAAGCTGGTCACCATCGACAATATTCAGAAGACGGTGGCCGAGTACTATAAAATCAAAGTGGCCGACTTGCTTTCCAAGCGCCGCTCCCGCTCCGTGGCCCGCCCGCGCCAGATGGCGATGGCGATGGCGAAAGAGCTGACCAACCACAGTTTGCCGGAAATCGGTGATGCTTTCGGGGGTCGTGACCACACCACTGTGCTGCATGCCTGTCGTAAAATCGAGCAGCTGCGTGAAGAGAGTCACGATATTAAAGAAGATTTCTCCAATTTAATCAGAACATTATCTTCCTGACGCTATGAAATTTATTATAGAACGCGAGCATTTACTCAAGCCATTACAGCAGGTCAGCAGCCCCCTTGGCGGCCGGCCAACGTTACCTATCCTCGGCAATTTGCTGTTGCAGGTGAACGAAGGCACGCTGCTGCTGACCGGTACCGATTTAGAGATGGAAATGGTCGCCCGCGTCGCGCTGACGCAGGCCCATGAGCCGGGCGCGACCACCGTGCCGGCGCGCAAGTTTTTTGATATCTGCCGTGGCCTGCCCGAAGGGGCGGAGATTACGGTAAGCCTGGACGGGGAAAGGATGCTGGTGCGTTCCGGACGCAGCCGTTTTTCCCTCTCCACGCTGCCGGCCAGCGACTTCCCTAATCTGGATGACTGGCAGAGCGAGGTAGAGTTCACCCTGCCGCAGGCCACCATGAAGCGCCTGATTGAGGCGACGCAGTTCTCCATGGCGCATCAGGATGTTCGCTACTACCTCAACGGGATGCTGTTTGAGACCGAAGGCGAAGAGCTGCGCACGGTGGCCACAGATGGACACCGTCTGGCGGTCTGTTCCATGCCAGTAGGGCAGCCGCTGCCGGATCATTCGGTCATTGTGCCGCGCAAAGGCGTGATCGAACTGGTTCGCCTGCTGGATGGTGGCGAGACGCCGATGCAGGTGCAAATCGGCAGTAACAATATCCGCGCGCACGTGGGGGATTTTATTTTTACCTCCAAGCTGGTGGATGGCCGCTTCCCGGACTACCGCCGCGTGTTGCCAAAGAGCCCCGATAAAACGCTGGATGCAGGCTGCGATCTGCTGAAGCAGGCGTTTGCCCGCGCGGCCATCCTCTCTAACGAGAAGTTCCGCGGCGTTCGCCTTTATATCAGCGAAAACCAGCTGAAAATCACCGCGAATAATCCTGAGCAGGAAGAAGCAGAAGAGATCCTTGACGTTAATTACGGCGGCACCGACCTCGAAATTGGCTTTAACGTCAGCTACGTGCTGGACGTGCTCAATGCGCTGAAGTGCGAAAACGTGCGGCTGCTGCTGACGGACTCCGTTTCCAGCGTTCAGATCGAAGACGCGGCCAGTCAGTCGGCGGCCTATGTTGTGATGCCAATGCGCTTGTAAAATATATCGGGCTAACTTACTCGCTGGTTCGCGCCCGGGCAGTGCTCGCCCCTGGTCACATACTTCAGTATGCTCCCAGGGTCTGCGCGCTGGTCGTGCGCAAACCAGCTTCGCCGTTGACGCCCTGGATCGCAGGGTCAGGCGAAATAACTTTTTCCGCCCTTCACGCTGGACTGATTCATGGCTTTAACCCGCCTGCTTATCAAAGACTTTCGTAATATCGAAAACGCGGATCTGGCGCTGGCGCCCGGTTTCAACTTTCTGGTTGGGGCAAACGGCAGCGGAAAAACCAGCGTGCTTGAGGCTATCTATACGCTGGGCCACGGACGCGCGTTTCGCAGCCTTCAGGCAGGACGCGTCATCCGCCATGAGCAGGATGCCTTTGTGCTGCATGGCCGCCTTGACGGCGGCGGGCGGGAAACCGCTATCGGCCTCACCAAAAACCGCGCGGGCGAGAGCAAGGTACGTATCGACGGCAGCGACGGACACAAAGTGGCCGAGCTTGCCCAGATGTTGCCGATGCAGCTGATCACGCCCGAAGGCTTTACGCTGCTTAACGGCGGGCCGAAATACCGCCGCGCCTACGTAGACTGGGGATGTTTCCACAATGAGCCGGGCTTTTTCACCGCCTGGAGCAATCTGCGCCGCCTGCTTAAGCAGCGCAACGCCGCGCTTCGTCAGGTATCCCGCTACCAGCAAATCCGGGCATGGGATCAGGAGCTGGCCCCGCTGGCCGAACAGATTAGCCGCTGGCGGGCCGCTTACAGCGAGGCGATTGCTGAAGATATCAGCGCCACCTGCGCCCAGTTTTTACCGGAGTTCCAGCTCAGCTTCTCCTTTCAGCGCGGCTGGGATAAAGAAACGGATTACTTCGAGCTGCTTGAACGTCAGTTTGAGCGCGATCGGGCGCTGACCTACACCGCCAGCGGGCCGCATAAGGCCGATTTCCGCATTCGCGCCGACGGCACGCCGGTCGAAGATTTACTGTCACGCGGCCAGTTAAAGCTGCTGATGTGCGCCCTGAGACTGGCGCAGGGTGAGTTTCTCACCCGACAGAGCGGGCGACGTTGCCTGTATCTGATAGACGATTTTGCCTCCGAGCTTGACGAGACGCGTCGCCACCTGCTGGCGTCGCGCCTGAAGGCCACGCATGCCCAGGTTTTTGTCAGCGCCATTGGTGCCGAGCACGTGTTCGACATGGCTGACGAAAAGGGCAAGATGTTCCACGTGGAACAAGGTAAAATAGCGGTTCAACCTGAAGATTAAATGAGCGAGAAACGTCGATGTCGAATTCTTATGACTCCTCAAGTATCAAAGTTCTAAAAGGGCTGGATGCGGTACGCAAGCGCCCGGGTATGTATATCGGCGATACGGATGACGGCACCGGTCTGCATCACATGGTATTCGAGGTTGTGGATAACGCCATTGACGAAGCACTCGCCGGTCACTGTAAAGATATCCTTGTCACTATTCACGCGGACAACTCCGTCTCCGTTCAGGATGATGGACGTGGTATTCCTACCGGAATCCATGAGGAAGAGGGCGTTTCTGCCGCGGAAGTGATCATGACCGTGCTGCACGCAGGCGGTAAATTTGATGATAACTCTTATAAAGTTTCCGGCGGTCTGCACGGTGTTGGCGTCTCGGTGGTTAACGCCCTGTCCGAAAAGCTTGAGCTGACCATCCGTCGTGAAGGCAAAGTTCACCAGCAGGTTTACGTTCACGGCGTGCCGCAGGCCCCGCTGAGCGTGTCGGGTGAAACGGATCTGACCGGGACCCATGTGCGCTTCTGGCCAAGCCATCAAACCTTTACCAACGTCACCGATTTCGAATATGAAATTCTGGCGAAGCGTCTGCGCGAGCTCTCCTTCCTGAACTCTGGTGTTTCGATCAAGCTGGAAGACAAGCGTGACGGCAAACAGGATCATTATCACTATGAGGGCGGCATCAAAGCCTTCGTTGAGTACCTGAACAAAAACAAAACGCCTATTCACCCTAATGTGTTCTATTTCTCCACGGAGAAAGATGGCATTGGCGTGGAAGTGGCGCTGCAGTGGAACGACGGGTTCCAGGAAAACATTTACTGCTTTACCAACAACATTCCGCAGCGCGACGGCGGTACGCACCTGGCTGGCTTCCGCGCCGCGATGACCCGTACCCTGAACGCCTATATGGATAAAGAAGGCTACAGCAAAAAAGCCAAAGTCAGCGCGACCGGTGACGACGCGCGTGAAGGCCTGATTGCCGTCGTTTCCGTGAAGGTGCCGGATCCTAAGTTTTCCTCACAGACCAAAGATAAGCTGGTCTCCTCTGAGGTGAAATCAGCGGTTGAGCAGCAGATGAATGAGCTGCTGGCGGAATACCTGCTGGAGCATCCCGGCGATGCGAAAATCGTTGTCGGCAAAATCATTGACGCTGCGCGCGCGCGCGAAGCGGCACGCCGCGCCCGTGAAATGACGCGTCGTAAAGGCGCGCTGGATCTGGCCGGGCTGCCGGGTAAGCTGGCGGATTGCCAGGAGCGCGACCCGGCGCTCTCGGAAATCTACCTGGTGGAAGGGGACTCGGCGGGCGGTTCAGCCAAGCAGGGCCGCAACCGTAAAAACCAGGCTATTCTGCCGCTGAAAGGTAAGATCCTTAACGTTGAGAAAGCGCGCTTCGACAAAATGCTCGCGTCGCAGGAAGTGGCAACGCTTATCACCGCGCTGGGCTGCGGCATTGGCCGTGACGAGTACAACCCCGACAAGCTGCGCTATCACAGCATTATCATCATGACCGATGCGGACGTCGATGGCTCGCACATCCGTACGCTGCTGCTGACCTTCTTCTACCGCCAGATGCCGGAAATCATTGAGCGTGGCCATGTCTATATTGCTCAGCCGCCGCTCTATAAAGTGAAGAAAGGCAAGCAGGAGCAGTACATCAAGGATGATGAAGCGATGGACCAGTACCAGATCGCGATCGCGCTCGACGGCGCCACGCTGCACACCAACGCCAGCGCGCCTGCGCTGGGCGGCGCGCCGCTGGAGAGCCTGGTGGCCGAGTTCAACAGCACGCGCAAAATGATCAAGCGTATGGAGCGCCGCTATCCAACGGCGCTGCTCAACGCGCTGATCTACCATGCCACGCTGAGCGATCTCTCCGCTGAAGCTGGGGTGCAGAGCTGGCTGGATAGTCTGGTCACGCGTCTGAATGACAACGAACAGCACGGCAGCACCTACACCGGTCTGGTGCGTGAAAACCTGGAGCTGGGTATTTACGAGCCGGTTTTACGTATCCGTACCCACGGCGTGGACACCGATTATCCGCTGGATAACGAGTTCGTGACGGGCGGTGAATACCGTAAAATCAGTACGCTGGGTGAAAAACTGCGCGGTCTGCTTGAAGAAGATGCGTTTATTGAGCGCGGCGAGCGCCGTCAGCCGATTGACAGCTTTGAACAGGCGATGGACTGGCTGGTGAAAGAGTCGCGCCGGGGTCTGTCCGTACAGCGCTATAAAGGGCTGGGCGAGATGAACCCGGAGCAGCTGTGGGAAACCACTATGGATCCTGACAGCCGCCGCATGCTGCGCGTAACGGTGAAGGACGCTATCGCTGCCGATCAGCTGTTTACCACCCTGATGGGCGATGCGGTTGAGCCACGCCGCGCCTTCATTGAAGAGAATGCGCTGAAAGCCGCCAATATCGATATCTGACGGCGAAACGCAGGGCGCCGGGGCGAAAGTCTTCAGGCGCTCCGCGCCACGATCGGCACGGGGCTGTCAGGGATGATGCCTTTTACAACGTTACGATCGGCCCGGATGCCGGCTACAGACATCTTAGCAACCCGCTCAGGCAGATCGTCCGATCTGCCTTTTTTACAGGCTCCGCCCGCCACGCTAAATGTGCCTCGGATTCTCCAGCGCGTACTGATAGAACTCGCTGTTATTTTTCATTCCCAGCTTACGCATGACCGCCCGCTTGTGGGTGCTGATCGTTTTAACGCTCAGATGGGTCAGACGGGAGATATCGGTCAGCGACATGCCCTGGCGGGTATAATTCACCACCATCGCCTGCTGCTTGCTGAGGCTGTTTTTCGCCTGCCGGCAGGGCTGATGGCTTTGTACAAATACACCATTAAGAGGGTGGCAGAACAGCAGCATCAGCGCTTCTGCCGCGTTGTTTTTTTCAATGCGGAAATTGTGCTGCGGGCAGATACTGCCAGGAGCGCACTTACATTGTGCGGCGAGGTACACTGTTACGTGTCGCCGGGGAACGCGGTTGGTCAGGCGGGGATGAGAAATGCCAGGCATCAACCGGTTAACATCGCTGATAATCAGGTCCGGCGTTAGCGGAGACGCATCGGGCTGAGAAATGATAAAAGCGGGGTTATCATCTCTGTTGCGGGGCCAGACGCGTGTAATCAGACTGATGGTGCCATAAATGAAGAAATTATCTCTGCTGACGATCAGAATATTCATTATTTTTCCTCCTTGAAACTGCTTCCCTTGAACCGTCCGGAAGAGTGGGATCCTGTCCGCTAACGGCTGCCAGCAGCTGGTTATTACTCTCTGTCAGTGCTTCGCTTCACCTGCAAAACAAACTGCCCTGTCCGTAAGCAACGTGCCGGAAATGCGCTACAGCTTATGTCATTTCCTGATGTGATAGTAACCTCTGGTACTTTACGCGCAAAGATGCGGTTAACGCTACCTTTTCCACCAGGTTAATCTCCGGCGCGGGCTGGTCTTTGTGCGCTGAACCGCGCTAGCATGGGCATAAATTCGCTAGCTGACGAGGACGTTATGGCAATAAAACTGATTGCGATTGATATGGATGGGACCCTGCTTAATCCGCAGCATGAGATCACGCCGCGCGTGAAGCAGGCTATCCAGGCCGCTCGCGACAAGGGGGTGGCAATAGTGCTGGCTACCGGAAGGCCGTTTGTGGGCGTAAAAAACTACCTGATGGAGCTGGATTTACAGCAGGAGGGGCAGTACTGCATTACCAATAACGGTGCGCTGGTTCAGCATGCGGCAACGGGTGAATGCGTCGCTGAAGTTGCCCTGAACTTTGATGACTACCTCTATTTTGAAAAACTGGCACGCGAGCTTGGCGTCCATTTTCAGGCCCTGACTAAATCTCTGCTCTACACCGCGAACAAAGACATCAGTGAATACACGGTACATGAATCGGCCATGACGGGTATTCCGCTTCGCTATCGCGCCGTGGAAGAGATGGATCCCGCCACCACTTTTCCAAAAGTTATGATGATCGATTCTCCCGAGAAGCTGGATGAGGCGATCGCCCGCCTCCCGCCGGAAGCTCGCGAGCGCTACACCATCATGAAAAGCTCGCCTTATTACCTGGAGATTCTGGATAAGCGCGTCAACAAAGGCGCCGGCGTAAAGGCGCTTGCTGAACGCTTAGGTCTCTCACGTGAGCAGGTGATGACTCTCGGCGACCAGGAAAACGATATAGCTATGCTGGAATATGCCGGAACCGGCGTGGCGATGGGTAATGCAATAGCATCGGTGCAGGCTGTTGCGCAGTATATTACTAAAACCAATATGGAAGATGGCGTGGCCCATGCCATTGAGAAGTTCGTGCTTTAACCCCTTCAGTCCCGGCTGCGCCGGGACTTTTTTACCTTCCATCATGCCTGCCGGGTATGGATGTCAGAACTCTTACCAGGGAAGGCAGGAAGCGTAATGCGTCTGCACTGCGAATCATCAGCGTAACCGAAAGCGGGCGAGGCGATAACCTGTCAAGGGTAATGGCGAGCGCCACCTGGTCAACGCGTAAAGCGATGTCGCAGCGGGTGATGGAGAACGTGAACGCCTTTTTCGCCGGCCAGCCGCTGGTCACGCCAGTACCGGAAAGCCGCTGAATGCATTACCCTTAGCAGCAGATAAGGCTAAGGGTGAACAACAATGAGTGAAAAACAGCTGACTTTTGATGACCGGAACCATCAGCTTACAAATATCAATGTCTGGACCGCAGACAGCCAGTGGCTGGCCTACGACGTGCGTCCGTCCGGCGCCTCGTTTACCAGCCTGACCATCGAACGGGTAAACCTGAAGGGGCAAGCGGAGGTTCTCTGGCAGGCCAGGGATGGCGCGCATGTGGGCGTGGTCACCGTCAGCCCCGATCTGCCGCCGCGCTATGTCTGCATTCACGGACCAGAGCACCCTGACGCCAGCTGGAAATATGACTTCCACCACCGCCGTGGGGTGATTATCCAGCATGGTCATGCTGAAAATCTGGATGCCTGCGATATCACCTCTCCCTATACGCCCGGCGCGCTGCGTGGCGGTTCACATGTTCATGTGTTCAGCCCGGATGGCTCGCGGCTGAGCTTTACCTATAACGATCATGTGATGCACGAACTGGACAGCAAGGAAGATTTGCGCAACGTCGGCGTGGCGGTACCTTTGCATCCTGTCTGCCCGCCAAAGCAGCATCCCCGCGAATATGACGGCAGCCACTTTTGCGTGCTGGTCACGCAGACAACCTCCACCCCTCTGCCGGGAAGCGATGAGATTAACCGCGCTTACGAAGAAGGATGGACAGGCACGGCAGGCTACCTGCGGCCCGACGGCCAGCGTCAGCGCTGGGCGCTGGCGTTTATTGGCGATACTAAAGCCGCCAGTGGTGCCACGGTGCCGGAAGTTTTTATCGTCGATTTACCGGAAAAGATGGCGGACTATGCGCTGGCCGGCGATGCGCCGCTGGAGGGAACGGATACCCGCCTGCCCGCGCCGCCGCGGGGGGTGAAGCAGCGCAGGCTGACGTTTACCCACAACCGCGCCTTTCCCGGCCTGGCTACCGCACCACGTCACTGGTTGCGCAGCTCGCCCTCGGGCAGTGACATCGCCTTTCTGATGAAGGATGACATGGGCGTGGTGCAGCTGTGGTGCATTTCGCCAAACGGCGGCGAGCCCCGGCAGATAACGCGGGTAAAGAGCGATATTCAGTCAGCCTTCAGCTGGCATCCTGATGGCGATGCGGTGGCGCTGATTCAGGACAACAGCGTGATGCTGTGCGGGATGGAATCCGGAAAGATGCAGCGTCTGACCGCCCGGACGCCTGAAGCGCCCTGTGCGGAGGCGGTCGTCTGCTCACCTGATGGCAGGCATGTGGCCTATATGCGCAACGTCGGAGGCTATCAGCAGATCTTTACCGCCGGAACGGGATGCCAGTAAGGCGGTTAATGAGCGGATGGCATCGGGGCGGCGCTGGCAAGGCTGGCGGCCGTTCCGTTCTGTTTTTCGCTGCGCAGTATCCTTTCCCGCGGGGAGTCGGCCGCCTTATCGCTCCCGGAACGGTAATAATCCCAGGGCAGCAGCAGCGTATCCATCACGGCGGAAAAGGGTAAATCAACGGCGGCCAGAGGACGCATCACCCAGCCGCTGTCCGCATTGGTAACGGTTTCGTAGCTGGCGCGGGTGCCGGGATAGTAGCCCTGATCGGGGCCGGTATGAGACATCAGGCTGGAACATCCGGTGGTGCTGGCTACGGAGAGGCAGGCCAGCAGGCCGGCGAAACGGTACGTCTTAAGTACAATCATATTCATCATCCCTTCAGTCGCGGCCTGGCCGCCCTGATTACGATCGTCGATATGCAGGGAAGATCCCGGTCACTCTGTGGTGACTCATGCACTGGTACGACAAATTCTTCCCTGAGTTTATGACATTCAAAGCGCGATGGTTAAAAAATTTGCGTTTTGATCCCTTGAAACTTTCGTGCGTGTCACCATTTTATTGTCAGGTTCACAAAGCCTGCGCCGACAGGGCAGCGTGGAGTGACCGGAGGCCCGTCCATAGTGGAGGGTTTCAATCCTAATCTCGCTGATAATCAGGAGTCGTAACATGCGTAATTTTGACCTCGCACCCTTATACCGTTCATCTATCGGTTTTGACCGTCTGATCAACCTGCTGGAATCAACCAGCCAGGGCCAGAGCAACGGCGGCTATCCTCCGTATAACGTTGAGCTGGTGGCGGAAAACCAGTACCGGATTACCATTGCCGTGGCCGGATTTGCCCAGAATGAACTGGATATCACCGCCCATGACAACCTGCTTACCGTGCGCGGTTCGCATCCTGAAGAGCAGCAGGAACGCACCTATCTTTACCAGGGGATCGCCGAGCGCAATTTTGAGCGTAAATTCCAGCTGGCCGATCACGTTAACGTGCGTGATGCCCGCCTGGAAAATGGCCTGCTCTCTATTGACCTGGAGCGCATTGTCCCCGAAGAGAACAAGCCGCGCCGTATTGAAATCCTTAAGTAATAATCGCAATGAGGGCCGCAATCTGCGGCCCTTTTTTTATCCTTCCCGGTGCGCCCGCTCAACTTCCTCCGCCAGAATCATAATACCTTTCTCAATCACATCACTCTCCGGCACATAGTTCATGCGCATACACTGATGAGTGTGCGGCCATTCATGTTCAAGGCCGGGAAAGAAGAAGTGCCCGGGCACCATCAGCACGCCGCGAAGCTTCAGACGCTGATAGAGCACTTCAGTTGAAACCGGCAGGTCTTTGAACCACAGCCAGAGAAAAATCGCCCCTTCCGGCTTATGGATTAAGCAGAGATCCTCTGGCAAATAGCGGCGAATAATGGCGATGGTCTGCTTTACCCGCTCCAGATAGAACGGCCTGATCACTTCCTGCGACAGCCGCAGCAGGTCGCCGCGCTGGATCATTTCGTTGGCGATCGCCGGGCCGATACTGCCAGGCGCCAGGCTGATAATACCGTTCATATTACTGATGGCAGAGATAATGCTCTCATCGGCAATAATAATGCCGCAGCGCGCGCCAGGCAGCCCCAGCTTGGAGAGACTCATACAGAGGATAATGTTGGAATTCCACAGCGGACGCGCCTCGCTGAAGATAATGCCGGGGAAAGGAACGCCGTAGGCATTATCGATCAGCAGCGGAATGTCATGCTGTTGTGCCAGCACGTCCAGCTTCATCAGTTCTTCATCAGTAATGACATTGCCGGTCGGATTGGTCGGGCGCGATACACAAATCAGTCCCGTATCGTCAGTGACCGACAAATGCTCAAAATCGACATGATATTTAAACTGACCTTCGGGGAGCATTTCAATATCTGGACGGGCGGAGACAAACAGATCCTCATCCAGCCCGGCGTCGGCATAACCCAGATATTCCGGGGCCAGCGGAAAAAGCACATGCTTTTTGCTGCCGTCGGCCCGGCGGCCCGCGTAAAGGTTAAA
This sequence comes from Pantoea sp. FN060301, assembly GCA_050410775.1. GTDB lineage: Bacteria > Pseudomonadota > Gammaproteobacteria > Enterobacterales > Enterobacteriaceae > Erwinia. Next base: position 11,710 of record CP191229.1, read on the forward strand.
AAGGTAGAAAAACGCGCTCTGGCTGCCGTTGGTCAGGGCGATATTCTCAGGGCCAATTTGCCAGCCCAGCTGGTCACGCAGCAGCGTGGAGAGCGATTCCAGCAGCGACGCTTTACCCCGGGGCCCGTCGTAGTTACAGAGCGCCTCAGCCAGCTTGCCCTCGCTGTGCATCTGCTGCAAAAGCTGAACAAAGTAATCATTCATGGCGGGGATCTGGGCGGGGTTGCCGCCGCCCAGCATGACGGCCCCCGGCGTGCGTAATCCTTCACCCATATCTTCCATCAGGCGCGCAATACCTGAATGGCGCGTAAATTTCTCTCCGAAGGCGGAAAAGTTCATAGCGTATAACTGCTTATTAAAGGCAAGTGAAACCTCACCTTAACGCCACCCCGGGAGCGATGCAATCTTCCTGCCCTGCGGGACATCCCGGCCGTCTTACGGCGTACCGCAGCGAAGCGACGGCAGGCCAGACCGCCTGGGATGGCAGAATCTGCCGGAGGATAAGAATAATCTGCCCAATATATCGCTTTAACGTGAATTCTTCTTATCAGAAACACAAAATCCAATAAAGTAAGTTTCAATTAACAAAATTGAAATATTAAAACTGAAACACTGTTTTGTTTTTTTGGGAAAAACAGTTCAAAGGTGTTTTTATTTAGACTGCGATCACAGTTATGCCCGTTTGAGTTCCGCTATGATAGGTCATCCGCAGCGGGGCTACCTGCTGCAAATAAAACTTAATATTGATGGAATAAAAGATGATTGCTTCCACTATTCAGGATTATCAGCAGGTGCAGGGAGTGCCGCCCCAGCTTAAGGCATTGATTGGACAGGCGCTGAGCATTATCGAGCGCCAGCCGGATGAAGGCCGCTATGATATTGAAGGTGACGCCGCCTTTGTGCTCATCTCACGCCCGCTGACAGAACCCCAGGCGCAGCGCCCCGCGGAGCTGCATCATCGCTATCTGGATGTGCAGATTTTGCTGGAGGGAGAGGAAGTGCTGGGGTATGGCCTTATGCAGTGCCACGCCACGCCAGAGAACGATCAACTTAAAGAGAAAGATATCGCTTTCTTCAACGCTATTCCGAATGAACAGTTTCTGCATTTTCAGCCGGGTAATTTCGTCATTTTCTTCCCGAAAGAATTACACCGGCCCTTGTGCGCGGTAAGGGATACCCCTCAGAAAATTAAAAAAGCGGTACTAAAAGTGAGAATGGATTTTCTTAATTAACCTCCTGGTAACGTTATTTATTCGTAACTATTCCGCTTTCGGCACGACGCGAGCGCGCCTGAAACTAACATGAGTGATTATTATTATGAAAATCAAACAGGCTATTGAAAAAATCCCTGGTGGGATGATGCTGGTTCCACTTTTTATCGGGGCGATTGTCCATACGCTGTCACCCGGCGCAGGAAAATATTTCGGTTCATTCACTAACGGGCTGATGACCGGCACCGTGCCGATTCTGGCGGTCTGGTTCCTCTGCATGGGCGCCTCAATCCAGCTGAAAGCGACCGGTACCGTATTGCGTAAGTCAGGCACGCTGGTTGTCACGAAAATCGCTACTGCATGGATTGTCGCCGCTATTGCTTCCCGCATTATCCCGGAGCATGGCGTGGAAGTGGGCTTTTTCGCCGGACTCTCAACCCTGGCGCTGGTCGCCGCGATGGATATGACCAACGGCGGGCTCTACGCTTCCCTGATGCAGCAGTACGGCAGCAAGGAAGAAGCGGGCGCGTTTGTGCTGATGTCCGTGGAGTCTGGCCCGCTGATGACCATGGTGATCCTCGGCACGGCCGGTATCGCCTCCTTTGAGCCGCACGTCTTCCTTGGCGCGATACTGCCGTTCCTGGTGGGCTTTGCGCTGGGTAATCTTGACCCCGATCTGCGTGAGTTTTTCAGCAAAGCTGTTCATACACTGATTCCGTTCTTTGGCTTTGCACTGGGCAACACCATCAACCTTAACGTCATTCTGGAAACCGGCCTGCTTGGCTGCCTGCTGGGCGTCAGCGTCATCGTGATAACGGGTATCCCGCTTATCATCGCTGATAAGCTGATCGGTGGCGGCAACGGGACCGCCGGGGTGGCGGCGTCCAGTTCAGCCGGCGCGGCGGTAGCGACCCCCGTGCTGATTGCCGAAATGGTACCGGCGTTCAAGCCAATGGCACCGGCAGCCACGGCGCTGGTTGCCACCTCGGTGATTGTCACCTCTGTCGTGGTGCCTGTCCTGACCGCAATGTGGGCCAAACGCTTTTCGCCACAGGCGCCTGTTGAAGAAACAAAGAAAGACCCCGTCATTCTTGGCAACGTGAAACCGTCCTGAAGCGGCTGTACAGCCGGTTAACCGTTCATCAGGCGACGTGTGCTCCTGCCGTCGCCGACCAACAAAAGGTAATCCCATGCAAGTTCGTCAAAGTATTCATAGCGACCACGCAAAGCAGCTCGATACCGAAGGCCTGCGCCGCGAGTTCCTGATCGAATCAATTTTTGAAGCTGACCGCTACACCATGACCTACAGCCATATCGATCGCATCGTGATCGGCGGCGTGATGCCGGTCAGCCAGACGGTTGCCCTGGCAGGCGATGTGGGGAAAGCCTTCGGCGTCAGCTACTTCCTGGAGCGTCGTGAGCTGGGCGTTATCAATATCGGCGGCCCGGGCACTATCACCGTTGATGGTCAGTGTTATGAAGTAGGGAATAAAGAAGCGCTCTATGTCGGTAAGGGAGCCAGAGAAGTGGTGTTCGCCAGCAGTGATGCGCAGAAACCGGCGAAATTCTACTACAACAGCGCCCCTGCCCACACCACCTATCCGACGACTCTGGTCACTAAGGATCAGGTTTCGCCACAGACGTTAGGCAGCGCTGAAACCAGTAACCTGCGCACCATTAACAAATATCTGGTGCCGGACGTACTGACTACCTGCCAGTTGACGATGGGCCTGACCGAGCTGGCAGAAGGCAACTTGTGGAACACCATGCCGTGCCATACGCACGATCGGCGCATGGAAGTTTACTTCTACTTCAATATGGATGACGAAACGGCCGTATTCCACATGATGGGTCAGCCGCAGGAGACCCGCCATCTGCTGGTGCATAACGAGCAGGCGGTGATTTCGCCAAGCTGGTCAATTCACTGCGGCGTCGGCACCAAAAACTACACCTTTATCTGGGGCATGGTGGGTGAAAACCAGGTCTTTGATGATATGGATCATGTCAAAGTCAGCGAACTTCGCTAAGACATTTCAGGAGGAATTCCATGATTTCACAAGCTTTCAATTTGGAAGGTAAGATCGCGCTGGTGACCGGCTGTGATACCGGGCTGGGGCAGGGGATGGCCGTAGGTCTGGCGGAAGCGGGCTGCGACATCGTTGGTATCAACATCGTTGAGCCGACGGACACCATTGAGCGCGTGACCGCGCTGGGCCGCCGCTTTCTCAGTCTGACCGCCGATATGAGCGATATCAGCGGCTTTGCCGGGCTGCTGGAGCGGGCCGTCGCGGAATATGGCAAGATTGATATTCTGGTCAATAACGCCGGCATCATTCGTCGTGAAGATGCGATTTCGTTCAGTGAAAAAGACTGGGACGACGTGATGAACCTGAACATCAAGTCGGTCTTCTTTATGTCACAGACGGTGGCGAAGCAGTTCCTGAAGCAGGGAACGGGCGGCAAAATCATCAATATCGCCTCCATGCTCTCTTATCAGGGCGGCATCCGCGTCCCTTCCTATACCGCTTCGAAAAGCGCGGTGATGGGCGTCACCCGCCTGCTGGCGAACGAATGGGCGCAGCACGGCATTAACGTTAACGCCATTGCGCCAGGCTATATGGCCACCAATAACACCCAGCAGATACGGGCAGATGAAGCACGCAGCGCGGCGATCCTGGAGCGCATCCCTGCGGGTCGCTGGGGATTACCGGAAGATCTGAAAGGCCCGGCGGTCTTTCTGGCTTCGCCCGCCGCTGATTACATCAATGGCTATACGCTGGCGGTGGATGGCGGCTGGCTGGCGCGCTAGGCCGGCCATAAACGAAAAAGCCTGAGCCCGCAGCAGGTGTGGGCCCAGGCAGGATTAAGCCACGGGGCGATAAAGTGAATCCCATGACGGGGTGCTTTATCACCCCGTGGTTTTTTTATGGATCGGTCAGCGCTGCGACTTTGCTACCTGCGGATTAACGCAGTTTTTCTCAATCTTGCCGGCCAGGGCCGCAATCAGGTTATCCACCGCATCTTTCGCCATACCGTAGCGGGTTTCATGCGTGGCGGAGCCAATATGCGGAAGCGCCACGACATTCGCCATCCTCAGCAGCGGTGAATCGACCGGTAACGGCTCCTGCTCGAAAACGTCGAGGCCTGCCGCGTAAATCGTTCCGTCGTTAAGCGCCTCAATCAGCGCCTGCTCATCGATCACCGGCCCGCGCCCGGCATTTATCAGCACCGCGCTGGGCTTCATTTTCGCCAACTGTTCACGACCGATCATGTGGTGGGTCTGTTCGGTCAGCGGCAGGCTGATACAGAGGAAATCTGACTCTCTGAGCAGCGTATCCAGATCGCAATACTGTGCGTCAAAACGTTCTTCCGCCTCATCATGATGCTTACGGGCGTTATAGAGAATGGGCATGCTGAAGCCGAGATGCGCGCGCTGGGCGAGCGCCAGCCCGATGCGGCCCATGCCGAGAATTCCCAGCTTTTTATGGTGGACGTCAATACCGAACCAGTCGGGACCGATGCTGCCCTGCCATTCCCCCTGCTTGACGCGTCCGGCCACTTCAACCACGCGCCGGGCGGATGAGAGCACCAGCGCCATCATGGTATCGGCCACCGTTTCGGTCAGGACGGTTGGCGTATGCATCAGCACCACGCCGCGCGCGTTCAGCGCCTCCACGTCAAAGTTATCGTAGCCCACGGAAACGGTGGAGGCCGCGCGCAATTTTGGCGCTTTTTCCAGAAACTCCGCATCCACTTTGCCACCGGAGCCGAGGATCCCCTCAGCCTGACGGAAGGCGTCGGCATGTTGAGCGACCGTTTCCGGCGACAGCCCGGCAATTTCCGTCACGTTAAAATGTTCATCCAGCGTTGAGCGGAGATCGTCCGGTAACGACTTATAGAGCACTACTGAGGGTTTCATTCTTCTCTCCCTTTGAAAATGAGGAAACGGGCCCGCTGGCCCGTTTATGCAAAGTCAGGCGTGCTTAGCGCCATGCGGCACCGGAGGCTGTTTGTTATCGGCCGGCTTGACGATCAGCGTCAGACAGACGGAAATCAGCAGCGAGGCGGCCATAAAAATATAGGAAGCGGAAGGACTGCCGGTGGCGCCGTTCAGATAACCTACCACCCATGAGCCGAGGAATGAACCCAGCGCCCCCATCGAGTTGATTAACGCCATTGCGCCGCCGGCCACATTGCGGGGCAGCATTTCCGGAATGATGGCGAAGAACGGACCATAAGGCGCGTACATGGCTGCACCGGCAATCACCAACAGGGTGAACGAGAGCCAGAAATTATCGGCGCCCACCAGCCAGGAACCCAGGAAGGCCAGCGCGCCTACCAGCAGCAGCGGCCAGACAAAGATTTTGCGGTTCTGGAGTTTATCGGATGCCCAGGAGACAACGAGCATCGCGATGGTCGCCGCCAGATAAGGCACCGCAGAGAGCCAGCCCGCCTGCACCATACCCATCTCCATCCCGTTGCGCAGAATAGAGGGCAGCCAGAGTACGAAGCCGTAGACCCCGATGCTCCAGGTGAAATACTGCATACACAGAAGGATCACATTGCGGGATTTAAAGGCTTCACCATAGTTACGTACGGCTTTAATGCCTTCTTGCTCTTTCTGTAGCTGCGCCTGCAGGTCCGCTTTCTCCTGATTGCTGAGCCATTTGGCCTGGGACGGCTTATCCTGCACCAGGAACCACCAGGCTACCGCCCAGATCACCGCCGGGAACCCTTCGATGATAAACATTTCACGCCAGCCGTAGGCCTCAATCAGGTAACCGGAGACGACCGACATCCATAAAACGGTCACCGGATTACCGAGGATCAGGAAGGTGTTTGCCCGCGAGCGTTCGGATTTGGTAAACCAGTTGCTGATGTAGATTAGCATCGCCGGCATCACGGCCGCTTCCACCACGCCAAGTACGAAGCGGATCGCGGCCAGCATCGGGATGTTGGAGACCATGCCGGTCAGCGAGGCGCAAATTCCCCAGAGGATCAGACAGACAAACACCAGCTTTTTAACGCTGCGGCGTTCGGCGTAAATCGCGCCGGGGATCTGAAAAAAGAAGTAGCCGAGAAAGAACAGGGCACCCAACAGCGACGACATGCCCTTAGTGATCCCCAGATCTTCATTGATGCCCGCCGCCGAGGCGAAGCTGAAGTTCGCCCTGTCCAGATACGCCAGGCTATAAGTGATAAACACGATGGGCATGATATACCACCAGCGTTTTGGCGCGATTGTCTGCTTTTTCATAGTCGATCCTCTATTTGAGGGCACCGCAGGCTGCGCTGAGCACCCTGCTGTAACAGCGGGACGCCTCACGCGCAGTGAGGTTTATTTTAAGGGTACGTGTTGAGATCGCTTTTATTCATCGCCCAGTTCAGCGCGCGTCGGCAGCCCTTCGCTGTCGCCGATGACCTGAATGGCCAGTGAGCCGATTTTATTGCCGCGCTTAATCGCCTGCGGCAGCGTTTTGCCTTCCAGTAGCGCACTGATCACGCCAACGGCAAAGCCGTCGCCAGCGCCAACAGTATCGACCACATTCTCGGTCTTGATCGCCTCGACCTGGCCTTTTTCACCGCCGGCTGTTTTGTACCAGGCGCCGTCGCAGCCCGTTTTTATGATGACGGCTTTCACGCCCATATCCAGGTAGAAGTCCGCGATGGCCTCCGGCTGGTCGTAGCCGGTCAGGATTTTTCCCTCGCTGATGCCGGGCAGCACCCAGTCAGCATATCCCGCCAGTAAATTGAGCTGTTTCGCCATCTCGTGCTCGCTGGGCCAGAGCACAGGGCGAAGATTAGGATCGAAAGAGATGCTTTTTCCCATCTGCTTCATTTCCTGCGCCGCGTGTTTTGACAGCGCCAGCGAAGAAGCGGAGATCGCCGCAGAGACGCCGCTCAGATGAAGGTGCCTGGCCGTGCCGAAATAGTCACGGTTAAAATCGTCAGGCGACAGATGGCTGGCTGCCGAGCCTTTGCGGAAATACTCCACCAGCGGATCGGACCCATCTTCCACCTTCGACTTGAGCTGAAAGCCGGTCGGGTAGCGGTCATCCACGATCACCTGCTGATGATCGACGCCCTCTTTTTCCAGCTGCTGGCAGGTAAAGCGGCCAAACGAATCGTCTCCCACGCGGCTGACCCAGCCCACCTTCAGGCCAAGCCTGGCGAGGCCGATAGCGACATTCAGCTCGGCACCGGCGATGCGTTTAACAAAGTGTTCGGCGGCGGCAAGATCGCCCGTCTCGCTGGCGACAAACATCGCCATCGCCTCGCCAATCGTGACCGCATCCAGCGTTCCGTTTTCCGTGATGGTCATGGTTTATTCCTCTCGCAACAGGTCAACGTAATGGCGTGTGACAGCGACCAGATCGTCACCTTCAAGCGGAAACTCAATGCCGCGCGGCACGTCCGGGGGAAGAAGATCTAAGGTTTCACGCCACAGGCTGTCAGCCTCATCCAGCGCGACGGCCCGCCAGCTGTCACCCTGTGGCACAGCGGCCTTAACGTGGATATAGCTGACGGCAGAGCTGAGTTGTTCAGCGGCGTCCAGGGGGTTATCGCCCACCCAGAGCCAGTTACCCATATCGAAGGTCACGCCGCAGCCGCTCTGCGCCTCTCCGCCCTCCTCAAGGAAGGCCTTCATGGCGGCAAGCGTACCGGATGCAGTCTGGTCGTTCTCCACCACAAGCTGAACGGAGTGGGAAGCCAGACTGTTACGCAGGCTGGTGAAATCGAAGCCGCGACGATAGTTACCCAACGCATATTTTAGTCGCTGGGCATTTAATTGCGTCGCTTCTGCCAGATGGCGCGACAGCGCCGGATTGACCAGGCCCTGCTCGTTAAACAGCGCCTCCGGTACGGAATAGTACGCTACCAGATTTGCGGCAGCGATGGTCTTCCCCAGCCCGGACAGGCTTTGCTGCTCCTCATCGCTGAACAGCTCACGGCGGATTTCCACGCCTTCAGCACCGGAAGCGGAGACCACCGGTACAACGGCCTGCTGGCCGCCCAGGGCCATAATTCGATCGCGACCATAGGCCGCCGTTACCACAATCACATCTCTTTTCATCTGCTTCTCCCGGCGTTACCCGCCACTGCGTGCTAAAAACGGTAGATGGAACCGGTTCCAAAGCAAAGGGGCAGAGTCTGGTTTTATGATCGCGCTCACGATGTAAACAATTAGTGGCAAGGGGAGTTCTGAAAAATGATGAAGGTGTGGCGGGCTTAAAATTGTGGTGAAATACGGGAAAAATATTTGTGAAAGGATATAACGCGTAAGGGCGGCCCGCTTCTTGTCAGAGCGGGAACAGCCGTTACGCAGGCCTGCGCTTATCTCCCTTACGGCCCAAATATCGTCGATTTTCTGACGATCAGCTCGCCGGAATAGACCTGTTCCTGGGGCGGCGTGTCGTCACCCTCAATGCGTTTAATTACCTGTTCCAGCGCAGAATAGCCAATTTGCCAGGTGGGTTGTTTCAGGGTGGTGATGCCAACGCCCGCCAGTTCTGACCAGGCGAGTTCGTCAAAGCCCAGCAGGCCGAGATCGCCTCCCCAGCTCAGCCCCAGACGCCGCAGTGAACGTGCCACCTGTAGCGTCAGCGCGCCGTTAACCACCAGAACCGCACAGCGCTGGCCGGCATTACGCCGCGCGTAATCTTTCAGAACCGCATCAAGCCTGGCCGAATCGTTAATCGCCACTTCAGCTTGTTCCGCCACATGTCCGGGGTGCTGCGCCATAACGGCGTAAAAGGCTTCCAGTCTTTCATGACGCGTATTCACCAGCCCCAGCGGTTCGGTGACAAACAGGATGGCGTGAAACGCCTGTTCAATAAGGTGCTGCGTTACCTGAATGGCCGCTTCCCGGTTATTCAGCCCCACGACGTCACAGCTGAAGTCAGGAATTTTACGGTCAATCAGCACCATCGGCAGCAGTGACTGCTGGAGCTGGCTCAGCGCCTCTTCACGCATGCCGACCGCGTTCACCACGATCCCCTCGACCTGATAGCTGCTCAGCAGATTAAGATAGTGCTGTTCCTGATCCACTTCGTTATTGGTATTGCACATCAGCAGGGTAAAGCCCCTGGCCCGGCAGGCAGCCTCAATACCGCTCATCACTTCAACCGAATAGGGATTGGTGATATCGGCGATAATCAGCCCTATCAGCCGGGTGCGGCCACGCTTCAGCCCCCGGGCCATCTGGCTGGGGCGATAGTCCAGCTCGGCGATAGCCGTCTCAATCCGCTGCTTCAGGCTTGCGGAAAGAACATGCTGCTCACCGTTCAGAAAACGCGATACGCTGGTTTTCCCGGTGTTTGCCGCTTTAGCGACATCGCTGATGGTGGCGCGTGAGGCCCTGCGGTTCATAGCGATCCTTGAACATTAACGGAAGAGAAAGCGTAGCCTCAGCTATCGCTGGCCCTGTTTCTGAGCGTAAACCGGATTCAGGGACCGAAGGCGGTCATCATAAAACATAAGTGGCGTCGCGCCCATCCCTCTTACCCTGGCCATTATCTGGCAGGCAGTTAACAAACGAAGCGGGCGGAGGGAGGCTGCCGGGCCAGCAGGTGGCCCGGCAGAAAAGCAGGTTACAGCGGGCTGAGGGTAATTTCCACGCGGCGGTTCTGCGCTTTACCGGCTTCCGTGCTGTTAGTGGCAATCGGATTATCCGGACCCATACCGCTGGTACGGATGCGGTTAGCGGCCACGCCCTGGGTGATCAGCGCGCTGCCCACACTGTCGGCACGCTGCTGGGAAAGGGTCATATTCAGCTGGCGCGTACCGGTGCTGTCGGTATAGCCGGTGATATTCACTGCAGTTTTCGGATACTCTTTCAGGACCATGGCCACGCCAGTCAGCGTGTTCGCGCCGGCAGCCTTGAGCGTGCTGCTGCTGCTGTCGAAGGTCACATTGCTTGGCATATTCAGAATGATGTTATCGCCCTGACGGGTAACGCTGACGCCGGTTCCGCGCATTTTATCGCGCAGCTTCGCTTCCTGAACGTCCATATAATAGCCCGCACTGCCGCCCAGCGCCGCGCCGGCCGCGGCGCCAATCAGCGCGCCTTTACCACGATCTTTTTTCGAGGAGGAAAGTACGCCAACGCCAGCCCCCAGCGCGGCGCCAAGGCCTGCACCGATGCCAGATTTTCCAGCTTCACGCTCGCCGGTGTAAGGGTTAGTCGTACAGCCTGTCAGGGCAACAGTACCGCTCAGAACCAGAGCGAGGGCAACGGAGCTCATTTTCATGGGTTATTTCTCTCAAGTAAAACAGTGGGCATACATGCCGCATAAAAGTGAATTATGCCCGTGCATGATGAGGAAATAACGTTCTAAAAGTCTGAAATTGTAAAGATAAGCTACTTTATATTGTCAGCATGGCAAAAACAGTCGGTTGTATGGTCAATAATCAGACCGCATGCCTGCATAAAGGAGTAACAGGTGGTCGTACCAACAAATTTAAAACCGCGCTTCTTCAGCGCCCTGGAAAGGGCGTCAGAAACGGGGCTGAAGGTCGGCGCGGCCCGGTAATCCGCAAAGCGGTGGCGCTGGGGCGTATGGTCGACAAAGGCCCAAATAAAGGGACTGAAGGACTCTCCCTCTGCCTCCATCGCCAGCAGAGCCTGCGCATTGGCGATAACGGCGGCGATTTTTCCACGGTGGCGGATAATACCGCTGTCGAGCATCAGTCGCTCCACGTCGGCCTCGCCCATTTGCGCCACAGTCTGCGGATCAAAATGATGAAAGGCGCGACGGTAGTTTTCCCTCTTTTTCAGCACCGTAAGCCATGACAACCCTGCCATCTGGCCTTCCAGACAGAGCATTTCAAAAAGCGTACGGGTGTCAGTGACCGGAACGCCCCACTCTTCATCATGATAAGCCAGATAGATCGAATCCTGCGTTACCCAGCCGCAGCGCTGCACCATAATGTATCCCCATCAAATTTGTGTAAAAAACCACCGGATGGCGCTTGACGTTATCTCCGGCCAGGCAATAGTTAATCTGTTGCTGAAATTAACAATACAAATATTAAGTCTTCCGTGCGCGCTTTTCCGGAGTTCTCCATGTTAAAGAAACGCATAGCCTTTGGGGCGGCGTGGATCGCCTGCTCGCTTTGTGCCGTCGCCCCCGCCGCTGGCTGGGAGCGACTCTACGTATTTGGTGACAGCCTGAGCGACAGCGGCAATAACGGCCGCTACACCTGGGATAGTAACAGGAATCCGCTTTACGACGAGGTGCTGGCCGCCAGAATCAATCAGTCGCTTCGCCCGTCAGAGGCTGGCGGCACCAATTATGCGGCGGGGAATGCGGTAGCCGTTCCGCAGCTTAATCCTGTCGATAACAGTGCCGATCAGGTTGCCGCCTGGCTCAGGGCGAACGGCGGAAAGGCCGAGGCGGACGGGCTTTATATTCACTGGATCGGCGGTAACGATCTGGCCGCCGCCGCGCTTAATCCGCTAAACGCGGATCGGATAGTGAGCGGCAGCGCTTTTGCCGCCGCCAGCCAGGTCAGGGCGCTGCTGTCGGCGGGCGCGAATACGGTTATTGTGCCGACTGTACCGAACGTGGGGGCGACGCCAGCGCTGCTTGAAGCGGTGATACAGATCGGGCTGGCACCGGTTGCCACTCCGGCGCTGGCCGCCGCGTTCCGGTCCCTGAGCGGGCAGACTACGTTCACGCCAGAGGCCAGGAACAGCGCTATCCGTGAGGCGCTGTACGCCGCGACGGGCGAACTTACCGGCGTGGAAGCGCTGCGGCAGGTGGCAACTGCACAGCTTTATCAAGCCTGGCAGGTGCTCAGCGAGCAGGCGGCGGCACTGACCGATCGCTATAACCAGCAGGAGGAAAACGGGCTGGCGCAGCTCCGCGGCAATATCGTGCGCGTGGACGTCAACGGGCTGTTCAGCGAGGTGTTAAGCGATCCGGCCCGCTACGGGCTGACGAACACGGCGGGTATGGCTTGTCCTCCCGGCGTTTCTGCCGCCGACTGCACCTCGGCTATGCCCGGCTTCTCCAGCAGTCAGGACTATCTGTTTGCCGATCGGCTGCATCCAGGGCCCGCGACACATTTGCTGATTGCCGACTATATCCAGTCGGTGCTGGACGCGCCCGCGCAGGCAGTGGCGCTGAACCAGGCCACGCTGGCGATGTCGCGGGATGCGAGAGCGACGCTCGACAGCCGGCTCCAGCAGCAGCGCCATGGGGATAACCCTCAGGGCTCGCTCAGCGTTTACGGAGGCTACGCCGGGCAGCACTATGACTATGCGGATAACCTGGCGGCGGGCGAGGGCAACGCCACCACCCACAATCTGACGCTGGGCGTGGATTACCAGCTCACCGACGACTGGCTGGTGGGCGCGCTGATTTCCGGCTCTGACGACAGCCAGCATCCCACGCCGCGCTACGACTATAAAATGCGCGGCTGGCTGGCCTCAGCCTACAGCGAGCTGACGATTTTTGATCACGGCTGGATCAATGCCGACGTCCAGTTCGCCTCGGTTAACTATGACGACATCAGGCGCAGCGTGGTGCTGGGCCCGGCAACCCGTACCGAGAATGGTGAAACGGAAGGCACGCAGGTGGGCGGCCGTATGGCGGCGGGCTGGGATATTCCGGTTGGATCGGGGTTAACAACAGGGCCGGTGGTGCAGTATGCGCTGGATTACAGCTCGGTAAAAGGCTACCAGGAGCAGGGCAGCAGCAGTACCGCGATGCGCTTTAACGATCAGAACGCCCATTCCCAGATCGGTACAGCGGGCTGGCGGGTGGATTCCCGGTTCGGCTGGGTCAATCCCTGGGCGGAAGTCAGCTATAACCACCAGTTCGGCGATAACGTCTGGAAGGCAGGGGGCGGGCTGAAATCCACGCAGACCTCCTTCACGCGGGAGGTGGCCGGACAGGACAGTGACTGGATGAACGTCTCGGTCGGTGCGCATGTTCCCCTCGGAGAGTCGGTGGCGGCCTTTGCGTCAGCCTCACAAACCGGCGGTCTGAGCTCCGGGGAGCAGTTCATGTATAACCTGGGCATCAGCGCGCAGTTCTGACCGGCGTTAGTTGGGTAAAACCGGCGGCATGAACGTCATTTTTCATGCCGCCGTCAGCGCTTTCCCGGCGGGCTCAGGCCGCGCCGGGCGGAACGGCATGCGCGCTGTTCACCGGCGCCTCCCCCCGGTATCTTTCAATATCCAGCTGGGCCATATGACCACAGTTTCCCTGCGCCAGCTGCGAAGAGCCGATATCAAAGGTCAGGCAGTTAACGTTGCCATTTTTGCACAGCGTGCCGGGCTGGGCGGGGTCGGCGGGATCGTACCATGCGCCTTCGCTGATGCGCACCACGCCGGGCCGGATATCCTCAGTGACCACTGCGCCCACCAGGATCTGTCCCCGATCGTTAAAGGCCCTGACCAGATCGCCTGAGCGAATACCTCTGGCCTCAGCATCACGCGGGTTAATCAGGATAGCCTCGCGACCGCTGACCGCGTATTTCTTCCGCAACGGCGTATTATCCAGCTGGGAATGCAGGCGGTTAACCGGATGCGCGGTATTCAGCGAAAGGGGGTACTTTTTCGCAATTTCGCTGCCGTGCCACTCCACGGGCGGTAACCATCCCGGCAGGCCGGGGCAGTCCTGATAATGCATCTTCGCCACGTGCTGTGAAAATATCTCAATTTTACCGCTCGGTGTGCCCAGCGAATTCAGCAGCGGATCGGCGCGAAAATCGGCAAAGCGCACCCAGTCACGATTCTCTGGCGGCACCGGGAAGCGGATGTAGTTATTGGACTGCCAGAATTTATCGAACGGAGGCAGAGGGATGCCAGCGTGCCTGGCCTGCAATTTCATATTGTCATACAGCGACTTCAGCCACAGCATCTCATCCCGGCCTTCTGAGAAGCCCTGTGCCACACCGAGCCGGGTCGCGATCGCCAGGAAAATATCGTAATCGTTGCGTGCCTCATGCTGCGGCGCAACGCACTGATGCATGGGAAAAACGTAGCGCTGTGAATAGTCGCCACCCATATCCATATCGTTCCGCTCATAGCTGGTGGTGCAGGGCAGGACGATATCCGCGTGTTTCGCGCTGGCAGTCCAGTAAGGCTCCTGCACGACGATGGTTTCAGGATGCTGCCAGGCCTTAAGGAGATTATTGGTGTCCTGATGATGGTGGAACGGGTTGCCGCCCGCCACATAGACCATTTTTACGTCAGGATAGGTTATCTCCCTGCCGTTAAAGGCGATGGTTTTGCCAGGATTCGCCAGGCACTCGGCAATGCGCGCCACCGGGATCGGCTGAGGCGCGTTCGCTGGCGCGTTCGCTGGCGCTTCTCCCGCGCTGATACCGGAAAGAATACCGCCCCGGGCCGCCGGACTGCCGCCGGAGGAGTAGTGATAGCTGAAGCCAAACCCGCCGCCCGGCAGCCCAATCTGCCCAATCATGGCGGCGAGCGTCACCAGCAGCCAGTGCGGCTGTTCGCCGTGGTGCTGACGCTGTAACCCCCAGCCGGCCATAATCATCGTTCTCTGCCCGACCATATCGCGCGCAAGTTTGCGCAGCGTTTCCGCCTCCACGCCGCACACCGCGCTGGCCCAGTCGGCGGTTTTCGCCGTGCCGTCATCTTTCCCGAGCAGGTAATCGCGGAACCGATCGAAGCCGGTGGTATAGCGCCTCAGAAAGGCTTCATCGTGCAGCTTTTCGGTCAACAACGTGTGGGCGATCCCCAGAATCATCGCGGCATCCGTATAGGCTTTCGGCGCAATCCATTCAGCCTTGAGCGCTTTTGCACCAGGGTTACAGACCGGGTCGATAGTGATAACGCGCGTTCCTTTTTCCGCCAGCGCCGCGAAGCCCGCCAGGCCAACGTGATCGGGCACGTTCCAGCTATTTTTAAGCGTGGTGTGGGGATTACATCCCCATAAAATAACCAGTTCGGTATGAGCGATCACGTCAGGCCAGGTGGTTTGCTGTTCGTAAACCTCCATGGAGCCCATCACATGCGACATGATGACCTGCGCCGCGCCGGTGGAATAGTCGCCGCTGTAGCTGAGGTAGCCGCCGGTCAGGTTCATCAGCCTTCCCAGCAGCGCCCGGCAGTTATGCAGCATGCCGGTACTCTTCCAGCCATAAGAGCCGGCATAAATCGAGGCAGGGCCAAAGTCGGCCTGTAAACGCGCGATCTGCTGGCTGACCAGCTCGATCGCGTCATCCCAGCTGACCCTGATCCACTCATCGCGTCCGCGAAGCGCAGTGCGGCTGCCAGGCCCGTTCTCCAGCCAGCTTTTGCGCACCATCGGATATCTGATGCGGTTAGCGGCATGAACCTGCCACGGCGCCATTTCAATCAGCTCATTAGGGGCAGGATCGTCCGCCACCGGCTGAACGGCAACCATGCGCCCCTGTTCAACAATGGCCTCAAAAGCACCCCAGTGTGCCGCAGTAAGGATCCCCCGCCGGGCCGGGCGCAGCGCGCTGAAGAGCGGCATCGCCTGGCTGACGGCCTGGGCGATCGCCGATTTGGCATAAAGCAGATCGAGTGTGCTGGCGGCCAGCAGAGCACCCCCTGCCTGTAAAAAACGACGGCGCGACAGCGCTGAGAAGGCGCTATTTTTCATCTTCATTTCCTTCTGAAGCGGGGAGGCGGGAGGTCATATCGCTGGCGTGATGCTGGACGTACTGCGTCAGCACGCGGAGCTGCTCTTTATCAAGCGAGGTGCGTGGCGCCATCCCTTTCATCACCCCCGTCCACTGATTAGCCGTAAAGTGATCAAGGGCGGTCAGCCCGTGGCAGCCGGTACAGTTTGCGGTCATCAGACCGGAAGCGTACTGCCAGATTTTCTCACGATCGGCAATCAGCGAGCCGGAAGGCAGCCACATCTGAAGCGAAACCTTGTGCCACACTGTGCCGGTCTGGCTGTCCGTTTGCGTCGCCAGCGTCTGGATATGGCTGATAGCCTCCTCGCTCAGGATCGCGCTGATAATTCGCTTTCCGGGCGCCCCATAGATGAAGGTCGGCACGCCATCCTGCTGCCAGCCCTCCAGGCGGGCTTCAAGCTTCTCCTGCTGGTGGGTGAGGATGGTGAGCCCGGTTGCGGGAAACAACGTGCCACCGGCAGCATCCGCCGCAGGGTCCAGCGTAAAAGGCTGAGTGTGGGTAGCGTAAAGCATGCCAGAGGTGGCGGTGGTAGCCGCGGCGATTGTCGCCAGCTGGCTGGCCCCGGAGGCATTATGTTCACGCATATCCGGCAGAATATGCGCAACGCCGCGGTGGCAGTCAATGCAGGTGTTGCCCGCTTTGATGGCGGCGGGATGGGCCTTACGGGCTTCCGGCTGCTGGGCCAGAATATCCATCGCGTCGAAGCTGTGGCAGCTGCGGCAGGTGGCTGAATCGTTGGCCTTCATACTCTTCCAGACCGATTCCGCCATCGCCAGCTTGTGCGCGTTATATTGCTCTTCGGTGTCGATTTTGCCGGTAACTTCGCCGTAAATATCCTTTACTGCGCCAATTTTGGTTGCCAGGTAGTCAAGAGGCTGGCCGGGAATGTGGCAGTCTGCGCATTCGGCACGGATACCGGCATGATTCTGATAGTGAATGCTGCCCTGATACTCCGCCATTGGCCTTTCCATGCTGTGGCAGGAGACGCAGAAGGCGGTGTCGCTGGTTTTATGCAGGGCGGTAACGCTACCCGTCACGACAAGCAGACCGATTGCCATGCCCAGTACCAGCAGTGCTATCCCGCGCCATCCCCGGAACCATCTGAACCGGCCCCCTTTCCTGAGTGAGTCCATAACTGCTCCTGTAATCCCGTTTTTTCGTTCTTCTTATAAAAAATGCACCTCCTTATCCCACACAACGAGAAAGGGTTTTTTGTGGTTAATCAAAGTGGGAGTGATAGGTGCTACTAAAGGAGTAAAAAGGCGAAGCGCGTCGGACGGGCAGGTGTTCTAAGGGAAGGCAACGCTCAGTGGAGCGGAAACGTACGCTAAAAATATATTCAGGATTTTTTATCGCCTGGATTCTTTACGTATGCATACAGAGTTACGTTGATCGACTTACTGCGTTTATTAAAGCGAAAATATACTTAATAACATGAATGCTGACGGGAAAAGAAAGAGTAAAATTCGTTTCTTACTTTATTCTCCGTGCCTGCGCCAAAATTAAACTAGCGGGCTGTGGCTCAAATCAGCCAGCAATTAAATTTCTGTCGGAGAGCACTATTAATAACTTTTTTTGGAGTAACACCCATCCATTTATCTGCACCCAACCCTTTCCAGCCAGTGCGTCTTCAGAAATGTTTTATCCGGCCGGGATCAACAAATCATGTATGGGTTTAAAATGACTTTTAGCAATGATGTTCCTGCTTTCCCAGCGATCGTGCGTAGCCTGCAGGTTAATCCAGAAATCTTCATCAGTCTGGAACAAGACGGCCAGCTGTGAGGCTTCTGTGACGCTGAGGCGGCGGCTGTTATTGACTATCTGCCCGATAACTTTCCGTGAGACTCCCATTACCTGAGCCAGTTCTGCCTGCGTGATACCCTGTGGCTTTAAAAACTCTTCGGAAAGCATTTCGCCTACGGTTGTAGGTTCTGCAGTAACAGTGTCCATAACTCCCCCTTAACGGTATTTATGCGGATCAAGATAAATTTCATAAGCGTGACCGTCTCGCCACTGGAAAATCAGTCTCCACTGAAGACTGACCCGTATGCTTGACCATCCTTCAAGGTTTCCCCGTAAACGCTCGTAATTATTTCCCGGTGGCGCAAAGAGTGATTTTTCACTGCTGGCAGCAGCAAGTAACGACAACTTACGCCGAAGTGGCTTTTCAATCATGGCTGGAATCCCTCCGCTCCTGCTTCCATTCAGGTAAAACCGGGAAAGTTCACCCTCCAGGCCATCCTTAAAGCTACCAATCATTACAAAGCCTCATCTTTATCAGATGTGGGCATTATACCAGCACAAGGAAGGGGGGCAACCAAAAAGGAACATGGTGTTCCATATTGGGAGCATTGCTCCTCCGGTTTACCCTAACTGGGGAAAGCTCACGGGCACGCGCATTCACCGTCCGGTGGTAATAGTAAAGGAGTTTGACCAGACCACGCCCGTTCTGTATCGCGCCGTTTGCGAAGGTCGCACAATGAAAAAGGCCACGATACAAAATGTATGGCATCCTTGAATCCGGCATTGAGGCTGAATATTTCAATATCATCCTGGAAAACGTCAAAATCACCACGGTTTCGCCCTACCTTGCCCCCAGCGGTTTGAGTAGCACGCATCTGGAAACGCTGGAAATGCGTTATGAGGCGATCGTCTGGAAGTACACGGAAGGAAACGTTATCTACCGCGATACATGGAACGATCGCGCGACGGCGTAACGCCTTTTCTGAGCGGAGGCGAAAATCCTTAAACCTTCCCAGTGAGTGCCGGGAAAGGGAGAGTAACAGACATGACTCAGACAGGCCGCCACCCACCGGCGGGGAGCGGCCATTTATCGCCGGAGGTCAGGATTCAGGCTGCGGGGGCATGGTCCGGGCAAAACTTTCCCGGGCAAACATCTTTTCCGCCAGCCTGACCAGCGCCGGACGTTCCACGCACCAGTTTGGCACCACGCGACGAAAGTTCAGGAAGCCGATTAGGCAGGCGGTGGCGATATCGGCCAGGTTAAGGGTATCGCTGTTCAGCACCGTACCCTGCGCCGCCTCTTTTTCCAGCGCATCCAGCCCGCGCAAAATTTTCTCGCGCTGGCGAATAATCTGCTCTTCCATCTGTAACTCCGGCGGGCGCATGCTTTCACGCACCAGGATCACGGCGGCGTCGCCGATGCCGTCCGCCAGCGCCTCAAGCTGAAGCACCTTCAGCGCGGTCAGTTTATCTTCCGGCAGCAGGGCGGGCGCCCAGTTCTCCAGCTCAAGCCTGGCGGCAATGATATGGGATTCATACCAGGTGCCGTCCGGCATCACCAGCGCCGGGATTTTACCCAGCGGGTTATGATGGGGAACCTGGCTGTCGTGGGTCCAGGGCGACTCGTTGATGAACTCGAACGCCTGGCCCTTTTCAAGCAGGATCACCGAGATTTTACGTACGAAGGGACTGGTATAGCTGCCAACTAATTTCATGCCACTTTCTCCCCTGAAGGCCGGTAGATCCGGCCTGCTGCAATCGTATAAGGCGGAATGCCTCCGCCATGTTACGGGTTTATTCGCCCGGAAACAGGAAAGGATTCAGGCTGCTGCGGGAAAACCCCTCCTGCTCCATGCGGGCATCCAGCACCAGCGAGGCCAGGTCATCAGCGACCGGCTCCACCGCCGGGTCCTTCTCCTGATAGAACATTTTCAGGTAGGTGCCGCAGTCACCGCAGCTTTCCGCCTTGATCGGGGAGGTTTCGCTGTCCAGCGACCAGTAGTGTAAATCCCGCGTCTGTTCACAGTTACTGCACTTTGCCCGCACGACGTGCCACTCGCTTTCGCACAGGTTACAGTGCAGATAGCGTAAGCCGCCATTCTCCATGCCCATATGAATCACGCTGGAAACCGGCACGCTGCCGCAAACCGGGCAGAACTGACGCTGTTCGCCATACTCAGCGCGGGCCTTGCCGGGGATCAGCGCCGCCATTTGCGCCCAGTAAATTGAGAGCGCGGCCCAGATAAAAGGCGATTTATCGCTGCTGACCCGGGCAAAGTCATTGTTAAACAGCGCTTCTGCCATCGCCTCCAGCTCCGGTGCCGAAGCCTTCTCCAGATTCTCCAGCACCGCCAGCGCCTGTCCGGACATCTCCGGCTTCATTTCAGCAATCAGGGAGTGCAGTAGCCGCTGCCAGTGCGGATCGCGCGGTAGCGTATGAATATCCAGCGGAGGCTTGCCGAGGCGGGCGGTCTCCACCAGACGGGCGTAGAGATCCATCTGCAACGGGTGATCGTAAAGCACGATCTCCTGGGCGCTGGCGACCACAGCGGCAAAGCGCAGGTAGTCACCCAGTGGGTTTTTGTCGGCCAGCTGCCGCAGCCTGGCGGCGCGGCGGTTGTATAAATTTTTCAGCCTGGGGAAAAGTAACGGCGGAATCATCTCCGCCGTTGTTTTGTCGCTTTTCTCCAGCTGTTCCTGCGGGATTATGCGAATGCTCATCAGGGGCGTTTTTCCTGTTGTGTCGGGCGGCTCTGCTGTTCGCGAACGGCACGATACCAGCGCGGATGGTGCTTTTCCGCCCACGCGGCTGGCACCCAGCCCTCCACCATCGCGGTAATGGTTCCTTTCACCCACAGCGCTGCGTAGATGTGGACCATGATGACGATGATTAAGGCCACCGCCGAAACGGAGTGCACAACCAGCGCAAGACGAATAACCGGGATGGCAAAAGCATCGGCGAACCAGGGGCGCCAGATAACAATGCCGCTAGCCAGCAACAGCAATAAGCTGAAGATAGCAGCCCAGAATACGCACTTCTGTCCGAAATTATAGCGCCCGGTGTCGCCTACTTCCTCGTTCAGGGCAATTTTATGGATATTCTTTGCCCAGATGAGATCCTCACGGTCTGGCAGGTTGTGCTGCCAGTAGCGGAAAAACATCCGCAGGAAGGCGACGAACATGACCACGCCGACGAAGGGGTGCAGGAGACGTGCCAGCTGCGGCGTACCCAGCACGTTCATCAGCCAGTTCAGTGAGGGGAAGAAAAATCCCAGTCCGCTGAGGGCGGCAAACATAAAGCAGAGCGCCACGATCCAGTGGTTGATGCGCTCAGGCGCGCTGTAGCGTTGAATACGATCGCGCTTTTTCATTTCTCTTCCTCCTTTCCGTGCTGCGCATTTTCCTCTTCCACCCGGTTTGGCCCGACCCCGACGTAATGGAACAGGCTGGCGGCGAAGGTCGCGGCAAAGCCCACCGCGGCCAGCGGTTTCCAGATCCCTTTCCAGAAGGTCACCGCCGGACTGATCGCCGGATCTTCCGGCAGGCCGTGATAGAGCTGTGGTTTGTCCGCATGATGCAGAACGTACATAACGTGTGTGCCGCCCACGCCCTGCGGATCGTACAGCCCCGCATGGTCATAACCCCGGCTTTTCAGTTCGGCAATGCGCTCTGCCGCCAGCTGCTTCATATCCTCTTTGCTGCCAAAGTGAATGGCGCCGGTCGGGCAGGTTTTGACGCAGGCCGGTTCCTGACCGACGCGAACGCGATCCACGCAGAGCGTACATTTATAGGCGCGGTTATCCTCTTTATTGAGGCGGGGCACGTTGAAGGGACAGCCCGCGATGCAGTAGCCGCAGCCGATACAGTGCTCTGACTGAAAATCGACGATGCCGTTGGCGTACTGGATGATGGCGCCTTCCGCCGGACAGGCCTTCAGGCAGCCCGGATCGGCGCAGTGCATACAGCCATCCTTACGGATAAGCCATTCCAGCCTGCCATTCTCTTCCACTTCGGAAAAACGCATTACCGTCCAGGATTTGGCGGTCAGATCGGTCGGATTGTCGTAAACCCCAACGTTGTATCCCACCTCATCCCGGATGTCGTTCCACTCCGAGCAGGCGACCTGGCAGCCTTTGCAGCCGATGCAGGTGGTCACGTCGATAAGCTTCGCCACCTCCTGCTGATGGTTCCGCGCCTGAGGGGCGGGCGTGAAGCCGTTTGTCGCGGAGCGACGAATAATGTCTTGTGATTGATAAGTCATAATCGCTCTCCGTTACACCTTTTCCACGTTAACCAGAAACGCCTTGAACTCCGGCGTCTGCGCATTGGCATCCCCTACCGACGGGGAGAGGGTATTGGCCAGGAAGCCTTTACGCGTTGCGCCTTCAAATCCCCAGTGGCAGGGAATACCGATGGTGTCCACCGCTTTGCCATCAATATTGAGCCTTTTCAGCCGCTTAGTGACCACCGCCTTCGCTTTGATATAGCCGCGCTGTGAGCTGACCTTCACGCTGTCTCCGGCCTGAATCCCTTTCTCTTCCGCCAGCTGGCTGCCGATCTCGACAAACTGTTCCGGCTGGGCAATGGCGTTAAGCAGGGCGTGCTTGGTCCAGTGGCGAAACAGCTCGGTAATGGAGTAAGTGGTGGCGACGTACGGGAAAGCGTCGGCGCGGCCCAGCGCGGCGGCATCGCGCTTGTAGAGTCGTGCCGCCGGGCTGTAGACCGTTTCCGGATGCAGCGGGTTAGTGCCGGTCGGGCTTTCGGAAGGTTCGTAATGCTCTGGGAAAGGCCCGTCGGCCAGTTTATCCGGCACGTAAAGATGGCCCAGCCCGTCAGGCAGCATAATAAACGGGCCAACCTGTTTTTCCGGCGGCGCGGTCACCGGATAATCGGGGACGTCGATCCCTTCCCAGCGCTGACCGTTCCACTCAATCAGCTTGCGCTTCGCATCCCAGGCTTTGCCCTGAGCATCGGCAGAGGCGCGGTTATACATGATGCGGCGGTTGAGCGGCCAGGCCCACGCCCAGTTATTGATCGCCCCTAATCCTGACGGATCGGCATTATCGCGGCGCGCCATCTGATTACCCGCCGCCGTCCAGCTGCCGGCATAAATCCAGCAGGCGCTGGCGGTGCTGCCATCATCGCGCAGCTCGGCAAAGGAGCTAAGCTGCTCGCCTTTTTTCAGCAGGAGTTTGCCCTGTTCGTCAAAGATATCGGTCAGCGCGCTGCCGTTATTCTCGCGGGCGACCTCTTCCGGCGCGGGTGAGCCGGGATCGCTGTAATTCCACTGCATCGCCAGTAAAGGTTCCGGTGCGGTGCCGCCTTCCTGACGGTAAAGTTCGCGCAGGCGCAGGAAGAGGCTTCCCAGGATTTTACCATCGTGCATCGCCTCGCCGGGCGGCGTGGCGGCGGCCCAGTGCCACTGTAAACAGCGGGCGGAGTTGGCAATCGATCCCTCCTCTTCGGCGAAGCAGGAGGAGGGCAGGCGGAATACTTCCGTCTGGATCCTGGCCGGGTCAACGTCGTTGAATTCGCCATGATTCTGCCAGAAGCTGGCGGTTTCGGTGCTGAGCGGATCGATTACCACCATATACTTCAGTTTTGAAAAAGCGCGGAACGCTTTATTTTTGTCAGGGAAGGCGGCAAGCGGATTGAAGCCCTGGATGAGAAAACCGTTAAATTTTCCCTCCACCATCATCTCAGCCTGGGTCAGGCAGTCGTAATTCTTGTCCCATTTCGGCAACCAGTCGAAGCCCCAGCTGTTCGCCTTCTGCGCGTTGTCGCCATAAAAGCTCTTCAGCAGGCTGACGGCAAACTTAGAGGTGTTCTGCCAGTAGTTCACCTGGCCGGGCAGCAGCATGGCGGGCGTGGTCTGTTGCAGCCAGCTCTCCAGGGTGGTCTGCTTCTCTGAAGGCAGCGTCAGATAACCCGGCAGGCTCTGCGACAGCAGGCCCAAATCGGTAAAGCCCTGCACGTTTGAGTGACCGCGCAGCGCATTGATGCCGCCGCCGATCATGCCCATATTGCCTAACAGCAGCTGGACGATAGCGGCGGTGCGGATAATTTGCGCGCCGTTCGTGTGATGCGTCCAGCCCAGCGCATAGAGAATGGTCGTTGTCCGGTCGGGCGTGCTGGTGGAGGCAAGATGCTGGCAAACATTCAGGAAATCCTCTTCCGTCGTGCCGCAAATCCGGCTGACCATGGCCGGGGTATAGCGGCTGGCGTGCGACTTGAGTAAATTCCAGACGCAGCGGGGATGGGCCAGCGTCTCGTCGCGCCGCGCATAGCCCTGTTCGTCCCGTTCATATTGCCAGCCTGTTTTATCGTAGGTGCGCGTTTCCTTATCGTATCCGCTGAACAGGCCTTCGCTAAAGCTGTAGCCCTCGCCGACGATCAGCGTGGCGTTGGTATACGCCTTCACATATTCATGCTGCACACGGTCGTGTTCCAGCAGGTAATTCACTATGCCCATCAGGAAAGCGGCATCGCTGCCTGCGCGGATCGGCGCATAGAAATCGGCCGTCGAGGCTGAGCGGTTAAAGCGGGGATCGACCACCAGGATTTTCGCCCGGTTGTGCTTTTTCGCCTCCATTACCCACTTAAAGCCTACCGGATGCGCTT
Organism: Pantoea sp. FN060301; assembly: GCA_050410775.1. Lineage (GTDB taxonomy): Bacteria > Pseudomonadota > Gammaproteobacteria > Enterobacterales > Enterobacteriaceae > Erwinia. Next base: position 35,935 of record CP191229.1, read on the forward strand.
CCGCCGGGTTGCTGCCCATAATCAGGATCACATCGGCATTTTTAATGTCGGTCCAGTTATTGGTCATCGCCCCGCGGCCAAAGCTGGGCGCCAGGCCCGCCACGGTAGAGCCGTGACAGAGCCTCGCCTGGTTTTCGAGCGCCAGCATCCCCAGCGCGCGGGCAAATTTCTGATCGAGCAGGCCGGTTTCGTTGCTGGCCGCCGAGGAGCAGAGCATGCCGGTCGTTAACCAGCGGTTGACCGTGGTGCCCTGAGCGTTTTTCTGCTGAAAGTTAGCATCGCGATCGTCTTTCATCAGGCGGGCGATGCGGGTAAAAGCCTCATCCCAGCTAATGCGCTGCCATTTATCTGAGCCGGGCGCACGGTATTCCGGATACTTCAGCCGCTGCTCGCTGTGGATAAAATCGAGCACCCCGGCGCCTTTCGGGCAGAGAGAGCCCCGGCTGACCGGATGGTCCGGGTCGCCTTCAATATGGTAAATCGAGGAGGTCACATTTTTTGCGCCGTCGCCGAGGCTGTAAATCAACATGCCGCATCCGACAGAGCAGTAGGTGCAGTTATTGCGGGTTTCTTTGCTGCGTAATAATTTATATTCACGGGTCGATGCCGAAGCAGTCAGCGGGGTAAAACCCAGTAAAGCCAGAGAAGTTCCGGCCATGCCGCCTGCACAGATCTTAAAAAAGCCACGTCTGTTCATTTGCATTGTTTTGCTCACATTCCGTTCCTGGAAGGGCGCAAAATAGCAGCCTGGCGTCGGTCAGATTTGACAGCCATCAATAAACAGGGATTTAGTCATCAACTTTTTAACAATTTAACCACTTCGGAGTAGCCTTTAACGGACATAACGTTACATAACGGTAGCGGTGCGCCGCAGCAGCGCAAAACGGGCGGTGACTAAGCAGGGACAATTTCTTTTGCGGTGAGCCGGGCAGAGGTCCAGAATTGCGGCAATGTATTCAGGCCGTGGTTAAAACGATCTGAGGTTTTCCCGGCGCGGTGTGAGCGGATGGTTACAAGTGATGAAAAGCAGTAATGAGAACAGAGAGGCAATCCCGGGGTTAAGCCGGGCGCAGGTCACGCAGCGTGGGGCGCTGGGCGAACTTCAGGATGACTGGCTGGCGGAAGAGGTGCCGGTAGCCCTGGTCTATAACGGCATCTCCCACGTGGTGATGATGGCGACGCCGAAAGATCTGGAGGCATTCGCCATCGGTTTTTCACTCTCTGAAGGGATCATCGCTTCGCCAGCCGATATTTACGGGATCGACATTCAGCCTTCCTGCGGCGGCATTGAGGTGCAGGTGGAGCTTTCCAGCCGCCGCTTTATGGGCCTGAAGGAGCAGCGCCGAGCCATGGCCGGCCGCACCGGCTGCGGCGTCTGCGGCGTTGAGCAGCTTGCTGAAATCGGCAAACCGATCGCACCGCTGCCCTTTACCCAGACCTTCGATCTGGCAACGCTGGATATTGCGCTTAACCAGTTAAAAAGCTTTCAGCCGGTGGGGCAGATGACCGGCTGCACCCATGCCGCGGCATGGATAACGCCTGAAGGTACGCTTGCCGGCGGCTGCGAGGATGTGGGCCGGCATGTGGCGCTGGATAAGCTGCTGGGACTGAGAAGCGGTCAGCCTGGCTGGCAGCAGGGCGCGGTGCTGGTCTCCAGCCGGGCGAGCTATGAGATGGTGCAAAAATCCGCCATGTGCGGCGTGGAAATTCTGTTTGCCGTCTCCGCCGCCACGCAGCTGGCGGTCGAGGTGGCCCGGCGTAGTAATCTGACTTTGGTCGGGTTCAGCAAACCCGGTCGCGCCACGGTCTACACGCATCCTCAGCGGCTGGTTTAAGGGCTCTGTCGCAATGGAAGAGAATTACCGGCTCAAAAAAGACATTCAGCGGCTGGAAGAACTGAACAAAAAAGAGTCACCACTGCTCTCTCTGCAAATTAACGGTCAGAGATAGATTCAGGTCCGTTGATGAATGACTTACCAGGACCAGAAGTGCTGGTTACCTGTTCACCGGATATATATGCGGATGAGATTCCTTTATTCCTCAAAGGAAGGATAAGCGATCAGGAACTGTTACAGCGCCGTTTTTCTGACAGTAAAATTAGTGACGGATCTGCGACAGTTCGTTTTCTGAGAGGCCGGTCATTTTCATGACGGTGTTACGGTCAATGCCGTTCTGAAGCATAGCCCGGGCAATTTTCAGCGTGGCTTCGCGTTCGCCTTCGGTACGGCCTTCCTGTCTGCCAAGCTGAATACCTTTCTCAATACCTTTCTCGATGCCCTTCTGCTCCAGCTGCTGTGCGATGGTCATAAGTGCGTCTCCGTGTTGCGGCACACGCTGTGCCAGTTCGCGAACAAAGGCTTCGGAGTCAGCTGACTCGCCTGCCTGCAGTAAATAGTGTATCAGCGCTGTTACCTGGGGTGAAGAAAGATAATCTGCCATCAGTAACGTAGCCAGCCGATCGGTGAGAGTCGCGATATCACGCTGATGAATATGCTTCTGTAACAGCGTCAGCGCCGCCATGCTTCGATGACCCATAATGACCTCGTCCGGAATGACCGTCACATCCACCAGGGGAAAGGCGCTGCCGTAGAGGTTTTCTGCCAGCGCCGGGGCATCAAATTCGTCGAGCCAGCACGTTGAGTACGGATAAGGACTGCGTTTGCCGGTATAGAACAGCACTGGTATCACCAGCGGCAGCTGCTTATGGCCCGCCTCAAGATGCCGCTGCATGGCAGCCACAGCGTATCGCATCAGCCTGAACGCCATATGCCTGTCCGGCGTGGACTGATGCTCAACCAGGACATGAATGTACCCGTCGCCGGCAGTGGTCTTCAGGCTGTAGAGGACATCGCTGAAATACTGGCGCAGGTCCTCTTCAACAAACGAGCCGGACTCCAGCTTCAGGGTACTGAGGTCACAGATAGCACGCAGTTTCGCAGGAAGATGCAGGTCCATAAAGTCGCGTGCAATATCAGGCTGTGTAAGAAACTGCCTGAATGTGGCATCGTGGGGCGTGGGTGTGCTGTTCTTCTTTTTCATCGGGTTTGACTCTGATAATCACCTTTTCATGGTATCCCAGGCCGGATGCCTCACTATCCCGCCTGGAACGAACTGCCGTTCACTCTGACGCTTCGTGCCAGCACGGGAAAAAATATAAAACACGGCTTATTCTATGGTCGGGAAAAAAGAAACGAATCGTTTTTCCCTGCCCAAAGTCAGGTAAAAATGCCGTGGGCGATGCTGAAGATTACCAGTGCCAGCAGTAGGCCGCCTACAATCAGCAACGCAAACTGGAAAGCGACAACGCTTATCCCAAAGAGTATTGCGGCGCCTGCGGCGTGTCTGTTTTCTCTGAGTACACCGCCAATAACGCCACAGATAACAGCGCTAGCAGATAGTACGGCAATAACCATGTCGATTATTCGGTCGGTATCCCAGTTTTGCGCTGCCGGTATCAGTTCTTTCCCCCGCAGCGTGGCGTAGGTTGCCTGTTTAATCGCCACGGCTTTCATTGCAATCATGCCTTCCAGCGTGGCTCGGGGGGAAAACGGCCCGGCCATAAAGCTGACCCACAGAAGCAGTAGCGCCGCAGAGCCGCAAATAATCCCCGCCCAGCTTAAATAATCTTTCCTTTTCATCCCTGTTCTTTCTCCTTTTTAAGTAGGCAATTTCTTTTAACCTCAGGCTGAGGCAGGTCGCAGGACTGGCCGAATGGCTGATGCAAATCTGTTTTGTCGGGCGCAAACGGCCTGGACCCATTTGCCCTGTCGATCACCGATAAGGTTACGGCGCTCATCACAAACGCGCTGCAAGTAATAACCTTATCAACACCGGGGCATTGATAACCCTTTTCCAGATCATTAATTTAACTATAATGATCCAACTGCTTACGCGGCACCCCATCGGGACGTGCTGCCTAAAAACCAATGGAGATGATGAACATGAGTTATTCACTACCATCCCTGCCTTACGCATATGACGCACTGGAACCCCATTTCGACAAGCAGACGATGGAAATCCATCACACCAAACACCACCAGACCTACGTCAACAACGCTAACGCTGCGCTGGAAGGCACCGAGTTCGCTGACCTGCCGGTTAATGAGCTGATCGCCAAACTGGATCAGGTTCCTGCTGACAAGAAAACCGTGCTGCGCAACAACGCCGGTGGTCACTCTAACCACAGCTTCTTCTGGGAAGGCCTGAAAACCGGCACTACCCTGAGCGGCGATCTGAAAGCGGCTATCGAGAAAGATTTCGGCAGCGTTGACGCGTTCAAAGCAGAATTTGAAAAAGCGGCGGCAACCCGTTTCGGCTCAGGCTGGGCGTGGCTGGTTAAAAAAGGCGACAAGCTGGCCGTTGTCTCTACCGCGAACCAGGACAGCCCGCTGATGGGCGAGGCGATCTCCGGCGCATCCGGTACGCCAATTATCGGCCTGGACGTGTGGGAACACGCTTACTACCTGAAATACCAGAACAAACGCCCTGACTACATCAAAGCGTTCTGGGAAGTGGTTAACTGGGATAAAGCAGCAGAGCTTTTCTCCGCAGCGAAATAATCCCCGCGTGATATCACGATGCTAAGCCGGCGATCTGTTCGCCGGTTTTTTTATGTCTGAAGCGCAAACGCCGCAGGCCGGTACGCTAACCGGGCTACGCGCTTTCTCTGTCTCAGCAGCGCGCTCACCGTTGTGCCACTCGCTGGCAGGCCACGCCTCGCCCTCCGCTTTATCATGGCTTATTCCCCGCTTGTCCCTATGAAATGCTGTCCGTTTCGTTTCTCCCCGGCGTTTCTGCTGACCGGCGATGCCAGGCCAGCGTTAATCGCTTAAGTGTCTGGATGTCTGGATGGCTAATGCCGTTCTGTGGTAGCTTATAGCCTTTCGTTCGTTGTCCGCCATTCCGACGGCTGATAACGCGGCAATACGGCCCTTCACCGTTCAGAGAGTTTCACCCATGACCGCGATCAATCGCCTCGACATGCGTCAAATCTCCATCGCTTTTGGCGGTTTTACCGCGCTTAACGGCGTGGATTTCCGCCTTGAGGGCGGCTCCGTTCATGCGCTGACCGGCGCGAACGGCGCGGGGAAATCCACGCTGATGGCGGTCCTGTCCGGCGCATACGATCACTACAGCGGCGACATTCTGCTTGATGACCAGCCGGTCGCTATTCGATCTCCCAGGGATGCGAAGCGGCTTGGTATCCATCTGGTGCAGCAGGAGGTGGATGTGGCGCTGGTGCCGGGCTTGAGCGTGGCGGAAAACATCATGCTCGATCGGCTGGCGGAGGGCGGGCAGATCTGCCGCTGGGGCGAGATGCGTCAGCAGGCGAGGGCGCTGCTGGCACAGCTGGACGTCACGCTGGACGTCCGTCGCCGTATAGACCAGTGTTCGCTGGCGGAAAAACAGCAGATTCTGCTGGCCCGCGCCCTCTCGCATCATTGCCGTTTTCTGGTACTGGATGAGCCGACTGCGCCGCTGGATCAGCACGAAAGCGAACGCCTGTTTGCCGTGGTGCGCCGCCTGCAACGCAGCGGGATCGGCGTGGTGTTTATCTCACACCGTATTCATGAGCTGCGGGAGATCTGCGACCAGCTGACGGTGCTGCGCGATGGCTGCCTGATTGAAACCGGACCGATGGCACAGCTCAGCGGTGAACAGATTGTCGAGAAGATGCTGGGGCATCAGCTTGATGATATCTACCCGCCGCGCCGCCCGCCTTTCAGCAGTGAAAAGCTACTTGAGGTGGAAGGACTCTACGATGAGCACCTGCTGCAAAATATCTCATTAACGCTGCGTAAAGGTGAAATCCTCGGCATCGCCGGACTGGCCGGGGCCGGCAAGACGGAGCTGTGCAAGGCGCTGTTTGGCGCCAGCCGCAGCCAGATTGCGCGCGGCGAGCTGCACGGCAAGGCGTGGAAACCGGCTTCCCCGCACGCGTCGGTTGAAAAACGTATGGCGCTGATCCCTGAGGAGCGCCGCAAAGAAGGCATCTTTATCGACGAGTCAGTGGCGATGAACCTCAGCGTGACGGCGGACAACAGCTTTTCCCGCTGGAGCCTGTTTGGCCACCGCCAGGCCTGGCGCTGGGCCGAACATGTTATTGAGAAACTGGGCGTACGCACCACTGGCCCCCAGCAGACGCTGCGTCGTCTGTCGGGGGGGAATCAGCAGAAGGTCGCCATTGGCAAATGGCTGCGCAACGATGCCGACGTGCTCATTTTTGACGAGCCGACCAAAGGTGTCGATATCAAGGCAAAAACCGATCTGTTTGTCCTGATCGACGGGCTGGCGCGTCAGGGAAAAGGGGTGATCTACGCCTCCGGCGAATTTGCCGAACTGGTCGGCCTGTGCGATCGCATTTGCGTGCTCTGGGACGGGCGCATCGTGGCGGAAATGGCCGCCCAGCACGTTGATGAAGAAACGCTTTTACTTTATTCCACCGGAGGAACCCCTGCGTGAGCAGCAAAGAACTTTCCCTGAAGGGGACGCCTTCCGCGCGTCACCAGCTGTTTGAATTTCTCTATAAATGGGGGATGTTGCTGACGGTAGTGGCACTGATTGCTGCCTTCGGTCTGGCGTCTGACAGTTTCCTCGATCCCAACAATATCCTTAATATCCTGCGCTCTATCGCCATCGTCACGGTCATTGCCGTGGGCGTCTCGATTTCGCTGACGGTGGGCGGGTTCGATCTCTCGGTAGGTTCGACGGCTTCGCTGGCTAATTCGCTGGTGATCTCACTGTTCGTCTGGTACGGCTTCGGCTCCACCCAGGCGATTGTGATTACGCTGCTGCTCTGCACGCTGGTCGGGCTTTTCAACGCTTTTCTAATCGTTATCCTGAAAATTCCCGACATGCTCGCGACATTAGCCAGCTTGTTTGTGGTGCAGGGCGTAGCGATGACCTACAGCTACGGCGGCTCGATTACCCAAAATATGGTGCTGCCGGATGGAGATATGGCGGAAGGCACGATCCCGGCGGGTTTCTCCCTGCTGGGCCAGGTGCCGACCATCGTCATTATTATGCTGGTGGTCACGCTGGTGGCGCAGCTTGGGCTGTCGCTGACCAAACATGGCCGCCGTATGTACGCCATCGGCGGCAACCCGGAGGCGGCCCGCCTCTCGGGTATCCGCACTAACCGCTATCGCGTGCTGGCCTATGTGCTCGCCTCTCTGCTGGCCGGGCTAGGCGGCATACTGCTCGCCTCCCGCATCGGCTCTTCCCAGGTTAACGCCGGCGGCGGCTACCTGATGGATGCCGTGGCGGCCGCCTGGATCGGGCTTTCGCTGGCCGGGGCGGGGAAGCCCAATGCGCTGGGCACGCTGCTGGGCGCGATCATTCTTGGGGTACTGCAAAACGGGTTGGTTATGCTCTCCGTTCCCTATTACGCCATGGATATCATCAAAGGCCTGGTACTGGCGCTGGCGCTGGCGATTACCTATATTCAGCGCCGGTAAGGCCCAGACCAGAAAACCGCACAGACAACCGGCGCGAGCCGCTTACTACGTTGACAGGGTAACCATAATAATGAAAAAACTGACACCATCGCTGCTGGCTATCAGCCTGCTCTTCGCCGTACCGGCCTTTGCTGACGCCGCTGCTGCCGTTCCGGCGGCTATCGCGGATCATGATGGCCCGGTACGCATCGCGGTGATCCGCAATCTGGGATCGGACGACAACACCACGCAGTTTGTGGCGGGCGCGATCCAGGAAGGCCGCAAGCTGGGCTTTAAGGTCAGCACCTTTCTGAGCAACGGCGACGATGCCCGCTTTCAGGATTTTGTGAGCCAGGCGATCAGCCAGAAATATGACGGAATTATCCTTTCACATGGCAAAGATCCCTACTCCACCGATCTGGTGAAACGCATCGCCGCAGCGGGCATCAAGGTCGCCGTGTTTGATACGCCGGTGAATCAGTCTGTTGAAGGCGTTACCGTGACGGCGCAGGACGATGCTTCTCTGGCACAGCTTTCTCTCGACCAGCTGCTGAAAGATACCAACGGCAAGGCGAATATCGTTAAGCTGTGGGTGGCCGGTTTCCCGGCGATGGAGCGCCGCCAGGTGGTGTATGAAAAGGTGCTGAAGGCTAACCCAGGCATTCATCAGCTGGAGTCGGTAGGGGCAGTCTCATCGGATGTGCAGGGCGATACGGCCAACAAAATTGGCGCGATCCTGGCGAAATACCCGAAAGGCAAAATTGATGCGATCTGGGCATCATGGGATGCCTTTGCGCAGGGCGCTTACAAAGCGTTGCAGGAAAATGGCCGTACCGAAATCAAGCTCTACAGCATCGACGTTTCCAACCAGGATTTGCAGCTGATGCACCAGCAAAACAGCCCATGGAAACAGACCGTGGCGGTGGACAGCAAGCTGATCGGCGCGATCAATATGCGTCTGGTCGCCAATAAAATTGGCGGGGAAGCCACGCCTGCCACCTATCAGTTTAAGGCTTCGGCGATCTCTCAGGCGCAGCTGGCGAGCCAGGCGGGCGCGGTCAACGTCGCCAGCCTGAATAAAATCATCCCCGGCTGGGGAGAGTCGCCCGACTTTGTCGCGCCATGGTTTGCCACGCTGCATGAGAAATATGCGAAAAAGTAACGGCACCTGAAAAAAGCTACGTTATAAAGCCCGCCAGCGCGCTGAGGAATCCCCATAAGTCAGCGCTAAAGTGTCAGAAACAGGGCTTACACTGCTATTTTTTTAACACTGGCTGCCATCCACCTGGCTGCATAGCCATGCATCCGGGTAAAATTTATCAGGTGCGTTTCCGATGTCTTTTCGGGTTTCAAGGTCGCTCTTTTACTCAGGAAACGCGCTGAGCGCGTTTTAGCGGGGCGCGCAACAGATGTTATGGTAAATATGAGTGGCACCCCGTCATAAAGAGAGGGCTAAAACCATGATCGAGACGATGCGAATCGCAACGATTAGCGATGCCGGGGCCGTTACGGCACTTACAAGGATGGCTTACACTAAGTGGGTACCTGTGATTGGTCGAGAACCTCTTCCAATGAAGGCAGATCACGCCGCGTTCATCCAGAAGAACAGAGTCGATCTTTTGTTTTCTGGCGCAGATTTGGCCGCGCTCGTCGAAACAATTCAGCGTAAGGACGATATCCTGATTGAAAACGTCGCCGTTGACCCGCGTTTCCAGAAGCGCGGATACGGAAGAAAGATGGTGGCCCATGTAGAGCGTCTGGCCGTTCAAGCCGGCTTAGATGTCGTCCGGCTTTATACGAACTCATTGTTTGAAGTAAATCTTCGCTTCTACACATCATTGGGCTACAAAGTTGAACGCACTGAAGAACGAAACGGCGGCGTAGCAATCCATATGCTCAAGCGCGTACCCTAGCAGCACCTATCTCATGCCATCAGTCGACACGCATGTCTGGAACCGCAGCCCCAGACCACGGTTCGCTGCTCGGATGTTATGGTAAATGTGCATGAGAGGCAGCCTCCGTAGAGGCCACCATGGGCTCAACTGATTCCTTTAAACTTGTCAACAATCAGGCTGGAAGACAGGGTCGCCGTACTAATCAGTGAAAGCAGGGTCATAAACGTATGCTGAGTTGCGAAGGTTTCATATGCTCCTAATATGGCGATGCCCGCAGCCATTACCACCGGTATAAGGAATTTTTTCATTGGGAATTCTCCGTTTTGTTTAACCGTAGCCTGTGCAGCGGTTAGAACAAGATTACAGATACATAACCAGGGGTCGAAATTTGAGATCAACTACATCGCGGGGCTGGTTTATGAGGAATCCCACATGCGGCAGGTTCTGGACAGTTCTTTCCTGCTGGTCTGGTTCATTGGGGGTATATATGAGAGCTGTAAGTTACAGTGAAGCAAGGCAAAATCTGTCTGCAACAATGCGCCAGACGGTTGAGGAGAGAGCGCCTGTTCTGATTACCCGTCAGAACGGCGAATCATGTGTGTTGATGTCGCTTGAGGAATATAATTCACTCGAAGAAACTGCTTATCTTATGCGATCTCCGAAAAATGCGCGCAGGCTGATGGATTCCGTAGAAAGCCTGAAAGGCGGTAACGGTGTTGAAAGGGACATCATTGAGTGAAACCGCATGGTCCGCTGAAGCATGGGAAGATTATCTTCACTGGCAGGAAACGGACAAGAGCATGGTAAAGAAGATAAATGAGCTCATTAAGGATGCCATCAGGACACCTTTTGAAAGTAAAGGTAAACCTGAACCTCTGAAGCATAGCTTAGCGGGTTTCTGGTCACGTAGGATCATCTCTGAATACAGGCTTGTCTACGCCGTCAGCGATGATGCTTTACTGATAGCCTCCGGTCGCTATCACTACTGACCATATCTGAAAGCCGCTTATTAGCGGCTTTTTCACGTCCGCCGCAGTGATAAATACGGCGCGACTGATGAGGGCCAATGGAAGCTCCGCATTATTCAGATGGCCCTGATTACCCCCAGTGCAATGGGATACAACAGGTACAGAAAGATGGCGATCTGCAGCCCTTTGATCAGCCTGCGGGTATGACGCCAGAGGTGACGTTCCTTTTCATTTGCTTCTTGAATAGCCTTCTGTACGTGCTCCTGAGCTGGCATAGCGTCATCCTTAATGTAGGGGTTACCTGATTTCAACATAACGAAAAATGGTTTGCATCAAGTGCATCCCCCGAGATGTCATGTTTAATCCGGATAGCCAACAGACACAAATGGAAAAAGCCCAGCAGGGCTTTTGTAGGTTACTGCTTTGGTGTTTTAACCGCTTCTTGCCTGATTTCATCAATCGTGTCACGCATGTTATTCAGGCATTCCGCTGCCGGTTTCCCAGCTTGTTCAAGTGCCGGTTCAGCCTTGACGAAATACGCTTCAACTTGTGTCTTTGTAGCGTTCGTCATTAGTGGGATGCTGCATATCAGTAATGTGCCAAAGCGTTGCTGTAGGCGGTTTGTACTCGTCTTAAACTGATTTGTGACATCAAGCACAGCTACTGGCTCTTTAATCAATGCCATACTGATAGCGGTCGTCAGTTGTTCCGCGCGATCGTCATCCAGGCTGTCACCAATGCTTTTAATCTTCTCTGGTAATGCCTGAATTGTCGTAGGATCAGCGCCGGCTACTAGCCTGATGTAAGCATCCCAGTCGCTATCTGAGGCCATACAGGAGGCCGACAGAATGCAAGTCGCAAGAACGATACCACACCGAATCATCTTACTACCTCTAGCGTGTTGTCACTGGAATGAATGATTTTACCGCGCACTACTGGCCCCATGATTATGCAGCCCTCAGAGGCGAATCCAGGTACCTTCGGCGGCTTCCTCTCGCCATGGATACGAAAGAGAGAGCGCCCAAAACTCTCGCCAGAGGTTTGAGTAAGGGTGATCGTCATTGGCCCCTTTGAGTTGGTATAGCCACCAATATGATACGTTCCCCGTGGAATTGGCCCCATGCTTTTAACGTGTTGGCGGTCGGGGTTATTCTTATTGGTCAGGTTGCCGGAGTAACCCGTGCCGATCAGCTTGCCCTTATGCCAGAGTTCGCCGGTGCTTTGGTAATAAATCCATGCCATGTGAGATCTCCTTATGCAGTACTGCTCTCGTTCCAGCTATCATAATGAACAATATTCCCATCCAGATATTTCCAGATGATTTTTTCATACGACATTTCGATCAATTCTTTGTGATCGTAATGTGCATAATCCATATCTTTCACATCCTCCATCCACGGTACGACAGAGGTAATTCGGGCATTTTCCAGAAAAATATTAAAATATTCTTCTTCCTGTCCTGCGTGATTAATGCGATAGAATTTTAATTCGGCTGATTTTAATTGTTTTCCCGCACAGGAAAATTGGTAAAGGTAAGGACTTGAGGGATCCACAGCTTTTGTGAATATAAATGGCACATGTTCACGGGTAGCTTTTATCTTGCCAGAGAGATTGTCTGTTGGGAGTGATACGCAGTGAGCCAGCGCGGTTACTTCTATGCTTCCTTCACGTCCGTGTATATCTACTGCACCCTTTATAAGGTTTCCGGCATCGTCGGTAAGCCAGAGATAAACAGGTATAGCCATTACCTAACCCCTCTTAATTCCTTTCCTGAAGTGTGGATATTATGGCTGTGATGATGAAAAATCAACCACTCAGGCAAAAGGGTACCTGATGCCTCGTAGTGGGTACACCGCGGAGGCAGATCGACCAGCGTCATGCCGTTCTGTTTGGGTTCTGATGGTGTGGAATGTTGGGTTCTGATGCTCAGTCGAACGAACAGGCGCCTGAGTTCGGCGTATAGGGGAAACGCTGTAGCCTGTGGCATCTGCTGTTTCCCGGATGCTCAGTTTTTTAACCTGGCGGTAGAACCTCCATTAATCATCTCGCCAGAATCTGGCAGAATAGGGTGCTGGTTTATTAGCGCTGATTTATGGGGATACCTCAGCGACAGCGCGGACTTCATCGTTTTGACTGTGGGCTGGCGCAAAAGCCGCGCAGTAGGGGATCTTGTGAGAAGGTCTTAACGTGAAGAGAGGCGGGAAAGCGAAAGATGCCTCAGTTTCCGGCTGGCGGAAAATAAAGCCGCGCAAGGGTGCGAAACCCGTACCCTTGCGCAGAAGAACGGCGCGTTAAAATGCCGTTTTTGCGAAGCCGGTCATTTCGCTCAGGCCCATTTCGCGGCCCAGCGCGGTCATCGGGTGCACCACTACAATACCGCGCACGCTTTTTTTCAGCGCGCCCAGATTAGCCTGCTCTTTTTTGGTGATGGCGCGGCTGAACGGCAGCTGCTTCAGCTTCTGCGCTTCTTTGCTCAGCTTCTCTTCGCGTACGCCGCGCAGGCGTTCGATCTCAGCAATGAGCTTGTCTTTCTCTTTCAGCAGTTCGCCGAGCTTTTCCGCGTCGCCGGATTCCAGCAGCAGCGGCTCTTTGTGCGTCAGGGCATCCAGTTTATCGCTGAGGGTTCTGATTTCTGCCTGGACTTGTTCTTTCATAGATAATAACCGTGAAGTGATTCATTGCCGCAAGGATACACGAAAGCGACGTGAAGAGGGAAAGGGCATTGGCTACTTTTTGAAAGCCTGCTTGAGGCTGATGCGGGAAATCAGCTCGGTCAGTGAAAGCACCATGGTCGATCGCACCACCTGCTGATAACGCTGCTGGAGCATGGCGCGCAGTTCGGCATCCTCAACGGAAAGGTCGGGAAGCGGCGGCAGGGCAGCGACGCAGTGCAGCTCGCCAAACGGCCCCAGCAGCGCATCGTCGGTAAAGCGGTATTCGGTGCCGTCGTCGTTCAGCGCCTCGCGCAGTGCCATCAGGAGTTCGGCGTCCTCATACTCATTCCGGCTGATGACGCCCAGCCCGTATATCAGCTTCAGCCGCACCGAGAGTTCACCCAGCGGACCGTCGCCCAGCAGCAGAGGCTCCACCGCATACTTCACGGCATAGTCATCCTTGCGAAACACCTGGATCACCAGCATATTGACCGCTTCGCTCAGCAGCTCGACCGCCGCGATCAGGAAGCTTCTGACCGTACGACCGGCATTCAGGCGCTCCAGCACCCGATTCTCAAAAGCCTGTGGTTTTTCCATGAGAGCCTGCATATCATTCTTTGCCAGACGGCACGCCGCCTTTATGGGCACGGCGTTGCCGTGCCCTGTCCGCTCATCCGTTGACGTCGGAAGCGGCTGCATTATGCCATAGCATTCCAGGCCTTCACCACGTCAGCGATGATCTCACTGTCAGCATCCAGACCGGAAACCTGCGCCAGGGTCGCCTGCGCGCCGAGGCGGGAAAGCAGCTCAGCCAGCTCCTGCGCCTGCGGATCCTCATCGCTGTGGTAACGCATCGCGGCGGCGATGCCGGTGACCAGGTTGGCATGTGGCAGGCCATACTCCAGGGTGCCAAGCGTCGGCTTAATCAGGCGGTCGCCTGCACTCAGCTTACGCAGCGGCTGGCGGCCCACGCGCTCAACGTCATCTTTCAGATAGGGGTTCTCAAAACGGCCCAGGATTTTCTGAATATAGGCGGCGTGTTTATCCGCATCGAAGCCGTAGCGCTTAATCAGCACCGCGCCGCTCTCTTCCATCGCCCCTTTCACCACCGCACGCACTTTCTCATCCAGAATCGCGTCGCGGATCGTTTTATGACCCGCCAGCTGGCCCAGATAAGCGGTGATGGCGTGACCGGTATTCAGGGTGAAAAGCTTGCGCTCCACAAAGGCCATCAGATTATCGGTCAGCTCCATGCCGGGAATGGCAGGCAGATCGCCCTTAAACTGCGTTTTATCGACGATCCACTCGCTGAAGGTTTCCACCGTCACTTCCAGCGGATCGGTTGTGCCCGCTGCAGAAGGCGGCACGATGCGATCGACGGCTGAATCCACAAAGCCGACGTGCTCTTCCATCCAGGCATGATACTGCTCAGGCAGCGCCTTCAGCACATGGCCCTTCAGCTGCGTGGTGCCGCGCACCATGTTTTCACAGGCGATGATATTCAGCGGGCGGGTATTACCGTTATCGCTGCGTTTGGCCACTCCTTTCGCGATGCCGCCAGCGATACGCTCGAGGATCTGCGGGCCAACCGCCGTGGTAACGATATCAACTTCGGCAATCAGCGGGACGATCTCGTCACCAGCGCTGCTGACGGCGTTAACGCCCCTAACCATCTCTACCTGCGCCTGCTCGCCGACAACGTGAACCGGATATTCATGTCGCGCGTTTAACGCTTCTAACACCACCTGATTCACGTCGGCGAACGTCAACTGAACGCCGGCGTCAGCCAGTAATTTACCTATAAAACCGCGGCCAATATTACCGGCGCCAAAATGTAATGCTTTCATAATTTTTCCCGTATCAACGATCGAGGGCCGGGCAAACCCGACCCGAAAAATGAGCCGGGCATGCCCGGCCCTGGGGTGAATCTGAGTTGTCTGGCTGCGTTACGCTGGCTTTTTACCGGACAGCAGGTCCAGCACTTCCTGAACGTCAGTGGTGCTGGCCAGGCGGGCGATAACGCTTTCATCATCCAGCGCGTTGGTCAGGCTGGTGATTACCTGAATGTGCTCGTTATTGCGGGCAGCAATCCCGATCACCAGACGGGCGATATCATCTTCGTCTTCACCGAAGCGTACGCCTTCAGGATACTGACAGAACACCACGCCCGTTTTCAGTACGCGATCTTTCGCTTCAATCGTCCCGTGCGGCACGGCGATAGACTCACCCAGGTAGGTTGGGGTCAGCTTTTCACGATCCAGCATCGCCTCAACATACTCCGGCTCAACGTAGCCGCCTTTCACCAGCTGCTCACCGGCAAAGCGGATCGCCTGCTCTTTCTGCGTCGCCTGGTTGCCAAGGAAGATATTGGCGGCGCTTAGCTTAAACAGGTGTTCCTGGCTGTCGTCGTAGCTGTCGCTCAGGGCTGCCGTCACTTTCTCACGATGGGCTGCGCTACGGTTCGCATCAACCAGACGGGAGGTCAGGTCGGTATAAAGGCCGCTGTCCAGGAAGTTCGTCAGGGAGATGTGCTGGGCATGAGGCGCCTGGCGCATCGCACGTTCGGTCAGATCTCGGTGGGTAATCACCAGATCCACATCGCCCGGCAGGTTGTTGATGGCGGTGTTGGTGACGGAGATGTTCGTCAGGCCAGCATCGTTCACTTTTTTGCGCAGCACGCCCGCGCCCATTGCGCTGGAGCCCATACCGGCATCGCAGGCGACAATGATTTTATGGACGTGGCTCAGATCGCTGTTCATACCATCCGCGCCGCCGGTTGCTGGCGTGCCGTGCTGACCTTTTGACTGCGCTTTCATTTCGTTAACGCGACGGGCAGCGGCTTCGATATCGTCATCTTCCTTCACCTTGCTGGTTTTCAGCAGGATGGCGGAGACCACGAAGGAGACCGCAAACGCAGCCACAATCGCCGCAATGTTGGCGAAGTAAGCGCCTTTTGGCGTCATAGCCAGGACGGCCAGGATGGAGCCCGGCGAGGCAGGTGAAACCAGACCGCCGTTCAGCAGCGTCAGGGTAAACACGCCGGTCATACCGCCCAGAATAACGGCGATAATCAGACGCGGGTTCATCAGCACGTACGGGAAGTAGATTTCGTGGATGCCGCCCAGGAAGTGGATGATGGCCGCACCACCTGCAGACTGCTTAGCGTTGCCGCGGCCAAAGAACATATAGGCCATCAGTACGCCCATACCCGGACCTGGGTTCGCTTCGATCAGGAAGAAGATTGACTTACCGGCTTCGCTGGCCTGCTGAATGCCCAGCGGCGAGAAGATGCCGTGGTTAATCGCGTTATTCAGGAAGAGGATTTTAGCTGGTTCAACAAAGATAGAGGTCAGCGGCAGCAGGTTGTTCTGCACCATCAGGTTCACGCCAGCGGCGAGAATATGGGAGAGACCCTGCACCAGCGGACCGATAGCCAGAAACGCCAGGATCGCCAACAGCATACCGATGATACCGGCAGAGAAGTTGTTGACCAGCATTTCGAAGCCGCTTTTGATTTTGCCATCAACAACGCTGTCGAATTTTTTAATCGCCCAGCCGCCCAGCGGACCGGCAATCATCGAGCCGAGGAACATCGGCATATCGGCGCCGACAATCACGCCCATGGTGGTGATCGCACCGACCACGCCGCCGCGATCGCCGCCCACCAGACGCCCACCGGTGTAACCGATCAGCAGCGGCAGCAGGTAGGTGATCATCGGACCGACCAGCTTGGCCATGGTTTCATTCGGCAGCCAGCCGGTAGGAATGAACAGTGCGGTGATGATACCCCAGGCGATAAACGCCCCGATATTTGGCATCACCATGTTGCTCAGAAAGCGACCAAAGCTCTGAACTTTGATCTTAATATCTGATGAGAACATAAAAACACACCCCTTATTGGTACGCGCCGACAAATAAGAGAGCGCGCTATTTATGTTGAGGACATTACGGTTTAACCGTCAGTATCACTGTATGCAGGCGGACTTTAGCACGCGAATATGACGCTGCGTAGCGACCGGGCTAAATGTGACTTAGATCACTAACTTAGCGGGACTTTAGGGTTTGTTTTGGTGACATTGATCACATTTATGTCGTGTAAAAAAAAGACAGCGGCGTAAAAACGCGCAGAAATCGCCTTCGAGTGTGATTTCCATCACTTTTTGGGGTGGCAGGTTTCTGATTGAAGTGTGACGAGTATCACAAAATATTTTCAGGCTGAAATGCGTACGATCACAGTTTCTCCCGGCCGCAATTTTGCAGAACAGCCGTACGTAAGAAAATTACGCATTTTATGTGTCCGGCTAATACCGTATCTTCGGATAAAAGAGACGCTTAGCAGCGCTAAAACAGGAGAGGGAAGTCGATGAATATCAGGCTGGCGACGCCCGCTGACGCAGAAGCGTGCTGGAATATCAGAAATCAGGCTATTCGCCATGGATGTAAGCGCAGCTATGACGCTGTGGTGATCGACGCCTGGACCCCTGAAGCGATGCCGGAAAGTTACCGTGCCGTTATCGCCGCCAATCCCTTTTTTATTGTTGAAGGCCCGGATGCCCGGCCAGCGGCGACCGGTTATCTTGATCTCGCTTCCGCCAGCGTTGAGGCTGTTTTTACGCTGCCAGAATATGCCGGGCGCGGTTTTAGCAGCCAGATTATTAACGCGATTAAAGAGGAAGCGCGTAAGCGCGGTTTTAAGGCGTTAACATTAGCCTCAACCCCTAATGCACAATCTTTCTATGAGAAGCATGGGTTTATCCCGATCCGGGAAAGTCTCTATCCATCAGCCCTTGCCCGGTCCGATCTACGTTGTATGCATATGGCTATCAGACTGTAATTGATTCATTCCCGGTGCCTGGTGACGGTCTGCCACCCGGATATCAGGGTAAATTTGATTTGGTGAGGTAGTGTCTCTGCATGCCTGAAGCGGGAAAATCGGGCAACGTCATTTGGCATTGATAACCCTGCTTGATATAAAATGGCAACGCCTGAAAACTGAATGTATCAACCAGAGCATGCCTGCATTCCCTGTGCTTCCCTTCCTGCTCCGCTATGGCAATAAGCTTACTCCCGAGGCCGGAACCTCTGACGCTTTCGCTTACCCACAAATAATCGATGCAGAGCCATAATCCCTTTATTGACGCTATTAATCCGCCCACCATAGCGCCTGATTCATCCCTGCTGTAAACACCGAACTGGCCCCAGGATTCAGTATTGATAAACTGGCGGTTATGGCTTCCTAACCCACTAAATAACTCTTTTCTTTCTGCATCTGTAATCTGCGGCGCTATTGCTATCTGCATATTAATTACCATTATTGCTATTGAATGGAATATCAAAAAAATTAAATGTGTTTGTCATTCAGGCTTAATTTCATAACTGAAGGTTTGTCATCTGATGTTATGGAAAAAAATACCGGAAAGGCCGGGTATAGATGCGGAAAATAATTATTGTGTCTTACGATCGGCGATGACTGACTCGCCTTAATCGTTAGATGCTAAAAAGCAGCCCGGGTGGGCTGCTTTTAAAGGCGTTAAACGCCCCCGGAAAATTACCGGAAGTCCTGCTGTAGGGCGCTTTGCGCCTGAGTCAGGGCCTGCGCGTTAGCGGAAAGATTATTCATCAGCGTGTTGTACTGCGTGGCCTGCTGCTGGGTGGGAAACTGGATATCCGGGCCGTTAAACGTCACCTGCTCTCCCTGCTGCTGGAGGAAGTCACCGGCCTGTACCGCATTCTCACTCAGCGACTGCAACGCGGGCAGTAACGTTATCAGCGTGTCGGAGGGCTGCGTCACCACCCGGGTATAAACTTTGTCGTAGACGGGCTTCAAATCGTCAGGCTGTTTTAGGGCCGCTTTGCTGCTGTCTGCCTGGCTTCTGGCTGACTGGATCTGCTGGGCCAGCACGTTGAGCGAGCCGCTCGCCTGGCGCAGTGAGTCACGGCGGATCAGGTAATCCTGCGGGGTCCGGATAGCAGATAACTCATCAACAACCGGCTTCATACCGGTATCAACAGCACGGTTCACCTGCTGGGAAAAACCATAAATAATGGCGTAATCGGTGACATATTTACCAAACTTTTGCTTCTGATCTTCGCTCAGGCTCGGCAGATGTTCGCCGCTGCGCATGACGGTATTTTGCAGAAAGTCGTTAAAGGCTTTGCGCTGGTCGGCTTCATTGTCGCCGCAGCCGGTGAGCTGGAAAACCAGAAACAGTGCCACAAACGGCACCAGCAGACGTGACCAGACGCGAGAAAGTCCTGTCGTCATGGGAAGTAACTCCTGTAATTGTAGGGCTTGCAAAGAAATGAGGGCGGCGTGCGCCGCCTCTGAAGGATAGTCTAACTCGTGCGGGGAGGATACGGAAAACAGGGCCGGAAGGGTGAAGAAATTCACGCTTCCGGCAGCAGAGCTTAGAAAACCAGGGCCTGGCCATCTTTGCGGCTTTCCGTGGCGGCAATGTAGAAGCCCTGTGGGTCGCGAACAATCACCTGCGCGCCGCCAAAGTTATAGGTCTGTAGCGGATCTTCCACCACAATTTTATGTCCCATTGCGCGCAGGGCGGAAATCGTATTCAGCGCCATTGCTGGCTCCACGCTCACCTCGCGGCCTTCCACCACGCGCCAGCGCGGCGCATCAATCGCCGCCTGAGGATTCTGTTTCGCCAGCATAATCCGCAGCGCCATCTGCAGATGCCCCTGCGCCTGCATCGGCCCGCCCATCACGCCAAAGGACATCAGCGGCTGGCCTTCACCATCCAGCGCAAAGGCGGGGATAATGGTGTGAAAAGCGCGCTTGCTGGCCGCAACCACGTTCGGATGGTTCTCCTCCAGCACAAAGCCTGCGCCGCGGTTTTGCAGGCTGATGCCGGTGCCCGGCACTACCACCCCTGACCCAAAGCCCATGTAGTTGGACTGAATAAACGAGACCATCATCCCGCTGGCGTCGGCGGTGGAGAGATAGACCGTGCCGCTCTGCTTCGGCGCACCAAAAGTAAAGTCGCCAGCTCTGGCCGGATCGATCAGCGCGGCGCGGGTTTTCAGATACTCATCGCTAAGCAGCAGCTCCGCCGGAAACTCCATGTGATCTTCATCGGCCACGTAGCGCTCCAGATCCACCAGCGCCAGCTTCATCGCTTCGATAGAGAGGTGCAGCCACTGCACGGAATCTGGCTCATAGCGGCCGATATCCCACTGCTCAAGGATACCCAGCGCCATCAGCGTGGCGATCCCCTGGCCGTTCGGCGGCAGCTCCTGGACCGAGCCGCCTGCAAACGGACGCGACAGCATCTCCACCCAGTCAGCCTTGTGGTTTTTCAGATCTTCCAGCGTCAGCGCCGCGCCGTGCTCTCTGGCGAAGGCGGCAATTTTTTCCGCCAGCTCGCCGCGATAGAACGCTTCGCCATTGGTGGCGGCAATTTTTTCCAGCGTATCCGCCTGGTCCGGATTGCGGAACAGTTCGCCAACTTTTGGCGCGCGGCCTTCCGGCGCAAAGCAGGCGCTGAAGCCTGGCTGGTCGCGCAGCTTGTTGAAGCCGCGCTCCCAGAGGTGACCGATCAGCGGCGAAACGGGGAAACCGTTGCGGGCATACTCAATGGCCGGTTGCGCCAGCGTGGTCATCGGCAGCGTGCCAAACCGTTCGGCCAGTTCTACCCAGGCAGAGACCGCACCCGGCACCGTCACCGCATCCCAGCCGATTTCCGGCATGGCGGCCAGGTGAGCAAAGGTCTCCCGCGACCAGGCAGCAGGCGCACGGCCCGAAGCGTTCAGCGCATGCAGTTTTTCACCGTCCCAGATAATGGCGAAAGCGTCACTGCCGATGCCGTTGCCGGTGGGTTCCACCACCGTCAGCGCCATTGCGGTGGCAATCGCTGCGTCAACCGCGTTGCCGCCCAGTTGCAGCATGCGGATCCCCGCCTGCGCGGCCAGCGGCTGTGACGCCGCCACCGCATTACGCCCCATCATCGGCGCGCGGTAAGATGGGTATCCCACGTTAAAATCACTGATTCCACTCATAGCCGTTCCTTAATAATTAGTCGTTGCGCGGATCGAGCGCATCGCGCAGTCCGTCGCCCAGCAGATTGAAGCCCTGCACGATAAGAAAAATGGCAAGGCCGGGGAAAACCGACATCCAGGGCGCCTGCTCCAGAAAGCCTTTGGCCGTATTCAGCATCGCGCCCCAGGAGGGCGCAGGCGGCTGTTGCCCAAGGCCCAGGAAGGAGAGGCTGGCCTCGGTAATAATGGCGGAGGCGATAGCCAGCGTGGCCTGCACCAGAATCGGCGACATCACGTTAGGCAGCACGTAGCGCAGCACAATCCAGCGGTCAGGCAGGCCGATAGCGCGTGCGCCGTCGATATACTCTTCATTGCGAATGGCAATCACCTGCCCGCGCGTCAGACGGGCAAAAATGGGCATGGCGGATAAGCCGATAGCGATCATCGCGTTGCCAAGACTGGGGCCGAGAAAGGCGCCCAGGGCGATAGCAAGGATCAGAAAAGGGCAGGCCAGCAGGGCCTCGATAAAGCGGGAGATCACGCCGTCCCACACTCCCTGCCAGTACCCGGCAATCAGCCCCAGCGGCACGCCGACCAGAATGGCGATCAGCACGGAGATGCAGCCTGCCAGCAGCGAGCTGCGGGCGCCCCAGATCAGGCGGGATAAGATATCGCGGCCCAGCTCATCGGTGCCGAGCCAGTAGAGGGCTGAAGGCGCTTTGCGCACCGCCAGAAAATTGGCTTTGATCGGGTCAAACGGCGCCAGCCAGGGCGCCAGCAGGGCCACGATCACAAAGAAGAGCACAATCACCGCACCGATAACCGCGCTTTTGTTGCCAAGGAACTTCTTCAGCACGCGATTAGTGGGTTTGCGCAGTGCAGCAGCGCTGCCAGCGGCCAGAACTTCACTCATCGTCAGCCTCGCATCTTAGGATTGATCAGCACATACAGAACGTCAGCCAGCAGGTTCAGCAGCAGGAAGCCGATAGCCACCACCAGCACCACTCCCTGCACCACGGCGTAATCCCGGTTGAATACCGCATCGACAATCATTTTGCCGAAGCCCGGCAGGGTGAAGACCTGCTCCGTCAGCACCGCCCCGCCCAGCAGTTCGCCAAACAGCAGCGTGGTCAGCGTAATCACCGGCACCAGCGCGTTGCGGAAGGCATGCTTGAGGATCACCTTTTTCGGCAGCAGGCCTTTAGCCCTGGCGGTACGGATGTAGTCCGCTTTCAGCACCGCAATCATCGAGGCGCGCGTGTGGCGCATCAGCGTGGCGGCCAGGCCGGTGCCCAGCACCAGCGCCGGCAGCAGCAGCGTTTTGAGGTTTTGTGAAATGCTCTCACTCAGCGGGACGTAGCCGGAGGCCGGGAGCCACTGAAGATGTACGGAAAAGAGCAGGATCAGCAGGATCCCCAGCCAGAAGTGCGGGATCGAGATCCCGGAAAGCGCGACAAAGTTGGTGGTGTGATCGACCCAGCTGTTTTTCCGCACGGCAGCGACGATCCCCATACTGATGCCCACAACCAGCGCCACTATCATCGCCAGCAGCGACAGCTCCAGCGTGACCGGAAGCTTGCTGGCGATAAGCGTAGTGACCGGCTCCTGCGTGCGCAGCGAGGTACCCAGGTCGCCGCGCAGCGCGTTACCCAGCCACCAGAGATACTGCGTCGGCAGCGGATCGTTCAGGTGATATTGCTCTCTGAGCTGGGCTATCACCGCCGGATCGCGCTCTTCCCCCGCCATCGCCAGCACCGGGTCGCCCGGCAGCAGCTTCTGCAGCGAGAAGACCATAATGCTCACCAGAAACAGCGTGGGGATAGCCAGCAGCAGGCGTTTACAGATCAATTCCAACATGGTCGCTCTCCGGCTCAGGGTGCCATTTTCACGCCAGCCAGGCGTACCAGCCCGTCCGGCCAGGCCTTAAAGCCCTGCACTTTTTTGTTCAGGCCAAAGATGCGTGGCTCAAAGTAGAGGTAGGCAATTGGCATATCGGTTTGCAGCTGCTTCACCACTTTGTCATACAGCCCCTGGCGTGTGGCCGGATCGTTGGTCTGACGCGCTTCGGTCAGCCAGGCATCAACCTGAGGATTGCTGTAACGCCCGTCGTTCAGGGTGCCCTTGCTGTTGATAAAGGAGAAGATGCTGCCATCAGGATCGGGACGTCCCGACCAGCCGGAGAGGCTGAGCTGGAAATCGCCGCGCTGCTGACGATCCAGCAGGGAAGCAAACTCACTCATTTGCAGTTTCACGTTAAATCCGGCTTCGCTCACCATCGCCTGAATCACCTGGCCAACCTGCTGTGAGGTGGGGGTGTTGGTGACTAACAGGGTGACGTTGATCGGCGTTTTCACGCCAGCCGCAGCCAGCAGGGCTTTGGCCTTTTCCACATCGCGAGGCGCGATCGGCAGCTTGACGTGGTAAGGACTGACCGGCGAGAACGCCTGATTTGAAGGCGCGTATAAGCCTTCGAACGCCACCTGATTCAGCGCATCGCGGTCGATAGCCAGCGAGAACGCTTCCCGCACGCGGGCATCCTTCACAAACGGGTTGTTCGGGTCCACTTTGCCGTTGGCGATGTTGAAGGTAATCCCCTGATAGCCCAGGCCAGTGACTTTGGCGAGGCTCAGTTTGCTGTCAGCCTCTACGGTTTTTACGTCGCTGGCAGAAATACCTTCGGTCAGATCGAGATCGCCAGAACGCAGGTTTGCCAGACGTACCGAGGCATCAGGAATGGGCAGGAACACCACTTTATCGAAGTGATAGGCTGACTTGTTCCAGTAATTATCGAAGCGTTTCAGGATGATGCGATCCTGCTGCACGCGGCTTTCAAACTGATAAGGGCCGGTGCAGACCGGATGGGTGGCAAAATCGGGCTTCGCCGCCGCTTTGGGGGCCAGCATCGCACCAGCGCGATCGGTGAGCTGACTCAGCAGGGCAGCGTCAGCATTTTTCAGGTGGAATATCACCTGTGAAGGGGAAGCAACTTCAACCGACTCAATTGAGGAGATTTCGCTTTTGCGCAGCGAACCGGGCAGCGTCAGGGCGCGTTCAATATTAAATTTCACCGCTTCAGCATCAAACTTCTCGCCATCCTGGAAGGTCACGCCCTGGCGGAGATTCATGGTCAGCGTTTTGCCATCCTCGCTCCATTTCCAGTCCGTTGCCAGGCCCGGTATCACCTTCAGGTGTTCATCCACATCGACCAGACGGTCGCACATGGCGGCAAAGACAAAGCGGCCGTAATAGGTGCGCGCCAGATGCGGGTCGAGCATATCGGGATCGGCACCCAGGCCGATGCGCAGCGTGCTTTCAGCCTGGGCCTGCAGGCTGCCGATCAGCATCATGCCGCCTAGGGCGGTCAACAACGTGTGGCGTACTTTCATCGCGTCACTTCTCCAGAGGGGGTTATTGAGTGTTGTTTTACCGCCTGTTCAAACAGCGCACGGCGCTGCAGAAAAGCGGAAGAGGGGGGAGCAATGGTTATCACGCTGCGGTCGCGGTTAAGCTCCTGCCAGCGATGGCAGGCTACCTGACGGCCGCCCGGTAAAATCTGGTTGATGGGTTCGATGCGGCGGCATTCGTCGGTGACGTGCGGGCAGCGGGTATGAAAACGGCAGCCGGAAGGAGGCGAGGCGGGATCGGGCAGATCGCCCTGCAGCATCGGGATCTGGCGCTCTGCGCCGGGCTGCATCTGTGGCGCAGAGGCAATCAGCGCCTGGGTATAGGGGTGCAGCGGCGCATCAAAAATCTCGTCCACCGTAGCCAGTTCCACAATCTGCCCGAGGTACATCACCGCCACGCGGTCGCTCATATGGCGGATCACCGCCAGGCCGTGCGCCACGATAATCATGGTCAGCCCAAACTGCTGCTTCAGGCTCTCCAGCAGATTCACCACCTGCGCCTGCACCGACACGTCCAGCGCGGAAACCGGCTCATCGCCCAGCAGTAGTTTTGGGCCTGACGCCAGCGCGCGGGCAATGCCGATACGCTGGCGCTGTCCGCCCGAAAATTCATGGGGATAGCGGCGGGCCCAGGCCGCAGGCAGCCCGACGGTTTGCAGCAGATCGGCCACTTTTTCCTGACGTTGCCGTCCGGTAAGCGATTCATGCAGCCAGATCGGCTCGCCAACGATGCTCTCTACGTTCATCCGGGGATTCAGTGA
Organism: Pantoea sp. FN060301; assembly: GCA_050410775.1. Classification (GTDB taxonomy): domain Bacteria; phylum Pseudomonadota; class Gammaproteobacteria; order Enterobacterales; family Enterobacteriaceae; genus Erwinia. The sequence goes on from CP191229.1 coordinate 61,042, forward strand.
GGCAAAGGGATCCTGAAAGATAATTTGCAGCTCCCGGCGCAGCTGATTGAGGCGCGCGCCGCTGGCTTTGGTGATCTCTTCGCCCTGATAGAAAACGGCTCCCTGAGAAGGGGAAAGCAGGCGCAACAGCAGGCGACCCAGCGTGGATTTCCCGGAACCGGACTCGCCCACGATCGCCAGCGTTTCGCCGGGCATCACCTGCAACGAGATACGGTCAACGGCGGTAACCTGCAGCTTGCGTTTAAACAGGCGGGTGGGTCCGGCAAAGGTTTTGCTCAGATCGGTACATTCCAGAATCGGGGTGCTCATGCAATTTCTCCCAGCGCGATGTGCTGTTCCAGCGGGGCACGAAAACAGGCCACCTGATGACGCTCGCCAAAGGCTTCCAGCGCAGGTTTATGCTGATGACAGCGGGTTTCAGCAAAGGGGCAGCGGGTGGCAAAGCGGCAGCCAGCGGGCATCTGTTCTGGCAGCGGTACGGTGCCGGGGATTGTGGCCAGGGTGGCGCTGCGCGCGCCAAGGCTTGGGATCGAGCCCATCAGGCCGATGGTGTAAGGGTGCTGCGGATCGTTAAAAATCTCCGCCACATCGCCCGTTTCCACCACCTGCCCGGCGTACATGACCGCCACCCGCTGCGCCACTTCCGCCACCACGCCCAGGTCGTGGGTGATCATCAGTACGGCGGTGCCGGTCTCCGCTTTCAGGGTATTCAGCAACGAGAGAATTTGTGCCTGGATTGTCACGTCGAGCGCGGTTGTCGGCTCATCGGCGATCAGTAACTTCGGCCGGTTGATCAGCGCCATCGCGATCATAACGCGCTGACGCATGCCGCCGGAAAGCTGGTGGGGATACGCTTTCAGCCGCATTTCAGGCGCGGGGATCTGCACCTTTTCCAGAATTTGCAGCGCCGCCTGCATCGCTTCACGGCGGCTGACATTGCGATGGCGCATCACCGCTTCACTAAGCTGATCGCCCAGCGTAAAGGCGGGGTTCAGCGAGGTCATCGGCTCCTGAAAAATCATCGCCAGCTCGTTGCCGCGGATATCGGCATAGTCACGCGGGGTGAGCGCCAGCAGATCCTTTTCCAGGAAAGTTATGTCGCCCTGCTTCACCTGAGCGCTGACGGGCAGCAGCCCCATCAGCGCCAGCGAGGTTATGCTTTTTCCGCAGCCCGATTCGCCCACCAGCGCCAGCGTTTCTCCGGCATGGACCTGCAGGGAGATGTTGTCCAGCACGCTGACCGGCGATCCGGCAAACTGTACGTTCAGCTGGCTCAGCGCCAGCACCGGGTAAGAGTGTTCAGCGGTCATGGATGCTCCTCTTCGCCGCAGCTGATAGCTTCAATCAGGGCCTGCTGTAGCACCAGCAGGTGTTCTCGCATGGCTGCGGCTGCCTCAGGCGGCTGGCGGGCGGCAATGTGTTGCACCAGGCGTTGGTGATGGTCGTCATAATGGTTCAGCCGCTCCTGCGTTCTGGCCAGCACCCGCAGATGTTGCCAGCTCGGTTCACGCCGCACGGCATCAACGGCATCAAACAGCCCCAGCATCAGGCGGTTTCCGGCGGCTTCGGCAATGGCACGATGGAAGGCGCTGTCCCACAGCTCGTGCTGGTCGCCATCGCCCAGGGAGATACTCTGCATGCGCTCCAGCAGGCGCTTTAGCAGGGCAATCTGTTCATTGCTGGCGCGCAGCGCGGCCAGACGCGCCAGCCCCGGCTCCAGCTGAATGCGCGCTTCCATCACTTCCAGCAGGTTGGATCGCTGCGGAAGATGCTGCAAAACCAGAGGCTGTACCGGTGCGGCAGGGCCGACAAAGGTGCCTTTGCCCTGCTTACGCCAGATCCGGCCCTCTTCTTCAAGCACGTCCAGCGCCCGACGGATCTCCCGACGGCCAACGGTAAACCGCTCCGCCAGCTCACGTTCGGTTGGCAGAGGTAACTCCGGCTGTTGCTCCTGCTGCTGGATCAGCTGGCGCAGCTTTTCCAGCGCAGAGCTGGAGTTGACGGCAGTTTCTGGCGTGTCACCCATAATTGGTTCGCTTATTTATTCATCGTTTAAGGAAGCGCTTTCGGCAACAGGCCCCGCCAGCGTGCAGGCAAGGCGTGATGACCTGTTTATTACAGTAGGCAAGAACTGAACCAATTTTTAATTGGTTCAGTATTCTGTGAGCAGGGTCTGGCTAATTACTTGAATTGTCGACGATTTAAAGGAAAGAGAATAACAGGCAGCACTTGTGTGCAGAAATTTGCTCTGCTGCTTTTTGGTGCAAACGGCGAACCTGAATGCACCAATTAGGGCACTTGGGGAGAGCAGATGGAAATCACCCTTTCAGTGCTTAAAAAGTTTCAGCGCACTGCCCAGGATGATCGAACGACCCGATTATGGGGGTTTTTTGCCTGCCGGGCGAACTCGGAAATTTCTGAAAAACATAAGCGCAAAAACGGGCAGATTATAAAATCAACAAAGCGAATAATTCCATGCGTGATTAGTGTAATCGGTACCATTCGCGCCCTGTCTGGATCGTCTGAAAAGCAGGCGCTGGTGGTGAAAAAGAGACTCTTGTTTAAGGTGGACCTGAAGGCAAGGCAGGTATGAAAAATCGTCAAAAAATATGAAGCAAATCTCATGATTTGATCTAATAATTATGTTCCCTGGCGTTTCTTTGAGCTGCCCTGCGCTTCCTGACAAGAGCTTCTCAGCGGTCGATGCCCGCCAGTTTTCTGAACCTGAGGCTCAGGTTCTTCCCTCTGGTCGTTCACATTTTGTGATTTTTATGAGGAGTGCTTTATGGAAACTAAAGATCCTATGACTGAACTGCTGTCCAGTCTTGAACATATTGTTTTAACCCGTGAAGTTATTAAAGCGGCACCCCCATTAAAGGGTGAAGTCTCCACGCCAGAGCCAAAACGCATCCGTGAAATTACTGGCATGGAAATTAATGAGTTCGCCCTCGCCATGGGCGTTAGCGTCTCGTCGGTAAAAAGCTGGGAAGCCAAGCGCACTAAACCTTCGCGCAGCGCCCAGAAGCTGATGCAGCTAATTCAATCGAATCCCTGTCTCAGCCGCGAGCTGCTGGCATAGCAATAAAACCCGCCACCTGGCGGGTTTTGTCTTTCAGAGGCACCCCGGTTTCATACCCATCACAAAACGGTACTACAGGTCGCCCTTCAGCAGCCGTTCAAACGCCATCTCTACCTCATCCAGACGAATCACCTCCACCTCCGACACAACATTGTGCGCGCCGCAAAAATCCAGCATCTCCTGGTTTTCGCGAATGCTGCCTGACGACGTGCCGGAAATGCCCAAGCGACGGAAAACAATCGGCGTGACGTCCGGCGCTTTGTGAGGCGCGTTGAGGATGCCCACCAGCTCCAGCTGTCCATGGGTCTTTAAGGGGCTGAGGTCGGGATCAAGATTGTGTGGCGCAGCGACGCAGTCGGGAATAAAGTCGGGCCGACAGAGCCAACAGCCATATGAAATGTGGCGGGCAGGGCAAGGCGGGATTGTCAGGGGATAGGACAGAAAGTAAAAACCCGCCGGAAGGCGGGTTGAAGTTATTGATAAAGTGCCGGCTCCGGGAACAGGGCCTGCTCGTAAAGACGCAAAAAGCATCGTCCCTGATAGCTCGGCCCGCGCCGTCCATGGCGCGGGACGCTTTACTCCCAGTCCCTGTTCCCCGAGCTTTACCTTTATCAGCAGTCTGAACCCGCCGGAAGGCGGGTTGTTTTAGCATCAAGCGGAAGCCGGATTACTGCAGCAGCGAGATATCCGCCACCTGCAGGAACAGCTGGCGCAGATTAGCCAGCAGCGTCAGGCGGTTGATGCGGACGTCGCGATCTTCCGCATTCACCATCACCTTCTCAAAGAAGGCGTCGACGGCGGGACGCAGCTGGGCCAGCTCCACCAGCGCATCCTGATAGCGGCCTTCGGCAAACCAGGGCTGAAGCTTGCTGCTCAGGGCGGAGACGTAGGTCGCCAGCTTGATCTCTTCATTCTCTTTCAGCAGCGATGCCTGAACGCTCTCATTCAGCGGCTCCGTTGATTTAGCCAGAATGTTGGAAACGCGCTTGTTCGCCGCCGCCAGCGTGGCCGCATCCTCCAGCGTACGGAAGTGGGAGACCGCTTTCATCCGGGCGTTGAAGTCCGCCGGGCGGGTCGGACGCCGGGCCAGCACTGCCTGGATGGTGTCGACGCTGTGACCTTCTTCCTGATACCAGGTGCGGAAGCGACCCAGCATAAAGTCGATCACCTCATCAACCACCTTGCCGTTGCTCAGCTTGCTGCCGTAAAGGCGAACCGCTTCTTCGGTCAGCGTTTGCAGATCGAGCGGCAGGTTCTTCTCAACGATAATACGCAGGACGCCGAGCGCGGCGCGGCGCAGCGCGAACGGGTCTTTATCCCCTTTCGGGTGCTGACCAATCCCAAAAATACCGGCAAGCGTATCCATTTTGTCGGCGATGGCCAGCGCGCAGGCAACCGGACTGGAAGGCAAATCGTCACCGGCGAAGCGCGGCTGATACTGCTCGTTCAGCGCAACGGCAACGTCTTCCGCTTCACCGTCGTGACGCGCATAGTGCATTCCCATGACGCCCTGAGTATCGGTAAACTCAAACACCATATTGGTCATCAGGTCGCACTTGGAGAGCAGGCCGGCGCGGGTCGCGAGGTTCACATCCGCACCAATCTGACCAGCGATCCATCCCGCCAGCGCCTGAATGCGGTCGGTTTTATCGCGCAGCGTGCCCAGTTCTTTCTGAAACAGCACGGTTTCCAGACGCGGCAGATGATCTTCCAGACGCTTTTTGCGATCGGCGTTGAAGAAGAATTCCGCATCCGCGAGGCGGGGACGAACCACTTTCTCGTTACCGGAGACGATCTGCTGCGGGTCTTTCGACTCGATATTGGTCACGAAGATAAAGTTTGGCAGCAGCTTGCCAGCGCTGTCGTAGACCGGGAAGTACTTCTGGTCGCCCTTCATGGTGTAAACCAGCGCTTCGGCCGGCACCGCGAGGAACTTCTCTTCGAACTTCGCCGTCAGCACGACAGGCCACTCCACCAGGGAGGTAACCTCTTCCAGCAGGCTGTCGCTCAGATCGGCGGTGCCGCCAATCTGACGCGCGGCCGCTTCGGCATCGGCTTTAATCTGAGCTTTACGCGCTTCGTAATCCGCCTGAACCTTGCCGCGCTCCAGCAGGATCTGCGGATACTGGTCGGCATTGTCGATGGTAAATTCCGGCTCGCCCATAAAGCGGTGGCCGCGAAGGGTGCGCGCAGAGGCGATACCCAAAATGGTGGCGGGAATACTCTCTTCGCCCAGCAGCAGCGTGACGGTATGTACCGGACGGACGAACTGCACGTCGGAGTCGCCCCAGCGCATCAGTTTCGGGATCGGCAGCTTCGACAGCGAGGTGGCGACCATCGCCGGCAGCAGCGACTGGGCGCTTTCGCCGGTAACAAGGGCGCGGTAAAGCAGCCATTCGCCCTTATCGGTGCTCAGACGCTCCGCCTGATCGACGGTAATGCCGCAGCCACGCGCCCAGCCTTCGGCCGCTTTGGTGGCGACGCCGTTGGCATCAAACGCGGCGGCGATAGCCGGGCCACGTTTTTCCACTTCACGATCCGGCTGCGCGGCGCTTAAGTTTGCCACTTTCAGCGCCAGACGGCGCGGCGTGGCGTACCAGCTCACCTCGCCATGGGTCAGGCACGCCGTATCAAGTTCAGCGGTAAAATGCGCGGCAAAAGATTCGGCAAGGCTGCGCAGCGCCTTCGGCGGCAGCTCTTCGGTGCCGATCTCCACCAGAAAAGTTTTATCAGTCATGGCTGCCTCTTATTTCGTTTTGCACATCGGGAAGCCCAGCGCCTCGCGGGACGCATAATAGGCCTCAGCCACGGCTTTGGTCAGGGTACGGATGCGCAGGATATAGCGCTGACGTTCGGTCACGGAAATCGCCTTACGCGCGTCCAGCAGGTTAAAGGTATGACCCGCTTTCAGAATGCGTTCGTAGGCCGGCAGCGGCAGAGGTTTCTCCAGCGCCAGCAGGCTCTGCGCCTCTTTCTCATACTGTTCGAAGCAGGTGAACAGGAAATCCACGTCCGCGTGTTCGAAGTTATAGGTCGACTGCTCAACCTCATTCTGATGGAAGACGTCGCCGTAGGTGGTTTTCCCCAGCGGGCCATCGCTCCAGACCAGATCGTAAACGCTGTCCACGCCCTGAATATACATCGCCAGGCGTTCCAGACCGTAGGTGATCTCGCCGGTTACCGGCTTACACTCCAGGCCGCCAACCTGCTGGAAATAGGTGAACTGCGTCACTTCCATGCCGTTCAGCCAGACTTCCCAGCCCAGGCCCCATGCGCCCAGCGTCGGGTTTTCCCAGTTATCTTCCACGAAGCGGATATCGTGAATGGTCGGATCCATGCCCAGCTCTTTCAGCGAGCCGAGATAGAGTTCCTGAATGTTGTCGGGCGACGGCTTGATGATCACCTGAAACTGATAATAGTGCTGTAGGCGGTTCGGGTTTTCACCGTAGCGCCCGTCAGTCGGACGGCGTGAAGGCTGTACGTAGGCGGCGGCGATCGGCTCCGGCCCCAGCGCTCGCAGGCAGGTCATCGGGTGAGAGGTGCCCGCACCCACTTCCATGTCCAGAGGCTGAACAATGGTGCAGCCCTGGCGCGCCCAGTAATCCTGTAAGGTCAGGATCAGTCCCTGAAAGGTCTTGGTATCAAACTTTTGCATGTTGGATTCGCACGCGAGACAGTAGTTATAAAAAGTGGGCGCCAGTATACCCTTTGACCGGGCGATAGTCAGCCCGATCTGATTTTCGTCCCCGGAGGTTGTTGATTACCAGCCGCCTGGCTACGCTCTGATACGCAATGATGCCCGGGTATTGAGGATGAGATGAAGGAAAAGGTTAACTGGATAGATAATCTGCGTGCGGTCGCCTGCCTGATGGTCATCATGATCCACACCACCACCTGGTATGTGACCAATGCCGGGGCGGTAAGCGAGACAACCTGGGATTTCTCAAACCTGCTTAATTCCGCCTCGCGCGTTTGCGTACCGATCTTTTTTATGATTTCAGGCTACCTGTTTTTTGGCGAGCGCAGCGCGCAGGGACGCCACTTTCTGCGCATTGTCCTTTGCCTGCTTTTCTACAGTACGGTCGCGCTGATCTACATCACCTGGCTGACGCCCATTAACGAAGGGCTTTCGGTTAAAAATCTGTTTCAGAAGCCCGTTTTCTACCATCTCTGGTTTTTCTTTGCCATCATAGGCATCTACATGCTCTCGCCGCTGATTCAGGTCAAGCCGGTGACGGCTGGCTATCTGGCCGCGGTGACGCTGGTGCTGGCCGTGCTCGCCAACCCGAATACTGTCGATCGCGCCATCGGGCCGTTCCAGTGGCTGCCGCTGAATCTCTATCTCAGCGGAGACAGCTTCTATTACGTGCTCTATGCGCTGTTTGGGCGGGCCATTGGCATGATGAATACCCGGGGACGCGGCGTCAGCTGGCTGGCCGGTCTGCTGTTTATGGCCAGCGTGGCGGGCATTGCGCTGGGGACAAAAAAGCAAATGGCGATCAACGGCGCCTTCGCCGATACCTGGTACCTCTACTGCGGCCCGGTGGTCTTTATCGCGGCGGTCAGCCTGCTGGTGCTGTTTAAAAACTGCCTGAATCAGCGCCCGTTGCCCTTTTTAGCGCTGATCTCGCGCAATTCCCTGCCCATTTACGGTTTTCACGCGCTGTTTATCCATTTTATCCGCACTCATCATCTTGATAACACCGACCATCCGTTCATCGATATTCCGCTGGTGTTTACGGTGACTCTGTTTGGCAGCCTGCTGCTGGCGCTGGGGTTACGTCGGATTGATAAAACCCATCTGGTGAGTTAGAGAGAGTCTGTTTTGGCTGGTTTTTAACCACTTTATGCGCCATAATTATGCGCATAAAAATGGCACAGGAATTCTTATGAGAGTGGCTGATACAGTTAAAAAACGCAGTACTAACGTCTATCTCAGTGCTGAACTGATCGATCAGGCAAAAGCGCTGGATCTGAACTTGTCTGCCACGCTCAACAGCGCCCTGGAAAAGGCGGTGAAAGAGCGGCAGCGGGAACGGTGGCTGGCTGAAAATCGGGCAGGACTGGATGCCCTGAACGGCTTTATTGAAGAAACAGGCCTGTTTGCGGATGACGATGACTTCAGGGTTTTATGATGGAACAATTTTCAGTTTATAAAAATCAGGGAAGAAACCGCCAGAATTATCCTTACTTTATTACCGTCCAGTCCGATTTACTGAGCCATCTTTCGACCAGGCTGGTTATGCCGCTGGCACGAAAGTCAGAAACTAATTCCCAGGTCAAATCCCTTACTCCGCAGATGACGATCGGTGAATACGACTACGTGGTGCTGACCTCAATGCTCACCACCACGGAGGATAAAAACCTCAGCGAACAGAATTTTGTCCGGAACGCTGTTGAGCTGCGGGATAGGATTGTCTCCGCCATAGATTTGTTAGTTTTGGGCATTTAGCGCCCCTGCTCAAGCCCCATACCCCATCACGGCAAGCAGGTGATGCGCCTGCTGAACGGCGTCCTGACGGTGCGCGATGCCCATTTTCTGATAGAGATTACGGATATGCGTCTTGATGGTGGTGGCGGCCACGTCCAGCTCGCTGGCAATCTGATCGTTGCTGTAGCCGGAATAGATAAGCCCCAGCACCTGCCATTCGCGCTGGGTGAGCGGGCTGGTGCGGATCAGTTCAGGCACCTGCGGATGATTGAGAAGCTTGCTGACGAACCCTTCATCAAAATGGGCAAACTTGTGGCGATGATGCTGATTAATTTCACGCAGCACATGCTGGGCGCGGCGGCGTTCCAGCTCCGGCAGCAGGTTTAACTGCATCAGCTGTCGCAGCTGCTGGGCCATGATCTCGCCCTCAATCACAAAATGGCTGATGAAGCCGGTGCGGTTTGCCAGCTCCAACGCCTCAATCAGCGCGAGCTGGGCTTCGCTTTTCCGCCCGGTCTGCCAGTAGAGCAGATTGAGCAGCAGCAGGTTGCGGTTGAGATCGCTGGCGAGGCGTAGCTGGCGGGCGTTGGCGTTCAGCTCGTCCAGAATTGCCTCGGCCTCCTCAAATTTCTCCAGCAGGATTTGCACCCTGGCGATATTGCGCCACTGCCCCTGCTGAAAGTGATTGCTCGCTTCACCCGATCGGGCGGCCTGCTGAAGCCAGAGCCGCGCGGCGGCTTTATCCCCCGTAATCTGCCAGTAAATCACGCGGGTTTTATCGGTATTGGTCAGCCAGTCAACGTGATAGTGGCCGGTTTTCAGCAGGGCTTCACAGCGCTGAAGGTAGTGGTTGGCGTTATCGAGCTGCCCCCTGGCCAGCGAGCATTTCGCCAGCATAGCCAGGCATTGTAACTGCTGCTGAGGATTGAAATTCGTCAGCACCTCGACGCCCTGTCTCGCCGCCTGTTCGGCTTCGTCGAAGCGTGACCACGACCAGAGCAGCTGTGAACGCAGGCGCAGCAGAAACTCATGCATCGGCAGCTGTTGCAGATGCTGCTCGCGCACCAGCTCAAAGGCGCGATCCTGCATCTCGTAAGCCGCCTGTAAAAAGCCCTGCGCAATCAGGATTTCACTCTGCTGCAACAGCGCCCAGAGCGCGTAATGGTAAACCTGATAGCGACGGGCAATCTGCTCCGTTTGCTGCATCATTGGCAGGGCGCGGGCGAAGTCGCCCCGGCAGTGCAGGATCTCGCCGGTGACCGAGGTCGCCACAATGCGGCTGTAGTAGCTGTCGTAGGGAAGATAACGCAACGCTTCGGTGGCCAGCCGCTCAGCCTCATCCTGACGACCATCGTTAATGGCGACCTGGGCGCGCAGCGCGTCGAACTCGGCAGCAAGCTCCCGCTCGACGGTAATATTGCACTGCTGCATTTCATCGCTGGCGCGGGCAATCAGGGCTTCCACTTCCGCATAGCGATGCTGACTCTGCGCCAGCCAGGCCTGAAGCAGCACCAGTTTAGGGCTCTGAATCAGACGATCGTAAGGCAGCGCGTTCAGGCAGGACTCCAGCAGTGCCAGCTCGCTTTGATTAAACAGGGACCAGGCGTGCTGCAGCAGGATGTCCCGCAGCAGCGTGATATCCTCCGCCCCGAGCGCATGATGGATCGCCTCGGCCGGAAAGCCCTGCGCCAGCCAGCCTTCCGCCGCCGCCCGGTGAATCGCCGGCAGCTCGCCCGCCAGCTCCCACTGGCAGCGCTGGCGCAGGAAGGAAGCAAACAGCGGATGGAAGTTAAACCACTCTCCGGTGTCATCCATGCGATGAATGAACAGACCCTGACACTCCAGCGCCTCCAGCCGTTCCTGACCATTATCACCGCCGGTAAGGCGGACAATCAGGGCATCGTTCATCGAACGCAGCAGCGAGCAGCGGAGCAGAAAGTCGCGGGTAGATTTATCCACCCGATCCAGCACTTCTTCCACCAGATACTGCGAAAGATGACTGGCATTCAGGCCGGAGAGCTTGCGGGCTGACTGCTGGGTGGACTGCTGCGCAGGCGTGGTGGACTGGCGGGCAGAGAGCGCGATCAGCTGGAGCGCGGTGGCCCATCCCGCCACGTCATCGCACAGGCGGCTGCTGTCGGCCTGATCGATAGGGTCGGGCAGCCGGCAGTCAAAAAACTGCTGCGTCTCCTGATGCGTAAAGGCGAGCTGGTCCGCATTCAGCTCCAGCAGCTGGTCACGGACGCGCAGGTTCGCGATGCCCAGCGGCGGCAGGGTGCGGGAAAGCACCAGCAGCGAAACGTTTTCCGGCTGATGGCGCAGGAAAAACCGCATTCCCTCATGGATTGCGTCGTTGTGGATCAGGTGATAATCATCGATCACCAGCAGCAGCGGCGCGTCCCACTCGGAAAGCTCGACAAACAGCTGGGCGAACAGCGCGGAGAGGCTTGCATACTGGTGATTAAGGCTCAGCGCCTCGCTTTTTTTACACCAGTCGCCGGTGGCTTGCTGGGCGGCGGCGATCAGATAGCTGGCAAAACGCTCAGGCTGATTATCGCTCTCATCCAGCGAGTACCAGCCGAGATGATTTTTCCCCGATGCCCAGTGCGCCATCAGCGTCGTTTTACCGTAGCCTGCCGGGCTGGCGATCAGCGTCAGCCGGTAATTTGGCGCGGCGGAGAGTCTCGTCAGTAAACGTTCGCGCACCACCGTGTTTTGCAACCGCACCGGGCGGCTCAGCTTCGAAGGTATAAGCATAGTTTCAGTTCTTATGACGGAGCCCAGAGGGATTTTTATTTATTTTAGAGGGCGTAATTAATCTGTTTCCTAAAGTCTGCCTTCAATGCATTGATTGCAAGTTAGTTTCATTATTGCGTTTCGTTTAGTCGTACTTCGTCACAATTCTAAAAATCGGACTTTCCGGCTTTTTTCCTCTCCGCCGTCTTCCTCCGGCTACGCCCCGCCACTCCTCCCTGACTAAACCCCGCCGGGAGGATGCCGCCCGCTCAACGCCGATGCAGCATAGTCAAAAATTTCCCCCCCAATATTTCCGGACAGTGAGGGTATGTGATGCAGGTGACGTTGGATAAAACACAATTTCTGGCCGCGCTAAAGCGCCAGTGGCAGGGCTTTGGTTTGCAACAGGCGCAGGATATGACGCCTCATCAGTGGTGGCAGGCTACCAGCGCGGCGCTCTCTGAGCAGCTGAACGCCCAGCCCCAGGAGCAGGCGGGTGAAACGCCGCTGCGTCACGTGAATTACCTCTCAATGGAATTCCTGATCGGGCGGCTGACCGCTAATAACCTGAGCAACCTCGGCTGGTACGATACGGTCTGCGAAGCGCTGAAAGCGGAAGGTGTGGATCTGGCCGACGTGCTTGAGCAGGAAGTGGACCCGGCGCTGGGCAACGGCGGGCTGGGCAGGCTGGCGGCCTGTTTTCTGGATTCGATGGCCACCGTCGGCCAGCCGGCGATCGGCTACGGGCTGAACTATCAGTACGGCCTGTTTCGTCAGTCCTTCCAGCAGGGCAAACAGCAGGAAGCGCCCGACGTCTGGCATCGTGAAAGCTATCCCTGGGCTAACCATAACGCGGCTCTGGCGGTGGACGTCAGCTTCGGCGGAAAACTGAGCAAAGATGCGGCGGGGCGCGAGCAGTGGCAGCCCGCCTTCACGTTACGTGGAGAAGCCTGGGATCTGCCCGTGGTCGGCTATCAGAACGGCATCACGCAGCCGCTGCGGCTCTGGGAGGCTACCTCGCCTGAACCTTTTGACTTAGGCCTGTTTAACGACGGCGAGTTCCTTAAGGCCGAGCAGAGCGGGATTGATGCCGCGAAGCTGACCAAAGTCCTCTATCCGAATGATAACCATCTGGCGGGCAAGCGCCTGCGCCTGATGCAGCAATATTTCCAGTGCGCCTGTTCGGTGCGGGACATCCTGCGCCGCCACCATTTTCTGGGGCGTCCTGTCGAAGCCCTGCCGCAGTTTGAAGTGATTCAGCTTAACGATACGCACCCGACGATCGCTATTCCGGAACTGCTGCGGATCCTGCTGGATGAGCATCAGCTCGAGTGGGAAGCGGCCTGGGATATCGTCAGCAAGACCTTTGCCTATACCAACCATACGCTGATGCCGGAAGCGCTGGAGTGCTGGGATGAGAAGCTGGTTCGCAGCCTGCTGCCAAGGCATTTCTCCCTGATCAAAGCCATGAATGCCCGCTTTAAAAAAGTGGTTGAGGCACGCTGGCCCGGCAACAGCGCCGTGTGGCAAAAGCTCGCTATCCATCATGACAAGCAGGTCAGGATGGCTAACCTGTGCGTGGTCAGTGGTTTCGCCGTTAACGGCGTGGCAGCCCTGCACTCCGATCTGGTGGTCAAAGATCTGTTTACGGAATATCACCAGCTCTGGCCGGAGAAATTCCATAACGTCACCAACGGCATTACCCCGCGTCGCTGGCTCAAGCAGTGTAATCCGGCGCTGTCGGCGCTGATCGACAGCAAGCTTGGCACCGGTTGGGTGACTGACCTGGACGCGCTGAGAGGGCTGGAAGCCTTCCTGGACGAGGCGGATTTCCAGCAGCAGTATCAGCAAATTAAGCGCGAAAATAAGGACAAGCTGGCGCATTACGTCCAGCAGACGATGGGGATCGCGCTAAACCCTGACGCGATTTTTGATGTGCAGATCAAACGTCTTCATGAATACAAACGGCAGCATCTCAACCTGCTGCACATTCTTTCTCTTTACCGCCAGATTCGGGATAACCCGCAGAAAGATTGCGTGCCGCGCGTCTTCATCTTTGGGGCGAAAGCGGCACCGGGCTACTACCTGGCGAAGAATATTATCTACGCCATTAACAAGGTTGCGGAGAAGATTAACAACGATCCGCTGGTGGGCGATCGCCTCAAAGTGGTGTTTATCCCGGATTATAAAGTATCGGTTGCCGAGCTGATTATTCCGGCAGCGGACGTCTCGGAGCAGATTTCCACCGCCGGGAAAGAGGCTTCCGGCACCGGCAACATGAAGCTGGCGCTGAACGGGGCGATGACCATCGGCACCCTTGATGGGGCGAACGTGGAGATTGCCGAACAGGTAGGCGAAGAGAATATCGTGATTTTCGGCCTTACCGTCGATGGCGTGAAGGCGCTGCTGAAGAAAGGTTACGATCCGCTGAAGCTGCGCAAAAAAGATAAGCATCTTGATAAAATTCTGAAAGAGCTGGAGAAGGGATTCTTCAGCGACGGCGATAAAGAGGCTTTCCGCCCGATGCTCGACAGCCTGCTCGCCGGCGGGGATCACTGGCTGGTGCTGGCCGACTTCGCCAGTTACCTGGAGGCCCAGGAGAAAATCGAGGCGCTCTACCGCGATGCGCAGCAGTGGACGCGCAGCACCATTCTGAACACGGCGCGAGTCGGTATGTTCAGTTCCGACCGCTCAATCCGCGACTACCAGCAGCGGATCTGGCAGGCGAAGCGCTAAGGGGGCCTTATGGAAAACTACGCACTGGAGCAGGCCGCCCTTGAAGCGGGGATCGCTTCCGGCTTTATTAACGCTCACGGCAAGCAGCAGGCGATCGCCAGCGAAACCAAGCGCGAGCTGCTGAATGCGATGGGCTGGAACACGGCCCGCCGGCCGCTGACCAGCCCGCTGCCGGCGGTCAAAGTCTTCACCAAAGGCAGCCGCTACGCGCTGCCGGTAAGCGGTGAAGGCGAATACCACTGGCATTTTCAGCAGGAGGGCGGGGCGGTGCAGCAGGGGCGGGTGAATGGCAGAATGACGCTGGCGCTCTCAGGCCGCATTCTGCCTGGCTATCACCGGCTGACGCTGACCCAGGCCGATCAAAGCTGGGAGTGCCGCGTTATCGTTGCGCCGCAGCGCTGCTACGAGCCGGATGCCCTGCTGGCCGGGAAAAAGCTGTGGGGCGCATGCGTTCAGCTCTACACGCTACGTTCCGCCCGGAACTGGGGCATTGGCGATTTTGGCGATTTACAGCAGCTGTTAACGAACGTGGCGGATCGGGGCGGCGCCTACGTTGGCCTTAACCCTATTCACGCGCTCTATCCCGGCAATCCGGAAGCGGCCAGCCCTTACAGCCCCTCTTCCCGCCGCTGGCTGAACGTCATCTATATCGACGTGGGCGCGGTGGAAGACTTTCGCCTCAGCGAGGCGGCGCAACGCTGGTGGCACGAGCCTGAGACGCAGCAGGCCGTTGAGGCGGCGCGTCAGGCGGAGTGGGTCGATTACAGCAGCGTCATGGCGCTGAAGTTACAGGGGCTGCGGCTGGCAAATGCCCACTTCTCTACCCGGAAAGCGCAGGATGAGCAGCGGCAGGCGTTTGCCCGCTTCGTCAGAGAGGGTGGCGAAAGCCTCTATTTGCAGGCGGCTTACGATGCGCTTTATGCCCACCTGGCGGCAGCGACCGGCGTGGCGCAGGGCTGGAATGGCTGGCCGGAGGCTTACCGCAACGCGCGCGGGCCAGAGGTGAGCGCGTTTTGTGAGCAGTACGCCGGCGAAGTGGAATTCTATCTCTGGCTTCAGTGGCTGGCGGAAATCCAGTTTGCTGGCTGCTACGAAACCAGCCTGCTGGCGGGGATGTCCATTGGGCTCTACCGCGATCTCGCCGTCGGGGTGGTGGAAGGCGGCGCCGAAACCTGGAGCGATGGCGAGCTGTACTGCCTGAAGGCGTCGGTCGGCGCACCGCCGGATATTCTTGGCCCGCAGGGGCAGAACTGGGATTTACGGCCGATGGATCCCTGGGCGATGGTCAGCCGCGCCTATCAGCCGTTTATCGATATGCTGCGTTCAAACATGACCCACTGCGGCGCGCTGCGCATCGATCATGTGATGACGCTGCTGCGTCTGTGGTGGATACCCGCCGGCGGCACGGCGGATAAAGGCGCCTACGTCCAGTACCCCATCGACGATCTGTTAGCCATCCTCGCGCTGGAAAGCCAGCGTCACCGCTGTATGGTGATTGGCGAAGATCTTGGCACCGTGCCGGTGGAAATCGTCAGCAAACTGCGTGAAAGCGGCGTGTACTCCTATAAAGTGCTCTATTTTGAACGCGATGCGGAGTGTACCTTCCGTGCGCCACAATCCTATCCGGTACAGGCGATGGCGACGCTCACCACTCACGATCTGCCCACGCTGCGCGGCTACTGGCAGAGCGACGATCTGACGCTGGGGAAAAAGCTGGGCCTCTATCGCGATGAGACGGTGCTACAGGCGCTCTATGCGGAGCGGGCCAGGGCGCGGCAGGGGCTGCTTGACAGCCTGCATCATTACGGCTGCGTGCCGAAAGGGACGGGCCGTCAGGCGGCGTTTATGCCCCTGACGCCCGTTCTGCGGCGCGGTATGCAGCGCTACGTAGCCGACAGCGCCTGCGCCCTGCTGGGGCTGCAGCCGGAAGACTGGCTCGATATGCCGACGCCGGTAAACGTGCCCGGCACCAGCAGCGAATACCCCAACTGGCGGCGCAAGCTCTCGCATACGCTTGAAGCGATGTTTGCTGACCCGGAAGTGAACAAACTGATCAAAGATCTGGATAAGCGACGCCGGAAAGTCTCGGTAAGTTAGAGCAGAAGGTGAATATCAGGCGGGGTTTGATGCTGAACCCCAACTGACTATGACGACGCTGTTTTAACCCGACAGCGGACATGTTACAAGTCGGGGCTATTTCCATGGAACTGTGCCCGGTTATTCGCCTTATCCGGGATAGCGTATTCCTCATCATAATGACTCCAGGGTCTGGCTTCAGGCTTCGCTTTTTCTCCCGAACTCCCCTCTCATTTATTCACCAACGCTGCGCCTCAGCAGTGGCTCTTTTTTATTCCTGTTAACGTTCAGCAATGCCTGTGTCATAAATGGCTGACTGGTAGCCACAGGGCTGTAAGGGAGTGAGGATATAGCTTTAAAGAGGCCTGGCTTAGGGGAAAATGGCCTGGCGTTGCAGGACAGAATGAAGAAGGATAAATAAAAAAGGTGGCCTTACGGCCACCAGAGACACAGGACAAATTGCAAAGACTTCTTCAAAGAACTTCTCAATAAATAATTACCGGCACTTTCTTCCTGCCCGCTGACATTATCCCTTCACGCCGCCCGAGGTCAGGCCGCCGACCAGCCAGCGCTGCGCTATCAGGAAGACCGCCGTGATGGGAATAGCGGAGAGGATGGCCGCTGCCGCAAAATCGCCCCACAGATAGTTCTGCGGATTAAGGTACTGCTGCATTCCCACCGCCAGCGTGTAGCTGTTGACGTCGCGCAGTAAGAGCGAGGCGACCGGCACTTCGGTAATGGCGGCGATAAACGAGAGAATAAACACTACTGCCAGAATAGGTACGGAAAGCGGCAACAGGACCAGCCTGAAAGCCTGCCACGGCGTGGCCCCGTCCAGCGATGCCGCTTCCTCCAGCGAGTTATCGATGGTTTCAAAGTAGCCTTTAATCGTCCAGACGTGCAGCGCAATGCCGCCCAGGTAGGCGAATATCACGCCGCCGTGGGTATTCAGCCCGAGGAAGGGCAGGTAGATGCCCAGCCGGTCGAACAGGGCGTAAAGCGCCACCAGCGACAGAACCGCCGGAAACATCTGGAAGATCAGCATGCCTTTCAGCAGCGTGCTTTTGCCGCGAAACTTCATGCGGGCAAAGGCATAGGCACAGGTGGTTGAGAGCGCCACGATGCCAATGGCGGTGATGACCGCAATCTTGATCGAGTTCCACAGCCAGAGCATTACCGGAAAGGGCGGCGGCGTGACGCTACCGTCGGCGTGGGTGACCGGTATCCCCAGCGCCAGCTTCCAGTGATCCCAGGAGACGCTGTCAGGGATCAGGCTGCCTGTGGCAAAGTTGCCGGGCCGCAGCGAGATGGCAAAAACCATCAGCAGCGGGAACAAGATCAGCGCGATAAAGCCCAGTAATAACAGATGTGTGACCAGCAGCCTGACGCGCTGCGATTTCGGTTGAACCATCGCCATAAGAGATCCTTAATCAAATTTCATTCGTGAGGCTTTCAGGTTGATGGCCGCGAGCGCCCCAACCAGCAGGAAGATCAGCGTGGCAATGGCCGCCGCCAGGCCAAAGTCCTGCCCGCCGCCGCCTTCAAAGGCGATGCGGTAGGTATAGCTGACCAGCAGATCGGTATGGCCTGCCGGCGTGGTCGTGCCGATTCTGTCCGGCCCGCCGTTGGTCAGCAGCTGGATCAGCACAAAGTTATTAAAGTTAAAGGCGAAGCTGGCGATCATCAGCGGCGTCAGCGGCTTAATCAGCAGCGGCAGCGTGATGCGGAAGAAGTTCTGAAACGGCGTGGCGCCATCCATCGCCGAAGCTTCATAAAGATCGTCCGGGATCGCCTTCAGCAGGCCCATACAAAGGATCATCATGTAGGGATAGCCGAGCCAGGTATTGACGATCACCAGCATGGTTTTGGCGGTCAGCGGATCGCTGAACCAGGCGGGTTTGATGCTGAAAAGCGCGGAGAGCATCAGGTTAATTTCGCCAAAGCTCTGGTTAAATAATCCCTTAAAAATCAGGATAGAGATAAAGGCGGGCACCGCATAGGGCAGGATCAGCAGCAGGCGATAAACCGCTTTGCCCTTCAGTGCCTCCCACTGCACCACGCAGGCCAGCACCATGCCCACAGCCACGGTCAGAATAACGGTGAGCAGCGAGAAGATCAGCGTCCAGACAAAAATCGCCAGAAACGGCTTCTGGATGCCCTCATCCTGAAATACGCGCAGGAAGTTCTGCCAGCCAATGCTTACCGTAAAGCCGGGGCTTAGCACTTCCTCCTGCCACGCGCCCTGACTGTCTACCTGCTGATAAAAGCCGGTCGTCATATTGGGGCGGTAGATCTTTCCGGTCTGGTTGTTGGTCAGCTGGCTGCGATCCTCGCTCTGCTTATAAAGGGGCTGCGTGCCGGAAAACTGCCGCAGGGAACTCATACGCAGCGTTGATCCATCAGGGAGTTCCGCCGCCAGCTGGCCCAGCGCCTGACGGTTTTGCGTCACGGCGCGCAGACCTGCCTTTGCCGAGGCCGGTGCGGGCTGCGGCGTCATTTTTAGCTGCTGCGGTTCGGTAGGCGAAAAGGCAAAAGGTTCTGATACCAGCAGATCGCCGTTATCCGGGGAGGTCAGCGTGAGCTGCCACTGTTCACCCGTGGGATAAAGCGCAAAGTTCCAGGCTTTACCCTCGCGAAACTCTCTGTCCATCAGCACGTTCTGGACGCGCTCCAGGGAGAGCTGGTGGGTGCTGCTGTAATTGGTAAACGCAATGGCGATGGTGCAGACCAGCGGAAACAGAACGAACAGGCCTATTCCCGCCAGGCCAGGATAGACATAGCGCCAGGAATAGGCGCGACGGTTGCCATAAATAAACAGGCCAAGGCTTGAGAGAACCAGCGTCAGGATGGCGAAGAGAATTTCCCCCTGCGCATACATCAGCACAATCAGGTAACCGGCTAACAGGGCAAACAGGCCGAGGAAGCTCCAGGCGATCGCGTTGTTTATCGGCCGTTTTTTTCTGTCAGCGGTCTGGGTTAAGGGCATAGCGACAATCCTTCTCGGCACGGGATGAGCCAGAGCTGGCTCATCCCGCAGTTCAGCAGTGGCGGTGTTTATTTACTGATGCGGGTTTCCGCTTCTTTTAATGCCTGCGGCACGGTCTGACGGCCATTTACGGCGTTGATAATTGCGCTGCGTTCGGCATACCAGAACGCACTCATTTGCGGGATATTCGGCATGATTTCACCGTTTTTCGAGTTCGCCATGGTGGCGGCGATACGCGGATCCTTCTCCAGCTGCGCCTGGTAAGACTTCAGCGCGACGGCGCCCAGCGGCTTATCGCCGTTGACCTTGCTTAAGCCCTCATCGGTGATCAGGTAGTTTTCCAGAAACTCTTTCGCCAGCTCCTTGTTCGGGCTGGCGGCATTGATGCCCGCCGTCAGGACGCCCACGAAGGGTTTGGACGGCTTGCCGTGGAAAGTGGGCAGCAGCGCCACGCCGTAGTTAATTTTACTCTTGTCGAGGTTAGACCAGGCCCAGGGACCATCGATGGTCAGCGCCGTCTGGCCTTTATTAAAGGCGGCTTCGGCAATGGAGTAGTCGGTATCGGCGCTGATATGTTTATTTTTCACGAGATCGACGATGAACTGCAGGCCAGCCTGGGAACCCGCATTGTTGACGCCGGTATCTTTGGTGTCGTATTTGCCTTCCGCGTATTTGAAGGCGTAGCCGCCGTCAGCCGCGATAACCGGCCAGGTGAAGTAGGGTTCCTGGAGGTTCCACATGATGGCGCTCTTGTCCTGGGCGCGCAGTTTTTTATCCAGCGCCGGGATCTCTTCCCAGGTTTTGGGCGCTTCTTTCACTAAATCCTTGTTGTAGATCAGCGAGAGCGACTCGACGGCCACCGGATAGCCGATCAGCTTGCCATTGAAGGTTACCGCGTCCCAGGTGAAAGGGAACAACTTGTCTTTAAAAGCCTGATCCGGGCTGATTTCCGCCACAAGACCAGACTGGGCATAACCCCCGAAGCGGTCGTGCGCCCAGAAGATGATATCCGGCCCGTCACCGGTCGCCGCGACCTGAGGATATTTCTCTTCAAGCTTGTCCGGATGTTCAACGGTGACTTTAATGCCGGTGTCCTGCTCGAACTTTTTACCGACTTCCGCCAGGCCGTTGTAGCCTTTATCGCCGTTGATCCAGATAACCAGCTTCCCTTCTTCTATTTTGGCGAAGGCGGCGGCTGACATCGCCAGCGAAGCCAGCGCTGACAGGGCAAGGGTGCGTTGCACGACATTCTTTATGCTGAGGGCCATAATCCAGTCCTTTTATTTCCGGCGATTGCTCGCGTGACGGAGGGAGTGAGAGGGTACGCTGTCAGTGTGGGGTCAGGCCGGTCGGGCTTCATCCTCCCCCGCTCTACGCCCCCACCTTTCAGAATGTGACCCGCTTAACACACTCGCCTCTAATGCCGCTTCTGAGGAACAAACCGCCATCGTTTTTTGCAGCGCCGATCACGAAACCGGCTTTTAAACGGAACTTCCCGGCGGCGCAGCCCGCATCCCATCCTCCCCGTCTCTCCCCCATGAAAAACCCGGTTACGGATGATTACGTTTTGCCGCACAGCCCGCACTCTTCCCCTCATTCCCTATCTTTCCCGCAGTACCGACAGGAGTTCAGGATGGCGAGCGTTACCCTTAGCGGCGTCTGTAAAGCCTTTGGCGACACGGTGATTTCCAGCGACATCAATCTGGCGATCGAGGAGGGCGAGTTTGTAGTCTTTGTCGGCCCCTCAGGCTGTGGTAAATCGACCCTGCTGAGGATGATTGCCGGGCTGGAGGAGATTACCTCCGGCGAGCTGAAAATTGGCGACAGGCGAATGAATGAGGTGCCGCCTGCGGATCGCGGCATCGGGATGGTATTCCAGTCCTATGCGCTTTATCCGCACCTTTCGGTAGCGGAAAACATGTCTTTCGGCCTCAGGCTGGCGCGGACCAAAAAAGCGGAGATTGACCGGCGCGTCAGTCAGGTTTCGGAAGTGCTCCAGCTCGCACACCTGCTGGAGCGCCGCCCCAAGGCGCTCTCCGGCGGGCAGCGCCAGCGCGTGGCGATTGGCCGCACGCTGGTGGCGGAGCCGAAGGTGTTTTTGCTGGATGAACCGCTCTCTAACCTCGATGCCGCGCTGCGCGTGCAGATGCGTATTGAGATTTCCCGCCTGCATAAGCGGCTGAAGCGCACAATGATTTACGTCACCCACGATCAGGTTGAGGCGATGACGCTGGCCGACAAGATCGTGGTGCTTAACGCCGGACGCATTGTGCAGATCGGCAAGCCGCTGGCGCTCTACCACTATCCGGCCAATCGCTTTGTCGCCGGGTTTATCGGCTCCCCCAAAATGAACTTCCTGCCGGTCAAAGTCATCGCCGCAGAACCAGAGCGCGTTCAGGTGGAGCTGCCTGACCGCCAGTGGGTCTGGCTATCGGTGGCGGGCAGTGACGTCTCGGCGGGCAGCAACCTGTCGCTGGGCATTCGCCCCGAGCATCTGCTGCCGGGCGAAGAGGCTGAAATCCGGCTCTCCGGCGAGGTGCAGGTCGTCGAGCAGCTGGGGAACGAAACGCAGATCCATATCCAGATTCCGGCAATTCGTCAAAACCTGGTTTACCGCCAGAACGACGTGGTGCTGGTAGAAGAAGGTGCCACATTCGCTATCGGCTTGCCGCCACACCGCTGTCATCTGTTCCGTGAAGACGGGACAGCCTGCCGCCGGTTGCATCCCGAGCCGGGCGTTTAAAGCACATGTCCCCTACAGGAGAAGATGATGATAACTAAACGACTTTCCACTCTCGCGCTTGCAGTGGCTGCCGGCGTAATGTCCACCCAGGCGATGGCGGTAGATTTCACCGGCTATGCCCGATCCGGTATCGGCTGGTCCGGCAGCGGCGGCGAACAGCAGTGCTTCCAGGCGACGGGCGCGCAGAGCAAGTATCGCCTTGGTAATGAATGTGAAACCTATGCAGAATTAAAGCTGGGGCAGGAAGTCTGGAAAGAGGGAGACAAGAGCTTCTATTTTGACACCAATGTTGCCTACTCCGTTTCGCAGCAAAATGACTGGGAAGGCACCGATCCCGCTTTCCGTGAAGCGAACGTGAAGGGGAAAAACCTGATCGAAGCGCTGCCGGGTTCCACCATCTGGGCCGGTAAGCGCTTCTACCAGCGTCATGATGTGCACATGATTGACTTCTACTACTGGGATATTTCGGGTCCTGGTGCCGGTCTGGAAGATATCGATCTGGGCTTTGGTAAGCTCTCTTTCGCCGCCACCCGTAACACTGAAAGCGGCGGTTCTTTTGGCTATATAGCCGATCAGCGTGACGAAGTTGCCACTTCCAACGACGTGTTCGACGTGCGTCTCGCCGGGCTGCAAACCAACCCTGGCGGCGTGCTGGAGCTGGGTGTGGACTATGGCCGCGCCAACGCACGCGACGGCTACTCGCTGGCTGACGATGCCACCAAAGATGGCTGGTTGCTGACCGCCGAGCACACCCAGAGTATCTACAATGGTTATAACAAATTTGTGGTGCAGTACGCCGCGGATTCAATGACCTCTCCCAACACGGGGGCCGCCAACGGACACGCTAACGGCGCATCCATCAATAACAACGGCAGCATGATCCGCGTGCTGGACCACGGCGCCATGGATTTCAACGACACCTGGAGTCTGATGTACGTGGCGATGTATCAGGACACCGATCGCGACAACAATAACGGTACCACCTGGTACACCGTAGGCGTGCGTCCGATGTACAAATGGACGCCAATCATGAGTACCCTGCTGGAAGCGGGCTACGACAACGTGAAATCCCAGCGTACCGGCGACCGCAACGGCCAGTACAAAGTGACCCTGGCGCAACAGTGGCAGGCTGGTGACAGCATCTGGTCCCGTCCGGCTATCCGCGTGTTCGCCACCTATGCGAACTGGGATGAGAAGTGGGGCTATGACAGCGACGCCGGTGTGAATAATGGCCTGGCGATGAACGACAGCAGCGTCAGAACCTTCAGCCG
Source organism: Pantoea sp. FN060301 (assembly GCA_050410775.1). GTDB lineage: Bacteria > Pseudomonadota > Gammaproteobacteria > Enterobacterales > Enterobacteriaceae > Erwinia. The sequence continues at coordinate 84,100 of CP191229.1, forward strand.
TGGCGATGATGATGAGATCACCTTCGGTGCGCAGATGGAAATCTGGTGGTAATTCACCAGCCGTAGCCGCCGTGCAACGGTATTCAGAACGCTAATAATGCTGTACTGGCTGGCGGGTTTCCGCCAGCCTTCAGTAATTGAAAAGGAAACCATAATGAAAAAGACGCTGCTGTCACTCTGCCTGTCGTTAAGCCTGCTCTCCGCGCTGCCCGACGCCGCCTTTGCGGCTCAGCAGGATGCCGCTAAGGCGCCGGCCATCTCCAGCCAGACGTTACGCCAGCTTTCGTGGACGCCGCTGGTGCCGCCAGTGACGCAGGAAGTGAAGCTTGGCGCTACGGGCAGCCAGATTAATCAGGGTGAGATCCAGGGCGCCGTCGCGGCATTTTCCCTGCCCGCCGATCGCGGATCGCTTGAAATTGTCCTGACCAGCGTGGTGTCCGGCAAAACGGTTTATGCGCCTAACGTGCTGGTGCTCGACGAGCAGATGCGCCCGGCGGCATTTTATCCTGCCAGCTATTTTCCCTACGAGCAGCCCGGTATTGTCTCCAGCGATCGCCTGGAAGGGACGCTGAAGCTGACGCCAGCGCTGGGTCAGAAACAAATCTATGTGCTGGTCTATACCACGCGCCAGGATCTGGGCAAGAGCACGCAAATGGTCAATCCAGCTAAGGCCTACGCGTCAGGCGTGGGCAACGCCGTGCCGGACATTCCCGATCCCGTCGCCCGTCATACGCCAACGGGAACGCTGAGCCTGAAGGTGACCGCCGAGCAGAAATCCGGGAACGTGATGATTGGTCAGTTCCTGCCGTCATCCGGCGAAGCGGTAGCCGCGCCGGTGGTGGTGGGCAACACCCAGCCAGCAGCCGCGCCAGCTAAATCCGCGGAGCCGATGCTGGATGATTCTGAAGCTTACTTTAACGCATCCATTAAAAAGGCCGTCAGGGCGGGGGATGTGGATAAGGCGCTGAAATTACTGGATGAGGCTGAACGCCTGGGATCGAAGACGGCCCGCCAGACCTTTATCGACAGCGTGAAGCGTTAAGATCGTTTGCCGCGGGCGGCGGTCAGAACGTTGCCCAACGCTGCTGGGCGCGGCGCAGCTGACGCGAAGAAGAGAATCCTGCCGACAGCGCCGCTTTTTCTGCACCTTCTCCCTGTTGCAGGCGCTGTCGCGCAATCGCGATCCTGAGCTGCTCGTGATACTCCCTGACGGTGATGCCGAGGTGCTGGCGAAACAGTCTTGTCAGATGCCTGGCGCTGACGTGTACGCGTCTGGCGACCTCCTCTAGCGGCCACTCCTGTTCCGGTTGCTGCATTAACAAATTCTGGGCGCGATGAACGGCCGGATGCAGATGGTTACGATAGCGCAGCCAGGGAGAAAGCTGCGGATCGTCGCCCGAGCGGCGAAACCAGACCACCATTTCACGCGCCACGTCCAGCGCCAGCGCTGCGCCACAGAGGCGATGGATCAGATGCAGGGAGAGATCGATGCCTGCCGTGATCCCTGCGCTGCTCCAGATGCCGCGATCTTCAACAAAAATCCGGTTTTCTCTGACGATAGCGCCAGGATCGGCGGCTTTCAGCCGCGCGATGACCTGGTGATGGGTTGTACACTGTACGCCGCTCAGCAGACCGCTTTGCGCCGCCAGCAGCGAACCGGAACAGATACAGATCAGCGTGATATCGCCGTTGAGGATGGCAGGCTGGATACGTCTCAGCCAGCGGCGGGCGATGTCGGCCTGCGGCGTAGCAAACGCCATGCGCGAGTCGGCCGCGCCCGGCAGAATCAGCAGGCTGCCGGAGGGCAAACTTTCCGGCAGCGGCGCTATCTGCGCCACCTGCATCTCCGTTGAGGTAAGGACGCTCTCCTCCGGCCCGATGTAGTGCAGGCTGAAGGCGTCACCGGCCAGCTTCAGGGTTTCCGCCGGACCGGTGATATCGAGCATCATCACGCCGGGCAACGTTAAAAACCACACCGGAATCGTCATGTCAGTCAAGCTCCTCCAGGCACGCCTCAACGGTGCGGATCGCGGCGAAGCGGTTTATTAACACGCTCTCTGTCCGGTGCCGCAGATCGGCGATGCTCAGCGTAATACCGTTATGGGTAATCGGGAACGTCAGCGTGGCTTCGGTCACAAAGGTCACGCGATAGCCCAGATCTGAGGCGACCCGCGCCGTGGTTTCGCAGCACTGCTCGGTGCGCAGGCCGCAGATAATCAGATGCGTCGCCATCTGTGCGCGGAGCCACGCCTCCAGCCCCGAGTCGGTCAGCGCATTGTGCACGCGCTTATGGACGGTTTTCGCTGCCTGGTGGTGGAGAAAAGGCAGGCGCTCAACCAGTCCCGACGCCAGCGAGAACGGCCCATCCTCTTCCACATGAAAAACATCTACCACGGGAATATCGCGCACTCGGCATCCTTCGATCAGCGCGCTGAGACGTTCTTCAAAGGCGGCTGTCTCGGCCGTCCCGAGGTAGCCACGATGATGGAAGGACTGCTGGGCGTCAATAACTAAAAGTAAGGTCTGGGCCATTTCCGGACTCCTGTTAATAAGCTGAGAAGCCATAGTGGCGCGGATCGGCAGGCATAAGAAGGCCATAAACGGACAGGCTACTACCGTAGAGAGACAGGTTGTGATAAAGCGCCATACTGGGATGCCGGGAACGCGTAGGTGACAGCGACGGCTGGTCTTTCTGAGGAGACAGGCAGGTAAAGAACGGGCGAGAAGCATCTCTTCAGCCAGGCCACGCTTGCCTTAAGCTCCGCGCTGACTATTAACCCTCTGTCCGGTGGCGTAACCGGCCGCATGGAGAAGCAAATTGCCTTGTCGCAGGAGAAGAGATAGTGTTTCCCTCTGGGGAGAGAACAATTTTCCGCTCCCGTTTCATGATGTTACTTTTTCTCACCGGAGAAACTATGAGTAAATCTACTATCGCACTATTTTCAGCCGTGCTGGTGAGCACAATGCCGGTGATCTCTTCGGCCTGGGCCGAAGGCGAGCAGGCTGCGGTTTCCCAGAGCGCTCAGGCCGGTAACCCTGCCGTGCCCGCGCCACAGATTGAGATGCCCGAATCATCCGCGCGGGCGCCCGATGCCGACGACGACGGTTCTGCCAGCCCGGAGACTCCCGACGCCGGAGAGGCGCCACAGTCTGAGCAACCTTCGGCCATCAACCCGGACGGTGAAACGGCCCCGGCACAGCCGAAAGGAAAGTATGACAAAAGCTCCTTTTTCGCCGACTTCAAACAGTTCCATATCGGTGATATAGCGCCAGAAAGCTACCGCCAGCCGCACTATAAGATCGGGGAGTGGCAGAAAAGGCATCTGACTCCACCTGAAGAGGGCAGCCACTGGACCTATATGGGCGGGGATTACGTGCTGATTACCGATGCCGAAGGCAAAATTTTGAAGGTGTTATCTGGCGATATCATCTATCAGTAATTTACCCGTCATACTTCAGGCTGCAGATGCGTTGGCTGCGCTCACTTACCCGAATCACTTACTGAAGTAAGCTCATCGGGATTCCCTCACTTGCCGCCTTCCTGCCGCCTGAATTATTTAGGGTAAACAAAAGGATTCATGCAAGATCCTTTTGTGCCTGATGGCTTCCGCTGCCAGAAAAATTACAAGTTTTTGGGTCAAGTCCCGGGAGGCATTTGTCTACGCTGTGGGGCGCTCATTCCATGCGTCATGCACGAGCAGATTGCCGTCTTTATACAGGTGGCTTATCTTCTCATAGTTCAGTGCGATCTCTTCCATGTGCCCTGTACCCGGACATCCCCGCGTATCATGCATGACCGGGCTGACTGAAATCACTTTCACATCTTCCAGCGTGATCCGGTAATACTCCACTTCCTGCCCGGCATCATTAATGTGATAAAAGCGAAATTCAGCAGACTGTAGCGTCTGGCCTGTTGCCGCAGCCTTAAAGAGATAGGGAGACGAACTATCAAGTTCTTTGGTGAACTGGAAAGGTGAATGCTGGCGGGTTCCCGTAATCTTGCCTGTCATCGGGTCTGTGGGGAGGGTTAAGCTGTGATGCAATCCTCTAAGCTCCACGCTTCCTTCGCGGTCTTGCACATCGGAAGAACCACGGATCGCTGTGCCGCCGTCATCGGTCAAAAATAAGTGAACGGGTACAGCCATTTTATGCTCCTTGCTTATGTTTAGTCATATAACCAGCGCCCGGCTTTGGCTGATTCGATCAGCATACCGATAGTGAAATCGGGTACGGGTATAGGGGGGAATTTTTTAAATGGATTCCATGAGAAAGGTTCAGCAGGATAGTAGGTTTCAATATTGAAATTACCCTTATTAACCTGGAAATTTTTAAAAAACTCATCCATTAAATCTTCTGCTTCACCAACATCTAAATGTAAATCTGTATCGAGATCGGTTTCCGGATTTAACAGCCTTTGCTTTTTTTCATTATTGAACAGATAGACGCCGTTATAGCGTCTGACTAGCGTATAAATGCGTTGCTCAATGTCATTTACCATAATTTATCAGCATTCCTTGCTATGCGGTTGTAGTCACGTATAGAGCAGTATGTGATCTGCGATACATCAACAAGTAAAATAACTTCACCAACAAGAGGGATAGTTCGTCCGACAAAGGTACTGATTTTGGCTACCATCCTGCGTTCTGCCGTCCACGGCGTGTAACCCCCAACCCATGTAGGCATTTTTAGGCCAAATGGAAATTTGGCGGTTTTAAAAGCTCTCCTCATGGATTTGGAAACCCGGGAAGTCCCTTCTTTTGTCCCTTTAGGTTTTGTCCTTGTTTCCTGATTATTGACGCCACTGTATAGAGCCACCACTGCCGCAATATCTTTAATCCCAAAATGATCTGCTGTCGTTTCACAAAAAATCATGAAAAAGAGTTCACTGGCCGTAAGGTTTGAACGGCCCGCATAAAAATATGTCCCATTGAGTTCCTCTACTGTATCCATGGATTTCCCTATCTTTTGAGCTTATGTAATACCAGTAATAACGTCCTGTACGGGATGCGGGGAGACCAACATTTTAATCCCATACATCAAACTCTGACTTCTCAATTTTTTACCCTGAAAGAAAAAATAAGATTATTAAACTCCAGGACAAATAACGTATTACTTCTTTAGCGTACGTCTTCGTTCCGTTGGCCGGATTCAATCACCCGGATCGCTTACTTTAGTAAGCGATCCGGGGTTCCCTCACTTGCCGCCTTCCTGCGGCCTGAAGTATTCAGGATAAATGTGCGCCCGACTTCAGGTTTTTACCTGTCAGCCTCGTGAATCAGCCTGCCAGGAAATCTTCACGCTGCGGGGTAAAGGTATCGAGCAGCGTCCCGGCTTCCAGACAGATGCAGCCGTGTATCACGTCCGGCTTTTTATACAGCGTGTCTCCTGCCTTCACCTCGTGCGTTTCATCCGCGATGGTGAAGCGAAACCGCCCGGAAAGGACATAGGTCAGCTGCTCATGCGGGTGACTGTGCAGCGGTCCGACAGCCTCTTTTTCAAAAGTGACTTCTACCGCCATCATCTTGCCGCCGTGCGCCAGAATGCGCCGCGTGACGCCCGCGCCCAGATCCTGCAAAACGGTCTCTTCTTTAAAGCAGAACATAGCCTTTCCTCAACAGTAAGTGCCGGCGCGATCGAACAGATCGTCCGGAAGTCTGGCCAGATAGAGCGCCGGTTTGCCCTCAACGTCTGAGGTAAACAGCACCTGTTTGTCGTCGGGCGTAAAAGAAGGATGCGGATGGGTCACCTGACGATCGCCCTCCAGCACCCGCCATGAGCTGTGATGGGCCGCCAGGCGCGCGGTCCGCTTCCGCTGACTGTCGAACACGTATAGCCAGGGATCGTTTTCAATGGCGTAGCTTGCCGCATCCTGCACGTCGACCGGCGAGCCGGAGCCGTCACCCACCAGCAGCGTGCCGTCATGGTTGCTCATCAGGTGGGAGCAGGCGGGCATCGCCATCACCACCTCATTATGGCCGCTGTCCGGATCGAAACGACAGATATGGCGCGCCTGCTGGCCTTTAAGATAGGAAACGTACATCAGCGCCGAGCCGTCCGGCACCCAAAACTCATGGGTGCAGCTTTCGCCCGGCGCGTGGTTTTTCACTTTGCGGACGTGAGTGCCATCTTCGTTGACCAGCCACATGCGGGCGTCCACCAGATCGTGCGGGCCTTCGTGGCAGAAAGCCACGCAGGTATCCTGGAAAGGTCGGTAGATAGGGTGTCCCAGCCAGACGTTATCCTGATGAATGATTCGCGACTCGCCGCTGGTCAGATCGACCCGCAGCAGGCGGCAGCGCGGTTTTTGGGTGAAGAAGGTGTGAAACACCTTCCAGTCCGTCAGCGGCCTCCAGTCTTCACGGGCGATTTCGATGCCGACCAGGCTGGTACATTCGCTGTTCGCCACCCAGGTGCCGTAACCGACCCACTCCTCCGGAACGCGATAAACCACAGTTTCCCTAAAAGTGTTCAGATCCACTTTACGCAGCTCACGCTCGTTTTTGACGTAAAAAAGATGGCGATCGTCCGGCGATAAAAAACCGCCGAAGGTGTTGTCACCGGTCCCCTCGGTCAGCTGTACGGCCTGCTGCTGCTGGATATCCAGCAAATAATAGTTGCGGGCGCCGTCAAACTCACCGGCAAACAGCAGCTGCTGGCCGTCACGGGTGAAACACTTCTGGTAGAAGTAGTTACGGTGACACAGGACGTCGGGCGGCGTCAGGCGAACGATCTCCGCGCCGGTCTGCGCATCTCTTGACGTCTGGAAATGAAGCGTAATGCGTGAACCCTTAGCCACACGACCTCCCTCATAAGTAAGCGGACGGATAGATGAGTCTGTTTTAAATTCAAAACAACGTTTCAAAAATCAGATCAGATAATACTGCGATTAGGTCACCCGCAAACGGTCATCGTTAATTTATGGGAGGTTTCTCACATAAATGCATTTGGACGCACGTCTCCTTTATAAAGCGGGCAGGCCCTGTTTCTTGCTAACCGATTGATTAATATTTTTATTCATTCGAAAATCGTTGAGGAATTTATTTTTAGTTTCGCTTGGTCATTATCTCTGCGTGATTTTAATCACATTATTAGCCTGCCGGTAAAAGTATAAAACTCCCTCTCAATTATTTTTGAAACAATGTTTTAAATATATGGAGCTTTTTGCTATGACGACAAATGAAAGTCTTAACAGTAAGGCTCGTCAGGTCAGGCTGGGTCATCAGCTGGCCTACGGCGGCGGCAATTTACTGGGCAGCGGCGCGCTGGCAATTGCGGGCGCATGGCTCCTCTATTTCTATACGACGTTTTGTGGGCTGACGCTGCTGGAAGCCTCTTTTATTTTCTCCGCAGCCAGCATTATCGATGCGATCAGTAATCCCGTGATGGGTTACCTGACGGATAAATTTGGCAATACTGGTTTGGGTAAGCGTTTTGGCCGCCGTCGTTTCTTTCTGCTTATTGGTGCGCCGCTGATGATGGTTTATCCGTTATTATGGGTGGAAGGTTTCGGCTTCTGGTATTACCTGGGCACCTATGTACTTTTTGAGCTTATTTATACTTCGGTGATGGTGCCTTATGAGACGCTGGCGACGGAAATGACCGATGATTTCGCCACGCGCTCCAGGCTAACCGGCTTTAAGGCGATATTCGGCAAATTAGCTAACTTTCTCGCGGCCTTTATTCCGGGCCAGTATATTCTTTTCTACGGCAAAGATTCCGCCACGCCTTTTTTACTGACCGGCCTGACCTATGGCGCGATTCTGTTTATTGCCATCGGCCTGCTTTATCTCTTTACGTGGGAGCGAAAAAATGAAGAAGTGGCCCGGCAGAAGCAGTCGTTGTGGAAAACGCTGGTCTGCCTGGCGCGCGATATGCAGTCAACGTTTTATCTGCGCGTGTTCCGGAAGCATTTAGGGATGTACCTGTTTGGCTTCGGCGCGGAATGGCTGTTCGCATCGGTATTTACCTGGTACGTTATTTTTGTTCTGCAATACGATCCTTCAATCCTGGCCGGACTGAACAGCCTCAACGCCATCCTGCAACTTTTCTCCACCGCCATTTTTATCGGTATCTGCGTGAAAAAAGGCTTCAGCAAACCCTATATCTGGGCACTGAGCATCGTCATTTTTGCCGTGGGCTGCTATTCGCTGCTGCATTTCTTCCATCTGCCGGTCTATTTATCCTCCGTTGCCATTATCGCTATCACCGTAGTGTTTGGCCTGGGGACGGGCGGCGTCTATTACATCCCCTGGACAGTTTATACCTTCCTTGCCGATGTGGATGAGGTCTTCACCGGCCGCCGGCGTGAGGGTATTTATGCGGGCGCGATGACCTTCTCCGGCAAAATCGTGCGATCCATTATTGTCTTCGCCATGGGCGTAATCCTCAGCTATTACGGCTTTCAGTCGAACACGCACGTTCAGCCGGAAAGCGCGATAACGGCGATCTCCTGGGTCTTTTTCGGCGGTGTTACCCTCCTTGCCCTGACGGCGATTGTGTTCAGCCAGCAGATGAAGCTCAACCGCAAAACGCACAGGGTTGTTCTGGAAGAAGTGGCCCGTATTAAAGCGGGTGGGCGGCTGAGCGATATTCCTCCCGCTTCGCGGATGGTGATCGAAAATCTGGTGGGCTATCCCTACGAAGAGTGCTGGGGTAACAGCGTCATTTGCAAAAAAATGAAGCTGGCGCCGGAAATGGTAGATGTTGAGGATCGTATCCAGCCGGTGTGATCGAAACGGATCCGATCGTAGCCAGGCTCTAAAAGATCGACGCTTTATGCAGGGGATTACTGAGAGAAGAGGATAACAGCCTGCGCCGTGCAAGCGCCGCACGGCGCAGCTTAGCTCAGGTAGCTGTTGATATGGCATTTTATTAAAAAAGAAACGTTGTTTCATATTAAATTGAATGTGCTGCGCAGCCGCGTTAAACTGTGGATTCTTTGTCGGGCAATCCGTTGCCCGGATGTCACCTTAAGGGTGTGGGTTGCGACCACAGTACATTGCCGCGCCGTAACGCCCTTTTCTGCACCCATGAAGGAAGAGAAGATGATTCTTGATAGTTTTGCACTGAAGGATAAAGTGGCGATCGTTACCGGCTGCGACACGGGATTAGGGCAGGGAATGGCGACAGGACTGGCGCAGGCAGGCTGCGATATCGTCGGCATCAACGTGGTTGATCCGGTAGAAACCGCCGAAAAAGTGACCGCGCTGGGCCGCCGCTTTCTGAGCCTGAAAGCGGATCTGAGCGATCTGACGGCGCTGCCCGCACTGCTTGAAAAGGCGGTGGCGGAGTTTGGTCACATTGACATTCTGGTCAACAATGCCGGCATTATCCGCCGCCAGGATGCGATCGACTTTTCCGAAAAGGACTGGGACGACGTGATGAATCTGAACATCAAAACGGTGTTCTTTATGTCTCAGGCCGTTGCCCGGATTTTCATCAACCAGGGAACCGGCGGAAAAATCATTAATATCGCCTCTATGCTCTCTTATCAGGGCGGCATCCGCGTTCCTTCCTACACCGCCTCGAAAAGTGCGGTGATGGGCGTTACCCGCCTGCTGGCGAACGAATGGGCGCAGCACAATATCAACGTTAACGCGCTGGCCCCGGGCTATATGGCGACCAATAACACCCAGCAGATACGGGCGGATGAAGCGCGCAGCGCGGCTATCCTTGAGCGTATTCCTGCCGGACGCTGGGGTCTGCCGGACGATATGATGGGGCCGGTCGTCTTCCTGGCATCCGCGGCATCAGACTACGTGAATGGTTACACCCTAGCAGTGGACGGCGGCTGGCTGGCCCGTTAACTCAGACCTGTCTTCAGGAGAATTTCATGAATATTGCATTAATGATGGAAAACAGCCAGGCGGCCAAAAACGCCGCCGTACTGGCCCAGCTTCAGGCCGTGGCGGCGGAGAATAACGACGCCGTTTATAACGTTGGTATGAGCGATGAGCAGGATCACCACTTGACCTACATTCACCTGGGCATCATGGCGAGCCTGCTGATTAACGCAAAGGCGGTCGATTTTGTGGTGACCGGCTGCGGTACCGGCCAGGGCGCGCTGCTGTCGCTGAACATTCACCCTGGCGTGACCTGCGGCTACTGCATCGACCCGGCTGACGCCTTTCTGTTTGCCCAGATCAATAACGGCAACGCGCTGGCGCTGCCGTTCGCCAAAGGCTTTGGCTGGGGCGCGGAGCTGAACGTGCGCTATATCTTCGAAAAAGCCTTTACCGGCCGTAAAGGTGAGGGCTATCCGCCGGAGCGTAAGGAACCGCAGGTGCGCAATGCGGGCCTGCTTAACCAGGTCAAAAATGCGGTTATGAAGGAGAACTATCTGGACACGCTGCGCGCCATCGACCCGGAACTGGTGAAAACCGCCGTCAGCGGTGAGCGCTTCCAGAAATGCCTGTTCGAACAGGGCAAAAATCAGGAAATTATCGGCTTTGTTCGCAGCCTGCTGAACAGCTGATTTTCCGGCAATTCCCTCGTCAGCCGCCCTTTGCCGCTGACGGGGGATATTTCCCTTCTATCTCACCCAATATCCGGCGCTGCGTTAAATATTCGCTTCTGATGTCGCACCGGTGCCGTTAATCAGCCAGTCGCGAACTGGCCGTCACGCTTTCCGCGCCATACAAATAGCGCCAGGTGGCCAACAGGCAGAGGCTGTAGCCCAGCAGCTCACAGACTTCCTCAGCCATATTTTTTACCGCGTGGTTATAATCGCCCTGCATCAGGTGCCGCCAGAAATCGTGCATACCGAACAGCCGTGAGAAAACCAGCACGACCAGCAGGCCTGCGGCCATCATGCCCCAACCCGGATGACGTAAAAAGTCAGCCAGCCCCGCGAGAGTGCGTGCAGGCTGAAGTGCGGCGATGACCATACAGGGCGCCGTTACCGCCAGCGCAAACCAGACCCAGCTCCCGTGTGAAATCTCATCGAACAGAAAATCCAGCTCGCGGATCAGCATACAGCTGAAAAAGCCGCCGACCAGCGTCAGCGACGGGCGCAGGCCGCGGTGGCGGTAGGCGTGCCAGAAGAACAGCAGCGCGATAACCAGCAGCATCAGCTCCTGCGCCATCTCGGTAAGGGAGTTTTCATGAATGGTATTGTTTACGTAGCGTACGTCAATAAAGACCAGCCCCATCATGGCGCAAAGAAAAACGGCGCAGGCAATAAATGCCAGCGCCCGGTTACGGATAAAAGTTAAATCGGATTGCATAATGCCCTCTTGTTATCAGGGGGGCGATTATAGGAATGAGGAATGTGGCGGCTTACCAATTAATGCCAGATGGCCGCATACCGCACATACGGGTAATGGCTGCTGTACAACGCTGCGCCTGCTGGATGAAAACTACTCTGCCGAAAGGTTACCGTCCCTCAGGAGGGGCATATTTTTGTTCCTGCTTTGCAAACCAGGCCGCGGGAACCCGGTAAGGCGGCTGGGTCAGCGTCTCTATGCCGCGCTCAATAATCGTGGACGCCTGCTGCCAGAGCTCGCGATCGCCTGCGGTGAGCAGGGCGATCTGAACGCGCTTCTCCACCAGATAGACGCGGGCAAAGTGCGCATCAAACTGAATGATGGCCCGCGTATTATCAATGATATCCGCCAGCTTGATGGTTTGCGCCTCACCGGAGGCTTCTGCCGTATGGCGAAAGTGTGCCACCTTGCGAGCCGCCCGGTTTTTTGCCTGCGGCTGAGCGCTGTCGGTCAGCATCTCTACCAGGCTCGCAACGTCGTGGCCAAAGTAGTTCTCAATATCACCCAGCGTACTTGACGTATCCTCCACGGTATCGTGCAGCCAGGCTGCCGCCAGCATATTCTCGTTACTGGTTACGCTGCGTACCAGCTCTACTACCGCTGCCGGATGTACGATATAAGGTTCATCGGTATATTTTCTGCGCTGGCCTGCTTCCGCATGCGCTTTGGTCGCATAGCGCCGGGCCCGTTCTTCCAGTGAGTCCATGAGCTTCTCCCTTGTGGCGAAAATTCGCTTGCAATTATGTAGTGCGCTATTTATATTTTAACCATGACACTTCATCAAGATGACAAAAAAGGGCAAACCTCGCCACTGTTGCTTGACCAGCAGCTCTGCTTTGCCCTTTATTCCGCCAATCTGGCGCTGAACAAACTGTACAGAAAGCTGCTTACGCGGCTGGATATTACCTACCCGCAGTATCTCGTTATGCTGGTGCTGTGGGAGCGTGATGATGTGACGGTTTCTGATATCGGTGAGCGCCTGTTTCTGGATTCTGCGACGCTGACGCCCCTGCTGAAAAGACTTGAAGCCGCAGGGTTGCTTAACCGTCAGCGCTCAAGAAAGGATGAGCGTCAGGTAGTAGTGACGCTGACCGAACAGGGCCGCAGCCTGCGCAGCGAGGCTCAGGAAATCCCGGACGCGGTGTTCTGCGCTACATCCTGTGACGGCGAAACGCTGCAGTCGCTGAAAAAAGAGTTGGAAAGCCTGCGAAATAAACTCAACGGCCAGGCATGACGGCGGCAGCGTGCCGCTATACTGAAAATTGTGACGCTGTTATAAATAGCACGCTATTAAATAGCGCAAGTGATTTATCCCTCATCTTCAGGAGTGACAGAATGACTTTAGAAAACGTAGTTTACCGTGCAAAAGCGAAAGCCACCGGTGGTCGTGACGGCCGCGCCACCTCTTCCGACGGCGTGCTGGATGTGAAGCTGGGCGTTCCCAAAGAGATGGGCGGCGCGGGCGGCGAAGCGACTAACCCGGAGCAGCTTTTCGCTGCCGGTTACTCAGCCTGTTTTCTGGGCGCAATGAAGTTTGTTGCCGGTCGCGACAAGATTGCGATGCCTAAAGAGGCGTTTATTGAGGGTGAAGTGGGCATCGGTCCGATCCCAACCGGTTTTGGCATTGAGGCGAAGCTGAATATCCACCTGGAAGGGATGGATGAAGCGGAAGCGAAAAAGCTGGTGGATGCCGCCCATATCGTTTGTCCTTACTCCAACGCAACGCGCGGCAATATTGATGTGACGCTGAACATCATCAGCTAAGTCCGCCGAAGCGGGCCGGTGCGCGCCGGCCCGCTTTTTTTTGTGTATTTCATTTCCGCTTTTCCCACAGCTCACGCTTATACGGATGCGAAATGCCGGTGATGTGGCACAGCGCAAGTTGTTTAACAGCCAGCCGGTAGCAGAAAGAGAGCTGTGTTAGCATCAGGCTTTACCTGTTCTGGAAAGCGTTATGACCGGGAGCAATCAAGTCAGTCTGGTGCCAGCAAAGGCTTACCGGCACGTCGTTGAAAACCTTTTTCACTATTACGTCTATGAACTTGCCGCAATGGGCAAATGGCCCTGTAGTGCTGAGGGCGTTTACACCTTCAACTCCTCCTTACTCGCTCCCCACTGGCAGCGTGACGATCACTGGCCTTACCTGATATATCAAGGTGATGAGCTGGCCGGTTTTTGCCTGTTACGACGCTATCCTTTTAACCCTGAGCGTTACGATATCGATCAGTTCTTCATCATCCGCAAATTTATGGGCTCAGGCGTGGGCAAGGCAGCATTCCATTTAGCCGTAAAAAACTTTCCGGGAAGATGGCAAACAAGAGTGATGCTGGAAAACCTGCCGGCGCTGCAATTCTGGCGCTCTGCTATTAGCTCGCTTACTCAGGGTGATTTTACAGAGCAAATTCAGTCCGATGATGATTTGCAGATGCACTTCATTACCTATGATGTGTGTTAACCGGGCGGAACGCCTGTCTAAAAACTCAGTCGGGATGACGGTTTTTTATCTGGCGGGATGCCTGTATTGCCTCAGCATATCTTATTTAGTTTTAGTCAGTTAGTTACTAAATTTCAGTAGGTTAAAGTATTTATTAAGCCACGGCTGTCAATGGTCTTCTAAAAGGAAAATAACATTGAGAACGCAGAAAAGAGGTATGGGCTATGTCGCCATAGTGGTAGATGATTACGATCGCGCCATCGACTACTACACAACGAAATTAGGCTTTCACCTTGTGGAGGATACGCCACAGCCGGGTAAGCGTTGGGTAGTTGTCACGCCTGCCCCTGATAGCGACTGCAACCTTCTTCTTGCCAGAGCGTCGAATGATCATCAGGCCTCTTTTATTGGCAATCAGTGTGGGGGCCGCGTTTTTCTTTTTCTTCAGACCGACGACTTCTGGCGCGATTATCATTTCATGAAGGAAAACGGCGTACATTTCTGCGGGGAGCCGCGCCAGGAAGAATACGGAACGGTTGTGGTTTTTGAGGATATCTACGGTAACCGCTGGGATCTCTACCAGAATGCCTGACTACATGACCGCCGCCGGCGGTTTTTTGTTACGTCCGGCAACGTGCCTCTTTCCATTGTTTCTTTAGAAGCTTAGTCCTTACCCATCAGAAACAGGCTTAGTTTAGCGGCAAGTTCTTCCGGGGCCTCCTCCGCCATATGATGACCGCTGTTTAAGGTTCCGCTACGGACATCACTGGCCCAGTTTTTCCAGATGGCAGGAATATCAGCGTAGAGCTCGCCTAAATCATCATGTTCAGACCATAAGCACAGTACGGGGCACGCTATTTTTCGGTTATTTCTCCGGTCTTCTTCTTCATGAAGCCGGTCTATGGTTAAGCCTGCCCGATAGTCCTCCAGCATGGTATGAACCGTTTCAGGATCGTGTATCGCCCGCCGGAAGTCCTGGTACTCCTCATTACCCATAGTCACCGGCTGCCCGCCGTACCACGCATCCGGATCTGACAAAATCGCCCGTTCCGGTTTATCCAGCTGGGCGAAGAAAAACCAGTGATACCACTGCCGTGCAAAGCGTTCATCGCATCGTTCAAGCGCCTCAAGTATTGGCACACAATCCAGTACTGCCAGACGCGTGATTTTTTCAGGATGATCCAGCGCGGCACGATAGGCCGTATAACTTCCCCGGTCGTGTCCGACGATGGCAAATTGATGAAACCCTAAATAGCTCATCAGTTCTATGCAGTCTTTTGCCTTAGCCCGCTTGGATGAATTGGCGTGGTCTGGCAGGTCGGAAGGCTTAGAAGACTGTCCAAATCCCCGCAGATCGGGGCAAACAACGGTAAAGTGCGCGGTAAGAATCGGAGCGACTTTTGACCATGTTGCATGCGTACGGGGATGGCCGTGCAGAAGGAGTACAGGAGGGCCATTACCGCCATAGCGGACATTCAGTACGGCACCGGAAAGGGTGATCTTCTCCTGCACGAATCCTTCAAACATGTCATCGTTCCCCTTGCTGTAAGTCTGAACTATAGCTCGCTTTGCCTGCTTAGCCCTCAGCCCGGTCAAACGCCGTCAGAAACAGGATTCACCGGATCGACTTTACATTCAGCAGCGATTATTAGTTCCCTTATCATTTTCCCGGGCGGAAGATATTGCGGTTATTTGTCTGGCAATCCATATGGGCGGCACTGGCGGGTACACTTTTCGCATCAACGGCAAGCAACTAAATTAAAAATGCTTTTATTGATTTCTTTCATGTCCCTGATGTTCGGTCTCTGGACGTTTATCGACACTTATCTTTCATACAAGAAGGGTATTTTTAAAGAGTATCGGAAAATGGCTCCCTATATTTACCATTACAGGGGAGACAACACCTTCATCCCTAAAATAGTAGAGAATATTCTGCTGGGGGGCTTTCTTATCGGGTTTGCTGTCTGGCTCTGGTTTGACCAATTATGAATACAATATTTACTAATATGGATCTTGAAGGCGTTGCCCTGGCCTCTGTTTCCTATGTCAGCGCAATCTGGATGCTTCTGCACGGCATCAGAGGTTATCAGACGGGCCTCATTATTGAGTCCCGGAAAGGGACTTCCGTTAAAGATTACTACTACCGTGGCGATATTGGCTTTTACGTTAACGTCTTCTTTTATATTGTCGGGGGAACAGCCATGACAGGATTTGCTACCTGGCTATTGATGGTTAGTCTGGGCTACTGGTAGCGCCTGCGGCATTCAGCTTTTCCTGCGTGATATTTACCTGTTAATACCTTAAACAGTATCGCTGCGGCGCCTGCCCGGTCTGAAAGGCAGCAGGCCGGGCGGTAAGGTAATCACGGCCAGGCAGGCGACGATCAGGCCGACCCCGACCCAGCCGGAGGGCGGCAGTCGTTCCCCGACCAGCAGGACGGCCAGCAGGGCAGCAACCACCGGCTCCAGCAGGGTAATGGTGGTCGCCGTGCTGGCCGGAATGCGCGCCAGCCCGTAGCCATAACAGAGATAGCCCACAAACATCGGCACCAGCGCCATATAAATGCCGACGGCAGCATTATTCCAGGCTGCCAGCAGCGGCGCGCCGGTCAGCAGCAGCACCGGCATCAGCAGGATACCGCCAGCGCCGAAGGTGGCGCCCATCGCCGCGCGGGGAGCCACGCCGCCCTGCATTAACCGCCGCGCTGACCACGAATAGAGGGAATAGGTGAAGCCCGCCAGCAGCCCCAATAGCATGCCCGCTATGGCATGATCGTTCCCGCTACCGTGCCCGCCGCTTTCCGCCAGGCAGAGCAGAACCATACCGGCAATGCCTGCCGCCGCGCCGCACATCCACTGCCTGGTGAGGCGCAGCCCGTCAAGGCGGTATTCAATCAGGGCGGAGAGCAGCGGGGCAGAGCCAATGGAAATAACGGTACCGACCGTAACGCCGGCATAGCGCATCGAGGCATAGAAAGCGAGAGGATAGACCGCCACCGCGACGGCACCGGTCAGCAGAAAATGCCAGTGCCGGGAAATCAGGCGGCGCTGACGGATAATGGTGGCGGCAGCAATAAGCCCTTGCAGCAACCCTCCAATTCCCATGGCAACCGCGCCCACGGCCAGCGGGCTCAGATCGGGCGCATAGGTGGCGGCCGTGCCGGTAGTACCCCAGAGGATGGCCGCGACGAGCACGCCCGCCGTGCCGCCCAGGCGTTGCCCTGATGACAGCATCAGTACGCCTCCATCATCTGTCTGGCGATGATGCCAGCCTGCGTCACGCAGTCGCTGCTGCCTTCCAGACCGGCGCGTGAAATACTGCCTTCCAGCAGAAAAGCAAAGTGCCTCGCCATCCCGCGCGCGCCTTCAGCATCTCCGCTCATCAGGTCGGTCAGGTGCGCGGTCAGAATAGCCTCCACCTCTTCCTTGTGCGCCCGCACTGTCTGCCGGCCAGGCGTTCCGGCAGGCAGTTCCGCCGCCGCGTTGAGCAGGCCGCAGCCGCGAAAGCCGTTCTCGTAGGCAAACTCAGCGTGGTCCCCGTAAGCCATAAACACGGCCATTACCCGATCCCGGGGCGTCGCGGCGGCCTGTAGCCGTCTCTTATACAGAGAGAGCCACTCCTCGTGACGCACCCGAAGATAGGTGGCAACCAGTTCCTCTTTGGAGGCAAAGTTGTTGTACAGGCTTTTTTTGGCGACCCCGGCGCGCCTGACGAGGGCATCGATGCCCGTGCCGTTGATGCCGTGGTTGTAAAACAGTACGCGTGCCGCACCGAGTAACTTTTCATAAGCGGTTTCTGAGCTTGCAGAGCGCGGTGGCATAAACGGCTTCCTTACAACAAGAGTAGGTAGACCAGTCTACCTATAAAAAAGGATTGAACAACCGGCGTCTGTAGCGATCTGCTGTCGTTCTGTGAGGGTAAGTTGAGAAGTCCTTTTAGCGGATAATTTTATCCGCCACCCGTAATACCGCGTTTGACGTGGAGGCGTGTGGCGGATGATAAAAGCGTGTACGCCGTTTATAGCGCTAATTTTTTATTTCATTACTGAAAACGATGAAAGAAAAAACGGCCGGAGATAAAACATTCAGGCTCTTTTACGCCGTAAGAAATTATCACTCCATACCTGAAAAAAGGAAGCGCCAATACCGACGGAAAACGCCATCAGAAGATAAACGTTAACGTTGCTGCCAAGACTGACTTCAAAAATATAGGTAATTAAAGGTAGCATGCTCAGACACATCATCGTGACCAGTGGCGATGATTTTTGCATGCCAATTTGCATAAAATACATCGGCATGACGACCCCAATAAATACTAACCAGAGTGAATTTAAAACATCACCGCTGGTGACTTTCTCTGCAGGAGTGACCAGATAGATAATGAAGGATAAGATCCAGGTCAGATGAAAGCGCCACGCCAGAACAATAATGGGTGAGATGTCTAACGACTCGGCACTTTTACTGCTCCATGCCACCAACGCTGCCCCTAAGGCCGCCGCAACGGCCAGAAAAATCCCTGCGCCTGTCTGAAAAGAAAAATTTTCTTCACTGATGATACAGACAGAGACGATCCCACAGGTCATTACGACCAGTGAAGTCACCACTGACGTTAAATGGACCTTTTTCCTGGCGAAAGCAGCGCCTATTATTATCACCCATAAAGGCCCTGCCGCCGCCTCCAGTAAGGTAGCGACTGAAGCAGGGATTAACGTAATGGAAATGTAAAAGGACAAAAACGCCAGGGCGGTACTGATATTAAGGCTTATAAGGCAGGGTATTTGCGCTTTTGACGGAGTAATTTTTCTCAGGCGGGAAAGTAAAAAATAAAACAGACTGCACGTTATAAATGCCACCATAACGAAAATTAAGATCGAATCCGACCCCATCCTTTTGGTGATAAACCCATAGGCGAATGACTGCATCAGAACAGATAATACTATAGATAGCGTAAATTTATTCATAAGCATTTATACCAGAATTATATTTTTATCGTCCATTTGATGAAGAACCGATCATCAATTTTACGTAAAGCGCTATCTTCATGCTAAAAGAATGCGAGGTAAAAACGCGTCTTAAAATCAGGTATCCACAGAATGGCAGCCTGTGAAAACAGTGGATTTAATCGTTTATTAACATTTGCAGTGTGCCATTTGTTCTGCAAAAGTTCAATGATTAAAACGGACGCGATGCTGTATATGGGTTTATGCCCTTCGTCTGCCGTATTTTCGCATTACAATAAGTCAGAAATAATCAACCGAAGAAACTTTCTTTGCTTTTCCGGTCAATAATGCGCAACCCGGTAAAAATATTTTATGGCCCTGTCGTCAATTTCTTACCAGGTTTAGTTAAATATCCCTGTGCAGGCCAGGCGAGCAGGTTGAGCTGTCGCCTGTAGCTGAAAGTCAGACGAAAGCATCCAGCCTGTTACCCGTGACGCTATCTTCACGAACGATGCCCCTCAGGGCAGGTGAAATGTACCTTCCATCACGATGACGGTATTACCGCCCACCCGGACAGACGGTTTTTCAGCGGTAGCGTCATAGTTTGAATGCAGCAAGCTTGCCCGTCCCATATCAACGCCCTGGCGTACCCGAAGCGAAAGCACGGTGGTATTACGACGCTGTGCCAGCAGGGCGGTAACGGCGGCTGTCGCGCTGCCCGTCGCCGGATCTTCCGTCATGCGGGGAGTAAACATGCGGGCCTGCAGCTCACACCGATCTTCAGGATTCGTTTCCAGCGTATAGGCATAAACGGAAACCGCACCGTCGAGAGGCAGAATCGCCCGGAAACCCTGTAGATTCGGTACGCAGCGCCGGAGCGCATCGCGGGTAGCCAGCTCCACCACAAGAAAAGGCAGCCCAACCGAGGCGACAAGCGGCATGTGCACTTCCGTGCGAATATCACCCGGTTCCAGAGAAAGGCAGGCGGCGACTTTTTCCGGACTGACTTCGGAGCGGCATGATAACGTTTCCGGCACAAGGAGTTCCGCGCCGGTGACGATACCGTTATCTTTAATAAGTCTGACTGGCACCAGTCCGGCTGTTTCCTCGAACAGCAGCGTTTCTGGCAGCGGCCTGTTATTTAGCGTAACCTGATTTGCCAGCACAAAAGCCGTGCCGATATTGGGATGGCCGGCGAAAGGGATCTCACGCGTTGGGGTAAAAATCCGGACGCGGGCCGTATTTGATGAATCTTCAGGAGGAAGCACAAAAGTCGTTTCGCTGTAGCCAAACTCAGCGGCGAGCAGCTGCATTTGCCCGCTGGTCATTCCCTCTGCATCTAAAACAACGGCGACGGGATTTCCGCTAAAAGGCTTATCTGTAAAAACATCCGCAACAACATAACGTCTTTCCATTATTTCACCTGAGATTTATTCGTAATGGGTCACTGGCAGAGGCTAACGACAGACAGGTTAAGCCAGGTTCAGATGACGCAGGATATCGCTAATTCTCTGCATCGCCTCTTCCCCGGGCAGAGTGAGAGGCAGAGGAAGATTGTTCTTTTGTGTCAGCCCCAGAATGGCCGCAGCAGCGGCAATAACCCGCAGGCTGCCGTACTGGCGAAATAATTCCCAGACAGGTTCAAGCTGCCTGTTAACTTCACCGCTCTCTCTGTTTAAAGCCTGGCGTGTGATAGTCATTGCTGCCTGTGGAAAAAGACCGGCAATAACGGAGTACCAGGTATCGCATCCAGTATTCAATGCTGGCGCCGCGAAAGCATCGCCACTGATACCCAGTGAAACCCGCTCCGGAAAGGCCGAACGCAGTTTTCTGATACGCTCCAGATAGCTTTCCTTATCGGGATAGCCGCCTGACAGCTTGACTGAACCGACAGCAGGGAGTTGAGCAATCCGGATAAGTAGCTCATCGCTGAAATGGAAATGCGTGGTTCCCGGGTTTTCATATACGCATAAAGGTACGGAGACAGATTGCGCCACGGTTTGATACAGAGAATAAACTTCCTCTTCCGTCAGTTTCTGGTAGGAAAGGGGTGCGAGAAGCAGGGCCTGGGCACCCGCTTTTTGAGCATCTTCCGCAGCATTAAGTACGTCGCGAGTGCGCAATGCGCCGATGCTGGTCATGACAGGTATCGGGCCAGCCGTCTCTGTGGCAAGCTTGATTAACCTTGCGCGCTCTTCAGGCGGCAGGTAGGCATAATTCCCTGTGGATCCCAATACACATATCGAGTCCACGTTGGCATCCACAAGGCGACCCAGGAGCTGTAAGTAAGCACGATCGTCCGTTCCGGATTCATCCATTGGGGTCAGGGGAAAAGCACATAAGCCGTTAAACACTGGATATCCTTATTTAAGAATCACCGGAGCCAGTGCACTGACGCGCCGGAAAGTTGCTGTAAATAGGCGAAGAATTCGCCGTATCGTCGTTTCTCCTTTATTAGAGCGGTAAATTTTTGCTGGGGGCAAATGAAATATATTCAACCGGCTGGGTCAGAACCATCATATATATCTGCTGAAGGAAACTGGCATGGCCTGTTATCAGCAGCCATACCAGTTTGATGCGTGATTAATGATTAGTCATGATGCAGTAAATCATCGACAACTTGAGCGCTTGTGAGCTGATAAGGGAAGTAGGTAGGCCAGTTATCAAGCTCGCCAAAAAGCTGTTCCTGTGAGCGGTTACCCATGAAGACGTGGAAATGTGCAGATTTGCGCGGTGCGATAGTGTGATCGCTGAACTGAACGAACTTAGGTGCTTTTGAGTCTGCGTCTTTACACTCAAACAGATAGCGAACGCCTTTTTTTCCTGAAGGATAGGTCAGAATTTTATAGCCGGCGTAGTCATAACGGCAGGAGCTTACTTTGCCATCGACATGAAATTCCATCAGCCCGTTTTCAATACCCAGTTCGGAAACGTCAGTTGCGTAACCTTTTTTATAATATTCCTTAATTTCTTCAAAGGACTGGCTGTTATCTTTTTCAGCTTTTTTCCTGAACACAGGGTCCATCTCACCCGACAGCATAATCGGATAAACTGACTGCCACATCCCTTCCCAGTCAGTGAGCGCTCTGTCCTTTACGTCGCTGTCACTGAAAACGCCCTGTGAGGCTTTTAGTTCAGTTTCGGTCAGAGGAGCGCCATGTGAATGCCCGTGACCATGCTCGTGCGTATGTCCATGATCATGATTGTGGGTCTGCGTATCGTCAGCATAAGCGCTGCTGGTGACGAAAAACATCCCGAGAGAGAGTACCAGCGTATTGATATTATTAGACAAAGCAAAAACCTCAACGTTTAGCAAATGAAAAGTTATGATATAACATATCAATAAGGGCGGAAAGAGCTGACTGCATTTGGGAAGTTCTCACGAGCCAGCTCTGACATATTGCTAAAGGGTGACTCTGGAGGGCAGATAAGCGGAGGCTATCTGTGATTTTCCGGGCTGCGCTCCAGGAGGTATCCAAAGCCAACGTCCGCTTCTGGTACTACAAGTCCTGCGACAGGCTGCTTTGTGCCATTAGCGGGGCTCCGATAAGCTCCATTATCTGTGTCCTATAGACGTCCTGTCGGTATCATTTCTTTCTGATTGCCAGAGTATTCCCTTCAGGCTTATGTGCAAGTACGCAGAAACGCACCAGTTCAGTTTTATGTAATAACACTGCAACCACAGCTCACGCTTGTTTTTGCTCCCACCCGGCCGTAACAGCTATGGGATACGTTGAGCGTAAATGTCGCATTTTGCAGCGACGCTTCCACCTGCCTGTTTATACAGCATTAGGTATCCGGAGGTAGGTCAAGATCTGAATGCCTGTGTAAGCGAGAAGGTGTACTAAGCGGTAACGATCGCAAATTTATATGATATTTGTCATGTTATTATTATTTAATTCATGAATTTTGTAAGGAAGTGAATCTAAATAAAAATTTAGTTAAACAACCAAAATTATTAGCATAAATATATTATTATCATTTTCAGTGAGATGTTAACAGGTTTAGTTTAACAAGGAGATATCAAATGAAATGGACAGTTACCGACACTGTTGCCTGCCCATCCACAGGCACATTCTTTTCGCGGATAGTTTCTGAAAGGAAACTTTATCTCATTCTCTGGTATTCCAGTGAATATATAATTGAGAAGGACAACGTCATCACTACAGGCGTTCGACATGTCAATAAAAATGGTAAACCTTTTGAATTAGATTTGTTAAAAATTTTGCCCGGAAATGATCAAATGTGGCATCTCTTAAAAAGGAATAATGATTGTCCGGGAAACACCGATTTCATATCGGAAAAATGCTCACGAATGACTTCATGTGCTTTTAATGTATGCCCATGGGGAAAGGAACAACGGATGTTAGTCCGCTAACCTTTTGCCAACTCTAGTGGAAGACTACAATTTAGCGTCTCAAAAGCTTTGTGCTCACCTCCATATGCGGCAGGAAGGCTGTTCTAAAGAATTTGTCTTATTTACACAGGGTAATGGTGAAGAAATATACGATGATACCTTTATCTACGTGCTTCCCAAAAAAGAGTGGAAGTAAGTGATTTAACCACCGACGTATGTCCGCTTTTCGCTCAAAGCGGACGTGTCTTTAATACAGCTGTTAAAGCGTCAGTCTTCTCTAACGGGCTTTCTGCCGCAATCGCTCCCTTTGAAACACGCAAGGACGTGCAGATAACTTCCAGGCAGAATATTGCCGTAAAAGCAGTTCAGCTTATTCAGCCTGTGCAGGTGGTATTTATTGATGGCGGCACCACCACCACCGAAATGGTGCGGCTATTGCCGAAAAATCTGGCATTCACCGCGATTACGCACAGTCCGGGTATCGCAGTTGCCCTGGTAGATTATCCTTTGGTTGAAGTAATCATGGTTGGCGACCTGACGTTGGCCAGCACGCTGATCATTGATGGCAAGCCTGATAAACAAATGCTTGAGGTTTTACAGCAAAAGCAGATCACACTGCTTTAGCGCGGTACTGAATTGTTTTAGGTTATTGAAATAAAAGGAAGCCGTGGTCACCAAATCAGAGCTTATTTAATGACCGCTTTGTGCCAGAAGCGGACGTTGTTGTACTTAATATTTGATGAATCACCGTAGCTCTTTTTTACGAAAGCTAACTATGGCTAAAGTGAGGCCTTAGTACGTTTATACTACCCCAAACAGGTAGTATTCGCTGTCTTCAGACACACCTGGTTCTGGGTGATATAATGAATGTTTGCATTTGTTACATGAGGTCAGGCTGTGAATACATACATTTTGCTTGGTGGGGCCATCGTAGCTGAAGTTATTGGTACAACCCTGATGAAATACTCTGAAGGATTTACACGCCTGTGGCCATCTGTAGCAACCATTGTTTGCTACTGTGCTGCTTTCTATCTTCTCGCCCAGACGCTGTCGAACATCCCTACAGGTATTGCGTACGCAATCTGGTCAGGGGCTGGAATCGTATTAATTAGCCTTTTAGGCTGGTTGGTAAGTGGGCAAAAGCTTGATTTTCCGGCGATAGCAGGCATGTTTCTGATTATCGCTGGCGTTCTGGTTATTAATATTTTTTCAAGATCCTCACCTCACTAAATCATCTTTGCTGCGCGTCAGATATCTGGCTCGCTTCGGTATTGTCTTTGGGTAATTGAGCAGCCTGCAAACTCATTTCCCCTATGTCTGCTTTTCGCTCAAAGTGGACCGTTTCTGCGCGTATGTTTATTTTTTGCCATAATCAGATATGGCTAATTCTGTCGCTACATCCGACGAACCCGCAGGCGGCTTCTGGTCTGAAAGCTCTTTCCGCGTTTCCCCTGCAGCGGTCAGGTCGTCAGCCGAAAAGGAAAGGCAGTAAGCTTGCCATCTTAGTATTAACATCTCAGCTGCGATTGATGTCGCAACGGGATGTTATGGTAAATCACGTTACACATGATGCCTTTATCTGGCCTTCGTTTTTACATTCTTTCTCAGCAGCAGGTACACTACGGACTCAACTTTACTTGCTGAACTCACCGATGTTAAAGACGTTACGTTTCATTATCCCCTTGCTTGCGCTGGCCGGCGCTATTGCGTATTGGCTTATGCCCCACCACTCCGCAGAAGAAGAAAGCTATTACCGCTCGGTATTCTGCACCATTGATCACAGCGATCCGCAGGAGTTCTTGCGTGATATGGAAAAAGTTGTGGAGAGTGGAAATTCTGGTTATGCGTTACGCCAGTATCACTATATTCCCGAACTTGGTGAAAGGATGCTCAGCACCTGGCAGAAACTTAGTGCTCAGGATAAAGCCGCTATCAGCGAAGATCAGCAGCAATGTCTCGAAATCATGAGTGAAAAACAGCGGTAATAAGCTCTGAATGATATTGGCGATCAAGGCCCGCGTTAGCGGGCTTTTTCATACCCGACACATAACGGATGTTAGTTTCAACGTGGTGAAAATACTCAGTCGTCATAAGTGAAATGTCCGCTTATCGCTCACAGCGGACAATATGCCCGCATCAGACTGCTTCATGCCAGAAGCGGACGTTGGCGCTTTGGGTAATAACGATTATGCGCCGCAACATAGCTGTTTTGCCTTTCACCTCATCGGGCATAACTGCCTATACTTCGTTGCGATCTGCGCCATATGCCACGGCTTTCATTGCCTGCAACGCGTCCAGACGCATTTTTAATGCCGCTTCAATATTGTCATATGCTGTGCTGCCCAGCGGCAGGCGCAATGGGGGAGTGGCGGCATCAGCAGCGGCGATCATCGCCGTCACGCATTTTTCAGCATCGCCTTTAACCGCAAACTCTCCGGACATCAGCGCCGCCCGCAGTTTCCCCGCCGCCGTAGGGCGGTAAACCGGCAGGGCATCAGCAATATCCAGTCCCGCACCGAACTGCGTCGCCGTTGGCCCCGGTTCTACCAGCAAAAAGTCGATGCCAAACGCTGCCACTTCCTGCCGGACCGCTTCGACAAAGCCTTCAATTCCCCATTTACTGGCATGATACAAACTGAAATCAGGGTAAGCGATTTGGCCGCCTTCCGAAGAAACCTGCACAATGCGCCCGCCGCCCTGCTGCCGCAAAAAGGGAATTGCCGCGCGAATCAGCTGAATCGAACCCGTGAGATTGGTGGCAAGCTGCCGCTCAATTTGCGTATCGCTCAGCTCTTCTGCTGCGCCAAACAGGCCGTAAGCCGCGTTACTTACCACAATATCTATCCGTCCCGCCTGAGCGAACGCAGCCTCGACGGTGGGTTTTATTGTCGGTGTCATGCTGAGATCAAGCTTCATTACCTGCAAATGGTCGCCATATTTTGCAGACAAATCGTCTAATACAGCTTCACGCCGGACGCTTGCAAACACCCGATCGCCACGGGCCAGCAGCGTTTCACACATCAGGCGGCCCAGGCCGCCTGATGTGCCGGTAATCAGCCAGGTTTTCATTATGGTCATCTCCGTTTAGTGAACCGAAGGTCATCATAAACCGAATGATTGATGGCATAATCTCCGCAAATCAGCATGAGATGGTGGGAAATATTCAACAATGAAACGTCCTTCCTGGAATGAACTGCAGGCCGTGAAAACCATTGCCGAGCAGCGCAGTTTTCGTCGCGCGGCTGACGTGCTCGGCCTTAAACGCTCATCGCTTAGCCATACTATCAAAGGGCTGGAGACGACGCTTGGCGTGCGGCTGTTCCATCGCACCACGCGCAGCGTTGCGCTGACCGAAGCGGGTGAAATGCTGATTGCGCGCCTGGCGCCGCTGCTGGCGGAGATGGATGAACTGCTGAATGACGTCACCGCCAGCGGTCAGCAGCCTTATGGCACGCTGCGCATCAGCGCCAGCGATGCGGCGATCAGCCTGCTGCTGGAAACGGTATTGCCGACGTTTATCCAGCAAAAACCGGGGATTGAGATTGATTTAGTCGCCCAGGGCCAGTTGGTGGATATTGTGGCGCAAGGGTTTGATGCTGGCATCCGGCTGCTTGAAGATGTGCCTAAAGACATGGTGGCAATTCCTCTGAGCGGGCCGCTGCGCTTTGTTACTGTGGCATCGCCCGGTTACTTAGCAGGGCGGCCAGAAATCGCGCATCCGCAGGACGTCATGCAACATACCTGTTTGCGCCAGCGCTTGCCAGGCGGCAAACGTTATCACTGGGAATATCAACAGCATGAGCAGCAGTTTGCGCTGGATGTGCCGGGTAGCCTGACCCTCGACAGCAGCGCTTTAATGGTGGAAGCGGCTGTCGCCGGGTTAGGCGTGGCCTATGTGCCGGAGCGCTACGCCCGGCCGTGGCTGGACACACAGCGGCTGGTTACGTTGCTGGACGACTGGACGATTGCGTCGCAGGGCATCGCGCTCTACTTTCCGCAAAATCGCCATATGCCCGTCGCATTGCGGCTGTTTGTCGGCACGGTAAAAGCAGCGCCGCGCGTCTGAAATTAATTCCGCCTGGCCGACCAATGGGGGTAATTGATGCTGGTGAGAATGGATTGCCGGCATCAGAATTTGGCAAGAGTTTTAAACGCATGCAGAGGATCGACAGCTGCGTTTCGGGCAATGTCATTCTTTTGTCATAACTGACTCACCCTGATGTCAGAACCCATTTCATATCCTGTAGGCGAACCTTTCCAGACAGGAATATTAAGATGAAACTGAACAAACTTACCCTTGCAGCGGGCATGCTGCTGGCTATCGCAGGCGGCGCGGCGCAAGCACAGGCGGCGCCGGTACATAACATTGTACTGGTGCATGGCGCTTTCGTCGGCGGTGCGGGCTGGCGTCCGGTGTACGATCGTTTAACGCATGACGGCTATAACGTGACGCTGGTACAGGAGCCGCTGACCGGCTTTTCGCAAGATGTGGCGGCGACGCGACGCATTATCGATGAGCAAAATGGCCCGGTGATTTTAGTCGGCCACAGCTACGGCGGCGCGATCATCACTGAAGCCGGTAACGACAGTAAAGTGGCTGGCCTGGTGTACATTGCCGCGCATGCGCTGGATAACGGCGAAACTGAAGCCAGCAACGGTAAGAAATTCCCCAACAGCGCGCATCCGTTTGCAAAATCGCCCGATGGCTATCTGACCATTGAGCCAAAATATTATCACAGCGATTTCGCCGCCGACCTGCCTGACGCACAGGCCGGTTTTGAAGCACATGCGCAGATGCCGACCAACGCGGCAGTGTTCACCGCCAACATTCCCGATCCGGCTTGGAAAACCAAGCCCAGCTGGTACATGGTGGCGAAAGCTGACAAAATTATCAGCCCCGATCTGGAGCGGATGTACGCCAGGCGCGCACACAGCCATACGGTGGAGATCGCCGGTGCCAGCCACTCGGTATATCAGTCGCATCCTGATGATGTCGCGAAGTTGATCGAGCAAGCCGCGCAACACGCGCAGCCTTAAGAACCTGTCCGGGAGATGCGCATGAAAATTTTGGTCATTGAAGACGAAGCCAAAGCTCGCGATTACATGCGCAAAGGATTGACGGAAGCGGGATTCATCGTGGACGTGGCGGAAAACGGCCAGGATGGCCTGTTCTATGCCCGGGAGCATCATTACGACCTGATTTTACTCGACGTGATGATGCCCGGCATGGATGGCTGGCAAGTGATGACGGCGATGGATAAACAAATCCACACGCCGGTGATCTTTCTTACCGCCAAAGGCACCCTGGAAGATCGGATCAAAGGACTGGAACTGGGCGCAGATGATTATCTGGTTAAGCCCTTTTCGTTCGCCGAGCTACTGGCCCGCGTCCGTACGCAACTGCGGCGCGGCGGCCAGCAGAAGCTGCCGGATATTCTGACCCTTGCCGATTTGCAACTCGAAATCCTGAAACGTCGCGTCGAGCGCGGCGGTCAGCGGATCGACCTCACTAACAAAGAGTTCAACCTGCTCCATCTGTTCCTGCTGCATCCCGGCGAAGTGCTGACGCGCACCCTGATCGCTTCCCGCGTGTGGGACATGAATTTTGACAGCGACACTAACGTAGTGGATGTGGCGGTGAAACGCCTGCGGCAGAAAATTGATGCCCCCTTTGCCCAGCCGCTGATCCACACCGTTCACGGTGTGGGTTATCGCTGCGAAGCAGAATCATGAAGAAACGCTCCCTCGCGGCGCGTCTGTCGCTGATGTTAAGTGCCACGGTGATCGTCATTTTTTCATGCAGCGGCTTCGCGCTTTACCACTCGCTGGCAAGCCAGATTGGCGTGCGCGACGATGCCGCACTGCTGACGCGTATCGATCAGATCCGCACACTGTTGCGCGATGAAGATGCCATTACGCTGATTCAGCAGAAACCGCGTCTGTTCGCCAATATGCTCGGCAATACCGAATCTTTGCTGGTGTTGCGTTTTCCCGGGCAGCCACCGCTGATTGTGGTCAATCCCGGCCAGCGTCCGCTTCCCGCTATTACGCCTGTTGCGGCGGACCAGCCGCTAACGCTGGCGTCGGTACATCATCTCGAAGCCGGCAACGGTACGCCGTTTATCGCGGCGGCAGCGCTCACGCCAACGCGTGATGGCAGCGGGCAGATTGAGATCGTCACTGGCCGTCTGATGAGCGACCGGACGCAAACGATGAACAGCTACCGCGATCAAATCATCCTGACGACTACGCTTGCCACATTACTGGTGGCCGCGATCGGTATCTGGCTGGTGCGACGAGGTCTGTCCCCGCTGCGTAGCCTGGCGCTGGAAGCGAATGCGGTTGATGTGCGTCATTTGTCACACCGTATGCCCAGTCAGGCGCCGGCTGAATTGCAGCCGCTGATCGCCGCCTTTAATCAGATGCTGAGCCGCCTCGAAACCGGTTATCAGCAGTTAAGCCAGGTCTCTGCGGATATGGCGCATGAACTGCGCACGCCAGTCGGTACGCTGATTGGCCAGACCGAGGTGGCGCTGAGCCAGACGCGCAGCGTCAGCGATTATCAGGCGCTGCTGGGCTCCAATTACGAAGAGCTGGAAAGGCTGGCGAAGATGATCGACAACATGCTGTTTCTCGCCAAAGCGGAAGATGCCAGCCAGGCGATGGATGTACAGCGCATCGATCTGATGCAGCTTGGCGAAAAATTGCAGGGCTATTTTGACGGCATGGCGGAAGAAAAGGCGATGCGGCTGGAGATGGCGCTGCACGGCGAACTGCATGCCGATCCGCTGCTGCTGCAACGCGCGCTGGCGAATCTGATGGCGAATGCGCTGCGTTACGGCCACCATGACAGCACGATCCGTGTCTTTAGCAAGGTGCTGCCGCATGGCACCGGGCTGGTGGTGGAAAACCATGGCCCTGAGCTGAGCGCCGAACATCAGGCGCGCATTTTCGATCGCTTCTGGCGCGCCGAGACGTCACGCCATCAGGGCAGCAGCGGATTAGGACTCTCTATTGTGCGTAGCATCATGCGATTGCATCAGGGAAGCTGCGAGGTGTATAGCGGACACGGTGTGAACCGGTTTACGCTGCGCTTTCCCTGAAATCCGCCAGAGGCGGTTGAAAATCTATACTGAATTGTCATGGTTAATCCAGGCATATTCAAACAGCTGCTGCCTGGATACTTTACTCAGGGCTGATGCCCGTAACCCGACCAAAGCCGACACGGTTCTACCCCATGGACTGCCTGGTGCCAGGAGCGGGCTTTGGCGCTTTGGGTTACCTCCCTGCATCTGTCGCTTGAGATCGCGCTCGTCTGAATTAACCGGCAATAGCAGCCAGGGATGGCTTTGCTCATCAAGCCTGGCAGCGTTTTATAAACTTCAGTTAGTTGAGCTTATGCTATCCTGTAATATTGGTTTGTTTTCAATGTTATGTTGTGTAAGAAAGTGAGTTAACTAAAGTTTTTATAAGCTCATGTGCGTTAACATTTAATTCGCAGATAACCGGAAAGACAACGGTTACTGAATTTTAATTACTGATATGACAACTAAAATTTGTTGTCTTAATATAAGGGGAAATAATGCCAACGCTATTCGGTGAGTTATCTGGTGCTCCATCATGGGTGCCTGCTGTATTGCTCGTCACTCTTTCATTGGTAGTGGGGTTTCTGGTCAGATTTATATTTCTCATGTTCATCCGCTACTGGCAAAATCGTGACCGAAAGCTATTCAAATCCCTTGAAAAGCATCTTCGTGGATCGATGTTCCTTTTTGTTCCCCTGCTGTTAATAAATATCGGGGTTAATTATATTAATATTCACTCCGACTATCTTTATTTTATCACCAACATTATTAATATATTCATTATATTATCAATTTGCTCCGTTTTAATTCGACTGACTAATGTTGCGCAGGATATGCTTTTTATACGCTATGACATTAATCTTTCAAACAATCTTCGTGCCCGTAAAGTTCGCACTCAGATAATGTATGTAAAAAAGGTGGCTATTGTATTACTCGTGTCATTCTGTGTTTCTCTGATCCTACTTAGTTTCCCTGGGATTCGGAAATTCGGCACAACCATCCTGGCCGGTGCCGGGGTTGCTGGAATAATCATTGGGTTTGCCCTGCAGAAGTCGCTTGTCAACCTGTTTGCCGGCATTCAGATAGCCTTTACGCAACCTATAAAAATTGATGATGCTGTGGTCGTTGAAAAGGAGTGGGGCTGGATTGAGGAGATAAACCTGACCTATGTGGTTGTGCGTATCTGGGATCTGCGCCGACTGGTCCTGCCGATTACCTACTTTACAGAGAATGCCTTTCAGAACTGGACGCGTAATAACGCACAAATATTAGGCTCTGTTTTTCTTTACGTTGATTATTCCATGCCATTAGATCCTCTCCGAAAGCATTTTGAAAAAGTACTCAGTGAAACAAAACTCTGGGATCAACAGACTCAGGTACTTCAGGTTACCGATACTACTGAAAAAACCATGACTATCAGGTTGTTGATGACCGCGCAGAATTCCCCTATAGCCTGGGATTTACGCTGTCACGTTCGTGAAAAAATGATTGAGTTTATTCAGCAAAATTATCCGCAGAGCCTGCCTCACGTAAGGGCAACACTGACCGAATCCGGTGATTGACAGTCCGTGAGGCCAGTAGTCAATTGCTCTCTCGTTTTTCTGGAAATAGACAGTGGAACGTACAGTTACTCTGAGCGTGCTGCATAAGCATCAGGACAACTGTACTTCTGCTTTTCGCTCATAGCGGACGGTCAGCCTGCCTTGGGCTGCTTTGCGCTAGCTACAGACGTCTGAAGCGCCAGTGACAGCCTGGCATGACAGCTATGGCAATAAAAACACGTGCGCTAAATCCTGGCCGTTACTCCAGTTTTTTTCTACGCTTCTCGGAATACATTATGCTATCGCTCTCGTTAATCATTTCCTGTAAAGAGTTGTATTGGCCTGAATGGCTATTAAGGACTCCGTAGGAATAATTGATGTTATAAGGCTTTCCGGATTGCTGATTATGCGTGTCCACACTTTCATGCAGCTTATTCAGATAAGGCTGGGTATCACTTTCTGTTGCCAGTAATACTGCGAATTCATCACCGCCAAGCCGACCAACAATATCTTTGGGGTTCAAATGCTGGCTCAGGTATGTCGAAAATGTTTTCAACACTTCATCACCTTCGCCATGCCCCCATAAATCATTAATCGGTTTAAATTTATCAAGATCAAAATAGATAATGTTGAACGGCTTTTGATTACGGGAAAGTTCTTTAAAACGCTTTTCGCCGCTGCTGTAAAAACCACGCCGGTTAAAAATTCCGGTCAGGTTGTCGGTCATTGCCATCTTTATCACCTGAAATTCATCTTCCACTACAAACGCAAGATCCTTTAGAGAGGAGATATCTTCTTCATTAAAATCACGTGGTATGGAGTTGATCAGGCACAATGTTCCCACTACCGCACCATCCGGCAGATGCACCGGATAACCGGCATAGAAACGGATAAAGGGTTCGCCCGTCACCAGCGGGTTATCGTGAAAGCGTTCATCAAGACGGGCATCGTTCACTATAAACGGCCCTTTCTGCAAAATCGCGTGTCCGCAAAACGAGATATTACGCGTGGTTTCGCGCGTATTGAGCCCCTCACAGGCCAGCAGCCACTGGCGGTCACGATCGAGCAGGCTAATCAGTGCTACAGGTACATTAAACAGCTTTTTCCCTATTCGTGTTAAACGTTCGAAGCGCTCATCATCTTTAGTATCCAGTAAATCAATCATATAAAGCGACCTCAGTCGCTCTTCTTCATTTTCAGGTATACCGGGGAATTTCATTTTTTTGTCTCCGTGTGTACTGTGATACATACGTCATTTTTTGGGGGATTTATTCTGTCAAAAGGCGTATGCCCTGAATCGAAGGAGCAGAAGTACACTGGGTAAAATATATGTTTGTAAAGTCTTAATTATGGCATAAAAATTCGCATCGTCCGCTTTTCGCTCTTAGCAGACGATGAGCGCTTCCTTCATATCTGCTGCTGGCATAAAGCAGACTCCCAGATATTACTCTGCCTCAACCAACAGGGCGTCAGTCAAAAGCGCACACACGCCTGAACCAAACCGCGTCGCATTTACCTGTGAGCGGCAGGTAGTAAGCCTGGCTGTGAATACCCTTCAGTAAGCTCGTCAAAGAGACTGACAGCGTTCCGGCTTCTGGCCATCAGCTGAGCGCCTGCAATGGCGGAAAAAATAGCGCGTGCCCGTTTTTCGCCATCTTCAGCTCCGACAATACCCGCCGAAACAGCGGTGATGAGAGGAGAGGAATCCGGGCCACTGCTGACAGGCATCTGGCCCCGCGCGCCCCGTTGTCTTGTGGCTTCTCTCGATGACTACAATTTCAATCTGTTGCGGCATGCGCCAGCAGGGATTGCTCCTGTAATTGTCATCGCTCAGTCCGGCTGGCGTTTGGGGATATCTGACATCTGACCCGCTCGCTCAACCCGGACTGAGAGCCTTAAAGTATGCTGATATCTGGCGACGTTATTTAGCCAGTATTTCTCTGCGGACGATTTCCGCACCAGCACTTAAGGCATTTAGCTTGCCCTGGGCGACACGACGGGATAACGGCGTCATGCCGCAGTTGGTGCAAGGATAAAGTTTGTCAGCATCAACAAACTGTAGCGCTTTACGCAGCGTATCGGCGACTTCCTGCGGCGTCTCAATAGTATTCGTCGCCACGTCAATGGCACCCACCATTACTTTCTTGCCGCGAATAAGTTCAATAAGGTCCATGGGAACACGCGAGTTCTGACATTCCAGAGAGATGATATCGATATTCGATTTTTGCAGCCTGGGGAAAATCGCTTCATATTGCCGCCACTCCGATCCCAGCGTCTTTTTCCAGTCTGTATTCGCTTTGATGCCATAGCCGTAGCAAATATGGACAGCAGTTTCACATTTAAGGCCTTCAACGGCTCTTTCTAACGCGGCAATCCCCCAGTCATTCACCTCATCAAAGAAAACATTAAATGCAGGCTCATCAAACTGGATAATATCGACGCCAGCAGCCTCTAATTCCCTGGCCTCCTGATTGAGAATTTTGGCGAATTCCCAGGCGAGCTTTTCACGGCTTTTATAATGGCTATCATAAAGCGTGTCGATCATGGTCATTGGGCCTGGCAGCGCCCATTTTATCGGCTGGCTGGTTTGCTGACGTAAAAATTTAGCCTCTTCAACAAAAACGGGCTTTTGACGGACCACTTCACCGATGACTGTCGGCACGCTCGCATCATAGCGGTTACGAATTCTCACGACCTCACGTTTTTCAAAATCAACGCCGCTGAGGTGCTCGATAAAGGTGGTGACAAAATGCTGGCGCGTTTGCTCGCCATCACTGACGATATCAATACCTGCCTGAAGTTGATCCTGCAGGCATAAACGCAGCGCATCCCGTTTGCCATCAACCAGTTCCTCACCTTGCAATTTCCAGGGTGACCACAGCGTCTCAGGTTGAGCAAGCCAGGAAGGTTTAGGCAAACTGCCCGACGTTGACGTAGGTAATAACTTTTTCATAATAGAGAACCTTGTATGTCGATCAATCAAAGAACGGCAGCAGCAGACCATTGCTCAAGCACAGTTTGGTAGGGTTTAATGAATTTCTCTTCAGTAAACTTCCCTTGTTCAATAGCCAGCTGGCTACGCTCTTCTCGATCGTAAACAATTTGAGTTAACGAATAATCCTGATGCTTCAGGCTTGGCTGATAGACTTTTCCTGCGGCGGAGTTCGCATTGTAAATCTCAGGCCGGTAAATCTTCTGAAAGGTTTCCATGGTGCTGATGGTGCTGATAAGCTCAAGATTAGTGTAATCGCTGAGTAAATCGCCATGGAAATAAAAAGCCAGAGGCGCAACGCTGCCTGTCGGCATAAAATAGCGCGCTTTCAACCCCATCTTTGCAAAATAGTAGTCGGTGAGGGAAGGTTCATCCTGCTGATATTCGACGCCCAGTACAGGATGCGCATTACCCGTGCGATGATACGTGTTTTTACTTGAAACGCTCAGGCATATAACCGGCGGCTTACTGAAAGTACTCTGATATGCATCTGAATTGATGAAATTTTTAAATATATTTCCATGCAAATCGCCAAAGTTAGCGGGCATGCTAAATTCGGATTGATTTTTATTATGGTCCGGCAGTAAGACGCTGAAATCGTAATCTCTCACATAGGAGGAAAAGTTATTTCCTACGATGCCTTCAATGCGCTGGCTGGTTTGTTTATCGACGATATTCGTTTTCAATATCTCAATCACTGGAAAGGAGCCGCCTTTGCCCTGAATATCAATATTCAATTCGGCGGAGATAATTTCAAGCTCAACCGAATAGCGATCGCTCGTGGGGTTATCCCATTGCGCCAGAGAATTGTAGCGATTATCAATCATCACCAGGGTGTTGCGCAGGTTGTCCTGGCGCTTATCACCTCTGGCTAAATTAGCAAAGTTAGTGGTAATGCGCGTATTTTCAGAAGGATTATAGTTTTCGTCGAAACGAATGCTTTTGAGCGTAAATGTGAGGTTTTTATTCATTGTAATCCGGCACCCTGATTTCTGATATAAAACCTGACATTATCGCTTGCTTTTCAGGCTTTCTAATTTATTGTGGCAATGTTAAATAATTAACAACAGTGCATCTTTTATGCCTGAGTCACGGGTTGAGGAAAAGTGATTTAATTTCACTCAACATGAACTATCTTCATGATTAGAGCGGGAATCAGTACCGGCGATGTTGCCGATGCCGCTGCCCCGGGGGATGCACAGTGAAAACTTGTAGGTTGTGAGCTGTTCACCGTCGTGAACAGGCGATGCAGAGCTGGTGGCTATGACAAGCTTTAGAGAACGGTTTAGTCTTTTCGATCCGCCATTCATCCAATGGCTTATTAATGCCAAGTTTGCTTTTCGTTCACAGTGGAAGGTGAGTGTTCCCTTCATGTCAGAGGCGGACATCGCTAACAGGCAGGTACGTTAGAACATAGCGCGCAGATCAAGCAGTTAATGGGAAATTATCATCGGGATGAGCCCTGCACCAGAATCAGCTGATCCGATGCAATGTTGATTCGCGCCATCACCAGCGGAATACAAGTGAAACTCAGGCCATTCAGGGCCGCCGGAAGTCTAAGTTAAGGACCATATTTCAGTCATCTACCTCATCGTAAAAGAAAAAATAAATTAATTTAAAAGTATATGAAGGCGTTAATCCATTAAGGACGTCGTTTCACCGTGGGTAAAAAGCTAAAAAATGAAGTTAAGGCGCTGACAGCCATCTTTATCTTTGCCTGCCCTGGGTGACGTTCGGACGTTAATAAAGTCAGCGGGTAAAAAGGCAGTTGTTTATTTGGTAATACTCTTACCAGAATGCCTTGCTCAAGGGCAGCCCGTACATCTGGATAAAAAAGTCGCGCAATGCCCGCCCCCTGTTCACACATCTGTTGAAGTGTAATCTGGTTAGTGGTGGTGGTTCTGACCGCTAACGTTATCTTTTCCGGCCTGTTATTTTCATCCCACAAATGAAGTTGAAAAGTTGGCAAAGAAGTATCGTTAATTTGGTTGGTGGCAACCGTATGATGGACCTCATTCATTAGCGACAGCCAGTGGTGATGAGATAAATCATCTGTCATTTGCGGCGCTCCCCAACGTTCCAGATAGGCTGGCGAGGCACACAATACCGTCTCCATATCACCCAGCCTGCGTCCAATCCAGCTTGAGTCAGGTAATGCGCCAACGCGCAGCGCCACATCGATGCGTGACGCCACCAGATCCGTCAGCTCATCATCAACGAGCAGACTCAGTCGTAGCTGTGGCCATTCCGCCAACAAGGGGGCAAGCGCAGGCGCTACGTAGGCGCCAAACCCCAGGGGAGCCGCTATTTTCAGTTCACCTCCGGGGGCGTCACGGGCAAATTCCAGCGAAGCGGCAGCAAAATTTCTGGCTTCCAGCAATCTCAGACAATGGGGGTAACAGCGCTCTCCAGCCTCAGTAAGCACCAGTCTGCGGGTTGAGCGGTGTAACAGGCTTACGCCGAACTGTCGCTCCAGCGTACTGATAATCTGGCTCACGGCTGATGGCGTCAGATTCAGTCTGCGGGCAGCCGCGCTCATGGATCCCGATGCGACCACTTCTGCAAACACAGCATATAGCTTCAAATCATTCATTTATTAGCCAGCCTTAATGAACCCTTAAATAAAACGCAGATAATCATGACACTCTTAAAGTGACATAATAAATCTCAATATAAAACAGGTCGCAAACTTCAGCTCTTGTTTTTTGTACCCGGAAAATTTATGGAGATTTTATGAAAATTGCCCTTATTGGTAGCACCGGTTATGTAGGATCAAAACTCCTCGCTGAAGCGCTGGAAAGAGGCCATGAGGTCACCGCCATTGTAAGAAATATCAACAGCATTTCATTAAATGACAGAAACCTGAGTGTGAAAGTGGCGGATGCTGGCGATCTGACTGCTGCACTCAACGGACATGACGTTGTTATCAGCGCCTACAACCCTGGAGCGGACAGTGATGGCAGCACCACACTGGCCATTATTGAAGGGGTAAAACGTGCAGGGGTCAGTCGCTTTTTGGTCGTCGGAGGTGCCGGGACACTACTGCTCCCCTCCGGTGAACGTGTTGTGGATCAAAAAAATTTTCCCGCTGAGTGGAAGGAAGGGGCACTGCGCACAGCCAGATTTCTGGAGCAGTTAGAGAACGAGAGGCAGCTGGACTGGGTGTTTCTTAGTCCGGCGGCCATGCTGGTGCCTGGCGAACGTACCGGGCAGTATCGGGTTGGTAAAGATCACCTGTTGGTCAACAGCAGCGGGGAAAGCCGGATCTCCCTGGAAGATTACGCTGTTGCCATGCTGGATGAAGCAGAGCAGCCACAGCATCACCGTGAACGTTTTACCGTCGCTTACTGAGTCCCTGAGTTAAAACTGAGTGAACCGGAAAATGTCGCCAGAAAAAATGTTCAGCCCAATACGCTCATGCCCGTCTGCATATATCATGCTGGCACATCTGATCCTCTCATCAGGGGGATTCGCTATCGGTACGGGCGAGTTTGCCACGATGAGTTTTTTGCCAGCGATTACTCATGAGCTGGGTGGCGATGCCCCTTCAGGAGGACACATCGTTAGCGCTTATGCACTCGGCGTTGTCCTGGGCGCGCCTTTACTGGCGGTTTTGGGGGCGCGCGTTGAACGCCGCCTGCTGCTGATGTTGCTGCTGGGCTGGTTCGCGGTAGGCAACTTGCTCAGCGCCCTCGCTCCCACTCTGCAAAGTTTAATCGCCCTGCGTTTCGTCACCGGGATGACTCATGGTGCTTATTTCGGGGCGGCAATTCTGGTTGCAGTCACTATTGCAGGAGAGCAGCGTCAAAGTAGTGCCGTAGCCCGCATACTTATGGGGCTGGCACTGGCTACCACACTTGGCGTACCGCTGACCAACCTGCTTACCCAGTGGGCGGGCTGGCGGATGGGGTACGCCGTTATTGGACTTTTTTCAATGCTGGTTATGGTGTCGCTACGCTGCATACTGCCGCTTCAGCCGGTAAGTGCTAACGGCTCAATACGACAGGAGTTTGGCGCGCTACGCCGTCCACAGGTGTGGCTGAGTGTGGGTATCGGCGCCATTGGCTTCGGCGGCCTGTTTGCCATCTACAGCTATCTCGCTTCAACATTGCAGACGATAAAACAGGTATCAGACATGACTACCGTACTCATTTTTTGCCTGTTCGGGGCAGGCATTACCGTCGGGAATATGGTGGCATCAAAGCTGGTAAGCAGGGGTATTATGCCTGCCGCCGGCCTTATCCTGCTCTGGAGCGCCATCGCAACGCTGTTCTATTCTTTCAGCACACATAACGTATGGCTAATTTCGCTGTCGGTATTCGCCGTTGGCTGTGGGGGCGGTCTTGGGACAGTTCTGCAAATGCGGCTGATAGCGGTAGCGGGAGAGGCCCAGAATTTGGCCGCCTCACTGAATCACGTCGCATTCAATATTGCCAATGCGCTGGGTCCATGGCTGGCAGGTTTAGCTATCGCATCAGGCCTGGGATGGGCGTCGACTGGCTGGACAGGTTTTGCGCTGGCGCTGGGCGGACTGGTTATCTGGTCAATTGCTGTGTTCCTACCTGAACAATCTGAGGATCCCCGGTAAGCTCAAAGTAAAGCGCCGGACGCAGATGTACCTGAATGGATGAAAGAGCCATTTTTTACAGAACTGGTAAACCAACTGACCATTTCCAGGTGAATAAAATCAGTCCCTAAGGAATGCCGAAGCAGTATGCATGTTAATCAGAAAGTTCAGAAATACGTTAATCCTGGCGCGATGAAATGGGGCCGTAGACGTCAGATGCTGATACCTGGCGTGCCTGACGGTTCAGGTAAAACGAAACCGCTGACGACAGAAAAGCTCGTCAGCAACAATGGGTAGATGATCTCACTAACCCTGCCTCGCCATCCAGTCACCCACCGCTGACCACTATTTGCGCTTTTTTGTGCACTATTCACACGATTAATCTGAACTCTTACGGGTAATGTGGTTAACTACGCCGCTTGTAAAAGAGGCGTTCAGCTTCTTGCCTTCAGAATGTTCCGTTTACACCTTCTCCGCCGCATAATCGGCCTGTCATCCGAACTCTGGCGAAACGGCATGGTCTGATTAGCGTTTGAGAATTGTTTGGTTACGCCAGGAAAATGGTTGCATGAATTATATAAAATCACTAACCCAACAGAAGCTCTCGCTTTTGCTGGCTTTTTACATCGGTATCTTCCTCAATATCCCCGTTTTTTACCGGCGTTTTGATCCGTTTCTGACGCATTTTGAGGTCTCACAGTGGCTCTCCGCCGCCGCGGAAATGGTCGCGATCGTCCTGCTGACGTTTTTCCTGATGCGCCTGCTCTCGATCGGTGGACGGGTATTCTGGCGCATTGCCGCCACGGCCCTGGTGCTGATTTCCGTCGCCGCCAGCTACTATATGAGCTTTTTCAATGTGGTCATCGGCTACGGCATCGTCGCCTCGGTGATGACCACCGATACCGATCTGTCGAAGGAAGTGATTGGTTACCACTTTGTGCTCTGGATGGTGCTGGTCAGCGCAGTGCCGCTGCTGCTGATCTGGCGTAACTCACTGCGCATGACGCTGATTGAACAGGTCAAAACGCCCGGGCATCGCATCAAGCCGCTGCTGACACTGCTGCTCGCCGTGGCGCTGGTCTGGCTGCCCATCCGCTATTTTGACAAACAGCAGAGCATTCATGAAAAGCTGACTAACATCGATCTGCCAAGCTATGGCGGCGTGGTGGCGCACTCTTATCTTCCTTCTAACTGGCTCTCTGCGCTGGGCCTGTTCGCCTATACCAGCTACGACGAAAAAATGGACAGCGAGTCGCTGCTCGATCCGGCCAAAGAATTTACCTATACCCCGCCTGCTGCTGGTCTGGATGATACCTATGTGGTGTTTGTCATCGGGGAAACCACCCGCTGGGATCATATGGGTCTGCTGGGCTATGAGCGCGATACCACGCCGAAATTGTCGCAGGAGAAGAATCTTGTCGCCTTCCGGGGGGAGTCCTGCGATACGGCGACGAAGCTTTCTCTGCGCTGCATGTTTGTGCGCGAGGGCGGAACGGATGAAGGACCGGGGCGCACGCTGAAAGAGCAGAACGTCTTTGCGGTACTGAAGCAGCTAGGCTTCAGTTCTGAGCTGTTTGCGATGCAGAGCGAGGTCTGGTTCTATAACAATACCGATACCGATAACTACGCTTTCCGCGAACAAATCGGCTCCGAAAAGCAGAATCAGGGGAAATCGGTGGACGATATGCTGCTGGTGCCCGAGCTGAAAAAATCGCTCGACAGACATCCTCAGGGCAAACATCTGGTTGTACTGCACACCAAAGGCTCACACTACCTCTATTCTCAGCGTTATCCGCGTGAATATGCCCGCTATCAGCCTGAATGCATGGGCGTGGATCATGCCTGTAGTAAAGATATGTTGATCAACGCCTTCGATAACTCGGTGCTTTATACCGACACGGTGTTAGATAGCGTGTTTGACCAGTTGAGAGATAAAAAAGCGATTGTGTTCTATTCGTCGGATCACGGCGAGTCGATCAGCGAGAACATGCATCTGCACGGCACTCCGCGTCATATGGCTCCGCCTGAGCAGTTTCGCGTGCCGATGATTGTCTGGGCCTCCGATAAGTATCTTGCGGACGCCGATCATCAGCGTGCGTTTGAACGCCTTAAGGCGCAGCAGCGCGTGGGGAAAACCCACCGTCATGTAGAGCTTTTTGATTCCATCCTGGGCTGTCTGGGCTACACCTCGCCGGATGGCGGTATCAACGATGCCAATAACTGGTGCGCCGCGCCAGCAAAAGCCGCGCCGGCGACGGCGGAAAAAGCCTGATTGTTAGCGCCCGGCACTGTCCGGGCGTTTGATCCCCTATAGAACATCTCCAGCCAGGCTGATGCTCCATGACGCTTTCAGTATAAGTCGGTTATAAAAATCCCTTTTGATTTGTTAAACCACCTTGTGGCCTGGCTACGGCAAAAGTTAAACAAGAAATCCAAAAGGGATCCTAATGAGGGAGGAGAAGAGCTTAGCGGATACTCTATCCAGCTGTAATATCATAGAATCTCCCAAAAATACCGCAGGCAGGTATCTATGTAGTGAAGCAAATTCTCAGGTTAGTTTGTCAGTTATGGAGACCACTATCTTTTCTGAGATAATTATCACGGATAAGAGCTTCATTAACTAAAAGACTTGGGTAAAGTTAATCCTTACACCAAATTGTATTCCATCCTTCTTGCATTATTCATCTGAAGACGTGCATCTACAGGCCCTCTCACCCGGATAAGGAGCTTTCACACTTTGTTTTAGAAGGTGGTATAAGAACGATTGCACAGTCAGTATACCTCCTGCC
Source organism: Pantoea sp. FN060301 (assembly GCA_050410775.1). Lineage (GTDB taxonomy): Bacteria > Pseudomonadota > Gammaproteobacteria > Enterobacterales > Enterobacteriaceae > Erwinia. Next base: position 126,068 of record CP191229.1, read on the forward strand.
CTTTTATCGAAAATTAATAAACTATCAGAGGTAATAAGAAATATTCCTCTCCCTATGTTTCTCTAAAGCTATACCTGATATTTTTTCTGTTGCGTTTAATTTCCATTATTTACAATGGATTGTGCTTTGTTTGGTTCTGGGGCCTGGAGTAAATTGAGCGTCTGAGATTTACGTCTAATCATTATATATGCATAGTGCATGACAGAATATTCCTATAAATTATTCGTGTGATCGATTCTGAAAATCTAACGTTGTGTAAACTTTGGTTACAAAGTTTCATTTCCATTGTCATGGCTGCAGTTTTTACACTCCATTTATGAGTGTGTATCCGGTCTTTAAAATATCAGGATAAAGTCTTAAATACAGTGTCGGCTTGTCAGTGAAAGGAATTCACTTGCTTTGGCCTAGTGTTTTGAATGACGTTGGATGGCGTGAAAAGGGAAGTTATTCAGGCAGGATAAGCCTTTCTTAATAATTTTTACTGGTCGCGACCGTTTCTATTACTCCATAGAACAGGGACAGTTATGTCTAATTCCCACCTGTCAGAGATAGGTAAAGCTCGCGTTAATACCCAGTTAAACCAGCATCCTGGCGGAACAGGCAGGAAAACGGGATCACCACTGAAGTTACGGGTGACTACCCATTGCAATCATGGAAAGCAAAAGACGCTTCTATCTGAACATGCGAAATTAAACGTCAGCAAAAATAATCTTAATAGCGCCCTTTCTGAATATTCCCCAAAAATTAACCCCTCCGTCGAACAGCCACTGGCTGGTGGCTGCCGCGAAGAAAAGGTCAGCCTCTCGTTCAGTGAAAGACAAGACGTCGGGCCTGAACAGGTGGCTCGCCAGATCCCCCCGCTTAAAGCCATGTGCACACCTCTGCCGAAAAGTCTGCAGTCTCTCTGTGAACTGTCGGCGGTCCTGTTGATGACGTCAGGTCTGGCCTTCACCAGAAAATGTCGCCTGGCTACCGGACCGGAATTTAAGCGAACATAAGGAGTGAACAAATGAGCACTAATCCTGCGATAAACTTCAGCCACAACCACCATCTGCTGGCGGTAAAAGGGTGTGAGCCGAAACTGGACGTGCTGGCCTTTGAAGGGCAGGAAGCCCTGAGCCGGCCGTTCCGCTACCGGGTGGAGTTCACCAGCGCAGACCACGCTATCAGCAAAGAGATGATGCTGATGAAAGCCGGCTCCCTGACGCTACAGGCGCCGGTCGACCAGGGGTTTGGTATCAGGATGCAGCAGCCGGTGCGGGTGATTCAGGGCGTGGTCACGGGTTTTGAACGCCTCAGCACCTCAGAAGATGAAACCCGTTACGCCCTGACGCTCCAGCCGCGCCTGGCGCTGCTGGACCGCTCGCACCAGAACGCCATCTATCAGGATATGTCCGTCCCGCAGATAGCCGAAAAAATCCTCCGCGAGCGTCATAACATGCGCGGTCAGGATTTCCTGTTCTCCCTGACGAAGGATTACCCGCGCCGCGAGCAGGTGATGCAGTATGGCGAGGATGACCTGCACTTCATCACCCGCCTGCTGGGCGAGGTGGGTATCTGGTTCCGCTTCACCACCGACACGCGACTGAATATCGACGTGGTGGCGTTTTACGACAGCCAGCAGGGCTATGAGAAGGGCCTGACGCTGCCGTCGGTGCCGCCATCCGGGCAGCATTCGCAGGGTATGGACTCGGTGTGGGGAATGGAATGCCATCACCGCGTGGTGCAGAAGCAGGTCAGCACCCGCGACTACAACTACCGCCAGGCCACGGAAGATATGAACGTCCTGGTGGACGCGACGCGGGACGACACCACCACCTACGGCGATGCCTATCACTGGGCCGACAACTACCTGGCACCGGGCAGCGTATATGACCGCAATCCTGCACCGGAGTCCGGCGCGTTTTATGCCCGCGTGCGCCACGAACGCCACCTCAACGGGCAGACCCGGCTCAGCGCCATCACCAGCTGCCCGGTACTCTCCCCCGGGCAGGTGCTGAACGTCACCGGCGGCGATGAAGTGGCGGAGGTGTTCAGTCAGGGCGTGCTGGTGACGGCGATGACCAGCCACGCCCGCCGTGACCGGGATTTCACCGTGCATTTTGAGGGCATCCCGGACAGCAGTGATGTTGGTTTCCGCCCTGAGCCGGGCCGCCGTCCGGTGATGGCCGGCACCCTGCCGGCGCGCGTAACCAGCACCACTGAAAACGACACCTACGGCCATATCGACAAAGATGGCCGCTACCGCGTCAGCATGCTGTTCGACCGTGATAACTGGGAAACCGGCTTTGAGAGCCTGTGGGTGCGCCAGTCCCGCCCGTATGCGGGAGACACTTATGGCCTGCACCTGCCGCTGCTGGCGGGCACCGAAGTGGCGATTGGCTTTGAGGACGGCAATCCGGACCGGCCCTATATCGCGGGTGCGCTGCACGATTCCGCACACCCGGACCCCGTCACCATCCGCAACTACAAGCGCAACGTGCTGCGCACCCCGGCAAACAATAAAATCCGCCTTGATGATGAACGCGGGAAAGAGCATATCAAGGTTTCCACCGAGTACGGCGGCAAGAGTCAGCTGAATCTCGGACACCTGGTGGATGCGGAGAAGCAGAAGCGGGGGGAGGGCTTTGAGCTCAGGACTGACAGCTGGGGGGCCATTCGCGCGCAGAAAGGGATATTTATCTCGGCGGACGGGCAGGCAAAGGCGCAGGGCGACGTTCTGGCGATGGAGCAAGCAATCAGCCTGTTGAAAGGTGCGGTAAATCAGGTGACCGGATGGGGAACTATTACGCAGACTCACCACAACGTTGCCCCGGATGCTGAGCCACTAAGAGAATTTATTTCCGGTGCCAGCGAGCTTAAAGAACCTGCGTTGTTGATGTCTGCACCGAAAGGTATTGCCGCCGTCACGCCGGAAACGGCCCTGATGCACAGCGGGAAAGGGCTGTACCTGCAGAGCCTGGGCGAAGTGAATATCAGCACAGCACAGCGCTATTCAGTGAACGCGAGCGAGACTGTCTCAATCCTTGCTCAGCAGGAAGGTATGCGGCTGGTATCCGCTAAAGGCCCGCTGGAGATGGAGTCACATGGCGATATTCTTTCGCTGACCTTCCTGAAAGATGTCACCATCCAGTCAACACAGGGGCACTTACAGCTCACCGCGAAAAATGGCATCACCATTGGCTGTGGCGGGGCCTATATTCGCCTTACCCCACAGGGCGAAATTGAAATTCACGGACCGGGTTTATTGAGCCTGAAAGGTCAGCATAACTTGCAGGGGCCAGCCAGCGAAGAATTTCCCTTGCCGGAACTTCCTTCTTCTGTGTGTAAAGAGTGCCTGAAAAAAGCGCAGGAAGAGGCGATGGGGGTGGTGTTGCGTGGATAACTTACAGAGCGTTCCCGCCTCTGTCGCGGAACAATGGCTTGAGCAGGCAGAGTTCTTAAGTCTGAATGCCAGTCTCGACTATATCGATCTCATTATTAACCTGGCGGGTACGGATCGTACTGGTAGGGATATGTTCTGCCATATGACTCCTGAAATCCGATACGCCTCTCTGTTTGAAAAGATGCCGGAGGAGGGCCTGAAGGATGAAGGGGCGTTTGTGGCTCGTTTCTGCTGGTCAGAGTGGCAGCATAAGATGTTTCTGGCCGATCTGATGCGCTACTGGGGAGGCGGCTCTCGTTTGATGCTGGCGATCGACCCTCTGGCATTCGACGAGATGAAAAACCAGCTTTTAGCTATATCTCAGTTTGAATGGGGAAACCAAACTGGAGTTTTTCGTTTTTATGATAGCCGAATCTTTCCTGAGCTATTCAGCCATGTGCTATCTGAAGAACAACAGGCTTTATTTACCCGTATTGCCTATTACTGGGGCTGGCTGGATCGAGACGGGTGTCATATCTGGAAGCCGGGAAGCCTGGGGCCGGATAGTACGGTTATACCTGAACCGGAAAAACTGATATTAACCGATCGGCAGATTGAAATTATTGGCTGTATTAGTGATGCCGAAGTTCTGGCCCGAAGTCTGTCCAGAGAAGACTCTTCCCGGGAAGCCATTTTCCGGAACTGCTTTGAGGCTGCCCTGGCAGCCAGTCAGGAAGGGTTCTGGGGAGAGCTGGGTGAATATGTGCAGCAATATAAATGGTTCAGCGATCCTCAATCTGCCTGAATAAATCGGGCAACGCTATAAACAGCAGTGGGAGGCGTTAATGCTTAAAAGGATATTTATCATTCTGGCTATTCTGATGGTGTCAGGCTGTTCCCGTGCGGGAAATAATGATTATACCGCCGGTGATTTACGCGCCAAGAATCATGTGTCTGGTCAGAGTATTAACTGGTTCAGTGTAAATGGTTACCGTGCCTCAGGACTGGGCGGAGGCGTCTGCTGCATAATGCTGCCGCTGAAATGGAACCCGGGTCTGAAAGCGCGGATTGAGTGGGAGGTCGACCCCAAAACGGCATCAAAATTCCCGGGATATAAGGACTGGGAGAAATATCTGAAATGGGAAAAGGAAGTCAAAGCCAGCTACCGGAAGCACAGCACCATAGTCGATATTCCCGAATACGGTAAATCGCGCTGCGGCATAACCGTACACTTTCTGCCCTGTAATCAGGTGAAGGTCACAACGGTCTGCCAGGGATACGGCACGCCGGGTTATCCGGTTAAAGAGCCGCTGAATATGAAGGAGCCTGCGCAATGTCCGGAATAATCCGGGCGCAGAATACAAATCCGACAGGAGGTTTAAATGCTGAAAAGGATATTTATCATTCTGGCTGTTCTGATGATGTCGGGATGCTCCCGGGCGGGAAATAATGATTATACGGCGGGTGATATCCGGGGGTTTAATCATACCCAACAGGGTATTAATTATTTCACCGTTAATGGCTATGGTGGCCGGTTAACAGGAAACAGTTGCTGCATTTTGCTGCCGCTGAAATGGACCCCGGGACTGAAAGCGCGGATTGAGTGGGAGGTTGACCCCAAAACGGCATCAAAATTCCCGGGATATAAGGACTGGGAGAAATATCTGAAATGGGAAAAGGAGGTCAAAGCCAGCTACCGGAAGCACAGCGCGGTCGTGGATATCCCGGAATACGGTAAATCGCGCTGTGGCATAACCGTACACTTTCTGCCCTGTAATCAGGTGAAGGTCACAACGGTCTGCCAGGGCTACGGCACGCCGGGTTATCCGGTTAAAGAGCCGCTGAATATGAAGGAGCCTGCGCAATGTCCACAATAAGCTCAGGGCTCCCCTGCTGGGCGCCGCCGGTTTTCCCGCAGGGCGGACGCCTTGCCCTTACGCCGGCCCAGGTGAATGCCAACTATAAAAAGCAAATTCAGGAAGCGGAAAACTTTAAAGCGCGGCTGAGCCGGCAGGCGCAGCGCCGCGTTGGCTTTACCTGCAGCCAGAGCCTGCATATCAGCCTGTTTTTTGACGGTACCGGTAATAACGATGAGCACGATACTAAGGTGGCCAGTCCCCCTCATCCGACGAATATTGCCAGACTCTTTCATGCAGCCTATCCGACAGCAGCAGAACAACAGGGATATTTTTCCTATTATATCCCGGGCGTCGGAACACCTTTTCCTAAGATTAATGAATTTGATTACAGTCTGGATGGTCTGGCCTTTGCTGCGGGGGGAGAAGACCGCATCAACTGGGGGTTGCTGCGTCTGGTCGATGCCCTGATGTATGCCATCACCCCCACGCACCAGCGCCTGGATGACAGCGTTGCCCGGGCACTGCTGCCCGATATGCGCGCCCGCTGGCCGGTAACCGGCGGGATGAACCGCCGTAATGCGGTTAACAGGCTGCTGGCCCCCTTAAAGACTCAGGTCACGCAGGCCAGGCCGCATCTACTCGCCATCAAGCTGTTTATCTACGGTTTTTCCCGCGGGGCGGCAGAGGCCCGCACCTTCGTTAACTGGCTCACCGGGCTGTTTGCCGCGCCGCAGGAGGGGGGGCCGCCTGAGATGAGCCTGCTGGGTTTGCCGCTGAGTATTGAGTTTCTCGGCATCCTGGATACCGTGGCCTCGGTGGGAATCGCCCACGTCGCCCCGGGTGCCGCCGGGCATATGGGCTGGGCGGACGGCACTCAGCCGCTGCCGGATGAGCGCCGCTTTCCGGGGCTGATCCGCTGCTGCCGCCACTTTATTGCCGCCCACGAGCAGCGGCTCAGTTTTCCGCTGGACTCCGTGCGCCGTCCGGACGGCAGCTACCCGGCAAACACGCTGGAGGTGGTCTATCCGGGCATGCACTCCGATGTGGGGGGCGGCTACCCGCCGGGCGACCAGGGGAAATCCCGGGGCGGGGTGGGGGAGTTACTGTCGCAGATTGTTCTGCACGATCTTTATCTGGCTGCTTTTGAGGCAGGGGCACCGCTGGTTGTTTCTCCGGGATCAATTACCCCGCTCATTGAAAATATTCAGCCCTCCAGGGAAATGTCGCAGGACTCACTAAATGAATTTGCTATTTCGCCAAAATTAATCACCCGCTTCAATCTCTGGCGTCAGACGCTAATGGACGTGGCGCCGGACGGGGACAGCAAGGCCGTTTCCCCTGAACCGGGCTACCGGCCGTACCAGCTTCCACGGGTGCTGGAGAGCGCGGTGACCGGGCAGATGGCATGGATCACCGCCTGGCGTATCGGGCGCTATGCACATAACAGCCTGCTGACCCAGCCGTTTTATACCAGCGCGCCACAATTGCCGCCCGGTGAACTTGAGAAAGAAAAAGAGGATTACGAAGCCAGGCGGGCAAAAATCCTCAGTGCCCGAAAGGATGTTGATCGCTACCAGCCGGGCTGGCAGGACACTATCACGCCGGGGATACCGGACTACGATCCCACCAATGCGCAGTATCAGCTGCGCGAAGCGGCCCGCGAATTTGAGCATGATTACCGCCACTGGTACCGGGATATCAACGGCAGTGCCGGGGAAAAGGCCTTACAGATCACGCTGGACGTTATCCCCAAAGCCCCGGTGTATCTGCTCAACGGTGATGACGAGAAAGCCGAATATCAGCAGATGCGTGACGACGGTGACTACCACTATATCCGCCTCTTCACTGACCGGTTAGGTACCGGTATCCGCACGTTGCCGGGCGCGGAGCTGCTGGCGTTTTATGATGAGCAGATCCACGACTCCCGGGCCTGGTTTATGCAAAGCTCGCTGGGCGGCAGGGAGATGTGGGGCGGATATTTTCGCTACCGGATGATCTACTGCGGTGATACTGCCAACAAACAGCTCCGGCTGATTTCGGTTGAGGGCAAAGTTGTGGGGGCGGGGCCCACCTCAAACCGGGTGGAATATCTGGTTGAAACGCGGGACGCCGGGGGGGAGAGAACGGAAATTCACCGGGTTAAAGATCTGGCTAATGATCAGACCCAGATATTGTCTTCATCAGCAATCCTGCCCGCAGACAACAGGCCTGCACTGATGGCAGCACGGCAGCAGTCTCAGATCGCCGCAGCCGGACATCAGGAGATGCTGAATGCGGCCACTGCGCGGCTGCAACGGTCTGGCGCCAGGATAATCAGTTGAATCGGTATTGGTTAAAGAGCCGCTGAATATGAAGGAGCCTGCGCAATGTCCGGAATAACCCGGGCGCAGAATATAAACCCGACAGGAGGTTTAAATGCTTAAAAGGATATTTATCATTCTGGCTGTTCTGATGATGTCGGGATGTTCCCGGGCGGGAAATAATGATTATACGGCGGGTGATATCCGTGGGATAAATCACACGGCAAACGTAATTAATTATGTAAAAGTGAATGGTCGTGGGGGACCCAATATCAGTGCCTATGGAGAGGGGGGAGGATATTGCTGTGTGTTGCTGCCGCTGAAATGGACCCCGGGTCTGAAAGCACGGATTGAGTGGGAGGTCGACCCTGACACAACCTCTCCATTTCCTGGATATGAGGATAGGGAGAAATATCTGAAATGGGAAAAGGAAGTCAAAGCCAGCTACCAGAAACACAGCGCGGTCGTGGATATCCCGGAATACGGTAAATCGCGCTGCGGCATAACCGTACACTTTCTGCCCTGTAATCAGGTGAAGGTCACAACGGTCTGCCAGGGGTACGGCACGCCGGGTTATCCGGTTAACGAGCCGCTGAATATGAAGGAGCCTGCGCAATGTCCCCGGTAAGTTCAGGGCTTCCCTGCTGGGCGCCGCGGGTTTTCCCGCAGGGCGGCTTCACGCTGCCGGAGCAGATGTTCAGTGTGGATAGCGCCGCCACGGCTCAGGTGCTGATGGCTAATACAGGGAACGGAATGGAATAATGAGCACGCCGCAGAGTCCCGGTTCTGCCTGCCAGGCCAATAAAAACCACTTGCGGCCGCAGGCACCGGCTCGCGCCAAAAACTGACGTCACTATAAGAAGGACCAGAAAATTGACCGGCATAATGAGCTGTTACAGGATTAACTGGGAACGGCTGTGAGCTCTTTCAGGGCGTTTGATTCCCTTTCGCGCATTGGCCTGCCTGCTGCTCCCGCAGCACGTTATACTGCCCATGATAAAAGTGCTTCGGCGCTAAGGCATTTTTCAGCAGCCTGAAAACCTCCGTGACGCCTTCTGCCATCTCTCCCTCAGCCCTTAATTCGCGTCGCGTTTCGCTTATGTCCGTTTTGCGCTAATTGCGCATTTCTTATATCGCTGGCGCAGCATATTCCGCTGCCGGAACAGGTATAAGCAAAGTGTATCGTTCAAAAATGAGGCACTTGGCGGTGACCTCCAGGCGTTTTTTTTCGGAGCTTATTACTGTTCTTTAGCCAGATGGCAGGCTTTTTATATGGTTAATGCCGTTTCACCCGTGCGTTTAACCTGGTTTTGGCCTGAAAGCGTTTTTTTTATATTTGCTTGCTGTTTCTCACACTCTGTGTAAATACCTCACAGTTGTATTGACGTTCACTGCAACAGTTGACAAATTGATGCCTCAGTGAACAAAAGAAGCAGAATTGTCTGATGCTTTTCACCGCGTCAGAACAACCCTGAACGACACGTCACCGATGCCGGAAGGCATCACGCCGGGGCCGCCATAAAAAAAACCAGGCCCTGCGTCAGTACACACAACACAACACCACATCACAATTGGAGCACAAGCATGCGTATTTCCCTGGCCAAGACAGGAATGCTGAAGGTAGGTCTGAGCCTGATCGCGCTCACCGTTGCCGCTGGCGTCCAGGCTAAGACCCTGGTCTATTGTTCTGAAGGTTCACCGGAAGGTTTTAACCCGCAGCTGTTCACTTCCGGCACAACCTATGACGCCAGCTCTGTGCCGATCTATAACCGTCTGGTGGAGTTCAAAACCGGCACCACGGAACTTCAGCCCGGCCTGGCTGAAAAGTGGGATATCAGTGAAGACGGTAAAACCTATACCTTCCACCTGCGCAAAGGCGTGAAGTGGCAGACTACCAAAGAATTTAAGCCAACCCGTGATATGAACGCCGATGACGTGGTCTTTACCTTTGAGCGTCAGCTGGACAAAAACAACAAATATCACAACGTCTCTGGCGGCAGCTATGAGTACTTCGAAGGCATGGACATGCCTGCTCTGATCAGCAAAATCGAGAAAGTGGACGACTACACCGTGCGCTTTGTGCTGACCCGTCCGGAGTCGCCATTCCTGGCTGACCTGGGGATGGATTTCGCCTCAATTATGTCCGCGGAATACGCCGACAATATGCTGAAAGCCGGCACGCCGCAGCAGGTTGACCTGAAGCCGGTCGGCACCGGGCCGTTCCAGCTGGTGCAGTATCAGAAAGACTCCCGCATCCTGTATAAGGCGTTTGACCAGTACTGGGGCACCAAACCAAAAATCGATCGTCTGGTGTTCTCCATCACGCCGGATGCCTCGGTGCGCTACGCCAAACTGCAAAAAGGCGAGTGCCACGTCATGCCTTATCCGAATCCGGCAGATATCGCCCGCATGAAGGAAGATAAAGATATCAACCTGATGCAGATGCCGGGCCTGAACGTCGGCTACCTGTCGTTCAACACCGAGAAAAAACCGCTGGATAACGTGAAGGTTCGCCAGGCGCTGACGATGGCCGTGAACAAAGATGCGATTATCGACGCCGTTTACCAGGGCGCGGGTCAGACCGCTAAAAACCTGATCCCACCGACGATGTGGAGCTACAACGACGAGGTGAAGGATTACCCTTACGATCCTGAGAAGGCGAAGGCGCTGCTGAAAGAAGCGGGAATGGCTGACGGTTTCTCGATCGACCTGTGGGCCATGCCGGTACAGCGTCCGTATAACCCGAATGCCCGCCGCATGGCGGAGATGATCCAGAATGACTGGGCGAAAATTGGCGTGAAAGCCAAAATTGTCACCTACGAGTGGGGCGAGTACCTGAAGCGCGCCAAGGCGGGTGAGCATCAGACCGTGATGATGGGCTGGACCGGCGACAATGGGGATCCGGATAACTTCTTCGCGACCCTGTTCAGCTGCACCGCGGCGAAAGATGGTTCGAACTACTCTCGCTGGTGCTACAAGCCGTTTGAAGATCTGATTCAGCCAGCCCGTGCTGAAGCCGATCACAACAAGCGTATTGAGCACTACAAGCAGGCTCAGGTCGTGATGCATGACCAGGCACCTGCGCTGATCATCGCCCACTCCACCGTGTATGAGCCGGTCAGTAAGAAAGTGTCAGGCTATATCGTCGATCCTTTAGGTAAGCATCACTTCGAGAACGTTGATATTCAGGAGTAATTCTTACCGGGTACAGGCTTGAGCCACCGGATGGCACGGCGTACAGCATCGCTGCCTGGCAATACGCCAGGCGACGAGAGCGTTGCGCCGTGCATTTTGGTCTTTAGCCCGCCCGGATGATGGCTTCCTGAAATCATGCATTGAATTCATTCAATAGTTGTTGGGTAAAGGCGCTTTCACCGGCGTCGCGGTGGAGATCGCTCTGCCGCAAGATGTGAGCAAATATAATCCCGCAGGTCACGAGCCTGTGGGAACTTAATGAGAATCCGGAATATGTTGCAGTTCATACTCCGACGTCTGGGACTTGTCATCCCGACGTTTATTGGTATCACCCTGTTAACCTTCGCGTTTGTCCATATGATCCCGGGCGACCCGGTGCTGATTATGGCGGGCGAACGCGGTATTTCACCTGAACGCCATGCGCAGCTGCTGGCCCAGATGGGGCTGGACAAGCCGTTGTGGCAGCAGTACATCTCCTACGTCTATGGCGTACTTCATGGCGATCTGGGGATCTCCCTGAAAAGCCGCATTCCCGTCTGGAATGAGTTTGTTCCGCGCTTCAAGGCAACGCTTGAGCTGGGCATCTGCGCGATGATCTTTGCCGTCGCCGTAGGCATTCCGGCTGGCGTGCTGGCAGCCGTAAAGCGTGGCTCCCTGTTCGACCATACCGCCGTGGGTATCTCCCTGACCGGCTACTCCATGCCCATCTTCTGGTGGGGCATGATGCTGATCATGCTGGTCTCCGTGCAGCTTGACCTGACGCCCGTCTCCGGACGAATAGGCGATACGGTGTTCCTGGATGATACGCAGCCGCTGACCGGGTTTATGATATTCGACACCTTTTTCTGGGGTGAAGAGGGCGACTTTAAAGACGCCGTGATGCATATGATCCTGCCCGCCATCGTGCTGGGGACGATTCCGCTGGCCGTGATTGTCCGCATGACGCGCTCTTCCATGCTGGAAGTGCTGGGCGAAGATTATATCCGTACCGCCCGCGCTAAAGGCCTGACGCGTCTCAGGGTCATTGTGGTTCACGCCCTGCGTAACGCGATGCTGCCCGTAGTGACCGTTATCGGCCTTCAGGTGGGAACACTGCTGGCCGGCGCCATACTGACCGAAACGATTTTCTCCTGGCCGGGATTAGGCCGCTGGCTGATCGATGCCCTCCAGCGTCGCGACTACCCGGTAGTACAGGGCGGCGTGCTGATGGTGGCGACGCTGATTATTCTGGTCAACCTGCTGGTTGATGTGCTTTACGGCGTGGTTAACCCGCGCATTCGTCACAAGAAATAAGGGGGCCAGGATGTCTTTAGTCGATCCGAGCAGCGTCAGCGCTGCACCCAAGCCCATGACCCCTGTACAGGAGTTCTGGCACTATTTTAAGCGTAACAAAGGCGCGGTTATCGGCCTGGTTTACGTTGTTGCAATGTTCCTGATCGCGATCTTCGCGAACTTTATTGCCCCACACGCGCCATCGGAACAGTTCCGTGATGCGTTGCTGCATCCGCCTGTATGGCAGGAAGGCGGCAGCTGGCAGTACATTCTCGGCACGGATGACGTGGGCCGCGATGTTATGTCCCGCCTGATGTATGGCGCGCGTCTGTCGCTGCTGGTTGGCTGTATGGTAGTGGTGCTTTCGCTTATTTTGGGCGTCATCTTCGGCCTGATCGCAGGCTACGTGGGCGGCGTAACGGACGCCATCATTATGCGTCTGGTCGACATCATGCTGGCGCTGCCAAGCCTGCTGCTGGCGCTGGTGCTGGTGGCGGTCTTCGGCCCCTCAATCGTCAACGCGTCGATCGCGCTGACCTTTGTGGCGCTGCCGCACTATATCCGTCTGACCCGCGCGGCGGTGCTGGTGGAAGTGCACCGCGACTACGTAACCGCCTCCAACGTGGCGGGCGCAGGCGCGCTTCGCCAGATGTTTATTAACATTCTGCCTAACTGCCTTGCACCGCTGATCGTGCAGGCTTCACTGGGTTTCTCCAACGCGATCCTGGATATGGCCGCGCTGGGCTTCTTGGGTATGGGTGCGCAGCCGCCAACGCCGGAGTGGGGCACCATGCTCTCCGACGTGCTCCAGTATGCGCAAAGTGCCTGGTGGGTCGTCACCTTCCCTGGTGTCGCAATCCTGCTGACGGTTCTGGCATTTAACCTGATGGGCGACGGCTTACGTGACGCCCTAGACCCGAAACTCAAGCAGTAAGAGGCACCTGATGGCGTTATTAAATGTAGACAAACTGTCGGTGCACTTCGGCGACGAAAAAGCACCGTTCCGTGCGGTTGACCGCATCAGCTACCAGGTCGAACAGGGCCAGGTAGTGGGCATTGTGGGCGAATCCGGCTCCGGGAAATCGGTCAGCTCGCTGGCGATTATGGGGCTGATCGATTTCCCCGGAAAAGTGATGGCTGAAAATCTGGCGTTTAACGGTCGCGATCTGAAGCGTATCTCCGAGAAAGAGCGGCGCCAGCTGGTCGGTTCGGAAGTGGCGATGATTTTCCAGGACCCGATGACCAGCCTGAATCCGTGCTACACGGTCGGCTATCAGATTATGGAAGCGATTAAAGTGCATCAGGGCGGGAATAAAAGTACCCGCCGTCAGCGCGCTATCGATCTGCTGAATCAGGTGGGGATCCCCGATCCCGCCTCCCGTCTGGATGTTTATCCGCACCAGCTGTCGGGAGGGATGAGCCAGCGCGTGATGATCGCGATGGCCATTGCCTGCCGTCCGAAACTGCTGATTGCGGATGAACCGACCACGGCGCTGGATGTGACCATCCAGGCGCAGATCATTGAGCTGCTGCTGGATCTTCAGCGTCAGGAAAATATGGCGCTGATCCTGATCACCCACGATCTGGCGCTGGTGGCCGAAGCCGCGCAGCACATCATCGTGATGTATGCGGGGCAGGTGGTGGAAACCGGTAAAGCAGCCGATATCTTTAAGGCGCCGCGTCATCCTTATACTCAGGCGCTGCTGCGTGCGCTGCCGGAGTTTGCGACCGACAGGGCCCGTCTGGCTTCACTGCCGGGCGTGGTGCCGGGCAAGTACGATCGTCCGGAAGGTTGCCTGCTCAATCCGCGCTGCCCGTATGCCACCGATCATTGCCGGGCGGTCGAGCCTGAATTACGAGATATTCCGGGGCGTCAGTCCAAGTGTCATTACCCTCTGGACGATGCCGGGAGACCAACATATGAAGCCTGAACACGATAATTCGTCCCTGCTGATGCAGGCGATCGATCTGAAAAAACACTATCCGGTGAAAAAGGGATTTTTTGGCCAGGAGCAACTGGTAAAAGCGCTGGATGGCGTCTCTTTTAACCTTGAACGGGGTAAAACGCTGGCGGTAGTAGGGGAGTCGGGCTGTGGGAAATCCACGCTGGGCCGCCTGCTGACGATGATAGAAACGCCGACGGAAGGTCAGCTCTTTTATCAGGGGCAGGATCTGCTGAAACACGATCCTGAGGCGCAAAAGCTGCGCCGTCAGAAAATTCAGATCGTTTTCCAGAACCCTTACGGTTCGCTTAACCCGCGTAAAAAGGTCAGCCAGATTCTGGAAGAGCCGCTGCTGATCAACACCGATCTGAGCAAAGCCGAACGCCGGGAGAAGGTGCAGGCGATGATGGCTAAAGTGGGCCTGAAAACGGAGCATTACGATCGCTATCCGCATATGTTTTCCGGCGGCCAGCGCCAGCGTATCGCCATTGCCCGCGGCCTGATGCTCGATCCTGATGTGCTGATCGCCGATGAGCCGGTCTCTGCCCTGGACGTGTCGGTTCGCGCCCAGGTGCTGAACCTGATGATGGATTTGCAGGAAGAGCTGGGGCTCTCCTATGTGTTCATCTCGCACGATCTCTCGGTGGTGGAGCACATTGCCGATGAGGTGATGGTGATGTATCTGGGCCGCTGCGTGGAGCGGGGGACGAAGGAGGCGATTTTTGCCAATCCCCGTCATCCTTATACGCAGGCGCTGCTCTCCGCCACGCCGCGTCTGAACCCGGACGATCGCCGCGAGCGCATTAAGCTCACCGGCGAGCTGCCCAGCCCGCTCAATCCGCCGCCGGGCTGCGCCTTTAATGCGCGCTGCCGTCGCCGTTTCGGGCCCTGCACCCAGCTTCAGCCACAGCTGAAACAGTATGGCGATCAGCAGATCGCCTGCTACGCCGTCGATCAGGATGAAGGAAAACCGGTCAACGTCTGAGTGCTCGCCCTGCCCTTAGTCCGCCTTTTACCAGGGCGGACTCTGTTTTGCCGCTGCGCCCTGTGGCGGCAAAACCTCTCCTGCCTGCTTGAACGCTTAAAACCCACCATTTTATATAAAAAACAAACGCTTAATTGATTTGTGCACCATTTCCCTTAAGAAAATAACTGTTGCGCCTTTTATGTAATCTCCCCGCACGTCCACAAAAAGTGTACCTGCACTGAACATTCAGCACCCTTATCTGAAATTTGCGAGCAAGGTTGCAGATTGTTTGTTAAGTTTAACTGAAGGTTTGCCAGGGAGTGGAAATGCGGTTAATTCATTAACAGGCAAAAAAGAATATAAGACGAAAATTAATGGGTTAACGCCGCTGCGACATTTAAGTTAACGCCGAAATAACAGCGGGGATTCACCCTCAGCCTAATCATCGGGATGTTTAATCCTCCAGAGTAAATAATTCACTTAACATGGCATTTTAAACACTAAGATTAATCTGATGAAAATAAAAATTGTATGTTATATTGCCGCGAAATCCCTCCACTCTCCGCGACAGCTCCCATGAAAAGCTATGACGATCTCCAGCGTTTTAAAGAAAAAACGCACACAAACCATATCGAATTCAAGGATATGTCTGGTCAGACAAAGAATTCAGACAGTACCGGCTGGGCGATAATTCAGCAGCTGTCAGATGAGGGCACCGGGAGCGGGCTGGGGAATGGTCAGCGCGTTGACGTGACGGCGCCTCAGCCCATTAAGGAAGATATTTTCAGGACGCCAGCTGCGTCTGCGCCAGCGGCTCAGAATCAGCCGCAGGCTGTCCAGCG
The DNA here is from genome assembly GCA_050410775.1 of Pantoea sp. FN060301. Lineage (GTDB taxonomy): Bacteria > Pseudomonadota > Gammaproteobacteria > Enterobacterales > Enterobacteriaceae > Erwinia. Next base: position 141,810 of record CP191229.1, read on the forward strand.
CCAACCCGCGCAGACGCCGCCGCGCGCCGTTCAGCCGCAGAGCATCGCTGCGACGCTTTCGGCGAAGCCTGCTGCGCAGCCCGCTGGATCGCTGCTGGAGACGATCTCAGCCTCATTAAAGCCTGTTCAGACAGAGGTCGCAGAGGCTCCCGTTGAGGAGACCCCAACTTTCTCCGGATCCGCCAACGCGCCGGCACCGACGCTGTTTACTGCCGTATCGTCGCTGCCTGTCGCTGCGCCGCCGGCTGAACAACCTCGTTTTAAACAGCTATTCAGCTCGGTGCCGGAAACGCCGCAAACCCTGCTGCCGAAAGAGACGCTGCTTCAACCTCTTCTGGAGAGAATTGCCCTATGCCGTTAGTTTGTGTTTGTTCTCCCAAAGGTGGGGTAGGTAAAACCACGCTGGCCGCCAACCTGGCTTACACGCTGGCGCGCGGAGGCAGTAAGGTGCTGGCCATCGATTTTGACGTACAGAACGCCCTGCGCCTCCATTTTGGCGTGCCGCTGTCGGACGGGCGGGGCTTTGTGGCGAAGTCTGCCGAGTCGCCCGACTGGAGCCAGTCGATACTGACCACCGGCGGCAATATTTTCGTGATGCCCTATGGCGACGTTACAGAAGAACAACGCGTTGAATTTGAAGATAATTTATCGCAAGATCCCAACTTCCTCGCCCGGGGGCTGCACACCGTACTTAACTATCCGGGGCTGGTGATCGTGGCCGATTTCCCTCCCGGTCCGGGCCCGGCGCTGAAGGCGCTGAGCGGGCTGGCCGATCTGCACGTGGTGGTGATGCTGGCGGACACCGCTTCGCTTTCGCTGCTGCCGCAGATCGAGAATGAGAAAATGATCGGTGGCCCGCTCAACCACCGTGCGGGTCACTATTTTGTGCTGAACCAGAGCGACAGTCGCCGGAATATCAGCCGTGACGTGACGGCGTTTATGCAGCAGCGGCTGGGTGACCGGCTGCTTGGCGTGGTCAATCGTGATGAGAGCGTGGCGGAAGCCAACGCGTCGCAGCAGTCCATTTACGACTTCAGCCCGGTTTCCGCTGCCGCCTTTGATATTGAAATTGTTGGTAAACGCGTTTCTGCCCTGCTCGATATTAAGGTCGGCGATGGCGAGCTGCACGCGCCGATAAGATCGCGTTAAACAAGGGTTTAACCGTTCGGTAAGGATACCTGACACACCGTGGCGCGCCCGCGCCGCGGTAAAAAATAATAGTTTTGTTTTCAGGATGACTTATGAAAAAAGTCCTGTACTACCTGCTGCTGTTGGTATTATTGCCCGTCGCTGCAGTTATCGTGATCGTCCCGATGGGCAGCGAGAAGCAATATATTTTTGGCCTGATCGCCATCGCCATTCTGTTTGTGTTAGGCATAAGCAAAAGCCACAAAACGTCTATGGTAATGGTGTTTCTCTCTGCGCTGATGTCAACGCGTTATATATACTGGCGTGCGACAGAAACCCTTTCCTTTAATTCAGAAGTAGAAGCTATTCTGGGTATCGGCTTATTTGCTGCCGAGATCTACGTCTGGGTGATCCTCCTGCTGGGCTATCTGCAAACATCATGGCCGCTTAAGCGAACCATCGAACCGATGCCGGATGACATTAGCCTCTGGCCGACCGTGGACATCTACGTGCCGAGCTACAATGAAAGCCTCGACGTGGTGCGCGATACCGTGCTGGCGGCGCAGTGCATTGATTACCCCCGGGATAAGATAAAAATCTATCTGCTGGATGACGGTAAGCGCAGCGAGTTTGCCGTCTTTGCGGCCGATGCGGGCGTGGGCTATATCACCCGCGATGATAACCGGCACGCGAAAGCGGGTAACCTCAACCATGCGATGCGCATCACCAAAGGCGAACTGATTACCGTTTTTGACTGCGATCATGTGGCGACCCGCGCTTTCTTGCAGGCGACCGTTGCCCCCTTCCTGAAAGATCCGAAGCTGGCGCTGTTACAGACGCCACACTATTTCTACTCGCCCGATCCCTTTGAACGTAACCTGAAAGCTGCCCGGGAAGTGCCGAACGAAGGGGCGCTGTTCTATGGACCAGTTCAGCAGGGCAATGATAACTGGAATGCCACCTTTTTCTGCGGCTCCTGTGCGGTCATTCGCCGCTCGGCGCTGGAAGAGATCGGCGGCTTCGCCACCGAAACCGTGACCGAAGATGCCCACACCGCGCTGAAGATGCAGCGCCGTGGCTGGAAATCGGCGTTCCTGGCCCTGCCGCTGGCGGCTGGACTGGCGACGGAGCGTCTGGGTCTGCATGTGGTGCAGCGTACCCGCTGGGCCCGCGGCATGACGCAGATTTTCCGCGTGGACAATCCGCTGCTGGGGCGCGGGCTGAAGTGGCAGCAGCGTCTCTGCTATCTCAACGCCATGCTGCACTTTCAGTTCGGCCTGCCGCGCGTCGTCTTCCTGACCGCGCCGCTGGCCTATTTGCTGTTTAACCTCAACATTATCCACTCTTCGGCCAGCCTGATTTTTGCCTATGTGCTGCCGCACCTGGTGATGTCGCTCTACGTCAACTCACGGATGAACGGGCGTTTCCGCGCCACCTTCTGGGGAGAGATTTACGAAACGGTGATGGCGTTTCACCTGGTTATCCCGACGCTGTTGACCATGATTTCGCCAAAACACGGCAAATTCAACGTGACGGATAAAGGCGGCCTGCTGGACGTCGGCTTCTTCGACTTTAACATTGTGCGCCCGCACGTTATCTGCGCCACGCTGCTGATGATTGGCGTGGTGAGCGGAACGGTACGGGCCGTCGCGCATGACTATTTTGGCGTTGATCCCTGGGTTATTGCCCTGAACGTCGGCTGGGCGCTGTTCAGCCTGATCATTCTGATGGCGGCGATTGCCGTCGCCCGCGAAACCAGGCAGACGCGTAAAACCATCCGTATTGATGTGGAGATCCCGGTTGTGCTGCACTACGCCAGCGGCATCTCTTCACGCACCTCCACGGTGAATCTCTCGATGGGCGGCGCGCAGGTTACGGCCCCGGATAACCGGCACGAAACCGACGAGATTGAGGCGATCGACCTGATGCTGCAGTCGGGCGCGATCTCCATTCCGGTCGGCTTGATTGGCGCAGAAGAGGGCGTGATCCGCCTGAAGTTTGATGAGATCCCGCTTTCCCGCCGCCGCGAGCTGGTGCGCGTTGTCCTGTCGCGCGCCGACGCCTGGATTAAGCCGGAAGGGCCGAAAGATAAGCCGCTGCGCTCGCTGTTAACGATTGTACGTACCGTATTTGAACTGTTCTGGCTGACCTGGAAAGATCGGGGCTCAAAACGACAGCCACAAGCCGCGAAGGCTGAAGAGGATGGCGTGGCATGAAGTGGATATTACCTGCACTCTGTTTTACCAGCGTACTGACGCTGAGCGCTGCCTGGGCCGCGCCCGACAGCGTCACCCAGGACAGCGGCGCGCTGTCGCAAATTCCCCCGCCTGCGGGCGTGGGCGGAAGTGACGCTGAGGCCGCGCCTGAGCCGGCAACGGCTGAAAGTAGCGATGCGCAGTGGCAAACTGAGTCCGCGCAGCCTGTGGCAGACCCGGCGGCAACCAATCCCAACGAGCAGCCCGATCCGGCTTTAGCAGAGGCGAGTGAACAGCCCGGGCCTGCCCCAATGGATGCCAGCGATGGTCCAGACCCTGTGGGCACGCCGCTGCTGCCCGCTGGCCTGCCGACGGTGAGTGGCGCTCCGGCTGCGCCCGCCAGCAATATGCTGAACCAGCCGCTCTCCAGTACCGTAACGGTAAGGCAGATGGGGCAGAGCGAAGGGATCCTGCTGAGCGGCGGTCAGCTGCAGTCGGGCATCGTCTTTACGCTGCCTGGCGATGAAGTGATCACCAACGCCCGCCTGAACCTGGCGCTGAAAGTCTCTCCGGCGCTGGCGGCCCGCAACACCTCCCTGCAGCTGATGCTCAACGGTCAGCCGCTGGGGACGCTGCCGCTCAGCGCGTCGGCGCAGGCCAGCGAGGAGTATGAGCTTGATATTCCTGCGGCAATGGTGGTCTCTAACAATAACCTCAGCTTCAAAATTAATGATGCGGAGCAGCTGCTGTGCGAGCGTGACAGCGCTAATCAGTATCAGGTCACCATTTTGCCTGACACCACGCTGTCGCTCGAAGGACAGCAGCTGAACATGGGCAACAGCCTGCGTAATTTCCCGCGTCCCTTTGTCGATCCGCTGCGGATGACGCCCGCCAGCGTGCCGATGGTCTTCGGCCAGGCGGTGACGCCGGGCAAAGTCAGCGCGGCGGCCATCCTCTCTTCCTGGCTTGGTATTCAGAGCGACTATCGCGGCATCAACTTCCCGGTGCTGCGTAATCAACTGCCGGAGAAAAACGGCATTATCTTTGCCCAGCCGGGCGAAAGGGTTGGCGGGCTGGCGGTGCCAGACGTCACCGGGCCAACGCTGCGGTTGGTCGATAACCCGGTTAATCCGGTGTACAAGCTGATGCTGGTGATCGGTAAGAATGATGATGAACTGCGGCAGGCGGCCTGGCGACTGATTCAGCCGCTGGACGTGGAGGCATCTTCGCTGGCGGTTGCCGGGCAGACCATCCCGGTCAGCAAACCTTATGATGCGCCGCGCTGGATCAATACCGATCGTCCGGTGCGTCTCAGCGAGCTGCTGCGCAAAGATCAGAGCCTGACCACGACCGGCATCTGGCATGACGCTCTGCGGGTGAACTTCCGCGCCGCGCCCGACCTTTTCCTGTGGGACGGCGACACGCTGCCGGTCCAGGTGAACTACCGTTTTCCGGCCGAAAGCTGGATTGATGAGGAGAAATCTTTCCTCAACGTCAGCCTGAACGGCACCTTTCTGCGCAATCTGTCGGTCAATAAAGTGGGGCTGCTGGAGAATATCTGGCACCGGCTGGGCGGCGACGCGCGCCAGGAGCGCTACACGCTGAAGCTCGATCCCTATCTGATTTATGGCGATAACCAGCTCCAGCTCTATTTTAATATCAAACCAAAGGCCAACGCGCCCTGTAGCGTACTGACCAATAACAATATTAAAAGCCGCATTGAAGATGACTCCTATATCGATTTGAGCCATACGCGCCACTTCACCCTGCTGCCCGATCTCTCCTATTTTGTGGGCGCGTCGTTCCCGTTTACGCGGCTTGCTGACTATTCGCAGACCGTGCTGATGTTACCGGCGGCACCGAGTGATGCGGAGATCGGCACTTTGCTGGATCTGGCCGGACGCTCCGGCAACGCGACCGGCGTGGCCCTGAAGCATAACAGCGTCATGTTTGGCGTGCCGGCGGGCGGCGGTGCCTATGAGCGTCTGCAAAACAGCGATGTTCTGGCGGTCACCACGCTGGCCCAGACGCCTTTTACCCGCGCAATGTTGCAGAATTCGCCTTTTGAAGTCAGCAGCCACACGCTGGGCGTGAAGGAGCCGACGCTGCTGGATAACCTGCGTGGCTGGCTGACCGGCGACTGGTTCCGCCAGGCGGTGGAGGCCGATCGTTACTTATCCTCCAACGAGGACTGGCGAGGGTTTGTCAGCTACCGCTCGCCGTGGAATGAGTCGCGTCTGGTGGTAATGACGGTGGCGACCGACGATGCCCAGCTTGCCAGCCTGCATCGCGACATGACGCTACAGGGTATCAATGCGGGCATTCGCGGCGATACGGCGATCATTACCAATGAAAACGGGATCCGCAGTTTCCGCGTCGGGCCGCAGTTCCCGAGCGGGCAGATGCCCTGGTACATGATGGTGGTGTGGTACGCCAACCAGCACGCGGTTGTACTGGCGCTGCTGGCGCTGCTCATCTCCACCCTTGTCGGGCTGAGCACCTGCGTACTGCTGAAGCGCCACGCCTGGAAGCGGCTGAACCCGCAGAATGATTCCCGACCCTCTGGCGAGAAGAAGTGAAGACCATGATGAAAATGACAATACTGACCGCCAGACTTCGCCTGATGTGGGTCCCCGGCCTGACGCTCGCCGCGTCGGCGTTCGCGTTCCCAACGTTTGCGGCTGAGAGTAATCCGGCCCTGCAGGCGCTGTTCGACCAGGCTAACTACTGGCATCAGAAAGCCCACGATGACCTCGCCCGCGACGCGCTGAACAAAGTGCTGATGGTCGACGGCAAAAATACCCAGGCCATGTATCTTATGGCGCTGTGGGCGCAGCAGGGTGGCGATAACGCGACGGCGGAGAAATGGCGCACCCGCCTCAGCGAAGTTTCCCCTCAGGATCCGCGCCTGGTGGAGCTGGATAACGCTCGTCAGCTGCGGGCGATTCCCGCCGCCCAGTTAACGCTGGCTCGTCAGCAGGCGAGCAGCGGTAATATTGCCGCCTCGCTGCAAACCTGGCGCAACACTTTTAGCGGTAACGAGCCGCCCGCCAGCGTTGCGGCTGAGTACTATCTGACCATGGCAGGCGACCGCACGCTGCTGCCGCAGGCGGTGGATAATCTGCGCCAGTTCTCCGCGCAGCATCCGCAGGATATTGGCGCGAAGCTGGCGTTAGGCAAGGCGCTGACCTATCAGGAATCGACCCGCCGGGAAGGGCTCCAGATGCTCGAAGCTCTGGCGGACGGCAATGCGGAGGCGGATCGTTCGCTGCGGCAGGCGCTGCTCTGGCTGGCACCGCAGCCTGATGATGCGGCGCGTTACCAGACTTATCAGCAGCGCCATCCTCAGGACAGCGCGGTGATGGCGTACTTCCGTAAAAACGTCGGCGGCGCCGCGAAAGGCCAGGGCTTCACTGCCCTGAACAGCGGCGATGTCTCCGGTGCCCAGAGCGCCTTTAATCGCGTACTTGAGACCAGCCCGGAGGATGCGGATGCGCTGGCCGGACTGGGCTATGTTGCGCAGCGCAGCGGCAACTATGCCGCCGCCGCTGACTATCTCGATCGCGCCGCGAAGCAGGGCGGCGAAAACGCGCAGCAGCGTCAGCAGCAGGCAACCGATGCCCGCTTCTACGCTCAGCTGGCGGCGGCCCAGCAGGCGATGAAATCCGGTGATACGGCGCAGGCGCTGAGCCTGAGTGAGCCGCTGACCCAGGCCGAAGGTGAAAAGGGCCTCTCCGCCAGGCTGTTCCGCGCTGACGTCCAGCGCCGCAGCAATCAGCCTGAGGCCGCCGAGCAGACCTATCGCGCCGTGCTGGCAGGAGACCCCGATAACCGCCCGGCGAAAGAAGGGCTGTTCTATGTGCTGCGTCAGCAAAACCGTAACGAAGAAGCCAGCACGCTGCTTTCTTCGCTGCCCGCCAGCGTACGGGAGAGCGTGACGCCGCGGCCCGCGGTCACCAGCGAGCCGGTTCGCCGCCAGGCTAAGCAGGCGCTCGGCGCGGGCAATCCGCAGCAGGCCATTACCCTGCTTCAGCAGGGTATGCAGCGCTTCCCGAACGATGCCTGGCTGCGTCTCGATCTCGCCCGGATTTATCAGCAGCAGGGCGATACCAGCCTGGCCGCTGGGGTGATGCAGCCCGCCTTCCGGCAGGGTGCCAGCAGCAACGAAATCTATGCCGGTGCGCTGTTTGCCAGCGAAAGCGGCGCATGGCAGCAGGCGCAGTCACTGCTTGCGCGCATTCCGGCACGCAGCCAGAACGGCGCGATGCGTGACCTCTCCCGCCGGGTGAACTTCAACCTGCAAATGGCCGTGGCGCAGCAATATCTGGCACAGGGCGCTAATGCGGCGGCGGCGAATACGCTGAAGGCGCTGGCGGTCAATCCTCCGGAGAATCCGGCGGATGTGGGGAACCTGGCGGAAGCGCTGGCCGATGCCGGCGATATCACCACGGCGGTCTCTCTAGTGCGCGGCAATATGCAGCAGGGCGTCAAGGGCGACGCGGGCGATTATGCGGCTCAGGTGGCGGTGCTGAACAAGGCGGGCCTGAGCGGAGAAGCGCAGAGCTTTCTGCGCAACCCGGAACTGCAATCGCGCAGCACGCCAGCCCAGCTGGCGGGGATTCAGAATGGCTATGTCATTCAGGAAGCCGATCGGCTGCGCGAGCAGAAACAGTATGCCGCCGCTTACGACAAGCTGATTGGCGCGTTGCAGCACGATCCGCAGAATAGCGATCTGATGTTCGCCATGGGACGGCTCTATCAGTCCGGCAAGATGAACAAAGAAGCGGGCGTCGTCTATGACTACCTGATGACCCGCGACACGCCCACGCAGGATGCCCGTGTGGGCGCCATCGACGTAGCGCTGGCCAGTAACGACCTGCCGAAAGCGAAAAGCCTGGCGGCGGGGCTGCGCGGCGAGCAGACGCCGGAACGCCTGCTGTTAATGGCGCGCGTGGCGGAAGCCGACGGCGAGCATCAGCAGGCGCTGTCATACCTGCGAACCGCGCGCGGTAAGATGATCGGCCTTGAGGGAGCCACGACCGGCACCACCCCGGTCATCGGCGGGATGGCGCTGATGGATAATCCGTTTATCAACAGAACCACGCTCTCCACACGTCGTTCGCCTTCCGCCTATGGCACCGTAATGCCCTGGCAGCAGGATTCTGGCGGCAGCGATACGGCGATTCAGACCGCCGGCGTTAACGTGCCATCGCAGCAGAACCAGACGCTGCATCAGATCGATACCATGATGGATACCCTGGAGGAGCGCACCGGGACCTGGGCGCAGGGCGCTGTGCAGGTCAGAGGACGCGACGGCGAATCGGGCCTCAGCAAGCTGACCGAGGCGAAAGCGCCGCTGACCTGGTCAACGGTGCCTTACGGCGATACGCGCTTCGACTTTACGCTGACGCCGGTCACCCTGAGCGCGGGCAGCCCCTCCGGCAGCGCGCTGTCGCGCTTTGGAACGCAGGCGCTTGAGCAGGGCCGCATTGCGCAGGCGAACGACATCGATCCCGGCGAAGTGAAGCTTAACTCACCTGGATCGCAGAATGCCTCCGGCGTTGAGGTGAACCTCGGCCTGACCAACGATAATTTTAAAATCGATCTTGGCTCCACGCCGCTGGGGCAGGATCTCAGCACGCTGGTGGGCGGCGTCCAGTGGTCTCCTAAGCTGACGGACTATCTGACGCTGATCCTGACCGGCGAACGCCGAGCTGTCACCGACAGCCTGCTCTCCTACGTGGGCGTTGAAGATAAGCTGAGCGGCAAGCGCTGGGGCCGTGTGACTAAGAACGGCGGTAACGCGCTGTTGAGTTATGACAATGGCGATGCCGGATTCTATTTCGGTGCTGGCGGCTACAGCTACATCGGTGAAAACGTCAAGAGTAACCAGAGTATTGTCGGCAACGCGGGAGCCTATGTGCGCCCGTTCCACGACGACAATGGCGAACTGAAAACGGGCATCAGCATCAGCTGGATGGACTTCTCGAAAAACCTCAGCTACTACAGCTACGGCCAGGGGGGATACTTCAGCCCGCAGGACTTCGTGGCGGTCTCCTTCCCCGTTGACTGGAGCCGGAACTATGACGATCTGAAAATGTCCGTGGGCGGTTCGGTAGGCTATCAATCCTATTCGCAGGATCGCAGTGCCTGGTTCCCGACCGATCCGGAGAAGCAGGCCCAGCTTGAGGGCTTTGCGGACAGAGGCTACGTTGAAGACGCTTACTATGAAGGCAGCAGCAAAAACGGCATTGGCTATAATCTGCACGCCGGCGCGGACTACAAGGTGAATAAAGATGTGACCATTGGTGGGCAGCTGGGTTACGACACTTTTGGTGATTACAACGAAAGCACCGCCAGACTTTACTTCCGCTATATGCTCGGGGACAAATAAGCATGAGTGACTTACAGGATCGTACCCTGCACTACTATCGCCAGCAGCAGTCTCAGCCGGGCTGGTTCGATCTGCTCAGCCTGATGATTAACGGCATGTTGCGTAATGCTGGCGAGCAGGAAAGCCACGCTTTTCTGCAACAGATGGGGGAGGATTTGGCAACACGCTACCCTCTGGGTGCCGCGCGGACTGTGGCAGACCTGGAAGCTCAGATTAACCAGGTCCTGGCGCGCTTCAACTGGGGCTTTGTCGATCTGGCCCCGCGTGAGACCTCGCTGCTCATCTGTCACCATGCTCTGCCGTCAGGAGATGGGCAGATGGCGGCGCAGAAGTGGCATCAGGCGCTGGGCGCGGTGCTGACCGGCCTCTACGCCCGCTGGCTGCGCGATCAGGGTGGCAGTCAGGCCGTCCCGATGCTATGTGAAGCAACCGACAGCGAAGCAACGCTGAATTTCCGCTACCAGATGTAAGGAACAGGATAATGAGGTTTCTCAGGGCGAGTTTGATGGTGCTGGCGTTAATGGCAGGCTGCGTGCAGGCGAGCGCGGCGGAAGGCTGGGACGCGTTTAAAGGTCGCTATATGACCAGCGAAGGCCGTGTGCAGGATACCGGCAACAATAATATCAGCCACACTGAAGGGCAGGGCTACGCGATGCTGATGGCGGTGTGGTACAACGACCGCAGCGGCTTTGACAGCCTGTGGCGCTGGACGCAGCAGTACCTCCAGAATCCGCAGACCGGGCTGTTCTACTGGAAATATGTCCCCTCAGCCGCCGATCCTGTTGCCGATAAGAACAACGCGTCCGATGGCGATGTCCTGATCGCCTGGGCGCTGCTGAAGGCGGGGGAGAAATGGCATAACAATGCTTATCTGGCCGCGTCGGATCGGATTCAAAAGGCCATCGTTGCGCGGGATGTCATCACCTTTGGCGGCTATACGGTGATGCTTCCGGGCAATAATGGGTTTAATAAAACCAGCTATGTAGTGCTTAACCCTTCTTATTTCCTCTTTCCGGCGTGGCGCGACTTTGCCCGTCGCAGTCATCTGAAAGTCTGGAATACGCTGATCGATAGCGGTATGGCGCTGCTGGAAAAAATGCGTTTTGGCGATGCGGGCCTGCCGGTTGACTGGGTGGCGCTGAATGCTGACGGCAGCGTTGCGCCTGCCACCGCATGGCCGCCGCGCTTCAGCTACGATGCCATACGTATACCGCTCTATCTGTACTGGTACGATCCGCAAAGTCTGCAGCTGGTCCCGTTCCAGCGTTTCTGGATGAATTTTTCGCGGTTACAGACCCCGGCGTGGATCGATGTGCTGAGCAATAACAAAGCGCCCTATAACATGGCGGGCGGCCTGCTGGCCGTGCGGGATTTGACCCTCAGTCAGAGTCAGTTCCTCAGTGACCAGCTGTATGACAAAGAGGATTATTACTCCTCCAGCCTGCGGCTGCTGACCTGGCTGGCGTTAAAGGATCGGTAAGAAAAAAGCGTGCCTCCGGCACGCTTGAGGTTATTGATAAAGTGCCGGCTCCGGGAACAGGGTCTGCTCGTAAAGACGCAAAAAGCATCGTCCCTGATAGCCCGGCCCGCGCCGTCCATGGCGCGGGACGCTTTACTCCCAGTCCCTGTTCCTCTCGCTTTACCTTTGTCAGCAATCTGAAGCGTGCCTCCGGCACGCTTTTTTGATCTTATACACCGTGGACCTGCACCGCTCTGTCAGGAGGTTTCATCCGGCGGCGTTTCATCCGGCGTGTGGTTTTGAGGGAGGCTGCGCAAGGCAAGGGCTTCCCCGGTAGGCGCGCTCTGCGGATGGTCACTCTGTCCTGGCTGCTCACGGATAAGACCGATAATCTCTGCATCTTTATGCCATACCGTGCGGTGACTGAACATTTGCTCATGGGGCTGGCGAAAGATGAATCTGAGCGCGGTATCCAGATCGCTGTAGCGGCAGGAGGAGAGGAACAACCAGAGTTTCTCTTCCGCCAGCGTGACCACATCGCCAAAGCGCCGCGGTTTGCAAAGTTCTAACGCCTCTGTGGAAGAGAGGCCGGGCACCGTATCGAGGGCGATCAGCAACCCCTTACAGTTTTCCGGCAGCAGCGCGTTGTTGATGCGCCCGGCGACAGAACGGAAAAAGCAGGCTGGGGGTAAATAGCCTCTTTCCTGTAAAGGGTGGGTGGATCTGAGCAGTGCATCCAGTTCGGCAGGGACGTGGCGATTATAGGCATGCCCCTGAATCTCCTCCAGGGTAGCGAACAGGCGCGACACTGGCGCGGTAAAGGGAACAATGGCGTTCACGCCGCAGGCCAGCAGAAGACGCTCATTGCTGTAACGCAACGCGGCTTGTTTTTCACGCACCACAATTTTCAACGCGCTGCCCCGGCTGCGGCGCAGGCTGTGAATATGGCTTGCCAGGTTGGCTATCTCTTCGCTGTGGTGCAGGGAAAATACCACGGTAGCGGCCTCTGCCTGGCGGGCGCGGCCGTAAAGCTCAGCATTATTCTCAAACAGGTGCCAGCGGCTGGCGTCCGGCGGGGAATTCTCAAGGACGGACTTCTCCACCAGATAAAGCTGCGCATCATCCGGCACTGGCGGCGCAGCCTCTTCTTCCTGACTTATCTGTGTAAACCGTCCGTCAGTTAATGACAGCCGTAATGTCCGGTCAGTCAGCATACCCTCGTTATCTGTCCACCAGCTGATGCGGTAATCCCAGTGGTCATGATGCCGGCTGAGATGGGACAGGCCGCTAAGATAACGGTAAAAAGTTTGCAGTTGCGGACGAAGGGGATTGGTTTCTGGCGTGGCGGTAATAATGAGCAGGGTAGATTGCTGGCCAGAGATAAAAGCCTGCATTTTTTTCATCCAGCGATAGCGCGTATCCGCAGAAAGTATCTCCCACAGCGAGGATGTGGTGAAAAAAAGGATGACCCCGGGCGAGCGCGGAAGGATGGCCGCCGGATCGTCAGCAAGCCCCATCAGCGCCTCTTCCGTTTCCGGCAGGGCGATGTGCGGAACAGCGGCCGGGCCATCAGAGAGCAGAACGTCAGGCCCAATTCCCGAATGGATAAGCGCAACCGGGCGCTGGGTGCTGACGCATTGCCGTGCCAGCAGACGCGCATCTTCCTCAGGGTTCACCGTTACCCAGTAACAGCCCGCCGGCTGCATCCTCATACATGCCTGCCTGGCCTGTCCGAAACCCAGGGTAAAGGCGGACGTTGCTTTTCTCGTGTCACTCATAGTTCAGGACCTTAGGGGTAGCCCGATTGACGTGAAGCTTTTCCAGGCTATTTTGCCAATATACCTGACTAGTTAAGGCAAACCCATTGAAACACGACTTAAGATTTTTCTTAAGTATAGCCGGGGATTTTTTGCTTCTGGCGGAGATGGACGTGGGTATCGATATGCCGCTGGTAACGGATTATACTTGCCCCGGTGTCGGGGACGCGCGCGTTCTTTACAAAGGGCGCGCTGAACGGGCCGCCGCGGGTGTTCATGCGGTTCCCCGCCCGCTCATTCAGGCAAAAAAGGCCGCTTTACTCCCGGAAAACCCTTAATCGGTTGGTTGCCGCGCGGGATAACTTAACAAGTGGCCGCCATACGATATACTCAGGACAGTTTTTGCTGCCCGCCCGGGGCGGCATACAGGATGTTGGAGAGCAGGCTTGCGCGTCAGTCGTTCATTAACGATAAAACAGATGGCGACCATATCGGGCGTTGCGGTTGTCACCATCTCTATTTTTATCGTCATTCAGCTTTTCCACTTTGTGCAGCAGCGCAGGATTGACTACGCCCAGCAGATGGAAAACGTGGCCCATACCGTGCGGGTGCCGCTGTCGCAGGCGGTGCTGAAGGCGGATATCAGCCAGGCTGAAGTGATCCTGAATTCGCTGAAGCCGGCGGGGATCCTGGGGCGGGCGGAGGTCGTGCTGCCCGATGGGCTTCAGGCGCTGCATACCGATTTCGAACCCGCAAAGCCGGTCCCGGAGTTCATCGCAAAAGTGTTTGAGCTGCCGGTGCAGATCACCGTTCCGCTCTATTCCGTTGAGCCATCCAATCCTAAACCGATGGCGCTGCTGATCCTTCAGGCGGACTCATGGCGGGTCTATCAGTTTATCCTCAGCGCCGTCTCAACGATGGTCACCACCTATCTTCTGCTGGCCCTGATCCTCTCCGTAGCGATCAGCTGGTGTATTAATAAGCTGATCGTGCGTCCACTGGGTAAAATCGCCAATGAGCTGCAGGCGCTGCCGGCACAGGATGTGATTAGCCATCAGCTGGCGCTGCCCAGCCTTCACCGCAACGATGAGCTGGGGATGCTGATCCGCAGCTATAACCGCAATCAGAAGGTGGTGGAGTCGGTTCATGATGAGATGAGCCGGCTGACCACCCGGTTCGCCCTGACCAACCTGCCCAATAAGGCGCTGTTTCTGGCGCTGCTTGAACAGCACCTCAGCGCTGTTGCCGACGGCGAAATTTTTACGGTAATGGTGCTGCGCATAGAGACGTTGCAGGACGCGAACGGCGTGGTGACGGATGAACAGCGGGACGCGCTGCTGCTTACGCTGCTGGAAAAAATCCGCGGCTGTATTGATGATGCCACGGTCGTGGGGCAGCTCTCCCTCAGCGACTTTGCGCTGCTCGTTAAGCGGGCGAATAACCCTTTCCGCGCCATGCGGCTGGCAAGGGTGCTGCTGATGCGCCTTAACCAGCCGGTGTCGCTGCATCAGATGCAGCTGCGGCCTGTTCTCAGCATCGGCATCACCCAGCGTGCCGCCAGCCAGACGACCGCTCAGGATTTTCTCAGCCGCGCGGCCTCGGCCATGATGTCGGCCCACCAGCAGGGTAAAAATCAGATCCTGTTCTTTGATCCGGCCATGATGGCGCGTGCGCACAAACGTCTGACGCAGGAGCACGACATCCTGAAAGGCCTGGCTGAAGGGGAATTCAGGCTGTTTCTGCAACCGCAGGTGGATATGCGCAGCGGCAGGCTGGTGGGGGCCGAGGCGCTGCTTCGTCAGCATCAGCCGGACGGCAGCTGGGCGCTGCCGGAAGAGCTGATTGTCAATGCCGAGGAGATTGGCGTGATCGGTTCGCTGGGGCGCTGGGTGTTTGAAGAGTCGTGCCAGGTGCTGGCTGACTGGCAGAAACAGGGCATTGTGCTGCCGCTGAGCGTCAATCTCTCTGCCGTGCAGCTCCGGGAGCCGGATATGGTGACGCACCTGCGTGATCTGATCCAAAAACACCGTATTATGCCGGGCAGCCTGATGCTGGAAATCACCGAAACTGCTCAGGTAGGCGAGCCAGAGAAGGCGCTGCGTCTGTTAAGTGAGCTTCAGCAGGTTGGCGTCGCCGTGGCGCTGGATGATTTTGGTATGGGCTACGCCAATCTGAACTGGCTGAGCCAGTTTAAATCGTTGCCTGTCAGCAAACTGAAAATGGATCGCAGCTTCGTCTGTATGCTGCCGCATGATGACACTATGGTACGCATCGTGGCCGCCATTGCGGAGATTGTCGGACTGGATGTCATTGCCGAAGGCGTGGAAACCGCCGATCAGCGCGACTGGCTGCTGGCGCGTGGGGTTCAGATAGGCCAGGGGTATCTCTACTCAGAGGCGCTGCCGGTCGCCTCATTCAACCAGAAGTATTTTGCCCCGGCGCCGCAGGCTTAGCGGCAATCCTCTACCCGTCAGCGGCCCTGTTGTTCTTTTTTTTTGATCAAAAAGAGCAGTGTGACGTTTTGCTGACGTGATTCAGCTCATAAAACGCCATCTGCAACCCGTCTGGCAT
The DNA here is from genome assembly GCA_050410775.1 of Pantoea sp. FN060301. Classification (GTDB taxonomy): domain Bacteria; phylum Pseudomonadota; class Gammaproteobacteria; order Enterobacterales; family Enterobacteriaceae; genus Erwinia. Next base: position 157,314 of record CP191229.1, read on the forward strand.
GTGACAAGTTATATCAATCTCGTTAACAGGGTGTTATTTTCACGCGGATATTTGACCATAACTAAAGCGATAAACCGCCATCCACGCAGTACGGACATTTTATGAAACTATCCCTGTTTAAAAGCCTTTATTTCCAGGTGTTAACGGCGATCGCCGTCGGCGTCTTACTGGGTCACTTCTATCCCGAGCTGGGCGCGCAGATGAAGCCGCTGGGCGACGCCTTCGTTAAGCTTATCAAAATGATTATCGCGCCGGTGATTTTCTGTACCGTCGTGACCGGCATTGCCGGTATGGAAAGCATGAAGGCGGTCGGGCGCACCGGCGCCGTGGCGCTGCTCTATTTTGAGATTGTCAGTACGGTTGCACTGATTATCGGTCTGGTCGTGGTTAACGTGCTGCAGCCCGGCGCCGGAATGAATGTCGATCCGGCCACGCTGGATGCGCAGGCGGTAGCGGTGTATGCCCAGCAGGCCGAAAGTCAGGGCGTGATCGCCTTCCTGCTCGACGTGATTCCCGGTAGCGTGATCGGTGCCTTCGCCAGCGGCAATATCCTTCAGGTGCTGCTTTTCGCCATCCTGTTCGGCTTTGCGCTGCACCGTCTGGGCAGCAAAGGCACGCTGGTATTTAACTTCATTGAAAGTTTCTCCCAGGTGATTTTCGGCATCATCAATATGATTATGCGCCTCGCCCCCATCGGTGCCTTTGGCGCGATGGCCTTTACCATCGGTAAATATGGTGTCGGCTCGCTGGTGCAGCTGGGTCAGTTGATTATCTGCTTCTACATTACCTGCGTGCTCTTTGTGGTGGTGGTTCTGGGCCTGATTGCCCGGGTGGCCGGCTTCAACATCTTCAAATTTATCGCCTATATCAAAGAAGAGCTGCTGATCGTGCTGGGCACCTCTTCCTCCGAGTCCGCGCTGCCGCGCATGCTGGCGAAAATGGAGAATCTGGGCTGTAAGAAATCCGTGGTCGGGCTGGTTATTCCAACAGGCTACTCGTTCAATCTGGACGGAACCTCCATTTACCTGACGATGGCCGCCGTGTTTATTGCTCAGGCGACCAATGCGCATATGGATATCACGCACCAGATCACGCTGCTGGTGGTGCTGCTGCTCTCCTCGAAAGGGGCGGCGGGCGTCACCGGAAGCGGCTTTATCGTGCTGGCGGCGACGCTCTCTGCAGTAGGCCATCTGCCGGTCGCAGGCCTGGCGCTGATTCTGGGCATTGACCGCTTTATGTCCGAAGCGCGTGCGCTGACCAACCTGGTAGGGAACGGTGTGGCCACGGTTGTGGTGGCGAAGTGGGTTGGACAGCTGGATGAGAAACAGCTGAAAGAGACGCTCTCTTCCCCGAAAAAACGGGAAAAAGCGGCCTGAAGTCCTACAATAACCGGCTAATTAGATAAATATCCCCACATATGCCCGTCGCGACTTGCCCTCGCGGCGGGCATTTGCATAATAACCCTCACAGATTTTTTTCCTTTTTTCACTCGGTGGCGCGACATCCTTGCCGACGCGTGGTCTAAGAAGCTGCTCCGTAAAAAAACAGCGGCTTCCCTGAGTTATCCTTTACGTCGATAACCACAGGCCGTAGATCGCCAGTGATTTTTTTGGTTTGTGATTGAGTAGGGGTTCACATGCAGGGCACCAGAATGCGTCTTTTGATTGGTGGGATAGTGCTGGCCGCCGCCACCACTGTGCAGGCTGAAACACTCCAACCCGATCCCGCCTGGCAGCAGGGAAAACTGGATAACGGTTTTCGCTGGCAGGTGCTGACAACGCCGCAGCGGCCAAGTGACCGCGTTGAAGTGCGCTTGCTGATCAATACCGGTTCGCTGGTGGAGAGTACGCAGCAGGCCGGATTCACCCATCTGTTACCCCGTCTGGCGCTGGTGCACAACGTCAGGCTGGAACCCGCGCAGCAGCGCTCGCTCTGGCAGCAGGGGATCGATCCCGATCGCCCACAGCCACCAGCGATCACCTCCTATGACCATACGCTCTATACATTAAGCCTGCCGAACAACCGTCCCGAGCTGCTGAAAGAGGCGCTGAACTGGCTGGCCGCCACCGCAGGTGAGATGAACATCGATGAGCAGACGGTCGCTACCGCCCTCAATGCGGATGACCCCATCGCCACCTGGCCCGGCAACCCGCAGGACGTCTGGTGGCGCTATCGGCTGAAAGGCTCGACGCTACTGGGCCACGATCCGGCCCCGGCGGTCAGCCAGCCGGTCGATCCGCAAAAGCTGAACGCCTTTTATCAGCAGTGGTACACGCCCGATGCCATGACGCTGTTTGTGGTCGGCAACGTGGACAGCCGCAGCCTGGCCGAACAGATCGGTAAAACGTTCTCGTCGCTTCAGGGCCAGCGGGAAGTGCCCGCCCCGATGCCAACGCTCTCACCGCTGCCGACGCAGCCGGTCAATCTGGTGAACAGCAGCCTCCGGCAGGATCGCCTGTCGCTGGTCTGGGATAACCCGTGGCAGCCGATCCGCGAGTCGCAAAGTTTGCAGCGTTACTGGCAGAGCGATCTGGCCCGCGAAGCACTGTTCTGGCACGTACAGAAGGTGTTATCGGAGAATAAAGCACAGAAGGTTCAGGTCGGCTTTGACTGCCGCGTGCTCTATCAGCGCGCCCAGTGCGCGATCAATATTGACGCGGACAACGCCACGCTGGAGAGCAATCTGAAACTGATCGCCCAGGAAATGGCGAATATTCGTGATAACGGTCTGCCGCAGGATGAGTTTGACGCGCTGATGGCGCAGAAAACGGTGGAGTTGAACAAGCTGTTTGCCACTTACGCCCGCACGGATACTGACGTACTGATGAGCCAGCGGCTGCGATCGCAGCAGAATGCGGTGGTGGATATCGCCCCCGAACAGTATCAGAAGCTGCGGCAGACTTTTCTGTCCAGCCTGACGCTGTCGCTGATGAATCAGGAACTGCGGCAGCAGCTTTCTCAGGAGCTGACGATGGTGCTGATGCAGCCGCAGGGCGAACCGGAAACCAACGTAAAAACGCTTCAGAGCATCTGGCAGACGGTGATGACGCCCGCGCCGGAACCGGCGGTCGCCGTTGATGAAACCCAGCCCGAAGTCTCCGATATTCCGGTCCGGCAAAACTAGGTGAACAGGGCGGCGTTAAGCCGCCCTGTTCACTACCAGATACGGGCGCGCAGCCATTCATTGACCAGCATGGGCCAGCTTGCCAGCGGCAGGTCAGCGACGTTGCGGATACCAAAGCCGTGCCCGCCTTTCTCGTAAAAGTGCAGCTCGCTGGAGACCTTATGCTCGCGCAGCGCGCTGAACATCACCATGCTGTTATTGATCGGCACCGACTCATCATTCACGGCATGGATCAGCAGCGTCTGCGGCGTTTGCTCTGTCACCCGCGTTTCCAGTGAATAGGCGTCGATCTCCCGCTGAACAGGATGCTCACCCAGCAGCCGCAGGCGCGAGCCCGGATGCGCCAGCCCCTCGCGCATGCTGATGACCGGATAGAGCAGTACCATGGCGTCGGGCCGGGCGCTCAGCGAATCGGCAATATCCTGTACTGGATAAAGTTTCTCACCGAAGCGGGTGCCGGCGCTGGCGGCGACGTAGCCGCCGGCGGAGAAGCCCATCATCACGATGCGCTTGCCGTTAAGCTTGCGGGCGGCGCGATGACGAAGCACGCGAATCGCGCGCTGTGCGTCGGCCAGCGGCGCGTCGCTACCTTCGTGATGGCCATCCTGCGGAAAACGATAGGTCATCACCGCCAGCGTATAGCCCATCGCGGTGAAAAACATCGCCAGCGCGCTGCCTTCTTTATCGATCATGATGCGTTCAAAGCCACCGCCGGGCGTGACCAGCAGCGTAACGTCATTGTCGTTTTTCTCGTCGGGATACCAGAACGCGATCTCCGGGCTGCGGACACCGCTGGCGGCACGATCGAAGGGTTCATATTCCTTCGCTAGATCGACGATCTGCGGCTGAACGCGTGAGTCGCTGGCGCCAGGGGCGTCGCCCTGCGGCCAGATAGTAATAATTTCAGTTTTCATAGGCGCTCCTGAGCAGCATTATTTGAGTATAGGCCAGCCGTTAAAAATAACGGGCGGACCGGTCAGGAATAAGGTGAATAGCGATGACAGTGCCGTTTTATAAATAAAGCGTCCAGCTTTTGCCTCGCGTTTTTTCCAGAATCAGACCAGGCCCAGCGGTACTGTCCGTATCCGCTTTTAGTGACCTGGCTCACTGCGGCGGAAGACGTGAAAAGTGAAGATAAAGTTACTTACTCTATTGATTTAAGTGGAATAAATATAATCTGATTAAAAATCATTATGATGGGTCGATTTTTGAAATCTGTTAGTGCCAGGTTAAAAGGAAAACTTAAATTCCACTTCAGCTAAATAAAGTTTATTTCCTGCCGCATAAAAACCAGGCGCGAATAAAAGGTTCATACTGAAATAAAGGAAGGGATTTATTTCCGGGAGGAAATTAAAAGGAAGTGCGCTATTTTATTGCGCTAATTTAACTTTAGGCAGGAAAATAATGAAGACCGGCAGAGACGTTAATCAGGAGCACCCGACAGGATGCTCCTGAGCGACAGCTAATCAGGCTGGCATCGCCGCCCGGGGAATAATGGCTCCACGATGCTGGATTACGGTACTGGCGGTAAGGTGGCCGCGTTTCGCCGCCTCTTCTGCACTGCCGCCGCAAAGCCGCACCGCCAGATAGCCTGCGCTGAATGAGTCGCCGGCTGCGGTAGTATCTATCACCTTGCTGGCCGGGAGTTGCACGGCGGGGACCTCAATCAGTGACGCATCCGGTAGCGAAACCAGGCATGACTCCGCGCCCCGCTTGATGACAATCTCGCTGACGCCTGCGGCGCGCGTGCGCGCAATCACCTTCTCCACGTCCGCCTCGCCCCAGAGCAGGGTTTCATCATCCAGCGTCAGGAAAGCGATATCCGTACAGGCGAGCATGGCCTGATAGGCCGCCTGCGTCTCTTCTGCAGAAGCCCACAGGCGCGGGCGGTAGTTATTATCAAAAATGACCTTCCCGCCGTTGCGACGGCAGGCTGACAGCAGCGCCATCAGCTTCTCACGGCTCTGTGGCGTGAGAATAGCCAGGCTGATGCCGCTCAGGTAGAGATAGTCGAACTCCGCCAGCTGCTGACAGATCTCCTCTGCGCGCTCGCTCTCAAGCCAGTAGCGGGCCGCCGCGTCGTTACGCCAGTAATAGAAGGTGCGCTCGCCTCTGGCGTCCGTTTCGATCACATAGAGGCCCGGCAGCTTATTATCCATACGCTGGATCAGCGCGGTCTGGACCTCTTCCTGCTGCCAGGCGGCGATCATCTCACTGCTGAAGCTGTCGGTGCCGAGCGCAGTGACATAATCCACGCCCAGCTGCGAAGCCTCAACCTGACGGGCAATGTAGACCGCCGTGTTGAGGGTGTCACCGCCAAAGCCTCTGCTTAAATCGTTGTTTTTCTGGGAAAGCTCAATCATACATTCGCCGATTACGGCGATTCTTTTCTGGGTCATTTTCATCATTCCGTTATCTGTTCTGCCTCTAGTTTCACCGTGGCCGGGGATGGAGTCAATAATTTAAAACGCCGTTTTATTTTTATGCGTCATCGCGCCTGTTTACCCGCTTTTCAGGGCGGTCTGAATAAATTTTGCCGGTGCAGGCCGCTCCGGGTTGATGCTGAACGTTCGGCAACCTTTATTTTCGCGCCTTTCGGGGTTTACCGCTTCGGTTGGGGTAATGTCCTTTCGCGCGCTCTCGACTATCTTTACTGAAGACAGAAGCGAGCATGGAGAACAGGTATGTCACGCACCGGGAAAATAATCAGTTGGATTGTCGGGATTTTTTTGCTGCTGGTTGTCGTGGTGGCGATCGTTATCGCCACCTTTGACTGGAACCGTATTAAGCCAACTATCAACCAGAAGGTCTCGACGGAGCTGAACCGTCCCTTTGCCATTCGCGGCGATTTGGGCGTCGTCTGGACGCGTAACCGGGAGGAGCCGGGCTGGCGCAGCTGGATCCCCTGGCCGCAGGTGCATGCCGAGGATATTCTGCTCGGGAACCCTCCTGACATCCCCGAAGTGACCATGGTCCACCTCCAGCGCGCGGAGGCGACCCTGGCACCGCTGGCGCTGCTGGGAAAAGAGGTTTATATCCCGTGGATTAAACTGACCCAGCCCGACGCCAGGCTGATCCAGACCGCTGACGGGAAAAACAACTGGACCTTCAACCTTGCCGGCAGTGAAAACGCCGATGAGAACCAGCCGCCATCCGCCTGGTCGTTCCGCCTCGATAACATTATGTTTGATCGCAGCGAGATTGCTTATCAGGATGCGATCAATAAGGCGGACGTTCAGGTCACGGTCAACCCGCTGGGTAAACCTGTTCCCTTTTCTCAGGTCACGGGCAATCAGGAGGAGGCGAGCCAGAAAGGGGCATCTGACTTTGTGTTCGGCTGGAAGGCCAGCGGCACCTATAACGATGAAAAGCTCACCGGCGAGGGGAAAATTGGCGGCATGCTTTCCCTGCGCAGCCAGACAACCCCTTTCCCTCTTCAGGCCGATGTGCGGAACGGCACCACCCGTGTCCAGGTTGCGGGTAGCCTGCAGGATCCGTTAAATCTGGGCGGCCTGAATATACGTCTGCGCTTCTCTGGCGATACGCTGGCCAACCTCTATGGCCTGACGGGTATTCTGCTGCCCGACACGCCCCCTTATGAAACGGATGGACGTCTGATTGCCCGCTTCCAGCAGAAGGGCGGCCCGGAGTTTCGTTACGAGAAGTTCAACGGTCATATCGGTGACAGCGACATTCACGGTTCACTGACCTATACCCAGGGCAAACCACGGCCCAAACTGGAAGGTTCGCTGGCATCACGACAGCTGCGTATGGCGGATCTGGGCCCGCTGATAGGCGTCAACTCCGGGAAAGGCAGCGAAAAAACCGAACAGGCAAAAGCGAAGCGCGGTGAAGCGGACAGCCAGCCTGCCGATCGCGTGCTGCCGCATGATAAGTTTGACACCAAAAGCTGGGACGTCATGGATGCCGACGTGAAGTTTCGCGGCGAGCGCATTGAACACAGCAATTCGCTGCCGCTCAGCGATCTCTATACGCATCTTGTCCTGAAAAACGGCAATATACTGCTCGATCCGCTGCGCTTTGGCATCGCGGGCGGCAACCTTAACTCCACGATACGGATGGAGGGAGACCGGACGCCGATGCGCGCCCGTGCCGATCTGCATGCCCGTAACCTGAAGCTGAAACAGCTTTTCCCGGACGTTGAAGCGATGCAGAGCAGTACGGGGCAAATCAACGGTGATGCCACGCTACGGGGCACCGGGAATTCTGTGGCGGATATCCTGGCGACCAGCGATGGCGATCTTAAGCTGCTGATGAATGATGGCGTTATCAGCCGTAACCTGATGGAGATCGTCGGCCTGAACGTGGGTAACTACGTGGTGGGCAAGCTGTTTGGCGATGATGAGGTGCGGATTAACTGCGCCGCTGCCGATCTGAACGTGACGAAGGGTCTGGCCGCCACCCGGCTGTTTGTTTTTGATACGCAGAACGCGGTCGTTAATATCAGCGGCACCACGAATTTCGCTAACGAGCGGCTGGATCTTTCGATCGACCCTGAAAGCAAGGGTATCCGCATCGTTACCCTGCGCTCGCCGCTCTACGTGCGCGGCACCTTTAAAAATCCGGACGCGGGCGTGAAGGCCGGACCGCTGATTGCCCGTGGTGCGGCTGCCGTTGCGTTAGGGGCAGTGGTTGCTCCGGCGGCGGCGCTACTTGCGCTGATCTCGCCCAGCGATAATGAAGATAATCAGTGTGCTAACGTGCTGCAACAGATGAAGAACGAAGAGAAATAAAAAAACTGCTCAGCATAGCTGAGCAGGTGGATGTAATAGAAGATGTTTGCTGGAGCCGCTCCGGCTCTTAGCCTTTGGCCGGAGGCGGCGTTTTCTGCGCTGTACAGGTGATGACGTGGCGCATCCGGCTTCCCATCCGGACTTGCCCGTCACGGCTTAATCGAACAGCGAGTCGTGCCGCGTCTCTTTGCTGACCAGCAGGGCGCACAGCGTCAGGCAGGCCATCGCCGCCAGGTAAACGCCGACGTAAAACAGGCCATAGTTATGCGCCAGCCAGGTCGCGATATAGGGTGCGACGGAAGCGCCGAGGATCGAGGAGAGATTGTAGGAAAAGGACGCGCCCGTATAGCGGACTTCCGTCGGGAACAGCTCCGGCAGCAGCGCCCCCATCGGGCCAAACGTCAGCCCCATAATGCTCAGTCCGAATACCAGGAACGCCAGCACCATAGCCGGGCTGCCTGAGCCCAGCATCGACGGGAAAATCATCGCAAAGGCGATAATCATCAGCGTAATGACAATCATCGTTTTACGGCGGCCAAAGCGGTCAGCCAGCAGTCCGGCGATCGGCACCATGATGCCAAAGCCAATCACCGCCAGCATCAGCATCCACAGCATGGTATCGCGCGGGAAGCCCAGGCCGCCCGGCGCGGCAGTGGTGCCATATGACATGGAGTAGACCGTCATAATGTAAAACAGGGTGTAGGTTGCCAGCATAATGAAGGTACCGATAATGGTCGCCTTCAGATGCTTCGTCAGCAGCGTCCCAATCGGAACTTTGACCTGCTTCTTCTCTTTTTTCACTTTCGCGAATACCGGTGACTCATGCAGCGAGACGCGGACGTAAAGGCCCACCAGCACCAGCACGGCGGAAAGAATAAAAGGAACGCGCCAGCCCCACTGCATAAACTGGTCGTCAGTCAGCAGCCAGGAGAGCAGCAGGAAAGTGCCGTTGGCAAAGAAGAAGCCAATAGGGGCGCCAAGCTGGGGGAAAGAGCCGTAGAGCGCGCGCTTCTTCGCCGGGGCATTTTCAGTGGCCAGCAGCGCCGCGCCGCCCCATTCACCGCCCAGGCCAAGACCCTGACCAAAGCGGGCCAGCGCCAGCAGCAGTGGTGCAAAGACGCCAATGGTTTCATAACCCGGCAGCAGGCCGATCACCACGGTAGAGATCCCCATCGTCAGCAGTGAGGCGACAAGCGTGGCTTTGCGACCCACGCGATCGCCAAAGTGACCAAAGACCGCTGACCCGATAGGGCGGGCGATAAATGCAATCGCAAAGGTTGCCAGCGACTGGAGCGTGGCGACGGTCGCATCACCCTGAGGAAAGAAGATATGCGGAAAAACGATGACCGCAGCCGTCGCATAGATGTAAAAATCAAAAAATTCGATAGCGGTGCCGACCAGCGAAGCAACGAGCACTTTCCCGCGTGAGTTTACGGGCGTGGCGTCATTTTCGGCGTCGGGCGATGTGGCGATGGAGGCTTGCATAGCAGTTTCTTATTTATAATACGTAAAAATGAATCTTACGCACCCGCCCGCGCGCATTCAATGGTGTAAAGCCCGCCGCAGCAGGCTCCCGGCGCGATAAAGAGGATCCTGCGAGAGATGGCTGGATTGCCGGGCGATGGCAGGGTGAATTGACGATTTTATGGCAAGATTCACTAAGAATCGGCTCATAAAAAGTATCAGGTCAGCTATAAATGCTGGGCATAGCCTGAAAGTTAACCAATAAACCGGATTTTCAACTGAATTACTGGGATAAAACGTCTGCCACCGGCGCCTCCTGCTTCCTCTCACCCGCGCTTTCCCGATAGCGCCCCCTCCCGCTAAATCAATGTTAAATCAGCCGCATTTTACGTCGCCGATCTCTTCCTTTCCTGATCGATAACAGGGTGCTGTTTTTTTCAGCAAATAGACTTCTGGTCGATCAATTTTTCCGGAATCTTTCAGGAGGGGCTTTGCGATGCTGCTAAAACGTCGAACGCTGAACGGGCTGTTGCTGTCTGGGTGGAGGGGGGCGGCATTTATTCCCGCATTCTCTTTGCAGACTCAGCGGCTGAGTGAAGGGTTTAAACATCTTCGCGGGGAAAGCTAATGTTTTTGTCGGCCAGCAAGAACGCCTTTAAGGTGGTGGTGATGCTCGGGATGCTGGTGATTATTCTGGCGGGCATCCGTGCCGGCGCTGAAATCGTCGTGCCCTTTATCCTCGCCATGTTCGTAGCGGTAATCCTGAATCCGCTGGTCCGGCTGCTACAGCGCGCAGGCCTGCCCAGAATGCTGGCCGTTTCGCTGCTGGCTGGCCGTTTCGCTGCTGGCTGGCGCGATCGTGCTGGCGGGCGCGCTGCTGCTGAGCACGCTGGTGACGATGCTGAACGATTTTTCCCGCACGCTGCCGCAATATCGGGAGGTACTGCTGGCGTTTCAGCAGCGGGCAGGCCAGATGGGGGTGCCGGTTTCCACCGAGGCGCTGATAACCATGGTCGATCCCAATGCGACGCTCAACCTGGTGAGCTGGCTGCTCACTCAGCTTTCCGGCGCGGTCTCCGGTATTTTCCTGCTGCTGATGACCGTGGTCTTTATGCTGTTCGAGGTACCGCTGCTGACGGATAAGCTGCCGCACCTGCTCCGCTCTCCCTCCTCCGGCATGGCCGCTATCAGGCGGGCGCTCGACAGCGTCAGTCGTTATCTGGTGCTGAAAACCGCCATCAGCTTGTTCACCGGTCTTCTCGTCTGGCTGATGCTGCTGCTGCTGGAGGTCCGCTTTGCGCTGCTGTGGGGCGTGCTGGCTTTTGCGCTTAACTATATTCCCAATATCGGTTCGATCATTGCGGCAGTGCCGGCGATTATTCAGGTGCTGATCTTCAACGGTTCCGGCGAGGGGCTGCTGGTGGCTACAGGCTACCTGCTGATCAATCTGGTGATTGGCAATATGCTGGAACCGCGGCTGATGGGGCGCGGACTGGGGCTTTCCACGCTGGTGGTGTTTCTGTCGCTGATATTCTGGGGCTGGCTGCTGGGCCCGGTGGGCATGTTGCTCTCGGTGCCGCTGACTATCGTGGCAAAAATCGCGCTGGAACAGACCCCGGCCGGGGCGCCGCTGGCGCTGCTGCTCAGCGACAGCAGCGTCCGGCAGCAGGATTAGTGCAGCGTCTGGTTAATCCGCTGTAGCATCCAGGGAAAGAACGGGTTTGAAGACTGGCGCATCAGCGTATCCAGGCTGACGATCAGTACTGAGCGCTCGCCGCGCGGCGTCAGGGAACCAAAACTGACGCCGAACTCATTAAGCCGCTCCGGCGTGCGGCCGTACAACGAATCGCTGAACGGAAAGGGGAGCGCCACGTGAGAAAGGGAATAGATATCGCCGGGATAGTTGATGCCCAGCGGCTCGCGGGAAGTGGACGTCGCGCCGGCCAGGTTCGTTTCCGCCACCGCTGCACTGCTCAGTGGCGAGGTGTTGGTCACCAGCCTGGTGGTGTAATGGCGTGGCGCGGGAGGCAGTAAATGTTCTGCGGCATCTCTGACGCTACTGCGCATCAGCGGTGAAAGCTGCACCGCCTGATTCACATCAAACAGCACCAGCTCGCTGCCGTTATCCGGCAGCAAATTGTAGAGGGCGCGGATCACCGCAGGCGTACTCACCGTGGCATCCGCCACCGACTGGAAAGTCAGGACCGGCGGGGCTTTATCCAGCAATGTATTCTCTCTTTCCTGGTGCAGCTGCGTTTGCAGTGCGCTGGTCAGCAGCCAGGACTGCCGGGCCGCTTTCACCGGGAAGGAGTTGTACTTAAACGGATTGAATTCCGGCAGGATACTGAGCCAGGCCGAACGGGCAAATGCAGGCAGCAATGAAGGCAGCCCCGCCAGCCCGGCATAGCGCGCATAGCTGCTGACGCCGATCATCGGCGAAATCAGGATCAGGCGGCTGGGCAGCGGCAGGGAGGGATCCTCCAGGGCATCCAGCGTGTATTTCATGGCGAGCGCGCCGCCGTTGGAAAAGCCCATAATTTGCAGCGGTGCGCCAGCCGACACTCGCTGCCTGGCCTCACGAACGGCCAGCCGGGTGGCCGCCATCCAGTCTTCCCATTCTACTTTCGTCAGCGCCGCCGGCACCGTGCCGTGACCCGGCAGGCGAATGGCCACCACAACATAGCCTTGCCGCTGATAATTGACGGCAAAATGCCGCAGGCTGTAGGGCGAATCCGTCAGTCCGTGCAACAGAACCACCGCGCCGCGCGGCGTTCCCTGTGGCAGCAGTTCATAAGAGCGGTTCCAGTCGGTGGCAAAATTGCCCGGATAAACCGGGCTTTTTTCAGCGTAGCGGTTGAGCGTCTCCGGCGTGTCCGCGATTTTGTCACTGACGTTGCGCTTCATATCGGCAAAGATTTTTTGCTCGTTTTGCAGATAACCGGCCCAGTTATCCCGATCCATCTGGCTGCCGCTCAGCTCATCCGGTATCCACTTATGCCAGGGCTGCAAATCGGGCCCACGTTCCGTTACCGCCACGCGCAGCGCCAGCAGGGCAACCGTCGCTATCAGCAGAACGATCAGCGATCGCTTTAACCAGACTTTTGTCCTTCTCAGCATTATGGGAGCGTCCTCTCTGTTATCGGTCTGAAGTGTAGAATGAAACTGCCGCCTGGCGTTGATCGTCGTCATCTCCCGCCGGCGATGAACGGCCCGGACAGACAGCTAAATGCAAAGCGTTGATAAAAGGTTTAGGAAAAAAAAAGCAGGTGATAACGCTGAGTTACTAATTAACTCTATGTTTTCTTTATTGATTATTGTGGTGAGCTTACAGGAAATCGATCCTTTCTTAACGATTTACTTCACCCACAAGCGGGACTATAGTGACGGCGATTTCATCACTGGAGACCTCAATTGGACAGTCACCCCTTAAGTTTTACCCTTTAAGGTAAGCCAACTCCATTGTTTGCTTGCCGAAAACCGGCGGGCAATGTTTCACCTCCCTCGTGTCACATCCCCGTTTTACCCCTAAATGTTGTCCCGTGCTGATGCCGGGCAAGGAACGTACTATGAAAGAACCTCCAACCAGCGGCGGGCGATGGCACACAGGCAGAATAAGGAGTGACTGCTCACTGTAATCCTCCTGTCCGTTTCTGCTTTCTGTCCCCGTCCCGATCCCAAAGAACGTAAAAATCCTCATGCGCAGGAGAGATGCCCCGCGCCTGAATAAAAATAAAAAAGGATCCGGCAGATGAAAATGCATAACGCCAACGTAAAACTCGCCTGCGATTTGGCTTTCGCCAGCGAGATGACACAAAGCCTGGACAGCACCCTGGCACACCTCAATACCCAGCGCAGTGGCCTGACCGTAGCCGATGCCGCTGAGCGCCTGCTAAAGCATGGCAAAAATCAGGTCGCGAATGAAAAAGCGCCGCATGCGCTGCTACAGCTGGTTCAGGCTTTCAACAATCCCTTTATCTGGGTGCTGATGGTGCTGGCCGCTATCAGCTATTTCACCGACTACGTTTTACCGCTGCGCAGTGGGGAAGAGAGCGATCTGACCGGAGTGAGCATCATGTTGATCATGGTTTCGCTCAGCGGAGTGCTGCGTTTCTGGCAGGAATACCGAACTAACAAAGCGGCGGACGCGTTGAAATCCCTGGTGCGTACCACTGCCACGGTGATCCGCCGCCGCAGTGAAGCATCGCAGCCGGTGAAAATGGTGATTTCGCTACAGGAGGTGGTGCCCGGCGACATTATTTTCCTTACGGCGGGCGACAGGGTGCCGGCAGATAGCCGGCTGCTCACCTCCCGCGATCTGTTTGTCAGCCAGGCGGCGCTGAGCGGTGAGGCTATTCCGGTGGAGAAATACGTCACGGCCTCCGGCATCAGCGCGGGAACGATTGCTGAGAACAGGGACGGAAACGATCTGCTGAATATGCCGGATACCTGCCTGATGGGGACGACCGTTGCCAGCGGCACGGCAACGGCAGTGGTCGTGGCGACCGGGAACGACACCTGGTTTGGTTCGCTGGCGAAATCCGTGGTGGGCAAACGTCCGCAGACCTCCTTCGATCGCGGCGTGAACAGCGTCAGCTGGCTGCTGATCCGCTTTATGCTGGTAATGGTGCCGGTGGTGCTGTTTATCAACGGCTTCACCAAAGGTGACTGGAGCGATGCGCTGATGTTTGCGCTGGCAGTGGCGGTGGGCCTGACGCCGGAAATGCTGCCGATGATTGTCAGCTCCAACCTGGCGAAAGGCGCTATCGCGATGTCCCGCCGCAAGGTGGTGGTGAAACGTCTTAACGCCATCCAGAACTTCGGGGCGATGGACGTGCTCTGCACCGATAAAACCGGCACCCTGACCCGCGACCGCATCATCCTGGCGCAGCATCTGGATGCATATGGCCGGAGCAGTGATCAGGTGCTCCAGCTGGCGTGGCTGAACAGCCGCCACCAGAGCGGGGTGAGGAACCTGATGGACAAGGCGATCCTCAGCTACAGTCAGGGCGGCCTGGCCCTCAGCGGGCTGCGCCGCTACCGCAAAATTGACGAGCTGCCGTTTGATTTTGAACGGCGCCGCCTGTCGGTTGTGGTCGCCGGCGAGAACAATCAGTACCAGCTGATCTGCAAAGGCGCAGCGGATGAAATACTGGCCATCTCCACCCACTGGATGGATGGCGGTGAATGCCGTCCTCTGGACGCCGCTGCCCGTCAGCAGTGGTGCCAGCAGGTTGAAGATCTCAACCAGCAGGGCTTCCGGGTACTGCTTGTCGGTGAGCGTAAACTGGGAGAAAACCCGCTGGCGCGACCGCTGAATAAAGAGGACGAGCGTGAGCTGACGCTCTGTGGCCTGCTGACTTTTCTCGATCCGGCAAAAGAGAGCGCCGGGCAGGCTATCGCCGCGCTGCATGAAAATGGCGTGACGGTGAAAGTGCTGACCGGCGATAACGCCGTCATCACCAGCAAAATTTGCCGGGATGTCGGACTGTCACCCGGTGAGCCGCTGTGCGGCAGCGATATTGCACGGCTGGACGACAGCGCGCTTTCCCGGCTGGTTGAAGAGCGGACTCTTTTCTGCCGCCTGACGCCCCGGCAGAAGTCCCGCGTGCTTCAGGCGCTCCAGCATAACGGCCATACCGTCGGCTTCCTTGGCGATGGCATTAACGATGCCCCGGCGCTGCGGGATGCGGATATCGGTATTTCAGTGGATACCGCGACGGATATCGCGAAAGAGTCTGCCGACATTATTCTGCTGGAAAAGAACCTGATGGTGCTGGAGCAGGGAGTGATCAAGGGGCGGGAGACGTTTGGCAACATCATCAAATACCTGAACATGACCGCCAGCTCTAACTTTGGCAACGTGTTCTCGGTGCTGGTGGCGAGCGCCTTTATTCCGTTCCTGCCGATGCTGGCGATCCACCTGTTGTTGCAGAACCTGATGTATGACCTTTCCCAGCTGGCGCTGCCGTGGGACAAAATGGACAAGGCATTTCTGCGCAAACCGCGCCGGTGGGACGCGAAGAATATCGGCCGTTTTATGCTGTGGATTGGCCCTACGTCCTCGCTATTTGATATCACGACCTTCTTGATCATGTGGCACGTGTTTGCCGCCAACAGCGTAGAGCATCAGGCACTCTTCCAGTCCGGCTGGTTTGTTGAAGGCCTGCTGTCACAGACGCTGGTGGTGCATATGCTGCGTACGCAAAAAATTCCGTTTATCCAGAGCCGCGCCGCGCTGCCGGTGATGCTGATGACCGGTCTGGTGATGGCGCTGGGCATTTATATTCCGTTCTCGCCGCTGGGGCATATCATCGGCCTGGTGCCGCTGCCCTGGTCCTATTTCCCCTGGCTGGTCGCCACGCTGTTTGGCTACTGCGTAGTGGCTCAGGGAATGAAACGTATCTATATACGCCGCTTCGGCCAGTGGTTCTGAGGAGAAACAGATGAAACACAAAAATGCGGTTACGGCGATTGTGCTCTTTTTTATCGGACTGCTGATCTTCTCCTGCGGGCTGCTGATGGTGTTGAGCGCATAAACCGACTTCGGTGCTGGGTTCTTCAGCCGATAACAGGCTTCAGTACGGCCTTATCCGGCACAAAAGCGTTGAGGGCGGATCGTCGATCTGCCCTTATGTTCACACCTTAATAAAACGCAGATAAATAAAGCGGATCGCAAAGTATTCCACCGCGCCCAGCAGCAGAAACCAGAGGCAAAATACCAGCGTATAGAGCTGCCCGATATCACTCAGGTGAAAGATCGCCACCAGCCGGTGGGTGAGACTCAGGCCGAACCAGGGGGCAGGCAGCAGCAGGGCGGAAAGAAAGCCCAGCATCAGCGTGCTCATCGGCATTAAAAAGGTCAGAAAAGGGTTTTTCATCAGTGTTCCATCTTATGCAGTGGCGGCTATTTTCCGGTAATCTGGCCGCATGTTCAATCCTCAGACGTTTACCGCGTGTTTTGCCGCGCCCCAGAGGCTGAAACCTCTGTTTTTCAGGCGAGCGTCGTGCCCAATTCCCTCCCGTTCAGAAGCCCGATAATCCCCCAGAAGCCTCAGGGATGTAGAGAGTAACGCAGTAATTCTTTTAGCCTTTTTGACCATTTTTAGCGCGCTGTTTTAGCATTCGTTAAAAAGTATAGCCGAGGCTATAATCAAATCCCTGATTTTACTGTCTTTTTTTTGCAGGAAACCCGTGGTAGCATGCCCTCCACGTTGAACGCTTCGCGCTTGTTTTTACCGCGAGATGGTCTTTTTTAACGCTTTGAGGCGCCGTAGTGCCTCAGGGCCGGTATAACCCCCATGAACCTGTACGCCACCCTGATTTTAGCTTTCGGTATGTCGATGGACGCTTTCGCTGCGGCTATCGGCAAAGGGGCCAGTCTGCACCGGCCCGGCCTGAAGGAAGCACTGCGCACCGGCTTAATTTTTGGGGTCATTGAAGCCTTAACCCCGCTGATCGGCTGGGCTGTGGGTATCGCTGCCAGCCGCTATGTGATGGCCTGGGATCACTGGGTCGCTTTTACGCTTCTCGGCCTGCTGGGCGCGCGAATGATTATGGAAGGGCTGCGTAAGAAGGATACCGCACCGGAAGCCGCACTCAAAAGCCACGGTTTCTGGCTGCTGGCCTGTACCGCCGTGGCGACCAGCCTGGATGCCATGGCGGTGGGCGTCGGGCTGGCTTTTCTACAGGTCAATATTGTGTTCACCGCGCTGGCTATCGGCGCTTCCACCATGGTTATGGCGACGCTGGGGATCCTGCTGGGAAGATTTCTGGGGCCGATGATGGGGAAATGGGCCGAAATCTTCGGCGGCGTGGTGTTAATTGGCATCGGCACGAGCATTCTGGTCGAGCATCTCGGCCTGCTGGCCTGATTGCCACGGCGCTTCAGGAAAGCCCGCCTTAGGGTCTGACAGAATTCGCGATAGTTAAGCGGTTTTTAGCTTCGTTTTGTGATCTGGCTCAAATTTATTTGCCTGGGAAACGGCCGTCTTGTATACTTTTTTTGTTATTTACCAACAAAATTTGAATCAGGCAGACCGATGAAAAACTTTTTTAAATACGTGTTTCGCAGCTATGTGAACGTTTTCAAACACGTACCGCCAGGCGCAATGTCCTGAACAGCACTGGCCAGTAACCCTCGATAGCCGCGGTCAGGGAAAGACCGATGGTTATCACCTCTTTTGGAATAAAGGCGCACCCATCCTTACTCCCTTAACGCCGCGCAGCGCCTCCTTTTGCCTCAGCGCCTCTGCTGTCCGCTAAGCCGTAAGCATTTCGTTAATAAAACCTCGCCCGATAAAAAAGACCGGATAAAAATGCAAAGGGTTTGCCGGGATAAAGCGGGGTAAGCCCCCGCCTCTGGTTGCTAGTCCTGACTCTGATATTCATTCAGCGTGGCCGTACGGCACGCATTGACGTCCTTACCTGCCTGCTGTTTTTCCTCGTCGCTAAGATTCATCCATGCCGCGACCACTGTCCTGGCCTCATCCTCATCAAACGGCGTTTTCTCAACGGAAGAAGACGAAGTGCCTCTTGCTTCCAGATTTCTCAGCTTGGCGACGTAGTCATCAGTCGATGAAGGCGCCTTCTCCTGAGTAACGATGGTGCAAAGGCTCGCTATATAGGCCTGCGCCGGATCGTCACTCATCTCTTCTGCCTGCGCCACACCGGCGGCAGAGAGCGCGGCCAGCAGTATCACTACTTTTTTCATTGCTGCTCCTGAATCAATGGAAAACGGATTAACGATCGTAAACGACCTGACTATGAGTTTAGCTGGCTTAGTGCGGTAAGAGGAAGGTTTGCCTCTCTTTGGACACGCGTTGGCTAAAGCGGAGGCGGATCATAAATATGAGGTGCAGAGGGAGTGGTGCATGAACCCGGGCGGTAGAGGGAAACGACCTGGTAAGCAGCCGGGCAATAACGCCGCGATCGGACGATCGCGGCAAATCGGGCATTAACGGGCAGTCAACTGTTTCACCCAGGCGATAATTTCCTGGTCTTTGCCCTGTTCGAACAGGCATTTCTGAAAGCGCTCACCGCTGACGGCGGTTTTCACCAGTTCCGGGTCAATGGCAAGCAGCGTGTCCAGATAGTTCTCCTTCATAACCGCTTTTTTGACCTGGTTAAGCAGGCCTGCATTACGCACCTGCGGTTCCTTACGCTCCGGCGGATAGCCCTCACCTTTACGGCCGGTAAAGGCTTTCTCGAAGATGTAGCGCACGTTCAGCTCCGCGCCCCAGCCAAAGCCTTTGGCGAACGGCAGCGCCAGCGCGTTGCCGTTATTGATCTGGGCAAACAGAAAGGCGTCAGCCGGGTCGATGCAGTAGCCGCAGGCCACGCCAGGGTGAATGTTCAGCGACAGCAGCGCGCCCTGGCCGGTACCGCAGCCGGTCACCACAAAATCGACCGCCTTTGAGTTAATCAGCAGGCTCGCCATGATGCCCAGGTGAATGTAGGTCAGGTGGTGATCCTGCTCATCGCTCATGCCGACGTTAAATACGCTGTCATTGTTGTCTGCGGCTACGGCCTGAAGCTGGGCCAGTACGGCGGCGTTTTTGGCCGCCTGGCTGTTTTCCATCATTAATGCGATATTCATACTTTCTCCAGCGTTAACTTATGAGTAAAAGAGAGGATTAGCGTGCCAGCCAGCCGCCGTCCACGGCCAGGGTAAAGCCGTTAACATAATCAGAGGCGTCGGAGGCCAGAAAGACCACCGGCCCCATCATATCCTGAGGTTCTCCCCAGCGTCCTGCCGGGATACGTGCAAGGATCTCCTCACTGCGGTTTTCATCATCACGCAGCTGCTGCGTATTATTGGTCGCAAAATAGCCGGGTGCGATGGCGTTAACATTAATGCCGTGCTTCGCCCATTCGTTCGCCAGCTGGCGCGTCAGGCCCAGCACCGCACTTTTCGATGCGGTGTAGGAAGGGACGCGGATGCCGCCCTGATAAGAAAGCATAGAAGCAATATTGATAATTTTGCCGCCGTTGCCCTGTTTAATGAACTGGCGTGCCACCAGCTGGGAGAGGAAAAAAAGCGTCCGGGTATTGACGTTCATCACCTCATCCCAGTCCTTTTCGGAAAAATCGATCGCATCCTGGCGGCGGATAATCCCGGCGTTATTGACGAGAATATTCAGCTGGCCCATTTCGGCCACGGCCTGCTCCACCAGCGATGGTAGCGCCGCCTGCTGGCCCAGATCGGCTTGCAGATTGAGAAAGCGTCGACCCAGCGCGGTAACTTCAGCCGCGGTCTCAGCCGGTTCACTGCGGTTAATGCCCACAATGTCACACCCGGCCTGCGCCAGCCCTACCGCCATACTTTTCCCTAGTCCGGTATTGCATCCGGTGACGATCGCCACCTTTCCGTGCAGAGAAAAATTATTCAGGATCATGCTTTTTCCTTCTTATCAGAGATAAATATGCAGGTACTCTACCAGGCACAGAATCGCCATTGCCTGACCGTACGGCATCGAGGTCAGGGGGATCTGTCGATAGTAGTCGAGGTTTTTGCCCATCGCGGTGCCGAACGAGACCTGGGTCAGTTCGCCATCGCTATTAATATTTGCAATCAGCCCCTTCAGCGCCTTTTCCGCGACCGCCACATAGCGCTGGTCGGCATAGCGCTTGCGGGCGGCCTTCAGCATGCCAAAGGCAAAGCCGGCGGTGGCGGACGCTTCCAGATAGGAGTCACGATCGTCCAGCAGCGTGTGCCAGAGGCCGCTTTCGTGCTGGCACTGCTCCAGCGCCGCCAGCTGGCTGTTCAGTACCTGTTGCAGATAGCGGCGGGTGGCATCGCTTTCCGGCAGGTCGAGCAGATCCAGAAATTCCGGGATGACGATGGTCAGCCAGCTGTTGCCCCGCGCCCAGCGGGCGTTAGCAAAATTATGGCTGCCTTCAAAGGTCCAGCCGTGGAACCACAGCCCGGTTTGCTTATCCATCAGATGCTGCGTGTGCACCAGGAACTGGTATTTAGCCTCTTCAATATAGTCGCTGCGGTTCAGGAGTTTGCCAATTTTCGCCAGCGGCAGGACGGTCATCATCAGCGTGTCGTCCCACATCTGCTGATGATTCTCCTCCGCCAGCGTGACGTGCTGCATGCCGCCGCGTTCGGTTCGCGGCATATCATGCATAATCCACTCGGCCCAGCTTTCAAGATAAGGTAACCAGCGCGGATCCTGCGTCTCCTCATAGCGGTAAGCCAGCGTCAGAAACGGGCAGACGGTATTGACGTTGCGGGTGGTCGAGCCCTCGGCGAAACGGTCAGCGAACCAGTCGTCAATGATGGCGCGCAGCCGCTCATCGCCGGTCTGCCGGTAATACTGATGGATGCCGTACAGTCCGATGCCGTGCGTCCACTCCCAGCCCGCCCAGCCTTTGGTATCGATAACCCGGCCATCATCCAGCCGCAGCAAAAACTCGCCGGTGTCGTCGGTGATATTCACCAGGTTATCCACCAGCTTATTGATCAGCTGATGCAGCTCTTGTGCGGAGATAAAACGGTCCGGCTGGCGCAGCAGCGGGCTGTGTTTAACGGGGTAGATCAGCATAGCGTTTTCCTTACGAGATGAAATCAATGGGTCAGGGTATCCGATGGTCGTTCTGCCAGCTGTGGTGCCGGACGAGCGGACAGCGGCTTCGCAGCGGGCTTATTACGGTTCAGATAACCAATATTGTTATTGCCCCAGAGCGACTCATAGGGCAGCCCCGCCAGCATTTCGACGGTGGCCCGCGCCTGAGGGGTAATGTTATTTGGCACGACATCGCCCGCTGCGCGCATTTTTTCCGTTTCCTCACGCAGGATTTGATGCGTGGCGAGGTTGAGCTTAAAGCGCAGCGAAACCATAAAACCCATGCAAAGGACGATCAGCGTACCGACGCAGAGAATGGCGAGGATCGTATGGCTCACCGTAGTGGTCTGTTCACTTTTGCCCGCCACAAAGCCGGAAATCTGCATCACGATACCGACCAGCATCACGGCACCCGCCTGGGAAGCTTTGCGTGTCAGGGTCATAATGCCGGCGAAAATACCCTCGCGGCGCTGCCCGGTAATCACTTCATCCACGTCGGAAATATAGGTGTAGATATTCCAGGGCACGTAGTTGATGCCGCCGCGACCCAGACCCGCCACGGCGGAAATCAGCAGGAGCAGCGCAAAGACATCGCTCAGTCCGGCAGCGTAAAGCAGGCCGTATGAGGCTGTGCTCAGGCCGAACAGCACCACGACAAAGCGGTAGGAGGGCGCCGGGCCAAAGCGGATGCAGAGCGGGATCAGGCCGATAACCGCCACAAACTGCATAATCGCCATGGTGCCCATCAGGTTTGACGCCACCGTCGCACTCTGCATCAGCACAAAGACCACGTAATAGGTGAACACCGCATTAAAGACGTCCTGGGCGATATAGCCGCCAAGATACATACCCAGATGCTGGCGAAAAATACGCACGCGCAGCGTGGAGGTTAACTCGATCTTCAGGCGTGACAGACTCTGTTTCAGCGTCAGTTTCTGTTGCTCCGCCTCCAGCGCTGCCGTCGATTTCTTCTGCGCGGGTCGCTCCCAGGTATAGAGATAGACCAGCGTCAGTACGCCGGCACAGATAACCGAAAACACCAGGCTTGAGTAAAAGAACGAGATGGCGTTGTCTTTGCCGAAATAGCTCAGCAGCACGCCCGGCAGGAAAGCGGCCAGAATGGCGGAGAGCTGTGCCAGCGCGATGCGGGCGCCGGAAAATTTTGTTTTCTGCTTAAAGTCATCGGTCATCTCCGGCACCAGCGTTTCATACGGCACCAGAATGGAGGTATAGACCATCTCGAAGAAGAGGTAAGTCAGCAGGTAATAGACATAGGTCATGTCGCCGACCCACATCAGGCTGTAGCTGAATACCAGTGGAATACCGGTCAGAATAAAGAACTTGCGGCGACCGAAGCGTTTGCCAAGTCGGGTGGAACCGAAATGGTCGGTCAGGTAGCCCATCAGCGGACTGGCCACCCCGTCCACCACGCGCGCCAGTGCGAAAATGGAGGTCGCCTCTATGGGGCTGAGGCCGCAGAAAGTGGTGTAAAAATATAAAAGCCAGGCCGATGTAAGCGCCATCGTGCCCGCGCCGAGAAAGTCGCCTGAGCCATAAGCAAGGTAATTAAGCGTCCCTGGTTTACGTGTTGTCATAATAACCATCCTGTTAAGCCAACCTGTACGCCCGGCTTTCGTCGGGGGATGGAGCTAACGTAGAGCGATGGCGAACGGAAAACCTTTGCATTGTTGCCAGACCTCAGCGGCTGATGACATCAGCATAAAGAGAATGTGTCCTCACTTCACTGATTTTATAAAAAGCTGTTTCAATTTTCCTGAATGCATATCTCAACTCTGAAATTTAACCGGCCCCGATCGCTACACCGCTTTCCCTGCGAAGAATCAAAGTGAAGTTCTTAAAGCGCTCTATAGTGAATGAGAGTTCAACTTTCAGAGAGGAGAGGACGATGAAAGCTGCTGTGGTAAATAAAGATCATACCGTCGACGTGGTTGATAAAACGCTGCGGGCGCTGGAATACGGTGAAGCGCTGCTGAAAATGGAATGTTGTGGCGTCTGCCATACCGATCTTCACGTCAAGAATGGGGATTTCGGCGACAAAACCGGGGTGATACTGGGCCATGAAGGCATCGGCATCGTGAAGGAAATTGGCCCGGGCGTCAGCGCCTTAAAAGTGGGCGACCGCGCCAGCGTGGCATGGTTTTATAAAGGCTGCGGCCACTGTGAATACTGCACGACCGGTAACGAAACGCTGTGCCGCAGCGTTCAGAATGCCGGCTATAGCGTTGATGGCGGTATGGCCGAAGAGTGTATTGTGGCGGCCGATTATGCTGTAAAAGTGCCGGAAGGGCTGGATCCGGCTGCCGCCAGCAGCGTGACCTGCGCAGGCGTGACAACCTATAAAGCGGTGAAGGTTTCCGGTATTCAGCCCGGAAAATGGATCGCTATTTACGGCCTGGGCGGTTTGGGCAACCTCGCCTTGCAGTACGCCAAAAATGTCTTTAACGCTAAGGTCATCGCGGTGGACATCAATGATGCCCAGCTACAGTTTGCCAGCGAAATGGGGGCCGATCTGGTGGTGAACTCATTGAAAGAAGATGCCGCTAAAGTAATCCAGGAGAAAACAGGCGGCGCGCACGCGGCTGTTGTGACCGCCGTAGCCAAAGCGGCGTTCAACTCCGCAGTGGATGCGATGCGCGCAGGGGGACGTATCGTGGCCGTCGGCCTGCCGCCGGAATCAATGAGCCTGAATATTCCCCGGCTGGTGCTGGATGGCATCCAGGTGGTGGGATCGCTGGTCGGGACCAGAGAGGATTTGGCCGAAGCCTTTCAGTTTGCCGCCGAAGGCAAAGTGGTGCCGAAAGTGACCAAAAGGCCGCTTACAGAGATTAATGCGATTTTTAGCGAAATGCTGGAAGGTAAAATCAAAGGCAGGATGGTGATCGACTTCACGCACCGATAGCATAATAAAGCGCGACAACGCTAAGGTGCCTCTGGCACCTTGGCTCTCCGCGCTCAGGCCTGCATATAAAAACTGGATCGTGCTGACGCTCTGGGTTCCAGAATGGTACATAAGCGCAGCCAGAGCAGCGAAACCATCCAACCTGTGTTATTCAGCATGTATTATTCCCTCTTACCCGCAGGCGTGAACGTTAACTTTATCCTGAAAACGCTGATGTGCCAGAACGTATCGCTTTTTTTGTTAAAGAGCGTGACAGTCTGTTTATGAAAAGTTTTGTCAGAATAGCGCTTACCCGGCCTGTCCCTGCCAATTTCCTCTTTAATCCCTCTTTTTTTCCGCTATGGTTAAGCCTGCGTCACATCACCTTGCAATATTTCAACATTTTGTAAATTTTAAAAGGAGCCGATCGTGTCAAAACCCCTTCGCCGCCTGGCTATGCTGAGCGCCCTGATCGCCTTTGGGGCTTCTGCCGCTGAAACCACGCCGCAGTACGGCCCGGAATTACAGGGCTTTGATATTCCTTATCCTGTTCAGAAATTCGCTTTCACCTCGCAAAAGCAGCCCGTGACGATGGGCTACATCGACGTTAAGCCCAAAGGCACCGCGAATGGGCGTACTGCCGTACTGATGCACGGTAAAAACTTCTGCGGCGTCACCTGGCAGGATACGATTGATGCGCTGAGCGAGGCGGGATACCGGGTCATCGCTCCCGATCAGATTGGATTCTGTACCTCAACCAAACCGCAGCATTATCAGTACAGCTTTCATCAGCTGGCGGAGAATACTCACCAGCTGCTCGACAGTCTGAACATCGACAAGGTGTCGCTGGTGGCGCACTCAACCGGAGGCATGCTGGCGACACGCTATGCCCTGATGTATCCGCAGGGGGTACAGAAACTGGTGATGGTTAACCCGATTGGTCTGGAAGACTGGAAAGCCAAAGGTGTCCCGTGGCGTAGCGTGGATGAATGGTATCAGCGCGAGCTGAAAACCACGGCGGCCGGCATCAAAGCCTACGAGAAGAAAACCTACTACGACGGACGCTGGAAGCCGGAATACGATCGCTGGGTCAACATGCTGGCTGGTCTGAATGCGGGACCCGGCAAAGAGATCGTCGCCTGGAACTCCGCCTTGCAGTACGACATGATCTTTACGCAGCCGGTCTACTATGAATTTAAAGACCTGAAGATGCCTACCACGCTTATCATCGGCACTTCAGATACGACCGCCATCGGCAGCGATATTGCGTCGCCGGAGATCAAGGCGAAAATCGGTCACTATAACGTGCTGGGTAAAGAGGTCGCAGCGCTGATCCCGCAGTCCACGCTGATAGAATTTGATGGCATGGGGCATGCCCCGCAGATGGAAGAGCCGGAAAAATTCAACCAGACGCTGATTCAGGATTTAAATAAATCCTGAGGTTAACGACACTGCGATGTGCAGGCCTGCAAACAGGCCTGCATTTTTGCGCCGCAGCCGCTGTTATCGTTGCGGTCACACCGGCTGTTCGCGACATAACAATCCTGCTGGCAGGTTGAAATGTTGCAGCGGTCAGCTGCAGGTGTAAGGAAGACGTTGTCCGGTTTAGGCTGAAAGATCAAAGGCTGCACGCTTTGTGAAAAAGCGACGCTGGAAAAAATGAGGCTCAATGCGGCAAGGGCGCGGTTTAGTTTCATCATTGACTCCGGATTGCTGAGCGTTTGGCTGCCGCTTCAGTATAGTAATTCGCCGCCATGGCGGCGGTTATTTCCCGTTATTGCTGATAAATGATGTCGTGACAACGACAAGCGCGGGACTCAAACCCAGCCGATCGCACTCCGCGACGCTTTCCATCTTGCTGCCTGAATGGTTAAATCCAGTAACCTAAACTGTTCAGGAGGTTCCATGCTGCCATCGCAGACACTCAGTCTGACCATCCCGCGTAACTGGGTTGACCTGTATGAAACGATCTGGAAACCGGACTATTTTCCCCACTGGGCGTCGGGACTCAGCCATTCTCCTCTGGTGCAGGAAGGTCACTACTGGAAGTCTGTCGGACCGGAAGGCACGGTGAAAATCCGCTTTACCGACCACAACCCTTTCGGCGTGATGGATCACTACATCGATACTGGCTTCGGCAAGGAAATCTATGTGCCGATGCGCGTGGTGGGCAATCAGGAGGGTGCCGACGTGCTGATTACCCTGTTTCGCCAGCCGTTTATGTCCGACGAAAAGTTTAAGCAGGATAGCGAATGGGTGCAGCGCGATCTCCAGGCGCTGCATACTCTACTGACTACCTGAGGCCGACCGCCCGCAAATCCTGCCGGATTGACGTCGCGGCTGCCCGGAAGCACCCCGGTCTTTTATCCGTCGATCTGCCTGCTGATGCAAAGAGCGGGCTGCATGATCCTCTCTCTGTATTAACAGCGGCGACGTTACGCCTGCTCAACCGGTTTCGCCGTCACGCCGGTAGGGCAGGGAATGGCGGGCTTCTTCCGCCCAGGCAAGTACGCCTTCACGCTCCTGCTGCAAAAAGCCCGCAACCGCCTCATGCAGTCCCTCATGACGAAGATAATGCCAGGACTCGGTAATAACCGGCTCAAAGCCGCGCACCAGCTTGTGCTCGCCCTGGGCGCCGGCATCGAAGCGCGTCAGGCCGTTAGCAATGGCGTAATCCATCCCCTGATAAAAACAGGTTTCAAAGTGTAGCCGGTTGAATTCCTCCAGGCAGCCCCAGTAGCGGCCATAAATTGTGGTGCCGTCAACCAGACTGAACGCCATCGCGGCCGCCAGGCCATTCTGGGTGGCGAGGACCACCCGGATCGCCTCCGGCATCTTTTCCGCCAGCAGGCTGAAAAATGACCGGGTCAGATAAGGCCGCTGTCCGCGCACGGCATAGGTGTTGGCGTAGCAGGCATACACGAAATCCCAGTGGGCTTCGCTTAACTGCTCCCCGGTCAGCCATTCAAAGGCAAAGCCCTGGCTGGCGACCAGCTCCCGCTCCTTGCGGATCTGCTTGCGCTTGCGCGACATCAGCGTGTCGAGGAAGTCCTGGAAATCCCGGTAGCCCGGATTGCGCCAGTGATACTGGCAGCCCAGGCGGGCAAGCCAGTGCGCCTCTTCGCTGAGCAGCGTACGGGCATGCCGATCGCTGAAATTGATATGGGCGCTGAGCAGCCCGCCCTGCTGGAGAAAACCGGGAAGCGCCGCGACCAGCTTCTGCCCTGCGTCGGCACTGCCCAGAAGGCGGGCGCCGGTGACCGGGCTGAAGGGAACGGCCGCCAGCCATTTGGGATAGTAGGGCACGCCCGCGCGCTGGCAGGCTTCAGCCCAGGCAAAATCGAATACGTACTCGCCCCGCGAATGGCTTTTACGGTAGCCGGGCATAGCGGCCAGCACCTCGTCCTGTTCACACCAGAGAAGATGTTCAGGCTGCCAGCCCGTCCCCTGACCAAGACAGCCACTCTCTTCCAGCGTACTGAGAAAAGCGTGCCGGGTAAAAGGGCCGCCGTCAGGGAGAAGTGCATCCCACTGACTGGCGGGGATATCGGCCAGCTGCGTCAGAACGGTCAGCGACACGGGTAAACTCCCTGTTAAGCCAGCCACGGACGGTGACCGTGGCAGGTGGATGAGAAAAGGCTACGTTGAAGGTTTTTGCAGCGAAGATCAACGCATTCTCAATTTGCCGCACCTCTGGTTAAGCCGGAACTGCCTCTCCCTGACGGGCCTGCCCGGAAAAGACGTTTACCGACATGCGCGCGCGCTGTGCGGATCAGGGGGCAAACATCTGCGGGCCTGCCACTTTCAGCACGTTATAAAACCAGCTTTTGGCTGTGATATCCCCGATCTCAGTATGCCCGTAGAGAAACACTTCCTGGTTTGGCACCTGAAAAGGCAGCTCCAGCACGCGACCATTACCGCGTCGTGCATAGATTCTGGCCGCGCTTGAGGGCAGCGTAACCAGCAGTTCGCTGGAGGCGATCAGCTCACCCAATGCGGCGAAGTGCGGCACTTCCACGGCTATCTCCCGCTCAAGCCCAAACTCCTTCAGGCGATCTTCAACAATGTGGTGACCGCTGGTGGCGGAGACGACAACGTGCTGCTCCTGCAAATAGTCATCCAGCGAGAGCGTTTCGCCGATGCGGGGATGGTTAACGTTGAGCAGGCAGACATAGCGCTCGTAAATCATCAGTTCGCGCTGGGCGGAGGAGACAGATTCATTACGGCTGCAGATGGCGGCGTCGATGCGGCCGGTCAGTAGCCATTCGTCCAGCCGGGTCATATCCACCGGCAGCACTTCCAGCCGGATACCGGGCGCCACCTGCTGCATATGCATAATCAGTTTTGGCAGCAGCAGCAATTCACCCAGATCGGACAGCGCCAGACGGAACTTATGCTGTGACGTGCCGGGCGAAAAAGTGCGCGTTTCCGCGACGGCCTTCTCAATGCCGGTCAGGGACTTTTTAAACACCTTATAAAGATGGACTGCCGTGGGCGTTGGCTCCATGCCTTTGCGGCTGCGCTTAAACAGTTCATCGTTGGTTTCGGCCCGCAGGCGGGCTAAGGCATAACTGGCCGAGGGTTGGGTGATAAACAGACGATCGGCCGCGCCGCTGACGCTGCGCGTTTCGTATATAGCGGTAAATACGCGGACTAAATTGAGATCTAACATTATTCGCCTTTATAGATTATATCTATATACCGAGATTTATATTATCTATTTGAACTATTTTACGCTTCTTTATACCATCCACGCCATAAGAATAAGGCTGCCCGGATAACCGACAGCCTTCTTTTATTTTATAATTAAAAATCAGCTAATTAGATGTTTAATCGCATTCCCTGGCGGGGACGGCGGGCATGATATGCAGCATGCCTGACGCAGGAGAGAAGTAAGTGAAAGGTGAAATTGTTGACGTTATAACCGACTGGATTGAAGCACATCTCGATGATGGGTTAAATATCGAGGACGTGGCGGCCCGGTCAGGTTACTCAAAATGGCACCTGCAACGGGCATTCAAAGAGCAGAAAGGCATTACGCTTGGTACCTTCATCCGCAGCCGCAGGCTGGATGAAGCGGCCAAATGCCTGGTCAGTTCTCACAAAACCATTATGACCATCTCGACCGATTTGGGTTTCTCATCGCAGCAGTGCTTTCAGCGGGTTTTCAAGAAGCATTTCAACGTTACCCCAAAAGATTACCGCAACCAGCATCGCGAGGCGGGCTGACGCCCCCGGACTCCAGGGGCGTCATTCTGTCCTGGCCGGTTTCAACGTACCTGTTGTAAAAAGTAGAGGTGTTTTTCGTACTGATCGATGATGTCTGCTATCAACTGTGTTTTGCTGTAACCGCAGACATTATATTGTTGCGATCCTTCCTGCAGATAGACCTCAATATAGTACTGAGAATCCTTCTTTTTACGTGAACGCTCGCTGACGAAGGTGGGCGTGGTGACTTCACGCACCCAGCAGCCATACATAAAGTTACGCTCATCGCCGTGGTCTACATAGAGGCAGCAGCGGGTTTCTTCCGACACCAGTTTCGTGACCAGTCCGTTTTTCTGGAACACGCCCTGAACATCATTAATGGCTTCAATCACATTATGATGGAGAAATTTCAGTACCTCAGTTTTCTGCGGCTGAGAGATAAGCTGTTCAAGCTGATTTTCCCATCCTGTTTCCTGAATCCTGGAGAGGCTGCTTGGCGTAGCTTTGTTGATATGATCAATACTGTCACGTTTGATTTGCTCAAGGCGCAGCGATTTAAACAGGCCAAATCCGACCAGCAGTAAGACCGGAGCAAAAGGCAGCGCCGAGGCCAGCGAAGCGGCCTGTAATGCGGAAAGCACATCCTGTCCCCCCGCCAGGATCAGCGACGCGGCGACCAGTCCCTGCGATACCGACCAGAAAATACGCTGTGCCGTTGATGATTCTCCGCTATCCCGCGAGGTAAGCGAATCTATCACCAGCGAACCGGAATCGGCGGAGGTCACAAAGAAGGTAATCACCAACAGCGTCGCCAGTACGGAAGAAATACTGGAGAAGGGTAAGGCATCTAGGAACTGGAACAGTGAGGTTGAGGTATCTTTGAATACCTGATCCACCAGATCGGGCATGGTGCCCTGAAGAACGCCATATAGTGCGGTATCACCAAACACGGTCAGCCAGAGTATGGTCAGGCCCACCGGCACGAACAGCACGCCCAGCACAAATTCTTTGATCGTTCTGCCCCGGGAAATACGGGCGATAAACATCCCGACGAAAGGCGACCAGGCGATAAACCAGGCCCAGTAAAAGAGCGTCCAGGCACCTAAAAAAGATTGCGTTGAGGCGTCGCCCGTATAGGCGTAGCTGTTAAACGTCATATCGACTATCGACGAGAGATAGGTGCCGATATTTTGTCCCAGCGACTGGAAGATAAACAGCGTTGGGCCGACGGCGGCAACAAATACCAGCAGCACTACAGCCAGCTTCAAATTCCATTCCGATAAGCGGCGGACGCCGTTATCCAGGCCGAGAACAACAGAGCAGGTCGCCAGAGCAGTGACTATCGCCACGAGGATAAGCTGCACCGTGGTATTCGCCGGTATTCCTGTCAGATAATGCAGCCCGGAATTGATCTGCAATACGCCCAGGCCAAGGGAGGTGGCAATACCAAACATGGTGCCAAAGACGGCCAGCACGTCCACCATATTCCCAATCGGACCGTGAATGCGCTTGCCGATAACAGGATAAAGCGCGGAGCTTATCCGTAAAGGCAGGCCGTGCCGGAAACTGAAATACCCCAGCGCCAGCGCAACAATCGTATAGACGCCCCAGGCATGGACGCCCCAATGGAACAGGGTCATTTTCATCGCTTCACGCGCAGTTTCTGCGGTCAGGCCCTGACCCTGGGGCGGGTTAACGAAATGGAAGATCGGTTCGGCAACGCCATAAAACACCAGACCTATACCCATGCCGGCCGAAAACAGCATAGAGAACCATGACAGATAGCTGTATTCAGGGCGGCTGTGGTCGGGACCCAGCTTTATCTGGCCATAGCGACTGAAAGCCAGAATCAGCGTCAGTAATAAATAGACGCCCATTACCAGCAGGTAAAACCAACCGAAAGTCCCGATAATCCAGCTTTGCAGCGAGTTGAACCAGACGCCCGCGCGGGTGGGTTCCAGGATGGTGAACAGGACAAAAAGCACGATAAGTGCTGCGGAAGGATAAAACACCGGCGGATTAATACCGGACATCGTGCGTTTCGCTGTCTTTAGTATTGTACTCATAGGGTTGTTATCTGAAAAAACTCATTGATGTAAGTTACACCGGACTGGGCTCGTTCTGAGTGCGATGGCGTTATTGCCGGAAAGAGATCGGGCTGGAGGCGGGATTCCATTACCAAACAATAACCTGCAACCTTTATGGCGAACGGCCGGCCCGGCTAAAAGGCAAGCGTGGTATTGTGGCGGAAGAGGCTTTATCATGAAAACGATGTTTCTTGATAATACTATTATGGATCGTGATGACAGACCTTTCGGGTAACCGGCTTTTTGATCTTGTCCTGCTTAATACCTTTATTCAGGTTATCGACTCGGGCGGCTATACCGCTGCGGCGGAAAGCCTGCATCTGGCGCAATCCACCGTCAGTGCGCATATCAAGCGGCTGGAGCAAATGACGGGCTTTACGCTGATTGATAAACGACACAGAACTCCCGAGCCTACCGACATCGGACAGCGGCTGCTGACGCATGCCAGACAGCTGGTAAATCTGAATACGCTGGCCTGGAACGATATGCTGGATCAGCGGCTGGAAGGTGTGGTCCGTCTGGGCATTCCCGATGATTATCTGGTCTATATCCACAAAATCCTTGCCGGTTTTGAAAAAAATTTCCCGGATGTTGAATTGCAGGTGCACTGTGGGGTGAGCGTTAATTTGCTTGAAAAAATGTCGGCCAATATGCTGGATCTGGCCGTCACGACCCGACAGCCCAATACCCCTGGTGGCAAAGTGTTATGCCGTGAAGACACTATCTGGGCCGCCGCGGTGGATTACGATGCACAGCGACGATTGCCGCTTCCTCTGGCCGTCTCAACGGACAGTGGATGCATTTTCCGCCAGCGGGGCATTGAAGCGCTGGATGCCGCAGGCAGGCCGTGGCGAATTGCTTATACCAGTTCAAGTTTGTCCGGGCTGTCAGCGGCGGTCAAAGCTGGCCTGGCGGTCACTATTCTCACGCCCTCAATGCTCACTTCGGGACTACGCGTGCTGACGCAGGAGGATGGCATGCCCGGGCTTCCCTTCACGGAAATTGCGTTGCACACCCAGCCGGAAGCGGAAATGAACGAGGCGGCAACCCAGCTTATGCGTACGCTCCAGAAACAAAGATTCAATCTGATTTAACACCCTACCGTCGTCAAAAAAAGAGCAACGTGACGGCAGACGCCCCACTTTGGGGCGCGGTTAAATTGACCCAATTTTATCGCCAGCTGTTCCGACAGAAGCTTGGCGTCAGCCCTGCTGAATGGCGAAAGACCTTTCGCGGGCAATACGCTTCCGCTGGGCTACCTGGATAAGCCCGCCGGGCGCGTCCCGCTAACAGAGGCTAACGTAACCCTGCTTCAGAAAGAATGGCGGGACGTAATTATCCCAGCCGTTAGCAAAACAGTGCTCGGTCAGTACGGATTGATTAACCACGCCCGCCTTTTCACAACAGCGGGATATTCTGTTTCTTAGCGTCAGGCCGCTGATGCCCAGCGTGGTTGCCATAACTTTTCGTTTCACACCGCATAACAGTAAAAGAATCACCTCCCACTCCCGATCCGTAAATAACGTCGAGGGCTGGGTAAAAACAAGAGGCCTTCTGTCATGCTGATTGAGAAAAGTTGAAAGATAGACGTTGGTCAGTTCGATATAGGTGCAAATGATGGCAGGCGAACTGTCCGGCAACGTCCAGGGGCGTTTCTCTACCCGGTAGGCGCTAATTTTCCCCTTGCCGCCGTAATCGAAAATCTTCAGAGCGATACTCATTTTATGCGTGGAGAGGATTTTCCTGTCATCCTGCAAGATATATTTGCAGGCATGGTTTAAGGCTGGGATCAGGTCTGCATCCGTGCAGCCTGTTAACGCGCTTTTTTTTACCCTGAAATAGCGGCAGGCTAAATCATTAGCGTAAACATACCTGGACCGGGCATCTTTGATTGCCCAGCCGAACAGCGATTTGTCGAAGTAAAATTCCATTCGTGCTTACCCGGTAATGATGATATGGCCCTTTTTCAGGAAAAACAGAGGGATGTAATTATCAAAGTTTTGGCTTCGGCAAAACTCAATCAGGGAAGAGGCGGAGCTGACGGCGGTTTTTTTATAGCAGCTTCTCAGCCTGCTATTTACGGCATCCAGAGAAATGCCCAGCACGCCAGCGATCTCTTTCAGGCTCAGGTTGCACTGTAGCAGGTAGACAACTTCCCACTCTTTCTCCGTGAAAAAATCTGAGGGAGCCTGGAACGTCGCATGCTGATTTATTTTCCCATTAAGTAACGAGGTCGGGGTGATGATATTAACATGCCTTACGCTGATAACCGTACCTGTGCAAATATGGTTTTCATCAAATAAGGGTTCCTGCATGCTGTAAGCCGGCTGCATTATCTTTTCTTTGCCCTGGATATGGGTGGTTATCGCCCTGACCGCATTGCCCGTAAGCTCTATATATCTCTCCTGTTTTGCGAACAGATCGGAAAATTCGGCAACAGGAACGGGCATATCTTTGATATTTTTTCCTTCATAATTATATTTTGGTGAAAGCATCTGCCACTGTTTTAATGCTTTATTCGCATAAACGAAGTTTGAATGGGTATCTTTTATGGCCCAGCCAACGACGTTATCATTTTCAAACAGACTAATTAATTTTTCAGGGGCTGAATATCCTTTCATCATACTACTCCTGCATTAATTGAACCCTACACAAAATGAACCCTACACAAAATGAACCTTACATTAAAATACCCTTTTAACTTCAGCCGGAAAAGCCTAAAAAGGTGGTGTACGTCAACACCAGGTATTGCTATTAAAATAAAACTATAATAATTACAGCCCCATAGCCTCAGTTTATGGGGCTGCTTTATAAGCGATGACGTAATACCGGCTACTACCCAATGTTCACCAGCCCCAACGCTCACACAGAGACCCTTTAACGCAGAACTGCCGGGAATAAAGCGATAACTATTACAAAAAATGGCGTCAGCACTCTGTTAAGGCTGAACAAAATAACGGGTCTGATGTGATTTTCCCGCCGGGGCATTCATACTGCACCACTGTGCCTCTCCGCAATCCTGGACGGGAGCTTTTGCGGGTAAAACTGCCATTAAAACGCTACCCGATAGGGCAGCACATCATAAAGGTGAAGGCTTTAAGCACTCAGGAAGCGCCTGTTTTTATCCCATGAAAAGAGAATTGTTTTTTTGAGGTTAATCACAATTTCAAACTTTATATGCCTTTACCATCAACAGGCAGAGCATTCAGGCGCGGTAAGCGTACATAAAGCTAAACATAATAATGAAAATATCACCATCAATATTAAATTTGGGGGTGAGTGGACTTATAATATTTTTTAATAAATTTGTAAAGAATCCGCAACATAAAAAGCATTTTATTCAGTCTGTCATTCGCAGAACTTTACTATAGCCAGTTAATGCAAAAATTATATGCATTACGCTGCTGCTGATTATCTTCGGGATTGTCTGTTGCTCCACGAAAAAGTAAGAAGGTGTTATTCCGCATGGATATGATGTTCCTGCTGTGAAAGCCAGATCGGCACTTCTGACAAACCAGTCCATTTTGTCAGGGTCTGCCGGCACCTGTTGCTGAGCTATGCGCTGAGGGGCAGGCAGACTGAAACGACAGAAGCGAATGCCTTAAAGACGCAGCCCCTCAGCCATAAGCACAAATGCCTCTGTCGCTTTTGGCAGTCTCAGATCGGGCTCTTCAGCGGCAGCCACCCATAATGCGGCATTCAGCGCCGCACCGTTAAGCAACCGGGCCGCCGCTTCCACATCGACCGGTTTTAAAATGCCCTTGCTGACCATCTCAGCCACTGCGTGGCGGGTGGCTTCAAGACAGGCGTTCTGGCTTGGCCAGCTTGAGGGATCGCCAAGAAAAGCGGGCCCGTCCAGTAACACGATGCGTTGTACCTCGGGATCGAGCGCCATTCTGATATAGGCCGTCCCTTCGGCTACAAACTGTTCCCAGCCTTCGGTAGCCGTACTGGCTACCTCCTTTGCCCGCTGCGCCATTTCGCCGTCAAGCTGAGCCACTACGGCGGCCAGCAGGCCCCGCTTATCGCCGAAATTATGATACAGCGCGCCACGCGTCAGGCCGGCGCTTGCCGTCAGCTCATCCATCGACGATGCGGCAAAGCCCTTTTCCGCAAAGGCTTTGCGGGCCGCAGCGATCAGCTTAAGCCGGTTCTTTTCCATCATTTCAGCGCGACGTCTGACTGCCATGCAAACACTCCACTTTCATATACGCGACGTATTTATGTTTGACATACGAGGCGTATGTGCTATTAATTTAACATACGAACTGTATATCAGATGAAAGACGCACTTTATCATCCTTGTCGCTATCTCACAAAGAAGAGGCCAGTCATGCTTAAACGAGAAACGATTTATCCCGCCGGTCGCCACGATCTGTATGAAAAAAATGGTTACTCTGCGGCGATTCGCTCGGGCGATTTGCTGTTTGTATCAGGGCAGGTTGGCAGCCGGGAAGACGGTTCCCCGGAACCTGATTTTGCCGCACAGGTCAGGCTCGCTTTTGACAACTTGCAGGCAACCCTTCAGGCGGCGGGATGTGGATTAAACGATCTCATTGATGTCACCACGTTTCATACCGATCCGGAAAATCAGTTCGCCACGGTTATGACGGTCAAGCAGGAGATCTTTCCGCAAGCCCCATATCCAAACTGGACGGCGGTGGGGGTCAACTGGCTCGCAGGCTTCGATTTTGAGATCAAAGTGATTGCCCGCATCCCTGAAGATGGACAGTGAATAAGAGATAGTGTGCTGAAGCTTTCAGCTAGTCTCTGACTTCAATTCCGGTGAAGCCCCGCCAGTATGGCAGAAAGCGGGGCATTGCTGTGCTATCCGGCGCATCCAAATCATCGACTTTCCCGTCAGCTGCCACGTCGGTTGGCGGGAAAGGCGACAGCATCAGCCAGGTTTTGCATCGTCTGAAACTGATGTAACGCAGCGGCATCCATCAAAAAAAGGCGGCGGTACATGCTTACCTGAGGGCGAACCGGGAGCTAGTTACCGGTAATAAACGGCGATATAGCAGCCGTTTACTTGTTCGATAGCGACCTGGGTGTCAAAAATATGTTCTATCTTCTCTGGCATCATGATTTCTGCTGGCGCACCCCGGTAAAGGATCTCTCCTCCCTTCATCGCGATAATATGGTCGGAATAGGCGGAGGCGAAATTGATATCGTGAATAACCAGCACGATGGTTTTATTCAGCTCATCCGCCGCCCTGCGCAACTGTTTCATCATCGCCACGCTGTGCTTAATGTCCAGGTTATTCAGCGGCTCATCAAGCAGCACGTACTGGGTATCCTGGCAGAGGACCATCGCTACAAAGGCGCGCTGGCGCTGGCCGCCTGAAAGTTCGTCGAGGTAGCGTTCCCGTAGCGGAAGGAGGTCAAGAAAGGCCATCGCATTCTCAATATAGTGGCGATCCTCTGCGGTGAAACGCCCCTGATTATAGGGATAGCGTCCAAAGCTGACCAGGTCGTAAACCGTCAGACGGCTGGTGAAATGGTTCTCCTGCCGCAGGATAGAAAGCACCGTGGCCAGCGTTTTCCCCGGCGTCTTTTCCACATCCAGACCGTTGACGCTGACGCTGCCGCCATCCGGCGTAAGGAGCCGGCTCATAATGGAGAGCAGGGTGGATTTGCCGGCGCCGTTAGCACCGATAATTGAGGTGATGCCGCCCTGCGGGATGATTTCGCTCACCTGATTCAGAACGGTGGTTTCCTGATACTTCTTTACCACTCCATTTATTTCAATCACAACGCGGCCTTTTTGATCAACAGATAGAGAAACAGCGCCCCCCCGGTGAACTCAATCACCACGGAGAGCGTTCCTGCCATATTCAGCATGCGTTCCAGAACGAGCTGACCACCCACCAGCGTAATTACCGCCGTCAGAAATACGCCGGGCAGCAGGTACTGATGGCGGTGTGAGCCAAGGATCTGCCAGGCAAGGTTAGCGACCAGCAACCCCAGGAACGTTAGCGGCCCGACAAGCGCCGTTGAGACGGCGACCAGCAGCGAAACCAGCAGCAGAATGGCAATCACTTTTTGCTGATAAGCCACGCCCAGATTGATCGCGGCGTGCCGCCCTAGCGCCAGCACATCGAGTTCATGCCGCATACGCCAGACCAGTATCGCCACGCCGGCCACAATCAGCGCGGCGACGGCAACGATCTCGGGAGCCGCACGGGTAAAGGTGGCAAACATGCGCCCCTGTAAAATCGCAAATTCTCCCGGTGAAAGCAGGCGTTGCAGCAGGGTGGAGAGACTGCGGAACAGCGTACCGAAAATCAGGCCTGTCAGCAGCACGCGGTGCAGATTAACGCCCAGCCCGCCCAGCAGCCAGCGGTAGAGCGCGACGGAAAACAGCAGCAGCAGCAGGGCTTCGCAGAGAAATTTCCCGACAATACCCAGCATCCGGAAGCCGTCGGCATCAACAAAAAAGATCAGGGCGGTTTGGATCAGGATAAAAAGCGCTTCCAGTCCCATAATTGAGGGCGTCAGAATGCGGTTATTGGTGACGGTCTGAAAGAGCAGCGTGGCCACGCCAGAGGCAAATGCGACCAGCAGCATGGTGGCGAGAATGAGCCCACGATGAACCAGGATATAGTGCACGTTGCCCTTCAGGCCGATGGTCATAAACAGCACGACGGAGAGTAAAGCCAGCGCAGCCAGCAGCAGCAGACGCCTGGCCGGCGTGCTGAAGCGGGGTTGCAGAGGGGCCGCGGGCAGGGCCGTTGAGGAAGAGTCAGCCTGCATGGCGTTGATTCCTCAGCAGTAAGTACAGGAAAACCAGCGCGCCGATGACGCCTAAAATAACGCTGGCCGGGATCTCAAAGGGGTAGACGATCAGGCGGCCGATAATATCGCAGAATACCACCAGCCCGCCGCCGCAGAGCGCAACCCAGGGAATGGTGCGCCGCAGATTATCGCCCATCGCCAGGCTGATAATATTCGGCACGATCAGGCCGAGGAACGGCAGGGCACCAATTACCACGACCACCACGCCGCCGATCACCGAGACAATGGCCATCCCCGCCAGCAAGATGTACTGATAGTTCAGGCCGATATTAACGGAGAAATCTTTACCCATTCCCGCCACGGTAAAGCGATCGGCTATCAGCATCGCCAGCAGCGTCAGCGCACCGACAATCCATAAAAGCTCATAGCGCCCCTGCAACACGCCGGAAAAATCCCCGGACTCCCAGCCGCCAAGCGACTGCAGCAGATCAAATTCCATTGCCAGAAAAGTGGTAACCGAACTGATGATCGCCCCCAGCATAATGCCGGTGAGCGGCACCATAAGTGGGGATTTAATGCGCATACGCTGTAGCAGCAGCATAAACAATGCGGTGCCGCCCATTGCGAACAATGTGGCAACGCCCATTTTGAGCAGTACCGGGGCAGCAGGACTAAAAATCATCACCAGCAGCAGGCCAAGGCTGGCTGACTGCGTGGTGCCCGCAATAGAAGGTTCAACGAAGCGGTTTTGCGTCAGCATCTGCATGATCAGTCCGGCCACGCTCATGGCGCTACCGGCCAGCAGCAGCGCCAGCGTACGCGGAACGCGGCTGATCAGGAAAATGTCGCGCATATCCGCATCGCGCCAGACGCCCTGTAGGGTCATCTGACCCGCGCCCACAAAGAGGCTCCAGGTCATCAGGCCCAGCAGCGCTGCCAGGCCCGTTACAAAACCGAAACTTTTCATGGCGCGCGCTTACTGTCCCTGCTTTGCCTGATCCAGCGTCGCGCTGATTTTAGCCATCAGCTGGGTATAGCTTTGCAGCCCCCCGGCGATATAAAGCGAGCTGGAATCAAGGTAAACAATGTGCTTATGCTGCCAGGCGTTCGTTTTGCGGATGAGCGGGTTATCCAGCACCTGCTGAGCGGACTGCCCTTCGTTGCGGCCAATAGCGTTATCGCGATCTAACACAAAAAGCCATTCAGGATTGGTTTGCAGAATAAATTCTGATGAGACCACGTTACCGTGACGGCCCGTCTGCTTAAACGACGTCGCTGGCTCAAAGCCCAGCGCATCAAAGACGAAGCCAAAACGCGAGCCCGGCGTATAGGCTGACATTTTTCCGCCGTTGATCATGATCACCATCGCCGGACCGGCGTCGGCAGATTTCGCCTTAACCGCCGCGATTTTGGCATTAAAGGCAGCCAGCAGCGCTTTTGCCTCAGCCTGTTTGCCAAAAATAGCGGCCAGCTGGTTGGTACGCTCTGTCAGGCTGGCGACAAAATGTTGCGGATCAAGATCCAGCGAAATGGTCGGCGCGATTTCGCTGAGCTTGTCATAGGCGTCGCGTGCGCGACCGCCCGCGATAATCAGGTCTGGCTGTGCCGTGGCCAGCGCCTCATAGTCAGGTTCAAAGAGCGTACCCGTATTCAGGTACTCGCTGCCCTTATATTTTGCTAAAAACGCGGGCAGGTGCGTGCTGTTTTGCGGCACGCCAGCCACCGGGATGCCCAGCGCATCGGCAATGTCCAGCGTGGCGGGGCTAAGTATAATGACCTTCTTTGGATTCAGTGGCACCTGGGTGGTGCCCTGCGCGTGTTCAATAGCGAGGGTGGCCGGTTCCTGAGCCGCAAATGCCGTCATACAGCCGCTGATAAGCAGGGCAGCGGTAACCAGCGTGGAGGCGAACGCCTGACGTAATTTCATTTTCTCTCCTGAAAAGTGAATGCGTAGTCGCAAAGTAATTAAATGCAAATCATTCGTATTACCAATTGTTGCAATCATACGCGAATGAAGCAGAAAAAAAACAGGGCTTTTCGTTTTCCTTGTGCATTCTTATCCCGGATAAGCTTTTCAGGACTGTTGAACAACGTAGATGAGTCTGTAACGCCCCGTCTCATAAGGGCCCATAGTTGACAGATGTCTTTTCCACGCCTCTCCCAAAAAAAAAATGGATCGGGCGCGAGAGGAAATGATCCGTACGTTATTTAAAACATATGCCAGGCCTATACATAAAATAAGCCTCCGCATATACTTGTCCTGGTCGTATACGAATCGCACTCATTTTTTATGTCTGTGCCAGCATATCTACAAACAACCGGGAGTGAGGCATCATGAGAACCGTATCAATTTTTAAAAATGGGAATAACCGGGCCATTCGCCTGCCCCGGGATCTTGATTTTGACGGCGTCAGCGAGCTGGAGATCGTCCGGGAAGGAGACTGCATTATTCTGCGCCCCGTGCGGCCTACCTGGCGCTCATTCACCGACCTGGAAAAAGCGGATGCGGACTTCATGGCGAAGCGTGGGGACGTGGTCAGTGATGAAGGAAGATTTGAGCTGTGAATAAGACTTATATGCTTGATACCAACATCTGCTCTTTTATTATGCGTGAGCAGCCGGAAGCGGTTTTGCAGCGCCTGGAGCAGGCAGTGCTGCGTAATCACCGCATCGTCGTGTCGGCTATCACTTATGCTGAAATGCGCTTTGGCGCGATTGGTAAAAAGGCCTCGCCTAGTCACGCGCAGCTGGTTGATGCCTTCTGCGCCCGCCTCGACGCCGTTCTGCCCTGGGATCGCGCCGCGGTAGACGCCACCACCGGGGTTAAAGCCGCTCTGGCTGCCGCCGGCACGCCGATCGGCCCGAACGACACGGCTATTGCCGGACATGCCGTTGCCACCGGTGCCGTTCTGATAACAAATAACGTCAGGGATTTTGAGCGGGTAGCGGGACTGACGCTGGAAGACTGGAGCCGTTAAGCGACCGGGGGTTCAGAAAAGCGCGCCCGTGGCTGTACCATTATGGGCGCGCAGGCAGGCAAAAGGATCAGAGAAGCCCTTCAGCCTTCATTGCGGCCTGAACGGAAGGCCGCCCGGCGATAGCGGCCTGATAGCGCTGAATGTCGGTCCAGGCATCAAGGCTGACGCCGACAATGCGCGCCCATCCCAGAACGGTAAACAGGTAAGCATCGGCGATGCTGAAAGTGCCGGTCAGCGTCTCTTTTTGACCCAATAAAGCAGCCACGCAAGACGTTTGTTAAGGGTGGCCAGCAGGTTCTCTTTCCACTCTCCCTTCACCGCCGGATTAAAAAACGCGCCCATATTTTTGTGCAGCTCGGTAGCGCCAGCGCGGTAGCACTTTGTTACGGCAGAAAAGAAAACGCGCCCGGAGCGGCTGGCCCCGGGCGCGTGACAGACAAGCGTTATGCCTTCCAGAGAAGGCGGCGCTGTTAACGCATGGTCACAAACTCTTCCGCACCGGTCGGGTGGATCGCGACGGTGTTATCAAAGTCCTTCTTGGTGGCGCCCATCTTCAGCGCCACGGCGAAGCCTTGCAGCATTTCATCCATACCGTAACCGATGCCGTGAATGCCGACGATCTTCTCATCTTTACCGACGCAGACCAGCTTCATGCGGCAGGGCTGACGGTGCTGGGTAACGGCGGTATACATGGCGGTAAAGGCGGATTTATAAACCTTCACTTCCTCATCGCCATATTTTGCCCGCGCTTCCGGCTCGCTCAGACCCACCGTACCGATTGGCGGATGGCTGAAGACCACGGTTGGCACGTTGCTGTAGTCCAGATGCTCATCTGGCTTATTGTTAAACAGACGTTCTGAGAGACGACGGCCTGCGGCAACGGCCACCGGGGTCAGCTCGATCGCGCCGGTGTTATCGCCTACCGCGTAGATGCCGGGAACGTTGGTGTTCTGGAACTTATCAACGTTGATATAACCCTTTTCGTTCAGCTGCACGCCGGTGACGCCCAGGTTCAGGTTGTCCGTTTCCGGCTGGCGGCCAATCGCCCAGACCAGGCAGTCCACGATCTGCTCTTTGCCGTTCTCCAGCAGCAGCGTCAGGGTGCCGTCGGCATTTTTTTCCACGGCTTTCGGCACAGATTGCGTATGCAGCGTTGGGCCTTCGGCGTTCATCACTTCCATCAGCGTCTCCACGATCAGCGGATCGAAGGTGCGCAGCGGCGCATGCTGACGGACAAAGAGGTGGGTTTCTGAACCCAGCGCGTTAAGGACGCCCGCAATTTCCACTGCGATGTAGCCCGCGCCTACCACGGCGGTACGCTTCGGCAGCGCATCCAGTTCAAAGAAGCCGTCAGAGTTGATGCCGTGCTCGGCGCCTGGGATCGTCGGCTGCCCGGGACGGCCGCCGGTGGCGATCAGAATATGATCGGCGGTGATCTTCTCACCGTTCACTTCGACGGTATGGGCATCAACGAAGCGGGCATAGCCCCTGATCACATCAACGTTATTTTTACCCAGCACGTTGTCGTAGGAGGTGTGAATACGATCGATATAGGCGCTGCGGTTTTTGACCAGCGTGGACCAGTCAAAATGGTTTACCGTGGTGTCAAAACCGTAGTCCGGGCCATACATATGAATCGCTTCGGCGATCTGCGCGGCGTGCCACATCACTTTTTTAGGAACGCAGCCAACGTTAACGCAGGTGCCGCCCAGCTCTTTCGCTTCAATCAGGGCGCATTTCTGTCCATACATGGCTGCACGGTTAATGGAGGCGATACCGCCGCTGCCGCCGCCAATGGCAAGATAGTCATAATGTTTGGTCATTGGAAGAGTTCCGTAAGTGAGTAAATGCAATTGCGGTAGAGTGTAACGCCAGTCGGTCAATTGCCGCAAAGTTTGCGTCTATGATTGTGATAGGGCAGGCGTGATAAACTCAGTGATAACCCGTTTTACCACACCGGGCCTCTGTTTTCCGCTTATTCACCGTCATTGAGAGAACGAATGGAACTGCTATTTTTAGGCACCGGCGCGGGTACGCCGAGCCGCCGCCGGAACGTGACCAGCATTGCGCTGAATCTGCGGGGCACCCGCAACGGGTGCTGGCTGTTTGACTGTGGCGAAGGGACCCAGCATCAGATCCTCCGTTCGGAAGTCAAACCGGGGAAAATTGAGAAGATTTTTATCACTCACCTGCACGGCGATCATATCTTCGGTCTGCCGGGGCTGCTGACCAGCCGCTCAATGAACGGCGTGACCGACGGCATCACCCTCTATGGGCCAAAAGGCATACGGACGTTTATCGAAACCAGCCTGAGCCTGAGCGGCTCATGGCTGACGTTCCCACTTGCAATCGTGGAGATAGAGGCGGGCGAAATCCTTAACGACGACCATTTTCGCGTCACCGCCTTTCCGCTAACGCATCCCGTCGAGTGCTACGGTTTTCGCATTGAAGAGCACGATAAACCCGGCGCGCTGGATGCAGAGCGCCTGCTCGCCGACGGCATTAAACCGGGGGCGCTGTTTCAGCAGCTCAAGCGGGGCGAAACGGTGACGATGGAGGATGGTCGTATCGTAAACGGCCGGGATTATCTCAGCCCGCCGGTGAAGGGCGTGACGCTGGCGATATTTGGCGACACCAGTCCAACTCCGGCCTCCCGTGAACTGGCGGCGGATGCGGACGTGATGGTGCATGAAGCCACGCTGGAGGCGGCAATGGAGGAAAAAGCCAACGGACGGGGCCATTCCTCAACCGTGCAG
This sequence comes from Pantoea sp. FN060301, assembly GCA_050410775.1. Lineage (GTDB taxonomy): Bacteria > Pseudomonadota > Gammaproteobacteria > Enterobacterales > Enterobacteriaceae > Erwinia. The sequence continues at coordinate 200,892 of CP191229.1, forward strand.
GCGGCGATGGCGGCCAGAGAAGCGGGGGCGAAGAAACTGATTGTGACGCATCTCAGCTCGCGCTATCTGCGGGAGGATTCAGCCCGGCTGCTGGCGGAGTGCCGCGCTATTTTTCCTGAAACGGAGATGGCGCACGACTTTTCACTGTTCAGGCTTTAGCAAACGGCGCCGGCTTTCAGGAGGGGAGAATCTCCCCTCTTGTGGAAAACTTACTCAGGCACAATCCAGCTGACTTTGGTGTGACCGGTGCCTGCCGGCACCAGATGCTTGTGCAGCCACGGCAGCACGTTATTCATCTGCTGCTCCAGCTTCCACGGCGGGTTGATCACCACCATGCCGGAAGCGGTCATGCCGAAGCGGTCGCTGTCCGGACGGACCGCCAGCTCAATTTGCAGGATACGGCGAATACCGGAAGCCTCCAGCTCAGCGAACATGCGCTTAATCTGCTGGCGCAGCACCACCGGATACCACAGGGCATAAACGCCGGTGCCAAACCGCTTGTAGCCTTCCTTAATGCCTTTCACCACGGCCTGATAGTCAGACTTCATTTCATAAGGCGGATCGATCAGGATCAGTCCACGGCGCGACGGCGGCGGCAGTTTTGACTTCAGCTGCTGGTAGCCGTCGCTGCGCTCGGTACGGGCGCGGTCGTCTTTTGAAAACTCGGTGCGCAGCATCGGGTAGTCGCTGGGATGCAGCTCGGTCAGGCTCATCTGATCGTAAGGACGCAGCAGGTGACGGGCGATCAGCGGCGAACCGGGATAGAAACGCAGTTTGTCGTTCGGGTTCAGCGCTTTGATGCAGGAGATGTAGCTTTCCAGCTCGGCCGGTAGGTCATCCTGCTGCCAGATACGGGCGATGCCTTCCATATATTCACCCGTGCGCTCGGCGTGCTCGCCGCTCAGCAGATAGCGGCCCGCGCCCGCATGGGTATCGAGGTAAAGAAGAGGTTTATCCTTCTCGATAAGCGCGTCGATGATCAGGCTCTGAACGGTATGTTTGAGCACGTCGGCGTGATTGCCAGCATGAAAACTGTGGCGATAGCTGAGCATTTTTATCTATCCTGTTGAATTTATAAGGCTTTAATTGAGGGTGAGTCAATTTATTACAATTATTACCTCACGAATTACCTACAGAACGGCGCACAGCAGTGGATGCAGGAAAAAGCATGAGAACTCGTGAAGGGCGATTATATCAGGGATGGCCGGCGGATGGGGTGAAAGCTTGAGAACAAATCGGCGCTTTTCACCCGCGCGCAGCGCTCCATGCGGGAGGGGCTGTCAGCTGGGGAAAATGCACGTGCCGCCCTCTGCGGCACGAGGTGAAAGCGGGACAGCCAGCGGCGGGCCAAAGGGCTGTCAGGCTGGCGGATGCTGCCAGACCGGATAGGTGAAAAACAGCAGGTGCAGCATATTAAAGCTGAAGTGCACCAGCGTGGAAACCCAGACGCGGCCACTCCAGAGCCAGGCCAGTCCGTAAATCATACCGGCCAGCGTGGCGAAAAATATCAGCAGCGGGCCGCCCGGGTAATGGGCCAGACCAAAGAGTATGGCGGCACCCAGCAGGCCCCAGAGGTTGCCCAACCGCTGCGTGAGCCGCTGCTGAAAATAACCGCGAAACAGCGCTTCCTCCGCCAGCGACACAAAGAACAGATTAGCCAGCATAAAGGCGCCCAGCCACGCGGGCTGATGCAGCTCCACCGTCAGTCCTCCGGCCAGCGTCGCCAGCAGCAGCGGCATCGCCAGCACCAGCACCAGCCACCACAACCCATTTTTGGGCAGTGAGGCCGGACGCTTCAGTAGGGTGGGCAGGCAGCCCAGCAGCAGAAAAGGGACCAGCGCCTTGTCGAGGTTGAAGTAGAAGCTGAAAGGCGCGCTTTCCGGGCCGGCTTTAACCGCGTTCACGATCGCCTGATTATTAAAGCCGGGCAGCAGATGCAGCATCAGCGCAAGCGAACCGGCGACCAACACTATCTCGCACACCAGCGGCAGGCGCGCATTGTCACGTTTTACAACGCGGTAAACTGCCAACCCGCCCAGTACGGCGACCGCCCCGATACCCGGCAAAGCCAGCGTCTGGTTCCAGATAGCCATCCCGAGCGTGATAGCCAGTAAAGTCAGCGACGCCGCCCGGTGAAAAGGAAGGAAAAACAACGATGCGGCGAGGACGTACCACATAAAGACACTCCCTGTTAAGTTTTTAACCGCCACAAGGTTAAAGGTGGCGCAGCAAGTATGCAATTTGCGTTACTGACAGGCAAATTGAGTCACTGGATAGGTTACCGGGCAGCCTGACCATTGATTTTCGCCCCGGTTAGCCTCATGTTAACTGAATCGCGTGTTTAACCACGCACATACACGATCATGACTTCAAGGACTGCGCTATGACCAATCCGCTACTTTCCACTTTTACGCTTCCTCCTTTTTCCGCCATCAAACCCGAACACGTTGTGCCCGCCGTTACCCAGGCGCTGGAAGCGTGTCGCGCGGCGGTAGAGAGCGTGGTGGCGCAGGGCGCGCCCTACACCTGGGATAACCTGGTACAGCCGCTGGCGGAAGTTGACGATCGCCTGGGCCGCCTGTTTTCTCCGGTCAGTCACCTGAACTCGGTAAAAAACAGCCCCGAACTGCGCGAAGCCTATGAGCAGACGCTGCCGCTGCTCTCAGAGTACAGCACCTGGGTGGGCCAGCATGAAGGTCTCTATCAGGCTTACCGGGATCTTAAAGAGAACAGCTATGAGACGCTGAGCGCGCCGCAGCAGAAAGCCGTAGACAATGCGCTGCGCGATTTCGAACTTTCCGGCATTGGCCTGTCGAAAGAGAAGCAGAAGCGCTACGGTGAGATCGCCTCGCGCCTTTCAGAGCTGGGTTCTACCTACAGCAACAACGTGCTGGACGCTACCATGGGCTGGAGCAAGCTGGTGACTGACGTAAACGATCTTTCCGGAATGCCGGAAAGCGCGCTTGACGCAGCCAGAGCGCAGGCTGAGGCGAAAGAGCAGGAAGGCTGGTTGCTGACGCTGGATATCCCCAGCTATCTGCCGGTCATGACCTATTGCGACAACGCCGCGCTCCGTGAAGAGATGTACCGCGCCTATTCTACGCGCGCCTCCGATCAGGGGCCTCACGCCGGGAAGTGGGACAACAGTGAAGTGATGGCCGAAGAGCTGGCGCTGCGCCATGAGCTGGCCCAGCTGTTAGGTTTCTCTTCCTACGCCGATAAATCCCTGGCCACCAAAATGGCGGAAAACCCAGCGCAGGTGATCGACTTCCTCAGCGATCTGGCGAAACGCGCCCGGCCGCAGGCGGAAAAAGAACTTGAGCAGCTACGCGCCTTTGCCCGTAAAGAGTATGGCGTTGATGAGCTGAACCCATGGGATCTCACCTATTATGGCGAGAAGCAGAAGCAGCATCTGTACGCCATCAGCGATGAGCAGCTTCGCCCTTACTTCCCGGAAGATCGCGCGGTTAACGGCCTGTTTGAGGTGGTGAAGCGCATTTATGGCATCACCGCTAAAGAGCGTAAAGATGTGGATGTCTATCATCCTGACGTGCGCTTTTTTGACCTGTTCGATGAAAACGGCGAACTGCGCGGCAGCTTCTACCTGGATCTCTACGCGCGTGAGCATAAGCGCGGCGGTGCATGGATGGATGACTGCGTGGGCCAGATGCGCCTGGCGGATGGCTCGCTGCAAAAACCGGTGGCCTATCTGACCTGTAACTTCAACCGTCCGCTGAACGGCAAACCGGCTCTCTTTACCCATGATGAAGTGACCACGCTGTTCCATGAGTTCGGTCACGGGCTGCACCATATGCTGACCCGCATTGAAACGCCGGGCATTTCGGGGATCAGCGGCGTGCCGTGGGATGCCGTCGAGCTGCCAAGCCAGTTTATGGAAAACTGGTGCTGGGAGCCGGAGGCGCTGGCCTTTATTTCCGGTCATTTTGAGACCGGCGAGCCGCTGCCGCAGGCGCTGCTGGAAAAAATGCTGGCCGCGAAAAACTATCAGGCGGCGCTCTTTATCCTGCGTCAGCTGGAGTTCGGCCTGTTCGATTTCCGTCTGCATGCGGAATACGATCCGGCAAAAGGCGCGCAGATCCTGGCAACCCTGCAAGAGATCAAAAAGCAGGTGGCGGTTATGCCCGGACCCGCATGGGGCCGCTTCCCGCATGCGTTCAGCCACATTTTCGCCGGCGGCTATGCGGCAGGTTACTACAGCTACCTGTGGGCGGATGTGCTGGCGGCAGATGCCTGGTCACGCTTTAAAGAGGAAGGCATTTTTAACCGTGAAACGGGGCAGTCCTTCCTGGATAACATCCTCTCGCGCGGCGGCTCAGAGGAGCCAATGGAGCTGTTCAAACGCTTCCGGGGCCGCGAGCCGCAGCTGGATGCGATGCTGGAACATTACGGTATCCAGGAATAGTCAGTGAAAATCTGTCTGGTAGATGAAACGGGCGCCGGAGACGGCGCCTTATCCGATCTGGCGGCACGCTGGCAGCTTGAGCACGACGACGAAGCGCCAATGGCGCTGGTGATGACCGGCGACAGGCTGGAGCTGCGCAAACGTGATGAGCCAAAGCTTGGCGGGATTTTTGTCGATTTCGTTGAGGGCGCCATGGCGCATCGCCGCCGCTTCGGCGGCGGGCGCGGCGAAGCCGTAGCTAAAGCGGTTGGCATCAAAGGCGGCTATCTGCCTGCGGTTGTTGACGCAACGGCAGGCCTGGGCAGGGATGCGTTTGTGCTGGCCTCGCTGGGCTGCCGGGTACAGATGTTTGAGCGTCATCCGGTCGTCGCGGCTCTGCTGGAGGATGGTCTGCAACGCGGCTATCAGAGTGCGGAGATCGGCGGCTGGCTGCGCGAGCGGCTGACGCTGATCCACGCTTCAAGCCTGGAGGCGCTGTCCGGCCTCGGGGAAAAACCGGACGTGGTCTATCTGGATCCGATGTACCCCCATCGCCAGAAAAGCGCGCTGGTCAAAAAAGAGATGCGGGTATTTCAGACGCTGGTGGGTGCGGATGACGACGCGGACGGACTGCTCGAGCCCGCCCGGTGGCTGGCTAAAAAGCGGATAGTGGTTAAACGCCCCGCCTACGCGCCGCCGCTGGCTGGCGTGGCGACGCAGTCGGCCGTGGTGACCAAAAGCCACCGTTTCGATATCTATCCGCCTCTATAGCGAATTACTCTTCTTCTTCATCACGCAGCGGCACGATCAGCATATCGATATGGACGGTGTTGATCAGCTGACGTGCTGAAGACATCAGCTTGCTCCAGAAGTCCTGATGGTGGCCGCAAACGACCAGATCCACGTCATAGCGCTTGATCGCATCAACCAGCACCTGGCCCAGATCGCCACTGCCGCTGAGGGTTTCGGTCACAGGATAACCCGCGCCGTTTGAAAGATCGGAGAGTGCCGTATGCGTCTCTTCGGAGATGCGTTTCTGCATATCGCCAAGATTAACGTCAATCAGCCCGGTATAGAGATCGGAATAGTTCACGTCCACATGGATCAGGGAAATTTTGGCATCATAGGGACGCGCCATGGAAACCGCTTTAGCAACCAGCAGTTTACTTTCCGGTGAAAGATCCACTGCAATCAAAATGTGTTTATAAGACATATCGAACTCCTTCCATGTGTTGCGGCTGCGCCTTCTCAGACAAGTTTGTCCGGGAAGAATAGTAAATTTCTGAAATCCTTAACGAATATAAATTGCGATGCGGGATTTCGCGAGGGGGGCGTTAAGCGTACTTCAGCCTCGCCACCTTATTATTCTCTCGCTTTGAAGTATAGGCCGAATTGTTAACAGACGCTGTCCAAACGCGCCTCTTTGAGAGCAGGATCAAACTGTAAATAAGGCTTTTTGCAATGAAGCGCCTAACCATGCTGGAATCTTTTTAAGCATATCTCCTACAATGATAATAACGATACGCCATCTCTTGTGAGTGGCGGTCGTACCGCAGTGATAACAACTCTCAGTCAGGTTCAGTTTTGTGGATGGCAAATATCGCCAGGGCCGTGCTGGCTTTGCCCGGTGTATCTGCCAGGTTCGTGTTGTCGGGAGGGGATCATGATTAGCACCATCGCGCTTTTCTGGGCTCTTTGTGTCATTTGTTTGATCAATATGGCGCGCTACTTTTCTTCACTCCGCGCGCTGCTGGTGGTACTTCGCGGATGCGACCCTCTGCTGTATCAATATGTTGATGGCGCAGGTTTTTTTACCTCACACGGGCAACCCAGTAAGCAGGTCAGGCTGGTACGTTACATCTGGGCGCAGCGCTATCTCGATCATCACGATGATGAGTTTATCCGGCGCTGCGAACGGGTTCGCGGCCAGTTTTTACTGACCAGCGCGCTTTGCGGCCTGGTACTTATCGGCTTTATGGGATTGCTTATCTGGCACTGAACCGCGCCGGCGGGCAAAAAAAAGGGTGAAGCCCGCAGGCTTCACCCTTTTTTATGCGCCTGACGTTAAACGATAAACGTCAGCGCAATCCAGTAGAGGCCACCGGACAACAACACCGAGACAGGCAGGGTAAAGACCCAGGCCAGCAGGATGTTTTTAATGGTGCGCCCCTGCACGCCGCCGCCATCAACCAGCATGGTACCGGCGACGGAAGAGGAGAGCACGTGGGTCGTTGAAACGGGCATACCGGTATAACTGGCAACGCCGATAGAGACTGCCGCCGTCATCTGGGCCGACATCCCCTGGGCGTAGGTCATCCCTTTTTTACCTATTTTCTCACCGATGGTGGTGGCAACGCGGCGCCATCCAACCAGCGTACCCAGCGACAGCGCAAGCGCGACGGCCACGATAATCCAGACAGGGGCATACTCAACGGTGTTCAGCAGATCGCCTTTCAGCTTGCTCAGGAAACGCTGATCTTCTGCGCTGGTATCCGGCAGCTTAGCCGCCTTCTCTGCGGTATCAGAGACGCACATCAGCAGGCGACGCAGCTGCGCACGCTGCTCAACGCTTAGGGCATCATAGCTCTGCAGATTGTCCAGCATACCTTTGACGCGGGCGATGGCAGGAAGCGCGCGGGAAGCATCACAGTGGAACTCCGTTGTGCCACCCGGCGTTTCCTGCGGCGTTGGCACCGCAGGAGGTGCCATCTGCACGATACGCGTCAACGCGTCACCGTGCTGCTGGTAATACTGCTCCAGATTGTGTACTGCATCGCGGGTGCGGGTAATGTCATAGCCTGAAGCGTTCATATTGACCACGAACCCAGCCGGCGCCACGCCAATCAGTACCAGCATGATCAAACCGATGCCCTTCTGACCATCATTAGCGCCGTGCGAATAGCTCACGCCAATGGCGGAAACGATCAGCGCGATGCGGGTCCAGAACGGCGGCTTTTTCTTGCCGTCAATCTTCTCACGCTCCGCGGGCGTCATATGAATCCGGCGCCGTTTCTTGGTGCCGCTCCAGTAGCGACGCAGAATAAAGCACAGCCCGCCCGCAATGACCAGACCGACGATCGGAGAGATCACCAGCGACATAAATATGCCGATCATTTTCGGGATGTTGAGGGCTTCGACGATGGAATTGCCGGTCATAAAGGCGTTGGTCAGGCCAATGCCGATAATGGCCCCGATGAGGGTATGGGAGCTGGACGCCGGCAGGCCAAAATACCAGGTGCCGAGGTTCCAGATAATCGCAGCCAGCAGCATGGAAAAGACCATGGCTAACCCGTGAGCCGATCCCACATTCAACAGTAGATCGGTGGGGAGTAAATGAACGATAGCATAAGCAACGCTCAGCCCGCCCAACAGTACGCCAAAGAAGTTAAAGACCCCTGCCATTACCACCGCCAGTTGCGATCGCATTGCGCGGGTATAAATCACAGTTGCCACCGCATTTGCCGTGTCGTGAAAGCCGTTAATGGCTTCATAAAACAGAACAAAGAGCAGAGCGAGTACCAGTAACAGGCCGGTATGATAATCGAGACCAGCAAACAGATGTAGCATAAGCGTTACGCCATTTTGGAGGACATGAACGCGGCGCATTATCAGCGACAAACCGCACCCGGGGAAAGTGAAATATAGACTTTTTTTGACAGTATTGTGTCAGCGGGGCGCGTTTAGGGGGCCATTCTTTATGAATATCATAAAGTTACAAAATGTTTCGGCGATGAAGCTTGTGTTACGCTGGCTTCAATCCGCCCAACTCTCTACAATCAGCGTTTTTTCGCGGCGGGGCAAGTTCAGTGGAAAAGTTTGACGTTATTATCATCGGCGCCGGTGCGGCCGGCCTGTTCTGTGCCGCTCAGGCGGGGCAGCGCGGCAGGCGCGTTCTGCTGCTGGATAATGGCAAAAAGGCCGGACGTAAAATTCTGATGTCCGGCGGCGGGCGCTGTAACTTTACCAATCTCTATACTGAACCTGCCGCTTATCTCTCCCATAATCCGCATTTCTGTAAATCCGCGCTGGCGCGCTATACCCAGTGGGATTTTATCGATCTGGTCAACCGTCACGGCATCGCCTGGCATGAGAAGACCTTAGGGCAGCTTTTTTGCGATGACTCGGCCCAGCAGATCGTCGATATGCTGCTGAAAGAGTGCGAGGCGGGCGGCGTCAATTTGCGGCTGCGCAGTGAAGTGCTGAGCGTGGCGCACGATGACGAAAGCGGTTATACCCTGACGCTGAACGGCAGCACCGTGCGCGCGGAAAAGCTGGTGATTGCCTCTGGCGGCCTGTCGATGCCGGGGCTGGGCGCCTCTCCCTTCGGCTATAAACTGGCGGAACAGTTTGGCCTGAAGGTTTTCCCGACCCGCGCCGGACTGGTGCCTTTTACCCTGCATAAACCGCTGCTTGAACAGCTCAACGCGCTGTCCGGCGTGGCGGTGCCTTCGGTCATGACCGCAGAAGAGGGGACCACCTTTAAAGAAGCGCTGCTGTTCACCCATCGCGGCCTTTCCGGTCCGGCGGTGCTTCAGCTCTCCAGCTACTGGCAGCCGGGTGAGTTTGTCACCATCGATCTCTCGCCCGAGCGCGATCTGCAGGCTTTCCTTAATGAAGAGCGTGACGCGCATCCGAACCAGAGTCTGAAAAACAGCCTGGCGAAAGTGCTGCCCCGCCGTCTTGTGGAATGCCTTCAGCAGCTTGGCAGCGTGCCGGAGTGTACGCTGAAACAGCTGAACGCCCGCCAGCAGAGCGAGGTGGTGACGTCGCTGCACCAGTGGCGCGTGCAGCCGAACGGCACGGAAGGCTACCGTACCGCCGAGGTCACGCTGGGTGGGGTGGATACCAGCGTGCTCTCTTCTAAAACGATGGAGGCCAAAGCGGTCCCCGGCCTCTATTTTATCGGGGAAGTGGTGGACGTGACCGGCTGGCTCGGCGGCTATAACTTTCAGTGGGCCTGGTCTTCCGCCTGGGCCTGCGCGCAGGCGCTGTGAATCAAGGCGACAGGCTTTGTTCCTTAAGATCTCCGTTTTCCCGTAGGGAATGCCTCAGAAAAAGCGTCGTTCAGGAGCCGTACAGCGCCTGTAAAATAAAGATTGCTACGTCTCTCTTACAACAAAAAGATATTCTGAGGCAGCCTGTAAAGGCTGCCCCAGTTGGGCTTTACACCACGAGATCATGATCCCCGGCGCGTAACGGCGCTGCCCATTTGCGGAAAGAGACGACGGCCAGCATCAGACCTAATACGCCGGAAATCGCCCCAATGTAACCGACGGAGGACAGTGACAGTTCAAGACTGACGGTTTTCCCCAGCAGCGCCCCGGCGCCAATCCCGATATTGAAGATCCCCGAAAACATCGCCATGCCGATGTCAGTGGCTTCGGGTGCCAGCGTCAACACTTTCATCTGCATACCCATGCCGATAATCATAAAGGCGATGCCCCATAAGCTACATAACGCCACCAGTCCGCTGGTGCTGTGCGCCACGGTGACCATCAGGGCAAGGCAGACAGTCAGAAGTGCGATAGCGGCAGTTAACAAGGTAGAAAGGTGTTTTTCGCCTAACTTGCTAAAAATGATGCTGCCTGAAATGCCCGCAACGCCAAAGATCAGCAGTAGCACCGTTGCAAAATTATGGCTCTTACCCGATATCTGCTGGACGAAAGGCTCGATATACGTAAAGGCACAAAAATGGGCTGTGACCACCAGTACCGCAAGGAGATAGACGCTTATCAGCGCGGGGTTACGGAATAATCCGGGTAAACTTTTGACCGAACCACTCTGCTCAGAATTTATCTGAGGCATGATTTTAATAATCATCGCCAGTAAGAGCATCGAGGCGACGCCAATCACCAGAAAGGTGACGCGCCATCCAAAACTCTGGCCAATAATGCGGCCTAAAGGCAAACCTAAAACGGACGCCAGCGCCGTTGCGGTGGCCAGAAGGCCAAGCGCCTGAGCGCGTTTGCCTGCAGGCGCCAGGCGGATAGCCAGCGAGGCGGTGATAGACCAGAACAGCGCGTGCGACAGCGCCACTCCTGCCCGGCTGACCAGCAGGACATTAAAATTCCACGCCACAAAAGATAAAATATGGCTGCAGGCGAACAGGCCAAACAGGGCGATCAGTAATACGCGCCGGTCAATCTTGCTGGTCATCAGCATCAGAGGAAGCGACATAAGAGCCACGATCCAGGCATAGATGGTCAGCATGATGCCTGACTGAGCGCTTTCCATGCCAAAACTGTGTCCAATGTCCGTCAGCAGACCAACAGGGATATATTCCGTCGTGTTAAAAATGAAAGCTGCCACTGCGAGGGTTAACACGCGTAGCCAGGCTACCTTTCTGGATACTGTCTGTAGTTCTGCCATAATCATCCCCCCAAAAATTCAGCCGGCAATGTTAAAGCTCCCCGCCGACACCATTCAAGGGAATTGTGACCTGCGTCGCATTTTTAGCATAAATAAACACAGCGCATTAATTTTTTTTATGGCGGCGATTAAGTTTGTTAAAAACAATGAACCCGTGCATCTGAACAAAGTGATTTTCGCTTCCCTGAAGTGAAAAGGGCTGCTATTTTGGAAGTGACTGTTTCCTTAAGTGAGCTGTGATGAACAAGACTGGTTATCCTCAGCATAAAAGCCGGGAACGCGGGCGACCGCGGGAATTTGATATGGAACTTGCGCTGGATATGGCGATGATCGTTTTCCGTCAGAAGGGGTTTCACGCTTCCTCCATCGCCGATTTAGGCGAAGCTATGGGACTTACCGCCGGCAGTATTTATAAAGCCTTCCAGGATAAGCGAACCCTGTTTCTGCGCGTATTCGAGCGGTACACCGCTTTGCGCCATGCTGAGCTGAAGCAGCGGCTGGAACCATTTCCGACGGGCCGTGAGCAGCTGGCTGAATTGCTGCGTTTTTACATTGATTCCGCATCTACGCTGGAAGGAAGGCGCGGCTGCCTGGTGGTCGGCAGTATGAATGAACTGCGGATCCTGGACCCGGATGTGTCAGAGCTGGTTTTACAGGCCGTCATGCGCAACAAGCAAAATCTTATCTCCCTGCTGCGCCTGGGTCAGGATGACGGCTCGGTATCCGCCAGCCTGAATGTTGAAACGGCGGCAGGGGTGCTGCTCTGTCTGGTATTCGGCATGCGCGTTGTGGGTAAAGTGGAAGACGTAACGGAGAAAGAGGAAACGATACGGCTGGCGCTGAAGCTGCTCGATTAAAAAATTTACCCATTTGGAAAATGATTGTTTTCTTAATGTTGGATTTGTCTGCGCCGGCAGAAAATCAAAATGAGAAGGAATGACGATGCAAAATCGCGAGTCAGAAACCAATGAAATGTCACCGCTGCGTCAGGTCCATGCAAAACCTGTCGCCTGGAACGACACTAGCCTGAGCGGCTTTAAGCATGCCTACGCAACGGTAGATGGCGTCAGACTGCATTACGTTATGGGCGGCAATCCACAGGGGGAGACGCTGGTTTTACTGGCTGGCTTTCCGCAAAGCTGGTATGCCTGGCGTAAAGTCATGCAGCGGATGGGCGAGTCTTACCACATCATTGCGCTTGATCTGCCCGGACAGGGTGATTCTGACCGTCCGCAAGAGGGTTATGATACCTGCTCGCTGGCCGGGAAGGTTCACGGGCTGCTGGGTCAGCTTAAGGTAGACGCTTATTATCTGGCCGCCCACGATGTGGGAGCCTGGGTTGCCTGGCCCTACGCCGCGCGCTACGGTAGTGAGGTCAAACGTCTCGCCTTACTGGACGCCGGTATTCCTGGCGTCACCCTGCCGGATGCCCTGCCGGTGACGGCTGATAAGGCCTGGAAAACCTGGCATTTCGCCTTTCATATGATTGCCGATCTTCCCGAAGCGTTGATTACCGGCCGTGAACGCCTCTACCTTGAATGGTTCCTGAAAAGAAAAACGGCATGCCCGGATGTGTTCACTGAAGAGGATATTAATGAGTACCTGCGGGTATTATGCGCCAGCGGTGGATTACGGGCAGGGCTGGCTTATTACCGATCGGTTGCGCTTTCCGCTGCGCAAAACAGCGAGTTAAAAGCGAAAGGAAAGCTCAAAATGCCGTTGCTGGCCGTCAGTGCTGAATATGGATCGATAGCCGATATGGCTGCGCCTTTGCGCCCTTTTGCTGAAGATGTCTCCGGCGTGCTTATTCCTCACTGCGGACATTTCATTCCCGAAGAGCAGCCTCAGGCTATCGCTGAGGTCTTAAGCCAGTTCTTTGTGTCGACAGCGGATAGCTGAGCGGGCTGATATCGCAAATGCTGAGCCGCAGGTCAGCAAAAGTTTGCATCTGCCACGTTCACGTCTGTTTAAAGAGAGCGAATCGGCTTCTGCTATCTCTCCGTTAAGGGGAGATACGGATAATCTGCCGGGTCACCGCCATGGCGGACTCAAAGGGCGCGGTATTGCGGACTATCTTGACCATAACGCTGGCGCCAAGCCAGAGCTGATAGAGACTTTCTGCCACTTTGCCCGGTTGGTCCTCAATGCGCAGTGAACCTTCAGCCACGCCCGCCGCTAATGCCTGCGCCAGGCGAGAAATAATCCCTGAGGTGCCAGCTTTCAGCGTCAGACGCATACTGTCAGAGAGATCGGCCACTTCCGCACCCAGCTTCACCGCCAGGCATTTGCCCTGACAGTCGGAAAACGACTGCGAGTCCTGCCACTGCTGCCAGTAGTTCATCAGCCGTTGCGCCATAGTGATGCCCGGCTGGCTTAGCGTATGGTCAAGCTCCGCCAGATAATCATCAAAATAGCGTTTCAGCATCGCCACGCCAAACGCCTCTTTCGAGGGGAAATAGTGATAAAAAGATCCCTTCGGCACACCGGCGTCGGTCAGGATCTCATTCAGTCCGACGGCGGAAAATCCCTTGCCGGCCATAATACGCTGGCCAGTCGACAGGATGTGTTCGCGCACGTCGTTGCTATGGAGTTGGGTTGAAGTCGTCATTACGTCACCCTATCACAGACTAGACCAGTCGTCTATGCCGGCGACTCTTAACAGATTCCGCCATTTTCGCTGGCAGTCGTCTGGTCACTTTCTGCAAGCGGGGGATCGGTGACTTCTGTTACTAAAGCAGAGACACCGCGAAGACGATACGGCAGAAGCATCAGTGACAACTTTGATAATGGGCACCTTCATTGAATTAAGGCCTGCTCCGGGAGAGGGCAATGAGTGCTATTCCGGAACATGCCTTTAAACGTGTCTGAATGTCGGGCCAGTACCCTTTAGCTGAGAAGGCAAACAGCCGGGCGTAATTAATGGCGAGTTAATGAGAGAAACTCTCTGCCGCGCTCTTAATCACTGCCGCAATTTTTTCGGGCTGAGAAGCATAAATGGCATGATTACCTTTCAGCTCCGTGACGGTGCTGTGCGCACGTTCCGCCATGAAGCGCTCAAGTTGCGGGTTAATGGCCCGATCCTCTGTTGCCACCACGGCCCAGCTCGGTTTGGTTTTCCAGGCTGGCGCGCCGGCAGGGGCAGAAAAGGCGGCCGCTGATGGCATAACCTGAGAACGCGCCAGCAAGTCTGCCTCTTTTACGGGCAAATCTGCCGCAAAGTCCGCGTGGAATTTCTCCGGCCTGAGGTAGAGGAAATGATCCGCTGTTTCCGTGATTGAGTGGGCGGCGGGAGGATATTTTTTTGCCAGACTCAGCAGCGAGTCGCCTTTATCTGGCTGCATCGCAGCGATGTAAACCAGACCCGCTACGGAGGGATCATTGCCTGAGTCACTGATAATCATGCCGCCGTAGCTGTGGCCGACCAGCAGTGACTTCCCGCTTTGTAACGCCAGAACGCGTCGTGTTGCGGCCACATCATCCGCCAGAGAGGTCTGAGGTTCCTGAACAATCGACACGTGATAACCCGCTTTATCCAGAATCCGGGCCACCGGGTTCCAGCCTGAGCCATCAACAAAAGCACCGTGCACCAGAACGATGTTTTTCACCGGCTCAGCCGTCACAGCCTGAGCAGAAACAGACAAGGCCAGACTTAATGCCAGAAGGGTAACTGATTTTTTCAACATAATTTTTTCTCTCAATCAGGTAAAAATAATGAGTTGAAAATACCGCCTCGCAGACCGGCAGAGCGGCATTCAGACGTATAAACTGCAAAACGAGAGGATGTAGCGGGGCGACGCAGCCCCGCCGGATTAACCTTTATTCAGCCAGCTGCTTCAGAAGCTGCTCTGCCGTCGCCGCTGAGGAGGTTGGGTTTTGTCCGGTGATCAGCAGGCCGTCGCTGACGACGTAGGAACTCCAGTCAGCGCCTTTGGAATAGATGCCGCCTTTGGCAATCAGCTCATCTTCAACCAGAAAAGGCACAACCTGAGTCAGGCCTACTGCTTCCTCTTCGGTATTGGTAAAGCCGGTGACCTTTCTGCCTTCAACCAGTGGTTTTCCCTCAGGCGTTTTTACATGGCGCAGCACGCCAGGAGCATGACAGACCAGAGCGACGGGCTTGTTCGCCGCCAGGAACGCCTCGATCAGCGCCGAGGAGTGTTTATCCTCAGCCAAATCCCACAGCGGGCCGTGGCCGCCCGGATAGAAAACAGCGTCATAGTCAGCCTGCGAAACGCTGTCCAGACGGACGGTGGTAGCGAGACGGGCAAGCGCGTCGGCGTCGGCTTCGAAGCGGTGGGTCTGCGCGGTCTGGAAATCGGGTTCATTGCTTTTAGGATCCAGCGGCGGGTTGCCGCCTTTCGGCGAGGCCAGGGTAATTTCGGCTCCGGCGTCCAGAAAGGCGTAGTAAGGCGCAGCCAGCTCTTCCAGCCAGAAACCCGTTTTGCGTCCGGTGTTGCCCAGACGGTCGTGTGAGGTGAGAACCATAAGAATCTTCATATATTGTTTCCTGTTAAATTAGTGAGTGATTAGACCGGTCGTATAGTAAATACGTAAAAAAATAGACTTGCCGTATAAAATCTTCAGTACTCAACTTTATCAGTAAGGTGTAACCCGCTGGCGATGGTAGTAAATACTATCCTCTATAGCAGCGAAACTCCTGAGCGTGCCAGCGATTTAGTCGTCTGGGCTATCGTTTTATGCCCACTCCCGGAAGCGATAAAACTAAGCTAACAGCAAATAGACCAGTCGTCTATAACTATTTTCCGTTGTTGATCCGTTACTCTTTTAGCTTTCGTTAACCTTGGCAGGCGTTCTGAAGAGTGGCTAAAGATGAAGCCGCCATAAAGATATTTATTATCAAGGCATTAGAAAGGCTATATGCAAGTTTTAACCAACCCGCTTACGCGTAAACGTCCCTGCTATTTTTCCCATCTGAAACGTCAATACTTCCTGAGCCCCTTTTTCCCTCAGCCAAATGCGGTTTTGCCGTTATAGGCTCTGTTTGCAAACGCTGGCAAAAGGGCAGGTTGCCCTGAGATGAGAGCGATAGAGCGGAGGGCAACATCGTCATGGCTGGCGTAGAATCAGAGGGTGTCAGCCTTTTCAGGTAATAAGAAAGCCCGCGACGCATCGCGGGCTTTCTTCAGCAGGTCGTTACTACTCGTTAATGTTTGGATGCTGATTAATCAGATGCTTACGCTTCTCTTCCAGCTCGGCGATCTGCTCAGTGATATCCTCGATTTTAGTTTCGATATTATCGTGATGCTCCTGCAACAGCTCTTTTGCTTCAGCCATATCGGAAGCGGCGGGCGTAGCGCCGCGCAGCGGCATATTCGCCGTTTCTTTCATCATGATACCGGTGATCAGGCCGACTACTGCCACCACCATCAGGTAGTAAGCTGGCATATAGAGGTTTGATGTGGTTTCAACCAGCCATGCGGCAAGCGTCGGCGTCAGGCCCGCAACCAGAATCGAGATGTTAAAGGCGCTCGCCAGCGCGCTGTATCGGATATGGGTAGGAAACATTGCCGGTAGCGATGAAGCCATGACCCCAGTGAAGCAGTTAAGTATGACCGCCAGCAGCAGCAGGCCGCCAAAAATCAGCCCCGTCACATCACTGTTAATCAGCATAAAGCAGGGGATAGCCAGCAGCAGCAGTGCAGTACTACCGATAATCACAAACGGACGACGACCAAATTTATCGCTCATCAGGCCCATAACAGGCTGAACGAACAGCATCCCGATCATGATAGCGATAATGATCAGTACGCCATGATTTTCTGCATAGCCCAGGTTATGCGACAGGTAGCTCGGCATATAGGTCAGCAGCATGTAATAGGTGACGTTGGTCGACAGCACCAGGCCGATACAAGCCAGCAGGCTTCTCCAGTGTTTGGTGGCGATTTCCTTAAAGGAAACTTTAGGCCCTTCTGCCAGCCCCTCCCGGTCGCCCTGCTCCAGCTTCTCGACGTGCTGCTGAAACGCAGGCGTTTCTTCCAGCGCGTTACGCAGATAGATGCCGATCAGACCCAGCGGCAGCGCGACAAAGAACGGAATACGCCAGCCCCATTCGAGGAATTTCGCTTCGCCAATTACGGCGGAGATCAGAACGACAAGTCCCGCCCCGGTCACAAAACCAATAATGGAACCGAAATCGAGCCAGCTGCCCATAAATCCGCGCTTGCGGTCAGGCGAATATTCGGCCACGAAAATCGAGGCGCCCGTATATTCTCCTCCGACGGAGAAGCCCTGTGCCATTTTACACAACAGCAGCAGTACAGGTGCCCAAATACCAATAGACGCGTAGGACGGTATCAGGCCGATACAGAAAGTACTGACCGACATGATAACAATCGTAATAGAGAGGATTTTCTGACGGCCATACTTATCGCCCAGGCGTCCAAAAAATAAGCCCCCTAATGGGCGGATC
Source organism: Pantoea sp. FN060301 (assembly GCA_050410775.1). Taxonomy (GTDB): domain Bacteria; phylum Pseudomonadota; class Gammaproteobacteria; order Enterobacterales; family Enterobacteriaceae; genus Erwinia. Next base: position 218,093 of record CP191229.1, read on the forward strand.
AGGAATGGAACCGAGAAGGTGCCCAGTGCGGCAATCATCTGTAAACCAGGATCGGCGCCCGGGAAAAACACCTGACCCAATGCATAGGCCACAAAACCGTAGACGCCAAAGTCGAACCACTCCATGGCGTTGCCTAGCGACGCAGCGGTAATGGCTTTGCGTAACCGGGCATCATCAATGATCGTTACGTCTTTTAAGCCAATCGGCTTAACACGCTTCCTACGTAGCTTCATATAAACACCCTGTAATCATCTGCTTACCAAATAAAATTTTTACCCCGAACACGGTTACACAAAATTCTGTGCATCGGCGATTGGGACAAATTGTGTATGGTCTGTCATCTGTCTGACAGCGAGTTGTGGCGGGTATTTGCTCCCGTCAATCCACATCTGTCGGATCTTAGTATATCGTTTCTTTTGCATGTAACATAATTTCTACCGTAATTTGACACGGACGATAACTTTTTCGGGCAATAGCCAGCGGGATAACGGGCGCAATTTTTTTGGAGAAAAAAGCCCTGTAAAAGAAGGGGAAATTTTAAAAATGAGTGAGGCTGACGGTCGCATCTGGCTATTTTGAGAAGAGAATTTTCACCCTGAAAAATAGCCTCCGGCTAAAAATTTTTTACTGCTTCTTTTAGCCTGAAAAATTGAAGAGCGACCCTTTTTTTAAACGCTTTATTTCCGGGCTGTCACTGAGAAATAAAGTCTGACGCCAGTTTTTTTGGCTTCTTTGCAATAAATAAACGCAGATGTACACTACCGGAAATATCCTTCTCAGGAAGCAGGAAGCTCCCGTCAGGAATAGACTTGAATGACCCCATTTTCGTTTTCCCTCATTCCCTTTATCGAGGAACCGCCTGTAAAAGGGCGGTCAGCAAAGTGCTGATGCGCGCGCAGGCATGACGGGACGAGTTTAGGCAGGAAAAGAGAATACGCCGCCAACGTCAGGACAGGATGCCTACCTTAGCCGGGTTCTGCCGTTCTCTTTCAGCCAGGTTTGCAGCGCTGCGCTGTTCATCGGACGGGCATACAGATAGCCCTGAATAAAAACGACGTCGCGGGCCTGGAGATAGGCCATCTGCTCAGGTGTTTCGACCCCCTCCGCCACCACAGAAAGCTTGAGCTTGTGGCTCAGATGGATAATAGCGTCGAGCACCGGCGCTTCCCGGTCGCAGGATTCAATCGCGTTCACAAACCCACGATCGATCTTCAGGTAATCCAGCGGAAAGGTCTGGAGTAAGGAAAGGGCGCAGTGGCCGGTGCCAAAATCATCTATTGCCACAAACATCCCTTCACTTTGCAGTAATTTCAGCTTCTGGCTTACGGCTTCACCGTCTTTGATCAGGCTACGCTCGGTCAGCTCCAGCGTGATTCTGGGCTGCGGCAGCGTAATCTGGGCGGCAAAGCCGCGCATATCCTCAACGAAGCCAGGATGCTGCAAATGCTCTGCGGCGAGGTTCACCGCCAGATGAAAACCCGGCGGCACCTTCCAGCTTTTGGTGTCTTCAACAATTAATTGCAGAAGATGGTGGGTAAGCGGCACGATCTTACCTTCCGTCTCTGCGGCGGCAATAAAAACATCAGGTTTTACCCAGGTGCCATCCGGCAGCTGCCAGCGCATCAGCGCTTCAACCCCGCTACAGACGCCGGTCACCAGGTTATAGACAGGCTGATAGTGCACGGAGAACTCGCCCTTACGGATGGCGCGGACAAGCCGATCGCCCGCAGAGAGTTTTCGCTTCAGCCAGCTGTGCGTCAGGGCCATCAGCAGCAGTGAGAGGATGAGCGCCATAGGGATAAAGGTGAACAGCACCTGGCGCCAGACCGTCATCGCTTCGTGAGAGGGAGTCGTTATGCGGATGCTGATAGGGTAGCGTGCCGACGTAATCTTCTGCGTGGAGGTGGCGTCAGGAAGCGTCTGGTTAGTCTGCACCAGTGGGCCATTGACGATCTCATAGCCGTTGTCATATTTCAGCCCAATGCTGTATCCGTGGCTTTCGCTCAGGGCATCCATGAAATCAAGCAGATACTGACCATCCACGATGGCGTAGCTGCTGAACGCCGGAGGCGTATTACGTACAAATAGCACCGCCGGCCTGTCCCTTACGCCATAAGTGGCTGCGAGAGAGATAGCCCATGACTGTTTCTCGTAGCGGGGAACGGGACGCTGGATCATCGTCGCCAGATCGCCAGCTTTACCGCCGTAAGCAGAGGAGCAGGTCACGCTATTGTTGTGCATCAGGCCGACAGAACGAAAGTAGGGGAAAAGAGAGGCGTACTCCTGAAGCTCGTGGCTGATATCTGCACAGGGGCGGGTGACATATTGCTGCAAATGATCGGCCATCCTCCAGGCCTGATCGCTGATAGTTTCCGCCTGCTTCAGCAGCATGATGACCGCCGCCGACTGCTGTCGTCTGACCTCTTTTCTGGCCTCGATAAACGTAAACAACAGACAAAGCAGCAACGGCAGCAGGCCCGCCAGCGCCAGCAGCAAACCGTTTCGTTTCTGCTCTTTTTTGAAATAAGTATCCATGCGTGATCCCGGATTACCTGCGCTTTGCAACGACTTGTTTTGTTAAAATAGCATGAGCTCAGCGGCGGTTTAACAATAATTGTTCTGACGAGAGGAACCGTTGTGTTTACGGGCCTTCAGCAGGACAAGGCGGGAAATGCGTGGGAAGAAAATCAGGAAGATACCGCGGCGTCATTCAGCGCGGTATCCTCCGGTGACAGTGAATTAATTTAGAAAATTACCTCAGTCGTTAAAGTAAATTTGCTTCAGCGCCCGCTCAACGCCGCGCAATTCCGCCAGGCCTTTAAGACGCCCGATAGCGGAATAACCCGGATTAGTCTTTTTATGCAAATCGTCCAGTATCTGATGACCATGATCGGGACGCATCGGAATAGCCCGGTGGCTGCCCGATCTGCGGCGTCGTTGCTCTTCCGCCAGTATCGCTTTCATCACGCCAACCATATCGACATCGCCATCCAGATGCGCCGCTTCATGGAAGCTATTGGGATCTTCTTCCCGCCGCGTTGAGCGAAGGTGGGCAAAGTGAATACGATCCGCAAAGGCGGCGGCCATTTTGACCAAATCGTTCTCCGGACGTACGCCATAAGAACCGGTACAGAAGGTAAAACCGTTGTGGCGGCTCTCTACCGTTTCCTTCAGCCACTGCATATCCTCCAGCGTGGAAACAATACGCGGCAGGCCGAGAATAGGACGCGGCGGATCGTCCGGATGCACGGCCAGCATAACGCCCGACGCTTCGGCAACCGGCACAATGGCCTGCAGAAACTCAGCCATATGCGCGCGCAGCCGGGCTTTATCGATCCCCTGATACTGGGAGAGCTGCGCCTGAAACTGCTCCAGCGTATAGCCTTCTTCTGCGCCCGGCAGACCGGCAATAATATTGCGCGTCAGGGTTTCAATGGCCTGCGCAGACATGCCAGCAAAGTAGCGGGCGGCCGCCTGCTGCTCTTTATCGTCATACGCCTCTTCTGCGCCGGGACGCTTAAGAATGTGCAGTTCAAAGGCGGCAAACGCGATATGATCAAAGCGCAGCGCTTTCCCGCCGTCCGGCAGTGGCCAGGCCAGGTCGGTACGCGTCCAGTCCAGCACCGGCATAAAGTTATAGCAGACGGTATCCACACCGCAGGCCCCGAGGTTACGGATAGACTGCTGATAGCTGGCGATATATGCGCGATAGTCGCCGCGCTGGGTTTTGATCGACTCATGGACGGGAATGCTTTCCACCACCGACCATACCAGTCCTTTTTCCGCCAGCAGCGCCTGCCGGGCTTTGATCTCTTCAACCGGCCAGACGTCGCCGTTTGGAATATGGTGCAGCGCCGTCACAATACCAGTGGCGCCCGCCTGGCGGGCATCATCCAGCGAAACGGGATCGTTTGGGCCATACCAGCGCCACGTATGTTCCATCTTCAACTCCTTTATAAGGGGAAATTCTTCTGGCCCAGCGGTCAGGCCGCTGGACCAAGAATAGCCGATCGGGGCAGGGGCTTAACGTGACTGGGATCGCAGGACAGGCGCGGCAGCGTCGTCAAAATTTCCCCCGCCCTGTGCTAAGCTGCCGGGCAGAACTGATGGCAGGAGCAGCGATGATGGACTTACCTACGCTTAAACCCGAACGGCTTTACCGGCAGATCTCCTCGCTGCTGATCGACTGTATTCGTAAAAAGCAGTTTCTGCCGGGCGCGATGCTGCCGCCAGAGCGTGAGCTGGCGAAGCAGTTGGGCGTCAGCCGCTCCTCGGTGCGTGAGGCGCTGATCGCGCTCGAAATTACCGGCTGGGTGGAAATCCGTACCGGTAACGGCGTGATTGTTATGAATCCGCTGCCCGAATCTGGTGAGCCGGCGACAGAGGATGCGTTCAGCCTCAAAGCGTTAATCGCCGCCCGGCAGCACTATGAGGGGATGACCGCAGAGCTGGCTGCGCGTAACGGTACGGACGATCAGCGCGCCGAACTTCAGGAGATCGCGGATGACCTGATCAAACTGCACGTTAATGACGAGAAGTTTCTGCGGGAGGATAAGCGGTTTCATCTGCTGATTGCGGAGATGACCGGCAATGAAGTGCTGGCTGAAATGATGGAATATCTGTGGAACAAGCGTAAAAATCCGCGTTTTTTACGCCTGGAGCGCCATTTTGCGGAAGAGAATTTTCCGCAGAAGATGAACCAGGATCACGCCGCTATCGCTCAGGCGATTATCGGACGCGATCCTGTACAGGCGCGGCAGCATATGGAAAACCATATCCAGCATGTTTATGACCGGCTATTTACCGAATAATCTCTTTCTCAATCCGCTTGATCCGCGGCCTGCCGGTTCCGAGCAGAATGGCCAGCTTGCTGCCACCCGGCGTGGTTTCCATCAGGATTTTGCAGACGCTGGTCAGCGGCACCGACAGCAGCATTCCCACCGGGCCTAACAGCCATCCCCAGAAAATCAGCGAAAGGAACACCACCAGCGTGGAAAGGCCCAGGCCCCGTCCCATCACTCTGGGCTCCAGCATATTGCCAAAAACCATATGGATGGCGGCAAACAGCCCGCCAACCAGCGCGGCGTCATAGACGCTGTTCAGCAGCAGGGCCTGAATCAGCGGCGGAATCCCCGCGATCACCGGGCCGATATTGGGAATAAAATTCATCACAAAAGCGACCACGCCCCACAGCAGCGCAAACTTGACGTCCAGCAGCAGCAGGGCCAGCCAGACGGAAACGCCGGTGATCAGGCTGATCAGCGTTTTCAGCGCCAGGTAGTGCGTCACGCCTTTTAGCGCCTTATGCAGACCGGCGATGCGGATTTTGGGATTCACCAGCGCGAAGCGCATCTTATAAGGCAGATGGTGAACCTCAAACAGCATAAAAACGACCGTCATCAGCAGCAGAATAATATTGGCCATCGCGCCGGAAAACTGGCTGAGTACGATGCCCGCCATGTTCATTATCGCGTTAGGGTCAAAATGCTCCGCCATGCTTTCCGTTGACAGATTCAGGTTAAACGTCGCGGCGAAGTGCTGCACTACCGCCAGTTTTTGCTCCAGCTGGTCGCGTATTTGCGGATAAAGGCTGGTAAATTCATTGACCGAGCCCGCGATCATGGCGACCAGAAGCGCGATCAATACCAGCACAGCAAGCATTACCAGGGTGATCGCCACGCCACGCTTAATTTTACGGCGCATCAGAATAGTGACCAGCGGGTTCAGGATAATTGCCAGAAAAATGGCCAGTAAAAACGGTACCAGAATATCTGATGCCGCCTTAATCCCTGCCAGAATCACCACCAGCATGGCCATCTTTAACAGCATGTTTTGACCAATTTTTTCCTGCTGAGGTTCGCTCATTCCATCTCCAGTTTGACTGTTTGCCCTGCAAGTTTAGCGCTTCTGGAGAGGTAATTGCGTTATTTAAGAAAGGTCGGACCCTTTTGCCTGTTTATGCAGCAACCCCATCGCCGTCAGCATCAGCGTCAGGCTGAGCAGCAGCGCGATACTGGCCATTGCCATCCCCTGACCGACCGAGCCCTGTTCGAACTGACGCCAGATAAAGACCGCCACGGTTTGCGTTCCCGCCGGCGCCAGTAGCAGTGAGGTCACCAGTTCTCGCGAGGCGATGGCAAACACCATCAGCATCGCGGCCAGCAGGCTGGGTGAGACCAGCGGTAAAATGATATGCCGCAGCGCCTGTAGCGAGCCTGCGCCATGTACCCGCGCCGCCGCTTCAAGGTTACCGCCGATCTGCTTCAGGGCACTGCTCACGTAGCGCACCGGCCAGGGCAGCAGCAGACAGCAATAGGAAAGCAGCAGGATCACCCAGCTGTTATAGGGCGATACGGGCCAGAACGGGCGGTTCCACAGCAGGATTAGCCCCACGCCTACCACCACGCCGGGCAGCGCGACGGGCAGCAGCGTCAGGGCATCGATCGCTCTGGCGCCCCGGATCTTCCCTTCGACCACCAGCCAGGCCGACAGAAAACCGAGTATGCCGGTGATCAATGCGGTTCCCAGTGCGAGTCCAACGCTGGTAGAAAGCGCAGACAGCGCCTCACCGTGCTGGGCAAAAAGAGCAGCAAAATGGCTGAACGACAGGTTCGCCAGCTGCAAGCCCCCTGACAGCGTTGAAAGAAAGGCCGTGAGAAACAGGGAGGCTATCGGCAGCAGCACCACCAGAAATGCCGTCAGGCTGAACAGCAGAACGATGGGGATACGCCAGCGGCCGGGGGAGAGCAGCGCCCGTCGCGCCGGCTTACCAGTAATGCTGGTGACCTCCCTGTTACCGGTAATCTTACGCTGAAGGAAAAACGCGCTGAGCGCGATCAGCACCAGGATCATCGACAATAGCGAGGATCCGGGCAGATCGATCGGCCAGTCGGCCAGCCGCTCCTCAATGCCCACCGTCAGCATGACGACCCCGGCCCGCGAGCCCAGGGCCGCCGGAACGCCATACTCCTCAATTGCCAGGGTAAAGGCCAGCAGCACGCCAGCCGCCAGCGCGGGCAGCGCCATCGGCAGGGAAATGTGCCAGAACGCCCGCCAGGGCGATGCGCCGTGTACCCGCGCCACCGTGGGCAGCAAATCGCCGCTGGCAAGCATACTGCGCGACACGGCAAAATAGATCACCGGGAAAATATTCAGCGTCATCACCAGGATGATGCCGGTCTGACTGAAAAGCAGATCGTTCAGGTTCCAGCCGGTAAGCTGCTGGAGGTAGCCATTTTGCTGTAGCGCGAGCATCCAGCTCAGCGCAGCAATGTACGGCGGCGTCAGAAAGGGAATAAGGAACATCAGATCCCAGAAGCGCGCCTGCGGCACGTTGAATAAGCCACGCAGTGCGCCGAGCGGAACGCCGATAAGCGAACTGCACAGCGCCACGCCGACGCCGGTTTTCAGCGTACCTGTCAGCAACGCGCTAAGTGCCGGATCCTGATAAAGTTTCGCCACTGGCGTAAACGCGCCACGGAGCGATCCTTCGCTCAGGGCGGGGAAAATGGCCTGAAGCAAAATAAACAATAGCGGCATCGCCACCAGCACAATCAGCAAAGTGATTGTCATCAGCGGCATAAATCGCAGTTTCACAGGCCGAGTTCCTGAAAGGGTGGAGAGCCACCGGAGTATTTAATGCTGTGAAAACAGCTTGCCGTAACGATGCAGCACGTCAGAACGCTCGCTGTTGCCATCGCTGGTGGTCGGTAACAGCTTCAGATCGCCAAGGCGTGGCCGTTTGGCCTCAATATCAGCACGGGCGGGCATCAGCCAGGCCTCTGCTACCAGCTGCTGACCTTCCACCGAGAGCACATAGTCAACAAAAGCCTTCGCGTCGGCGGCATGCTGCGTGGATTTCAGGATCATCATCGGACGTGGCGCTATGACGGTGCCGCTGGCAGGAAAAATCACCTTGATCGCTTCGCCATTCTCAATCCGGCCGTAGGAAACGTAGTCCACCGCGCCAAAGACCGCGGCCTTTGCACCCTGGAGAACGGCCGTCAGCGCCTGCGCGTTTGGCCCGTTGATCACCATACCGTTCTGCTTCAGCTGCTCAAACAGCGTCCAGGCCTCGTCGCCCATGCCGTTTTGCAGGCCAATCAGCAGATCCAGCGAGGCGCCGGAAAGCGAAGGATCGGGCGTGGTGACCTTGTCTTTAAAAGGTTCAAGCGTCAGGTCGCGCCACTCGGCAGGTTCTGGCGTGCCGCTTTTGGTGTTCCAGACAATCCCCAGCGCGGATACTCCCTGCGCAACGTAACTGGCCGTTTTTAACGTGTCCGGCACTTCCGCTGCATTGGCGCTCTGATAGGGCAGCAGCCAGCCGCGCTGCTGAAGCTCCTCCGCCGTATCCCAGGAGGCGGAAATCAGCACATCCGCCTGTGGACTGGCCTGCTCTGCTTCCAGCCGGGCCATCACTTTCCCGGTGGTGGCCTGAAACATATTTACCTTCACCCCGGTCTGCTTCTCATAGCCAGCCGCCAGTTTTTTCGCCAGCGAGCCGGGTCCGGCGGTGTAGACGGTCAGCGCGCTGGCATCGTTAATGAGCATGGCGGAGGTGAATAGCATCGCGACGATGGCTCCTGTTTTTCTGGTCAGTATGGATTTCATGCTGTTTCCCCTGATAGCGGCCCCACGGCCTGGATGGCCGTAATCGACCCTTGTGACAAATGAACAATGTGGTCGGCGAGCACTTCCGCCTCGCTGCGATCGTGCGTAACGTAAACGGCCGTCGTGCCAAGCTGCTTCAGCAGAGCTGCCATCTCAAAGCATAAGGACTCGCGCAGATCGCGATCGAGGTTAGAGAGCGGTTCATCAAACAGCAGGATGGCCGGTTCAGCGATAATGGCGCGGGCCAGCGCCACACGCTGCTGCTGCCCCCCCGATAAATCGGACGGACGTCGCAGGGCGAAGTCGGCCAGACCTACCCGGTCAAGGGCGATCATGATCCTCCTCAGCCTCTCTGCGTTGGGAACGCGGCGCATCAGCAGAGGGAAGCCGACATTCTGCGCCACGCTCATATGGGGCCAGAGGGCATAATCCTGGAAAACCATACCGATATCGCGCTGCTCCGGGGCCAGCGAAAAACCCGCGCTGGCTACCGTCCGGTCGCCAAAGTGAATTTCACCGCTTTGCGGCTGTAGCAGGCCCGCCAGCAGCTTAAGGAGCGTGCTTTTTCCGCAGCCAGAGGGGCCCAGCAGGGCAGTGGTCGTGCCGCCTTCCACCTTGAGATCGAGATGATGCAGGACGGGGTGTGCGCCAAACGCATAGCCAATACCGTGCACTGTGACAGGAGTTGGAGTGCGGGTCATCGGCGGCCCTCTCTGTCAGGCAGGCAGGGGCCTGCTACCAGTTCTGGCCGACAAGACATGCACTCCTGATGTAAACACAGGAGAGCCAACATATTTTATCCTCTTTGGGATTTCATTAACGCGGCAGTATAGAGAGGCTATATGACGGATTGATGGCGGTACAAACCGGTAATCGCCGTCAGGGGCGATCTTTTCGCGCAAAAATGGTTATAGTGAAACTTCGTTTTTCCCACAGGGTAGTATCTCCATGCCTGAGCAACCTGGACCGGAGCCTGTTCCAGGCGGTTTACGCTTAAACCTGCGTATTATCTCCGTCGTGATATTCAATTTTGCCAGCTATCTGACAATCGGCTTACCGCTGGCCGTTTTACCGGGCTATGTACATGATGTTATGGGCTACGGCGCTTTCTGGGCCGGGTTTGTGATCAGCCTTCAGTACTTCGCCACGCTCCTCAGCCGCCCTTATTCGGGCCGCTTTGCCGATCGGTGGGGGCCGAAGAAAGTGGTTATTCTGGGGCTTTGCGGCTGTTTCCTGAGCGGCGTATTTTACGCGCTGGCGGTCGCTGGCGCGGGAATACCGATCCTGAGCCTGATACTGCTTTGCGTGGGCAGGATCATTTTAGGGGTTGGGCAAAGCTTCGCCGGAACAGGCTCGACATTGTGGGGCGTTGGCGTCGTGGGATCGCTGCACATCGGCCGGGTCATCTCCTGGAATGGCGTCTTTACCTATGGCGCGATGGCGATCGGCGCACCGCTTGGCGTGGCTATCTATCACTGGGGCGGCCTGCTGCTGCTGGCAGGGATCATCACGGCTATTGCGCTGGTGGGCATTCTCCTGGCGCTACCGCGCCCCACGGTCAAAAGCAGTAAAGGGAAGCCGTTGCCTTTTCGCGCGGTGCTGGGGAAAATCTGGGGGTTTGGCATTATTCTGGCGATGGGATCGGCCGGATTCGGCGTTATCGCAACCTTTATTACCCTGTTCTATCAGGCAAAAGGCTGGGAGGGGGCCGCATGGGCGTTAACGCTGTTCAGCGGCGCTTTCGTCGGCACACGACTGCTGTTTCCCGGCGCCATTAACCGACACGGCGGACTCTCCGTGGCGCTGGTCTGTTTTCTGGTCGAGGCCGTGGGCCTGTTTCTGGTCTGGGGCGCCGCCGATCCGTGGATGGCGAAGCTGGGTGCATTTCTGACCGGTGCAGGCTTCTCTCTGGTTTTTCCTGCGATAGGCGTTGTGGCAGTCAAAGCCGTTCCGCCGCAAAACCAGGGCAGCGCGCTGGCAACCTATACCGCCTTTATGGACCTGTCGCTCGGGATCACCGGGCCGCTTGCGGGCATAATCATGAGCTATCTCGGCGTTCCTGTTATCTACCTGTTAAGCGGCCTGCTGGTCTGTCTGGCAATGGTGATGACGCTGAGGCTGAAACGCAGGATCAACGAAGAAACGGCTCAGGCCGGAGCGCCTTAACGGCGGCATGATAAAAACGCCGCCGCTCGCCTGCGTCGCCAGGATGACGCCGATCCTCTCATTTTGCCTCCTCGCGGTGAGTCCGCGAAGGGACAAAATGGCTTTCAGATCGCGCTGTTTGCCGCCGCTACTGGCAGATGGATGCTCAGCGCTGCAACAGCTGAATGCTCTGGCGGATTTCCCGGATGATATCTTCCTCGTTCCAGCCTTCCATGACTGATGAGAAAGGTTCAAACGCGTAGATGCCTTTATAGCCTGCTTCTTCCAGCCGCTGCACCTGTGCGGCGCTGTTAAGCCGGTCACTGTCGCTCAGCATAATCCGCTCTTCATCCGTCAGGTCACGGGTGGGCCGCTCATCTTCTACGCCCGAGAGATGAACCAGCCCGATCGCCTTGACGTCAATACCCTGCGCAAACTCCTCTTCCGCTTTTTCATAAAGATGGTGATGGAAGGTATCCAGCACCAGACGGAAAGGCACACGGGCATCACGGATCAGGGCGCCGGCCTGAGACAGGGAGCGTAGCGAGCTGACGGGAAAACCGAGCGGCTCAACCAGGCCTTCAATACCATATTTCTCAAACAGCGGGGCGAGCGTTTTCAGTGCGCTCACCGTCTCATCGGCACCGATCCGCGTTCCGTCGTTTAACGGGCAGAGCACCAGCGCTTTTGCCCCAACGCCTTGCGCATCTTTCAGTAACCCTTCCGTTTTCGTCAGCAGCGCGTCGTCTGGCTGATTGAAAGGATACACCGCGTTGATAGTGACAATTTCCAGCCCATAGCGCTGTGCCAGTTCGCGCACCTCCGCATGGCTGAGGTCATCCGTTACCTGGCCGCTGCGCATGTCATTGCGTAGTTCCACTTTATTCAGGCCCAGGCCGTGGACCATCTTAAAGAAAGCCTCAATGGTCAGATTGGGGGCGATTTTACGATTGATGCAAAAGCGGGTCGGATCGATTGCCATCTTGCTGCTCCTTTAAAATAAGAGAATACGTGCGCGGCCTTCCGGAGTGGCGGGATGAGCGGCCGGTTTACGGGACAGTCATAAGAAAACATTTATTTCATAATATTTATATAATGGAATTAAAGTTTTTAGATCCCCGCCGCAAAATTTTTTGTCTTTCCGCTAAGGCGGCGACGCGTTAGCGCGTCTCAGTTATCACGTGGAGGGAACAGACAGGCGGAGAAAAAGAGAGCATCTGGGCGCCGGGAGAGGGGAATAGCCGTCCTTGACACAATCGCGGCCATCTTTTCAGCGAGAGCCGGATGTTGCAGACGCGCTTAGCGAAATGCGATCCAGTCCGCTAAAAATGAATTTTCTAAACTTATCTGTTTGAAAAATTCATTCCATTATAATAGTGTCATTTCACGCAAACGGCATTGATCCGTGCAGAGAGCGGGTGCGATTGCAGCAGCGGCTCCAGCGATCACTCACATCAAAGAGGCCAGAATATGACTATCGTAGGAAACTTTATTGGCGGGAAAACGTCTTTGAGCGCCAGCAATGAAACCATTCCGGTTTACGATCCGGCCACTGGTAAAACGGTACGCGAGCTGACACAAAGTACGGCAGCCGAGGTCGAAAAAGCGATCGAGGTTGCCCATAACGCTTTCGAAGCCTGGTCCCGCACCTCGCCACTGCGCCGCGCCCGCGTGCTGTTTAATTTTAAAGCCCTGATGGAGCAGCATCGCGACGAACTGGCCGCGCTGATCGTCAGCGAGCATGGAAAAGTCTGGTCCGATGCGCAGGGCGAGCTCACCCGCGGCCTGGAAGTAGTGGAGTTTGCCTGCGGTATTCCGCATCTGATTAAGGGGGAGAATTCTGCGGACGTGGCTACCGGCGTGGACAGCTATTCGCTGATGCAGCCGCTGGGCGTCGTGGCCGGCATTACGCCGTTTAACTTCCCGGCGATGGTCCCTCTCTGGATGTTCCCGATTGCGCTGGCCTGTGGCAATACCTTCGTACTTAAGCCACCGGCGCTGGATCCCTCTGCCGCCGTGCGCATGGCGGAGCTACTGACCGAAGCAGGCCTCCCCGATGGGGTATTTAACGTTGTCCACTGCTCGAATGAAGATGCAGAGCAGCTCTATAAAGATCCCCGCGTACAGGCCGTCAGCTTTGTGGGCTCTTCCGGCGTGGCCGAACACATTTATAAAACCGCCAGCGCATATGGTAAACGCGTGCAGGCTTTTGGCGCGGCGAAGAACCATGCCATCGTGATGCCGGATGCCGATCTGGACGCGACGGTAAACGCCATTATGGGCGGCGCCTTCGGCTCGGCAGGCGAGCGCTGCATGGCGCTGCCGGTAGTGGTGGCGGTGGGGGACGAGACAGCCGATAACCTGATCGCGGCCCTGACGCCGCTGGTCAACGCGTTACGCGTTGGCCCCGGCATGCAGAAAGGCAGCGAGGAGAATGAGATGGGGCCGGTGGTCTCTGCCGCGCACCAGAAAAAAGTCCTTGGCTACATCGATAAAGGGGTGGAGGAAGGCGCGACGCTGGTTGTGGATGGCCGCCATCTTCAGGTGCCTGGCTATGCGGAAGGCTACTACGTTGGCGGCACGCTGTTTGATAACGTGACCTCAGAGATGGTCATCTGGCGCGAAGAGATCTTCGGGCCGGTGCTGAGCATTATGCGCGCGCCGGATTACGCCACGGCTCTGAAGCTGGTCAACAGCCATGAGTTTGGCAACGGCAGCGCCATTTTTACCAGCAACGGTCATACCGGACGCGATTTTGTGCGCGAAGTGCAGGCAGGCATGGTGGGCGTCAACGTCCCGGTGCCGGTGCCTATGGCATTCCACAGCTTTGGCGGCTGGAAGCGCTCCGTATTTGGCGCGCTGAACGTGCACGGACCCGACGGCGTGCGCTTTTATACGCGGATGAAAACCGCTACCGTGCGCTGGCCTTCCGGGCAGAAAACCGTTTCTGAGTTCAGTATGCCAACGCTGGGATAACCGCAAGGAGGAGCAGCATGACATTGCTATCCAGAGTACAGAAACCGGATGCGCAGGGGCGTATTCAGCAGGTCACGCCGGAAAGCGCAGGCTGGCGCTACGTCGGGTTTGAGGCTTATCAGCTGAAGCAGGGGCAGAGCCTTAAGCTTACCAGCGGCGAAAAAGAGCTCTGCCTGGTGCTGGTCGCCGGGCTGGCGTCGGTCAAAACCCGCCATGCCGGATTTACGAATATCGGTAAACGTATGTCGCCGTTTGAGCGCATTCCCCCCTACGCCGTCTACGTCCCGCATCACGATGATGTCGAAGTTTACGCCGAATCGGATCTGGAACTGGCGGTTTGCAGCGCGCCTGGCAATGGCGCGCTGCCGGCAAGGCTGATCGCGCCTGAGGATGTGGGCGTTGAGCAGCGCGGAAAGGGGCATAATCAGCGACTGGTGCATAATATCCTGCCGGATAATGAACCGGCCGACAGTCTGCTGGTGGTGGAGGTCTATACCGATGAGGGAAATACCAGCTCCTATCCCAGCCACAAGCATGACAGTGAAAATTCAGATAACGAAACCTATCTGGAGGAAACCTACTACCATCGCTTTAATCCGGCCCAGGGGTTTGCCATGCAGCGCGTCTACACCGACGATCGCTCGCTGGATGAGTGCATGGCGGCCTACAACAGGGACGTGGTGACCGTTCCGCGCGGTTATCATCCTGTGGCTACGATTGCCGGTTACGATAACTACTACCTTAACGTAATGGCGGGGCCGGTACGCCTGTGGAAGTTCAGTTGGGAAGAGGATCACGCCTGGGTGAACAGCGAGGCTTATCCGCGCGAGGATTAATTGCAGTGGTGTTGTTATCAGTAACGCTGACCGGCTGGACAAGGACGTCCAGCCGGTTCTTTCTGTACTGCTTTTCTGCACTGCTTTTCTGCTTTTCGGCAATTCGGCAATTCGGCAATTCGGCAAGCGCGCAGGCCAGCCGGCCCCAGACGTTCCACAGAGCGCTCCAATGCGCTACCTCTGCTACAAACCAGCATAGGCCAGCACGTCCCAGGCTGGAGCATATTTAATGACTCCACGTCAGGCTGGCTGAGCAGGCATCACCGATGACTCCCGTCTGATGAGCTGCTCTCTGCGGCGGGGCGGGTTAACGTGCCCCGACGATGTTTTAAGAAATGAGCGGAATGTACGCGAGGCTGAGTAGCATCAGGCTTTTGCGTTATTCAGGGCCAGTGAAACGGCCAGCGTCTGCGCCAGGCAAAGGGAGGCCACCTGTGAGCGGAACCCGTCAACCTGTGCTTCACGCACCACAAAACAGACGTCGCTGAAAGCGGCCAGCGGGCTGACCTGGCTGTCGGTAATGGCAATCAGCTGCGCGCCGCGCCGGGCTCCTAACTCAACCAGCTCCACGGCTTCCCGCGCGTAGGGAGAGTAGCTGATGGCGATGACAACGTCTTTCGGATTCACCATGCTGAGCTGTTCGGTAAACATGCCACCCAGGCCGTCGATCAGAAAGGCGCGTCGCTCAAGATGACGCAGCGCATAGGTCAGATAAGAGGCGACGCTGAAGGAGCGGCGCAGACCAATCACGTAGATGTTTTCCGCCTGGTTCAGCATCTCTACCGCTTTGTTGAGCTGTTCAGGATTGGTCTGCATGGCCAGCTGCTGTAGCGCCTGCGAGTTCACCATCGTAAACACGTTGAGGATTTCAGCCGGGGTTTCCGGCGGCGTGGCCGTTTCGTCCGTCGCGGTCTGCCGGAATAATCTGGCACGCTCTGTATAGTTCACGGTCTCTTCCATCAGGTGTTGACGGAATACCTGTTTCATTTCGTTAAAGCCGCTGAAGCCAAAAGCATTGGAAAAACGGATCAGCGTGGAGGGCGGCACATCGGCCTGCTGGGCAATGGAGGCCACGGTATCAAAGGCGATGCTGTTGCTGTTGTCGAGAATATAGCGGGCGACCTGCTTGAGGCGCTTACTTAAAGTGTCATAGCGACGGCGGATGTCGTCCTGTAACAGGGAAAGCTGTGTGGGATTCGTATTCATTACTTCCGCTCACTTAAAAAAGAGTCATGTTTTTCTGTACGATATTCTACCAGATGAACAAAAAATTTCACTTGCTAACCGGAAGCAGGGAATTTATTTCATCGGGATATGAAACCAGTCACAAATACGCAGGTAGGCCGTTATCTTCCGGAATAAATTACGTTCGCGGGAAAAATTAAGCGTGATGAAAAAAGCGATCTGACGTTTGCCGGTGATTTATAGCGACTCAATAGCCGCTGCTTGTTAAAAATAAGGGACAACGGTTGTCGTCCCTAATCAGATTATTTCGCCGGACGCACCTCACGCCAGTAGTTGACCAGCGTCAGGTAATTATCTTTGACCTGGGCAATCAGGGCCTCATCATCCAGCTCGCCCAGCAGCCACTGGCGTGAGGGCTGCCCAAAAATAGTTCTGCCGACGGCAAAGCCTTTAACCCATGGTGCCTGCGCCGCAGAGGCAAACCCCGCCTTCAGCTTCTCCTCCGGCGCATCCAGGCCCAGAATCAGAATGCCGCGGCAGTAGGGATCCTGCTGTTCAATCAGCCCGCCAATCGCTTCCCAGCTCTCCCGCGACAGAGGCGGCAGCTTCCACCAGTCGGGCTGGATGCCCAGCGAGTAAAAATGCGTCAGCATCTCAAGATAGTAAGCTTCCTTCTTATCCTCGCTGTTTTCCGGGAGGATCACTTCAAGCAGCAGCTCATGGCCGGTTTTATTACAGCCTTTCCAGATATCCAGAATAAGCTCGTCCTGCTCGTTTCGCAGCGCGATAGGGTCATGGGGATGGTAGAACACCAGACATTTGACTACGTGCTCCTGCGGCCAGTCCACAAGCTGCGAGCCGATATTGCCATGTTCAAGGCGAAGCGGCCGTGAGCCGGGCATCTCTACCGGGCGGCCAATCCACCAGCCTTTACCCGTGATCGCATTCAGGGAGGGCTGTCCGTAGGTGGTGTCGGCCAGAATGCCGCTACGGTGCGTCAGGCCCGCTTCTGCGGACGCCTCTTCTGCTGCCCGCAGCAGCAGCGTTTTCAGGGTGGGCAGCCGTGAAGTGTCCACGCCAGCCTCCACGGCCATATCAACCAGTTGTTTGCGGTGATCGAAAGCAAAAACGCACAGTTCCTCCCACACCTGCTTGCGCGTCGTCACGCGGTGGAGATGGTTGAGTCGGGTATCCAGATCGGGACGTAAAACTTCTTTATCGCGGCTGAGAAAGTCATCCAGTTCAACCTTCGTTGGCATCGCCGGCGCGCAGCCGTGACGTGAGACAACCAGCGCGCCGCAGGCGTTAGCATAGCGGCAGGCCTGCTCCCAGCTTTCATCATTCAGCCAGCCGCGCAGCAGGCCGGACATAAACGCATCACCGGCGCCCAGCACGTTAAGCACCTCCACCTGCACGCCGCTTTGCAGCTTCGTCTGCTGCCAGCTGTCCGGGATATCGCCTTCCAGCACGACGCAGCCCAGCGGACCACGTTTGCACACCAGCGTCGCTTTCGTCGCCTGCCGTACATTTTTAAGGGCGGTAAGGGTATCCGTGCTGCCGCCCGCGATATGAAATTCTTCTTCCGTGCCCACCACCAGATCGAAGTAGTGCAGGACTTCCTGTAGCTGTTGCGTAACGTGCTGTGATTCCACGAAGCGCGTTTCGCCGTCGCCTAATGAGGTCAGGCCCCATAGCACCGGGCGGTAATCGATATCCAGGGCGGTACGAAGATCGTGACGGCGGGCAATCTCAAGCGCCTTAAGGACGGCGGCCCGCGTATCAGGATGTGAAAGATGGGTGCCGGTGACGGCAACGGCCCGGGAGGAGGTAATATAAGCCTCGTCAATATCCTCTGGCTTCAGCCCCATGTCCGCACAGTTATCACGATAAAATACCAGGGGGAAAGTATCCTCATCCTTGATACCCAGTATCACCAGGCCGGTCAGCCGCGTTTTATCGGTGATAAGACATTCGGTATTCACGCCCACTCGCTGGAGTTCCTCGCGCAAAAACCGGCCCATATGTTCATCGCCAACGCGGGCCAGCATGGCGGACTTCAGCCCCTGAATCGCCGTGCCGTAGGCGACATTACCGGAGGAGCCGCCCAGATATTTTGCAAAAGTACTCATATCCTCCAGGCGAGCGCCGATTTGCTGACCGTAGAGGTCAACGGCAATGCGCCCGATACAAATCACATCAAGCTGCTTCTGTTCTCTACTCATACCTTTTTCCTTATGTGATAAGTCCATACGGCTGCGTTACTCCAGTGGGTGACAGGAACCTCTCCAGGGGAAAGTCCGGGGCTGAATGAAAAAAGAGTATGGAGAATAAAAATTTCAATCTCAATATAAAATGAAACTAATAGCCCAAAAATGTGAGGTGGATAAAACTCTCTCTGCCGCCCATGCAAGCTTGCGTGCCGATCGTCAGCGAACCTTTTTAGCTCGCTTTTTGCCGCAAAGAGGCGGCTGACAACGCCCAGGGTCGATATTATCCAGCCAAATCCATTTAGTGCCGGCAGCTTTACTTGCTTATTTTGCGGCCACTTTGCCAGCGAGATCGCATTGCGGCGGGCCGATCGGCTACAGAATTTGATCTCCCTCGCAAAATGAAATGTTTCTTCTGTAATGTCATTTTATGGAAAAAATATTTGTTTATAATCGGCTCACGTTTCACTTGCGGCCGCTGCCTGTACTGTGCAGATCGTGGCGACTATAAAGGCGACTCACGGCAGGCCGACCGGCTTCCGTACCGTTAAGGAAGAGCAAATGGGTAAGATCAGGTTAACCACGGCACAGGCTCTGGTCCGGTTTCTGGACAACCAATATCTGTCGGTAGATGGCGTTGAGACAAAGTTCGTCAAAGGGATTTTCGCCATCTTTGGTCACGGTAACGTGCTGGGCATGGGGCAAGCGCTGGAGGAGAACAGCGGCGATTTGGTAGTTTATCAGGGACGCAACGAACAGGGGATGGCGCACGCGGCGACGGGCTATGCCAAGCAGAAACTGCGGCGTGAAATCATCGCCTGCACCTCTTCCGTGGGGCCGGGCGCGGCGAATATGATCACTGCTGCCGCCACCGCGACAGCTAACAGGATCCCGCTATTGCTGCTGCCGGGCGATGTATTTGCCACCCGCCAGCCCGATCCGGTGCTGCAACAGATTGAGCAGAGCCACGATCTCAGCATCAGTACTAACGATGCTTTCCGCGCCGTCAGCAAATACTGGGACCGGATAAGCCGTCCGGAGCAGCTTATGACTGCCTGTATCAATGCGATGCGGGTGCTGACCGATCCGGCGGAGACCGGCGCGGTCACGCTCTCCCTGCCGCAGGACGTACAGGGAGAAGCCTGGGATTATCCCGACTATTTTTTCCAGAAGCGGGTGCATATTCTCGATCGCCGGCTGCCGACGCAGGCCCAGCTGGCGGCGGCGCTGAAGCTTATTGCGGGCAAGCGTAAGCCGCTGATCGTCTGCGGCGGCGGCGTAAAGTATTCCGGGGCGGGAGAGGCGCTGCGCGACTTTGCCGAACGTCACCATATCCCCTTTGCGGAAACGCAGGCGGGAAAAGGCACTCTGCTTTCCGATCATCCCCTTAACGTCGGTGGCGTGGGCGAAACGGGCTGTCTGGCGGCAAACCTGCTGGCCAAAGAGGCCGATTTGGTGATTGGCGTCGGCACCCGCTATACGGATTTTACGACCGCCTCGAAGTGGATCTTCCAGGATCCCAACGTCAGTTTCCTCAATATCAACGTTAGTAACTTCGACGCCTGGAAGCTGGATGGCGTACAGATTGTCGCGGATGCCCGCGAAGCGCTGACGGCCCTTGATGGCAGGCTGGCCGCGCAGGGATTTGAAAGCGGCTGGGGTGAGCAGGTCGCTCAGGCCCAGAGCAAGCTCCTGAAAGAGACCCAGCGCGTTTATCAGGCAGTTTACAGCGAAGACGATTTTGTGCCGGAAATTGACGACAGCCTGGATCGTGAAGCGGTATTCGCCGAGTTTACCCGCCTGACCAACTCTCTTCTGACGCAAAGCAGCGTACTGGGAACCTTAAATGAGCAGCTGCCCCAGGATGCGGTGATTGTCGCTGCGGCGGGCAGCCTGCCGGGCGATCTTCAGCGCGTCTGGCGTACCCGCGATGCCAACAGCTATCACGTTGAATATGGCTACTCCTGTATGGGCTATGAGGTTAGCGCCTCGCTGGGCGTTAAGCTGGCCGAGCCGCACCGCGATGTCTACACCCTGGTCGGGGATGGCTCCTTTATGATGCTGCACTCTGAGCTGGTTACCTCTATTCAGGAAGGGGCCAAAATTAACGTGCTGCTGTTTGATAACATGACCAATGGCTGCATTAATAACCTGCAAATTGAACACGGCATGGAGAGCTTTACCACCGAGTTTCGCTTTCGTAATGCCGAAAGCAGCAAGCTGGATGGCGGGTTTATCCCGGTAGATTTTGCGGCGATTGCGGCGGCCTATGGCTGCAAAACCTGGCGGGTGACAACGCTGGCTGAACTGAAGCAGGCGCTGGAAGAATCCCGGCACGCGACCGTCTCCACGCTTATCGACATCAAAGTCCTGCCCAAAACCATGGTGCACAAATACTTCAGCTGGTGGCGCGTGGGCGGCGCGCAGGTTTCTCAGTCCACGCGCGTGAATGACGTGGCCCGGATGCTTAACGAGCATATCGACCAGGCGCGTCGTTACTGATTCTGTCTTACCTGAAAATAATGCCTGAAAGGCGCGGGCGCTATACCGCCACGCTCTGAACCCTACACATTAAGGAGACCGTATGACTCTCAAACTTGGCGTAATCGGAACCGGCGCCATCGGTCAGGAACATATCCGCCGCTGTAGCAAAGTGCTGCAAGGGGCGAAAGTTGTTGCCGTGTCGGATATCAATATTGACGGCGCGAAGGGCGTCGTTGACCGCCTTGGCCTGGAGGCGGAGGTTTACGCTAACGGGCATGACGTTATCAACGCCCCCGAGGTGGAGGCGCTGATTGTCACTTCCTGGGACCCGACGCACGAAGAGTTCACCCTGGCCGCCATCGCCGCAGGTAAGCCGGTCTTTTGCGAAAAGCCGCTGGCGCTGAGCGCAGAAGGCTGTCGCCGGATTGTGGATGCTGAAATCGCCCAGGGTAAGCGGCTGGTGCAGGTGGGCTTTATGCGCCCCTATGACACGGGCTATCGTGCGCTGAAATCGGTGATCGACAGCGGCGAGATCGGCGAGCCGCTGATGCTTCACTGCGCGCACCGTAACCCCGCCGTGCCGGAAAGCTACACCACGGATATGGCGATCACCAGCACGCTTATCCATGAGCTGGATGTGCTGCGCTGGCTGACGGAGGATGATTTCAAATCCGTGCAGGTTGTTTTCCCGCGCGCCACCAAAAATACGCATGCGAAGCTGCGCGACCCGCAGATCGTGCTGTTTGAAACGCACAAAGGGACCCGCATCGATGTGGAGATTTTTGTGAACTGCGCTTATGGCTATGACATTCAGTGTGAAGTGGTGGGCGAAACGGGCATTGCGAAGCTGCCGGAACCCGCATCGGTACAGCTGCGCAAAGAGGCCAAACTTTCCACCACCATCCTGACCGACTGGAAAGATCGCTTTATTGACGCCTATGACGTGGAGCTTCAGGCCTTCATTAACGATACCGCAGCAGGCCAGCTTCAGGGGCCGTCGGCCTGGGACGGCTACGCGGCCGCCGTTGCCGCCGACGCCTGCCTGAAAGCGCAGGAAAGCGGGCAGGTTGAAGCCGTCGAGCTGCCTTCCCGCCCCGCCTTCTACAGCCGGTAATTTATCGCCTCTGCTCCCTGCGTCGGCGGGGAGCCACACGCTGAATGTGTTCTTCCGGGAGTTTTCATGAAAATTGCTTTTGATGTGGATGTCATCAGAGATATGGGCATCACCAAAATGGTTCACCAGGTGGCGGACTGGGGCTACAAATATATCGAGCAGTCGCCTCACCCACAGATTAACCCGTTCTATAAACACCCAAAAGCCAGCCGGGAAGTGATCGCGGAGTACAAGAACGCCCTGCGGGAAACCGGGCTGGAAATCTCATCTTATATCGTTGTTTACCGCTGGTCAGGCCCCGATGAAGCGCGTCGTCAGGCGGCGGTGCGCAACTGGAAGCGGATGATTGAGATCGCCGTTGAAACGGGCGTTCAGGTCATTAATACCGAACTGTCGGGCACGCCAAACGAACCGGAAATCTGTGAAGAGATGTTCTATCGCTCAATGGAAGAGCTGCTACCGATTGTCGAACGTGAAGGCATCCGTATTGAGATTCAGTCCCACCCGTGGGATTTCTGCGAAGAAAACAATGAAACCGCCGATCTGGTGAAATCGTTTCGCAGCGAGAACGTGAAGTATCTCTACAGCGTGCCGCATACCTTTTTCTATGACAAAGGAAAAGGCGACGTCAAAAGCATGCTGGAATATGCGGGCAGCGATCTGTCGCACGTGCTGATAGCGGATACCATGAACCATACCAAACATTGCCGCTACATCGTCAATCCGCCGGGCGTGGATGCCACTATTCACCAGCACGTCGGCGTTGGCGAAGGTGAGGTGGATTTCACCACGCTGTTTCAGACGCTGCGCGAGATGGATTTTGCCAACCGCAGCTGGAAGGTCGGCGGCGAGTCGATCATCGCCTCGTCGCTGTTTGGCTATCCCGAAAAAATGAAATATCAGGCAGTGGAAACGCGTGAACTTATCGAACGCGAGCTGCTTAACCGCTGATATCCGGCGGCCTGAGCCGCCTTTCCGTATGCTGAGGCAAGACGATGAATAAAAATGACGTGAAGCTGGCGATCGCCCCTATTGGCTGGACCAATGATGATATGCCGGCGCTGGGCGCGGAAAATACCTTCCAGCAAACCGTGAGTGAAATGGCGCTGGCCGGCTTTAGCGGCAGTGAAGTGGGCAGCAAATATCCGCGCGATCCTGCGGTGCTCAAGCCGATGCTTGATATCCGCGGCCTGCAAATCTGTAATGCCTGGTTCAGCACCTTTTTTGCCAACGGCGACAGAGCGAAAACCATCGATGAATTCATTAACCATCGCGATTTCCTTTTTGCGATGGGGGCCAAAGTGATTGGCTGCTCGGAACAGAGTAAAAGCATTCAGGGAACCGCGCTGGCGGTGCTGGAGGAAAAACCTTTCTTTACGGAGGAAGAGTGGCGTCTGACGGCGGAAGGCTACAACGAACTGGCGGTACTGGCGGAGGAAAAAGGCATGCAGGTTTGTCTCCATCATCATATGGGCACGGCGATCCAGACGGCGGAAGAGATCGATCGTTTTATGACGATGACTGACGACAACGTGTTCCTTCTCTACGACACCGGACACGCCTACTACTCTGAAGGCAGCCAGGCAAAAATGCTGGCGATTCTGGAGAAACATCTGCCCCGCATCAATCACGTTCACCTGAAGGACGTGCGGGATGAGGTGGTGGCGCAGGTGCGTGACCAGAAGCTTTCTTTCCTTGATGGCGTAAAAAAAGGCACCTTTACCGTGCCCGGCGATGGCGTAATCGATTTTGACCCGGTTTTCAGAATGCTGGAAAAGGCTGGCTATCGGGGCTGGATGGTGGTGGAAGCTGAGCAGGATCCTGCTATCGCCAATCCTTTCGAATATGCCGTAAAAGCGAGGAAATATATTCGCGAACATGCGGGGTTGTGAAGCCGGAGATGGCTAAACGCTGGCGGAACTGAGCAGGAGAGCGCTATCGCGCGGACAGCAATGGATGCGGAGTAAAAGTCAGCCCCTGACAACGCGTCAGGGGCTGAAGGTTATTGCAGCACCAGCGTATTGATAATGTTCTCAGCTTCGGTCTGGGACTGCTGTTGATTTTCGGCAGGCAGCGTAATTTGCAGAGTTAACAGCTTGCCATCCACCTTCGCCAGCACCACGGAAGACCAGGATGACTGGTTTTGGGCGGAAATCACCGTATCGAGCTGCTGAACCTTCTGGCCTTTCAGCTCAACAGACCGGTTAGTCACCACCTGTAGCTGCGGATCGCGATTACGCTGCTGCTGTTCAAGACGTTTGGACAACACGTCCAGCCCTTCGTCTGTGCTGTCACCTTCAATAACGATGATCGCCTTCTGGCCGGTAGAGTCAGCATAAACGTGCATATTATTGGCCTGCGTGCCCAGCTTCCCGCTCTGATCGGACATGCCTGCCGGCAGCGTAAAGCGCATTTTTCCGTCCATCAGGGTGACCTGCTGACTGCTCTGGCTGCTGCTGACGCCATTGTCATCGGCTGCGGCTTTCTCATCTTTGCCGTCGCAGGCGGCCAGTCCGACCACCAGTAAGCCGATACCGGCATATTTCAGTAAGTTACGCATCATGATCCCTTTTACGTTAGTCGTGTGCCTGTTTCAGCAACGCATACAATTATCATCAGCTGGCAAACGCAACCGACGCTCTGTCACAGAGTGCAGCTTAGCCGAAGTTGACCTGTGCGCTAACAGATTTTTCTGCTAAGCGTTTCAGCATGGCGTTCAGTAACAGGCCGTAAGCAGGCAGGAAGAAAATCATACAGATAAGCACTTTAAAGCTGTAGTCCACCAGGGCTATCTCCACCCAGTGCTGCGCCATAAACGGATCCGCGCTTTTATAAAAGGCGATAAAGAAAAACGCCAGGGTATCGCTGATGTTGCCGAGGAACATGGCCGAAGCGGGCGCAATCCACCACTGTGGCAGTTTCCGCAGGCGGTTAAATACGTGCACATCCAGAATCTGACCCAGCGCATAGGCCATAAAACTGGCACAGGCGATGCGGGCAACAAACAGGTTAACTTCCCGCAGGGCAGCAAAGCCCTGCCACTCGCCCTGATAAAAGAGAGCGGAAACGCTGTAGGAAATAAACAGGGCCGGGATCATTACCGCCAGAATAATGCGTCTTGCCAGCGGTGCGCCAAAAATGCGCACGGTCAGATCGGTTGCCAGAAAGATAAACGGGAAGCTGAAGGCGCCCCAGGTCGTGTGGAAACCAAAAATCGAGATGGGTAACTGGACCAGGTAATTACTGGAGGTGATCACCAGCACATGGAACAGGGAGAGCCAAATCAGCGCATGCATACGCTGACGCGAAGAGAAAGAAATCATCATATGACCTTTTTATATATTGGGGTGAGGGAACCCAAAAAAAATATCTCGCCGGAGCGATTGCGCGGCATCTTACCGAATCAGCATACCAATGCAATGGTTAATTTTAGCGCAAACGATTTCGCTGCGCGCACGCTTGCACATGCCACATCTGCGGGTAAAATGAGCACCGTTAATTATTCAGCCCGGAAGACATTTATGAGCGAACCGTTTGCGAACCCCGATCAAACCCTGGATGCGCTGGGCCTGCGCTGTCCGGAACCGGTCATGATGGTGCGCAAAGCCGTGCGCCATATGCAGGAGGGTGAAACCCTGCTGATTATCGCCGACGATCCGGCGACCACGCGTGATATTCCCGGTTTTTGCCGGTTTATGGAGCATACGCTGATTGCCCAGGATACCGACGAGTTGCCCTACCGGTATCTGCTGAAAAAAGGGCTCTGAGCGCTTTTGGCGGCGAGCGCCAGCGCAGGGAACGGAGAGCTTAGCAAACGCCCGCGCCAGAAAAGGCGCAGGGTGGTCAGCGATGATTTCGTTTCTTCAGGGACCTTTTCCCCGCCGGCGCCGTTTAGCGAAGACAATACGCGCCTTATTTTTTCCTCAGCAGCCTCAGGGCGTTAGCAGTCACCAGCGCCGTTGCGCCCGAATCCGCCAGTACCGCCAGCCAGAGTCCGGTCATGCCCGCCAGCGTGGTCACCAGAAAAATCCCCTTCAGCCCCAGCGCGATGGTGATGTTCTGCCGGATATTGGCATGTGTTGCCCTCGACAGGCGGATCATCGACGCCACGCCGTTAAGGCGGTTATGGGTCAGGGCGGCGTCAGCGGTTTCCAGTGCCACATCGCTTCCGCTGCCCATGGCGATACCGACGGTCGCCTCCTTCATGGCCGGGGCATCGTTGATGCCGTCGCCCACCATCGCCACCGCGTGACGCTGGCGCATTTCCGCCACGGCCGCCACTTTTTCCGCAGGGAGCAGGCCGGCGCGATAATCAATCTTCAGCTCACTAGCGATAGCCGCAGCGGCGCGCGGGTTATCCCCTGTTAACATCACGCTCTGAATATTCATCGCCTTAAGTTCAGTCAGGGCTGCCAGCGCATCCGGCCGCAGGGTATCGCGCAGCGCAATCAGACCTGTGGGTTGCTCATCTTCCAGCATTACCACCACGGTATTGCCGTCAGACTCAAGCTGCGAAACTTGAGCCAGTTGATCCTCAGTGAGCCGATGCTTCTCCACTCTGGCGGGCGCGCAAATTAACAGTTTGTGACCACCAACTATCCCTTCCACGCCGCTGCCGGAAAGGGCGCGCTGGTCGCTTACCGCAGGAACCTCAATCTGCAACGCCGCCGCGCGGGCCACAATGGCGCGGGCGAGAGGATGGGAGGAGCCGCTCTCCGTCGCGGCAGCTTTGGCCAGCAGCCTCCTTTCGTCATCTTTTGCCAGAGAGATAACCGCAGTAACCTGGGGTTTGCCCTCGGTCAGCGTGCCAGTTTTATCAAAGGCGATGGTGCTGATGGCGCTGAGGCTTTCAAGCGCGGCGCCGCCTTTAATCAGGGCGCCGCGACGGGTGGCCGCCGCAAGCGCAGAGGTAATGGCCGCTGGCGTGGAGATGACCAGCGCGCAGGGGCAGCCAATCAGCAGCAGCGTCAGGCCTTTGTAAATCCAGGGCTGCCACGCTGCCGAAAAGAGCAGCGGCGGCAATACCGCGACCAGCAGCGCGATAGCCATAATCACGGGGGTATAGATCCGGCTGAAGCGATCAAGAAACCGCTCGACGGGCGCACGGCGCGACTCTGCTTCCTCAATAAGATGCAGAATGCGGTCTATGGCGCTTTCTCCCGGTTCCGATATCACTTCAAGCCTGACCTGACGATCTACGCTTAGGCTCCCGGCCGCGAGCGTTTCACCCTGCTGGCGATCGACGGGGATGGACTCGCCCGTCAGCGCGCTTTCATCAAAACTGGCGGATGCCGTCATCAGTTTTGCATCGGCGGGCAGCCTGGCGCCCGGTGCAACTTCGATGACATCACCGGGACGCAGGGCGCTGAGCGGCACGGTCTCGCGGGCTTCGCCGCTTATCCGCACCGCCTCTTCCGGCTGGAGCGCCATCAGCGCCGTCACGCCACGGCGGGCCCGGCTGGCGGCAAAGGCCTCCAGCCGTTCGCCCAGCAGAAACAGCAACAGCACCATGGCGGCCTCGGTCGTCGCGCCAATAAACAGCGCGCCGATGGCGGCAACGCTCATCAGCATTTCAATGGCAAAGGGGGTGCCGCCGCGCATCAGGCGAAGGGCGCTGCGGGCGATGGGCCAGACGCCAGCCAGCGTGGTCAGGGTGAAGGCGATCTGGCCGGCGCGAGGGTCAACCTGCATCAGCAGCCAGCTGACCAGCATCATCACGGCCAGCAGAATAATGGTACGGTTTTCCCGCCAGAATCCCGGCGTGGCGGCAGCTTCTTTCGGTGCGTCGCTGCGCTTCAGGCTGAATCCTGCCGCACTCACCGCGGCTTCCACCTCGGACCGGACATCGGCTGGAGCCGTCACCACCAGCTTTTCGGTAGCAAACAGTACCCGGGCCTGACCGACGGCTGGCAGCTGACCGACTGCCGTTTCTATCGTGCGGGCGCAGCCCGGGCAGTCCATTCCACTGATAAACCAGCTATAGCGCTGGGGTGTTTCAGCAGTCTTTTCCGGCACGGCAGGAGTAACGGCGCTACAGCTCCCGCCGCTACAGCAGCCTGCCTGAGGCGGGTTAGCGCTGATGGTGTTTATCTGGCCTGACGCTGGACGAAGAGCAAAGGTGTTTTTCAGCGATTTTGCTGCGGCACAGTGCCCGCAGCGACAGTCAGAAGAGTGCTGGTGCATAACGCCTCCTGTAGCGAAAAGGGGGAGTGTCCCGCCCTCATCACATCATACACTCTGGAGTGGACTCCAGAGTCAAGGCGTATTCCTGCTTACAGGTAGAGTGAACGCACAATCATAAAGTGTCCGGCGAAGTAACAGGCGGCAATCAGCGCGCTGTCGGCAGAAAAACGGCGGCGATAATGACTGACCAGCCAGAGAATGTTCGCCAGCAGCAGCAGTGAGGCACCGGTCATAATTGAAAAGCTGTAGTCATTGGGGCGGAAGAAATACTGCTCCGTCGTCAGCCAGACCATCAGCAACGTCATGCCGATAAAGGTACAGACTGGCCAGCGCAGCTCATCCAGTTTCGTCCAGATAGTGGCGATCAGCGCCGCGCCTATAACCAGCACAATAAGCGGGATCGGCCAGAAGAAGGTCAGCGTCATCTGGCTGGCAAAACAGATGGTATAAAGCAGATGTGAAAGGAAAAACGCGCCGGTTGCATAGAGCATTCGCCGTTGAGGCAGCAGCGTCAGGGCATCACCCACCAGCGTCGCCAGCAGACCGAAGAGGATCAGGTAATCGGTGGTGTCCAGTACGGGCGCCTGCCAGGCCAGCGCCAGCAGCAGCAGCAGCGTAACGGGTTTAAAAACCCAGCGCTGCCACTGGGGGCCACGATAGGAAGCATCAACGTACAGCCAGCCGGAGAACAGAACCGCCAGAAACGACCAAATCATAATGTCTCCCTTTATTTAACAGGTTCAAAAACCAAGAATTCTTTGATTCAGTTTAGGCCAGCGTGGGACGATGTGACAATGAGAGGGCTCTGGTTGTATCCTTGCCTGCCCGGGAAACAGGCCGCAATGGCGGAGAAGAGGAAAAAAGGCAATGAAGCTACCCCTGATATTTTTCATCATCCTGGCCGTTATTGCCCTGCTGGCAACGCGTCAGTTTATCAAGCAGCGCCGGGAAGAGGCGGTCAACGACGCTTCGCCCGTGCGGACGGTGCCGGTTGAGGTCAAAACAAAACGTGAATTTCCCGCCCCTAATCGCCGTTCACGCCAGCGCGAAGTCATTCCCGTTGAAGAGATGCGTTACGAAGCGTGGTTTCATCCGCTTAACGGCGCAGGAGATTTTAAACTGACGCTACAGGCCCGTGATTACCATGAAATAGATAAAGGAGCGCGCGGTCAGCTTGAGATGAAGGGAACGCGATTTATCTCTTTTGTACCCGACAAGCCTGCCACGCCGTAATCGGCGGGCAGGAGAGCCGCTGAGAGGATCACTGCTTTGGCAGGTGTTTCTTTTGCCAGGCCAGCAGTTCAAATACGCCGAAGAAAAAGATCTTTATCTGGGTCAGCGCGCTGAGCTTTGGCCCCTCTTTCGGCTGCGTTGTGCGCATCAGAACCAGCTGAAGTCCATGCATCACCACCATAAAAAAGAGTGCAACATCAATAAAGTACTTCAGCGGCTTGGGAAAAGGGTGCACCAGGTTAAGCAGAAGAAACGCCCAGACGCAGACCATCAGCAGCCTTCCAAGATTAATCAGCATGACTTTGCTCCTTTGCAGCGGCATGTCGGATATAGAGACGAGAAGCGACCTGCCCGGCGATTTTTTCCCGGTGCAGCTGCCAGCTAACCGGGACGGCCGGTAAACCATTTTCCACTTCACTTTCCACATAGATCAGCGCATCCGCTGCCAGCCAGCCGTTATTTTCCAGCAGCGTCAGCGTCTGCTCAAGCAGACCTTTGCGGAACGGCGGATCGATAAATACCAGATCATGGGGCTCGCCTTGCTGGGCCAGCCACTGGAGCGTATTGGTATTGAGTACGCGTCCCGCTGTGGCACCCAGCGTCGCCAGGTTCTTTTCCAGCAGCTGCGCCACGGGGCGCTCCAGTTCAATCAGCGTGACGGACGCGGCGTGGCGCGACAGCGCCTCAAGACCGAGGGCACCGCTGCCGGCGAAGCAGTCAAGACAGCGCGCGCCCTGGATATCCGGCGCCAGCCAGTTGAACAGGGTTTCACGTACGCGATCTGTGGTCGGACGAAGCCCGGCGCTGTCGGGCACCGGAAGTTTTCTGCCGCGCCATAAGCCGCCGATAATGCGGATTTGTCCGGCACCGCCGCTGCGGGATTTTTTTTGCATGCTGCTGAACTCTTCATAATTTGTTGCACAGTTTAACGCGCGATCCGGGCGGAGGAAACGTAAAAAGGGTGCTGTGTTGCGTTAGCAGGAAAGTGTTAGACTAAGGGATTAAGATGATTTTCAGAGACCTGACAGATTTTTCCCCGCGAGGAGTGTGGTTGCACCATGGCAAAAAATAAAAAACGTGGCTTTTTTTCCTGGCTGGGATTAGGGCGGGAAGAGAAAGCGCCTGAGGAAAAAACAGAAGAAACGTCTGAACAGCAGCAGCCCGCGGCTGAGGACGTTTCGGATGCTGCCACACCTGCTCATCCCGGGACGGAGCAGCGCGCCGACGCGCTGGTGGACGTCACGGAAACCGTGGCAAAAGAGCAGGCGGCGCACCCTGAAAATGTCGCGCCCGCCGTCGCTAAACCGCAGGATGTAGCGGAAGCTAAGCCCGAGCCGGAAGAAGAGCTGCTGCCGGAAGAAACGGCAGAAGTTAAGCCCGAGCCGGAAGAAGAGCTGCTGCCAGAAGAAATTGCAGAAGTTAAGCCGGAGCCGGAACAAGAGCTGCTGCCAGAAGAAATTGCAGAAGTTAAGCCGGAGCCGGAAGAAGCGCTGCTGCCGGAAGATATAACAGAAGTTAAGCCCGAACCGGAAGAAGAGCTACTGCCAGAAGAAATTGCAGAAGTTAAGCCCGAGCCGGAACCGGAACAAGAGCTGCTGCCGGAAGAAATTGCAGAAGTTAAGCCGGAGCCGGAAGAAGAGCTGCTGCCGGAAGAGATAGCAGAAATTAAGCCCGAGCCAGAGGTTACTGCGCTGGTCCCGGCTACCTCCAGTTCTGAAATTGATCAAGAGGAGTCGGTTGCAGCCGCCCTGGCGAAGGTTGAGCAAAGCGATAAAGCGGAGCAGGCTGAGCAGGAGCGCCCGACCAAAGAAGGCTTTTTTGCCCGCCTGAAGCGCAGCCTGGTGAAAACCCGTCAGAACCT
The DNA here is from genome assembly GCA_050410775.1 of Pantoea sp. FN060301. GTDB lineage: Bacteria > Pseudomonadota > Gammaproteobacteria > Enterobacterales > Enterobacteriaceae > Erwinia. Next base: position 248,927 of record CP191229.1, read on the forward strand.
GGGATCGGGTTTTATCGGCTTGTTCCGGGGCAAAAAGATCGATGACGATCTCTTTGAGGAGCTGGAAGAGCAGCTGCTGATCGCCGACGTGGGCGTGGAAACCACGCGCCGCATCATTAACAACCTGACGACTCAGGCGAACCGCAAACAGCTGCGTGATGCTGAAGCGCTCTATGGCCTGCTGAAGCAGGAGATGGCAGAAATTCTGGCGAAGGTAGAGGCGCCACTGGATGTTGGCGGCAAAACGCCATTTGTTATCTTGATGGTAGGTGTTAACGGCGTAGGCAAAACCACCACGATCGGCAAACTGGCTCGCCAGTATCAGGCTGAGGGGAAATCAGTGATGCTGGCGGCGGGGGATACCTTCCGCGCAGCGGCCGTTGAACAGCTTCAGGTCTGGGGGCAGCGCAACAATATTCCGGTCGTGGCGCAGCATACCGGCGCGGACTCGGCCTCGGTCATTTTTGATGCTATTCAGGCTGCTAAAGCGCGCGGCGTGGACGTGCTGATTGCCGATACGGCAGGACGTCTGCAAAACAAAGCGCACCTGATGGAAGAGCTGAAAAAAATCACCCGCGTGATGAAAAAGCTCGATGAGCAGGCCCCGCATGAGGTGATGCTGACGATTGACGCCAGCACCGGACAGAACGCCATCAGTCAGACTAAGCTGTTCCATGAAGCGGTAGGCCTGACCGGCATCACGCTGACCAAGCTTGATGGCACGGCAAAAGGCGGCGTGATCTTCTCGGTGGCGGATCAGTTTGGCATTCCCATCCGCTATATCGGCGTTGGCGAAGGCATTGAAGATTTACGATCGTTTAAAGCAGACGACTTTATAGAGGCACTTTTTGCCCGAGAGGAGTAATTAGGATGATTCGCTTTGAGGAAGTCAGTAAGGCTTATCTCGGCGGTCGGCAAGCGCTTCAGGGGGTAGATTTTCGTCTGCGTCCGGGAGAAATGGCGTTTCTGACCGGACATTCAGGGGCGGGGAAGAGCACCCTGCTGAAGCTTATCTGCGGCATTGAGCGCCCCAGCGCAGGCCATATCTGGTTCAGCGGACACGATATCAGCCGGCTGAAAAGCCGCGAAGTGCCGTTTCTGCGTCGTCAGATTGGCATGATTTTTCAGGATCACCACCTGCTGATGGATCGCTCGGTCTATGACAATGTGGCTATCCCGCTGATCATTGCCGGCGCGAGCGGTGAAGACATTCGTCGCCGCGTCTCGGCGGCGCTGGACAAGGTCGGCCTGCTGGACAAAGCGAAAAGCTATCCTATTCAGCTCTCCGGCGGCGAGCAGCAGCGCGTGGGCATCGCCCGTGCCGTGGTGAACAAACCCGCCGTGCTGCTGGCGGATGAGCCGACCGGTAACCTTGATGATGCGCTCTCTGAAGATATTTTGCGTCTGTTTGAGGAATTTAACCGCGTTGGGGTGACCGTGCTGATGGCCACGCACGACAAAGCGCTGATTGCCCGGCGTAACTACCGTCTGATGACGCTGAACCAGGGACGTTTGCACGGAGGTCAGGATGGCGAATAAACGTAACGTGCGCGCGGCGCCCAAAGCGGCGAAGCCGAAGCCGCCTTCGAAAAGTAAAGCGCTGAAGGGCGGTTTGCCGGAGCAGTGGCGTTATGCGCTGCGCGGCACGCTCTCTGATATGTGGCGACAGCCGCTGGCGACAATACTGACGGTGATGGTGATTGCCATCTCGCTGACCCTGCCTGGCGTGTGCTACATGGTCTGGAAAAACGTCAGCCAGGCGGCCGAACAGTGGTATCCGGCCCCGCAGCTGACCGTCTACCTGAGTAAAACGCTGGACGACGATGCGGCGGAAAGCGTGGTCGCGCAGCTGAAGCAGGAAGAGGGCGTTGATAAGGTCAATTATCTCTCTCGCGAAGAGGCGATGGGCGAGTTCCGTAACTGGTCTGGCTTTGGTGGCGCGATGGACATGCTGGAACAAAACCCGCTGCCCGCCGTTGCTATTATCACGCCGCAGCTTAATTTCCAGAACTCAGACACGATGAGCAACCTGCGCGAGCGCGTCGCGAAGGTGCAGGGCGTGGACGATGTGAAGATGGATGATAGCTGGTTTGCCCGCCTGGCGGCCCTGACCGGGCTGGTGGGGCAGGTCGCTGCGATGATCGGCCTCCTGATGATCGTGGCGGTGTTCCTGGTCATCGGTAACAGCGTCAGGCTCAGTATCTTTGCCCGGCGCGATACCATTAACGTGCAGAAACTGATCGGGGCGACCGATGGCTTTATTCTGCGGCCGTTTCTGTATGGCGGGGCGCTGCTGGGATTTTCGGGCGCGCTGCTCTCGCTGCTGCTTTCCGAAGTGCTGGTATTACGCCTCGAAAGCGTAGTCGCTCAGGTTGCCTCCGTGTTCGGCACCACGTTTGTGCTGCACGGCCTTTCATGGGATGAGAGCCTGCTGCTGCTGCTGGTTGCCGCCATGATTGGCTGGATTGCCGCCTGGCTCGCGACGGTGCAACATTTACGTCGTTTTACGCCTCAGTAATCCCTTTACACGTTTTTTGATATAATCTTCCTCTGCTGTCGGGTTCAGGATGGCCGGGGAAGTTGTGTTGTGACAGCCTTTGGCTATACTTCCTCTGCCCGCAAGGTGTGGTATAATTTATGCACCGTCAATACTGAACTTGTGGATAACTTTGCAGTCGAAGTAGCACAGAATGCTTTCAATTCTTGCTGGCATTCACGTAGGCTTGTGAATTGCTCAGGGAACGACACGGCATTATTGCTTACTACAGAGAGGGTATGAATGACCAAAGAAATGCAAACTTTAGCTATTGCTCCTTTAGGCAACCTGGATTCCTATATCCGGGCCGCCAATGCCTGGCCTGTGCTGACGGCAGAAGAGGAAAAAGCGCTGGCTGAACGGCTGCATTACCAGGGCGATCTGGATGCGGCCAAGACGCTGATCCTGTCTCACCTGCGCTTTGTTGTTCATGTCGCCCGTAACTATTCCGGCTATGGGCTGCCTCAGGCTGACCTGATCCAGGAAGGGAATATCGGGCTGATGAAGGCGGTACGCCGCTTTAACCCTGAGGTGGGCGTTCGCCTCGTCTCCTTTGCCGTGCACTGGATTAAAGCGGAAATCCATGAGTACGTGCTGCGTAACTGGCGGATCGTCAAAGTGGCCACCACCAAAGCCCAGCGTAAGCTCTTCTTCAACCTGCGTAAGGCGAAACAGCGTCTGGGCTGGTTCAACCAGGATGAAGTGGAAATGGTGGCGCGCGAGCTCGGCGTGACCAGCAAAGACGTGCTGGAGATGGAATCGCGGATGGCCGCGCAGGATATGACGTTCGATCCTACGCCGGATGAGGAAAGCGAAGGCCGTTCGATGGCGCCGATGCTTTATTTGCAGGATAAGTCCTCCGACTTTGCCGATGGCATTGAGGAAGACAACTGGGAATCCCATGCCGCAGATAAACTCAGCGATGCCATGCAGGGGCTCGACGAGCGCAGCCAGGACATCATTCGCGCCCGCTGGCTCGATGATGACAACAAAACCACGCTACAGGAGCTGGCCGATAAATACGGTGTCTCCGCAGAGCGGGTCCGTCAGCTTGAGAAGAACGCCATGAAGAAACTGCGCGTCGCTATCGAAGCATAACGGACGGTGGTAAACGAAAAAGGGTGGCACTTGTGCCGCCCTTTTTGTTTTTTGCAATCCTCACTCAGCCGGCCAGCCTTCAGCGCTGCAGGGAGATCCATCCTCCAGGCTGCGCGACAAATCCCGCTTTTTGCATAAACACCGCGATGGCTTCACGATCCACGCTTCCCATATCAGCAATCCACCACTGGGTAATGGCGCTGTTCTGCGCCAGCGTCTCCTCCAGCAGGTAGCTTCCCACGCCGCGCCGGCGGGTGACTTCCCGCACCATAAAATTATCCAGATCGCCGTGCGTACCTTTCAGCGTCACTTCGACTGCCGCCAGCAGACGCTCGTTAAACTTTGCAGCAAAAAGCTGATGCTGCTCATCCAGCTTTTTTTCGAGGGCGTCCAGATCGCTCCCGGGCCAGATTTTGGCAAGATCGCTGCGATCCTGCGGTGAGAATTGTTGCAGCCTGATGATGGTCAGTTTCATATGCCTACCCGGACGAGGATGAAAGGCATATTGTAGCGAAAATGTACGCTTCCCTGCGCGTAACTTTTTCTGTACGAAAACAAAGCAATCTGTTTGTTGCGTGCCGCCATGCCAGGGTAAATACTGAATTGTGTTGGTAATGGCAGCAGATCAGACTGGTGATAGCGCGAAATAGCTCCGGTAAATGCCAGTGATTTATGCTGATAAGGTTGGAGTTTTCTCAACGCTTCTGTTGATTTGAAGAAGAAAATTCCTGTTTAATAACCTGAAATTAAAGACCTTATTATTAAAATACGGTGTTCAGATGCTTAACTTCTTCTTTCTCAAGGAGATTAGCGATTTTCACCGGCAAAAAACAGCAATCACAACAGATGGGGTAGATCGGATGAAAATCAGTAAAGGAAATGCTTTCCTGGCCGGGTGCGTAGCGCTGGCAATGAGCCATGCGGCGATGGCGAAAGAGATCAAGGTCGCTATTGTTGGCGCGATGTCCGGCCCGGTTGCGCAGTATGGCGATATGGAATTTACCGGCGCTAAACAGGCTATTGCCGACATCAATGCGAAGGGTGGCGTCAATGGCGACAAGCTGGTTGGCGTGGAATACGACGATGCCTGCGATCCTAAGCAGGCGGTAGCGGTGGCGAACAAAGTGATTAATGACGGCATTCGCTATGTTATTGGCCATCTCTGCTCTTCATCCACGCAGCCTGCCTCCGACATTTATGAGGACGAAGGCGTGCTGATGATCACCCCGGCAGCGACCAATGCCGATCTGACCACGCGCGGCTACAAAATGATTATGCGTACCACCGGACTTGATTCCGATCAGGGGCCAACCGCAGCGAAATATATTCTCAGCGCCGTCAAACCGCAGCGCATTGCTGTGATCCACGACAAGCAGCAATATGGCGAAGGCCTGGCACGTTCGGTGCAAGATAGCCTTAAGCAATCCGGCGGTAACGTGGTGATGTTTGAAGGGATCACCGCAGGAGATAAAAACTTCTCCACGCTGGTCGCCCGACTGAAGAAAGAGAATGTCGATTTTGTCTATTTCGGCGGGTACTACCCGGAGATGGGACAACTGCTGCGTCAGTCACGCGCAGCCGGCCTGAAAACCGTCTTTATGGGGCCTGAAGGTGTGGGCAACGCCTCGCTGTCAAACATCGCCGGTGAGGCGTCGGAAGGGATGCTGGTCACGCTGCCGAAGCGTTACGATCAGGTTCCTGCTAACCAGTCTGTCGTTGATGCGCTGAAGGCGAAGAAGCAGGATCCTACTGGCCCATTCGTCTGGACGACCTATGCGGCGCTGCAATCGCTGGTTAAAGGCATGGAGCGCAGCGAGAGCGAAGAGCCGGAAGATATCGTGAAGAACCTGAAAGAAGGCGCGCCGGTACCGACGGTTATGGGCGACCTGAGCTGGGATCAGAAGGGCGACCTGAAAGGGTTTGAATTCGGCATCTTCGAATGGCATGCCGATGGTTCCTCCACGCCGGTGAAATAAGAGACTACGTGGCGGATAAGCGCCGCCTGTAGCGTAATTTAGCTATACAGTGCCGTTTTCCACGGGCCGGACGCGTCCGGCCCGTGATGATTCTGTGCACGGCCTCTCCGCCCCGGTAGTCAGAAGTAAGGGTTTAAGGTATGTCCGAGCAGTTCCTCTATTTTTTACAGCAGATGTTCAACGGCGTGACGTTGGGCAGCACCTATGCGCTTATCGCCATCGGTTACACCATGGTGTATGGCATCATCGGCATGATCAACTTCGCCCACGGCGAGGTCTATATGATCGGCAGCTATGTTTCCTTTATCGTCATTGCCGCGCTGATGATGGTCGGCATCGACGTTAGCTGGATGCTGATTGGCGCCGGGTTTATTGTGGCGATCGTGATTGCCAGCGCTTACGGCTGGAGCATCGAGCGTGTAGCCTACCGGCCGGTGCGCTCATCCAAGCGCCTGATTGCGCTGATCTCCGCCATCGGTATGTCGATTTTCCTGCAAAACTACGTCAGCCTGACGCAGGGTTCCCGCGACCTCGCGCTGCCAAGCCTGGTGACCGGGCGCTGGACGCTGGGTGAGAGCAATGGCTTTGAAGCCACCATCTCAACCATGCAGATCCTTATCTGGTCGGTTACCTTCCTGTCGATGCTGGCGCTGACGCTCTTTATTCGCTATTCCCGTATGGGACGCGCCTGTCGCGCCTGTGCGGAAGACCTGAAGATGGCCAGCCTGCTGGGCATCAACACTGATCGGGTAATCTCCCTGACGTTTGTTATCGGTGCCGCGATGGCGGCGGTGGCGGGCGTGCTGCTGGGGCAGTTTTACGGCGTGATCAATCCCTACATCGGGTTCATGGCCGGTATGAAAGCCTTTACCGCCGCGGTGCTGGGAGGCATTGGCAGTATTCCCGGCGCGATGCTGGGCGGCCTCATCCTGGGCATTGCCGAGGCGCTGACGTCTGCTTATCTGAGTACCGAATATAAAGATGTGGTTTCCTTCGCGCTGCTGATTGTGGTGCTGCTGGTCATGCCTACCGGCATCCTGGGCCGTCCGGAGGTTGAGAAAGTATGAAGCACCTTAATTTGCTCAACGCCATCGCCTCAAGCCTGATGCTGGTAGTGCTGGCCGCGTTCTTTATGGGCATGCGGCTGGGTCTTGATGGCACGCATCTGGTGGTGCATAGCGCCGACAGCGTTCGCTGGAACTGGATTGCTATCGGCGCGGCCGTGGTGTTTTTCTTTCAGCTACTGCGTCCCCTGATGCAGCGAGGCCTGAAAAAGCTCTCGGGACCCTCGCTGGTCCTGCCGGGGATTGATGGCTCCACGCCGAAGCAAAAGCTGTTTTTACTGCTGCTGATTATTGCCGCCGCGACCTGGCCTTTTCTGGTATCGCGCGGCACCGTTGATATCGCCACGCTGACGCTGATTTATGTGATGCTGGGCCTGGGGCTGAACGTGGTAGTGGGGCTTTCCGGTCTGCTGGTACTTGGCTACGGGGGCTTTTATGCCATCGGCGCCTATACGTTCGCGCTGCTTAATCACTACTACGGCCTGGGATTCTGGCAGAGCCTGCCGCTGGCTGGCCTGATGGCGGCGATGTTTGGCCTGCTGCTGGGGTTCCCGGTCCTGCGCCTGCGCGGAGACTATCTGGCGATTGTAACGCTCGGCTTTGGAGAGATCGTCCGTATTCTGCTGCTTAACAATACGGAGATCACCGGCGGACCGAACGGCATCAGCCAGATCCCCAAACCTTCGCTGTTTGGACTGGAGTTCGGGCGCAGCGTGCGTGACGGCGGCTGGGACACCTTCCATAATTTCTTTGGCCTGAAATACGATCCCAGCGACCGCATTATTTTCCTCTACCTGGTCGCCCTGCTGCTGGTCGTCATCACGCTGTTTGTGATCAACCGCCTGCTGAGGATGCCGCTTGGACGCGCCTGGGAAGCGCTGCGTGAAGATGAGATCGCCTGCCGTTCACTGGGCCTCAGCCCGAGACGTATCAAGCTGACGGCCTTCACTATCAGCGCCGCTTTTGCGGGCTTTGCGGGCAGCCTCTTTGCCGCCCGTCAGGGCTTCGTCAGCCCTGAATCTTTCACCTTTGCCGAGTCCGCTTTTGTGCTGGCCATTGTGGTGCTGGGCGGCATGGGATCGCAGTTTGCGGTGATCCTGGCGGCGGTACTGCTGGTGGTTTCGCGTGAGCTGATGCGTGATTTAAATGAGTACAGCATGCTGGTGCTTGGCGGTCTGATGGTGCTGATGATGATCTGGCGTCCTCAGGGACTGCTGCCGATGAAGCGTCCTCACCTGAAGCTGAACGTGAAAAAAGGAGAGCCGTCATGAAGCCGGTGTTAGCGGTTAATGGCCTGATGATGCGCTTCGGCGGCCTGCTTGCCGTCAATAATGTCAGTCTTGAGCTGCGCCCTCAGGAGATCGTTTCCCTGATCGGCCCCAACGGCGCCGGTAAAACCACGGTGTTCAACTGCCTGACCGGCTTTTATCGTCCGACCGGCGGCAGTATTCAGCTGCGCGAGCGTGAACTTGCCGGCCTGCCGGGCCAGAAAATCGCCCGGATGGGCGTGGTACGCACCTTCCAGCATGTTCGCCTGTTCCGGGAAATGACGGTGATCGAAAACCTGCTGGTCGCGCAGCATCAGCACCTGAAAAGCGGCGTCTTTGCCGGGCTGCTGAAAACGCCGGCCTTTCGCAAGGCGGAGAGCGAGGCGCTGGATCGTGCCGCAACCTGGCTGGAGCGCGTTGGCCTGCTGGAGATGGCAAACCGCCAGGCCGGTAATCTGGCCTACGGCCAGCAACGGCGTCTGGAGATTGCCCGCTGCATGGTAACGCGTCCGGATATTCTGATGCTGGATGAACCGGCGGCCGGCCTGAATCCGAGAGAAACGCTTGAGCTGGATGAGCTGATTGCTGAGCTGAGAGGGGAGCATAAAGTCTCGGTACTGCTTATTGAGCATGATATGAAGCTGGTCATGGGGATTTCGGACCGCATCTATGTGGTCAACCAGGGAACGCCGCTGGCCAACGGCACGCCGGAAGAGATCCGCAATAATCCGGATGTAATCCGCGCCTATTTAGGAGAGGCATAATATGAATCCGATGCTTTCTCTGGAAAACGTCAGCGCCCATTACGGCAAAATCCAGGCGTTACATAACGTCAGTCTCTATATCAATCAGGGCGAAATAGTGACGCTGATTGGGGCGAATGGCGCAGGCAAAACCACCATTCTCGGTACGCTATGCGGGGAGCCGCGCGCCACTGAGGGAAATATTATCTTTGACGGTAAGGCGATCACCGAATGGCAGACTGCGCGGATTATGCGGGAAGCCATTGCCATCGTACCGGAGGGCCGCCGCGTCTTCTCGCGTATGACGGTTGAGGAGAACCTGGCGATGGGCGGCTTCTTTGCCGCCCGCCAGCAGTATCAGACGCTGATTGCGCGTGTATATGAGCTGTTTCCGCGCCTGTATGAGCGTCGCGTACAGCGTGCTGGCACCATGTCCGGCGGCGAGCAGCAGATGCTGGCGATTGGCCGTGCGTTGATGAGCCAGCCGCGTCTGCTGCTGCTGGACGAACCTTCGCTGGGGCTGGCGCCGATTATCATTCAGCAGATCTTCGATACCATCGAGCAGCTGCGCCAGGAGGGAATGACGATATTCCTTGTGGAGCAGAACGCCAATCAGGCGCTGAAGCTCGCCGACCGCGGCTACGTGCTGGAAAATGGCCACGTGGTGCTGGAGGATACGGGCGAAGCGCTACTGGCGAATGAGGCGGTGCGCAGCGCCTATCTTGGCGGTTAGAGGCACCTTTACAGGGACGGCAAAAGCCGTCCCTTGCCGTTAATAGCCCGTTTTTCTGCCGCCGCTTACCCAGCCTCATTACCGCGTTACCTTTCCTGCGACACCCCTAAAACCTGTCATATTTCAGAAGGTTCAGCGTCAACAGACTGTCATTTTTCCATCACAGAAGCGTTATCTTACCGTCATTTTTGCATGTCATGTTACTTCCCGGACAGAGAAAGGCGCGAATTCGCGCGTATTATACCGGGTACAGGAAACTGATATGTCATTGTTCTCATTTCGTCATACTGCACTTAGCGTCGTACTGGGGCTGACCTTCAGCGGACATGCGCTGGCCGCCACTGAGATCCCTTTCTGGCACTCTATGGAAGGCGAGCTGGGCGTTGAAGTTGACTCGCTGGCTAAACGCTTCAATGAAGCGCATCCCGATTATAAAGTCGTGCCGACTTACAAAGGTAACTACGAACAGAACCTGGCCGCCGGCATCGCCGCCGTGCGTTCAGGAAAAGCACCCGCGATCCTCCAGGTATACGAAGTGGGAACGGCCACGATGATGGCCTCGAAGGCGATCGTCCCGGTCTATCAGGTCTTCCAGGACGCGGGCGTCAGCATCGATGAAAAACAGTTCGTGCCGACCGTTTCGGGTTACTACAGCGATGCCAAAACCGGCCATCTGATCTCTCAGCCGTTCAACAGCTCCACGCCGGTCCTCTATTACAATAAAGACGCCTTCAAAAAAGCGGGCCTCGATCCGGAGAAGCCACCGAAAACCTGGCAGGAGCTGGAGCAGGATGCCGCCGCGCTGCGTAAAGCGGGCATGAAATGCGGCTACGCCAGCGGCTGGCAGGGCTGGATCCAGATTGAGAACTTCAGCGCCTGGCACGGCCTGCCGGTTGCCACCAAAAATAACGGCTTTGACGGTACCGATGCCGAGTTCGTCTTCAACAAACCGGTTCAGGTGCGCCATATCCAGATGCTTCAGGATATGAACAAAAAAGGTGACTTCACCTACTTTGGCCGCAAGGATGAGTCTACAGCCAAGTTCTATAACGGCGACTGCGGCATCACCACCGCCTCTTCAGGCTCGCTGGCTGATATCCGTCACTATGCCAAATTTAACTATGGCGTGGGCATGATGCCTTACGACGAGACCGTGCCGGATGCGCCACAGAACGCCATGATCGGCGGCGCGAGCCTGTGGGTGATGAAGGGCAAAGACGCTGATACCTACAAAGGCGTTGCTGAGTTTATGAAATTCCTGGCGCAGCCGGAAATCGCCGCCGAGTGGCATCAGAAAACGGGCTACCTGCCGATCACCACAGCGGCCTACGAGCTGACGCGCAAGCAGGGCTTCTATGAGAAGAACCCCGGCGCTGATATCGCCACGCGCCAGATGCTGAACAAGCCGCCGTTGCCGTTCACTAAAGGGATGCGTCTGGGCAATATGCCACAGATTCGCACCATCATTGACGAAGAGCTGGAAGGCGTCTGGACCGGTTCTACCACCCCGCAGGCCGCGCTGGATAGCGCAGTAACGCGTGGTAACCAGCTTCTGCGTCGCTTTGAACAGTCAACCAGCAAGTAATCCCTTTTACGCCAGTAGCGCCAAGCTGGCTGGCATAAATTAAACAGGGATAGCAGTGGCTTAGTCAGGGAAGACGCCTGCCGCACGGAAGCGGCAAACGCTTCAGGGAAGGAGCACCTTCCTCTCTCAGGTCACACACTTCGCTGTTAACCGCTATTTATCTTCTTTCAGAGCAAACGTATGTCATCTTCCCGTCCCGTTTTTCGTTCACGATGGCTGCCCTATGTGCTGCTGCTGCCGCAGCTGGCGATCACCGTGATTTTCTTTATCTGGCCCGCGGGCGAGGCGCTCTGGTATTCGGTACAGAGCGTCGATCCGTTCGGCTTTTCCAGCACTTTTGTCGGCCTTGAGAACTTCAGCCGTCTGCTGGACGATCAATATTATCTGGCCTCCTTCTGGACCACGCTGATTTTCAGCGGGCTGGTGACGGTAATCGGGCTGACGGTCTCCCTGTTTTTCGCCGCACTGGTCGATCATGTCATGCGCATGAAGCGCTTTTACCAGACACTTTTCCTGCTGCCCTACGCCGTAGCGCCCGCCGTCGCGGCGGTGCTGTGGATGTTTCTGTTCAGTCCGGGGCTGGGGCTAATTACCCATTTTCTGGGACAGATCGGCTACAGCTGGAACCATGCGCAGAACAGTGGCCAGGCCATGTTCCTGGTCGTGCTGGCCTCTGTCTGGCAGCAGATGAGCTATAACTTTTTGTTCTTCTTCGCGGCGTTGCAGTCCATTCCAAAATCACTGACCGAAGCCGCCGCGATTGACGGTGCAGGCCCGGTACGCCGTTTTTTCCAGCTTTCCCTGCCGCTGATTACCCCGGTGGGCTTCTTCCTGATGGTGGTCAATCTGGTCTACGCCTTCTTCGATACCTTTCCGGTGATCGATGCCGCCACGGGCGGCGGGCCAGTGCAGTCCACCACCACGCTGATTTATAAAATCTATCGCGAAGGCTTCGCGGGTCTGGATCTCTCATCCTCCTCCGCCCAGTCGGTGGTGCTGATGGTGCTGGTGATTATTCTGACGGTAATTCAGTTCCGCTACGTCGAGAAGAAGGTGCGCTACCAATGATTGAAAACCGACGCGGGCTGGATATTTTCAGCCATATCATGCTGGGCCTGGGCATTCTGACGGTGCTGTTCCCGCTCTATGTCGCCTTTGTCGCCGCCACGCTGAGCAATGAGGAGGTTTTTCAGGTGCCAATGACCCTCATTCCAGGGACGCACCTTCTGGATAATATTGCGGAGATTTGGCGCAACGGCGTGGCGCAGAACAGCGCGCCTTTCGGGGTGATGCTGATGAATAGCGCCATTATGGCGCTGAGTATTACCGTGGGGAAAATCACCGTCTCGGTCATTTCCGCCTTCGCGCTGGTCTGGTTCCGCTTCCCGCTACGCGGCCTCTTCTTCTGGATGATCTTCATTACGCTAATGCTGCCGGTGGAAGTGCGTATTTTCCCGACGGTTGAAGTGATATCGCATCTGAACATGATCGATAGCTACAGCGGGCTGACGCTGCCGCTGATGGCCTCGGCGACGGCCACTTTCCTGTTCCGCCAGTTTTTTATGACGCTCCCCGATGAGCTGGTTGAGGCGGCAAGAATTGACGGCGCCGGCCCGATGCGCTTTTTCTGGGATATCGTCCTGCCGCTGTCTAAAACCAATCTGGCGGCGCTGTTTGTGATTATTTTTATCTACGGCTGGAACCAGTACCTGTGGCCGCTGCTGATTATCACTGATGTTCAGCTTGGTACCGCCGTGGCGGGGATTCGCAGCATGATTTCCAGCGGGGATGGCTCCACGCAGTGGAACCTGGTGATGGCGGCAATGTTGCTGACCATGCTACCTCCGGTAGCCGTCGTTTTAGTGATGCAGCGCGCTTTTGTTCGCGGGCTGGTTGAGAGCGAGAAATAATATGGCAGGCGTTAAATTTCAGGCCGTCAGCAAATCGTATGACGGCAAAAATCAGATTATCGCGCCAATGGATGTCGATATTCACGACGGCGAGTTTATGGTGATGGTCGGCCCTTCCGGCTGCGGTAAATCCACGCTGCTGAGAATGGTGGCCGGACTGGAGCAGGTTACCAGCGGCGATATCTATATCGACAGCCGGCGGGTGACGCAGCTGGAGCCGAAAGATCGCGGTATTGCGATGGTGTTTCAGAACTACGCGCTTTATCCCCATATGAGCGTTGAGCAGAATATGGCCTACGGCCTGAAAATTCGCGGCATGGGTAAGGAGCATATACGCCAGCGCGTACTGGAGGCGGCCCGCAGTCTGGAGCTGGAGACCTTGCTGCATCGCCGTCCTCGCGAGCTTTCCGGCGGCCAGCGCCAGCGCGTGGCGATGGGGAGAGCGATCGTGCGTGAACCCTCGGTTTTCCTGTTTGATGAGCCGTTATCTAACCTGGATGCCCGCCTGCGCGTACAGATGCGGCTTGAGCTTCAGCAGCTTCACCGTCGTCTGAAAACGACCAGCCTCTACGTCACCCACGATCAGGTGGAAGCGATGACGCTGGCTCAGCGGGTGATGGTGATGAATAAAGGCATCCTGGAGCAGTTAGGCACGCCCGTGGAGGTGTACGAACGCCCGGCAACGCGCTTCGTCGCCAGCTTTATCGGCGCCCCTTCCATGAATCTTCTGGATGGCGAAGTGAGCGGGGACGGTGCCAGGCTGAAACTGGCGGGAGGCTTCACGCTTCCTTTGCCCGCCGCCCGACCGGAATTAGCGGGGCGTGCGCTGACCTTGGGAATTCGTCCGGAACATATTAAGCTCTCCTCACAGCAGGCGGGCGGCGTACCGCTGGTGGTTGAAACGCTGGAAATGCTCGGTGCTGATAACCTGGCGCACGGCAGGCTGGGCGGATGCGGTATGGTGGTGCGGCTGCTGCACGTTGAGCGCCCGGCCACCGGCAGCACGCTCTGGCTGCATCTGCCGCCGGCATCACTCCATTTCTTTGATACCCAAAACGGACAACGGCTTGAATGACAACGAAACCCTGGCCCTATCCAGCGATCGTCGCCCATCGCGGCGGCGGCAAGCTGGCCCCCGAAAACACCTTAGCCGCCATTGACGTTGGCGGGAAGCTGGGTCACAAGATGATCGAGTTTGATGCCAAGCTGTCGCAGGATGGCGAAATATTTCTGCTCCACGATGACACGCTGGACAGAACAAGTAATGGCTGGGGCGTGGCGGGGCAGCTGCCGTGGGAAAAGCTGGTGCAGCTTGATGCGGGAGGCTGGTACGGCAAGGATTTCGCCGGTGAACGGCTGCCGCTGCTCTCTGAGGTGGCCACGCGCTGCGCGCGCTGGCGGATGATGGCGAATATTGAAATAAAACCGACTACTGGCCTGGAAAAAGAAACCGGTCGTGCCGTCGCGCTGGCGGCGAGAGACCTCTGGCATACCCAGACGGCGCCACTGCTCTCCTCCTTCTCTTTTGAGGCTTTGGAGGCGGCTAAGCAGGCGGTTCCTGAACTGCCGCGGGGGCTTTTGCTGCATGAGTGGCAGGATGACTGGCAGCAGATGGCAGAGGCGCTGGAGTGCGTCTCCCTCCATCTGAATCACCAGCTCTTTACCGAAGCGCGGGTCGCCCAGCTTAAAGCGGCGGGCTTTCGCCTGCTGGCCTATACGGTGAATCGCCCGGAGCGGGCAAGAGCGCTGCTAAGCTGGGGAGTTGATGCGATCTGTACTGACCGTATTGACCTTCTGGGGCCAGATTTCAGCTGACTACGTATCCGCTGTCAGCTTGATAGTGATTGAGTTCCCGTCCCGCTTCGGTACAGGAAGCGGTTAAGCTATATGGGGCCGATCGTCGGTGAAGGATGGCGATCGGCTTACCGGACTGATTCTACGGTCAGGGCGTGGTTGAGTTATTGTTCTGCTGGATCTGCGGCTGTTGCGGCTGCGTGCCCGGCTGGGATTGCTGTAAACGCTGGGTAGCGCTGTTGCGCTGTTCCTGCATCTTCTGCTGCAAATCCTGGCTCTGGCGCTGCTGATCCTGCTGGAGCTTATATTTCTGCCGGGACTGCTGATTCTGCATCTGTGTCTGCATCCGTTGCGTGCTGGGATTATAGCCCTGCTGTCCCGGCTGGTTGGTGTTATTCAGCGTATTTGCCATGCCGCTGAGCGGCAGCAATGTGGCGCAAATGAGTAACCATTTCATAAATTCTTCTCCTCGTTGCCTCTCCAGAGTGTACGCCAGCGCGGCCAGGCCCGTGCGTCGCATCTGATAACCATGCAGAAAACTTCGCCTTTTTTCTTATTTCGTACACACTTAGAAGCGGTAAATAAACGTAAATAATACTAACAAGAGGTAAGCATGGGCGGACAGATAAGAGGGCGGTTGGCGGGCTCGTTACTCATTGGGCTGTTTCTCTGGCAGGGCGTCGGAACGGTCAGCGCTGCGCCGCCGGTCTCCTACGGCGTCGAGGCGGATACGTTTCATCCGGTTAAAGAGCAGCACGGCATGGTCGCGTCAGTCGATGCGCTGGCCACCCGCGTGGGCGTGGATATTCTGAAACAGGGCGGCAATGCGGTCGATGCGGCGGTCGCCGTCGGCTATGCGCTGGCGGTCACTCATCCGCAGGCGGGAAACCTGGGCGGCGGTGGTTTTATGATGATCCGCACCGCTTCTGGCCGGACAACTTCTATCGACTTTCGTGAGATGGCCCCGATGAAAGCCAGCCGCGATATGTTCCTTGATGCGCAGGGGAATGCGGATAGTAAAAAATCACTGACTTCCCATCTGGCGACCGGCGTGCCGGGCACCGTCGCGGGTCTGGCAATGGCCAACAAAGAATATGGCACGCTGCCGCTCAGCCGTTTGATCGAGCCCGCCATTAAGCTTGCCTCAGAGGGCATAGAGGTTAATCAGGCGCTGGCGGACGACCTCAATGTTTACGGTAAAGAGGTGCTGTTAGCGCACCCAAACAGTAAAGCGATTTTCTTTAAGCAGGATGGCACGCCCTATCAGAAGGGTGAAAAGCTGGTGCAGCGAAATCTCGCCCACAGCCTGACGCTGATCGCCAGACAGGGGCCGGATGCGTTTTATAAAGGGGAGATTGCTGACGAAATTGATAAAGAGATGGCCGCGAATGGTGGGCTGATCCGTAAAGCGGATCTGGCAAACTACAAGGCGGTAGAGCGCAAACCTGTTTCCGGTACCTATCGCGGATATGAAGTCTTCTCAATGCCGCCTCCCTCTTCGGGCGGTATTCATATCGTGCAGATCCTGAATATTCTGGAGAACTTCGATCTGGCGAAAATGGGTTTTGGCAGCGCGGATGCCATTCAGACCGTAGCGGAAGCGGAAAAGTATGCCTACGCCGATCGGTCGGAATATCTGGGCGATCCTGATTTCGTCAGGGTGCCGTGGCAGGCGCTGACCAGCAAAGCTTATGCGAAAACGCTGGCGCAGAATATCGACCTCGATAAAGCCCGTCCTTCTTCGGAGATTAAGCCAGGGAAGCTTGCGCCTTATGAAAGTAACCAGACAACCCACTATTCGGTCGTCGATAAGCAGGGTAACGCGGTGGCGGTGACCTATACGCTGAATACCAATTTCGGCAGCGGTATTGTGGCGGGTAACAGCGGTATTCTGATGAATAACGAGATGGATGACTTCTCTGCCAAGCCGGGCACGCCCAATGTGTATGGTTTGATCGGCGGTGAAGCGAATGCCGTAGCGCCTTACAAGCGTCCGCTCTCTTCTATGTCACCCACTATCGTGGCGAAAGAGGGCAAAACCTGGCTGGTGACCGGCAGCCCGGGCGGAAGCCGTATTATCACTACCGTGCTGCAAATGGTGGTAAACAGCGTTGATTTCGGGATGAATGTGGCAGAAGCCACTAATGCGCCGCGCTTTCACCATCAGTGGCTGCCCGATGAGCTGCGCGTGGAAAAAGGCTTCAGCCCGGATACTCTGAAGCTGCTGGAAGCGAAAGGACAGCACGTTAAGGTCCAGCCCGCAATGGGCAGCACCCAGAGCATTATGCTGGGGCCGGATGGCGCACTTTATGGCGCTTCCGATCCGCGTACGGTGGATGACTTAACGGCAGGTTATTAACGACCGGTCGCCACGCAGGCATACTCCCTGATGCGGGATTATGCCTGCTGATTGTCGTTACGCCCTCAGCCCGTCAGGGTAAGGCCTGAGCCTCGCCATATACAGCGCATCAACCTGCTGCCCATTGCGCACCGCAAATCGCCTTGCCACGCCTTCGGTTGCAAAACCGTACTTCTGGTAAAGCGCTATAGCGGCCTGGTTATCCACAAATACGGTCAGCTCAATACGTTCCACGCCCAGCCAGTTATCGCACAGGTTAATCATTTCATGCATTAGCATGCTGGCTACGCCTTTCCCACGGTGACTGGCATCGATCGAAAGCCCAAATGAGGCTGTGTGCCTTCTGCGGGCGCGGCCGTTCACTTCCAGCATCAGGCTGCCAGCCACCTCGTTGTCGATACAGGCAACCAGTCGCTGCGTACCTGGTGGGCAGTCCGCCATGCGATCCTGCACATGCTGAAGAGAAGGATGAGGAAGTTGCAGGATATCGGCGTAGGTTTCCGGCTGACTCAAAATGCGGTGCAGGGCGGCCGCATCGCCGATCTCCGCATGACGAATAACGATTTTACCCATTTCATCCTCCTGATTAGCTGTTTCCCCTTAAACATCAGGGGTTTTAACCAACATTACAAGTGAAAAAATACTTTACAGGTGCGAATGATAATGATTATTATTGTCATGCGTTTTCAGGAAGGGCTTCACGGACCGGCCTGGAAAGCACGACATTGCTCACATTGCTTCCAGAATGACTTAGCCAGCCGGGTGCTGGCTTTTTTTTGCCTTGCCCCTTCCTCTGACACGCTGAACGATCCCGCTTTGCTTCATCGAAAATTTTGAACAGAGAAGACAGTTTTCTCCGCTTTCTTCCTCAACGTAACTTGTCCAGACTATGTCTAAACATTGAGGGGAATTGAATATGATTTACTTACGCAAAGCACAAGAACGCGGTCATGCTAATCACGGCTGGCTGGACAGCTGGCACACTTTCTCTTTCGCCAATTACTACGACGCCAACTTTATGGGCTTTTCCGCCCTGCGGGTGATTAACGAAGACGTGATCGATGGCGGTCAGGGATTTGGTAAGCATCCCCATAAAGATATGGAAATTCTGACCTACGTGCTCGCCGGCACGGTGGAACATGAAGACAGCATGGGCAATAAAGAGCAGATCCCGACAGGTGAATTCCAGATTATGAGCGCGGGTAGCGGCGTGCGCCATTCTGAATATAACGCCAGCCAGGATGAGCCGCTGCACCTCTACCAGATCTGGATCATCCCGGATAAAAACGGCATCGAACCGCGCTATGCCCAGCGCCGCTTTGATGATGTAAAAGGCCCACAGCTTATTCTGTCGCCGGATGCCCGTGACGGCTCGCTGAAAGTCTTCCAGGATATGACCCTTTCCCGCTGGGCGCTTAAACAGGATGAAGAGGGCGTGGTGGAAGTGGCCGTAGGACGCAAAGTCTGGATTCAGGTAGTGAAGGGCGAGGTCGCCGTCAACGGCACCGCTGCCTCAACCAGCGATGGCTTCGCCATCTGGGATGAAGCAACGCTGACCGTAACCGCGTCAGGCGATGCTGAAATTTTGCTTTTCGACCTGCCAGCCGTCTGATCCTTTCTGCACAGGGTGCGTTAAATCGCACCCTTCACCGTCTCCCTTCCTTTTTGTTACACTCGAACTATCTTCCCTCCTGGCTTTAACGACAATGAAGAAAAAAAGACCGGTTCTACAGGATGTTGCCGATCGCGTGGGCATCACTAAAATGACCGTTAGCCGCTATTTGCGCAATCCGGATCGGGTTTCCGTGGCCCTGCAAAGTCGTATCGCCGAAGCGCTGGATGAACTGGGTTATATCCCCAACCGCGCGCCCGATATTCTTTCCAACGCCACCAGCCGGGCGATCGGCGTACTGCTGCCATCGCTGACTAATCAGGTTTTTGCCGACGTGCTGCGGGGGATTGAAGCGGTAACCGATGCGGCGGGTTATCAGACCATGCTGGGCCATTTTGGCTACAGTGCGGAGAAAGAAGAGTTTCAGATGCGCTCGCTGCTGGGATGGAATATTGACGGGCTGATTCTCACCGAGCGTCACCACACGCCCGCCAGCCTGAGGATGATCGAAACGGCAGGCATTCCGGTCCTTGAAATGATGGACTGCGTCTCGCCCTGTCTGGATATGGCGGTGGGGTTCGATAACGTGGCGGCAGCCCGTCAGATGACCCAGGCGATCCTGAATAAAGGCCACCGGCATACTGTTTATCTCGGCGCGCGGCTGGATGAGCGAACGCTGTTGAAGCAGCAGGGCTATGAACAGGCCATGCGGGAAGCGGGACTGACGCCGCGCAGCGTGATGATGGAGGAGGCGTCGTCGTTTTCGATGGGCGGCATGCTGCTGATTGAGGCGAAAAAACGCTATCCCGACACCGACAGCCTGTTCTGTACCAACGACGATCTGGCGGTAGGTGCCATGTTTGAATGCCAGCGTCAGGGGCTGCGGGTGCCGCAGGATATGGCAATTGCCGGCTTCCACGGCCATGATATTACTCAGGTGGTCACCCCCGTACTGGCGACGGTGATGACGCCACGCGAGCAGATGGGGCGTGAGTCCGCCGCGCTGCTGCTGGCCCGCATTCGCGGCGAGCAGACCGGCGTGGAACAGATCGACGTGGGCTTTACCATCTCGGAAGGTGGCAGCATCTGAAACGGCAGGACCTTCGGCGCTGAAGCGGCCATTTCTTTGAGCTGCTTCACACTTACCAGCTTTTTTCGCCGTAGCTGTTGCCTAAGGGCGCTGCCATCCAGACAATGTTACCGATAACATTTTGGGGCTATCACCGTCACGGCCATGCGCCGGACTACTCTGCCGGAGCGAATTAAATGAACACACCTGCCTCGTCTAACCATGTATTTGTCCTGATGGGCGTATCGGGAAGCGGCAAATCCGTCGTTGCCAACGCGGTTGCCTATCACCTGAAGACGGCATTTCTGGATGGGGATTTTCTGCATCCTCGTGCAAACATTGCGAAAATGGCCCACGGCCATCCGCTGAATGATGAGGATCGCCAGCCCTGGCTTAAAGCCATTAACGATGCGGCATTCGCCATGCAGCGCACAAACCCTGTCTCGCTGATTGTCTGCTCGGCGCTGAAAAAGCGCTACCGGGAAATCCTGCGCGAAGGAAACGATAACCTTTCGTTTATTTACCTCAAGGGTGACTTCGCCACGATTGAAGCGCGCCTGCGCGAGCGTAAAGCGCACTTTTTCAAGCCGCAGATGCTTGTTACCCAGTTTGCAACGCTGGAAGAACCTGAGAGTGATGAGCGCGATGTGCTGGTTGTCGATATCAGCCAGGCGCTGGATAACGTTGTTGCAGACACGGTTGCCACTATCGAAGCGGCGATAAAATAACGGCATAATTGCGGGACAGGCCATCGTGTGCGTCAGTCAGGCCTGTTCAGCAAACGGAAAAGGGGGAAGCCCCCTTTTTCAAATCTTCAGATAGGCCCGGATGCCGTCCAGGAACATCTGCGTCGCCAGCATAATCAGAATCAGCCCCATCAGCCTTTCTAAGGCATTAACGCCTTTCTCCCCGAGCAGTTTCAGGAACAGCCCCGACAGCAGCAGGATCACCACCGTTGCGCCCCAGGCAATCAGCAGCGCGCCAGCCAGATGCGTCATCTGATGGGGATACTGATGTGAAAGCAGCATCAGGGTAGCCAGCAGCGACGGGCCCGCCACCAGCGGGATCGCCAGCGGCACCAGGAAAGGTTCCTCACCGGCAGAAAGTCCGCTGCCGCTGCTCTCCTGTGAAGGGAAAATCATCTTGATGGCGATAAGAAACAGGATAATACCGCCGGAGATGGAAACGGTCTCAGTCCGCAGGTTAAGGAACGCGAGAATTTTCTCACCCGCAAATAAAAACAGCAGCATGATGGCCAGCGCGATCAGCATTTCACGGATAAGCACTATCCGGCGACGTTTTGGCTCCAGATGCTTCAGGACCGACATGAAAATGGGCAAATTGCCCAGCGGATCCATAATGAGCAACAATAATATTGTTGCGGAAATCATTTCTGTCATCGTTATTGTTCTCTTATCAGCGCATTTTGCTGCGGGTTATAAGCAGCACTGCTAAAAAATTGCCTGCAATCGATTTAATTCACTTGCCACTTTTTCAACATTTTGTAAGGTAAACGGTAGATCGCTTTCTTCTTCATTTACTCTAACAGGTCAGGCGTTACTCTCGTAGTCAGTTTGCTTTTCTCCCGCATGCCGGACCGCCGCGTAGCTTCACTGCGTATTCGGGCCGGACGCTGCCGGAAAACAAATGGGCAGATCGGGTCGCCTCAGCAGGTGCAACATGAAAACAGTTGGTTTGGTAGGTTGGCGCGGCATGGTGGGTTCCGTGCTGATGCAGCGTATGCGCGAAGAGCGTGACTTTGACGTCATTCGTCCGGTCTTTTTCTCCACGTCACAATACGGGCAGCCAGCCCCTGAGGTGGGCGGCCAGTCCACCGGCGTGTTGCAGGATGCTTTTGACATCGAAGCGCTTAAGGCGCTGGATATTATTATCACCTGCCAGGGCGGCGATTATACGACGGAAATCTATCCAAAGCTGCGGGCCGCCGGCTGGCAGGGCTACTGGATCGATGCGGCCTCCACGCTGCGCATGAAAGACGACGCGCTGATTATTCTCGATCCCGTTAACCATAACGTCATCCGGCAGGGACTGGATAAAGGCATTAAAACCTTTGCCGGCGGTAACTGTACCGTCAGCCTGATGCTGATGTCGCTGGGCGGGCTGTTCGCGAATAATTTGGTGGAGTGGGCCTCGGTGGCCACCTATCAGGCCGCCTCAGGCGGCGGCGCAAGGCATATGCGCGAGTTGCTGACCCAGATGGGGATGCTGCATGATCATGTGGCGAAAGAGTTACATAACCCGGCCTCCGCTATTCTTGATATTGAGCGTAAAGTGACGGAAATGAGCCGCAGCGGCACCCTGCCAACGGATAACTTTGGCGTACCGCTGGCGGGCAGCCTGATCCCCTGGATCGACAAGCAGCTGGAAAACGGCCAGAGCCGGGAAGAGTGGAAAGGGCAGGCGGAAACCAACAAGATTCTGCAACCGGACAGCCTCATCCCCGTGGACGGACTTTGCGTGCGGGTTGGCGCGCTGCGCTGCCACAGCCAGGCCTTTACGCTGAAGCTGAAAAAAGACGTGCCGCTGAGTGAAGTGGAGCAGATGCTGGCTTCCCATAACGACTGGGTCCACGTGGTGCCGAACGATCGTGAGCTGACGATGCGTGAGCTGACGCCGGCGGCGGTAACCGGCACGCTGAAAACGCCGGTTGGACGACTGCGTAAGCTGAATATGGGCCCAGAGTACCTCTCAGCCTTTACCGTAGGCGATCAGCTGCTCTGGGGCGCCGCTGAGCCGCTACGGCGTATGCTGCGTCTGCTGGTCGGTTAACCTCCATTCCTCCTGCCGCTCTGAACAGGGGCGGCAGCCTTAATCCCGGACGCCCTTCAGAGTGAGTACCTTGTGTCCCGATGTGCGGCGTAGTGGCCGATCCCGTCGCAATGCTTCAACGCGATAAGTGGCAGAGCGAAACGCTGACGGTTTCAGTATTCAGTTAACTGATTTCTGGAAGGAATAACGCTGGATAAACAGACTGGGTGGGATGTTCCGGCTTTCACCGGGTAGCTGCGCAAACATCACCACCGAGCCTGCTTTACCTGTTACAAGATTGTTATCCTGCCGAGGATATACAATTAAAAGCGATACTGCAGGCCGAGCGTAACGGTATAGTTTTTGTTAGAAATCCCCGCGGCATCTCCGCCATAGGAAGCCGATTGACCAGTCACTGTATCAATGACCTGGGTGCCACCCTTGCCTTCTTCATATTTGCTATAAGTGAATTCAGTAAATACCTTCGCATTCGCAGTCACATAGTAACCCGCATCTACTGATGCACCGTAATAACGTGAGTTAGACGTTTTTTCACGGAATGTCAGGTCACGCATATAATGTTCGTCATTATCATGTGCACGAACCCAGTCGCTGAATTTAAACTGGGCGTTGAATTCGAAATCATGGATGCGATAGTGCCCGACCAGCCCTATATAAGGCATTGAGAAGCGCTGGCTGTAACCAATGCCTGCCTGGCCGTCAGGGAAATCACCAACGAAGGCGCCGTTATCATAGCTGTACGATCCGCCGTAGGCGGTCCAGCTGAAACGTGTTTCCTGATAACCGGCCACCGCGCCGACCTTATAGTCGTCGCCCTGTAAAAACCAGCCTTTCACGTTCAGATCGTACTCGTTGGCATAATTGACATCCGTGTTCGGATGCGAAGAGTGATCTGTCCAGCCAGACTGGTTTGCGTTCTGCCAGTCGTAGTCATCCATATGCCCTGAGCCTGATGCAAAGGATGTCCAGCCACGCGCATTTAGCGTCAGGAAAGAGTAGGCATCCCAGGAGATGTCACCCTTAACAATCGCAACGTTTTTGATTTTCCAGTCAAGCTGGCTAATTTTACGGGCATTACCTGCATCATAAACCCGTTCTTTGGATTTACCGCCCAGCATGCCGACAGATGTCGCCACGCTGACGCTGTTTGCTGAAAAGTCTGGCGTGAAAGGCGAAGATGCGGCGCCAGCCGTTCCTGAAAGTGCGGTCATCATCAATACCGCAACAGTATTCTTTTTCATTTTTTTCCCGTGCCAAAGTTATTGAGTCCTTAAATTGCGGGAAAAGCCTAATTCACTGAAAGTTGTCAGGCAACCAAAAATATTCGGCAGGGTAATCCTTCAGGATGAGCATTAAAATATTTTCTAATGAAATTCGGAGGCGTGCCGATAATAAAAGATTGGTTATTCGGAGACGGGGTGCGTTGACATTTCGTTTAGTTTACATTGACGCTCTCTTCAGGATTTTTCGGTATCCTGCTGTAATGCAAGTAGAATGAAAGTAGAATGCAAGTAGGGGTAATGTAATCCTGATATTTCATTGCCGAAAATAATTTAATAATCACAAATTTATTGCTGACATAGTAATCTTTTTTTTCTCCTCTGCGCCATTTATGAACGTTCCGGACGCTAAAAACACGCATGAATAAAGTTCAAATTTTCAACCTGAAATATTCTCACTTTTCCTGCTAACTCAAATTAACGGCCACTCTTCTGATTGCCGGGTAGGAAAACATTAAAAGCTGGAATCTGTATGGCGCACGAAAATAACGTTGGCGTATTTCAGGTGAGCTATTTTGATGCAGAAACATCGCGAATGTTGCCGTGCTTACCCTGTTGAAACCGGATGAACTTCAGATTATACAATGTGATCTGTAGAGGGGCACTGATGATAAACATTTCAGAAATGTAGCAAAAGGAAAGCGTCAGTATCCCCGTTCTGTATAACCCGCCGACCAGAAGAGCCTGAGTGCTATGGTTTGTCGCGGCAGCCTACCCTTTCTTCTATAGTTGCCAGACTTGAGCCGTCATCATTGCGACAAAAATTCTCAGTACGCTGGTCAGGGAGGCAGACTCGCTCTCCGCTGGGGCGCCTCTGTCGGGTTTGCTATCCCTCTCTTTTCTTACGACTCTGCCAACAGGCACCCCCACACGCTGGGGAAGTATCATGGCAAAGATTGTCACACTTTCGGGGTGTTCCGGCATGACCTTTTGTCAGATGTGAATCCAGCACAGCTTTTTTACTTCATTAATCTCTGAAAGTTTGATCTGAAAGCCAAATTTTTTCGTGTTTGGTGCTGGCTTTAGTGGCGGCTTAGCTATGCTTACCAATATCGCTGAGTCCAGCACGGGCGGGATCACCCGCAGCCCTGGCCAGAAGCGTTTTGTCTCCAACTGAAGTTGTCGCACGCTGCGGCGGTTTTTTGCAACGGAAAGCTTTCTCCCTATCAGCGTGCTTTTGGCTCAATGAAGAGCAGTACATCCTCCATCCTGACCGGGGATCGTCTGCCATACATCACGGGAAGACAGTCATGTCCGAGCTTACGGATCGTCGGCTTATTAACGATTTACTTTCAGGTCATTACGCTGACCCTTTTTCGCTACTCGGTATGCACCAGACGGCAAAGGGTCTGGAAGTCAGGGCGCTCCTGCCGGATGCCACTGAAGTATGGGTGATTGAAACCAACACCGGCCGAAAAGTTGCCCGGCTGGAATGTCTGGATTCTCGCGGTTTTTTCAATGGTGTTATCGCGCGTCGTAAAAACCTTTTCCGTTATCAGCTGGCTGTCACCTGGCACGGCGAACAGAACCTGATTGACGATGCTTACCGGTTCGGCCCTTTGCTGGCGGAGATGGATAGCTGGCTGCTCGCTGAAGGTACTCACCTGCGCCCTTACGAGACGATGGGCGCCCATGCGGATGTGATCGATGGGGTGATTGGTACCCGCTTCTCGGTCTGGGCGCCAAACGCCCGGCGCGTTTCGGTAGTCGGTGATTTCAATTTCTGGGACGGCAGGCGTCACCCGATGCGTTTCCGTCAGGAAATTGGCGTGTGGGAGCTGTTTGTGCCCGGCGCGGTCCAGGGGCACCTTTACAAGTTTGAAATCATTGATACGCACGGCCAGCTGCGGCTGAAAGCGGACCCTTACGCTTATGAAGCGCAAATGCGGCCGGCTAACGCCTCTATGATCTGCGGCATTCCTCCAAAAACGCAGATGACCGAAGCGCGCCAGCGCGCTAACGATTTCGATGCCCCTATCTCTATTTATGAGGTGCACCTTGGCTCCTGGCGGCGGCATACGGACAATAATTTCTGGCTCAGCTACAAAGAGCTGGCGGAACAGCTGGTGCCCTACGCGAAAGAGATGGGGTTCACCCACCTCGAACTGATGCCGATTCATGAGCATCCTTTCGATGGCAGCTGGGGCTACCAGCCTACCGGCATGTATGCGCCAACCCGGCGTTTCGGTACGCGCGACGAATTCCGCAATTTTGTCGCGGTAGCCCACGAAGCCGGGCTTAACGTGCTGCTCGACTGGGTGCCAGGCCATTTCCCTTCCGATGACTTTGCGTTAGCGAATTTTGACGGCACCGAGCTTTATGAGCATGGCGATCCCCGGGAAGGCTATCATCAGGACTGGAACACGCTGATTTATAACTTTGGCCGCCGCGAAGTCAGTAATTTTCTGGCGGGCAATGCGCTCTACTGGCTGGAGCGCTTCGGTATTGATGGCCTGCGCGTGGATGCAGTGGCGTCGATGATCTACCGTGACTACAGCCGGGCAGAGGGCGAATGGGTGCCAAACCACCTTGGCGGCCGTGAAAACCTTGAGGCGATCGCTTTCCTGCGCTACACCAACCGCACGCTCGGCGTCACCGTCCCGGGCTCCGTTACCATCGCAGAAGAATCGACCGATTTCCCGGGCGTATCCCGGCCACCGGAGATGGGAGGGTTAGGGTTCTGGTACAAATGGAACCTGGGCTGGATGCACGACACGCTGGATTATATGAAGCAGGACCCGATCTACCGTAAGCATCATCACAGCAACATGACTTTCGGCATGATCTACAACAACACCGAGAATTTTGTTCTGCCGCTGTCGCATGATGAAGTGGTACATGGCAAACGATCGATCCTCGACAGGATGCCCGGCGACACCTGGCAAAAATTTGCCAATCTGCGCGCCTACTACGGCTGGATGTTTGGTTTCCCCGGCAAAAAATTGCTGTTTATGGGCAACGAGTTCGCCCAGGGCAGGGAGTGGGACCACGACTCCAGCCTGGACTGGCACCTGCTGGAAGGCGAAGACAACTGGCACAACGGCGTGCAGCGTCTGGTAAAAGATCTCAACCACACCTATCAGGCGACGCCGCCTCTCTACCAGCTCGATTTTGACCCGATGGGCTTTGAGTGGCTGGTGGTGGACGATTTTGATAACTCCATCTTCGTTTTCGTGCGCCGCGATCGGGAAGGAAACGAACTGATCGTTGCCAGTAACTTTACGCCAGTGACGCATCAAAGCTATCGCTTCGGCGTACCGCAAGGCGGGCGCTGGCGCGAGATACTTAACACGGATTCCTGCCATTACCACGGCAGTAATGCCGGCAACCAGGGCGTGCTTTACAGCGAAGCCATACCCAGCCATAACCGCGAACACTCACTCAGTATGACTCTGCCGCCGCTTGCGACGGTCTGGCTGCTCAGGGAAGCATCATGAGTCCCATACAGCCGGGAAAACCGACACCCTCCGGTGCGTCCTATGACGGAAAAGGCATCAATTTTTCTCTGTTTTCCCGACATGCGGAACGGGTAGAGCTCTGCCTGTTCGATCGGTACGGGCATGAAACCCGTGTCGATCTTCCGGCGCGCAGCGGCGACGTCTGGCACGGCTATCTGCGGGCAGCGAAGCCCGGACAGCGCTACGGCTACCGTGTACACGGCCCGTGGCAGCCGGAAAAGGGACATCGCTTTAATCCCCATAAGCTGCTGCTCGATCCCTGCGCGCAGGATGTTGAAGGTGAAGTGGCCGACGATCCCCGCTTTCAGTGCGGCGAAGCGGAAATGAATACCGAAGACAGCGCGCCTGTGGCACCCAAAAGCGTTGTGCTGGCTGATGATTTTGACTGGGAAGAGGATGAGTCGCCGCGCGTGCCCTGGGCATCGACGGTGATTTATGAGGCGCACGTGCGGGGACTGACCTTGTGCCATCCGGAGATCCCTGAGGCGATAAGAGGCACTTACGCCGCCCTGGGGCATCCGGTCATGATCGCCTATTTTAAACAACTCGGCATTACCAGCCTTGAGCTGCTGCCGGTGGCTTACTCTGCTCACGAGCCCCGCCTGCAACGGCTGGGCCTGGTGAACTACTGGGGCTATAACCCGCTGGCGCCTTACGCCCTCAATGCCCGCTATGCGTCTGGCGCTGACGACAACCGCCCCCGCGAGGAATTTCAGCAGGCGGTCAAAGCGCTGCATGCAGCGGGTATTGAAGTGATTCTGGATGTGGTGTTTAACCATACGGCGGAACTGGAGGAGAGCGGGCCGGTTCTTTGTCAGCGGGGCGTGGATAACAAAAGCTATTACTGGCTGACGGAGCAGGGCGACTATCACAACTGGACCGGCTGCGGTAACACGCTGAACATCAGCGATCCCTGGGTGATGAACTGGACGCTGGAGTGCCTGCGCTACTGGGTTGAGGTATGCCACGTTGACGGTTTTCGCTTCGATCTGGCAACGGTGCTGGGCCGCACGCCCGACTACCGGCGTGACGCCGCGCTGTTTCAGGCCATTAACGCCGATCCCGTTTTGTCGCAGTGCAAAATGATCGCAGAACCCTGGGATATCGGCCCCGGCGGCTACCAGGTCGGCAATTTTCCGGCGCCGTTTGCGGAATGGAACGATCATTTCCGCGATATTTCGCGACGCTACTGGCTCTATGGTGATGTCCCTAACGGGGAGTTCGCCCGTCGCTTCGCCGCCTCCAGCGATCTGTTTCAGGCCTCGGGCCGGTTGCCTTCCAGCACGATCAATCTGATCACTGCCCATGATGGTTTCACCCTGCGGGACGTGGTCAGCTTCAACCAGAAGCATAACGAAGCGAACGGCGAAGATAACCGGGACGGCAGCAACAGCAACTTCAGCCATAACCACGGCGTGGAGGGACTGAACGCGCCGCTGTTGGTCACGGAACTGCGCCGTCGCAGCATGCATGCCCTGCTGACCACGCTGCTACTGGCGCAGGGCACGCCGATGCTGCTGGCTGGCGATGAACACGGGCACAGCCAGCACGGCAATAATAATGCTTACTGTCAGGATAATGCGCTGACCTGGCTTGACTGGGCGCACAGCGACAGCGGGCTTTTCGCGTTTACGTCCGCTCTTATTCACCTGCGAAAGTGTATCCCGGCGCTACAGTCGGACCGCTGGTGGCAGGAGGGAGATGGGAACGTAGAGTGGCTCGGCCAGAATGGCGAACCGCTTAATGAGGAAGCGTGGCGACAGGGTGCGCACTGCCTGCAAATCCGGTTGTCCCGCCGCTGGCTCCTTACCCTTAACGCCACCGAAGAAGTGCGCGATTTTGTGTTGCCTCAGGGGGAATGGCATGCCATCCCGCCCTTCGCCGGGGATAACAACCCGATTCTGTTAGCTGTCTGGCATGGGCCCGCCCACGGTGTGTGCGTGTTCCAGGAACAATCATAACAGGAGTCAGTCATGGTCAAATTAGATAAGAACGACCCCCTGATGCTGGCAAGACAATTGCCTTCACAAACGGTAGCCCTGATCCTGGCGGGCGGACGCGGTACGCGGTTAAAAGATCTGACGGCCAAGCGTGCCAAGCCCGCGGTCCATTTCGGCGGAAAATTTCGCATTATCGACTTCGCCCTGTCGAACTGCCTCAACTCTGGGATCCGCCGGATCGCGGTGATCACGCAGTACCAGTCCCACACGCTGGTGCAGCATATTCAGCGAGGCTGGTCCTTCCTGAATGAGGAGATGAACGAATTTGTCGATCTTCTGCCGGCTCAGCAACGCCTTTCCACCGAGCACTGGTACCGGGGGACCGCTGATGCGGTGACGCAGAACCTCGACATTATCCGCCGGTATCAGGCGAAGTATGTCGTCATCCTCGCCGGGGATCATATCTACAAAATGGATTACTCCCGGATGCTGCTGGACCACGTGGAAAACGGGGCGAAATGCACCATCGCCTGTCTGCCGGTCCCGGTCGGCGAGGCCACCGCCTTTGGCGTGATGGCGGTGAACGACGAAAATAAAGTGGTCGATTTTCTGGAAAAACCGGCGGATCCGCCGCATATGCCAGGCGATGAATCCCTGGCGCTGGCGAGTATGGGGATCTACGCATTCGATGCGGAGTATCTCTACCAGCTGCTGGAAGATGATTTGAAAAACCCCGAGTCAAACCACGATTTCGGTAAAGATATTCTGCCCCAGATTGTCGCCTCCCGTGAAGCGCTCGCGCACTCATTCAGCGACTCCTGTGTGCAGAGTGATGAAACGGCACCGCCCTACTGGCGCGATGTCGGCACGCTGGAAGCCTACTGGAAAGCGAACCTGGATCTTGCCTCGGTGACGCCTGAACTCGACATGTACGATCGTGAATGGCCGATACGCACCCATATGGAGCCGCTTCCCCCCGCGAAGTTCGTCCAGGATCGTTCGGGCAGTCACGGCATGACCATGAACTCGCTAGTGTCGGGCGGCTGCATTATTTCCGGTTCAGTGGTGGTTAATTCAGTGCTCTTTTCACGCGTACGCATTAATTCTTTCTGCAATATTGAATCCTCCGTCCTCTCGCCGGATGTGGTGGTGGGGCGCTCCTGTCGCCTGCGCCGCTGCGTGATTGACCGCGCCTGCGAGCTGCCGGAGGGCACGGTTATCGGGGAAAACCCGGATGATGACGCACGGCGATTTCACCGTTCTGAAGAAGGCATCGTGCTGGTGACGCGATCCATGCTGGCGAAGCTGGGCTGGCGCAGCTAAACACGATTTATTTAAAAAAATTCTGGCAAGAAAAGGCAAAGGTATTTGATGCGGAGGAACGCGTCAGAACAAAGTAAAAGGAGCCGATAATGCAGGTTTTACATGTCTGTTCAGAAATTTTCCCACTGCTTAAGACGGGTGGGCTTGCTGATGTAGTTGGAGCATTACCGGCCGCGCAGATTGCAGAAGGCATTGATACCCGTGTCCTGCTTCCGGGTTTCCCTGACCTGAAAAAAGGCATTCCCGATACCCGGGTTGTGGCTAAGCTGCAAACGTTCGCTGGTCCAGTTGA
Source organism: Pantoea sp. FN060301 (assembly GCA_050410775.1). Taxonomy (GTDB): domain Bacteria; phylum Pseudomonadota; class Gammaproteobacteria; order Enterobacterales; family Enterobacteriaceae; genus Erwinia. The sequence goes on from CP191229.1 coordinate 279,757, forward strand.
GCTGCTCTACGGTGAGTATGACGGGGTGGGGATTTATCTGATTGATGCACCGGAGCTTTATGACAGGCCGGGAAGTCCTTATCACGATGAATCGCAGTACGCTTACACGGATAACTATCTGCGGTTTGCGCTGCTTGGGTGGATGGGATGTGAAATGGCCTGTGGGGCCGATCCATTATGGCAGGCGGAAATCGTACATGCGCACGACTGGCATGCCGGACTGGCCTGCGCCTATCTGGCCGCGCGGGGGCGACCGGCAAAATCGGTTTTCACCGTGCACAACCTGGCCTATCAGGGGCTGTTCTATGCACATCATCTTGATGAGATCGAGCTTCCCTGGTCGTTCTTTGATATGCACGGTCTGGAGTTTTACAACCAGATCTCCTATCTCAAGGCGGGGCTGTTCTTTGCTGACCACATTACGGCGGTCAGTCCGACTTATGCACGGGAGATCACCCAGCCGGAATATGGCAACGGCATGGAGGATTTGCTCAAGCAGCGCCAGTTAGAGGGGCGGCTGACCGGGATCCTTAACGGGGTCGATCCCGCTATCTGGGATCCGGCCCACGATCTGCTGCTGACGGCACGCTACAACCGTGATGTGCTCGATGCCAAGTTAGAAAACAAGCGGCAGCTCCAGATTGCCATGGGCCTGAAAATTGATGATAAGGTCCCGGTATTTGCCGTCGTCAGCCGTCTGACGAAGCAGAAGGGGCTGGATCTGGTGCTGGAGGCGCTGCCGGGCCTGCTGGAGCAGGGAGGGCAGCTGGTGCTACTCGGGGCGGGAGATGCCGTGCTGCAGCAGGGCTTTTTGGCCGCTGCGGCGGAATATCCTGGGCAGGTGGGCGTACAGATCGGTTATCACGAAGCATTTTCCCACCGCATCATGGGCGGCGCCGATGTGATTATGGTGCCAAGCCGCTTTGAGCCCTGCGGCCTGACGCAGCTTTACGGCCTGAAATATGGGACCCTGCCGCTGGTGCGGCGAACGGGCGGGCTGGCTGATACGGTCAACGACAGCTCGCTGGAAAATCTCGCCGACGGCATCGCCAGCGGTTTCGTTTTTGAAGACAGTAACGCCTGGTCGCTGCTTCGCGCGATACGGCGAACATTTGTGCTCTGGTCCCGGCCTTCACTGTGGCGCTACGTACAGCGTCAGGCGATGGGGATGGATTTTAGCTGGAAGGTGGCCGCTGTCGCCTATCGCGATCTCTATCAACGTCTGTTGTAATCAGGAAAATGGGAAACTCATTATGAAAGCGCCTTTTACTTATACCGCCCCGAAGCTGAGCGTCGAGGCGTTAAAGCATTCCATTGCCTACAAGCTGATGTTTACGATTGGTAAAGATCCCTCCATTGCCAATAAGCATGAGTGGCTGAACGCCACGCTGCTGGCGGTGCGCGATCGCATGGTCGAACGCTGGCTACGCTCCAGCCGCGCTCAGCTTTCCCAGGACGTTCGACAGGTTTACTACCTCTCAATGGAGTTTCTGGTAGGGCGCACTCTCTCAAACGCGCTGCTGGCGATGGGCATCTACGACGATGCACAAGCGGCGCTGGAAGAGATGGGTTTCGATCTGGAAGATCTGATTGAAGAAGAGAACGATCCGGGGCTGGGGAACGGCGGCCTGGGGCGTCTGGCCGCCTGCTTCCTGGATTCGCTGGCGACGCTGGGCCTGCCGGGACGCGGATACGGCATCCGCTACGATTACGGCATGTTCAAGCAGAACATCGTGGAGGGCCGCCAGGCGGAATCCCCCGATTACTGGCTGGAGTACGGCAACCCGTGGGAATTTCAGCGCCACAATACGCGCTATAAAGTCCGCTTCGGCGGCCGCATCCAGCTTGAGGGGAGCTACGCCCGCTGGGTTGAGACGGAAGAAATTCTGGCGATGGCCTACGACCAGATCATTCCGGGATATGACACGGATGCGACCAATACCCTGCGGCTGTGGGGCGCACAGGCCAGTAATGAGATCAACCTGGGGAAATTTAACCAGGGCGACTACTTCGCGGCTGTTGAAGATAAAAACCACTCTGAAAACGTCTCCCGCGTGCTTTATCCCGATGACTCCACGCACTCGGGACGTGAGCTGAGACTGCGTCAGGAATATTTTCTCGTTTCGGCAACCGTGCAGGATATTCTTCATCGTCACTGGGTTATGCACCAGACCTACGACAACCTGGCGGATAAAATTGCCATCCACCTGAACGATACCCACCCGGTGCTGGCGATCCCGGAGCTGATGCGTCTGTTGATCGACGAGCATAAGTTCACCTGGGACGACGCTTTTGAGGTGACCTGCCAGGTCTTTTCCTACACCAACCATACGCTGATGCAGGAAGCGCTGGAAACCTGGCCTGTGGATATGATCGGTAAAATCCTGCCCCGTCATCTGCAGATCATTTTTGATATCAATGATTACTTCCTGAAAACCATCCAGGATTACTACCCGGATGACTGGGATCTTCAGTCACGCATCTCGATTATTGATGAGACTAACGGCCGCCGGATCCGTATGGCCTGGCTGGCCGTGGTGGTCAGCCACAAAGTGAATGGCGTTTCTGAACTGCACTCTAATCTGATGGTGCAGTCGCTGTTTGCCGATTTCGCCGCCTTATTCCCGGGGCGTTTCTGTAATAAAACCAACGGCGTCACGCCGCGACGCTGGCTGGCGCTGGCTAATCCTTCTCTCTCCGGCGTGCTGGATGAGGCGATTGGCCGCAACTGGCGCACCGAACTGAGCCAGCTTGACGAGCTGAAGCAGCATATTGACTACCCCAGCTTCCTGGCGAAAATCAGCGATGCCAAGCTGCATAATAAAAAGCGTCTGGCCGACTATATTGCAAAGAATATGGATATCGTTATCGATCCCAACGCGTTATTCGACGTGCAGATCAAACGTATTCATGAGTACAAGCGCCAGCTGCTGAACGTGCTGCACATCATTACCCGTTATAACCGCATCAAGGCCGATCCTGACGCAGAGTGGGTGCCAAGAGTAAATATTTTCGCCGGTAAGGCGGCCTCGGCCTATTACATGGCGAAGCATATTATTCACCTTATCAATGATGTAGCGAAGATCATTAATAACGATCCGCAGGTGAAAAATAAGCTGAAAGTGGTGTTTATCCCTAACTACGGCGTCAGCCTGGCGCAGATCATCATTCCAGCAGCCGATCTGTCCGAGCAGATTTCGCTGGCGGGTACGGAGGCGTCGGGTACCAGCAATATGAAATTTGCGCTTAACGGCGCGCTGACGATAGGGACGCTTGACGGCGCCAATGTGGAAATGCTGGAGCATGTGGGTAAGGAGAATATCTTTATCTTCGGTAATACCACGCCGGAAGTTGAGGCGTTGCGCACCAGCGGCTACAGTCCTCATACTATTTACCAGCAGGATACCGATCTCCATCAGGCTCTGACCCAGATCGCCACCGGCACGTTCAGTCCGGAAGAACCGGGCCGCTACCGTAATATCTTCGACTCGCTGGTGCATCTGGGCGATCACTATCAGCTACTGGCAGACTATCGCAGCTATGTGGATACGCAGGATAAGGTTGATGAACTTTATCGCCGCCCTGGGGAGTGGACGCGCAAGGCGCTGTTGAATATTGCCAATATGGGCTATTTCTCTTCCGATCGTACCATTCAGGAGTACGCGGATGAGATCTGGGGGATTAAACCGGTCCGGCTGTAAGGGTGGGCAGGCAATAAAAAGGGCGGAAATTATTCCGCCCTTCAGGCTGATCACAAACTAATGACAAACGTTAAGCGAGGGGAACAGGGGCAGGGAGTAAAGCGTCCCGCGCCACGCGGGCCGAGCTATCAGGGACGATGCTTTTTGCGTCTTTACGAGCTGACCCTGTTCCCTGAGCCGGCACTTTGGTATCAACCTCAAGGGCGGATATTATCCGCCCTTTTTACTGCCCGTTGATCGGCTCAGGAGGCCAGCGACAGCACCGGTTTTTTTGCATGCTGAGCCAGCCACTCGCCAACGCGCGCGCGCTGCTCGTCGTTCAGGAACATACCCATTTTCGTCCGGCGCCACAGCGCATCATCCTGCTGACGCACCCACTCATGGGCCACCAGATAGCGCAGTTCCGCCTCATAGAAGTGATGGCCGAACAGCTCGCCCAAATCGTCAAGGCTGTTAGCCTCGTTCAGCAACAGCTCCGTATTGCTGCCGTAGGTACGGGCATAGTGGCGTGCCATTGCTTCAGTAATAAACGGATAGCGGCGACGCAGGCTGGCCGCGTAATCTTCACGCGTACCGGCAATATCACCGCCCGGCAGCACACAGGATTTAGTCCAGGCCGGACCGATATTGCTGTAATACGTCGACATTTTTTCCATCGCGTGTTCCGCCAGCTTACGGTAGGTAGTTAGCTTACCGCCAAATACCGACAGCAGAGGAGCCTGTCCGTTATCATCACGCACATCCAGCGTATAGTCGCGGGTGATCGCCTGCGGTGAATCCGATTCGTCGTCACACAGCGGACGGACGCCGGAGTAAGTCCAGACGATATCTTCCTTACTTAACGCTTTCTTGAAGTGCGCGTTGAAGACTTTCAGCAGGTATTCCGTCTCATTGTCATCAATCTGGACATTTTTAGGATCGCCTTTGTACTCCACGTCGGTGGTGCCGATAATAGAGAACTCATCCATCCACGGAATGACGAATACGATGCGGTTATCTTCGTTTTGCAGGATATAAGCCTGCTTCTGCGTATGAACGCGGGGCACCACGATATGGCTGCCTTTGATCAAACGGATGCCGTACGGCGATTTCAGCTGCAGGCCTTCATCAAACAGCTGTTTCACCCATGGACCGGCAGCGTTGACCAGGCCCTTAGCACGCCAGGTATAGGTTTTCCCGGTATCGACGTCTTCTGCTTCCACCGTCCACAAGTTATCTTCACGCCAGGCGCGGGTCACGCGGGTGCGGGTACGCACCTCGCCGCCGCGTTTTTCCACTTCCTGAGCGTTAAGCACCACCAGACGGGCATCATCCACCCAGCAGTCGGAGTATTCGAAACCGCGCGTAATTTCAGGCTTCAGCACCGAATCCGCGCCAAAATTTACCCCTTTACTGCCCGGCAGGCTGGTACGTTTGCCCAGGTGATCGTACATAAACAGACCGATACGAATCATCCATGCCGGACGCAGGTGGGGACGATGCGGCAGGCGGAAGCGCATCGGGAAAGCGATATGGGGCGCCATTTTCAGCAGCACTTCCCGCTCCGCCAGGGCTTCACTCACCAGGCGGAATTCGTAATGCTCCAGATAGCGCAGGCCACCATGAATCAGTTTTGAACTGGCAGAAGAGGTCGCGCAGGCCAAATCTTGCGCTTCCAGCATCAGCACAGACAGCCCGCGTCCCGCGGCATCTGCCGCAATCCCGGCGCCGTTGATGCCGCCGCCGATCACGATCAAGTCTTTGGTTTCCACGTTTTCTCCTCCGATGTTCGGAATAGTTCTTTAATGTTCGTTTTCGAGCATAATGATAATCGTAAACCAACATCGATGCCAGCCTTAACGGAATAAAAACATTTATGCGTGATATAGGTAACATTATTACCGGGATAAAAGAGGGTTAACCCTGCTGATTCTCTGGTTATTGTGGCCGGGTAACGCGTTACAATAGACTTTATTTACCCGGAGAGCGGTTATGGAACAATTTGAGTGCATCAGCGTGCAGCAGGCCCAGGACGAACTGGCGCAAAACGGCGCACTGCTGGTCGATATACGCGATCCGCAGAGCTATGCGGCCGCCCATGCCAGCGGCGCATTTCATCTGACGAATGATTCGCTGAAAGCCTTTATTGAGCGCTCCACCCCGGATACCCCCGTTCTGGTGATGTGCTATCACGGCATCAGCAGTAAAAGTGCAGCTCAGTATTTGCTGACGCAGGGCTTTGGTCGGGTCTGTAGCGTGGACGGCGGGTTTGAAGCCTGGCGGCTGGCCTTCCCGCAGCAGGTGGAATCACTGGCGTAGCCAGCAGCCTCTTCAGGCAGTAAGACAGGCAGCCCTTCTGATAGCGTAAACAGGGAGTTCCGACGGCGATGATGCGCATTACTGATTTCTCTAACCCCCGTATGGCCCAGGCTTTTGTAGACTATATGGCCACACACGGCATCTTGCTCAGAATCGAACATGATGAGGGTTATACTCTCTGGCTGGATGATGATTCGAAAGTTAATCTGGTCGAAAACGAACTTAACCAGTTTATCCGCGATCCTAACCATCCCCGCTATCTGGCGGCGAGCTGGCAGGCCGGCAACACTGAAAGCGGTATTCGCTATCAGCGTTCATCGCTGATGGCGAACATTCGCCAGCGGGCGGGCCCGCTAACGCTGTCGGTAATGGTTATCTGTATTACGATATTCATCCTGATGCAGATTCTGGGCGATGGCGTGGTGATGAGCTGGCTGGCCTGGCCGGATGAGGATCAGCACTATCAGCTCTGGCGCTGGTTTACGCATGCGTTTTTGCATTTTTCCCTTCTGCATATTGTTTTCAATCTGCTCTGGTGGTGGTATCTCGGCGGCGCGGTAGAAAAGCGGCTGGGTTCCGGTAAGCTGTTTGTCATTATGCTGATTTCCGCGCTGCTCAGCGGCTGGATGCAGTCAAAATATAGCGGCGTGATGTTTGGCGGCCTGTCGGGAGCAGTTTATGCTCTGATGGGCTATGTGTGGCTGAGGGGGGAGCGGGACCCCGAAAGCGGGATCTTCCTCGGGCGTGGTTTGATGGCTTTTGCCGTGGTCTGGCTGGTGATGGAGTACATGGACTGGTTTGGTCCGTCGATTGCTAACGCCGCGCACATTACCGGTTTGCTGGTCGGCCTGGTAATGGCCTTTGTCGATAGCCAGCAGGTGAAAAGATCCTAATATTTAGTCGCAAGGATGCGGTCAACAGGAGAGTTTTGTGAAGCAGACCCAACGTCATGACGCCATTATCGAGTTGGTGCGTCGCCAGGGCTACGTTAGTACGGAAGAGCTGGTGGAACATTTCACCGTCAGTCCGCAAACCATCCGGCGCGATCTGAACGATCTGGCGGAGCAGAACAAAATCCAGCGTCATCACGGCGGCGCGGCGCTGCCCTCCAGTTCGGAAAATACCGCCTGGCAGGATCGTAAGATGATGTGGTCGGCGGAAAAGGCGCGCATTGCGCAGCGCGTCGCCAGCCAGATCCCCGACGGAGCCTCCTTATTTATTGATATCGGCACCACTCCTGAGGCGGTCGCGCACGCGCTGATGAACCATAGCAATCTGCGCGTGGTCACTAACAATCTCAATGTGGCCATGCTGATGATGTCAAAACCGGACTTCAGCCTGATTGTGGCGGGTGGTGAAGTCCGTACCCGCGACGGCGGCATCATGGGCGAAGCGACGCTGGATTATATTTCACAGTTTCGCCTTGATTACGGCATTTTGGGCATCAGCGGCATTGATATGGATGGCTCACTGCTCGACTTTGACTATCATGAAGTGCGTACCAAGCGGGCGATTATTGAAAATTCCCGCTGCGTTATGCTGGTGGCGGACCACTCGAAATTTGGCCGTAACGCGATGGTAAACCTGGGCAGCATGAGCCTGATAGATTATCTGTTTACCGATGAGAATCCCCCTGGCAGCGTACTGCAAATGATTGAGCAGCACGAAGTTCATCTGGAACTTTGCTGAGCGCTGGCATTAGCCTGACGGCAGCAGGGACGCTGCAAAATCTCTTCCTTAACGCCCTCACATTTTCTCACCTGTCGGGTGAGCATTTTTTTCTGTTCCGGTCTTAACTGTAAGCGTCAGTCCTGTTTTTGCTTTTCGTCTTTCGACCATCATTTGAGAAGGAAGCGGTATGTCGCAACAAATATTTCATCCGGCGTGCTCTGGCGCGACGCTTAGATGCCAGAGAAAGCAGCCGGTCTGGCTGACCAAAAGCTGAGGGGCGGCGCTATGAACAGGAAAAAACTCGAACAGCTGGCCGCCTCGGCGGGGATCGCCGCAAACTATGTGAATGCCAAAGGGGAGCCTGAGGAGGTCAGCCTGGAGGTTCGCCAGCGATTACTGGCCGCGATGGCGCCGGCCAGGCAGAAAAAAAGTGGCCCTGTCCCGGCCTGCAAAGTATTTATCCGCCGGCGTACGATGCAGCTGGAGATCGCGGGTTCCGGACGCTATCAGTGGCAGCTGGACGCGGAAAACGGGAAGACGTTTCAGGGAGAAACTGACGCCAGCAGCACGCTTAAGCTGCCCGCCAGCCTGCCGTTTGGTTATCACCAGCTTCATCTCACACAGGGCAAAAAGCGCTGGTCTTGCCGGATCATCGTCGCGCCTGAACGCTGCTACGAACCCGAGCCGCTCCGGACAGGCAAAAAGCTGTGGGGCGCCACCATCCAGCTTTATACGCTGCGTTCGGAGAAAAACTGGGGAGCAGGTGATTTTGGCGATCTTAAAAGCATGCTGTCTGAGGTTGCCGATCGGGGCGGCGCTTTTATTGGCCTGAACCCCATCCATTCCCTCTATCCGGCCAGCCCGGAAAACGCCAGCCCCTACAGCCCCTCATCGCGACGCTGGCTGAATGTGATCTACATCGACGTGGCAGCCGTGCCTGATTTCCAGCAGAGCAAAGCGGCTGCGCGCTGGTGGCAGCAAAAAAACACCCGCGCGCAGCTGACGAAAGCCAGAGAGAGCGACTGGGTGGATTATTCGCGGGTGATCGGGCTGAAAATGCAGGGATTACGCTACGCGTGGCAACACTTCAGCCAGCGGCATGAGGAAGATCCTGAGCGGGAGCGCTTTCAGCGATTTGTAGAAAGCGGCGGTAAAAGCCTGTTCTGGCAGGCCGCCTATGATGCGCTGCATGGCGAAATGCTGAAGGAAGATCCGCAGCGATGGGGCTGGCCTGCCTGGCCGGAAGCGCTTCAGCATACTGACAGTGAGGCCGTACAGCATTTTTGCGACAGTAACGAAGACGAGATCCGCTTCTGGCTCTGGTTGCAGTGGCTGGCGCACAGCCAGTTTGAGGAGTGCTGGCAGCTCAGCCAGCAGCGCGGTATGCCGGTGGGCCTCTATCGCGATCTGGCCGTGGGTGTGGCGGAAGGCGGTTCGGAGACATGGTGCGATCGGGAGCTCTATTGCCTGGGCGCTTCGGTAGGCGCGCCGCCGGATATCCTTGGGCCGCAGGGACAAAACTGGGGGCTACCGCCTATGGACCCTCATGTTATGACGGCAAGAGACTATCAGCCTTTTATCGATCTGGTAAGGGCGAATATGACCAGCTGCGGGGCGCTTCGCATTGACCACGTGATGTCGATGCTGCGGCTCTGGTGGATACCCTATGGAGAAACCGCGGATAACGGCGCCTATGTCTATTATCCGGTCGAAGACTTGCTGGCCATTCTTGCGCTGGAGAGCCATCGCAGCCGGTGCATGGTGATCGGCGAGGATCTGGGAACGGTACCAAAAGAGATCGTCGCCATGCTTCGCCGCAGCGGCATCTACTCCTGGAAAGTCCTCTATTTTGAACAGGAAAGCCCGGATCGCTACCGGGCGCCAGCGTCCTGGCCACGTCAGTCGATGGCCAGCGCAACCACGCACGATCTGCCGACGCTTCGTGGATTCTGGACGGCGGACGATCTCTCCCTCGGCGAAAAACTGGGCATCTATCCCGATAAAGCGGTTTTACAGGGGCTCTATCAGGATCGCGCCAGGCAAAAGGAGGCGCTGCTGAAGGCGCTGCATCAGTATGGTTGCCTGCCAAAGCGGAGCGGAAAAAATGCCGGGCAGATGAGGATGAACCCACAGCTTAACCGCGCCATGCAGCGGTTTATCGCCGACAGCAACAGTGCGCTGCTGGGGTTGCAGCCCGAAGACTGGCTGGATATGGAAAAGCCGGTCAACGTCCCAGGCACCACCGATCAATATCCTAACTGGCGGCGTAAGTTGAGTATGACGCTGGAGGCGATGTTCTCCGACGATCGAATCAATAAGCTGCTTAAGGATCTTAACCGCAGGCGCAAGGCTGGAAACAAAGTGGATAAAGGGAAATAAGTCGTAAGGAGGAAATTACGCGGGACGATGAAAAAGAAGATAATGCGGGCAGCACGGATGCCGCCCGCGTAACGCGTCTACTTAGTAGAACGAGTGCTCGCCGCGCTGGTGCTCGGTCAGATCGCGGACGCCCTTAAGTTCAGGGAATGCCACCAGCAGCTCTTTCTCAATGCCTTCTTTCAGGGTCACATCGACCATGGAACAGCCGTTACAGCCGCCGCCGAACTGCAGAATGGCGTAGCCGTCATCGGTGATTTCCATCAGCGATACGCGGCCGCCGTGGCTGGCCAGCTGAGGGTTAATCTGAGCCTGGAGCTGATATTCAACGCGTTCAATCAGCGGCGCGTCGTCGCTCACCTTACGCATTTTGGCGTTTGGCGCCTTCAGCGTCAGCTGGGAGCCAAGGTTATCGGTCACGAAGTCGATTTCCGCATCGTCGAGATAGGGTGCGCTCAGCTCATCCACATAGGCAGTGAGCTTTTCAAACTTCAGCTCGGTATCGGTGGTTTCTACTGCATCAGGCGGGCAGTAGGAAACGCCGCACTCGGCAGTTGGCGTACCCGGATTAATGACGAATACGCGGATTTGGGTGCCATCTTCCTGTTTCGACAGCAGTTTTGCGAAGTGCTCTTGCGCAGAATCAGTAATTCGGATCATGGCGATTGCTCAATAGTTGACTAAATCAGTTGGTTATAATACGCCCATCGCCGACGCTCTACAAGGTTCGGCACAGGCACCATACCTGCACGCTGGCCGCCCCGGCTGCCAGCAAAATGCGGCTCATCTCTCCGGCAGTGCTGCCGGTCGTCACCACATCATCCATCAGGGCGATATGTTCTCCTCTGACGTCGATATCAACCCTGAAGGCGCCACGTAGATTCCTGCGGCGCGCCCGGGCAGTCAGATTGTGCTGCACCGCTGTCTGCCGGACCGGCTTGAGACCGGCGGGCACATAGCGGCAGCCGAGCCAGTGGGCGAGAGAGCGGGTAATGCTTTCCATCTGGTGATAGCCGCGCTTCCAGGCGCGCTTTTTCTGTAAGGGTACAGTAAGTAGCAGATCGGGTCTGCGCAGCCTGTGCTCACGGCGCGCGCTCAGCCAGCTTAGTAACATTAGTCTTGCCAGCAGGGAGGAGAGCGCGGTAGCCCGAAAAAACTTCAGCCGTTTAACCAGATCGCGTATCGGTGGCTGCCAGTCACTGACGGCGACCATATGCTGCCAGGCGGGCGGATGCAGCAGACAGCGGCCGCACTCCTGCCGCGATGTGGCCGCGGGTAGCCCGCAGCGGGGACAGCAGGTGGGAAGTTGGGGCAAGTGACGCAGGCAGAGGCTACAGCAGCCGTGGTGCGCAAGGATCAGCGGCATCTGGCATAGCCAACAGGCGGCGGGGATTGATAGCATAGCGACCTCAGACAAAAACAGGACAATAACCCATGACTCAGCTTTACTGGCAGACAACAGGAGCAGGCGATCGCGATCTTGTGATGCTGCACGGGTGGGGGCTGAATGCAGAAGTATGGCGCGGCACGATTGACCGGCTCAGTCCGCATTTTCGCCTGCACCTGGTCGATCTGCCGGGGTATGGGCGCAGCGGTTCATTTCCCGCCATGACGCTGGATGAGATGGTCGCGACGCTGCTGCCTTACGCGCCGCCGAAGGCGCTCTGGCTGGGCTGGTCGCTGGGCGGACTGGTCGCCAGTAAAATGGCTTTACACCATCCGGAAAGGGTCAGTGGCGCGATCGGTGTGGCAACCTCTCCCTGCTTTACGGCCGGTGAGGCCTGGCCGGGCATTAAGCCGGAGACGCTCAGGGGCTTTCAGCAGCAGCTGAGTGAGGATTTTCAGCGTACCGTTGAGCGTTTTCTCGCCCTGCAAACGCTGGGCACTGAAACAGCGCGTCAGGACGCGAGGATGCTGAAAAGCGTGGTGCTTAGCCAGCAGGCGCCGGACGTTGAGGTGCTGAATGGTGGGCTGGAAATTTTGCGCACGACCGATCTCCGCGAAGAGATGCTGGCGTTAACCGTGCCGCTGTTAAGGATCTACGGGGCGCTGGATGGGCTGGTGCCGCGCCGTATTGTGCCCTTGCTGGACCAGGCTTGGCCCGGCAGTCAGGCCGTCATCATTGATAAAGCCGCCCATGCGCCTTTTATCTCTCACCCGGAAATATTCTGTCAGCAACTGATTGATTTCGGTTTGAAAACAACCGGCTAAATTTTCCTCTTCGGCTGGCTATTTATCTGTTAGGGATAATAATTAAAAGGGTAAGCAGGAACGCTTACCTTTTACCTCTGCGATGGTCAGGGAATCTGGCAGTACCCTCCCTGTAATCCCATCAAGCGACGGCTTATTTCTAACAACTATGCAGGAGTGTGTCTGATGAATATGTTTAAAACAGCTGTGGCCGGATTACTGGTTAGTGCGGTTTCTTTCGGGGCATTTGCCGCACAAGAAGTGACGAAAGAAGAAGTACAAACCATGAATCTTGAAAAAATCGGTACGGTGAATACCACGGCGGAAACCACTTCGCCAATGGATGCTAAAAAGGAACTTTCTAAAATGGCTGATGAAAAAGGCGGGAAATACTTCCTGGTGATTGCCGGCCGTGAGCATGGCAAATTCAGCGCCACAGCGGACGTCTATAAGTAAATCTCAGAGGCAGGCAGAGCTTTCTGCCTGCTTTTACCGCTTAAGCCACAGCCAGCCCCAGGGCGCCAGCCTCACCGGCGCGTCACCCTCTACCCGCTCATCGTTGTTGATATTCCTGTAGCGCTGGTTTTCCGGCAGCGAATAGGTCATTTCCCGCCCGCTGAGGTTATAAATACAGAGCAGTGCATCATGCTTTTTGGCCGGACGGCCTAAGACCAGCAGCGCATTGTCGCTCTCCAGCACCTCCATAGGATTGTCGGGGTGAAAGGCGGGTTGCCGGATGCGAAGCTGGATCAGGGCGCTGAGGGCATGGTAAACGCGATGACGCAGCGATTTACGATCGCTCAGGGCGGATTCGATCTCACTGATGGCATATTTTTCCCGGTTAATTGCCCGGTTATGCCCCGCGACTTTTACCCCTTCCATATCATTACGTGAACCCAGAATACTTTGCACATAAACCGCCGGAACGCCGGGAAAGGCCAGCAGCAGAGCATGAGCCAGCATAAAGCGCTGAAGCCGGGTATCGTCGTCGTCCTCTTTTTTATTCAGCGCGTCCATATAGGTGACGTTGATTTCGTAAGGACTGGCGGTGCCGTCAGGGTTATTTTTCCACGAAATTAACGCGCCCTCGGCTGCCAGATCGCGCACCAGAGAAACGATTTCGGTTTCCGGCAGGATCCCCCGCAGCGGATTCAGGCCAATGCCGTCGTGCGAGGCGAGAAAATTAAAGAAGGTGGTTGTACCGCCGCCCACGCCCAGCGAGGCGGCCCACTGCTTCAGAGCACGGGCGGAACCGTAGTGGATAGCGTGCAGTACCAGCGGCGGCAGCGAAAAGTTATAGACCATTTGCGCTTCGTCGCGCCCGTTACCCAGGTAGCTGATGTTGTCTTTATGCGGCACGTTGGTTTCGGTAATGATCACCGTCCCGGGCGCCACCTCATCAGCAATGGCGCGAAAAAGCTTCACCAGCTGATGCGTTTTTTCAAGGTGAATGCAGCTGGTGCCGGGGGTTTTCCACATATAGCCGACCGCATCCAGCCGGATATAGTCGGCGCCTTTTGTCAGGTAATCCAGCAGAACGTCAACCATGCTCAGCAGCACAAAAGGATTGGCGAAGTTGAGGTCTATCTGGTCTGCGCTGAAGGTCGTCCAGATAAACCGGGTGTTGCCGTCGGCCATCTCAAAGGGCGTCAGCAAAGGTGACGTGCGCGGGCGGGTAACGCCGCTCAGATCGGTGGCGGGAGGCATACTGATAAAAAAGTCATCCCAGCCGGGATCCATCGCCAGATAGTGCTTAAACCAGGCGCTGTGAGAGGAGATGTGGTTGCAGACAAAATCGAACATCAGGCGCGTATGCTGATGCAGTTCAGCCACATCTGACCAGTCGCCGCAGATGGCGCTGACGTGGTGATAGTCAATCACCGAGAAGCCGTCATCCGACGAATAAGGGAAAAAGGGCAGCAGATGGACGAGGCTGAAGCTGGACTGAAGGTGCTGCTGATAAAAGCGGGAAAAGGTACGCAGCGTGGGGGCTTCGCTTTCGCGGAACTGATCGGCATAGGTTATCAGCACCACGTCTTTTTCATCCCAGTGCGCCTTGCGCGGGTGGGTTAAGGCGTCACGCGTTTCCCGGATGGCGTTAAACAGCCTCGCCCGACAGGATTCGGGAAAAGTGCTGTCATAGATCTTATCGAGTAAAGAATTGATAATTTCCATTTTTATTGAGTGAGCCACCGCAATTGTTCACAGCCACGTTAGCTTTCACTGTAGACCGTTGAAGCAATATCGCAACTTCAACGGCCTGTGAGTCAGCACAAGGGCGGGCGTATCAGTGACAGCTGCCGCTTTTCGCGCACCCCTGGCAGCGGTTTTTCGGCACCACCGTTTTGACCATCAGGCGCTCAGGGGGCAGATGGATATTCTTCAGCACTAACCAGACCAGCAGATTAAAGATGACGACGGCCGACAGCGTAATGGCGCTGTGCTGCGGATGTGCGCTGAAGGTGGCAAACTGATAGAAGAGGGTGGCCAGCGAGTACGCCAGGTTCAGTCCCCAGAGAATAGAAAACAGCATCCAGCGGCTGCTGCTTTCGCGGGCAATGGCCCCCATTACCGACACGCAGGGCACGTAAAGCAGCACAAAAATCAGGTAGCTGTAGGCGGCAGCATCGTTGACGAACTTGCTGTGCATGATGCCCATCGCGCCGCTGGCCATCTCCCCATCGCCTTTGCTGGCTTCAACAGGGTTAGATAAGACGCTGAGGCTGAACGTTTCCCGCACCCCCGACCAGGTTTCCTTTAGCGCTTTGCTCAGCTCACCGGCCAGGCTGAAGTTGTGTACATCGAAGGGTTCCTCATGCAGCGCTTCGGCGGTGTAGAGCGTATTCAGCGTACCGACAACCACTTCCTTCGCCATTGCACCCGTGATCAGGCCCACCGTCGCCTGCCAGTTATCATCATGCACGCCCATCGGTGCCAGCAGCGGCGTTATCTGACGGCTCACCGTTGCCAGCGCCGATTCATCAATGCGTGATACCGGCTGGCCGCTGAATGAGAAGCTGTTCAGGCCGCCAATCAGCATGCTAACCACCACGATCACCTTACCAGCCCTGAACACGAAGCTTTTCAGCCGCTGCCAGGTTTGCAGCAGCAGGCTTTTCAGGTGCGGAACGTGCCAGGTCGGCAGCTCCATTACAAAAGGCGAGGCTTCACCGCGCATCAGCGTATGCTTGAGCACCAGTCCGGTCAGGATCGCAGCGGCAATGCCGAGCAGATAAAGACTGAAAACCACCAGCGATCCGCGCTGACCAAAAAACGCGGCGGCAAAGACGGCAAAAATAGCCAGACGAGCGCCACAGGACATAAAGGGGGCCATCAGGACGGTCATCAGGCGTTCGCGCGGCGCATCCAGCGTGCGGGCGCCCATTACCGACGGCACGTTGCAGCCGAAGCCGACAATCAGCGGCACGAAAGATTTGCCCGGCAGCCCCAGCGCCTGCATCAGACGATCCATGACGAAGGCCGCCCGGGCCATGTAGCCCGAATCCTCCATTAGCGACAGAAACAGATACATCAGGCCAATTTGCGGCACCAGCGGCATCACGGTATTGATCCCGCCGCCAATGCCCTGCGCCAGAAACAGCGTCAGCGGCAGCGGAAAATGCAGCATGGCGCCCGCCCACTGCATACCGTGAATAAAGAGCGCGGCGGAACTGAGATCGAACAGGGGTTGCAGCGCACCGCCAAGATTGATCGCCATAAAAAACATCAGGTACATCACCAGCAGAAACACGGGGAGGCCAAGCCAGCGATTCATCACCAGCTTGTCCAGCCTGGCGGAGAGCCGGTGCGGCGTTGCCCGATCGGGCAGGATAACGTGCTGGCAGACGGCTTCAATCGCCGCGTAGCGGGCGGTAACGATACGAAGCGGGTCATCCTGCTGACCCGGCAGTGAAGCGAGCAGCGCTGCCGCGTTTCCCACCTGTTCACGGCTGTAGATATCGCCTTCCAGCGTTTGCAGGGCCAGCCAGCGCTTCTGCTGCGCCGTATAGTGGGACGGCATCGCCTCGCACAGCACCGCGACGTTGCTCAGCACGTCATCAGGGTAGCGCACCATCAGTTTTCCCGGCCGTGGGGAATAGCTGTCGATAGCCGCTTTCAGCTTATCGATGCCGCGCCCGCGGTTGGAGACCAGCGGCACGACCGGACAGCCAAGGCGTTTTTCCAGATCGGCAATATCTATCGTTATCTGCTGATTTTCGGCGATATCCAGCATATTCAGCGCAACAATGCAGGGAATGCCCAGCTCCTGGAGCTGTAGCGTCAGGTAGAGATTGCGCTCAAGATTGCTGGCATCCACGACGTTTACCACCAGATCTGCCTCGCCGCTCAGCATGTAATGGCAGGCGATCTGCTCATCAAGGGAGGTTTGAGCGGAAATGGTCGTCAGGGAGTAAGTGCCAGGGAGATCGACCAGCCGGACTTTATACTGGCCGGCGGTAAAGGTGCCTTCCTTACGCTCGACGGTAACGCCAGCCCAGTTGCCTACGCGCTGCCGCGCGCCGGTTAGCTGATTAAAAAGCGTCGTTTTACCGGCATTGGGGTTGCCAATTAAGCCAATCGTGCATGATTTCATGGTTATGCCCGTTCAAGCTGAAGGGAGGCCAGATCTTTTTTGCGTAGCATCAGGCTGACGCGGCAGGTATCGATCTGCACGGGATCGCCGAACGGCGCCACGCGTTTGACCTCGAAAATGGCGCCCGGGAGCAGGCCGAGGGAGAGAAGTTTCTGGCGAAAGGCGGCGCTGACGTCTGGCGCAAAACGCACGATTTTGTAGTGTTGTTCAGGAATAAGCTGCATAAATCCACCCCGGCGGCGATGACCGCACCGTGATAATTAACGGTGGAAATTATAATGAGAATGATTCTCGTGAACATTGATACAGGACAATCTTTAATCCGGGCAAAATGGGGCGCACCGGATGGCGCACCCCGGAAAGGGAGTTAACGCTTTTTACCGAATGCCGCCGCAAGGGCGTCGCCCATCGCGCTGTTATTACTGGCGGTGGACTGGGCCGCCGGACGGGCGCGCGCCTTGCCCTGAGCCGGACGTCCGCTTTCCCGCTCATTCTTGCCGCTGCTGCGGCGAGACTGAGTTTCGCCAGGCTGCTCATCAAGGCGCATCGTTAGCGCAATGCGCTTGCGTTGCAGGTCGACCTCCATCACTTTCACTTTGACGATGTCGCCCGCTTTCACCACCTTATGAGGATCGTCAACGAACTTATCGGCAAGCGAAGAGATGTGCACCAGGCCATCCTGATGTACGCCAATATCCACGAAAGCGCCGAAGTTGGTGACGTTAGTTACCGAACCTTCCAGTACCATTCCCGGTAGCAGATCGCTCAGGGTATCGATGCCCTCCGCAAACTGGGCGGTTTTAAATTCAGGGCGTGGATCGCGGCCAGGTTTTTCCAGCTCTTTAATGATATCGGTGACGGTTGGCAGGCCGAAGCGCTCATCGGTAAAATCGACCGCTCTCAGCGTACGCAGCGCGGCAGGATTTCCCATCAGCGCATTCAGCGCCTCGCCGGTGGCGGCCAGGATACGCTGAACGAGCGGATAGGCCTCCGGGTGCACCGTCGAGGCGTCCAGGGGATTATCACCCTGGTTAATGCGCAGGAAGCCTGCGCACTGCTCGAAGGCTTTCGGTCCCAGGCGGCTCACCTTCAGCAGCTGCTGGCGATTCTGAAAGCGGCCATGCTCATCGCGCCAGCTGACAATATTCTGCGCCATCATTTTGGTCAGGCCCGCCACGCGGGTCAGCAGCGGGACGGAGGCCGTATTCAGATCCACCCCAACGCCGTTCACGCAGTCTTCCACCACCGCATCCAGCTTTTTCGCCAGCTGGCTCTGGCTGACGTCGTGCTGATACTGACCAACGCCGATCGATTTCGGGTCGATTTTGACCAGCTCGGAGAGCGGATCCTGCAAGCGGCGGGCGATAGAAACAGCCCCGCGAATAGAGACATCCAGGTCGGGAAACTCCAGCGCGGCCAGCTCGGAGGCGGAGTAGACGGAAGCGCCAGCTTCGCTGACGATCACTTTTTGCGCGTTGACCTGTGGGAACTGCTTCTGCACGTCGAGGAAAAAGCGTTCGGTCTCGCGGGAGGCCGTGCCGTTACCAATGGCAACCAGCTCCACATTATGGCGGGTACAAAGTGCCGCTACGGCCGCCGCCGCTTTCGCCGTCTGGCCGGTATGCGGATAAATGGTGTCGGTAGCCACTACCTTGCCGGTAGCATCCACGACCGCGACCTTTACGCCGGTACGCAGTCCCGGATCGAGTCCCATCGTGGCGCGCATACCTGCCGGGGCCGCCATCAGCAAATCGTGAAGGTTGCGGGCAAACACGTTGATCGCTTCATCTTCAGCGCGCTCGCGCACCGTGCCCATCAGTTCGGTTTCCAGGTGCAGCAGCACCTTAATGCGCCACGTCCAGCTTACGACTGCTTTGCGCCAGCTGTCGGCCGGTGCATTGTTCAGACGCAGGTTAAGGTGTTCAGTAATGATCTGCTCGCCCTGGCTCTCACGGGGCGGCTCGTCGAACTGCGGATCGGCGTTAAGCGCCAGTTGCAGTACGCCTTCGTTACGGCCGCGGAACATCGCGAGCGCACGATGTGAAGGGACGGTGGCCAGCGGCTCATGATGATCAAAATAGTCGCGGAACTTGGCGCCTTCTTCTTCTTTCCCTT
This sequence comes from Pantoea sp. FN060301, assembly GCA_050410775.1. Lineage (GTDB taxonomy): Bacteria > Pseudomonadota > Gammaproteobacteria > Enterobacterales > Enterobacteriaceae > Erwinia. Next base: position 298,702 of record CP191229.1, read on the forward strand.
CAACAACGCGTGACGTCAGGTGAGCGTTCTTCCAGAGATAATTACGCACTTTCGCCAGCAGGGAGGCGTCTTCAGCGAAGCGCTCCATCAGGATATAGCGGGCGCCATCCAGCGCGGCTTTGGTGTCCGCGACGCCTTTACCGGCATCGACGAAGCGGGCGGCCAGCTGCTCAGGCTCCTGCGACGGATCCTGCCACAGCGTATCCGCCAGCGGTTCAAGCCCGGCCTCGATAGCGATCATGCCACGCGTGCGGCGCTTCGGTTTATAAGGAAGATAGAGATCTTCCAGCTCGGTTTTGCTCTGAGTAGTGCTGATGGCGCTGGCCAGTTCATCGGTCAGCTTGCCCTGGTCGTCGATCGATTTCAGAATGGCCTGGCGGCGATCGGCCAGCTCACGCAGATAGACGAGGCGGGTTTCCAGCTGGCGCAGTTGGGTATCGTCCAGCCCGCCAGTCACTTCCTTACGATAGCGTGCGATAAATGGCACGGTATTCCCTTCATCCAGCAGGCGAACAGCGGCATCAACCTGTTCTGCCCTGGCGTGAAGCTCACTTGCAATTATGTGGCTCAGCGAATCTTTCATCATGGGTTACTTTCTGGCTATAAGACAGCGGTCAGTTATACGGTTTGCAGGTCTGAATTGCCAGCGGCAGGCCGGTCAGATGCGCAATAACCGTGCGTTCAGGATGGGTTAATATAGTCAATATTAACGACATACCAGGTGGCTTCGCCTGCGGGTGTCAGAACGGTGGCAACGTCGCCAGCTTCCTTTTTTAACAGGGCTCGCGCCATCGGCGAATCAATCGAGATGTAGTCGTTGCGGCCAAAAATTTCGTCATAGCCGACGATGCGAAAGCGCTTCAGCTCGCCGTCGTCATTTTCCACTGCCACCCAGGCGCCAAAAAAGACTTTGCCATCCTGCTGCGGGGAGTAATCGACGATGCGCAGCTGTTCGAGGCATTTGGTCAGGTAGCGCACGCGGCGGTCGATCTCCCGCAGACGCTTTTTATTGTACTGGTAGTCGGCGTTTTCACTCCGGTCGCCGAGGCTGGCCGCCCAGGTCACTTTTTTGGTCACTTCCGGACGTTCGGTGCGCCAGAGAAAGTCCAGCTCGGCTTTCAGTTTGTCGTACCCTTCGCGGGTAATCAGTTTGGTTTTCATCCGGCAACAGCCATCTTCAGTGAAACAATGGCCGTTATTGTAATCACTCTGGCTTTGTTATTCATCATCAGAGACGGGTCCCCTGCCTGTGGCTCACCATCTCTTTTTTACAATGAGGGGCGGGTCAGGAAAAGCTTCAAATTATTGCCAGGTTTTTTCTGCGCGTGGCGCTCAGGGAAAGGGGAGCAGGCGGCCATAGGGTAGAGTGGCTGTCACAGACATTGCCGTCCGGCAGAGAGGGAAATTCTGAAAATGACGCATCTGAACGTACTGGAACGGGGAGCCGATCCGACGGCCGCAACGCTTTCTACCGCTGCGCTACAGCAAGCTATCGATTGCGCATTGCCTGGCGACACGGTGGTGATCCCTACGGGACGGTTCCTGACCGGCTCACTGTTTCTGAAAAGCGATATCACGCTCTGGCTGGCTGAAGGCGCGGTTTTGCTGGGCAGCCAACAGCTTGCTGACTATAAGCCAGTCTGGACCCGCGTGGCTGGCATTGAGATGACATGGCCCGCAGGCATCATTAATATCAGCGGCTGTCAGCGGGTGACGGTGGCTGGCCCTGGCATCATTGACGGGCAGGGCAGCGGCTGGTGGCAGCGCTTCTGGGGAGAAGATGAACAGGGAGGGATGCTGGCGGATTACAGCGCGCGCGGCCTGCGTTGGGTCGTGGACTATGATTGCCAGCGTCCACGCAACCTGGTGGTTTATCAGAGCGAACATATTACCTTGCGCGATTTCACCAGCCGGGAGTCCGGCTTCTGGAACATCCATCTCTGTTATTCCAGCAACGTCAGGCTGACGCGGATCGAAGTCAGTAACTCTGCCGGGCCAAGTACGGATGGCATCGATATCGACTCCTGCCAGCAGGTCACGGTCGAATACTGTTCCGTCTCCTGTAACGACGACAATATCTGCGTCAAGGCCGGACGGGGCCTGCTGGCTCAGCAGCAGGCGAAAACGGCCAGAGAGATTGTTATCCGCCACTGTGAGCTGCATAAAGGCTCCGGGATCACGCTGGGAAGTGAAACTTCCGGCGGCATTGAGAACGTGATTATTGAGCACAACCGGTTTTCCGGTACGGGCGTGGGTTTTCGCATCAAATCTGCCCGCAACCGCGGAGGCTGGATAAAAAATATTGTGGTTCGCCATCTGACGATGGTAAATGTGCGCTTTCCTTTCCTGATGCAGTTCAACTGGTTTCCGCAGTACAGCTATGCCACGCACAATAACCCTGCGGATATGCCGCCGCACTGGCAGGCAATTATGCAAGGGGTGGAAGGTGAAGCGGGACTTACTGACGTCAGGGATATTTTCCTCCACCATATTACCGCCACGCTGACGGAAGAGGTTTTTTCCCGCGCCTTTTTCATTGAAGGCTGTGAAGAAAATCCGGTTAGCAACATGGTGTTTGAGCGGATATCCCTTCAGGCCAGCGAGTTTGGGAAGATCGCAGGCGTTCAGGATTTGCAGTTCAACGATGTGAAGGTGACTAGTCCGGCTGTTACCCGCGATGAAAATGATACCTATGAACGCTAGCCGTTAATCGCCCGCCGCCGGGAAACGCCGCCTTTTTCCGGCGCGGAAAGTGCACCGGCGGCATTTGAGGCTTTTTTGCGCGCCGTTCAGCGTCTTCAGACATCCGTAATCGTGTTAAAAGTGCCCACTGCAGTCGCCTAAACAGGATGAAATATAAGGATAAGCTGCTGTTTAATATGCTTTGTAACAATTTCGGCTACAATATAAACCATTATTGACTGTTACATTCAGGCATCTTTTTTAAGAATAATGGTGCAGGCAATGGCGCCTTTGGGAGTATCGAAATGCAAGAAAATTACAAAATCCTGGTCGTCGATGACGACATGCGCTTACGTGCGCTGCTTGAGCGCTATCTGACCGAACAGGGCTTCCAGGTTCGCAGCGTGGCCAACGCCGAACAGATGGATCGCCTGCTGACGCGTGAATCTTTCCACCTGATGGTGCTGGATTTAATGCTGCCGGGCGAGGATGGCCTCTCAATCTGCCGCCGCCTGCGCAGCCAGAGCAACCCAATGCCGATTATTATGGTGACGGCGAAAGGTGAAGAAGTGGACCGCATCGTCGGGCTGGAAATCGGCGCGGATGACTACATTCCAAAACCGTTCAACCCGCGTGAGCTGCTGGCCCGTATCCGTGCCGTGCTGCGCCGCCAGGCGAATGAACTGCCGGGTGCGCCTTCTCAGGAAGAAGCGGTTATCGCCTTCGGTAAATTCAAACTGAATCTGGGCACCCGTGAAATGTTCCGCGAAGATGAGCCTATGCCGCTGACCAGCGGTGAGTTCGCGGTGCTTAAGGCGCTGGTCAGCCACCCGCGCGAGCCGCTGTCACGCGATAAGCTGATGAATCTGGCGCGCGGACGCGAATACAGCGCCATGGAACGTTCCATCGACGTGCAGATCTCCCGCCTGCGCCGCATGGTGGAAGAAGATCCTGCCCATCCTCGCTATATCCAGACCGTCTGGGGCCTGGGCTACGTGTTCGTGCCGGACGGCAGTAAGGCATGAAGCGATTCCGCTTCTCTCCCCGCAGCTCCTTTGCCCGCACGCTGCTGCTGATCGTCACCCTGCTGTTTGTCAGCCTGGTGACGACCTATCTGGTGGTGCTGAATTTTGCGATTCTGCCCAGCCTGCAGCAGTTCAATAAAGTGCTGGCCTATGAAGTGCGTATGTTGATGACTGACCGGCTGCTGCTGGAGGATGGCACACAGCTTGAAGTGCCGCCCGCCTTCCGCCGCGAAATCTATCGTGAACTGGGCATTTCGCTGTATACCAACGCGGCGGCGGAAGAGAGCGGACTGCGCTGGGCGCAACATTATGAATTTCTCAGCCAGCAGATGGCGCAGCAGCTTGGCGGCCCGACGGACGTGCGCGTCGAGGTGAATAAAAACTCGCCGGTTGTCTGGCTGAAGACCTGGCTGTCGCCCGATATCTGGGTAAGGGTGCCGCTGACCGAGATCCACCAGGGCGATTTTTCTCCGCTGTTCCGCTATACGCTGGCGATTATGCTGCTGGCGATCGGCGGGGCCTGGCTGTTTATCCGCATGCAGAACCGGCCGCTGGTGGAGCTGGAACACGCGGCGCTCCAGGTGGGGAAAGGCATTATCCCGCCGCCGCTGCGTGAATACGGCGCCTCCGAGGTGCGCTCAGTGACGCGGGCCTTTAATCAGATGGCGTCCGGGGTGAAGCAGCTGGCCGATGACCGCACGCTGTTGATGGCGGGCGTCAGCCACGATCTGCGTACGCCGCTGACCCGCATCCGTCTTGCGACCGAAATGATGGCGCAGGAAGATGGCTACCTGGCGGAGTCGATCAATAAAGATATTGAAGAATGCAACGCGATTATCGAGCAGTTTATCGACTATCTGCGCACCGGCCAGGAGATGCAGACGGAGCGCGCCGATCTTAACGGCGTGCTGGGCGAAGTCGTGGCGGCTGAAAGCGGCTACGAGCGTCAAATTGAAAGCGATATCATGCAGGAAGAGCTGATGGTGGAGGTCAATCCGCTCTCGATCAAACGCGCGGCGGCCAATCTTGTGGTTAACGCCGCCCGCTATGGCAACGGCTGGATAAAAGTCAGCAGTGGCAGCGAGCTACAGCGCGCCTGGTTCCAGGTGGAGGATGACGGACCGGGCATCAAGCCTGACCAGCTTCAGCATCTTTTCCAGCCCTTTGTGCGCGGCGACAGCGCCCGCAGTACCAGCGGAACAGGTCTGGGGCTCGCTATCGTGCAGCGTATTATCGACGCGCATCAGGGTACGCTGGAAATTGGCGAAAGCGAGCGGGGAGGGTTGCGTATCCGCGCCTGGCTGCCGCTGCCGCCGGGGATTGCGCTGCCGGCAGTGACAAGCTGAGAAAAAGGGCCGTTTTTGCAAACGGCCCTGAGGTTATAGATAAAGTGCCGGCTCCGGGAACAGAGCCTGCTCGTAAAGACGCAAAAAGCATCATCCCTGATAGCCCGGCCCGCGCCGTCCATGGCGCGGGACGCTTTACTCCCAGTCCCTGTTCCCCTCGCTTTATGTTTATTAGCAGTCTGAGGGCCGTTTTTGCAAACGGCTCTTTTTTTATAACGCGGGTCCGGCCTGCACCAGGGCTGCGCCCGCTGGCGTATCCGTATATTTATCGAAGTTATCAATAAACCGCTGTGCCAGATCCCGTGCTTTGCTCTCCCATTCCGCTTCCTCCGTGTAGGTGTTACGCGGATCGAGGATGTGAGCATCCACGCCCGGCAGCGAGAGCGGCATTGCCAGGTTGAAAATGGGCAGCGTGGCCGTTTCCGCCTGAGCGATCTCGCCGTTCAGGATCGCATTGATGATGGCGCGCGTATCTTTGATAGAGATGCGTTTGCCGCTGCCGTTCCAGCCGGTATTCACCAGATAAGCCTCCGCGCCTGCCGCAGCCATGCGCTTCACCAGCACATCCGCATACTGGGTAGGATGCAGCGTCAGGAAGGCGGCGCCAAAGCAGGCGGAGAAGGTCGGCGTGGGCTCCGTCACGCCGCGCTCCGTTCCGGCCAGCTTGGCGGTAAAGCCGGAGAGAAAGTGATACTGAGTCTGCTCAGGCGTCAGGCGCGATACCGGCGGCAGCACCCCAAAAGCGTCTGCGGTCAGAAAAATGACTTTTTTGGCGTGTCCGGCTTTCGATACTGGCCGGACGATATTTTCAATATGATCGATCGGATAGGAGACGCGGGTATTTTCCGTTTTGCTGCTGTCGTCGTAATCGACAGAGCCATCGGCGCGTACCACGACGTTCTCAAGCAGCGCGTTGCGGCGTATGGCCTGGAAAATTTCCGGTTCCGCCTGCGGGGAAAGCTTGATGGTTTTGGCGTAGCAGCCCCCTTCAAAGTTAAATACGCCGTCATCGTCCCAGCCGTGCTCGTCATCACCGATCAGCTTACGGCGCGGATCGGTGGAGAGCGTAGTTTTCCCGGTACCGGAAAGGCCAAAGAAAATGGCCACATCGCCCTGCTCACCGACGTTTGCCGAGCAGTGCATGGCGGCGATGCCCTTCAGCGGCAGCAGGTAGTTCATGACCGCAAACAGCCCTTTTTTCATTTCGCCGCCGTACCAGGTTCCGCCAATCAGCTGCATCCGTTCGGTCAGATTAAACGCAATGAAATTCTCAGAGTGCAGACCCTGCTGCTGCCAGTCAGGGTTGGTGCATTTGGCGGCGTTCATCACCACAAAGTCAGGCACGAACTCGCGCAGGGCGGCTTCATCCGGCTGGATAAACATATTTTTGACGAAATGCGCCTGCCAGGCCACCTCAGTAATAAAGCGCACCGCCAGGCGGGTATCCGGATTTGCGCCGCACCAGGCGTCCACCACGAACAGGCGCTTAGCGGAGAGCTGCCGGGTGACCAGCGATTTGAGATCCTGCCAGATTTCCTGAGAAAGGGGCTGATTATCATTTTTCCCCTTGCCCTGATCGTTCCACCAAAGCGTATCCCGCGTGGTCTCGTCGCGAACGATATATTTATCCTTCGGCGAACGTCCGGTAAAGATACCCGTATCGACGGCGACGGCGCCTGAAGCGGTAACGATACCGCGTTCATAGCCGCTCAGGCCGGGCAGGGTTTCTTCTCTGAAAAGGGTATCGTAATCGGGATTATGGACAATTTCGACCGTATCCATAATGCCATAAGCGACGAGGTCCAGCGGTGTCAGGTCACGCATGATACTGCTCCTTAATCGACTCTGTAATGCACCAGATTGTAGGGGATCTGTTTCCTTTAACCGTGACGGAACGCGGATTATCCTGTAACCGAAACGATCGAAGGCAGTTTACATCGGGTTAACGAGAGGGGAAGGAGAAGGGAGCAGAAATGAGAGGTGAAGCGCCATCCCCCGATCGGAGGCGGATGACGCAGGAAAATCAGTGAACCTGGTCGCTGCCGCTGGCGGTGGATGCCTTACGGATCGCCGCAATATCCACGGCATCATAGACATAGTGGCTACCGCAGTAGTCGCAGTGCATATCAATTTTGCCATCCTCAGCGAGGATCTGATCGACTTCTTCGGCAGGCAGCGTGCGTAAAACCTCACCGCAGCGCTCGTGAGAGCAGGTGCACTTAAAGCAGACATCCTGCGGATCAAAGAGGGTCACCTCTTCCTGATTATAGAGACGCCAGAGCACCTCATTGGCCGGCAGTTCCAGCAGCTCTTCGGTTTTTATCGTTTCCGTCAGGGTCGCCAGATGCTCAAAATCATCCGGATTGGCATCCTGTGCAGGCAGTACCTGAAGCAGAATACCGCCGGCACCTTGCTGACCGCTGACTTCGCCGGTACGAATAAACAGGCGCGTTGGCAGCTGTTCTGAACGCATGAAATAGTCTTCCAGGCATTCGGCCAGCGTCTCGCCTTCCAGCCCGACCACGCCCTGATAACGCTCACCTTCGGTCGGTGAAATGGTGATCACCAGGTAGCCGTTACCTACCATCTCTTTCAGGCTGCTGCCGTCGGCGATGTCGCCCTGCGTCCGCGCCACGCCGCGCATTTCCTGCCGGTTGTTGCCGTTAATGACCGCCAGATTCAGCGGGCCATCACCCTGAAGCTGAACGGTAATATCACCGTCGAATTTCAGCGTGGCGGTCAGCAGACTGGTGGCAACCAGCAGCTCACCCAGCACCTTCCGGACCGGCGCAGGATAATCATGGCCGTCGAGGATGTCGCGCCAGGTGGCAGAGACGGAAACCAGTTCGCCACGTACGGCATAGTTTTCGAACAGGTAACGGTGCATTTGGTCTTGATGAGCCATAATTCTCTCTCGTAGGGACGCTTTACGCGTCGCCGGAATTTTTAAATTTCATTAGGTCCCGCCGCTCTTTTTTATCAGGGCGACGATCGGGATGCGGCATACTGAGCGCGTTTACTTTGCGCGCTGCCGCTATTTTTTCCCGTTTCTCAATACTTTGAGCCGTTTCGGCATACAGCTGCTGCGCCTCCACGGCGGGCCGGCGCTGGCCGCTGATCGCCTGAACAATCACCGTGCGCTCGTCGTTGCCCTGACGTAACGTCAGTTCAGCATCCACTTCGACGATTTTGCTGGGTTTACTGCGCTGGCCGTTATAGTGAACCTTGCCGCCTTCGATCATTTCACGCGCTGCCGCGCGGGTTTTATAGAAGCGAGCGGCCCAGAGCCACTTATCCAGCCGGACCGCATCTGCAGGTTTCTCTTTCATCGCTGCTCCTTTCCGGGAATCCCCTTATGTATGGGTTACGCGCCAGAAATCAAGGGCGCTTTTTTGCCGGGGGAGGGCAGCAAAACGCGGGGCGCTATGGGAGGAGGCTTTTACGCCTGTTCAGCCTTAAAAATAGCATAAAAGCGTCGGGCTCAGAACAGAGGGCGGATGCTCTGACTGTTGTTCAGCGTAGGGCTGAAGCACTTGTCATAGTAGTTGAGAATAGCGGCGGTGCGCTGGCGGTTACGTTGGATGCGGCGCAGCGCCAGAAAGCTGTTCACCACGAAGCCCAGTGCGACAATCACCAGCAGCAGGCTGGTCGCAAGATAGCGCCAGAGCATAACGGCATTCGGCTCACTGTGCAGGGCGATATGGCGGGTGCCGTTGGCGTCTGTCGTGATATTCGTGACGATCCCGCTGGCCGCAAAAGGCGTATGCAGAAGCATGCCGGCAAGGCGCTGCAGTTCCGGCCACTGGTCCGGCGCATTATAGTCAAACAGCGAGACGCCCGGCGCGACATGATTCACTAACTGACGACCCTCATCGCTGAGAATTAAAAAACCGCCCGGCGGTGGGCTGTTCAACGATTCCGCAGCACGGCGCGTTTCACGGTAGAAAAATGTTGAGGTGGCGGTATTAACCAAGTTCTCCAGCGCTTCGGCACTGACGGGACGCAGCAGGACATTCATGCCGTTAAGCGCGCCTGAATCCGCGCGTCGAATCAGCGTTTCCCAGTCTTTAGCGTTGCCGAGGTTAACCAGCGCGTTTTTCAGCCGGACACAATCCTGCTCCTGATTACAAAGCTCCTGCGTTCTGAGGACGATATCGGAAAAATCGTCCAGCAGGATCATGCCGGACTTCTGTATCGCCGTGGCCAGCTGCGGATTAAGCTTGGGATCGGGACTGTTCTGAGGATGCAGCTGCTGGCGGGTCGTGGTTAACAGGGCCATCGCCCTGTCGATAATATCCGACTGGGGGATTGGCAGCGGCGCCGCGTTATTCCAGTAAACGGCAGAACAGTCAAACGGCATAAAAGCGTAAGTGCGGTTGCCCTGATAGTTGGCAGGAATCGAGCACATGCCGGTCCCGCTAACCCGCAAACTGTCGCCCACGTGCAGCGAAATCTGCTCTAAATCTTTCACCGAGGTTACCTGAACGCTTTCGGTACCCTGTAGCCAGGCCAGACTGAGCTTAAGCGGCATGCCAAGCGGGATCCAGACGAGCAGCAGCACCAGCACCAGCAGCGAGCAGGCGGCCAGCACCACATTTTTACGCCAGTGCTGGACGGGGAAATTACGGACTTCATCCTGCAATGACAGGTAACGCCCCTGACGAACAACCTGACGGTTAAGATAGATATCGACTTCGGTCGGCTGCCCCAGGTCATGGGCAACGTAGGGCTGCCAGTGGGGCGGATAAATCAGATCGATAATGCCCAGCGAAATGTTGCTGACCTGTCCCTGGTTGGATTCGCCAAACAGCCCCCAGCGCTTGGGGGCGCCTCTGAGGCAGTGAACTTCCCGCAGATCTTTTTCCCCCGGGCGGCGATAGAGAAACCAGCCGCTGACGCCAATGATGGTGACCGCGGCCAGAATGAGCCAGGGCATCAATAGCAGCGGTGCCAGCAGGCTGATAAACAGCAGCAGCAGCGCTACGCCAATTGCCGCTGCTTCGCGCGTGCCGTTCGGGCGGCTGAGCGAGAACTCTTCCGGCGTCTCTTTCCTGACGCTCAGCAGTTCGACGTTTTCGCTCTCTTCTTTGCGGATGGAGGCGTTTTGCGCCATTGGCCTGACGGCGGGCGCAAGGGCGGGTTCTTCATACACATAGTTGACGAGCGAGTGGCCGTTCAGCGAGATAACCAGCGGGATCGTCTGAGTCTTTATCAGCTCGACGAAATTTTCATCGGCAATGTACTGCTCCCACAGCGGAGGCAGATGCACCTCAACGGCGTCCAGATAGTAGCGCCATTTATGCGGTTCATCCGTGGAGAGGCCGTAGCGGGTAATAGAGCGGGTCACCGGATAGACGTTGCTGCTCTGGGAGATAAGCGTCAGCCGATCGGCAGCAGCGCCCGCCTCGTCCTGCAGGACGTTTTTACGGTATTTGTCCAGCGAGGCGACATAGCGCTCGGCAGCCTTGCGCTCTTCATTGCTCAGCTTACGAAATGGGGGACTGATGAATGGCAGTGGTTTCGCCAACGGCGGGCGATGCCGCATAGCGTACCAAAAGAAACAACCCGCCCCGATCGAGCAGGCCAGCATTACAGCCAATATGATGACTATTGTGCTCATGCTTCCCTCATTCCTGCCACGATACTCCCGTCGTTATTTTGGTGTTTACCTGCCCCAGGCATAAGATTACTGACATTGTGGCGGGTTTAGACGGCGCTGGCAATTGGCTGTGTATACAAAAATAGCGCGAAAAATCATAAAATTAGAATAATAAATTATAAATCCCTGTTGAAAGCTTACCAAGGGAACCGGCATCTCAGTATCGGCATTATCCTATTTTTGACTGGTCTGGTTGACTTTATTTAGCTATCTCCCCAGCTTGATTGGGTGGGGAATTATCACCGCATAAAATTATACGCGAGAGGATTGGCAACCTTTCTTCGCTGCCGCACAATGGAAAGCATCACGGTCTTGTACCGTCACTTACGGGCTAAGATGCTCAACTTTTGGCTTTCCCCTGGGGCCGCTATGATCAGAAAGTTACAGAAACCCGAAATCCTGAACGTGGAAACCGTAGCCCGCTCGCGGCTCTTTACCGTCGAGGCGGTGGACCTGGCATTCAGCAACGGCGCCCGCCGCGTTTATGAGCGGATGCGCCCCTCTGACCGCGAAGCGGTGATGATTGTGCCCATTATCGACAATCATCTTATCCTGATTCAGGAATATGCCGTCGGTCTGGAGTGCTATGAGCTGGGATTTCCGAAAGGGTTGATCGATCCTGGCGAAACCCCTTTTGAAGCCGCTAATCGTGAACTGAAAGAAGAGGCGGGCTTCGGCGCCGGCAATCTGGAAACGCTTGGTAAGCTGACGATGGCACCTTCCTATTTTTCCAGCAAAATGAATATCGTGGTGGCGGAAAACCTTTACGAAGAGAAGCTGGAGGGGGATGAGCCGGAGCCGCTGCCGCAGGTGCGCTGGCCGCTGGATAATTTGCTGGGGCTGCTTCAGGAGCCCGATTTTCGCGAAGCCCGCAACGTGAGTGCTTTGTTTCTGGTTCGTGAATGGCTGGTGAAGCAGGGCAGAGTAAGCTATTAAAAAAAGAGCGGGCTTTGTAGCCCGCTCTGCTGTTTCTCTTCAGGGACGCCCCGGTCCGGCCGGCGCGTCCTTTTTGCTGCTGTCGATCAGAAGAGTTCGTGGCTCTGGCCGTTATCCATCAGCGTCGTTCCCACGTCGTTAACGGAATATTCGGTCGGCTGGGTACCCTCAATAAAGTATTCCTGACGGCTGCTACCGCCGTTTGCCAGTTTGCCAGTGCGTCGGTCGATATTGACCGTCACCACGCCCTCTGGCGGCGTCAGCGGCTGAACCGGAACGCCGTCAAGCGCGGCCTTCATATAGTCATCCCAGGCGGGCTGGGCGCTTTTTGCACCCCCCTCGTAGCCTGAGATTTGATCTTTGATCGCGCCGGAGGCGGTGCTGCGCCCCAGGTTGCGCCGGTGATCGTCAAAGCCGATCCAGACAGTGGTGACCACGCCCGGACCATAGCCGGAGAACCAGGCGTCTTTTGAACTGTTGGTTGTGCCGGTTTTGCCGCCGATATCGTTACGCTTCAGATCGCGGGCCGCCCGCCAGCCGGTTCCCATCCAGCCCGGCTCACCAAAGATATTGGAATTCAGCGCACTTTTAATCAGGAATGAGAGCGGCGTATTGATCACGTGCGGCGCATACTGCTGTTCGCCAGACTGCTGGCCTGGCTGAGGAACTTGCTCAAGCTTAGGCTGCGGCACGGCTGCGTTGCGATCTTCCTGGGAGACGGCAACATTTTCAACGCTGTCTTCGCTCAGCGCGACGGCCTTTTTGGTCTCGCCGTAAACCACCGGAAGGTTACACTCAGGACAGGCGATTTTCGGTTTCTCTTCGAATAGCGTCTTGCCCTGTTCATCTTCGATTTTGCTGATGAAGTAAGGGTTCACCAGGAAGCCGCCGTTTGCCATCACGGCGTAACCCCGCGCCATTTGCAACGGCGTAAACGACGCGGAACCCAGCGCCAGAGACTCGGTATGGACGATATTCTGCGCCGGGAAGCCGAAGCGCTGAAGGTATTCAGCGGCATAATCGACGCCCATCGCACGCATCGCGCGCACCATCACCACGTTTTTAGACTGCCCCAGTCCCTGACGTAAGCGGATCGGGCCATCATAGGTGGCCGGAGAGTTCTTGGGCCGCCAGTCCGATCCGGCGCCAGCATCCCAGCGGGAAATTGGCACGTCGTTCAGGATTGAGGCCAGCGTCAGACCCCGATCCATGGCAGCGGTGTAGAGGAACGGTTTGATATTTGAACCCACCTGGCGCAGTGCCTGGGTGGCGCGGTTGAATTTACTCAAATTAAAATCAAACCCGCCCACCAGCGCCCTGACCGCGCCATTTTGCGGATCGAGTGAAACCAGTGAGGAGTTAACGTCCGGCACCTGACCCAGCCACCAGTCATTATCCACTTTCCGCACCCAGATCTGCTGACCAGCCTGAACCACTTCCGTCACTGAACGGGGCGTGCGGCCCTGCAAGGTGTCAGATTTATAAGGTCGCGCCCAGCGTACGCCGGGCAGGCCCAGGGTAACAGTAGTCCCGTCGCGTAACAGCGCTGTAGCCTCGTCGCGACCGGCACCGGTAACGACCGCCGGGATCAGCGGCCCATAGACGGGCAGCGCCTTAAGGGCTTTCAGGATCGCCGTACGGTCCCAGGCTGCTTCTCCCACCTTCCACATCACTTTAGAGGGACCACGGTAGCCGTGACGCATGTCATAGGCCATCACGTTATCCTGCACCGATTTCTGTGCGGCCAGCTGAAGCTTACGGGTAATGGTCGTCGTGACCTTAAATCCGTCGTTATAGGCGTTTTCCCCGTAGCGTTTGATCATTTCCTGGCGCACCAGTTCGGTCAGATAGGGCGCGGAAAAGGCGATTTGTGGCGCGTGATAATTGGCTTCAATCGGCGTGTTACGGGCCTCTTCATACTGGAACTGGCTGATGTAATGCTGGTCAAGCATACGGGCCAGAACGACGTTACGACGCTGCGTCGCCCGCTCGTTTGAGTAGAGCGGATTAAAGGTCGAGGGCGCTTTAGGCAGGCCCGCAATCATCGCCATCTCACTGAGCGAAAGCCGATCGACATTCTTGCCAAAGTAAACCTGTGCCGCCGCGCCCACGCCGTAGGCGCGGTAGCCGAGATAGATTTTATTCAGGTAGAGCTCAAGGATCTCATCCTTGCTCATCATCTGCTCAATACGGATAGCAAGGAAGACTTCCTTGATTTTACGCATCAGCGTCCGTTCCGGACTGAGGAAGAAGTTACGGGCCAGCTGCTGGGTAATGGTACTGGCGCCCTGAGACGCATGGCCCGAGAGCAGCGCGACGCTTGCCGCGCGGAAAATACCAATAGGGTCGACGCCATGGTGTTCATAAAAGCGGCTGTCTTCGGTAGCAATAAACGCTTTTATCATTTCAGGCGGGATTTCCTGAAGCTGTAGCGGGATGCGGCGCTTCTCACCGTACTGAGCGATCAGCTCATTGTCGGCGCTGTAGACCTGCATCGGCGTCTGAAGACGAACATCTTTCAGCGTGGCGACATCGGGCAGCTGCGGCTCTATATATTTGTAGAGACCATAAATCGAGCCTGCTCCAAGCAAAATGCAACACACTGCAAGGATCAAAAAATACTTTACGAACTTCACCTGATATTTTCCATTTTGAGTCGATTGGGCAGTTTATAAACAATCGCGCGGTAGTATAAAGGCTAGCCATAAGCTTGGATACGTCCTTTTAACCGCTGACGACAGGGAGACCGCGCTAAATGGCATTTCGGACATGGCAAGTCGGGCTGGATATTCAGAACGGGCAGCTTTGCGCCCTCGGCATCCAGCGCCGTCGAAACGGCTGGCAACTTCGCCACTGGTGGCAACAAGTGCTGCCGCAAGATACGTTAACAAACGGGCTGCTGCAACGCCCTGACGCGGTCATTACCGTACTCAGGCAGTGGCGAAAGCGCCTGCCTTACCGGATCTCGCTTCGCGTGGGGTTTCCGCCGCAGCTGGTTTTACAGCGGCATCTTGACCTGCCGGGCAGGCAATTAGGCGAGCCTGAGCGTAGCAGCTATATCGCCGCCGCGGCGAGGCGATTTTTCCCAATTGAACTGGAGCGGCTGGTGATGGATTACCGTCAGCCGCAGGAAAACCGCAGGCAGCTGTGCGTGACGGCCACCCGCCGCGACTCCCTGCAAAGCTGGCTTGACTGCCTCGCTGGGGCGCGGTTAACGCCCCAGGTCATGGAGCTGACGCCCGCCGGGCTTTGCGCGATATCACAAACGCTGCGTCCCCAGCCTGCAATGGCGCTGGTTCACCGCCTGGAAGATCACTGGCTGTGGTACGCAGGGGGTCTGGCGGGGCAAAAATGGGGATGGCGTTCGCGGCAGGAGGTGCCCGATTTTGCCATGCTCCGGGCGCAGCATCTGCCGGAGATCGCCACGATTTACTATAGCGCCATCGGTGAAGATAACCTTCCCTCAGGCACACTGGCGCTTAATCCGCTGGATGTGCTGGCACAGAAGCAGCCGCCGCTCCCCCTCTACGCCGGTGCCTTTACGCTGGCCGCCGGGCTGGCGCTCAGACCGGAAGACAGCTGATGGTCTGGGTCAATTTTCTTCCGTGGCGACATCGTCAGCGGCTGGCGCAGCGCACGCGGGCCTTACTCCTGCCAGCTCTTTTAGCCCTGCTGCCTGCCAGCGTCCTTCTCCAGGCGACAGGACAGCGGGCCGTGAATGCGCAAAATTTGCATATCGTGGCGGGCTGGCAGGGAGCCACTCAGCAGCTCAGCACGTTGCAAGCGCGCGCAGCGGCGCTCACCCGACAAAAACAACAGCTTCAGCAGGCAATAGCCGCCCGGAAGGCGCAGCAGCAGAAGATGCTTGAGTGGTATCTGTTTGCCCGCGATCTGGCGGAGCAGATGCCTGAAACGCTCTGGTTAAGCGAGATAAGCCAGAACGCGGCGGGCCTCAGCCTGAAGGGCTTCAGCAAGGGAATGCGCGAGATGCATGACTTTCGTCAGCGCCTGCAGTCAGTCCGCCTTTTCCGGGGGGTGAAAACGGAAAAAGTCAGCCTGGATGAGCAGTATGGGATCCGCTTCAGCCTGGCTGGCGCAGTACAAAGCGGGGAAGGCGCGGATGAATAAGCAATTCCTGAGTGGGTGGCTTGCCCTGGCGCGCTGGCAGAGATACGCGTACTGCCTGCTGTGTGGAAGCCTGATGACCCTTATCGTGTGGCTGCTTTGGGCGCGTCCCGCCAGCGCAGACGCTGCTGCTATCGCCAGCAAAAAGAGCGAGGCGATGCGTCACTACCGCAATATTTTGCGGCAGACGCGTCAGTATGGCGCGCTTAGCGTTATCGCGGCGGACATCGCCGGGCTGGAGGCGGCAGTGCGTGCGGTACAGATGCACCCCTTCTCTCTGCTGGAGCTGCTTGACGAAGCTGGCGGAGAACTTCTGTTATGGCAGCCGGAGGGCCATGGCGGCAGCCTGACGCTGCTGCTCAGCTGGGAGCAGGTAAAAAACGTTCTTCTTTATTTAAGCGAGCGGCATGCCGGTATTGCGCTCCGGCACTTCAGCCTCCGGCGAGAGGGAGAGCGGCTGCGGCTGCAAATGACGCTGGAAGTGGCTGATGAGATCTGAATTTCACCGGACAGCACTGACGACGATCGTCACCGTGATCATAAGCATCACCAGCACAGAGGCAGCCAACGTCTCCGCTACCGGACGGGATCCGTTCAGGCCACCCTCATCACCGATATGCATGCCGGGAGCAGAGCCGCCACAAGCATGGCGGCTAGGGGGGATTATCGGACGGGACGCCGATTATCTCGCCTGGCTGGCGTATGCCAACGGTAAGTGGCAGCCGCGCCGGCCGGCGGCATTACTGGACGCTCACTGGCGTCTGCTTAAGGTTGAAGCCCGGAGTATTACCGTTGAAGCGCTGCAAGGGTGCGGGCCCCTCAGGAAAATTATATTACAAGGAAATCGTTATGATCAGGACGATCTGTCTGCTGATACTGCTCGCCCTCAGGCCGCTTTACGCCACCACGGCGCCGCTGTCGCTGACGTTCGATGAAGCCCCTGTCGGCCAGGTTTTGCAGGCGTTAGCCGCCTATCAAAAGCTGAATCTTATGCTGGCGCCCGGCGTGGAAGGCACCGTGTCGCTCAGGCTGGAAAAGGTTCCCTGGCAGCAGGCGCTGAAGCTGGTGGCGAAAATGAACCGGCTCACGGTGGAAACGGAAGGCAATATTCTGATGGTCTACCCGCAAAGCTGGCAGCAGGAGCAAAAACGCCAGCGGGCGGCGCAAAAAGAAGAGGCGAAAAACGCACAGCCGCTGGAAACGCTTGCGCTGACGCTGCGTTTTGCCGATGCGAAAGCGGTAAACGACAGCCTCCAGGCCGAACGGAGCAGGCTGATGACGCCACGCGGCAGCGTCACCGTAGACGAACGTACCAACAGCCTGCTGCTGAGGGATACGCCAGCGGCCCTTGCTGAGACGCAGCGCTGGGTCAGCGCGCTTGACGTACCGCTTGAGCAGGTTGAGCTGTCCGCCCATATCGTCACTATCAGCGAAGAAAGTCTGCGGGAGCTGGGCGTGCGCTGGGGAATGCAGGGAGAGGAACAGGTCACGCGCGCGTTAAGAGCCAGTCAGCTGCGGGTTGATTTGGGCGTCACCGATCCGGCGATCGCCGCAGGGTTTACCCTCGGCAGGCTGAACGGCAAGCTGCTGGATCTGGAACTGAGCGCGCTGGAACAGGAGAACAAGCTGGAGATCATAGCCAGCCCGCATCTTTTTACCTCTCACCGGCAGGCTGCCAGCATCAAGCAGGGAACGGAAATCCCGTACGAAGTCTCATCCGGCACCAGCGGCAGCACGTCCGTTGAATTTAAGGAGGCGGTACTGGGCATGGACGTTACGCCAGTCGTCCAGGCCAACGATCGGATTTTGCTGAAATTACACATCAGTCAGAATGTGCCGGGCAAGACAATGCGCAGTGGAGACGGGGAGTACCTGGCGATAGATAAACAGGAGATCCAGACTCAGGTCACGCTCAGAGATGGTGAAACGCTGGCGCTGGGCGGCATTTTCCAGCAGCACAGCGCCAGTGGGCAAAAAAAGGTGCCCGTCATCGGTGATATCCCGCTTCTCGGCACGCTTTTCCGCTATGACGTCCGGGAGCAGAAACGGCGGGAATTAGTGATCTTCATCACACCAAGACTGATTCGTGACGAGTAATGCTTTTTTTCGTCCAAACTGAGGAACCGGGTGCTTTTTTCCCTGATTGCTATCATATGCGTTTGACGCAAGAGCGGAATTAGCTTACAAGGTTTAGCGATTTTGATTTATGGGCCTCGGTTTGGCTTTAGAAGATGCATATAACCCGTTTTTTATCGTGCGCAACCGGCGTAGCCGATGCAGTGACATCGGGCTGATAAATGAAGCGGACTGAAACGCGGCCTTTTTGCGCGCAATGGGCAAGGTCAATTTAATCGGTTGCCAAAACACCTTCAGTGTTGAGATAATTTTCCTCTGACTCTCGCACTATCGCTCATGAGGTTTCAGTTCATGTCCTGTCCGGTTGGACGGGGTATCATTAACGAATTGTCTTAGTAATACCGAAAAAATGGCAGAGAAACGCAATATCTTTCTGGTTGGGCCTATGGGTGCCGGCAAAAGCACTATTGGGCGTCAGTTAGCTCAACAACTCAATATGGAATTTTACGATTCCGATCAAGAAATTGAGCGACGTACCGGAGCGGATGTGGGTTGGGTGTTCGACGTCGAAGGCGAAGAAGGCTTCCGCGATCGCGAAGAAAAAATTATCAACGAACTCACCGAGAAGCAGGGCATCGTGCTGGCGACCGGTGGTGGCTCAGTTAAATCACGTGAAACGCGCAATCGTCTTTCGGCTCGCGGCGTAGTGGTGTATCTGGAAACTACCATCGAAAAACAGCTGGCGCGTACGCAGCGTGACAAAAAACGCCCTTTGCTCCAGGTAGACTCACCCCCGCGTGAGGTGCTTGAGGCGCTGGCCGATGAGCGTAATCCACTTTACGAAGAGATTGCCGACGTGACGATTCGTACCGACGACCAGAGTGCTAAAGTGGTCGCGAATCAGATTATCAACATGTTGGAAAAGAGCTGATCCTGGCTCTGACCGCCTGTAGGCTTCAGTAAAAAGGTGAAACAGCGTCATGGAGAAGATTACCGTCACTTTGGGGGAACGCAGTTACCCCATCACCATCGCTGCCGGATTGTTCAACGATCCGGACTCCTTTTGGCCGCTTAAGGCGGGCGATCGGGCCATGCTGGTGACTAACCAGACGCTGGCCCCGCTCTATCTTTCTTCGGTGCGCCAGCGGCTTGAAAGCGCTGGCGTACTGACTGACCAGGTTATCCTGCCGGATGGCGAACAGTTCAAAACGCTGTCGGTTATGGATCAGGTCTTCACTGCCCTGCTGGAAAAGCCCCATGGTCGTGACACTACCCTGATTGCCCTTGGCGGCGGGGTAATTGGCGATCTGACCGGCTTTGCCGCGGCAAGCTACCAGCGTGGCGTGCGTTTTATTCAGGTTCCCACGACGCTACTCTCTCAGGTAGATTCCTCCGTTGGCGGCAAAACGGCCGTTAATCATCCGCTGGGCAAGAACATGATCGGCGCATTTTATCAGCCGGCCTCGGTGGTCATCGATCTCAACTGCCTCAATACGCTGCCGCCGCGCGAGCTGGCGTCGGGTATGGCAGAGGTGATCAAATACGGCATTATCCTCGACGGTGCTTTTTTTAGCTGGCTGGAAGCAAACCTGGAGGCGCTGATGGCACTGGATGGCGAAGCTATGGCCTACTGCATCCGTCGCTGCTGCGAACTGAAAGCGGAAGTGGTGGCTGCCGATGAGCGTGAAATGGGGCAGCGTGCGCTGCTGAACCTGGGCCACACCTACGGTCACGCCATTGAAGCCCATATGGGCTACGGCAACTGGCTCCATGGCGAAGCCGTGGCTGCCGGGATGGTGATGGCCGCCCGGACGGCGGAGCGCCTCGGGCAGTTCTCTTCTGAAGAGACAGACAGAATCATCGCACTGCTTAAGCGTGCCGGCCTGCCGGTAGATGGGCCAGAAAGCATGCAGGCAGAAGACTATCTTCCGCATATGCTGCGTGATAAAAAAGTGCTGGCGGGTGAACTGCGCCTCGTGCTTCCGCTGGCTTTAGGCAAGGCCGAAGTGCGCAGCGGCGTGTCTCATACCCACGTTCTGGCTGCCATTAACGACTGCCAGGCACCCGCAGCCTGACGAAATCATCGGGCATACGCCCGTCAAACTTTTGATGTAACCGCTGTTCATAACCTCTTGAGCGGCGGCGCTGCACTACTGGAGGAGGTTGAATGGACGAGTTTAAACCGGAAGACGAGTTAAAACCTGACACCAGTGACCGCCGCCCGCAGCGGTCGCGCAAAGGATCTTCCGCACCTAAGACGCCGGTGTCCCGTCAGCATATGATGATGGGGATCGGCATTCTGGTTTTACTGCTGCTGGCGATTGGTATTGGCTCGGCGCTCAACTCCTCGCCGGGCGACGGCAATAAGCAGGCGGGGCAGCAGCCTTCTTCAGCGGCAGCAACCTCCGGCAGCGACAAAGCGATCGATCTCTCAAGCTCCTCATCCATGAGTACCCCGTCAGGTGAACAGACACCAGATGCCAGCGTGGATAACGGTAATCCGCAGGAGATCAGCGTACCGCCTGTCTCTTCCACGCCGACCGAGGCGCAGCCGGTACAGACGCCTGCCAGTCAGCAGCGCGTGGAACTGCCGGGCGATCTCGGCAGTGCGCTGACGAATCAGCAGGGCCAGTTAGATTCTGCCGCACAGGGTTCACAGGGCAACGGCACCACGCTGCCAACGGCTCCGGCGACCGTCGCGCAGTCATCTCATGCAGCGGATAACCCGGCAGCGGCGGCCCAGTCGAATCAGTCACCGGCGAAGAAACCCGCCGCGTCACAGAAAAGTGCGGAAAGTAAACCAGCACAGAAAGAATCCCGGTCTCATGCGAGTGCGTCAGCAGGTAAAAACGCTGCACCAGCGGCGAAAAGCGGATCCGCTCCCGGCGGCAGCTATACGCTCCAGCTGAGCAGCGCTTCGCGCTCCGACACGCTGAACGCCTGGGCGAAAAAGCAGAACCTGAACAGCTATCACGTTTATAAAACCACCCGTAACGGTGCGCCCTGGTATGTGTTAGTCAGCGGTTCTTACGCCACGCCAGCGGAGGCGAAGCGTGCGGTCGCCTCACTGCCTGCGGAAGTGCGCGCGCAGAAACCCTGGGTGAAGCCGGTCAGCCAGGTGAAAAAAGAGTCAGCCAATTAATCCAGGCCGGTACAAACCGGCCTGACATTGCAGTATGCCAGCGCCGTAGCAGGGCTGGCATTTCAAAGCGCAGATATGCTGTCGGTGTGACCGCAGCCAGAAGAGTAAATGTAATAAAACGACGGCATGAAAAAAAATCGCGCTTTTTTGAAATGGGCGGGAGGAAAATTCCCGCTTCTTGATGATATCCAACGTCATCTTCCCGAAGGGAACTGCCTGGTCGAGCCATTCGTTGGCGCGGGTTCCGTATTCTTAAATACCCACTATTCGCGCTATATCCTGGCCGATATCAACAGCGACCTGATCAATCTCTACAACGTCGTGAAAACCCGGGTCGGAGAATTCACGACCGATGCCCGCGAACTCTTTACCAGCGAGAGCAATGAGGCGGAGTTCTATTACGCCCGCCGTCTGGAATTTAACCGCTGTGAAGATCCCTATCGCCGTGGCGTACTGTTTTTATACCTGAACCGCCACTGCTATAACGGCCTGTGCCGTTATAATCTGAGCGGTGAATTCAACGTGCCGTTCGGACGTTACCGCAAGCCCTATTTCCCGGAAGACGAACTTCACTGGTTTTCTGAGCGGGCGCAGAATGCGACCTTTGTCTGTGAATCGTACGATGTTACGCTGAACCGGGCGCCGCAGGATGCGGTAGTCTACTGCGATCCGCCTTATGCGCCGCTGTCGGCAACCTCTAACTTCACCGCGTACCATACCAACAGCTTCAGCCTGTTGCAGCAGCAGCACCTGGCAGAGCTGGCCGTTAAGCTGTCGCAGGAGAGCCGCATTCCGGTGCTGATCTCTAACCACGATACGCCGCTGACCAGGCTCTGGTATCAGGCGGCAGAGCTGCACCAGATTAAAGCCCGCCGGTCCATCAGCCGCAACGGAACCGGCCGGAATCAGGTCAATGAGCTGCTGGCACTCTTTGCCAGCCGCTAATCCTTAACTGCGTTACGTGCCTCACGTCAGGCGCGCGAATTGGGAGAAATGGATGAAACAGTTCTTACTTGCCCCATCAATTCTGTCAGCCGATTTTGCCCGCCTGGGCGAGGATACGGCCAAAGCGCTGGCCGCCGGGGGTGACGTTGTGCACTTCGACGTGATGGACAATCACTATGTCCCCAATCTGACCATGGGGCCAATGGTCCTGAAAGCGCTGCGCGATTACGGCATCACCGCGCCGATTGACGTGCATCTGATGGTGAAACCGGTCGATCGCCTGATCCCCGACTTCGCGAAAGCCGGCGCCAGCTACATTACCTTCCATCCCGAAGCATCGGAGCATGTTGACCGCTCGCTGCAGCTGATTAAAGAGCACGGCTGTAAGGCTGGACTGGTCTTTAACCCGGCGACCTCGCTCAGCTATCTTGATTACGTGATGGACAAAGTTGACGTTATTCTGCTGATGTCAGTTAACCCTGGCTTTGGCGGTCAGTCCTTTATTCCGGGCACGCTGGACAAGCTGCGTCAGGCGCGCAGGATGATCGATCAAAGCGGATATGACATCCGGCTGGAAGTGGATGGCGGCGTTAAGGTCGAAAATATTGGCGAAATCGCCGATGCCGGCGCGGATATGTTTGTCGCCGGCTCGGCGATTTTTGGTCAGCCCGATTACAAAAAAGTCATCGACGCGATGCGTAATGAACTGGAGAAATCACGACATGGCGCATTTCACTAACGTCCGCGCGCTGGCGTTCGATCTCGACGGTACGCTGATTGACAGCGCGCCCGGTCTGACCAGCGCGGTTGATGCGACGCTTACAGCGCTGGGCTTGCCCACCGCCGGCGTGGAGAGAGTCTCCACCTGGATCGGTAACGGCGCGGATATCCTTATTGAGCGTGCGCTCATCTGGGCGTCAGGCCAGCAGCCTGACAGCGCCATGCTTGCCGATGCCCGCGTTCTGCTGGATACCCACTACGCGACGACGATCAAAAGCGGCAGTAAGCTCTTTCCGCAGGTGAAAGAAGGGCTGGCCGCGCTGGCCGCCACCGGCCTGCCAATGGCGATCGTCACCAATAAGCCAACGCCGTTTGTGGCGCCGTTGCTGGCGTCGATGGGTATTGCCGACTACTTCTCGCTGATTATCGGCGGTGACGACGTGGTTGCGAAGAAGCCGCATCCGGCGCCGCTGTTTCTGGTGATGGGCAAATTCGGCGTACTGCCTTCAGAGCTGGTTTTTGTGGGCGATTCCCGCAACGATATTCTGGCCGCTCAGGCGGCAGGCTGTCCCTGTGTGGGCATGTCGTTCGGCTACAACTACGGAGAGCCGATTGCCTCCAGCAATCCGACCGTGGTACTCGACAACTTTAACGATTTGTTGCCCGCTTTAGGGCTGTAATTATCAGGACGAAAAACATGAGCAAACCCATCGTATTTAGCGGCGCACAGCCTTCCGGCGAACTGACCATCGGTAACTATATGGGTGCGCTGCGTCAGTGGGTCAACATGCAGGACGATTTCAACTGCATTTACTGCATCGTGGATCTGCATGCTATTACCGTGCGCCAGGATCCCTCCGCGCTGCGTAAGGCTACGCTGGATACGCTGGCACTCTACCTCGCCTGCGGTATTGACCCGAAGAAGAGCACCATTTTCGTTCAGTCCCATGTGCCGGAGCACACGCAGCTGAGCTGGATCCTGAACTGCTACACCTATTTTGGTGAGCTGAGCCGTATGACGCAGTTTAAGGACAAATCGGCGCGCTACGAAGAGAACATCAACGCCGGACTGTTTGACTACCCGGTGCTGATGGCGGCGGATATTCTGCTGTATCAGACCACGCAGGTGCCGGTAGGTGAAGACCAGAAGCAGCATCTGGAACTCAGCCGCGACGTCGCAGCGCGCTTCAATGCGCTGTATGGCGACGTGTTCAAAGTGCCGGAACCTTTTATTCCGAAATCGGGCGCGCGCGTGATGTCGCTGCTGGAGCCAACCAAAAAGATGTCCAAGTCTGACGATAACCGCAACAACGTTATCGGCCTGCTGGAAGATCCGAAAGCGGTGGTGAAAAAGATTAAACGCGCCATGACCGACGGTGATGAGCCGCCTGTTGTGCGCTATGACGTGAAAAATAAAGCGGGCGTCTCTAACCTGCTGGATATCCTCAGCGGCGTGACCGGCAAAAGCATCCCGGAACTTGAACAGCAGTTTGAGGGCCAGATGTATGGCCACCTGAAAGGGGCCGTGGCGGAAGCCGTCTCCGGCATGCTGAGCGAGCTTCAGGAGCGTTATCATCGCTACCGCAACGATGAAGCCTTCCTTGAGCAGGTGATGCGTGAAGGCGCGGCTAAAGCGCGTGCGCAGGCTCAGGAAACGCTGAAGAAAGTCTACGATGCCGTCGGCTTCGTGGCGCAGCCCTGAGGCGACGTTTCTGTCCTGAGGGACTGTGACAGAAGGATCTATGATAAAAGCGTTGCGGCTCTCTCAGGCTAATGACTAAGTGTTGGCTCAGGGAACAGGGCCTGCTCGTAAAGACGCAAAAAGCATCGTCCCTGATAGCTCGTCCCGCGCCGTCCATGGCGCGGGACGCTTTACTCCCCCGTCCCTGTTCCCGGAGCCAACGTTTGTCAGCAGTCTGAGAGAGCTCCGGCTCTCTTTTTTATGCGGCTGATTTGCCAGGCCGGAAGAAGTGAACGCCGTTCCGGGGAGTGACGGGCTGCCGACAGCCCGACAGAAGATCAGGCGATGGGAGGGGAAATAAGCTTATGCCGCAGAGCAACAACCCGACCAACAATAATTAGACTCGGGCTTTTAACCTGCTGCGCCAGCGCTGCCAGATCGCTCAGCGTGCCATCCACCACGCGCTGCCGGACGCTTGTTCCGTTCTCCACCAGCGCCACCGGCATATCAGCGACCATGCCCTGCGTCAGCAGCTGACGCTGGATCTCCGGCGCCTGCGCCAGGCCCATATAGAAGACCAGCGTCTGCTGCTCTGCCGCCAGCTTTGACCAGTCGAGCTGATTTTCATGCTTCAGATGGCCGGTAACCAGGCGTACGCTCTGCGCGTAATCGCGGTGGGTCAGGGGGATCCCTGCATAAGCGGAACATCCCGAAGCGGCAGTAATACCGGGCACCACGGAAAAGGGGATCTGATGCTCAGCAAGCGTTTCCAGTTCTTCGCCGCCCCGGCCAAAAATAAAGGGATCGCCGCCCTTAAGGCGCACCACGCGTTTACCCAGCCGGGCGTGGTGCAGCAGGATCTGATTGATCTCTTCCTGAGGGACGCAGTGATAGCCCGCCCGTTTGCCGACAAATAACCTTTCAGCGTCGCGCCTGACGAGTTCCAGCACCTCACCGGAGACCAGCCGGTCGTAGACGACAATGTCCGCCTGCTGAAGCTGCTGCAAGCCTTTCAGCGTCAGCAGCCCGGCATCGCCAGGCCCTGCGCCCACCAGCACCACTTCACCCCGGTCACTCAGCGGCTCCCGGAACAGCGCGCCGGTCAGTTTTTCCACCTGGGGTAAATCGTCGCACGCCAGCGACTGCGCCAGGCGATCGTGGCTGAAAAGCTTCTCCCAGAAGCGCCGGCGCTGGGACATCTCGCTGAACTCCTGCTTTACCCGCTGGCGGAGCGAACCGGCGAAAGCGGCGACTTTGCCCAGGTGCTGAGGCAGCAGCGCCTCGATTTTCTCCCGCAGCAGCCGGGCCATCACCGGAGCGCAGCCGCCGCTGGAGACGGCCACCATCAGCGGGGAACGATCGATGATGGCGGGCATAATGACGCTGGCCGCCTCCGGCGCATCCACCACGTTACAGAATATACGCCTCTCTTCCGCACTGGCCTGCACCTGCTGATTGACCTTGTGGCTGTCGGTAGCGGCGATGGCCAGCCAGCACTCATCCAGCATGTCCGGGCTGAAAGTGCTTTCCAGCAGCGTCAGCTGACCTGCCTGCTGCCATTCGTAAAATGGCGAAGAAAAATGAGGCGCGCAGACGCGCAGATCGGCACCGGCTTTCATCAGCAGACGCGCTTTGCGCTCCGCGACTTCGCCGCCGCCAACCAGCAGACAGGCTCTTCCTCGCAGCTGGCAAAAAAGGGGGAGGTAGTCCATTTGATGCGCTCTCCAGAGAAGAAAAAAGGGCCGCTGTCAGGCGGCCATGGGGGGAGTGACGGGCAGATCGTTTTCAGACAGCGACTTCGACCATGCCATCTCTGACGCGGGCCGGGAAGGCGGGGATCGAGCGGCTTTCATCTTCCATACAGAGACCGTCACTGAGGCGGAAGCGCTGTTTCTTCAGCGGACTGGCGACCCACAGCGCCTGCTGATGTTCGGCGATAATGCCGCGTGAGAGCACGCTGGCCTGGGCAAAAGGGTCAATATTGCTGATAGCGAACACCTCTTCATCTTCACGGGGACGAAAGATCGCTATCTGATGCTGGCCTACCTTCGCGCACACGCCGGTCGCGGGAAGAATGGCGTTAACGGCGCAAATCTGATGCCACTGGCTCATACGTTTTCCTCCAACAGCGTGACGGGAATGCGTTCTTCAGGACGGGCGGGGCGATGCTGCTCGCGTTCCGGGACCACCTGCACCAGCGGATCGCGCCGGGTATCGTTAATGAAGTGAGAGAAACGGGCGAGCTGGTTTGCATCCGCAAGGGTTTCTTTCCATTCACACACAACGCTCGCGCGCAGCCGGGCAATATCTGTTTCCAGCTGGGCATTCAGGCCGAGCTTGTCATCAATAATCACCTGCCGCAGGTAATCAATACCACCTTCCAGGCTTCCCAGCCAGAGTGAGGTACGCTGAAGCTTATCGGCGGTGCGGATGTAGAACATCATAAAGCGGTCGAGATAGCGGATCAGCGTCTCTTTATCCAGATCGGCCGCCAGCAGGTCCGCATGGCGGGGCTTCATGCCACCGTTGCCGCAGAGGTAAAGATTCCATCCCTTTTCCGTTGCGATAATACCGACATCCTTGCCCTGAGCTTCCGCGCATTCGCGGGTGCAGCCGGAAACGCCAAACTTCATTTTATGCGGCGTACGGATACCCTTGTAGCGGTTTTCCAGCTCAACGCCGAGGCCGACACTGTCGCCGACGCCAAAGCGGCACCAGCTGCTGCCTACGCAGGTTTTCGCCATACGCAGCGCTTTGGCGTAAGCGTGTCCGGTTTCAAAGCCGGCGGCAATCAGCTGTGACCAGATAGCCGGCAGGTCATCTTTCTGCGCGCCGAAAAGCGCGATGCGCTGCGAGCCGGTGATTTTAGTATAAAGGTTATAGCGGCGTCCGATTTCACCGATGGCGACCAGCCCTTCCGGGGTGATTTCACCGCCAGCCGAACGGGGAATAACGGAGTAGGTGCCATCTTTCTGGATATTGCCGAGGAAATTATCGTTGCTGTCCTGCAGGGCGGTATGTTGCGGTTTCAGCACATATTCATTCCAGCAGGAGGCCAGCAGCGATCCTACGGTCGGTTTACAGACTTCACAGCCGTAGCCGCTGCCATGTTTCGCCAGCAGCTGATCAAAGGTTTTAATCTCTTCAACGCGAATCAGGTGGTAGAGCTCCTGGCGGGAATAGCTGAAGTGTTCGCAGAGGTGATTATTCACCTCAATGCCCTGACGGCTTAGCTCGGCGTTCAACACCTGGGTCATCAGCGGCACGCAGCCGCCGCAGCCGGTACCCGCTTTGGTTTCAGCCTTCAGCGCCGCCACGGTGTGGCACCCGTTCTGGATGGCGCTGACCAGGTCGCCTTTGGTGACGTCAAAGCAGGAGCAGATCTGGGCGGTTTCCGGCAGCGATTCGACGCCAATAGCCGGTTTGCTACCCGTATGTCCGGGCAGGATCAGCGCGTCGGGATGTTCAGGCAGCTCAATAGAGTTCAGCATCAGCTGCAGCAGATTGCCATAATCGCTGGTATCGCCTACCAGCACGGCACCCAGCAGCGTTTTATTATCCGCGCTGACCACCAGCCGTTTGTAGATCTCTTTATTTTCGTCCAGATAGACGTAGCTGCGCGCCCCTTCCGTACGGCCGTGCGCATCGCCAATGCCGCCGACGTCAACGCCGAGCAGCTTCAGCTTGGCGCTCATGTCCGCACCGGTAAAAGCATTCTCTTTACCCAGCAGATGGTCACAGGTCACCTGAGCCATTTTGTAGCCGGGCGCGACCAGTCCGTAGACGCGGTTTTGCCAGGCGGCGCATTCGCCGATGGCGTAGATATCCGCATCAGCGGTCTGACAGCGGTCGTTAATCAACACGCCGCCGCGCTGGCCGAGCGGAAGATCGCACTGTTTAGCCAGCTTGTCCTGAGGACGGATACCGGTGGAGAAGACGATAAAATCGACCTCCAGCTCGCTGCCGTCGGCAAACTGGAGCGTCTTACCACCCTCGGGCCGGTCGATAATCTGCTGCGTATTCTTGCTGGTGTGAACGCGCACGCCCATGCGTTCAATTTTCTGGCGCAGCTGCTGGCCGCCCATGGGATCGAGCTGTTCCGCCATCAGCACGGGCGCAAACTCAATGACGTGCGTCTCCACGCCCAGATTTTTCAGGGCGCCGGCGGCTTCCAGGCCCAGCAGACCGCCGCCGACCACCACGCCACGTTTACTGCGGCGCGCGCAGGCTTCGATCGCATTCAGGTCTTCAATAGTGCGATACACAAAGCAGTCCTGTCCGTTGGCGCCTTTAATCGGTGGGATCCAGGGATAGGAGCCGGTGGCCATGACCAGTTTGTCATACTGCACGGCGCGGCCGCTGCTGGAGTAAACCACTTTTTCCTGACGGTTGATGCTCAGCGCCCGCTCGCCAATCAGCACCTCAACGTTGTGCTTCTGGTAGAAACCGTCGCGAACCAGAGAGAGCTCTTCAGCGGTATGGTGAGAGAAGTAAGCAGAAAGGTGTACGCGGTCATAGGCCACGCGGGGTTCTTCACAAAAAACGGTGATGGCAAACTGGCCTGGCGCTGATTTTTCGACCAGCTCTTCAAGTAAACGGTGGCCAACCATGCCGTTGCCAATAATGACGAGTCGGGTGCTCATTTTTGCCTCACAATGCAAAGTATTGTGGCTACAATAGCGCGCCTAAAGGGGCAGTTATTGATGTATATCAATTCGCATTTTAAATACTCCTTAGGGAGTAGATGACTGATTTGGCATGGTTTTTTATAAGTCATGGAAAAGGCTCAGCTTTTGGCTGAAACGTATCAGCCTGCATTTTGGCCCTTATGTTGCAGTGAATGAAATGAGTGGTAGGGTTAAAGGAGTTCATTCATCTTTGGGAGCGATCGGATGCAGGCTGGAAATTTACGGTGGATTAATCATGCGCGCCTGCCGTGGCGTGAAGGACGCTGGCAGATTGAGATTCAGGACGGCAAGTTTGTGCGGCTTTCACCCCAGACTCAGTGCGCGCCTCAGCCTGACGCGCTGGATGCCGAAGGCGGACTGGTTTTTCCCCCTTTTATCGAACCTCATATCCATCTTGATACCACGCAGACCGCCGGTGAGCCGGCATGGAATCAGTCCGGCACGCTGTTTGAGGGGATCGAGCGCTGGGCGGAACGTAAGGCGTTGCTCAGCCATGAGGATGTGAAGGCGCGTGCCAGGCAGACGCTGAAGTGGCAGATCGCCAACGGCATTCAGTATGTGAGAACCCACGTCGACGTTTCTGACCCGACGCTGACGGCGCTGAAGGCCATGCTGGAAATTAAACAGGAGATGGCGCCCTGGATAACGATCCAGATTGTGGCTTTTCCGCAGGAGGGCATTCTCTCCTATCCGGATGGTGAAGCGCTGCTCGAAGAGGCACTGAGGCTGGGAGCGGATGTGGTTGGTGCGATCCCCCATTTTGAGTTCACCCGTGAGTACGGCGTGGAATCCCTGCACAAAACGTTCGCCCTCGCGCAGAAGTATCAGCGCATGGTGGATGTGCACTGCGATGAAATTGACGATGAGCAGTCACGCTTTGTCGAAACGGTTGCCGCGCTGGCGCTGAAGGAGAAGATGGGGGAGCGGGTGACCGCCAGCCATACGACCGCGATGCACGCCTATAACGGCGCCTATACCTCAAGACTGTTTCGCCTGCTGAAGCTCTCCGGCATCAACTTTGTCGCCAATCCCTTAGTGAATATTCATTTACAGGGACGCTTCGATACCTATCCCAAACGGCGGGGCATTACGCGGGTGAAGGAGATGCTGGAGGCGGATATCAACGTCTGCTTCGGGCACGATGACGTCTTCGATCCGTGGTACCCGCTGGGAACGGCCAGTATGTTACAGGTGCTGCATATGGGGCTGCATGTCTGCCAGCTGATGGGCTATGAGCAGATTGATGCGGGGATCAATCTGATCACCCATAACAGTGCCAGAACGCTCCAGCTGAAGGACTACGGTATTCAGACCGGCAACAGCGCCAATCTGATTATTCTGCCTGCTGAGAGCGGCTTCGACGCGCTGCGCCGTCAGGTGCCGGTGCGCTATTCCATTCGCGAAGGGCGGGTCATTGCCGAAACGAAACTCAGCGAGACCTCTGTTCACCTGAACGCCCCTGAGAAAATCGACTTCCGGCGCTAAAAGGAAAGGCCGGATTCACCGGCCTTTCAGAATGCTGACAAAAGTAAAGCTCCGGGAACAGGGACGGGGAGTAAAGCGTCCCGCGCCATGGACGGCGCGGGCCGAGCTATCAGGGACGATGCTTTTTGCGTCTTTACGAGCAGGCCCTTTTTCCGGAGCCGGCACTTTATCAATAACCTCAAAAGCCGGATTTACCGGCCTTTTACGCTTAGTGGGAAGACATATGCCCATGCAGCTTATGCTTACTGACGAAGCCGAGCAGCAGGCACATGACGAAGACCACCGCATAGAGACCGTTCGCGGTCATCAGGGCCGCATGCGCACCGCCTTTATCCACAATAGGGCCGGTCACAACGAAGGTCAGCATGGTGCCCACGGTGCCGCAGGTCAGAATGAAGTTCACCAGCTTAGGTGAGGAGACCTTCGTCTGTAGTGAGCCCAGCGTGATAATAGTGGTATAGATTGCGCTGGAGAAGAAGCCCAGGCTTATCATTATCCACTTCAGCATGGCGGCATCGTCACTGCTGACAAACCAGTACATCAGCAGGGTTGCCATCAGGGCCAGCACGGTCAGGATACGCTGAGGATCGAAGAAGCGAAGAATGGCGCTGAAAGCCCACATACCGATCATGTATGAGGTCCAGAAGTTGCCGACCAGCCCGCCTGCCTGAGTAATATCCATGCCCATGGTTTTGGTCGCATAAAGCGGCACCCAGCCGATAAAGCCAAGCTGACCCAGGATGTAGCAAAGCGCGGCAATCGCCAGCAACAGGACGCCAATGCCCCACTTCTCTTTTTGCGCGGCCTGCTGCTGGTTTGGCGCTTTCTTACCCAGTACAGGGAATTCAAAGCAGAGCGCCAGCACGAAAATGACAACGTAAATCACGCCGATACAGGCATAAACCCAGTACCAGGGCAGGGAACGCGCCAGAATGGCGGCGGCGATAATCGGGAAGATGGTGCCGGCCATGCTGAAGAAGGAGTCCGTAAACAGCAGCCTTGAACCGCGCTGACGCCCCTCATAGAGATGCGTAATCAGGAAGGTGCCGATCGACATCGTGATGCCGCTGACCACGCCCAGCACAAACATACAGAGCGAGAAGACGCTAAGATTGTGGCTGGTCATCAGACCAAGCACCGACAGGATCATCAGTACGAAGCCGAACATAAGCTGACGCTTAAGCGGGATGATCTCCATCAGCCAGGCATTAAGGAAAACAGCTACCAGAATACCGGCATTCAGAAAGGTGAAAGTATTGCTCATCTGCGCGACGGGCAGCTGAAAATAGTCAGCAATATTTTCCAGCACCATACCGGTCACAATCACTACCGCGCCGGTAAGCGCATAGGAGAAGAAACTGAGCCAGGTAAGACCGATTCGATCGCGATTCGTCATAATGAAAAACCTGTGAGTGAAAGGGAACGTGAAGCAGGACGCCCACGGTAAGCGCGAGGAGTGTAGCGAGATTCGTGATCGGCTTAAACGAATAATGAAATAAAAAATACTGTATGCATTAAAATCGTGACGTTCATCACCATTTTTAGCGCGACGTAAGCGTTTGCGTGGCTGAAAAGTGAGCGTAAATAATGGTAAAAGGCTGGCATCGATCCAGGTGCCTCTTTACAATCAACGTTGTTTTCTGGCCTGTCGAACTTAGAAAGGAACTATAAATGTTAAAACGCACTCTGGCCGCCGTCGCCACCGTATTGGCGCTCTCTTCGGTTACTGCCCCCACTTTCGCTGCAAAAGGCGACCCGCACGTGCTGCTGATCACTTCAGCAGGGGCTATTGAGCTGGAACTTAATAATCAAAAAGCGCCGGTCTCGACGAAAAACTTTGTCGACTACGTGAACAGCGGCTTCTACAACAACACGACATTCCATCGCGTCATTCCTGGCTTTATGGTGCAGGGCGGCGGCTTTACCCAGGATATGCAGCAGAAGCCGACCAACGCGCCGATCAAAAACGAAGCGGACAACGGCCTGCTGAATAAGCGTGGTACGATTTCAATGGCCCGCACGGCAAATAAAGACAGCGCAACCAGCCAGTTTTTCATCAACGTTGCCGATAACGCTTTTCTCGATCACGGCCAGCGTGATTTTGGCTATGCCGTTTTCGGCAAGGTGGTAAAAGGGCAGGACGTGGTTGATAAAATTTCCCAGGTTCAGTCCCACAATGTGGGGCCATATCAGAACGTTCCCGTTAAGCCTGTTGTGATTCTTTCCGCAAAAGTGCTGCCATAACCTCCCGGCGCGGGATTGCTGCTTATAATTAGGGCAGCAATCACCCGTCAATGGAGGCCACATGGCTAAAAAGCCTACCGAAAAGCAAAAAATTACCCTCTGGCAGCAGCGCCGTGAGGCCAACTTTCTCGCCAGTTTTGAACTGAGCGGCATTCAGCTTGAACTGGGCGCCGCCCAGCCTGGCCTTCCCTGGCTGAAACACCTTCATCGCGAACTTTTTCAGGGCCTGCTTGAAGATGCGGGTGAACTGCGTCAGGTTGACGTATTGCTCAACGAAACGCCCTGCTGCCATTTCGAATATATCGAAAAAGAAGGGAACGCGCTGATGCGCTCGCTGGAGGAGGAGAACGGCCTGGCCGATCTGCCTGCCGACAAACTTGCCGCCCGGCTCGCCTGGTATTACTGCGAACTGACCGTGCTTCATCCTTTTCTGCGGGGCAACGGGCGCACGCTGCGGCTCTTCTTTGAGCAGCTGGTCCTGCATGCGGGTTACGATATCCAGTGGCGGCGTACCAACAGTGAAAGCTGGCAGAGCGCGAATCAGGCGAGCTGGGATGGCGATCTTGCGCTGCTTACCGCTGAGTTCAGCAAAGTGATAAGCGAACGCAGTGAAAATGCGTAGAATAGCGGCGTTTAAACTCTTCCCGGAACGCCGATGCTGCTGCTTATTGATAATTACGACTCTTTTACCTGGAATCTCTATCAGTACTTTTGCGAACTGGGCGCCGAAGTTCGCGTGCAGCGTAACGATGAGATTACCCTCGATCAAATAGCGGTCCTTCGGCCAGAGCAGTTGGTTATTTCTCCCGGCCCCTGTACGCCAGACGACGCGGGGATTTCACTGGCTGCCATACGCCATTTTGCGGGCAAGCTGCCGGTTCTGGGCGTCTGTCTGGGTCATCAGGCGATTGCCCAGGCGTTTGGCGGGAAAATCGTACGCGCCCGGGAAGTGATGCACGGCAAAACTTCCGCCATTGAGCACAATGATGGCGGCGTTTTTGCCGGACTCAGTCATCCGCTGACCGTCACCCGCTATCATTCCCTGATCGTAGAATCCGGCTCACTGCCCGCCGGTTTTGACGTCACTGCCTGGACGCTGCGTGACGGTCAGCCTGATGAGATCATGGGCCTTCGTCACCGTCACCTGCCGCTTGAAGGCGTGCAGTTTCATCCTGAAAGTATCCTCAGTGAACAGGGGCACCAGCTGCTGAAAAACTTCCTCGCGCGGTAATTCGTTTGCCTTTGAGTGATTTTTTATGCATATTTTATGATTATAATTTCACATTAAGTGACATAAAACAGGATGGGGTGGAGAATGGCAGCGGAAAAATTAGCGGTGACGCGGGCGACATTTGATGAAGTGATTTTACCTGTTTTTGCTCCCGCGAGCTTTGTACCGGTGAAAGGGAAAGGCAGCCGCGTATGGGACCAGCAGGGTAAAGAGTATATCGATTTCTCCGGCGGCATTGCGGTGACTGCGCTGGGGCATTGCCATCCGGCGCTGGTGGAAGCGCTGAAAACGCAGGGCGAGACGCTCTGGCACACCAGTAATGTCTTCACTAACGAGCCGGCGCTGCGCCTTGCCAGTAAGCTGACCGCCGCCACTTTTGCCGATCGCGTCTTTTTCGCCAACTCCGGCGCGGAAGCGAACGAAGCCGCCTTCAAGCTGGCGCGTTATTACGCCTCGCAGCGTCACTCCCCCTATAAAAGCAAAATTATCGCCTTCCATAACGCTTTTCATGGCCGCACCTTGTTTACCGTATCCGTGGGCGGTCAGCCGAAATATTCCGATGGCTTCGGGCCGAAACCTGCCGATATCGTCCACGTGCCTTTTAACGATCTGGCGGCAGTTAAAGCGGTTATTGACGATCACACCTGCGCGATCGTGGTTGAGCCCATTCAGGGTGAAGGCGGCGTGATGCCTGCCACCCAGGAGTTTATGCAGGGGCTGCGTCAGCTGTGCGACGAATATCAGGCGCTGCTGGTACTGGATGAAGTCCAGAGCGGCATGGGCCGCAGCGGCAAGCTGTTTGCCTGTGAGCACTACGGCGTGACGCCCGATATCCTGACCACGGCGAAGGCGATGGGCGGCGGCTTCCCGGTAAGCGCCATGCTGACCACCCATGAGATCGCCTCCGCCATGGCGCCAGGCGTCCATGGCACCACCTACGGCGGCAACCCGCTGGCCTGTGCCGTGGCCGAGGCGGCGCTGGATATTATCAATACCGATGAGGTCCTCAGCGGCGTGGAAACCCGACGTGAACAGTTTGTCTCGGCGCTGAAGGCGATAGATGCGAAGCGGGATCTGTTCAGCGCTATCCGGGGCAAGGGCCTGTTGATTGGTGCTGCGCTCAGGCCGCAACACGCCGGGAAAGCCCGGGACATACTGAATGCGGCTGCGGACGAAGGGGTGATGATCCTGAATGCCGGCACCGACGTTATCCGCTTCGCGCCTTCGCTGGTGATTGAACCGACAGATATTGAAGAGGGCATGGCCCGCTTCGCGGCGGCTGTCGACAAAGTCCTCGCCTGAACCAGAGGGGGAAGGATATCTCCTTCCCCCGCTCTGTCCCGGAAAATTCGCGCCTTTTCTTTACCATCACGCTCAGGATGACTTTCTTAACTTTCTCGACAGCCAGTTGCCATGGTGTGGCCGGGTGGTCCATGCCAGGGATGAGATGGTGTGCATCACGCTGAGATGATCCAGTATCCGCCTGATATGCCGCTCCATGATGGTTACCGGCCCCTGACTGAACTCCCCCTGCGATTCCAGCACGTTACTTTCCGAGCCTGGGCCGTCATATTCCAGCCGCTGCTGGCAGCGCTGTAAGGCAATCTCACACGACTGAAGATAGCGCTCCGCCAGCGACGGCGTCAGCATCGTATGCTCGCGAGCCAGGATCGTCATCGCGTTGATGTGTTCAACAATAAACTGACCGTGTGTGACCCACAGCTTCATATCGGCAAGGTAGCTGGGATCGAAGCCAGGCTCCTGCATCGCCTGATTCAGCGAGTTGAACAATGCGTTATGCGCCTGGTTGGCCCGCATACGCTGATAAGCCAGCTTTTCAGGGTTCTGCTCGCTGCCCAGCAGCAGTTGCAACGCTTCCTGCCACACTTCCAGCGCGTCATGCGCATTTTGCCGCAGCAGACCGCTCTGCCACTGCGGCCACAGCCAGATCATCCCGGCGAAGGCGATCAGGCAGCCCATCAGCGTATCCAGCAGCCGCGGCAGCAGGAAGTCGGCGCCGTTAAGCGAAAGCAGCTGGAGCGAATAAACGGCCGTGACCGTAAAGCCGATCGTCGCCAGGCCATAGTACTTACGGATAAACAGGTAACTCACCAGGGTAATGACCAGCATCACCAGCAGCACTATCGGCTCCGGGACCTGAAAGCGGAGCGTCAGTGCGGCGACAGTCAGTCCGGCAAGCGTGCCCAATGCCCGGTGCTGGATGCGGACGCGGGTCGCGCTGTAACCGTTCTGACTGACAAACATGATCGTCATCAGTAGCCAGTAAGGTTTTGGCAGATGAAAAAAGAGGGCCAGCGAGCTGGCGAACGTGAGCATGACGGCAAAACGACCGGCGGTACGCAGCGCCGCCGAGCGCAGCGAAAGATAGCTTTTGATGGCGGGCAGCAGCGGCAGGCGGCGCTGGCGGTCGGCCATCAGGTCCCGTTTATAAAGGGGGCGCTGGTGGCGCAGCAGGCGGCTTATCCGGCTGAAATGATAGGAGCAGAAATGGCCAACGGGATTATCAGGATGCTGTCTGGCGATCTTTTCCAGCGCGTGCAGCTGCTTGTCCATTGAAAAGCGCCCGGGCAGCTTATGATAGAGGATGTCATCGGCAAGTTCGCGTAGCCGGGCCGCAATCGTCCGGGCGTTCCAGCGGATCACTGCCTCGGCGTGGCTCTGTTCAACCAGCTTCTGGACTTCCTCAGGCTGGTGCAGGCTGACCGCAATATGCTCCTGTAAATCGAGAGCGACCTGAAATGCACGGGTCAGGCGCTGATGATGATTATCCCGGCCGGCGGCCAGCATATGCATCTGCTGGTAGCAGGTGGTGATCAGATCGACCGCTTTTTGCTGGCGTGCGAGCAGGGGCGGGAGCGCTTTTTCAGGATCGGTCAGCTGCGTCAGCATGCTGTATTTTGCTTCGCAGTAGTCAGCAAGCTCGCGATAGAGCAGGCTGAGCGTCTCACGCATTGGCTGCTCTTTCCACAGCCAGAGCCAGAACCAGTTAAATACGCCGTACCAGATGGTGCCCAGAATATAGAGCATCGGTGGCACCCAGATCGCCATCCGCCCGGCCAGGCTGAGCGTAAAAATGGCGGCGATCAGTGACGCCGGCAGCAGTCTGCCGTGCAGCGGGCTGATCTCTCCGGTCACCCCTAACAGCAGGGCCATAACAAAAAGCGTGGCCGGTAAGGGAACCTGGTGATTGCCAAGATACTGAATAAGGAAGCTGCTGAAGGCAAACAGAGCGCCGCCAACGATCAGGCGTTTGAAAAAACGTTTATGGGGCGTATCGAGACCGGCGATATTGCAACAGGCAGGCACTAACGAAAAGAGCAGTCCTTTTTGCAAATCACCCAACAGCCATCCGATAGCGACCGGGAGACAAAGCACCAGCGTTTGACGCAGTGCATAGTTAACTTCGGGGTGATAGATCAGTCGGCGCCACATCCTTCCGTACCAGTGAGAAAGGCGCAACGGCAAAGTTGCGCCATGGATTGGGGCCAGTTAACGGGTACCGTAGACGACGATGGTTTTGCCGTGCGCGGAGATCAGGTTCTGATCTTCCAGCATTTTCAGGATCCGGCCAACGGTTTCGCGTGAGCAGCCAACAATCTGACCAATCTCCTGACGGGTGATTTTGATTTGCATTCCGTCGGGGTGGGTCATCGCATCCGGCTGCTTGGCCAGATTGAGAAGGGTTTGCGCGATGCGACCTGTCACATCGAGGAAAGCTAAATTGCCCACTTTCTCGGAGGTGACCTGGAGGCGGCGTGCCATCTGTGAAGAGAGACGCATCAGGATGTCAGGGTTGACCTGAATCAGCTGACGGAACTTTTTATAAGAAATTTCAGCCACTTCGCA
The DNA here is from genome assembly GCA_050410775.1 of Pantoea sp. FN060301. Taxonomy (GTDB): domain Bacteria; phylum Pseudomonadota; class Gammaproteobacteria; order Enterobacterales; family Enterobacteriaceae; genus Erwinia. The sequence continues at coordinate 336,554 of CP191229.1, forward strand.
GGCGGCTTTCGCGCGTACCCACGCGCTGCGCTCCTGACCTTCTTCAAACAGGCCAAGTTCACCAATAAAATCGCCCTGGTTGAGGTAAGAGAGGATCATCTCTTTGCCTTCTTCATCCTTAATCAGCACCGCTACCGCGCCCTTGACGATATAGTAGAGGGTTTCCGCTTTTTCACCCTGGTGAATCAGCGTGCTTTTGGATGGATACTTATGAATATGGCAATGTGACAGGAACCATTCAAGTGTCGGGTCTGTTTGCGGTTTGCCGAGAACCATTCGCTGTTATCCTCTGTTGTCATCGTGCCTAAACACAGGGGGCAGAGTTCCCTGTCAGGCGTTGAAAAAGTCAAGCGTTCCCCTTCAGGGAATTTATCCTGACCCCGGTTCAGGGCCTGGCTCGTTATGGTGTTCCGTTTCGCCACGTATGTAGAGTACTGGCGAAGATATTACAGCTTTGTTTGTAACACAGCTTTGAATGAGTGTCTTCTGTTGTCTCGCTTCAGCATAGCGGGAAATCTGCGGCGTTGCCGTTTTTGTCGCTAAAGCGTAATCTGACGTTAACTGAATGAATTAGAGGAGTTTGTTATGGAAGCTCGTGTTAAATGGGTGGAGGGGCTGACCTTTTTGGGAGAATCCTCATCGGGCCATCAGGTGCTGATGGACGGCAATGCGGGCGATAAAGCCCCAAGCCCGATGGAAATGGTGCTGATGGCAGCCGGTAGCTGTAGCGCCATTGACGTGGTTTCTATTCTGCAAAAAGGGCGCCAGGACGTCACGGACTGTGAGGTTAAGCTCACCTCAGAACGTCGCGAAGAGGCGCCACGTCTCTTTACCCATATCAATCTGCATTTTATCGTAACCGGTAAGGCGCTGGGCGACAAAGCAGTCTCCCGCGCGGTGGATCTCTCGGCTGAAAAATATTGCTCGGTCGCGCTGATGCTGGGCAAAGGCGTGGAGATCACCCACAGCTATGAAGTTATCGCAGTATAGTTAGACTCCAGCCCCGCGCGGCGGGGCTTACTCAATCTTTTTCCCTTCTATCAGCCGCTTGACCAGCGGTCCCATAATCAGCTCCATTGCCAGCCCCATCTTCCCGCCCGGCACCACCAGCGTATTGATATGCGAGATAAACGATCCCTGTAGCATCGCCAGCAGGTAAGGAAAATCAATATCCTCCAGCGCCTGGAAATGGATCACCACAAAGCTTTCATCGAGGGAGGGGATAGCCCGGGCCGCAAAGGGGTTAGAGGTATCCACCGTCGGCACGCGCTGGAAGTTAATGTGCGTGCGTGAAAACTGCGGCGTAATGAAGTTAATGTAGTCCTCCATCGATCGCACCACCGAATCCATAACGGCTTCCCGCGAGTGCCCCCGTTCGCTGGTATCCCGGACCAGCTTCTGAATCCACTCCAGGTTAACGATGGGGACCACGCCCACCAGCAAATCCACATGCTGCGAGACGTTGTTATGCGGCGTGACCACGCCACCATGCAGACCCTCATAGAAGAGCACATCAGTCGGCTCCGGCAGCGGCTGCCAGGGCGTAAAGGTTCCCGGCACCTGATTCCATGGCACGGCTTCATCATAGGTATGCAGATATTTTCGTGACTGGCCGCTGCCGTTAAGGCCATATTCCACAAAGGTGTTTTCCAGCAGCGCGAAGTCATTGGCATCGGGGCCGAAGTAGCTGATATGGCGACCCATATCACGCGCTTTACGGATCGCCATATCCATCTCGGGGCGCGTAAAACGGTGAAAGCTGTCTCCTTCCAGTTCGGCTGCGTGCAGGCCAAGCTGCTGAAATATTTTTCTGAAAGCGGTACTGGTTGTTGTGGTCCCCGCACCGCTTGAACCGGTAACGGCAATCACCGGATGTTTAGCTGACATGGCAGATAACTCCCTGAAAAAGGTCAGTACGATCCCGCATTGGTATCACGTTTTACGCCCGGGTGTCACCTCAGTATGAGTGACCGGCAGCTCATCGTCAGGCACTACCGGTTATCTGGCCGCGCGGCATAATATTTACCGTCTCGTGCAGTTCCGACCAGACCAGAACCGCTTCACCGCTGCTTAACTGGCGGCGGACGTCTTTTACTTTCTGTTCCAGCGAGCGTTCCTGTTCGCCATAGTCGGTGCCTTCCCTCAGCACAAAGGATTCAATCAGGTTATCGAGCGTTTCCGCATCGAGTTCTTTCCAGGGAATAATCACGTTAATTGTCCAGCCAGGTTGAAAGCCATTGGGGGATGCGCTGCTCCAGCCACATCTGGGGTCTGCGCAGGGTACCGCCAACGAAACCCACATGACCGCCGTGCTGAGTCAGCTGATACTCTACGTTAGAGGGTAGCAGGCCGGGAGAAGGGATGACTTCATTTGTCATAAAGGGATCGTCTTTGGCATGAATGATCAGCAGAGGTTTGCGCACGCCCGGCAGTAGCGGCATCGCGCTACAGCGTTGATAATAGTCCGTCGCGTCCAGAAAGCCATGCGCACGGGCAGTAATAGCATCATCAAAATCACGCAGCTTCTTAAGCGCCCGCAGCGTCGTGAGATCGACCGGCAGGGTTCCGGGCCAGGCCACCAGTTTACGTTCGGCATTTTGCTTTAACAGGCCGAGCAGATAGCGCTGATAGACGCGGGAGAAGCCCTGCTCAAGTTTCAGGCTGCACGGTTCCAGCATCAGCGGGGCGGAGACAACCACGCCAGCGTCCAGCAGACAGGCGGTTCCCTGCTGGCCCATCAGGCAGGCGAGCATATTGCCGCCAAGCGAAAAGCCGACCGCAGCGGTTGGCACGCTGCCCCATTCATCCCGCAGCCACTGCAAAAAGTAGCTCGCGTCGCCGGTTTCACCAGAATGGTAGATACGTTCGAGCCGGTTTGGCTCGCCGCTACAGCCGCGAAAATGCATCACCACGCCCAGCCAGCCCCGCGCTCTGCACGCCTGCAAAAGCCCGTGGGCGTAAGGACTGCTGACGCTGCCCTCCAGCCCATGAAACAGCACCACTCTTGGCTTATGGCGGGCCTGTTGCGGATCTTCGCTCCACGCGAGATCGACAAAGTCACTGTCCGGCAGCGTCAGTCGCTGCCAGTATGGCTGAAGCAGCAGACGTCGGCGGACCAGGCGGGGAAGAAGGGTTTGCAGATGCGCATTGCTCATGCCCGGCATTGGCCTGAAACCGGTATTATCAACGGAATGAATATTTATGTTCAAAATGCTTGTAGGATTCCAGTCACATTGCTAGCTTCGACACGTTGTTACCGATCATGGGATGAGGAGCATCCGTTCAAATGGAACTGAGTTTGTTTTTATCTATGCTGGGTTTTCTCTGGGTCGCCGCGATCACGCCAGGCCCTAATAATATGTTACTCACCGCCTCCGGCGCCAACTTTGGTTTCTGGCGATCGCTCTGGCTGCTGTTCGGCATTATGCTCGGCATGCAGATTATGCTGCTGATGGTGGCATTTGGGGTGGGAGGGCTGATTCTGCTTTATCCTTCCCTGCACCTCTTTCTCAAAATCGCCGGTAGCGCGTATCTGCTCTGGCTGGCGTGGAAAATCGCCACCGCCGCCTATGAGAAGCTTGAAGTGGAGGAGGCGCCCGTGGCACCGATGCCGTTCTGGCAGGGGGGACTACTCCAGCTGATCAATCCAAAAGCCTGGCTGATGGCGCTGGGCGCGGTCGCCAGCTTCAGTCTGGCCGGGGAGGCTTACGGGCAGTCGGTGATCGCCATCAGTATCGGCATGGCGCTGGTCAATCTGGTTTCCGGCATCATCTGGCTGGGGTTTGGTTCGCTGATTGGCCGTATTCTCCGCAGCCGCCGGGCGTGGAAAATCTTTAATCTGTCGATGGGATTACTGACCGCCGCCTGCGTCCTGCTGATCTGGCACTGAAAAGCCGCCGCGCCTGTTTCCCCGCCATGCAGAGTAAAAGCTATCGTCAGCGGCGATAGCTTTTTTTATTACTGCTGCAATTTCTCCGCTGCGCGGAATAAAAATTTCACGCCTGACAGAGTGGGTGTAATTCAATGATGGGGAAAACCGCAGGGCAAAGAAGGCCAAACACGGACATGATGGTGTCGGAGGGGATGAGTGAGGGGTGGTTACGCTCGCGCCGTCTGCCCTGTCATCAGAGGACGTCTCAGTTAATGCGTTAAGCCTGAGCGGTAACTTAATGCATAGTGAATTGAGCTTAACGCATAGCGTTGACGCATTTAAATAGAGGCCTGAGATGAGGGATGAGGACGCTTTATAGCTGGGAGCTGTTGGAGTGGCTTTACAGGTGGTAGATAGGGGATCTCACAGCGAGGAGCGGACGTTGAGTGAGATTAAAGCTGTAAGAAAATGCAGACCTATAGGCCGATTCAGGCTGCAATTTATGTTTATATAAATATCGAGAATCAGTATTTAAGCTTTTTTAAGGGGCGTACGTGCGCATTCGACCATCATCTCGATTGATCATTCTTTCGCCTGAAAATCACGTCCTGCTCTTTAGGTTCTGTCATAAAGATGATGCTCTGAGGGGAAAAACATACTGGGCAACTCCGGGTGGAGGGCTTGAAAAAAATGAATCTTTCGAGCAGGCCGCTATACGCGAATTATTTGAAGAAACGGGTTTGACAGGGACAATAATAGGACCACAAATAGCGTCCCGAACCTTCACAATGATGCTACCAAGTGGGGAGACCGTACTTGCTGAAGAGCGTTTCTTTATGATTAATGCAAATACAGTAGATCTCGACCGCTCAGGGTGGAGTAGCAATGAAAAGGAAGTCATTCGCGATCATCGTTGGTGGACAATAGAAGATCTCATACACACCAATGAGACAATTTTTCCACGCGATTTAATCATTAACATACTTGAAAGCAAGTCAACAGGATCTTCGACGTTAACTGCATCATGATATCCTGAAGGTCCGCTTCTGGCACAGAACCGAAACGTGCGCCAGGTAAAGTTAGTTTTGAGCGATGAGCGGAAATCAGAGCCCTTAAAGGGAATATTGCCTACTCCGGGCAGCCAAATTCAAGTCAAAATTTGCATGATGTTGTACCCATAACGGAACGAAATTCAGCAGAAAAAGCAGATGGAAATGAAAAGCCGGAAAATTACAGCCCCAGCTCAGACAGACCCGGATGATCGTCCGGACGACGTCCCAGTGGCCAGTGGAACTTGCGCTCACTCTCTTTAATAGGCATGTCGTTGATACAGGCGAAGCGACGGTGCATCAGGCCATCTGCTTCAAATTCCCAGTTTTCGTTGCCATAAGAACGGTACCAGTTACCCGAATCATCATGCCATTCATAGGCGTACCGAACGGCGATGCGGTTATCAGTAAACGCCCATAATTCTTTAATCAGACGATACTCCAGTTCTTTTTTCCACTTCCGCGTGAGGAAACCTTTGGCTTCTTCACGATTGGTTGCAAACTCAGCGCGGTTACGCCATTTAGTGTCCAGCGTGTAAGCCAACGATACCTTTTCGGCATCGTGGCTGTTCCAGCCATCTTCAGCAAGCCGCACTTTCTCAATTGCCGATTCGCGAGTGAAAGGAGGGAGTGGCGGGCGAGTTTGGTTGTCGGACATGGTAAAGCTTCCTATAAATATGGTTATCTAAGTACAACTGGTTTCTTTGAGATTCAGGCTTTAATGTGGGGCCTGCTTCAATAACAGTTGCGCCACTTCTCTTGCGCTATCAGCGGCGCTGTAATCGCCCATCACATAAGTCACGGTGATAGCGCCCTCTATCAGAATCAGTAACTGTGCCGCCATAGCCGACGGTTGCCCCATGTCTAATTGCCTGGTGAGCTCAAGTATGTAATCCAGTAGCTTTTGTTTATGAAGCTTTGCGATCTGGCGAACCGGCTCGGCTGGGTCACCGACTTCACCAGCCGTGTTAATAAAGGCACAGCCACGAAAGCGATCTGACTCAAACCAGCCTCTGAGTACTGTGAACATATTCAGGAGGCGATCCTGAGGCGTATGGCCTTTATCACACTCAGTTCTAAACCAGTGAATCCAGCGGGCATCACGTGCATTCAACGCGGCTGCTGCTATGTCATCCTTAGTCGCGAAATAGCGGTAAATACTTTTCCTTGCTACCCCAGAGTTCTTGACCAGAAGGTCCATGCTTGTTGCATGGATTCCGTTCTGATAGATAAGTTGCTCAGCAGTCGCCAGGATTTTTTTTCGGGTATCGGTTGGCTTTTTGTTCATAAGATGATGGTAGAACGTTCGTTCTACCCGATCAAGCGCCAGCCTGAAAATATTTTGTAAAATGAAGAGTGCAGTTTGTATGAGATAGCGATCTGACCCCGCAAATAGATAATTCATGCTATGAACAAGTTCCCTTCTGGCACGAAGCGGACAAACGCGTAGCGATGGAGGTCTGCTATGAGCGAAAAGCGGACCCTGGCTAGGGTCTGTTGGCAGAAGTCAGGATATGCCACTAAGAAACATGTCAGAATAGAGAAAAGCTTCTGCTTTAAGGATTAATCGATGTCTCATTCTTCATCAAGGAAAAGAGCTTTAGACCCCACAATACCCCTGGCACACAGAGCTTCGCATGCAAGAAGTTGTGTTAATCATGTAGCGAACAGATTGGGCATTACCCGTAATGAATTACTGACGAAAGTTGAAGAGGATACAGGAGTAAGTCTGGTATCACCGGCAACGGAACAAGAGCTGCTGCAAGCGTTTCACTATATGGAAAGTCTTTGATTTCGGAACGTCTGAAGTGCAGCACTGCTCATAGTTTATGGCGTTGGCCCGCTATGAGCGAAAAGCGGACGTATCATCCTCTTTTGAAGCGTTAAGAAAGCATTCTGTTTAAAATGGTGCCTGGTGTTTTCTGGCCGTATAGATGTTCTTCATGAATAAACAATGAAGGATATCTGCTAGCAATACGCATTATCCAGCGTAAAAATGCCTGGATAGGACGTTCGCGAATAGGGGGGCCCGGGTCAATACAAACCGAACAGTTAACTCAGAATGTCGTCCAGTTCTCTTTCTCTCTGGATTCGCTGCGCAAACGTTGAAGACTCAACTTACTCCGGAATTTTTTAATCAAAAGACAGCCAGTCATTATGACTGTCTTTACATGAGGTGCCCATGAAGTAACGATGAAATTTTTTTATGTATTTTCAAAGCTCCGGTATTCTTTAGTTCTCTCCCTCTAGATGAAGCTATTCCCACGATGAATTCGTTACATAAAAGAGTAGGTGCTTTCCACTATAGTCCCTTTCGCTATTTGTTTTTTGCTCGCCTTCTTACTGTTTTAGGTAATGGTATTGCCCCGATTGCTCTGGCTTTCGCAGTACTTGACATCGGTGGGACTGTCTCTGATTTAGGTATCGTAGTAGCATCGCGCTCCATTTTGAACGTTATATTCTTAATGATTGGTGGCGTACTGGCGGACAGATACTCTCGAAATCGTGTACTGGTCTCCTCATCACTTATTGCAGCGGTGTCGCAAACTGTCGTTGCATGGTCTGTACTGGATGGTTCAGCAACGGTGATGAGCATGGCATTACTTGGAGCCTTGAATGGCGCTGCATCCGGTATTGCATTACCTGCTTCCTCTACGCTGATTCCCCTGACTGTCCCTGCTCAGAATTTGCGTGGAGCCAATGCATTAATTCAACTCGGTATTAATAGTGGTACGATTATCGGCGCTTCCCTGGGCGGGGTCCTTATCAGTTCTGTTGGACCAGGATGGGGACTGGCAGTTGATGCATTGGGTTTCGCAGCCTCAGCGCCGCTTTATTTTTTAATTCGCACTTCCTCAACCCTAATATGCTCATCGGCAACTCATATTTTGCAAGACTTAAAAGAAGGTTGGAAAGAATTCATAAGCAGATCATGGGTGTGGATAACTGTTGTCCAGTTCACCATTATCAATGCAGCATTTAGTGGCGTGGTCATGGTACTGGGTCCTGTCATTGCTGATGCTTCTTTTGGGCGAGCACATTGGGGCGGCATTATTGCTGCACAGAGTGTTGGTCTGATTACGGGTTCATACCTCTCTCTAAAATGGCGGCCACGCAGAGATCTCTTTATTAGTGTGATGCTGGTTGCGTTTTGCGCAGCGCCAATGTTAATGCTTAGCCAACCCGTTTCTGAAATATGGCTCGTTGTCGCATTTTTTGTTGCTGGTGTGGTGCTGGGCTTGTTCGATGTATCCTGGGCTCATGCATTACAAATTCATATTCCTCAGGACAAATTGGCTCGTGTTTACGCCTACGATGCTATCGGTTCATTCGTCGCCATTCCTTTCGGTGAACTCGTCGCAGGACCTCTGGCAACACATTATGGTACGAGCAATGTGCTTCTGGTTTCAGCGATGGCAGTGATCCTAATAGCATTAGGAACCTGTCTGGTTCCTTCAGTACGACAACTCGATAACTCCTCACAGGCAAAGTCGCACGAGGCAATGGATTCTTCATCATGATTCTTAGCCCCCCAAATAGCTGAGCTTGAGACATAGCTTGATACTTCAAGAGAGGGTTGCTGAATGTTGAATGATTAAACGTCCGCTTCTGGCACAAAGCGGACGATCAATTCAGGTCTTACGCTATTCAACAAACACATCACATCCACCATGTGCCATTACAATCTACTTCTTAACTTCAACTCCCAGCCGCTCCAACTCTTTTCGTCCAAGCGTCTTCAACCAGTTCCCAAGACTCATACCCGCCGCTTTCGCTGCAACTTCAAACTGTGCTTTCAGCTCAGGTGCGATCCGGATCTGAAATGTTGGAGATTTACCGGATTTAGACTGTTTTACGTCACGCTTGACCGTTGACATGTATGGACCCACAGGATTATCGTTGAACGGTTAGGTACGTACCCACATAAAGGTTTACCTGATAATCGCCCCCGAAAGGTATTGCGAGTACCAGACGAGGGCTAACCAAAACGTTAAAGGAGTTAACGCAATGGCTGTTTCCGATAGTACCACAACCCCCTGTCATGAAATCATCTGTCCGGTGCCAGAATGTGAGCCATCTTTCGACACGCTTCTGAAAATTCCTCTTGGCACGACGATGGATCTCTTCCAGATGCTCGACTGCTGCCAGAACCTTGTCGATGCGCTTATTGATACCAGTGATAACCACAGCCGCATGGCGCTTTGCGGCAGATTGTACGCTGCGCTGGAGGTATTAGAGGTTGTGCTGAAGGCTCCGCTGCCCGCCGGTCTGATTGAACGCTTAACGGCAGAGGGAACGAAAGAAGAGGGTTATCACTGCCCGCTCTTAGCAGACTCTGAAACCCTGCGGGAATATTGCGCGGCGTTAACCCTGCTGTTATTGCAGCGTCAGCGGTCGCCAGAGCAGGAAGAGCAGATAACCGGTTTGCTGTATGAGCTGATCGGCGTACTGGCTGAGGATTTAAAAGCACCGCGATTTGTCCGCACCGCAGACGGGCTGGTGATGACTGGCGCTGTCAGGCCGTCGGAAATGCATTAACAGAGAGCAGGGCGGATAAGTTCGCTTAATCCGCCTTCAAACAAATCAAAAATATGTTCAGTAAACTGCGTCATGGTTCGCATAAGGGAACATGAGCAGGCTGTCGCGTCTGGGCGGGGTGCCGGAACAGCAGGTGCCAGGGCTGGTGAGAGGCAAACAGAGGCGCTCTTTTTTAAGCAAAGAAAGGGAAGTCCTGTTCGTTGCAGACGGTGAACGCGTCTGTCCGGCTATATGAGTAAAGCTCACAGCATAGCCTTCAGGAGCCTTCCTGCTGAAAGCTCCCCAGAACCCTTCAGGAAGTCAGCATCGCTTCCAGCGTTTCCTGAGCATCCAGCCACTCCATTTCGCACTCCTCCAGACTGGATTTCGCCTCCGCCTGCTGTTTCAGTGCTGCGGTAAGGTCGGCCTTGCGGCTCTGCTCATAGAGGGTGGCGTCAGCCAGTTTCGCTTCCGCCTCTGCCAGCTGCGCGTTCAGCTTCTCCATCTGTTTTTCGAGTTTTTCGATCTGCTTACGCAGCGGCTGGGTCTGGGTGCGCAGTTCGGCATCGCGACGTTTCTGGTCTTTACGCGCCTGGGCGCTGTTCCCGTTATCCGGCTTCGGCTCGCTGTCGGTAACCTGCTTTTGCCCGTCGCTGAGCCACTGCTGATAGTCCTCCAGATCGCCATCAAAAGCCTCTACCTTGCCATCATGCACCAGATAGAGATCGTCGGTCGTGGATCGCAGAAGATGGCGATCGTGCGAGACAACCACTAAAGCGCCTTCGAAATCGATCAGCGCTTCGGTCAGCGCCTGGCGCATATCCAGATCCAGATGGTTTGTCGGTTCATCAAGCAGGAGCAGGTTAGGGCGCTGCCAGACGATTAACGCCAGCACCAGACGCGCTTTCTCACCGCCCGAGAAGCGTTCGGTAATCTCAGTCACTTTGTCGCCCTGAAAACCAAAACCGCCCAGATAGTCACGCAGCTGCTGCTCAAGGACCTTCGGCGCCAGGCGCACGAGATGCTGTAACGGAGACTCATCCGCTCGCAGAAACTCCAGCTGATGCTGGGCGAAATAACCGAGCTTAATGTCTTTGGCCAGCCCGATGTCACCCCGGAGCGGCGCCAGCTCGCCCGCGAGCAGCTTAATCAGCGTCGATTTCCCGGCGCCGTTGCGCCCCAGCAGGCCGATGCGTGAACCGGGCACCAGGTTCAGCTTGATGGAGTCCAGAATGATGCGCTCGCCGTAGCCTGCGCTGACCTTTTCCATATTCAGCAGCGGATTAGGCAGGCTTTCCGGTGCGCGGAAGCTGAAGGTAAAGGGATTATCGACATGGGCGGGCGCAATCAGCTCCATCCGCTCAAGCATCTTAATCCGGCTTTGTGCCTGTTTGGCCTTGCTGGCCTTCGCCTTAAAGCGATCGATAAAGCTTTGCAGGTGAGCGACTTTTTGCTGTTGATTCTCAAACATCGACTGCTGCTGCGACAGCTTGGTGGCGCGCTGAATTTCAAACGAGCTGTAGTTACCGGTGTACTCAAAAATCGTCTGCTGCTCGATATGTAAGATCTTATCCACCACCGGATCCAGAAAGTCCCGATCGTGAGAAATCAGGATCAAGGTGCCCTGATAGCTCTTCAACCAGCGCTCCAGCCAGATCACCGCATCGAGATCCAGGTGGTTAGTCGGTTCATCAAGCAACAGCAGGTCAGAGCGGCAAATCAGCGCCTGGGCCAGGTTAAGGCGCATCCGCCAGCCGCCCGAAAAGTCGCTGACCGGGCGCTGAAGCTGATCCTGGGAAAAGCCCAGGCCGTTAAGCAGGCTCGCCGCGCGGGACTGCATGGTCCAGGCCTGAATCGCGTCCAGCTTGCCGTGAAGGATGGCGATCGCGTTGCCGTCGTCAGCCTCGTTAGCCCGCGCCAGATCCGATTCCAGCTGGCGAAACTCACGATCGCCGTCGATAACGTATTCAATGGCCGGCACAACAAGCGCTGGCGTTTCCTGGTTCACCCAGGCCAGCGACCAGTTGCCGGGATAGCTAAAGCTGCCCGCATCGGCGCTTATCTCGTTCTTAAGCAGCGACAGCAGCGTGGACTTGCCGCAGCCGTTTTTCCCCACCAGGCCGACTTTCTGGCCGGGATTGATAGTGGCGGTGGCATTATCCAGCAGTACGCGGACACCGCGTCGAATTTGTAACGAGGAGAAGACAATCATAAGCGCCGTTATAGAAGAATATGTTAAATTAAACGTTCAATTTCGTATTCGGGATCCAGGATTCCGTTACGTCGGGCATGGTAGCGGAAATTCCCCGCCGTGACGACGATTTGGAGGGGATGATGTTGCAGCCACCCAAAGTTTTGCTGCTTTACGCTCATCCGGAATCACAAGACTCGATTGCGAATCGCGTTTTGCTACAGCCGGCCTGGGAACTGCCTCACGTAACGGTGCACGACCTTTACGCGCATTATCCCGATTTTTTTATTGATATTTACTACGAACAGCAGCTGCTTCGTGAGCATGACATCATCATTTTCCAGCACCCGCTTTATACCTATAGCTGCCCCTCGCTGCTGAAAGAGTGGCTGGATCGCGTGCTGTCTCGCGGATTTGCCAGCGGCCCTGGCGGCAACATGCTGGAAGGTAAATACTGGCGCAGCGTTATCACTACCGGTGAGCCTGAGGCGGCCTATCACCAGGAAGGGCTGAACCGCTATCCGATGTCAGACATCATGCGGCCGTTTGAACTGACCGCGCAGATGTGCCGGATGCACTGGCTGACGCCAATGATCGTTTACTGGGCGCGACGCCAGACGCCAGACGAAATGAAAAAATTTGCACAGGCTTACGGCGACTGGCTCGCGTCGCCTTTGCCCAATGGAGGCATCTGAATGGAAGGGCAAACCCTCCTGACCGCGGGCGTGGTCTATCTTTTTGCCGCCGTGATTGCGGTTCCCATTGCCGCCCGGCTCGGCATTGGCGCCGTGCTGGGCTATCTGCTGGCCGGGATCGCCATCGGTCCCTGGGGCCTGGGCTTTATCAGCGATGTAGATGAGATCCTTCATTTTTCTGAGCTGGGCGTCGTCTTCCTGATGTTCATTATCGGGCTGGAGCTGAAGCCCTCGAAGCTCTGGGCGCTGCGGCGTTCCATCTTCGGCGTCGGCGCTGCGCAGGTTTTCTTCAGCGCCGCCATTCTGGGCGCGCTGCTCTGGCTGACGGACTTCTCCTGGCAGGCTGCCGTTATTGGCGGGATCGGGCTGGCCATGTCCTCAACCGCCATGGCGCTACAGCTGATGCGTGATAAAGGAATGAACCGCAACGAGTCAGGCCAACTGGGCTTTTCCGTCCTTTTATTCCAGGATTTGGCGGTGATCCCGGCGCTGGCGCTGGTGCCTCTGCTGGGAGGAAATGACAGCGGTCATACCGACTGGATGAAGCTCGGCATGAAGGTGCTGGCCTTCGCCGGCATGCTGATCGGCGGCCGTTATCTGCTGCGTCCGATGTTCCGTTTTATTGCCGCTTCCGGCGTACGTGAGGTCTTTACGGCGGCGGCGCTACTGCTGGTGCTTGGCTCTGCACTCTTTATGGATGCGCTGGGGTTATCGATGGCGCTCGGAACCTTTATCGCCGGTATTCTGCTGGCGGAGAGTGAGTATCGCCATGAGCTTGAAATCGCGATCGATCCCTTTAAGGGGCTGTTGCTCGGCCTGTTCTTTATTTCGGTAGGCATGGCGCTGAATCTGGGCGTGCTTTACACCCATATTCTGGCCATTCTGCTTGGCGTGGTGACGCTGGTGGCGGTGAAAGCGGGCGTACTTTATCTGCTTTCTCGTATTTACGGAATGCGAAGTTCAGAACGGCTTCAGTTTTCCGGCGTGCTGAGCCAGGGAGGCGAATTTGCCTTTGTGCTGTTTTCAGCGGCGTCTTCAGCCAGACTGTTTAGTGGTGACCAGATGCCGCTGCTGCTGGTGACGGTCACGCTCTCAATGATGACGACGCCGCTGTTGATGCAGGGTATCGATAAGATCCTTGCGCGGCGCTTTAACGAGGTGGATGACAGCGCGGAAAAGCCCTTCGTCGCTGACGATAAACCTCAGGTTATTGTGGTTGGTTTTGGCCGCTTTGGTCAGGTCGTGGCGCGCTTACTGATGGCGAACGAGAAAAGGATAACCGTACTGGAGCGTGATATCAGTGCGGTCAGTTTAATGCGTAAATACGGTTACAAAGTATACTATGGGGATGCGAAAGAGCTTGAGCTGCTGCGGGCAGCGGGTGCGGAAACGGCGCAGTCCATCGTCATAACCTGTAATGGCCCGGAAGACTCAATGGAGATTGTTCAGCTCTGTCAGCACCATTTTCCCCATCTGGAAATTCTGGCGCGGGCAAGAGGGCGCGTTGAGGCCCATGAGCTGATTCAGGCTGGCGTGACGCAGTTCTCGCGTGAAACCTTTTCCAGTGCGCTGGAACTGGGACGCAAGAGCCTGATTTCCCTTGGTATGCATCCGCATCAGGCCTTCAGGGCGCAGCAGCACTTTCGCCGTCTGGATATGCGAATGCTGCGTGAGCTGATGCCGAACCATGCGGACAGCCAGCAGATTTCCCGCGTGAAAGAAGCGCGTCGCGAGCTGGAAGATATCTTCCAGGCTGAAATGCAGCACGAAAAACGCCAGTTTGACGGCTGGGACGGATTTGAATAGGAGCCCGTATGCGTAAACGTTTTATTGCCGGTGCGACCTGCCCGAAGTGTCAGGCGAAAGATACACTGGCCCTCTGGCAGGAAAATAATGTTGATGTGGTAGAATGCGTGAAATGCGGCCATCAGATGCGCGAAGCGGATAAGCAGGTTCGTGAGCAGGTTCGCACAAACGAGCAAGTGATAGGAATTTTTCATCCCGAGTAGCGTTATGGCTCAGCTTTTTTTAAGCTGTATCCTGCAATGGCGTTGAAATTCGTTACACTAGGCGCAATTAAGAGTTTTACAGGTTGGCTAGAGGCCAACAACTACAGGGCTCAAGGCTCTCAAACGGTTAGGAGTAATCATGAAAGTAGCAAAAGACCTGGTGGTCAGCCTGGCATACCAGGTACGTACAGAAGACGGTGTGTTGGTTGACGAGTCTCCGGTGAGCGCACCGTTGGACTATCTGCACGGTCATGGTTCCCTGATTTCCGGCCTGGAAAAAGCGCTGGAAAGCCATGAGGCTGGCGATAAGTTTGAAGTGCATATTGCCGCGAACGAAGCCTATGGCCAGTATGATGACAATCTGGTTCAGCGTGTCCCGAAAGATGTTTTCATGGGCGTTGATGAGTTGCAGGTCGGCATGCGCTTCCTGGCGGAAACCGATCAGGGTCCCGTGCCGGTTGAAATCACCGAAGTAGAAGATGAGCACGTTGTGGTTGACGGTAACCATATGCTGGCGGGTCAGGATCTGAACTTCAACGTTGAAGTGGTTGCCATCCGTGAAGCAACCGAAGAAGAACTGGCGCATGGTCACGTTCATGGTGAGAACGACCATCATCATGACCACGATCACGACCATGACCACGGTAAAGGTGGTTGCGGTACCGGCGGCTGCGGCTGCAGTCACTAAGCGTTTAGCACTAAACTAAACAAGAGGGCGGGTATTCACCCGCCTTTTTTACTGGCTTCGCACCGACAACTCCTCGCCCCGCCAGCATTTTACCCTTCTTATCACAGCGCGGTTTTTGTAATGCCAGGCCACACGGTGATACCTCACTGATTAAATTCCGGCGCAAAAAAACCGGCTAATTTATGGTGGAACGCAGCTCCAGCCTGATGAAGCGTAGAGCAGGGCAGATCCTCCGGGGTGACCAGGTTGAACAGTGTCTGCATGCTTTTCTGGCTACTGGCGCATTAATAATGCGGCGGTGGGATCTCTTCAGACTGCGAAGCGATCATTGAAGGGGCTGCTGATTTTAATTTGTCAGTCAGCAAACGCATTTGCTCACGCAGACGCGCCATTTCAAGCTGATGATGAATCACCGTCTGGTTAAGCTCTTCGATGGTGTGATCCTGAAAAGCCAGCCGGCTTTCCAGCATCTCCAGCCGCTGTTCAAACAATGATTGTTGCATACGCTTTCCCCTTGTTACTTCACGGGCCGTTATACTGGCCGAATTATCTGATTCTAACGAGAACAGGGTGGCTGAGACAGGGTTTTTGGCCTTATTTTCAGTAGGTGCCGTTGAAAAAGCCGCTCAGCGACTGCATGTCAGTTGTGAAACTTTCTTTCAGGTATGAGGTCGGAAGTTAACTTAGTTTTCATTGCGAGATTGTGTAGTTTTCTCGCGCACAGTTATAGTACTGGTTCAGATCAGTACACGATTCCCGAGGTGAGAGGCTTCGGTTTTGGAGAAATGGATGAAATCACTGTTTAAAGTCACACTGTTAGCCACCACCATGGCCTTAGCGCTTAACGCGCCGATGACGATGGCTGCCGAAACGACGGCGGCTCAACAGGCACCGAAGAATAGCGCGTTCAAAAATGATGACCAGCAGTCTGCTTATGCGCTGGGTGCATCTCTGGGCCGCTACATGGAAAACTCGCTGAAAGAACAGGAAAAACTGGGCATCGCGCTGGATAAAGATCAGCTGATCTCTGGCGTTCAGGACGCATTCGCCGGGAAAAGCAAGCTTTCCGATCAGGAAATCGAGCAGACCCTGCAGGCATTTGAAGCCCGCGTGAAAGGGGCCGCTCAGGCGAAAATGGAGAAAGATGCAAAAGAGAATACTGAAAAAGGTAACGCTTTTGCCGCCAAGTTCGCACAAGAGAAAGGCGTGAAGAAAACCGAATCTGGCCTGCTTTACAAAGTTGAGAAAGAAGGTAACGGTGCGACACCGAAAGACAGTGATACCGTGGTTGTAAACTACAAAGGCACGCTGATTGACGGTAACGAATTCGATAACTCCTACACGCGCGGTGAGCCACTCTCTTTCCGCCTGGACGGCGTTATTCCGGGCTGGACTGAAGGCCTGAAGCACGTGAAAAAAGGCGGCAAGATCAAGCTGGTCATCCCACCGCAGCTGGCCTACGGTAAAAACGGCGTTCCTGGTATTCCGGCGAACTCCACGCTGGTGTTTGATGTTGAGCTGCTTGATATCAAACCAGCCGCTAAAGCGGATGCAAATGCGGAGAAATCTGCACCGGCCGCTGAGGCAACCAAGGCACAGTAATGCCTTCCGCCGCCGCCTTTGTGCGGCGGCGCATCTTCCTTTTATCCCGCTTATTTCCCCTGCTTTTTCTGCGCTCCCCGGCATTTCATGACAAAGGTCAGGACAGGCGTTTCTGATATTTGATAAACTCTCCCCACGCATTTTTTCAGTATGAGTCTGCCCTGGCGCCGAGCGACAGGCTCTTGTAAAGGGTGGTGTCTTAATGTCTGGTTCAATTTTTACCGGTGATGTTGCCGATCTGGCGCTGCTGGAGCAGCGGCCCTTTGAGCAAACCGATTTCGATATTCTCAAATCTTACGAGGCGGTCGTGGATGGGTTAGCCATGCTGATCGGCTCTCACTGCGAAATCGTCCTGCACTCGCTGGAAGATCTGAACTGCTCGGCGGTCAGAATTGCCAATGGTGAACATACCGGGCGTAAAATCGGTTCTCCTATTACCGATCTCGCGCTGCGTATGTTGCATGACATGAGCGGCGCTGACAGTAACGTCTCCAGAGCCTATTTTACCCGCGCAAAAAGCGGCGTGCTGATGAAGTCGGTGACCATTGCTATCCGCAACGGTCAGCAGCGGGTAATAGGGCTGTTGTGTATCAATATGAATCTGGATGTGCCATTTTCACAAATCATGTCCACCTTTATGCCGCCGGAAATTCAGGAAGTGGCCTCGTCCGTCAATTTCGCCTCGTCGGTAGAGGATCTGGTTATGCAGACGCTGGAGTTCACGATTGAAGAGGTGAGCGCCGATCGCAACGTCTCCAATAATGCCAAAAACCGCCAGATTGTGTTGAATCTCTATGAGAAGGGCATCTTTGATATTAAAGATGCGATCAATCAGGTCGCTGAACGGCTGAATATCTCCAAACACACCGTCTATCTCTACATTCGTCAGTTCAAAAACGGCGATTTTCAGGGGCAGGAGCGCTGATGCGCTTTACCCTTCTGGTCACAGGCCCCGCTTATGGCACACAGCAGGCAAGCAGCGCTTACCAGTTTGCCCAGGCGTTACTCGCGGGCGGCCATGAGCTGGAAAGCGTCTTTTTTTATCGCGAGGGCGTACTGAACGCCAGCACGCTGACCTCCCCGGCAAACGATGAATTTCATCTCACCCGCGCCTGGCAGGCGCTGCATCAGAAGCGGGGCGTTGCCCTGAACATCTGCGTGGCGGCTGCGCTGCGTCGCGGCGTGACGAATGAGCAGGAAGCCGAAAGCCAGGGGTTGCCCGCAGCCAATCTCGCAGAAGGGTTTCAGCTTACGGGGCTGGGTGCTCTGGCGGAGGCGGCGCTAAGCTGCGAAAGGCTGGTGCAGTTTTGATGAATCGTATCGCCTTTCTGTTCACCCAGGCACCGCACGGTAACAGTGCCGGCCGGGAAGGGCTGGATGCCGTACTGGCAACATCGGCGCTGAGTGAGGAGATCGCCCTGTTTTTTGTCAGCGACGGGGTGTTACAGCTCAATATCGGCCAGACGCCAGAAAAAATTCTTGCGCGCGATTACATCGCTACTTTTGGTGTCTTACCTCTGTATGATATTGAGCGCTGCTATGTGTGCGCCGCTTCGCTTGCCGAGCGCGGTTTGTCACCCGATGCGGAAAGAGTTTTGCCGGTAGAAGTGCTCGAACCGCAGGCGTTACGGGCGGAGCTGGCACGTTACGATCGGATTATTTCGTTCTGAGGAGACTATGCTCCATATCCTGAACCAATCCCCTTTTAAAAGTGATTTCAATGCGTTGCTAAGGATGCTGGCACAGGGCGACGAGGTATTGCTCATCCAGGATGGCGTGCTGGCCGCGCTGGAAGGAAGCCAGGCCCTTGAGTCTCTGCTGCTCGCCCCCATATCACTTTATGTTCTGCAGGATGATATCAGCGCGCGTGGCCTTTCTGCTCATATTTCAACCAGGGCGGCCGCGGTAAGCTATACTGATTTCGTCGAGCTGACAGTAAAACACCCCCAACAAATGACCTGGTAAGAAAGGATATCCTGGTTATTTCTTGACACCTTTTCTGCTCAGCCCTAAAATTCCGCGTCCTCGTTATACCACGAGGCGATTTATCACGTGTTTACGAAGCAAAAGCAAATCCCAGGAGCTATTTAATGGCAACAGTTAATCAGCTGGTTCGCAAACCACGCGTACGTAAAGTTGCAAAAAGCAACGTACCTGCGCTGGAAGCCTGCCCGCAGAAACGTGGTGTATGTACTCGTGTATATACTACTACCCCTAAAAAACCGAACTCAGCACTGCGTAAAGTGTGCCGTGTTCGCTTAACCAACGGTTTTGAAGTTACCTCCTACATCGGCGGTGAAGGTCATAACCTGCAGGAACACTCCGTGATCCTGATCCGTGGCGGTCGTGTTAAAGACTTGCCAGGTGTGCGTTACCACACCGTTCGTGGCGCGCTGGACTGCTCAGGTGTTAAAGACCGTAAGCAGGCTCGCTCCAAGTACGGCGTGAAGAAGCCAAAGGCTTAATGGTTCTCCGTTAAGTAAGGCCAAACGTTTTATCTTAAATGTCATAATAAACTCGTAGAGTTTTGGACAATCCTGAATTAACAACGGAGTATTTCCATGCCACGTCGTCGCGTTATTGGTCAGCGTAAAATCCTGCCGGATCCTAAGTTCGGATCAGAGCTGCTGGCTAAATTTGTAAACATCCTGATGGTAGATGGTAAAAAATCTACAGCTGAATCAATCGTCTATACCGCGCTTGAGACCCTGGCTCAGCGTTCAGGTAAAAACGAACTGGAAGCATTTGAAGTAGCCCTGGACAACGTCCGCCCAACCGTCGAAGTTAAATCCCGTCGCGTTGGTGGTTCTACTTATCAGGTACCAGTTGAAGTCCGTCCGGTTCGTCGTAATGCTCTGGCAATGCGTTGGATCGTTGAAGCTGCTCGTAAACGCGGTGATAAATCTATGGCTCTGCGCCTGGCGAACGAACTTTCTGACGCTGCTGACAACAAAGGTACAGCAGTTAAGAAACGTGAAGACGTTCACCGTATGGCCGAAGCCAACAAGGCGTTCGCTCACTACCGCTGGTAACAGCTCAGTAGTTGTTATTAACCCAGCGGGCGTTCCAATAAGCCCGCTGGGCTTTACTAACTTAGAACGTCCGAGAATCAGAGGAATCAAATGGCTCGTACAACACCCATTACACGCTACCGTAACATTGGTATCAGTGCACACATCGACGCCGGTAAAACCACTACTACCGAACGTATCCTGTTCTACACCGGTGTAAACCATAAAATCGGTGAAGTTCATGATGGCGCAGCCACCATGGACTGGATGGCGCAGGAGCAGGAGCGTGGTATTACCATTACCTCCGCAGCGACTACCGCGTTCTGGTCAGGTATGGCTAAGCAGTTCGAGCCGCACCGCGTAAACATCATTGACACCCCGGGACACGTTGACTTCACCATTGAAGTAGAACGTTCCATGCGTGTTCTCGACGGCGCAGTAATGGTTTACTGTGCGGTTGGTGGTGTCCAGCCACAGTCTGAGACCGTATGGCGTCAGGCTAACAAATATAAAGTTCCACGCATCGCGTTCGTTAACAAAATGGACCGCATGGGTGCTAACTTCCTGAAAGTTGTCGGCCAGATTGAATCACGTCTGGGCGCAACTCCGGTCCCTCTGCAGCTGGCTATCGGCGCAGAAGAGCACTTCACCGGCGTTGTTGACCTGATCAAGATGAAAGCGATCAACTGGAACGATGCTGACGCAGGCGTGACCTTCGATTACGAAGAGATCCCAGCCGATATGCAGGAGCTGGCCGAAGAATGGCGCCAGAAACTGATCGAAGCTGCAGCCGAAGGCTCTGATGAGCTGATGGAGAAGTTCTTTGGTGGCGAAGAGCTGACTGAAGAAGAGATCAAAGCTTCTCTGCGTAAGCGCGTACTGAACAACGAAATCATCCTGGTTACCTGTGGTTCTGCATTTAAGAACAAAGGTGTTCAGGCGATGCTGGATGCGGTTATCGAATATCTGCCGTCCCCAACTGACGTTACCGCGATCAACGGTCTGCTGGATGATGGTAAAGATACCCCAGCTGTTCGTCACTCAGATGATGACGAGCCGTTTGCTGCGCTGGCGTTTAAAATCGCTACCGACCCGTTTGTAGGTAACCTGACGTTCTTCCGCGTGTATTCCGGTATCGTTAACTCCGGTGACACCGTATACAACCCGGTTAAATCTGCTCGTGAGCGTCTGGGCCGTATCGTACAGATGCACGCCAACAAACGTGAAGAGATCAAAGAAGTTCGTGCAGGTGACATCGCTGCTGCTATCGGTCTGAAAGACGTAACTACGGGTGACACCCTGTGTGATCCGGATAACGTCATCATTCTGGAGCGTATGGAATTCCCTGAGCCGGTAATCTCCATCGCGGTTGAACCAAAAACCAAAGCTGACCAGGAAAAAATGGGTCTGGCTCTGGGCCGTCTGGCTAAAGAAGACCCGTCATTCCGCGTATGGACTGACGAAGAAACTAACCAGACTATTATCGCCGGTATGGGTGAGCTGCACCTCGACATCATCGTTGACCGCATGAAGCGTGAATTCAACGTTGAAGCGAACGTGGGCAAACCTCAGGTTGCTTACCGCGAAGCGATTCGTGCGAAAGTAACTGATATCGAAGGTAAGCACGCCAAGCAGTCTGGTGGTCGTGGACAGTACGGTCATGTTGTTATCGACATGTACCCACTGGAGCCGGGCGTTAACCCTAAAGGTTACGAGTTCGTCAACGACATTAAGGGCGGTGTGATTCCAACTGAATACATCCCTGCTGTTGACAAAGGTATCCAGGAGCAGCTGAAATCAGGTCCTCTGGCCGGTTATCCGGTCGTTGATCTGGGCGTTCGCCTGCACTTCGGTTCTTACCATGACGTTGACTCCTCGGAGCTGGCGTTTAAACTGGCTGCTTCTATCGCGTTCAAAGACGGATTTAAGAAAGCATCACCAGTTCTGCTTGAGCCGATCATGAAGGTTGAAGTGGAAACGCCTGAAGAGAACACTGGTGACGTTATCGGTGACCTTAGCCGTCGTCGTGGTATGCTCAAAGGACAGGAATCTAACGCTACTGGCGTTCAGATTCATGCTGAAGTTCCGCTGTCTGAAATGTTCGGATATGCAACTCAGCTGCGTTCTCTGACTAAAGGCCGTGCTTCATACTCCATGGAGTTCCTGAAGTATGATGATGCGCCGAATAACGTCGCTCAGGCCGTTATTGAAGCTCGTAGCAAATAAGCTACAGTTTTAAAATATTGATCCTATGCTCTCACCAAAGGGTGAGAGCATTAAAGTAAGGAATATTGTCGTGGCTAAAGAAAAATTTGAACGTAACAAACCGCACGTCAACGTTGGTACTATCGGCCACGTTGACCACGGTAAAACTACCCTGACTGCTGCTATCACCTCCGTTCTGGCTAAAACCTACGGTGGTTCTGCACGTGCGTTCGATCAGATCGATAACGCGCCTGAAGAAAAAGCTCGTGGTATCACCATCAACACTTCTCACGTTGAATATGACACCCCGACTCGCCACTACGCGCACGTTGACTGCCCAGGCCACGCCGACTATGTGAAAAACATGATCACCGGTGCTGCCCAGATGGACGGCGCTATCCTGGTTGTTGCTGCGACTGACGGCCCTATGCCTCAGACCCGTGAGCACATCCTGCTGGGTCGCCAGGTTGGCGTTCCTTACATCATCGTGTTCCTGAACAAGTGCGACATGGTTGATGATGAAGAGCTGCTGGAACTGGTTGAGATGGAAGTGCGTGACCTGCTGTCACAGTACGACTTCCCGGGCGACGACACCCCAATCGTTCATGGTTCTGCGCTGAAAGCGCTGGAAGGCGACGCAGAGTGGGAAGCGAAAATCATCGAACTGGCTGGCTTCCTGGATTCTTACATCCCAGAACCAGAGCGTGCGATTGATAAGCCGTTCCTGCTGCCAATCGAAGATGTGTTCTCCATCTCCGGTCGTGGTACCGTTGTTACCGGTCGTGTTGAGCGCGGTATCATCAAAGTCGGTGAAGAAGTTGAAATCGTTGGTATCAAAGATACTGCGAAATCTACCTGTACCGGCGTTGAAATGTTCCGCAAACTGCTGGACGAAGGTCGTGCAGGCGAGAACTGCGGCGTTCTGCTGCGTGGTATCAAGCGTGAAGAGATCCAGCGTGGCCAGGTACTGGCTAAGCCGGGCTCAATCAAGCCTCACACTCAGTTCGAGTCTGAAGTTTACATCCTGTCCAAGGATGAAGGCGGCCGTCATACTCCGTTCTTCAAAGGCTACCGTCCACAGTTCTACTTCCGTACAACTGACGTGACCGGTACCATCGAGCTGCCAGAAGGCGTTGAGATGGTAATGCCAGGCGACAACATCAAAATGGTTGTTACCCTGATCCACCCAATCGCAATGGATGACGGCCTGCGTTTCGCTATCCGTGAAGGTGGCCGTACTGTTGGTGCGGGCGTTGTTGCTAAAGTAATCGCATAAGTGCGATAGCTTGTAATGACGATGTCCGCATCGTCATAGCCTGAAAAAGAGCACTCCGGTGCTCTTTTTTTATGTCTGCAATTCACAACTAATCCGCACAGCACAATTGAAATAAAAACGATTCGCATTTACAATGTGATCAGAATTTGTACTGGAGCGGTAACTATGTACGTCTGTTTGTGTAATGCGATAAGCGATAAAACTCTTCGTGAAGTTGTACGCCGGTATCAACCTAAATCCATTCAGCATCTGCGCCAACTGGTGCCAATAGGCAAGCAGTGCGGCAAATGTATCCGTGCTTCCCGTGAAATCATGGAAGAAGAGTTGCAGCACGTGCCGCTGTATAAAGAGATCGCCTGATAATACCCCTGGTTTTAACCAGACTTTTTTGACTTCCCCGATTCCGCATCTACGCTCTAATTAACTGGAAGCGGAGGATCAAAAATGAAGGGCGATGCCAAAGTTATAACTCATCTGAATAAACTGTTAGGAAATGAACTGGTTGCCATAAACCAGTACTTTCTGCATGCGCGTATGTTCAAGAACTGGGGTCTGATACGTCTCAATGATATTGAATATCATGAGTCCATTGATGAAATGAAACACGCGGATAAGTACATTGAGCGGATTTTGTTCCTTGAGGGAATTCCAAATCTGCAGGATCTGGGAAGGCTACGTATTGGTGAGGATGTGGAAGAAATCCTTAAGTCCGATTTGGCGCTTGAGCTGGAAGGCGCAAGGGATCTGCGGGAGGCGATCGCTTATGCGGATAAGGTCCATGACTACGTCAGCCGGGATATGATGATTACTATCCTTGAGGATGAAGAACATCATATCGACTTCCTGGAAACTGAACTTGAGCTGATTGCCAAAGTCGGCACCCAAAACTATCTCCAGTCACAAATAAAAGTAAATGAATAGGGTAGAGCATAACCGATGTCCTTAAGCAAAATAACGCCGCTGAACAATAACTTCAGCGGCGTTTTTGTTTCTGCATCAGTCCGGGCAGGATTTTCCGTACCGCTTCCCATACCTGCTCGTACCATAAACAGGTTGCGTTGCGCGCTGATGTACGTATAATGCGCGGGCCTGTCAGAAATGACGGCCCGGCTCAATCTGAGCCGCAGGAGAGCGCAAGCTCACCTGACAATACTCCCAATAGGGGAGTTATGTGCAGACGATTACACTCCCCCATCAATCGTAATGGGTGCGAGTAGTAATTTTTTTCGTTTATAAATAATTGGAGCTCTGGTCTCATGCAGAACCAAAGAATCCGTATCCGTCTTAAAGCGTTTGATCATCGTCTGATCGATCAATCGACCGCAGAAATCGTTGAGACTGCCAAGCGCACTGGTGCGCAGGTTCGTGGTCCAATTCCTCTGCCGACCCGCAAAGAGCGCTTTACCGTTCTGATCTCCCCGCACGTCAACAAAGATGCGCGCGATCAGTATGAGATTCGCACTCACAAGCGTCTGGTTGACATCGTTGAGCCAACTGAAAAAACGGTTGATGCTCTGATGCGTCTGGATCTGGCTGCAGGTGTTGACGTGCAGATCAGCCTGGGTTAATCAGGTCATTGAGCGATTGAGAGGTTGAAACAATGATTGGTTTAGTCGGTAAGAAAGTGGGCATGACGCGTATCTTCACTGAAGATGGCGTATCTATCCCAGTAACCGTGATTGAAATTGAAGCAAACCGCGTGACTCAGGTTAAGAGCCTGGAAAACGACGGTTACACTGCTATCCAGGTAACGGCCGGTGCTAAAAAAGCAAACCGCGTCACCAAGCCTGAAGCAGGCCATTTTGCTAAAGCTGGCGTAGAAGCTGGCCGTGGTCTGTGGGAATTCCGTACTGCTGAAGGTACTGAGTTCACCGTAGGTCAGAGCATCAACGTTGATATTTTCGCGGAAGTGAAAAAAGTTGACGTGACTGGGACATCTAAAGGTAAAGGTTTTGCCGGTACTGTTAAGCGCTGGAACTTCCGTACTCAGGATGCTACCCACGGTAACTCCTTGTCTCACCGCGTTCCGGGTTCTATCGGTCAGAACCAGACTCCGGGCAAAGTGTTCAAAGGCAAGAAAATGGCAGGCCAGCTGGGCAATGAGCGCGTTACTGTTCAGAGCCTGGACGTAGTACGTGTTGACGCTGAGCGCAACCTGCTGCTGGTTAAAGGTGCAGTTCCCGGTGCTACCGGTAGCGACCTGATCGTTAAACCAGCTGTGAAGGCGTAAGGGGATAGCAATGGAATTAGTATTGAAAGACGCGCAAAGCGCGCTGACTGTTTCCGAAACTACCTTCGGTCGTGATTTCAACGAAGCGCTGGTACATCAGGTTGTTGTTGCTTATGCAGCAGGTGCCCGTCAAGGTACCCGTGCTCAGAAGACCCGCGCTGAAGTTACTGGTTCCGGCAAAAAGCCGTGGCGCCAGAAAGGTACCGGCCGTGCGCGTGCAGGTTCTGTAAAGAGCCCAATCTGGCGTTCAGGTGGTGTGACCTTTGCTGCGAAGCCTCAGGACCACAGTCAAAAAGTAAACAAAAAGATGTACCGCGGCGCGCTGAAAAGCATTCTGTCCGAACTGGTACGTCAAGATCGTCTGATCGTTGTCGAGCAGTTCTCTCTGGAAGCACCGAAAACTAAGCTGCTGGTAGAGAAACTGAAAGACATGGCTCTGGAAGATGTGCTGATCATCACCGGCGAACTGGAAGAGAACCTGTTCCTGGCCGCGCGTAACCTGTACAAGGTTGACGTACGTGATGCAGCGGGCATTGATCCAGTTAGCCTGATCGCCTTCGACAAAGTCGTTATGACTGCTGACGCAGTTAAGCAAGTTGAGGAGATGCTGGCATGATCCGTGAAGAACGTCTGCTGAAAGTACTGCGCTCGCCGCACGTATCTGAAAAAGCGTCTGCTGCGATGGAAAAAACCAACACCATCGTTCTCAAAGTTGCTAAAGACGCGACCAAAGCAGAAATCAAAGCCGCTGTACAGAAGCTTTTCGAAGTGGAAGTTGAGGTTGTTAACACCCTGGTTGTTAAAGGGAAAGTTAAACGCCACGGACAGCGTATTGGTCGTCGTAACGACTGGAAAAAAGCTTACGTCACCCTGAAAGAAGGCCAGAATCTGGACTTCGTCGGCGGCGCTGAGTAAGTCGGAGGAGAAGAACAATGGCAGTTGTTAAATGTAAACCGACATCTCCGGGTCGTCGCCATGTAGTTAAAGTGGTAAACGCGGAGCTGCACAAGGGCAAACCATTTGCCCCGCTGGTAGAAAAAAACAGCAAATCCGGTGGCCGTAACAACAATGGTCGCATCACTACCCGTCATATCGGTGGTGGTCACAAGCAGGCTTACCGTATTGTTGACTTCAAACGCAACAAAGATGGTATCCCAGCGACCGTTGAACGTCTTGAGTACGATCCGAACCGCTCCGCGAACATCGCGCTGGTTCTGTACAAAGACGGCGAGCGCCGTTACATCCTGGCCCCTAAAGGCCTGAAAGCTGGTGACCAGATTCAGTCTGGCGTTGATGCTGCGATTAAAGCGGGTAACACCCTGCCGATGCGTAACATCCCAGTGGGTTCCACCGTACACAACGTAGAAATGAAACCAGGCAAAGGCGGTCAGATTGCTCGCTCAGCTGGTGCTTACGTGCAGATCGTTGCGCGTGAAGGTTCCTACGTTACCCTGCGTCTGCGTTCAGGTGAAATGCGTAAAGTCGAATTAGACTGCCGCGCAACCCTGGGTGAAGTCGGTAACGCTGAGCACATGCTTCGCGTTCTGGGTAAAGCCGGTGCAGCTCGTTGGCGCGGTGTTCGTCCTACCGTTCGCGGTACTGCGATGAACCCAGTCGATCACCCACACGGTGGTGGTGAAGGTCGTAACTTTGGTAAGCACCCTGTTTCACCTTGGGGCCTGCAGACTAAAGGTAAGAAGACCCGTAGCAACAAGCGTACTGATAAGTTTATCGTACGTCGCCGTAGCAAATAATTTTAGAGGATAAGCCATGCCACGTTCTCTCAAGAAAGGTCCTTTTATTGACCTGCACTTGCTGAAGAAGGTAGAGAAAGCGGTGGAAAGCGGAGACAAGAAGCCTTTGCGCACCTGGTCCCGTCGTTCAACGATCTTCCCTAACATGATCGGTTTGACCATCGCTGTCCATAATGGTCGTCAGCACGTTCCTGTCTTTGTTTCCGACGAAATGGTCGGTCACAAACTGGGTGAATTTGCACCGACTCGTACTTATCGCGGCCACACTGCTGATAAGAAAGCCAAGAAACGCTAACAGGAGGAAGAGATGGAAACTATCGCTAAACATCGCCACGCTCGTTCTTCTGCTCAGAAGGTTCGCCTGGTAGCAGATCTTGTACGCGGTAAGAAAGTGTCGCAGGCTCTGGACATTTTGACCTACACCAATAAGAAAGCGGCTGTACTGGTCAAGAAAGTTCTGGAATCTGCCATTGCTAACGCCGAACACAACGATGGCGCTGACATTGATGATCTGAAAGTCACGAAGATCTTCGTAGACGAAGGCCCAAGCATGAAGCGCATTATGCCTCGTGCAAAAGGTCGTGCAGATCGCATCCTGAAGCGCACCAGCCACATTACTGTGGTTGTGTCCGATCGCTGAGACTCTGGAGACTAGCAATGGGTCAGAAAGTACATCCTAATGGTATTCGCCTGGGTATTGTTAAACCCTGGAACTCTACCTGGTTCGCCAATACCAAAGAATTCGCTGACAACCTGGACAGCGACTTTAAAGTACGTCAGTTCCTGACTAAAGAACTGGCTAAAGCGTCCGTATCTCGTATCGTTATCGAGCGTCCGGCTAAGAGCATCCGTGTGACTATTCACACCGCTCGTCCTGGCATCGTGATCGGTAAGAAAGGCGAAGACGTAGAAAAACTGCGCAAGGTCGTAGCGGATATCGCTGGCGTTCCTGCACAGATCAATATCGCCGAAGTCCGTAAACCGGAACTGGACGCTAAATTGGTTGCTGACAGCATCACTTCACAGCTGGAGCGTCGTGTGATGTTCCGTCGTGCGATGAAGCGTGCTGTACAGAACGCAATGCGTCTGGGCGCTAAAGGGATCAAAGTTGAAGTTAGTGGCCGTCTGGGCGGTGCTGAAATCGCGCGTACCGAATGGTACCGTGAAGGCCGCGTGCCGTTGCACACCCTGCGTGCTGACATTGACTACAACACCTCTGAAGCGCACACCACTTATGGTGTCATCGGCGTTAAGGTATGGATCTTCAAAGGTGAGATCCTGGGTGGTATGGCTGCTGTTGAACAACCGGAACCGGCTGCTCAACCTAAAAAGCAGCAGCGTAAAGGCCGTAAGTAAGGAGAGTCGCTGATGTTACAACCAAAGCGTACAAAATTCCGTAAAGTGCACAAAGGCCGCAACCGTGGTCTGGCGCAGGGTACGGATGTTAGCTTCGGTACTTTCGGTCTGAAAGCTGTTGGCCGTGGTCGTCTGACTGCTCGTCAGATCGAAGCAGCACGTCGTGCTATGACCCGTGCAGTTAAGCGTCAAGGTAAAATTTGGATCCGTGTATTCCCGGACAAACCAATTACCGAGAAGCCGCTGGAAGTGCGTATGGGTAAAGGTAAAGGTAACGTAGAGTATTGGGTTGCCTTGATCCAGCCTGGTAAAGTCCTGTATGAAATGGACGGTGTTCCGGAAGAGCTGGCCCGTGAAGCATTCAAGCTGGCAGCAGCAAAACTGCCTATCAAAACCACCTTTGTAACTAAGACGGTGATGTAATGAAAGCAACAGAGCTGCGTGAAAAAAGCGTTGAAGAGCTGAACACAGAGCTGCTTAACCTGCTGCGTGAGCAGTTCAACCTGCGCATGCAGGCAGCATCCGGCCAACTGCAACAGACTCATCTGTTGAAGAATGTGCGTCGTGATGTTGCACGCGTTAAGACTTTACTGACTGAGAAGGCGGGTGCGTAATGACCGATAAAATCCGTACTCTGCAAGGTCGTGTGACTAGTGACAAAATGGAGAAATCCATCGTTGTTGCTATCGAACGTTTCGTGAAACACCCAATCTACGGTAAGTTCATTAAGCGTACGACTAAAATGCACGTACATGACGAGAACAATGAATGTGGTATCGGCGACGTGGTTGAAATCCGCGAATGCCGTCCACTGTCCAAGACTAAGTCCTGGACCCTGGTTCGCGTTATTGAGAAAGCCGTTCTGTAATAAGAACTTTTTCTCTGTAAAAACCCCCGCTTGTCGGGGGTTTTTTTCGTTTTATGCTTCGCTGATGTCTGTCTCTCCTTTACTTTAATCCTGCCTGCCGTTTTTATTTTCCTTACAAAACCACCTTATGCTGGCCATAATCTGCGATGCAGATCTCGTTTAAAACTCAGGCAAAGCTTAAAATTTCTGATGTTCAAAGAACTGAACACGGGAATGCAAGGCGCGTTAAGCCCTGTTGTGCAAAAGAACATGGAAAGTGATTATGTTAAAGGAAAACCCCGATCGCACCCGCCGGATGCTACTGACCCTGCCGCTGCTGGCTGCGTCTTCACAAATACTGGCCGCAGGTAATAATGTCCTCCCCGCATCAGAAACCCCAGGCGCCAGGCCTGAACTTAAACCCGGCCGTACCCTGTTGCTAAAAAATGCCGATATGGTAGTCACGATGGATGCGGACAGGCGGGAGATCCCTCACGGGAGCGTGCTCATTAAGGGCAATACTATTGTCGCCGTAGGCAAAGCAGATGAGCTTCCCCAGTCGGCTGATGAGGTTATCAATCTCAAAGGTCATATTGCCATACCAGGATTGATCAACACACACCATCATATGTACCAGAGCCTGACGCGGGTTATTCCGTCTGCTCAGGATGGCGAATTATTTAAATGGATAACGAGTCTGTACCCTGTCTGGGAGAAACTGACGCCGGAAATGATCCGTGTTTCGACCCAGATGTCGATGGCGGAACTTATCCTGTCAGGCTGCACGACTTCCAGCGACCATCTCTATATCTACCCAAATGGGTGCCGGCTTGATGACAGTATTGAAGCGGCTGTCATGATGGGAATGCGGTTTCATCCCAGCCGCGGCAGCATGGGCTTAGGTAAATCTCAGGGGGGATTGCCTCCCGATTCGGTAGTGGAGAAAGGGAGCGATATCCTCAGAGACACACAGCGTGTTATTGAGCGTTACCATGATGACAGTCGTGGTTCAATGCTCCGTCTTGTCGTCGCGCCCTGTTCTCCGTTTTCGGTTACAAAGACGTTAATGAAAGAGTCTGCCACGCTGGCACGGCATTACAAAGTCTCAATGCATACACACCTGGCTGAAAATGAGAGCGACCTTCGCTACAGCCGGGAAAAATTTAACTGCACGCCTGCGCAGTATGTGGAAGAGCTGGGCTGGGTAGGGCATGACGTCTGGCATGCCCACTGCGTTAAGCTGGATGACTATGGCATTAAGCTTTTTGCCCGGACAGAAACGGGAGTAGCGCACTGTCCATGTTCCAATATGCGTCTGGCGTCCGGGATTGCGCCTGTCCGTAAGATGCTGGATGCCGGGGTGCATGTCGCGCTGGGCGTGGACGGCTCGGCCTCGAATGATACCTCAGATGTCATTAACGAAGTGCGTCAGGCTATGCTGTTACAACGCGTAGGCTTCGGACCGAATGCAATGACGGCCCGACAGGCGCTGGAGATCGCCACGCTTGGCGGGGCTAAAGTTCTTAATCGGGACGATGTTGGCTCGCTGGCGCCCGGCATGATGGCTGACGTCGCGGTATTCAATCTCAACAAGCCGGGTATGGCAGGCGCGGTACACGATCCCGTCGCCGCGCTGGTGTTCTGTAATCCAGGGCAAGTTGCCTATAGCGTCATCAATGGACGCGTGCTGGTCAGGGAAGGGCAAATGAGTGAAGTGGATCTGCCCGTCATTATGGAAAGCCATAACAGACTCGCCGCCACGCTTTATACATAAAACCGCCTGGGGTGGCATGCCCTTTAAGCCACCCGTTCACTCTGTTTTACCTCCGTTTATCTCCTGGCAGCAGTAAGAAGCTGAAGAAGTGTGCAGAATACCGTTTGCTACCGGGAGAACAATTCCTTAGAATGTCGCGTTCCTCATTTTAGAGGTCCAAATATCGGCTCGATATGAGTCGTTTATTTTTTCTACCCTTATGCGAGAAGCGGTGTTATAATGCTGCGCCCTCAATTATGGGGCTTTTAATCGACCTGAATCAGGTCCCGAAGTAGTAGTTGACATTAGCGGAGCACTAAAATGATCCAAGAACAGACTATGCTGAACGTCGCCGACAACTCCGGTGCACGTCGCGTAATGTGTATCAAGGTTCTGGGTGGCTCGCACCGTCGCTACGCAGGCGTAGGCGATATCATCAAAATTACCATCAAGGAAGCAATTCCTCGCGGTAAGGTTAAGAAGGGTGATGTGCTGAAGGCGGTAGTGGTGCGCACCAGGAAGGGTGTTCGTCGCCCGGACGGTTCTGTCATTCGCTTCGATGGCAATGCATGCGTTATTTTAAATAATAACAGTGAGCAGCCAATCGGTACGCGTATTTTTGGGCCGGTAACTCGTGAACTTCGTACTGAAAAGTTCATGAAAATTATCTCTCTGGCACCAGAAGTACTCTAAGGAGCGAAAAATGGCAGCTAAAATCCGTCGCGATGACGAAGTTATCGTGCTGACCGGTAAAGATAAAGGTAAGCGCGGTAAAGTTAAAAATGTCCTGTCTTCTGGCAAGGTCATTGTTGAAGGTATCAACCTGGTTAAGAAACATCAGAAGCCGGTTCCGGCCCTGAACCAACCAGGCGGCATCGTTGAAAAAGAAGCTGCTATTCAGGTTTCTAACGTTGCGCTTTACAACACTGCCACCGGCAAGGCTGACCGTGTAGGCTTTAGGTTCGAAGACGGCAAAAAAGTCCGTTTCTTCAAATCTAACAGCGAAACTATCAAGTAATTTGGAGTAGTACGATGGCGAAACTGCATGATTACTACAAAGACGAAGTAGTTAACAAACTCATGACTGAGTTTAACTACAATTCTGTCATGCAAGTCCCTCGGGTCGAGAAGATCACCCTGAACATGGGTGTTGGTGAAGCGATCGCTGATAAGAAACTGCTGGATAATGCAGCAGCAGACTTAGCAGCAATCTCCGGTCAAAAGCCGTTTATCACCAAAGCACGCAAATCTGTTGCAGGCTTCAAAATCCGTCAGGGCTATCCGATCGGCTGTAAAGTGACTCTGCGTGGCGAGCGCATGTGGGAGTTCTTTGAGCGTCTGATTTCTATTGCTGTTCCACGTATCCGTGACTTCCGTGGCTTGTCCGCTAAGTCATTCGACGGCCGTGGTAACTACAGCATGGGCGTTCGTGAGCAGATCATCTTCCCAGAAATCGACTATGACAAAGTCGATCGCGTTCGTGGTTTGGATATTACCATTACCACTACTGCGAAATCTGACGATGAAGGCCGTGCACTGCTGGCTGCCTTTGACTTCCCGTTCCGCAAGTAAGGTAGGGTTACTTCATGGCTAAGCAATCGATGAAGGCACGCGAAGTCGTTCGCGTAAAACTGGCTGATAAATACCGCGCTAAACGCGAGGAATTGAAAGCTATCATCTCTAGTGTGAACGCATCTGACGAAGAACGTTGGAATGCTGTTCTGAAGTTGCAGACTCTGCCGCGTGATTCCAGCCCGTCCCGTCAGCGTAACCGCTGCCGCCAGACTGGTCGTCCACATGGTTATGTGGGCAAGTTCGGGTTGAGCCGTATCAAGCTGCGTGAAGCCGCCATGCGCGGTGAAGTGCCAGGCTTGAAAAAGGCTAGCTGGTAATTACCAATTGAATCACGGGAGTAAAGACAGATGAGCATGCAAGATCCGATCGCGGATATGCTGACCCGTATCCGTAACGGTCAAACCGCGAACAAAGTTGCGGTCACCATGCCTTCCTCCAAGCTGAAAGTGGCAATTGCCAACGTGCTGAAGGAAGAAGGATATATTGAAGAATTTAAAATCGAAGGCGATACCAAGCCAGAACTGGAACTGACTCTTAAGTATTTCCAGGGCAAGGCTGTGGTAGAAAGCATTCAGCGTGTTAGCCGTCCAGGTCTGCGTATTTATAAGCGCAAAGACGAACTGCCAAAAGTTATGGCAGGACTGGGCATCGCTGTTGTTTCTACCTCTAAAGGTGTTATGACCGATCGTGCAGCGCGCCAGGCTGGTCTTGGTGGCGAAATTATCTGCTACGTAGCTTAAGGAGGAATTTATGTCTCGTGTTGCTAAAGCACCTGTCGTGATTCCTGCCGGCGTAGAGGTAAAACTCAACGGTCAGGTTATTTCGATTAAAGGTAAAAACGGCGAGCTGACTCGTACTCTCAACGATGCTGTAGAAGTTAAGCATGCTGACAACGCACTGACTTTCGCTCCACGCGAAGGTTTTGTGGACGGTTGGGCACAGGCTGGTACTTCACGTGCATTGCTGAACGGTATGGTTATCGGTGTTACCGAAGGCTTCACTAAGAAGCTGCAGCTGGTTGGTGTAGGTTATCGTGCAGCCGTTAAAGGCAATGTGGTGAATTTAGCCCTGGGCTTTTCTCACCCTGTTGACCACGCGCTGCCAGCGGGTGTGACTGCTGAATGTCCAACCCAGACTGAAATCGTGCTGAAAAGCGCTGATAAGCAGCTGGTTGGTCAGGTAGCAGCCGATCTCCGCGCCTACCGTCGTCCTGAGCCTTATAAAGGCAAGGGTGTTCGTTACGCCGACGAAGTCGTGCGTACCAAAGAGGCTAAGAAGAAGTAAGGTAACACTATGGATAAGAAATCTGCTCGTATCCGTCGTGCGACCCGCGCACGCCGCAAGCTCAAAGAGCTGGGTGCAACTCGCCTGGTGGTACATCGTACCCCGCGTCATATTTACGCACAGGTAATTGCATCTAACGGTTCTGAAGTTCTGGTTGCTGCTTCTACAGTAGAAAAAGCAATCAGTGAGCAACTGAAGTACACCGGAAACAAAGACGCCGCCGCAGCTGTTGGTAAAGCAGTCGCTGAGCGCGCAATCGAAAAAGGCATCACTGGTGTTTCTTTCGACCGCTCTGGTTTCCAATATCATGGTCGTGTCCAGGCACTGGCAGATGCTGCCCGTGAAGCTGGCCTACAGTTCTAAGGTAGAGGTGTAAGATGGCACACATCGAAAAACAAGCTGGCGAACTGCAGGAAAAGCTGATCGCGGTAAATCGCGTATCGAAAACCGTTAAAGGTGGTCGTATTTTCTCCTTCACTGCACTGACAGTGGTAGGCGACGGTAACGGTCGCATCGGTTTTGGTTACGGTAAAGCGCGTGAAGTTCCAGCAGCGATCCAGAAAGCGATGGAAAAAGCTCGTCGCAATATGATTAACGTCGCGCTGAACAACGGCACCCTGCAGCACCCTGTTAAAGGTGTGCACACAGGTTCTCGTGTGTTCATGCAGCCGGCTTCTGAAGGTACCGGTATCATCGCCGGCGGTGCAATGCGCGCCGTTCTGGAAGTCGCTGGGGTTCATAACGTTCTGGCTAAAGCCTACGGTTCCACTAACCCGATTAACGTGGTTCGTGCAACTCTGGATGGTCTGGCTAACATGAGTTCCCCAGAAATGGTCGCTGCCAAGCGTGGCAAATCCGTTGAAGACATTCTGGGGTAATGACCATGGCTAAGACTATTAAGATTACTCAAACCCGCAGTTCGATCGGCCGTTTGCCAAAACATAAGGCAACGCTGCTTGGCCTGGGTCTGCGTCGTATTAACCACACCGTAGAGCGTGAAGACACGCCAGCTGTACGCGGTATGGTTAACGCGATTTCCTACATGGTTAAAGTGGAGGAGTAACAGATGCGTTTAAATACTCTGTCTCCGGCCGAAGGGTCTAAACACGCACCTAAGCGTCTGGGTCGTGGTATTGGTTCTGGCCTCGGTAAAACCGGTGGTCGTGGTCACAAAGGTCAGAACTCTCGTTCTGGCGGTGGCGTACGTCGCGGTTTTGAAGGCGGTCAGATGCCTCTGTACCGTCGTCTGCCGAAGTTCGGCTTCACCTCTCGCAAAGCAATGGTTACGGCAGAAGTTCGTCTGTCTGACCTGGCGAAAGTTGAAGGCGGCATCGTCGACCTGAACACGCTGAAAGCGGCCAACATTGTCGGTATTCAGATTGAATTTGCCAAGATTATCCTGTCTGGCGAAGTCACTGCACCGGTAACGGTTCGCGGTCTGCGTGTCACTAAAGGCGCTCGTGCTGCAATCGAAGCTGCTGGCGGTAAAATTGAGGAATAAGTAGCAGATGGCTAAGCAACCGGGATTAGATTTTCAAAGTGCCAAGGGTGGTTTTGGCGAACTCAAGCGCAGACTTCTGTTTGTGATTGGTGCGCTGATTGTTTTCCGCATTGGCTCTTTTATTCCAATCCCTGGTATCGATGCCACTGTACTTGCCAAACTGCTTGAGCAACAGCGTGGCACCATCATTGAAATGTTCAACATGTTCTCTGGTGGTGCCCTGAGTCGTGCTTCTATTTTTGCCCTGGGTATTATGCCGTATATTTCGGCCTCTATTATTATCCAGCTGCTGACAGTGGTTCATCCCGCGTTGGCAGAAATCAAGAAAGAAGGGGAGGCTGGCCGTCGTAAGATTAGCCAGTATACCCGCTACGGCACACTGGTTCTGGGCATATTTCAGTCTATCGGTATTGCTACCGGTTTACCGAATATGCCAGGAATGCAGGGACTGGTGTTAAACCCAGGCTTTGCATTCTACTTTACCGCTGTTGTGAGCCTGGTTACCGGGACAATGTTCCTGATGTGGCTGGGCGAACAGATTACTGAGCGAGGTATCGGTAACGGTATCTCAATCATAATCTTCGCGGGTATTGTTGCGGGGCTACCGCCGGCCATTGGCCATACCATCGAGCAAGCGCGGCAAGGCGACCTGCACTTCCTCCTGTTGCTGTTGGTTGCAGTTCTCGTATTTGCAGTGACCTTCTTCGTTGTTTTCGTTGAGCGTGGTCAACGCCGCATTGTGGTGAACTATGCGAAACGTCAGCAAGGCCGTCGTGTCTATGCTGCACAGAGCACACATTTACCGCTGAAAGTGAATATGGCTGGGGTAATCCCTGCAATTTTCGCCTCCAGCATCATTCTGTTCCCGGCGACCATCGCGTCATGGTTCGGGGGCGGTACCGGTTGGAACTGGCTGACAACTATTTCAATGTATTTGCAGCCCGGACAACCGCTTTATGTGCTACTCTATGCGACTGCAATCATCTTCTTCTGTTTCTTTTATACTGCGCTGGTTTTCAATCCGCGTGAAACAGCAGATAACCTGAAGAAGTCTGGTGCATTTGTACCAGGAATTCGTCCGGGAGAACAGACGGCGAAGTACATCGATAAAGTAATGACACGCCTGACTTTAGTTGGTGCGCTTTACATTACTTTCATCTGCCTGATCCCGGAGTTCATGCGTGATGCGATGAAAGTTCCATTCTACTTCGGCGGCACGTCGCTGCTGATTGTAGTCGTTGTCATCATGGACTTTATGGCTCAAGTGCAAACTCTGATGATGTCCAGTCAGTATGAGTCTGCATTGAAGAAAGCAAACCTGAAAGGCTACGGCCGTTAATCAGGCGCTTGAGAAGTTACGGAGAGTAAAAATGAAAGTTCGTGCTTCCGTCAAGAAATTATGTCGTAACTGCAAAATCGTCCGTCGTGATGGTGTCGTACGTGTGATTTGCAGCGCCGAGCCTAAGCATAAACAGCGTCAAGGCTGATTATTCGCATATTTTTCTTGCAAAGTCGGGTTGAGCTGGCTAGATTAGCCAGCCAATCTTTTGTATGTCTATGCGTTTCCCATTTGAGTATCCTGAAAACGGGCTTTTCGGCATGGGACGCATATTTTATTAGTAGGAGTGCATAGTGGCCCGTATAGCAGGCATTAACATTCCTGATCATAAACATACTGTTATCGCTTTAACCGCGATCTTCGGTATCGGCAAGACCCGTTCACAGGCTATCTGCGCTGCAACCGGTATTGCTGAAAATGTTAAGATCAGTGAGCTGTCTGAAGAGCAAATCGACATTCTGCGTGACGAAGTTGCTAAGTTTGTTGTTGAAGGCGATCTGCGTCGTGAAGTTACCCTGAGCATCAAGCGTCTTATGGACCTTGGTTGCTATCGTGGTTTACGTCATCGTCGTGGTCTACCGGTTCGCGGTCAGCGTACCAAGACCAACGCACGTACCCGCAAGGGTCCGCGTAAACCGATCAAGAAATAATCGGGGTGATTGAATAATGGCAAAGGCACCAGTTCGTGCACGTAAGCGTGTAAGAAAGCAAGTCTCTGATGGCGTGGCTCATGTCCATGCGTCTTTTAACAACACCATCGTGACTATTACCGATCGTCAGGGTAACGCGTTGGGTTGGGCAACAGCCGGTGGTTCCGGTTTCCGTGGTTCTCGTAAGTCTACGCCGTTCGCTGCGCAGGTTGCTGCAGAGCGTTGCGCAGAGGCCGTGAAAGATTACGGTATTAAGAACCTGGAAGTTATGGTTAAGGGTCCAGGTCCAGGCCGCGAATCTACGATTCGTGCTCTGAACGCTGCTGGTTTTCGCATCACGAATATTACTGATGTGACTCCGATCCCTCACAACGGTTGTCGTCCGCCGAAAAAACGTCGCGTATAACGCCCGTTTTTTAGGAATGTTGGAGAAAGAAAATGGCAAGATATTTGGGTCCTAAGCTCAAGCTGAGCCGTCGCGAAGGTACAGACCTCTTCCTGAAGTCTGGCGTTCGCGCGATTGATACCAAGTGTAAGATTGAACAAGCTCCTGGTCAGCACGGTGCGCGTAAACCGCGTCTGTCTGATTACGGTGTGCAGTTACGTGAAAAGCAGAAAGTACGTCGTATGTACGGTGTGCTGGAGCGTCAGTTCCGTAACTATTATAAAGAAGCAGCACGTCTGAAAGGCAACACCGGTGAAAACCTGTTAGCTCTGCTGGAAGGTCGTCTGGATAACGTAGTTTATCGTATGGGCTTTGGCGCCACTCGTGCAGAAGCACGTCAGCTGGTTAGCCACAAATCTATCATGGTAAACGGCCGCGTTGTCAGCATCGCTTCTTATCAGGTAACTCCGAATGACGTTGTTAGCATCCGTGAGAAAGCCAAAAAGCAGTCTCGCGTGAAAGCCGCTCTGGAGCTGGCTGAACAGCGTGAAAAGCCAACCTGGCTGGAAGTTGATGCGACTAAGATGGAAGGTGTGTTCAAACGTATTCCTGAACGTACCGATCTGTCTGCGGACATTAACGAACACCTGATCGTCGAGCTTTACTCCAAGTAAAGCTTAGTACCAAAGAGAGGACACAATGCAGGGTTCTGTGACAGAGTTTCTAAAACCGCGCCTGGTAGATATCGAGCAAGTGAGTTCGACGCACGCCAAGGTGACCCTTGAGCCTTTAGAGCGTGGCTTTGGCCATACTCTTGGTAACGCACTGCGCCGTATTCTGCTTTCATCGATGCCGGGTTGCGCGGTGACCGAGGTTGAAATTGATGGTGTACTACATGAGTACAGCACCAAAGAGGGCGT
Source organism: Pantoea sp. FN060301 (assembly GCA_050410775.1). Lineage (GTDB taxonomy): Bacteria > Pseudomonadota > Gammaproteobacteria > Enterobacterales > Enterobacteriaceae > Erwinia. The sequence continues at coordinate 375,263 of CP191229.1, forward strand.
ACAGGAAGATATCCTGGAAATCCTGCTCAACCTGAAAGGGCTGGCGGTAAGAGTTCAGGGGAAAGATGAAGTTATTCTTACTCTGAATAAATCTGGCATTGGCCCTGTGACTGCAGCCGATATCACCCATGATGGTGATGTCGAAATCGTCAAGCCGCAGCACGTTATCTGCCACCTGACTGATGAAAACGCCGCTATTAGCATGCGTATCAAAATTCAGCGTGGTCGTGGTTATGTGCCGGCGTCTGCCCGAATTCATTCGGAAGAAGATGAGCGCCCGATCGGTCGTCTGTTAGTCGACGCCTGCTACAGCCCTGTAGAGCGTATTGCCTACAATGTTGAAGCAGCGCGTGTTGAACAGCGTACCGACCTGGACAAGCTGGTCATCGAAATGGAAACCAACGGCACTATCGATCCTGAAGAAGCGATCCGCCGTGCGGCTACCATCCTGGCAGAACAACTGGAAGCTTTCGTTGACTTACGTGATGTACGTCAGCCGGAAGTGAAAGAAGAGAAACCAGAATTCGATCCGATCCTGCTGCGCCCTGTTGACGATCTGGAATTGACTGTCCGCTCTGCTAACTGCCTTAAGGCAGAAGCTATCCACTACATCGGTGATCTGGTACAGCGTACCGAGGTTGAGCTGCTTAAAACGCCTAACCTTGGTAAAAAATCTCTTACCGAGATTAAAGATGTGCTGGCGTCACGTGGTCTGTCTCTGGGCATGCGCCTGGAAAACTGGCCACCAGCTAGCATTGCTGATGAATAAACCGATCACAGGTTAAGGTTTCACTGAGAAGGATAAGGTCATGCGCCATCGTAAGAGTGGTCGTCAACTGAACCGCAACAGCAGCCATCGTCAGGCTATGTTCCGCAACATGGCTGGCTCTTTGGTTCGTCACGAGATTATCAAGACGACCCTGCCAAAAGCGAAAGAGCTGCGTCGTGTAGTTGAGCCGCTGATTACTCTTGCCAAGACCGACAGCGTAGCTAATCGTCGTCTGGCATTCGCCCGTACTCGTGATAACGAGATCGTGGCAAAACTGTTTAACGAGCTGGGCCCGCGTTTCGCGAGCCGTGCCGGTGGTTACACTCGTATTCTGAAGTGTGGCTTCCGCGCTGGTGACAACGCTCCGATGGCTTACATCGAGCTGGTTGATCGTCCAGAAGCTCAAGCAGAAGCTGCAGCAGAGTAATCTGCTGTCATGTGGAAAAACCGGGCTTGCCCGGTTTTTTTATGCCCGTCATTCACCTCTCCCTCCTTCCGCGTTATTCTTATCTCTGGTTCCTGATATCCGGAGGTTGCTATGTGGCTTACCGATCAACTGGCAGAACAGCACATCCTTGCAGCGCAAAAGAAAGGCGAACTGGAAAACCTGCCCGGCAGCGGCGAACCCCTCAGGCTGGATGATGACAGCCATGTGCCTGCCGAACTCCGCTCTGCTTACCGGCTGCTTAAAAATTCAGGCTATCTGCCACCCGAGCTGGCGCTAAGGCGTGAGGCTCTCCAGCTCAGCGATCTACTATCGGGCCTTGATCCTTCAGAAGAGCGCTATGAGCAGTGCAGTAAGCAACTATTGCTGATGAAGATGAAATTACAACAGGCTGGAATGAGCACCGACTTCCTGGCAGGGGATTATGCAGCCGGGCTGAATAAGCGTTTCAGTGGAGCAGAATGATGTTCAAAATTGGCCAACTGGCAAAACTTGCTGGCGTCACGCCTGATACGATCCGCTATTATGAAAAACAGCAGATGATGGATCATGAGGTCCGCACTGAGGGCGGCTTTCGTCTCTATAACGATAACGATCTGCAACGCCTTAAATTTATCCGCTATGGGCGGCAGCTTGGTTTCAGCCTTGAGGCCATTCGTGAACTGCTGTCGATCCGAGTAGATCCTGAACATCATACCTGTCAGGAATCTAAAAATATCGTGCAAAACCGTCTGGCAGAGGTCGATGCGATGATCGCAAAACTTCAGAATATGCAGCGTTCCCTGTCGCGCCTTAATGATGCCTGCTGTGGCACCGCACACAGCAGCGTTTATTGTTCAATACTGGAAGCGTTAGAACAGGGGGCCGTAGCCGATCTCCCCGATTGATTTTTCAGTTATTCAACTCTATATTCTCTGCAAACTAACCAGGAGATGACCATGACCCGTTATCAGCACAAAAAGGGCGTAATCCGGGAGAATGCGCTTGAAGCGCTGTTGCATGACCCGCTCTTCAAAGTCCGGATTGAAGTAAACCAGAAAGGCAAAGGCAGTTACAAACGAAAAGAGAAACACGGTGAGAAGGGTAACTGGGAGGCCAGTGGTAAAGAAAGCTTTACCACTGGCCTTCTGCTATAACGGTGACGGATATGACTGATAGCGTGCGTCAGTCATAGGGCTAATCAAAGCTTCGGTGGGGTAGTCTGCTGTTTAAGCAAATCACGGATTTCGGTGAGCAGCGTTTCTTCCGCGCTGGGTTTTGGTGCCGGTTTTTCCACTTCTTTCTTCTTATGAAGCTTGTTCATCATCTTGATTGCCAGAAAGATAGCAAAGGCAACGATGATAAAGTCGAACACGTTCTGAATAAAAATACCGTACTGCATAATGACCGCGGGTGTCTCACCTACTGCCGGTTTCAGTTCCCACGCAAACTGCTTAAAATCGATGCCGCCAATCAGTAATCCCAGCGGTGGCATAATGATATTGGCGACCAGTGAAGAGACAATTTTACCAAATGCCGCCCCGATAATGACACCAACGGCCAGATCCATCACATTGCCGCGCATTGCGAAAGCGCGAAACTCTTTAAGCATACTCATTTTTCTCTCCTTTCCTTAGCCAAGCGTTAAGTCTAACAAACGATTGGTCTTTTTCCATTTTCCTGCTGATAAATCGCTTTCACCAGGGCAGTAGTGCCTCCGGCAGCCTGAAAACTGCCGGTGAGTTACAGAAAGAATGGGCTTGGCTGGAAGAGCCGTTCCACGTCCGGGACAAATTTCTTATCAGTCAGGAACATAATGACGTGATCGCCCTGTTCAATACGCAAATTATCATTGGCAATCATGACATCATCGCCGCGCACGACCGCGCCAATGATCGTTCCGGGCGGCAGCTTGATCTCATCAATCAGCCGGCCCACCACCCGCGAAGTGGTTTCGTCACCGTGAGCAATAGCTTCAATCGCTTCCGCAACGCCGCGGCGCAGTGAGGAAACGCTGACGATGTCCGCTTTGCGCACGTGGCCCAGCAGCGCGGAAATGGTGGCTTGTTGTGGGGAGATCGCAATATCGATGACGCTCCCCTGCACCAGATCAACATAGGCTTTTCGCTGAATCAGCACCATCACCTTCTTGGCGCCCATCCGTTTTGCCAACATTGCCGACATAATATTGGCTTCATCGTCATTGGTAATGGCAATAAAGAGATCGATCTGATCGATATGCTCTTCTGCCAGCAGCTCCTGATCTGAAGCGTCCCCGTAAAACACAATGGTATTTTGCAGAAGTTCGGCAAGTTCTGCGGCACGCTGCTGATCCCGCTCGATCAGCTTTACGCTGTAGTGTTTCTCCAGACGCAGTGCCAGGCCTGAGCCGATATTCCCGCCGCCAACAATCATGATGCGTTTATAGGGTTTTTCCAGACGCTGGTATTCACTCATGACCGCCCGAATATGCTGCGTTGCGGCAATGAAAAATATCTCATCGCCCGCTTCAACGATTGTTGAGCCCTGAGGACGAATAGGGCGATCCTGGCGGAATATAGCCACGACGCGCGTATCAATATGGGGCATATGGTCGCGCATGATAGAGAGGGCATTACCGACCAGCGGGCCGCCGTAATAGGCTTTCACCACGGCCAGGCTGACCTTGCCCTCGGCAAAATTAACAACCTGTAGCGCGCCCGGATACTCTATCAGCCGGTAGATGTTATCAATGACCAGCTGCTCAGGCGCAATCAGGTGATCGATAGGAACGGCTTCGGCATGAAAGAGTTTCCCGGCATCCCGGATATAATCGGGCGCGCGGATGCGGGCGATACGATTTGGCGTATTGAACAGCGAATAGGCCACCTGGCAGGCAATCATATTCGTTTCATCTGAGTTCGTGACCGCAACCAACATATCGGCGTCTTCAGCGCCCGCCTCACGCAATACCCTGGGGTGGGAGCCATGCCCCTGAACGACACGAAGATCGAATTTATCCTGCAGGTGACGCAGGCGAATCGCATCGGTATCAACGACCGTAATGTCGTTGTTTTCACCAACCAGGTTTTCGGCGAGCGTGCCACCCACCTGACCAGCGCCAAGAATGATTATTTTCATTGTGCTTCAGTCTGATTCGTTGGAATAGGGTAAGGGCCGTGCCGTCTGCCGCACTGCCCGTAAATTATTGCTTAATCAGTTTGGCATAAAAGAAGCCGTCACCACCCTGCGGATCGGGAAATACCTGCAGGCCAGGCTGCGTCTCGTTACCGGTTTCAGCCAGCCTGGCATCTTCATGGCGCTTAAGGAAGGCCGCGATCTGCAGGGCATTCTCTTCTGGCAGAATGGAGCAGGTGGCATAAAGCATCGTACCGCCTGATTTGAGACGGGGCCAAACAGCATCCAGAATTTGCTGTTGCAGGGCCGCAAGTTCAGCAATATCGCGGTCGCGGCGCAGCCATTTGATATCGGGATGGCGGCGGATAACGCCTGTTGCTGAGCAGGGCGCATCAAGCAGAATACGATCGAAGGTAATATCGTCGCACCAGGCTTCCGGCGTACGCCCGTCACCCACTTTCACCACGGCTTGCATGTTCAACCGCAGCAAATTCTCGCTGACGCGGGTCAGCCGCTGGGGATCAACGTCCACGGCCATCACATTCGCCTGCGGTGCGGCTTCCAGAATATGAGTCGTTTTCCCGCCCGGCGCGGCGCACAGGTCGAGGATCGTTTCTCCGTTCTGCGGAGAAAGTAACGCAACGCATCCCTGAGCCGAGGCATCCTGCACCGTCACCCAGCCCTGGTCGAAGCCGGGAAGCTGCGTGACACCGCAGGGTGTATCCAGGCGCAACGCATCTGCATGGTCAGGATGCGGCTCCGCATTTTTGCCGCTATCCTGCAACAGCCTGAGCCATTCCTCCCGCGTATGATGCTGACGATTTACCCGCAGCCACATGGGGGGGCGCTGATTATTGGCCTCAACAATCTGCTGCCACTGTTCAGGCCAGGCGCGTCTGAGGCGTTCCAGCAGCCATTTCGGATGCAGATATTTGAGATCGCCTTCCTGCATCGCCTGCGCCAGCTCATCCTGGCGGCGCTGAAACTGGCGAAGCACGCCGTTTATCAGGCCTTTTAACTGCTGGCGACGTAAGGCTACAGCGCCTTCAACGGTTTCTGCCAGCGCGGCATGGGCCGGGATCCGGGTAAACAGGAGCTGATAGAGGCCGACCATAATCAAAAAATGGACAGTGCGCTGCTTACCGGTCATCGGGCGTTCCATGAGCTGGCCAATAATCCACTCCAGCTGTGGCAACGTGCGGAGAACGCCGTAGCATATCTCCTGCAGGAGCGCGCCGTCTTTATCCGCCAGCGTTTTTTGCGCAGCAGGCAGCACATTGCTGAGTGACTGGCCCTGTTCGACCACTTTCTCGAGAGTCTGGGCAGCAACGCTGCGTAAATTGATAGTTTTTTTCATAGGGGGATCGCATTGTAAAACCGGCCTGGGAGTTAGCCAGGCCGATGCATCAGGCAAGAACCTTGCCCAGGGAGAACCAGTCACGGCGGGAGTTAAGCAGATCGTTAGCCGTCATCGCCTTTTTACCGGCCGGCTGGAGGACTTCGATATTCAGCACGCCGTCTGCGGTAGCAATCTGAATACCTTGTTTATCCGCCTGCAGGATCTCGCCTGGCTGCTTTTCAACGTGGGGCAGCACCGAGGCTGACCAGACTTTAACGGGCAGATCGTCAATCATAAAGTAACTGACAGGCCAGGGATTAAAAGCGCGAATACAGCGTTCCAGCTGTGCAGCGGAAAGCGACCAGTCAAGCTTCGCCTCTTCTTTACTGAGCTTGTCCGCATAGCTGACTAACGCCTCATCCTGTACTTCGGGGATCGCCGTGCCCTTTGCCAGCTGCTCCAGCGTATTGAGCATGCCCTCAGGTCCCAGTTCCGCCAGCTTATTGTATAAAGTCGCGCTGGTGTCCGTGGCTTCTATCGGACAGGAGAGCTTGTAGAGCATATCGCCGGTATCAAGACCTTCATCCATCTGCATAATCGTCACGCCGGTTTCGCTGTCACCCGCCCAGAGCGAGCGCTGAATGGGCGCGGCACCACGCCATTTAGGCAGCAGCGAACCGTGTACGTTGATGCATCCCAGTCGCGGCATGGCAAGCACCGGCGCCGGAAGAATCAGTCCGTAGGCCACCACGACCATCACATCAGCTTTCAGCGCGGAAACCAGTTGCTGATTTTCTTCCGGACGTAAGGATTTGGGCTGAAACACCGGCAGGCCATGCTGTTCGGCCAGCTGTTTCACCGGACTTGCCGTCACTTTGTTGCCGCGACCGGCGGGACGATCGGGCTGGGTAAAGACGCCCACCACGTTATGCCGGGAAGCCAGCAGCGCATCAAGATGTCGCGCGGCAAAGTCAGGCGTACCGGCAAAGATAATGTTTAAAGAGTCGGACACAGTCTTCCCTTCTTTAACAGCGCATCAGTCACGGGCATTCTGACGATAGAGTTTTTCCAGCTTCTGGCGAATACGCTGGCGCTTCATTGGCGACAGGTAATCAATAAAGAGCTTACCGACGAGATGATCCATTTCATGCTGGATACAAATAGCCAGCAGGCCATCCGCTTCAAGCTCATAGCTATTGCCTTCACGGTTCAGCGCACGGATTTTGACTTTTTCCGACCGCGGAACCAGAGCCCGCTGTTCGGGAATAGACAGGCAACCTTCTTCAATACCGGTTTCGCCGCTTTTTTCCAGCATCTCCGGGTTAATCAGCACCAGACGCTCATCGCGATTTTCTGAAACATCGATCACGATAATTCGCTGATGAATATCGACCTGCGTGGCGGCAAGGCCAATACCTTCTTCGGCATACATCGTTTCAAACATATCATCCACGATGCGCTGAATATCAGCGGTAACTTCTTTAACGGGTTTCGCAACGATGCGCAGGCGCTCGTCAGGAAAATGTAATACCTGCAAAACTGACATAACTTTCCAGATCTGTGTTCAAGGGATTAGACGTTTATCTTTCTTATTGTAGACATTTCGCCATCTGATTGACAGCATTCCCGGCAGGTTAGCGCTGTGAATAAACAGACCGGGAGAAGGATGGTAACGATGGCACCCATGGAAATTTGGTTACGCCTTTCCGGCGTGAGAGGTTTGAAAGGGGAGCAGCGTAATTCCATCGCAAACTTCCTGATACACCAGCCCCGGACGGAAAAGCCGGAACTTGTCCAGGCGGGGCTGATGGAAGAGCAGCAGTACGCATTTCTTCATTACTCTTCCGCCGTGATTGCAGAGACTTACGCCTGGCTGGATCAGCCCGGGCACCATGTTATCACTTGCGATCAGAAGCGCTATCCTGAGAGGCTGAAGCAGATCGCTAATCCGCCTTCCTGTCTGTTTGTGCAGGGCGATCCGGGAATTCTCTCCACGCCGCAGATTGCCGTGGTGGGCAGCCGGGATTGCTCAGTCTATGGGCGTCACTGGGGGCGCTATTTCACCCAGACGCTGGCGCAGAACGGCCTGACTGTTACCAGCGGACTAGCTCTTGGTATCGATGGTGTCGCACATCGTGCGGCGCTGGAAGCCAGCGGTAAAACGCTGGCCGTGTTGGGAAGTGGCCTGAACCATATCTATCCACAACGGCATCTCGGGCTGGCAAACGAGATCGTCTCACGCGGCGGGGCCATTATTTCTGAGTTTCCGCTGGCTACCCGGCCGCACGCGCACAACTTTCCCCGGCGTAACCGCATTATCAGCGGTCTGAGTCTGGGGGTGCTGGTGGTGGAAGCCACGCTCAGAAGCGGCTCACTGGTGACCGCTCGTCTGGCGCTGGAGCAAAACCGGGACGTTTATGCCATCCCTGGTGCGCTTGGTAATCCCGGCAGCGAAGGTCCTCACTGGCTTATTCAGCAGGGCGCGTTATTAACCGCTCACCCCGATGCCATCCTTGAACAGCTGCAAAGTGACCTGGCCTGGCTGCCCTCTGTGACAGAGGCATCAATATATTCTCAGGGGGAAGACAATACGTCATTGCCATTTGCTGATGTGTTGGCTAACGTAGGAGATGAGGTTACACCTGTTGACGTCGTCGCTGAACGTGCCGGCCAACCTGTGCCAGCCATCGTAGCTAAGCTGCTTGAGTTGGAGTTAGCAGGGTGGATCGCAGCTGTACCCGGCGGCTATGTCCGATTGAGGAGGGCAAGCCATGTTCGACGTACTCATGTACTTATTTGAAACGTATATCCACAACGAAGCAGAAGTGCGCGTTGACCAGGATAAATTGACTGATGATTTAACCGATGCCGGTTTTCATCGGGAAGATATTTATAATGCGTTGAACTGGTTGGATAAGCTTGCAGATTATCAGGACGGATTAGTCGCTCCGATTCTGTTAGCTACCGATCCGCTGTCTATGCGTATTTACACCGAAGAAGAAGGCCAGCGTTTAGATGCCAACTGCCGCGGTTTTATTCTGTTCCTGGAGCAAATCCAGGTGCTGAATCTGGAAACCCGGGAAATGGTCATTGAGCGGATTATGGCGCTGGATACGCTCGAGTTCGATCTTGAAGATCTCAAATGGGTGGTGCTGATGGTGCTGTTTAACATCCCGGGATGTGAAAACGCCTATCAGCAAATGGAAGAACTTCTTTTTGACGTCAATGAAGGAGTTGTGCACTGAAGAGACCCTTCGTGTAACAGATGCTATGAATAAAACAGCGCTCTTCGCTGTGCGAAAAAATGAACCCTGCCCCCAGTGTGGGGCAGAATTGGTTATTCGCTCCGGGAAGCATGGCGCCTTTCTTGGATGCTCGCACTACCCCGAATGTGATTTTGTCCGCCCCCTGAAAAGTCAGGCAGATGGACATATCGTGAAAGTATTGGAAGGACAATTATGTCCTCAGTGCCACTCTGAACTGGTTCTCCGACAGGGCCGTTACGGGATGTTTATTGCCTGTAGCGGTTATCCTGAATGTGAGCATACCGAACTCATTGATAAGCCAGATGAAACTACGCTTTCATGTCCGCAATGCCAGCGCGGTAAGCTGGTGCAGCGTCGTTCACGCTATGGAAAAACTTTTCATGCCTGCGATCGCTATCCGGACTGTCAGTTTGCGGTAAACGCCACGCCGGCAGAGGGGGAATGTCAGTTTTGCCATTTCCCCCTTCTGATTGAGAAAAAAACGGCACGCGGAACGAAGCGTTTTTGCGCCAGTAAAGCGTGCGGGAAGCCCGTAACAGCAGGAAACAGCAGTGAGCAATAATGTATTAACCGGTTTAGCCGCCAACTGCCTTGCGCAGCTACAGCAAGGGGCGGTTATCGCCTATCCAACTGAAGCGGTGTTTGGTCTGGGATGCGATCCTGACAATGCGTCGGCGGTCAGCCAGCTTTTAAAGCTTAAGCAAAGACCCGTCGAGAAAGGACTTATCCTCATTGCGGCCGACTATGCGCAGCTACAGCCCTATATAGAGGATGCTGCTCTGTCCGACGCGCAAAGAGAAAGGATGTTTTCACGCTGGCCGGGCCCTGTCACCTGGGTCCTGCCGGCAAAGACCGGTACGCCGGAGTGGCTGACCGGGCGCTTTGCTTCGCTGGCGGTACGGGTCAGCGATCACCCCGGCGTTCAGCAGCTCTGCCGCGCTTTTAATAAGCCGCTGGTTTCAACCAGTGCCAACCTCAGCGGGTTATCTCCCTGCCGCACGGAGGAGGAGGTCAAAGCTCAGTTTGGCCCCGACTTTCCCGTTATGCCTGGCAGGACGGGAGGACGGCTTAATCCGTCCGAAATACGCGATGTATTAACCGGCGAACTTATTCGTCAGGGATAACGGAAACAGTATGCAGAATTTCGCCGTCTTCGGAAATCCAGTCAGCCACAGTAAGTCGCCGCGCATTCATCAGCTTTTTGCTGAGCAGACAGGCATAACCCATCAATATGGGCGTATCTGCGCGCCTGAGGATGCTTTCAGGCAGTCGGTTGACGAATTTATTGCGCAGGGCGGCAAGGGCGCTAATGTCACTCTGCCTTTTAAAGAGCAGGCTTATGAACTTGCCAGCGAGCTTAGTGAGAGAGCCTCCATGGCGGGCGCGGTAAATACGCTTAAGTTTCTGAGTGAGGGCCGCCTGTTTGGCGATAATACTGATGGTATCGGTTTATTGAGCGACCTGGAAAGATTGCAGCTGATTACGCCTACGGATCGCATCCTGCTGGTGGGGGCTGGTGGTGCAGCGCGTGGCGTTATTCTTCCTCTGCTTTCTTTCGGCTGTGGGCTGACAATAACTAACCGGACAGTTGCAAAAGCAGAGAAGCTGGCTGAGATTTTCCAGCACGCGGGAGAGCTCGACGCGATCGGCATGGATGATCTCTGCGGTCAGCAGTTTGATCTGATCATTAATGCTACATCCAGCGGTGTGGATGGGAACATCCCGGCTCTGCCTGTTTCCCTGATAGATAAAGAAACCCGCTGTTATGACATGTTTTATCAGGCTGGTTTAACGCCTTTCCTGAACTGGTGCCGCAACCAGGGTGCCATTCATATGGCCGATGGTCTTGGTATGCTGGTGGGGCAGGCGGCACATGCCTTCCAGCTCTGGCATGGCGTCCTTCCGGATAGCGCGCCAGTTATCGCCACACTTAAATCTGAATTGCAGCGATGAATCAGGCTATTCAGTTCCCCGATCGCGAGTGGTGGGATGAGAATATCAGTGCTGTCTGCTTTCCGGCCTTGGTAAACGGATTTCAGATCACCTGCGCAATGCGCGGCGAAGCGATCGTTCGCCGCTTTGGTGAGCATCAGGATCCGCTGACCCACTTTCGCCTTAACCGCTGGGATATTGAAGATGAAGCGGAGCAGGCGATAAAAGAAGAAAGGGAAGATACTCAGGGTTGGGTCTGGCTCTCCTGAGCCAGATAATCATCTTTCCAGCCGACATAGTTATTAGAGGAGTAAAGCAAACCTGCAATCTCTTCTTCGGTAAGCGGACGGATCTGCTTAACCGGGCTGCCTAAATAAAGAAAACCGCTTTGCAGGCGTTTGCCTGGCGGCACTAAGCTGCCCGCACCGATCATCACGTCATTCTCTACCACGACACCATCCAGCAGGATCGATCCCATCCCTACCAGCACCCGATCGCCAATAGTACAGCCGTGAAGCATGGCTTTATGACCAACGGTTACGTCCTCGCCCACAATAAGCGGATAACCTTCCGGATTAGCGGGGGACTTATGCGTGACGTGCAGGACGCTTCCATCCTGAATATTGCTTCGTTTGCCTATCCTGACTTTATTCACATCACCCCGGATGGCAACCAGTGGCCAGATACTGACATCATCATCCAGCATGACATCCCCAACCACCACGCTTGAAGGATCCACCAGAACGCGCAGCCCCAGTCGGGGCAAGACATTTTTAAACGCTCTTAACTTCTCTGACATAACCACCTCTATACAGACTGGAGTCCTGAAGCCTATGCCGCAGGGGGAATGCAATCAATGATGGCAGATAAAATTGCGTTATTTATGTGCGGATCGTCTGAGATCTCAGCGGAAAGTTTGAAAATCCAGCAACCAGACATAAAGATCTAAAAAAGGCTTGTGCTATCAGAACGGATCCCTATAATGCGCAACCACTGAGACGGCACAGCGGCTTACAGCCAGCGGCTCAGGAGGTTCAGGAAGCTGAACCGCCGGAGAAAAACTTCTGAAAAAGAGGTTGACTCTGAAGGAGGGAAGCGTAATATACGCCACCTCGCAGTAACGCCTCAGGGCGCTTACCGCAACGCTCTTTAACAATTTATCAGACAATCTGTGTGGGCACTCGCAGGATTGATATCAGCGCCGCAAGGCGCAAAAAATATCAAGTCTTAAGAGTGAACACATAATGAAATTCATTATGAGTGTTTTACACTTGAGCATCGCTTAACTTGTTTAAGCAAATCGAACTTTTAATTGAAGAGTTTGATCATGGCTCAGATTGAACGCTGGCGGCAGGCCTAACACATGCAAGTCGGACGGTAGCACAGAAGAGCTTGCTCTTTGGGTGACGAGTGGCGGACGGGTGAGTAATGTCTGGGAAACTGCCCGATAGAGGGGGATAACTACTGGAAACGGTAGCTAATACCGCATAACCTCGCAAGAGCAAAGTGGGGGACCTTCGGGCCTCACGCTATCGGATGTGCCCAGATGGGATTAGCTAGTAGGTGGGGTAACGGCTCACCTAGGCGACGATCCCTAGCTGGTCTGAGAGGATGACCAGCCACACTGGAACTGAGACACGGTCCAGACTCCTACGGGAGGCAGCAGTGGGGAATATTGCACAATGGGCGCAAGCCTGATGCAGCCATGCCGCGTGTATGAAGAAGGCCTTCGGGTTGTAAAGTACTTTCAGCGGGGAGGAAGGCGGTGAGGTTAATAACCTCGCCGATTGACGTTACCCGCAGAAGAAGCACCGGCTAACTCCGTGCCAGCAGCCGCGGTAATACGGAGGGTGCAAGCGTTAATCGGAATTACTGGGCGTAAAGCGCACGCAGGCGGTCTGTCAAGTCAGATGTGAAATCCCCGGGCTTAACCTGGGAACTGCATTTGAAACTGGCAGGCTAGAGTCTTGTAGAGGGGGGTAGAATTCCAGGTGTAGCGGTGAAATGCGTAGAGATCTGGAGGAATACCGGTGGCGAAGGCGGCCCCCTGGACAAAGACTGACGCTCAGGTGCGAAAGCGTGGGGAGCAAACAGGATTAGATACCCTGGTAGTCCACGCCGTAAACGATGTCGACTTGGAGGTTGTGCCCTTGAGGCGTGGCTTCCGGAGCTAACGCGTTAAGTCGACCGCCTGGGGAGTACGGCCGCAAGGTTAAAACTCAAATGAATTGACGGGGGCCCGCACAAGCGGTGGAGCATGTGGTTTAATTCGATGCAACGCGAAGAACCTTACCTACTCTTGACATCCACGGAATTTAGCAGAGATGCTTTAGTGCCTTCGGGAACCGTGAGACAGGTGCTGCATGGCTGTCGTCAGCTCGTGTTGTGAAATGTTGGGTTAAGTCCCGCAACGAGCGCAACCCTTATCCTTTGTTGCCAGCGATTCGGTCGGGAACTCAAAGGAGACTGCCGGTGATAAACCGGAGGAAGGTGGGGATGACGTCAAGTCATCATGGCCCTTACGAGTAGGGCTACACACGTGCTACAATGGCGCATACAAAGAGAAGCGACCTCGCGAGAGCAAGCGGACCTCATAAAGTGCGTCGTAGTCCGGATCGGAGTCTGCAACTCGACTCCGTGAAGTCGGAATCGCTAGTAATCGTGGATCAGAATGCCACGGTGAATACGTTCCCGGGCCTTGTACACACCGCCCGTCACACCATGGGAGTGGGTTGCAAAAGAAGTAGGTAGCTTAACCTTCGGGAGGGCGCTTACCACTTTGTGATTCATGACTGGGGTGAAGTCGTAACAAGGTAACCGTAGGGGAACCTGCGGTTGGATCACCTCCTTACCTGAAGATACTTTCCCGCGTAGTGCTCACACAGATTGTCTGATAGAAAAGTAATGAGCAAAAGTATTACTGAGTCCCCATCGTCTAGAGGCCCAGGACACTGCCCTTTCACGGCTGTAACAGGGGTTCGAATCCCCTTGGGGACGCCATATCTGATAATGAGTGAAAGACATTATCAACCAGTATCTCAAAACTGACTTGCGAGTCACGTTTGAGATATTTGCTCTTTAACAATCCGGAACAAGCTGAAAATTGAAACGACGCACTGCGTTCATTCTCCGTAATAAGAATGAATAAGCGGTGTGTTCGAGTCTCTCAAATGCTTGCAGCACACAGTATCCTGCGGGACGCTTGTGGGTTGTGAGGTTAAGTGACTAAGCGTACACGGTGGATGCCCTGGCAGTCAGAGGCGATGAAGGGCGTGCTAATCTGCGATAAGCGTCGGTAAGGTGATATGAACCGCAACAACCGACGATACCCGAATGGGGAAACCCGGTGCATTTATGCATCATCGCAACATGAATACATAGTGTTGCGAGGCGAACCTGGGGAACTGAAACATCTAAGTACCCAGAGGAAAAGAAATCAACCGAGATTCCCCCAGTAGCGGCGAGCGAACGGGGAACAGCCCAGAACCTGAATCAGTTTGTGCATCAGTGGAAGCGTCTGGAAAGTCGCAGGGTACAGGGTGATACTCCCGTACACGAAGATGTGCTTGCTGTGAGTTCGATGAGTAGGGCGGGACACGTGATATCCTGTCTGAATATGGGGGGACCATCCTCCAAGGCTAAATACTCCTGACTGACCGATAGTGAACCAGTACCGTGAGGGAAAGGCGAAAAGAACCCCGGCGAGGGGAGTGAAACAGAACCTGAAACCGTGTACGTACAAGCAGTGGGAGCACCTTCGTGGTGTGACTGCGTACCTTTTGTATAATGGGTCAGCGACTTATATTCTGTAGCAAGGTTAACCGTATAGGGGAGCCGCAGGGAAACCGAGTCTTAACTGGGCGTTAAGTTGCAGGGTATAGACCCGAAACCCGGTGATCTAGCCATGGGCAGGTTGAAGGTTGGGTAACACTAACTGGAGGACCGAACCGACTAATGTTGAAAAATTAGCGGATGACTTGTGGCTGGGGGTGAAAGGCCAATCAAACCGGGAGATAGCTGGTTCTCCCCGAAAGCTATTTAGGTAGCGCCTCGTGAATTCATCTCCGGGGGTAGAGCACTGTTTCGGCTAGGGGGCCATCCCGGCTTACCAACCCGATGCAAACTGCGAATACCGGAGAATGTTATCACGGGAGACACACGGCGGGTGCTAACGTCCGTCGTGAAGAGGGAAACAACCCAGACCGCCAGCTAAGGTCCCAAAGTCATGGTTAAGTGGGAAACGATGTGGGAAGGCACAGACAGCCAGGATGTTGGCTTAGAAGCAGCCATCATTTAAAGAAAGCGTAATAGCTCACTGGTCGAGTCGGCCTGCGCGGAAGATGTAACGGGGCTAAACCATGCACCGAAGCTGCGGCAGCGACACTATGTGTTGTTGGGTAGGGGAGCGTTCTGTAAGCCGTTGAAGGTGGACTGTGAGGTCTGCTGGAGGTATCAGAAGTGCGAATGCTGACATGAGTAACGATAAAGCGGGTGAAAAGCCCGCTCGCCGGAAGACCAAGGGTTCCTGTCCAACGTTAATCGGGGCAGGGTGAGTCGACCCCTAAGGCGAGGCCGAAAGGCGTAGTCGATGGGAAACAGGTTAATATTCCTGTACTTGGTGTTACTGCGAAGGGGGGACGGAGAAGGCTATGTTGGCCGGGCGACGGTTGTCCCGGTTTAAGCGTGTAGGCTGAACATCCAGGCAAATCCGGATGTTTAAGGCTGAGGCGTGATGACGAGTCACCACGGTGATGAAGCAACAAATGCCCTGCTTCCAGGAAAAGCCTCTAAGCATCAGGTAACACGAAATCGTACCCCAAACCGACACAGGTGGTCAGGTAGAGAATACCAAGGCGCTTGAGAGAACTCGGGTGAAGGAACTAGGCAAAATGGTGCCGTAACTTCGGGAGAAGGCACGCTGGCGCGTAGGTGAAGGGACTTGCTCCCGGAGCTGAAGCCAGTCGAAGATACCAGCTGGCTGCAACTGTTTATTAAAAACACAGCACTGTGCAAACACGAAAGTGGACGTATACGGTGTGACGCCTGCCCGGTGCCGGAAGGTTAATTGATGGGGTTATCGCAAGAGAAGCTCCTGATCGAAGCCCCGGTAAACGGCGGCCGTAACTATAACGGTCCTAAGGTAGCGAAATTCCTTGTCGGGTAAGTTCCGACCTGCACGAATGGCGTAATGATGGCCAGGCTGTCTCCACCCGAGACTCAGTGAAATTGAACTCGCTGTGAAGATGCAGTGTACCCGCGGCAAGACGGAAAGACCCCGTGAACCTTTACTACAGCTTGACACTGAACATTGAGCCTTGATGTGTAGGATAGGTGGGAGGCTTTGAAGCGTGGACGCCAGTCTGCGTGGAGCCAACCTTGAAATACCACCCTTTAACGTTTGATGTTCTAACCTGGCGCCATAATCTGGCGTGGGGACAGTGTCTGGTGGGTAGTTTGACTGGGGCGGTCTCCTCCCAAAGAGTAACGGAGGAGCACGAAGGTCAGCTAATCACGGTCGGACATCGTGAGGTTAGTGCAATGGCATAAGCTGGCTTGACTGCGAGAGTGACGGCTCGAGCAGGTGCGAAAGCAGGTCATAGTGATCCGGTGGTTCTGAATGGAAGGGCCATCGCTCAACGGATAAAAGGTACTCCGGGGATAACAGGCTGATACCGCCCAAGAGTTCATATCGACGGCGGTGTTTGGCACCTCGATGTCGGCTCATCACATCCTGGGGCTGAAGTAGGTCCCAAGGGTACGGCTGTTCGCCGTTTAAAGTGGTACGCGAGCTGGGTTTAGAACGTCGTGAGACAGTTCGGTCCCTATCTGCCGTGGGCGCTGGAAGATTGAGAGGGGTTGCTCCTAGTACGAGAGGACCGGAGTGAACGCACCACTGGTGTTCGGGTTGTCATGCCAATGGCATTGCCCGGTAGCTAAGTGCGGAAAAGATAAGCGCTGAAAGCATCTAAGCGCGAAACTTGCCTCGAGATGAATCTTCCCTGAGACTTTAAGTCTCCTGAAGGGACGTTGAAGACGACGACGTTGATAGGCCGGGTGTGTAAGCGCAGCGATGCGTTGAGCTAACCGGTACTAATGACCCGTGAGGCTTAACCTTACAACACCAGAAGCGTTCTGGTGAGTGTCTGAGAGACACAGAAACAATTTTCAGTTTGTTACCGGATTAATTCACGGCGCCCTGACGGGCGGCGTGAATGACAGAATTTGCCTGGCGGCTGTAGCGCGGTGGTCCCACCTGACCCCATGCCGAACTCAGAAGTGAAACGCCGTAGCGCCGATGGTAGTGTGGGGTCTCCCCATGCGAGAGTAGGGAACTGCCAGGCATCAAATTGCGATAACCCTGACCTCACGGTCAGGGTTTTTTGCGTTATGCGCCCGGAGAAATGCAGCCCGGCCACAGGCGTTTTGCTGCTGTCCGCGCCACTCCGGTACTGTATCCGGCCAGGAATTTTGCTGTTGCTGTCAGGTATTTCACTCTTTGCTCGTCACTGTATCCATTTCCGGTAGTCTCCAGGAGAATGCCTATCCGGGAAAATACGCGTTCAGTGATGGCTAATTGCCACATTTACACGCTTCCTTAACCAAAATCCTCCAGCGCTCCCGATCGGCAGCGATCCTTTGAAAAGCACCGGCCCGTTTTCTCTGTCCGGTTCGCCGGCAGAAGACAAGAAAGCATCGATAACATTCCTCGGGCAGCAGCTGTTAGCCCCGGCTGACTCCTTTATCCTGATATAAGCGACGGTTGCTAATAATCATATTCTCTCTTAATCGTAGTGCTTATATTCAAATGTCGATCCCGCGTGAAACTTTCTCACCTTGGAGATGCAGACTCGACATTGGCGCCATTCCTGGGTATCTTTGGGTGTCTGGATGTCTAAACGTATAAATGGTGAGTTGAGGAAGCAGGTTATGCCGATCAGGGTACCCGATGAGTTACCAGCCGTGAGTTTTCTGCGCAACGAGAACGTCTTTGTGATGACCTCTTCGCGCGCCAGTACTCAGGAGATCCGTCCTTTGAAGGTGCTGGTATTGAATCTGATGCCGAAAAAAATTGAGACGGAAAACCAGTTTTTGCGTCTGCTTTCCAATTCTCCCTTACAGATAGATGTGCAGCTGCTGCGCATTGACGGTCGTGAATCGCGCAATACGCCAATGGAGCATCTGAATAACTTTTACTGTAATTTTGAAGACATTCAGCATCAAAACTTTGATGGGTTAATTGTGACGGGCGCGCCCCTGGGGCTGGTCGATTTTAACGATGTGGCTTACTGGCCGCAGATACAGCGCGTGCTTCACTGGGCAAAAGAGCATGTCACCTCAACGCTGTTTGTCTGCTGGGCCGTGCAGGCCGCGCTGAATATTCTGTATGGCATACCTAAGCAAACGCGTGAGGTAAAACTCTCCGGCGTATACGACCATCATATACTTCATCCGCATGCGCTGCTGACCCGGGGTTTTGATGATACGTTCCTGGCGCCACATTCCCGCTATGCCGATTTTCCAACCCACCTGCTGCGTGATTACACCGATCTGGAAATTTTTGCTGAATCGGAACAAACCGGTGCCTATCTGTTTGCCAGCCAGGACAAGCGGCTCGCTTTTGTCACCGGGCATCCTGAGTATGATGCCTTAACGCTGTCGGCAGAATATCACCGCGATTATGAAGCTGGCCTTAACCCGGAAATTCCCTGTAATTATTTTCCGCAGAATAATCCGGAGCTGCCGCCAAGGGCAAGCTGGCGTAGCCATGGTAACTTACTGTTTACGAACTGGTTAAATTACTATGTTTACCAGATTACCCCATTTGACCTGCGGAATATGAATCCTACGCTCGAATAAACAAGCGTACTGGAAGGAAGGGGCCATTTCTCGTCATCGGAATGGCCCTGAACTGATACGCTAACACGCCTGTAACACCTCCTCTGCCGCCCGGCAAAAACCGCCTGTTTTGTTTCTCTCTGTTCCTCTCCTGTTTTAACGCCATCCCGATCCCTTTGCCAGCACGGTTTTACTCAGATGATTCTCTCAAAATGACAAATGAAAATCTCTTTCTTTCAGTGGGTAACTTTAATTCCTTTTAAATCAACTGGTAAATTTAAAAATTAAATAAAATGGAAATAGTTTTTGATTTTGTATATCACCTGGTTATATTTTGATCGGGCGGGGTGAGCGCTACCCGGCAACAAAAGCGTCCCTGATGGCGACGTCTCCAGAAGGTTCTGATGGCGGGAGTGAAGCAATGATCCAACAGATTATCAGCGAAGAACTGGCGTTCCGGCGCCCATTGGGTGAAGCAGGCACGCAGATTCTGACGGATTCTGCAGTGGAATTTCTCACGGATTTGGTGGTGCGATTTACTCCACAACGTGACGCGCTACTCGCAGAGCGGCAACGGATTCAGGCAGATTATGATGCAGGCGGACTTCCTGGCTTTATTTCGGAAACCGATTCCATAAAAAATTCAGCGTGGAAGATTCGCGGCATTCCTGCCGATCTACAGCGGCGACGTGTGGAGATCACCGGCCCGGTCGAACGGAAGATGGTGATCAATGCGCTTAATGCGAATGTTGATGTTTTTATGGCAGATTTTGAAGATTCACTGGCACCCAGCTGGGAAAAAGTGCTTGAAGGGCAGGTTAATCTTCGTGACGCGGTAAAGGGCACCATTACTTACCGCAACGAGGCGGGAAAGGTCTATCAGCTGAAGCCCGATCCGGCTGTATTAATCTGCCGGGTCCGTGGTCTTCATCTGCCGGAAAAACATGTCACCTGGCGTAATGAAGCGATCCCCGGCAGCCTGTTTGACTTCGCACTCTACTTTTTTCACAACGTGGACGCGCTACTGGCGAAGGGCAGCGGCCCCTACTTCTATCTGCCGAAAACCCAGAGCTGGCAGGAAGCGGCCTTGTGGGGTGAGATCTTCAGCTATACCGAGGATCGTTTCGATCTTCCCCGCGGAACGATCAAGGCAACGCTGCTGATCGAAACGCTGCCAGCCGTCTTTCAGATGGATGAGATCCTCTATCACCTGCGCGATCACATTGTCGGGCTGAACTGTGGTCGCTGGGATTATATCTTCAGTTATATCAAAACGCTGAAAAACCACCCTGACCGGGTACTGCCCGATCGTCAGTCGGTGACGATGGACAAAGGCTTTCTGGATGCTTATTCCCGGCTGCTTATCAGAACCTGCCATCGACGGGGCGCTTTGGCAATGGGAGGGATGGCCGCTTTTATCCCCAGTAAAGAGAGTGAACGCAACGAGTGGGTCCTTAATCGCGTCAGGGCGGATAAAGAACGTGAAGTGCGGAATGGCCACGATGGGACCTGGATCGCCCATCCGGGGCTGGCAGATACGGTAATGGCCCTGTTCAGCGAGGCCCTGGGCGAAAGGCCAAACCAGCTGGACGTGCTGCGGGGGGAGGATGCGCCAGTAACGGCCGCCCAGCTGCTTGCACCCTGTGAAGGAGAAAGAACAGAAGAGGGCATGCGGGCCAATATTCGCGTGGCAGTGCAGTACATCGAAGCATGGATTTCAGGCAACGGCTGCGTACCGCTGTATGGCCTGATGGAGGATGCCGCCACGGCGGAAATCGCGCGAACCTCAATCTGGCAGTGGATCCGCCACGGAAAAACCCTGCAAAACGGCGAGGTGGTGACTGAAGCGCTGTTCCGCCAGATGCTGGCAGAGGAGATGCAGGTTATCCAGCAGAAGCTGGGTGATTCGCGCTTTTGTCAGGGACGCTTCAGCGAAGCCGCCGATTTGATGGCGCGTATCACGACCGAGCCTGAGCTGGTTGAATTCCTGACGCTGCCCGGCTACCAGCTGCTGCGTTAATCACTGTCCCCTAATTCTATGAGGCCTCCCATGACAACACGTATCCAACAGATTGAGAAGACGGAACAACAGTGGCGTAGCGCACGCTGGGAAGGAATTACCCGTCCTTACAGCGCAGAAGAAGTTGTCCGGCTGCGCGGCTCGGTGAATCCTGCCTGCACGCTGGCCTGCCAGGGCGCCGAAAAACTGTGGCGGTTGCTGAACGGCGGCGCCAGAAAGGGGTATATCAATAGTCTTGGGGCGCTGAGCGGCGGCCAGGCGCTACAGCAGGCAAAAGCAGGGATTGAGGCTATCTATCTTTCCGGCTGGCAGGTCGCAGCGGATGCCAATCTTGCCGGGAGCATGTATCCCGATCAGTCGCTTTACCCTGCAAACTCGGTGCCGTCGGTCGTTGAGCGTATCAACTACACTTTCCAGCGGGCCGACCAAATCCAGTGGGCCAGCCAGATTGAGCCCGGCGAGCCCGGCTACACGGATTACTATCTGCCCATTGTGGCCGATGCGGAAGCGGGCTTTGGTGGGGTGCTGAACGCCTTTGAGCTGATGAAGGCGATGATCCAGGCCGGCGCTGGCGGCGTGCATTTCGAAGATCAGCTCGCCTCGGCGAAGAAGTGTGGCCATATGGGCGGTAAGGTCCTGGTGCCCACTCAGGAGGCGGTTCAGAAGCTGGTCGCTGCCCGGCTTGCGGCGGACGTGATGGATGTGCCAACGGTACTGATTGCGAGAACGGATGCCGACGCCGCCGATCTGATTACCTCAGACTGCGACGAATATGACCGGGAATTTATTACCGGCGAGCGCACGCCCGAGGGATTTTTCCGCACCCGGGCCGGTATAGAGCAGGCTATCGCACGCGGGCTGGCCTATGCGCCCTATGCTGACGTGCTGTGGTGCGAAACCTCAACGCCCGATCTGGCGCTGGCCCACCGCTTTGCCGATGCCATTCACGCCCGCTTCCCCGGCAAGCTGCTGGCCTATAACTGTTCCCCCTCTTTTAACTGGAAAAAGAACCTTGATGATGTCGCTATTGCCAGTTTCCAGCAGTCGCTGGCGGAGATGGGCTATCGCTTCCAGTTTATTACCCTGGCCGGTATCCACAGTATGTGGTTCAACATGTTTGATCTGGCCAGGGCTTACGCTCAGGGAGAAGGGATGCGCCATTACGTCGACAAAGTCCAGCAGCCCGAATTTGCAGCCCGCGACCAAGGTTACACCTTCTCTTCGCATCAGCAGGAAGTGGGAACAGGGTATTTTGACAACGTGACCACCATTATTCAGGGGGGCGCATCGTCGGTGACGGCGCTGACCGGTTCTACCGAAGAGCAGCAGTTCTGAATAAAACCGGAGGGCCTCATGCCGCAGCTGGAAATGCTTATTGCGCAAACCATTTTGCAGGGGTTTGACGCCCAGTATGGCCGCTTTCTGGAAGTGACGGCAGGGGCTCAGCAGCGCTTTGAGCAGGCCGACTGGCGGGCCATGCAGGAGGCGATGAAGGCGCGTATTCACCTCTACGACCGGCACGTGGCGCTGGTCGTGGAGCAACTGAAATGCATCACTCACCTTACGGATTTTGACGGGGACTTTTTGCTGCGCGTAAAGGCGCTCTACGGCGAGCTGCTGACGGACTATCCGCGTTTTGAAATTGCCGAAAGCTTTTTTAACTCCGTTTACTGTCGTCTGTGCGGCCATCAGCGACTCTCGCCGGAGCGGCTGTTTATCACCAGTTCGCAACCAGAGCGCCGCTTCCGGACTATTCCCCGGCCGCTGTCGAAAACGTTCGACGCCCTGCACGGCTGGCAGGCGCTGCTGGGCAAGATGTTAAGTGACCTCCCTCTGCGGTTGCCCTGGGAGGATCTCGCGAGGGACATTGACTACACCATTGCACATCTGCGCGAAAACTTCAGCGAAGCGGATCTGCGGGAAGGGCAGCTTGAAATCGCCAATGAGCTGTTTTACCGCAATAAAGCCGCCTGGCTGGTGGGGAAATTGCGGTTGCCCTCTGGCGTGTATGCGTTTCTGCTGCCGCTACACCGCAGCGAAAGCGGCGGACTTTTTATTGATACCTGCCTGACGCGGCGGCGTGAAGCCAGCATTGTGTTTGGCTTCGCCCGCGCCTATTTTATGGTTTACGCACCGCTGCCTGCCGCGCTGGTGGAATGGCTGCGGGAAATATTACCCGGCAAAACCACCGCCGATCTTTATATGGCGATAGGCTGCCAGAAACATGGCAAAACGGAATGCTACCGGGAATATCTGCAGGTGATTTCGACGACTGGAAACCGGTTTGCCGTTGCGCCGGGCGTGCGCGGTTTAGTGATGCTGGTATTTATGCTGCCCGGCTACGATCGTGTTTTCAAAGTGATTAAAGATCGCTTCGCCCCTCAAAAAGAGGCGACGCCGGAGCGGGTCAGGGAATGCTATCAGCTGGTGAAGGAGCACGATCGCGTTGGCCGGATGGCGGATACCCAGGAATTTGAGCATTTCGCGCTCGAACGCTCGCGGATCGGTGACGAACTGCTGGCGGAAATGCGGCGGGAAATCCCGGATAAGCTGCGTGAAGAGGGAGATAAAGTGATTATCAGCCACCTTTATCTGGAGCGCCGGATGACGCCGCTCAATCTCTGGCTGCAACAGGCGGACGATCGGCAGCGGCGCGATGCTATTGAGGAGTATGGCAATGCCGTCAGGCAGCTGGCGGCCGCCAATATCTTTCCCGGCGATCTGCTCTACAAGAATTTTGGCGTAACGCGCCATGGCAGAGTGGTGTTTTATGATTACGACGAAATTTGCTACATGACCGAGGTGAACTTTCGCGACATTCCTCAGGCCCGTACGCCGGAAGATGAACTGGCCGCGATACCCTGGTACAGCGTCGCGCCGGAAGATGTGTTTCCTGAGGAGTTTCGCCATTATCTCTGTGTGGATCCGCTGATAGCGGCGCTGTTCGAAGAGATGCATGGCGAGCTGTTCAGCGCGGCATGGTGGCGGGGGCTTCAGCAGCGTATCCGTGACGGGCACATTGAGGATGTCTTTGCCTATCGCCGCCGTCAGCGATTCTGTCAGCGCTTTACTGATCCGCCGGCGGAGATGCCCGCAGTGCCATTACGGCCTGGCGGCATCGCCCGTTCCTGAACGATCGACTCACAACCTTAAATACCATACCCACCGGAAGCCACGCGCCGTGCGTGGCCTCAGCCGCTACCTCACCCCACCATATTGCCGGGTAATCTCCTTCGCGGCCTTAATCACCAGCGCACCCAGCTCGGTCACGCGATCGTCCGTAACGCGCGACACCGGTCCGGAAATAGAGATAGCGGCAAAAGGCTCGTGGTGCTCGTCATAGATGCAGGCCGCTACGCAGCGCAGCCCCAGCGCATGCTCTTCGTCATCAAAGGCGAAGCCAATCTTGCGTATTTGCGCCAGGTTCTCCTTCAGGCTGTGCGGCGACATCAGCGTATGCGGCGTGTAGTGGTGCAGCCCCTGACGATGCAGCAGTTCACTGACCTGGGCATCATCCAGGTTAGCCAGAAACGCTTTGCCTGCGCCAGAAGCGTGCATCGGCAGTTTGCCACCAATCGGCGCGGACATACGCATCAGCTGGGTACACTGTACCTGATCGATAATTACCGCCTGACGATCGCTGATGTCCAGTACCGCCAGGTTAACCGTTTCGCCGGAATCCTCCATCAGCTTGCGCAGCATGGGGTGCACCAGCGCCAGCAGGTTGCGGCTTTGCAGGAAGCTGCTGCCCACTACGAAGGCGTGCGCGCCAATGGTCCAGAGGCCCAAATCGCCAACCTGGCGGACGAATCCCTGCTGCTGCATGGTCGATAAGAGGCGGTGCGTGGTGGAGTTGGGTAAGCCGGCCTGCTGCGCCAGCTCCGTCAGGGCGACGCTGCCCTGGGAATCGGCGATGAATTCCAGCAGCTTAAGCCCCCGCGTCAGCGACTGAACCTGTCCGGCAGGTTGAGCGGGCTGGGCGGCGGCCGAGCGCGGTTTCTTGCCGCGCTTCACGACTTCAGAATTAGCCATTCCGGGCTCCTTAATTTCACTATGTGGAAACCATTTTCGTTTTATTACTCAGGAATGCAATGGCGCATAATCTGGTCGGATCAGTAGATAACGCTGCCTGAAAATGTCTCAAGGTCCTTTGCTTTGCCCTGCTCAGAAGTTGTGCCAGTATGGTTCGCTGGCATTTTGCCGCTGGGTGACGTTGAAGAGGCTAGAGTGGGTAACAAAACAGAAGCGCTGCATCAGCAGCTGGCGAAACGCATCATGGTGCTGGATGGCGGCATGGGCACAATGATCCAGAGCTACCGTCTGGAGGAAGCGGATTTTCGCGGTGAGCGTTTTGCCGACTGGCAGAGCGACCTGAAAGGGAATAACGACCTGCTGGTGCTGACCCGTCCGGATGTGATTACGGCAATTCATAACGGTTATCTGGAAGCGGGCGCCGACATTCTCGAAACCAACACCTTCAACTCCACCACCATCGCGATGGCGGATTACCATATGGCGTCGCTTTCTGCGGAAATTAACTACGAGGCTGCCAGGCTGGCGCGTGCCTGCGCCGACGAGTGGACGGCGCGCACGCCTGACCGGCCGCGCTACGTGGCAGGTGTCCTTGGTCCGACCAACCGCACCTGTTCGATCTCGCCGGATGTGAACGATCCAGCCTTCCGTAACGTAACTTTTAATCAGTTGGTGGAAGCTTACCGCGAGTCAACCCGCGCGCTGGTGGAGGGCGGAGCAGATATCATCATGATTGAAACGGTCTTCGATACCCTTAACGCCAAGGCCGCAATCTTTGCCGTCGAAACCGAATTTGACGCGCTCGGCGTCACCCTGCCGCTGATGATCTCCGGCACCATTACCGACGCCTCTGGCCGGACGTTATCGGGACAGACCACGGAAGCGTTTTATAACTCGCTGCGCCACGCCCGTCCGCTCTCTTTTGGCCTGAACTGCGCGCTCGGTCCGGATGAACTGCGTCAGTACGTAGCGGAGCTGTCGCGCATTGCGGAGGGTTATGTTACCGCGCACCCTAATGCGGGTTTGCCAAACGCCTTCGGCGAATACGATCTGGATGCCGCGATCATGGCTGAGCAGATTGGCGAATGGGCGCGGTCGGGCTTTTTGAACATTGTCGGCGGCTGTTGTGGCACCACGCCAGCGCACATTGCCGCTATGGCGAAAGCGGTAGAGGGCGTTCCGCCGCGCGCGCTGCCGGCACTGCCGGTCGCCTGCCGTCTTTCAGGACTGGAGCCGCTGAACATCAGCGCCGATTCGCTGTTTGTAAACGTCGGCGAACGCACTAACGTAACCGGTTCAGCGAAGTTTAAGCGGCTGATTAAAGAAGAGAAATATAATGAAGCGCTGGAAGTTGCGCTTCAGCAGGTAGAGAGTGGCGCGCAGATCATTGATATTAATATGGATGAGGGAATGCTCGACGCCGAAGCGGCGATGGTGCGTTTTCTCAACCTTATCGCGGGCGAGCCGGACATCGCCCGCGTACCAATAATGATCGACTCATCTAAATGGGAAGTTATCGAAAAAGGGCTTCAGTGCATCCAGGGGAAGGGGATTGTGAACTCCATCTCCATGAAAGAGGGCGTGGAGGCTTTTATTGCCCACGCGCGTCTGGTGCGGCGCTACGGGGCGGCGATGGTCGTGATGGCCTTTGATGAAGCGGGCCAGGCCGATACCCGCGAGCGCAAAATTGAAATCTGCCGCCGGGCTTATAAGATCCTGACTGAAGAGGTCGGTTTCCCGCCGGAAGACATTATCTTCGATCCCAATATCTTTGCCGTGGCCACCGGGATCGAAGAGCACAACAACTACGCGATGGACTTTATCGGCGCCTGTGAAGACATCAAGCGTGAGCTGCCGCACGCGATGATTTCCGGCGGCGTCTCGAACGTTTCCTTCTCTTTTCGCGGCAACGACCCCGTACGCGAAGCGATCCACGCCGTGTTTCTCTATTACGCCATCCGCAACGGCATGGATATGGGCATTGTTAACGCCGGCCAGCTGGCGATCTATGACGACCTGGACCCGGAGCTGAAGGAGGCCGTAGAAGACGTGATCCTGAATCGTCGGGAGGATGGCACCGAGCGGATGCTTGAGTTGGCCGAGAGATTTCGCGGCAGCAAAGCGCAGGATGAAAGTACCCGTCCTCAGGCTGAGTGGCGCAGCTGGTCGGTTGAAAAACGGCTGGAATATTCGCTGGTCAAAGGCATTACTGAATTTATTGAGGAGGATACCGAAGCTGCGCGACAGAACGTCAGCCGCCCGATAGAGGTGATTGAAGGTCCGCTGATGGCGGGCATGAACGTGGTGGGCGATCTCTTCGGCGAGGGCAAAATGTTCCTGCCGCAGGTGGTAAAATCCGCCCGTGTGATGAAACAGGCGGTCGCCTGGCTGGAGCCGTACATTGAGGCGAGTAAGGAGAAGGGCAGCACCAACGGCAAAATCGTGCTGGCGACGGTCAAGGGCGACGTGCATGACATCGGCAAAAATATCGTTGGCGTAGTCCTTCAGTGCAACAACTACGAAATTATCGATCTGGGCGTTATGGTGCCCGGCGAAAAAATTCTGAAAACCGCCAGAGAGCATAATGCCGATATGATTGGTCTCTCGGGGCTGATTACACCTTCGCTGGATGAGATGGTCAACGTGGCGAAAGAGATGGAACGTCAGGGATTCACCCTGCCGCTGCTGATTGGCGGCGCAACAACCTCGAAAGCGCACACGGCGGTCAAAATCGAGCAAAACTACAGCGGCCCCACGGTTTACGTGCAGAACGCGTCGCGCACCGTTGGGGTGGTTTCATCGCTGCTGTCGACCACTCAGCATGACGATTTTGTGGCCCGCACCCGTAAAGAGTATGAAACGGTGCGCATTCAGCACGCCCGTAAAAAGCCGCGTACCCCGCCGGTAAGCCTGCAGGCGGCCCGCGAGAACGCCCTCAGTTTTGACTGGGAAAATTATACGCCGCCGCCAGCACACAGGCTGGGTATAAGCGAAGTAAGTGCTGACATCGAAACGCTGCGTAACTACATCGACTGGACGCCTTTCTTTATGACCTGGTCGCTGGCCGGTAAATACCCGCGTATTCTGCAAGATGAAATCGTTGGCGAAGAAGCCCGGCGCGTTCTGGCCGATGCCAACGCAATGCTGGACGATCTGAGCCAGCATAAATCGTTGAATCCGCGCGGCGTGGTGGGTATTTTTCCGGCCAACCGCGTGGGTGATGATATTGAAATTTACCAGGACGAAACCCGTACTCAGGTTTTGCAAGTAAGTAATCACTTACGCCAGCAGACCGATAAAAAGGAGTTTGCGAACTACTGCCTGGCCGATTTCGTGGCGCCGAAAAGCAGCGGGAAAGCGGACTATCTGGGGGCGTTTGCCGTCACCGGCGGACTGGAGGAGGATGCGCTGGCGGAGGCCTTTGATGCCAGACATGATGATTACAATAAAATCATGGTGAAAGCCCTCGCCGATCGTCTGGCGGAAGCCTTTGCCGAATACCTGCATGAGCGGGTGCGAAAAGTGATCTGGGGTTATGCCGCGACGGAAAATCTCAGTAATGAAGAGCTGATCCGTGAAAACTACCAGGGGATAAGACCGGCACCGGGCTATCCCGCCTGTCCGGAACATACGGAAAAAGAGACCATCTGGAAACTGCTGGATGTGGAAGCTCATACCGGGATGAAGCTGACGGAATCTTTTGCTATGTGGCCTGGCGCAGCCGTTTCCGGTTGGTACTTCAGTCACCCGGAAAGTAAGTATTTTGCCGTGGCTCAGCTCCAGCGTGACCAGATTGAGGATTACGCCCGCCGTAAGGGGATGTCCGTCAGCGAAGTGGAACGCTGGCTGGCCGCGAATCTGGGCTACGACGCGGATTAATCTGTGACCGGGCAGGTCGGCCATTTTATTCTCCGGCCTGCACCGGCATATTGCCCATCTCTACCGCCACGTATGATCAAAATCCGCGTAATTACCTAAATATATCCTCCTGATTAAAAAGATTTTTCCATAAACAGACTAAACTTAATGCTGTCTGTGGGGCTGAAAACTGGCCCTGAATGCGTTCAGTTTAAGAAGTTGTGAGGTCGATTGCTTTGTTAACGCTGCTAAATTTACTTTCAGCCGTGGCGCTGCTGGTCTGGGGGACGCACATCGTCAGGACCGGCATCATGCGCGTCTATGGCGCTGATTTACGTCGGGTGCTCAGTCACAGCGTCTCGAAAAAGCCGATGGCTTTTACCGCCGGCATTGGCGTTACCGCTCTGGTACAAAGCAGTAATGCGACCACGCTGCTGGTCACCTCATTTGTTGCTCAGGAACTGGTGGGGCTGACGCCGGCGCTGGTGATTATTCTTGGTGCCGACGTTGGTACCGCACTGATGGCGCGTATCCTGACGTTCGATCTCTCCTGGCTTTCGCCGCTGTTTATTTTATTTGGTGTGATCTTTTTCCTGGGCCGCAAGCAGTCGCGGGCGGGGCAGCTGGGCCGGGCCAGTATTGGACTGGGACTGATTCTGCTGGCGTTAGAGCTGATTGTGGCAGCCGCCACGCCCGTCACGCAGGCCGCCGGGGTGAAGGTGCTGTTCTCTTCCCTGACCGGGGATATCCTGCTGGATGCGCTGATCGGCGCTGTCTTTGCGATTATCAGCTACTCCAGCCTGGCTGCCGTCCTGATCACCGCCACGCTCACGGCTACCGGCGTTATCTCTTTTAAAGTCGCGCTCTGCCTGGTAATTGGCGCCAATCTGGGAAGCGGCCTGCTGGCGATGCTCAATAACAGCGCGTCCAATGCGGCGGGCAAGCGGGTGGCGCTCGGCAGCCTGCTGTTTAAATTTATTGGCTCGCTGATGGTGCTGCCCTTTATCAATCCGCTGGCAGCATGGATGGATACATTGCCAGTCAATGATGAAGAGCTGGTAATTTACTTTCACGTTTTCTACAACGTGATCCGCTGCCTGATCATGGTGCCATTTACCGGGCCGATGGCCGGGCTATGCCAGCGACTGATTCAGGATGAGCCAGAAACCGATCCGCGTCTCAAACCGCGCCACCTCGACAGTAGCGCGCTCGACACGCCAGCCCTCGCCCTTGCCAACGCCGCCCGTGAAACCCTCCGCATGGGTGATGTCCTTGAGCAGATGCTGAGCACTTTCAGCAAGGTCGTGCACGGCGAACTGCGCCAGGAGCGTGAAATTCGCAAGCTGGATGATGATGTCGATACGCTCTACACCGCAATCAAGCTCTACCTGGCACGCATGCCAAAAGAAGATTTACCCGAAGCGGACTCCCGCCGCTGGGCTGAAACCATTGAGATGGCGGTCAACCTGGAGATGGCTGGTGACATCCTGGAGCGCATGAGTGGCGAGGTGGCCGATAAGTCACTGACCGCTGGCCGGGCATTTTCAGAAGAAGGCATGGGAGAGCTGGACGCGCTGCTTGAGCAGCTGACGGCTAATCTGCGCCTCAGCCTGTCGGTGTTCCTGTCGCGGGATATCACCAGCGCCAAGCGCCTGCGCCGGGCTAAGCACCGCTTCCGCATCACCAACCGTCGCTATTCGCATAAGCACGTTGAGCGTTTGCATCACCAGAACGTGCAGAGTATTGAAACCAGTTCGTTACACCTGGGCCTGCTGGGGGATATGAAACGCCTCAGTTCGCTGTTTTGTGCGGTGGCTTACAGCGTACTGGAACAGCCCGAGGATATCAGGGAAGAGGAGTAAATGGCGGTCAGCAGAGAAAAGCTCCGCCCACTCTGTTGGATGTGTGGGCGGAGCGGGTACTTACTTTTTCTTGATGGGTCTGCCGGACCAGTAGCCGGCCAGCAGGGAACCAGAGAGGTTATGCCACACGGAGAAGAGCGCGCCCGGCAGCGCCGCCAGCGGCGAGAAGTAGAGCTTGCCTAAGGTCGCCGCGAGGCCGGAGTTTTGCATTCCCACTTCCAGCGCCAGCGTGCGGCAGGTTGACTCATCAAAGCCAAACAGCCTGCCGCCCCAGTAACCGCCCAGCAGACCGATAGCGTTATGCAGCATCACCGCCACGATCACCATCAGTCCCACCGAGCCGATAAAGCCCTGGCTGCCCGCCACCACCGCGCTGATGATCAGCAGAATAGCAGCCATGGAGAAGGCGGGCAGATAAGGCTCCACGCGCTTCACCAGGCTATTCATGGTGTGGTGAACAATCAGGCCAGCGCCAATCGGAATAACCACGATCTTCACGATGCTCAGGAGCATCCCCATCACATCAACCTGAATATGGGTATCAACATACAGTTTGGTCAGCAGCGGGGTGGCGAAAACGCCCACCAGCGCCGACACGGATGAAATCGTCACGGAGAGCGCCACATCGCCCTTCGCCAGATAGATCATCACGTTGGAAGCCGTACCGCTGGCAACGCTGCCTACCAGAATCATACCGGCGGCGAGATCGGGCGGCATGGCGAATAATTTTGCCAGCGCCCAGGCGGCCAGCGGCATCACCAGATAATGCAGAAACGTCCCGGCAAGCACCGGGGCGGGACGGATCAGCACGCGTTTAAAATCATTGATATTCAGCGTCACCCCCATGCCAAACATAATCAGCATCAGCAGCCAGGGCACCCAGGGGCCGATGTCCAGAAAAAGCGTGGGGGAGTAATAAGCAGCGACGGAGAGAAGGACTGCCCAGAGCGGGAACAGTCGGGTAACGGTGGCGAGCATAGCCGGACTTCCTTTTATGTTGTGTTTATTTTTGTGCAGTTTTTGCCATAAGACGTCGCTTATCCCGGAACGGGGAAAAAGTAACTGGAGAATCATAGCATTAACCGGGAAGAGAACAGAACTCGCGGCAGAGGACGTCGCATAGCATTAGCCGGGGAAAGAACAGAGCGCGCGGCGGGGAAAGTTGCATAGCATTAGCCGGGGAGAAAACAGAACTCGCGGCGGGGGGAGGTTGCTGGCGGCCGCGGCGGGCGCGCCAGCCTGAATCAGTTAGTCTTTAGCAGAAAGCAGACAGCGATAAATCAGGCCGCCTGCGACACCGCCGATCAGCGGCATCAGCCAGAACATCCATAGCTGCTCCACTGCCCATCCCCCCTGGAACAGCGCCACGGCGGTACTGCGTGCCGGGTTAACGGAAGTGTTCGTCACCGGAATGGCGATGAGGTGAACAAGCGTCAGCGCCAGGCCGATCGCCATAGGTGCAAACCCGGCTGGTGCACGCTTATCGGTCGCGCCGTGAATAATAATAAGGAACAGCGCCGTCAGTACCCCTTCCGTGACCATACCGGCGAGGAGAGAGTAACCGCCCGGCGAATGTGCGCCGTAGCCGTTCGAGGCAAAGCCACTTGCGGCCGCGTCAAACGCCGCATTGCCGCTGGCAATCACGTAAAGCACGCCCGCCGCCGCCAGCCCGCCGATAACCTGAGCCGCCATATAGCCCAGGATTTGGCGTCCTGGAAAGCGCCCGCCGGCCCACAGGCCCAGCGTGACTGCCGGATTGAAATGGCCGCCGGAAATATGACCGACCGCATAAGCCATGGTCAGCACCGTCAGGCCGAACGCCAGCGCCACCCCGGGAAAGCCGATACCGAGCCCCGGAAAGCTGGCGGCCAGTACCGCGCTACCGCACCCGCCCAAAACCAGTACAAACGTTCCCAAAAATTCAGCCGTTAACTTTCTCATACTCTCTTTGATTATCCCGGTGGTTAAAGCGCGTGATTATCAGTTTTCGAAATAGTTTCACAAGCTGACAGGACAATTCCCGCTTAAAAATCAGGCAGAAAAAAGCGACTTTAAGACTCTGTGGTCTCTGGCGTAAGAAGATTCTTAGCTGGCGGACGGGCACGGTAGGGGCGGGCAGCGCGCTAAAGGCGGACCAAAAAAAACCGGGCCAGGCCCGGTTGGTGAATCACTCGAAAAGATTATGGTGCAGCCTCTGTACGACGCGCTCAGCATCATCGCCGGGCACCAGGAAACAGAGGTTATAGCTGCTGGCGCCATAGCAGATCAGCCGCAGGTTAAAAGGTTCGAGCACGCCAAAAACCTCTTTCCCCACGCCACAAGCCTGAGAGAGTTTGTTCCCGATCAGGGCCACTAGCGCCAGGTTCTCTTCCACTTCAACACGACAGAGCGAGGAAAGCTCGGTCAGGAGACCCTGCGTCAGTAGGCTCTCTCCGGTGGAGGTGGAGCCGGTAGTATCCAGCGTCAGCGCGACGCTTACCTCGGAGGTGGTGATCAGGTCTACGGAAATATTATGGCGAGCAAGGATGTTGAATACCTCAGCCAGAAAACCGCGAGCGTGCAGCATATTCAGGCTGTGCAGGGTCAGCAGCGTCTGCCTGCGGCGCAGCGCCAGCGCACGGAACAGCGGCGGGTTCTGCGAGGCTTTACAGACGCGCGTGCCGCCGGCGGCAGGATCCTTGCTTGAGCCTACGAAGACAGGAATATCGCTGCGTACGGCAGGCATCAGGGTGGCCGGGTGCAGCACCTTCGCGCCGAAGGTCGCCATCTCAGCGGCTTCTTCAAAGGTAATCTCGTCGATGCGTTTGGCCGCAGGAACCACGCGGGGATCGGTAGTGTAAATGCCCGGAACGTCGGTCCAGATATCAATCCGGCTGGCGTGCAGCGCTTCGCCCAGCAGTGCGGCGGTATAGTCGCTGCCGCCACGGCCCAGCGTGGTGGTCCGGCCTTTCGCCTCGCTGCCGATAAAGCCCTGAGTAACGATCAGCGCCTCGCTGAGGCGCGGCGCAAGCTGAGTCCGGCTCAGTTCAGCCAACTGGGCGACATCCGGTTCCGCGCGCCCAAAGCGGTCATTGGTACGCATCACTTTGCGGACGTCAAACCACTCTGCGGCAACGCCGCGCTGACGCAGAATTTCGACAAACAGCAGGGTGGACATCAGTTCACCATGGCTGACCAGTTCATCCGTCATGGCGGTGGAATTGGCCAGCGCTGCAGCCTCGGAGAGCATGGTGATATTTTCCAGCACGCGATCGATTTCGTCACGGATGACGTCTGGCTGAGCAAGCTGTTCAACAATGGCGTACTGGATGCGCCGGATCTCATCCAGCAGGTAAGCGCGCTGCGCCTGCTCCTGTCCTTCAGCCAGGGAAACCAGCAGGTTAGTGACGCCTGCGGAGGCCGAAAGCACCACTAGGCGGGTGTCGGGATTGGCGAGCACCACATCGGCGCTGCGGTTCATCGCGGTAAAGTCGGCAACGCTGGTGCCGCCAAATTTTGCCACGATAGGTGAAGATTGGGACATGTGTTGACATACCTCGTGTCAGGTTAAATTCCATCAGCCTTGGCACAAGGGAAGAGCAGAAACGGGGCAGACGTAGAAAAGGGATTTACTACGAGTCACCCAGAAGCGCCCCACCTTGTCTGCCCGCTTTACCTGACATCAGATAAAGCAGGCAGGGCGCGTCCGACTGCCGAACGTGCCTGGTGACAACCCAGAGGATTCAGCCCCTGTGGTCGATGCGCACCCTACCGAAGGGATTACACCTCGGCGTCGCTCCCCCTGATGTGTTATCACTGGACTCGGTTCCTCCAACACACTGCCTGGGCGACGCGCCTCTTCTGGCTTGCGCATCAGATGCGCAACTAGCTGACTAGAAATATCGGGTTCTGCCTTCGCTGTCAATCTCTGCCGTTTGAAGAGTTTTCATTTTGTACCAGCGCAATCAGCGTACAGGGCAGCGGCACAGGCCGGTCGCCCTTCACCACGCTCAATATTCCCTGTTCATCCTGAACAAATAGCGGAATGACGCCCTGGTTTTTTTCCAGGTAAGAGAGCCAGCCAAAATTCTCGTTCAGGCGGGTGGTTTTCACCGTGGCGCCTCTGGCAAGCAGGCTGCTGAGCCGGCCATAGGTCTGCTCCTGACCGAAGAGAACTTCATGGCGGCGGAAGCGCGGGCTTTCACTGTCCTGGCGGCTTTTTAGCGCCGCGCCGGAGCGGATTGCCGCCACCTTCCCCGCGCCAAAAATATGGCTGAAATGATAGACCGCCAGCGCATTTTGATGGCGGTTAGGGGAGAGCGCCAGAACGTGGGCTGTTTCGCTAAGATCGAGGAAGTTCTCCGCATGTTCCGACCAGGCGTTGCCATAATAGGCTGCGATGCCCTCCATACGGGCCTGGCGATAGTATTCCCAGCTGCTGTCGGTCACCTGCACCGGAATATTCAGCTTTTTCAGCGCGCTCGCCAGCGCCCTGGCTACGCTGTTGGCGCCGACAATCAGTACGCCGCGCGGCTCTTGCTGCTGGACACGCAGCGCCCGGGCCAGCGCTGAACTGGTCAGGCTCTGCAACACTACCGTGCCGATAATCACCGCAAACACCACCGTGACCAGCTTATCGGCACCTGGATAACCGGTTTTTTCCAGCGTCAGGGCAAACAGTGAACTGACCGCCGCCGCAACGATGCCGCGCGGCGATACCCAGCTCAGCATCAGTTTTTCACGCCAGTGCAGCGATGAACCCGCCGTGGAGGCGGCAATACAGAGCGGGCGCGCGATAAACTGCACCACCAGCAATAGACCCAGTAAGGGCCAGCCCATCGCCAGCAGCGCGTCCAGGTCCAGACGGGCAGCCAGAATAATAAAGAGCCCGGAGATGAGCAGCGCGGAGAGTTCTTCCTTGAACGCGACGATGTCGGTTAAATCCACATCGCGCATATTCGCCAGCCAGATGCCCATAATCGTCACCGTCAGCAGGCCGGACTCATCCGCAATGGCATTGGAAAGGCCAAATGCGGAGAGCATAACGGCCAGTACGGCAAAGTTTTGCAGATAGGTCGGCAGCCAGACGCGCTTCAGGGCGATGCCCAGCAGCCAGCCAAACAGCGCGCCGCCGGCCAAGCCTACCGCCGCCGTAATGCCCAGCGTCCAGAAGAGATGCGTTAACGATTCAGCCTTCTGACTCAGCACAATGAATTCAAACACCAGAAGCGTGAAAATGGCGCCCACGGGATCGATGATAATACCTTCCCAGCGCAGCACCTGGTTTATTGCCCGGTTAGGCCGGACGACGCGCATCAGGGGGGCAATCACCGTGGGGCCGGTGACCACGGTGACGGCACCCACCAGCGCGGCCAATTCGGGGGGGAAATCCAGCAGGGCCCAGCAACTGACGCTGATGATCAGAAAGGTGATCAGCATGCCGATGGTCACCAGGTTACGCACGACCTTGCCCAATCCGCGGATCTCATCGTAGCGCAGGGTTAAGGCGCCTTCGAACAGAATAATGGCGACCGAGAGCGAGACCAGCGGGAAGAGCAGGCTGCCAAACAGCGCGTCCGGCTGCAAAATGTTGCCAACAGGACCCAGGAGAATGCCGAAAACCAGCAGGGGTAAAATTGCTGGTAAACGCAGTAACCAGGCCACCCACTGGGCTGCCAGTGAACTGATACCAATGAGAACCAACAGTAGTGGGGCAGACATCGCCATAAAATTTTTCCTTTCGACAACAAGAATAGTCATACTGAAACGCTATGCGGCGAGGATCCCCGCAGCCTGAATTATAAATAGCCCCGGATAAAAAGGTGGGAAAATCCTGCCCAATGATAGATTTAGCCTGTTACAGGAAGTGAGAGCGAAGAAGGACGCTTCCTGTAACATGGCCTCCGGTCTGATTTACGGTTCTTAAATAAAAAGAGTGTGTTGCTATGAAAAATATCAATCCGACACAAACCGCTGCCTGGCAAGCGCTGGAACAGCACTACGAAGAGATGAAAGACGTTCAGATCGCTGACCTGTTTGCACAAGACGGCCAGCGTTTCGAAAACTTCTCTGCCACCTTCGACGACCTGATGCTGGTGGACTACTCCAAAAACCGCATCACCGCAGAAACGCTGAGCAAGCTCCAGGCGCTGGCGAAAGAGACTGACCTTGAGGGCGCGATTAAGTCGATGTTCTCCGGTGAGAAGATTAACCGCACCGAAGATCGCGCCGTATTGCATACCGCGCTGCGCAACCGCAGCAACAAGCCGGTGATGGTGGACGGCAAAGACGTGATGCCGGAAGTGAATGCGGTGCTTGAGAAGATGAAATCCTTCTCAGAACGTATCATCAGCGGTGAGTGGAAGGGCTATACCGGCAAGCCGATTACCGATGTGGTTAACATCGGTATTGGCGGCTCCGATCTGGGGCCTTTTATGGTGACCGAAGCGCTGCGCCCTTACAAAAATCATCTGAACATGCATTTTGTGTCGAACGTTGACGGCACTCATATTGCGGAAACGGTGAAGCCGCTTAATCCGGAAACCACGCTGTTCCTGGTGGCCTCTAAGACCTTTACCACGCAGGAAACCATGACCAACGCCCACAGCGCGCGTGACTGGTTCCTGAAGGCCGCAGGCGATGAACAGCATATCGCGAAGCACTTCGCCGCGCTCTCCACTAACGGCAAAGCGGTCGGGGAATTCGGCATTGATACCGACAATATGTTCGAATTCTGGGACTGGGTCGGCGGACGCTACTCCCTCTGGTCAGCTATCGGCCTGTCGATCATTCTCTCCGTCGGCTTCGACAACTTTGAAAAATTGCTGAGCGGCGCCCACGCGATGGATCACCACTTTGCCACCACGCCAGTAGAGCAAAACCTGCCGGTTACCCTGGCGCTGATTGGCATCTGGTATAACAATTTCTTCGGGGCTGAAACCGAAGCTATCCTGCCTTACGATCAGTATATGCACCGCTTTGCGGCTTATTTCCAGCAGGGGAATATGGAGTCCAACGGTAAGTATGTCGATCGCGACGGTAACCCGGTTTCCTATGAAACGGGCCCGATTATCTGGGGCGAGCCGGGAACTAATGGTCAGCATGCGTTTTATCAGCTGATCCACCAGGGCACCAAGCTTGTACCTTGTGACTTTATTGCACCGGCGGTCACCCACAACAAACTGGGCGATCATCACGCCAAACTGCTGTCAAACTTCTTTGCTCAGACCGAAGCGCTGGCGTTTGGTAAGTCGCGCGAAGTGGTGGAGCAAGAGTTTGCTGATGCGGGTAAAGATGCGCAATCCGTTGAGCACATCGTTCCTTTTAAAGTGTTTGAAGGGAACCGCCCGACGAACTCTATCCTGCTGCGTGATATCACCCCGTTCAGCCTGGGTGCGCTGATTGCGCTTTATGAGCACAAAATCTTTACCCAGGGCGCGATCCTGAACATCTTCACGTTCGATCAGTGGGGCGTTGAGCTGGGTAAACAGCTGGCGAACCGCATCCTGCCGGAGCTTTCCGGCAGCGAGGCGGTCAGTTCGCATGACAGCTCCACTAATGGCCTGATCAACCGTTATAAAAACTGGCGTGGTTGATTCACCGCGTGCGTGCCGGAAAGCAGCGCTTGCCGCCGGAGCGGTGTCTGAACGCTGATTCAGGGCAATAACGCTGCGATGCGCACCACGGCTATGAAGGGCTGATGGCTATTGCCACAGCCCTTTTTTTTCGCCTGTAAACCGGTGGGAAGCGAAATGCGATCCAGTTCATCCTGATGTGGTCCTGTTTGACATGGCGTCTGGCGTTGCCGGTGCCCATTAACGGCGCTTAACGCGAGGTTTCAGGTAAGTCGCGCCATAATATACCCGCCATTAATTAGTAAAAACCCGATGGTGGGACTGAGGAAATTCTTAAAATTCTGAAACTTAAGGCAAATTTTTGGCGGATAAATCTGAAATTATCCGCGTTCATTTTTACCAAAAATCACAGCGCATTAAGAATAACTTGATGAAAAAAAACATTTTATTCAGCGTCCTCTCTCAGGAATCCTCCTTTCTGACTGAATCTCTTCACTAACTCTTATTATTAGCTAATGGTACTAATTAGCGCCGATTTAACAGACATAAATATCAACAATCTGAATTATCTGGTTAAAAATAACTGAATTGCACAGAAATAAATCAGCGGCACGCAGCCGGAAACAGGCGCTGAGCAGGCCAGCGCACTCATGAATTCAGGCGATGTCATGCCTTATACTGGGCGCGCCTGAAACCCTTCAGGCGGGTATCCATTCATCTGATGAAGGGAAATGTAATGAAAAAAGCCTTATGTGCGGCTGTTGCCGTAGCCTGTTTATCGGTGACTTCTGCCGCGTTTGCCGCGCCAGTAGAAACCGGTGCGGCTGCCGGTAGCGCGGCGGGAACGCTCTCCGCCGGTACCACGACCGCAGTTGGCGTGGGCGCTCTTGGTGCCGTAGTCGGCGTAGCGCTGGCCGCAAGCAGCGGTGGAAATGGGTCCAATACCGGAACCACAACCACCACTACGACCAGCACCACGCGTTAAGTATAAAAATTAATCATAACCACACGCCTGTGTGGTTATTTTCGACATTGTCAGACTTTACTCAGGGACTCACACCGGTGCGCTATATACCACTTCTGCTGCTGTGCCTGCTTTTGCAGGCCTGTACGCAAACGCAAAAAGGGCTGGTCGATACGGTCAGCCTGGCCCTCCTCGGACCAGAGGATGTTCAGATTTCCAGCGCGCAGATTGAAGCGCTCCCCTATGCCAGCATCTATCTGCGCCTCAACGGCGGGCAGCGGATTTTTGTGGTGCTGGGCTTCGATGAAGAAGGGCAGCAGAAATGGATCACGCAGGATCGCTCGGTGGTCGTGACGCAACACGGTCGCGTGGTGAAAACGCTGGGGCTGCGCGACAACCTGAAAGAGGTGACGAACCTTCAGCAGGATCCGCTGGCCGATCCGCGGCGCCTGACCGACGGGGCAAGCTGGACGCGGACGCTGAGCTGGACAGAGAATGGCCATTTCCGTGCCGGAACGGCGGTCTCCCACTTTACGCGTCTTGAGGATCGAATGCTGGATATTGCCGGCAGTAAGATCGCCTGTCAGGTCTGGCAGGAAAAAGTTGAACTGGCCGGAGACGGAAGATCCTGGACCAATACCTTCTGGACAGACGCCGCCACAGGGCTGGTTCGCCAGTCACAGCAGACGCCTGGCGGAGAGAATCTCTCTTTTGACATCACCCTACTGAAGCCGGCGAAATCATGAAAAAAAGAGCATTAATTCCCGCCGGCATGGCGTTCTGTGTCTCGCTGCAGCTTTGCGCGGAAAGTCAGGTGACGATCTTTTATCCCGGTACAAATGAAACTGCCGTTGTCAGCAATGCGGAAAATCTGGCGCAGCTGGTAACCAGCCCGGCGCTCAAAGAGAAAACCTGGTGGCCCGGCACGGCAATCGCAGAAAAAAATGCCACGACGGCGGCAGTGCGTCAGCAGCAGCAACTGCTGGCGCGGCTGAAGGGCTGGAGCAGGACGCTACGCGCAGAGGGTGACAGCAGTAAGGCCGCCGTGGTTGAAAATGTGTATCAGCAGATTGCCTCGTTAACCGTGACGGGCCGGCAGTTCGTGAATCTCGATCCCGATGCTGTGCGCGTTCGCCCGGCGGAGAACCGGCGTCTGGAAGGCGATTACAGCCTTTATACGCTGCAAAAGCCGACCACGGTGAGCATGGCTGGCCTGCTGGTGGAGAGCGGTAAAGTTGCCTGGCAGCCGGGCCGCAGCCTGGTGGACTATCTGGAGCATAACGATCTGCTTGCGGGTGCGGAGCGTAACATTGTGGTGCTGATTGGCCCCGCTGGTGACGTCAGCGAAGTGCCGGTAGCTTACTGGAACCGGCGTCACCGAGAGCCGGAAGCGGGCAGCATTATTTACGTTGGCTTCTCCTCATGGTCGCTGCCTGGTGAATACCAGGATCTTAACCAGCAAATCGTTTCAGTTCTGACGCACCGGATCCCTGACTGATGAAAAAACATTATCTACTCAGCCTGTTGGCTGTTTCCGTCGCCTGTGCCTGTCAGACGCAGGCGGCGATGCTGGCCAACCCGGTTGGCCCTTCGCAATCCGATCTCGGCGGCGTGGGGCTGCTGCAGGTGCCCACGGCCCGTATGGCGAAAGATGGCGAATTCAGCCTTAACTATCGCTATAACGACCAGTACCGCTTCTTTTCATCGTCGGTACAGCTTTTCCCCTGGCTTGAGGCGACCATTCGCTATACCGACGTAAAAACGCGTCGCTACAGCGCGGTGGATAGTTTCAGCGGCACGCAGACCTATAAGGATAAGGCGTTCGATCTGAAGGCGCGTCTCTGGCAGGAAGGTTTCTGGCTGCCTGAAGTGGCGATCGGCGCCCGAGATCTCGGCGGCACCGGCCTGTTTGACAGCGAATATCTGGTGGCGACCAAAGCCTGGGGGCCGTTTGACTTCACCCTTGGGCTGGGCTTTGGCTATCTCGGCAACAGCGGCACGGTGAAAAACCCCTTCTGCGCCGCGGACAGCCGCTACTGTAGCCGTACTGACGGCAACGGCACTGCCGGCTCGGTCAACGGCACGGATATGTTTAAAGGGCCGGCAGCGATTTTTGGCGGCATCGAATATCAGACGCCGTGGCGGCCGCTTCGGCTGAAAATTGAGTATGAAGGCAACGACTATCAGGATGATTTCGCCGGGCAGCTTGAGCAGAAAAGTAAGGTCAACGTTGGTGCCATCTATCGCCTGACGGAGTGGGCGGATGTGAATATCAGCTACGAACGCGGCAATACGCTGATGGCGGGCTTTACCCTGCGTACGAATTTCAACGATCTGCGTGTTGCCTCAGTTGATGCGCCGAAACCGGCCTATAACCCGCAGCCGCAGGGAGAGTTCTTTGAACCCACAGCGGTAGCAAGCCAGCTCACCGGGCTGAAATATAACGCCGGACTGAATGGGCCAAACCTGCAAATTAAAGGCAGTACCCTGTACGCCACGGGCCAGCAGAACAAATACCGGAATACTCAGGAGGGCATCGATCGCGCCAACCTGATTATGATGAATAACCTTCCATCGGGCATTGAAACGCTGAGCGTGACGGAAACCCGTAACAATATGCCGCAGGTAACGACCGTGACGTCCGTGGCGAGCCTGAAGCAGCAGCTGGAAGGCTATCCGCTCGGTAAAGAGAGGATGCTGGATCAACGACGGATCGATCCGGTCGATCCGGGACGCACCGAGCAGGGTTTCCATATTGATGCCGATCCGCTGGATTACAGCCTGTCGCCGGTGCTGAATCAGTCCGTTGGCGGACCAGAGAGCTTCTACCTCTATCAGGTTGGCGTAATGGGTAATGCAAACTACTGGCTGACGGATCATCTGTTAATTGATGGCAGCGTATTTGCCAACCTCGCCAACAATTACGATAAGTTCCGCTATA
The DNA here is from genome assembly GCA_050410775.1 of Pantoea sp. FN060301. Classification (GTDB taxonomy): domain Bacteria; phylum Pseudomonadota; class Gammaproteobacteria; order Enterobacterales; family Enterobacteriaceae; genus Erwinia. Next base: position 417,176 of record CP191229.1, read on the forward strand.
ACGGTGCGCCGAATGACTCTTCTTTACCCCGCGTACGCACCCATATCCGCGACTACGTGGAAAATAATGTCTACGTGAATAATCTCCAGGCCAACTATATGCGTTCGCTGGGGAACGGCTTTTATGGGCAGATCTATGGCGGCTATCTGGAAACCATGTATGGCGGCGTGGGCGGCGAGGTGCTTTACCGGCCTCTGGATGCTGACTGGGCCGTTGGCGTTGATGCTAACTACGTTAAGCGACGCGACTGGGACAATATGATGCAGTTCGACAACTACAGCGCTAACGTCGGCAATATCACCGCCTACTGGCGTCCGTGGTTTATGCGCAGCGTGTTGGTTAAGGCGAGCGTCGGGCAGTATCTGGCCGAAGATAAAGGGGCCACGCTGGATATTTCCCGCCAGTTTGACAGCGGGGTGATCGTCGGCGCTTACGCGACCAAAACCAACGTCTCGGCGGAAGAGTATGGCGAAGGGGACTTCACCAAAGGATTTTACATCTCCATTCCGATGGATCTGTTTACCGCGTCACCAACGCGGGGACGGGCGCAGGTCAGCTGGACGCCGCTGACGCGCGATGGTGGCCAGATGCTGGGCCGTAAATACCAGCTCTATAACATGACCTCCGATCGGGACAAACATTTCCGGTAATCTCTGATCCTGTCCGGTAAACGTACCAGGGGAGTTGCGGCATCGCGTGACTCCCCTTTTTTACGCTATCAGCAAGCGGCAAAACTTGTGAACTTCGTCACACTAAAGCATATTATCCGTACCGTCATTTCCTGACGAAAAAAGCGTGACTTTAGAGGATGTATGTATGATTACCGCGACACGTATTGCCTGGATGCTGCAGATGGTGCTGAACGTTGGCCTGATTATCTTAGCGGGCATACTGGCTATATTTTTAGGTAAAGAAACCTTCCATCTGGCTAACGTGCTGCTGAATACGGGCGAACAGACCTCCTCCTATCTGCTGATTGAAGGGATCGTCATCTACTTTCTCTACTTTGAGTTTATTGCGCTGATCGTGAAATATTTCCAGTCGGGTTACCATTTCCCTCTGCGCTACTTCGTCTATATCGGCATTACGGCGATCATCCGCCTGATCATCGTCGATCATAAAAACCCTTTCGATACCCTGGCGTACGCCATTGCCATTCTGCTGCTGGTCGTCACGCTCTGGCTGGCTAACAGTAACCGCCTGAAGCGCGAGTAGCGTCGATGGGTGCCAGAGCGGCACCCATTTTTTTATCCCCCTGCATCTTCCTGATAATTCCCGCCCGACACGCGGTGTACCCGGGCGGCGACTGCGCTACACTATGGCACCGAATTTTTTGCCCGGAGACGCCATATGGCTGAAAACGCGCTCTCGCAGCTGCGCGCCATCAACTGGTTGCCTGACACATCGCCGCTGCTGACGGCCCCGCTGCTGGACTGGCTGATGGAGGAGGACTCCATGACCCGCCGTTTTGAACGCCACTGTGAAAAAGTCACCGTTGTGGTTCAGCGGGAGGGATTTATCAGCGCGGAGGAGGCCGGCGAGGAGCTCGCGCTGCTGCCGCTGGAACCGCGATACTGGCTGCGGGAAATCCTGCTGTGTGGGGACGGGAAGCCCTGGCTGGCTGGCCGTACGCTGGTGCCCGAATCGACCCTGAATGGCCCGGAGGAGATGCTGCAGCATCTGGGCACGCGGCCACTGGGCCGCTATTTGTTTGCCTCTTCCACGCTGACGCGGGACTTTATTGAACCGGGCATGGTGGAAGGGTTGTGGGGACGACGCTCGCGGCTGCGCCTCTCCGGCAAGCCACTTTTACTTACTGAACTGTTTTTACCGCCCGCGCCGCTCTACCACCAGGGCGTGCCGGTGAAAGGGAGCCTGTAGCGTGGAGAAAAGTTTGCCAGTGAATAAATTCCGGGCCTACAGCCGGCTGATGCGGATTGATAAACCGATAGGGACGCTGCTGCTGCTGTGGCCGACCTTCTGGTCGCTGTGGCTCGCCGGAATGCGCGTTCCACCGCTGAACGTGCTGATCGTCTTTACGCTTGGGGTGTTCTTTATGCGTGCCGCAGGCTGCGTGGTGAACGATTTCGCCGACCGCAAAATTGACGGCCACGTTAAGCGCACACAGTTCCGGCCCCTGCCCAGCGGAGCGGTCACCACCAAAGAAGCCGTTCTGCTGTTTGCCCTGCTGGTACTGATCTCGTTTTGCCTGGTGCTGACCATGAACGCCATGACTATCTGGCTGTCGTTAGGCGGGCTGGCGCTGGCGTGGATGTACCCCTTTATGAAACGCTACACCCATCTCCCGCAGGTGGTGCTGGGCGCAGCGTTCGGCTGGGGGATCCCGATGGGCTGGGCGGCCGTTAGCGGAACCCTGCCGCTGAACTGCTGGTTGCTGTTTTGCGCCTACATGTGCTGGACGGTCGCCTTCGATACCGAGTACGCGATGGTCGATCGTGATGATGATTTAAAAATAGGGGTGAAGTCCACCGCGATCCTGTTTGGGCGCTGCGATAAGCTTATTATCGGTCTGCTCCAGCTCGCCACCCTGGGACTGATGACGCTGATCGGCTGGCGGTTGCAGCTGGGGGGGCTGTTTTACTGCTCGGTCCTGCTGGCCGGCGGGCTGTTTGTGTATCAGCAAAAGCTGATCTCCGGGCGCGACCGGGATTTGTGCTTCCGGGCCTTTCTGAACAATAACTATGTGGGGCTGGTGCTGTTTATCGGCATAGCCTTCAGTCTGCCACCCGTCGTTAACGGGTTCTGACAGCCGTCAGGCAAAAAAAAGGGTCGATGACATTCCTGTCACCGACCCTTTTTTATGGCGGACTTATACCGGAAGCGAGGCGTTCTCGATAGTCATCCTGACATCCTGCGTGATCAGGTCGGCCAGCATCTGATACACCTTATGCGTCTGCTCAACCTGAGCATCGCCGGTATCGCTGATATACCCTTCGTCGCGCAGCGTCAGCACCAGCGAAGAGAAGACCGCCTTGTCGAAGAACTCTGGTGCATTGATACCGTGCAGCACGGAAAGGCGCTGGGCCATCGTACGGCTCTCTTTTTCCAGCGTGCCGCGGTTAATCGACGGGTTAGCGCTGAGGATAGAGAAGGCGATGGCGTAGCGCTGAAGCGTCTCCCGCACGCCGGCAGCAAGCAGCTGTAGCGTCCGGGTGCGGGCAGGGCTGAGGCGTAGCCGGTCTTCTTCAACCGTCAGCAGGCCCTGACGCGCCATTTCGGTGACCAGCGCATCCAGTATCTGCGGCAGATCTTCTTTATTCCAGTGCAGGAACAGTTCACGCTTCAGCATCGGATAGATGACGCCGAGCTGGCGCAACAGCTCGGCGCGCGTCAGCTGACGGTGCTGCATCAGGAACACGGCAATCAGAGAAGGCATGACCAGCATGTGGTGAACGTTATTGCGATAGTAGGTCATCAGTACCGCCTGCTCGCGCGGCAGAATGATAATTTCGCCAATACTGTCCTGCTCAATCTCAAATTTGTTCATGCTCAGGGCATGATCCAGCAGCGCTTCCGGCGTCATATCCGGCACGGTAGCGTCCGGCGAGTAGGGCACGTTGCGCAGCAGCTGCACATAGCAGTCGAGCTGTTCGGTGAGCTGTTCGCGCGTCAGCGAACGCTGCCGGGAAGCCAGTAGGGCAGTCACGCACAGGTTCATGGCGTTAGCGGCACCGGCATTATTGATACGCACCATAACCTGCTGGGCGATATCATTAACCGCCGGCGTCAGCCAGGCAGGGCGGTGCGCTTCAATCGGATCGATCGCCTCACGCCATTCGGGCACGCGCTTATTCAGATAAGTGACCAGCGGCAGCGGCTCGCCAAAGTTTACATAGCCCTGACCGAGGTTGCGCAGCTTGCGCAGGCCTTTCACCATCTGAAGAAAGCTTTCCTTCTCCTTGGTCGCGCCGCGCAGCTCTTTGGCATAGGTTCCCACTTCCATCACGTGTTCATAGCCGATATAGATAGGCACCAGCGTGATAGGGCGGTTACCGCCGCGCAGCATCGCCTGAATCGTCATCGACAGCGTGCCGGTCTTCGGATCGAGCAGGCGGCCCGTACGCGAGCGGCCTCCCTCAACGAAGTATTCGACGGAATAACCCCGGGTAAAGAGTTCGCCAAGATATTCGCGGAAAACGGTGGAGTAAAGCTTATTGCCCTTAAAGGTGCGGCGAATAAAGAACGCGCCTAACCGGCGGAAAATCGGCCCGGCGGGCCAGAAATTCAGGTTAATGCCGGCGGCGATATGGGGTGGCACCAGACCCTGATGATAAAGCACGTAAGAGAGCAGCAGGTAGTCCATATGGCTGCGGTGGCAGGGCACATAAACGATTTCGTGACCGTCCTGCGCCAGCTGACGCACGCGTTCGCCGCCGTTGACGTTAATCCCCTGGTAGAGTTTGCTCCACGTCCAGCCCATGATGCGGTCGGTAAGACGAATCGCCTCATAGGAGAAGTCCGCCGCCACCTCTTCCATCAATTCAATGGCGTTCTGCTGGGCCTTTTCATGGGAGATTTTTTTGCTGCGCGCCTCATCCTCGACCGCTTTCGCGATGGCCTTCGACTGCAGCAGCCGGTTAAACAGATCCTGGCGAACCGGCAGGCGCGGGCCAATCGCGGCCAGCCGCTGGCGGGCGAAGTGCATTCTTGCCACGCGGGCCAGCTTCTGGGCGATAGATTTATCCGTGCCGTGTTCGGTCGCCATCCGCCGCAGCGACACCATCGGCGAGAAGCGCACAAAGCTGTCGCGTCCAAGCCACAACACGGCGAAAAATTTCTGAATTCCATTCAGCATGCGAAGATGAGGCTGGCTGTCGCCCTGCACCTCGCGACCCGGCGCGCGACCAAACATCACGGAGACCGGCACCATCTGCACGTCCAGCAGTGGATTGCTGCGGTGCAGATCGAGGTAGTCGTGAAACAGCTTCACGGACTCCAGATTCGGCACGAAATAGGGGAAGAGGCGCGGCCCGTCATGAATAAAGACGTGGCGCGGCAGCATGGCACCGTCAATCTCCAGCGGATCTAAAGGATCGGGCAGATCCTGTTTGCGGCACTGTTCACGCAGCGCCAGCAAATCGGCCTTTGAATCGTAAGGGAGCACATACATAATAGGGAGCGATGTATCCAGCCCCAGTTCAGCGACCGGCTCAGCGGGAATCGCTTTACTTTTCACAAAGAATTTAACTGGTAAATTCAATAATTTATAATATAAGTTACGCCAACCTGACATAGACAACATGAAGCCTCTTGTTAGCAAAGCGCCGCAAGCATACCAGAAAGCGCCAGTGAGATCTGTGATGTTGCAAAAAGTGCGCCACCCAGACATTGACGTTAAACATCACCAAGGGTTCCCTCATTATGGCAAATAACGTTACCGGTTTGACCCGGATCATTAAAGCGGCAGGTTACTCCTGGCAGGGATTGCGGGCCGCCTGGCAGCATGAAGCGGCTTTCCGCCAGGAAGCGGTCGCCGTTCTCGTGGCTATCCTTCTGGCCTGCTGGCTGGACGTTGACCCGGTTACGCGTGTTCTTCTGATTGGCTCTGTGGTGCTGGTGATTATCGTGGAAATCCTCAACAGCGCCATTGAGGCGGTGGTTGACCGGATCGGCAGCGAAATTCATCCGCTGGCGGGCCGGGCTAAAGATATGGGATCGGCGGCGGTGCTGCTGGCAATCCTGCTGGCTATGCTGGTCTGGCTGATGCTTTTGCTGCCGCTTTTGCGATAGCCTTTCCAGAATTGCGCCTTCTGCGGTTAATTCTTGATCTTTAGGTTTTCATCCTGCAAATACCTGTATATACTCACAGTCGACTGTATAAACAACCAGGGGGCGGGATGAAAGCACTAACGGCAAGGCAGCAGCAGGTTTACGACCTGATTCGCGACCATATTAACCAGACCGGCATGCCGCCGACGCGGGCGGAAATCGCCACGCAGCTGGGTTTCCGCTCCCCGAACGCCGCAGAAGAGCATCTGAAAGCGCTGGCGCGTAAAGGCGTGATTGAGATTGTCTCGGGCGCCTCGCGCGGCATCCGTCTGATGATGGAAGAAGAGACCGGACTGCCGCTGATTGGCCGCGTGGCCGCCGGCGAGCCGCTGCTGGCCGAGCAGCATATTGAAGGCCACTATCAGGTCGATCCCGATCTGTTTAAGCCTGGCGCCGACTTCCTGCTGCGCGTCAGCGGCATGTCGATGAAGGATATCGGCATCATGGACGGCGACCTGCTGGCGGTGCATAAAACCCAGGATGTGCGTAATGGCCAGGTCGTGGTCGCCCGTATTGATGATGAGGTTACCGTTAAGCGCCTGAAGAAGCAGGGCAACATCGTTCATCTGCTGCCGGAAAACAGCGAGTTCAAGCCGATCGTGATCGATCTGCGCGAGCATACGCTCTCCATTGAAGGGCTGGCTGTCGGCGTGATCCGTAACGGTAACTGGCTCTAAGCGCAGACGCCCTGAAGCACGGCAAGTCCGTGCCGTGCTCCTGCCGCTGCGGCTTCCCCGGTCGCAGCGGATTTCTCTCCGGCCATCGCTGAGTTTATGCCGATGCGACTCTTCACCTCGTCCGACAAGCACCTCTGGCGCCTCGCGCTGCCCATGATCCTCTCCAATATCACCGTCCCGCTGCTGGGCCTGGTGGATACTGCCGTTATCGGACATCTGGACAGCCCGGTCTATCTGGGCGGCGTAGCTGTGGGAACGACCGCGACCAGCTTTCTCTTTATGCTGCTGCTGTTTCTGCGGATGAGCACCACGGGACTGACCGCGCAGGCGTTCGGCGCGGGGGATAAAACCGCGCTTGCAAAGGCGCTAATGCAGCCGCTAATAATTGCCGCTGTCGCCGGCGTCGGTTTTATCCTCTGTCAGTCGCCTCTTACGCAGCTGGCGCTGAGCCTGGTTGGCGGCGATCCCGCGGTGCTGCATCAGGCCGCCCTGTTTATGAATATCCGCTGGCTCAGTGCGCCCGCCATGCTGGGAAACCTTGTCCTGCTTGGCTGGCTGCTTGGGGTTCAGTATGCCCGCGCGCCCGTTATCCTGCTGGTGGTGGGCAACGTGGTGAACATTGTGCTCGACCTCTGGTTTGTCATGGGGCTCGGCTGGGGCGTGGAGGGCGCCGCTGCGGCAACCGTAATTGCTGAATACTGTACGCTGGCAATGGGGCTGCTGATGGTGCAGAAGGTAATGAAGCTGCGGGGGATCCACTTTGCCTTACTGAAAAAGTCATGGCGGGGAGATGTTGGCCGCCTGTTCAGACTCAACCGCGACATTATGCTGCGCTCGCTGCTGTTACAGCTCTGCTTTGTCTCGCTGACGCTGTCCGGCGCACGCTTAGGGAGCGATATTGTAGCCGTTAATGCGGTGCTGCTGATGTTCCTGACCTTCACCGCCTACGCGCTTGACGGCTTCGCCTATGCTGTTGAGGCGACCTCGGGTGAAGCGTACGGTGCCCGGGACAGCCATAAATTACTGCATGTCTGGCATGCCGCCTGCCGCCAGGCGGGGCTGGTGGCCCTGTTATTTTCACTGTTCTACGCTGTGACGGGGGCGGATATTGTGGCGCTGCTGACCTCACTCCCCGAGCTTCGCCAGCAGGCGGACACCTATCTTTTCTGGCAGATTGTCCTGCCGGTTTGCGGCGTATGGTGCTATTTGCTGGACGGCATGTTTATTGGCGCCACGCGCGCAGCCGAAATGCGTAACGGCATGGCCGTCGCCGCGCTGGGGTATGGCCTGACGTTATTCACGGTGCCGGCGCTGGGTAACCATGGTCTGTGGCTGGCGATAACGGTGTTTCTGCTGCTGCGCGGCATTACGCTATGGTGGGTGTGGCGACGGCACTGGCGTCGCGGAACGTGGTTCGCTTAACGTTCCGGACAAGCTATTTTCTGCCGCTTCGCGGATCCATGCGCTGACCGTTCAGGTCAGGATAATCGCCACTCCGTTTATCACCGGACGGAACAGGATTTGTCGTAACGTGCAAAATCCTCATCTTCTACTACAATTATCCTTACGTCTGGCAATTAAGCAGCTTTTTATTTTGTTGCTAACCCATTGTCAGGACAAAAAGACTAATGCTGTTTACCCCAGAGGTTGAGGAGAGAAAAGATGAATAACGACGAAGCCGGCGGTAACTGGAAGCAGTTTAAAGGTAAAATGAAAGAGCAGTGGGGCAAGCTGACCGACGACGATATGACCGTCGTGGAAGGTAAACGCGACCAGCTTGTAGGCAAAATTCAGGAACGCTACGGGTATGCTAAAGACCAGGCTGAGAAAGAAGTCAGCGACTGGGAAACCACTAATAACCATCGTTTCTGATACGCTCCGATCAGTACGATAAGACTTTCAGGATGATGCTCCTACCCAGGCACACGGAACGTGCCGCTTAATACGTCTTTCCGCTGGCAAATCCCCCATCCCCGAGGCAGCATCCCATTTACTCAACAGAGCGCTAACCTACTAAGGCTTCAGCTTTGCCTGCTCCTGACGTCCACGCTTTTTAGCCGTTGTCACTGTATGATCGTGCTGGCACGCATCCTGATGGGTACAGGCTTCCACCTCAACGCATCCACGGCATAAACCATGCGCCTCAATAACGCTATGCGCCAGAGCAAACCCTGAGGTCAGGGCCAGCGTTTTCAAGATGTTTTCCACGCCATCCGCATGTTGCTCAGCGACGGAGCCACAGCGATCGCAAATCAGCATGGCTGAAGTGTGCGACGGCTCTTCAAAGTGATGGCAAACCACGTAACTATTGGTCGATTCAACGCGATGCACGAACCCCTGCTCAAGCAGGAAATCCAGCGCACGATAGATGGTCGGCGGTTTGGCCTGCGGCTCGCTGGCGCGCAGCAGATCGAGCAGGTCATAGGCGCTGATAGCACCATGGTGTTGGCTCATCAGGCGCAGCACCTCAAGTCGCTGAGGCGTCAGCCTGACGTTGCGCTGCTGGCAGAGGCTTTCCGCCTGCGACAGAATTTTTTCAGGACTGTGAATGGTCATAATTCCCCCTCAGGCTGTTTTCAGTTGTTATATTATCACGCCCGTGCCAAAACGCCGAATCTCCTGCCGCCATTCCTTGTCAGGCAGAACGCGCTGCTGATGCAACAAAAACGCTCTGGTAATGAGTGGTATTTGGCTCAGGTTTAAAACGTAAAAAAAACTCACCAAACCCGCTAATTCTGCCAGGTCCACGTATTTCAGGTGAAACAGCCCTAATGTAATTTGCAGCCAGGGACGTTACTGACTACCTTGAAACAGGGCATTGCAGAGGTTTTCCCGCAAAATATTAAGTTGTCAGGCTTATAGATTAGTCTGATAACAGATAAATAACTCGCCAATGCGCTGATAAGCCCACGCTTTATGACTGACTTCAGGGCAATGAGTTGCTGCCTTTATGTTCATTATGCTCGTAGTTGGACTTCGCACGCTTACGTCGAGCGCTTCTCCTTTTCTGGGTGGGTTAAAGTAATATGGCTTCTAAAATCATCAAGTTGAACAGGTTCTCCCGGACAGCGGTTTTTCCCGTCCTGTTTCTGGCTCCTTTAAGCGCCCTTGCGGCAGGCAATTATTATGATGCGCGTAATGATGCGATGGGGGGAACCGGCGTCGCCTCTTCCACCTACGGTACGGCGGTGCTGGCTAACCCGGCGCTGATGACTAAAGCGCAGCCTGAAGATGATGTCAGCATTATTCTCCCTGCGGCAGGTGTGCAGCTCTCTGATAAGAACAAGCTGATTGATAAGGTGGACGACCTGACCGACAGCGTCGATCGTTACCAGGATATTGCCCGTAATGGCATTACCCCGGCCGACATTCCCCTGGCACGCGCCGCGGCAGGGGATCTTGCTGACCAGCTGCGCGGCATTAAAGGCAACGAGGCTTACGGTACCGCCGGAGCGGCGGTTGCCGTCACGATACCCAACAGCGTTTTGCCTTTTGCTTTTGTCACTAAAGCCTACGGGACGGCGCACGTCACCGCTGCGGTAAGTCAGAGCGACATTGACTACCTGCAAAGCGTGGCTGACGGTTTGAGATTTCCTCAGCCGGGTGACGAGGATAACCTGACCTCGGCCGGATTGGGGCGTGGCGCGATTGTGTATGATTACGGCATCGCCGTAGCGCATGAGTTTACGATCGCGGGCCATCCGGTCTCTTTCGGCGTGACGCCTAAGCTCCAGAAGACCTACCTGTATAACTACAGCGCATCGGTTTACAGCTACGACAAGTCAGACTTCACCGAAGGGCGTTATAAAAATACCGATACGGGCTTCAACATTGATGCCGGCGTGGCAACCGATATTGGTGAAAACTGGACGCTGGGCCTGAGTGCACAGAACCTGATTTCCCGCGATATTGAAACGAAAGAGATCAGTGGCTACAAAGACACGTACCAGATCGCACCCATCGTTACGCCAGGCGTGTCGTTCCATACGGATCGTTTGACCACCGCGTTGGATGTAGACATTACGCCCACGAAACGCTTTAAAACGCAGGGCGAAAGCCAGTATGCGGGCGTGGGTGCGGAATACCGGCTGCTAAGCTGGCTTCAGCTGCGCGCGGGTTATCGTGCGGATATGAAATCCAATGATACCGACGTAATCACCGCCGGTTTTGGCCTGTCGCCGTTCAATAAGGTGCACCTGGATCTGGCCGGTATGAAGGGGGATGACAATACCTGGGGCGCCGCGGCTCAGCTGAGCTTTACCTTCTGAACCCTGTCGGGTGCGCAGCCCGCGCGCCCGATATCTCAACCCGCTAGTAGGCCTGCTGCGGCAGGGCATGGTATCATTGCGCACAATATCATCATTTATTAATTATCCGAGTTTGCGCGCTTTATGACCCAGAGTTTACCTGCACACCGCTTTTCCATCGCCCCGATGCTCGACTGGACCGATCGGCACTGCCGCTACTTTCACCGCCAGCTCACCCGCCAGGCCCTGCTCTATACCGAAATGGTGACCACCGGTGCCATTATTCACGGTAAAGGCGACTATCTGGCCTGGAGCCAGGAGGAGCAGCCGGTTGCCCTTCAGCTTGGCGGCAGCGATCCCGCTGCGCTGGCGCAATGCGCCGTCCAGGCGGAGGCGCGTGGCTATAATGAAGTTAACCTCAACGTAGGCTGCCCCTCCGATCGCGTCCAGAACGGACGGTTTGGTGCCTGCCTGATGGGGGAAGCGGCGCTGGTGGCTGAGGGTATTAAGGCGATGCGCGATAAAGTCTCGATCCCGGTCACGGTGAAAACCCGTATCGGTATTGATGACCAGGACAGCTACGAATTTCTCTGTGATTTTATCCGTCGGGTTTCTGAAGAGGGCGGCTGCGAGATGTTTATCATCCATGCCCGTAAAGCCTGGCTCTCCGGCCTGAGCCCGAAGGAAAACCGTGAAATCCCGCCGCTGGACTATGAACGCGTCTATCAGCTCAAGCGTGATTTCCCGCATCTGACTCTGGCGATCAACGGCGGTGTGAAAACGCTGGAAGAGGCAAAGGGGCATTTGCAGCATCTGGACGGGGTGATGATGGGGCGTGAGGCCTATCAGAACCCGGGCCTGCTGGCGCAGGTCGATCGTGAAATTTTTGGCAGCGATGCGCCTCAGGTTGATCCGGTCGCGGTAGTGCGTTCAATGTATCCCTATATTGAGCGTGAGCTGGCTACGGGCACCTATCTGGGCCATATCACCCGCCATATGCTTGGCCTGTTCCAGGGTATCCCAGGTGCACGTCAGTGGCGCCGCCATCTGAGTGAAAATGCGCATAAGCCAGGGGCAAATATTGAAACGGTAGAGCAGGCGCTGGCGCTGGTCGCCGACAAGATCCCGGCGACGGTCTGAACCCTGCCTTCAGCCCTGATCAAAAGGGCTGATTGTTCCTGCTTTGCGAATAAGCTGCCGCTATCCTGCGGCAGCTCTCCTCCGGATAAATCCGTTTCTCGACGAGAATACGTCACCCATTTCGTTAATTTTTAGCTAATTTATAAGCAATTTCACCAAGGTTTTTGGCGGCCGGGTGATGCGGTTGCTTTAAATTCAAAGAGTTAATTGGAAAGCCATGCTGGCACGCTTCTTGTAATATCTGTTGAGAAACTATTTTACGGAGCGACCCTGATGGAAATCTTATTCGTCCTTGGCTTCTTTCTGATGCTGATGCTCACCGGTGTTTCCCTGCTGGGCGTTATTGCCGCGCTGGTAGTGGCGACCCTGGTGATGCTGCTAGGTGGCATGTTGGCTTTTGTTATAAAAATGTTGCCGTGGCTGGCACTGGCGCTGGTGGCCGTCTGGATCTACCGGGCTTATAAAAAGCCTCATTCGCGGCTCCGACGCCGCTTATTCCGCTAAAACAACAGGTTGGCTACTTATTCTGCCAGCAGAATGCGGGCTGGATCACATCATGGCACATTGCGGCAGCGGCGCGGCAATTAAACATATTTTTTACTTATGAATTCTGGCAGGATGCTTTCACTGAATTGACACAAATTCATCGCTCTGGACCCTACATTCAGCGCGAACGATAAAAAGAAAAGAAAAGGGCTTCCTGCGGGAAGCCCTTCTTATATCTGACGTTTGACTCTGCGGCAACGCTGCCGATCGGGTAACGCTCAGGTCAGTTCACCGCCCCGCTTTTATGCTCAGGGGATCAGCAGGCTGGAACCTTGCGTGGCACGGCTTTCCAGCGCCTTATGCGCTTGCTGCGCATCCTTCAGCGCGTACTTCTGCTGGTCCGGCACTTCAACCTTAATCGCTCCGCTGGCGATCAGCGAGAACAGCTCATTGCTGGCATGGGTCAGTGCGTCGCGGGAAGTGATATAACCGTTAAGCGAAGGACGGGTAACATACAGAGAGCCTTTCTGATTCAGGATCGCCAGATCGACGCCGGTGACCGGGCCTGAAGCATTGCCGAAGCTGACCATCAGCCCACGTCGCTGAAGGCAATCGAGCGAGGACGCCCAAGTATCCTTGCCCACGGAGTCATAGACGACGCGCACTTTTTTACCGTCGGTCAGCTCAGCGACGCGGCTCGCCACATCTTCTTCACGGTAGTTGATGGTGGCCCAGGCACCGGCGCTTTTCGCCCGCTCTGCCTTCTCTGCGGAGCCTACTGTCCCGATCAGATGCGCGCCCAGCGCCTTCGCCCACTGGCAGGCAATCAGTCCCACGCCGCCGGCGGCCGCCTGGAAAACAAAAACCTCATCGGGCTGGATAATATAAGTCTGACGCAGCAGATAGTGCACGGTCAGGCCTTTAAGAAACGAGGCGGCCGCCTGTTCAAACGAAATGCATTCCGGCAGCAGGGCCAGCTTATCGGCGGAGACAGCCTGGTATTCGCTGTAGGCGCCCAGCGCCGACTGGGCATAAACCACGCGATCGCCCGGCTTCACCACCGTCACGCCATCCCCCACGCTTTTCACCACGCCCGCCGCTTCCGTGCCCAGTCCGGAAGGCAGCGAGGCAGGGTAGAGACCGCTGCGGATATAGGTGTCGATATAGTTAATCCCGATGGCTTTATTCTCCACCACGACCTCGCCCGCTGCCGGTTCGGGCAGGCTGACGTCTACCCACTCCATTACTTCCGGCCCGCCATGCTGGCTGATTTGTATACGTTTTGCCATGGTCACTCCTGTTGATTCAGCGTCATTGAGGGAGGACGACAGGGTGTCAAACGGGTATACTTGCGCGTCCCCCACTCCGTTTTTTGGTATTGCATCACTATGGCAGGAAATAAACCCACCAACAAATCCGCTGATAACCGTGAGCCGCGCGATCGGCAAATGGAAGGGCTGAAGTTGCCCCCGCATTCTCTGGAAGCGGAGCAGTCCGTGTTGGGCGGGTTGATGCTGGACAATGAACGCTGGGATAACGTTTCCGAGCGCGTGGTCGCCAAGGACTTTTTCAGCCGGCCGCACCGGATGATTTTCGGTGAAATGCAGCGTCTGCTGGAACAGAGTAAGCCTATCGATCTGATCACCCTCTCCGAGTCGCTGGAAACCAAAGGCGAGCTGAGCATGGTAGGCGGCTTCGCCTATCTGGCGGAACTGTCAAAAAATACGCCGAGCGCTGCCAACATCAGCGCCTATGCCGATATCGTGCGTGAAAGGGCGGTCGTGCGCGAAATGATCGCCGTGGCCAACGAGATTGCCGATGCCGGTTACGATCCTCAGGGAAGAAGCAGCGAGGATCTGCTCGATCTGGCGGAATCCCGCGTATTCCAGATCGCGGAAAACCGTGCGAATAAGGATGAGGGGCCGAAAAGCGTCGATCAGATCCTTGAAGCGACCATCTCCCGTATTGAATCGCTCTATCAGACGCCGCACGACGGCGTCACGGGCGTGGACACCGGCTATCAGGATCTGAATAAGAAGACTGCCGGCCTGCAGCGCTCAGATCTGATTATCGTCGCGGCGCGTCCGTCGATGGGTAAAACCACCTTCGCGATGAACCTCTGCGAAAACGCCGCCATGACACAGGATAAGCCGGTATTGATCTTCAGCCTGGAGATGCCCGGCGAGCAGATCATGATGCGTATGCTCGCTTCGCTTTCCCGCGTCGATCAGACCCGGATTCGTACCGGCCAGCTTGATGATGAGGACTGGGCGCGTATCTCCAGCACGATGGGCATTCTGCTGGAGAAGAAGAACATGTTCATTGATGACTCCTCCGGCCTGACGCCGACGGAAGTCCGCTCCCGCGCACGACGTGTCTTCCGTGAGCATGGTGGCCTGAGCATGATTATGATCGACTACCTCCAGCTGATGCGCGTACCGGCGCTGTCGGACAACCGTACGCTGGAAATTGCCGAAATCTCCCGCTCGCTGAAGGCGCTGGCGAAGGAGCTTCAGGTGCCGGTCGTGGCGCTGTCGCAGCTGAACCGCTCCCTGGAGCAGCGTGCCGACAAGCGGCCCGTTAACTCGGATCTGCGTGAGTCCGGCTCTATCGAGCAGGATGCCGACCTGATCATGTTTATCTACCGTGACGAGGTCTATCACGAAAACAGCGACATGAAAGGCATTGCGGAGATTATTCTCGGCAAGCAGCGTAATGGCCCGATCGGGACGGTGCGACTGACCTTTAACGGTCAGTGGTCGCGCTTTGATAATTACGCCGGGCCGCAGTACGACGACGAATAACTCCCGTTGGTTCTCTTTCTGCCATCGCCAAATAGTGTTGGACAAGAAGGCGGCTAATGCGGTTATCTGTCTGGGTAGCCTAATGATTAGCCACCCGGAAAGACAATGACTCAGATTGATGACTACGACCTTAAGATACTGACTTTACTGGAAACAAATGGCCGACTGACCAATCAGGAGCTGAGCGACCTGGTCGGGCTTTCCGCCTCGCAATGTTCGCGGCGGCGCATCAGCCTGGAGCAGGCGGGGCTCATCCTCGGCTACCACGCCCGGCTTTCCGCCAATGCTGTCGGGCTCGGCATGATAGGACTGATTGAAGTCCGCCTGATCAGCCATACCCCGGACTATGTTGAGAGCTTCCACCGCATGGTGGCAGAAGAATCCGGTATCGTTGACGCCTATAAAACCACCGGCGATGCCGACTATCTCCTGAAGGTAGCCGTTTCCGATCTCTCCAGCCTGAGCGCCCTGATTAGTCAACTGGTGGCCGGTCATAAAAGCGTCTCCCACGTCAAAACGTCCGTTGTGCTGGCTCGCCTGAAAGAGAATGGCATTATGGCGCCGCTGCACTGAAATTGTGCATAGCTGCATCATGATGGTACGTGGTGCGGGACTCTGTGCATCCCACCGTCCTGAAAAGCGATTTTTGTGCATGAATGGGCTGGTAGTTGCACGCGGTATGCATAAAATACGTTTTAAAAGCTTAAATTATTCAATGGGTTAAATCTCTGAGCCCAAAAGTGACTGCTTAAGCGTGCAGATTGGTGCAGTTTTTGCTGAATAAAGATTTATTTCTCAGAGATTGCCGCCGCATGGACAACGCTATTCACCCCGTCAGAATTCCCCATACGCTGCTTGAGGATCTGCTTGCCCTCCTGTTCGGTACGCTGCTGGTCTCCTTTGGCGTTACCCTGCTGAAAACGGCGGGTGCTTTAACCGGCAGCACCGCTGGCATCGCCTTTCTTATCAGCTATCTGAGCCATACCTCGTTCGGTATCGCTTTCTTCGCGATCAATATTCCTTTCTACTGGCTGGCCGTAAAACGCATGGGGTGGGCTTTTACCCTGAAAACCTTTGCTGCGGTGGGGCTGGTATCGCTCTTTTCCCAGATGCACACGCTTTTTATCCATTTCGCCGCTCTCGATCCTTTTTACGCCACCCTGTTTGGCAACGTAATCATGGGCATCGGGTTTATTGTCCTCTTTCGCCATAAGGCGAGTCTGGGGGGCGTGAATATTCTGGCGTTATGGCTACAGGATCGGTACGGTATTCGTGCCGGGAAGCTGCAAATGGGCGTGGATACCTGCGTGGTGCTTGCCTCTCTGTTCGTGGTGCCGCCGCCAATGCTGGTGGCGTCTGTTGCCGGCGCGCTGATCCTTAATCTGATCATCGCCATGAATCACCGGCCCGGCCGGTATGAAGTCTGACCGTTAGTCAGCCGTAACGAAAAGCGCTGTTATCACGACAGCGCCCGCCTGCCTTAACTAAATTATGGAGATCTGCACCGTGTTTCAAAACGTTGATGCCTACGCCGGCGATCCAATTCTCTCCCTGATGGAGACGTATAAACAGGACACGCGACCGCAAAAGGTGAATCTGAGCATCGGGTTATATTACGACGCACAGGGTACGATCCCGCAGCTGAAGGCGGTGGCCGAAGCAGAGGCACGCCTCAATGACCAGCCGCACGGCGCTTCGCTGTATCTGCCGATGGAGGGCCTGCCGCCTTACCGTAACGCAATTGCGCCGCTGCTGTTTGGCGAGGATCATCCTGCGCTGAAAGCCGGACGCATTGCCACTATCCAGACGCTGGGCGGCTCAGGCGCGCTGAAAGTGGGCGCAGACTTTCTGAAAACCTATTTTCCACAGTCTGAGGTCTGGGTCAGCGATCCGACCTGGGACAACCATGTCGCTATCTTCTCGGGCGCGGGTTTCAAAGTGCATACCTATCCCTGGTATGATGAAAAAACCAACGGCGTAAAATTTGATGAGCTGATTGCCAGCCTGAAAACGCTGCCGGCGCAAAGCATCGTGCTGTTGCATCCCTGCTGCCATAACCCAACCGGGGCCGATCTGACCAACGCGCAGTGGGACGCGGTCACCGAAGTCCTGAAGGCGCGTAGCCTTATTCCTTTCCTCGACATCGCCTATCAGGGCTTTGGTGCCGGTATGGAGGAGGATGCTTACGCTATCCGCGCCATTACAACGGCGGGACTGCCAGCCCTGGTGAGCAACTCATTCTCTAAAATCTTTTCTCTCTATGGCGAGCGTATCGGCGGTCTTTCCGTGGTGTGTAACGACGCTGATGAAGCCGCCCGCGTGCTGGGCCAGCTAAAGGCAACCGTACGCCGCAACTATTCCAGCCCGCCAAGCTTCGGTGCGCAGCTGGTCTCCTGCGTGCTGAACGACGCCGATCTGAAAGCGAGCTGGCTGGCAGAAGTGGAAGCGATGCGTCTGCGTATCCAGGAGATGCGTCAGGCGCTGGTGGAGGTGCTGACGACAGCCGTACCGGGTAAGAACTTTGACTATCTGCTTAAGCAGCGCGGCATGTTCAGCTATACCGGACTGAGCGAAGCGCAGGTCGATCGCCTGCGCAATGAGTTTGGCATCTACCTGATCGCCAGCGGCCGCATGTGCGTTGCCGGGCTGAACAGCAATAACGTTCAGCAGGTGGCGACCGCCTTTGCAGCGGTAATCTGAGCATCACTGGCCGGATAACGTTCCGGCCAGATCTTTTTCCCCTTCAGTGTTTACCTTTTCGCGCCATACTGCACACTTAAAGGCTCAGCAAGAACGCCGCCTCTAACCAATTTCATTAAGGAGCAGCCTATGTGGTATCAGCAGACCATCACATTAAGCGCGAAGCCGCGCGGATTTCATCTTGTCACCGACGAGATTCTGGAGGAGCTGAGACGCTTAAGCGATGTCCAGGTTGGTCAGCTTCACCTGCTGCTGCAACACACATCCGCCTCCCTGACGCTGAACGAGAATTGCGACCCGACGGTGCGTAGCGATATGGAACAACATTTCCTGCGCACGGTGCCTGAGGAGGCCGCCTGGGAGCATGATTATGAAGGCGCGGACGATATGCCGGCCCACGTTAAATCGTCTTTGCTGGGGGTATCGCTGCTGTTACCGGTGAACCGTGGGCAGCTGGTGCTGGGGAGATGGCAGGGGATCTGGCTGGGAGAACACCGCATACAGGGCGGCGCCAGGCGGATTGTCGCCACGCTGCAGGGAGAGTAACCCGCCAGGGTTTTCCGTTACGTCAGGCTGGTCGCCGCAGGGGCCGGCAAATATCGCCTATAATGACTCATTGTTACAGGCTACAAGGTGTAAATAATGAACGTATCGGATCTACTTTCTTACTGTATGAATAAACCGGGCGCTGAACAGAGCGTTCACAGCAACTGGAAGGGTACCCAGGTCAAAATCGATGATGTGCTGTTTGCGCTGTTGCACTATGTGGATGGGCGGCCCGCCGTTGCCTTAAAAACCACACCGGCGCTGGCCGATCTCCTGCGCGAAGAGCATAAAGATGTGGTGCCGAGCGAACATCTTAATAAATCACACTGGAGCACGCTGCTGCTTGATGGTTCGCTCAAGGACTCCCAGATCTACTATCTGGTTGATGCCTCCTGGCAGCAGGCGCTGAATACCAAAACGGCACACTGACCCAGGCCTGAGGGCGGCGGATAAAGGCAGCAAAGGCAGAATCGCTTCCGCCTTCGCTGTCTGTTCGTTGCCGCTAACGCTTAGCCGCGCAGCGTATCAATATCAATCACAAAGCGGTATTTCACGTCACTCTTCAGCATGCGCTCGTAGGCGTCGTTAATCTCATCCATTTTGATCATCTCAATATCGGATGTGATGTTGTGCTTGCCGCAGAAATCGAGCATATCCTGCGTTTCTTTAATGCCGCCGATCAGGGAGCCTGCCAGCGAGCGGCGTTTAAAGATCAGGTTAACAACCTGTGGTGACGGATGGTCATGTTCAGGAACGCCCACCAGCGTCATATTGCCGTCGCGGCGCAGCAGGTTGATGAACGGGTTCAGGTCGTGCTGTGCCGCCACGGTGTTCAGGATGAAGTCGAAGCTGTTAACGTGCGCAGCCATCTGATCCGCATCTTTTGAAATCACCACTTCGTCCGCGCCCAGGCGCTTGCCGTCTTCCACTTTAGAAGGCGAGGTAGTGAACAGCACGACGTGTGCGCCCATGGCGTGAGCAATTTTCACGCCCATATGGCCCAGGCCACCCAGGCCAACGATACCCACTTTTTTGCCCGGACCGACGTTCCAGTGGTGCAGCGGTGAATAGGTGGTGATACCGGCGCAGAGCAGCGGCGCGGCGCCCGCGGGGTCAAGATTCTCCGGAATGCGGAGTACGAAATCTTCATTCACCACGACTTGCGTGGCGTAGCCGCCGTAAGTAATGTCGCCGGTCAGGCGATCTTCGCCGTTATAGGTGCCGGTAAAGCCGTTTTCACAGTACTGCTCCAGGTCTTCCTTGCAGCTATCACAGGTACGGCAGGAGTCGACCATACAGCCCACGCCGACTAAATCACCGACTTTATATTTCTGCGTATGACCGCCGACAGCGGTGACGCGGCCGACGATTTCATGGCCGGGCACGACCGGGAAAATGGTGTTTTTCCATTCGTTGCGGGCCTGATGCAGGTCAGAATGGCAAACGCCGCAGTACATAACTTCAATCTGGACATCGTGGTCACGCAGTTCGCGCGGCTGATACTCAAAAGGCGCCAGCTTTGCGTTGGCATCCTGAGCGGCATAGGCGTGCGTAATATTCATGGTATCTCCAGCTATTGAAAGGAAAGTAAATCTCACGAGAAAAACGGAGCATTAAGAATAAGGGGGGCGGCGGCAACTATGTAGGCCAGAATCTGTTTAAATCTTGCCTGATCCTGCAAGAACAGCGGCAAGTGGGTAATCACCGGGGCGAATGGCTTCGCCCCGGTGCAGGTTACTTCTTCAGTAATGGCTTAAGAAAGCGGGCCGTATGCGAAGCTTTGCACTTCGCTACCGTTTCCGGCGTTCCGGAGACCAGAATTTCACCGCCGCCGCTGCCGCCTTCCGGACCAAGATCGACGATCCAGTCCGCCGTCTTAATCACGTCCAGGTTATGCTCAATCACCACAATAGTGTTGCCCTGATCGCGCAGCTTATGCAGCACATGTAGCAGCTGTTCAATATCCGCGAAGTGCAGACCGGTGGTCGGCTCATCCAGGATATAGAGCGTCTGGCCCGTTCCGCGCTTGGAGAGTTCACGGGCCAGCTTAACGCGCTGCGCCTCGCCGCCGGAGAGGGTGGTCGCCGACTGGCCGAGACGGATGTAGGAGAGGCCCACATCCATCAGCGTTTGCAGCTTGCGCGCCAGCGCCGGAACGGCATCGAAGAAGTCACGGGCCTCTTCAATAGTCATTTCCAGCACTTCATGGATGCTCCTGCCCTTGTACTTAATCTCCAGCGTTTCGCGATTATAGCGTTTGCCCTTGCACTGATCGCAGGGGACATAGATATCGGGCAGAAAGTGCATTTCCACCTTGATAACGCCATCGCCCTGGCAGGCTTCGCAGCGGCCGCCGCGCACGTTAAAGCTGAAGCGACCCGGCGTGTAGCCGCGCGTGCGGGATTCCGGCACCCCGGCAAACAGCTCGCGTACCGGCGTAAAGATGCCGGTATAGGTGGCCGGATTGGAGCGCGGCGTACGACCAATCGGGCTCTGGTCGATATCGATCACTTTATCGAAGTGTTCCATCCCGCTGATCTCGCGGTAGGGTGCAGCCTCGGCGATAGTGGCGCCGTTCAGCTGACGCTGCGCAATCGGGAACAGCGTATCGTTGATCAGCGTCGATTTGCCTGAACCGGACACGCCGGTAATACAGCTGAACAGGCCAACCGGCAGCGTCAGCGTGACATCCTTCAGGTTGTTGCCCTTCGCCCCGGAGAGCTTCAGTACCCGCTCCGGATCGGCCTTGACGCGCTCTTCGGGGATGGCGATCCCGCGTTTACCGCTAAGATACTGGCCGGTCAGGGACTCTTTCACCGCCATAATGTCATCAACGGTGCCTTCGGCCACCACCTGGCCGCCGTGGACGCCTGCACCAGGACCGATATCGATCACGTGATCGGCAGCGCGGATGGCATCTTCGTCATGCTCAACCACGATGACCGTATTGCCCAGGTTACGCAGGTGCACCAGCGTTTCCAGCAGGCGCTCGTTATCACGCTGGTGGAGGCCAATTGAGGGTTCATCAAGCACATACATCACGCCGACCAGCCCGGCACCAATCTGGCTGGCCAGACGGATACGCTGCGCCTCGCCGCCGGAGAGCGTTTCGGCAGAGCGCGACATAGAAAGATAATTGAGGCCGACGTTAACCAGAAAACGCAGGCGATCGCCAATCTCCTTCAGCACTTTCTCGGCGATCTGTGCGCGCTGCCCGCTCAGCTTCATGTTCTGGAAAAATTCCATCGCATGGCCAATGCTCATATCGGAAATCGTCGGCAGTGTAGTGTTCTCCACATAGACGTGGCGCGCCTCGCGCTTCAGTCGGGTGCCGTGACAGCTGGCGCAGGAGCGGTTGCTGATAAACTTCGCCAGATCTTCGCGCACCGCAGAGGATTCGGTCTCTTTATAGCGGCGCTCCATATTATGCAGCACGCCTTCAAACGGATGACGACGCACCGAGGTGTCGCCGCGATCGTTGATATATTTGAACTCAATGTTCTCTTTGCCGGAGCCGTACAGGATCACCTGCTGGGCCTTCTCGTCCAGCGAGCCAAACGGCGCCTCGATATCAAAGTTCAGGTGCTCAGCCAGCGAGCGCAGCATCTGGAAATAGTAAAAGTTGCGGCGGTCCCAGCCACGGATAGCGCCACCCGCCAGCGACAGCTCCGGATTCTGCACCACGCGTTCGGGATCGAAGTATTGCTGCACGCCCAGCCCGTCACAGGTCGGGCAGGCGCCGGCCGGGTTGTTAAACGAAAACAGACGCGGTTCCAGCTCGCTCATGCTGTAGCCGCAAATCGGACAGGCGAAGTTAGCGGAGAAGAGCAGCTCTTCCGCCTTTTCATCATCCATATCCGCCACTACGGCAACGCCGCCGGAGAGCTCCAGCGCCGTTTCAAAAGATTCGGCCAGGCGCTGCTTAAGATCCTCACGCACCTTAAAGCGATCGATCACCACCTCAATGGTGTGCTTTTTCTGGAGTTCCAGCTTTGGCGGATCGGAAAGATCGCAGACTTCGCCATCAATACGGGCGCGGATATAACCCTGTGCGGCCAGGTTCTCCAGCGTTTTGCTGTGCTCCCCTTTGCGCTCTTTAACAATGGGGGCCAGCAGCATCAGACGACGGCCTTCAGGCTGCGCCAGCACGTTGTCCACCATCTGGCTGACGGTCTGCGCGGCCAGCGGCACATCGTGATCCGGGCAGCGCGGCTCGCCCACGCGGGCAAACAGCAGGCGAAGGTAGTCGTGAATTTCAGTGATGGTGCCCACGGTGGATCGCGGGTTATGTGAGGTTGACTTCTGCTCGATCGAAATGGCGGGCGACAGCCCTTCAATATGATCGACATCCGGTTTCTCCATCAGGGAGAGAAACTGACGCGCATAGGCAGAAAGGGATTCTACATAGCGGCGCTGCCCCTCGGCATAGAGCGTGTCAAACGCCAGCGAGGACTTACCGGAACCTGACAGGCCGGTGACAACGATCAGTTTGTCGCGCGGGATGATCAGGTTGATATTTTTCAAATTATGGGTGCGCGCACCCCGTACTTCGATCTTATCCATTCACACTTCCCGGATTAACACAGACCTCACCATGCCGGTCCGGCATGGCCAGAAATAAGCCTGTTAGTATGGCACAAAATAACCTGATTGGATATACAGTGTTCAGTCACAAGGCGAGCGGAGGGATCCCGTTGACGATCGCCGCAAGTCGATAAAATTCCCGATCCCACGCAGGCAGCGCACTGTAACGATGTAAGGGAGATAAACCCTTTTCGATCCGTCTCCGAAAGATAGGATCTGGCGTTATGCCATGTTAGAATTTTCGGCTTAGACTTAAAGCAGAACATTTATCGGAGAGACGTACATGGCCAGCAGAGGCGTAAACAAAGTAATTCTGGTAGGGAATCTGGGTCAGGATCCGGAAGTCCGCTACATGCCGAATGGCGGCGCCGTTGCCAACATTACCCTGGCCACGTCCGAAAGCTGGCGTGACAAGCAGACCGGCGAAACCAAAGAGAAAACGGAATGGCACCGCGTGGTGCTGTTTGGCAAGCTGGCGGAAGTGGCAGGTGAATACCTGCGTAAAGGCTCTCAGGTGTACATCGAAGGCGCCCTGCAAACGCGCAAATGGACCGATCAGGCCGGTGTGGAAAAATACACCACTGAAGTGGTCGTGAACGTTGGCGGCACCATGCAGATGCTGGGTGGCCGTCAGGGCGGCGGCGCAGGCGCACCGGCAGGCGGCGGCCAGAGCAATAACAATAATGGCTGGGGCCAGCCACAGCAGCCACAGGGCGGCAACCAGTTCAGCGGCGGCCAGCAGTCTCAGTCCCGTCCCCAGCAGCCGCAGCAGCAGAACAACGCGCCGGCGAATAACGAACCCCCAATGGATTTCGATGACGATATCCCGTTCTGAGGTCGCTCTGAGCCATTTTCAGTAACGTCCCGACGCGAAGGCCCCGATTATTCGGGGCTTTTTTTTATCCTGCGTTCAGGTAGATGCGGTTAAGCCCAGTTACAAGGCGCAAACGTACAGAGATCGCCGCACGCTATGATTGGGAGAGAGTGACATGCTGGCCCGCCAGAAAGCGAGATTACAACCTTTCACGCAGTTGGGCTTGTTCCCGATTGGGCTTGTTCCCCTCTACTGCGGGATAACGAGCGGCACAGCCGCTATACCCCGGCAGATACAGACACAGTTCGTTGACTCACTTATGCCCTGATCCTGTACGGTAGTTTTCTGAGCCGGGAAGGGCTGAGTTACCCGGCGTAATGCTGGGCGAAATACGCCGCCATATTATCCAGCAGCTCGTAGCGTCTGCGGGCTTCCGAGCGTTTTTTACTGGCAATGTCTTCGAGCGGCTTGCGCGGGAAGGCGACGGGTAGCGCATACAGCTTCGGCGACAGCGGCCGGGCGTTCAGCGTTTCCCAGAATTCATTATAGCTGGCGTGGAACAGACTCTTTTTCTTCAGGCGATAGCGCAGGCTGCGGAAAATATGGCCGCTATCGCTGACCGCACGTATCTGTGCGACGCCTGTCGCCTGGCAGAACAGGGAGAGCGTTTCCATCAGCAAACGCTTAGGAAAGAGACCGTAACAGGCTTTGGTGGCATCACGGATCGTTTCATGCGGCGTATCGCGATGAGCGCCCTGAATTCCGCCTATCATCACGACCTTCTCGCCTTTATCCCGCATCACGGCAAAGGTAAGCGTCGCCAGCTGGACGTCGTTACAGGACACGGCGAGATTAACTTCACCCTCTCTTTCGCAGCGGCCGCTACAGGCGAGCGTGATGCTGAAGGCTTCCTCATTCTTCCCTTTAAACTCAACCAGCGTAGCGCCCTGTTGCGTAAGCATCGCCCGACGCAGGCCCGCAGCAGGAAGGTTTTTCGCAAAGGCATAGTGGTCAAGGATAGCCTGAGCCCGTGCGGAGACCGGCATGCCGCCATAGAGATAAGGGCGGTGAATTTTGCTGGGCAGAGAATGCTGGATAGGCAGAATTTCGCGCAGAACCGGCTCGGTGGCCAGCGCATTCACCATTTTCCAGGTCGTGACGGGGTATGCCATTGAGCGGAACAGATATTTTACCCGGTACTCAGGGTCAAGCCAGAGTTTTCCGGGTTTCAGCCTGCCGGTTACCAGTGACAGAAAAAAAGAGGGGCCAGTCGCCTGACGCGGTTCGATCGTAATATCAGCCATGTGCAGCATTCCCAGGTAAAGAGCAATATTGAAGCACCTGGAAATTCAATATCTCTTCAACATGGGAAAAGCGTTATGGTTATTTTAAATCTTGTTGAGAAAGTGTTTAAGGACTCAGAGACTTAAGTTAAATTTTTTAAGAAATAGATCTCTATTTACCCGGCCAGATAGCCCTTTCCCGCAACCTATTTTCAGAACCTGCATGGCCAAAGAAGCATCGCCTGTGGTGCATAACCTGAGTACTTAAACTGAGCATTAAAGTTATCTTATTGTTTTATATGTAAAATTAAATGCTATTCCATAGCGTCAGGCACAGACGGTTAACAACCTTTTTCTGACGTCAGATATCGTGTCTTTTTAAATAAAATGAGATAAACAATGAATCCCGTCATTAAAAACCTGGTTGAACACTACAGCGAAAGAAGTTTCCTCAATAAAGCGATCCCGGATGAAGTGCTCGATCGTATTATCGAGACGGCATACCGGGCGCCGACCTCCGTAAACTCTCAGCAGGTTTCGGTTATCGTCTCCAGGGATGCTGAAGCACGCAAAAAAATTGCTGAGCTGGCGGGTGGCCAGCCCTGGATCGCCCAGGCACCCGTATTCCTGACGCTCGTGTTAGATATGTACAAAAC
Source organism: Pantoea sp. FN060301 (assembly GCA_050410775.1). Lineage (GTDB taxonomy): Bacteria > Pseudomonadota > Gammaproteobacteria > Enterobacterales > Enterobacteriaceae > Erwinia. The sequence continues at coordinate 442,903 of CP191229.1, forward strand.
GCAGCAGGGTATGGCGCTTAACGGCGAACAGCAGATTGCCCATAACAGCGTAGAAAGCCTGATTTCCGGCAGTACCGATGTGGGGATCGCGCTGGCCTCAATAATGAGCGCTGCCCGCTCGGAAGGACTCGGGATCGTACCAATCGGCGGGATCAGGCGCGATCCAGAGGCGATCGTTCATTTGCTGGATCTTCCTGAGCATACGTTCCCCGTCGCGGGCGTGGTAATTGGTTACGTCGATCGGCCTTCAGAACGGAAGCCAAGACTGCCGATGCAGACCTTCAGACATGAAGAGAGCTATCAGCGGGAAGGGCTGGAAAACCATATCCAGCATTACAACGATCGGCTGATGCAGCACTGGCAATCGGTCGGGCGGGGTGAAGGCCTTAACTGGAGCGAAAGTATGGGCGCCTATTATAAGAACATCTATTATCCGGCTGTCTGTCCCGCTTTACTGAAGCAGGGATTCAAGTTCGATAAGTAAACTTCCGTTTGCAAAAGCGAAGGGGGTCGTGAAAGGCAGCTCAGACCGGCACTGCCCGTGCGTAAGGGCATTTCCGGCATCCCGCAGAGCAATCTGCCGGGCTGGTATCGCTTAGCTTCATGCTCAGCATGGATTTAAGGTGTGCCGTTCCGTTACGCTACATCAGGTGCGGATGGTATTACGGCACTACTCCATCATCACCTTCGCAGACGCTGTGGTCAGACAGACGCACGGCGTTCTTCTTTATTATACGTTCTGCTCAACGCCTTCTGCCGCACCGGTTTGAACAATCATCGCTGGTGATGGCTTTTGGCCCGCGCTGTTTATAGGGGATGGACTATAAAGTCAGTCAGCGTCGGCCCGCTCTGCTGGTTGGCCTGCCTGACATTATTAAATAGTGGCGGGCTGACTCTTTACCTTTTCCTGTCAAGTCTGCTCCACGTTTCTCAGCCGCGGGAGTATCGCCTCTCTCATGACTGATGTGGTCTTGGCAATCCGCATTAAACCCCAACATGCCAGGATAAATGCCCCCATCTCGCCGCTATTTAGCGGCTGATTTTCGCCTTTTTATTGTTCTGTTACCCTTGCGGCGCTGGCCGTAAAGGTTGCTTTTTATATGTCAAATTTGTGATGTAATCCTGATTTTTAGGACTCTTCCCGGCACGGCTTCTCACTTTTTTTAGCCAGATCGCCCTGGCACACAGAGGAATTGTTCTGCCATCAGAATAATCGCTAATGTTATTCAGCGGTAATCGTGGACAATAAAATAACGCTGCGCGTTCTCTGCGCTGCCATTTTTGAGACGGTTTTCTAAATATAAAACCACGATTAACTCAAATTAGTGGGCCATGGCGAGGTTAGTAAAGCGTCATTAAAGCGTTAAACGCATCAGGATAGTTAAGGTTAAACGCTTACACCTGTCTACTTTTTGAGCTAATCATTCATGATGGTTAAGTGGCTCTACTTAATATTTGGCCTCAGGTTTGGATGGGCGGGGGGCGAAAATGTTGAGAAGACCAGTATCATTGGTTGTAGAGCAAAATGGTGAAGTAGCACATGAAATGCATTTTTACCAGAAGAATTAGTCCCGCAAACCATTTATAAGCAGGGAATCATCACCTACAAACGCGCTGCTGAGGGAGGGGAACCATCTGTGTTTAGCATGGCTAATGGAAACGATGGCGCATTTATCTTTGTGCTCAAAGATAAATGCGCGCTCAAATTACTGAAAAATATGAATTTTTAGCTGGTGGTGGGTCGCAATGCAGCCTGGCAGGGGACAATTATGATAACTAACTCATCAAGTGAAAATGTCTCCATAAAATCATTCTGAGCTTTTTAATTAGCAAAAGGAATATTTTAATATGGTCCTGCATAGGGTCAAAAATTGTGTGCTACATCTCATTTATTGATTTTCACAGTTATAAGGATAGTGATAGACGCTACGGCTTATATCCAGCAGACGGCAACTCCGGCGCGTACCGATATCGAACGTATCCTGGAGATAATTGACGGCCTGGCGCTTGTCGTTGGTGGTAAAGAAGTTTTTTAACACGCTCTGAAGCATCTCTTTGTCCGAGGCCAGCGTCTGCAGTTCTCGCTCCATACTGTGCACTTTGTCTTCTAACTCTTTGATTTTTCGTCCCTCTTCAGAAGAGAGACCGGCGAACTTCTTTTTCCAGCTGTAAAAGGTCGCCTCAGAAATTCCCAGATCTTCACAAATCTCCTTAACCTTAACGCCACATTCAGATGCTTTAATGGCATTGGTGATTTGCTCTTCGGTATATCGTGACTTTCTCATAATTCTATTACCTTTCTTAACTATAATGTGATGAGAGCAACTTTACTAAAAAATGGATCTACGTTGACCAGGAATTAGCAAAGCCACGTTAAGCACGCGATTTGAATGGCAGTGATTACGTTAAGGGATTATGAATAAATATCATCATGGGATTTCTCCGATTTTATTTGCAAAGGACGTAGTTAGCTTTCGATATTCAGGTTTTTGTTATAAATTCGTTCCATGCCAACGACGAGTCCGGCGAGTAATTAAGAATACTCCAGCATAAGGCCAAACATTTCTGTGGCATGATAAATATCTAAACGAAGTTTTTAAGAATTTACGTATAAAAATTTAAGGCCAGGGATCGTTAGAATAATCCCGATGACGAAGCGGTGAACCGAATAAAAATCTTTTAAATAAGAGTGGGTTTCTCTCGCCTGAAAAATATAAGTTCGCAGTGCCAATTTTCACCAGGGTAACCGGAGCATTATTACCCCGATTTACACATGGATGTATTGGTTGTGCAGTAGATGTCAGAAATACAAAGGATGCTTCGATGAAATACCGTGTCATGTCTAACGCAGCCTGGATGATGTCGGAAAAAATTGTTTCCGTGTTCGGAGTGATATTTGTCACATCCTACGTCGCTAAATCCTTTGGGCCGTCGGTCTTTGGGCAAATCGCTTTTTCAGCTTCACTTTTTTCTATTGTTCAGACCCTGGCCATTTTCGGCACTGAGACCATTCTGTTCAAAAGCATCAGCAAGAGCACGACGAAGGGAATGCGCCTGATGGCGGTGGTCAAACAGCTGAGACTGGCCTTGTTATTACTCTTCTCTCTGCCGGTTCTGCTCTATGTCTGGCTGACTATGCGGGAGAATTTTCTGGTTTTTGCCGTCGCCTCCTTTTTCGCAGCGATGTTTGTTACCCAGGATATTTTCAGCGTCTACAACAATGCACGGCTGGCTTCCCGCCTGAATACGGTGGCGAACGCAACAGGGATGCTGCTGAGTTTTGCGATTAGCTTCCTTGTGGCCTGGTTGAAACTGAGTCCTCTGCTGCTCTCGCTCTCCATCGTCTCCGTCACGCTGGTGCCTTATATGATCAAGCGCAGCATGTTTTATCAGGCAAACCGCATCAGTCCGCCACCGAAGCGGAACCGGCGCAGCTATCTGCGCTATCTGATGCATGCCGGGCTGCCGCTGGCGATCTCCAGCGTGTTTATTTCCATTCAGGTGAAGCTGGCGCAGTTCTTCCTGGTGGGCGTGGGCTCCGCCCATGAGCTGGGGCTGTTTACGGCAGCCAATACGATTTCAGCCTCGTGGATTTTTATCCCGGTGGCAATCATAACATCTTGCTTTACTGAGATTTTCAGGGAGCGCTCAGATGTAGCAGCGAAGCTTGCTGCAAGGCTGTATGGCTATGTAATGGCAGTCTCATTAGTGATGCTTCTTATCGTCGCGCTGTTTGGCGACTGGATCATCGCAGCCCTTTATGGGCATGACTACGCACAATCGGGAAATCTTGTCACGCTGCTGTCGCTGGCAACCTGCTTTTCAGCCATGGGAACGGTAGCTTACCGCTACATGGTGAAAGAGGGCGGTTTTAACTATCTGTTGGTTAAAATTATCCTGCTGGTTGCGGTGAGCGTGGTAACCAATTGGTTTTTTATCAGAACCTGGGGATTAACAGGCGCTGCATGGAGCGTCCTGATTACGGAATTGCTTTCGCTGACCGTAATGAATTATTTCTTTAAGAATGGGGTCATTCTTAAAATACAGCTTTCCTCACTGAACTACAAAACCTACAAATGAGGTAAAAAATGTTAAAACTCAAGGCCGAATTGAGAAAAGGCGTCTTATACCTGCTGAAGAAAATGCCCTGGGCTTACCAGGACAGAATTCAATATTTTCGTCAGTTTAAGAGGTTGCCCAATATTCGTCAGCCGAAGCTGTTTAATGAGAAAGTCCTCTACCGTAAATTTGTCACCGGCGACTATGTTCGCTATGGCATGCTTTCGGATAAATTTCTGGTGAGAGAATACATTTCTGCCACTATCGGTGAGGAATATCTGATCCCGTTGCTGCACGAGACGGTTGAACCGGTGACGTTGCTGAATATGGGCTCATTAAAAAATACCGTCATAAAGCCGAACCACGGTTCCGGTATGGTGGAAATTTTGCTGGAAGAGCCTGACTGCGTTCAGAAGCAGCTGCTGATTAAGCGTTGTGAAGAGTGGCTGAGCCATGACTTCTCGCATAAATCGCGGGAGATCCACTATCGCTACATCAAGCCGCGTATTCTGGTCGAACAATATGTGGGCGACGGCAAATTTGCCGCTGTCGACTACAAGTTCCACATGTTTAACAAGAAAGACGGCAACTTTGAGTATGTCCTGCAGGTTATCTATAACCGCTGTGGTAACGCGCCGCTATCGATGAATTTTTACGTCAACAACCTCAAGCAGTGTTTTTACAAGATCCGCGACACCGGTCTGGACATCAGCAACGAGATGTCTTCACTGGAAAAAACGCTTGAACTGAGTAAGCGCCTGGCCAGCGACTTCGACTATGTTCGCGTTGACTGGTATATCAGTGAAGGACAGATTTACTTCGGTGAGCTGACCTTTACTCCGGGGGCGGGCCTGGTGACAGGGCTGGATCAGGGACTGGACAGAATGATGGGAGATATGTGGCTTCAGGAGCGTAAAGCCGCCACCCATCCCCAGCAGCTTCATGCAGGCGAGGTGGCTTCACTCCCTGCCGTGCTGAAAAAAGTCTGAATTTTCCCCGTAACGAAACGTGCCGCTGCTCTTATGAGAAGCGGCACGTTTGCGTTTAAGGCAGCGGATAGTCAGGCGGCGTCGTGCTGATCACCTGGATGAAGACATCTCTGGTGATATGCCAGAAGTTGCGGAGCTCAGCGGTACTGAGCGTCATACCCAACAGGCCCATAACGAACCAACACGCCATGCCAATGCCGATCCCGGTGAACATAAAGGCCATCGCATTATGACTGGCTTTACGACATTTCACGTTAAACGTACTGGCAAAAAACATCATTATTGCGCTAAGAAGTTCCCAGCGCATAAGCAGCAGGCTGGCAGCTATAGTTCCCATCTTTTTTCATACTCCGCGACATAACAGACCTGACAACAGAACGGAACATCACACGATTTGATGGCAGGTATGCCAGGTAAACCCGAATCAAACCGGACCCGGCGGGCCTTAAAGTGTGACGTAGGTCACATTGTATCACTCCTTTTGAAAATTTGAACAAAATTCAGACCAGCGGGGATGGTTTTTTAACCAGGAGCCGGCTCCGGTTGAACCCGCGAAATGCTTCTCTTTTTTGCTGTCGAAAGAAGTTGATTTTAACTTGCTGCCTGAATGTTATTGCGCGGAAATAAAACACTTTTATTTAGCTTTAATGAATCAGCGTTAAATTGGTTATATATTTGAGACTATTTATAGTAACGATTATCATTTTATAAGCGGCAAGGAACGCGGCCATTTTATTCTGCAGACTTTCTCCTTTGGGATGAATCCGACCTCTGAAACATTGTATGGAGTGGCGGTGAGTTGTAGGCTTTTTCGGCTATCCAGAGATATTACGCATTTCTTTTCAATGACGCGGGAAGAGGTCTTGCATCTGAACAGCCTTAATTCCCTTAACTGACGATATCTTCAGCTTTCTCTGAGGAGGTCATGCTTTCCCGCTTACTGGTCCCATGCTTAGTCAGTGCTAAGGCGCCGTAAAAGGGACTGTCTAAATCGAGGAGATAGTAGTGCCCCATGACCAGATCACGCTGCCACCGAAAAAGCCGCTGCTGACGTTAAAAAAGAGCCTTCAGCGTATCCATCTTGTGATCATCCTGGTTTCACTGCTGTTCAGCGGGATTTCACTATCGGTACTGTCACTGCTTGCGCTACGCAGCTATGCGGAAAATAATCTTGAACTGGTGGCAACGACGATCGGTTACAGCGTGCAGCCAGCGTTGCTGGCTGGAGATAATGTGGCGGCGGCGAGAATCCTGAAAGAGATCAGCCGGGAGGTTGATTTCGGCAGGGTCAGGATTTCGGATGCCAGCCATCATGTACTGCTAAGCTGGCCCGCCGTGGAGGAGGAGAGGACGGAAGGGCCTGGAGAAGCGATTGCGCAATGGATATTTCCCGCGCCGGTTAAGGTGGCCGTCATGCTTGCCGATCGCGAAAGAGGCGAGGTCTGGCTGACCGGAGATGCCAGCCGCGTGCTGATCTGGCTAAGCCAGGTGCTGAAATGGCTGGGCGGCAGCCTGCTGGTTACCGCGCTGCTGGCGTTCTATCTCTCGCATCGTATGCATGCGGGGATACTGGCAGGCCTGCATAATATCGCCTCTGTCGCCCAGGATGTCCGACGGCGACGCGCTTTCTCGCTGCGTGTGCCCGCCTCTTCTATTACCGAACTGAACAAGCTGAACGCCGACTTTCACAGCCTGCTGGATGAGTTCTCTCTCTGGCAGCGGCATCTGCAAAGTGAAAATGCCTCACTGAGCCATCAGGCGTATCACGATGAGCTGACCGGCCTGCCAAACCGCGCCGCTTTCGTTACTGAACTGCACCGGCAGCAGGGCAACCTGCTGACTGCATCGCAGCTGGCCGTTTTTTTTATCGACGGCGATCGTTTTAAGGAAGTGAACGATCGTTACGGCCATGCGGCGGGCGATACCGTGCTGGCGGCAACTGCCCAGCGCCTGCGTAGCCGCCTGCGTAAGGGCGATCTGGTTGCCCGGCTGGGCGGGGATGAATTTGCCGTGCTGCTTTCCGCGATCGACAGCGGCGAGCAGGCTGCGCGGGTAGCTGAGGCTATTGTTGAGGTAATGCGGGCGCCGATCCGACTGGATGACGGCACGCTGGTCACGCAGTCGCTGAGTATTGGCATCGCGCTGGGGAAAGATCATCGCTCAGCAGAGAGCATTATGGCTCAGGCGGACGCGGCCATGTATCACATTAAGGAACGGGGCGGAGGCTGGTTCCTGTCGCCCTTGATCTGGAAAAGCGAGACGGAAATTAACCGTCAGCGGGCGAAGCGGGTCTCGCCCGAGGCTGACAGCGCAGACAATCGGGGATGAATCAGCTTACCGGACAACCTTTATCGCGGCTGCACTGGCTGTAAACCGCAGAGGGGAATTCGCTACGTTCAAAGCTGTAGCGGCTCTGCCGGGTCAGGAGCTGATGGCGCATGGTATGACGATACGCGGTCGGCGTCTGGGAAAACTGGCGGCGAAACACGCGGGAAAAGGTTTGCTGCGAATCGTACCCGTACTGCATGGCGATATCGAACACGGGTCGCTGCGTCTGACTCAGCGCCGCAGCCGCCAGCGTCAGGCGCCGCTCGCGGATATAGTTCCCCAGCGTTTTTTTGGTCACCGTGCGAAACATCCGCTGCAGGTGCCATTTGGAATAGCCTGATTTTGCTGCGACCTCATCAATGGAGAGCGTCTTATCAAGATTATCTTCGATCCAGTCGGTAAGTGTTTGAATGATTTCGTCATGCATACGTCTCTTCTCCCTGGTCCAGCCGCACTAATAGAAAGGTGTCTCTATTTCATTTCGCCTTCTTACTGGCCGCTGAGTATAATTCCTCAAGTTAACTTGAGGTAAAGGGCTAAATGAAAAAAGATCGCAATTACCTGAACAAGCGGGAACTCACTCCGGGCGACGTGGCGAAGCGCTGCGGCGTGGCGGTGTCAGCGCTGCACTTTTATGAAAGCAAAGGATTAATCAGCAGTTTCCGCAATGCCGGCAATCAGCGTCGCTACACGCGTGACGTGCTGCGTCGGGTGGCTATCGTGAAAATTGCCCAGCGCATCGGTATTCCTCTGGCGACAATTGGCGAGCATCTGATGCAGCTCTCACCCGGCACGCGGATGACGCCTAAAGAGTGGCGGTTGCTGACCGGGCGCTGGCGGGAGGAGCTGGATCGGCGTATCGAAACCCTGACCCGTCTGAAAGACGATCTGGACGGCTGCATCGGCTGCGGCTGCCTGTCGATGGCGGAATGTCCGCTGCGCAATCCGGACGATCGCCTGAGTGAACGGGGAACGGGCGCGATCCTGCTGGAGCCGGAAAAAGATTAGGAGCGTCTATACTGAGAACTCCTCATTTTATGCAAGGTTAGCTCATGATCACCGTTCATCACCTTAATAACTCCAGGTCGCAGCGCGTTATCTGGATGCTGGAAGAGCTTGAAACGCCGTATCAGATCAAGCGCTACCAGCGCGAGGCGACCATGCTGGCGCCAGACTCGCTGAAAAAAGTCCATCCTCTCGGGAAATCCCCCATTATTACCGATGAAAACCGGGTGATTGCCGAATCCGGAGCGATCCTTGAGTACCTTGAGGAGCGATATGACGCAGAAAAACGGCTGAAACTTTTTGATGAGGAAGAGCGCCTTCAGTCTCGCTACTGGCTGCACTATGCCGAAGGTTCGCTGATGCCGCTGCTGGTGATGAAGCTGATCTTCAGCCGGATGGGCAAACCGCCGGTCCCCTGGCTGCTCAGGCCGGTAGGCAGCGCTTTTGGCAAAGGCGTGCAAAAAGGCTATCTGGATAAACAGCTGGCGACCCACCGCGGCTATATCGAGCAGCATCTGGCCAGCCATGAATGGTTTGCCGGGTCGCGTTTCAGCATTGCCGACGTGCAAATGAGCTTTCCGCTACAGGCGCTGACCGCGCGCGGCGGGGCCGCCGGTTCGCCAGCAATTCAGGCCTGGCTCAGTAAGGTAGAGAGCCGGGCCGCCTGGCAGCGCGCGCTGGAGCAGGGCGGTGAGGTGAAGCTCGACTGAATTTTTTCCCTCCGGCGAACATTACGCGTTTCACGTTTCCGCCCGGAACGCGCACGTCATAAGAAAGTCCTGTCAGGGAGATCCTGAAAAGAGAGATAAAGTCTTTCCGACAGACGCTTTTAAGGGCGCCCGGAAAATTTTGGCAAATTTATGCATGAACAGGTGTTGATAATGCCCTGTTAAAGGCTGGATAATCGTTTGCTTTTAAAATAATGCAGCTTTCATGCGTGGTGTGGTAAACGTTTGCCTTTTTTCCGATCGTCGCCTCTTATCGGGGTTTTCACGATCCGTGAACATTGTTGCCGGGGATGTAAAACGTTGAACCAAGTCAGGCTTCCCGCACCCCGCATTAATAAATCAAAAAAAATCTCAGGGGATTTTCACTATGTCGACTCCTTCTTCACAGGCCGGCGGCTCGTTAGACGCCTGGTTCAAAATCTCTGCGCGCGGCAGTTCAGTGCGCCGGGAAATTTTAGCTGGCCTGACTACCTTTCTTGCGATGGTCTATTCGGTGATTGTGGTGCCGTCTATGCTGGGCAAAGCGGGCTTTCCTCCGACGGCCGTTTTCGTCTCCACCTGTCTGGTGGCGGGCTTCGGTTCGCTGATCATGGGATTCTGGGCCAATCTGCCGATGGCGATTGGCTGCGCGATTTCCCTGACCGCCTTTACCGCCTTCAGCCTGGTACTGGGGCAGCAGATTAGCGTACCGGTTGCGCTGGGTGCGGTTTTCCTGATGGGGATACTGTTTACCCTGATTTCGGCAACGGGGATTCGCTCATGGATCCTGCGCAACCTGCCGATGGGCGTGGCGCACGGGACCGGCGTCGGCATTGGCCTCTTTCTGCTGCTGATTGCGGCTGATGGCGTGGGTCTGGTGGTAAAAAACCCGGCGCCGGGTCTGCCGGTCGCGCTGGGTGACTTTGCTTCGTTTCCGGTGATCATGTCGCTGCTGGGCCTGGCGGCCATTTTTGGTCTGGAGAAGCGGCGCGTGCCGGGCGGCATTCTACTGACGATTATCGTTATTTCCGTCATCGGGCTGATGGTCGATCCGGCGGTGAAGTATCAGGGGCTGTTTGCCATGCCGAGCCTGAGCGACGCCAGCGGCAACTCCCTCTTTTTCAGCCTGGATATCCTGGGCGCGCTGAAGCCTGCGGTCCTGCCGAGCGTACTGGCGCTGGTGATGACCGCCGTTTTTGACGCCACGGGCACCATCCGCGCCGTCGCCGGGCAGGCGAACCTGCTGGATAAAGATAATCAGATCATTAACGGTGGCCGGGCGCTGACGACCGACTCGGTAAGCAGCATCTTCTCCGGTCTGGTGGGCGCATCGCCCGCAGCGGTCTATATTGAATCCGCCGCAGGAACGGCGGCGGGCGGTAAAACCGGGCTGACGGCGATTGTGGTCGGCGTACTCTTTCTGCTGATCCTGTTTCTCTCTCCGCTCGCCTACCTTGTGCCGGGCTATGCCACGGCGCCGGCGCTGATGTACGTTGGCCTGCTGATGCTGAGCAACGTCTCGAAAATCGACTTCTCCGACTTCGTGGACGCGATGTCCGGCCTGCTGGCGGCAGTATTTATCGTCCTGACCTGTAATATCGTGACCGGCATCATGCTTGGTTTCGGCGCGCTGGTCATTGGCCGTGTTTTCGCCGGCGAATGGCGCAAGCTAAACCTGGGAACGGTGATTATTGCCGTGGCCTTGATCGCCTTCTATGCGGGCGGCTGGGCCATCTGATTAGCGGGGCCGGGTTCCCGGCCCCTGTTTTCTTCCTGTCTGCGCACTTCCTGTTTTCAAACCTTTTATGAATTTGTTTTACTATCGGTGAAGACGGACTGATTACATTGGTCGCATCACTGGTAAACAACAGGAAGACGTATAAGGAAAACATGGAAATCTTTTTCACCATTCTCATTCTCACGCTGGTAGTGTCGCTTTCCGGCGTCGCGGCCCGCATTATTCCCTTTCAGATCCCGCTGCCGCTGGTGCAGATTGCGATGGGCGCGCTGCTTGCCTGGCCGACATTTGGCCTGCATGTGGATTTCGATCCTGAGCTGTTCCTGGTGCTTTTTATCCCGCCGCTGCTGTTCGCCGACGGCTGGAAAACGCCCACCAGTGAGTTCCTGAATCACGGCAGGGAAATTATCGGGCTGGCGCTGGTGCTGGTGCTGATTACCGTGGTGGGTATCGGTTACCTGATCTACTGGCTGGTGCCGGGGATCCCGCTGCTGGCGGCCTTCGCGCTGGCGGCCGTGCTCTCCCCAACCGATGCCGTGGCGCTCTCTGGCATCGTGGGTGAAGGGCGCATCCCTAAAAAAATCATGGCGATCCTTCAGGGCGAGGCGTTAATGAACGATGCTTCCGGCCTGGTCTCGCTGAAGTTTGCCGTCGCGGTGGCGATGGGCACGATGATATTTACCGTTTCCGGCGCAACCATTGAATTTCTGAAGGTGGCGATCGGCGGCCTGCTGGCCGGGATCGCCATCTGCTGGCTTTACGGGAAGTCGCTGCGCCTGCTCAGCCGCTGGAGCGGGGATGACCCAGCGACCCAGACCGTGCTGCTGCTGCTGCTGCCGTTTGCCACCTATCTGATCGCGGAACATCTTGGCGTTTCCGGCATTCTTGCCGCAGTAGCCGCCGGGATGACCATCACCCGCTCGGGCATTATCCGGCAGGCGCCGCTGGCGATGCGGCTGCGCGCCAATAGCGTCTGGCAGATGCTGGAATTTGTTTTTAACGGCATGGTGTTTCTGCTGCTGGGCCTGCAACTGCCCGCCATTCTGGAAACCTCCGTCACCCAGGTCGAAGTCGATCCGAATGTGGATCTCTGGATGCTGTTTCTCTCCGTGGTGCTGATTTATGCGGCGCTGATGGTGGTCCGCTTTGGCTGGCTCTGGACGATGCAGCTGATCAGCCATCGCCTGCTGAAGAAAAAACCGATGGAGTTCAGCAACTACACGCTGCGTGAACTGCTTATCGCCTCTTTTGCCGGCGTGCGCGGTGCCATAACCCTGGCCGGCGTGCTCTCCATTCCGCTCTATCTGAGCAACGGCGATGCGTTTCCGGCGCGCTATGAGCTGGTCTTTCTCGCCACGGGCGTGATCCTCTTCTCCCTGCTGGTCGGCGTGATTGTGCTGCCGATACTGCTGCGCGGGATGCCGGGCAAAGATAAAACCGCCCATCGGCACGAACTGCAAATGGCCCGGGCGGTAATGGCGGGCTCAGCCATTGAAAGCCTCTACAAAATGGAGGAGCGCCTGACGGCGGATGTGGAGGAGAATATTGATGTCGATCTGCTGAAAGAGGTCAGCTCCCGCGTCATCGGCAATTTGCGTCGCCGGGTAGACGGCAAAGAGGATCTGGATCGTTCCCTGGAGGCGGAGCGGCTTGAGCGGCGCTTTCGCGTAACCGCGCTGCGCGCCGAGCGGGCAGAGCTTTATCACCTGCGCGCCACGCAGAAAATCAGCAACGAGACGATGCAGAAATTGCTGCACGATCTCGATCTGCTCGAGTCCCTGCTGAGTGAAAAGGAAGAGTAGAGGCGATCGTCCCGCAAGCCGCTAATCGCTTGCGGGACGGCTCAGAGCGACAGTCGGGGCGCTTCGCCCGGCCAGAACTCGCGGCAGCAGGCGATCCAGGCCTGCGCCCCTTTTGACAGATAGCTGCCGTCACGCCAGATCAGCCCCAGCTCCCAGACCAGATCCGACTCCAGCGGCAGCCACAGCAGATGGCGCTTATCGAGCCGCTGACAGATCGGCTCCGGGAGGATGGCGACGCCCATACCGGCCTGCACCATCGCCGCCAGAAAATCCCACTGCCCGCTGCGCACCGCTATCTGTGGGGAAAATCCGCTCGCCTGAAAAGCCCGCATCAGCTGGCGGTTCAGGGAGAACTCCTCGTTGTAGATAAGAATAGGGTGGCCCGCCAGTTCGGCGACGGGAATATGGGTGCGGCGCAGCCATTCCTCTGTACGCGGCACCAGCACGCAGAGCGGATGACTCATCAGCGGCAGGGCGTTGAGCGGAAGCTCCTCCGCGACCGGCAGGGCGGTCAGCGCAATATCCAGGGTGCCGGAAAGCACAGCCTGCTGCACGGTCAGGCCGCCAAATTCGGCAATATTCAGCACAACGCCGGGATAACGCTGGCGGAACGCCGAAATCGCCCCGGCAATCTGCATCCCCACCATCGGCGGAATGCCGAGCCGCAGCTCTCCGGTTTTCAGATCGTTAATATCCCTGATCTCCGCCTCCAGCTGCTTAAATTCCTGCAAGATGGTGACGCCGCGCTGAAAGACCGCCTGGCCAGTATCAGTAAGATGCAGCTTACGTCCTTCGCGGAGCAGCAGCGTACAGCCCAGCTCTTCCTCCAGCTGGCGCAGCATTTTACTGATAGTGGGCTGAGTCACGAAGAGCTGCTCAGCCGCCCGGGTGAAGCTTTGCTGACGCACCACTTCCACAAAATAGCGTAGGGCTCTGACGTCCATAAACATTCCTGAAAGGCATAGTGTGAATAATATTAAGTCATTTTTTTCACCCTTTGTAACCGCTTTATACTGGCTGCACACGACAAATCAGGAGAAATCATCATGGCGTTGGCAATGCGCCCCGTGCAGCGCGGGTGGGTGCAGCGTGTTGAGGTTCCGCTACAGGTCACGTTTTATATCGGATTTTTTTTAATGGCGCAGTGGCTGGTGGATCGGCTGCATCTGCCGCTCCCGGCCAACATTGTCGGTATGCTGCTGCTGCTGGCGATGATTATGCTGCGTCTTCTGCCCCTTAAATGGGTAAGGGCGGGGGCGCGCTGGCTGCTGGCGGAGATGCTGCTCTTTTTTGTGCCCGCCGTGGTGGCGGTCGTGAACTATATGCCGCTGCTGCGGGTTGAAGGCTGGCGGATTATGCTGGTGATCGGCATCAGCACTCTGCTGGTACTGGCGACGACCGCGCTGGTGGTGGATCAGGTTTACCGTCTCGAAATCTGGCTGGCCCGGCGCCGGCAGGCGCAGCGCGATGAGTGATTTCACCGTCAGTATCCTCTGCCTGCTTGCCACGTTGTGCATCTATTTTTGCAATAAGCGCCTCTATCGCCGCTGGCATAAGCTGCTGCTGATGCCGCTGATCATGACGCCGTTGGTGCTGGTGGCGCTGCTGCTGCTCGCCCATATCTCCTGGCAAAACTATATTGGCGAAAGCCACTGGCTGCTGTGGCTGCTTGGCCCGGCGACGCTCGCCTTTGCCGTTCCCGTCTGTGAGAACATGGCGATTATCCGTCGCCACTGGCTGTCGCTGACGGCAGGCGTGATGACCGCCACGCTGGTCGCCGTGAGCAGCTCGGTGTGGCTGGCAAGGCTGCTGGCGCTGCCGGAAGCGATCCAGCGTAGCCTTGCCGTCCGCTCCATTACCACGCCCTTCGCGCTGGCGGCGGCAAAACAGCTCGGCGGCCAGCCCGACCTGGTGGCGCTGTTTGTGGTGATCACCGGCGTATTCGGTATGGCGGCAGGCGATCTGCTGTTTATCCGGCTGGCGATAAAGCAGGGTATCGCGAAAGGGGCTGGCTTTGGCGCTGCGTCTCACGGGGCGGGCACCGCCCGCGCCTATGAGACCGGTCAGGAGGAGGGCGTGGTGGCAAGCCTGGTAATGATGCTTTCCGGCGTGGTGACGGTCATCATCGCACCGGTCATTGGTCGTCTGATGTGGACGGCAGTTTAGGAGACATATCCTGTTACAGGAGATTTGTAATGTTAACTAAATGGACCGTCGATTATCCGTTTTCTCATGTTATTCAGCCAGCAGTTAGTTTACTCTGCGAAGCCGCCGGAAAATGGCGTGAGTAAATTTATCAGGAGAATAATATGAAAGCAGTGGCAACTACCGCAGGCGCACTGGCGCTTCTGGCGCTGGCAGGATCGGCGCAGGCTATCGAAGGCGGCGTCGACGTCGGTGAAGATTACACAAACGTTCGCGTCGGTCTGGGCACCACCACGCCCGGCCTCGCGCTGTCAGGTAACTGGCTGCGTAGCGATCATGATGGCAGCGTGGGAAGCGTGGGCCTCGGTTATAACGTGGCCATTGGCGACATTTTCCTTTCGCCACAGGTCAAAGTGATGTCCACCAGCCCGAAAGACACTAAAGATGGTTATGCCGTCGCGGTCGGTGGCGGCGTGAACTTCCCGGTAACCAAAATGTTTAACGTCTTTGGTGAGTACTACTACTCTCCGGATTCGTTCTCCAGCCATATTGATAACTACCAGGAAGCGTCAGGCGGCATCAGCTTCCAGCCAATCTCTCTGGTAGACGTGCGCGTGGGCTACAAATATATGACCATGAACGGCAAAGACGGTCGCAAAGATAACGTGATCGCCGATGGCCCTTACGTGGGTGCCGCGCTGCACTTTTAATGTAAAAAGGGCGAATCTCCCGATTCGCCCGAGGTTATTGATAAAGTGCCGGCTCCGTGAACAGGGCCTGCTCGTAAAGACGCAAAAAGCATCGTCCCTGACAGCTCGGCCCGCGCCGTCCATGGCGCGGGACGCTTTACTCCCAGTCCCTATTCCCCGGGCTTTACCTTTGTCAGCAGTCTGAGGCGAATCTCCCGATCCGCCCCCTTCACTGACTAGTGCGCTTTCCCGCTGTCGATACCGACTCCCGTCTGGGAGCGGACGAACTGCGCCTGAAAACGCTGGCGTTCCTGAGCGCCTGCCGCCGAGTTATCGGTGATGGAGAAGAACCACGTGCAGGTAAACGCAACCACCATTGAGAACAGGGCCGGATACTCATAAGGGAATATCGCTTCAGCGTGGCCCAGCACCTGCACCCACACCGTTGGGCCAAGGATCATCAGCAGTACCGCTGTCCCCAGCCCCAGCCAGCCTCCCACCATCGCACCCCGTGTGGTCAGCTTCGACCAGTACATCGAGAGCAGAATGATCGGGAAGTTACAGCTCGCGGCAATCGAAAACGCCAGGCCAACCATGAAGGCGATATTCTGTTTCTCAAACAGGATACCGAGCGCAATAGCCACAATGCCCAGCACCAGCACGGTAATTTTCGACACGCGCAGCTCCTGCTGCTCGGTCGCCTGACCTTTGCGGAAGACGCTGGCGTAAAGATCGTGGGAAACCGCAGAAGCACCAGCCAGTGTCAGTCCGGCAACCACCGCCAGAATAGTGGCGAAGGCGACCGCAGAGATAAAGCCCAGGAACAGACTGCCGCCGACGGCATCGGCCAGGTGAACGGCCGCCATATTATTACCGCCGATCAGCGCGCCTGCGGCATCTTTAAACGCCGGATTGGCGCCGACCAGCAGGATGGCGCCGAAGCCGATGATAAAGGTCAGGAAGTAGAAGTAGCCCATAAAGCCGGTAGCGTAAAATACGCTCTTACGCGCCTCACGGGCGTCGCTGACCGTAAAGAAACGCATCAGGATATGCGGCAGCCCGGCCGTACCAAACATCAGCCCCAGCCCGAGCGACAGCGCCGAAATGGGATCGTTAACCAGCCCGCCGGGGCTCATAATCGCGATGCCCTTCGGGTGAACCGCCATCGCCTGAGTAAAGAGATTGTTGAAGCTGAAGCCGACGGTTTTCATCACCATAATGGCCATAAAGCTGGCGCCGAACAGCAGCAGCACCGCTTTAATAATCTGTACCCAGGTGGTGGCCAGCATGCCGCCAAACAGCACATAGAGCACCATCAGTATGCCGACCAGCACCACAGCCACATGGTAGTCCAGGCCGAACAGTAACTGGATCAGCTTGCCGGCGCCGACCATCTGCGCGATCAGATAGAGCGCCACCACCACCAGCGAGCCGCAGGCGGAAAGCGTACGAATGGGCATCTGCTTCAGGCGATAAGACGCCACGTCGGCAAAGGTATAGCGGCCAAGGTTGCGCAGGCGTTCGGCGATCAGAAAGAGAATAATCGGCCAGCCAACCAGGAAGCCCAGTGAATAGATCAGCCCGTCGTAGCCGGAGGTGTAAACCAGCGCGGAGATCCCCAGAAAGGAGGCGGCGGACATAAAATCGCCGGCCATCGCCAGACCGTTCTGAAAGCCGGTAATATTCCCTCCGGCGGTATAATAATCGCTGCGCGAGCGGGTGCGTTTGGAGGCCCAGTAGGTAATGCCCAGGGTGGCGGCCACAAAGATGATAAACATCACGATGGCTTCATAGTTTGTTGGCTGCCGTTCTACCGCTCCCGTGATGGCATCCGCCGCCAGCGTTGAGAAGGGAAGCAGCGCCAGAAGCGCAGGCAGTGTGTGGCGTAGTTTCATCCCTTCACCTCATTCAGCAGCTCGCGGGTCAGACGATCGAATTCACCATTTGCCCGCCAGACATAAATACCGGTAAGCAGGAAAGAGATCACAATCAGGCCAACGCCGATGGGAATACCGCGCGTGACGTTGGTGTCCGCATCAAGCGGCGTGCCCAGCCAGCCCGGGGCAAAAGCGATCAGCAGAATAAAACCGACGTAGAGAATTAACATAATCACGGAGAGTAGGGTGGCAAAAGCCTGGCGTTTTCTGACCAGCTCCTTAAAGCGTGCGCTCTTTTCTATCCGCTGATAAATAACATCGTTCATCACAGAGTCTCCAGAGGTGGAATTGGGACGGATTATCTCGCCTGCCATATTGCATTCCGGGCCGGTTCATATGCCTGAGGTGCGGCGTACTGCTGGCACGGACGAATACCAACGGCCTGCGACGATAGCTTCCTTTTTAGTTATTTGACTGTCGGTGGTCGCTTATCTTGATTCTGGTAAAGATGTCTTCAACTACGTTGCGTCATGAAGAAATGCGAAAAGCCACGGCAGCAGAACGCGGGGCTGCCGGGCTTTCCGTTTACGGATGATGCCGTGGATCAGGGCATATTGATCGCCTGTTTCTCCTCCAGCAGCTTCTCGACCACGCCCGGATCGGCCAGCGTCGAGGTATCCCCCAGGTTGCCGGTATCGCCCGTGGCGATTTTGCGCAGAATGCGACGCATAATCTTGCCGGAGCGGGTTTTCGGCAGCGAGTCCGTCCAGTGCAGCACATCCGGCGTGGCAATCGGGCCGATCTCTTTCCGCACCCAGTTGCGTACTTCGGCATACAGCTCCGGTGAAGGCTCTTCGCCGCTGTTCAGCGTGATATAGGCATAAATCGCCTGACCTTTGATGCCGTGCGGGATCCCGACCACGGCGGCTTCAGCAATTTTTGGATGAGAGACGAGAGCGGATTCGATCTCTGCGGTGCCCAGACGGTGGCCTGACACGTTCAGCACGTCATCCACGCGGCCGGTGATCCAGTAGTAGCCATCCTCATCGCGCCGTGCGCCGTCGCCGCTGAAGTACATATTCTTAAAGGTGGAGAAGTAGGTCTGCTCGAAGCGATCATGGTCGCCGAACAGCGTGCGCGCCTGGCCGGGCCAGGAGTCCGTCATGACCAGGTTCCCCTCACAGGCGCCTTCCTGCGGGTTGCCTTCGTTATCTACCAGCGCAGGCTGTACGCCAAAGAACGGTTTAGTGGCCGATCCCGCCTTAAGTTCCGTCGCGCCAGGCAGCGGGGTGATCATGAAACCGCCGGTCTCCGTCTGCCACCAGGTATCGACAATCGGGCAGCGGCCATCGCCGATTTTGTTGTAGTACCATTCCCAGGCTTCCGGGTTGATCGGTTCACCGACCGAGCCCATGATGCGCAGGGAGCTGCGATCGGTTCCCTCAATCGCTTTGTCGCCTTCCGCCATCAGCGCGCGGATAGCCGTTGGCGCGGTATAAAGCAGCGTGACTTTATGCTTGTCCACGACTTCCGCCATGCGGCTCGGCTTCGGCCAGTTTGGCACCCCTTCAAACAGCAGCGTGGTGGCACCGCACGCCAGCGGGCCGTAGAGCAGATAGCTGTGGCCGGTGATCCAGCCAACGTCGGCGGTACACCAGTACACATCCTCTGGCCTGTGGTCGAAAACGTACTTAAAGGTGGACGCCACATAAACCAGATAGCCGCCGGTGGTGTGCAGTACGCCTTTCGGCTTGCCGGTGGAACCCGAGGTATAAAGGATAAAGAGTGGATCTTCCGCGTTCATCTCTTCCGGCTGATGGTGTGCGCATGCCTTATTGACCAGTTCATGCCACCAGAGGTCGCGACCGTTTTCCCAGCCGGTTTCTTTACCGGTGCGGCGGAATACCACGACGTTGGTCACGGTGGTCACTTTAGGATTAGCCAGCGCATCATCCACGTTTTTCTTGAGCGGGATGGTACGGCCCGCACGAATACCTTCATCTGCGGTGATCACGAGCTTAGCGTTGCAGTCCATGATGCGACCCGCCACCGCCTCCGGCGAGAAGCCGCCGAAAATGACCGTATGGACGGCCCCAATTCGCGCGCAGGCCAGCATGGCGACGGCGGCTTCCGGCACCATCGGCATATAGATAGCCACAACGTCGCCTTTATTGACGCCCAGCTCCTTCAGCGAGTTGGCAAAACGGCACACTTCGCGGTGCAGCTCGCGATAGGTCAGCGTTTTGCTTTCGCTGGCGTCGTCGCCTTCCCAGATAATGGCCGGATGGTCACCGCGGCTGTGCAGATGGCGATCGAGGCAGTTGGCTGCAAGGTTGAGCGTACCATCTTCGTACCAGCGAATGCGGATGTCTCCGGGGGCGAAAGAGGTGTTCTTCACGGTGGTATAAGGCTTAATCCAGTCAAGAATCCGGCCCTGCTCTCCCCAGAATGCATCGGGGTCCTGCACGGAAAATTGATACATCGACTGGTACTGTTCGGCGTTAATCAGGGTGTTTTCCGCAATGCTGGTGGGAACGGGATGTCTGTGTTGTTGGCTCATGGCTAATCTCCTTGAAGATGTTAATCATATGTCAATCAAAGGTTAAGTGAAGCGAGCCTGAATGCTTTGTTTGCTTTTTGCGCGACAGATCACGTCATAACGACACGTGATGGAAATGGGGAGGAAAATTACCCTGACGGTGAGCCGCTGACTCATATTATGGCCCCATAAGAGGGGAACGGGCAGCATAAGCTGGTCACAAAAGAGGCAATTAAACCTTTGTGTCACTGTGCCCAAAACGGGCGTATTGCATAGCTATGCGTCAGGGTATAAAAATATTTCTAATTATAACAACAGCTTATTTACAGGGCGCTCCCGCAGAGCTTTATCCTGTAAGTCGCCGATAAAGTAGCCGCATCGCTGGCAGGGTTGCATTTATACCAGTGAAAATGGTACTGATTACGCGCCTGCAAATCAGGTATCAACCATCCAATATCCGCGAATTCACCGACGTCGGTACAGCCTCCCTTGAGAGTGATTCATTCCGCAAAGTACGCGCGGAAAGCGGGTTTTGTTAAGGAAATAATATTATGAAAGCTCCTAAATTCAGCCTGGCCTGGCAAATACTGACGGCGTTGGTACTGGGGATCGTCGTTGGTGCGATATTGCATAATCAGCCAGAGGATCGTGAATGGTTAATCGCCAATATCCTCAGCCCGGCGGGTGATATCTTTATCCATCTGATCAAAATGATTGTGGTGCCTATCGTTATTTCCACGCTGATCGTCGGCATTGCCGGCGTGGGCGATGCGAAAAAACTGGGCCGTATTGGTGTTAAAACCATCGTTTATTTCGAAGTGATCACCACCATTGCCATTGTGGTAGGTATTACCCTGGCGAACGTTTTTACCCCTGGCTACGGCATTGATATGTCGACGCTGGCAACGGTGGATATCTCTAAATATGAAGCGACCACGGCAGAGGTACAGGGCGGGGCGCACAGCCTGGTCACGACGATCCTGTCGCTGATTCCGCAGAATATTTTCGCGGCCATCGCCAAAGGCGACATGCTGCCGATTATCTTCTTCTCGGTGCTGTTTGGGCTGGGCCTCTCTTCGCTGCCGTCTGAACATCGCGAGCCGCTGCTGAAGGTGTTCCGTTCCACCTCAGAAACGATGTTTAAAGTCACTCATATGATCATGCGCTACGCGCCAATTGGCGTCTTTGCCCTGATCTCCGTCACCATTGCTAACTTCGGTTTCGCCTCGCTATGGCCACTCGCCAAGCTGGTGATCCTGGTGTATGCCGCGATCCTCTTTTTCGCGTTCGTGGTGCTGGGTGCCGTGGCACGTTTCTGTAACCTGCGCATCACCACGCTGATGCGTATCCTGAAAGACGAGCTTATTCTCGCCTACTCCACCTCCAGCTCTGAAACCGTGCTGCCGCGCATCATGGAGAAGATGGAGGCTTACGGCGCACCTAAGTCGATTACCAGCTTCGTGGTGCCGACCGGCTACTCTTTCAACCTGGATGGTTCAACGCTCTATCAGAGTATTGCCGCGATCTTTATTGCCCAGCTGTACGGTATCGACCTCTCTCTGGGCGATGAAATCGTACTTGTACTGACGCTGATGGTAACGTCGAAGGGGATTGCAGGCGTGCCTGGCGTTTCCTTTGTGGTGCTGCTGGCGACGTTGGGCAGCGTGGGGATCCCGCTGGAAGGGCTGGCCTTTATTGCTGGCGTTGACCGTATCATGGATATGGCGCGTACTGCCCTGAACGTGGTGGGTAATGCGCTGGCCGTGCTGGTGATTGCCAAATGGGAAAACCAGTTTGATAAAGAGCAGGCCACTGCTTATGAAAGCAAACTGAAGCATCTCTCTTCACCAACCTGATCGTAAAACGCCTGCCGGTACAGCCGTGCCGCAGGCGTTTCTCACCCCTCTCCCGCTCGCTTATTTTCCGCCATGCCATCTTACCTCTGCCAGAACGCCCTAATTGCCGTCAGCGCTTAATGATTCCCTGAAGCTACAGTGAAGTTTTTCTGCACGATTAATCCACCTCTCTGCGCGTAAAAGGGACCGGATTTAGCAGGCATATAACCAGGCAGCGCTTAGGCAGCCTGGAATCCAGCCAGGATCACAAAATTTCATTTATGGCCTAAAGATCGCTCCCTCTTCGCCGAAAACTATAAAAAATAGTAATCCTTTACTCCTGTCTTAATCTCGCCACGCTTCAAGGATTTACATGCGAAATAATCTGCCCGTCACGCAGCACGAACATGTGTTTGATGATGATGCCACGCTGATGTCTACAACGGATGCCAGCAGCTATATTACCTATGCAAATGATGCATTTATCGAGGTCAGCGGCTACTCGCCGGAAGAGATTAACGGGCAGCCTCATAACCTGGTTCGTCATCCGGATATGCCCGCGGAAGCCTTTGCGGATATGTGGGCCACGCTGAAAAAGGGCGAACCCTGGTCGGCGCTGGTCAAAAACAGACGTAAAAATGGCGATCATTACTGGGTGCGGTCCAACACCGTCCCGGTGGTGCGTGAGGGCAAAGTTCAGGGCTATATGTCCGTCCGGACCCGGCCATCGGCGCAGGAAATTAAGGCAACCGAGCAGATCTACCGCGAATTTCGTGAAGGTAAGCGAAAGGGCTGGCGCTTTCATAAGGGGCTGCTGGTACGCAGCGGGATGATGCGCTGGGCGTCGGTACTGAAAACGCTGCCGCTGCGCTGGCGCGTCCGTACGCCGCTGATGCTGCTGCTGCCGCTCAGCGTGGCAGGCGTCTGGGCGCTGGGCCTGGCCGCACAGCCGCTGGCGATTTTTACCGCCGTAATGGCGCTGCTGCTGCTGTTCACCTCCGCCTGGCTGGAGCAGCAGGTCTCCCGTCCCGTTGAGCGGTTGTGCCAGCAGGCGCTGCGGGTGGCGACCGGTGCCTGTCACAAGGTTGAGGAGCAGGACCGCGCCGATGAAATCGGCACAACGCAGCGCGCCATCGGCCAGCTGGGCCTGATGTTCCGCTGGCTGGTAAATGACGTCAGCGGGCAGGCGATCAACGTTCTCAGCGCCAGCGATGCGATTGCCCGCGGCAATAACGACCTCAGCCGCCGGACCGAGCAGGCTGCCGCCAATGTGCAGCAGACCGCCGCCACAATGAATGAAATGACCGCCACGGTGCAGAGCAACACCGAGACGGCGCAGCAGGTGAACGTGCTGTCAAAGACCACCAGCGATGCGGCGAGCAACGGCGGCAAAGCGATGAAAGATATGGTCAGTATGATGGTCGAAATTGCCGACAGTTCCGAAAAGATCGCTAATATTACCAGCGTAATTGACGGCATCGCTTTCCAGACCAATATTCTGGCGCTGAACGCGGCCGTGGAGGCCGCTCGCGCGGGTGAGCAGGGCAAAGGGTTTGCGGTTGTGGCGGGCGAAGTCCGTAACCTGGCCCAGCGCAGCGCGAAGGCGGCCAGCGAAATCAAAAAACTGGTGGAAGCCAGTAGCACCAAAGTACATTCAGGCAGTGAGCATGTGAACGATGCGGGTAAAACCATGGAGAACATCGTTTCTCAGGTACAGAATGTGACGTCGCTGATTGCCCAAATCAGCGCGGCGACCGCCGAGCAGGCGACGGCCCTGAGCGAGGTCAGCCTGGCGGTAGAGGATCTCGATCGCATTACCCATCAGAACGCGGCCAGAGTGGAGGAGGGCGCGCAGGCGTCAGGGCAGATGACGCGGCAGGCGACCCGCCTGGTGGAAGCGATCAGCGTCTTCCGCTAGTCTCCGGCCTGGCTGACGTTCAGGCGTTCAGCCAGGTTTTCGGCGGAAGCCGGGCAAAAAAAAGCAGACCTTGCGGTCTGCCTGGAGGTACGCCCTGGTGTTGGCGTGATCGGACTCGTTTCTGTTTTGCGGTTTACGGGATAGAGTTATAACGGCTGACAGCCCCGTCTGCTGCCTGAAAAGTGACTGAGCGACAAAAACGCACTGGAGTCAACCCTGCCATTTTTAGGTTATTTCTGGAAAGAGTACAGCATTTTTTGATCTAAAATGTGATTGATACTGCAATTTCATTTTTCCCCTCTCCGTTTTTATCGTGAAAAGCGCCTACTTAAGAAAAATCTTAAGTATCAGAAGGTTGCGTACGCGAAATGGCACATTTTTCTTATGGCACTGAATTAAAAACTTTAATTCTTTCGGTGATGAAAACTTTTGAAATATAATTTTACTTTTACTGTGATTCTCCCGCTTATTATTTAACGCTTCTGGTAAAGAATAATCTTAAACGAGCCGCTTAATATTCTGAGCAGGCTTTCAGCCCCTCCTCCCGGCGCGCTTTTTCACCTCTCCTGACCGGCATAACTCAACTACAGTTAGAGCCGCAGGTGCCTTTTTTCCTTCAACATCAGAGAGAGATGCGTCATGAGTCAGTTTTTTATGAACAAAAAAAGCGACCTCGTTAACGAGGCAATCGAAGGCGCGCTGCTCAGCAGCCGCTATCACAACCTCAGCCAGCTGGAAACCGGCAGCGATATGCGCATTGTGGTGCGCAACGACTGGGATAAATCCCGGGTGGCGGTGATTTCGGGCGGCGGTTCCGGGCACGAGCCTGCCCACGTAGGCTTTGTCGGCAAAGGCATGCTGACCGCCGCCGTCTGCGGCGACATTTTCGCCTCCCCCAGCGTGGAGGCCGTCCTTGCGGCAATTGTTAACGTAACGGGCGAAAAGGGCTGCCTGCTTATTGTGAAAAACTATACCGGCGATCGCCTTAACTTTGGCCTGGCGGCGGAAAAGGCGAAAAAACGCGGCCTGAAGGTTGAGATGGTGATGGTAAAAGATGATATAGCGCTGCCTGATAATCCTCAGCCAAGAGGGATAGCTGGTACGGCGCTGGTTCATAAAGTGGTGGGCTATGCCGCAGAGCAGGGGGAGTCTCTGGAGGCGGTGACCGCCCTGGCTAATGAAGCCATTGAGGCGACCGCGAGTATTGGACTCGCCTTTGCGACCTGTCATGTGCCCGGCGAAAAACGGGACGATCGCGTTAAGGAGGGTCACAGCGAACTGGGCATGGGGATCCACGGCGAACCGGGGGCTTCCACGCTTGAGACCCAGAACAGCCATGAAATCGTGACGCATCTGACGGAAAAGCTGGCGACGCATAACCCCGACGGAAAAAAAGTGGCGCTGCTGGTCAACAACCTTGGCGGCTTCTCCGCGCTGGAAATGGCCGTGCTGACGCGTGAAGTGCTTCACTCTCCGTTGGGTAAAAAGGTGAAGCTGCTGGCAGGTCCGGCCACGCTGGTCAGCGCGCTTGATATGAAAGGTTTTTCACTCTCTACCCTGCTGCTCTCTGAACGTCTGGAAGAGGCGCTGCTGGCGCCGGTGGAGGCCAGCGGCTGGCAGCCCGTGACGGTGGTGAAGGCGCTGACGCCGGTTGAAGGCGAGAAGGTGGCATTTCAGCAGCAGTTTACGCCTTCCGGTAATGCTGAGGCCGCCGGCGTAGTGCGGGTCGTATGTGAAACGCTGGTCAGCATGGAAAAAGAGCTGAATCAGCTGGATGCTAAAGTGGGCGACGGCGATACCGGTTCGACCTTTGCGGCGGGCGCGGGCAAGGTGCTCAGCGAGCTGGAGCAGAATAAGCTGCCGCTCAACGACGCCGCCAGCCTGCTGACGCTGGTGGGTGAACAGCTGGCTGTGGTGATGGGAGGATCGAGCGGCGTACTGATGTCGATCATGTTCACCTCTGCCGGGCAGAAGCGGGAAGAGGGCGCATCTCTGGCCGAAGCGCTGGTCTACGGGCTGGAGCGTATGCAACATTACGGCGGGGCACGTCCCGGCGACCGGACAATGATCGATGCGCTTCACCCCGCCTTTGAGGCACTGGTGGCAGGTGGCGATCTGGCGAGCGCGGCGCAGGCCGCGAAGAAAGGGGCTGATGAGACCGCGAAAATGACCTCAGCGCAGGCCGGACGATCTTCCTATCTCAATCAGGAGAGCCTGAGCGGGGTGAAAGATCCTGGCGCGCTGGCAGTAGAAAAGGTCTTTGCTGCCCTGGCCAAACAAGCAAACTAACTTAAATTTCTCAGCACTCTGTGCCCTCGTTTACGGGGGCTTTTTTATTTGCAGCAAAAGCCGCAGCGCATTTTTTGGGGGCGAGATATTGCTCAATAAAAGCAATTTATTATATTTACTCCTGATTAAAAGCAAATTTTTTCGCAGGGATTTCCCCGGCTGTTAAATAAAATCTGAATATTTTGTATGCAGTGCCGATAATCCCTGAATAACTTTCACCGGAAAGGGAAATCGCTTGAATTCACGACTCTTTTCAGTTTATAGCTAATGCTAAAATCACTAAAAAAATATTCCTTTCGTTACGGCTGGGATAAAAACATCCTATTTATGCCAGCTTATGGCGTCGTGTAACGACTGAGGACTTACTCCGGGCGATCCCGGTAGAGCGTTCTGTAACCAGGCGAAAAAAATAATGAATGAAAACGACGATGTTATGTACCGTCTTCTGGTACAGAACATTCATGGCTATGCGCTATTTATGTTAAAACCTGATGGCACGGTGATGAACTGGAACGCCGGTGCGCAGCGCGCTATCGGGTATTTATCCTCTGAAATCGTGGGCAGGAATTTTGCCTGTTTCTTCAGCGAAGAAGAGCAGGCAAAGGGCCTTCCGCAGCGTGGGCTGCAAATTGCGGAAGAGACGGGACGCTACGACGTTGAAGGCTGGCGCTACCGTAAAGACGGAAGCGCGTTCTGGGCGCATGCGGTCATTGATGCGGTCCGGGCCGAGGACGGCACGCTGATTGGCTTCGCCAAAATCACCCGCGACTGTACCGAACAGAAAGAGAAACTGGCAGAGCAGCGCGCACAGGAGCAAAAATTCCGCCTGCTGGTGGAAGGCGTCACCGACTATGCCATCTATATGCTGGATCCGGAGGGCCATGTCGTCAACTGGAACGAAGGGGCCAGGCGCAATAAGGGCTATACCGCCGAAGAAATTGTTGGCAAGCACTTTTCCTGCTTCTACAGCCGGGAAGACCGGCAGGCAAAGCTGCCGGAAAATAACCTGAAAATGGCCTACCAGACCGGGCGATTTGAGGAGCAGGGCTGGCGTATCCGCAAGGATGGCGGCGCATTCTGGGCGCACGTGGTGATCGATGCCGTGCATGATGATGACGGCAAGCTGATTGGCTATGCCAAAATCACCCGCGACTGCACCGAGCAGCAGCGCTCCCTCAACGAACAGCGGGAGCAGGCGGAGGTATTCCGCCTGCTGGTTGAAGGCGTCAGCGATTACGCCATCTATATGCTGGATCCGCATGGCCTGGTGGTGAACTGGAATGCCGGAGCGCGGCGGGCGAAAGGCTACAGTGCCGATGAGATCGTCGGCAAGCACTTCTCCTGCTTCTACAGCGCGCAGGATCGCCAGGCCAGCGTGCCGGAAACTAACCTGAAGACGGCGAATACGGTGGGACGCTTTGAGGATCAGGGATGGCGCTATCGTAAAGACGGCAGCGCATTCTGGGCGCATGTGGTGATTCAGGCGATCTATAACGACGAAGAAAGGCTGCTGGGGTATGCCAAGATCACCCGCGACTGTACGGAAGTACGCGAGTATGAGCAGCAGATCCTGCGGGCAAAAGATCTCGCCGAACAGAACAGCGTCAGAACCGCATCTCTCTCTAAGTTTCTGGATACGATTATTACCAATATTCCCTCCTGCGTGATTGTGGAGGATCTGGTTTCGCAGGAGATTCTGTTACTGAATAACAGAGCGGAACAGCTGCTGGGCCTGTCACAGCAGCAGATGAGCGGTAAAAAACTGTCGGATCGGCTCTCGCCGGAGATGGCAGCCTATTTTGGCCTGCTCTCCGCCGCGGCGCAGCGTAATGAAGGAGTGCACAGGAACGAGCAGCTGCTGCTGACGCAGGGCGGTGAGCGCATTATCAGCGCCTCAGCCTCCATTGTCCGTGGCAGCGATGCGCGCGATAACTATGTGCTGCTGATTGCCAATGACGTCACCGATCAGCGTGCGGCCGATGCCCGCATCCATCACATGGCCCACCACGATAATCTGACCAGCCTGCCGAACCGTGAGCTGTTCAGCCAGCGCCTGAATGAGGCGCTGCGCGCCGATAAAGAAAACGGTAAGCGTACCGCCACGCTTGGACTCGATCTCGATAATTTCAAAAACGTCAATGATGCGCTTGGCCATCAGGTGGGGGATGACCTCCTGCGGGCAGTGGCCGTCCGCTTACGCAACGTGCTGCGCGATCAGGATACGCTGGCGCGCAGCGGCGGCGATGAGTTTTCGATTGTGCTGCCCGGCCTGATGCAGATTGCTGAAGCTGAAGCGGTCGCAAAAAGGCTGATTGAGGCGATCAGGCCCACGTTCAGCGTTGATGGCCATAACCTCTCGGTGGGCCTCAGCATCGGTATTGCGCTGGCCGACAGCAAGCTTAATACGCCCGATCAGCTGCTGCGCTGTGCTGATATGGCGCTGTATGAGGCGAAACGTAACGGACGTAACCGGTTTGAACACTTCTCAGCTGCCATGGGAGAAGCGGCCAGCAAGCGGCGGATGATTGAAACCGATCTGCGTGAGGCGATGACGGGACGGCACCTTAAGCTTTACTACCAGCCGATCACTAACGGCCAGGGCGAGGAAATCATCGGTTATGAGGCGCTGATGCGCTGGCATCATCCGGTAAAAGGGCTGATCATGCCGTTAGATTTTATTCCCATCGCCGAAGAGACCGGACTGATCCACAGCCTCGGCGCCTTTGCGCTTTATGAAGCCTGCCGGGAGGCGATTACCTGGCCCGCCCATCAGAGCGTAGCGGTTAACCTCTCGCCGCTACAGTTCAAAAACAGCTCGCTGGTTTCCGTTGTGCAGGCCGCGCTGAAGGATTCAGGGCTGGCGCCGCAGCGTCTGGAGGTTGAAATTACCGAGTCCGTGCTGCTGGATAACACCCTGGTCAATATCCGCACGCTGCAAAAACTCAAGGCGCTGGGCGTCCGCATCGCGCTGGACGATTTCGGCACCGGCTACTCGTCGCTCAGCTACCTGCGTTCGTTCCCGTTCGATAAAATCAAAATTGATAAGTCGTTTATTAACGATATGAAGGAGAGCCGGGAGGCGCTGGCCATTATCCGGGCCATTACCGGTATGAGCCGCAGCCTCGATATTCAGATCACCGCAGAAGGTGTCGAGAGCAGCGAGCAGTTTGAGCAGCTTAAGATGGAGGGCTGCACGCTTTTCCAGGGGTACTATTTTGGCCGGCCTCAGCCTTCTGAAACGCGACTGAAAATTTTCCATCCACCGGAACGGTTCCGGATGGCCCCTCCTGATGCAATGCTGCCGGACAGTTCGCCATCGGGCCTGCTGGATCCCGGTGCTGCTGCCGGCAGCTAGCGCTGCCTGTTTTTTCAACAGCTGTCACTCTTTCACCACGCTGCCCCGACTACACTTCTCCTGTTTACGCCATCACGACGTTTCAGGAGAAGTTATGCAGATCACACCCTATCTGTTCTTTTCAGGAAATTGCGAAGAGGCCATTGCCTTTTACCACCAGGCGATTGACGCACATCTGGCCTTTAAAATGACCTGGGGCGATATGCCGCCCGATCGGGCACATCATGGCTGTGACAGCGCAGGGCCGCTGCCGGCGGAGAAGATCATGCATGCCCAACTGCGCATTGGCGACAGCGAACTGTTAATGTGCGACAGCCCCGACACAGCGCCGGTGATGGCAGGAAGCGCAATCGCGCTCTCCACCGTTGATCTGGCGGAAGGGAAGCGCTGGTTTGATAATCTGGCCGTCGGCGGGACGATAACACGGCCATGGGAGGAGACGTTCTGGGCCAGCGGCTTCGGTATGCTGACCGACAGGTTCAGCATCGCCTGGATGGTGAGCGCCGTAAAACAGCAGGGCCGCTGAGGAGGCTATTGATGTCAGGTAATGTTCAGTCCATCGAGCGCCGCTAACAGCGCGTCAACTTTTGGCGTCAGCTGCTTTCTGCGCGGCCAGATCACATAGAGCGGCAGGCCGGTCACCGCCAATTCCGGCAAGATCTGCACCAGTTCGCCGCTCGCCAGCTGCTGCTCCATTAGCCAGGTCGCCATTTGCGCCACGCCGAGCCCGGCAACCACCGCCGAGATCTGCGCCTCACCGTCTCCCAGCGCCATCCGGTATGCCACGTTGCGCGGCGCTATCCGGCCATCGGGCGCGGCGATGTGCCACGGGCTGGTGCTGCCGTCGACCCGATGGTAGACAATTGCGCGATGTTTACTTAACTCCTCCAGCGTTTGCGGCGTGCCGTACTGCGCGAGGTAGTGCGGCGCGGCACAGAAAATTAACCGTTCATTGCCCAGAAAACGAAAGCCCAGCGAAGGGGGATACTCCGCCGGGCCGCCGATCCTCACCGCAATATCCACCCCTTCTTCAAACAGATCCACAAAACGGTCGGAGAAAGCGAGGCTGATCTGCATATCAGGATTCTGCTGGCAGAAGGTGTTCAGCAGGGGCATGACGCGCATACGCCCAAAGGTATTAGGTACGGCGATTTGCAGCTTGCCCACAGGAATAGTGCGCTGCGCCGCGAGCACGGATTCTGCTTCCGCCAGCTCGTTCAGCACGCGGGTACAGGTGTCAAAAAATGCCTGGCCGGCGTCCGTCAGCGTCAGGCTGCGGGTGGTACGCTCGAATAATTTTGAGCCAAGACGGGCTTCCAGCTTCGCGACACTTTTACTGACCGCCGAGCTGCTCAGGTGCAAACTTTCCGCCGCCGCGGTAAAGCTGCCCTGTTCAACGGCGGCCACAAAGGGGGTAATGCCCTTCAGACGATCGAGACTGTGCATAATTAGTGAATCCATTTCATTAATATTGTGAATTTATACCTCAGACAAGACTTAAATTCTCTATTAAGCTTAACTTCTGAACTCAAAAGGAGAGAAATTATGCAACCACGCGCATTAATCGTCGGCGTCAGCGGCGTTGTCGGTACCGCTATTGCGGAACAGCTTACCGGTGACGGTTGGGAAGTGTATGGACTGTCACGCGGGCGCACTGCGATCCCGGCAGGCTGTAAATCCCTGACGGCCGATCTGACCGACAGTGCCTCCGTGGCTGAAGCGCTGAACGGCGTGAAGGTCGATAAAGTATTTTTCAGCGTCTGGGCCAGACAGGAAAATGAGAAAGAGAACATCCGCGTTAACGGCGCGATGGTGCGCAACGTTATCGACGCGCTGGGTGACGGCCTGAAAGGCGGCCATGTCGCGCTGGTTACCGGCCTGAAACACTACCTGGGCCCGTTCGATGCCTATGGCAAAGGCGCGGTACCGATGACGCCTTTCCGTGAAGAGCAGGGGCGTCAGCCGGTCGATAACTTTTACTACGCGCAGGAAGATGAAGTCTTTGCTGGCGCAGAAAAGTATGGCTTCACCTGGAGCGTACACCGTCCGCACACTATCATCGGCTTCGCGCTGGGCAACGCCATGAACATGGGCCAGACCCTGGCGGTCTATGCCAGCCTTTGTAAGCAGACCGGCCAGCCTTTCCTGTTCCCCGGCTCCGAAGCACAGTGGGAAGGTGTTACCGATATGACCGATTCCCGCGTGCTGGCGCAGCAGGTGGAATGGGCGGCGACTACCTCCTCAGCCCAGAACCAGGACTACAACGTCGTTAACGGTGACGTATTCCGCTGGAAGTGGATGTGGGGCCAGATTGCCGACTACTTTGGCATCGAAGCCGCGCCGTTTTCCGGCGAAGCACAGCCGCTTGAGGGACGTATGGATGACGCGCCCGCGCAGTGGGAAGCGATTGCGAAGCAGTTCGATCTTAAAGAAGCGGATATCACTCGTCTGGTCTCCTGGTGGCACACCGATGCGGATCTGGGCCGTCCGATGGAGGTCTTTACCGACATCAGCAAAAGCCGTAAGGCAGGCTTCACCGGCTACCAGTGTACCCGCGACGCCTTTATTACCCTGTTCGATCGCCTAAAAGCCGAGAAGCTTATTCCTGGCTGATGCCGTCACTGCTGCGTGCACCAGAGCGTGTACGCAGCAGGCTGAAAAGAAGATTCGCAGGCAACCATTGTTTCCTTGAGGAAACAATAGTGCGGAATGTTCGCTAATTGTTGCTAAAAGGCGCGCCTGAGTTAGGATAACTTCATCAGGTTACGGCGCTCCAGGCGGCGATGACATATCCCGTCAGCACAGGCGACCCGCTAACCCCTTGTGAAACTCTTTCAGACAGGCAGGTGCGATTGTGAGCAATAAAACTATTCACTGGAACGGCGGCTTACAGCCAGAAGCCGTTAAGATCTTATCCGCCGAGGGCGGCATGATCGTTTGCCCAACCAAAGTGGGCTACATCATCATGACTTCAGACGCCAAAGGTCTGGAGCGCAAATTTGACGCCAAGCAGCGCAACCGCAATAAGCCGGGCGTAGTGCTGTGCGGCTCCCTGGCGCAGCTGAAAGAGCTGGCGCAGCTGAACCCGGAAATCGAGTCACTTTATCAGCAGCACTGGGATAAAGATGTGCTGCTGGGCTGCATCCTGCCGTGGAAAGAAGAGGCGGTGGCGCGTATTCCTGATGATGGCTCGAAAGATCTGATGATGGACCGCCGTCAGACCAGCTGCTTCGTGATTAAATTCGGCGTGCCTGGTGAGAATCTGGCGAAAGAGCTGTGGGAAAATCACGGTAAATTCTCCTTCGCCAGCTCCGCTAACCCGTCTGGCAAAGGCAACCGTGGACTGGTGGAAGGCATCGGCGAGCGCATTGAATCGCAGGCCGACCTGATTATTGAAGCCAACGATTATGTAAAATCGATCCAGCCAAACGAGTCTGAAAAAACCCGCTATGAGCAGGGCGTCATGGTGGCGATGGTGGATGAGAGCGGCAAGCTGGTGCCAGAACAGAAGGGCGAACGTAATATCACGCCTTGCCCGGTACTGATTCGTAAAGGACTGGATGTGGATAAGATTATGTCCATGCTTTCCGATACCTTTACTACCTGGGATTACCGTCACGGTAATTACTACTGAGTTCCGACGGGGCGGCGGCCGCCCCGTTATTTTCCCTTCCCTTCCTGCCGTACCGCCTTCTGCAAAGTCTCAATAAACAGCCTCACGCGCGGCGAAGTAAAACTTTCCTGCCTGTACAAAATATAAGACTTAAAAAGATCCATTTCCCAGTTCGCTAAAACCCGCGTCAGTTTGCCCGCTTTTACCGCTTCCTGAGCAATATAATCGGGCAGGTAGGCGATGCCGGTCCGGGCGACAGCGGAATTTACCAGCGCGGTGCTGTTATTGGCACGAAAGCGGCTGCGGACCTCAATATTGCGCTTTTGCTTATCGCGCCGGAAAGGCAGCGCCAGCGTATGAGCCGGGCCGCGAAACAGCACAAAGTCGTGGCGCGGCAAATCCTCAGGATTTTCAATCGGGCTGAAGCGGGCCAGATAGTCAGGCGCCGCATACAGCCCCCAGCTGATATCCCTCAGCGGCTTAAAATGAGGATGTTCAGGCAGATCGCGGCGGATAACGATGGCGATATCCACATTATCCTCCACCAGATTTACCGGGCGATCGGTCAGGTCGAGATCGACGCTGACATGCAGATTGCTGGCGACAAACTGATTAAGCACCGGCACGATGCACTGGCAGCCGAAGGTTACGGGCGCGACGACGCGCAGGCTGCCGGTCGGCTCTTCATGATATTGACGGATAAACAGGTCGGCGCTTTTCACTTCGCTAAGAATACGGGCGCAGTAGTGATACCAGGTCATGCCGACCTCGGTGACCGCAATTTTGCGCGTGGTACGCTCAAGCAGTCTGGCGCCAAGCCGGACTTCCAGCGCGGCGATCTCTTTGCTGACCGCTGACTTTGACAGACCGAGCAGGCCCGCCGCTTCGGTGAAGCTTAACGTCTCCACCACTCTGGCAAAGACGATCATTGCCTGGAGATTTTCCCTGTCGCTCATATCCGCCTCGCTGATTTATCTGGCGGATGCGGCCAGTGCGCTGCCGGCAAAGACAAACAGCGTGCCGGTGGATCGATTAAGGATACGCAGACGCGCCGGGCTCGCAAAGAGGGAGGAGAGACGGCGTCCCGCACAGGCGTAAGCGAACATCAGGCTGCAATCCAGTACCGCCCAGGTGATCGCCAGCGTGGCGAACTGCATGGCATGGGGCTGCGCCGCATCGATAAAATTCGGGAAAAGCGCGGCGAAAAAAAGCAGATCTTTAGGATTACTGATCCCCACCATATAGCCTTTACGGAATAGCTTCATCACGCCCGGAGAGGCCTCCGGTGGGCTGGCCTCCAGCGCCGTTTCCGCTGTCGCAGGCGCCCGCCAGGCGCTGATGCCCAGCCAGATAAGATAGGCAGCCCCGACCACTTTCAGTACGGTAAAGGCGGTGGTTGAAGTGGCCAGAATCGCACCCAGGCCAAGCGCGGAAGCGGTCATCAGCGTCATGGCGGAGAGCACGCCACCCAGCACGGTAGCGAACGCGCGGCGATGGCCGTAGCGCAGGCCGTGCGTCATGCTGATCAGCGCAGAGGGGCCGGGAATAGCAATCAGTGCGGCAATAATGCCGGTATAAGCCAGCCAGAGTTGTAGCGTCATAGAGACATTCCTTTGGAATAAAACAGGAAAAGGCGTGACGGCCTGTGGCCCGTAAAATGAGGGCTGTAGCTTAATGGTTGAACTGTAGGTTGTAAATCGTAAAGGCGGGAGAAACCGGTTGTGAGCTTGGGCCGCAGGGAAATATTTACCGGGAAATTTCAGGCATCGATCTTAACGCGATCCAAACAATAACCAGCGTAAAAATCAGGGTTAACTTAAGTCAAATCAGCTCTGGAATTATCTTAATAATCCGGCGATTTTCTTAGCATTTTATTATTTATGTCAGTTTATGTTAATTCAGGGGTAATCCTGTGAATAACATCCGTTTTATTTAACATCCAGCGCCTATGTTTATATTTTGACATATTGGATCACTGACCGTCATAAAATAACCGGGTTGCGCTGTAAGACGGGAGTACTATAATTGTTGTTTCGCCTGATAATGCAGATTAATAATTGTCAATATTTATTGGCATCAGGAGGTTTTTATCGCTTTTAATCAAAATGACCTACTCGTTGAGCACAGCCAGACCGAATATGAAGGCTGGTATCACGACTATGAAGCGGGACAGGAGATGGCCGTTGAGCCACAGCCGGAGCCTATCCGTGGCCTGCCCGCGCCGGACATTCTGACACCTTCCGATCGCTACCAGGAGCTGTTTGAGGCGGTACAGGCATCGCGGATATTCAGCGACAGCAAAACCTTTGCGGACTGCGCGCCAAAAGCAGAGCCTGAGCATATTCTTTACCGCTATTTTATTCAGCGGGAGCGGGACGACTTTAACCTGCTGGCCTTTGTGCTGGAAAATTTCGAGCTGCCCCGGGTTAACGACAGCCGCTACGTGTCCGATCCGCAGAGAAGTATGAGTCAGCATATTGACGGGCTCTGGCCGGTATTAACCCGCCAGCCGGAAAAGCACTCGGAATTCTCTTCCCTGCTGCCGCTACCACAGCCCTATATCGTGCCGGGCGGGCGTTTTGGCGAGACCTATTATTGGGATTCCTATTTCAGTATGCTCGGCTTCGCCGCCAGCGGTCGTAACGATCTCCTGCATAATATGGCAGATAATTTTGCCTGGATGATTGACACCTACGGGCATATTCCAAACGGTAACCGCACCTATTATCTGAGCCGATCGCAGCCGCCGGTATTTGCCCTGATGGTGGAGCTGTTCGAAAAGGATGGCGTAAATAAGGCGCAGCGTTACCTCAGGCATCTTAAACGTGAATATGCGTTCTGGATGGAAGGCGCAGAGGGGCTTTCGCCTGGCGAGGCCTGTCGCCACGTAGTGATGCTGCCGGATGGTGCGGTGCTGAACCGCTACTGGGACGATCGCGACACGCCGCGCGACGAATCCTGGATTGAGGATGTGGAAACCGCCCGCAGCTCGGCGCGTCCGTCGGGCGAAGTATACCGCGACCTGCGTGCGGGCGCGGCCTCGGGCTGGGACTTCTCGTCACGCTGGCTGAATGAGCCGGGACGGCTGGAAAGCATCCAGACCACCAGCATTGTACCGATCGACCTGAACGCCTTCCTCTATAAGCTGGAAACGACGATCGCCCGCCTGTCAGCGAGCGGTAACGATGGGGTAACCGCCAGCCAGTTCCAGCAGAAAGCGGTTCGCCGCCGGGAAATCGTCGATAAGTATCTGTGGGATGCGGAAGCCGGTCTCTACCGCGACTATAACTGGCGGGAGCGGGAAAAGGGGGCGTTCTCTGCCGCGTCGGTGACGCCGCTCTATGTAGGGATGGCCAGCCTTGAACAGGCGAATCAGACCGCTGCCGCTATCCGCTCTCACCTGCTGGCGCCCGGCGGACTGCTCTCTACCGTGGAAGAGACGGGTGAACAGTGGGACAAGCCGAACGGCTGGGCGCCCATGCAGTGGATGGCGATCCAGGGGCTTAACAGCTATGGCGAAGAGCTGCTGGCGAAAGAGATCGCCGCCCGCTGGCTACAGGTGGTCGGTGCTACCTATCATCGCCATCATAAGATGGTAGAAAAGTATAACGTTGCCGGACGGGCGCCGGTGCTGGCCGGAGGCGGTGAGTATCCGCTACAGGATGGCTTCGGCTGGACTAACGGCGTGACGCGTCGCCTGCTGGCGATGTATCCCGATCTTGCGCCGCAGCGTCATACCAGTGGGTAAGCAAATGGCCTGACTGAACTGACGTTAGCCTGAAGGCGGAAGGTAAACCGCCTGTCTTCAGGCTTATTGATGAGGATAGCAGGGCAATCTGCTTAACCAGCCCCGGACGGGCTGTCGCCACGGCGGCAGCCCGTTTTAATGTGCCGCTAACGGGACAGGCGCTACGGCGCTCCGGGCGGGCACCACTTCGCCTATCGCCACGCCGATAACCGTCACTTCCCGCAGCTGCTCACCTTGCAGAATGACGCCGTCCCCGGTCACGAGCCGTTCAGGGTTAGCGCTGACGGAAGCCCAGTCATTCCTGCCTGCTCGCTCAATCAGCACCTGGCAGCCGGCCACCGGTGGACGATAGCGATCGATGATCCGTAAGGTTCCGTTACAGGCGGTCAGATAACAGTCGGCGTTGGTCGGGACAATGTCCGTCAGCTTACCAAACAGAAAAGTCAGCTCGCGGCGGGCAGGACGGCTGAAGCGGGTTTCGACAGGTGAAACCGCGAAGCCCGCCTGGGGAAATGAGGATGCACCGTTTTTCATTTTTCGCGCCTATTCCATTGCTTTGATGGTGAAGGTGACCACGCCGAAAATCTCCAGCTCCGTTTCCCCACCGGGAATGATGGCGGGCCAGCGATCGTTCATGGCAAGCAGCCGGACGTCCGGCACGAGCTGCAGTTTTTTCACCGTAAACTCGCCATCCACGGCGGCGACCACAATATCGCCGTGGCT
Source organism: Pantoea sp. FN060301 (assembly GCA_050410775.1). Classification (GTDB taxonomy): domain Bacteria; phylum Pseudomonadota; class Gammaproteobacteria; order Enterobacterales; family Enterobacteriaceae; genus Erwinia. Next base: position 480,262 of record CP191229.1, read on the forward strand.
GGCCATGATGGATTTGTCCACGATCAGCAGGTCGCCGTCGTTGATCCCGGCCCCCGTCATCGATTCACCGCTCACGCGAATAAAATAGGTGGCCCCAGGCCGCTGAATCAGGAGTTCGTTAAGATCGAGGCGCTGCTCCACGCCATCCTGAGTGGAGAAGGGCAGGCCGCAGGGGACACGCTCAAGAAAGAGCGGCAGACGCATAATCGCGCTGCTTTCTGCTGGTTGAAGAAAGTGCATCGGAAGATTCCCGCAAAATGACTGTATATAAATACAGTATTCGCATTTGGCAGAATCGACAAGCGCGGGTCCGCTTTTTTTTCAGAAGTGAAAGGATTCAGAACATTCTGGCAGGGCTGCCGGGAGAGCGCCCCCTGACGACGCTGTTTGACCGGGCTTTGCATGAGCAGAGCCGCTGATGGTCTCCTGCGTCGGTTATGCCTGAGGCGAATTCATCACGCCATTTTTATAGCGGACAATATCTGCCATCACTGCCAGAGCGATCTCCGCCGGGGTTTTACTGCCAATATCCATGCCGATGGGCGCATGAATACGGGCGAGCTCCTTATCGCTGAATTCACCATACTCCCGTAACCGATCGCGCCTTTTTTTACTGTTCCCCGCAGAACCCATCGCGCCAATATAGAAGGCTGGCGTGTGGATGGCTTCCATCAGGGTAAGATCGTCAATGCGGGGATCGTGCGTCAGCGCCACCACCGCCGAGTGAGCGTGGCAGCCCTGCCGTTCGATATATTTCGCCGGAAAAGTGTGCTGCACGCTGAGGGCCGGACTTAACAGCGGCGCGAAGTTGTGGATAAATTCAGGCCGGCTCTCCAGCACGATGACTTCAAATCCGAGCGCCTCAGCAAAGTTCGCGCAGAAGACCGCCACGCCCGACAAGCCTGCCACAATCAGCCTCGGCGCTGCCGCCAGCGTCAGCACCACCTTTTCGCTGTCGTAGCGGGCAAGCGTGCTGCTGGCGTAATCGCAGCGCTCAAGGCTGATGCAGCGATGAGGCAGCCGTAACTCTTTGCGTAAGGTGACCGCGCCGTTCAGCGCCTCTTCCATCTGCAAAAGGCACGCCTGGCTGTGGGCGTCAGGCGGAAGATATTCAATCAGAATATCCACCACGCCGCCGCACGGCAGCGCCTGGCTCGGGTAGAGCCCGCCTTCGCCGTAGCGGATAATCTGGCTGGGCTGACGAAATGCGCCCTCGCCGAGCCGCTGAAGAAAATCCTCCTCCACGCAGCCGCCGGAAAGCGATCCGCAGTAGCTGCCGTCGCCCTGGATAACCATCATGGTGCCTGGCGGACGGGGCGATGAACCGAAGGTGCTGAGTACCGTACAGAGCCAGACGGGGTCCTGACGGTTCCAGTGCCTCGCCTGGCGTAAGACTTCCCGATCTAAATTTTGCATTTTGTTGCTCCCTGCGTAAAAAATCCGGGTGGCCGTTTATGGCTGAGGGGACGCCAGAGGCAGGCGGAAGAGTGAGCGTTCGCGTGGCTAATTCCTGAAACCAGCCCCTGCCCGATGCCCGCCCGGCGGTGATATCTGACTAAGCGTAGAAGATTTTCGGCGGCAGCACACTTCCTCCGCAGAGGAAGCGCGTCTGGGATGAAGCGTGGGGGAATGCTGAGGTGTATTTTACTTCCGGCTGTTAACAACCTGGCCCAGGCCCTGGCCTTCCAGCATTACGTCAGGCTCGGCAAAGAAGTCGATATTAAACAAGGTGTCTTCGGTCAGCAGCTCAATACGGTGCCATTTTTGCGGCGGGCTGATGCCAAAACTGCCGGCGTTAATGACCAGCTCCAGATCCGGTGTGGTGGATTCCGCATCCGGGAAGCCGAAGTATTTCACCGTGCCCTGCATTACCGAGAGGCGGCCATAAACGCCTTTTTTGGTGTTGTGATGAGTAAATAACGCTTTTGGCGCCGTGTTTTTGTCCCAGAAGGGCGTGGCGCGGGTATGAACAAAGTGCGCAGGGATAGTTAAACGGGTCATGATATTTCTCCTGTCAGGAAAATAAGTGAGCGTTAATACTTCCGGCAGGGCTGGATGTGAGGAACCCCAGGCTCTGCTAATTCAATTTGCCCTTTCATGAGGGCGTATAGTGCTGATAGCGGCGGCGTAGTCAGCAGGCCAGCCCGTTGCTACGCCGTGATTCAGTGGGCTTCATCGGGCAAGCTGTTTAAGCAAGGTAAAAGCGGTTTTCATATGATCTTCGCTAACCACAAACGCGCGGAGGAGCCCGGCGTCATCCATCCCTCTGGCAATAATGCCGGCCCGGGAAACGTCTATGTTCCAGTTTAATTCAGGATTGCCCGTATCCCCCGCCAGATGCAGCGGCATCTCCGGCGTTTTGACTTTACAGAGCATCGCCGGAAGTATCAGCGTTGCCGCTTTGCCGTTCAGGTTTTTACCCAGTGTCATTGCGGCCAGCAGAGCAGGCTGAAGATAGGGCAATAGTTTGCCCTCTATCTCCGCACAGTCACCCAACGCGTAAATATCTTTATCAGAGGTGTTCAGGCGGTCATTGACGACAATGCCCAGACGGGTAGCGAGGCCCGCCGCCTGTGCCAGTTCAACATTCGGACGCAGGCCAATGGCGCAGATAACGGTATCGGCAGAGAGGCGCTGCCCGTTATCCAGATAGGCGACCAGCCGATCGTTGACACGCTCAACGCGCTGAATCTGAGTATTGAAGTACAGGCGTACGCCATCCTTAACCAGCCGGTGTTGCAGGCGTGAACTCACCTCCGGCGGCATCAGCGTTGAGAGAAGGCTGCTGCTGCGGTCCACCAGCGTGACCGATTTCCCCGCCCGGTTTAAATCCATCGCCAGTTCAGTGCCAATCAAACCGCCGCCAATCAGCAGGACGTGTTCTGCATTTTGCAGATCGGCTTCACAACGGCAGTATTCCTGCTGGCTGTTCAGGGTATACATCAATTCGTTACCCGGCACCGGAGGCAGGATGGCTTCTGCACCGGTGGCGAGCACCAGCCTGCCATAGGTAAAGAGGCCTGCACTTGTTTCAATGGTATGGGCAGCGGCATCAATACGTGAAACCCGCGTATTGGGATGCAGCATAATATTATGTTCTTCCGCCCAGTCAGCCGCCGTCTGTCGCGTCAGGTCTTTAGCATACTGGCCCAGTGAGAAGACGTGGCTGATTTCAGGTTTGCTGTACTCATCGCAGCTATCCGCCGCGATGAGTCGTATCGGCACCTGTTTATCCTGCTGGCGGATATTTTTCACCAGCTGACGGGCAGCAAAGCCGGAGCCGATAACAACGATATCTGCTGTCATTTTGTTAGCTCTCCAGAGGTTCGAAAACCGCTTTTCCCAGCCCGCACTCCGGACAGAGAAAATCTTCCGGTACCGCTTCCCAGGGCGTGCCGGGCTCAACTTCCTGACCGGGTTCCCCTTTCGCCGGGTCATATACCCACTGGCATACCGTACAGATCATGCACTGTCCGACAGGATCGCCCGGATTGCTTATCTCCACGCCGGCCGCGTCTTCGACTTCCCGGGGGGCTTCAGGCAGCGGACTCAGGGCCCAGGCGCGTGCGATGTCGCGGCCATATTCCCGACAGGTTTCCAGCGCGTCGAAGTCAGGACGCCATTTGGTTTTGTGCGAGGCGGAAATATCAAAGCCGGCATCCATCAGGCGGGTTTGCAGGCGGTCGACCGCGCCCCCCGTCCAGCCGTGAGAACCAAAAGCGGCACCCCGTTTATTTTTAAAACGCAGGCCCGTCAGCTCTTCAATCATCCCGGCTACCTTCGGCATCATCACGTTATTCATGGTTGAGGTGCCGGCCAGAATTCCCTTAGAGCAGAAGACGTTAGTGAGCACGTCGTTTTTGTCAGCGTTAGAGAGATTGAAGACCTTTACGGCAACGCGCGGGTCGGTCTGGCGGATCCCCTGCGCGATCGCATCAGCCATCATGCGGGTGTTGTTGCTCATCGTATCGTAAAAGATGGTGATGCGGTCTTCCTGGTAGTCGTTTGCCCACTCAAGGTATTTCTGTACGATTTGCAGCGGGTTATCTCGCCATACCACACCGTGAGAGGTGGCGATCATCTCCACCGGCACGTTGAAGCCCAGCAGCTCATCGACTTTAGGTTTTACCAGGCGGCTGAACGGCGTCAGGATATTGGCGAAGTAGCGCTGGCACTCCTCATACAGTTCAATCTGGTTCACCTCATCGTTGAACAGATGTTCATCGCAGTAGTGCTGACCGAACGCGTCGTTAGAGAAAAGGATGGCGTCACCGGTCAGATAAGTCATCATGCTGTCAGGCCAGTGAAGCATTGGGGTTTCGATAAAGATAATGGATTTACCGTTGCCAATATCGATACTGTCACCGGTTTTCACCACGTTAAAGTTCCATTCAGGATGATGATGATGGCCGTTTATGGAATCGATAGCGGCAGCAGTACAGTAGATCGGAATGGCCGGGATGTAGCTCAACAGTTCGGTAAGCGCCCCGGCGTGATCTTCTTCGGCATGGTTGATAACAATAAAGTCCAGCTTTTCCAGATCGATTGCAGCACGCAGGTTCTGAACGAATTCCCGGCTGAATTTATAATCAACGGTGTCAATGATGAAATTTTTACCTTCACGGACCAGATAGCTGTTGTAGCTTGAACCGCGCAGCGTTTTATATTCGGTGCCGTGAAAGTCCCGTACGCTCCAGTCACGCTGGCCAATCCAGGTAACGTTATTTTTTACATGAATATTGCTCATTTCTGCTGTTCCTGCGGTAAGTAGATTAACGCTTACCAGATTGCATTAACCGTGCCATATTTTAGTTTGTTGATTTATAAGGATTAATTTTCGGGCGGTGCGTTTTTGACACTGTATTTATGGCAACGCTATTGTTAATTTGACAATAAACAAGCGCGGGTAAGCGCTAGCGGCCGCTTTCTCAACAAGGGGAAATGTCCTACTGTGCTATTCTTCAATTTTATCTGGCGCGGCTGACGGTTACGTCAGGAGTCTGTTTCCGTCAGAGAGCAACTGGGCGGGCTTATCAGGGGCGTAAAGCTATCTTATACTGATATAAAGCGACGGGAATTTAGTTATTTATCAATGAATTATATCATAGATGACAGTATCGCCTATAACTCAGAGGATTGCACTCTGACCCATATTCCTACTCAGGAATCGCTGAGTCTCAGCATCTCTTCGGGCCGCCTCTTTGAGCTGCTGTTGAAATCTGGAGGGGAGATACTGAACCGGGATGTTTTGCTAACGGAAGTGTGGGACAAATATGGTCTGCGCGGATCGAACAGCAATCTCAACCAGTATCTCAGTATGCTGAGGAGGGCGCTTGCCGCTTATGGTTGTGAAAACCTTATCGTCACCATCCCTAAAATTGGCATCCGTCTTAATACTGAGATTAAAATTGAGCAGGTTCCGGGTACGCCAGCATTAGCTACTGAAGAGGTGCCACGCGAGGCTGCGGCGACAGAAAATTCCCAGCCGCTGCCCCAACCCGAAGAAAAAGCGTCAGGCAACGCGCCCCGCCTGAACAGCCGGTTTTTTTCACTTTTCGTGCTGGCTATGCTGCTCGCTGGCGCAGGCGGCTATTACCTGTTTATCTCTTTCACCGAACGGGAAATGCCTGCCAGCACAATAGAACTGGCGGGCGGCTGCGAGGTGGTGCTATTAGAAGGTCTTGCTGTAGCCGAACGCCCCTCCGTGGATAAGCAAATTTTGCAAATGCTTCGTGAAAACCATCAGACCTGTGACAGCGCTCATCGTATCTATTTTGGTAATTACACCTCGTTTACGCCGCAGAATTACGGCCGTACCATGCTTTCCTCCTGCAAACTTAACAGCGGTGGTCATGTTATTTCGTGTGACAACTTTTATTATCTCGACTGGAGAATGGATTGAAACGGCATACCGCTATTATTCTCGCTTTTGTGCTGGCCGCGCTGACTGCGCTCTCTATCGGTATCTCCTGGTTTACCCATCGCGCTGAGTTTTATCCGTTCCGCTGTACGACATACACCCGCTACGATCTCAGCCGCAATGAGGGAAAAAAGCTGGAGTTTGATGTCGCCCAGGATCTTCGTTTTCAGAATAAGAATTCGGGTTACCTGTTAATCAATGGACAGGCGACTGACGGTGACAATATCAGCACCCTCAACAGAAGAATCGTTCTGACGGAGGGAGAAAAAATTGATTACGATACCTACCGCTATCAGATTGCTAAAACGATAACATCTTCTACCGACACTACGTCCGATAACATATTTAATGCGCTACTGGCGGAGCTCACGCTTGATCCCTCCTATCTGCAGCTCAATATCGATAAAGTGGATGAAAATACTTACCTCATCAGCGGGCCACTTTCTTATCTTTTTACCTGCCAGCGTTATTAAATACCGATTAAGTAACTGATCGAACGCATTTTCTCCGGGTGAGTCAGTCGTTATGCTTGCCCTGCCTCCTGCCTCCTGCCTCCTGCCTCCTGCCTCCTGCCTCCTGCCTCATGGCACAAAGCGGCCTCAACTGAAAAATGTCATTAAACTCGCAAATCTGTGATGGTCTTTTTTTGGTTATTTAACCTTATAAATAAAATAAACGCAGAATTTAAAACTAAATAACTGCTGTTTTAAGATTTAAATTGCGGGAAATGAGTGGGAATTGTCTTATGGGCGCCATCAGGGAGATGCCCTGAAACAGACAACCTGGAGAGTATTTTTATGTGTATGCCAAAAAACAACCTGATGTTAATCCTGGCCTCTGCCTTACTGGTCGCGGCAGTTACTCCGGCAGCAAACGCCGTAGATGGAAGCCTGAACGTTGGTAAAAACTTCACAGATTTGACTGTCGGCATGGGGCAGGAGAGTGAAGGTCTTTATATCAACGGCAACTGGATTAAAAATAACGAAAACGGACGTGAAAAAACCGGCGCTGAAGCCGGACTGAATATGAAAGCGGGCGCGGTCGATGTCAATGTGGGTATCCAGGCTGATTATGTGAAAGGCGCAGCGGGCAGCAGCGAAGGCGTGGTTTTCCCGGTCGGCGTTGGCGTCACTATTCCCGTTATTTCACAGGTCGCACTTTATGGCAGTATGTATACCGCTCCTCGTCAGATGAGTAATACCGCGAAAAGCTATCTGGATGCGGATGCCGGCGTCAGCTGGAAACCCATTGATCTGGTCACGCTGAAAGCGGGTTATCGTTATATTGGCATGGATGGTAAAGGGACGCGCGACAACCAGCGTCTGGTGGAAGGACCTTATGTCGGTGGGCAGATTAATTTTTAATCTGATCTGACTGGCTGTCAGAAGAACGGATTTCAGGCAGCCAGTTATATATGCTGTTCGTTTCCAAGCGTCGTTAAATCGACCCCGGCGTTTTTCTCTGCCACTTTTGCCTGTTCAGGCCTGCGTTTTATCTCTGCTCACTTCCGCTGCTGGTTCTCTATTCTTCGCACATTAGCTTCTTTAGCTGCTTCACTGTCATCACTTTGCGCTGCCTGAACATCCTCCTCAACCTCAACCTCAACCTCAGCCTTACGCTTTTGCTCCGCGACGTCGCGCGAAGCCCGCCTGTGCTGACGGTCATCACGGCAGTAAGTGTTTACCTTATCCTGAGTGGGCTGGAGTCTGGAAACTTCCTGTGGGTTCCCACCGGATTCTGCTGCGGCGGGCTTTGATGAGATACCAGAGCGTTGCTCAGCACACGAACTGTAACCATTGAGCAGAAGGGTAATAAGATAAGAGCAATCTTCCTTAACATCTTTATGAAGTATTAACTTCTATATTGGGAAATGCCCGTTTGACAAGCAAAGCAGCCAGAGCGAAGGTGTAGTATAGGTCAGCGGGTAACGAAAATGCGTGTTTACTGAGCCAGCCTGATATGAAGAAACTTTATAATTTTCGCCTGTTCAGGAAAAAAACGACAAGTTAGATAAAACCCTGAACAAAAGGGGGCTTTATTAATTCCGTATTAGAGCGCAGCTGGAGTTTACGCAGCGCATTATATTTTTTGTTACCACGGTACTTACGCATCGCTTACGTAATCTTGCCACATCCGTTAAATGTGTGGCAGCACCACCTTCCTTTCCCTGGATTTAAACCCATTTATCGCCTGCCTGTAAGCCGGCAAGTGATTAATAGCCCCGCGCCCTTTTGAAAAGATGGCATAGTGCTCAGGGAATAACATATCAATTCAATCCCGTCGGCTGAATATAATAATCGGTACGGCATACATGTACAGGAGACTCGCCGTAAGGGTGCTTATAACCAGACAAAAAGCCTGTCAGTATCGGAAATATCCAGGAGGTTTGCAATAAACCTGGCAGGATAGATATTCCAAAATGACACTCAAAAGTTCAGGTAGCAACGCAGGAACGCCTTTTTGGCTAAAGAGGATTTGAAGGCTTTTTCGTTTCAGATGGGCAAAGAGTGTAGAGCTATTGCTAATGTCTAACCGAAGGTAAGTAGCGTAGTTCAGAAAACGAAAGAAGCGTTGTCGTACAGGGTGAGGTCGAAAAAATCAATGTAAGGTAGGGTTACAGTGAGGGGTAAAGTGTCCGAACTGGTTACAGAAGTAAGTAATGCAAAATAATTACGTGAATTAATTTTCTGAACTCAATGGCTGGTTTGATGCTCTTAATTTCATGTAATTTTTAGAATAAAAAACTAAATATATTGAGTTTTTATATTTTATTGCCTGTTTTCTCTGGGTTGTGATTTACTTGCATTAAATAATTACGTCAGGGAGTGTTATTTTATTCAGGTATTAACATTGAAGCCAAAATAGTAGTAAAGGTTTCATTAATGGTCTGTTTTTTAATAAAATCGATCTTTTTCCGCCGTGCGAGGTATGTAATTATAACATCTGGCTCAAATTGAGATTAGATAATTCAATTTTTCAGAAAAAAGTTATAACACAACCAGGATAACTCTGTTTGTGGCCTGGATAAGCTGATTATTAGCCTAAAAATAGCATCCCAAGCTACCTAATCTTGCTTTGGTAGTTCAAAATTCTTTCTTTTGCGTTGTTTGTGGGATTGAATTTTATAGGGGGGATCTTATTATAGCCAGCCAGGTTAGTGAGGTTTTTCCTCTTCAACCACGTCTGGAGGTGATACAGGCAAAAGGCAATGCACCAGCGGAAAATAAAGAGATTATAACAAACAGGATTTTATAAATTTTTTATACTGATCGCTGGCCACAAAGCGTTGCTAAGGCGTCAGTGAGATTGAGTTATCTGATATGTTTAGAGTGACTGAAAATCATGAGCGAATCATCGACGAATTGGTAGGCTTTACGCAAATAGCAAATCCCGATGAAATATCGCGAGGTAAGCGTCGTTATCATCTGACCAAAGACAACACACGTCGGGTCATGTTTATTCTTGATGGCGATTTTTTGCTGAAGCTGAAAGGAGAGAATAAGGTACTTAATATCCTCTCTGCCCCATCAGTGGTTGGGGTCACGCCCGCGCTGGATGAGCCGCCGATTTATCTTGAAAGGATAGACTATGGAAAAATTAGCTTTATTGACTATGAGTCATTCTGGCGTTTGATCTTCGAAAAAGATTTATTTAATGACGCCATGTCAATCCTGTCAGGACAGTATTCTGACTTGATGAATTACATACGGCTGCCGAAGGGGAACTCTCATGATGAGGTGCTTTCTCTGATAGGACGCTGGAAAACATTGCCGCCGCATTTGAAAAAAAGGTTTTCTGCACTTTATCTGATTGAGCACAGTTCGCATCTCTCTAAAAGTTCGATTTCCAGGGTGCTGAAAGAGTTGAAAGAGAAAGGAGAACTTGAGCTGGTTAACGGGAAGTTTATCTAGCAGAAAGATGATTATCTATGTTTTGGGATGCTAAAGGAAAGAAAGATGGTTCTTAAGGTAGTTTGCATGGATGAAGATTATTACTTTAGGCTTGGCATCTCTGAGATTATTGGAGGAACATTATTATCCTGTATTGATATTGAATTTTCTTCAGGTTTTGATAGCGAAACGCTGAAAAGTGCAGATGTTATTGTCATTAGCGTTTCCCGATGGCGGCTTTTTATGTGTCAGCCGGCGTATCGCTATCGGAAAAAGGGAAGTGTGTTACTGGTTTTTATCGATCGTGCTGAAAACATTGTTTCGGAGCAGTTGCCCGTTTGCTATCAATCTTTAACTGTCATCGAGCGTACTGAACCTGTCAGTAAAGTCAGAGAGAAAATAATTAAGGCGTGGAGGATTGCACATGCCGAGCAGTCAAAAAGTTATAAACCGACAGACTGTATGAGATGCAGCTATGCTCGTATGTCGTTGGTACAGCTCCGGGTTATAAGCTATCTGAAAAATGGCAATACGGTTCGTCAAACTGCGGAAACTCTTGGGTTATCAGTCAAGACAGTTTATGCGCATAAATACAATGTTATGAAGAAGTACGATCTCAAAGGAGATTATGACTTTCACTCTTTACTTAATAACCTTTCTCTGCTTGAGCTTTATATGGGGGTGATAAATGATGAGGGTTTTTAAGAGGCTGCCAACATAAAAATTAAATAAATTTGGCGTAAATAATTTTTTATCTAAAGGTCAATATCCCCTGAATACCTGAGCATATTCAGGTGGCAGTTTCTTTTTGTATTGTTTTTTCTGTTTGTGAGAGCCATTTATGAATAAAAAACCACTAAAAAAATCCACGCGCCTTTTTATTCCACTTAACGTTGTGACAGGAATTTTATTAGGCGTTGCGGTTGTTTTATCTGGTTGTATTTACAGCAGCCCTGTCTCAGCTGCGTCATTGAAAAGCGTGCCAGCCTCTTCTTTGACGAGCCATGAGCTGGAGGCGTCAGGCCGCTGGCAGCCTCTGGATACACATGCGCATGTCATTGTTTATCGTAAAGATAATAACGCTTCTCTCTCATCAAAGCGTGTTCTTAACGTTTTTATAAACAATCAGTATCATACCAGCGTTCTTCCTCAAACCCGCGCGGTAGAACTGTTTTTATGTCCGGGTAAGAAGTCTGTCAATGTCTCGCTCAGCCAGCTTGATAAGTATCGTCATGCGCAGCCAGGAAATGTGACGGTGGTTTCACCCACGCTGCAATCTGGTGAACGTTATTATTATCAGGTTTCTTTAAACGATCGGGGCGCAATAACAACACGCCTGGTGCCAGAAACAATCGCTAAATCCGAGTTGATGGGCCTTGAACCTGAACAGCGTACGCTGTCGCGTGTGCTGAGAGAAACTTCTTGCCCTGAAGTCATCTATTCTATTGATACAAAAAAGCTTTTTACATCAAAGGAAAACCCGACGTCGTTAAGCGCCGAGGGCAATAGCATGCTGGCGGCATTAGTCAGTACGATTGAAAATGAATTTGATGAAATCGATAAAGTAATTGTTAATAGCAGCAACGACATTAATGAAAAGATAACCATTACGCATCCTCTTTCGCAAATGCGGGCTAATAGTGTTGCGACATGGTTAGTAAATTCTCATTTCCCTTCGCCGGAGTTTATTGCGCAAGGAAAAGATCTCAATAATTGCCTCACACATTCTGCCAGCCAGCGTGAGCATGAGGCCTGCCTTGATTTTAAGAGAAGCGTAGCTGTTGAAGTTTACGGCATCAGGAAAGTTCCCCGCCCCTCATTTTAACTTTTTCCATTTTAATCAATCCTCGTTATGAAGAAGGTTGCCATGATCAATATTAATATGCGTAGTGTTAGGGGAATTGTTTCTTCTTACAGCGTTGACACCAAAACAGATCGGACTACTACAATCAGAATCCCTCATCATGGGGCAATAAACGTAGAGCTGCTCGATAGCACCACAGGTTATGCGCCACAAATGGTGATGACCAAACGAGTCGGTAATAATTTACTTATTGTCGTTGGCGGAGATGATTTTGAACACCCGGATATCGTGCTGGAAGACTATTACGATAATGATAATGTCCATCTGATTGGTCTGGGTGAAAACGGCCAGTATTATGAATATGTACCGACTTCAGGCGACGTTGCTGAATACCCGCCAGCGTTAGCGGAAGGGTATAGTGGTGAACAGGTACTCGGTGGGGAAGGGTTTGCCAGTGCCGATCCTGCTGCTGGCGATAACAATTTCGGTTGGCTCCCCTTCCTGCTGCTGGGTGGCGCCGCTGCGGCAGGCGGCATCGCTATTGCGGCTTCCCATGGTGGGGGCGGCGGCGGTGACGATAGTCACGATGCGGCGGACAAAACTATTTCTGTAACGATGAATCCGGTGACTGATGCGGATAATAATGGCCGCCCGGAGCTTTCCGGCACCTCAAACAGTCCTGACTCACAGGTTGTTATTCAGCTCCCTGACGGCACGCAAATTACATCGCAAACTGACAGCGAAGGCAGCTGGTCTGTCGAAGCGCCTGCATCACAACCAAACGGAACCATCACCGTCATAGTTACCGATAATGCAGGTAATAACGGCAGATTCACTGAAGAATATCATGACGTGACGCCGCCTGAGGCCGCCGTCATTAACGTAAATGATAATGAACAGATCGCCGGTAAAGCTGAGCCAGGCTCGACGGTAATTATTACCGACGGCACTACCGGCGAAACCATTACGGTTGATGTCGATGAAAACGGCGACTGGGGCGTTCAACCTAATCCCATTAACGAAGGGGACAGTGATGTCACTATCGTTGTGGTCGATCCTGCCGGTAACGTCTCTCCAGAAGCTGATGCCTCGCGGCCGGATACTACGGCTCCTGACAATATCAGTTCCGGCATCGTGGTGGATTCCATCACTCTGACTGACGACGTCGGTTCCGTTACCGGCGAAATCGCCGACGGCGGCGTCACCGACGACGCGCGGCCGACCTTCTCCGGTAAGGCGACGGCGGATATCGATCATGTCAATATCTATGACAACGGCGAACTTATTGGCAGCGCGCCGGTGGATGCGGACGGCAACTGGATCTGGATGCCGGAGCAGGATCTGGCCGACGGCCCGGCACATGACCTGAGCGCAGCAGCCGTCGATGCCGCAGGTAACGGAGGTACGAAAACGGATGGCTGGAGCTTTACCGTGGATACCAGCACGGTAGCCCCGGAGATCACAGTCAACACTGAAGATGAACTGGCCGGTAACGCCGAGCCGGGCGCGGCGATCGTGATCACCGATCCGGCTGACAACAGCGTGACCGAAACGGTGGCAGATGCTGACGGACACTGGAGCATTCAGCCGAACCCGGCAGGCGTGGGCGACAAAGATGTGGTGGTGGAAGTCACCGATGAGGCGGGCAACAGCAGCACCATCATCATTGACGGCCCGGCCGACAGCACGGCGCCGGATAACCAGACCTCCGGCATTATTATTGACTCAATCAGCCTGACTGACGATGTCGGCCCTGTTACCGGCGAAATCGCCGACGGCAGCGTCACCGACGACGCGCGTCCGACCTTCTCGGGCAGCGCCACCGCAGACATTGACCACGTCAACATCTACGATAACGGCGAACTGGCCGGCAGCGCACCGGTGGATGCGGACGGCAACTGGAGCTGGATGCCGGAGCAGGATCTGGCCGACGGTTCAGCACATGACCTGACCGTCACGGCGGTGGATGCCGCAGGCAACGAAGGCCCGGCGGTAAGCGGCACCGCCGACGGCGGCTGGAGCTTCACCGTTGACACTTCTGTGCCGGACAACCAGACCTCCGGTATTGTGACTGACTCGATCAGCCTGACTGACGACGTCGGTCCCGTTACCGGCGAAATCGCCGACGGCGGCGTCACCGACGATGCGCGTCCGACCTTCTCTGGTAAAGCAACGGCGGATATCGATCGCGTCAATATCTACGACAACGGTGAACTTATTGGCAGTGCGCCGGTGGATGCGGAAGGCAACTGGAGCTGGACGCCGGAACAGGATCTGACCGACGGCTCGGAGCATGACCTGAGCGCAGCAGCCGTCGATGCCGCAGGTAACGAAGGTGCGAAGAGGGATGGCTGGAGCTTCACCGTGGACACCAGCACGGTAGCCCCGGAGATCACAGTCAACACTGAAGATGAACTGGCCGGTAACGCCGAGCCGGGCGCAACGATCGTTATTACCGATCCGGCTGACGACAGCGTGACCGAAACGGTGGCGGATGCCGACGGCCACTGGAGCATTCAGCCGAACCCGGCAGGCGTCGGCGACAAAGATGTGGTGGTGGAGGTCACCGACGAAGCGGGCAACAGCAGCAGTATAGTGATTGACGGCCCGGCTGACAGCACGGCGCCGGATAACCAGATCTCCGGCATTATTATTGACTCAATCAGCCTGACTGACGATGTCGGCCCTGTTACCGGCGAAATCGCCGACGGCAGCGTCACCGACGACGCGCGTCCGGCCTATGCAGGAACCGCAACCAAAGATATCGATCACGTCAACATCTACGACAGCGGCGAGCTGATCGGCAGCGCTGCGGTGGATGCGGACGGCAGCTGGAGCTGGACGCCGGACAGCGCGCTGGCGAGCGGGGCGCACGCCCTGACCGTTTCGGCAGTGGATGCAGCAGGTAACGAAGGTCCGCAGGTGAGCGGCACCGCCGACGCTGCGTGGGACTTCAGCGTCCTGACCAGCGCCCCGGCACAGCCGTCAATTGAGAACGTGGTGGATGACTACAGCCAGGGCGAGGACGCGGATACCGGCTTCCTGCAGAAGGGGCAGTCCACCAACGACAGTACGCTGACGGTGAACGGCAACGCGGGCGCGGGCCTGACGGTGGTGGTCTGGGCTACAGACGCCGCGGGCAATAAGGTGAACGTGGGCGAAGGCGTGGCGGACAGCGAAGGCCGCTGGAGCATCACTACGGCCCCGCTGGGCGAAGACGGCAGCTACGACCTGACGGCAACGGCGGTGAACGCGGCGGGCGTCCCCTCAGCGGAAACCGGCGCGTTTAACGTTGAGCTGGATACGGCGGCGCCGGCAGCGGCCGTGGCGCAGCTGATAGATGCCCAGGGCGACGTGCAGGGCGCAGTGGCGGACGGCGGCGTGACCGACGACCGCGCGCCGGTGCTGAAGGGCACGGCGGAAGCGGGGGCCACGGTTGCGGTCTACCTGGACGGCAGCAGCACGGCGGTGGGCAGCACGGTGGCGGGCGCGGACGGCAGCTGGAGCCTGGCGCTGGGCACGCTGACGGATGGCGGACACAGCTGGCAGGTGAAGGTCACCGACGCGGCGGGCAACGAAACGCGCGGCGAAAGTTCAGCCTTCTCGCTGGACAGCAGCAGCGTGGCGCTGACGATAGACCAGGCGAACGACGACGCGGGCAGCCTGACCGGCGCGGTACTGAACGGCGGTCTGACCGACGACAGCACGCCGGAACTGCAGGGAACGGCACAGGCAGGGGCGGTGGTGACCATCCGTGACGCGGCGGGGGTGGTGCTGGGCAGCAGCACGGCGGACAGCAGCGGTATCTGGCGCTTCGCGGTGGCGGAGCTGACAGACGGCGAGCACAGCTTCACGGCAGAGGTGACCAACGCGGCGGGCAACCGCAGCGAGGCGACCTTCACTCTGACGGTGGATGCGACTGCACCGATCCTGCCGGTTATTACCGGCATGACTGATGACGTAGGCACCGTTCAGGAGACGTTTACCGTCAGCGGGAGCGTTACGGACGATCCGGCGCCGACCTTTACCGGTACGGCAGAGGCTGGTTCACTGGTCACGCTGTATGACGGCGACACCGTGCTGGGCAGCGTTCGTGCGGATGCGGCAGGCGGCTGGAGCTATACTCCGACTACCAATCTGGTGGACGGCGAACACAGCATCAGCGTCACCAGTACCGATGCGGCAGGCAATGTTTCCGCGCCAGGCGCTGACTGGTCGTTCACGCTGGATACCAGCACGATCGCGCCAGAAATCACCATCAACACCGAAGGAGAGCTGGCCGGTAATGCCGAGCCGGGCGCGGCGATCGTGATCACCAACCCGACTGATGGCAGCAAAACCGAAACGGTGGCGGATGCTGACGGGCACTGGAGCATTAAGCCTAACCCGGTTGATGTGGGCGCTGAGGATGCGGTGGTGGAAGCTACCGATAAGGCGGGCAACAGCAACAGCACCATTATTGAGGGCCCGGCTGACAGCACGCCGCCGGATAACCAGACCTCCGGTATTGTCGCGGATTCGATCACCCTGACCGACGATGTTGGCGCGGTAACCGGCGAGATCGCCGACGGCAGCGTCATCGACGATGTGCGTCCGACCTTCTCCGGTAAGGCAACGGCGGATATCGATCGCGTCAATATCTACGACAACGGCGAGCTGGCCGGCAGCGCGGTGGTGGACGCGGACGGCAACTGGAGCTGGACGCCGGAGCAGGATCTGGCCGACGGCTCGGCGCATGACCTGACCGTCACGGCGGTTGATGCTGCGGGCAACGAAGGCCCGGCGGTAAGCGGCACCGCCGACGGTGGCTGGAGCTTCACCGTTGACACTTCTGCACCAGGTGAAGATGCGTTCACGGAAAACAGCATTACGCTTACCGACGATGTCGGTCCGGTGCAGGGCGTGATCGCCGATGGTGCGACAACTGATGACGCGCGCCCGACCTACAGCGGCAGCATCAGCGCGGCGGGCGTAGCTGAAGGCGTGGTGAGCGTCAACATCTACGACAGCGGCGAGCTGGTCGGCAGCGCCGCGGTGGATGCGGACGGCAACTGGAGCTGGACGCCGGACAGCGCGCTGGCGAGCGGGGCGCACGCCCTGACCGTTTCGGCAGTGGATGCAGCAGGTAACGAAGGTCCGCAGGTGAGCGGCACCGCCGACGCTGCGTGGGACTTCAGCGTCCTGACCAGCGCCCCGGCAGAGCCATCGATTGAGAACGTGGTGGATGACTACAGCCAGGGCGAGGACGCGGACACCGGCTTCCTGCAGAAAGGACAGTCCACCAACGACAGCACGCTGACGGTGAACGGCAACGCGGGCGCAGGGATGACGGTGGTTCTGTGGGCCCTGGACGCCGCAGGCAACAAGGTGAACGTGGGCGAAGGCGTGGCGGACAGCGAAGGCCGCTGGAGCATCACCACGGCCCCGCTGGGCGAAGACGGCAGCTACGACCTGACCGCCACGGCGGTGAACGCGGCGGGCGTCTCCTCGGCGGAAACCGGCGCGTTTAACGTGGTGCTGGATACGCTGGTCCCGGCAGCGGCAGAAGCGACGCTGATGGATGCCCAGGGTGAAGTGCAGGGCGCAGTGGCGGACGGCGGCGTGACCGACGACCGCGCGCCGGTGCTGAAGGGCACCGCTGAAGCGGGTGCCACGGTTGCGGTCTACCTGGACGGCAGCAGCACGGCGGTAGGCAGCACGGTTGCGGTCTACCTGGACGGCAGCAGCACGGCGGTAGGCAGCACGGTGGCGGACGCGGAGGGCAGCTGGAGTCTGGCGCTGGGCACGCTGGCGGACGGCGAACACAGCTGGCAGGTGAAAGTCACTGACGCGGCGGGCAACGAAACGCGCGGCGAAAGTTCAGCCTTCACGCTGGACAGCAGCAGTGTGGCGCTGACCATTGACCAGGCGAACGACGACGTGGGCAGCGTGACCGGCGCGGTGCTGAACGGCGGTCTGACCGACGACAGCACGCCGGAACTGCAGGGAACGGCACAGGCAGGCGCGGTGGTGACCATCCGTGACGCGGCGGGCGAGGTGCTGGGCAGCAGCACGGCGGACAGCAGCGGCATCTGGCGCTTTGCGGTGGCGGAGCTGGCGGACGGCGAGCACAGCTTCACGGCCGAGGTGACCAACGCGGCGGGCAACCGCAGCGAGGCGACCTTCACCCTGACGGTGGATACCACACCGCCTGAGCCAGCGATCATTCAGTCACTGGAAGATGATGTCGGCACAATACAGTTCACTTCGCCAGTAGCTGGCAATGTCACCGACGATCCGGCGCCGACCTTTACCGGCACGGCCGAGGCGGGATCGCTGGTTACGCTTTATGACAACGGCATTCTGCTGGCAACTATTACGGCAGATGCGGAGGGTAACTGGAGCTATACCCCGACCACTAACCTGTTAGAAGGAACACACAGCGTTACCGCGACGGCGACTGATGCGGCAGGCAACGTAAGCGAACTCAGTAATAGCTGGAGTTTCATTCTGGATATTACTGCGCCTAACGTCGGCATTTCAGGCAACTCCGAAGCGTCGCTGAGCGGCGTCACCGAACCCGGCGTTGTGGTTGTCGTGGTGGATAAAAATGGCACGCAATACCGCGCCGTAGCGGATCAGCAGGGTAAATGGGTAATTGCCCCTAATCCTGTCGCCGCCGGTGAGTCAGGTGAGATCTATGCTATCGATCCTGCGGGTAATCAGGGCGAAGCGGTGGCATTCCAGGGGTCGGCGTTGGCCAGCTATAGCCTGCTCAATGAGAGCGCGCAGGTGAACACCACCACCGCAGGCGATCAGCTCAACCCGACCACCACCCGGCTGGCCGACGGCCGCATTGTGGTGGTGTGGCAGGGCGCGGGCGTCTCCGGCACCGAGGTCTACATGCAGCTCTATGAGGCCGACGGCGTGCATAAAATCGGCACCGAGCAGCAGGTCAACCAGCGCACCGCCAATAACCAGGACAGCGCGCAGGTCATCGCCCTGACCGACGGCGGCTTCCTGATTGTCTATGAGTCCAACAGAAACGGACTGGACAACAGCGGCGACGGCGTGATGGCGCGGCGCTACGGCGCAGACGGCCAGGCGGTGACCGACGAGTTCCAGGTCAACACCACCTACAGCGGCGAGCAGAACCGTCCCGGCGCGATGGCGACCGCCGACGGCGGCTACGTCATCAGCTGGGAAGACCAGGGGACCAGCATCGTGCAGCGCAGCTACGGTGCGGACAACCAGCCCACCAGCGACGAGGTGACGGTGGCGACCGGCAAGAGCATGGGCGCGTCGGGCGGCCCGGAAATGGCGGCCTTTACCGACGCGGCGCACAGCGGCATGTACATCACCGTCTGGAACGCCGCCAGCGGGCCGGGTGACAGCAGCAGCACCGGCATTGTCGGACAGGTTTTTGCCGCCGACGGCACGCCGCTGGGCGGCAATATTCAGCTCAACACCACCACGGACAGTGCGCAGAACTACCCGGACGTCATCACCCTGAGCGACGGCAGCGTGGTGGTCTTCTGGGATACCAGCGACAGCGGGGCGAACGGCTCGGATATCCGCGCGGTCCACTACCGCGTGGATGCGGAGACCGGGGCGCTGACGCTGGCGGGCAGCGGGGACTTTATCGTCAACAGTTACACGGCTGGCAAGCAGTACAAGCCGGTGGGCGTGGCGCTGGAGGATGGCGGCTACCTGCTTATCTGGGGCTCTGAGGGCGGCGACGGGGACGGCTCGGCCATCTACGCACAGCGCTTTGATGCGGACGATAACAAAGTGGGTCGCGAGTTCCTGGTGAACACCACCACGGCGGGCAACCAGGGCAGCGGCGGCGACTCGGTGGATGCCACCCATATCTTCGACGCGGTGCTGACGGCGGATGGCAGCGTCTACGTCACCTGGCAGTCGGACAACGTGGACGGATCCGGCACCGGGGTTGAGGGTATCGTGATCGACCCGGAAGCAGCGTTCTACTCCGAGTACACGGTGAACACCACCACCACCGGGGCGCAGACGGTCTCCTCGGTCACCGGGCTGCCGGACGGCGGGGCGATCGTGGTGTGGCAGTCGGCAAGCGGTGATGGCTCGGGCAGCTGCATCAAAGGCCAGCTGCTGGACGCGAAGGGCCAGCCGGTGGGGGCGGAGTTCACGGTGAACAGCACCACGGCGGGCGATCAGCTGACGCCGCAGGTGGCGGCGCTGGCGGACGGCGGCTTCCAGGTGGTCTGGAGCACCGATTCCGGCGGCCATATCAAGGGTCAGGGTTATACCTACAGCTATGACAGCGCGGGTAACGTCAACGGGGTAGTGGCTGACGGCGCGGAGTACAGCGTCAACACCGGCACAATGACCAACCAGACCGGACCTGCGATCGCCGCGCTGGCGGATGGCGGCTATATGGTGGTGTGGCAGGCGAACGTGGATAACAAGTGGGTTATCTACGGTCGCGAGTATGACGCCAGCGGCGTGCCGGTGACCGCTGAGGCGGTGCTGGTGACGACCAGCCTGAGCGTTAACGGGGTGCTGGGCATCGGTGCTGACTACAGCCCGCAGCCATCGGTCACGACGCTGGAAAACGGGCAGGTGGTGATTGCCTATATGGTGAAAGGTACCGGCTATGACGCGAGTGTGACGGTGTACGATCCGGCGAGTCATGCGGTGGTGACCAGCTTCGTGGCCAACCAGACCCTGGCGAATAACCAGGGAACGCTGTCAGTGAGTGCACTGGATAACGGCAACTACGTGGTGACCTGGGACTCGAATGACAACAGCGGGCCGGACCAGAGCGGCTACAGCGTCTGGGGACGCCTCTACGCGGCGGACGGTACCGCGCTGACCACCGAGTTTATGATCAACACGACGACGACCGGTAACCAGCAGCTGGCGAAGGTGATAAGTCGTCCGGACGGCAGCTTCGTGACGGTGTTCCTCTCTGCCACCGATACGGCACCGGGTGCAGGCACTTTCGGCATTTACGCTCAGTACTTTGACGCAGCGGGCAATAAGGTGGGTCAGCAGATGCAGATCAACCAGCTGGCCTACGGCGATCAGACTGAGGTGGACGCCACCTTCCTGACAGGCGGTCAGCTCTACGTCACCTGGACTGATAAAGGTGTGGGCGACGGTGACGGCTCGGCCATTAAAGGCCGTGTGGTTGACCTGGTGGAAACGCTGGGGCTGCAACAGTTAACGCCGGATAATGACGATCCGACCGCCATTGACTATCAGCCTGCGACCACGCCAGCATCGAACGATACGGATATATTGCCGCCAAATGTCGGTCTGTCAACCAACACCAAAGAGGCACTGGGTGGGCAGACTGAAGCCGGCGCTATCGTGAAAGTGACGGATGCGGAAGGTACGGTCTACTCAGCTGTGGCGGATGCCAACGGTGCCTGGAAGATTGAACCTAACCCGCTCAGCGTGGGTGAAAACGGCACCATTACAGCGTCCGATGAAGCGGGTAATCAGAGTGAGGCTGTACTGATAACCGGAGCAGCATTGAATGCTTACAATCTGTTGAACGAGAGCGCGCAGGTAAACACCACCACCACGGGCGATCAGCTTAACCCGACCACCACCCGACTGGCCGATGGCCGTATCGTGGTGGTGTGGCAGGGGACTGATATCTCCGGTACTAGCGCCATGGGCACCGAGGTCTACATGCAGCTCTATGAGGCCGATGGCGTGCACAAAATCGGTACCGAGCAGCAGGTCAACCAGCGTACCGCCAACAACCAGGACAGCCCACAGGCGATCGCCCTGACCGACGGCGGCTTCCTGATTGTCTACGAGTCCAATAAAAACGGGCTGGACAATGACGGCGACGGCGTGATGGCACGGCGCTACGGCACCGATGGCCAGGCGGTAACCGACGAGTTCCAGGTGAACACCACCTACAGCGGCCACCAGAACCGGCCGGGTGCGGTGGCGACCGCCGATGGCGGCTACGTTATCAGCTGGGAAAGCCAGGGGACCAGCATCGTGCAGCGCAGCTACGGTGCGGACAACCAGCCCACCAGCGACGAGGTGACGGTGGCGACCGGCAAGAGTATGGGCGCGTCGGGCGGTCCGGAAATGGCGGCCTTTATCGACGCGGCACACAGCGGCATGTACATCACCGTGTGGAACGCGACAAACGGGCCGGGCGACAGCAGCGGTACCGGCATTGTCGGACAGGTTTTTGCCGCCGACGGCACGCCGCTGGGCGGCAATGTGCAGATAAATACCACCACGGACAGTTCGCAGAACTACCCGGACGTCATCACCCTGAGCGACGGCAGCGTGGTGGTCTTCTGGGACACCAGCGACAGCGGCGCGAACGGCTCGGATATCCGTGCGGTCCACTACCGCGTGGACGCGGAGACCGGCGCGCTGACGCTGGCGGGCAGCGGGGACTTTATCGTCAACGGCTACACCACAGGCAAGCAGTACAAGCCGGTGGGCGTGGCGCTGGAGGATGGCGGTTATCTGCTTATCTGGGGCTCGGAGGGCGGCGACGGAGACGGCTCGGCCATCTATGCGCAGCGCTTTGATGCGGACGATAACAGGGTGGGCCGCGAGTTCCTGGTGAACACCACCACGGCGGGCAACCAGGGCAGCGGCGGCGACTCGGTGGATGCCACCCATATCTTCGACGCGGTGCTGACGGCGGACGGCAGCGTCTACGTCACCTGGCAGTCGGACAACGTGGACGGCTCCGGTACCGGCATCGAGGGTAGCGTGATCGACGTGGATGCGGCGTTCTACTCCGAGTACACGGTCAACACCACCACCGCCGGTGACCAGACGGTCTCATCAGTCGCGGGACTGCCGGACGGCGGGGCGATCGTGGTGTGGCAGTCGGCGAGCGGTGACGGCTCCGGCAGCTGCATCAAGGGCCAGCTGCTGGACGCGAAGGGCCAGCCGGTGGGGGCGGAGTTCACGGTGAACAGCACCACGGCGGGCGATCAGCTGACGCCGCAGGTGGCGGCACTGGCGGATGGCGGCTTCCAGGTGGTCTGGAGCACGGATTCCGGCGGCCATATCAAGGGCCAGGGCTATACCTACAGCTATGACAGCGCGGGTAACGTCAACGGCGTGCTGGCTGACGGCGCGGAATACAATGTCGATTTCGGCACCGCCGCCAGCAAAATGCGCGTTCCGGCGATCGCCGGACTGGAGGATGGCGGCTATATGGTGGTGTGGGAAGCGAGCCTTAACGGCAACTGGGTGGTCTATGGTCGTCAGTATGACGCCAGCGGCACGCCAGTGACGTCGGAAACGGTATTGGCGACTACCAACCTGAACGCTAACGCGCTTATTTATGAATGGGAGCCGCTGCCGTCGGTCACGACGCTGGATAATGGCCAGGTGGCTATTACCTATACGATCAAAGGCACCGGCTACGACGTGGGCATATCGGTTTACGATCCATCAAGCCATGCGGTGGTCACCAGCTTTGTCGCTAACCAGACTCTGACTAACAATCAGGCGTCGCCAGCGGTAAGCGCACTGGATAACGGTAACTACGTGGTGACCTGGGACTCGAACGATACCAGCGGACCCGATCAGAGTGGCATGGGCGTCTGGGGCCGCATCTATACGGCGGACGGCACCGCGCTGACCGACGAGTTCCTGATTAACACGGCGACGACCGGCGATCAACATATGGCGCGAGTGGTAAGCCAGGCGGACGGCAGCTTCGTGGCGGTGTTCCTCTCCTCAACCGACACGGCGCCGGGCGCGGACACCAGCGGCATCTACGCGCAGTACTTTGACGCGGCGGGCAACAAGGTGGGTCAGCAGATGCAGATCAACCAGCTGACCTACGGCGAGCAGGTAGAGGTGGACGCCACCTTCCTGGCGGGCGGCCAGCTCTACGTCACCTGGACCGATCAGGGTGTGGGCGATGGCGACGGTTCAGCGATCAAAGGCCGTTTAGTTGACCTTAATGAAACGCTGGGGCTGAGCACAGAGACCGGGGCGACGCATATTGAGTATCAGCCTGCGCAGTACGATCTCAATGGCACCGCCGGTAATGATGTGCTGGATGCACGCGGCGCTCACTCCGTCGATGCGAAAGAAGGTGATGACACTATTGTGATCAACAGCACTGACTTCAGCAGCGTTAAAGGAGGTGAAGGTCACGACACGCTGGTCTGGGATTCTAATAACGATTTAGAACTGGGTACGGTATCAGGCAAAATTAGTGGCATTGAAACTATCCACATGGGTAATAACATGGCGCAGACGCTGTTTATCAGCGCCAGCGATGTGCTCGAAATGACCAAAGATAATGGTGATGAAGTGAACACATTACATATTACCGGTGACGTGGGGAGCTCAAACAGTAATGGCGCGAGCGATACCGTTAATATTAATAAATCGGAATGGACGGTCTCAACGTCGCAAACTGAAAATGGCGTCAATTACGACGTCTATACCAATAATGATGACGCTACCGTCAAGCTGTTAATCCAGCATGGCTTAAACGTTATCTAACCTGCCGGCGGTGGCTTAGGCCACCGCCCGTTCGCTGCCGGAGTCGGGCAGAGAACACACTATTGCACAGGATCCCGCCCATGCTCCGGCACGGGTGAGGATCGATCTTTGCAAAATATAGTTATAAATAAATATGACATGTCAGGATTAAAAAACTATATATGACAATTTTACAGAATTAATGTTGTTAAATGACACTGTGGGCGGTTACAACAGAGCCCTGTCGCAGGCTGGTTCAGGCGACGGGAAAATAGCCAACCCACTTCACCTGTTATTTTTGAGTTAACTATGAAGACAATTTTGTTTGCAGCAAAAAGCAAATTCCCGTTGCGCCGTTTAATCGTGGGGCTGCTATTTTTAAATCCCTTATTAAACGCCAATGCAACAGATTTTATTGACATGATCCGCATGACGGCCGATCACCCTTCGGTACGGTCAGCTTTTTCCAACAGTGCGGGTGCTTATTATGATATTGAGCAGGCGAAAGCGGCTGACGGGTTTCAGGTCAGTAGCGGAATAAGCGCTGCGGGTTATTCCGGTCAGCCCGGTTATGAAAATAATCCGCTGTCGCCTCATATTTCCATCAGCAAATTACTCTACGATCATGGCCGAACCGATGCCAGCGTCGCCGGAAAGCAGGCTGCTTATTCTATGCAGCAGGCACAGATCAACGTCACGCGCGAAAATCTTAATCAACAGGTGCTTTCGCTGTTCACCTCGGCCGCCACTAACGCCAGGGTTGTCGCCGTGCTGGATAAAGAGATTGCGGCACTTCAGGACCTGTTAAACCGGGTGCAGAGCATAGCCAGAATCGATAGCGGCAGGGCATCGGAAATTAACCAGGTTGCGACCCGTCTCAATGCAGTGGTTGCCAGCCGCGAAATGAGCAACACCAGCTACCAGCAGGCGCTACAGCAGCTCAGCGCGTTGCTGAACAGGGAGATCGTCCTGACGCGCGATCTGCCCGATCTGAAAAAAGCGGGTCTGTTACCCGCCTCGCTGGAACAGGCGCAGCAGGTGCTTAAGGACAATCCCAGCTGGGCGGTTTCACGTGAACAGAAAGAAATGGCAAAAGCCGCTGTGGAACTGGCGTCGAAGTGGAACCGGCCGAAATGGAGCGTACAGCTCAGCCTGGACAGCCCGAAGCGCAACGGCGAAATGGAACCGTTCAAAGCCGTCACGTTACAGGTAAGCAGCGACATTAACCTGTGGGACGGCGGTGCCGGCAGAGCGAACGCCAGAGCCGAAACGCAACGGCTGATCGCCGCTGAGGCGGATCAAGACGCCACGCTGCGCGCATTAAAGCAGCAGCTTGACCAGCTTTGGGTCTCATTACCGCTGCGCGAGCGGCAGATCAACGCTCTACAGAAACAGTCGGAAACGGCTCTGAAAACCTGGAAAGCAGGCGAGGTGCAGTTCTTTGCCGGTCAGCGTCCCTTAACCGATTTGATCTCCTTCGCGACAGATTACTACACCAGCCTGGCGAGCTATCAGGAGCAGCAAATGCAATATCTGGCGGCCCAATGGCAGATCGTCGCAGCGCTGGGCAAAACCAGCGAGCTGGCGCAGAAAGTGAACTCATTGCCTGCCAATACGATTCAGGCCGTGCAGTAACGCCGTCTGAAGAATAACGAACAGCGTGCCTGGCGGCAACGCAACGCTAATTCCGCCACGCCTGTATGAATGAGCTGTCCAGAGGACAACACCATGACTGATATTCATCCTGAGCCTGCCGGCTCAGAACTGAACGTTGAAAAGAGAACGATTCCGGGTCCGCCGCCAGAGGCGCAGGAAACCCTGCTGATCGCCCTGCAAAGCGCGCTGCGGCTGTTTGATGTTCGCCTGACGTTGAATGCGCTGCGCGCAGATATGCCCGCCTTGCCGCCGGATGATATTTCCGCGCAAAATCAGTGGGCGCTGCGGGCACTACAGAGCCGCGGCATCAGTGCGGCCTGGCAGCAGATTGACCTTGCGGATGTGAAGAGCTTTGTTCTGCCGGCGGTAATGCGGCTGGAAACCGGCTACTGCGTGCTGACGCAGTGTAGCGAAAAGAAGTGCGCCATTATCGATCCTGCGCTGGGCGGTCAGCCGGTCGAGGTCGATCTTGCCCGTCTGGCTCAGCATTATAGCGGCGAGCTGCTACTGCTGCGGCCGAAATCGTATCTGGACCACCGCGCCGATGACATTATTCACGTCGGCGAGGGACATTGGTTCTGGCACACTTTATGGGGCTTCAAGCGCTACATCTATGAGGCTGCCGCGCTGTCGGTGGTGATCAACCTGCTGGTGCTGGCGATGTCGATTTTCACCATGACGGTCTATAACCGCGTGCTGCCCAATCAAACCTACGTCACGCTCTGGACCATGGCGATTGGCGTGACGCTGGCGTTACTGTTCGAGCTGGCCGCGCGCCTGGGCCGGGCCTGGATCACCGATCGCGCCGGTAAAAAGATCGATCTGGTGCTGGGCGCGCAGCTGTTTCGTCACGTGCTGAATGGAAAAATGTCGAACCGTGCGCAGTCAAGCGGCGCTTTCGGCAACGTTATGCAGAGTTTCGACAGCGTGCGTGAGCTGACCACCTCGGCGGCGCTTACCACCGTTGCCGACCTGCCTTTTGTATTACTTTTTTTGGTGGTTATTCACCTTGTCGCAGGTCCCCTTGTCTGGTGCGTCATTCTGATCTTGCTGGTGATTGTGGCGATGGTGCTGCTGATGCAGATCCCTTTGAAGCGCCAGGCGGAAGAGTCGATGAAAATCGGCAGCAACCGTTACGGCCTGGTGATTGAATCGCTGGATAATCTCGAAACGATCAAAGTGCTGCGTGCGGAGAACCTTGTTGCCTCTAAACATGATCTCGCCAGCGTCAAACTCTCCTCGGTGAACATGAAGTCACGCTTTCTTGCCGCTATGGGATCGAGCGTCATTCAGACTACCCAGCAGTTCGGTACGGTTATCCTGCTGGTCTGGGGCGCCTATCTCGTGGGCGACGGCGATATCTCCATGGGGGGAATTATCGCCACCATGACGCTGATGGGACGCGCCATCATGCCGATTGCGACGCTCGCCGCGCTGGGGTTACGCATCCAGCAGGCGAAAACATCGCTGGCGATCCTCAATAAGGTGATGCAGGCGCCCACCGAACGTGAAAAAGAGAAGGTCTATGTACAGCTTCCTCAGGGCAGCCAGACCGAAATCGTCTGTGAAGGGCTGACCTTACGCTATAAAGACGATTTGCCAGCCGTGGTCGGGCAGCTGGATGTCCGGTTCCACCAGGGCGAACGCGTCGCCATTCTCGGCAAGATGGGCAGCGGAAAATCTTCCCTGCTGCGTCTGCTGGTCGGCCTCTATCCGCCTACGGCAGGCACGATTACTATCGCCGGGGTGGATATCGGTCAGGTTGAACCGGTTGAGCTGCGTACCCGCATTGCGCTGGTCAATCAGGAGCCCCGTTTTATGTTTGGCACCCTGCGTGACAACCTGGTGATGGGCGCGCCCTTTGCCAGTGATGAAGAGCTGATGGAGGTGGCCAAAATGACGGGGGTCAGCGAGATCGTTGCGGCTCATCCGATGGGCTTCGGCATGCCGGTCAGCGAGCGCGGTGAAAACTTCTCCGGCGGTCAAAAACAGGCGATAGCGCTGGCGCGTGCGGTGTTGTCACGTCCGGATGTACTGCTGCTGGATGAGCCGACTTCGGGCATGGATATGGGGTCCGAGCGTATGATCCTTCAGGCGCTGATCCCCGCAATGGAAGGGAGGACGGTGATTATTGTGACGCATCGCCCGGCGGTTCTGAAGTATGTCGATCGGGTCATTGTCATGGATGAAGGTATCAAGGTCGCTGATGGACCGCGTGACGAGATTATCAGCCTGTTGAATAGCGGCAAGATCCCGGCCGCCTCGGTGCTGCGTGCTGCTGCCAAACCCACCGGCATCGAGATCCCTGCGGCAACGCCACCCCATTCTGAAGAGGTGACAGCATGAGTGAATTATCCTCTGGCGATAAACGTAAAAAGCAAAACCTGTCTGGCATAACGGCCAGTGAGTTGGTGCAGGCCGCACGTCAGGATCGCTGGGAAGGGTGGCTATATATTGCCTGGGGCGGCGTGTTGTTGATGGTGCTGATGTTACTTTGGGCGGCCAACTTCAATATTGAAGAGGTGACCACCGGCACGGCCAAAATCGTGCCAAGCTCTCGTGAACAGGTGCTGCAAAGCCTGGAGGGCGGTATTTTGCAGGAGCTGATGGTGCATGAAGGTGACACCGTTGAGAAAGGGCAGGTTGTGGCCAGGATCGATCCGACACGGGCGGAAGCCTCCTTTCGGGAGAGCGCCAACCGTCTGCTGGCGCTCAAAGCGCAGGCCGCCCGTCTGGAAGCGGAAGCGACCGGCAGCGAACTGGTGTTCCCGCCCGAAGTCATGGCGGCGCCTGAATTAGTGGCACGTGAAACCGACGCCTGGAAGCTGCGGAAACGCGCGTTGAATGAATCTGTGGAAGGCTATCTCAAGTCAAAAGCGCTGCTGCTTAAGGAACTGGCAATGGCGCGTGAGCTATCGGCGAAATCATTACTCTCTAAAACGGAAGTGCTGAAGCTTGAGCGCCAGGCTAACGATGCTGAATTGCAGATTACCGAACGGCAAAACCGCTATCGTAATGAAGCCAACGATGAGTTGTCGAAAGTTGAGGTTGAAATGACCAGTCTTCAGGAGACCGCGATGGGACGGCATGACACGCTGGAGCGTACCGAAGTGCGTACGCCGGTGCGTGGGATCGTTAACAGCATCAAAATCAACACGATCGGCGGGGTGATCCAGCCCGGTGCGGCCATTATGGAAGTGACGCCGCTTGATGACCAGCTGCTGGTCGAAACGCACATCCGGCCTTCGGACGTTGCTTTTCTGGCACCGGGACAGGAAGCCGTGGTGAAAATTTCCGCCTATGACTATTCCATCTACGGCGGGCTGGAAGGGCGTGTACAAAGCATCAGTCCCGGCGCTCTGAAGGATGAGGAAAGCAAAGCCGCGCGGCGACCAGGCGCAGATGACACCTATTATCGGGTAATGGTCCTGACGAAAAGTAATACGCTGACCAAAAGCGGCAGTCAGGAGCTGCGGGTAATCCCCGGCATGACCGCGACGGTTGATATCCGCACGGGCGAGAAAAGCCTGCTGCAGTATCTGCTGCGTCCGCTACTGCGTGTACAGGAGGCGTTCCGCGAGAAGTAAGCGCGCCTGCACAGGAAAAAGCAGGCTAATCCTGACCAGGAAGGCGTGCATTTTGACCTGCAGCCATAATGCCGATGTAAAAAAGCCAGCGCTGACGCTGGCTTTACTTAAATAACAAAGGATTACTTCAGGATATAGACATTATCGACGCTGATTTCAGTATGGCGATCGTCCCGATCTATTTCGCCTGTTACCCTGACTTTCTTACCGACCAGATAGCGGTCGTCATCGTCGTCATCATCAATATCAATACGAATACGCCCGGTCGAATCCTGCAACCAATAGTGGTCGTCATCCGCCCGCCCGCTGATCGTCCCTGTCAGGGCCACATGACGATCGTCATGCATTTGTTTGGCCTGGGCGACGGTAACCTCCTGGCGGGCAAACGCCGATGTTGAACCGAGCAGGGCAAGAAGGATCCATAACGTTTTTTTCATTTACTACTCCTTTAGTGATGAGACACAACTCTGTCCTGTAGCTGACCGAAGCTTAAAAACTGCATTGATGGCCCACGTTGATCCGACGCCAGGTAAAACGATTGCCGTCTACCTTATCGGCTTTTAGTAAGAAGGTGTGGTTGCTGTAGCGGAGGCTCAAGATAAAAGCCTGCGCGGCCATCAGATAAACTGAATTAGTTGGGTACAAAGCCGGGATAACCAGCCATAACCGATCGTTTATTAACGCTGGCGGGATTATGCCAGGGGACGTTGAATTATGTAAAGGTGACGGGGGATTCGCCTTTTCAGCACTGCTTGATGCTGAACCCTTCAGTAATAAAGCTTTTTGTTGAAAATGAAGGCGATGCGATCGTTGCAAAGCCTGCACCATTGTTAATTTCATTCACATCTGTCATTTTTTTGGCGTATTTATTTTTTAAACTATCAGTGGATAGGGGCGCCAGAGGACATTTAAAAACGCACGTTGAGGAGGTATTAACCGTTGATTTGATAAATTTCAGGCTTCGGATAGTAATACATTCAGGACAACGTAAATAACAAAACGCTGGCCAGCGTTAACAGAGAATGGCTAAAACCGGGTAACGGCGGCAGTAAATGTGCCTGCACCTTTTCTCAGACCGTCAGACGTCTGGCTGGTATGTTGCTTACGCTATGCTGAAAGAAAACCAGATCAGGAGTTCATTCGATGAAAACCACCAAAATGCGTTCAGGGCTCGTACTGGCAGGCGTGCTGCTCACTGCCTGTTCGCAACAGGATGCCGCACCGCCGCGTTTAAACATGCATAATCCGGCTGCCGACTGGTGCCTTCAGGTAAACGGAAAGCTATCGCAGAGTAAAACGGATGCGGGTACAACCAGCTATTGCACGCTGCCTTCCGGAGAACGGATTGAGCAGTGGGCGCTTTATCACCGGGATCACCCAAAACAGGCGAAAACCAACTAAGCTGGCCTTTCATTCAGCCTGCCGGCGCTTTCTCACCGGCTTAAGCTTGCTGGCGGGCTATCTCTGTTTTCACTTGGGTTGTGCCGGCTACCTCTTACGGTGACCGCCCAGACCTTATATGCACCAAAACGCGTCTCGTTATCCAGCACAAGTAGAAACGCTGAGCAGTCGTTTCCAGCGGAAGGCAGGTAAGGGCTGGAGAAAATAAATTTTACCGCCTGGTATATCGGATGGGGATTTCGCTTTTGAGAATAGCCTTATTATTAGAGTGTATTTTTAAAATACCCAACGGCTACAGGTGACGTTCATAGGGTATAATTTAATGATATACACATGAAAATAAAATAATGCGCAATAAATATTGGCTGTAAATTGATGTGAATCAAACATCAACCTGGCGCCTGGGAAATGGTTTACGCCAGGTTTAGCACCGCCGGTTTACTCTTTATATGCAGAAAACGTTCAATGAATTTCTACCGGCAAGCGGTTTTAAATGTTTATGAATTCAGAGATTGTAAAATGAAGTGCGGAAATAAAAATTATTCACGTAGCCGTATCTGGTGGTTGATGCTGTTTTTTTGCATCCTCTTCTGGAGCGGGGCCGTTGTTTTATTTTTAACCTTAGTAAAGTAATCCACACAAGGTTACGGGGTCGGGCTGAATGCGATAAGGATCCGATTTTAGCTATCCCCAAAAAAAACCTGTCGGGGTCAATATAAGCGATGCCCGGCGCCCATTAATAGTCCCCCTGTTATCTGTGAATATTGCCGCACAACTTCTCTTTGACGTCATATGAACCGTTTTTGGCGGGCCACAAAGAATTTTACACCTTTCCTCTGTATAAAAGTCATGGTCTCATGGCTGTGCATAATTCATCCTTGTTAAGGGTTTTAAATCAGGCTTAAACAAAAGCAGGGTCAGTTGATTCTTTAAAGTTAAATGTCAGATTAATTTGCTAACCTACAAAAAGAGTCTTTTGGCGTTATTTTATCTAATTAATTGATTTTTAAGGTTATTATTGCTTTGCTGGTTGACTGTGTTTTATTTACCCTCCTTTTGATTTTGTTAATTTTCTTCAATTATTGATTATAAATCATCATTGACGATTAATTCTTCGGATATTAATATTATGGCCAATTTATTTTTTAATTGTGAGCGAGTGTGATATGAAAACAAATGATTTTTTAAACTGTATGCCTGGGGGCAGTCTCCTGTCCAAAGATGTCCTTATCGAGAAATTAAAAAAAGCACCTCCCCAGCTTGGTGATCTGGTGGTGTTTTTAGAAAACCGATGTGGCGTACAGCTCCAGCTTGCGGATTATCAATATCTCCGGGCCGGAATAAACCGTTTCCTGTTTATCTATGATGATATGAAGCAGGACTACTCTGCACTACGCGAGCTAATGTCCGAACTGGACTGCATTCTGATTTCTGCACGTTAACTGTAAGGTATTAACCCACATTTGGGAGGTGTTATCAGTTCGGAAAAATGTTTTTGGACCAGGTAGAGGGTAACGATTTGCCATAAACTATACAACAATGTGTCATTTATAAACTGAAAGGATATACTCAATCTCAGTCTGGATTTCTTTTAACTCCTTGAAATAAGACTCTGACGATCCATTGTAGTGATTATACAGACACTCTTTGATTTTTTCATGGATAAAGCGATAGGCGGCGATATCCAGATTATGTTCACAAACGTTGTACAAGAAGTTGAGGATGCAGCCACATTCAATAAAACCATAAAATCCTATCCTTTTGATTAACCGTTCACGACTCAGTAATGCAGATTGTGGAAGCACCATCATGTTCTCCGGGAAAATTATTTTCATAACCCCCTTAGAGCCCGATAATTACAGGAAGGGGAAACCTGCTAAAATAGTAAAGGAAAAAGAGGCTGGCGAAACATTAAATAATAAAAAAGGCGATAGATGGTTTTTTAATCTATAAAAGCATAGTTATTTATAATGGTGTGCTGATATTGGCGTTCCTCCAGTTGCGGGAATGTGCCATAGCAGTCAGGTCGCCCGTTTGTCTGCCCATATCAATAAACCTGCATTACAAAAAATTAACGTACACGGGCCCGCCTTCGTAAATGACGGTTTCGCCCGGTTGAATGTCTGTTTTCTGTGCTGCTGGCAAAAATCATTGATGTAATGCCTTTGCCTGAATGATGGCAGCCTGTTTCTAATATAATACAGTCTAACTGATTAATGGCCGTTGTTTGATGCATATTGCTGGTATTTTCTTTCATTCGTCTTATTCCCTGTGACCTGGGCAGTAATGACTGCGCTGGAAATATGCAGTCCATATAAAAAAGATGAAAAGGCTGGATATATGAGAAATGACGCTCTGCGTCGATATGATGAGTTTATAATATTAAGTGAGGTTAATAGCAACTTTAGCAAAAAGATGAGTGGGCAAGCTAGTTTAAACTTTCCTCAGGTTTAGTTAACAAGACATTACACCTTATGCTAATTTTACATAGTGTAACCCATTGTAGAAGTGGGCTATTTGGTTTTTAAGCCGAAAATAAATGGGTGGTTTGAGTGGTTACGTTCTAACAAATAATGTGAAACTTTATAACCAAAGATGCCATGTCAATCTTGAACATGAAAAACGGTTTACCGCTCATTTATTTTTCTGTCTCAGATAAAGAAGATTAAGGGCGTTGTTAGGTAAGGCGCAGACTGAATGATTCGTTCACACTGAACGCCATATGGGAGTCATTGTTTTTTATTATGTGTTTTACGAAGACGGTGCTTACTCATCAGAGACTATAATTGCCATAGGCTGACCGCGGTATGCTCCTGCTGTCCAGGTTTATGGATAAAATAAATAATAGTTTATTGATAAAGCGTTTCGGTTGTACAGGTAATGATATTCACCAGGTAATCCGTTTATAAAAAAGCCGTACGCTATGGCAGGTGAGCAGTCACTGGCACCACAACTGCTGAATAATTGTCTGTTCACCTGTCAGATCAGGATTAACGCCTGAAAAAAACGCGTCACACGGCGAAGCAGAGACAAGAGTGTGTCAATGCGCAATCCCGGGCTTGCTGATGGTCCAGCATCGGGCGTGCAGGTAATGTGCATAGCGCGATCGGCTTCATGCCTGAGGCATAAATCATGCCGTTCACGCCAGTAATAAGGAGAACGCCGATATGGCAGATATTATTGATGAAGCGATGGAAGTCATCGATCTCAACGCTGAGATAAAAGTGGCGGTAATTCGTAGTCAGCTAAGCCGGCCCGGGCGCACTACGTGTGAAAACTGTGACGAAGAAATCCCGGCGGCAAGGCGGCAGCTGCTGCCTTCGGTAACGACCTGTGTGACCTGTCAGGAAATCCTCGAACTGCGTGAACGAACCGGACAGTTGGGCCACGCTGGAACAGGCTGGGCCGCGGGAGATGACGTGGTGTAAACTCGGCTCAGGGCTACTGCGTCTGCCGTCAGCTGGGCCGCCATATCTGACGCTACATGCTCAACGGTAAAACAGGCTACTGCAGCTATCCTTTTGATCCGGTGAAGCAGGTTGTCCTAAATTAAGTGCGAAACTGTGATTTATATTCCTTCTGCTGATAAGCAGGGAGAGATTTTGCTACCAGGATGGCGGCCGGCATTGGCTGCTCCATCATTCATAACTTATGAAGGGCAGCCTGAAGTTATCGAATCTAAAGTAAAAAAACGCTCCTGAAAAGGAGCGTAGCTAACTTAAGCAGCAAAATTATTTCTGTTTGTGTAAGCAGTAATGAAGCGTTTTTAGGGCACTATTACATCATGCGAAATATAAACCTTGTTTAAATGAATCCGGTTATGGCTTAAAAACTCCTGGAGATTCAATGCAAGGCGTTGAACTGATATTGATAATCCGTATCAGATACTGTTCATTACACAAAGCCTGATACGTTAATTGCAGCATCAGTGAGGCCCTTCATGTTCACGTTTTTTATTAATCAGGTTGGAGTCTGGTCAGATGCGATGCTCTGAGAAAGTGACGGGAGTGATACTATTTTTACTATGTTATTGCGCAGCGGGCTATGTGGTCTGGCTACTTTTGTTTGAATGGCGATCGCTGTTACGTTTAATTTTACATACAACCTGAACCTTAATGCTAACGATAATCATGATCGCAGGTTTCGAACAGCGCCCGGTAGATAAGCTGAACGACGTGCGTGAACCATCCCGTATAGTTATCTGGTTCTTTATGTATAAGGCATCTGGCCGTGTGGATCATGGATGCCGCATGGATATGATATAAAAAGAAAATAAAAGCCGTAAAGCCTGCAAGGACCCAGAGGTAAATGAGTTTACTGGTTCTGTTATATGCATGTGACATAAGTGACCATTGTACAGGTATGTGATTGTTATAATCTGAAAAGATGAAGCGAATTTTATCATTGAACGCATAAGAATGTTCCATTCTTCATCGTAAATCATCCATTTAACCTCTCCTATTATCGTATGCAGGTTAAAATAGAAAGTTTTAGCATTCTTTTATTTAACATGCTGGCGAAATAGAAGAGCGTTTCTGTGAAAATTGTTCACATTACCGATGCTTTTATCCGAATCAATTTATCTGATATTTCGCTTCTTCTTCTCTAAGTGATCTGTGTAGTGGCTTTATCGAATCCTTTACTCAGGAAAGAACCCTGAGCAGAAAAGCCTGAATTAAGAGAATAAGCTTGATGCTGTACGGAAAGCTATGAGAAGAGGGATAGGACGGGAGGGGGATAATGGAGTGACAGCATGAGCTCTGTAGCATGTGGCAGCAGAGATGACTGCCGCCAGAGGCGCGTTCTCTGCCGCATCACGGAAGTCGAATAACCTGGTCAGTGAAAATAACCCAGGCGAGCCTGAGTAAGCGCAATCACCTGGGTTGCCTGTATGAAGCCAGTGGCGGAGGCGTCGCCGTCAGAGAGGGCTGTTTACACTAAGGTAAGTACGTTGTGAACGCCTCACGCCTGCGGGCTCAGCGCGTTATACTTCGAAAAAATCGACCTTACCGCCAGCAAGATGATACATGCTGCCGACAATTTTTATCTTTTTCCGATCTTCAAGATCCTTCAGTACCGGGCTGTTTTTACGAATATTTTCGATGGTCAGTTCCACGTTCTTCCGTGCAACGGCATCGACGAAATCGTAGTTGCTGCCTTTACGCTCGCCGCTGTAGGCCGTTTGTGCAATCGCAGGTTTAATTTCATCCAGCAGGCCCGTCAGGTTACCCAGTTGGGCATTATCAATCGCGCCGCGTACCGCCCCGCAGCGCGTATGTCCCATGACCAGCACCACTTTCGCGCCAGCCACAGCACAGGCGAACTCCATACTGCCCAGAATATCCCGGTTGCTGATATTGCCCGCTACCCTGGAGTTAAAGGTCTCACCGATCCCAGCGTCCAGCACAATTTCCGCCGGCGCGCGTGAGTCGATGCAGCTCAGGATCACGGCAGCCGGATACTGACCCGCGATACTGCTGCGTTTCTGCTCCAGGAAATTATGTTTAACCGGACGGTTTTCACGAAAGCGCAGGTTGCCCTGTTTGAACCGTTCAATAACGCTATCTGGCGTCATACCATCACGTTCATCTTTGCTGAGGGAGGCCGCAAAAGAGATTGTAGGCAATGATAAGGTGGCCAGACCCGTGGCCGACAGGGCGGAAATTGCCAGCGTTTGTTTGAGGATCTTTCGACGGGAAGGTTTAGCTGGTTGGTTCTGTTGCATTATAGGCTCCTGGTTACAGAATTAACTTAAATTGCTGAGATAATACCCAGGAAGAACTTAATATTTCGGCAACCAAAAGCTATTTTTAGCACTTATTCACTATCCCGATTGCAAAAAAAATAAATTTATAAATGCAATCATAATTGGTAAAGCAACTTATCAACACAAATATTATAAATATGTAACATGCGGTTTAATTTTCCTGGCGAACAGCGTCAGTGAGTAACTGAAAAATCATCGTGGCGAGGGCGAGCTTTGATAATGCCATAATAATTTTCTGATTTTAAAAATAAAGTAAAGAAAGAAGAGTTGCGCTGTCAGAGTTGTTCCGTTAGCGCGATGCTCTTAAACGTTATGTCATTATCATTCTGTCAGGAGAGGCTCTGTTAATCCGTATGCTAATATCATCTAAGATTCTTTTAAAGATATATTAAAACAATGTTATTTTGTTTTAACAAACACGTTATAACGCGATCACCCTGCTCGCGGAGGCAATTGTGGATGGACGGTGAGCCACAATAATCCGGGTAATTTTTAGCGAAGAGATAGCATTGTTGATGGCGGCTTCATTATCAATGTCCAGATGGCTGGTCGCTTCATCCATAAACAAGATGCCCGGGCGACGATACAGCGCGCGGGCAATGAAAAGCCGCTGTTTCTGACCGCCAGAAATGCCCGAGCCCAGCTCACCAATCAATGTTTCATAACCCATAGGCATACTCATAATTTCATGATGAATATTACTATAGATGGCGCAGGCCATAATTAACTCTCTGTCGGCATCTGGAGTAAAGCCGCTGATATTATCGGCGATGGAACCAGAGAAAAGCCTGTCATCCTGGAGTACGCAGGAGATACTCTGCCGAAAATTATTCAGGCCAATTTTATGAATATCCAGGCCTCCCGCCAGTATCTGTCCACGGGTTGGTGTTAAAAGCCCGCTCATGACTTTAAGAAGTGTGGTCTTTCCCGCGCCGGAAGCGCCCACTATCGCTACGCTTTCACCAGGCTGGATCGTCATATCTATATCGTCAAATACAGGTTTGGATACAGCATCATACTGATAAGTAAGCTTTTTAACTTCAAGAGCAATTCCTGTACCTGGTTGAAAAACGGTACGCGGGGGGACTTCTGCTTCCGCCTCCGTAAAAATAAGATCGGAGATCCTTTCATTATGTAATGAGAGCATACGCAAGCTTAACGTCAGATCGATCAGGCTGGAAGCGCGCTGTGAAAACTGCCCGCGATAAGAGTTAAAGGCCATAAACATCCCGAGCGTCATAGTGTTATCAATTACCATGGCCGCTCCCAACCAGAGAACCGCAACCTGATCCAGCGCAGAAATAAGCGTGTTGATGCCGCCAAACAGCATATTGAAACGCGTGATCTTAATACCGGTATTGGTGGCGTCAATGTTCAGGTTTAGCCAGTGGCCTGAACGGATGCGGTCGATGCCGAGTGCTTTGACCGTCGAAATCCCATAAAGCGTCTCCATAAAATGAGAACTGGCTTTGGCTCCCTTCACAATCTGCTCTTCGGATAACTGACGATAAAGGCGATAGGTCAGCAGACGCAACAGTGCATAACAGAGGGTAAAACCTGACACCACCCAGACCAGCCAGCCGCCATAAACCATCATCATCGCAAAAAGGCCAACAGTCATAATGGTATCAATAATGCCGGTGACAATACTGTTGGTAAAGGTTGTCCGGATGGCGTCCAGGGATGAGAAGCGGGACTGAATATCCCCCAGGTGTCTTTTCTCAAAAAAAGACAACGGTAATTTCATAAGATGATCGAACAGAGTGGTTTTCCACTGCACATCAGTAAGGGTTCCAAGTGCGATAGATGTCCATGCGTGGATGGCGCTGACAAAAGCCTTGAACAAGGTAAAAACAATCAAGCCAAGGCAGATTACGGTTAAGAGATCGTAATCATGCGCCTGAATGACGTGATCGGTAACCAGCTGCGTACCGACGGGTAAAAGTAAATTAACAGATTCAATCACTACCGACAGTGAAAGTATTTTTATCAGCGCGCCCGTAAGACCATTAATGTTCCGCATCAGGTCTGTCAGGCGGAGTTTCGTCTTTATCGTTTCCTTTTGAAATTCTTTATCAGGCCAGAGTTCCAGTGCTACGCCAGTAAAATGATTTGACATATCCTGCATGCCGACGACTCGCCGTCCGAAAGCGGGATCGTGGATAACAAATGCATTATGGCGAACTTTTACCAGCACAACAAAATGGTTCATATCCCAATGTAATATACAGGGTGTTCTTAGTTTTTTTACATCATCGATATCCAGCGAAAGTGCGCGAGTTTTCAGCTGAATCTGAGAGGCGATATTTGCCACAAGCTTTAACGTAGCCCCTTTTGTCGATATGCCAAATTGCTGGCGCAGGTTAAAAAGATCGACGTTAAGGCCATAGTATGAAGAAACCATCGCCAGGCAGGCCAGCCCACATTCTGAAGATTCAGACTGCAATATTTTGGGGACCTTTCGGCGCAAGGAGAAATTAATTTTACTGTTAATTTTTTCAAAAAGTGACTTACTTGTCATCGACAACTCCGCTCACGCTATTTTTTATTTTATTAACTGGCGCAATAGCCCACTGATATAATGGCCTTTTCTCAAGGAAGACAATCGCCTTTGCCTGGAGTCCGCTGGCTATTTCAAGCGTCTTGCCTTTATCGCTAAAGGCTGTTTGATTAATTGAGACAAGAACTTTGTAGTATGCGCCTTTGTCCTGATGACTGCCGCTGCTGTAGCTACTCATTTCCTGAGGCGAGGCTGGAATAGAGGAAATTGATGCTATTTCTCCGGGGAACTGACCGAACTTATCCGAGGGGAATGCGTTATAGCGAATATTAATGCGATCGCCTGTTTTTGCGTAGGGCAGGCTGTGGTCCGGTAGCCACAGTAGCAGGTAATACTGAACATTATCCGTAGGCTTTATCTGTGCCAGGCTGGCGCCCGTATCGACCATCTGTCCAGGCGTTACGCTCAGGGATTGAATCAGTCCGTCCACTCTGGAGGTGATAATGAGACTGCCACCGGCCTTATACTCTGCCAGTTGCCGTTCGAGGTCGCTGAGTTGCGATTCATTTTGTGAAATTTGATTATCAAAGTCCGCCGCGCGAGTAAGCATATCGCTACGTAGCTGGGAAAGCTGAACGATTTCCTGCATGCTTTGATTGTTCAGCCCCTGATAAACACTCTGCTGTGAAAGCGACTGCGCACGCTGGTAATTAAGCTGATCCTGCGTAATCAATCCTCTTTTCAGATAGTTTTCATAATTACTCAGGCTGGCATTCATTTTTCGCACCCCTTCGCGGGCGCTTTTGACCATTTTTTCCGTTTCTTTATGGGCAGCAGCATAATTATCAATTTGCGTTTGCACGTTTTCTAACGTGGATCTTTTATTATTTTTTAGCTTGGTGATGATTTCAAGGTGCTTTTCTTTCTGGATCTTAATCGACTCAACGGCGGCGCTGGTTACACTACCGGAGGCGATCGTGCGGGAAACATCTATTTCATAGAGCGGATCGCCTTTCTTTATCCGGTCGCCAACTTTAACAAAGCGGGTGATAATATAGCCCTGCTGAGGCGAGTATATGTTAATAGCGTGAGGGAGAGTGATGACTTCGCCATCAACGTCAATTCTTCTGTTATAGTCAAAAAAAACCATTGCCAATAAAATAGTAATAACGAAAGCCAGGCAAATCCCTGCCACCAGTGGAGCCGGAATTTTAGAGAGGAGTAGCGCTTTTCCCACCCATCTCTGGCGTTGATAATTTATTGCATTACTGCGGAATATGCTTTTTTTATTATTATTTTCCATGGGGCGTTCCAGCGGAAAAAAAGAGCCACGAATGTGGCTCTTTGAAACAGGTTTTATTAAGAAATTGTACCGTTGATCAGACCATCAACAGCCTGAAAAGCATATTTCTCGGTAGTATCCCAGCCAACAACTGCGGCAGCGATACCGCTGGCGACGCCACCAATGATGCCTGCACCGATCATACCTACTCCCTGACCGATGATACCAAAACCAAGAATACCACCGCCGTCGCCACCATGCTTACCGCCAATGACGGCGCCCGCCATGGTGCCCACGCAGGCCCCGATAGTCGCAGAAGCAACCAGTTCGCCCGCATTTGCGACAGTACTGCCAAGCAGGGAAGTAATGCTGCTAAAATCCCAGCTATAGGCGCCAGACACATCATCCATTTCATTGAGAGAAATTTCTTTCATTTTATTGCTCCTTTTGTATAAACAAGCCTTTAAGGCTTTCCTTTAAATATCCCGTCTTCACGGAAAATAAACTTTAAATGTTTTTATTTGAATGAACAAATGATTTAATCTGAATTTGATTTATTTTTATCTTAAGTTTTTTATTGATATCTTAAAAATAAAGTCTTAAGTTTTTTATTGATATCTTAAAAATAAAGTCTTAAGTTTTATAAAGATTGTTTTCCTGATGGTATGATGATTGCGTAGGTGATTATTCATTTGCGGCAGGAGTTTGCCGCGCATGTTAATTTTGAGTAATAGTAAATGTCATAGCGGCATTCGCTGTGCCCGGCGTAATATTCCCAGTTTGTTTATAGCGTGCGATTAGCGGTATTTCAATCGTTCTCTCCGCACTATTATGATAGGTCTTTGCTGTGGCAAAACTTAAAGGCACCCGGTTTGTATCAAGGACCTCCACGGCGACGCCTGAAGCAGAATTATTGTCCGTGGTCAGGGGAAGCTGACCCTCTCCCTGAGAAGTTCCGACCGGTTCAAACGTTACCTGGACCGGGATATTATCTGCTTCACACTGCATGATAACGCTGAAATTTCGTTCTGAGGAGGCGGCCGTACTGCCCACGCCGCTAAACTCGCTGCGGTTGGGGCTTCCCAAATCAACGATCTGGTTTTTCGAATTCACATCAACCAGACAGCTTTTTTGCACCACAGTCAGACTGCTGACCGTCAGGGTGGAGAAGACACGAGAGTTAAGATAAAAATTACCATACACCTTACTGCCGCTGGTGCCGGGCGTTACCGGACCCGTTTTAACGAAGGTAAGTCTGACCTCATCCCGGGTAGTCCAGGGCGTTAATGCGTTAGGGGAGAGCGAAATTGTATAGGGAATTGTCATACCCGTTTTATACAGATCGCCAATTATCACGCCCACACCGGGTATGCCTGTTTCATACGCCCCTTCAACCGTGCTGCTGGCAGTTAATAACGATGCTGAACGATATGGGGAACTGCCGGTGCAGCCAATAACCAGGGTTTGCCCTGAAAAACCTTTACTGTAGCGATAGCCCAAAATGTCACCTATGGCAACACGGGGATCGACCGCAAGATTCAGGGCGCCCGTAGTGGCTTTAACGGAGGTTCCCATAGCGCAACTACCGGCATGGCATACTGAAGAAAGAGATAATAATATGAGCAGAAGTTTTAACTGCAAATTGATTTTTAAGAAGTCCATTTTTTTATTCCAGATAGCGCTGCGAGTTTATTATTTCAGGTTACTGGCAAATACCGTTTAACATCTGAATGCCGATCTCTGATTTTTTGTCCGGTAGTTGATAGGTGACATGACATTTTTTATCATTGGATGTCCCCCACTGCACCAGGAGATCGCCTGTAGATTTCAAACCATTCAGATAAACCTGGCCGTCATTACCAACGATATATCCCTGCTTGTCGGACTGAGCCTGGTCGACGGCAATGGCACCAAAAGGTACTGGCTGGCCCTTATAGCGCAGCGTCATAATGGCGCGAGCGCCCACCTGAGCTGAGAAAGGCGCGTGAACAAGCGCACCTCTGGTAGGGACAACGCTTTTAGTGGTTAACTCCAGATCAACCTCTTCAGGCAACGTAGTGGTATCAAGCACAATATCCGACTGCCGATAGGGCGTGATATTGGGCACAATTGTGTAACCACGGAAATCCGTCTTTACCCCGGTGTGGTTAAGGACTTGCACTCCGCTGGCCCCTGGCGCCATCACTAACGCTGCCGTATCGCCAAATGCCTGACTTAACGTCACGCCATCTTTATGCACCGCAAGCCCGCCTTCTATGCCGTAATTCAGCCTGCGCATTGTCCTGTCGTAGCCATAGCCAGCGGTAGCCTCACCATATGTGCCGCGATATCCGGCATCAAGATTGCCGCTGTTCCCCACGCCCTGGCTGGCGTATCCTTCCCGCACGTTCCATGTCAGATTGTTATGTTCGAGCGCCATGCCGCTTAAGCCCAGGCTTTGTCCGGTATTACCCGGCTTGCTGTTGGTAACCGTATAGCTAGCCCAGGTATCAGACAGCCAGCGATCCAGCGGTACCGAGACGTTGCATGAAATAACCTGGTCCTTACTGTAATGCCCGCCAGACAGGTTGGAAGAATTACGGTTGAAGCTATAATTCACTCCGTAGCTTATGCCGTTATAACTGTTGTTATAGCTGGATGAAAAAGATTCCAGACGGCGGTCCGTCTGCCAAAAATCTTCGCGTAGCAGGCTGATACTGATCGACCCGGCAGTGGTTCCCAGATTCTGATTGAGCGTTAATTCTGTACGATTGCGGGCCTGTTCATGCCATGCGGGCGTCGGATCGCCGCGGTAAGTGTCCATCAGTTCCGTCAGGGAATAATAATCGCGCGTTGAGTAGCGATAGCCTGCGATAGCGAAGTTGGTCCCGGTCTCAGCGAAATTTTTACTGTAGCGCACCCGTAGCGACTGGCCATTTACTTTGCTCTTGTCTTTGGGCGTTGCCCAGGCGTTGATAATATCTGTAGAAAAAGCACCAAACTGACCAAAGTTTTTGCCGAATCCGAAAGCAAGCGACTGGTAGCTGGCCGCAAACTGTCCT
This sequence comes from Pantoea sp. FN060301, assembly GCA_050410775.1. Taxonomy (GTDB): domain Bacteria; phylum Pseudomonadota; class Gammaproteobacteria; order Enterobacterales; family Enterobacteriaceae; genus Erwinia. The sequence goes on from CP191229.1 coordinate 523,566, forward strand.
CCGCCATAAAGCGTGATGTTTCCCGGCAGACCATAGATCAGCGTTGCCTGACTGAAACTTTGACTGTCAACCGAACTATCATGGGGGCGGTACTGACCGGAAGTGAAACTGTGTTTAAGGTGGCCTTCGCGTACTAAAACCGGCAGAGAAGCATAGGGCACAACTAAATTTTGTTCGCTGCCGTCAGCTTCTTTAATCGTGACATAAAGATCGCCACTGCCGCCGGTAGCGTATAAGTCGTTGATTTCGAAAACGCCAGGCGCAACATAGCTTTGATAAATAATGTAACCGTTTTGGCGAACGATAACCTGCGCGTTGCTGCGGGCTGTGCCGCGTACTACTGGTGCGTAGCCACGCAGGCTTTCCGGCAGCATCTCATCATCAGAAGCCAGCTGCGCGCCACGGAAAGGGACGCTCTCAAATATATCGGAAGGCGACGTGCTCTCACCCAACGTCAGTTGCGATCTTATCGGCACAATATTGCGTTGCAGATAGGTGTAAACGGAGTCCCACTTACCGCTATGCGATGAAGTACTGTGACGATTCCAGATGGTGTAATTGCGTAAGCGCCATGCGCCAATGTTAAGGCCGGGTCTCAGATTAAGATAATAGCTGTCATTATCCCGGGCCGTTTCATTAAGCGCGTAATTTTTGGCGCCGGCAAAACGATAGTTAAGCAATAGCGCCGTGATACCTTCATCAAACTGTGACGGGGATACGTAACCCCTGGCACTCGCCAGCAGAGCGGCTTGTGGAATACTCAGTATCAGACGCTGGCTATTAAAGTTGAATGTTGCGGTGGCCTGAGGGATTGCCGCAATATTCACACAGCCGCGATCGTCTTCTTTCATGTCCGGGAAAGCTTTTGTCCTGATGCCATAAGATTGCAACATTGTCAGCTTTAAGCATGGCGTCAGACCGCTATCCTCCTGTGGCGCGGCGGCGAATGTTACGCTCTGTGACTCAATAAAACGATTGTTCAGCCAGATATCAACAAGATAGTTACCCGGCGCCTGAGCGCGGCTATTTTCAAAGACGGAAAGGTCTGTGCTGAAGCTGTTATCACCACTATTTTTCAGAAAATCAGGATTAAAGGTTTCACCCGCCAGGCTTTTTGTTATAAAAAGGATGGGGATGAACGCCGCCATGGAAAATAGGCACGGGAAATCCCTTTTTTTGGCGCTGTTCATATTTACACTCCATTGCATAAATACCGGCATTACTTGAACGTATAAATGCGTTGCCAGATAAGATCAATATATCCGAATCACCTTATGATATATTATTTTACTGATTATTAGATCTGAGTGTGATGCTCAGCCCCAATGCCGCCATAATCATTGATAATTCTCCAACTAAGATCGCCTGTTGTTATGCCTGTCGGAATATTAAAAATAACCGAAGCGCCCGGGGATACAAAACCACCTTCTGTGATTTTTTTATTATTGATCCTGACAGACATAAAGTTTATAAAGTAAGCAGAGGGGTTGGTTACGGTTAATTTATTATTCTGCCTTGCCCACTTTAATTTCATTGCTTGTTGCTCCGGACCTTCGTCACTCAAGCTGTCAGGGCGATAGATCAGTTTTAACCGGGAACGGACGGCAATCTGTAGGGTATTGTCATTGGCATTGGATTTTGACGGAATAGATTTAATATTTAGCCAGAAAAGGGACTCTTTATCTTGAGGCAGACTCCTCATGGTTCTGACTATTCGTAAAATGTTTTTTTGTTTACTATCGAGACGGAATAATGGAGGGGTGACAATAAATGGGGTATTGTCTTTCAGCAAAGTGCCGGTGGCGTCCTCTATCCATGACTGAATAAGGAAAGGTGAGGCATCAGGGTTTTCAATGCTGATGGCATCTTCTTTTTTATCACCCTGGTAGATCATGCGGCTGCCGCCAATGATCACGCCTGCATTAACATTCATGGAGATAAAAAGAAAAACCAAGGTGAACAACAGTGAGATATTGCGCATTCTCAAACCTTACTATGACAGAAAAAAGCGCCACCCTGAACTCAGGGGGCGCCAGAAGTCACTTATTAATAATTAACAGTGAAGGTTGCTACGGAATTGGCCGGACCTGGTGTGACCGTCGCTGCTTTCTGAATATAGCGGGCATAAAAATCCAGCGTATTGACGTTGTCGCCACTGGTCAGGGTGTAAGCCGCTGATTCTTCAAAAAGGGGTAAAATACCTGCTTTATCAGAGAGCTGAATACCAACGCCGGTAGCTACGTCAGTTTCTTCAGTCAGTGCCAGAGCGGTGTTATCGCCCGCGTAGGCAATACCATCAAATTTTACTTTCGCTGTTGATACTGTTTCCGGGCAATCTTTCAGAAGGATGTTGAACTTCGTTGCGCTTGCGCTTCCACCTGCGGTAGATCCAACACCGGTGAAAGCACTTTTATGAACGTCCCCCATCGTCACATCCATCGTTGTTGCGCCAGCACCGTCAAGATCGACGGTACAGGCTGCATCTATAATGTTCCCTTTGAAATTAATTGTGCCGTCAGCAGCCATCCCAGGCGCTGATGAGATAAGGCCCAATAAGGTTACTGCTGTCAGGGTTTTATTTAACTTTTTCATTGTTTCTTCCTTTTTATTATTTCTATCCATTTACGATAAATTATGACGAACGCCAAAATTATCGCGGCTTAATTCTTCTGCTACTTTTTGCAGAGCGACTAAGATAAACCAGGTTTCTATAATACCCGGCATGAATTTTTCCAGAATGATATAAGTTTTTCTCTTCACATTCTTACTTTAGATGATGCTTTGATTGAGTTTAGGTATGGGTGTTACTAATATGTAAAAATTTTTATGCTTCTGTACGGGCAGGGTTTTCAGGATGTAAACAGGATTTTTTTACGAGGTGGATAAAAACGTTGTGCTTAAGTATGCCACCAGAACTATCAGAATTAATGTGTTAATGATGACGTAAATGAGTTTATTTTTTTCCGGACCGTTAATGTGGACATCATCTTCTGTCTCATTATCATTAGAGTGAGCAGCTTTTTCCTCCTGAATAAAGCTTAAGTTATCAATGTTTAATAATTTGTTTTTTTCACAGGTTCTTACTTTTAGTGTTTTGTTAAGCGTCAGACCTTTGTGAGGAACGGTGACTATAAATTTTTCAGTCAGGCCGGTTTCTCTGAGCGCCTTTCTTAATATTGATATGTTTTGATAGTACGTATTCTGTGAAACAATGACACCTTTTTTCCCCCAAACTTCTTCAAAAAAAAATTCTCGTGAGATTATTTTGCCAGGATTCATGAGAAGTATCTGTAAGCACCTGCTTGCCGGTGCGTTGATGCTTGTTATTCTGGTGTTTTTATTGCGTTTTGTTATTAGTTGGTTTCTGTTGGGGTAAAAATATGTGTTGTCATTAATGATGAAAACTATATCTTCTCTGTAATGGTTAGTGATGGATGTTTTTTTCATATTAACCTCTGGTTTGTTAAAAAATATTTAATTATATAAATATTAAATTCACAGCTATTTTTATGGGTAAGTGGAATTTATAAACTGTATCATATAATCCATATGGTTATAGGAATAACACTGTGAAGTCCAGACAGGTCAATATGAATTTTGTTTTTCTTAAACTTAAATTGTATTATTTATACTTAAGGCTAATATGAATTTCTATCATGTATGTTATTTAACTGATTGAAATTTTGGCTTTTAATATTCACCTGATGCCATGTTATACTTATAAAGCTTATTGGCTTTTTCTGATTCTGGCACAATTGCGATGAGTCTGGCGATCGGAACAGCATAAGTTGAATAGTAAAATTCTCATCATTGCTGGAAAGGCGCTGTTTTACGCAGGATAAATTTGCTCAGCGAGCAATGCTCACAGATCATAACTATAGAGTAGTTATAAACTTCGCAATTGAGCCAGGTTGGCGGCCAGAAAGAAAATGTATCATTAACATCATGACTAGCCTGATTACTTAATGATTGTCATTTTAAAAGCTGACATTCGCTCTTGGCAGGGAGGGGATTGCTGACATACTTTTTCAAGCTGATGTCCTGGGAAATTATAATGAGGCTAATTAATATTAACTGTTTGTTTAATTTTGGTAATTTGTATTTGATGTGCGCCAGTAATTTTATCGCTCTTATGCTCTTTTCTCTGACGATAAGGTTCAGATATGGGGGGTTACATATTGTTAATCCATCGCTATTTTGCTGCGCGCTTGTATGATCGCTAAGGACGGGAAGGGGCTTGCTCTGATCTTTCGTTTCGACTGAACAGGTATCGCTCTGAACTGAAAGAACGCTATCCTCTGGCATTTTCAATTTTACATTTATGTGAGTGTCGTGGGTATCCATATCGTGGCGACCGATTTCAATAGTCATGTTTTCTGTTAATATTAAGCCTTTTCGGGGTATAGTAATCAGCATGTTTTCACCTAGCCCAATTTTTTTTAGCGCTTTCCGCAAGATGGAAATGTTTTGATAAAATGTATTTGATGAAACATAACGGCCATTTTTATGCCAGACTTCATCCATGAACTCTTCCTGTCTGATAATCTCTCCCGGATTCTTAATTAGCTTAAGAAAACATAGTGCTGCGGGGTAATTGATGATAACTGAAGCGTTAGTATCCATCCTTGTTAATTTTTTTAGCAGCGGATCAAAACAAATATTTTTATTGATTATATATTTTCTTTTCATTTTTTCTTATCTGTCCAGTATTGTTTTATCAATTAATGATTTTAGAAATAACTTATCTCTTTTAAGTAAGGATGCCCCTGTGTTTCAAATTGTAACACTTAAGCCAATCATACTTCCTGTAACTCATAAACGGAATGCCTGTTATGAATTTTTCTATGCCAAAATTGTGATATTGCAGCATAATAACGATGCTTATAAATTAAATGAAACTGAACCAGAGTCTAACGCTATGATTTTATTGATGTGATTCTGCAGGTTAAGGATATTTGCATCCATTTTTCAGACTGCTCAGAAGGGTTAATTGATAATATTATTTTATACGCTAACGTCGATAGCCGCTTGCCCCATCAGCCTGTGTGGCTTAAGGCGTATCGCGGGGTGGGTTTGGACAGCCTTCAATATAAATTTGCAAAATGCACAATAGATAGCTGGTCTGTTACAGAAAAGAGAAAGTATGTTCAGGTAGCCAGGTCACTTTATTCTTAGCCTGAATACGTTTCAGGAATACCCTGAGTCTGTTTGCTTGTCCCGCATGGATGGGGTGATAAAGAGAATGTTGGGGAAGAGATGAATATGAAATGTGCTGAGCGCCAATATTGCCAGCTGGCTGAAGAGGCTAATGTCAGTGATGCACGATGTCTGGACCTGGCAGAAACGAACGCTCAGGTATGAGGCAGGGATAAGGAATGGAAGCCTGAAAGTCAACGGGAAGAGGCCGGTGGCCCAGAAATGCAAAAACCCGCCGTAAGGCGGGTTCTTTAAATGATGGTGCCCGGACTCGGAATCGAACCAAGGACACGGGGATTTTCAATCCCCTGCTCTACCGACTGAGCTATCCGGGCAACGGGGCGCATTAAACCGTAAAGGCGGCCTGCCGTCAACGGGTTTGTCACAGAAAGTGGCTAAACCCGCACTGACTGCCTGCTTTTCAGTCAGTCAGTGCGAAACTTGTTCAGGTCAGTGCGCCGTTTTTGCGACACAGCGCGAAGCTCAATACGTCTTCCGCCAGCGTGCGGGCTGTTTCCACTTCCTGCACTCGGCGTTTGACCAGCAGGCGGCTGAGGCAGCCTTCCAGAATCAGCTCCATCTGATGCGCGACCAGCTCGGGATTATCAGTACCCAGCTCGGTCAGCAGATCGTGCGTGTATTGCCACGAGGCGCGCTTTTGCTGTTCGGCAACCTGATGAACAGGATGGTCGGGCTGGGGGTAAAAGCTACAGGCGGCAATAAACAGACAGCCGGGATAGCGATTATTGTTCACGGCTTCAGCCAGCACCTGATAGCGCGCCAGCAGCTTCTGCTCCGCGTTCAGCGTCTCGTCGAGCAGCAGTTTGCGACGCCAGATGTCAATCTGCTGGCTGTGATAGCGCAGGGCGTCGTAGAGCAGCGCCTCGCGGTCAGGCCAGAAGCGTTTCAAATCCTGCTCTTCACACTGTACCTCTTTTGCCATCATGGCGAATGAGGTGGTGGGAGCCAGGCCATTTTGCTCAAGGATGTTTAGCGCATGCTCGAGTACCTGTTCACGTTGCAAGTGGATCACCTCTTGTCTGCATTTTTCACATCTTAGCCCGAAAGTCGTTTTCCAGTGTCGTTTACTGCGCCAGTTTCTGCAAATGCTGCTGAAAAGCAGGGGCCTTCATAAAGCCCGTCACCCGGGAGTGTGGGATCTCCTTCCCGGCGGCATCAAAAAACAGGATCGTCGGCAGGCCAAGAACCTGTAGGCGGTTAAGTAATTCACTGTCACGCGGACCGTTGCTTGTCACGTCCGCCTGAAGCAGCTGCATATTGCTCAGTGAGGCCTGAACCCGGGGATCGCTGAAGGTATATTTTTCAAACTCTTTGCAGGCAACACACCAGTCAGCGTAGAGATCGAGCATCGTGATTCTGCCCCGGCTCTGAGCCAGGGCGGCATCCAGCTCTGCGCTATCCGCCACGCGGTCAAATGTCAGATGAGCGATGCTCTGGTGGGAAGCCGGCTCGTCAAAGGCCCAGTCCTGAAGAGGGCGTGCCGCGACCAGCGCAGCGGCAAACAGCACGATCTGGCCCAGCCGCAGCCAGCCGTTAGAAGATTTCAGGCTGATAAAGGCCCAGGCAAAAAAGGCCACCCCCAGCGCGCTCCAGAGACGCAGCCCCCAGACTTCGCCGGTAAGGCGTTCAAGCAGGAAAACCGGCAGGGCAAGGATCACAAAGCCGAAACCTTCCTTGACGGTCTGCATCCAGACGCCGCGCTTCGGCAGCAGGCGGTTGCCGAATACGGTAACGGCAATCAGCGGCAGGCCCATGCCCAGCGCGTAAAGCCAGAGCGTACCCGCACCGGCCAGCATGTCCCCGCTCTGGGCAATGTAAAGCAGAATAGCGCTCAGCGGCGCGGTGGTGCAGGGCGAGCAAATCAGACCGGCAAGCGCGCCCATCAGGAACACCCCCGGCAGTGAACCGCCTTTCTGACGATTGCTCCACAGCGTGAGGCGCGTTTGCAGCGACGAAGGCAGCTGCAGGCTGAACAGGCCAAACATGGAGAGGGCCAGCAGGATAAACAGCGCGGAGAGCCCAATAAGCACGACGGGCGCCTGCAAGGCGGCCTGGAAACGTAATCCAGCCGCTGCCACGACGATCCCCATTACCGTATAGGTGAGCGCCATACCCTGCACGTAGACCATCGCCAGCATAAAGAGACGGCCCGTTGGGTAGCTGCGGTTACCGCCAAGGATGATGCCGGAGATCAGGGGATACATCGGCAGGACGCAGGGCGTAAAGGCTACGCCGATGCCGATAAGCAGCGCCCACAGCGGCGAAAAAGGCAGGTCATGTGCGGGCGCGGCGGTTAATCCTGACGAAGCCGAAGCCGAAGCCGAAGCCGAAGCCGGAACCTCCGTTGACGCCCTGGCGGCTGCAACCTCATCTAACGGGATAGTTCGCGTCTCCGGCGGATAGCAGAAGCCTGCCGCCGCGCAGCCTTGCCAGGTGACCGTCACCGTCGCGCCCTGATTCGCCTGGCGCAGCGTCAGCGGCAAGGTCAGGCTTTCAGGAAAAATCTCCGTTTTGCCATAGAACTCATCCTCGTGCGCTTTTCCTGGCGGTAACTGCCAGTCAGCAAGCTGCGCGCCCTGCGCGCTGATTTTGAACTGTTGGCGGTAGAGATAGTAGCCGGGCTTCACCTGCCAGCTCAGGGTCAGCCGATCGGCCTGCTGGGTAAAATCGAAGGCAAAGGCCTGACTGACCGGGACAAACTGGCTGCTGCTGCTCTGCCCGAATAGCGAAGCATTCGCGCTGCTGCCAGCAAGGGCAGCAAGCAGCAGAAAAATAAGTGTTGTGATGCGCTGGGCCATAAAAGATAACCGCTCTTTCCATGTTGAACTGACTGAATCAAACGTCCGGAGAAATAAGGCATGGCAGTATGCCCCTGCGTAATCCTTATACGGACAGCGCAGACTATACCATGCAGAGGTAGCCGCAGATCTTTCAGGTTGTAACCGGGATGACGGAGGATGATGACCTTCATGGCGGCAGCGACCGCGACCGCCGTGAAGGCAGGGAAGGATCAACCGTCAGAGGATCAGGTGACCAAAGACGAAGCCAAAAATCACCGAGAGGATAATCGCCAGGGTACCGGGGATAATAAAAGAGTGATTGAAGACAAATTTGCCGATGCGGGTTGTGCCGGTGTCATCCATCTCCACCGCCGCCAGCAGAGTGGGATAGGTGGGGAGGACAAACAGCGCGGATACCGCAGCAAATGAGGCGACGGCGGTCACGGGAGAGACGCCGAGCAGCAGTGCCGCTGGCATCAGCGCTTTGGTGGTGGCGGCCTGGGAGTAAAGCAGCGTGGAGGCAAAGAACAGCACGACCGCCAGCATCCACGGGAAGTCGGTGAGCAGCTCCCCGGCGAACTGCTGAATTTCAGTGATGTGCGCCTTCACGAAGGTATCTCCCAGCCAGGCCACGCCCAGCACGCAGATACAGGCGCTCATGCCGGACTTAAAGGTGCTGGCTGACAGGATTCTGGCGGTATCCACTTTACAGATCAGGCAGATCAGCGCGGCGATAGTCAGCATAAACACCACAATGGCTTCATTGCGGGGCAGAACCGGGTTGGTAATCAGGCCGACGGCATCGCTGATGGCCGTAGCGTAGAGCACGACGGCAACAATCCCGATTAAAAACAGCAAGACGGAACGCTTTGCCCCAGGCTTTTCTTCAAATACGCTGGCCCCGCGCAGCGAGACTTCACCCTTCGCCAGGCGCGCCTGATAGACCGGATCGTCCTTCAGCTCTTTCCCCAGAAAATTGGTAACCAGTGCCGCGATAAAAATGGCGACCATGGTTGAAGGAATAGAAACCGCAAGCAGGGCGAGATAACTGATTCCCTTTGGCTCAAGTATCCCGGCAAGGAACACCACGGCTGCTGAAATCGGCGACGCGGTAATGGCAATTTGCGAGGCGACGACGGCAATAGAAAGCGGCCGGGAAGGGCGTACGCCCTGCTCTTTAGCCACCTCGGCGATAACCGGCAAAGTGGAAAACGCCGTATGACCGGTACCGGCCAGAAGCGTCATGCTGTAGGTCACCAGCGGGGCGAGAAAGGTAATGTAGCGGGGATGCCGGCGCAGCAGTCGTTCCGCCAGGCTGACCAGATAATCCATGCCGCCCGCGACCTGCATCGCCGCAATCGCGGCTATCACACTCATGATAATTTCGATGACGTCAAAGGGGATGGCGCCAGGCGGGATTTGAAAGCCCAGCGTCAGGATCAGTATCCCCACACCGCCCGCAAAGCCGATGCCGATACCGCCCAGGCGGGCACCCAGGTAGATCGCCAGAAGAACAATAATTAACTCCGGCACGATCATGGTTTTCTCCTTAAGTATTTTTGAAAACTAAACGTTAAAAATATGTAGGCCGCGCCATTAAAAAAGGCGCATCGTTATGGAAACCGGCGCGCCTTAATCAGGTCAGGATGTGCTGCTGTTACGCATTTTCATCGGTGTAACGTCTGGCTTTATAGGCCGGGAACATCAGGTTCTGGGTGGAAAAAATGTCATCCAGTTCCGCTTCGGTAAGCAGGCCGCGTTCCAGCACCACCTCCCGTACGCTCTTGCCCGTTTCTGCGCAGATTTTCCCCACGATATCGCCGTTATGATGACCAATGTAGGGATTGAGGTAAGTGACGATGCCGATGGAGTTAAAGACATAGGCTTCACAAACGGCTTTGTTGGCCGTGATGCCGTTGACGCATTTCTCCAGCAGGTTCAGGCAGGCATTGCTCAGGATATGCACGGACTCAAACATGGCCTGGCCGATAACCGGTTCCATCACGTTGAGCTGTAGCTGACCCGCTTCGGAAGCCAGGGTGACGGTCACATCATTGCCAATCACCTTGAAGCAGACCTGATTGACGACCTCAGGCACGACCGGATTTACTTTGGCCGGCATAATTGATGACCCGGCCTGAAGCTCCGGCAGGTTGATCTCATTCAGGCCCGCCCGGGGACCCGAGGAGAGCAGGCGGAGATCGTTACAGATTTTCGAGAGCTTAACCGCCAGACGCTTAAGCGCGCTGTGGACCATCACGTAAGCACCGCAGTCGGAGGTGGCTTCAATCAAATCTTCCGCCGGCACGCAGGGCAGGTTACTGACTTCCGCCAGCTTCTGTACCGCCAGCTGTTGATAGCCTTCCGGCGTATTCAGCCGCGTACCAATGGCGGTGGCCCCCAGATTCACCTCCAGCAGCAGCTCGGCGGTGCGCCGGATATTTTTAATCTCTTCGTTAAGCAGCACGTTGAATGCGTGGAACTCCTGGCCCAGCGTCATCGGCACGGCATCCTGAAGCTGGGTGCGTCCCATTTTCAGGATAGATTCGAACTCTTTGGCCTTACGCTGAAAACCTTCGCGCAACCGATCAATCGCCTCCAGCAGGGTTTCGATGGAGGTATAGAGCGCAATGCGAAAGCCGGTCGGATAGGCGTCGTTGGTGGACTGGCACTTATTGACGTGGTCGTTGGGATTAAGAAACTGGTATTCCCCTTTCTGATGCCCCATCAGCTCCAGACCGATATTTGCCAGCACTTCATTGGTGTTCATATTGACGGAAGTGCCCGCGCCGCCCTGATAGACGTCCACCGGGAACTGGTCCATACATTTGCCGTTTACCAGCACTTCGTCACAGGCCATGATGATAGCGTCGGCCACGTTGCGGGGAATGGTTTGCAGCGTTTTATTCGCCATCGCCGCCGCTTTTTTCACCATTACCATGCCGCGAACGAATTCGGGGATATCGCTGATTTTGCTGCTGCTGATATAAAAGTTTTCAATCGCGCGCAGCGTGTGGACGCCGTAGTAAGCTTCTGCCGGAACTTCACGCATGCCTAACAGATCTTCTTCGATGCGGATGCTTGTCGTCATGGGAACCTTCTTATTATCGCGAGCGCATTTATCTTCGGGTTAAGCGCCGCTCACGCAAAAAAATTATCGGCTAAATATTACTACACTCCAGCCAGTTCCAGGAGGAGGGCGGGCGCAAAACCCTGACTTTATCCGTTTGTGCATTGATCATACGCCGTCCGCGGTAAAAAGCTTGATGGCATAACAACCGGCCGGCATTTTTTTATCTTTTAACGCGATGCTTTGATCCCGATCCCACTATGATTACCTGCAGGAGATAAGGCGGTTAAGGTTGAAAAGCGCCTGTACTGCCCCCAATTCTCTCTATTACGATCGTTAAGATCCCATTTTTGCCGGTACGCCCGCTGCGGACTGGCGCTGATATACAGGAGACTGCGGTGCGCTGGATACCGTTTTTAGTACTTTTCCTTCTCGCCTGGATCGAGATAAGCCTGTTCATACAGGTGGCGCACGTGATGGGCGTGCTGCTGACGCTGCTGCTGGTGGTCTTCAGCTCCGTCATTGGTATTTCGCTGGTCAAAAACCAGGGAATGAAAAACTTTATGCTGATGCAGCAGAAGCTTCAGGCGGGCGAAAGCCCGGCGGCGGAGATGATCAAAAGCGTTTCGTTGATCCTGGCGGGCTTCCTGCTGCTGCTGCCCGGCTTCTTTACTGACTTCCTGGGTCTGCTGCTGTTGCTGCCGCCGGTACAGAAGCATTTGACGCTGAAGCTGATGCCGCATTTACGCGTCTGGCGCGGTGCGGGCGCAGGCCCGGACAGCGGCTACACCGTTGAGGGAGAATATGAACGAAAAGACTCAACGCTGATTGAACACGACGATCGGGACGAGCGTAAATAAGCTAAGGGCGGAGATTTCCGCCTTTTTTTTGCCGTTTTGTTCTATCCGCTCGTAAATTGACCAGTTGTGACGCAGAAGCAAAATTTTTTATTTTTTTACCCTTGAAAGCGTCGCTTCGCGTCCCTATCTCTTCCGTCACGAGGCCGGTGCCAGTGAAGCCCGGCTTTCATCCCAAAAGACTGATTGGACTTCTCAAAGGAGAGCTATCAATGAAAATTCGTCCTCTGCACGACCGTGTTATCGTCAAGCGTAAAGAAGTGGAATCTAAATCAGCAGGTGGCATCGTTCTGACCGGCTCTGCGGCGGGTAAATCTACCCGTGGCGAAGTGCTGGCCGTCGGCAATGGCCGTATCCTGGAAAGCGGTGATGTTAAGCCGCTGGACGTGAAAGTGGGCGATGTGGTCATTTTCAGCGAAGGCTACGGTGCCAAGACTGAGAAAATCGACAACGAAGAGGTGCTGATCATCTCCGAAAGCGACATTCTGGCAATTGTTGAAGCGTAATCGACGCGAACCTCACTGAACGAAACGAATTTAAGGGATATTTAAGATGGCAGCTAAAGACGTAAAATTCGGTAATGACGCTCGTGTAAAAATGCTCCGTGGCGTTAACGTACTGGCAGATGCAGTAAAAGTTACCCTGGGTCCTAAAGGCCGTAACGTGGTCCTGGATAAATCTTTTGGTGCACCGACCATCACTAAAGATGGTGTTTCCGTTGCACGTGAAATCGAGCTGGAAGACAAGTTCGAGAACATGGGCGCACAGATGGTGAAAGAAGTAGCCTCTAAAGCGAACGACGCTGCAGGCGACGGCACCACCACCGCAACCGTACTGGCTCAGTCCATCATCACCGAAGGTCTGAAAGCCGTCGCTGCGGGCATGAACCCGATGGACCTGAAGCGCGGTATCGATCAGGCCGTTATCGCTGCGGTTCAGGAACTGAAAAACCTTTCTGTGCCTTGCTCCGACTCTAAAGCTATCGCTCAGGTAGGCACCATCTCTGCTAACTCCGATGAAACCGTGGGCGAACTGATTGCTCAGGCGATGGAAAAAGTGGGCAAAGAAGGCGTTATCACCGTTGAAGAAGGCACCGGCCTTCAGGACGAGCTGGACGTGGTTGAAGGTATGCAGTTCGACCGTGGCTACCTCTCTCCTTACTTCATCAACAAGCCAGAAACGGGCGCAGTTGAGCTGGAAACGCCATTCATCCTGCTGGCAGATAAAAAAATCTCCAACATCCGTGAAATGCTGCCCGTGCTGGAAGCCGTTGCAAAAGCCGGTAAGCCTCTGCTGATCATTGCAGAAGATGTTGAAGGTGAAGCGCTGGCGACCCTGGTGGTGAACACCATGCGCGGCATCGTTAAAGTGGCTGCGGTTAAAGCCCCTGGCTTCGGCGATCGTCGTAAAGCGATGCTGCAGGATATCGCTGTGCTGACCGGTGGTACCGTTATCTCTGAAGAGATCGGTATGGAGCTGGAAAAAGCGGCGCTGGAAGATCTGGGCCAGGCGAAACGTGTTGTTATCAACAAAGACACCACCACCATCATCGATGGCGTGGGTGAAGAAACCGCTATCTCTTCTCGCGTAACGCAGATTCGTCAGCAGATCGAAGAAGCAACTTCTGACTACGACAAAGAAAAACTGCAGGAGCGCGTAGCGAAACTGGCAGGCGGCGTTGCCGTACTGAAAGTTGGCGCAGCTACTGAAGTTGAAATGAAAGAGAAGAAAGCCCGCGTTGAAGATGCCCTGCACGCTACCCGTGCTGCGGTTGAAGAAGGCGTGGTTGCTGGTGGTGGCGTGGCGCTGGTGCGCGTTGCGGCACAGCTGACCGATCTGCGCGGTCAGAACGAAGACCAGAACGTGGGTATCAAAGTTGCGCTGCGCGCGATGGAGTCTCCACTGCGTCAGATCGTTTCCAACGCCGGTGAAGAGCCGTCTGTGGTTGCGAACATGGTGAAAGCGGGCGAAGGTAACTACGGTTACAACGCTCAGACCGAAGAGTACGGCAACATGATCGACTTCGGTATCCTGGACCCAACCAAAGTGACCCGTTCTGCGCTGCAGTATGCGGCCTCTGTTGCTGGCCTGATGATCACCACCGAGTGCATGGTGACCGACCTGCCTAAAGGCGATGCGCCTGACTTAGGTGCTGGCGGCGGCATGGGTGGCATGGGTGGTATGGGCGGCATGATGTAATTGCTGCTGACTGCTTAAGTCATCAGAAACCCCCGACCGGAAACGGCCGGGGGTTTTTCTTTTGGGCCGGAAAATAGTATAAGTAGTAGCGCAATCGTTCGGCTATAACGGGATCAGGGCAATGAATGTTCAGAAAAAAAAGACTTTTTTCTGCTACGCTGCCACCCGACTCTGATGATAATAAATGGGGATTACAATGCGGATTAACGTTTTGCTGGGACTCTCTGTCGCAGCGGTACTTCTGGCAGGTTGTAGCAGTTCGAACAACACGCTCAGCACAGCGGGCGAAAAAGTGACTTTCACCGATCAACAGCCCGCCAGTGAGTGTCAGCTGCTGGGGAACCTGACCGGTTCTCAGAGCAACTGGTTAAGCGGTGCCGGCGGTGAAGGCAGCTCGCTGCGCGGCGCGGCAAATGACCTGCGCAACCGTGCGGCTGAGATGGGTGGCAACGTGATTTACGGTGCAACCAGCCCGACGCAAAACTTCTGGTCCAGCTTTGCTCCACTGGACAGCAAGATGAGCGGCCAGGTCTACAAGTGTCCCTGATCGCTTAAAGCCGCGGGCGAAGAGAACGTAGAGCAGGGGAGGCGAGTTAATCTTCCCCTGCCGATCGCCCGCTAGCTCTGGCGCAGCTGCAAATCGAGCGGCGTTTTGCTCGGTTCACCGCCAATCTCCCTCGCCAGCTTCGGCACCATATAGCCCGATATTCTCGTCAGAAGCTCACGCATAATGCGCCGGGCCTCCTCATCCGACACAAAGAAATGCGCCGCGCCCTGTACTTTATCCAGCACGTGCAGATAGTAAGGCAGGATCCCGGCATCAAACAGGGCATTACTGAGCGCGGCGAGAGTCGCTGCATCGTCATTAATATGCCGCAGTAACACGCTTTGATTTAACAGCGTCACGCCTGCGCGCTTCAGCTGCTGCATCGCCTCGCGCAGCTCGTCATCGATCTCCTGAGCATGGTTGATATGGGTCACCATAAGCGTCTGCAGGCGTGATTCCGCCAGGCGGCGACAGAGTGAAGGCGTGATGCGGCTTGGGATCACCACCGGCAACCGGCTGTGGATCCTCAGCCGTTTCAGATGCGGAATTTCTTCCAGCTGGCCGATCAGCCAGTCCAGTTCCCCATCTTTCGCCATCAGCGGATCGCCGCCGGAGAAAATTATCTCATCCAGTTCTGGCTGCTCTCGGATATACTCCAGGGCCTGCTGCCAGTTGCGCTTGTTGCCCTGGTTCTCAGAATAAGGGAAATGGCGGCGGAAGCAGTAGCGGCAGTTGACCGCGCAGCCGCCTTTCACCAACAGCAGCGCACGGTTACGATATTTATGTAACAGACCCGGCACCACGCTGGTCTGCTCATCGAGCGGATCGGTACTGTAACCCGGCGCATCAACAAACTCCTGGCTGGCCGTGATCGTTTGCAGCAGAAGGGGATCTTGCGGATCGCCCTTGCGCATTCTGGCGGCAAAAGCCCGGGGGACGCGCAGGGGAAAAAGGCGACGGGCATCACGGCCCGCCGTCAGCGCCGGATGCGAATCAAGGCCTAAAAGCCGCAATAATTCGTCTGGATCGGTGATTACATCTGCAAGTTGATGCAACCATTCTTCTCGTGAAGGGTTATTTAGGGTTACAATGTGTGCCATTTTTTTGGCTAAGTACCAGTGTTAAATTGTAGAGGGCCTTTATGGCGACTTATTCTAGCAACGATTTCCGTCCCGGTCTTAAAATCATGTTCGAAGGCGAACCTTACGCTGTCGAATCCAGCGAGTTCGTTAAACCCGGTAAAGGTCAGGCTTTTGCCCGCGTGAAAATGCGTCGCCTGCTGACCGGCACCCGTGTGGAAAAAACATTTAAATCTACCGACTCCGCTGAAGGCGCTGACGTAGTAGATACCAACCTGAACTACCTGTACAACGACGGTGAGTTCTACCACTTTATGCACCCGGAAACTTTCGAACAGCACCCTGTTGAAGAGAAAACCGTGGGCGATGCTGCCAAGTGGCTGCTGGATAACGCAGAATGTATCGTAACGCTGTGGAACGGCAAGCCTATCCAGGTTCTGCCGCCAAACTTCGTTGAGCTGGAAATTGTTGATACTGATCCAGGCCTGAAAGGCGATACCGCTGGTACGGGCGGTAAGCCTGCGACGCTGACTACCGGCGCCGTTGTGAAAGTGCCGCTGTTTGTTCAGATTGGCGAAGTGATCAAAGTTGACACCCGCTCTGGCGAATACGTGTCACGCGTAAAATAAACTTGCGCGCAGTGGGCCTGAACTTCAGGCCCTGTTTTTATTCATGGACGCCGTCCGGGCGCCCCTGAATAAACGCCCTGCGATTTCGCTGAGGGTGACCCTATCCTGATGTCCCCTCCTGCTTCATCACTCCCTTTCTACCAGCCCCTTATTCCTGTCAGAAATTTCTGTTTCCTTCTTCGCAGCGGAAGCATTCGGCTAAATTACGGCTATGCTTAAAACGTGTTTTTGACTTCTACTTAAAAGGAAATTGTTATGTTAAAGAAAAGTATCGCTACCATTTTTTCCGTTCTGGTGCTCTCCTCGCTGCTCTCCGCCTGTAACACCACGCAAGGCGTAGGTGAAGATGTCGAAGCGGGCGGCGAAGCTATTCAGCGAAGCGCACAGTAATCTGCGTGCCGGTGCACAATGGGCACCGGCTCCCTTAGCCCTGTTTTACCCAGATCAGTTTCGACACGTCAAAACCTGCCTGACGAGCCTTCGTCAATAGCGACGCTTTTACCTCATCAGTAATCTCCGGCGTTCGCGCTAAAATCCATAAATAGTCCCGGTTCGGGCCGCATACCAGCGCATGCTGATAGGCATCATCCAGCGCAATGACGTTATAACCGCCGTAGAAGGGGCCAAAGAAGGAAACTTTAAGCGCCGCCCGATCGGCCGGTCCGGTGAAATACGCTTTACCCACGCTTTCCTGCCAGCGCTGCTTTTTCTCATTAAAGCCCCGGTTAACCACCTTCAGGCCACCGTCTTCGCGCTTGCTGTAGGTCGCCGTTACCTGAGTAAGGCCGCGCTCAAAACGGTGATCCAGCCTGGCAATTTCATACCAGCTACCCAGATAGCGTTCTGCGTTAAAACCGGCCACTGGCGTAACGCCTTTGGGCGGCGTAGTGCTGCAGGCAACCGAAAGCAGCGCTGCGCCGCCTGCCGCCACCATTTTCCAGAGAGACATAAGCTATTCCTTTAAGTATGAATGGCTTAAGTATAGGGTATTTTCAGGGGGCCACCAGCGCTCAGCGGCTTAATTCACAGGGCCAGCAGACCCGTTGCCGTCACCACGCTGAGGATGGCGGCAAGGCCGTAAAAGAGCCATTTTCCGGCTGGCACCACGATTTTCAGATCGTGCATGCCGTGATGAAGACGGTGCAGGCCGCACCACAACGGCATCACAATAGCCAGAAACAGGAAGCCTTTACCGGGCAGCGACTGGGCCAGGCGTAAAATTCGCTCATAGCTGAAGGTTGGATCTGACGCGCCGCTCAGCGGCAAAAGTAACCCGACCAGCAGCACCAGCACTGGTGAAACCAGCGCCGCCCACATGCCGCCCGCGCCAAATAATCCCCAGAACAGAGGTTCGTCAGAACGCACCGGTTGCGATTTCATCTTCGTCTCCTTATGACCCTACCAGCCAGAACAGTAAGCCTGCGCTCACTAACACCATCACCGCCCATAGTCCTTTAATAACCGGACCGGGCGGAAGCTTTTTATCACCCAGGATGATGATGGACGCTTTCGGCGCCAGCTCAAACCAGGTCTTACTGTGCAGGAGGGCAGCAGCCAGCGTCACCACATTTAACAGCAGCACGACAGGATGCTGGAGGAAGGCGACAAACGCGATCCAGCTTTCAGTGCCGTGCCGGAGGGAGAAGAGGCCGGCTATCAGCTCAATGCTGAACCAGATCGCGGGCAGCGCCGTTGCCTCGCGCAGCATATAAAACCGGTAAAAGGCGGACCTGCGCCACCAGCCGGCATCCATTGGCCGGGAATAGGGCTTACGTTTTGTGATCATCAGCCACTCCTTATTGCGGTCTGAGCCGGGTAATCATAAAGTCTTTCGCGCTCTCCACCTTGCTCTGCTGGATAGCGGCGGCGGGATCGACCTGTTTCGGGCAGACTTCAGAACAGTACCCCACAAAGGTGCAGGGCCAGACGCCGTTTTCGCCGTTTAGCTGCGGCATCCGTTCCGCCTTACCCCGATCGCGGCTGTCCAGATTGTAGCGGTGCGCGAGGGTGATAACCGCCGGTCCAAGAAAGGCTGGATTGAGGCCAAACTGCGGGCAGGCGGCATAGCACAAGCCGCAGTTAATACAGCCTGCGTACTGGTGATACTTCGCCATCTGGCCCGGCGTCTGGATGCCAGGCCCCGCTTGCGGATCGTGCTGATTACCCATAATCCAGGGTTGGATCGCGGCAAGGCTTTCGATGAAGTGGCTCATATCCACAATCAGATCGCGCTCAACGGGAAAGTGCGCCAGCGGCTCAACGGAGAGCCCTTCAGGGTAGTCGCGCAGAAACGTTTTACAGGCCAGTTTTGGAACGCCATCCACCATCATGCCGCAGGAGCCGCAGATCGCCATACGGCAGGACCAGCGATAGGAAAGATCATACGCCAGGTTATCTTTGATATAGCCCAGCGCGTCGAGCAGGGAGGTCTGTTCATCCCAGGGCACGTCAAAAATCTCCCGCCGCGGCACCCTGTCGGCTTCGGGGTTATAGCGCTGGATGGCAATTTTGCAGCGCATGTGATTACTCATTGATCCTCTCCTTTCGCTCAGACTCCTCACCGTAAACGCGCTTCGCAGGCGGAAGATGGGTAATGGTTACCGCATCCCAGGCGATATCGGGCGCGCTCCCGGGACGGTAAAAAGCCAGGGAATGCCGGAGGAAACCGGCATCGTCTCTTTCGGTGCAGCCAGCATCAAGCCGCTGATGCGCGCCGCGGGACTCTTTGCGCTCAAAGGCGGCATGCGCCATGCATTCGGCGACCTCCAGCCCCTGAGCCAGCTCAATGCTGTAGAGCAGCTGGGTATTGAATACGCTGGAAGCGTCGGTGATACGTACCCGGGCGAAGCGGGCTTTGAGTTCGGCCAGCTTATCGATGGTTTTCTGCATCAGTTCCGGCGTACGGTAGATGCCGCAGCCTTCCTCCATCGCCATGCCCATTTCATCGCGCAGCCCGGACCAGGTTTCACTCCCCTGCTGGGCGACCAGCGCGTGCAGCCGCTGCTCGCAGTCGCTGGCCTGTGCGTCCAGCGCGGAGGCGGAGGCTTTGCCAGCCTGAAGCGCCCGTCCGGCGGCTTGCTCCCCTGCCAGCCGGCCAAACACCACCAGTTCCGCCAGGGAGTTGGAGCCGAGACGGTTGGCGCCGTGCAGGCCGACAGAAGAACATTCCCCTACCGCAAACAGTCCGCGAATGCGGGTTTCACAGCGCGCATCGGTTTCGATCCCGCCCATCGTATAATGCGCGGTGGGCCGGACAGGAATAGGGGCTGTGACCGGATCAATGCCCACATAGGCTTTGCTCAGCTCGCAGATAAAAGGCAGTCGTTCAAGCAGCTTTTTCTCGCCAAGGTGACGCAGGTCAAGGTGGACTACGTCGCCACGCGGGCTGGCGATAGTGCGTCCCTTGCGCCATTCGTGCCAGAAGGCCTGGGAAAGTCTGTCCCGCGGGCCGAGCTCCATATACTTATTCTTTGGCTCACCCGCCGGGGTTTCTGGCCCCAGACCGTAGTCCTGTAGATAGCGATAGCCATCCTTATTGATCAGGATCCCGCCTTCACCACGACAGCCCTCGGTGATCAGGATGCCCGATCCGGGAAGTCCGGTAGGGTGATACTGCACAAACTCCATATCGCGCAGCGGTACGCCGTGGCGAAAGGCCATGGCCATCCCATCCCCGGTGACGATACCGCCGTTGGTGTTGTAGCGATAAACGCGTCCGGCGCCGCCGGTAGCCAGCACCACGGCATTCGCCTGAATCTGGATCAGCGTCCCTTCCATCATATTCATCGCCACCAGCCCGCGGGCTTCGCCCTCATCGACCAGCAAGTCCAGGACGAAATGCTCGTCGAAACGGGTGATTTGGGGATACTTCAGCGAGGTCTGAAACAGCGTATGCAGCATATGGAAGCCGGTTTTATCGGCGGCAAACCAGGTGCGCTCTATCTTCATGCCGCCGAAGCGGCGTACGTTGACGGAACCATCTTCGCGCCGGCTCCACGGGCAGCCCCAGCTCTCCAGCTGCGCCATTTCTTTCGGGCAGTGCGCGACGAAATAGTCCACCACATTCTGCTCGCACAGCCAGTCGCCGCCGGAGACGGTATCCTGAAAGTGGGACTCAAAACTGTCATGGGATTGGGTGACCGCGGCGGAGCCGCCTTCGGCGGCAACGGTATGGCTCCGCATCGGGTAGACTTTGGATACCAGCGCGATAGATAAGGTGGGGTTGGCCTCGGCGGCGGCGATGGCGGCGCGAAGTCCGGCTCCGCCCGCCCCGACGATGACCAGATCGACTGTATAGCGTTGCACGGTGTTCTCCCTGTCAGCTTGTCATGATGAAAGAGGGGGATGCCCCCTCACCTCCGGCGGGAGGTAGTATAAAAGTGCCTGAGGGGACTAAACTTGATGTGTTCAGGTATTCGGGTGAAAAACAGACAGGAAAAGCGCGATCGTGCCGGCGTTTTTTTTATAAAACGGATGATTTACCGGCCAACTGCAAAACAACAAAGCGGGCTTTATCTTCCCGCAAATTTGTGTGTCTCAGCCTGTACGGGTAGACTGCTTCACCTTCTTCCTGAGGAGTTAAAACTATGAGCGATACGGCCAGCTGGCAGCCGAGCGCCCCCATCGCCAACTTATTGAAACGCGCGGCGATAATGGCGGAAATACGGCGTTTCTTTGCCGATCGTGGCGTGCTGGAAGTGGAGACCCCGGCGATGAGCCAGGCTACCGTGACCGATATCCATCTGGTCCCGTTCCAGACGCGGTTTGTCGGACCGGGCGCGGCGGAAGGGATTGACCTCTATCTGATGACCAGCCCGGAATACCATATGAAACGGCTGCTGGCGGCGGGCAGCGGGCCGATCTATCAGCTCTGCCGCAGCTTTCGTAACGAAGAGGCGGGCCGCCATCATAATCCCGAGTTCACCATGCTTGAGTGGTATCGTCCCCATTACGATATGTACCGGCTGATGAACGAAGTGGACGATCTGCTTCAGCAGGTGCTGGAGTGCGCGCCGGCGGAGACGCTCTCTTACCAGCAGGCGTTTATTCGCCATCTGGAGATCGATCCGCTTTCCGCCGATAAGCCGCAGCTGCGTGAAGCGGCCGTTAAGCTGGGGGAGGGGGAAATTGCTGAACGTATCGACGATCGCGATACGCTGTTACAGCTGCTGTTTATGGTGGGCGTGGAGCCGCATATCGGCAAAGAGAAGCCAGCCTTCGTCTATCACTTCCCGGCATCGCAGGCGGCGCTGGCCGAAATCAGTACGGAAGATCACCGCGTCGCGGAACGCTTTGAGGTTTATTTCAGGGGGATTGAACTGGCGAACGGTTTCCGGGAGCTGACGGACAGCCGCGAGCAGCGTCAGCGGTTTGAGCAGGATAACCGCAAGCGTGCCGCCCGCGGCCTGCCGCAGCAGCCGATTGATACCCACCTGCTGGACGCGCTGGCGCATGGCATGCCCGACTGTTCCGGCGTGGCGCTGGGCGTGGATCGCATCGTGATGCTGGCCCTGAAAGCGGAGACGCTGAGCGAGGTCATCGCCTTTTCCGTCGATCGCTGCTGAGGGTGAGCGGGGTGGCCTTATGGCCGCCCCGTTCATTCAGTCAGAGCCCGCCCGATTTATAGGTGCGGGCCACCGGCGCGGCGGGGTTTAGCGGCGTTTTACCGCCAACAGTTTCCATCCGTACCTGGAACGGCGGGAACGGCATTTCCAGACCATGTTCATGGTAGCCATGCAAAATAAGCTGATGCAGTTCATGGCGTAGCGGCATACGGTGCACCATCTCCGCCGCGTGAATACGCAGCTCAAACAGCTGAATCCCCTGCTGTAAATCAACCAGGAAAGCCTCCGGCGGCGGCGTATCCAGCACGTACTGGCAGCGCTGGGCGGCCGTCAGCAATACGTTGGTCACCTCCTCACTGTTGGCTTCTGCCGCGGCGGGAATAGTCAGGACGACGCGCGTGACCGAATCGGAGAGCGACCAGTTGATAAACTGCTCGGTGATAAAGGCCTTATTTGGCACGATGATCTCTTTGCGATCCCAGTCGGTGATAGTGGTGGCACGCGTATTAATACGGGTAATGCTGCCGGTGAGATCGCGGATGGTGACGGTATCGCCAATGCGAATCGGCTTTTCGAACAGGATAATCAAGCCAGAGACAAAGTTGGCGAAAATCTCCTGTAAACCGAAACCGAGCCCCACACCTAAAGCCGCCACCAGCCACTGAAGCTTCGACCAGTCCACGCCAAGCAGTGAAAAGCCGAGCAATCCTCCCACCAGAATCAGCATATATTTCAGCAGAGTGGTAATGGCGTAGCCGGTTCCCGGCGTCAGATTAAGGTGCTGAAGCAGCGCCAACTCCAGCAGGGCGGGCATGTTACGTACCAGCTGCGTGGTGATAATCAGCACCAAAATAGCGATCAGCACCGAGCCAAGCGTAATAGGTTGCAGGCTTTCCACCCCCTGCACGGTGGTGCTGGCGTCCCACAGCCGGATATTCTCCAAAAAACCGAAGGCGGAGTGGATCTCTGACCAGAGAACAATGACCGAGAGCAGCGCGATCAGCGTCAGGATCGAACGGACAAGACGCAGGGACTGCGCACTGATCGCGTCGAGATCGATAACCGGCTCTTCCACGTCAAGCGTATCGGAACCGGCCTGCTGGGCGGCAATCTCGTCCTCACCTTTGGCACGCTGGGCAAGGATCTCAGCGCGGCGTGTACGGGCGCGATCGAAAGCAATACGACGACGCTGGATCAGCATCCAGCGCCGGATAATATGGTAAATCACCAGCAGCAGGAACCAGATCGCCACCGAGGTTTCCAGCCGCGCCAGCAGCGCCTGCGCCGTGGCGAGATAGCCGATGCAGGAGGCGAACGCGGCGATCAGCGGGATGCCGATCATCATGTTCCATAAGATACTGTTAATCAGGTTCTCGCCGCTGCCTTCCTTATCGAGATAGAGTGGTATGCCGGCCCGTTTCAGGCTTACCGTGACCAGGCTGAGCGTGCCGCAAATCAGAATAAAGCAGAGCCGCCCCAGCGTGGAAGAGAACTGACGGTCATCAAGATTATCGAAGCTAATCAGCAGCATGATCAGCGGCACGGCCAGGCCGACGCAGAGGGAATAAAAGCGCATCGCCCGCGCTACGCGGGTTTGTGGCCAGCGGAAGTGGGCGATAAACAGGCCCTGAGGACGGGCAAAGGCGGCGCTGATCATAAATGCCCAGAGCAGGGGAACCGTCGCGGTCACGCCGTCGCCTATCGCAACCGCGATCGGCCAGGGCCAGGCATGCTGTAACCCGTAACCGAAGGCCATCCACAAAACCGGCAGCGGCAGCGCCACCAGAATTGACCAGAAAACGGTACGCATCGTCAGGCTGAAATGGTCCTGAGTGACCTTACCCACTTTTTGAGAGGATCGGTTGAGGAAGTCCCGGTAGTGACGGCGTGAGCTAAGGCTGAAGCCGACCAGCAGCAGGGCGCCCAGAACAGGCACCACGGTTTCCTTGCTGGTGAACATCATCACCAGCGCGCCGCCCATCTGTCCGAGCGTATCCAGTGACAGCAGACTCTTCAGGTCCCGCACCAGATCAAGAGGAAAACTCAGGCCAATGGGGCTGACATCCGCCGTCCAGAACAGATAACGGTGGGCGGCTTCCTTCACCTGATTTAAGGCATCTTCAAGCTGCCCATTGGCAACTTTCAGCTTGGTGACTTCCAGAATCAGGTTATCGCAGCCGGCAAGCAGTGAATTGATCAGCTCGCGCTGGGTTTTAAGCTGGGCATCAAGGATGCGGCGCTGGTTGCTGGTTAACGGAGTGCCGTCATCCTGTTTTTGCTGGCGCAGCAGCTGCTGCCGCTCCAGGAGATCCTCATAGCGCAGGCGCTGCACCCGTAGCTGCCCCATCTCATTATCGAGCTGCTGCGGTTTTGGCATCTCCGGCAGGCGCGCTACCTGTGCGCGCAGAGCTTCGCCAAGCAAGTTTGATACGCCCAGCCACTCTGACTGCTCGCGGATAGTTCCCAGCGCCTGACGTACCTGAATGGTCTGGTTCATCGCGGTCCGCTGCTGCGAGGCGATCAGATCCAGACGCAGCGCCTGCTGATTGAGGGCGGCGGAAAGCTCGCGGTTCACGCGAAACTGCTGGCTGATACTTTCCGGCAGATCGCCGCTGTTTTCCGCCAACTGTTCGGTACGCTCCAGCGCCAGTTCCGCCTCGCGCTGACGCTGGCTGTTGAGATGGTTACGCAGAGCCTGAAGATAGCTGTCGAGCTGGGCAGCCTTGCGCTGATGCACCTCGCTGCGCATGCGCGCCAGCTCCTGGCGGTTATTCGCCGAAAGCTGGGCCAGCTCCAGTTCATCGACCCGCGCTTTACGGGCGGCGGACTCAGCCTGGCGGGAGACCAGTTGGGCCTGCGCCAGCGGCGTGGCGGGAGAGGGCTGGCCCTGGAGGCGACGTTCAGTCTCATTCAGCTCCCGCCGGGCCTCCGACTGTTGCTGCGGAAGCTGGGAAAGGGAATCGCTGATTTCACGCGCGCGCTCCTGCTCCTGCTGCGCCTGACGGCTCTCTTCCAGTAGCTGACTGCTTACCTGCAGGATCTCCTGATCCAGCTCGGCGGCCGTCATCGTACTGCGAACGCTTTTTTCGTTGTCCAGCAGCGAGGCCGCCTGCTGGCGAAGCTCGCGGCTTAATTTAGGGAAATCGTCGATAACCTGCTGGTAGGTTTTGGTGTTATCGAGCGATTTCTGCCGTTCTTCCAGCCAGTTCAGGGTGGACTGAAGGATGTCCACCCTTTCCGCCTGATTAGGGGCATTTTTGTCAGACTGGGCTTCTTCAAGCTGCTCTCTGATCTGGCCGGCATCCGGCGGGCTGGCTGACCAGGCGGGCTGGAGAAGCACCCAGCTCAACAAAATAGTAAGAATCAGGCGTAACATAAGTGTCTGCTATGGGTGATGTAAAACGTCTTCCGCGCTGGTTTTTTGCAGTGCGATAGCCAGCGTCTGGCCCAGACGCGTTTGGGTTTCCGGCGTCAGGCTTTCCGCCAGTTTAACTTTGCCGGAGGCAAAGAGGTTGATAACCGTTGAGCCAAGCTTAAAGCGGCCCATCTCCTGGCCTTTCAGCAGGACGACGGCGCCGTCTTCTTCCGCGCCCGGCCAGCTCCAGCGTTTGATCACGCCTTCACGAGGCGGTGTCACCGTACCGGCCCAGACCGTTTCGATGCTGCCCACAATGGTCGCACCAACCAGAATTTGCGCCATCGGGCCAAACTCGGTGTCGAACAGGCAAATAACACGCTCATTGCGGGCGAAAAGGTTAGGGATATTCTGCGCCGTCAGCGGATTAACCGAGTAGAGATCGCCAGGCACGTAGATCATTTCGCGCAGAATACCGTTGCAGGGCATATGCACGCGGTGATAGTCGCGAGGCGCCAGATAAGTCGTCACGAATTCACCGTCACGAAACATTTCTGTCATGGCGGTGTTGCCGGCAAGCAGCGCTTCCAGCGAGTAGGTATGTCCTTTAGCCTGGAAAATCTGGTCGCCATTAATGTGGCCCAGCTGGCTGATTGCGCCATCTGCGGGCAGCACCAGCAGATTAGGATCGGTTTCAATCGGGCGGGCTTCATCGCGCAGTGGACGGACGAAGAAATCATTGAAGGTGCGATAGCTGGCGGTATCCGGCTTCTGCGCTTCAGCCATATCCACTTTGTAAAACCAGACAAAAGCGTCAATAACGGCCTTGGTGAGCCAGCCGGCGCGCTTGCCTGCGCCCCAGCCCGCCAGTTCAGTCAGGGCTTTTTTAGGTAGAACATGATTCAGGCCGAGTTTTAAACGATCCAACACGGTAGCCTCCTGGCTTGATCAGATAGCAGTTAGAGAAAAGGGGGCGGATTGTACCAGTGCCCTTACAAATAGGCTATGTTGCCCGCCCGGAAGCGCGGGCAGGCAAGTTCAGTCGCTGCTCTCAGAAAAGTTACGGCGCGTTTTGAGCTGCATATCCGACATACTGTCCAGAATGCGGTGATAACTCTCAAAGCGCGCTTTATCGATCTCGCCGTTTGCCACCGCTTCACGAATGGCGCAGCCGGGATCGGTGTCATGTTTGCAGTCACGGAACTTACAATGGCCCAGAAACTCACGGAATTCGACAAATCCCCGCGTGATTTGTTCCGGCTCAAGATGCCATAAACCGAACTCGCGTACGCCGGGGGAGTCGATAACATCGCCGCCGTGAGGGAAGTGATAGAGCCTGGCGGCGGTGGTCGTGTGCTGCCCCAGCCCGGAAACGTCGGACACGTCGTTGGTCAGAATTTCTCCGTCACCCAGCTCCAGCCCCAGCAGGGCGTTAAGCAGGCTGGATTTCCCCACGCCGGACTGCCCGGCAAAAATGCTGATCCGGTTGGTCAGCTCCGCCTCCAGTTCTTCCAGGCCCCGCTTACGGTGGCTGGAAACCATCAGCACGCGGTAACCAATTTTGCGGTAAATCGCCATCTGCTTATCGACAAACGCCCGGCCTTCTTCATCAAGCAGGTCGGTTTTATTCAGGACCAGCAGCGGCTCAACATCCAGCGTTTCGCTGGCGACCAGATAGCGGTCAATAATATTGAGCGAGAGCTCCGGCAGGATGGCTGAAACGATAACGATCTGATTAATATTGGCGGCAATGGGCTTTACGCCGTCATAAAAATCGGGGCGGGTCAGGACAGAAGTGCGCTCATGCACGGCCTCGACAATCCCTTTGACGGTGGCACCACCCTCCTGGCCTGGACGCCAGAGTACGCGATCGCCGGTCACCAGCGATCGGATCGTACGGCGAATATTACAGCGGTGAACCGATGCATCCGCATCTTCCACATCAGCATGCATACCAAAGCGGCTGATTACCACGCCATCACGCGCTTCACCGAACAGGCTGTCGTCCGGTTCCGGCTTATCCGCACGCTGCTTCAGGCGGCGCTCATGGTTGGCGCTGACGCGACGCTGCTGACCTTTCGACAGTTTGTTTTTACTCACTCTTCCTCACACGGCTTGGCAGGCTTCGCCCTGGCAGGGCAAAACGTTTATGATACACCCTTACGTTTGATGATATAAGCCACGGCGAGGAACCCCATGACTGTAAATGCCAATAATCTGATTTGGATTGATCTTGAAATGACCGGGCTGGACCCGGAGCGGGACCGTATTATTGAGATCGCCACCCTGGTCACCGATTCCGATCTGAACATTCTGGCAGAAGGCCCGGTTTTTGCCGTTCATCAGTCTGACGCGCAGCTTGCGTTAATGGATGAGTGGAATGTGCGTACCCATACCGGCAGCGGCCTGGTGGATCGTGTCAAAGCGAGCAGCATTGACGATCGCGCCGCTGAACTGGCGACAATTGAGTTTTTAAAGCAGTGGGTCCCGGAGAACAGCTCGCCGATCTGCGGTAACAGCATCGGCCAGGATCGCCGCTTCCTGTTTAAATATATGCCGGAACTGGAAGCTTATTTCCATTACCGCTATCTGGATGTCAGCACGGTTAAAGAACTGGCCCGCCGCTGGAAGCCTGAGGTACTGACCGGCTTTAAAAAGCAGGGGACGCACCAGGCGATGGACGATATCCGCGAATCCGTTGCTGAACTGAGCTGGTATCGCGAGCAGCTGTTCAAGCTGTAACACATCGCGCCCGTGCGTTTGGGAGTTACTGTCGGCAGGCTTTCCGATATGCGCTTACCCGCAGAAAAGTCTGCGGCATGGCAGCAAAGCACGGCTTTTCATTCGTCGCTAAGCAGACCGTATTCACGGGATAAGAGGGAAGTTGCCCTCAGCGCCGCCATTCCGGCTGAAAGCTGTCTGAGGTAATTGCGTAAGGAGAAGGGACAGGAAGAGCCTGACAGGTTGTTCCTGGCGCGCCTGGTTGCGTAATAACCATTTAGCTATGCGGGCGAAGAAAGGGCTTGCCATTCCCTCCTGATGCGTTCATAATTCCCCACGTTCCAGAATGCGGTTTTGATAAAGTTCTTTGTAAACAACCAGTTACCTTAATGAGGTGGCGAGTTTTGTTGTTATAAGTTAACGTTATCTGGCTTGCAGACAGCATTTTAAGCGGGAATAGCTCAGTTGGTAGAGCACGACCTTGCCAAGGTCGGGGTCGCGAGTTCGAGTCTCGTTTCCCGCTCCAGAATGTCAGAACAGGTATCAGCGTTAATGCGGGAATAGCTCAGTTGGTAGAGCACGACCTTGCCAAGGTCGGGGTCGCGAGTTCGAGTCTCGTTTCCCGCTCCAGAACGCGACAGCAGGATACCAGCATCAATGCGGGAATAGCTCAGTTGGTAGAGCACGACCTTGCCAAGGTCGGGGTCGCGAGTTCGAGTCTCGTTTCCCGCTCCAGATAGTATTTGCAGGCTGTCAGCGTGCAATAAACGAAAAAAGGGACTGCGGTTCCTTTTTTTGTGCCTGAAATCCGGCAATTTCAACACCCCACACCCCACACCCCACACCCCACACCCCACACCCCACACCCAACACCCAACACCCAACACCCAACACCCAACACCCCACACCCAACACCCAACTTCTAACACCCATATGCTTTCTGGCTGTTCCGCTAGCCAGGCCGCCCGTTTTGGTGTGCAGCTTGCGGTGCGGCTCGCAGCGAACAGCAAAACAGCGTAACCGGGTAGGGTTTACCGGAACCCGCGCCGCATATGAATTTTCTGACGCTTTAGCCTGCGTTGAGCGGCTGCTACCTTCTGCCCCGGCAAATCCACAGCCGGAGGGAGGAGATTAAATGAGTGTGACTGGAGAGATGTGGCAGCGCTTTCCTGAGGTATGGTTCTCAGGACTGGCGTTGCTGGGAGCCTGCATGGGAAGTTTTTTGAATGTGGTGATCTGCCGTTTGCCGTTGGCATTATCAGCGGAGCCTGCTGCTGCTTCTCTCATCTTCAGGCTGCTTTATCCGGCTTCACACTGCACATCGTGCCATGCGCGTATTCGCTGGTACGACAATCTGCCGCTGATAAGCTGGGGACTGCTAAAGGGGAGATGCCGCTGTTGCGGGCGTTCAGTCAGCCGCCAGTATCCTCTGGTTGAAGCGCTTTCCCTTAGCCTGACCCTGCTGGCGGGCCTCCTTTATTCGCCCGGCCCTCATCTGGCTGGCCTGCTTATTTTCAGCTGGCTACTGCTGGCGCTTTCCGCCATTGATCTTAATACGTTGCTTTTACCAGACAGCCTGACGCTCACGCTGCTCTGGTCGGGTCTACTCTTCAATTTAAACGGCCTTTTCTCCTCGTTATCCGACGCGGTGATCGGGGCAGTAATAGGGTACGTAACGTTAAGACTGCTTTGTACGCTGGGGGAGGGGATCTTTCGTAAACCCTGTCTGGGGTATGGGGACTGTAAAATGGTGGCAGGTCTGGCCGCATGGACCGGGTGGCAAAGCCTGCCAAAGCTCCTGCTGCTGGCTTCAGCGCTCGGACTGGCGGGATTAACGGTGGCCTGGCTGCGCGGAAAAAAAACCTTCGCCAGCCCTGTGCCTTTTGGCCCCGCGCTAGCTGCGGCGGGATGGCTAATGCTGGTTTCTGCGACCCATTGATTCGCCAGCTTTTTTAGGCATAAGGCTCAGTTAGCACGTGCCATGTCCTCTGATTTATCACGCCGCCAGCGCTTATTTGCAGGACTAAAAAGAGCTTGTCATCGGAAAGTAATAGGTCCATAATGCCCCCCATTCCGAAATTCGGGATTGAGAGTTAATTTAAAATCAAAGAGTTACAGCGATTTTGTCGGTTTTCTCTCCGTTTTTTAATGGTCAGTATCTTAAGCGGGAATAGCTCAGTTGGTAGAGCACGACCTTGCCAAGGTCGGGGTCGCGAGTTCGAGTCTCGTTTCCCGCTCCAAACACACAACCTCATTTATCCTCAGTTGAATTATCCACAGCGATAACTCTGCTGCGCGTTGTCATTTCCCGTTATAAAAAAAGTTCGTCAACAGAGTTATGCACAGGTTTGTATTAGCTATGCTGATATTGAAGGTTATGTGTAAATTTAACGCTTCCATATAATCTATTGTTTTATAAAATAAATTGAATATTTCAAATTGTTACCTGGATCGCTTGTGCTTTCAGTGACGGTTGAATGACAACGATTTTTTAATTTTATACACAGCCTGTGGGAAACTTGCCTGCGCCGCGACAGGTCCTGTTTGCTCAGTTATGCATCACGCGGTAATCCCTTCTCAACCACCCTGACTAAGCGCTTATGCTGCGAGCTTTGTAACTCAACGGCATCCTGGCTTCTGGCCGCTAGTTGGCGCTCAATAGCCCACCCGATATGTTCATCAAGCATGGCATTTTCGCCCCGACGTGACGTAAGCGCTTCGAGTGCTTCTTCTGACCACGGCGCGTTACCCAGCGCGACGGCGACGTTACGCAACCAGCGCAGATGACCAATCCGGCGAATGGCGGAGCCTTCCGTCACGCGAAGAAACTGCGGCTCATCCCATTTGAAGAGTTCAGTCAAAGGCGGCGCATGTAACAGCGCGCGCGGGCTGAAATCCTCTTCATCCGTAAGCTGCCCGTAACGGTTCCAGGGGCAGATCAGCTGGCAATCGTCACAGCCATAAATTCTGTTACCGATAAGCGGCCTGAATTCTTCAGGAATAGTGCCTTCCAGCTCAATAGTCAGGTAGGAGATACAGCGCCTGGCATCGACCGTATAAGGCTCGACAATCGCGCCTGTAGGGCAGATGGTCATACAGGCCACGCAGCGACCACACTGCTCTTCCTGCGGAGTGTCTACGGGAAGCGGCAGATCAATCAGCAACTCCCCCAGGAAAAACCACGAGCCGGCTTCACGATTCAGGATTAACGAATGTTTGCCGGTCCAGCCCAGCCCGGCTTTCTCCGCTAAGGGCCTTTCGAGCAGTGGCGCTGAGTCCACAAAGGGACGAAACTGAACCTCTGCGCACCGTTCGCGGATTTTATCGCCAAGCTTTTTTAGGCGGTTGCGTAATACTTTGTGATAGTCCCTGCCCAGCGCATAGCGACTGACATAGCCGAGCTGAGGATTTTTCAGGGTGCTGGCGAAGGCCGCTTTCGCTGGCAGATAATTCATTCGTACGCTGATCACCCGCAGCGTACCAGGCAGCAGCTCATGGGGACGGACGCGCATCATGCCGTGACGCGCCATCCATTCCATCTCTCCATGATACTGCTTGTCGAGCCAGGCCTGGAGGCGTGGCTCTTCATGGCTCAGATCGGTGTCACAGATACCGACTTGCTGAAAACCGAGTGACTGCCCCCACTTTTTAATATCCAGGGCAAGTTGATTGAGATCGAGAGGATGCGACATGACTAACCTAAACAGACAAAAAAACAGCACCAGTTTACCTTATTCTGTCTGGCCTGTAGAGACGCTGACGCAATTCGAGAAGGAAGGGGCGGACAGCCTTGGCATTACGCTGTTTGAACTGATGCAGCGTGCCGGGGAAGCTGCTTTTGCCAAAATACGCGCGCTCTGGCCTGCGGCGGAACACTGGCTGCTGCTTTGTGGACAGGGCAATAACGGCGGCGACGGCTTTATTATCGCCAGGCTGGCGCAATCCGCCGGATTAACGGTGACCGTTATTGCCTGCGAAGGCAGTAAACCGCTGCCGGAAGAAGCCGCGCAGGCCCGTGAAGCCTGGCTGGCGGCTGGTGGGGTGATTCACGATCCCGCCGCCCACTGGCCGGAGAAGGTGGAGCTTATTGTGGATGCGCTGCTGGGAACCGGGCTGAGCCGGCCTCCTGAAGCGCCTTACGATCGGCTTATTGCAAAAGTAAACGCTCACTCTGCACCTGTTTTTGCCGTGGATGTCCCTTCCGGGTTAGTGGCCGCTAATGGCACAACGCCAGGAGAGGTAATTTTTGCCGATGAGACGCTTACCTTTATTGCGTTGAAGCCAGGCTTACTGACGGGGAAAGCGCGGGATGTGGTAGGTCGGCTGCATTTTCATGCGCTGAGCCTGGATCCCTTTATCGCCGGACAGGAAGCGCCTTACTCCCGTTTCGACGCATCTTCACTGAGCGCCTGGCTGAAGCCGAGGCGGCCGACTTCTCATAAGGGCGATCAGGGTAAACTACTGATTGTAGGCGGTGAGCCAGGTACGGCTGGGGCGATTCGTATGACGGGAGAAGCGGCACTCCGGGCGGGGGCCGGATTAGTGCGAGTGCTTACTCACAAAGATAACGTTGCGCCTTTGCTGACCGCCCGCCCGGAACTTATGGTGCAGGCGTTAAGCGATGAGGCCATCGATCGGGCGCTGGAATGGGCCGACGTTATTGTCATCGGCCCGGGGCTGGGTCAGGAAAACTGGGGTAAAAATGCCCTGCGCAGGATAGAAAACTCCCAGAAACCGATGCTCTGGGACGCGGATGCGCTTAACCTGCTGGCAATCAGTCCGGATAAACGTCAAAATCGGATCCTTACGCCGCATCCGGGCGAAGCTGCAAGGTTGCTGAACGTGAAAACGAGCGAAATAGAGAGCGATCGCTTACATTCAGCGGCGCGGCTGGCTAAACGCTACGGCGGCGTAGTGGTGCTGAAGGGCGCAGGTACCCTGATCGCCAGCGCAGAAGGGCAGATGGCGATTGCTGACGTGGGCAATGCAGGTATGGCCAGCGGCGGCATGGGAGATGTCCTCTCCGGCATCATTGGCGGTTTGTTGGGGCAGAAGCTCTCATTGTATGATGCCGCCTGCGCAGGCTGCGTGGCGCATGGCGCCGCCGCCGAAGCCGTAGCGAAACGCTATGGCACCCGGGGGATGTTAGCGACCGATCTTTTTTCCGAGCTGTATCTGTTTGTCAACCCAGAGATGTTGAATACAAAAGAATGAAGAGCTGTGTAATGACACTGCCTGATGAGGCAGCCACCCTCGCACTCGGCGCCAGCCTGGCCGGTGCCTGTAAAGGTGCGGTAACAATTTACCTCTATGGCGATCTGGGCGCGGGGAAAACGACCTTCAGTCGGGGATTCCTTCAGGCACTCGGGCATAAAGGCAATGTAAAAAGCCCAACTTATACCCTCGTGGAGCCTTACGTCCTGCCGGATCGCCGGGTCTATCACTTCGATCTCTATCGCCTTGCCGATCCCGAAGAGCTGGAATTTATGGGGATCCGGGACTATTTCACCGGCGACAGCCTCTGTCTGGTTGAATGGCCGCAGCAGGGCGCGGGCGTATTGCCTGAGCCGGATCTTGAACTACATCTCCACTATCAGGACGACGCGCGCCAGGCTGAGCTACGCGCCTGTTCCGCTGCGGGCGAGGCAATGGTGCAGCAGATTATTATGGAAAAAGGTTGTTGATGATGTTGCGCATGAAGTTTGGTCTGATCCTGGCACTCCTGCTCAGTTCTTTTTCCGTTTTTGCCGCCAGCCTGTCTGATATCAAAGTCGCGAACGGTGACGATAAGGCTTCCGTTACGCTGAGCTTCAGCGGTCAGCCCATCTACGGTTTTTTCCCGCTGCATAATCCGGAGCGCGTGGTGCTCGACATCCGCCAGAGCGGCGTGGTGAAAGGATTGCCGCTGACCTTCAGCGGTCAGAATATGGTGAAACGCATCCGCACCAGTCAGCCGAAGGACAGTCAGAGCATCCGGCTGGTGTTTGAATTAACCCAGCCGGGCAAAACGCGGGCCGTAACCCAGCGCAGCGGCAATAACTATAACGTCGTCTTCACTATCAGCGGCTCGCGTTCTTCAGGCACAGTTGCGAAAGCGACCGGCGCGGCGCCTTCATCGCCCTCAGAAAACCCGTTCACATCTAATCCGGTGACGGCCGTCACCAGTGGAAATCAGGTGGCCAGGCCCGGTAAAGTTTCCCGCCCGGCAAACGAGCCTGTCATTGTGGCGATCGATGCCGGACACGGCGGTCAGGATCCTGGCGCAATCGGGCGGGGAGGCCTGCAGGAGAAAAGCGTCACCATCGCCATTTCACGCAAGCTGAAAGTTCTGCTGAATAAAGATCCTATGTTTAAGGGCGTAATGACCCGCGACGGCGACTATTTTATCTCCGTGATGGGCCGTTCAGAAGTGGCGCGGAAGCAAAATGCCAACTTGCTGGTCTCTATTCACGCTGACGCTGCGCCTAATCGTAGCGCGTCGGGTGCTTCAGTCTGGGTACTCTCAAACCGCCGCGCCAACAGCGAAATGGCGGGATGGCTGGAGCAGCATGAAAAACAGTCAGAGTTACTGGGCGGCGCGGGCGATCTTCTGGCCAACAGCCAGGCCGATCCTTACCTCAGTCAGGCGGTGCTGGATCTGCAGTTTGGTCATTCTCAGCGGGTCGGCTACGACGTGGCGGTCAAGGTGCTGGCACAGCTAAAGCGTGTCGGTTCGCTGCATAAAAAGCGCCCCGAGCACGCCAGTCTTGGCGTCCTGCGCTCGCCAGATATTCCCTCACTGCTGGTGGAAACCGGCTTTATCAGTAATTCTTCGGAGGAGCGACTGCTCGGCAGTAGCGCATACCAGCAGAAGATTGCCGAGTCCATTCATCAGGGGCTCCGCAATTACTTCCTGGCGCATCCGCTGCAATCTCTCCCAAAGGAGGAAAACCGCCCGCTGCAGTCCGCAGCGGCGGTTGATTCAGGCGCGAATCCCGTCTCCTCCACGGCGCTTTCTTCGGGCGCGACCCAGCGTCATGTGGTGAAGCGTGGCGAAACGCTGTCGGGCATCGCGGCGCACTATAACGTCAGCATGGCGACCCTGCGCACGTTAAATAAGCTGAAAAAAGACGGTGTCTGGGTGGGACAGCGGCTGAAAGTGCCGGTGGGAAGCCAGGCCAGCGCATCGAAGCCGCAAAGGCCTGCGCGACATAAGATCGTAAAAGGTGACACGCTGACGGAGATTGCGGTGCATTATGGCGTCAGCGCGAAAGCGATTCAGCAGGCCAATAATATGAAGTCACAGAACGTAATGCTCGGCCAGACGCTGACCATACCGGCGTCTTAACCAACCAAGGAGCGTGTATGCCCATTCAGGTGTTGCCTCCCCAGCTCGCTAACCAGATCGCGGCCGGTGAAGTGGTGGAGCGCCCGGCGTCGGTGGTCAAGGAGCTGGTAGAAAACAGCCTTGATGCAGGCGCAACGCGCATCGATATTGAAATCGATAAGGGCGGCGCGAAGCTTATCCGCATACGTGACAATGGCTGTGGGATAGGCAAAGAAGAGCTGGCGATGGCGCTGGCCCGCCATGCCACCAGTAAAATCACCTCGCTCGACGATCTTGAAGCCATTATGAGCCTGGGTTTTCGCGGCGAGGCGCTGGCCAGTATCAGTTCAGTCTCCCGCCTGACGCTGACCTCGCGCACCGAGGCCCAGAGCGAGGCCTGGCAGGCCTATGCTGAAGGGCGCGAGATGGCGGTGACTGTCAAACCGGCGGCGCACCCGATCGGCACCACGCTTGAGGTGCTGGATCTGTTTTACAATACGCCTGCCCGTCGTAAATTTATGCGTACCGAAAAAACGGAATTCACGCATATTGATGAAATTATCCGCCGTATCGCGCTGGCGCGCTTCGATGTGGCTTTTTCGCTGACCCATAACGGCAAGCTGATACGGCAATATCGTGCCGTGCGTGAAGCCAGCCAGCGGGAGCGTCGTCTGGGCGCGATTTGCGGCACCGCTTTTCTCACCCATGCGCTGGGCATCGAATGGGAACATGGCGATCTGAAACTGCACGGCTGGGTCGCCGATCCGGTCGGATCGCGCGCGCTGAGCGAGCTGCAATATTGCTATGTGAATGGCCGCATGATGCGTGACAGGCTGATCAATCACGCTATCCGTCAGGCTTATCAGGATAAGCTCGGCGCCGACAATCAGCCCGCCTACGTTCTCTATCTGGAGATCGATCCCCATCAGGTGGATGTGAATGTCCATCCCGCCAAGCATGAAGTTCGCTTTCACCAGTCGCGACTGGTGCACGATTTTATCTATCAGGGCGTTATCAGCGTTTTACAGGAAACGGGTCAGGCGCAGCTCCCCGAGACGGCGCCGGAAGCGCCTGTCGATCGCTGGCAGCCAGAAAACCGACCTGCGGCGGGCGGCAACCATTTTTCTTCACCACCTCCCGTTAAAGAAGCGACGGCTTATAAAAGCTTAGGCAGCGCTGCGGGCTCATCTTCAGAGCGTGTCGCCTCCGCTGCGCCAGACAAAGGCCGCGCCCCGCAGGAGAAAAGCGCTTCTTCCTCTGTTCCCGCCTGGCAGCGGCAGACGCCGGTTTACCAGAAGCGGGAAGGGGCGGTCTATCAGCAGTTACTGAACGCCTCTGACGTGCCCCAGGCGCCCTCCCTGACTGAGGATGCGCCGGTGCCGCTCAGCGGACACTGTCAAAGCTTTGGTCGCGTACTTACGGTGTTAAGCGAGGATTTCGCCCTCGTCGAGCAGCAAAACCGGCTGGCGCTGATCTCTCTCCCCGTGGCCCAGCGCTGGCTGAAGCAGGCGCAGCTCGAACCCGGTGAGGAAGGGCTGAAACCTCAGCCGCTGCTGATCCCGGTACGGATGAAAATGGACGCACCGGAGCGTGAAGCGCTGAATCGCTGTCGCGATCTGCTGATACAAATGGGCATCGAAATGAACGCAGACGGCCATCATGTGACCCTGCGCGCGGTACCTTTACCGTTACGCCAACAAAATTTACAAATCTTGATTCCAGACCTGTTAGGCTATCTCGCCCGGCAGCATGATGTTTCGGCAACGCAGGTGGCGCAATGGTTAGCGCGTCATTCGCAGACTGAACATCCGCACTGGAATCACTCGCAGGCGATTGCGCTGCTGGCCGAAGTGGAACGACTTTGCCCACAGCTGATTAAATCGCCACCTTCTGGATTATTGCAGTACGTCGATACTGAACTGGCGATGAATGCCCTGAAGCATGAGTGAAATATCCAAGGCTGGCCGGCCAAAGGCAATTTTTTTGATGGGGCCAACGGCTTCCGGTAAAACCGCGCTGGCGATTGCGTTACGCCAGCTGTTGCCGGTTGAGTTGATTAGCGTTGATTCTGCCCTCGTGTATCGCGGTATGGATATTGGCACCGCCAAACCTACCGCCGGGGAAAGAGCTCTGGCGCCTCATCGTTTACTGGACATCCGCGATCCTGCCGAGGCCTACTCGGCCGCCGAGTTTCGTCGTGATGCGCTGGCTGAAATGGCGGAGATCACCCGGAAGGGGCGCATCCCGCTGCTTGTTGGTGGCACCATGCTCTATTACAAGGCTCTACTGGAAGGATTATCGCCGTTGCCCCCGGCGGATCCGGAGGTTCGTCAGCGTATTGAGCAGATGGCGGAGGAACAGGGTTGGGACGCCCTTCACCGCCAGTTATGTGAAGTAGATCCCATTGCTGCAAATCGTATTCATCCGAATGATCCCCAGAGACTCTCGCGAGCACTGGAAGTTTTTTTTATTTCGGGTAAAACTTTAACAGAACTGACGAAAACTTCTGGTGAAGCGCTGCCGTATGATGTTATTCAGTTTGCGATTGCTCCCCCGCAGCGCGAACTGATCCATCAGCGCATTGAACAGCGTTTTCATCAGATGCTGGCATCAGGATTTGAAGCGGAGGCCCGGGCACTTTTTGCACGGGGTGATTTACATACGGACATGCCTTCCATTCGTTGTGTTGGTTATCGTCAGATGTGGTCATATCTGGCCGGTGAAATTGAATACGATGAAATGGTTTATCGGGGAATTTGCGCAACCCGGCAGTTGGCCAAGCGTCAGATAACCTGGCTGCGCGGCTGGAAGGATGTTCACTGGCTGGATAGCGAACAACCTGAGGCGGCATTGGCGCAACTCTTACAGGTTCTTGATGCGAAGCATGGGTGATTGTGTACAATTGGTACGTTATCTTGCGCAAATTTTTACGCAGTATTTCAGGGCCGATGAGGTTCTTAAGTAGCAAACAACAAGCATATAAGGAAAAGATAGAATGGCTAAGGGGCAATCATTGCAAGATCCGTTCTTGAACGCACTGCGTCGGGAACGTGTTCCGGTTTCGATTTATTTGGTGAATGGTATCAAACTTCAGGGTCAGATCGAGTCGTTTGATCAGTTTGTAATTTTATTAAAAAACACGGTTAGCCAGATGGTGTATAAGCACGCTATCTCTACCGTTGTGCCGTCCCGTCCGGTCTCCCACCATAGCAACAATGCAGGTGGCGGAAGCAGCAACTATCATCACGGTAGCAGCAATCAGGGGGCCGCATCTCAGCCTCAGCAAGACAGTGAAGACGCAGAGTAATCACCGTTCTTCATGGCGGGGGGCCCTGTGCATTCAGGATCCCCGTCCTGGCCATCCCTTTCAGGTCCGGCTTTTTTCCGGACTGGTGGACGGCGCCAGGCGAAACAGGCCGTCTTCTTAACAGAGGCGCGCATTCTGAATCTGATTTTCACGCTGTATGGCCATTGTGTAGCAGGTTTAATAAGGTTCTGAGAGGTTTTAAGTTTGTTTGACCGTTATGATGCCGGTGAGCAGGCCGTACTGGTACACATCTATTTCTCCCAAGACAGAGATATGGAAGATTTGCAGGAGTTCGAAACCCTGGTTTCTTCCGCGGGTGTCGAAGCGCTGCGAGTCGTAACAGGCAGCCGCAAGTCGCCCCACCCCAAATATTTTGTCGGCGAAGGTAAGGCTGTTGAAATTGCCGAAGCGGTAAAAGCCAGCGGTGCGTCGGTGGTGTTATTCGATCACGCCCTGAGCCCGGCACAGGAGCGCAACCTTGAAGCGCTTTGTGAATGCCGCGTTATCGATCGCACCGGCCTGATCCTGGATATTTTTGCCCAGCGCGCCCGTACTCACGAAGGTAAATTGCAGGTAGAGCTGGCTCAGCTACGCCATCTTGCCACGCGCCTGGTTCGCGGCTGGACCCACCTTGAACGCCAGAAAGGCGGTATCGGTCTGCGCGGGCCTGGTGAAACGCAGCTGGAGACGGACCGCCGACTGCTGCGTAACCGCATTACGCTGATCCTTTCGCGGCTGCAGCGCGTTGAAAAGCAGCGCGAGCAGGGCCGGCAGGCACGCAGTAAGGCCGATGTGCCGACGGTGTCGCTGGTAGGGTATACCAACGCCGGTAAATCTACGCTGTTCAACTGTATCACTTCCGCTGAGGTTTACGTCGCCAACCAGCTGTTCGCCACGCTGGACCCCACGCTGCGTCGGATTGACGTTGCGGATGTGGGTGAAGTGGTTCTGGCCGATACGGTCGGCTTTATTCGTCATCTTCCCCACGATCTGGTTGCGGCGTTCAAAGCCACGCTTCAGGAAACCCGTCAGGCAACATTATTGCTGCACGTTATTGACGCGGCCGATCAGCGGGTGGATGAAAACATCGAAGCGGTGGATGAGGTTCTGGAAGAGATAGAATCTGATGATATTCCCACCCTGCTGGTGATGAACAAAATTGATATGGTGGAGGACTTTGTCCCCAGAATCGATCGTAATGAAGAAAACCTGCCTGTCCGTGTCTGGCTCTCAGCGCAGACGGGTGAGGGCATCCCACTGCTGTTTCAGGCGCTCACCGAGCGGCTGGCCGGTGAGATAGCGCAGTACGATCTTCGTCTTCCACCTGAAGCAGGACGGCTGCGCAGTCGTTTTTATCAGCTTCAGGCGATAGAAAAAGAGTGGAATGAAGACGACGGTAGCGTAGGTTTACAGATACGTATGCCGATCGTTGACTGGCGTCGCCTGTGTAAACAGGAGCCGAGCCTGGTCGATTACATTGTATAACGGGTTTTGCCTGTCACGCGTATCCCGGCCTGGGATACCACCGCACACACAATTAATGGAGTATAAACATGGCGTGGAATCAGCCCGGGAATAACGGACAGGACCGCGACCCGTGGGGGAGCAGCAATAATCAAGGCGGCAACTCTGGGGGCAACAAAGGAGGGCGCGATAAGGGGCCTCCTGATTTGGACGATATCTTTCGCAAACTGAGCAAAAAGCTCGGTGGATTTGGCGGTGGTAAAAACGACAACAGCGGCGGTCAGCAGACGCCGGGCCGGGGCGCAGGTCGCCTGATTGGTATTGTTGCCGTGGCGGCAGTCGTGATCTGGGCAGCCAGCGGTTTCTACACGATCAAGGAAGCGGAGCGCGGGGTTGTCACGCGCTTTGGTAAATTTGACCATCTTGTCGGCCCTGGTCTGAACTGGAAACCTACCTTTGTTGATCAGGTTCGTACGGTTAACGTAGAGGCCGTTCGTGAACTGGCGGCATCCGGCACGATGCTGACTTCCGACGAAAACGTTGTGCGCGTGGAAATGAACGTTCAGTACCGCGTGACCAATCCGGAGCGTTACCTGTTTGCGGTAACCAACGCGGATGACAGCCTGCGTCAGGCGACGGACAGCGCGCTGCGTGGCGTGATTGGCCGTTCAACCATGGACCGCATTCTGACCGAAGGCCGTACCGTGGTACGTAGCGAGACCCAGCGCGAGCTGGAAGAGACGGTTCGCCCGTATGATATGGGGATCACTCTGCTCGACGTGAACTTCCAGGCCGCGCGTCCGCCGGAAGAAGTGAAGGCAGCGTTCGATGATGCCATCGCCGCGCGTGAAAACCGCGAGCAGTACGTTCGTGAAGCAGAAGCCTATGCGAACGAAGTTCAGCCCCGGGCCAATGGTCAGGCGCAGCGTATTCTTGAAGAATCCCGTGCCTATAAGGCGCGTGTCGTGCTGGAAGCGCAGGGTGAAGTGGCTCGTTTTGCCAAGATCCTGCCGGAATATAAGGCAGCGCCGCAAATCACCCGTGAGCGTCTCTATATTGAAACGATGGAGCGCGTGCTCGGACAGACCCGTAAGGTACTGGTTAACGATAAGGGCAATAACCTGATGGTGCTTCCGCTGGATCAGCTGATGCGCGGCCAGGATAATACCCCGCATACGACTCAGGACAGCAGCAGTAACAGCTTGTTGCGCCTGCCACCAGTATCAGGCAGCGGTGAACGCGCCAGCGGCAGTACGTCGTTCAGTCCGGACGACATCATGGATCAGCGTCGGGTGAATGCCCAGCGCAGCGATTCCCAGCGCGAAGGGAGAGAATAAGCGATGCGTAAGCCATTAATCGTCGTATTGATTGTTGTGCTGGTGGTGCTTTACGCGTCACTGTTTGTAGTGCAGGAAGGCCAGCGCGGCATTGTCATGCGCTTTGGTAAAGTTCTGCGTGATGATGAAAACAAGCCTCTGGTCTATGCGCCAGGGCTGCATTTCAAAATTCCTTTCCTGGAGTCCGTGAAGTCACTGGATGCCCGCCTCCAGACCATGGATAACCAGGCGGATCGTTTCGTCACCAAAGAGAAGAAAGATCTGATCGTTGATTCTTATATCAAATGGCGTATCAGTGACTTCAGCCGCTACTATCTGGCTACCGGCGGCGGCGACGTCTCTCAGGCTGAAGTGCTGCTGAAGCGTAAATTCAGCGACCGTCTTCGTTCTGAAATTGGTCGTCTGGACGTGAAGGATATCGTAACGGATTCGCGTGGACGCCTGACGACCGACGTCCGTGATGCGCTGAATACCGGCAGCGCTGGCCAGGATGATGATATTGCCACGCCGGCCGCCGACGATGCGATCGCCTCAGCCGCGGCTCGCGTTGAACGTGAAACGAACAGCAAAGAGCCAGCGGTTAACCCTAACAGCATGGCCGCGCTCGGTATTGAAGTGATTGATGTACGCATTAAGCAGATTAACCTGCCGACGGAAGTCTCTGATGCGATCTACAACCGTATGCGCGCCGAACGTGAAGCGGTGGCCCGTAGCCAGCGTTCTCAGGGGCAGGAAGAGGCTGAGAAGCTGCGTGCAACAGCGGATTACGAGGTAACCCGCACGCTGGCAGAAGCGCAGCGTACCGCGCTGATCACCCGCGGTGAAGGCGACGCGACCGCGGCGAAACTGTACGCCGATGCGTTCAGTCAGGATCCGGACTTCTACGCCTTTATCCGCAGCCTGCGCGCCTACGATAACAGCTTCAAGAGCAACCGTGATGTGATGGTACTTAGCCCGGACAGCGATTTCTTCCGCTTTATGAAATCGCCCGCTAACGCCACACGTTAAGGATCTGCTATAAAACGAAGGGCCGGATAAAACCGGCCCTTTTTTTATGAGCGGGAAAAATAATGAACTCAACTGTCTGGATGGCGCTGGCGCTGGTACTTGTTCTGGAAGGGTTAGGGCCGATGCTGCTACCGCGCATCTGGCGCCGTATGATCCTCTCGATGGCTCAGCTGCCCGATTCTCTGCTGCGGCGTTTTGGCGGCGGGCTGGTCGTTGCCGGCGCGGTAATTTACTATATGGTCAGCACGCACGCCGGGAGTTAGCCGCTGGCAAAAAACTGCGCAATCGACTGCTAAAAGAGCTGAAAGACGGATTTTACGGTGGTAGAATCCATTTTTAAGCAATCGGTGATTTTGAGAAATGGGTAAGAACGTCGTCGTACTGGGCACCCAATGGGGTGACGAAGGTAAAGGTAAGATTGTTGACCTCCTGACTGAACGTGCAAAATACGTTGTGCGCTATCAGGGCGGCCATAACGCTGGCCATACGCTAGTCATCAACGGTGAGAAAACCGTCCTCCACTTAATTCCCTCTGGCATCCTGCGTGAAAACGTGACCAGCATCATCGGCAACGGTGTGGTGCTCTCGCCTGCTGCGCTGATGAAAGAGATGAAGGGACTGGAAGATCGCGGTTTCCCGGTACGTGAACGCCTGTTTATTTCTGAAGCTTGCCCGCTGATTCTGGAATATCACGTTGCGCTGGACGTGGCGCGTGAAAAAGCCCGCGGCGCGAAGGCGATCGGCACCACCGGACGCGGCATCGGCCCGGCTTATGAAGATAAAGTCGCCCGTCGCGGCCTGCGTGTCAGCGATCTGCTAAACAAGGAAACCTTCGCCGCGAAGCTGAAAGAAGTGATGGATTATCACAATTTCCAGCTGGTGAACTACTACAAAGAAGAGGCGGTCGATTACGACAAAGTGCTGAGCGATACGCTGGCCATTGCGGATATCCTGACCGGCATGATTGTCGATGTTTCCGAACTGCTGGACGGCGCACGTCAGCGTGGCGATCTGATCATGTTTGAAGGCGCGCAGGGCACGCTTCTGGATATCGATCACGGTACCTATCCCTATGTCACCTCCTCAAACACCACCGCCGGCGGCGTGGCGACAGGCTCCGGTATCGGTCCCCGTTATGTGGATTACGTGCTGGGTATCGTTAAAGCCTATTCAACTCGCGTTGGCGCAGGTCCTTTCCCGACTGAGCTGTTTGACGAAACCGGCGAGTTCCTCTGCAAGCAGGGTAACGAGTTTGGCGCGACTACCGGTCGCCGTCGCCGCACCGGCTGGCTGGATGCCGTAGCCGTCCGCCGCGCAGTACAGATTAACTCCCTTTCCGGTTTCTGCATGACCAAGC
The DNA here is from genome assembly GCA_050410775.1 of Pantoea sp. FN060301. Classification (GTDB taxonomy): domain Bacteria; phylum Pseudomonadota; class Gammaproteobacteria; order Enterobacterales; family Enterobacteriaceae; genus Erwinia. The sequence continues at coordinate 567,363 of CP191229.1, forward strand.
TGGACGTACTGGATGGCCTGAAAGAGGTGAAAATCTGTATCGCATACCGTATGCCGGATGGCCGTGAAGTGACCACCACGCCGCTGGCCGCAGAAGGCTGGGAAGGCATTGAGCCGATTTACGAAACCCTGCCGGGCTGGAGCGAAAACACCTTTGGCGTGAAAACGCTGGAAGGCCTGCCGCAGGCCGCACGTGACTACATCAAACGTGTGGAAGACGTGACGGGCGTGCCGGTAGATATCATCTCTACCGGTCCGGACCGCAGCGAGACGATGATCCTGCGCGATCCTTTTGACGCATAACGCAGTCACACAGACCGGGCTTTGCCCGGTCTTTATCATTCTGCCTCGCATTCCCGTCCTGCTTTGCCTCCCGCTTGCTTAAATAAAATGGCCTTGAAGGCGAAGGCTGGTTTATCATCATTATTAACACTTATTTATGAGCGGATTACTAGCGTTTCAGACGTGCTTCTCTTCCGCGAGGTTACCGTGCAGCTAACGAGTTTTACCGATTATGGCTTACGTGCGCTCATTTTTATGGCCGCATTGCCGGCCGGCAAATTGACCAGCATCACTGAAGTCACGGAGACTTACGGCGTCTCGCGTAATCATATGGTCAAAATCATTAATCAGCTGAGCCGGGATGGTTATGTCATGGCCATCCGGGGTAAAAATGGCGGCATCCGGCTAGGGAAACCGCCATCGGAGATCGTGATAGGCCAGGTCGTCCGCGATCTGGAGCCGCTTCAGCTGGTGAACTGTCACAGCGATTTTTGCCATATCACTTCGGCCTGCCGTCTGAAAAACGCGCTGAACGAGGCGGTGCAGACCTTTCTCGCCGTCCTGGATGGCTACACGCTGGCCGATATGGTTGAAGACAACCAGCCGCTCTACCAATTATTGCTGAGTGAAAAACCTTCGCTACGCAACTGATGACAACGGAGGAACCGCAATGTCAAAAGACCCTTTTAAGGAACGGGAAGCTGAGAAATACGAAAACCCCATTCCCAGCCGCGAATTTATCCTGGCGCACCTGGATAAACGCGAAAAACCGGCCAGCCGTGAAGAGCTGGCGGAAGAACTCTCCATTTCAGGAGAGGAGCAGGTTGAAGCGCTACGCCGCCGTCTGCGCGCCATGGAGCGCGACGGGCAGCTGGTCTTTACCCGCCGCCAGTGCTATGCGCTGCCGGAGCGTCTGGACCTGTTACGCGGTAAGGTAATCGGCCACCGCGACGGCTTCGGCTTCCTGCGCATCGAAGGCAGCAAGGACGATCTCTATCTTTCCGCCGATCAGATGAAGATGTGCATGCACGGCGACGTGATCCTCGCCCAGGCGATGGGGGCCGATCGTAAAGGCCGCCGTGAAGCTCGCGTGGTGCGTGTCCTTGAGCCGCGCAACAATCAGATTGTTGGCCGCTACTTTACCGAAGCGGGCGTGGGCTTTGTGGTGCCTGACGATGGCCGCCTGAGCTTTGATATCCTGATCCCGCCGGAAGAGCTGAAAGGCGCGCGGATGGGCTTTGTGGTAGTGGTGGAGCTGATGCAGCGTCCAACCCGCCGCAGTAAAGCCGTGGGTAAAGTGGTCGAAGTGCTGGGTGACAATATGGGCACCGGCATGGCTGTTGAAATGGCGCTGCGTACCCATGATATCCCGCACAGCTGGCCGCCAGAGCTGGAGCGTCAGATCGCCAAACTGAAAGAAGAAGTCCCGGAAGAGGCGAAGGTTGGGCGCGTTGATCTGCGCGATCTGCCGCTGGTCACCATCGACGGTGAAGACGCGCGTGACTTCGATGATGCGGTCTTCTGTGAAAGAAAACGCGGCGGTGGCTGGCGCCTCTGGGTCGCTATTGCCGACGTGAGCTACTATGTCCGTCCGGGCACGCCGCTGGATGATGAGGCCGTGAACCGCGGGACCTCCGTATACTTCCCGTCTCAGGTTGTCCCTATGCTGCCTGAGGTGCTGTCAAACGGCCTCTGCTCGCTGAATCCGCAGGTTGACCGCCTCTGTATGGTCTGCGAAATGACCATTTCCGCCACTGGCAAGCTGACCGGCTACAAGCACTACGAAGCCGTGATGAACTCCTGGGCGCGCCTGACCTATAACAAGGTCTGGAGCATCCTGCAGGGGAATCAGGAGCTGCGCGAGCAGTATCAGCCGCTGGTCAAAGATCTGGAAGAGCTGCACCGTATGTATCTGGTGCTGGAAAAATCGCGCGAGCAGCGCGGCGGCATCTCCTTTGAAACCGACGAAGCCAAGTTCATCTTCAATGCCGACCGCCGCATTGAGCGCGTTGAGCAGGTCACCCGTAACGATGCGCATAAGCTGATCGAAGAGTGCATGATCCTGGCGAACATCGCCTCTGCTCGCTATGTGGAGAAGAATAACGAACCCGCGCTGTTCCGCGATCACGATCGTCCGGGCGAAGAGAATATCAAAAGCTTCCGTTCGGTGCTCAATGAGCTGGGCCTGACGCTGGGCGGCGGCAATAAGCCGCATCCGCTGGACTACGCGGAGCTGCTGACGCAGATTTCCAGCCGCCCGGATGCGGAAATGCTGCAAACGATGCTGCTGCGCTCCATGAAGCAGGCGGTTTACGATCCGGAAAACCGTGGGCACTTCGGCCTGGCGCTGGCTTCCTATGCGCACTTCACCTCGCCGATCCGCCGCTATCCGGACTTGCTTTTACACCGCGCCATTAAGTACCTGCTGGCGAAAGAAAACGGCATGCTGGAAGGGATCACCACGCCGACCGGTGGCTACCACTACGAGCTGCAGCAGATGCTACAGCTTGGCCAGCACTGTTCAATGACCGAGCGCCGGGCTGATGAAGCCACGCGTGACGTTGCCGACTGGCTGAAGTGTGACTTTATGCAGGATCAGGTAGGGGAAACCTTTACCGGCGTGATTTCCAGCGTCACCGGCTTTGGCTTCTTTGTTCGTCTTAACGATCTGTTCATTGATGGGCTGGTGCACGTCTCCACCCTCGACAATGATTACTACCGGTTCGATGCCGCAGGCCAGCGCCTGATCGGCGAATCCGGCGGCAAAGCTTACCGCCTGGGCGACACGGTGGAAGTGCGGGTTGAAGCCGTACATATGGAAGAGCGTAAGATCGATTTCGCGCTGATCTCAAGCTCGCGTAAACCGCGTGGCGAAGGGAAAACCGAACGCGATCGCGCCAAAAAACCGCAGAACAACGGTAAGCGCCGTCGTGAACAGAGCAAGCGAACCAATTTTGAGCCGGACAGCGCCTTCCGCGCAGCAAAGCCAAAAGAGGGCGCAGCGGACGGCAGCAGCAAGAAGGCCAAAAAACCGTCGGATAAAACCCGTAAAATCGGGGCCGCTACGCGGGCTAAACGCGCGGCGAAAAAGAAACCAGATAACCCGGCATAGCCCTCAACCGCTCATGCATCCATTCCGTTAAGCTGGTGGATGAATGAGCGGCAGCCCGGAGTTTCAGGGGATGAGATCATCTTCTCCCCTGCTATAAAATGACCATTTGAGTAACCGTTCAATGAGTGAAATAGTTTTTGGTATTCACGCCGTACAGGCGCTGCTGGAGAGCGATCCGCAGCGTTTTCAGGAAGTTTTTATTCTTAAAGGTCGCGACGATCGCCGCCTCCAGCCGCTGGTGAAGGCGCTGGAAGAGCAGGGTATCGTGATTCAGGTGGCGAACCGGCAGTGGCTGGACAATCAGGTTGAAGGCGCGGTTCACCAGGGCATAGTGGCCCGGGTTAAGCCTGGCCGTCAGTATCAGGAAAACGATCTGCCCGATCTGCTGGCAAGCCTGGCGTCGCCGTTCCTGCTGATCCTGGATGGCGTCACCGATCCCCATAATCTGGGTGCCTGCCTGCGCAGCGCGGATGCCGCAGGCGTCCATGCTGTGATCGTGCCGCGCGATCGTTCTGCGCAGCTGAACGCGACGGCCAAAAAAGTCGCCAGCGGCGCAGCTGAGCATGTGCCGCTGATCCGCGTAACGAACCTGGCGCGCACGATGCGCGTGCTTCAGGAAGCGAACGTCTGGATCGTCGGGACGGCCGGAGAAGCCGACCACGACGTCTTCCAGAGCAAAATGACCGGCCCGATGGCGCTGGTGATGGGCGCTGAAGGCGAAGGAATGCGCCGTCTGACCCGCGAGCACTGCGATGAGCTGATCCGCATTCCTATGGCCGGCAGCGTCTCTTCGCTTAACGTCTCGGTCGCTACCGGCATCTGCCTGTTCGAAGCCGTCCGTCAGCGCCGCGGCTAAAGCTCTGTAAACCAGCCCGGCAAGCGGGTTGGTTTGTTTTTCTCATCTGCGCCAGCCGCGTATTCAAACCAGAGATAAAAAGCGCCCGCCGCCAGTTCAGATATAAAAAAACTGCACCCTTCCTCTGAGCGATCCCGCCTGATAAGGCAGTAACGGAGGCGCTACACAGATTTTCCCTCCCTCAGACTTCCGCACTGGCTTGTGATCCGCACCTCAAAAACGGCGTCCCGCGCAGCCTACTGTTACTGGGTTCACATTATCAGCCTGAACAGGCAAAGGGGGAGTCAATGGAGTGGAAAACCCACACTGTTTTTAATCAGCCCCGGCCGCTGAGTAACAGCAATTTATTTCTTTCCGATACGCCCTTACGCGAGGCGGTGGTGCGGGAAGGGGCCGCCTGGGACAGCGATCTGCTCGCTTCCGTGGGGCAGCAGCTTGGCGGCGCAGAGTCACTTGAGCTGGGCCGGCTGGCTAACAGCCACCCGCCGGAACTGTTGCGGTATGACGCCTGTGGGGAACGGCTGGATGATGTTCGTTTTCATCCCGCCTGGCATTTGCTGATGCAGGGGCTGTGCGCCAACCGCGTGCATAATTTGCCCTGGCAGCCAGAGGCCCCGCCTGCCGCTTTTGTCGCCCGCGCCGCCCGCTTTATTTTGCATGCCCAGGTGGAAGCCGGCACGCTCTGTCCCGTCACCATGACCTTTGGTGCTATTCCTCTGCTGCAAAAGCAGCTGCCCGCTGCCTTTCAGGCCTGGCTGCCGCCTCTGCTCTCCGACAGATATGATGCTCACCTGCAACAGGCACCGCTTAAACGGGGGCTGCTGATTGGCATGGGAATGACCGAAAAGCAGGGCGGTACAGACGTGCTGAGTAACACCACCAGGGCGGAACCTGTCGCGTCGCGCGGCAGCGGAGAAGCCTATCGTCTGACCGGGCATAAATGGTTTTTCTCGGTGCCGCAAAGCGATGCCCATCTGGTACTGGCGCAGGCAAAAGGCGGCCTTTCCTGTTTTTTCCTGCCGCGCCTGCTGCCGGAGGGGGAACGGAACGCGGTCAGAATTGAACGTCTGAAAGAGAAGCTGGGAAATCGTGCCAACGCCAGCGGGGAAGTGGAGTTTTTTGCAGCCACCGGTTGGCTGATTGGCGAAGAGGGCGGAGGGCTCCGGCAGATCCTGAAAATGGGCGGCTATACGCGCTTCGATTGCGCTCTGGGAAGCCACGGCATGATGCGCCGCGCATTTTCAGTAGCGCTTTGCCACGCGCATCAGCGGCAGGTCATGGGGAAAAACCTGATCGATCAGCCCCTGATGCGCCAGGTGCTCAGCGGTCAGGCGCTGATGCTGGAAGGGCAGACGGCGATGCTGTTCCGCCTGGCGCGGGCCTGGTCGCAGCGTGAAAGCGAGCAGGGAGAGGCGTTCAGCCGGCTCTTTACGCCAGCGGCGAAATACGCTGTTTGCCGGAGCGGCATCGCTTTTGTGGCGGAGGCGATGGAGATAGTGGGGGGCGCGGGTTACTGCGAGACGAGCGAGCTGCCCAGGCTCTACCGGGAGATGCCCGTCAACAGTATCTGGGAAGGCTCAGGCAACGTGATGTGCCTGGATGTGCTGCGCGTACTGAGCAAACAGCCGGGCATCAGAGATATGCTAGCCGCCGAATTTGAGGCGGTAAAGGGGCAGAACCGCCACTTTGACAGTCAGTGGCGGCAGATAAAAAGCCTGTTGCGCAAACCGCAGGAATCGCAGGCACGTATGCTGTGCGAGGGGCTGTTTAACCTTGCTACCGGCGTACAGGTTATGACGCATCTTGAACCCGTTCTGGCAGACGCCTGGTGTCGTCAGAACCTTGATCCTCGTGGCGCCCGCAGCCTGCCTGAAAACGTCTGTGAGCGTTTACTGCTCCGTGCGACTGGCGTCGTCTGAAGGCCCGTAAAGAATAGCGCTGGCATACCAGTAACCCGGCATGACCGTCTCGCTGATCATCTGGATCTGATACCAAGTCGCACCGGCCGCATTGGCTTTTTCGGCAATGGCGCGTTCAGCGTCATCAGGCGAGCCGCGAACGTGTGCCGTAATGGACCCTAAGCGCTTCAGGGTGAGGCTTTGGGCACGGTTGATCTCCTGCGCCGTAGAGGTCGCGGGAGGCGGGGGCTCTGGTGTCGTCTGGAACTGGCTACAACCTACCAGCAGCAGAATGAACGTCAGGGACAATAAGCGGATCATAGCGGCCTCATCACAGTGGGATAGCATAAAGTGTAAGCTATCCCACCGGTTTTATTTAGCCTTTGAGCGTAAATACGCTGACGAGTTGCGTCAGATGGTGCCCCTTCCGGCTCAGTTCCTGGGCCGTCTGTTCGGAGTTCGCGACCAGTTCGGTATTCTGATGCGTGGCCTGGCCGATATGGTTCATCGCCAGATTGACCTGGCCAATGCCCTGAGACTGCTCCTTAGAGGCGATGTTAATCTCGCTCATCAAGACCTTCACCTGCTCAATACGGCCGACGATATCGTCCATCGCCTGACGGGTCTGCTCGGAAAGATCGTGTCCCTGAACCACTTTACTGAGTGAGTTATCAATCAGGCCATCAATCTCTTTGGCGGCCTGTGCGCTACGCTGTGCCAGTGCGCGAACTTCCGCAGCAACTACCGCAAAGCCTTTACCGTGTTCGCCAGCGCGGGCGGCTTCAACGGCCGCATTCAGCGCCAGAATATTGGTCTGGAAGGCGATAGACTCGATTACGTGCGTAATATCGGCAATGCTTTGTGAGGCATTCTTGATATCCGTCATAGTGACGACCGAGCGTGACACGGTTTCACCCCCGCTTTTCACCACCGTGGCGGCTTCACCGACCAGCGCCAGCGCCTGGTTGACGTTCGCGGCGTTCTGCGCAACGGTGGCGCTCAGCTGTTCCATGCTGGCGGAGGTTTCCTCCACGCTGCTGGCCTGGCGGGTAATCTGTTCGCTGATATTCTCGCTGCTGAGGGCGATAGCGTCCGTACCGCTGCTGATATCCTGCGCCGCTTCACGCACCTGGGAGACGATGCGTTCAAGTCCGTCGCCGATCCCGTTAATGGCGACGATCAGCTGACCGACCTCATCATGGCGCTGGGTTTCCAGCGTGGCTTCCAGATTACCTGCTGAATAATGCTGGGCCAGTTCAATGACCTGCTTCAGCGGCTGACTCAGCCAGCGACGGGTGGTAATCACAAAACCAAGAGCAAACAAAATTACCAGCGCCGCGCCAATCATCAGGAACATATTTCCGGTGTGCTTAACCGGCGCCAGCAGGCTGGCCTTATTGACTTCGCCCAGAATCACCCAGTCCCAGCCTGGCAGCTGTTGCCAGCTGACAATCTGATTTTCACCATTCTCATCCACGACTTCAGTCGTACCCTGCTCCTTACCCAGCAGCTGTTTTTGCAGGGCATCAGGCCACTTCGGAAGCTGGCCTTCCAGCGTAGGGTGGAAGATGAACTGCCCCTGATTTTTTCCTTCGGCGTTATTCAGTACGTAGAAACGACCGCTTTCTCCCTGCCTCTTCGTCAGGACTTTTTCGCGAATCTCTGCGTATTGTTTAGTGATATCCACGCCGACAAAGAGAATGGCGATAACCTTCCCGCTGCTGTCTTTAACCGGCTGATACTGCGTGATATAGCGCTTGCCGAAGAGCATGGCTACGCCCTGATAAATATCGCCTTTCTGTGCGAGCTTCCACGCTTTACTGTTGCGGTCGAGCAGCGTGCCGATAGCGCGTTCGCCATTCTCTTTTCTGAGTGAGGTGGAGACACGCAGAAAATCATCGCCCATACGGACAAAGATGGTGGAAATCGCGCCGGTTCGATTCAGGAAATCATCGACGAGCGTCTCGTCAAGGTTGAGCGTTTTTAATCCTGCGCGTAGCGTTGGCGCCGCTTGCGTACCGATAGGAATCGTCTCGGCTTCGTTAATTGAGAAATTTTTCGGCAGGAAGCTTTCGAACAGCGAGGTATAGTTCGCCACTTCTTCGCTCAACGTGCTGTTGAACATGGAGGTCATATCGGCAATGCCGCTGACCTGATTTTCCATGTTTTCCAGCGTCAGGCTCTGCATTTGCCGTGAGGCGCTCTGCGTAAGCGACAGCGTCAGGGCCAGGAAAAGGATAGCCACCGTGGCCGATGTAATGATCGAGAGTTTGACGCCGATACTCCAGCGCCGGAAAGAGAGGTGTTTCATAGGTTAGCCTGTTAAGGATGGAATGGTGTCTTAACGATTAACGGCAACGATTTCGAAACATTTAGCGCTTAATTACTGATTTGCGTTAACGAATAACCCTATAAATCATGTGATTCGTGTCAAAAAAATAGTTTTTGGGTGATGTGACAGGGCGGGGTTTTAGGCTGTTTCAGGGTGCCGGAGAACCAGACAACGATAGTTATGTTATTCATGTTCTGCTGCACCGATCAGCAGATACAGGAAAGTAACCCTATAACGAAATCACAGACAAAAAGAGGCGTGCTTAAAGCGGTAGTTATCCCTCAACGCTCTCCGGCTGGTCTTTTATGGGGTTTACTTTTTTTGTTTTTTGGTCTGGTAAATATCAGGGCGGGTAATCGTCCATGCATAGTCAGGCCGGTTAACGGGTTCGTAGCCAAATTTTTCGTAGAGCCAGGGAGCCGTGGTAGTGAACAGTAATATTCTGCGTAAGTTTTCAAAAACAGGATGGGCGTGAAAGCACGTCATAAGCCATCTTCCCAGGTTGTTCCCCTGGTGCTCTTCAAGGATGTAAACGTCGCACAGATAGGCAAAAGTCGCATAGTCAGTAATAACCCTTGCAAAACCCACCTGTGAGTCCTGATAAAAAACACCAAAGTTAAGGCTGTGTTGAACGGAATTAAAAACGGTCTCTTCATCGATCCCTTCGGCCCATGTCGACCTGGTCAGATAACGGTGTATGGCGGATATATCTAATTTGGTTTTATCTGTGCTGATAAGATAATCCTCTTTACGCCATTCCTGTATCGCTAACTCATCCATTTTTCCTTCCTGTCATGCGTCGCTATGTTGTTAAGGTGTAACTCTATCGGGGCGGCGTGGTGGCCGACGTTTTACGCAAGGGGCAAAAACGGCGGACTATGGGCATTCTTTCTCCACTCATCACGGGTAAGAGTGAAGAGCAGGCTGGGGGGAGCATTCTCCACGTCATGCACCTCCTTGCTAAAGCTCATGCCGGACTTGAGCAAAACTTTTTGTGAAGCAAGATGATTCGCTCTTACCACAGCGGAGATGTCATCAAGCCTGAGGGTGTTAAATCCATAGTGAATGGCGGCCAGAGAAAATTCTGTCGCCACTCCTTTTCCCCAGGCTTCCGTTGCAAAGCGATATCCAAGGTTATTGATAAAAAAGCCTGCACAGCGCCTCACGCTTACGCCACCAAAGCCGATGATTTTTTCAGGCTCATCGTGAAGTGAGATGGCCCAGTTTCCGAAACCTCGCTCTGTCCAGTGCGCCATCCACTGCTTCAGAACCGAAGCAGCTTTGTGAATATCCGCATAGGGTCCGGCGGGATTAAAAACGTTCGTTGCCGGATCGCCGTAGATAGTGAAAAGCGTGTCCACATCAGACGACCTGACAGCCCGACAGCAAAGACGTTCTGTTTGTAATGGCATCATTTTCCTCATCCTTTCGCTTAATCCTTTATACCCCGGTTGCGCGACATTACGAAGAAGATGTCATGAGTGTATGCAGGGAACCACTTCAGTTCGCGGGAGAAGCCAGCAGCTTTCAGGGCCTTATCAGGCGAGGGATAGAAACGACAAAAGCCGCTTAATAAGCGGCTTTTGTCGGCACTTCCTTATGCGACCATGATTATTTGATCAGTTCGGCCGTTACGTAGGCGTTGTTATCCACCCGTGCGCCAGTAATTTTATACATCGATCCGGACTGTTTAGCCTGGGCAGCCACTTTAGCTTCCGCACCCGCCAGCGTAGCGGCGGTAACGGTGACGGTCTGGGCAAAGCTGCCAAATGAAACCAGCGAAAGGGCGATAACTGCAACGAAATTTTTGATGGATTTCATAGTCATTTCCTCGGAATTTTTTTACGGGAGAGGCTTTCTGCCTCGATGTGAACAATCTTAAGCCTCGTGGAGAAGGATTGTTAGCGGAGGGATTTGCTCTGTTAAATCAAAAAAAATGAACAAGGTTTACGGGCCGTTTGGTAGTGGATGAAAAAGGCACGTGATCGCAAAACGGGAGTCTCCGGAGAGATTGAAATCACGGTTTCTGAGCAAGCCAGCATCACATACTGGATAGCGTGGCAGCGTATCTTTGAAAGGATGTCTTTTTTATATATACTTATTTGTATATACAAAAGGAGTAACAGGGAACATCGAAATGGAATTCGAGTGGGACACTGTCAAAGCGGCGAAAAATTTTCGCAAGCACGGGATTCGGTTTGAGGAAGCGGCACGGGTATTTGACGATCACTCATTTCTCCGTACAGGATCGCTTTGAACATGGGGAATACCGGTGGCAGACAATCGGCGTAGTGGCGGGATGTCTGGTCGTTTTGGTTGCCCATACCCTACGCTTTGAAGATAGTACTGAAATTGTCCGGATCGTCAGTGCACGCCGGGCTGAGCGTGCTGAGAGGAGGCGTTATGAGTACAGTCAGATTTAAAAGAGGCACATTGCCGGCGCTGGCAGAAGGACGCGAATCAGAGCTGAAAGCGCTGGCCGCAAAGCCTGATGCCGAAATTGACTACAGTGAAATTTCGCCGCTCGATGAATCATTCTGGGAGAAAGCCGAAAAGGGCCATTTTTATCGCCCGGTAAAAACCCAGGCTTCGGTCAGGATCGATGCAGATGTGATGGCGTGGCTGAGAGAACCGGGCAAAGGCTATCAGACAAGGCTTAACGCTATTCTGCGTGAAGCCATGCTGCGTGACTTGCGACGTAAAGAATGATTGTATCAGCCCGCCCCGGGCGGGCTTTTGTCGACGCTCTCTTCTGCGATCATCCTTATTTGATCAGCTCGGCCGTTACGTAGGCGTTGTTATCCACTCGTGCGCCGGTAATTTTATACACCGATCCGGATTGCTTAGCCTGGGCAGCCACTTTGGCTTCCGCGCCGGCCAGCGTGGCGGCGGTAACGGTGATGGCCTGGGCGAAGCTGCCAAATGAAACCAGCGACAGGGCGGCAACTGCAACGAAAGTTTTGATGGATTTCATGGTCATTTCCCCGGATGTTTTTTTACGGCAGAGTCGTTCTGCCTCGATATGAACAATCTTATGAGCAACGGAGAAGGATTGTTAGCGGAGGGATTTGCTGTGTTAAATCAAAAAAAATGATTAAGATCCAAAAAGGCTACACGTGTATGGATAGCGGGCTTCTCAGCCTGGCACGCAACAGGAGAGGGTATGATTGAAATTGACACTGAATCCTTTGCCGGCATTGAGTGCCTGCATGCGGCACCGGCCGGCAAGCGACATCAATCCTTGCCCACAGTGGTTTTCTTTCACGGCTTTGCCTCTTCGAAGGAGGTGTACGCCTACTTTGGCGTTGCGCTGGCGCAGGCCGGTTTCCGGGTGATCCTGCCCGACGCTGACCAGCACGGCGCCCGTTACGAAGGCGATGCGGCATTTCGCCTCAGCCATTTCTGGGAAATCCTGAAAAGCAGCATTGATGAGCTGCCGGAACTGGAGGCGGCACTGCGCGAGAAGAATCTGGTGGCAGCGGAACGCTTTGCCGTGGCGGGGGCCTCAATGGGAGGAATGACGGCGCTGGGAGCACTGGCGCGCTATTCACATCTTTCCTGCTCCGCCTGCCTGATGGGGTCGGGATACTACATGTCGCTTTCCCACAGGCTCTATCCGCCGCTGGTGGCTGAAACAGCCGCGCAGCAAGAGCAATTTGCCAGACGTATGGCGCCGCTTGCCGCCTACGACGTCAGCCATCAGTCAGGCAGCATCGCCAGCCGTCCTTTGCTGGTGTGGCATGGGGAAGCGGATGAGGTGGTGCCCGCTGATGAGAGCGCCAGACTGGTGAAGTCCCTGCGTGAAGCGAAGCTTGACAGCAACCTGACTTACCTTACCGAACCGGGCGTGGGACACCGCATTACGCCGACCGCGCTGGAGGCGGTAACGAGATTTTTCGGTCGCCATTTATAGCAGGAATGCCGGGGCCGCCTGTTTTCTCAGCACGTAAAAAGGTCCGCTAAGCGCGTTTTCCGGGCGGCTTTATGCTATCCGTTCCGCCCACTGAGAACTATTTTATCCCCCGCAGTGACTTTACCTTGAGTTTCCTCACCGCCGCCAGTATGATTACGCGTCAATTTTTCAGCCGCACTAGCAGGTTGTGTTTCACAGCCTATAACGTTCCTTGCTTCCATGGGCCGCGGCTGACCCCGACAGGAGGCTGAATAATCCGTAAGGAGCAAATTCGATGCGTCATTACGAAATCGTATTTATGGTTCACCCTGACCAAAGCGAACAGGTTCCTGGCATGATCGAGCGTTACACCGGTGCTATCACTGGTGCAGAAGGCACGATCCATCGTCTGGAAGACTGGGGCCGTCGTCAGCTGGCTTACCCGATCAACAAACTGCACAAAGCGCACTACGTTCTGCTGAACGTTGAAGCGCCGCAGGAAGCGATCGATGAGCTGGAAACTAACTTCCGCTTCAACGACGCCGTTATCCGTAGCATGGTTATGCGCGTTAAGCACGCGGTAACTGAAGCTTCTCCGATGGTTAAAGCGAAAGACGAGCGCCGTGAGCGTCGTGAAGATTTTGCTAACGAAACCTCTGATGAAGCTGAAGCTGGGGATTCTGAAGAGTAATTTACCGTGACGGCTAACCGTCTGACGCTGTCTGGCACCGTGTGCAAGACGCCGATGCGAAAAGTCAGCCCGTCAGGGATTCCACACTGCCAGTTCGTGCTTGAGCACCGTTCAGAGCAGGTGGAAGCCGGTTTTACCCGGCAAGCCTGGTGTCGGATGCCGGTCATTATCAGCGGCAAAGCCCATCAGGCCATTACTCAAAGTATAACGGTCGGCACGCATATCACCGTTTCAGGCTTCATTAGCTGCCATCAAGGGCGCAATGGACTGAATAAAACGGTACTGCATGCCGAGCAGATTGAATTGATAGATTCTGGAGACTAGCCTAATGGCACGTTATTTCCGTCGTCGCAAGTTCTGCCGTTTCACCGCGGAAGGCGTTCAAGAGATCGATTATAAAGATATCGCAACGCTGAAAAATTATATTACTGAAAGCGGTAAGATCGTACCGAGCCGTATCACCGGTACTCGCGCAAAATACCAGCGTCAGCTGGCTCGTGCTATCAAGCGCGCGCGTTACCTGTCCCTGCTGCCGTACACTGATCGTCATCAGTAACGGCCACTGTCCATAACGACTTTAAGAGGATAAGGTAATGCAAGTTATTCTGCTTGATAAAGTAGCAAACCTGGGCAGCCTGGGTGATCAGGTTAACGTTAAAGCGGGCTACGCCCGTAACTTCCTGGTGCCACAGGGCAAAGCTGTTCCTGCTACCAAGAAAAACGTTGAGTTCTTTGAAGCACGTCGTGCAGAGCTGGAAGCCAAACTGGCTGACGTTCTGACTGCGGCTAACGCACGCGCTGAAAAAATCAACGCACTGGGCACCGTTAACCTCGCGTCTAAAGCAGGCGACGAAGGTAAACTGTTCGGTTCCATCGGTACCCGCGACATCGCTGATGCAGTGACTGCAGCTGGCGTTGAAGTGTCAAAAAGCGAAGTTCGCCTGCCAAACGGCGTTCTGCGTACTACCGGTGAGCACGAAGTGAGCTTCCAGGTTCACAGCGAAGTTTTCGCTAAAGTGATTGTAAACGTGACTGCTGAAGCTTAATCGCTTCCTCTCTCACGCATAAAAACGCCGGCCTCGCGCCGGCGTTTTTGTTTCTGTTAACGGCATAGCTGCCGCCTCCCTGATTACCGCACCCGCAGAAAGCTGCCATCCGGCTGGCGTGTAAACAGCACCTGTCCCTGATCCGTCACCACCGTCAGGCCGGTAATCGTGCCCTGAGCGCTCTGACGGATGCGAATTGCCTGTCCGGTATGCAGCGTACTCAACGGCTTATCCTCCCCCTCAACCTGAGCCATTGCGAAGACATCATTGACCGGCAGGTTATTGTCACGAAAGAGCTGCGCCAGCGTCTGTCCTGAAGCGATCTGGTAAGCGCGCCACTCTCCCTGAGTATCAGGGGAAGCGACGGGCGCTGAAGGCTGCTCGGCGTCAGGCCGCTGGTCGCTCAGTTCGGCCTGCATCGGGCGGCTCTCCGGCTGCCCCCCGGCGGTGACCGGGCGCTGGGGCTGCTCCGGCGAGGGGGCAGGCCATAAGAACGCCAGCAGGATGATCGCGACGGCAATAATAATGGCCCGGCGGTGAAAGGACGGCAGTGGATCCATCCAGCGGGCCTTGTCCGGCAGTTGCCAGATTTGGTTAAAAAGCTGCGTTACTGTTGCAGACGCTTTAGGCATGGCGTCCTCCTCCTGGCGCGAAGCTCGCGCAAATAATGAGCTTTTACCTGGCCGGTGCAGAAACCCCGGTAGTGAAAGCGGCTGGCTTTTCCTTCGCCGACGGGCAGGATGGCCCATGTTTACCTCGACACAAATATAGCTGATAAAGCGTTGTCGGTGTGGAGTTTACGCCGACGATGAGAGGGAAGTATTGTTTCCTTTTCACGGCGAAAAGTCACCCGGAGAAGATGGGATTTTACGCCTGATGCCCACGCTGTTATGCTTCGCCTTCGGTTTTATCAATGATGAAAGGAAATTCCATGACAACCCCTTCTTTTGACGGCGTGGAAGCGCAAGCAAGTTACGGTATCGGTTTACAGGTTGGTCAGCAGCTGCTGGAATCTGGCCTGCAGGGTCTGCAACCAGAAGCCCTGCTGGCGGGCCTGCGCGATGCGCTGGAAGGGAACGCGCCTGCTGTCCCGGTCGATGTTGTACATCGTGCGCTGCGTGAAGTTCATGAGCGGGCCGATGCCGTACGCCGTGAACGCCAGCAGGCGATGGCAGTTGAAGGTCAGACATTCCTTGAAGAGAACGCTAAACGCGACGGCGTCAGCAGCACCGAGTCAGGCCTGCAATTCAGCGTGATTACTCAGGGCGAAGGCGCGATTCCTTCCCGTCAGGATCGCGTACGCGTGCACTACACCGGCAAGCTGATTGACGGTACTGTGTTCGACAGCTCCGTGCAGCGCGGCGAACCGGCTGAATTCCCCGTAAGCGGCGTGATCCCAGGCTGGATCGAGGCGCTGACGCTGATGCCAGTTGGCTCAAAATGGGAGCTGGTTATTCCACAGAACCTGGCCTACGGCGAGCGCGGTGCGGGTGCTTCTATTCCGCCTTTCAGCACGCTGGTATTTGAAGTTGAGCTGCTGGAAATCCTGTAATCCGCCGCTATTTCTGAACGAACAGTGAAAACAAGGCGGTATCATCAGAACCGCCTTTTTTCGATTGTGAACGCTTTCCCTGGGCTGTTGCTGCTAAAAAGCAGGTAGCCGCGCTGAAACGCCGGAAAAGTAATGTCATGGCCTTTTTCAGTAAAAATTAAAAAACCAGCCTGCATAAGTGAGCCAGACCGGTTTTTTTTCCGCTATTGTCAGCCGTTACTCTTTCTGAAGATCCACTTTATAAATAGCGAAGCCTGTCTCGTCAGTTCCCTCCTGCGTCAGTGGGTACTGGGCGCGATCGCGAATAAAGTCGCGGGCTTTATCGCCAGGCGACGTTTCAAAGCGGATATCCAGCGGCGTTTTGCTGTCGATATGGGCAAGCCGCCAGTTATTATCCGCGCCGGGCTGAACCTCGCCCTGCGCTTTCGTTTGCGCGCTGATATAGGCCGCCACCACGCTGCGATTTTCATCCGGCGATGCGAAGGCGATATGTGCGTCGCCCGTGCCGGCAAATTTCCCGCCGTAAGCCCGGTAATTATTGGTGGCAACCAGGAAGGTGGCATCAGCGTCGATCGGTTTTCCCTGGAAAGTAAGATGTTTAATGCGTGAGGCATTTTCATTCACTTTCTGGCATTCAGCGTCATAGCGTGCCGGCTGGGTGACATCAATCTGATAATTCACACCATCAATCACATCAAAGTTATAAGTGCGGAAATCCCAGTTAATCAGCGACTGGGGCTGGCTGTTATGAATATCAATCTGGTTGAACTGACCCGCCGAGCATTCCAGCCACTCCTTCACCTCTTTTCCGCTGACCTTCATCACTACCAGCGTATTGGGATAGAGATAGAGATCCGCGGCGTTGCGGAAAGTTAACGGACCTTTCTCCACCTCCACATAGCTGGCCGGATCGTTCTTGCGACCACCAGCTTTAAACGGGGCGGCGGCTGAAAGCACCGGCAGCCCGGCGAGATCCGGATCCCCCTGAATAAACCGCTCCACGTAATTACGCTGAGCATTATTAACAATTTGCACCGTTGGATCGTCCTGCACCAGTGACAGATAGCTATACATAACGTCAGCCGACTTACCGATCGGTTTGCTGACAAACTTCCGCGTGGCGTTATGATCGTGCTCAAGCACCGCGGCCAGCGCCGGATCTTCTGCCGCCAGTGATTTCTTCGCTACTTTATCGTAGATAGGGCGCGCCTCTGCGTTCGCCTGACTGACCTGCCAGTGACCCTTATCGTTATTCAGCACCAGATCCACCACGCCAAGATGGTCGCCCCACATGCCGGGCATTACGGCAGGAATGCCATTAAGCGTGCCTTTAGTGATATCAGCCCCTGGAATGCTGGCAAAATCTTTACTGGGGAAGACGGCATGGGCGTGACCAAACAGGATCGCATCAATACCGGGAACCTGGCTGAGATAGTAAACTGAGTTTTCCGCCATCGCCTGATAAGGGTCGGCGGAGAGGCCCGAGTGAGCCACCGCAACAACAAGATCTGCACCCTGTTTCCGCATCTCCGGCACCCATTGCTTTGCGGTCGCGGTAATATCGTTCACCTTCACTTTGCCGCTGAGGTTGGCCTTGTCCCAGACCATTATTTGCGGCGGCACAAAACCGATATAGCCAATTTTCAACGTCTGTTTTTTGCCGTCACGGTCGGTCACCTGCTCCTCTTTGATCAGAAAGGGAGTAAATAGCGGTTTGCCGCTCTTCAGGTCGATGATATTGGCGTTGATATAGGGAAAGCGGGCGCCGGAAATCGCCTTATGCAGATAGTCCAGCCCGTAGTTGAATTCATGATTACCTAAGTTGCCGACCGTATAATCCAGCGTATTCATTGCCTTATAGACGGGATGGACTTCGCCCTGCTGTAGCCCTTTCGCGGCCATATAATCGCCTAAAGGACTGCCCTGAATAATATCGCCGTTATCGACCAGCACGCTGTTGCTTGCTTCTTTTCTCGCGGCAGCGATCAGCGAGGCGGTCCTGACCAGGCCGAATTTTTCGGTCGCCGAGTCTTTGTAATAGTCAAAGTCCATCATATTGCTGTGCAGATCGGTAGTTTCCATCAGGCGGAAATCCACCGTTGCAGCCTGAAGTGTTGAGCTGACCAGCAGTGCTGCCAGCGTCAGGCAGGGCTTTCTCATTTTTCTCTCCATGTGACCTGTGCCAAAGAGGTTAAACATCTCAGATTTTTGTAAAACATTTATGTTATGTCACCCATAAATGTGACCGGTGACAAAGTTTTACCCTTACAGGAGAGAGGATCGCCGCTGGCCGGACGCTCTCTGCGAGCAATTGACGGCGAATGCCCGGAAAAACAGAAACTCCTGCGGTAAATAATGCATTATGCTTTTGATAATTAAGCTAACGATGATGCATGCCCGCTGGCCATTGTGGCAAGCGGCTTCCGGCCCGGAGCCTGGCGCGATCTGCTGCTAAGATCAATGAAGGGGCATTTTTGTGAAGAAAGTGCAGCAGATCCTCCCAGCTGGCGAGGCTGGCATCATGACGACGATCAAGGGGTTTACAATGTTAGATAAAATTTGCCAGCTGGCTCGCGAAGCGGGCGATGCCATTATGGAAATCTACGAAGCCGGAGCGCCGCTCGATATTGCCCAGAAGTCCGATGACTCACCGGTTACCGCGGCTGATATTGCCGCACATAAAGTGATTCTGCAGGGCCTGACTCAGCTTTCGCCGGATATTCCCGTGCTGTCGGAAGAGGATCCGCCGACATGGGAGGTCCGTCAGCACTGGCAGAGCTACTGGCTGGTCGATCCGCTGGACGGCACCAAAGAATTTATCAAGCGTAACGGAGAGTTCACCGTAAACATCGCCCTGATTGAAATGGGTAAACCGGTGCTGGGTGTGGTCTATGCGCCGGTGCTGGGCGTGATGTATTCCGCCGCGGAAGGTAAAGCCTGGAAAGAAGAGGGGGGCCATCGTGAGCAGATCCAGGTGCGGGAGGCGCGTCCGCCGCTGGTGGTGATCAGCCGCAGTCATGCGACCAACGATGAAGAACTGAAAGAGTATCTTAATCAGATGGGGGAACACCAGACGACGGCGATAGGCTCGTCGCTGAAGTTCTGCCTGGTGGCGGAAGGGAAAGCGCAGCTTTATCCCCGCTTCGGACCCACCAACATCTGGGATACCGGCGCAGGCCATGCGGTCGCGATTGCTGCGGGCGCGCACGTTCACGACTGGCAGGGAAAAACGCTCGATTACGCGCCGCGCGAATCTTTTCTTAATCCCGGTTTTCGCGTCTCTATTTTCTGACTGGCGGCAGGGGCGCTGCTATCCGTCCTTGTCGGCAGGTGAGTTGTCCGCTACCGCTCTGCACCTCTGGTGCAGAGAAGCGCCTGAGCCCGGCGTATCCGCTTAAGCGTTGTGGCAGGCTGGCAAAAGTGCGTCAGGGTGCTTTGAGGAGCTGGCGTACGAGCGCGACAACCTGTTTCACCTCTTCCTGCGTCAGGGCGCCATCTTTAGCAAAGCGAACGTTACCGGACGCATCCAGCACGGCGATAGCCGAACCGCCATCTTCCAGACCCCAGGCTTTTTTCGCAGCGCCATTATCATCCACGATAAACTGCGACCAGGGGAACTGCTTCTTATTATTCTCAATACTGCTGCGCACAAACATTCCCGTGCCGGGAATGGCGTCGTCAGTGTTCACGACCGTCGTTGTCTGATAGCGCTCGCGTGGCAGATGAGCCGCCTTTATTGCTTCGATCAGCGCCGCATTCATAACCTTCGACGATGAACGCCCGGCAATATGCTGGATGACTCTCACTTTTCCCGGCAGCTGCGCGCTGTTCCAGTTTTTATAGCTAAACTCATCGTGTTGATAGAGCAGCTCTCCCTTATCAACGATGCCCACAGGCGTCACACGCTGGCCGGTAGTGAAATTATGCGCACTGGCGGTGAGAGGCAAAAGCAGGGTGAAAATCAGGGGGAGCTGGCGGAAAGTGAACATGTAAGCCCTCTTGAAGAGATCAGACCAGATAGTCATGTTCCTGCAATAATAAGCGCAGATACTGCGCCTGTCGCCATGAAATAACATCTTTGCAACACGCTGCACATTTCCCTGCTGGACGAAGGATTATACTGTTTTACCTGACATGACTGACAGAGCCTCCTGTCACGATATGTAAAAGCAGGAAAATAAGTCGATTTTCGGACTTCAGGAAACGGATGATGGTCTATAGTAACTTCACTTTGCACTGCACAGACTCGTGCCGATAGTGGATACGACGCAGCGTACATTGATGATTAAGGAGTTGAACCAGAATGAAGATCTTCCAGCGATACAATCCGCTGCAGGTAGCCAAATACGTTAAAACCCTGTTCCGTGGCAGGATTTACATTAAAGACGTTGGCGCTTTTGAATTTGATAAAGGCAAAATCCTGATCCCACGCGTAAAAGATAAACAGCACTATAGCGTGATGTCAGAAGTGAACCGTCAGGTACTGCGCTTGCAGACCGAGTTTAACTAAGTAAGAAGGCGCGAACTCTCGCGCCTTTTCCGTTTTTCCCGTTACTCTTCTGCCGTTTTGATCAGCACGGGCGTCGCCGCCGGCCTGGCGTCAATACGCGTCACCAGCAGCTGGTCGATGCGGTAGCTGTCAATATCCACCACCTCAAACTTGTAGCCGTGAAACTTTACGAAGTCGGTACGTTTAGGGATCTTACGCAACATATACATCATAAAGCCGCCGATGGTTTCATAATTGCCGGACTGCGGAAACTCGTCGATATGCAGCACGCGCATCACATCATCAATTGGCGTGCCGCCCTCAACCAGCCACGAGTTCTCATCGCGGGCGACAATCTGCTCTTCCATTCCCTGGCCAACCAGATCGCCCATCAGCGTGGTCATGACGTCGTTTAACGTAATGATCCCGACCACCAGCGCATATTCATTCATAATTACCGCGAAGTCTTCACCCGCGGTTTTGAAACTTTCAAGCGCTTCGGAAAGCGTCAGGGTATCCGGCACGATAAGCGCCGCGCGGATCTGCACCCCGCTGTTAAGCGCCATGCTTTGGTTGCCCAGCACCCGCAGCAGGAGTTCTTTAGAGTCCACATAGCCAACGATATGGTCAATGTCGTCATTACAGACCAGAAACTTGGAGTGCGGATGATTGGCGATCTTTTCCTTCAGGCTGGATTCGTCTTCGTTCAGATTGAACCAGACAACGTTTTCACGCGAGGTCATTGAGGAGGGAACGGTCCGCGACTCCAGCTCAAACACGTTTTCGATCAGCTCATGTTCCTGCTTGCGCAAGACGCCCGCCAGCGCGCCCGCCTCCACCACCGCATAGATATCATCAGAGGTGATATCATCTTTGCGGACCAGCGGGATCTTAAACAGACGGAAAATAATATTGGCGCCGCCGTTGAAAAACCAGACCAGCGGGCGAAAAATAAACAGGCAGAGCCGCATCGGATTGATAATTTTCAGCGCGATGACTTCCGGGGCGATCATACCAAGACGCTTAGGGAAGAGGTCGGCAAACAGAATGAACAGGCTGGTGACCACGGTAAACGAGCAGATAAAACTCAGCTGCTCAGCCAGTTCGGGGCTGGTGAAGCGCTCAAACAGGGAGCGAAACGCGGGAGAGAAGGCCGCATCGCCGACCACGCCGCCGAGGATCGCCACCGCGTTCAGGCCAATCTGCACCACGGTAAAGAACATGCCGGGCGTTTCCTGCATTTTCATTACGCGCTGGGCGTTGATATTGCCTTCGTCCGCCAGCAGCTTGAGCTTAATTTTACGCGCGGCGGCCAGAGAGATTTCTGAAAGAGAAAAAAACGAGCTGATCGCAATCAGCAATAAGATGACAAGCAAGCTGTCTAACATAGTGCATCCAGTAGATGACGTGATTCAGTGGCTATCGAAAAAAGCGCCGTGAATCCGTCTTGGGTTAATTACTTGTCATTTTTGGCCTGGGCAGCGAGTGAAAATCGGTCAGGTTCATCTACCGCTCGGTGAAGCTGGGCTGTCCGTGCCAAAAATGTCTGCACCGATTCGGCATCAGCCGGGGCAGAAGTCAGTCAGTGAGCCGCAGGGCGGCCTTCGCAGGGGATTATAGCTGTGGTAAACCCTGCTTACAATTACGGCGATCAACAGGATGAGATTTATCCGAGTGTGAAGGCGCCGGACGCTCCTGAGACATTCAATCACGATCCTGAGTTGTAACGTGCCGGTTCTTTGCACACAATATGTCAAGAATTTGGCTTTACCTATAAAAAGAGGTTCGTGACAGGCAAAATAATTTGCCATGGTTAACGGAACGCCAGGATGTTTAACGAGTTCAAAAGACAACGTTCTGCCCCTCAGGGATCAGGGCCGGCAAAATAGCAGGAGTAAGCGTGCCACGAATTCAAGTCTACTGCATGTTCTGTCTGATCGCAGCGGTACCGGTTGCACACAGCGCCACCGTGCGGTTACAGGTAACAGGATTAACCGGGGAATTAGAGAAGAATGTCCGTGCCAGACTTTCCACCATCTCTGGCGATGAAGTTTCCGCTGATGGTCGATTTCGCGCTCGCGTCAGTGAAGCCGTTGAGGAAGGGCTGAAGGCGCTGGGCTATTATGACCCAAAAATTGATTTTGAACTCCAGCCGCCGCCGCCGGGCGGCAACCGTCCGGTGCTGCTGACGAAAGTGTCTCCCGGTGAACCTGTCCGCCTGGTGGGCGAAACGGTGATTATCCGCGGCGAGGCACGTACGGATAAAGATTATCAGGAACTGGTGCGCGACGGGAAAGGCAAAATCGGCGGCGTACTTAACCATGGTGATTACGACAGCTTCAAAAGTTCGCTTAATAATATGGCGCTGCGTAAGGGCTATTTCGACGGTGATTTTGCCAAAAGCCAGCTCGGTGTTTCGGTCGAGCGACGTGAGGCTTTCTGGGATATCGATTACGACAGCGGCAGGCGCTATCGCTTTGGCGATGTCAGCTTTGAAGGCTCGCAGATCCGCGAAGAGTATCTGCAAAACCTGGTGCCGTTCAAAAAAGGGGATTACTACAGCTCCCGCGATCTGGCCGAGCTGAACCGCCGGCTCTCCGCGACCGGCTGGTTTAATTCCGTGGTGGTGGCGCCCGAGTTCGATAAATCCCGCGAAACAAAAATTTTGCCTCTGCATGGCGTGGTTAGCCCGCGTACCGAAAACACCATTGAAACCGGCGTCGGCTATTCCACGGACGTTGGCCCGCGCGTGAAAGCAACCTGGCGAAAGCCCTGGGTCAACTCTTACGGCCATAGCTTTACCAGCAGCGCCAACGTTTCCGAACCGGAGCAGCAGCTGGATTTCAGCTACAAAATACCGCTATTAAAAAACCCGCTTGAGCAGTACTACCTTTTGCAGGGCGGTCTGAAACGCACCGATCTGAATGACACCAAATCAGACTCGACAACGCTGGCCGCTTCGCGCTACTGGGAGTCTTCAACCGGCTGGCAGAGAGCCATCAACCTGCGCTGGAGCTTCGACCACTTTACCCAGGGGAACGTGACCAACAGCACTATGCTGCTCTATCCCGGCGTGAGCATTAACCGTACCCGCTCCAGAGGCGGCCTGATGCCGGTCTGGGGCGATTCGCAGCGCTACTCGCTGGATGTCTCGGACACCACCTGGGGTTCGGACGTGGATTTTGCGGTGGTTCAGGCACAAAACGTCTGGATTCGTACGCTGGCGGATAAGCATCGCTTCGTGGTGCGCGGCAACCTTGGCTGGATAGAGACTAATGATTTCGATCGCGTCCCGCCGGATTTACGCTTCTTCGCCGGGGGGGACCGCAGCATTCGTGGCTACAAGTACAAAGGGATTTCGCCACGGGATGAGGACGGCAAGCTTACCGGGGCGTCCAAAATGGCGACGGGCTCGCTGGAATATCAGTATAACGTGACCGGAAAATGGTGGAGCGCGGTGTTTATCGACTCGGGTGAAGCGGTCAATGACATCAAGCAGAGTAATTTCAAAACCGGCGCGGGCTTTGGCGTGCGCTGGCAGTCGCCGGTCGGGCCGATCAAGCTGGATATCGCCCGGCCAATAGGCGATGACGAGAAACGGGACATTCAGTTTTATATCGGATTGGGGCCTGAACTATGAGTCGCTGGAAGAAGGTCCTTATTGGCATTCTGATTTTTCTGCTGCTGCTGATTAGCGGCGTAGCCTTTTTAGTGGGAACGACGACGGGGCTGCACCTGGTGCTGAACGGCGCGTCGCGCTGGGTGCCGGGGCTGGAGATCCGGCAGGTTGACGGCGGCTGGCGCAATCTGACCCTGAAAGGGGTGCAGTATGAGATGCCGGGCGTCACGGTTAACGCCGGTGAGTTTCATCTGGCGCTCCAGCTGGGGTGCCTGAAGAACAGCGCTTTCTGCGTCAACGATCTTTCCCTGAAAGATGTGAACGTCATTGTGGACAGCAGCAAGATGACGCCCGCGCCGGAAAAAACGGTGGAAGAGGAGCCCTCTTCAGGCGATTTAAGTACGCCTTATCCCATCACGCTGCGGCAGCTGGCACTGCATAACGTCAACGTCAAAATTGACGATACCGCCATTTCGCTGGCCGATTTTACCTCCGGTATTCGCTGGCAGCAGCGCGCCTTAACGCTGACGCCCACGCATATTCAGGGACTGCTGATCGCCCTGCCAAAAGCGGCGGAAGTCGCCAATGAGCAGGTGGTGCAGCCCAAAGTTCAGCAGCCGGAAGCGGACGAACCGCCGCTCGGCGAAACGCTCAAAGCGATGTTTGCTAAACCGCTGCTTCCTGAACTTCCCGATTTTACGCTGCCGCTGGATGTGGATGTCCAGCAGATACTGGGCGAACAGCTGCGCATCACCGGTGATACCGATATCGCGATTGATCGTCTGCTGGTGAAGGCAAGAACGCAGGATCGGCTGCTGCATCTGCAAACGCTGGATGTCGATTCACCGCAGGGGCAGCTTAACGCGCAGGGGCAGGCGACGCTTTCGGGTAACTGGCCGGTCAATTTCACGCTCTACAGTTCACTGAATATCGATCCGCTCAAGGGCGAGAAGGTCAAAATGACGGTTGGGGGCGGCCTGCGTGAGCAGCTGAACCTGGCGCTGAACCTTTCCGGCCCGGTGCGGATGCAGCTGAACGCGCAAACTGAGCTGGCTGAAGCGGGACTCCCGCTCGCTATGACGCTGCAAAGCGCCCGGCTGCGCTGGCCGGTAAACGGTGAAACGCAGTATCAGGCCGATAATCTGAACTTCAGCATTAAAGGAAAGGCGACGGATTATGTGATGTCGTTCAGAACGGCGCTGCAAGGGCAGGGCATCCCGCCGGCCACGGTGCAACTGGACGGCAAAGGCAACGTCGAACAATTCTCGCTCGATAAGCTGCGGCTGGCAGCGCTGCAAGGGCATGCCGATCTCACTGCGGTACTTGACTGGAGCAAGGCGATTAGCTGGCGTAGCGAGCTGACGCTGACCGGCATCAACACCGCGAAGCAGTATCCTGACTGGCCCGCGACGCTTGCCGGCAAAATCACGACGCGCGGCAGCCTCTATGGCGGCAGCTGGCAGATGCGCGTCCCTGAACTGCAACTGCGCGGCAACGTGAAGCAGAACGCGGTAACGGCGGACGGCTCTCTGTACGGCAACAGCTATAACCAGTGGAACATTCCCGGTATCAAGCTGGTGCTGGGGCGCAACAACATAGACCTTAAAGGTTCACTGGGCGATACGCTGAACCTGGATGCCAGTATAGATGCGCAGCATCTGGATAATGCGCTGCCCGGATTAGGCGGCGTGGCGAAAGGGACGATCAAAGCGCGTGGCGATCTTACCGCGCCTCAGCTGCTGGCCGACCTCATGGCAACCGGCCTGCGCTGGCAGGCGATGACGATAGGCCGCGTGAAGCTGGACGGAGACGTCACTTCTGGCGAGCAGGTGCAGGGCAAACTTGCGCTTCGCGTGGAGCGGCTGAAGCAGGATGCGCTGACCATCTCCCAGCTGGTGCTCGACGCCAACGGCACGGAAAAACAGCATCAGCTGAAGCTTAACGTTGACGGCGAGCCGGTATCCGGCCAGCTGGCCTTAACCGGCAGCTTCGATCGTCAGGCGCAGCGCTGGCAGGGATCGCTGAACAATACCCGCTTTGAGACGCCGGTAGGCGAGTGGCGATTAACGCGGGCCATTGCGCTGGATTACCTCAACGCGAAGCAGACCGTCAGCATCGGGCCGCACTGCTGGCTCAACCGGGATGCAGAGCTTTGCGTACCGCAAACCATTGAAGCGGGTCCATCGGGCCATGCAAAAGTCGCGCTGAAACGCTTCGATCTGGCGATGATCAAACCTTTCCTCGGCGACGCCACCGCGCTCAGCGGCATATTCAGCGGCGACGCTGACGTCAGCTGGCGCGCCGACGGCGGACTGCCCGAGGGGCGGGTTGCGCTGAAGGGCAACGGCGTCCGGGTGGTGCAGGATGTGCAGGGCAACAAGCTGCCGATCGCTTTTGACACGCTGAACCTGAATGCCGCGATGCGTAATGGCCGGGCGCAGCTTGGCTGGCTGATCCGTATTGCCAACAACGGGCAGCTGGATGGCAGCGTGCAGATTGCCGATCCTCAGGGGCGACGCACCCTTTCCGGCAACGTCAATATTGCCGATCTGTCGCTGGCGATGCTTAATCCGGCGCTGATGAAGGGTGAGCAAATTAAGGGCATGCTGAACAGTAACCTGCGGCTGGGCGGCAATCTGCAACAGCCCCAGGTATTTGGACAGCTGGGTCTGAAAGACGTCGATGTGGACGGCAGCTTTATGCCGGTCGAGCTGACGGCAGCCAATCTCAATATGGTCTTTAACGGCATGAGTTCAACGCTGCAGGGTCTGGTCCAAACGTCCCACGGCGATATTGCGCTGAATGGCGATGCCGACTGGCGTCAGCTGGATGCCTGGCGCGCGCGCGTTGCGGCAAAAGGCGATCGCGTTCGCGTCACGGTGCCGCCGATGGTGAGGATGGATGTGTCGCCTGATCTGGTGTTTGAGGCCACCCCTGAGTTGTTTAACCTGGATGGTCGCGTGGATATTCCCTGGGCGCGTATCACCGTACAGGAGGTGCCGGAAAGCGCCGTGGGCGTCTCTTCCGATGAGGTGTTGCTGGATAAAAATCTGCAACCTATCGCACCACAAAGTACCGCGATCCCGATTAACAGTAATCTGATCATCCACGTCGGGGATGACGTCAGGCTCAGCGCGTTCGGTCTTAAGGCGAAGCTGAACGGCGATCTGAAGCTGGTACAGGACAAACGTGGGCTGGGGCTGAACGGACAGATCAATATTCCTTCTGGCCGCTTCCACGCCTATGGGCAGGATCTGCTGGTTCGTAAGGGGGAACTGCAGTTTGCCGGTCCGCCGGACCAGCCATATCTGAATATTGAGGCGATTCGTAACCCGGAAGCCACCGAAGATGACGTCACGGCAGGCGTGCGGGTGACCGGGCTGGCCGATGAGCCGAAGGCGGAAGTCTTCTCCGATCCGGCCATGTCGCAGCAGGAAGCCTTATCCTACCTGCTTCGCGGACAGGGGCTGGATGCCAACGGCAGCGGTAATGATGCAATAACTTCCGCATTGGTAGGATTGGGGCTTGCACAAAGTGGCCAGGTTGTGGGTAAAATCGGTGAGACCTTCGGCGTGAGTAATCTGGCCCTGGATACGGCTGGCGTCGGTGACAGCCAGCAGGTTCAGGTCAGCGGCTACGTACTGCCGGGTCTACAGGTAAAATATGGTGTCGGCATATTTGATTCACTGGCGACGTTAACGCTGCGTTATCGCCTGATGCCCAAACTCTATTTGGAAGCGGTGTCTGGTATCGACCAGGCGCTGGATGTGCTCTATCAGTTTGAGTTTTAGCAATGCGAATAATTGTCTACGGCACCTTAAGACGTAAGCAAGGCAACAGTCATTGGATGACCAATGGGCAGTGGCTGGGCGATCATCTGATCGACGGCTATGAACTGTACAGTTTGGGTCTCTACCCTGGCGTGGTTACGGGTAGCGGGCAGGTTTATTGTGAAGTTTACCGCGTTGATGCCTCAATGCTGGGCGAGCTGGATGCGCTGAGAACAAAGGGCGGGGAGTATAAGCGAGAGCTGGTGCCCACGCCTTACGGCAGCGCATGGCTCTATGTTTATCAGCGTCCGGTGAAGGGGAAAAAACGTATCGATAGCGGCGACTGGCTGCTGCGTGACGTCCCGGAGAAGGGATAAATAAAAACACCGCTCAGAGAGCGGTGTTTTTTTATCGGACGGCGAAAATTACTTCTTCGCTGCGCGCTCGAAAGAGCTCACGATTTCCGCTTTTGCAGCTTCGGCATTATCCCAGCCTTCCACTTTCACCCATTTGCCTTTTTCCAGCGCTTTATACTGCTCGAAGAAGTGGGTGATCTGCGCGCGCAGTAGTTCCGGCAGGTCGTTCACATCTTTAATGTGATCGTACTCTTTGCTCAGCTTGGTGTGCGGAACCGCTACCAGCTTGGCATCTTCACCCGCTTCGTCGGTCATTTTCAGCACGCCAACCGGACGGCAGCGAATTACCGAGCCTGGCTGCAGCGGATACGGGGTCGGGACCAGCACGTCTACCGGATCGCCATCTAAAGACAACGTGTGGTTGATGTAACCGTAGTTGCACGGATAGAACATCGCGGTAGACATAAAGCGGTCAACGAACAGGGCGCCGGTATCTTTATCGACTTCGTATTTAATCGGATCGGCGTTAGCAGGGATCTCGATAACAACATAGATATCTTCTGGCAGATCTTTACCCGCTGGAACCTGGTTCAAACTCATGGTGAATTCCTTCATTCAGTCTTAAATCAAGTGACGCTCATTATAGCCAACTGAATATGAAAGTATCCTTCCTTTTTGGCCTTTCGGAATGCTCCAGTTCTGAAAGCGCCGCGCCCGGCGCGTTTCGGCATCGCGGCACACTGTAGCGCGGGAAAATTCAGCAATCATCCGGGTTCGCGCAGCCAGCCGCCGCCAGCGATCTCAGCGCCAACGTCTGGTTTTTAACAAGGTTCACTTCCTGCGCCGCTACTTCAACTGACGCCAGCGTTCCGTCGTCGCTGAGCCGGACTTTACTGGCTTCCAGCCAGCCGTCGCGGTATTTCAGCCAGGCGCGCTGCGCGCTGCGTAATTTGGCTTTTTGTGCATGATTAAGCCGCGTCATAAGATCGGCGTATGCCTTATTCATGTCACGCTCCCAGGCAAGATTTGCTGTGCGGTAACATTGCTGGATCGCCAGGGTAGTGGCGGCGCCATCAAGACACTGCTGCTCTGCTCTGTCAACCGGATTACCGTCAGCATGGCTGACAAAGGCGCACAGCAAGCCTGCTATCAGGAGGCTTTTTTTCATTAAGTTATCCTTTTCATTGCGTTGCGGAGAATTGATCTAAATCAATTTAGTGGCGATGAGTGATGCCGGTCACATTATATCTGCTAAAGGTTGGCGTCAGGCTGACCGATACCTTCCTCGTCTATTTCCATCCTGCCACATCTGCCTTAACGAGGATCACATAAGATCATGCTTAGAAAAATCTCAATACGGAACGGCCTGTTAGTGCTTCTGGCGCTAATGACGCTAATGCTGCTCAGCGTCAGCGTGATGGGCATTGTTGCTATCAGCAAAGGAAACCGCTCCCTCGATGTGATTAACCGCATCCAGGGCATTGAGCAGAACAGCCTTTACCAGGCAAACGCGTTGCTGCTGCGGGCCAGGACGGCCGGTGCGCTCTCCATCAGGAAGCTGGAAATTGGACTTCTGGATGAGGCAGATGTAGCCACGGCACGTGCTCAGGAGTATGCGGAAAATTCACATAAATTGCTCAAGCGTTTTGTGGATGCCGGCACCGTGACGGCACAGGGTAAAACGCTGGCGGATGCGGTTGTCGCCAGCTACAACGACTATATTGATAGCGGCATTACTCCCATGCTGACTTCGCTACAGCAGCAGGACTCTGGCGAGTATTACCGCGTTCTGGAGGAGAACCTCTCCACGCTGAATGCCACCTTCAGTAAAGCGATGAATGATTTTAATCTCTATGCCGATCGGGTGACGGCAAACCAGCTGGCCGATGCGGCCAGAAATGAAAAAATGCTTACGCTGCTGATCCTCTTCTGCGGCATTCTGACCGTGGCTTTGCTGACGATTTCCTGGATGTTACTGCGCTCGCTCCTGCTTAAACCGCTGGATGCCGCTATAGAACATCTGGAATTTGTCGCCGCGGGCGATCTTACGCAGGCACTGCCTGAAGGCGGTAAAAATGAGCTGGGTCGCCTCAATACGGCGCTGGCCGATATGCAGGCTTCTCTGCAACTTTCCGTCAGCCGCGTGCGTGACGCCAGCCTGCAAATTGATACGGGCAGCCGTGAGCTCGCCTCCGGAAACCTCAACCTTTCCCAGCGCACCGAAGAGTCAGCCGCCTCGCTTGAGCAGACCGCTGCCAGCATGGAGCAACTGACCGCCACCGTGAAGCTGAACGCCGGGAACGCCGATCAGGCGCACCAGCTGGCGCGGTCGGTTTCCCATAGCGCCGATCGCGGCAGCGAGGTTGTCTGCTACGTGATTGAAAAAATGCAGCAAATCGCCAGCAGCTCTAAACGCATTGGCGACATTTTGGGCGTCATTGATGGTATCGCTTTTCAGACGAATATCCTGGCGCTGAACGCCTCGGTGGAAGCCGCCCGAGCCGGTGAACAGGGCCGTGGCTTTGCCGTGGTGGCGAACGAAGTCCGTAATCTGGCTCAGCGCAGCGCAACCGCCGCGAGAGAGATCCGTGAGCTGATCGTCGAGTCACAGGGCCGGGTGGATGAAGGATCGCAGATGGCAAGCCAGGCAGGAGAGACGATGGATGAGATTACCAGCGAAGTAATGCGGGTCACCACGCTGATGAAAGAGATCTCCAGCGCGTCACAGGAACAGAGCCGCGGTATTGAGCAGGTGAATATGGCGGTGACGCAGATGGATGAAGTGGCGCAGCAGAATGCGGCGCTGGTCGAACAGGCGACGGCAGCCACCCAGTCGCTGGAAGAGCAGTCTCAGCAGCTGGTGCAGTCAATGGCGGTATTTAAGCTGCATATGGCCTGACGAATCGCGGGCAAAAAAAGAGGGCCATCCTGAAGATCGCCCTCTTTTTTGTCGCCTGCAAAATGGCCGGACGTCAGGCGTCAGGATATTCGCGCAGGAAGCGTTCGGTATCCTCAACCATATCCGTATTGCCCACGAAGAAAGGCGAGCGCTGGTGCAGCGTTTCCGGCATCAGGTCCAGAATACGGTTGGCGCCGTCGCTCGCCTTGCCGCCCGCCTGTTCGGCCAGGAAAGCCATCGGATTGCACTCATACAGCAGGCGCAGCTTGCCTTTCGGGTGGCTGGCGGTGCTGGGGTAGAGGTAGATACCGCCCTTGAGCAGGTTACGGTGAAAATCCGCCACCAGCGAGCCGATATAGCGGGAGGTATAGGGACGATGGGTCGCCTGATCCTCTTCCTGACAGAACTTCAGGTACTTTTTCACGCCCTGAGGGAAGCGGATGTAGTTACCTTCGTTAATGGAATAGGTATACCCTTTTTCAGGAAACGCCATTCTCTCCGCGCTGAGGCAGAATACGCCCAGGGAAGGATCGTAGGTAAAGGCGTGTACGCCGCAGCCGGTGGTATAGACCAGCATGGTGGAGGAGCCATAGACCACGTAACCTGCCGCCACCTGCTGGCTGCCCGGCTGGAGGAAATCCTCTTCCGTTACCGGCGTACCCATCGGAGTGATACGGCGGTAGATGGAGAAAATCGTGCCTACAGAGACGTTAACGTCGATATTGGAAGAACCATCAAGAGGGTCCATCAGCACCACGTACTTGCCGTTCTCCACGCCTTCGAAGATCACAATCTCATCTTCTTCTTCTGAAGCGATACCGGCAACGATACCGCGCGCTTTCAGCGCCGCTTTCAGCTTTTCGTTAGCGAACAGGTCGAGCTTCATCTGCTGTTCGCCCTGAATATTCTCAGCCCCGCTGGCGCCTAAAATATCGACCAGTCCGGCTTTGTTGATATCGCGGTGAATAATTTTCGCACCCAGCTTGATGGCGGAAATCAGCGCCGTCAGTTCGCCGGTGGCGTGAGGAAAGTCGTGTTGCTTCTCGACGATAAATTCGCCTAACGTTTTCATAACACTATCCCTGAATCTGCGGTTGAGCAGCAGCCTGAATTACAAACTGCCAACGAATGCGTACGCAGTTTAGCCGAATGAACGCGAAAGAACATAGGGCAAATCCGTTTCTTCCTTCCAGGGAGGGCGCTACACTGTGCCACGAACTTTTCAGTAAACGGACCTGTTATGCGTATTCATATTCTCGGTATCTGCGGCACATTTATGGGCGGGCTGGCGGTTCTCGCCCGTGCGTTGGGTCATGAGGTGACCGGCTCAGATGCCAATGTTTACCCTCCGATGAGCACGCTTTTAGAAAATCAAGGTATTGATTTAATAGAAGGCTACGATGCTTCTCAGCTTAATCCTGCACCGGATCTGGTCATCATTGGCAATGCGATGACTCGTGGCAACGCCTGCGTTGAAGCCGTGCTTGAACGCAATATCCCCTATCTCTCTGGTCCGCAGTGGCTGCATGATTTCGTCCTGCGCGATCGCTGGGTGATTGCAGTCGCCGGGACGCATGGGAAAACGACGACGGCGGGCATGGCCGCCTGGATTCTGCAAGCCTGTGGACTTGAACCTGGCTTTGTTATCGGTGGCGTGCCGGGGAATTTTGCCGTTTCGGCCACCTTAGGCAAAAGCCCGTTCTTTGTGATTGAGGCGGATGAATATGACAGCGCCTTCTTCGACAAACGCTCCAAGTTCGTTCACTACTGCCCACGTACGCTGATCCTCAATAATCTTGAGTTCGATCATGCCGATATTTTTGACGATTTGCGGGCAATTCAGCGCCAGTTCCATCACCTGGTCCGTATTGTGCCGGGGCAGGGCCGGATCCTGGTCCCTGAGCACGACGTTAACCTGAAGCAGGTGATCGCCATGGGCTGCTGGAGCGAGCAGGAGAGCCTGGGCGAAGGCGGACGCTGGCAGGCGAAAAAGCTGACGGCGGATGCCTCCCACTGGGAAGTCTGGCTGGACGGCGAGCGCGTGGCGGAAGTGAACTGGGCGCTGGTGGGCGAGCACAATATGCACAACGGCATGATGGCCATTGCTGCCGCCCGACATGTGGGGATCAAACCGGAAGATGCCGGCCACGCCCTGAACGATTTCATCAACGCGCGCCGGCGTCTGGAGCTGCGCGGTGAAGCGAACGGCATCCAGGTTTATGATGACTTTGCGCATCACCCGACCGCCATTCTGGCGACCCTCACCGCGCTACGCAGCAAAGTCGGCGGCACGGCCCGCATTCTGGCCGTTCTGGAACCGCGCTCAAATACGATGAAGATGGGGATCAGCAAAGAGGCGCTGGCGCCGGCGCTGGCCAGAGCGGATGAAGTTTTCCTGCTGCAGCCGCACCATATTCCCTGGCAGGTTTCGGAAGTGGCGGAGGCCTGCGTGCAGCCGGCGCACTGGAGCGCGGAGGTGGATACGCTGGTGGAGATGGTGGCGAAAGCGGCGCAGCCGGGCGATACCATTCTGGTGATGAGTAACGGCGGCTTCGGCGGCATTCATCAGAAGCTGCTGGAGAGGCTGGCCGGCTAAGATTGGCCTGGATGGCTGTGCGGTCAGCGTAACCGGCCCGCAGCCAGCCAGAGGATGCCAGCGAACCATCAGGGCCCCTCTGTTAAGCGGGGCCGTCTGGCTTACTGAGCGCCGGCAAGCTCGCGCAGATACTGGAAAATCTGGCGGGCGGATTTTGGCGGTTTGCTGGCAGCTTTTTCTTTCTGCGCGTTGCGGATCATCGAGCGCAGCTGCTGACGATCGGCGTCGGGATAAAGATTCAGCACTTCCTGCATGGCGTCGTCACCCTGTTCAACCAGACGATCGCGCAGCACTTCCAGCTTGTGGAAAAGGGCAACCTGCTGGTTGTGGCGGTTCTTCAGCTTGTCGAGCGCCTGGCGGATAGGATCTTCATCACGCGAGCGCAGCATCTTGCCGATCAGCTGTAGCTGACGGCGACGGCCCTCTTTTTTGATCTTCTGAGCCAGTTCGATCGCCGCACGCAGATCTTCATCCAGCGGGATTTTATCCAGTGAGTTCTTGCTCAGCTCTACCAGTTCTGCACCCAGGCGCTTCAGCTCCTCGGCATCACGTTTTATTTCACTCTTGCTGACCCAGATAATCTCTTCATCTTCTTCTTCTTCGTTATCTGGTACATCATCGAGCCAGTCGTCGGGCTGTTTGGTCATGGGAGGCTCCCTAAAAAAGAGGCTAATGCTATCAGGAAACTGAGGTACTGCGAAATTGTTCTCTGAGTCTGTTAGACTCAAATTAACCTTAAACACCGAAGAGTTTGCAAAACTGGCACAGGCACAGGCCAGAAAGCCCTCTGCTAATTATATGGTAGGTCGATGAAATTACTCTCCCAAGTTGCAGAACAGCGTAAAACCCTCGAAGAGGCGGTCGCGACAGCACTCGATCTGGCTAAGGTCAGCACCGATGGAGCAGAGGTCGCCGTCACAAAAACGACCGGCATCAGCGTCAGCACCCGCTATGGCGAAGTGGAAAACGTCGAATTCAACAGCGATGGTGCGCTTGGCATCACCATTTATCATCAGAATCGCAAGGGCAGCGCGTCATCCACCGATCTGAGTCCCGAGGCGATCGCACGCACGGTGCAGGCGGCGATCGATATCGCCCGCTTTACCTCCCCCGATCCTTTTGCCGGCGTCGCGGATCGTGAGCTGCTGGCGTTTGATGCGCCAGATCTGGATCTGTTTCACCCCTCCGATCTCGATCCCGATCGGGCCATTGAGCTGGCGGCGCGGGCAGAGCAGGCCGCACTGAAAACCGATACCCGCATTACCAACACGGAAGGCGGCAGCTTTAACAGCCATATCGGCATGAAGGTGTTCGGGAACAGCCACGGCATGATCCAGGGCTATTCCTCAAGTCGTCACTCCATCTCCAGCAGCGTGATTGCAGAGGCAAACGGCGACATGGAGCGTGATTATGCCTATACCATTGGCCGTGCCATGGAAGATCTGGCATCGCCTGAATGGGTAGGTGAAGAGTGCGCCCGCCGTACGCTGTCACGCCTTTCACCGCGCAAACTTTCCACCATGAAGGCGCCGGTCATTTTTGCCGCAGAAGTCGCGACGGGCCTGTTTGGCCATCTGGTCGGGGCGATCAGCGGCGGCAGCGTCTACCGCAAGTCCACCTTCCTGCTGGATGCGATGGGGGAGCAAATTCTGCCGGAATGGCTGACCATCCAGGAGCAGCCCCACCTGCTGAAAGGGCTGGCGTCCTCACCGTTTGACAGCGAAGGCGTGCGTACCACACAGCGCGACATCATCAAAGATGGCGTACTGCAAACCTGGCTGCTGACCAACTACTCGGCGCGTAAGCTGGGTCTGCAAAGCACCGGCCACGCGGGCGGCATTCATAACTGGCGCATCGCAGGCCAGGGCGACAGCTTCACGCAGCTGCTGAAAAGAATGGGCACCGGCCTGGTCGTCACCGAGCTGATGGGACAGGGCGTCAGCGGCATTACCGGCGACTACTCGCGAGGCGCGGCCGGCTTCTGGGTGGAAAATGGTGAGATACAGTATCCGGTGAGTGAAATCACCATCGCCGGCAACCTGAAGGATATGTGGCGTAATATCGTCACCGTTGGCAGCGATATAGAAACCCGCAGCAATATTCAGTGCGGATCCGTGCTGCTGCCGGAGATGAAGATCGCCGGGCAGTAAAAATGCCATCAGATCGGCTTTTAAAAAGCGTCCATCCGGACGCTTTTTTTATTTCCTGGATATTTCGCACGTCCAGTGTAGGGTGCTTTTAAATCCGGTAATTTAAGCATCCGCTTTAAAAGATCTATTTTATTGTGCCGGGGAATGAATAAAACTATGGGATTATCGCCTTCAAAAACGTAATTGAGTGACATTGCCCTGATTAACATAATAGTTTCTGAAAAAGCATTTTATCCCGCAATTACAGAGGCCCACCTTTCCAGAAGCATTGCCATAGTCCCATGGTAATTATAAGTTTTTCCTATCTATTTCCTCCAGCAGGCTTTTTTGCTCACCGCGTAATGCGGGCAATATATTGGCTATGCATTATAAAGCCGATGTTTCTGTGATAAACCTCAAATTAATGCATATTTTGTGTTGAATTAACGGTTTTGTGATTCAGTCGTCGCTAGGGGAGGGGATTTCCACTTTGAAGTGGAAAAAGTCGGGCTACAAACCTGGCGCTGAGAACGTTAATTTGCCTGCATCAGGAATTAACGATGTTCCGCGCCAGTGCCGGAACGGAAAATGGGGAGTATAGCGTGGGAAATGGAGCGGCATCGGTGAATACGGCGAAAGATGACCTGGCGATCCAGGCGCTGGCGGAAAAAGTTATGGCGCAGATCGCCGGACTCTTTGCGGCCCGGGGGATCGTACCCACGGCGGTGCAGCAGCAGATGCTCGTCTCACACGTTAAAGCGATGGCGCTGCGATCGCTGACGGGCGAGCCGCTGCCGGAGGTGGAAGCGGAGCTATTTGAGGATATCTCTCCCGAATCTATGTCGCTGGCGCAGCAGGTGGTCGATCTCTTCGGCAATCTGCCGCAGGAAGAGGCCTGGCTGCTCTCGGTACATTTTGAAGTAGCGAAAGAGAACGACGAATAATCCGGGCAGACCGGTGCCCGGCATAACGGGGCTCCGGTCTGCCATCAACATTATGCAACGGCAATATAAGGAATAAACCATGTCACAAGTCATCGTAGTGATCGGCGATCGTTTAGGAAAGGGCCAGAAAGTCGCGGCCGGCGTGGAGAAAGCCGGTGGCAAAGCCATTGTGGTGCCCGGCGTGGCGGCAGATATGAAATTGGGTGACGTCATGAAAGCGGAAGGGGCCTC
Organism: Pantoea sp. FN060301; assembly: GCA_050410775.1. Lineage (GTDB taxonomy): Bacteria > Pseudomonadota > Gammaproteobacteria > Enterobacterales > Enterobacteriaceae > Erwinia. The sequence goes on from CP191229.1 coordinate 604,056, forward strand.
GTTCGGCATCTCTTTTTGCGGCAGCGGCGGTGCGGGTGCGATCACCGCGCAGAACAAATATGGCTACAAAGCGAAGCACGGTATGCGCTCCGTTGATGAAGGCGTTACCGCCATCAACGAAGGGGCTAACGTGCTGGGCTTCGGCTTTATGGATAAGGAAGAGCTGGGCGAAAAGCTGGTTCAGGCCTGGAACAAGAAGCATGGTAGCTGACCGATGAAGGAGCACTTCACGACGACGGTAAACGTCAGCGGCAAAGGTGACAGCAAAGCGCGCGCCTTTGCCGATGCGCTTTCCAGGGTGCAGAACACGCTGCTGAAATCGACCAGTAAAGTGCTGCTGCGTATTGAGCCGCAGGAGGTGCAGGTAGTCAGCGCACGGGAGCGCGTCAGAAAAGAGAAGTTCCTGTTTTTCTTTCTGGCGAGAGAGCGGCGGAGCTACAGCGTAGAGCTGAACATCACCGTCAGCGTGACCGTGATTGACGTGGAAAAAGTTGATTTCGTCGCACAATAAAGTCCTGCCCCCGGGCAGCAATAATCATGATTTAAAAACGTTGGCGTAAGCCTGAAAGGAAAGACTGATGTTTTTAATAATTCTCTTTAAGTCGCTCATCATCGGCGGACTTGTCGGCGTGGGCGTAGGCGCGGGTGCCGCGCGTATGTTCCATGCCCCGACAACGCAGGGGATGGGGGCGTTTCGTACACTGGGTGAACTGAATTCCTGTGAAGGCGATCCGGCTTCTCACTTCTCATTTGGTCTCGGGTTTTTCTTTAACGCCTGGGCCTCCTCCGTGGCGGCGGGCTCGTTCACGCAGGACGTTGATCACCGCATTATCCCTCACTGGGGCACCGCCGCGCTGATGGTTAAAAACCGCAACGTGGCCGAAACGATGCACGATCCGAAGAAAATGGCGGTTGCCTGCGGGATTATCGGCATGATCGTGGTCGCCTTCCTTAACACCACCGCTTCGGCCGTTCCGGCTGCGTTACAGGTAACGGCAGTTAAGGTGCTGGTGCCAGCCGCTAACCTGCTGGTCAATACCGTGATGCCCGTGATCTTCTGGCTGGCTGCTATTGATGCCGGTAAAAAATCGGGCTTCTGGGCCACCATTTTTGGCGGACTGGCGCAGCTGATTATGGGCAATGCCGTACCGGGTCTGGTGCTGGGCATTCTGATTGGTAAAGGCGTTGAAGAGAGCGGCTGGAACAAGGTCACCAAAACCATGATGGTCGCTATCGTTCTGCTGTTTGTGCTTAGCGGTTTCTTCCGCGGCTTTGATTTAAAAGTGCTGGAATCCTTCCAGCTGGGCGTGCCGGGCTGGCTGGATATGATCCACAACACCCTGAGCGGTAAATAAGAGGACGATAAGAATGGAAGAGTCAAAAAGCGGTTTCTGGTATGCCGACTGGTCATTCCCGATTTTTGTCGGCCTGCTCTCCGCCGGGGTGTTTGCGGGAACGCATATGTACTACGTCTACGGCCTCGGCGCCTTTAACGAGGTGGCCTTTGTCTCCATGCTGCGGGCCGGAATGGAAACCGGCGTCTACGGCGCGGTAGCGGCGTTCGGCGCCAGCTTTCTGTTCGCCCGTATTATCGAAGGATCGCTGGTCGGTATTCTGGATATTGGCGGCGCCATTCAGACCGGCGTCGGCCTGGGCGTACCCGCGCTGCTGCTGGGCGCGGGCATTATCTATCCGGTCGCGAATTTCGCCGCCTCGCTGATCACCGGGCTGGTACTGGGCCTGGCGATTGGCTACGTCATCATTCTGGCGCGTAAGTTCACCATCAATAACAGCGATTCGACCTATGGGGCGGATGTGATGATGGGTGCCGGTAACTCCTCAGGCCGGTTCCTGGGTCCGCTGATTATCCTCTCGGCGATGGCCGCCTCTATTCCTATTGGCCTGGGCTCGCTGATTGGCGCACTGCTGTTCTATCTCTGGAACAAGCCGATTACCGGCGGCGCAATACTGGGTGCCATGCTGCTGGGCGCTATCTTCCCGGTCGCCCTCTGAGGAAACGGCGGCCTGCTCAACCGGGGCAGGCCGCTCTGACGGATGCGCAGGCATCCGGTGATACAGGAGTTTGCCATGTTTGATCTCATCATTCGTCGGGCGCGTCTCGCTGATGGCAGCCTGACTGACGTCGCGGTTCGCGATGGAAAAATTGCCGCGCTGGGCGAGGTGCAGGGCGAAGCGTCCTGCGAGCGCGATCTTGCCGGGCGTTACTGGCTGAGCGCGGGCTGGATCGACTCTCACGTTCACTGCTACCCCAAATCCCCCATCTACCATGATGAGGCGGATCGGGTTGGTGTTGAAACCGGCGTAACGACCGTCGTCGATGCCGGCAGCACCGGCGCAGATGACATCGATGAATTTTACCAGCTGACCCGCGGTGCCAGCACCCATGTCTATGCTCTGCTGAACATCGCCCGTACCGGCATCGTCACGCAGAACGAGCTGGCGGATATGAACCAGATCGATAAGGCATGCGTTTGCGACGCGGTCAGACGCCTGCCCGATTTTATTATTGGCCTCAAGGCGCGTATGAGCAGCAGCGTGGTGGGGGCTAATGGCATTCAGCCGCTGGTCCGGGCCAAGGCGATTCAGCAGGAAACCGGCGGTTTACCGCTGATGGTTCACATCGGCAACAATCCGCCCGATCTGGATGAGATTGCCGATCTGCTGCACAGCGGCGACATCATCACTCACTGCTATAACGGCAAGCCGAACCGCGTGCTGACGCCGTCGGGCGAGCTGCGTGCCTCGGTAAGCCGTGCGCTACAGCGGGGTGTCCGGCTGGATGTGGGGCACGGCACCGCCAGCTTCAGCTTTGAGGTGGCCCGCGTGGCGATCGCGCAGGGGATCCTGCCGCACACGATCAGTTCCGATATCTACTGCCGTAACCGCCTCAACGGCCCGGTCTTTACCCTCGCGCATGTCATGTCCAAGTTCTTCAGCGTAGGTATGACGCTGCCGCAAATTATCGCCTGCGTGACCGCCCAGGCGGCGGAAGGCCTGCGCCTGCATGATAAGGGCAGGCTTGAGGTGGGGTGCGACGCTGACCTGACCATTTTTGATGTCAGAGAGGAAACCTGCCTGTTTACCGACTCCGAAGGGCAGTCGGTGGCGGGAGAGAAACAGCTGGTGCCGCTTGCCGCCGTTGCGGGCGGAGAGTGGTTCACTACCGACGAAGGGAAAAAGCAACATGTCTTCGATTTATGAAAAATATGACCTGAAGCAGGTCATCAACGCCTCAGGTCGCATGACCATCCTCGGTGTCTCAACGCCTGCCGCTGACGTCGTCGATACGGTGAAGTACGGCCTGAATCACTATTTTGAGATGAAAGATCTGGTTAATAAAACCGGCGCCTATATTGCCGGGCTGCTCGGCTCGGAGGACGCGGTGGTTGTCTCCTGCGCCTCCGCCGGGATTGCGCAGTCTGTCGCTGCCGTTATCGTCAAAGATGACGAATGGCTGCTGGAGAACCTGCATGCCGCGCCGCTGATAGTGCCGCACGATATCGTTGTGCCGAAAGGGCATAACGTCAACTTCGGCGCGCCGGTCGGCACCATGGTGACGATGGGGGGCGGCCGTCTGGTCGAAGCTGGCTATGCCAATGAGTGTTCCCCGGCTCAGCTTGCCGCCGCGATAACGCCGCAGACCGCCGCCATTCTCTACATCAAATCGCACCACTGCGTGCAGAAAAGCCATCTCAGCGTGGAACAGGCAGCAAAGGTCGCCCGCGAGTATGGCGTGCCGCTTATCGTAGATGCGGCAGCAGAAGAAGATTTGCAGTGCTACTACCAGTACGGCGCCGACCTGGTGATCTACAGCGGGGCCAAAGCGATCGAAGGGCCAACCAGTGGACTGGTGATGGGACGCAGGCAGCACGTGGAGTGGGTGAAGCGTCAGTCTATGGGCATCGGACGCGCCATGAAGGTCGGTAAAGAGGGCATTCTTGGCCTGACGCAGGCGATTGAAAACTATCTGGTGCAGGAGAAGGTCTCCGGCGCGCAGATGGTGGAAAAAATGACCCCCTTTATCGACAGCCTGAACGGCCTGACAGGCATCACCGCCCGGGTCGTCTGGGATGCGGCCGGCCGCGATATCGCGCGGACCGAAATCCACTTTGACGAAGCCGTCATTGGTCAGACGACAGGCGACATCGTGCAGGCGCTGAAAACGGGTGAGATCGCCATCTATTTCCGGGGTTACAAAGCGAACGAAGGCATCGTGGAAGTTGACGTGCGCAGCGTCTCACCCGAACAGCTCAATACGATTTACGTGTGCATCAAAGCCCTGCTCACAGGAGAGAAAAAAGCATGACGCTGAAACCGAAATTTTATCAGAACCGCGTATGTCTGAACGTGCTGGCCGGTTCAAAAGAGAATGCCCGGGAGATCTGGCAGGCCGCAGAAGGCCATGTGCTGGTGGGCGTGCTGTCAAAAAATTATGACAGCGTCGCGAGCGCGGTGGCTGATATGCGTGAGTATGCTGCGCTGATCGATAATGCGCTTTCGGTCGGACTGGGTGCGGGCGATCCTTATCAGTCAGCGATGGTCAGCGCCATCTCCGCCGAGGTACAGCCTCAGCACGTTAATCAGGTCTTCACCGGCGTAGCTACCAGCCGCGCGCTGCTGGGGCAGAGTGAAACCCTGGTGAACGGTCTGATTTCGCCTACCGGCACGCCCGGCCTGGTGAAGATCTCTACCGGTCCGCTCAGTTCGCAGGCCGCTGACGGTATTGTCCCGATTGAAACCGCCATCGCGATGCTGAAAGATATGGGCGGCAGCTCGGTAAAATACTTCCCGATGGGCGGTCTTAAGGCGATTGAGGAGTTCAAAGCCGTGGCTGACGCGTGTGCGCAGCAGGATTTCTGGCTTGAACCTACGGGCGGCATCGATCTGGAAAACTATGAAGCGATCCTGAAGATCGCGCTCGACGCGGGCGTCAGCAAAGTGATCCCGCACGTCTACAGCTCCATTATCGATAAGGCCTCAGGCAATACCCGACCTGCCGACGTCAGCACCCTGCTGGCTATCACGAAAAAGCTGGTCGGTTAAGCCGGTACGGCGGGCAGTCTGCCCGCCTTTTCAGACGGATGTTAAGGTCAGGCGGAGGGGAATCGGGCCGTAAAGATGACGTCTGGACGTCGGATGACGATACGCGTACCTTGAGACTGTCATAACAGGCGCTCTGCCGGAAACGGCGCGGCGGCACAACTCACCGTTTTGTTTCGCCAGCGGCACCTTCTTACTGGCTGATGACAGCAGGGCGACCGGCGCGCCTTCGCTGCGGATGTTAACGCTGTCGTTATTTTTTGCGGGCCGGTATGCGGCCCCTCTTATCAGGACGGGGAGAACCGTGAGATTTCCAAACCATCGCCTTGCCCAACTTTTTGATCTACTCCAGAACGAAACCCTGCCGCAGGACGAGCTTGCGCGCCGCCTTGAGGTGTCAACGCGCACCGTGCGCACCGATATCACCACTCTGAACGAACTGCTGGCGGATCACGGCGCCCGCTTTGTACTGAGCCGGGGCGAAGGCTATCAGCTTAAAATAGAAGATGCGGCCCGCTACGGCGCGCTGCGCCAGCAGTCGCCTTCACCGCTGCGTATCCCCCGCACTTCTGCCGCCCGCGTGCACTATCTGTTAACTCGTTTTCTCACCTCAGCCTTTTCGCTGAAGCTGGAAGATCTGGCGGACGAGTGGTTTGTCAGCCGCGCCACGCTACAGAGTGATATGGCTGAGGTCAGGGAGTGGCTGGGACGCTATCAGCTGGCGATTGAAACCAAACCCCGCTACGGCATGAAGCTGTTTGGCAGCGAGCTGGCGATGCGGACCTGCCTGACGGATTTGCTCTATCAGATAGCGCTGGAGGACAGCGACGATCCGCTGCTGCGTCAGGAAGCGCTTAACAGTAGTATGCTTGAGACGCTCCAGCCGCTGTTACAGCACTGCCTCAGCCGCTTTCACATTCGCATGTCCGACGACAGCGAATTCTATCTGCGGCTCTACTGCGCCGTGGCCATCCGACGCATCAGTGAGGGCTACCCGCTTCAGGAGTTCAGCGCAGAGGATGTGGATGAAGAGGTCAGGGATGCCGCACGCCATATCATCAATCTGATGAGGCCGATGACCGGCAAGGCCATTTCACCTTCTGAAGAAGCTTATCTCCGCGTCAATATTGCGGCGCGGCGGGTGGAAGAGATCGCGCCAAGCGCCATCAGCCCGGATGACAGCGAGTCGCTGGTGGACTACATCCTCAGCTACATCAACACCCACTACAACTTCAATCTGCAAAACGATCCGCAGCTGCGTGCTGACCTGCTGACGCACATCAAAACGATGATTACCCGCGTCCGCTATCAGATCAATATTCCCAACCCGCTGCTGACCAATATCAAGCAGCACTATCCGATGGCCTACGACGTGACCCTGGCGGCAGTCTCCAGCTGGGGAAAATATACGCCCTATGCGATCAGCGAAAACGAGATCGGTTTTCTGGTGCTGCATATTGGCGTCGGGCTTGAGCGGCACTATAACGTGGGCTACCAGCGCCACCCGCAGATCCTGCTGGTATGCGATACCGGCAATTCGACGGTGCGCATGATCCAGGCGATGCTGCTGCGCAAATATCCGCAGATTATCGTCAGTGATATTGTTTCCCTGCGGGAATATGAGCAGCAGGCGAGCATTGAGGCGGATTTCGTTATCTCCACCGTCCGGCTGAGCGAAAAAGATAAGCCGGTGGTGGTGATGTCGCCTTTCCCGACCGACTATCAGCTGGAGCAGATTGGCAAACTGGTGCTGGTGGATCGCACCCGTCCTTACATGCTGGAGAAGTTTTTCGACGCCAGCCACTTCCTGATTATTGACCAGCCGATGGAGCAGACAGAACTGTTCCGCACGCTCTGTAACCGGCTCGAAGAGGAAGGGGTGGTGGACGAAACGTTCTATCCTTCGGTTGAGGAGCGTGAAGCCATTGTCAGTACGATGCTGGGAGAAGGGATCGCGCTGCCGCACTCGCTGGGACTGCTGGCGAGGAAAACGGTGGTCTATACCGTCCTGGCCCCGCAGGGCATCGCCTGGGGAGAAGAGACAGCCTACGTGATTTTCCTGCTGGCGATCAGCAAAACGGAATATGAAGAGGCGATGGCGATTTACGATCTCTTCGTCACTTTTATGCGCGAAAGGGCGATGACGCGGCTGCGTGAGAGCCCCGATTTTGCCAGCTTCAAGTCAGTGGCCATGGATTGTCTGAGCCGGCTGTAACAGCCTGGCGGCAGAAGGGAAAGACCGGTTGCGGGGCAAGGCGTCGCGGGAAGTGAGGGGCCGTCCGCGCGCTAAGGCACGGACGGACAACGGGCTATTTCAGAATGGTAAAGGCGGTGGTGACGTGCTTCACGCCGCTGACGCGGCTGGCCACATCGGCGGCGGCTTTCGCTTCTGATTCCGTCACCAGACCGAGCAGGAAGACCTCACCGTTCTCGGTAGTCACCTTCACGTTTGACGACTTCACCTGTTCACTGCCCAGCAGCTGAGAGCGGATTTTGGTGGTGATCCAGGTATCAGATGACGCCGTGCCAAAGGTCACCTTGCTGCCGGTGCGGATTTCGTTATAAACCTCGGTCGCACCATCCACGCCCATCGTAATCTGTTTGGCGCGGCTGGCTATCTCACTCGTTGGCGCCTGGCCGGTTAACAGCACTTTACCCTGATAGGCGGTGGCAACAATGTGCGCGTCGGTTTTGATCTGTTGATCTTTACTCAGCGCGTTACTGACGCGGAGTTCCAGCGTGCCGTCGTCTACCTGAGTTCCCATGGTCCGGGGATCCGTGGCGGTTTTCGTGGCGACCGCTGCGCTGCCCACAACCGCAGCCACACAGCCCTGTAGCAGCAGTGCGGTAAGAACAACGGCAATGGCGGAGAGTGCTTTCATGTAAGCTCCTTAAACGTCCTGGTGGGGAAACAAGGTGTTGTCGATCAAATCGCACAGGCAATTGACGGTTAACATATGCATTTCCTGAATCCTCGCGCTTCGGTGCGAGGGAATACGAATTTCCACATCGTGCGGACCCAGCAGGCCGGCGAGTTCGCCGCCGTCATAGCCGGTCAGGGCGACAATGGTCATATCCCGCGTGACGGCCGCTTCAACCGCTTTCACAATGTCACGGCTGTTGCCCCGGGTGGAGATGGCCAGCAGAATGTCGCCAGCGTGGCCCAGCGCACGAACCTGCTTGGCATAAATTTCATCATGCAGACGGTCATTACCGATGGCGGTCAGCAGGACATTATCCGCACTCAGCGCGACGGCGGGCAGGCTTGGCCGTTCGGTTTCATAACGGTTAATCATACTGGCGGCAAAGTGCTGGGCGTTGGCGCTTGACGTACCGTTGCCGCAGCTCAGGATTTTGTTGCCGTTGAGCAGGGACTGTACCATGGTGATTGCCGCCCGTGAAATGGCATCCGGTAACGCTTCGGCGGCGGCAATCTGTGTTTGAATACTCTCAGTAAAACAGACTTTTATTCTTTCCAGCACTTCTTTCACCTGGTTTATGGTGGCGAAAACGACTCCGCCGTAAATGCATTGGGCAACCAGTCAATTTCTGAGCCGGTTATGGCGACCACATCAAAACGGCAGTCGACGTTCTCCAGACTGGTTCCGCGTGCGCGCAGCCATAATGCGGCCGCGCGCAGCAGCTTTTGCTGCTTGCGGCGGGTGACGCTGGCCGCCGCGCCGCCGAACAGGGCGTTACGCCGGTAGCGTACCTCGACGAAAATCCATGTCTGCCGATCGCGCATGATCAGGTCGATTTCACCCGATCGGTAACGCACGTTCGCCGCTTCGAAAGCCAATCCTGCTTTCTCCAGCAGACGGCGGGCCTGCTGTTCATGCCGCGCCCCCGCCTGCTGACGACTCAGGATGCCGGGACGATTTGCCCCTGACGATACTGGTTCCATGTCAACTTCCTGTTAATCACGCACTCCGGGGTTGCGCTCAGGCTGCCGGTTTCTCCCTGGATCCGGAAGCCCGGCATCTGCCGCATATCATCAAAATGATTAGCCAGCGTCCAGGCATCCACGCCCATCGCATAGAGGCGGACCAGCGAATAATCATTATTGAAGTTCTTCACTGCCTGCTGCATCAGCGCCGGGTTGCTGCCGGAAAGCAGCGGGATATCGCTAAACTGCACGCCATCCATCTCCAGGCGGTAGTCCGGTCCGGCACCCGCCTGATAGCTGCGCGAGCTGGCATAAATTTTCACCATGCTGCGGCTGCTGACGCGCATTGAGATCATCGGCTTAATCAGCGCCATTTCACTCTGGTTGGCGAGGATATAGACCGAATCCACGCTGCCGCCTTCCGCAGCCGGCGGCGTCTCCACGACCGGCGCCGGAATGGTCAGCCCCGCAATGGTCACTCCCTGCGGCTGCTGTGGCTGGACATCTACCGGCGTACCGGAAAGGCGCAGGCCCGCTCCGCTGTTAATTCCCTGCTTCAGCTCGCTGGTGGAACCAAACAGCTGTTGCAGCACGGTGCCGCCGCCCAGCGTTTGCCATTCCAGGGCGAAGGCCTTACTGACCCGGTCGCCCAGCGAACTGCGCGGTAGCATCAGCAGCGGCGAACGGACGCCCTGGTCCCACATATGATGGGCGGCATCCCGCGCTTCGTCTTCAGGAGAAAGCGCAAAGTAACACAGATTCGGATGGTTCTGGATGCTGCCCGGCTCATTCAGCGCAAGGATATTCAGCGGCGTTTGCAGGCCGTAGAGCTTTTCGACGTTGGATTTGATCAGGGGGCCGACGACCAGCGTTGCGCCATCCTGCTGGGCCTGGGTAAGGATCTGGTCGATGGGCTGCGAGCTGGTGTCGTAAATCTGCACCTGGGCCGAGCTTGATGGCGGGGCAGTCTGCGCGACATTGCCGTTCTGCGCCACGGGCTGAGCTGGCTCCTCAACCGGGGTGGGACTGGGTTCGCCATCAATATTGCCCGGCGCTTCAATTGGCGCGGCAGAAGGGCTAACGACCGCTGATGGATCGGTCGGGTTCGCTTCGGTCGCTGGCGCAGATGAGAGGTTCTCCGGCGCCTGTGCGGGTGCTGCGGACTGCGCCAGCACGCCGTTTCTGGCGTCGTTAAACCCCTTTTCGATGGCGTTAGCAAAGACCTGTGCCTGACCGTTGAGCGGCAGCAGCAGCGCAATTTTGCCGGTTGAGGATTGCTGATAGTTCTGCATCTGGCTCAGCGCCGTAGGCAGCATCTTCGCGCCGGGATTGTAAGGATAGCGGGTTTGCCAGTCGCCGATCGCCGACTTAAGCATCTCCGGGTCGCTGCTGTTAGATTTATAAACGTTAAGCAGATCTAACCAGCCCTGAAGCGTGTTTTCATCGGCGTTGATAACCAGAGTGTTCATCTGTTCCGGCGTGATTTGCACCAGCGTTTGCCAGGTCGCATCAATATTCTTTTGCTTGTCGGCGGGATTGGAGAGCAGCGGCTCCTGCGCAATATAGGCACGCAGCACCTCAAGCGAAGGGCGACCCTGACGGGTGGCGATCACCAGCTGGTAGTAGCGCGCTTTCTGCGTTTCAGAGAGTGCGCCCACCTCGATCTGGCTGAGCAGGGCATCGGCGCCGCTGAGGTTCTGCTGCACGATGCTTAACTGCGCTTTCAGCAGGTCGCTTTCCTGACGCTGCGTTTTGTTGAGCGTCTGCGGCAGTTTGGCGATCTGATCGACGGCCTGGGGGATCTTCTCTTCTTTCAGCAGCGCTCTGATTGCGAGTAATTGCCAGTCAACCTTGTTATCATCGTCGCTTTGCTGCATCTGTTGCAGATAGTAATCAGAAGAGCCCGTTGCTGCGCCCTGCACGTTTGCCACCGGCGCTTGCGGGTCCTGGCTGGTACACCCGGCAAAAAGGAGCGCGGCCAGCAGCAGGGGAAAGCAGCGTCCTGCTTTGTTATGAATGACTTTCGAAGGAAGCATACTGTATCCAGTGATGTTTTTTTCAAGATGCTCAATATTAAATCGGCAATTCGGATCTCACAATGAAACAACACGATCGGGCAGAGATTTCTGCCAGCACGCTCTATATTGTTCCAACACCGATCGGTAACCTGGGCGATATCACTCAGCGTGCGCTGACAGTGCTCTCAAACGTCGATCTGATCGCTGCGGAAGATACACGTCATACCGGGCTGTTGCTACAACATTTCGCCATCAATGCGCGCCTCTTCGCATTGCACGATCATAACGAACAGCAGAAGGCGGAGTCCCTGCTGGCGAAGCTGCGCGAGGGACAAAGCATTGCGCTGGTTTCCGATGCGGGCACGCCGCTGATCAACGATCCTGGCTACCATCTGGTGCGCCTGTGCCGCGAAGCGGACATCCGCGTGGTGCCGCTGCCGGGCGCCTGCGCCGCCATTACCGCATTAAGCGCGGCAGGGCTGCCGTCCGATCGTTTTTGTTACGAGGGGTTTCTTCCCGCCAAAAGCAAAGGCCGCTGCGATACGCTGCGCGCGCTTGAGCAGGAAGCGCGCACGCTGATTTTTTACGAATCCACCCACCGTCTGCTGGAGAGTCTACAGGATATGGTGACGGTTTGGGGAACGGATCGCTATGTCGTGCTGGCGCGTGAAATCACTAAAACCTGGGAAACGATAAAGGGTGCCCCGGTTGGCGAACTGCTGGCTTGGGTGCAGGAAGATGAAAATCGCCGTAAGGGCGAAATGGTGCTGGTGGTGGAAGGATATCATGCGCAGGAAGATGCGCTGCCGCCGGAAGCGCTGCGTACGCTGGCCCTGTTGCAAAAGGAGCTGCCGCTGAAAAAGGCCGCCGCGCTGACCGCTGAGATCCACGGTGTGAAGAAGAATGCGCTCTATAAGTACGCGCTGGAACAGCAAGAGGGGTGACAAACCGCGCGGAATGCCCTATTATCCGCGCCGAAGCTGACCAGACAGTCGCCGCTTTGTTGCCGTCCTCCTTCGGGGGAGACAGACAGAGGGGAGGAAAGTCCGGGCTCCATAGGGCAGGGTGCCAGGTAACGCCTGGGGGGCGCAAGCCCACGACCAGTGCAACAGAGAGCAAACCGCCGATGGCCCCCCCAATAATTTCAGGTTGCAGCAAGGCGGCAACTGCATGAATCCCCAGGAGCTTAGTTAACTAAGTGACTGGGGTGAATGCGGGAAGCCAACGCAGCAGCGGCCTGAAAGATGCAGGGGATGTGGGATCAGGTAAGGGTGAAAGGGTGCGGTAAGAGCGCACCGCGCGTCTGGCAACAGTTCGCGGCACGGTAAACTCCACCCGGAGCAAGGCCAAATAGGGGTTCACAAGGTACGGCCCGTACTGAACCCGGGTAGGCTGCTTGAGCCAGTGAGCGATTGCTGGCCTAGATGAATGACTGTCCACGACAGAACCCGGCTTACCGGTCAGCTTCAACACTTTCGTAAAAAACCCGCTCCGGCGGGTTTTTTGCTTTTCACAGGATAAAAATATGAATGACTGCCTGTAACGTTCTTAATGGCATAAGAGCTGCTTGTCGGTCAGCCTGTTGATGTTCAGTATCAGATGTCCGCTCCCTGAGAAATAAGCGTCGCGCTGGAGAGCGCCTTCAGGCATGTTGCGTTACGTGGCGGATAGCCTGGAAAACAGAGTAACGTAACGACTTCGCCTGATGTCGGCAGAGTTAACCACAGTGCTGAAGCACTTCGTTCAACACTCTGCGTCAGCGCTTAATGCTGAATCTCAATCTGCTGCCAGCCCTTTTTGAACATGCAGTCTTTCACCATAATTTCGCGTTGTGGCTTATTGGCGTCGCTCGTGGAATAGTCAGTATCGGTAGTTTTATGCTTACTGTCTTTTGAGGTGTATTTGCCGCTGATAACATTGTCAGGCGGTAACTCGCGTAAGGCCTGAGCCTGACAGTCGGTCTCCTCTATCGTCTCCTGCTGCTCCGAGGCGTCAGGCTTGACCCACTTATATTCCACACATCCAGTCAGGCAGAGAGTGAGTAACAGCAAAGTTAATTTTTTCATGATGTGCTTTCCATCAAAATCAGGTTTTTCAACGACCCGCTATCGATTCAAAATGACCAGCCTGGAAAAAATCGGTCAAGCAGGCGGTTTGACTGATACAGACAAATATCCATCAAAAAATGGACCTTCAGTGAAGGTCTCAGTCTGCTGATAAAGGTTGGCCCTGTTCCCGGAGCAGGCACTTTATCAATAACTTCAGACCTTCAGTGAAGGGCTTCACTATGGCCGACTTAAAAAACCACCCCGCCGCCAATAAAAGGTCCATCAATAAGCGTATGGCCGGGCCGCCCATCTTTGCCATCAACGCCTGCGTAGCGATATCCCGCTTTTAGCGTCAGCGGTGTTATTGGCGTCCAGCTGATGCCGCCATCCGCTTCGACAAAGTTTTTAACGCTGTTAGCCAGGTGTTCTGGTGCGGAATAGCCTTCGCCATAAATCGCAAAATTACCCGGCAGGTTAAGCGTTACGCTTCCGCCGAGAGGAAATGCGATCCCGTTGTCACCTTTTTTAGCGCCTATATAGGTCGCCTTTGCGCCTGCGGAAAGCATTACGGGCCCAATTTCCAGATTATATCCGGTACCGGCTTCCGCGAGCTGAACACCATCAGCAGTGTTTTTAGTCCATTGGCCGTCAATGTAAAGGCCACTGGAAGACCTGCCTATCTCAGCCTGGATGTTAGAGAAGTTCTTACCCTGTTCGGCCGTTATACCCAAAGCCATCGCCGATGAGGAGGCGCATAACAGCATGCCGATGCCAATTAGTCTTGCTTTCATGTTCGCTAGCCTTTGATGATATTTTTAAAGTGTCAGTTAAGTGGTAAAGTTTTATCTTATTTGAATTTTATTTTTCGATGATTTCTTTAACGTCTTTTTGCTGTAGTTGATGCGTATTATTGTCAGCGTCTTTGTATGATATCAGGCCTGTCTCTTTATCCTTTACGGGCTTGCCTTTCGTGGCAAGCATATGCCCGTCCTGGGTTGAGATAACGTAATCGCTTGAGCATGCTGATAGCAGCATAACAGCCACGGCGAGTAGGATAGGGGACAGAGATTTCTTACCTGGTGTTAACATTTTCATCATTGATTCCTGTTATCATTGCCATGATGGCTGCTATTTCTGGGCGCTTTATTCTTACTTTGTTTTTATTAAACTGGCCTGCAACGGATCCTGTTTTCTTCTTTTTAAGGTTTTGATATTGATCCAGGTCAGCTTAGCGCCAGCCCGCTAATGGGTATTCACCTTCGGCGAGGGCCTCCGGTTATTACTGGCTACGCATCGGGTCCTCTGAAAAGGGCTGGCGGCTGCTACATAAACGGAAGGAGATATAAAACCAGCAGCGCTCTCCTTTTGTACCGGCGCTAACCTTTTACGACCCTGTCGATTATCACGCTTGCTGAAGCTAGCTTATACGGGCGCTATCAGCCTTTTCAGCCATAATGTAGATAAGAAGCAGCCCGTTTATCGCCGGAAACAGTTTTTTGCAGCACTCCTTTTCAAACGGAGTAAGATGGCTGCGATACCCTTTCGACAGGCGCAGGAGAATGCAGCATGAATACTGGACCCTTAACGGAAGAAGAACTGGAGTGGCTGGACAATGTTCTGCTTGAATATGGCAATGACGCCTCCGTCATGGACGTTTCTGAACTGGACGGCATGTTGACCGCCATTCTCTCCAGCCCGAATGTGGTGGAGCCGGCTCGCTGGCTGGCAGCGCTGTGGGGCGATGAAGAAGATCGGCCTGAATGGCCCTCCGATGAGAAGAGGGAGCGCTTTCAACAGCTGACCTGGCAGCATATGAACGACATTGCCGAAAGGCTGAACGATGCACCGGATCAGTTTGCGCCGCTGTTTGGCATTAGTGAAATGGACGGCGAAGAGTATACCGTCGTGGAAGACTGGTGTGTGGGCTACCTGCGCGGCGTAGCGCTGGGTGACTGGGCAGCGCTGCCGGAGCAGCAGCAGAAAGCGCTGGACGCCATTGCGCTTCACGGTATGGAAAGCCGCTTCTCCGAGCTTGAGCAGATGACGCCAGAAGCCTATATACAGAGCCAGAACGCGATTGGCCCGGCAGCGCTGACGCTGCATCGTTACTGGTTACCGCTGCGCGCTTCAAAACTGAATTAGGCCGCAGGCGGAATGGACAACGCCGGGCGTATGTCCCGGTATCTGCTGTCAGACAGGTAAATCAATCACCAGCGCCCGCAGCGGGGTGCTGGCCGTCAGCGTTACGCTCTCTTCTTCCTGAATAAACGCACCGTCTCCGCAAACCAGCGCCTGGCTGGAGCGGGAAGGCGTGCCGACAATTAACGCGCCGTGTATCGATTGCAGATAAGCCTGACGGCCATGCAACTCAATAGTTTCCACCTCGCCGGGTTCAAGCTGTAGCTGATGAACCCAGACCTGCTGACGAAGTTGCAGGCTGTTCTCCGCACCGTCCGGTGAAGCCAGCAGCAGATAGCGCTGATCGGGCGGCATAGCCAGACGCTGTACCGCCGCACTTTCACGCGTTGGGGCCGCATCCAGCCAGAGCTGCATACGCGTCAGCGCCTGTTCTTTACTGTTATTATGTTCACTGTAGCTGACGCCTGGCTGGGTAGAAAGCAGCAGCGCTTCCCCGCTACTGGCGGTAACGTGGTTGCCTTCGCTATCGCGATATTCCGCCTCGCCTTGCAGGATCAGATTCAGAACATCGACCTTTGGGTAGGTTCTGGGTTGAAAGGAAGCCCCTGGTGTCAGCACTTCTTGGTTGAGCACGCGTAAAGAGGCGTAGCCCAGTAATTTTGGATCAAAATAGTGGCCAAAGGAAAAGGTGTATCGTGACTGTAGCCAACCGTAATCAGCCTTGCCACACTCTTGCGCGGTGCGACTGGTAATCATGAAATCCTCCCATCCGGCCGCTCGTATTTCCGGCCGTTTATGATGTTCTTATAGTAAGTTTCTGGACGCAGGATTGTTAGCCAGTTAATCTGCCTGGCATGTTCAAATTTACTGACAGAGAAATGCAATGGCAAAAGATCGTGCGCTGACGCTGGAAGCATTACGCGTGATGGATGCTATCGATCGTCGGGGCAGCTTTGCGGCGGCGGCGGATGAGCTGGGGCGTGTTCCTTCCGCCTTAAGCTATACCATGCAGAAACTGGAGGAAGAGCTGGACGTGGTGCTCTTCGATCGCTCCGGTCACCGCACCAAATTCACCAACGTGGGGCGGATGCTGCTGGAGCGTGGCCGGGTGCTGCTCGAAGCGGCGGATAAGCTGACCACCGACGCCGAAGCGCTGGCCAGAGGCTGGGAAACCCATCTGACCATCGTCAGCGAAGCGCTGGTGCCCTGCCGCTATCTCTTTCCGCTGATCGATAAGCTGGCGGTGAAGGCGAATACCCAAATCTCGCTGGTGACGGAAGTGCTGGCCGGGGCCTGGGAGCGGCTGGAGCAGGGACGGGCAGATATTGTGATTGCGCCCGATCTGCATTTCCGCGCCTCATCAGAAATTAATACCCGCAAGCTCTACAGCATGATCAGCGTGATTGTCGCCAGTCCGGATCACCCCATTCACGATGAACCAGAGCCGCTTTCCGAGGTGACGCGCGTAAAATACCGTGGTATCGCGGTGGCGGATACCGCACGGGAGCGCCCGGTGCTGACCGTGCAGCTTCTGGACAAGCAGCAGCGTCTGACGGTGAGCTCTATCGAGGATAAGCATCGTGCCTTGCTGGCAGGGCTGGGCGTGGCGTCGATACCCTATCCGATGGTGGAAAAAGATATTGCGGAAGGCCGCCTGCGCGTCGTCAGCCCGGAGTATACCCAGGAAGTGGATATCATTATGGCGTGGCGGCGGGACAGCATGGGAGAGGCGAAAGCCTGGTGCCTGCGTGAAATCCCTAAGCTTCTGGCGAAGCAGCAGAAATAAGCCCTATCTGCGATCGGGACAAGCTGTTGCGGCCTGCCGGACGGCGAACTTCCGGCAGGTCCGTACGTGGCATTTAGCGTAAGCGGAAGCGCTCATCCCTGCCGTGCGGCTCATCCCAGTTAAAGGCCGGCCCCAGAGAAATCACACCGGTCGGATTAATGGTGGTATGGCTGCGGTAGTAATGATGGCGGATATGCGCCAGATCGACCGTTTCTGCCAGCCCCGGCATCTGATAAATTTCCCGCAAAAATCCGTTCAGGTTGAGGTAGTCGCTGATGCGGTGCTTATCGCATTTGAAGTGGGTGACGTAAACCGGATCGAAGCGCACCAGCGTGGTCCAGAGGCGCAGGTCAGCCTCGGTCAGCTGGTCGCCGGTCAGGTAGCGGTGCTGTCCCAGCATCTGTTCAAGCCGGTCAAGCGAGCTGAACAGGGCGGTAACCGCTTCATCATAAGCCTCCTGCGAGGTGGCAAAACCGGATTTATACACGCCGTTATTTACCGTGTCGTAAACCCAGCTATTTACTTCATCGATTTTGTCGCGCAGCGCAACGGGATAATAATCCCCCGCACGTGCGCCCACGCCATCAAACGCGCTGTTAAACATGCGCAGGATATCGGCCGATTCATTACTGACGATGGTGTTTTGCTGCTTATCCCAGAGCACGGGAACGGTGACACGCCCGGTATACTCGCTATCCGCGTGCAGATAAAGCTGATAGAGGAAGTCATTCTGATAAAGGCTGTCGCCGGTCGCAGCGGGGAAGGTCTCATCGAAGGTCCAGCCGTTCTCCTGCATCAGAGGATGAACGACGGAGACGGAGATCATCTGTTCCAGTCCCTTCAGCTTGCGCATAATCAGCGTGCGGTGCGCCCATGGGCAGGCGAGAGAAACGTAGAGGTGATAGCGGCCCGCTTCTGCCTGAAAGCCCGCTTTGCCAGTAGGCCCGGCTTCGCCGTCAGCGGTCACCCAGCTGCGCCAGGCGGATTCAGAACGCTTAAAGCGACCGCCGGTGGATTTGGTGTCGTACCAGTTATCGTGCCAGACACCCTCGATAAGTTGTCCCATTAGCGGGCTCCTTGACGTTTATTCGGCTGTTTATTTCCGGGTGGGTTGATGAGATAACAGCTTACCTCACCATGCGCCACGTGAAGTCGATCGGCATTACAGAGAAGCATAATAGATTGTACGGAGGTGATTATTACCTCCAGGTTTTCCCGTATCTGGCTAATTAAGCCTGTCGCCATGTCATAGCTGAAAAGCGTTACCAGTCAGCAACTGGCTAAACTCTTTCAATAAAGATAAATAAAGGCTATCAGTACATGCGTAGCCGTTAGCCTTTATTTATTTTGACTGTTTCCCCGCAGATAACGCCCCGATGCTTTAATGCTGAGGCAGTTAAAGCCGAAACACTGTTTAAAGCATCCGGGTGAACGTTAACCAGGTAATAAAAGAGAGGCAGGGCAGCAAACTGGCTGGCCCCGCCTGCTTTTTTATGCGCTTGCTTTAACGCCGTTCAGTTTTTTTTTGCGCAGCAGGTGATCGATGCTGATTGCGCCCGGCCCGGTGATGAACAGCAGCAGATAGCCACCAGCGATGCTCAGGTTTTTCATAAAGTTGATGGAGTTACCCGCCACTGAGGCATCGCTGTGAAACAGCACAGCGGTCAGCAGGGTAAAGACCACGGTGACGATAGCGGTAAAGCGGGTCAGGAAGCCAAACAGGATCGCCAGACCGCCGCCGAATTCAAGCAGGATGGTCAGCGGCAGAAAGAAGCCGGGAACACCCATGCTCTCCATATACTGCTGAGTCGCGTCATAGCCGGAAATCTTACCCCAGCCAGCAACTATAAACAGGATTGGCATCAAAATACGCGCCACCAGAAAACCTGCATCTTCGAATTTTTTCATGATTAACTCCAGCAGTAATTGTCAATCTGGCGACGATGCCAGCCGTTATTTCTTCAGGCATAACGCGATGTTAAGCGCAGGGCCTTTCGTTGCTGGAGATAATATTCGCGTAAGGAGATTATTGTAAGCGAGATAAACTGTTTTAGTTATTCAGTAAAATTGAAGTGATGACTGGGGCCAGCAGAGACTGGTCCCCAGGGAGGCAAAGAGGCGTTGAAGCGCTTAGCGGCCGGGCAGATAAGCCCGCACAATGCGCCAGGTACTCCAGAGGCCGAGACCTCGCTTAACCATACGGGTAATAAAGCGGGGGTTACGCACGGACCAGATGGTCATCAGGCCGCTGCCTACGGCCGCATAGCGGCGCAGGTTAACCAGCGTCATCCAGCCCCGATCGTAGCGCGCGGTGCGCTCCAGCCAGAGCTTTCTGCCTGCGCTCAGATCGAGCCGCTGCTGCTGAATCTGGCGCAGCAGCTCGGCCTTATGCTCGTCACGCTCGCGGCTCATCAGTCATCCTCCAGCAGTTCACGGTCTGACTTCAGCTCCCGGCGCGTGGCGCTGAGCAGCGTGGAACGCCGCGATTTTGCCCGCGTCCAGAGGCCGAAAAAGAGCGCCAGCGCAAAGAGCATGCCGGTGGTAATGCAGATCGCCATCAGCCTGTATTGCGGATCGACGGCCCAGATAATCAGGACCATCAGACTCATCAGGCCAAAGGCGGTAAAGAGCATGGTCAGGCCAATCATAATCAGCATCTGGATCAGGTTGGCTTTCTCTTCCTCAAGCTCAACCACCGCCAGCCGCACACGGGTTTCCACGATCCCGACCAGCGTGGTAACGATGCGCTGTCCGATGTCTATGACCCCTTTGCCGGGGCCGTGGCTTTGCGGAGAATTTGCCATAATTAGCGACGCGTCAGCAGGACACCCAGCACGACGCCAACAGCGGCGCCGATACCTACGCTGGTCCAGGGATTGTCGCGCACGTAAACGTCAGCGTGGTCTGCCACTTCGCGCGAGGTTTTGGCGATGCGATCGCCTGAATCACCCAGACGGGCGCGGGTATCTTTCAGCGCGCTCTGCGCTTTGCTACGCAGCTTATCCAGTTCGCTCCTGGACTTATCACCGGTGTGGCTCAGGACTTCTTCCAGCGTATCCGCCAGCGTTTTCAGTTCGGCGCGCAGATGCTCAGATGTGGTGTCTTTAGACATGACAAACTCCTTTAGTGGTCAGTTGTGAGAGCCAGAGAGTCAGCGACCTAATAGGGTGCTGCCTGGACTTCCCTAAGTTCACGCCTGGCTTCAGCCAGTTTAGCTTCACGTTTGGCGATTTTTTGCCTGTCATCACCCTCCGCTTTTTCCTTATCCAGCGCTTTCTGACGTTCCTCCACTTTCTGATGATGCTCTTTAATCTTTTCCTGGTGAAGAGATTTCAGCTTTTCGTCAGTACAACCCGCGCGTGCTTCGGTTAAAGCCCGCTCCAGTCCGTTCACGCGGCGTTGGTTGTCATTCTGGCGAGCCAGATCGATCTCATGCTGAATATCCTGCGCCTTTTGCATACAAAGGGAGTCAGCTGCATGGGTAATAGTGGTCAGCGTCAAAAGGCCGAGGCCAAGGATCGTGCGGTAAATCATAGTGGTCGCTACCTTCCATTGCCCGGAACGCTGGAACGTCCCGGTTTTTCCCATCACTGCGGTTGGAAATACACGCTCGTTAAGCATAGTCATAAAAACGGGAAAGCTCAAAAAGAGAGAAGATTCTTAGGGATAGCGGGAAGAGCGGGCGTACGAGCGGTTGCCCGTCAGCCCAGCGTCTGCTTAGCGGGGCTGATACGGCTAATTCTCTCTGAGGAGGCGGTTTTATCCAGGCGGGCGATATCAAAACCATAGGGCAACATGTCGCGGAGCACTTTTTCAGCGGCCTTACTCTGTTCAGCCGAGTCAAATTTTATAACCAGCGAATTATCATCCGGCGTAATGCTTTTGATGTGAATGCCTTTGGCGTTAAGGCGCTGGTAAACATAAAACCCGTCGGGCACGGAAATGCCCTGCTGTGAGGGACGGATTTGCAGAGCGGTTTCGTTACGAAACAGCGCGGGCAAAAAGGCCACCAGCAGCAGCGCGGCGGCGCCGGCTAACAGGGCGACAAGCAACCGCAGAGAGGGGCGGCGTTGAGTGAGCATCAGGAGTGTCCTTTCCCATTGTCCGGGCTGCGCTTTTTGCGCCACAGCACGTATAGCGAACCAAAGAGGCCAAAGACCAGCAGCACCAGCGGCAGCAGCATCAGGCAGAACATCAGCTGATCTTCATATTTGAGGAAGAGGGGGGTTTTACCGAGGGCAAAGCCCAGCACTGTCAGGATCAATACCCATAACAGTCCGCTCATCCAGTTAAAAAACTGGAACCGCGCATTACTCAGGCCCGACAGGCCTGCGATGGTCGGCAGCAGCGTGCGGACAAAGGCGATAAAGCGCCCTATCAGCAGCGCGGAGAGGCCGTGACGATGGAAAAGCTGATAGGCCCGCTGATGATACTGGGCGGGCAGATGGGAGAGCCATTTTTGTACCGTGGGCGTATTGCCCAGCCACCGGCCCTGAATATAGCTTACCCAGCACCCCAGGCTTGCCGCCGTGGTCAGGATCAGCAGCGTCAGCGGGAAGGTCATCGTGCCTTTGGCAATCAGCACGCCGACCAGGATCAACAAGCTGTCACCCGGTAAAAACGCGGCGGGAAGCAGGCCATTTTCCAGAAAAAGGATCATAAAGAGGACAAAATAAATCGCCCAAACCAGCGACGGATCGGCAAGGGATTCATAATCCTGTTGCCAGAGCGCATGTATCAGTTCTTTAAATATATCCATTGGGTATTCCTGAACATCATTGTTAACGTTGTTCTGGCAAAGGCCGTCACGAAATATTATTCATTATTATAGGCGCAGGCTGAGTCAGAACACGCACGGTCTTCTACCTTTGCCAAAAAGCGCTGCTGCACCTTGATTCTGCCTCAAACCGTAAAAAATGATGGTTAACTGTAACAAACTACGGGCAACTGAGACAGGGGAAACTTGGCATTAACGATGTTTTACAGGGGCTGGCGGTTAGCGGAAAGTGGCTTTACACAGGCTGACACAAATTGCGTCATCTGCACCTTTCTCCTGTCTTTGCACGCATCAAAAAAGCGTATTTTCCGTGGTTGAAACCTGATGCGGGGAATCAGCATCATTTTTATCTGTTAGCCGTCAGCGGTTTCCTGCCAGCCCGTTAACGCCCTGATAGTAAGTCGGTATGGTGAGCTTCTCTTCGGGAAAGAGACAAGCAGGCGAGGGTTTTTACATTGTGATTCGGGCTTCTGCTGCGGGCTGGCGATCTATAAAAAACGATGTCAGGTGCCGGTGAACAGGAACGGTTAACCCCGAAGAGCGGAAAGCACCAGGCAATATAGTGCGGTCAGGCTCTCTGGCCCGACCGCACTACTGGCATCACACCGCTTTCTGCTCTTCCTGACGCTTTTCAGCCATACAGGCAGCGGCGGTAAACAGAATATCGGTGGAGGAGTTCAGGGCCGTTTCGGCGGAATCCTGCAGTACGCCGATAATAAAACCAACGGCGACCACCTGCATGGCGATGTCATCCGGGATGCCAAACATATTGCAGGCCACTGGGATCAGCAGCAGTGAGCCGCCCGCCACGCCCGACGCGCCGCAGGCACAGACAGCCGCCACCAGGCTCAGCAGGATCGCGGAGCCAATATCGACCTGAATATTGAGCGTTGTGACCGCCGCCAGCGTCAGCACGGTGATGGTGATCGCCGCGCCAGCCATACTGATGGTCGCCCCGACGGGAATCGACACGGAGTAGGTATCCTCATCCAGATTCAGCTTTTTCGCCAGCGCCATATTGACCGGGATATTGGCGGCAGAGCTGCGGGTGAAAAAGGCGGTAACGCCGCTTTCGCGCAGGCAGGTAAACACCAGCGGATAAGGGTTGGCGCGGATTTTCCACCAGACCAGCAGTGGATTCACCACCAGCGCCATCAGCAGCATACAGCCCAGCAGCAGACAGAGGAGCTGGGCATAATCCCACAGCGCGGAGAAACCGGTTGAGGCCAAAGTCGAGGCCACCAGACCAAAAATGCCCAGAGGCGCGAAGCGAATCACGATCCGCACCAGGCTGGTGACCGCGGTGGAAGTGTCGTGCAGAAAAGTGCGCGTCGTGCTGCTGGCGTGGCGGAAGGCAATGCCGAGCCCGATAGCCCAGACCAGAATCCCGATATAGTTCGCGTTCATCAGCGCATCAACCGGATTGGCCACCATGCTCTTAAGCAGGCCCTGCAATACGGCCAGAACGCCGGTAGGCGGCGTGATTTCTGTCGTGGCGGCGGTGAGCGCTAAGGTCTGGGGGAAAAGATGACTGAAGATGACCGCGACTACGGCGGCGCAGAAGGTGCCCAGCAGATACAAGGTGATAATGGGGCGGATAGTAGTTTTCTGCCCCTGCTGGTGGCTGGCAATGGAGGCCGTGACCAGCACCATGACCAGAATGGGCGCAACTGCTTTTAATGCGCTGACGAAGAGATCGCCCAGCAGCCCAACGGCCAGCGCGCTCTCTTTTGAGAACCATGCCAGCACAATGCCCGCCACCAGACCAATCATGATTTGGGTGACAAGGCTACCCTGCATCAGGCGATGCAGCAGACCCGAACGATTATTTTCCATACTCATAGTAGAAACCAGCTGTGATAGTGATAGGGATGCGCGTCAGCGTCGATCGCGCTGAACATAGCGGCATACTCATGTTTGCGCTGGGAAGTATAAGGAAATGTCCTGGCAGGGAAAGCGAAAAATAACGAAATTGAGCCCGGAGATGCATTAACTTTGCGTACTCCGGGCCTTACTCACAAAATGACCGCGTTTATTTGCCCGATAACCGGCGATCGTTGCGGCGGTTAACCCAGGTGTTAATCAGCAGCGTCAGGGCGAGGATGCCCCCTACGGTGCCAAGGGAGATGGCCACAGGGATGTGATAGAAATCGACGATTAGCATTTTAATACCGATAAAGACCAGCACCACCGCCAGACCATATTTGAGCATGGAAAAACGTTCAGCGACGTTAGCCAGCAGGAAGTACATGGCGCGCAGGCCGAGGATGGCAAAGAGGTTAGAGGTCAGCACGATAAAGGGATCGGTTGTTACGGCGAAAATTGCCGGGATGCTGTCGACCGCGAAAATCACGTCGCTCAGTTCCACCATAATCAGTACCAGCAACAGCGGTGTGGCGAACAGGATACCGTTACGGCGGACGAAGAATTTTTCCCCCTCCAGATTGTCGGTCATCCGCAGGTGGCTGCGCAGCCAGCGCACGACCGGCTTGTCGCCGACGGCCTCTTCACCTTCGCCACCGGGCATCCCCATCTTAATGCCGGTAAAGATCAGGAAGGCGCCAAACACGTAAAGGATCCAGGCGAACTCAGAGACCAGCCAGCTGCCGGCGAAGATCATAATAGTACGCAGGACGATGGCGCCCAGCACACCGTAAATCAATACGCGACGTTGCAGTGCTGCCGGAACGGAGAAGTAGCTGAACAGCATCAGCCAGACGAAGACGTTATCGACAGCCAGCGCTTTTTCCAGCACGTAGCCGGTCAGAAAGGCGAGCGTCTGGGTATGGGCGATTTCAGGGCCGACGGTTCCTTTCAGATACCACCAGAAGGCCGTAGCGAAGAGAAGGGAGACGGAGACCCAGACCAGCGACCAGACGGCCGCCTGCCGGAATGTCATCGTTTGCGCGCCGCGCCGCCCCTGTAAAAAGAGGTCGATCGCCAGCATAATCAGCACCACAACAGCGAAGCTGCCCCAGAGTAACGGTGTTCCTACAGTATTCATGGCATTATCCTGTGCATAAAAAAGGCCAACGTTGGAAGACGTCAGCCACAGTATTGATGCTGTCAGCAAACCTCGCCTCCCGGCAAGGTCTCACTTACAGCGCAGGATGCGATCCTGGCTGCCCGGTAACCGGGTACTTAGTACCGTATTGACGATTAGCCGGCAATGAAGTTACTCCCCTTTGCTGCGAATGAAGATAAGAGCCGGTGCGGCAAAGGTCAATCTCAGGCGGTAATATTTAGAAATGTTTACATAACCGCATTATCCGCAGGGAAAATAACGCCGGTCTGACGGCGTATTTCGGTCAGCAGCTTCGCCGTACTGCGCGAGCGGGCCAGACCGGCGTGATCCACCTGATTATCCTCTATCAGGTTCGCAAAAGTTTCCGCTTCGTAGAGCATAGTATTGATGTGCTGCGGCTGACTAAGATCCTGAGGCTTACCGCTGCGCGGGACGAAGGTGATGCGCTGACATTCTGCTATTTGCTCAATGAGCAGCGATCCATCCTCACCCTGAATCTCACTGGTGTTAACGGACTGGCTGACTTTGGAATGCAGCAGCGTAACGTCAAAATCGCCGTAGTCCATCACCACCGTGCCATGCGCATCCACGCCGCTTTCCAGCAGAGAGGCGTTGGCGGTCGCGCTGGCCGGTTCGCCCCAAAGCGCGATCGCAGAGGCCAGGCAGTAAAAGCCGATATCCATGATGGAGCCGTTGGACCAGGCCGGATTGAACGTATTCGGGTTTTCACCATCCAGGTAGCGCTGATAGCGGGATGAATACTGGCAGTAGGTCAGCTGCGCCTTACGCAGCTTGCCGATTTTTGGCAGCGACTGCTGGAGAACCTGAAAATTAGGCAGGCTGGCGGTTTTGAACGCCTCAAACAGCACAACCTGGTTTTCGCGGGCGCAGGCGAGCATCGCTTCGGCTTCGCGCAGATTGGATGCCAGCGGCTTTTCACAGATCACATGTTTCCCGTGCTGCATAAACAGCAGCGCCTGCTGACAGTGCAGCGCGTTAGGGCTGGCGAGATAGACCGCGTCGATATCATCTGACTGGGCCATCTGCTCCAGGGAGGTAAAAAGATGCGCCACATGATAATCGTTGCTGAAGGCCTGAGCCTGTTCAAGCGACCGGGAATAAACGGCGGTAAGTTTCATTTTACCGGTTTCATGGGCGGCATCGACGAACTGCCGCGTAATCCAGTTGGTGCCTACTATTGCGAAGCGAATCATGGCTTGTTGCGATCTCCACTCATTGAATTATCTGTGGAACCGTTCGGTCAGCGTCCCACCCTGTTCTTCATCAGAGTAGCATGCGAAGCTGGCGGCACACCGTGAAAAAATCGTTGTTTTAATAACAAAAACCGGTAAGCACAGCGCCGGGGAAAGCGGAGGAATATTTGATTTTTCACGCCGCCTCTTAGAGGATAGGGTCAGATAACACCTTCCGGGATAAATGCACAATAATGACAACGGGCAGCCGACATGCACTGAACTGGACCAGCATACTTGTTGCGATTCCGGTGGGATTTGCCGCCTCGCTGGTGACGTTGCTCTTCCGGATGACCATCGAGCTAATCAATTCTCTGCTGTTCGGCAGCGAAAAGGACATTACTCAGGCGATTAACGTCTATCCCTGGTATTTCTGGCCGCTGATCGTCGGGGCTGGCGGCGTGATAGCCGGATTCTTTCTGCGTTATGCTACGGCGATTGAGCAAAAAGAGACGGTGCGGACGGACTATCTGGAGGTGATTAACGCCAGGCTGGATGCAGTTCCGACCAAAACCTCGCTATTCCGGGCGCTCTCCTCCATCGCCAGTATCAGCAGCGGTGCGTCAATCGGCAAGGAAGGGCCGATGGTGCAGCTTTCCGCGCTCTGCGGCAGCCTGATGGGCCGGTTCTGCTTTCAGCGTTTCAGCCTGAAAAACAGCGATCTGGTGGCGATGGCGGCAGCGGCGGGCCTCTCGTCCGTCTATCATGCGCCGCTCGCCTCCGCCATCTTTGTAGCGGAAATCGCGTTTGGCATCTCTGCGCTTCAGCGCGTAATCCCGCTGATTATCTCCTCCGGCGTGGCGGTGCTGACCATGTGGACGCTGGGGCACCGTTCCGCCATCTATACCCTGACCAGCGCGCAGTTTGATCTGACGCCCGTTAACATGCTGCTGACCGTCGCGCTGGGGCTGCTGGCCGGGCTGGTGGGCGGGGCGTTTATCTGGCTGATCAATCAGTGCAAAACCCGTTTTGGTAAGGTAAAAAACCTGCCGCTGCGTTTAGGGCTGGGCGGGCTGCTGGTCGGGATTCTGGCGACAGGCAGCAGCAATATACTTGGCAACGGTTACGAAGTGATTGTGGCGATCATGGCAGGCGGCCTGATGCTGAAAGGGCTGTTGATTTTGCTGGTGCTGAAGATGGTCGCGACCGCTGTATCGGTGGGATCGAATGCCGTCGGCGGTCTCTTTACGCCCTCGCTGCTGATTGGTGCCATTCTCGGCGTGCTGCTGGCCTCGCTGGCGACGCTTGCGGGCCTGCCGGTCAGCCACGCGGTAATTTTTGCCGCCATCGGCATGGGAGCGGTGCTGGCGTCGGTCAGCCAGGCGCCGCTGATGGCGATGCTGATGGTGCTGGAAATGACGCTCAACAGCAGCCTGCTTTTCCCAACGATGATCGCCTGCGTGCTGGCCACCATGACCGCTTACCGGCTGCAGCTCGCCAGCACCTATCCGCTGATCAAAAACCACTTCAGCCGGTCAGATGCAAAGTTCGAGTTTGATAATGGCATCATTTCGCAGTTCATTGTCTCGGGCGCGGCGCTAAGGCCCGACGATTCCGTAGGTAAAGCGCTGGCGGTCAGCTCGCTGAAACGGGAGCGGTTTGTCTACGTGGTCAATGATGAAGGGCAGTTTCTCGGCGCAACCTCCATTCACGATATTTCCCGGAAGGTGCTGGATAAGGAAATAACCCTGAACTCGCCGGTCAGCTGCGTTATGGACGCCGCTTTCCCGACCATTTTCGAAAACCAGACTATTACGGAAGGGTGGGAAGCCTTTGCCAGAGTGACGCTGGAGCGGTTACCGGTGCTGAATAATCCGCAGGAAAGAAAATATCTTGGCGCGCTGACCAAAACCAGCCTGATCCAGAAGGCAAAGGCGTTTCTCTGACGGCGTAATTAAAATCAGAAGGAAGCGTCGACTAGAACAAGCGATAGCTGAAAAGGGCGCAGCGATTGGTATCAACCAGGCCGCCGTCTGCTCAGGGCCGTTCTTTATTAGTCAGCTCTTTCCAGTTCAGCCAGAGCCGCATATCAAACTCCAGCTGATGATAATCGGGTTCCATATGGCAGCATAACTGGTAGAACGCTTTGTTATGCTCTTTCTCTTTCAGATGCGCGAGTTCATGGATCACGATCATCCGTAAGAAATCCTCCGGGCCATCGCGGAACAGGGTGGCAATTCGGATTTCATTATTGGATTTCAGCTTGCCGCCCTGCACGCGGGAGACAAAAGTATTGGTGCCCAGCGTGCCTTTAATCGGGTTCTGTTTGTTATCGTACATCACCTTAGAGAGCGCGGAGGCATTTCTCACATAGCGCTGCTTGAAATCGGAAACGTACTGATACAACGCCTTATCGTTCTGCACGCTGTGGCCGCCCGGATATTTTTTATCCAGCCAGAGGCCCAGCTTGCCCTGGTCAAACAGCGTCTGAACCTGAGTGATAATGGTGGGGGGGTAACCGTTCAGATAGCGTAACTGAGTCATAATGCCGGAAGAGTAATAAATTTTCCCGATTATAGCCTTTTAAGGCGGCGGTTGAACATCGCTCCGGCGATCGCCGGGGCGGCATGTCCCCGCCGGAGACAACGTTGAGCGCCACTTTTAACGCTGACCGCGCCGCCAGCGGAAGAAAAACGTTTACTGTCGGCCCGTTTTAGGGGATAAAACGCGGGAATTTTACCACGCCGGAGATCCCATGAGCCAACTCGAACTGAGCCACCGCACGCTGACGCTGCACCGTTTTCCCCAGATGCGCGAAGAGAGTCCGTTGCAGGCATGGGATGCAGCCGATGAGTATCTGCTCAGCCACATTGCCGAAACTCCCGCGAACGGGCCAACCCTGATCTTCAATGACACCTTTGGCGCGCTGGCCTGTGCGCTCTTCGGCGAAGAGTTATACAGCATCAGCGACTCATTTATCGCTCATCAGGCAACACGACAGAACCTGTCGATGAACGGCATGGATGAAGGTGACGTAACGCTGCTGGACAGCCTTGCGCCACTGCCCGACTCCCCAGCGCGCGTCGTGATCAAAATCCCTAAAACGCTGGCGCTGCTTGAGCAGCAGCTGCGCGCGCTGCGCAGCGTGGTCACGCCACAGACGCAGGTTATCGCGGCGGGTAAGGCGAAGGATATCCACACCTCAACATTGCAGCTATTTGAGCGCGTATTAGGCACCACCAAAACGTCACTCGCGGTCAAAAAAGCGCGGCTGATCTACTGCACGCCGACGCTGCCAGCGCTTGCGGACTCACCGGTTATCAACAGCTGGCCGCTTGACGGCACTTCATACCAGATTCACAACCACGCCAACGTTTTCGCCCGCAGCGGCCTTGATGTTGGTGCGCGCTTCTTCCTGGAGCATCTGCCGGATGGGCTTGAAGGGGAGATTGTCGATCTGGGCTGCGGAAACGGCGTGATTGGCCTGATGGCGCTGGAGAAAAATCCCGCTGCCGAGGTGCACTTCCTCGATGAGTCCTGGATGGCAGTGGCTTCCAGCCAGATGAACGTGGAGCTGAACCGTCCTGAAGATCTGGCCCGAAGTCACTTTGGCGTGAATAACGCGATGGCGGGTTTCCCTTCCGATCGCTTACATGCGGTACTCTGTAATCCGCCGTTCCATCAGCAAAGCGCGCTGACCGATCATATCGCCTGGCAGATGTTCCGCGATGCGCGGCGCTGCCTGCAATATGGCGGCGAGCTGCGCATCGTGGGTAACCGCCACTTAGATTATTACCGCAAGATGAAAAAACTGTTCGGTAACTGCACCACGGTTGCCTCGAATCAGAAATTCGTTATCCTGCGCTCGGTAAAACTCCGCTAGGCTGGAACCAGCCTTATCGCCGCCTTATCCAGGAAAATCGCTGCTGATAGCCGTGACTGAAATGGGTATTGCGGCGATAGCTCGCCTGCGCTTCCGCCATGCAGTAGGTACAGATCCGGCTCAGCTCAATCTGTGCTTCCGGGACGCCTTCGCGCATTGCCATCCGCTTCACCAGCAGCGATAAGTCGAACCAGACGCCCTGCGTGGTGCCACAGGCCTGCGCGCGTATGGCATGGCGGTTGGCTGGCTGCTGTTCAGTAAAATGCATCATGCCGGCCAGACTGAGCGGATCCTCCTGCTCTACCTGATCTATCAGCGTTTTCCCCAGCTCGTAACAGCACGGCCCGATAGAAGGGCCAATGGCGATCGTCAGGCTCTCCGGCGATGCCCCGCGCTCACACAGGCGATGGATAGCATTGATCACCACGCCTTTCAGGGCGCCGCTGAGTCCGGCATGTACCGCCGCAACCTGCTTCCTGTGCGTATCTGCAATCAGCACGGGCAGGCAATCTGCGGTATAAACCGCAACCGGCCGGCTATCCGTGGCGATCAGGCCATCCGCGTCGCGGCTTTTTACCGGCAGCGCCTCGTCCGCCAGCACCACGGTGGCGCTGTGGCGCTGACGGTTATAAATCGCCTCTTCAGGTGGGCGCTCGCCCGCAGGCAGAAAAGCATGTTCCAGCCAGTCAAGACGCGACAATAGCGGAGAGTGGTAGGGCAGAGACATCACTGAGTCCTTATCGGCAAACGGCATGCTGACAATGTCTGCATATTATGGCCGTGATGCAACTTATTTAGGATGCCAGCGGCGGCGGTTAAATGCCGAGCGCCAGCCGGGTACCCTGCGCGATAGCGCGGCGGGCATCCAGCTCCAGCGCCACATCCGCACCGCCGATGATATGGACGCGTTTGCCTGAGGCCATCAGCGGTTCCGCCAGCGTCCGGTTTGGCTCCTGCCCGGCGCACACCACCACATTATCGACGTTCAGCTGCGTTTCAACGCCGTCGCGGCGGATTAACAGGCCCTGGTCATCAATCCTCAGGTACTCCACGCCGCCCCACATTGTCACCCCATGCATTTGCAGACTTGCGCGGTGGATCCAACCGGTTGTTTTACCGAGCCCGGCGCCGGGTTTGCCCGCTTTGCGCTGTAGCAACCAGATCTGACGTTCAGGATGAGGAAGCTGCGGCTCAGTCAGGCCGCCTGGGTGCTGAAGCGTCTGGTCAATTCCCCACTGGCGGCAGAAGGCTTCAACGTCCAGGCTGGTGGAGGGACCGTGCTGGCAGAGATATTCAGCGGTATCGAAGCCGATGCCTCCGGCACCGATAATTGCGACGCGTTTGCCAACCGGCTTTTTATCGCGCAGTACTTCCAGATAGCTGAGGACCGATGGGTTATCGATACCGGGGATCGCCGGGATACGGGGTGACACGCCGCTGGCCAGGATAATCTCATTAAACTGTTGCAGAGCTGACACGGTGGCCCACTCTCCCAGACGTAGTGCGACGTTGTGCAGTTCCAGCTGACGGCGAAAATAGCGCAGCGTCTCGCTGAACTCTTCCTTGCCGGGGATCTGCCGGGCGATGTTGAACTGACCGCCGATTTCCGCCGCGCTGTCGAACAGCGTTACCTTATGTCCCCGTATGGCCGCGTTAACGGCAAACGCCACGCCCGCCGGACCAGCGCCAACCACGGCGAGCTGTTTTACCCGATCGGTCTTGATTACGGGCATCTCGGTTTCATGACAGGCGCGAGGGTTCACCAGGCAGGAGGTGATTTTCCCGGCAAATATTTGATCCAGGCAGGCCTGATTGCAGCCAATACAGGTATTAATCTCATCACTGCGGCCCTGCTGTGCTTTACGGACAAACTCTGCGTCGGCCAGAAAAGGACGCGCCATTGACACCATATCCGCACAGCCCTCATCCAGCAGCGCCTGGGCGATATCGGGATGATTAATCCGGTTAGTCGTGATCAGCGGCAGGCTGATGTGCTGCCGCAGCTGTCGGGTAACCCAGCCAAAGGCGCCACGGGGTACCGAAGTGGCGATTGTGGGCACCCGCGCTTCGTGCCAGCCGATCCCGGTATTTATCAGCGTGGCCCCAGCCTGCTCGATGGCCTGCGCCAGCCGGATAGTTTGCGGTAGCGTATTGCCTTCGCTGACCAGATCCAGCATGGAAAGCCGGTAAATAACGATAAAATCTTTCCCGACCGCTTCACGTACCGCCCGGACAATCTCCACGGCAAAACGCATCCGCCGCACCTCGTCTCCTCCCCATTGATCGTTTCGCTGATTAGTGCGGGCGGCCAGGAACTGGTTAATCAGGTAGCCTTCTGAACCCATTATCTCAACGCCGTCATAGCCCGCCTGCCTGGCCAGCGAGGCGCAGCGCGCGAAATCAGCGATCAGCGCCAGAATAGCCTCGTGACTTAGGGCGTGGGGCCGGAACGGATTAATCGGCGCCTGTAAAGAGGAGGGGGCCACCAGGGCAGGCTGATAGCTGTAGCGGCCTGCGTGCAGGATCTGAAGGGCGATTTTACCGCCAGCGTGGTGTACGGCGTCGGTGATCTCACGATGATGCGCCAGCCGATCGGGATGATTCAGCACCGACGCGCCCGCCATCACCACGCCTTCGGGGGTGGGGGAAATGCCGCCGGTCACGATCAGCGCCACGCCAGCCGCTGCCCGTTCCGCATAGAAGGCGGCCAGCCGCCGCGGCCCGTCCGGGTGCTCCTCCAGGCCGGTATGCATGGAGCCCATCAGAAAGCGATTTTTTAACTGGGTAAAGCCCAGATCCAGCGGAGAGAAAAGGGAAGCGCGCATAGGATCCTGCGGTGAAGTGGTCGGATGAGTTCCACTTTAGCGGCGAACGCGGCATTCTCAAGCGCTCATCGCCGGGAGTGTGATGCGCCCCCGGTTTTCAGCGGCGTGGGCGGTTGTTAAGCGATACGGTCAGGGTAACGGCATTTAAACGAACGGAAGCAGCAGAAAAGAGGGATGATTTATCATTTATAATTGCAGGCTGGGATGTAAAGTTTCTTAAATAGTGAAATTTCATCCTGACATTAATTGATAAATAAAGTGAGTATCCGCACGCCTGATATTATCGGGTATTCGCATGCTTATTCTGCATATAAACCATTTTTTAAATGAGGTCTTATGAGAGTGGAGTATTAAAAGGAGACAGATGTCTTTATTATTCGGGCGGGGTTTTGTAATTAAATAAAGCAATAAACGAAAAGTAATAACGGGCGTTATTTCATTAACTCATTGAATTATATGTGTAAATTAAATAATTATAATCCATATGAAATTATTATGAATAAAGCCGCGCACTGGCAAATTCGGGGTTTAATGGAAAGCGGATTTAAGTAAAATTACAATTCGCTATTTTTATACTCAGCCAGGATTACTCTTAATAATGTTGCTGGCACTAAAATGTCAGAACTTATTCCAGCGCTTATGTACATAATCATTACAGAGGCTTTCCCTCTGTATATCCCTTTTATTCCCGTCCGGCGCCCAGGTTTATTCCTGTTGTCCTGAGAGAGAGGCTTTATTTTGACGACTCTAAAACCCCTGTTAGCGAAAAACCGCAGTTGGGCCTTACAGCGCCGCCAACGCAATCCTCATTACTTTCAGCAGAATGTACATTCGCAAAAACCGCACTCGCTCTGGATCGGCTGCTCGGACAGCCGTGTTCCCGCTGAAGTCCTGACCGGCGCCCATCCGGGCGAGCTGTTTGTGCACCGTAATATCGCCAATATGGTGGTCAGCGGCGATGATAACTTTATGAGCGTCCTTCAGTACGCGATTGAATACCTTAATGTTTCACGCATTGTCCTTTGTGGCCACTATGGCTGTGGCGGCGTACAGGCGGCCGTTTCGCTGCCTGATATCCCTCTCTCTGATGAAAACTCACCGCTGGCGCGCCGTATCACCCAGCTCCGTAAGGCGCTGGCCCCGGGCCTGGCTGAAACCCGCGACGCGACGGATGAAAGCGAGCGGCTTAATCTGCTGGTGGAAGCTAACGTGCTGGCGCAGTTTGGCCACCTGATTCGCACGGAACCGGTGCTTAATGCCTGGCGCGCAGGTGGGGAGCTTGACGTTTTTGGCTGTGTATACGACCTGCAGTCGGGTCATCTCAAAGAGCTGATTCAGCAAAACGCAGAGGGACAGTTACCATGAACTTACGTACGCTTCGTCAGGATATTCCTGCCGGCCTTGTCGTCTTTCTTGTCGCTCTGCCGCTCTGTCTGGGCATTGCTCAGGCCAGCGGCCTTCCGCCCTTCGTCGGGCTGCTGACCGGGGTGATTGGCGGGCTGGTCGTCACCACTTTCAGCCCGTCAAAATTCGCCGTCAGCGGACCAGCAGCCGGCCTGGTCACCATCGTGACCGGCGCCATTGAAACGCTTGGCTCTTTCTCCGCACTGCTGTTTGCGCTGATGGTGGCCGGCGTGCTGCAATTCCTGTTAGGGGTCGTGCGTGCCGGACGTTTTATCACCCTGGTGCCGGGCACGGTGATTAAAGGGATGCTGGCGGCAATTGGTATTCTGCTGATCATGCAGCAAATTCCCGTCGCGCTGGGCGTCTCTGAAGAGAGCGATTTAGCCACAATGTTAACGGGCAGCGCCTTCAGCGTCTCACTGCCTGCTATCGCGGTTTCCGCTATTGGCCTGTTTATCTTGTGGTTCTGGTCAACATCGACGGTAAAAAGCATCAAGGCGCTGAGCTGGATACCGGGCCCGCTGATGGCCGTCCTGTTTGGCTGTATGGTGACCCTGATCGGCGGCAGTTTCTTTCCGGGCGTGGTCAGCAACCTGACGCGAATTTCCCTGCCTGAATTCAACAGCATCCAGGCGCTGATCGGCGAGGTTGAACGGCCAGACTGGTCGGTATGGCAGAATCCGGCGGTCTATGTCGTCGCGGTGACGCTGGCGATTGTCGCCAGTCTGGAAACCTTACTGAGTCAGGAGGCCCTGAAGAAACTACGGCCCCAGAATCCGGCACCTTCTCCGGATAAAGAGATGCGCGCACAGGGGATCGGTAACCTGATGAGCGGCTTCCTCGGCGGGCTGCCGATCACTGCCGTGATCGTGCGCAGCTCCGTTAACGTCAGCGCAGGCGCGCAGAGTAAAATTTCGATTCTTATTCATGGCGTGCTGTTACTGGTGTGTGGGATATTCTTCAGTCACTTACTGAACGCCATTCCCCTGGCGAGCCTGGCGGCGGTCCTGCTCTACACCGGCTATAAGCTGGCTACGCCGCGACTCTTTGTTGAGCATTTCCGCAAGGGCGCGCAGCAGTATGTGCCGTTCCTCGCGACCATTGGCGGCATTCTGGTGTTCGGGATGCTGGCGGGGATTGGGATTGGACTGGCAACGCAAATCCTTTTCAGCATCTATAAAAGTCACCGCAATGCGCTGGTGCTGACCCGCTATGACGATCATTTTGTCCTGCGCTTTCAGCAGAACCTGACGTTTATGCATAATCCCCGCCTGAAAGGGTTACTGGAGGAGATCCCGGCAAACAGCGTGGTGATTGTCGACCATGACAATGCCGAATATATCGATCCCGATGTCAAAGCGGTGCTTCAGGATTTTGGCGAAGGCGCCCGCAAGCGCGGCATCGTTCTGAATCAGTGGCCGGTTAAGCTGACGCCGGCATAAGCCATCCTTCCCCTGACGGGACGGCTGCCTGCTGTTCAGCGAACGGCGGCACTCTTACGGGAAGGGGGAAATCTCTCTGTCCGATCACGGTTATGCGGGCGCTTTTTGCCCGCTCTTCTCGCCTTGATATGTTCTGAACATTCCTGCAAGCGTACGCCGTCATTGCAAAACCCATGATGCGTTCTATGCTACGGAAGTTAAATTGCAGTGTTTAAGGGACAATTATGAGATTCAAAGGCCTGACAAAGGGATTTTTTATCCTGATCCTGGTTATCGTGACGGTGGCTTTTTTTGATGTTTTAGGGCCTTATTTTTCGCCTGTGCTCTGGGCGGCCATCCTCGCCGTGATTTTCCATCCCATGAAGTCCCGCCTCAGAACCCACCTCGGTGAACGAAACGGCCTGGCGTCCCTGCTGACGGTCGCCGTGATCTGCATGATTGTGTTCACGCCGCTGGCGATTATCGCCTCCTCAATGGCGATTGAATTTAATATCGTCTATAACAAGCTGCAAAATAATAATACCCAACTGCCGGTCGTTCTGGCGGATGTGTTGCAGCATCTGCCGGACTGGGCAAACAGCGTGCTGGCGGATCATCAGCTCAATACGGCAGCCAGCATCCAGCAGAAGCTGTCGCAGGTTGCGTTCCAGGGCGGGCAGTATCTCGCGGGAAGCGTCTTTCTCATCGGCAGGAGCACCTTCAGCTTTACCGTTGGTTTTGGCGTCATGCTCTATCTGCTCTTTTTCCTGCTCAAGGATGGATCTTATCTCGTCGGCCTTATTCTGGAAGCGCTGCCCCTGTCGGATTATGCCAAACACCATCTGTTTATGAAGTTTGTGGCTGTTTCGCGTGCGACGGTAAAAGGGACCCTGGTGGTCGGGGCTGTCCAGGGCACGCTGGGTGGCCTGGCGTTCTACTTTGCGGGAATAGAAGGCAGCGTACTGTGGGGCACATTGATGGCCTTCCTGTCCCTGATCCCGGCAGTGGGTTCAGCCATTGTCTGGGTACCGGCAGCGATCTTTCTCTTCGCCACGGGCATGTTGTGGAAGGGCATCTTACTGGTTGCCTTCTTTGTCGTGGTCGTCGGCATGGTGGACAATGTTTTGCGTCCGGTGCTGGTAGGTAAAGACACCAAAATGCCGGATTACCTGATCCTGATTACCACGCTGGGCGGCATGGAAATTTATGGCATTAACGGTTTTGTTATTGGCCCGCTGATCGCCGCAATGTTTATCGCCTGCTGGAACCTGCTTTCCGGTCGCGATCATCGTGGCAACAGCGATGAGATCGATGAGGCGTTTATTGAGGAAGGGAAACAGCACCCGGAAGAATAACGGCATACTCCCTTTTCTATCACAATAAGAGCAGCTACGGCTGCTCTTTCACCTTCTTGTGCCCGGCGTATCGCTGCTTAAAAGACCCGCAACGGACACATCTTGCCCTGCCGGAATGACAGAAATGGATTCTGCACAATAAAATTTGTGATAGCCGGTTAATAACTCAGCAGCGTAAACCTGCCGGCGTCTGAATCGTCACGGCCCGCAGCCAGATTGTGGCGTTTACCCTGATTTTTTTACGACATTTTTACAGCGGTAAGGGTTTAATAGGGCGGCAGGATTTTTGCCAGAATAAAAATAACCGGAGCCGTGTTTTGCAATTTACACCAGTGATTAACTTTCATCGTCTGCGGGTGGTGACGCACCTCTGTGGCTTTCTGGTGCTTCTCTACAGTTTTTCGATGTTGCCACCCATGCTGATCGCCCTGATCGCGAAAGAACGCAGCTACTTTGCTTTTCTGACCACCTTTCTGACCTTTTTTACGCTCGGCGGTGGTGCCTGGCTGGCGACGAAACATGCCGGCATTCAGCTCAGAACCCGCGACGGCTTTGTGATCATCGTGCTGTTCTGGCTGCTCTTTTCCGTTATCAGCGCCATGCCGCTCTGGCTGGATGACTCTGTCGGGCTGGGCTTTGCTGACGCGCTGTTTGAAGGCGTTTCCGGCATTACCACCACGGGCGCCACGGTGGTCGGCGACGTCAGCGCGCTGCCGCATGCTTACCTCTACTACCGGGCGCAGCTTAACTTTATCGGCGGGCTGGGCGTCATCGTCCTTGCGGTCGCGGTACTGCCGCTGCTGGGCATCGGAGGCGCAAAGCTCTACCAGTCTGAGATGCCGGGTCCTTTTAAAGAGGAGCGACTGACGCCGCGCCTGGCGGATACTTCCCGCAGCCTGTGGCTCACCTACCTGCTGCTGGGACTGACCTGTTCTGCGGCCTATATGCTGGCCGGCATGCCGGCGTTTGACGCGCTCTGTCACGGCCTCTCTACCGTATCGCTGGGCGGCTTCTCCACCCGCAGCGAGAGTATCGGCTACTGGAACAGCTACCCGATTGAGCTGGTGGCGGGCCTCTTTTCGCTGCTCTCCGCAATCAATTTTACCGTCTGGTTCGTTGCCTTTACCCGGCGCACGTTGCAGCCGTTCCGGCAGAATGCGGAGCTGCGTTTCTTCCTGATGGTCACGACGATCGTGGTCCTGATCACCGCCTGGCAAATCTGGCACGCCGGCATGTATAACGTGACGGGTAGCCTGGTCCATGCCTTTTTTCTGACCAGTTCGATGATCACCGATAACGGGCTGGCAACCAGCGACTACGCCGACTGGCCAGCGCACACCATTATGCTGCTGCTGACGGCCAGCTTTTTTGGCGGCTGTGTGGGATCAACCTGCGGCGGGATTAAGGCGCTGCGCTTTCTGGTGCTGTTCAAACAGAGCCGGCATGAGCTGCATCAGCTTTCGCACCCCCGCGCGCTGCTGAGCATCCGTATCGGCGAAAGCGTGGTAAACGAGCGCATCCTTCGTTCCGTCTGGAGCTTCTTTTTTCTTTATATGCTTTTCACCATTTTTTTCATCTGGTCGTTAAATGTAATGGGCTATGACCTGATGACCTCGTTCGCCACCGTGGCCGCCTGCATCAATAATATGGGTCTGGGATTTGGCGAAACCGCCTCCACCTTTGGCACCCTGAGCGATGGCGCAAAATATCTGATGTGTGCGGCGATGATTATGGGACGCCTGGAGATTTATCCGGTGTTGATCCTCTGCTCCCGTTTTTTCTGGCGGGCGTAAGGTTGGTCAGAGGGGGCGGATAAAGGATTGCGGTACTGTTAAAAGGGCAGTAGAAAATTTTTCACCGGCCACAACCCAGACCAACCACTGGCAAGGGTGTGGTGAACGCCATCCGGATATGGCCCGATAGCTCAGCAATAAGACCATGAATAATACACTCAAAATCGACGGCCATATGGCCGTCATCACCTTTGACCCTGAGATAGAAATATTTCGCGGGGAGTTTGTTGGCCTGAACGGCGGGGCTGATTTCTATGCATACAGCGTGGAAGAGTTAAAAAAGGAAGGCGCAGCCTCACTCGCCGTTTTTCTTGATGAGTGCCGTAAAGATGGCGTTGAACCTTATAAATCTTTAAGCGGCAAGGTAACTGACGCCTGATCGGCATCAGGCGCTTGCTATCACTGCGCAGGCGCACTGTGTGTCAATCAATGAGCTGCTAAATGAAGGCATTGATTTGGTCATCGAAAAACGCTCTTAACCGTGCATATGTAAACGGCCCTTTGCGGACAGTTTCTTCTTCGCCAGCAGGTTTTATGTTGCCAGCTAAAAATCTGCCGCCATTTTGTCGCCACTTATAATGCACCAACAAAAAAGCCACCCTCTGAAAGGTGGCTTAATATCCTGATTTAACAGGGAAAATTTGGTGGCCCCTACTGGACTTGAACCAGTGACCAAGCGATTATGAGTCGCGTGCTCTAACCAACTGAGCTAAGGGGCCTGCGGCGCAGGATTATAATGGAAGTTGCTGGGGCAATCCAGCGGTAAACAATCATTTGTTGAATTTTCAGGCAGAACGGGCATGCTGGAAATGGGTTAAATAACAACTGTTTCCGCCATCAGCCCGCAGCGTACAGGGCTCGATAAGGGAATAGCGGCCTCGTTAACGGGCCTGCTTTTCTGTTCTGACGGAACCCATTCATCTGCATTTTTAACGGTGGTCGCATCTATGACTTACTTCACCGGCCAGCCGGAGGCGGAAATCCGTCGCCGGAAAATGGCGGCGATGATTACCCAGCTAGCACCCGATAATGGCTATACCCAGTCGACGCTGGACGATGTCCGGTTTCTGCGATCGGACGTGCCGATCCAGCAGACGCCCGTGCTCTATGAACCGTCAATCGTCATCGTCTGCCAGGGGCGTAAGCGAGGCTTCTGGGGCGAAGAAATGTTCCTCTATGACGCACAGCATTTCCTGGTGGTCGCCGTGCCTCTTCCTTTTGTCAGCCAGACGGAAGCGACGCTGGAGGAGCCGATGCTGGCGGTGGCGCTACGGCTGGATTTTCAGGCATTGGCGGATTTGCTGATGACGCTGGAGATCCCGGTTACCCGCAGCAATATGCCGGTGAGTATGGCTTCCACGCCTCTGGATGATCCTCTGGGGGAGAGCGTGCTTCGTTTGCTGGAGGCGCTACGCTCGCCCGAAGAAGCTCGCGTCCTGGGACCCGGCCTGTTGCGGGAAATCTATTACCGCGTACTCACCGGCGCTCAGGGAGCCACACTGCGTGCCGCGCTGGCGCAGCAGGGCTATTTTGCTCAAATCAGTCAGGCATTGCGCATGTTACAGACGCGCTATCAGGAGCGTTTTGAAGTGGCAGGTCTGGCCCGTGAGGTGGGCATGAGCGTGGCGGCATTCCACGCTCATTTTAAAGCGATTACCCAGATGTCGCCCATACAGTACCTGAAATCTACCCGGTTACATCATGCAAGGCTGCTGATGGTCCGGGGCGGTATTTCCGCCGCCGCGGCGTCAGCGGAGGTGGGCTATGAAAGCCCTTCACAGTTCAGCCGGGAGTTTAAGCGCTTCTTTGGCCGCAGCCCCGTTCAGGAGGCGCTTTTTATGCAGGAAATTCTGCAGCTTTCTCCCGCCGTCGGCATGGCAGGCTAAAGCCGGGAGAGGCTGAAACCTTCTCCCGGCCAGGCGATCTGCGCGTCGATCAGTACGGGCTGCTGGTCGGGCGAATCACCATCTCACTCACGTCAACATCGTCAGGCTGGCCGATTGCCCAGGCAATTGCGCGGGCGATAGCGAGCGGATCGAGCGCCACGTTGCGAAAGGATCTCATCGCTTCGCGGGCCGTTTCGTCGGTGATGGTTTCGGCCAGTTCGGACGTCACAACGCCTGGTGAAACAACCGTGACGCGCAGTTTATCCGTTTCCTGCCGCAGCCCGTCCGACAGGGCGCGGACTGCGAACTTGGTGGCGCAGTAGACCGCGGCGGTAGGGGAGACGGAAAGCCCGCCGATGGACGACACGTTGATGATATGACCGTGCTGCTGCTGTTCCATCAGCGGCTGGACGGCGGCAATGCCGTGCAGCACGCCCCGGATGTTCACATCAATCATCCGATCCCACTCCGCCACTTTACGGGATGAAAGTGGGGATAGTGGCATCACACCGGCGTTATTTATCATCACGTCCAGCCCGCCAAAGCGGCGTGTTGCTTCAGCGATAAAGGCCTCCATCTGTGGCAGGCTCGTGACATCGAGCGCCATGCAGGCCGCCTCACCGCCGGCCTCCTGGATCTCAGCAACCAGCTTTTCCAGACGTTCAGTCCGGCGCGCACCGACAAAAACTTTTGCCCCTTTCGCCGCCAGTAGGCGGGCTGTCGCCTCGCCAATGCCGCTGCTGGCACCGGTAATCGCAACAATTTTATTGTTCAGTTCAGACACGGGGAACTCCTTAACGGTTTCTGCTGAACGGCCTGTCCGTCAGCAGGAACCAGAGTAACGGCAACCCCGTCGGGTGCGAATATCCGGGGCTCTGCAAAGCTTGCCTGTTTCTCTTTGGATCTTTTAGCTCAGGAAATCACCGGCGGATGATAGATAGCGGCGCTCCAGTGGCGACTGCTGGCGTGTTTTTCCGCCAGCCAGCCGCTTTTGCGCAGATGGCGGGCGATCAGCTTATTCATAATGCCGTGCCCCAGTAGCAGTACGTTGCCTCGCGCGGAGAGTTCGATCAGTTTTTCGGCGGCAAGGGCGGCGCGCTGCTCCGCCTGCCGTAAAGACTCAACCGAACCGGCATAGCCGCAAAGCCATAGCAGGCGCAGCAGCGCAAGCCAGAGCGTGGGCGGAAGGTGCGGATAGCCCAGCCTGATGACCGGCAGCGATACTTCGCTGAAAAGGGGATCTATATGCGCAGGCTCCAGCCTGAGTTTTGCCAGAGAGGAGCGGGCGCGGGGAAGAGGACTGGTGACCACATAATCTGCTATCGCCGCCAGGCGCCAGCTTTTTTCAGGGGGGAGATCCTGCACAAGGGAGAGATCGTATGCTTCACACCACTGGGACATAGCCAGCGCGGGCACCCGGCCCGGCGCATAATGATCTGGCTTACCGTGGCGCATCAGGATGATGCTCATCATTTTGCCTTACAGAATTTTTTTAAAAGCCTATGTGCGAAAAGCGGATAAAACAAATCGGCTGTTCTCTGGCTTCAGCATTTATGAGCGGTTGCATTACATTTCTCTGCCGCAACCGCCTGCTCAGGGCTCCAGTTCGCCCGGCAAGCCTACAGTCTGAAAAACAGCCTTTACTAAAGTTTTTTAGATTAATATCCCGGATAATTTTTCTCCGTAGCGCTTAATAGGTTATTAACTTATTGTTAATAAAGGATGCAATAATAGACTGTAAGTTGAAAATGTGAAATTTTTCTAATTTATTTTGGCGCCTGCCTTGATTTGTCTACGCGTGTAGATACAATGAGCCCGATTTAAAAATTCACCGTGCTGGATGTTTTTTGCCAGGTGAAGGTCACCCTGTTTCACGTTTTTATTTGATTGGTTCTGAAAACCAACGGACGGGAAACAGCGAAAGCGACACCCAACACCAGGGAACCCGTTACTGACCTTTCATCACAAATCTGCAAAAGAATGTCCTCGCTGGCGAATGCAGTTGCGTATCAGGACGGCCAGGGAAGGCAAAAACGCACATAACAGGGAGTTTTTATGTCCATATCTCAAGATATTCCGCACGCCGCAACCCCACCTCAACATGTCGCCTCCGCCGCAGATGAACGCCTGCTTACGCCCGCAGGACGTCAGGATTTCTGGCGGGCTACCTTTTCCTGCTGGCTGGGAACCGCTATGGAGTATGCTGATTTTGCGCTCTACGGCCTGGCGGCGGGGATCATTTTCGGCGACGTCTTTTTTCCTGAAGCCACGCCAGCGATGGCGCTCCTCTCAAGCTTTGCCACCTGGTCCGTAGGATTTATTGCGCGTCCCATCGGCGCGCTGTTTTTTGGCTGGCTTGGCGATCGTAAAGGGCGCAAGGCGGTGATGATCTCCACCATTATCCTGATGGGCGCCTCCACAACGCTGATCGGGCTGATCCCGAGCTACGCGTCGATTGGTCTCTGGGCGCCGGCCTGCCTGGTGGTGTTGCGGTTCAGCCAGGGCTTTGGCGCGGGCGCCGAGCTTTCCGGCGGAACGGTGGTGCTGGGGGAATATGCGCCAGCGGAAAAACGCGGGCTGGTTTCATCCATTATCGCGCTGGGTTCTAACAGCGGAACGCTGATAGCCTCGCTGGTCTGGCTGGCGGTAGTGCAGATGGATCAGCAGCAGCTTCAGGCGTGGGGCTGGCGTATTCCCTTTTTATGCAGTTCACTGATCGCGCTGATCGCCTTGTGGATCCGCCGCCATCTGAAAGAAACACCGGTTTTCGAGCGCAGAAAAGCGGCGCTTGAGCTGGAGCAGATCGCTGTGCAGCGTACCCTGCAGGCCGAACCAGATAACCGCAGCTTCTGGCGACGTAGCCGCGCTTTCGTTACTTTGGTAGGCCTGCGCATTGGTGAAAATGGGCCTTCCTATCTGGTGCAGGGCTTTATGATCGGCTACGTGGTCAAGATGCTGGTAGTTGATAAATCTGTGGCGACCACGGCGGTTTTTATCGCTTCGCTGCTCGGCTTCCTCATTATCCCCGTTGCCGGCTGGCTTTCCGATCGCTTTGGCCGTCGCGTTATCTACCGCTGCTTCTGCCTGTTACTGATCCTCTATGCCTTTCCGGCATTTATGCTGC
Organism: Pantoea sp. FN060301; assembly: GCA_050410775.1. Lineage (GTDB taxonomy): Bacteria > Pseudomonadota > Gammaproteobacteria > Enterobacterales > Enterobacteriaceae > Erwinia. Next base: position 647,680 of record CP191229.1, read on the forward strand.
TTGATTCCCGTGAACCGGCGATTGTCATTGCCACTATTGTGGTCGGCATGGGGCTGGCGTCGCTGGGCATTTACGGCGTGCAGGCGGCATGGGGCGTGGAAATGTTCGGTGTAAAAAACCGCTACACTAAAATGGCGACGGCGAAGGAGTTGGGATCGATACTCTCTGGCGGTACGGCACCGCTGATTGCCGCGGCCCTTCTTTCATGGACGGGACACTGGTGGTCAATAGCGCTCTATTTTGCAGTGATGGCGGCAATCGGCTTTGTGACGACGTTCGTCGCACCGGAAACGCGCGGTCGCGATCTTAACGATCCTGAGGATGCCATCTGAAGGCAGATCTGAACCTGACGCGGAGGCAGCCCCTTAACGCTAACAGGAAAGTCGTTTGGCAAAACTGATGCAACAGCGCGCAACAAGAGCGGACGTGGCCAGAGTAGCGGGCACGTCCGTTGCCGTTGTGAGCTACGTGATCAATAACGGCCCGCGGCCGGTCGCCGTAGCCACGCGGCTCCGCGTGCTGGAGGCGATAAAAATAACCGGCTACCGGCCAAACAGCCTTGCCCGGGCGCTGGCGTCCGGGACCACAAAAACCTACGGGCTGGTGGTGCCCAATATCGGCAATGCGTTTATCGCTTCTTTTGCCCATGCGCTCCAGCAGGAAGCCTTAGACCATGGCATGGTAATGCTGCTGGGCGACGCGGGGGACAGCCGCATACGGGAACGGGAGTTGCTGAATAATCTGCTCAGTCAGCAGGTCGACGGACTGCTGTATAACAGCGTCGATCGTCATCCCTACATTGATCTGATCCGGGCAAGCGGAACGCCGTTTGTCATGCTGGATCGCGTCGATCCCGATTTAAACGTTAATATTCTTCGCGTTGATGAAAGCGCGGCAGCCTTTCAGGTCACTTCCCATTTGCTCAGCCATGGTTATCAGGAGGCGGGTATTATCTGCGGCCCGCTGGAAAGGCTGAATACGCAGGACCGGCTTGCGGGCTGGCGTAAGGCGCTGCGTGAATATGGGTTAATCGAGCGCCCGCAGTGGATATTTCCGGCAACCTATACCCGTGAAGGGGGCTATCAGGCGGCAAAACAGATGCTGCTGGCCGGAAAACTTCCCCGGGCCTTATTTATTTCGAATGAGGCACAGGCGACAGGCTGTCTGCGGGCGCTGAAGGAAAATAATATCAAAAGTACCGGAGCAGCTGGCGCTGGTCTGTTTTAACGGGACGGATCGGTCCGCCTATCATGTTCCCTCGCTGACCACGGTGCGACAGCCGGTTGATGAAATGGCTAAAAAAGCGATTGAGATGCTCACTGCGCCGCCGGGTAAAGTGCAGCTGAGCGAATTTTCTCACCGGCTTGAGATCGGCGAATCCTGCGGCTGTCAGCCCGCTCTTTTCAGGCAATCCATTATTAAAGACACCCCATGAAACGACTTATTATTGATTGCGATCCGGGAAATGGCATAGCCGGAGCTAACGTGGATGACGGGCTGGCACTCGCGCTTGCGCTGGGATCGAAGACGCTCTCGCTGGAGCTGATTACTATTGTTGCCGGCAACACGCCCAGCGACGTGGGCTACAGCGTGGCGAAAGACTTAACCGACAGGCTCGGGATCGCGGTACCGGTCGTCCGGGGCGCATCGCAGGCGCTGGCCGAACCTGCGGAGCCCTGGCGTAAAGAGCTGGATAACCGGATCCATATCAACAAGCTTGGCTATCTGTGGAAGGACGTCCGGCCACCAGCGAGAGCGGTCGCTCCCGATCGCGAGGCGGCGGATGCCATTGGTGAGTTGATCTGCGCCAATCCGGGTCAAATCACCCTGGTAGCGATCGGCCCGTTAACCAATGTGGCGCTTGCGCTGGAACGCTATCCGGAAATGGCGGAGGCTGTGCAGGAGATCGCCATTATGGGCGGCGTGTTCGCGCTGGATCATTTTATTAAAGATACCAACTTCGGCCTCGATCCCGAGGCAGCACATCAGGTACTGACCAGCCGGGCGAACATCACGCTGGTGCCGATGGATGTCACCACCCAGACGATGATGACGCATAACGATTTGGATCGCATTGAGCGGTTTAATACCCCGCTGGCAAAATTTGTCACCCGCACGGTCCGCCCATGGCTGGATTACTCGATGCAGACGCGTCATCTTCCGGGCTGCTGGATCCATGATGCGCTGGTGGTGGCCTGGCTGCTGAACCCAGATATTGCGACAGCGGCGGACTACTTTGTGGACGTTGAGCTGAGGCCCGGACAGACGCGGGGCAAATCCTGGCGCTATCGTCAGCCGCTTGGCGTCAGCATTGGCACAGGCGAGCCCGCTGGTGAGTTGATTCATGTGCTGAAAACGGTGGATAACCGGCTACTGCTGGAGATGATCGAACAGGCGATGGCGCACTGAAACGGCTGGCGACGACGCGCTGCATTAAAGAACCGGGCCACGCTCATCGTGGAAGGTGGCCCGTAATGATCAGGCGGCCTGCGCTCTGACCGCCCGCTGCCAGCGTAGCGCATCAACGATCAGCAGAAGCAACAGGCTAAGCCCCATCACAGGCAGGCTGACGGCAAGCGCCAGAGTGCAGATGAGTAAAAGGAAGCGCACGCTGAGCGAAAGCTGACGCCAGTGGTGAAGCAGCGTTTTCGCCGGATGTGGCCCCTCGCCGGCAAGGGGCCGCCGCTGCCACCAGAGCCGGTATCCCATCACGATAAGCGTACATAGCCCCAGCCCGAAAAACGCCAGAATCAGCTGGTTCGGCAGGCCAAACAGCACGCCCATATGCGCATCCACGCCCCAGCGGGTCAGCTTCGCCAGCAGGCCAAACTGGGCGAATTCGACCTTGTCCACCACATGAAAAGTCCGCGGATCAACGGCCACGCTATCTACCTGGGTCGGCCAGCTGCGATCTATTTCACTGACCGTCCAGGCCTTATTGATGACGCTGGCTGGACGGATCTCAATTTTACCGGCGTCTATCCCCGCCATGCGCGCCGCCGCCAGGACACCGTCAAACTGCGCGGGCTTAACAGCGGCGACAAGGGAGGGATCTGCCGGCATCGCCATACCCGCCATCTTATGCTCAGCATGTTCATCGGCCGCCATTTTCATGTCAGCCATCTGATGGCCGGCATGTTCATCCTGCGGCATAGCGTGCATTCCCCCTGTGGAGTGGGACATACCGGCGCTTGTCTGGTGAAGGCCAGCAACGGGAACCGGCAGCGCCGTATTGACTGAGGGGGTCATCCAGCCGAAATGGGCACGCATCAACGAAATATTGTCACCCGCCCAGCGGGACCAGGTCAGCCCCGTTGCCGAGAAGAACAGCAGCCCCAGCAGCAGCAGCAGGCCCAGCGAGCTGTGCCAGTGGCGGCGCTGCGTACGCTTACTTCGTGATGTTGTTTTCTGGCTGGCCCGGCGCGTTCTGCGGCCGGCGGCCCAAAGCACTCCGCCACCCAGCGCCGCGACCCACAGCCAGCTGGCTGCCAGCTCGCTGTAATTACGCCCTGCATCCCCCAGCAACAGGTTACGGTGCAGATAATCAAGCCAGGTTCTGAACGGCAGCACGCCGCTGGTGCCATAAACGTCCAGAATGCCGCGAACATCAAGCGTGGAGGGATCAATAAACACGGCCGTGGTTTCCGACGGGCCGGAAGTTGGCGTGGAGAACATCACCCGGGTGGTTTCGCCGGGAGACGGTGCCGGGCGGACGGCGGCAAGCCTGACGTCCGCTCCCATAGCCTGCTGAGCGACATGGATCTGTTGCGACAGCGGTTTCGCAGGCTCACTCACCGGCGCGAAAAGCTGATGAGAATAGAGGGTATTTTCCAGCTGGGGCGACAGGACATAGAGCGTGCCGGTCAGGGCCGCCATAAAGATAAAGGGGCCGATAAAAAGTCCGATATAGAAATGTAAACGGCGCAGCAGCTGTAAAAGCGCACTGCGGCTCTGTTCGGCGCGCGCAGAGTGCGCCAGCGTATTTTCCGACATAATTTTTTCCATCCGCCCGTCATCAGGCATGTGCAGGTGCCTGCCGCCATGACGGCAGGATCAATATTCAGTGATTAGCGATGTATCAGGGCGCAGGCGGTGCCCTGGGATGGAAAAAATGGGCGACAACGCGCGGGATAAAAGGGGGAAGCAGGGGCGGGGCGGGCAGTTTGGCCGCCTGCAAAGCTGACCAGAGCGGGATCAGGTTCGTGAGATCAAGCGGCATGTGGGCCAGCAGCACGCAGTAGCCGCAGGCGCTGTCATCCATCATTGACATGGGATGGTGCGCCATCATTCTGGCGTGCTCAGCCGCTGACATACCGGGCATCGCTGACATCGAACCGACATCTGCGTGCGAATGCTGTCCCGCGACGGGTGCCGGATGAGCCCCATCTCCAGACATATCCTGATTGCTGTGATGGCTCTCGCTCTCCACTGGCATAACGTGCTGCATATCCACCATAAAGCGATCGCCATGCGCTGACGCCAGTGATTTTGAGATCACCGGAGCAATAAACAGCATCATTATGGCAACCAACCCGAGCCAGGCGGCAAAGCGGCTGGACGCGTTGTGGATCTGAATCAGCGACAAGACAGGTTAAATCCTGGTCAGGGATGAACGGCGGGTAGTGTAGCAAAGAAAATGCCTGCGCCCCAGCGCGGTAAAGCAACCGGCGGCGGTTCAAAAAGCGGGTAAGCGGGTTAGTCAGAAACGCTGCTGCCGGTCAGAGGGAAGGGCTGACCGGTCAGGGACCGTTAAGGATAGAAACAGCGTTCAAATCTCTGCGGGGATCTGACAGACATCGACCCATGTTGCGTCGGTCAGCGTGGCAATCCTTTCCGGCGAAAGGCGCACGGCACTATTGATTGAGCCGGCCGCAGGCAGGACTTCATCATAGGCGCGAAGCGAAATGTCGCAAAAAACCTGTAGCGGCGTCTCTAATCCGAACGGGCAAACGCCGCCGACGGGATGGCCTGTCCAGCTCACCACCTCGTCCGTGCTGAGCATGCGGGCTTTTGCGCCCAGCGTCTTTTTCAGCTTGAGGTTATCCAGGCGGGCGTCGCCCCGCGTCACAATCAGCACCACGCGCTCGCGCACTTTAAGCGACAGCGTTTTGGCGATCTGCCCAGGCTTGACGTGATGTGCTCTGGCCGCCAGCGCCACGGTAGCGGTGCTTTCAGCAAGCTCAATAATCCCAATATCAGGGGCGCGTTCGGCGAAGAACTGCCGTACAGACTCCAGGCTCATGCTTATCTCCAACAAAACGAAGCGGATAAACCTGCCACAGAGCGCGCTGACTGTAAACGGAAAAGGAGAGAGTTCAGACCGGTTTTAAGGTGCAGTTACCGCAGCGTTGTACGTCAGGCAGGCGGTAACGCTGGCAGCAGGTGCGGCGCTGCATCTCCCCTTCGCGTGGTAGCATTGTGCGGTAGAAAGGGTTATCGGTGCCGTCAGAGAGCGTTTTCGAAAAGAAAAAAGCGAGTTCCAGCTCCGCGCGTAAATCTTCTCCGATTAGCGGGGCGATCTCCCCCAGAAACCAGTAGACGGAAAAGCCGGTGTTGCTCCAGATCAGCTTACCGTTGATATCGCCATGCTGCTCGATGCCCTGAATAGCCGGGATAAGATGCTGCTGGATCAGACGATCCATGCGGCGACGCGGGCTGAGGAAGCGGGCCTCTTCATCTTCACGCACGTCAATCCAGAAGGCGGCCGGGCGACCGGTTTCATGAAATTCAACGTGACAGCGTTCAGGTGAGCAGTCCAGCGCCCGGGATTCCAGCAGCAGGCTCATCATCATCGGAGGCAGAAAAAGGCCGAAATACCACTGCGCCCAGAGCGACTGCAGGGGTTTGTTTTCCCGCTCCATCTCACGCTGTTCGCGGTAGATAAAATCGCCATAGCGTCTGTTCAGCTGAGCAAAGTTTTCGGGCTGCGACCAGCGCTTCAGCGTCATACACTCTGCGGGCGCTTCTTCACCCAGGCGGATCGTTTCCAGGAAGTAAGAACGGTGCTCACTGAACAGCGCCCGCAGCGAATCGCCAAGCGAGCGATTGCTTTGCAGAAAGATCAGCGGATAAGAACCATACTCAGATGCCTGACGAACGATCGTGGTCATGTAGTATCCAGTTTAAACCGAAGTACAAAAACAAATGATAATCGTTCTTGATTGTATCTGAGAGAAAACGGACAGACAAGCAGCAATTTTCGCCGCATTACGCCGCGGTGCAGTCTCCCTATTCAGGGTGTGGCTATAAAAAAGAGGGCAGCAGATCAGAGAGCGCTGCTTTTTAATCACGCGTCAGAATTGATGCAGAAAATTTTTCACTGCCCGGAGATAATGGTAAGAAATAACTCCGCCAGAGAAATAATAAATTCCATTTATTCAGAATAAATAGCAAATGCCGCGACCGGAATTGAATATTATTATCATCAGAATGCTTATTTAGTCACTACGACCTTTGCAAGGGGGGCGATAATTAACGGAAAGGAAAGGAGAAGCGACTATTTTCGCTTATCAGGATTATCTGAATTTAATCTGATTATAAGTGACCGGAATGTATCGGCCCGCATAGCGGGCCGGTAACATCAATTACATTGCATCGGCAGGTTGGCTGAGCGAACTTTTAGCAATTTCATCGCTGGAAAGGATAGTATTTCTGCCACGGCTTTTCGCCAGGTAGAGCGCCCTGTCCGCATTGGCCAGCGCGCCGTCAAAATCCTGATCGTAAAGGGGAGCAAATCCTGCGCTGATGGTGACGTGGGTAGCAACGCGTTCGTTGAAAAGATGGGGGATTTCCAGCTCCAGCACGTACTGACGGATACGTTCCGACAGCTTACGGGCTATCGATTCGTTGACGTTGGTCAGCAACACCAGAAACTCTTCTCCGCCATAACGCGTGACGATATCACGTGAGCGCACCGCATCGCGGATAGCGATAGAGACGCGCGCCAGCGCCTGATCGCCCATGGCGTGCCCATAGTTGTCGTTATACGCCTTGAAATGATCGATATCGAGCAGCAGGACAAAGTGGCTGCCGGCGTGATTATCCAGGATGTTTTCCAGCCTGTTTTTAAGCCCGCGGCGGTTATAAAGCCCGGTGAGCGGGTCGAGCATGCTCAGGTCGCTGTAGGTTTCCTTTTCCTCATAGAGCTGGTGCATCAGGCGTCGGGTAAAGATATCGCGTCGTCGCTGCATCAGGTGATGCAAGGTGAATCCCCCCAGCGGCAGCACAATAGTGAACAGGATCAGCAGGGTGTTATGGCCGTTATCCAGCATTAGGGCCGCCAGCGACGACGGGGCGGTGTGCAGACAGAAGGCAAGCAGGTGATCTCCCAGCGCAATCATGCTGATAAAAAAAACGCCGATCAGGCTGACCACTAAAAAGCTGCTGTCAAAAGCGAAGGCGAATTTATAATTAAGGACAATTTGCCATGCCCAGAGCAGACCCGTGATCAATGCCACAATATTTAATATCGGGAATTTCCCTGTAGGCTTCAGTGTTACCCAGATTAATATTAATGCACTGGTTAAAGCGACTGTCATCACAGGCGACATTAACTCAAATGCACGGTTTTTTCCGATACTGTATAAGCAAAATAACGATGTGGCTGTGTTTAAAAAAAGAAAAAGCATCAGCGAAAGGCGATGCTTGCTGTGAAGCAATTCATCATAACTTTGTAATTTCATTATGTTCTACTCGTAACTGCTCAGAAATAGCGCCCGGCGGTAACCGAAGGTGCCAGTCTATTTCACGCGTGGAATAGTGTGAACCTGTTATTATTAGAATTTTCATTTTGGGTGGATCGAATTCAATTTATCACTTAACAACAGAGCTGTCATTAGCGCCAGCTCTGTTTAGGATAATGGCGCTAAAAGTTGCTGAAAGATGAAAATTATTCTTATATGATAGTGGGAATCATTATCACTTGGGAAAGTGGGGAATTGCGATGCTGATAGCGATAGTTACCGCATGTGGCGTCTGGGGGATAAGCCTGATGTTCGGGAAAAAACTGGATAGCGGCTGGGGAATAGTGCTTCCCTGCACCATTATGCCGCCGATTACCCTGATGGATCTCTCGTTCAGCGAATGGCGTCTGGTTATGGTTATTGCGCTGCTGGCGACCGTCGTTATGCTCTACCATAAGCGTCTGCGTCACTATCTGCTGTTACCATCCTGTCTGGCGCTGACGGGCGGTATCGCGGCGATCTCACTGAATTTCAGTGCGCTTTAAAAAGGGAGAAGCAAAACGTTTGCGGGAAAATAATGAGGGTAATACGGGAGAGAGAAAGCAGGAGATTTGTTCAACGTGGTGCGAAGAGAGGGACTTGAACCCTCACGTCCGTTAAGACACTAACACCTGAAGCTAGCGCGTCTACCAATTCCGCCACCTTCGCATCTCTGTTGAACTTCTTTATTCACATCACCGCATTTGGTGCGAAGAGAGGGACTTGAACCCTCACGTCCGTTAAGACACTAACACCTGAAGCTAGCGCGTCTACCAATTCCGCCACCTTCGCGCAGATGCTGCGTAATATGAATAACATGGTTTTTGGTGCGAAGAGAGGGACTTGAACCCTCACGTCCGTTAAGACACTAACACCTGAAGCTAGCGCGTCTACCAATTCCGCCACCTTCGCATACCATCAATACATGATAAATGTATTGCAACCACGGAGGCGCATTCTAGAGATTTTCCGGGGGACGTCAACAGTTATTTGACGCCCCTGCGGCGATCGCTGCAAAAAGCAACGCTCCCGCCGCTTTGTAGCGGAATCAGTTGTTTGCCTGATGGGGGCAGCAGCGCCGCGTCCAGGCAAACTATACGCTAGCGCTTAGCTTTACTGGCTCGGGCAAGAACGGCGCGGTAAACCTTGAAGCGGCCGTTCTGGAGCAGAACCTCATGACTGCCGAAGGTTTCATCAAGCACCTGCGGATAGGGCAAAAAGGCATTCGCCACAATACGCAGCTCGCCACCCATATTCAGGTGTTTCACCGCGCCGCGAATCAGCGTCTGCGCCGCATCCAGACTGGTTTGCATACCGTCATGGAAAGGCGGGTTCGAGAGGATCATATCGTAACGTCCGGTCACGTCGGAGTAGACGTTACTGGCAAACACTTCGCCTTCAATCTGATTGGCGGCAAGCGTCGCCTTGCTGGCTTCTATTGCCGCAGCGCTGACGTCCGTCATAAACAGGCGGACTTTCGGAGAGAAGCTGGCCAGCATGGCGGAAAGCACGCCCGCGCCGCAGCCCACATCCAGCACCTTACCTTTCATATGCGGTTTCAGAGTGGAGAGAAGCAGGTTGCTTCCGGCATCCAGGCCGTCACGGCTGAAGACGCCTGGCAGCGTTTTCACGGTCAGATCGCCCAGCGGATACTCATCCCACCAGGCGTCAGCGTCAAAGGTTGGCTGCGCGTCAAGCCGGCCATGATAGAGGCCACAGCGACGGGCGCTGTCGATTTTGGTCAGCGTCGCCCACTTTTCTACCATCTGTTCCGCGCTGCGCACGCCGCTGCGGTTTTCACCGACCACAAACAGATCGCTGCCGACAGGCAGCAGCGACAGCAGATTCTCTAACTGGAACTGCGCTTCGGGTTTGTTTTTCGGCCAGAAATAGATCAGCGTATCGCAGTCCGCCAGCCGATCTGCCGTGGCAATCAGGCCAAAGTGGGCATTCTCCCCCAGCGCACGGCTGAGGATCTGCCAGTGATGATACTGTTGGGTATGCACCCGGCTCAGGGCGGTCTCCAGCTGGGCGGGCAGGTCATCCTGCAAGTCGCCAGCAAACAGCACGCGGCGTTGAGTAAATTCATCACTGTGGCGCAGTATCACTTCACTGGCCGGGGAAAATGCAGACATCGGTGGCTCCTTACAAATCAGAGCGGGGATTATACCGAAATTAGCCGGGCAAGTAAGAAGCGGTGAGAGGTTTGTTGGCGCAGATTCGATGGGTTTGCTAGCATAGCGGCGCAATCGGGCGACCAGACGGGATAAAGAATGTCTTCCAGACGTGACTGGTTATTACAGCAAATGGGCATAACGCAGTACAAACTGCGGCGTCCGCGCGCCCTGCACGGCGAGGTGGCGGTATCACTGCCAGAGAAAACCCGGCTACTGATTATTGCCGACGCTCCCCCTTTACTGACCGATCCGCTGATCGGCGACGTCCTCCGCGCCATGCTGATGCAGGAAGAGGAGGTGGTTGTGCTTACGCCTGAACAGCTCGCGATGCTGCCTGACGACACCCGCTGCATAAGCTGGTGCATGGGGCTGACATCGCCAGTTACGCTGGCAGGTTCCCAGATCGCTTCGCCTGCCCTGGCGGAGCTTTACGACAATGCCGGCGCGAAACGCGCGCTATGGCAGCAGATCTCTCATTATGAATCAGATTTCTTTACTGACACCGCAGGATCTTGAGCAGGCGTTGGCCATTGAGCAGCGCGCCCATGCCTATCCCTGGAGTGAAAAAACGCTGGTCAGCAACCAGGGTGAACGCTACCTGAACTTCCGGCTTGATGCCGGCGATAAAATGGCGGCTTTTGCTATCACGCAGGTGGTGCTCGACGAAGCGACGCTGTTCAACCTGGCTGTGGATCCGGCCTTTCAGCGCCGGGGGCTGGGCCGCTCCCTGCTTAATCACCTCATTGCCGAACTGGAACGACGGGAAATCCAGACGCTCTGGCTGGAGGTTCGCGCCTCTAACCGACCGGCGATCGCCCTTTATGAATCGCTGGATTTCAATGAAGTGTCGGTACGCCGCAACTATTATCCCAGCGCCGATGGCAAAGAAGATGCCATCATCATGGCGCTGACAATCTGAGCGCGCAGGAAACTAAAGCTTTCCGCATTGCCTCAAAGCAATTATGAAGCGCAGTTTATCTGCCAGCCGCCTGCATCGGGTATTCACCCTACAACCCCAAAAGGATCGCAAGATGTTAAAAGAGTGGGACTGGATCTTATTCGACGCCGACGACACGCTGTTCCATTTCGACGCTTATGCCGGCTTACAGCGCCTTTTTCAACAGTATGACGTGGAGTTCACCCCTGTCGATTACAACGACTATCAGGCCATCAATAAACCGCTGTGGGTGGATTACCAGAATGGCGCTATCAGCGCGCTGCAGTTACAGCACCAGCGCTTTCAGGGATGGGCCGATCGGCTGAAGGTGACGCCACACGATTTAAACAGCGGCTTTCTCGCCGCGATGGCTGAAATTTGCGTACCGCTGACCGGCGCGGTGAATTTGCTCAACAGCCTGAAAGGCAGCGTGAAGATGGGGATTATTACCAACGGCTTCACGGCGCTTCAGCAGGCCCGTCTTCAGCGAACCGGCTTTCTCGACTATTTCGACCTGCTGGTGATCTCGGAGCAGGTAGGCCATGCCAAGCCGCATCCGGCCATTTTTGACTATGCGCTGGAACAAATGGGCAACCCTGCCCGGGAAAGAGTCATGATGGTAGGCGACAATCCGGATTCCGATATTCTGGGCGGGATGCGGGCGGGGCTGGCAACCTGCTGGCTGAACGCGGATGGTCGTGCGCTGCCGGAAGGAATTACCCCAACCTGGCAGGTCAAAACGTTGAAAGAACTGGAAGAGATTCTGGTGAAATAACGTGGTCGCTTCACTATGAGGCGAAAGACGCTGACCAGAATGCATTCCGGTCAGCGATGATCCCGCCCTGACGGGCGAGATGCTGAAGCTTACTTCGCTTGCTTATCTTCCGTCTTCAGGTCGAAGTCCGAGGCATCATGGCGCTCATGCAGTTGCTCTGAGGGATCGCCGAAAGTACGGTTAACGATGCGGCCACGTTTTACCGCCGGACGCTGAGCAATTTCATCAGCCCAGCGCTGAACGTTTTGATAGGCGCCCGCATCGAGGAACTCAGCCGCGTCATACACCATTCCCCTGACCAGCGCGCCATACCATGGCCAGATGGCGATATCCGCGATGGTGTAATCTTCACCGGCAATGTAACGATGCCCGGCAAGCTGACGATCCAGCACGTCGAGCTGCCGCTTGGCTTCCATCGTAAAGCGGTCAATGGCGTACTCAATTTTGACCGGCGCATACGCATAGAAATGCCCGAAGCCCCCGCCCAGATAGGGCGCTGAGCCCTGTAGCCAGAACAGCCAGTTTAAGGTTTCGGTACGGCCTGCCGGATCTTTAGGCAGGAAGTGACCAAACTTCTCTGCCAGATAGAGCAGAATGGCGCCAGACTCGAATACGCGTGTCGCTGGCGTGGTGGTAACGTCCAGCAGGGCCGGGATTTTTGAATTTGGGTTGATATCAACGAAGCCGGACTTGAACTGATCGCCCTCGCCAATGCGGATAAGATGCGCATCATATTCCGCATCATTGACGTTCAGCGCCAGCAGCTCCTCCAGCATAATGGTCACCTTCTGGCCGTTAGGCGTGCCCATTGAATAGAGCTGAAGAGGATGCTTGCCGGTCGGCAGGGCGACGTCGCTGCGCGGGCCGGCCGTGGGGCGGTTGATGCTCCCCCAGGTGCCGCCAGCGTCTTTTTTTTCCGTCCAGACTTTCGCTGGCTGATAGTCGTTATCGCTCATAACTGAAAGTACCCTTTTTTCATGATGGAAGGCGCGTAGCCTGGTGACGCCGCGCCGCTGATGGTCTAAAACATAGCCTCGTTGCAAAGAAAAAACCAAACGCGGTTGTTACACCGGGTTTCAGATATAGCATTGTCGCGTGGAGGGCGTTTATCCTGAAAGAGCACTTTACCTGGCGAAGCTGATGAGGACGTTAAATGGATGAGCATTACCTGATCGATTTGAAAGCGGCGGGCCTGACCCTGACCGACGATGGCCGGGTATGCTGCGCCTGGCAGCCTTTGATGCCCGGTTACCATGACGGTGAATGGGGCAGGCCGGTGACGGACGACCGTCGCCTGTTTGAAAAAGTTTGCCTCGAAGGGTTTCACTCCGGCATGTCATGGCAGCTTATTTATAATAAAAGGCATCACTTTCGCCGGGCATTTCACGACTTTGATTTCCACGCCGTGGCGCAGTTTACCGAAGCCGACGTTGACAGGCTGATGGCCGATAATACGATTGTGCGCAATCGGGCGAAGATCCTCTCAACCATCAACAATGCGAAGCGGGCCATTGAGCTGGTTGACGAGGCCGGATCGCTCGGCGCCTGGTTCTGGCAGTTTGAGCCACTGCCAGAAGAGAGGCCGGCACGCATCGATCTTGAATACTGGCAGAACGCCAAAACCTCGCCAGAGGCCATTCGTCTCTCGAAGGCGCTGAAGAAGCGGGGCTGGACGTGGGTCGGCCCCGTCACGGCCTACGCGCTGATGCAGGCGTTAGGGCTTATCAACGATCATATCGAAGGGTGCCAGTGCCGCGAAGAATGTGAAGAGGCGCGTAATAATGTGATCCGCCCGCCGCTAAAAGCGCGATAAAATCACGGTAAATATCTTCAGGGAGTCGGGCCAATGTAGGCAGAAGTGGAATGACGCCGCAAAATGGGCAAAAAATCAGCATGCAGAGGTAACGCCTCCGGGCCGCTCTGCATTTCTGCGCATTCCCTCCCGTTCTGCATTGTTTCTAACCTCTGGATCGGCGAAAATGCCGGCCATTGATGATTAATCCCCTGTGAACTTGCCCCGCGCGGACCGCGCAGCAGCAGCACAGCACCAAACAGAGTTTCTTCATGTCTAATGCACCCTTTATGCAAGAGGTGGCCCGTCGCCGCACTTTTGCCATTATTTCTCACCCGGATGCGGGTAAAACCACCATCACTGAAAAAGTGCTGCTGTTCGGGCAGGCGATTCAGACAGCCGGCACGGTCAAAGGCCGCGGCTCCAGCCAGCACGCCAAATCGGACTGGATGGAAATGGAAAAGCAGCGTGGTATCTCCATCACGACCTCTGTGATGCAGTTTCCCTATCGGGAATCGCTGATTAACCTGCTGGATACCCCCGGACACGAAGACTTCTCGGAAGATACTTACCGTACGCTGACCGCCGTGGACTGCTGCCTGATGGTCATCGATGCGGCAAAAGGCGTTGAGGATCGTACCCGCAAGCTGATGGAAGTAACCCGTCTACGCGACACGCCGATCCTGACCTTTATGAACAAGCTGGACCGCGATATCCGCGATCCGATGGAAGTGCTGGATGAGGTGGAAAGCGAGCTGAAGATTGCCTGTGCGCCCATTACCTGGCCTATCGGCTGCGGCAAGTTGTTTAAGGGCGTTTATCACCTTTATAAAGACGAAACCTATCTTTACCAGTCCGGTAAAGGCCATACCATTCAGGAAGTTCGCGTGGTGAAAGGGTTGGATAACCCGGAACTGGATAGCGCTATCGGCGAAGAACTCGCTGCGCAGCTGCGTGAAGAGCTGGAGCTGGTGCAGGGCGCCTCGCATGAATTTGAGCGGGAAGCTTTCCTGGCGGGACAGCTGACCCCGGTCTTCTTCGGTACTGCGCTCGGTAACTTCGGCGTGGATCATATGCTTGACGGGCTGGTGGAGTGGGCACCTTCTCCGATGCCGCGTGAAACCGATCTGCGCACCGTGACCGCCGCCGATGAGAAATTTACCGGCTTCGTCTTTAAGATTCAGGCGAATATGGATCCGAAGCACCGTGACCGCGTGGCCTTTTTGCGCGTGGTTTCCGGCCGCTACGAAAAAGGCATGAAGCTGCGTCAGGTACGCCTGGGCAAAGATGTGGTGATCGCCGATGCGCTAACTTTTATGGCCGGCGACCGTTCGCACGTTGAAGAGGCTTATCCGGGCGATATCATCGGCCTGCATAACCACGGCACCATCCAGATCGGCGATACCTTTACGCAGGGTGAAAATATGAAGTTCACCGGCATTCCGAACTTCGCGCCGGAGCTGTTCCGCCGTATTCGTCTGCGCGATCCGCTGAAGCAGAAGCAGCTGCTGAAAGGGCTGGTTCAGCTTTCGGAAGAGGGCGCGGTACAGGTATTCCGCCCGGTGCATAATAACGATCTGATTGTAGGCGCCGTCGGCGTGCTGCAGTTCGACGTGGTGGTAGCCCGCCTGAAAAGCGAATACAACGTGGAGGCGATCTACGAAGCGATTAATGTCTCGACCGCCCGCTGGGTTGAATGCGCGGATGCGAAGAAGTTTGACGAGTTCCAGCGTAAGAACGAAGTCAATCTCGCCCTCGATGGCGGGGATAACCTGACCTATATCGCGCCGACCATGGTGAACCTGAATATCACCCAGGAACGCTATCCGGACGTGGTGTTCCGTAAAACACGGGAACACTAAGTTCCTGACGCAACTCCATATCTCTGTAAAGCGATGCCCCGTGCATCGCTTTTTTTACGCCTGTGTCGGCCCCTGAGGCCCCGTTTTCCGCTTACAGACTCATCTTAAAAAACCGCGCTGTTGACCAAATATCCATCATATCAACCACAAGCAGCGGTGAAATCCCAATTAGCGGCTATATTTATTTCAACAGGACGCAAAACATGCGGCGCGGTTGCTGCGACGTCTTACTCCTACAGTCACGCCGTTTGTGGCTGAAAGCTCACAATTGTGGGTGTATGAACCTAGAAGGAAACGATCGATGAACAAGACTAAGATTGCTAAAACTCTGATGGCTGTAATGATGGGTTCTGCTCTGGTAAGTGGTGCAGCAATGGCTGAAGACACCACCACGCCGAAAGTGCAGTCCACTACCGATAGCATGAGTTCTAAAATCGATAGCTCTATGGAAAAAGTCGGTGACTACATGGATGACAGCGGCGTGACCGCCAAGGTGAAAGCAGCCCTGGTTGATAGCGACGCCATTAAAAGTACGGATATCTCGGTTGAAACCCATGAAGGCGTAGTGAAGCTGAGCGGTTTCGTCCCGTCGCAGGATCAGGCTGAAATGGCCGTCGCGGCGGCGAAAAAAGTCGAAGGTGTGAAATCCGTCAGTGACGAACTACACGTGAAAGACAGCACAGAGTCCAGCGTAAGCGGTTATGCCGGTGATGCGGCAACGACCAGCGAAATCAAAGCTAAACTGTTAGCAGACGATATTGTTCCATCACGTAACGTTAAAGTAGAAACCACCAACGGCGTGGTCCAGCTTTCCGGTACGGTGAAAAATCAGGCGCAGTCTGAACGTGCTGAAAGCATTGCCAAAGCCATTGATGGCGTGAAAAGCGTGAAAAACGATCTCGATGTGAAATCGTGATGAAGTGGCACCGCTTCCGCAGCGGTGCCGCCTCAATAATCTTCTGAAAGACAATAAATGACTCATGCCGTTTTGCGGCTGAATTGAATAACAGAAGCAGTTCGATTTTAACTATAAGGTAAGGAGAGGCTTATGTTTCGTTGGGGTATTATTTTCCTGGTCATCGCGCTCATCGCAGCCGCTTTAGGTTTTGGTGGTCTGGCGGGTACAGCCGCATGGGCCGCTAAAATTGTCTTCGTCGTCGGTATCATTATCTTCCTGATCAGCCTGTTTACCGGCCGCAAGAAGTTATAGACACGCTGACGAAACGTGTTTTTGAAGAGACCAGCTGCGGCTGGTCTTTTTGTTTGTATTGCCCTTCGGCGCCGGAAAGCTAATTCCGCCACACGCCGTTCTCTCATTAACCGTATCCTGACTTTGAAATCACTCCTGAGGATACCGAATTGGGCAAGCATATCCCCATCATTCCCGGCACGACAGCGCCGCTGGCGTTAACCCCTTTTCGTCCCCGCCAACTGGCTGAACCTGATTAAAGCTTCCAGCGCCATACCGGGCCTCTATCGCCCTGGATGGTGTAAGCTATCTGGATGGGGGGATCAGCGACGCCATTCCGGTGCGCGAAGCGGTCCGTCGCGGCGCGGAAACCATTGTGGCGATCCGTACCGTTCCTTCGCAACTGACCTATACGCCGCAGTGGCTGAAGCGAGTGGAGCGCTGGCTCAGCGAGGGCGCCCTGCAGCCGGATTGCTGCGCTGAATAAGGATTATCATCTGGGTCGCGGCTGCGGACGCCATTTTCTGGCAACGGTGGGGCAATGGCTGCAGGATCAGGGGACGCTGGTTAATCAGCCGCCGGTGGTCCCAGCGGCGCCGGTAGCCAACGAGCCGGACTGTCAGGGCATCGCTGCCGCGGCTGAGGCCGGGAACGATGCAGATTACATAAAAGGATCGCAGGCATGACACCTGAATTTGTTGATACCCACTGCCATTTTGACTTTGCGCCTTTTTGCGGCAGCGAAGCGGAAAGCCTGCGGCTGGCGGAGGAAGCGGGGGTTCGCAGTCTCATCGCCGTTGGCGTCTCGGCGGATCGCTTTGCCGGGGTGATGGCGCTGGCTGAGCGCTATGCGCCGGTCTATGCGGCGCTCGGGATCCATCCTCTGGCGGTGGCGGATTTTCAGGAAGAGCATCTTACACAGCTGGAAGCCTGGCTTCGCCAGCGTCCCGACAAGCTGGTCGCTATCGGGGAGATTGGCCTGGATCTCTTTCAGGACGATCCGCAGTTTGATAAGCAGGAGGCGATGCTGACGGCCCAGTTACGCCTTGCCCGGGATTATGATCTGCCGGTGATCCTGCATTCCCGCCGCACGCACGATAAGCTGGCGATGCATCTGCGGCGTTTCGATATACCAAGGCGTGGGGTGATTCATGGTTTTGCCGGCAGCGAGCAGCAGGCGCTGGCCTTTATTCGCGCCGGCTATTTTATTGGCGTGGGCGGCACCATGACCTATGACCGCGCGGCGAAAACCCGCAATACCCTTTCCCGTCTGCCGCTCTCCTCACTCCTGCTGGAAACCGATTCGCCGGATATGCCCGTACAGGGGTTTCAGGGCCAGCCCAACCGTCCGGAGCGGATCCTCAACATCTGGCAAAGCTTGTGTGCTGTTCGTAAAGAGTCACCGCAGGAAATCGCTGATGCCATTCGTGAGAATACCCGCACGCTGTTTCATCTCTGAATGTCTAAACTTACAGATAAGATTTTGACGACAGGATCGGGACACCCGGCGAAATCAAGTTTGCCGGGTAAATCAGATGTGAATGTGATTATTCTAACATTTCCCTGTGCCGATCCCGATAGATGCTGACAGGGTTGTCGGTTTTCCTTCTGAGCCACGCGGTATCGGGTAAATATGTGTGATCTTAGTCACCTGTATTATACAATGTTTGCAATGATACTTTTAACCTGTGTGAATTAAATCACGGAACAGGTGTAGCCTGCTCTGTTATTATCGTAACATCGCGGACGCCAATTTCCGACTGGAGAAAAGAATGACTGACGTAACTCAAGCCGCCATACGGGCGTTAAAACTGATGGATCTGACCACGCTGAACGACGATGACACGGATGAAAAAGTGATCGCCCTGTGTCGTCAGGCAAAAACCGAAGCGGGGAACACCGCCGCGATTTGCATCTATCCACGCTTTATCCCTATTGCCCGTAAAACGCTCAAAGAGCAGGGTACGCCGGATATCCGTATCGCGACCGTGACCAACTTTCCCCACGGCAATGACGATCTCAGGATCGCGCTGGCAGAAACGCACGCGGCCATCGCCTATGGCGCAGACGAAGTGGATGTGGTCTTCCCTTACCGCGCCCTGATGGCAGGTAATGAGGATATCGGTTACAAGCTGGTCAGCGCCTGCAAAGCAGCCTGTGAAGAGGCCGATGTCCTGCTGAAAGTGATCATCGAAACCGGCGAGCTGAAAGATCCGGCACTGATCCGTAAAGCGTCTGAAATCGCGATCGAAGCGGGAGCGGACTTTATTAAAACGTCTACCGGCAAAGTCCCGGTTAACGCCACGCCTGAAGCGGCGGAAATCATGCTGAAAACCATCGCGGATAAAGGTATGAAGCAGTCGGTAGGCTTCAAGCCCGCAGGCGGCGTCCGCACCGCCGAAGATGCGGCGCTTTACCTGAAGCTGGCTGATGACATTATGGGCAGCGACTGGGCCAACTCCCGTCACTTCCGCTTTGGCGCCTCCAGCCTGTTAGCCAGCCTGCTGAACGCGGCGGGCTTTACCGGCGCAAAAAGCGATTCAGCCTACTGAGTCGCCGGGTAAATGCCGCCAGGCTTAACGGCGCTGGCGGCTTACCTGTTTGCCTGACTGCCCTGCGCGCCACGTTTCTCTGGCCGGGGCAGCTTTCCGCAGAGACCCAGTTCATCAGGATTTTTCATTACCAGGGGGCAAAATGTACCTGCCACAAGAAATTATCCGCAAAAAAAGAGACGGTCAGGCGCTGAGCGAAGAAGAGATTCGCTTCTTTATTAACGGCGTGCGTGACAATAGCGTGTCGGAAGGACAGATCGCCGCGCTGGCGATGACTATCTATTTTCATGATATGACCCTACCCGAGCGCGTGGCGCTGACGATGGCGATGCGGGATTCCGGGTCTGTGCTTAACTGGCAGGCGCTGAACCTCAACGGCCCGATCGTGGATAAACACTCCACCGGCGGCGTGGGCGACGTCACGTCGCTGATGCTGGGCCCGATGGTGGCGGCATGCGGTGGGTTTGTGCCGATGATTTCGGGACGCGGCCTGGGCCATACCGGCGGCACCCTGGACAAGCTGGAAGCCATTCCGGGATTTGATATTTTCCCGGATGACAACGCCTTCCGCCGGATGATTAAAGAGGTGGGCGTGGCGATTATTGGCCAGACCAATTCGCTCGCGCCCGCCGACAAGCGCTTCTACGCCACGCGCGATATTACCGCGACGGTGGACTCTATTCCGTTGATCACCGCCTCTATCCTGGCGAAGAAACTGGCCGAAGGGCTGGATGCGCTGGTGATGGACGTGAAAGTCGGCTCCGGCGCATTTATGCCAACCTTTGAGCTTTCAGAGCAGCTGGCGCAGGCCATTGTCGGCGTGGCAAACGGCGCAGGCTGTAAAACGACCGCCCTGCTGACGGACATGAATCAGGTACTCGCCTCCAGTGCGGGTAATGCCCTGGAAGTGCGTGAAGCGGTGCAGTTCCTGACCGGCGAATACCGCAATCCCCGCCTGCTGGAAGTGACGCTGGCGCTGAGCGCCGAGATGCTGGTTTCCGGCGGGCTGGCCTCCTCGGTGGAAGAGGCGACCGGCAAGCTCCAGACGGTGCTCGATAATGGCCGCGCCGCCGAGATATTTTCCCGCATGGTGGCCGCTCAGAAAGGCCCGGCGGACTTTATCGAAAACATGGATCGCTATCTTCCCGCTCCGATGCTCAGCAAGGCCGTTTATGCCGATGCGCCGGGCATTGTCAGCGCGATGGATACCCGCGCGCTGGGGATGGCGGTGGTCACCATGGGCGGCGGACGCCGCCGCGCCAGTGATGCTATCGACTATAGCGTGGGCTTCAGCGAGATGGCGCAGCTGGGCGATCGCGTGGGTGGCGAGCGGCCGCTGGCGGTGATCCATGCGGCGACCGAGGCGGGCTGGCAGGAAGCTGCTGCCGCCGTCAAAGCTGCGGTCACGCTCAGTGAGAAAGAGTTCGCAGAAACACCCGTAATCTATCGCAGAATAAGCGGATAACCGTCATACTGTTCCGATCGATAAAATTTACGCTCACCGCGTTATAAACGCAGGAGACCAGAATGAAACGTGCATTTATCATGGTGCTGGATTCCTTCGGGATCGGCTCCAGCAAAGACGCCCACAAGTTTGGCGATGAAGGCTCGGATACCCTCGGCCATATCGCCGAAGCGTGCTACAACGGCCAGGCCGACAAGGGCCGGAAAGGGCCGCTGCATTTGCCTAACCTGACCGCGTTAGGCCTGGGTAAGGCAGCGGAAGAGTCTACCGGGAAGTTCCCGCTGGGCCTGGATAAAGAGGCCGATATTATTGGCGCTTACGCCTATGCCAGCGAGCTTTCTTCCGGCAAAGATACGCCGTCGGGCCACTGGGAAATCGCCGGCGTGCCGGTGCTGTTTGACTGGGGTTACTTCTCCGATAAAGAGAACAGTTTCCCGCAGGAGCTGCTTGATCTGCTGGTTGAGAAGGCGGATTTACCGGGTTATCTGGGCAACTGTCACTCCTCAGGGACGGTGATCCTCGATCAGCTCGGCGAAGAGCATATGAAAACTGGCAAACCGATTTTCTATACTTCGGCAGACTCCGTGTTCCAGATTGCCTGCCATGAAGAGACTTTCGGCCTCGATCGCCTCTACGAGCTGTGCGAGATCGCTCGTGAAGCACTGACGGAAGGCGGCTATAACATCGGCCGCGTCATCGCCCGTCCCTTTATTGGCGACAAAGCGGGTCACTTTGAGCGTACCGGCAATCGTCACGATCTGGCCGTAGAGCCGCCGTCACCGACCATCCTGAAGAAGCTGGTGGATGAGCAGAACGGCGAAGTTATCTCCGTGGGGAAAATTGCGGATATCTACGCGCACGTCGGTATCACCAAAAAAGTGAAGGCGACGGGGCTGGATGCGCTCTTTGATGCCACCATCGAAGAGATGAAAGTCGCACCGGACAACAGCATTGTCTTCACGAACTTCGTGGACTTTGACTCCACCTGGGGTCACCGCCGTGATGTGGCAGGCTACGCTGGCGGGCTTGAGCTGTTCGATCGCCGTCTGCCTGAGCTGATGGCGCTGGTGAAAGAGGGCGATATCCTGATCCTCACCGCTGACCATGGCTGCGATCCGACCTGGGAAGGCACCGAGCACACTCGTGAGCACATCCCGGTGCTGATCTATGGGCCGGGAATCGAACCAGGCTCGCGCGGCTACCGCGACACCTTCGCCGATATCGGCCAGACCGTGGCGAACTATTTTGGCCTTTCCAATATGGAATACGGCAAAAGCATGCTGTAATCAGCGAAACGTAACCGGCCGGCGCAGCGCGCGCCGGCAATATTTAACAAGGAAAAAAGATGGCTACGCCTCATATTAACGCTGAAATGGGTGATTTCGCAGACGTTGTGCTGATGCCGGGCGATCCGCTGCGCGCTAAGCACATTGCGGAAACCTTTTTGCAGGATGCGGTCGAAGTAAACAACGTACGCGGTATGCTGGGCTACACCGGCACCTATAAAGGCCGTAAAATTTCGGTAATGGGTCACGGTATGGGTATCCCATCCTGCTCCATCTATGCCAAAGAGCTGATCACCGATTTCGGCGTGAAAAAGATCATTCGCGTCGGTTCCTGTGGTGCGGTGCGTGCCGACGTCAAACTGCGTGACGTGGTAATCGGTATGGGCGCCTCAACGGATTCTAAAGTGAACCGTATGCGCTTTAAGGATCACGACTTTGCGGCGATTGCTGACTTTGACATGGTGCGTAACGCTGCTGACGCCGCTAAAGCGCTGGGTGTTAATGCCCGCGTCGGTAATATCTTCTCCGCCGACCTGTTCTACTCGCCGGATCCAGAGATGTTCGACGTGATGGAGAAGTACGGCATTCTGGGCGTGGAGATGGAGGCTGCCGGTATCTACGGCGTGGCGGCAGAGTTTGGCGCAAAAGCGCTGGCTATCTGCACCGTTTCCGACCATATCCGCACCCACGAGCAGACGACGGCGGCTGAACGTCAGACGACCTTCAGCGAAATGGTTGAGATCGCGCTGGAATCCGTTCTGCTGGGCGATAAAGAGTAACGGCAGATAGCTGGCCTGAAGTCGGGTCACACATCAGCATTACCTGTGAAAAAGGGCCGGATAATCCGGCCCTTTTTTTATGATGCCACTCACTAGCCCTCTCTGCGTGAGCACGCCTGTAACAGCAGCGTGCGCGGATTAAGGCTGTTTGTCCGCCGGCGCTGCTGCCCCCGGAAGCTCTTCTTCATCATCTTCCCTGACGGGATTATTGGCGGTAAGCAGAAACGGCGACTGCTGCCAGCGGGTACGGCGGTCTCTGAGCAGGGTGCGGGTCAGGATGATGCCGATAGCCAGCGACAGCAGCATCATCAGGCGCAGGATATTGGTGGTGTTGTCGACCTGCCGGGATTCGGTGACCAGCACGTGCGTATCCAGCGTGACGCGCAGAAAGCCCTGTGGGCCGTCCGGGCTGTCCAGCGACTGGACGATCTGGTGATTGAAATAGCTTCCGGCGCGTTGCCCGTCCAGCGCCAGCCGGTCACGCACGGAGATGGTTTCTCCGCTGTGCGCCATCAGTGTCCCGTTTTCGTCATAGAGCGAGGCGTCGAGAATGCGGCTCTCTTTCGTCAGCAGGCTGAGCATCTCGTCAATTTTCGGCTGGTTATCATCGCTGTTTTCCATCAGCGGCGCCAGGCTCCAGGCCACCTGCCGGGTCAGCGTACGGGCAAGCTCATCCACCTGCTCGGAGCGGGCCATCTGATGGCCGAGACTGAACCAGGAAGCGCCCTGCATCAGCACTACCAGCAAGGTCAGGCAGATCAGGACGATTGCCGTACGGTGCAGTCTGAATTTTAGTTTGGCCTTTGCCATCTTTGCCCTTCATGCCTCAGGAAGAAAACCGACGTTTGTCGCTGAGCTTTATGTTGCCAGAAGCGGGGCGGACAGGGTAGCCTCTTGCGTGGTTAATATGTCCTTACAGGAGCTGTAATGCCAAATAGTCTGACCTGGTGCGACCTGCCTTCCGAAGTCTCTCTCTGGCCGGGTTTACCTCTTTCCCTCAGCGGCGATGAAGTGATGCCGCTGGACTACCGTGCCGGACGCACCGGCTGGCTGCTGTACGGACGCCAGCTCGATAAAGCCCGCCTCACCGACTTCCAGCATCAGCTTGGCGCGGCGATGGTGATCGTCAGCGCCTGGTGCGTTGAGGAGTATCAGGTGATACGCCTGGCGGGCTCGCTGACCGCGCGTGCGACCAGGCTGGCTCATGACGCCGGCCTGGACGTGGCGCCGCTGGGCAAAATCCCCCATCTGAAAACGCCCGGGCTGCTGGTGATGGATATGGACTCTACCGCGATTGAGATAGAGTGCATTGATGAGATCGCCAAACTGGCGGGCTGCGGCGACCTGGTTGCCGAAGTGACCGAACGGGCGATGCGCGGTGAACTCGACTTCACCGCCAGCCTGCGTCAGCGCGTGGCGACGCTGAAGGGCGCCGATGCGGCGATCCTTGCGAAGGTCCGTGACGAACTGCCGCTGATGCCGGGCCTCACGTCGCTGGTGCAAAAGCTTCAGGCGCTGGGATGGCATGTGGCCATCGCCTCCGGCGGCTTTACCTGGTTTGCCGGGCATCTGCGCGAGAAACTCCATCTCTCCGCCAGCGTGGCGAATGAGCTGGAGGTCCGCGACGGCAAGCTGACCGGTGAACTGCTGGGCGATATCGTTGATGCTAAATACAAGGCGGAGACGCTGCATAAGCTTGCCGCCCGCTTTGAGATTGCCCCGGAGCAGACCGTCGCCATTGGTGACGGCGCAAACGACCTGCTGATGCTGAAGGCGGCGGCGCTGGGCGTTGCCTACCATGCCAAGCCGACCGTAAATGAAAAAACCAGCGTGACTATCCGTCATGCGGATCTTATGGGCGTGTTCTGCATTCTCAGCGGCAGCCTGATTTCCGATGAACGTTAAGGAACAGATTTGGCCAAAGCGATAAAACGCGCCTTTGTATGTAACGAATGCGGCGCAGATTATCCACGCTGGCAGGGGCAATGCAGCGCCTGCCACGCCTGGAACACCATTACCGAAGTGCGTCTGGCGGCGTCTCCTGCCGTGGCGCGCAACGAACGCCTCTCCGGCTATGCGGGCAGCGCGGGAACCAGCCGCGTACAGAAGCTGTCCGATATCAGCCTGGAGGCGCTGCCGCGCTTCTCCACCGGCTTTAAAGAGTTTGACCGCGTGCTGGGCGGCGGCGTGGTGCCCGGCAGCGCTATCCTGATTGGCGGCAGTCCCGGTGCCGGTAAGAGTACGCTTCTGCTGCAAACGCTATGCCGTCTCTCCGAAGGGATGAAAACGCTGTACGTCACCGGCGAGGAGTCGCTTCAGCAGGTGGCGATGCGCGCGCACCGCCTCGGACTGCCGACCGAGAACCTCAATATGCTGTCGGAAACCAGCATCGAGCAGATCTGCCAGATTGCCGAGCAGGAAGCGCCGAAGCTGATGGTGATCGACTCGATTCAGGTTATGCATATGGCGGATATTCAGTCCTCGCCGGGCAGCGTGGCTCAGGTGCGGGAAACCGCCGCCTATCTTACCCGCTTCGCGAAAACGCGCGGCGTCGCCATCGTGATGGTGGGGCACGTCACCAAAGATGGCTCGCTGGCCGGGCCGAAAGTGCTGGAGCACTGTATTGACTGCTCCGTGCTGCTGGACGGCGACGCGGATTCACGCTTCCGCACGCTGCGCAGCCATAAAAACCGGTTCGGTGCCGTTAACGAGCTTGGCGTTTTCGCCATGACCGAGCAGGGGCTGCGGGAAGTGAGTAATCCTTCCGCTATCTTCCTCAGCCGCGGTGATGAAATCACCTCCGGCAGCTCGGTGATGGTGCTGTGGGAAGGAACCCGTCCTCTGCTGGTCGAGATTCAGGCGCTGGTGGATCACTCCATGATGGGCAATCCCCGGCGCGTGGCTGTCGGCCTTGAGCAGAACCGGCTGGCGATCCTGTTAGCCGTCCTGCACCGGCACGGCGGTTTACAGATGGCGGATCAGGACGTTTTCGTTAACGTGGTGGGCGGCGTAAAAGTGACGGAAACCAGCGCCGATCTGGCCCTGATGCTGTCGATGGTCTCCAGCCTGCGAGATCGTCCACTGCCGCAGGATCTGGTGGTGTTTGGCGAAGTCGGGCTGGCGGGCGAGATCCGGCCAGTACCGAGCGGGCAGGAGCGCATCTCCGAGGCGGCGAAGCACGGTTTCCGCCGCGCTATCGTCCCGGCGGCTAACGTGCCTAAAAAGGTGCCGGAAAACATGAAGGTGTACGGGGTGAAAAAACTGGCCGATGCGCTGGCGATCCTGGAAGACCTCTGAGGCCGTCCTTCATTCTGCGGCGGGCCAGCGCAGGCGCCCGCCGGCGGAGCGCGAACTATATTCAACGGGGTGGAATTGAGTCCGCCCGTTATGCAGGAGGCATCTGATGTCGTCATTCGAATATCTGAAAACCGCAATCCGCCACCAGGGCTGTACGCTCCAGCAGGTCGCCGACGCAAGCGGTATGACCAAAGGCTATCTGAGCCAGCTGCTGAACGCCAAAATCAAAAGCCCCAGCGCGCAGAAGCTTGAAGCGCTGCACCGCTTTCTCGGACTGGAGTTTCCACGCCGGGAAAAAACGGTGGGCGTGGTCTTCGGCAAGTTTTATCCGCTGCATACGGGGCACATTTACCTGATCCAGCGCGCCTGTAGCCAGGTCGATGAACTGCATATCATCATGGGGTATGACGAACCCCGCGACCGCCAGCTGTTTGAAGACAGCGCCATGTCGCAGCAGCCCACCGTCAGCGATCGCCTGCGCTGGCTGTTGCAGACGTTTAAATACCAGAAAAATATCCGCATCCACGCCTTTAATGAAGAAGGCATGGAGCCTTATCCGCACGGCTGGGATGTCTGGAGCCGCGGCATTAACGCCTTTATGGAAGACCACGGCATTGTGCCAAACCGGGTTTATACCAGCGAAGAGCCTGATGCGCCTCAGTATCAGCAGCATCTGGGGATCGAGGCGGTCCTGATCGATCCTAAACGATCGTTTATGGACATCAGCGGCGCGCAGATCCGTCAGGATCCTTTTCACTACTGGGAATATATCCCCACCGAGGTTAAGCCGTTTTTTGTTCGCACGGTGGCGATCCTCGGCGGTGAGTCGAGCGGAAAGTCGACGCTGGTGAATAAACTGGCCAATATTTTTAACACCACCAGCGCATGGGAGTTTGGCCGCGACTACGTCTTCTCCCATCTTGGCGGCGACGAGATGGCGCTCCAGTATTCCGACTACGATAAAATCGCGCTGGGACAGGCGCAGTATATTGATTTTGCTGTAAAATATGCCAATAAAGTCGCTTTTATCGATACGGATTTCGTCACCACCCAGGCCTTCTGCAAAAAGTACGAAGGGCGCGAACATCCCTTCGTGCAGGCGCTGATTGACGAATATCGCTTCGATCTGGTGATCCTGGTGGAAAATAACGTGCCCTGGGTCGCCGACGGGCTACGCAGCCTTGGCAGCTCGGTGGACCGCAAAGAGTTTCAGAAGCTGCTGATCGCCCTGCTTGAAGAGAACAATATCGCCTATAAGCATGTGGAGCAGGACAGCTACGACGAACGCTTTCTGCGCTGCGTGGAGCTGGTGAAGGAGATGCTGGGCGATGGTAAAACCGGCGGCTGATCGTCTACAAAGAACAGGGAGCGGGCATAAAACATACCCGCCCCTGTGGCGTTATTACGCCAGCGAACGCAGCGTATTAACGCTCTGCTCACGCACAAACAGCGCCAGCATAACCATGCCAGCCAGCGCCAGCACGCTGGCGAGCAGAAAGGCCGACGAGTAACCCCCGCCGTACTGGATTAAAAAGCCGGTGATCCCTGGCGACAGGATCCCCGCCAGGTTCGCCAGCAGATGCACAAACCCTCCGGCAGTACCGATGCGTTCCGCAGGCACAATATCCTGCAAGAGCGACCAGCAGGCCTGCGGCGTCATATAGGCGAAGACGCTGGCTAGCGTAATCAGCGTCACCGCAAGCGTTACGTTACTGGCCCAGGCGGTCAGCATCACGCAGATCGCAGCGACCGCCAGCCCGGTGAAGATCACCAGCTTGCGCGACAGCAGGAAATTGCCGGTCCGCCGGAACAGCGCATCGGAAACGATCCCGCCGCCGATAAAGCCGACCGTCGCGCCAAGCCAGGGCAGAATGCCGATCAGGCTCATGCTTTTAATATCCAGATGCTGGAAGTCGGTCAGATAGCTGGGCAGCCATGACAGAAAGAAGAACTGGATATAGTTGAAGCAGAAAAAGGCGGCGGCGACGCCGAGCACCGGCAGCGAAAAGACGTAATGCCAGAGGGGCACTTGCTTAGCATCGCCCGTTTTCGTCACGCGCGTAGCAGGGCGCTGTGCGGCGATCAGCGCCCGCTCATCTTCGCTGACGCGCGGATGCTGCTCAGGCCGGTCGCGGAACAGCCATAGCCAGAAAGCCAGCCAGACAAAGCCCAGCGCGGCAATCACCACAAACGCGACGCGCCAGCCAAACTGCAGCCCTACCAGCCCGACCACGGGCGCGGCGATGGCCGCACCCAGCGGCTGCCCGGCATTGGTAAAGCCAACCGCGCGACCCACTTCCTTGCGGGGAAACCAGTTGGAGATCGACTTATTGGTGGTCGTTCCCATCGGGCCTTCGCCAATACCAAACAGCACGCGCACAATCAGCAGATGCGCAAAGCTGCCGGCCAGCGCCGTGGCGCCGCAAAACAGCGACCAGATGGCCGCCGCGAAGCCGAACACCTTGCGCGGACCATAGCGGTCTGCGGCCCAGCCGCCCAGAAAGCAGAACAGACAGTAGCCGATAAAAAAGCAGCTGAACAGAATGCCCATCTGCGCATCGTCAATCTGCAAATCCTGTTTAACCAGCGGCGCCATCACCGAGAGCGCGGCGCGATCCAGGTAGTTCAGGATCCCGGCAAAGAAGAGCAGCAGCGCCACTACGCTGCGATAGTTTTTAAACATGGTTTGCCTCCGCGCTCAGGGTGATATGGCTGAGCGTATGCGTTTTCAGTACCGCCGCGTCGGGCTGAAAGCCGAGGCCAGGCGTGGTGGGCAGGGTCATTCTCGGGGCGAAATCAAGCTGCGGATAAAGCAGCGGCGAGAAACGGATATAGGGCACTTCCAGCGAGATCTCTTCAGGCAGCGTGGCCACCAGGTGCGCCGTCGCCAGCAAACCGGCACCATAGTAAAAACAGTGGGGAACCACTTTGATGCCGTGCGAGCGGGCCCGTTCCATCACGCGTAGCGAGGCCGTGATCCCACCCACCTTCGCCACGCTGGGCTGCAGCACATCTACCGCCTGCGCCTTGTAGAAGGGTTCAAAACCCCAGTCGCCGCAGATGTTCTCGCCGGCGGCAATCGGCGTTCCTGCGCGACGGACCTCCGCCAGGCCGGCGATATTATCCGGCGGCCAGACGGGCTCCTCCAGCCAGCCCAGCTTTAACTCAGCCAGCTGGCGGGCGTGGCTGCTGGCTTCATCTGTCGTCCAGGGACAGTTCACATCCACCATCAGCGTCGCCTCCTGCGGCAGCGCGGCTCTGGCGGCAGCGATGGCTTCGTAGTCGGTTTCATGCAGTTTCAGGGTGCGGAAGCCCGCCTGCCAGGCGCGCTGTACCTGGCAGGCAACTTCATCCGGCTGGTTGTTATAGCTGACCAGGCTGGCATAGAGGCCAATCTCATGGCGCTCTGCGCCCAGCAGCTGCCACAGCGGTTTACCCTGGATCTGCCCCAGCAGATCCCAGAGCGCAATGTCTATCGCCGACAGCGCATAGCGTACCGGCCCGCTGCGGCCAAAGGCATGCAGTGCTTTTTCCGCTTCACTCATTAGCGCCGCCAGCGCTTCCCGGCTCTCCGGCACGGGCTTATTCAGGAAAAGGGGGATAACCAGCGACGCCAGCGCCTGGGCCGTCACCGGATTAGATAAATGCCCGAAGCCTTCTCCCCAGCCCTGCTGACCTTCATCGGTGGTCAGACGCACCAGCAGCGTCTCCATCTGCTTCAGGGCGGGCGACGCCGCGTTCCAGGCCGTTTCCTGCACCTCTGGCGTGGTGCGATCGCTTGCAAAGGGAATCGCGAGGCGAATCACCTCGATGTGACTGATTTTCATGCCATAAACCTCATCGTGTAGGGGAGTCAGCAGCTTGTAATCGGATTTTTAAGCGCCGGCTGACCGGGGAGAAGCATGTTGCCTGTTCAGTATAAAAAGGGGGGCAGAGTGCGGCATCGTTCAGCCGCACAAGGATGGCGGGGGAGGAGGGGATTAATTCTGGCATCTGGCTAAGCGGCTGCGAGATGAGTCACAAAAAACGTATATAAACAAACGACAGGAGTCATCGGTGAAACTGGCTGTCTGTAAAAAGCGCAGGCGGCCCGGCAGGATCACAGTCCTGAGTCTCAGACGCTGCCGTCATTCCGCCAGCCGCTTTGCCGTGGCGTGCAGAATTTTTCCCTGGCGGGCGATATCCGGTGTATTGCCGAGGCAGATGTTCTCCATGCCGGAAAAAAACGGTATTCAGCAGGAGCAGGTAGAGCAGGATAGCGATGATAAACGTTTCCTGCACTGCGTGGCGCTGGTGAAAAAATGGCGGGTATCTGACCGGCAAGTTCTGAGCAGCGCCTGCGTGGGAAACGCCAGCGGACGGTGTTAATTCACGTTCTGCTGGCAAACGTTAATAACCCGTACCCCACTTGCGGCAGGCTGCGGAGCAGGCGTTATTTTTCCGGCGCGGTGGCATCGGTCACCGATTCACGCAGAATCAACCCGCAGGTAAAGTCCTTATGGGGAGTCATATCGCCGCCGTCCAGCATGGAAATAAGGCGGTTAATCACCTCATTGATCATGCCGGTTACCGGCGTTTTGACGCTGGAGAGCGCAGGGTGCAGGAAAGGTGCGACGGGGATGTCGTCAAAACCCAGCAGCGATACCTGTTCAGGCACGGTAAGCCCGGCGGCGTTGAGCTGTTTTAGCGCCCCCACCGCCATATCATCGTTGCTGGCAATCAGCGCGCTAAAGGCGATGTCGTGCTCCAGCAGCTGCCTGACGGCCTGTGCGCCGCAGGCGGGCGTCCATTTGCCTTCGACGATAAGTTGAGGGTCGGCGGGGAGGCCGGCATGGCGCAGCGCGTCTTTATAACCGGCGAGGCGCTCAAGTGCGGTGGGGGAGTCGGGCGATCCGGTAATAAAGGCGATGCGCTGGTGACCGCGTGCGATCAGCGCCTGCGCGGCGTTAAAGGATGACGCTTTATGATCGCAGCAGACGGAATGGCTGGGATGTTTCCGTAGCCTGCGGTTCACGACCATGATCGGCTGGCGGGTTTGCCCGACGATCTCGTCCAGATCGGCAATGCTGAGAAAGCGCGAATAAAGGATGATAGCGTCACAGCGCAGGTCGAGAAGGAATTCTATCGCCTCGCGCTCCTGCTGCGCGCTGTGTTTACCGTCAACAAGGATAAGCTGGCGGCCGCTTTCTTCCACTTTTTTTGCCGCCCCGGAAAGAATTTCGCTGAAGTAGCTGCCGCTGTAGAGGGTGTTGGTGACCACCATGCCGATGCATTGAGATTTGCTGGTGGCGAGATTACGCGCCAGCAGGTTAGGGCGGTAGCCCGCAGCTTCAATGGCCGCAAAGACCTGTTTCCGGGTTTCTTCGCTAACGTATCCTTTACCCGAGAGTACGCGGGAGACGGTGGCCTTGGAGACGCCCGCTTTTCTCGCGACTTCCTGCATCGTTGACATCGGTTTTTCCTGCTCTGGCTGGTCGCTCTATTCTAAACGCTTTTAAGGTAAAGATTGCGGATTATGTCGCATGGCCGGGCATCGGCAGAGGGTTTCTGAACAGGGGCGGGAAGTTCAGCGCATGGCTGTATAGTCTGGCTGGCGGCGGAACAGTCAGCCGCAGGCGGGGGGATTAACGCTTATTGTCAACCATGCCGTCGCGTCCTCTCTGACGCAGAGGCTTTACGCCACGGCTCATCCGCCGCTCCCTTGCTTTGGGAGGGCGGCTTTCCGCCGATCTGGCAGTATAAATGGATTACCTGGCGAAGCCCGGCAGGATGAAAAGTAAGGGCTGACCCAGGCTGGAGAGAGAGCCGACCCAGCCTGGCCTGCCGCTAAACTAATCCAGGTCTGCGCCGTTGCTGGCGATCACCTTTTTATACCACCAGAACGATTTTTTGCGCGTGCGCGCCAGCGTCCCCTGCCCACGATCGTCCCGATCGACATAGACAAAACCGTAACGTTTGCTCATCTCGCCGGTAGAGGCGGAAACCAGATCGATACAGCCCCAGCTGGTATAGCCCATAACCGGAATGCCGTCTTCGATAGCTTCCGCTATCGCACGGATATGCTCGCGTAAATAGCTGATACGGTAATCATCCTCAATCTCGCCCTGAGCGTTAAACGTATCCTTCGCGCCGAGCCCGTTCTCCACCAGAAACAGCGGTTTCTGATAACGGTCGTACATCATATTCATGGTGATGCGCAGCCCCAGCGGATCGATGCCCCAGCCCCATTCGCTGGCCTCAATATGAGGGTTTTTCAGCGACTTAACGACGTTCGCTGCGCTGGTGTTCTGGCTGTTCATCTCCGCGGAGGCGCAGCGTGAGGCGTAATAGCTGAAAGAGACGAAATCGACCGTATGGCGCAAAATCTCGCTATCTTCGGGCTGGCTCTCAATGGCGATCCCCTGCTCGCGGAACATTCGCTGAGTCCACGCCGGATAAGCGCCACGGGCCTGCACGTCAATAAAGAACAGGTTTTCGCGATCCTTTTCGAGCGCCGCCCAGACATCCTCCGGCTTGCAGGACCAGGGATAGAAATTTCCGCCCGCCAGCATGCAACCCACCTGGTTTTGCGGGTTCACCTCATGGGCGATTTTTGTCGCCAGCGCGCTGGCCAGCAGCTCGTGATGGGCGGCCTGATATTTTACCTGCTGCTGGTTTTCCCCTTCGGCAAAGACCAGCCCGGCACCGGAAAACGGGCTATGCAGCAGAATATTGATTTCATTAAAGGTCAGCCAGTACTTCACCAGACCATCAAAGGCTTCAAAGCAGGTGCGTGCATAGCGGGTAAAAAAGTCGACCATTTTGCGGCTGCGCCAGGAGCCATACTCTTTGACCAGATGCATCGGAACATCGAAGTGGCACAGCGTGACCAACGGCTCGATATTATATTTTTTGCACTCGTTAAACAGATCGCGATAGAAAGCGATGCCAGCTTCATTCGGCATCAGCTCATCGCCCTGCGGGTAAAGGCGGCTCCAGGCGATAGAGGTACGAAATACCCTGAACCCCATCTCCGCCATTAACGCAATATCTTCTTTATAGCGATGGTAGAAATCGATCCCCTCGTGGCTGGGATAAAACTCATCGTCACGCCAGTTAAAACGCGGCTGCTGGCCCAGCTTAACCGCCAGACGTTCCGGCCCGTGCGGAAGCATATCCACCGTCGCCGCGCCCTTGCCCCCTTCACGCCAGGCGCCTTCGGCCTGGTTTGCAGCGATGGCGCCACCCCATAAAAATCCTGCGGGAAATTTGGTTTCCATATGCGTCCTCTGTTAATACGTTTTCACGGCCTGAGAATCGGTGGACCAGGCGGCGGGTTGTCCGGTCGTCGCTTCGCTTGTTGTCTCTGCCTCCACCGGAATATCTTCAAAGCCCAGAATCAAAGTAAGTATGAAGGAGAGAATCACCGCCAGTGCCATAACGGCAAATACCCAGACGATGCTCATTGGATTTGCCGGGTCGAAGAACTGTACGCTGGTAAACAGGCCTGGCGCCGCCATCGAATGGCTTGCCAGCCCGGCAACGCCCGCTACCGCACCGCAGACAAAACCGCTTATCAGGCTGGCGATCAGCGGACGTTTAAGGCGTACCGCCACGCCATACAGCGCAGGTTCTGAGATCCCGGCAACGATGGCGGAAGCGGCGGCGGCCAGCGCGGTCTGGCGCAGTTCCGGATTTTTTGTGCGCCAGGCGACCGCCAGCGACGAGCCGCCCAGCGACAGGTTAGCGCCGATTTCAGAGGGCATAACCATCCCCTCTTTGCCGGTTTCCGCAATGGTCTGAATAATGGTCGGGGTAAAAACGCGGTGCATACCGGTCATCACCAATAGTGGCCAGAGCGCGCCCATAATGGCGACCGAGAGCCAGCCGAGGTAATGATGGATGGTATAGACCACCGCTGAGATGCCGCTGCCGATCCAGATGCCAAGCGGTCCGATCAGCAGAATAGCGATCGGCGAGGCGATCAGGACAATCAGCATAGGCTTAAGGAAGTTTTTGGTGACCGCCGGGGTGATTCTGTCCACCCATCTTTCGATCCAGGAGAGGATCCAGGTCATGCAGAGCGCGGGAATAACGGTATAGGTATATTTTACCGCCGTCACCGGTACGCCAGCGAAGTCGACTGCCTGTCCCTGCGCGGCTTTCGCCATCAGGTCGATAAAGTTTGGATGCAGCAATACGCCAGCTATGGCGATCGCCAGCGACATATTGGTTTTGAATTTTACCGCGGCGGAAGCGGCTACCATCACCGGCAGGAAGAAGAAGGCGCCATCGCCGATGACGTTCAGGATGGTCAGCGTGGAGGATCCTTCTGGGAAAACGCCAGCCATATCAAGGATCATCGCCAGCAATTTCACCATCGATCCGCCGATGATCGCCGGGATTAGCGGCGACATAGTACCGATCAATGCATCCAGAATGCCGGCGCCGATGCGTCGCAGGGTCAGTTTGCCTTTTTGCGGATCGGCATGCCGTGCCTGCATGTTGGCCGGCAACAGCCTGATGACTTCAGCATAGGCCTGCGAGACGGTGTTGCCGATGATGACCTGGCACTGGTTATCGTTTTGCACCACGCCCATTACGCCGGGAATTTTTTTCAGCGTGGCGGCATCAACCCGGCTGTCGTCGTTAAGCACAAAGCGCAGGCGCGTCATGCAGTGGGTTACCGCCGCCACGTTATCACCACCCCCGATCGCATCGACGATAGCGCGCGAGATTACCGCGTAATTCTTTGACATGAGTATGAAACCTCTAGTGTTATGCCTCACCGTTAAGTAGGGTATTTTTTTATATATTTTTCATAAATTTAACTAAGAGAGAAGGCTTTCACAGCCCTTCTTCTTGTTACGGGCAAAGCTAGGTAACCGGTTTCACATAAGATTGATTAACTACAAAAATAATATCAATAACTATTTTTTTGTAATCAATAATTTGTGATCGGAAGCGTGCTGACACCTTTCAGTTTTGTCGGATGAAGCAGATAACGGGTGATTAGGTTGGAGAGCGGAATATCAGTGAGAAGATAAAGAGTGTGGCACAAGGGGCTGGCAGAAAAGTTTATCCTTCGCTGAAGGAGCCGGTTAATCAGCCGTCCGGAATTCCTGACTTCCTGCCGGATTCCGCTTTGCGTCCTGTTATGCAAAAAACCGCTTTGATAACATTTCCGGTCGAGAAATAACGCAATAACCTTCACGTAGAGGCAGGCAGCCACAGCGTAAAAACCTTCTCTGAAATCCCATAACTCCCTTTTGCTGTTATCGATTGATATTTTTAATTCAGTGCAAAAATAAAGGTTTTATTCTGATTTTTATCACACCGGCCTCAATGTGTAAGAGATAACGGTTCTAAAAATACAAAAAATAAGAGATTTATATTGATTGGTTTTTATTATGACTATTTATCATGTAGTTAAATTTTATTTCATGCGCGAGAAGCCAAATAAAAAACGCTGAGAAACTATTAGATTCCAATAATTCCCACTATGTAATTAATTACCTTTTCTGCCACAGAATTTCATCTTTAGGATCATTCTTAATATAACTCGCGTAATTAGCGCTTGATTACTTATCTCAAATTTACGCAAGAGTGGGGAGCGTAAAATATATGAAAATAATATGAAGGAAATCACCTTTTTACGTCGTTATATTTCCTTTTGTTACTGGCGGAAATAAAAACTTTCTGCCAAAACTGATATTCACACCGGCTCGCTTAGTGCGGTGGGTCTTTTTTACAATTTGAATAATTTAAAAAATCCTTGTCTGAAAATTAATAAAGGGTGGTATTGGCAATGGTCAGGAAAAGCAGAAAGTTGGCTCTGCCTCAGCATGTAACGCAATCTGGGATGGAAGGACGGCGCGCACGTTTAAGCGTGCTGGCGGTAGCGGTATGTCTGGGTTCTGTCGGTCAGGCTGCGGCAAGCAGTTATATTGAACAGGGCGCCGCGGGCAATCCGACAAGCTGGCGCAGTAATGAATATAAAGCGGAATGGGGGCTGGGCGCGATTAACGCAGATAAAGCCTATGCTGCCGGTTACAGTGGCAAAGGCGTTAAGCTGGGCATTTTCGATCAGTCTGTTTATGCCGCACATCCGGAGTTTTCCGGCAGCGATAAAGTCATTAACCTGGTGACCGAAGGCATACGCGCCTACACCGACCCTTATATTCCGGTAAAAGCGGGTGATGCGTTCCGCTATGACGGCACGCCCAGCGTGGATTCTGACGGTACGCTGGGATCGCACGGCACGCACGTAGCCGGCATCGCGGCAGGCAGCCGTGACGGCGGCCCCATGCACGGCGTCGCCTATGACGCGCAAATCGTCAGTGCTGAAAATGGCGATCCCGGCCCGGAGGATGGCATCATCCTCGGCAACGATGGCGCGGTCTATAAAGCGGGCTGGGACGCGCTCAGGGAGAGCGGCGTGCGCATTATCAACAACAGCTGGGGCATCGGCATTACCGAAAAATTCGCTCAGGGCGGCAGCGATCCGGCGTACCCGCATTTCACCGTGGCCGACGCGCAGAAGCAGTTCGATCAAATCAAAACTATCCTTGGCACCATACCGGGCGGCGCCTATCAGGGCGCGATTGATGCGGCCCGCAGCGGCATCGTCACCATCTTTGCTGCCGGTAATGACTACAACCTCAATAACCCTGACGCTATGGCGGGGCTGGCTTATTTCGTGCCGGATATCGCCCCCAACTGGCTTTCGGTCGCCAGCGTTGCGGAGGATGAGGCGTCAACCAACAGCGTGCCTTACAGCGTAAGCTACTTCTCTTCCCAGTGCGGTTATACCGCCAGCTTCTGCGTCTCAGCGCCCGGCTCCCGCGTTTACAGCTCGGTGATTGAGGGGACCAGCGTTGATAATCTTACCACCGATTATGCCAAATACAGCGGCACCTCAATGGCGGCTCCGCACGTAGCCGGCAGCGTAGCCGTATTGATGGAGCGCTTCCCCTATATGAGCGGCGCACAGGTGGCGCAAGTGCTGAAAACCACGGCAACCGATATGGGCGCTCCCGGCATCGATGCGCTGTACGGCTGGGGGATGATCGACCTTAGCAAAGCGATTAACGGACCAGGTATGTTCTATACCGTTGAAGATATCCCCGAAGCGCTGCGCGTTCCGGACCCGGAAGGCGTCGCCTATGGTCCATCTCAGTTCGTTGCCAATATCCCCGGCACCGGTGCCACGGTAGATGCGGGCACGCCTTATGCGCGAATTTGTAATGACTCGCAGTGTGGGTTCGATCTCTGGTCTAACGATATTTCCGGCCACGGCGGGCTGACCAAAGAGGGCACCGGAGGACTCTGGCTCACCGGCGCAAACACCTATTCCGGACCAACGCTGGTGAATGCCGGCCTGCTGGCGGTCAACGGATCGCTGACTTCAGACGTCAGGGTACAGCAGCGCGGCATCCTGGGCGGCTCGGGAAGCGTAGGATCGTTAACCGTCGCCAGCGGCGGTACCGTTGCGCCGGGCAACTCGATCGGCACGCTGAACGTCAACGGCGACGTGACCTTTGAAGAAGGATCGCGTTACGCCGTCGAAGTTGCCCCTGACGGACGCAGCGACCGTATCGCCAGCACCAGCGCCATCACGATTAACGGTGGCGAAGTGTTAGTCTCGCTGGAAAACAGCGCCAACCTGCTTAGCCAGAGCGAAGCGCAAAGCCTGACGGGACGGTACAACATTCTGACGGCGGAACAGGGGATTAGCGGTGAGTTCGACAGCTTGCTGCCGGGTTACGCTTTCGCCTTCGTGGGAACCTCGCTCAACTATCAGGATAATCAGCTCTCGCTGGCGGTGGGCCGCAACGACGTCGCCTTTGCCAGCGTAGCCGAATCCGCTACTCAGCGGGCGGTCGCGGCGGCGGCAGAAGCGCTGGGCGCGGGCAATCCGGTCTATGAAAGCCTGCTGCTGAGCGGAACGCCTGGCGAAGCGCGTCAGGCATTCCAGCAGCTCGCGGGCCAGGTCCACGCCGATATCGCTTCAGCACAGGTTAACGACAGCCGTTATCTGCGTGACACGCTGAACGATCGTCTGCGCCAGGCGGAAGGGCTGGCCGGATCGCCGGAGATCAAAGCTGATGAGGGAGGCTCCTGGGCGAAACTGTTGGGCGCGTGGGATCACGCTTCCGGCGACGCCAGCGCCACCGGCTATCAGGCCTCAACTTACGGTGTGCTGCTGGGGCTGGATTCGACGCTGACGGACAACGCACGTATCGGCGTTGCCACCGGCTATACCCGCACCTCGCTCGACGGCGGCTACGGTTCAAATGCCGACAGCGATAACTACCATCTGGCGGTCTACGGCGGTAAAGAGTATGGCGCGCTGGCGTTGCGGGCTGGCGCAGGCTACACCTGGCACCGCTTCGATACTGAACGCTCCGTTACCTACGGCAATCAGTACGATCGGGCCAGCGCTAAGTACAACGCCCGTACCGAACAGGTCTTCGCCGAAGCGGGTTACAGCATCCCGGCGGGTCCGGTTAATCTCGAACCCTTCGCTAACCTCTCTTATGTTAACTTCCAGAACAACCGTATCGCTGAACAGGGCGGAGCGGCGGCACTGCATGGCGACAAGCAGCACACCGACGCCACGCTCTCCACGCTGGGTCTGCGCTCCGACCTTGAATGGGAAGTGAGCCAGGGCACGGCAGTCGCGTTGCGCGGCGAACTGGGCTGGCAGCATCAGTATGGCGATCTGGATCGGGGAACCGGGCTGAAGTTTAACGGCAGCAGCACGCCGTTCGTGGTAAACAGCGTCTCCGCCTCACGCGACGGCGCTGTTATCAAGGCCAGCGCGGAAGTCGCGCTGAACCAAAACTCTCATCTGTCTCTGGGCTACAGCGGCCTGATCTCGGAAAACTACCAGGATAACAGCGTCAACGCTGGTTTCAGCTGGAACTTCTGAGGATGGCATCAACCACCGGGGCCGCTTGCGGCCCTTTTTTATGCCTTCACGTTATGGCTGATGCTGTGCTGCATAACATGTGCAGCGACAGTCGGAAAAGCATGTGGTCTGGTTGAATGGCTGCTGGGTGTAAGCCAAAACTGAAAAGGAAGCGAAAACAGAGTGAGTCTGACCCGGCCTGCCGTTAGCGGCTACAGGGCAGAAAGGCTAATGCCAGGAGCGGTATTATGCAGGGCTATTGAGGGGAAATATATTCGGCTATCAGTGACTTTGTGCGGGTTTATGAGGGGGAGAGAAAACGTCTGCGGTAACCCGACATCGCTTCGATCTGGTGATCCTGGTGGAAAACAGCGTGCCCTGGGTCGCCGACGGGCTACGCAGCCTTGGCAGCTCGGTGGACCGCAAGGCGTTCCAGAAGCTGCTGATCGTGCTGCTTGAAGAGAACAATATCGTCTTTAAGCATGTGGAGCAGGACAGCTACGACGAACGCTTTCTGCGCTGCGTGAAGTTGGTGAAGGAGATGCTGGGCGCGTAAGGCTCTGAAGTCTGGCGGCAGGGCGCTTTGTTTTGTGTTCTGCCGGTTGTATCAGGCAGAAGAGATTTCTGGAGTAGGGCAAGTTGTCTTTGTGTTCAGATGTTAAGGTAATGGATGGTAAGTGACTGAAATATAGCAAGTTTTCTTTATGTTCAGGTGTTAAGGTCAGGGAGAGTGGGCTGAACACAAAGACGCCGTGAACCCATCCGTGGGGGCTGCGAAGCGGCGTCCATGCCGCTTAGCCTTTGCTTATCAGCCCACTCTCCCTTCCCAATAGCCATAGTGTTGCCTGTTAAAGAAAACCAAAACCAACTTCTAAACCCCAATCCAAACCTAAACTCAAATCGTCTTTTGACCTGTGTGAACGTTGAAATCAAAGACAACACTGCATGTTCTGGGGGGGCGCCATAGAGCACGTTAGCCGAGTGTATGCCGCAGGGATGCGGCATCCAGGTTGGCGCTAATGCTGCACCGTATAGCAAGGTTAACATCTTGCACTACGGCGTCTCGGATAACGTGCTCTATGGTGACACCTTTCCACCGCAGCCGGTTTTGACCTGTGTGAACATTGAAATCAAAGACAACACCGAATCTCCTGGGTGACACCATAGAGCGCATTAGCCGAGTGTATGCCGCAGGGATGCGGCATCCAGGTTGGCGCTAATGCTGCACCGTATAGCAAGGTTAACATCTTGCACTACGGCGTCTCGGATAACGTGCTCTATGGTGACGCCTTTCCACCGCAGCCGGTTTGACCTGTGTGAGCGTTAAAATCAAAGGCAACGCCAAATCTTCTGGATGGAGCCATAGAGCGCATTAGCCGGGTGGATGCTGCAGGGATGCGGCATCCAGGTTGGCGCTAATGCTGCACCGTATAGCAAGGTTAACATCTTGCACTACGACGTCTCGGATAATGCGCTCTATGATGACGCCTTTCCACCGTAGCCGGTTTTGACCTGTGTGAGCACTGAATTAAATGACATAGTGACCGGCCAGGTTTTAACTTTGTTGACGCGCAGCCAGGCCGCGCATCCCCAACTTGCTAGTAAACCATCACCACTTTCCCGCGCATATGGCCTTCCAGCACCAGTTTATGGGCTTCTGTCAGGGTTTCCACGCTCAGCCCCGGCAGCGTTTTGTTCAGCGTAGTCGTGATTTTCCCTGCATCCAGCAGCTTCGCCGTGGCATCCAGAATCTCACCCTGACGGGCGATATCCGGCGTGTTAAACATGCTGCGGGTATACATAAGCTCGAAATGCAGCGCGGCGCTTTTCAGCTTCAGCTGATTCATTTCCAGCGGCTTCTCATTCTCTACGATGGTGCAGATATGCCCCTGCGGCGCAATCAGTTTTGCCATCGCCTCCCAGTGACCATCGGTATCATTCAGGCAGAAAATGTAATCGACCTGCTTCAGACCGTGCTTCTCCAGCTCGCCGACCATATCTTTATAATCGATCACCAGGTCTGCGCCGCGATCCTTACACCACTGTACGGAGTCCGGACGGGAAGCGGTGGCAATCACCTTCACTTTGCTGTGCAGTTTGGCAAACGGGATAGCCAACGAGCCTACGCCGCCTGCGCCGCCAACGATCAGTAACGTTTTGCCTTCTTCCACCTTATCAAGCTGCAGGCGGTCAAACAGACCTTCCCAGGCGGTCAGCGCCGTCAGCGGGATTGCTGCCGCTTCCGCCCAGTTCAGCGAGGCAGGTTTGTGGCCGGTGATGCGGGCATCGATCAGCTGATGCGTGGTATTGCTGCCCGGACGGGTAAGATCACCCGCGTAATAGACTTCGTCCCCGGCCTTAAAGCCGCTCACTTTGCTGCCTACTTCCAGCACCACGCCGCTGGCATCCCAACCGAGAATACGGGGCTGCTGCAAGCCACTCTTTTGCGCGCCCTTATGGACTTTGGTATCCACTGGATTGACCGAAGCGGCTTTCACTTCAACCAGCAGATCGTATTCGCCCGGCGTCGGTTTTTCCGGCTGAATTTCAATAAACTGCTGTGGTTTTTCTGGATTGATAGCAATCGCTTTAATACTCATGGCGCATCTCCTTTAAGGTGTGATATTCAGTGTAGAAGCTAAGCGGACTCATGATAAGCCGTACAATAACTAACGAAGTGTTCGTTTCAGGTGAACAATTATGTTTAAACAGCTGCAGGATATGGCCCTGTTTGCGCTGGTGGCCGAATGCGGCAGTTTTACTGGGGCAGCAAAGCGCGCCGGATTACCGAAGTCCAGCGTCAGCCAGCGCATCAGTCAGCTTGAGCAGGCCCTCGGCATTCGTCTGATCAACCGTACCACACGCCAGCTCAACCTGACCTTTGCTGGCGAACGCTACCTGATGCACTGTCAGGAGATGATGCACGCCAGCGAGCGCGCCAACATGGCCATACAACGCCTGCGGGATAACCCTAGCGGACGTCTGCGCATTACCTCGCCGGCGGGGATTGGCGCCACGCTACTGGCGCGCTTCAATGCCGCTTTTCAGCAGGAATACCCGGACGTCACGCTTGAAGTTTCCGTCTCGGATGAAGTCCGGGATCTGGTACAGGAAGGCTACGATGTTGCGCTGCGTACCGGGCAGCCGCAGGACTCATCGCTGATTGGACGGCGCATCGGCTACTGCGAAAGGCTGCT
This sequence comes from Pantoea sp. FN060301, assembly GCA_050410775.1. Classification (GTDB taxonomy): domain Bacteria; phylum Pseudomonadota; class Gammaproteobacteria; order Enterobacterales; family Enterobacteriaceae; genus Erwinia. The sequence continues at coordinate 689,601 of CP191229.1, forward strand.
GGTGGCCTCAAAAGGTTATCTGGATAAACGTGAAGCGTTAACCCATCCGCAACAGCTTTCAACGCATCGCTGTATTGCTCATCGCGCCTGGAGCGAGTGGTTACTGAAGCGGGAAGATGAGTATTACCGCTGGCTGCTGCCGCCCATCCATATGACCGACAACCTGGTCTATGCGCGCGAGTGTGCGTTGGGCGATGCAGGAATCACCCTGCTACCGAGATTTCTTACCGAGGATATTGTCCCGCACGGAGGGCTGGTGCAGGTGCTGCCGGAATGGCAGGTAGAAGGCAACGAATTGTGGCTGGTCTACCCAAGCCGCAAGCTGAACTCGCCCGCGCTGGCACGCTTTATTGATTTCGCGTTGCAGTCACCCATTTTTCGGGAGTTTTATCAATGATTTGCTGTTTTTATCATAACTCATCTCTGATTGAGAGTTTACCCACTTAGCCGCGTGTTCACTGTTGGCAGGTAAGATTAAAAACGCGTCAGGATGTGATTAGGGCGCTTAGGACATCAGATTTTGACGTGTTGCGCACCACCAAAAATAGTATCAATCTTGAACGGGTGAGGGCGCGTCAGAGCGGCTAACAAAGGCCCACACTGGGATAAAGGCGGGCGCGCCAGCCCGCCTTCAAGGTGACGAGGGTTAGATCCAATGCGCCAGGATTGACCGTTTACCGTGCTCGAACATTTTCTCCTGGATGATCTCTTTTTGTGATTCGGCGATCGTGGGGGCATAAATTGATGGCGACCACAGTGCCAGCGCACCGGGTTCGGCGACTACCGGATCGCCATTCATGGCAATGAACCTGCGTTCCAGCATTTCCTCTCCGTTGGCGGTCATCTCCTGCTGTTTTATCGTGACGGCCCCCTGCATGATACCGGTACCGACCAACTGACGATTGACGGAGACCAGCGACAGTTCTCGGCTGGTCGTCAGGCCGAAATAAATCAGCCGGTAGAGGAAGTAACTGGCCCACATCTCTCGCTGTTGTAAGCCGCTTTCGCGCATAAACCACGCGCGGGAGTCATGCACATGATCGTCGAACAGCGCCATGATAAGTTTGCTGGTCGCATCAAAGGTTACCCAGCCCATTTTATCCCGGTAGAGCCGGGGAAAGAGGCGTTCTCCGTCGCGCTTCATGGCTTCATATTCGGCTTTACGATCGCGGCTGCGCATCAGATAAACAGCGTGACCGGGAATTGTGTCGAGCACCACCTGTTGCCATGAATGCTGATCCCGATCCCAGCCGAAATAGTCAGCCTGAAACTCAGCAGCGGCTTCGCGGGACTGGCGTTGCTCGGTCCTGGGGGCGTAGTCGGGCAGTCCCTGCACCTCCTCCCCGCCTTTTTGCATCCGGGCGCGGCGGCGTATTTTCTGCTCGGCAAGCCGGGCATCCTGATTGGCCTTCAGCACCTTCGGGTCTTCGTCTTCACGGGTCTGGTGCAGATAAAAGGGCTGCGTAAGGTAGGTATTTTTGCCGTAGCGGCCAATGCGCCATGCGGTCAGCCAGCCCATCTGCTCACGCATGAGGTGTTCAAGTCCCTGAACCAGCCTGATGGGTTGATAGCCGTCTACCTGCGTCGATGGGGGTTCCGGGGTTATGCCCAGCGTGGTGCGCCATGCGTTAAAGCGTACGATCAGCTCGTGAGTGAGCTTAAATTCTTCCTCAAATCCTGAAGGGAATGTCCGGAAATTGAGCAATTGGGTTAGTTGCTCAGGAATGTGCTCCGGCAGAATGGCGAGCGGAGCCCCGGCCTCAAAGGCTGCAGCGTACATATCATGCAACGGGATCTGTGAGAGCAGCAGTCCGACGTCGTCGCAGGCTTTGCCCTGCTCGCCGGGCGGATAGCCGCCGCCAAGATCGGAGTGAACGCCGGGATAAATGACCTCGGTGGCGTATGTCGGGTAGCGGCCGTCTGCGCGGCGCACAGAGTCGAGCGGAAAGCACTGACGCTGTTCGTGGGCCGAGACCATATGTACGCAGCGTTTAACAAATCCGGGAAAGGCGGCCTCGTCCGGCAGGTGCTGGGTATTGTCAGACCAGCCCTGATGGCCGTTAAAGCCCGGTACCAGATTGGGCAAGCCGACGGACGGCACGGTATCAATGATGCCCAGAAACTCGACGGTTACCGGCAGCCCCAGCAGGGTGATGACAGGTGGGTACTGCCCGTTCTCTTGTGGGGGAGAAAGCTGGGTAAGCCAGTTGACGAAGGTCCGGGCCTCGGCCGCGCCGCGTGAAAATCCGTAAATAAACAGTTTAATGCCAAGCAGCGTGGGCCTGTGGTACTGAACCTTCCTGGCCAGTGGCGACAACAGCTGGTTAATGACGAGGCGGCGCGGCACCTCGCCGGTCACCGGCCAGTGAGCGGCCATGCCGATGATTTCTTTTTTTGCCACGTCATCATCAAGCTTGCCGCCGGTCAAGGTGTGAATTAGCGCATCGACCAGCCGCAGCAGCGCCCAGTTGATGCGGTTTTCTCCGCCGAGTGCATGCGCCAGCCCCATGCTGTCGTAGTCCGGTTCACCAATTTTGGGAAAGGGAGTGCCAACGCCGGGCATGTAGTAATTATGATAACCGCGTTCCCTGTCCTGCGTGGTGGCGTGGTAAAGTCTGGCGATGTTGCTCGGGTGCGGCGGCCTGGCCGTTTTGGTGTCGTTCTCTTCGTTGTTGCCGGTGCCGTCAAAAAACAGGCTGATATGGAGGCATTTGCTGCAGGTGTAGACGCCGCGTGACCCGGCCTCAACGCACTTCCGGGTATGGTAGTCGCGCTCCTCCTGCATCAGGCGCCTGTAATTTTGCATCACGGCTTCGGGCGTCAGTTTTCGGCGGTCAGCAGATTCCAGTGGAAACGGCGGTGGGGCCCAGGCGGGCTGGGTTATGAGCGTGGGCACGTGGCGGGCTCCTTCATCTTTCTGGGGTATTTTATCAGGCTGTCAGGGTGTTGTGGACCATAGCAGGACTGGGTGACCTCCACCTGGTCGCAGGGCAGGAAGTGAACGGTGATACCGCAGGTGCCCTCAGGGCCATACCGGGGAATATCCACTGTGCGGACAAAGTGCTGGTATTTTGCTGCATGGCGGGCGTAGGCCTCGGGTTCGAACCCTGCCCCTTGTTTTACTCTGGGGATAATTTCATAAGGATTAGGATCGGCCTCCCACTCGACGCGGGCCTTAAGGCCCGGCGTCCATGTGGGGGAATAGGCAATACAGCATGCGCCGCCAGATTCGCCGTAGGCGTTCATACCGGGCGCACCGGCCCCATTGACGCGGAACCAGTTGATGGCTTTTGCGGTGTGGTTGTAAGCGTCGACGTCACCTGCCAGCGTGTCGTCAGGCCGCATGGCCTCGCAGCCGCTAAGCGTCAGCGTGGCCAGCGCCAGAAGGAGTAGCGGACTTTTTCCCTGCATCATATTCTTCCTTGTATGATCAGTAAGTCACAATAATAGTGTGGTTTTGCGGGTAAGGGAATGGCGATTGTTTTCAAGGATCTGAAATGTGATCCGGAAAATCCTTTTATTCGGCGAGTCTTCTCGTGCCCGGAAACGAAGCGCGCTCCTCCTGCATCAGGCGCCTGTAATTTTGCATCACGGCTTCGGGCGTCAGCTTTCGACGACCAGCTGACTCTACCGGAAACGGCGGTGGGGCACAGGCGGGCTGGGTTATGAGCGTGGGCACGTGGCAGGCTCCTTCATCTTTCTGGGGTATTTTATCAGGCTGTCGGGATGGTTGGGGCTATGGCAGGACTGGGTGACCTCCACCTGATCGCAGGGCAGGAAGTGAACGGTGATACCGCAGGTGCCCTCAGGGCCGTACCGGGGAATATCCACGGTGCGGACAAAGTGCTGGTATCTTGCCACATGGCGGGCGTAGGCTTCGGGTTCGTATTCATGAAAACCGTTCTTTTTTCTAGGAATTATTTCATAAGGATTAGGATCGGCCTCCCATTCGACGCGGGCCTTAAGGCCCGGCGTCCATGTGCGGGAATAGGTAATACAGCATGCGCCGCCAGATTCGCCGTAGGCATTCATACCGGGCGCACCGGCCCCATTGACGCGGAACCAGTTGATGGCTTTTGCGGTGTGGTTGTAAGCGTCGACGTCACCTGCCAGCGTGTCGTCAGGCCGCATGGCCTCGCAGCCGCTAAGCGTCAGCGTGGCCAGCGCCAGAAGGAGTAGCGGACTTTTTCCCTGCATCATATTCTTCCTTGTATGATCAGTAAGGCACAATAATAGTGTGGTTTTACGGGTAAGGGAATGGCGATTGTTTTCAAGGATCTGAAATGTGATCCGGAAAATCCTTTTATTCGGCGAGTCGTCTCGTGCCCGGAAACGAAGCGCGCTCCTCCTGCATCAGGCGCCTGTAATTTTGCATCACGGCTTCGGGCGTCAGCTTTCGACGACCAGCTGACTCTACCGGAAACGGCGGTGGGGCCCAGGCGGGCTGGATTATGAGCGTGGGCACGTGGCAGGCTCCTTCATCTTTCTGGGGTATTTTATCAGGCTGTCAGGGTGTTGTGGACCATAGCAGGACTGGGTGACCTCCACCTGGTCGCAGGGCAGGAAGTGAACGGTGATACCGCAGGTGCCCTCAGGGCCATACCGGGGAATATCCACTGTGCGGACAAAGTGCTGGTATTTTGCTGCATGGCGGGCGTAGGCCTCGGGTTCGAACCCTGCCCCTTGTTTTACTCTGGGGATAATTTCATAAGGATTAGGATCGGCCTCCCACTCGACGCGGGCCTTAAGGCCCGGCGTCCATGTGCGGGAATAGGCAATACAGCATGCGCCGCCAGATTCGCCGTAGGCGTTCATACCGGGCGCACCGGCCCCATTGACGCGGAACCAGTTGATGGCTTTTGCGGTGTGGTTGTAAGCGTCGACGTCACCTGCCAGCGTGTCGTCAGGCCGCATGGCCTCGCAGCCGCTAAGCGTCAGCGTGGCCAGCGCCAGAAGGAGTAGCGGACTTTTTCCCTGCATCATATTCTTCCTTGTATGATCAGTAAGGCACAATAATAGTGTGGCTTTACGGGTAAGGGAATGGCGATTGTTTTCAAGGATCTGAAATGTGATCCGGAAAATCCTTTTATTCGGCGAGTCGTCTCGTGCCCGGAAACGAAGCGCGCTCCTCCTGCATCAGGCGCCTGTAATTTTGCATCACGGCTTCGGGCGTCAGCTTTCGACGACCAGCTGACTCTACCGGAAACGGCGGTGGGGCCCAGGCGGGCTGGATTATGAGCGTGGGCACGTGGCAGGCTCCTTCATCTTTCTGGGGTATTTTATCAGGCTGTCAGGATGGTTGGGGCTATGGCAGGACTGGGTGACCTCCACCCGGTCGCAGGGCAGGAAGTGAACGGTGATACCGCAGGTGCCCTCAGAGCCGTAACGGGGAATATCCACGGTGCGGACAAAGTGCTGGTATCTTGCTGCATGGCGGGCGTAGGCCTCGGGTTCGAACCCTGCCCCTTGTTTTACTCTGGGAATAATTTCATAAGGATTAGGATCGGCCTCCCACTCGACGCGGGCCTTAAGGCCCGGCGTCCATGTGCGGGAATAGGCAATACAGCATGCGCCGCCAGATTCGCCGTAGGCGTTCATACCGGGCGCACCGGCCCCGTTGACGCGGAACCAGTTGATGGCTTTTGCTGTGTGATTGTAGGCACGAACGTCACCTGCCAGCGTGTCGTCGGGCCGCATGGCTTCGCAGCCGGTAAGCGTCAGCGTGGCCAGCGCCAGAAGGAGTAGCGGACTTTTTCCCTGCATCATATTCTTCCTTGTATGATCAGTAAGGCGCAATAATAGTGTGGTTTTACGGGTAAGGGAATGGTGATTATTTTTCAAGGATCTGAAATGTGATCCAGAAGATCCTTTTATTCGGCGAGTCGTCTCGTGCCCGGAAACGAAAAAACCCGCCGGGGCGGGTTGATCGCCGAATCAATAGTTAGGGTACTTTTGATTCGGATGATAATTGGGTACACGAGACAGCAGAAACCAAAACTGTTTTTTCAGCGTAACTGCATTCAGGCCCTTACTTCACGGTCTCTCAAAGACCTATCTCGCATATACCTGTTACCAACGGCTACCGCCGTTTTTACACTACTTGCTCATGCGCTTGTACTTGATGCGTTTTGGCTCAAGCGCCTCGGCACCCAGCGTACGCTTCTTGTACTCTTCGTATTCGGTAAAGTTACCTTCAAAGAACTCGATCTTGCCCTCATCCTGATAATCCAGGATATGGGTGGCGATACGGTCAAGGAACCAGCGGTCATGCGAGATAACCATCGCACAGCCCGGGAACTCCAGCAGGGCGTTTTCCAGCGCGCGCAGGGTTTCAATGTCCAGATCGTTGGTCGGTTCATCCAGCAGCAGCATGTTGCCGCCAACCTGCAACAGTTTCGCCAGGTGCAGACGACCGCGCTCACCGCCGGAGAGTTCGCCGACGCGTTTGCCCTGATCGACACCTTTAAAGTTAAAGCGGCCAACATAGGCGCGGCTCGGCATTTCGGTGTTGCCCACGCGCATAATGTCCTGACCGCCGGAGACTTCTTCCCAGACGGTTTTGGTGTTGTCCATGCTGTCGCGGAACTGATCGACGGAGGCCAGTTTCACCGTATCGCCCAGCACGATGCTGCCGGAGTCAGGCTGTTCCTGACCGGACATCATGCGGAACAGCGTCGATTTACCGGCGCCGTTCGGGCCGATGATGCCGACAATCGCGCCTTTCGGTACGGAGAAGGAGAGATCGTCAATCAGCAGGCGGTCGCCATATGACTTACGCAGATTAGTTACTTCCACCACTTTATCGCCCAGGCGTGCGCCAGGCGGAATAAAGAGTTCGTTGGTTTCATTACGTTTCTGGTAGTCGCTGCTGTTCAGCTCTTCAAAGCGTGCCAGACGGGCCTTGCCTTTAGACTGACGGCCTTTCGCGCCCTGACGAACCCACTCCAGCTCTTTCTCAATGGATTTGCGACGTGCCGCTTCGCTTGAGGCTTCCTGAGCCAGACGCGCATCTTTCTGCTCCAGCCAGGAGGAGTAGTTGCCTTCCCATGGAATGCCTTCGCCACGGTCCAGCTCCAGGATCCAGCCCGCCACGTTGTCGAGGAAGTAACGGTCGTGGGTAATCGCCACCACGGTGCCTTCGAAGTCGTGCAGGAAACGCTCCAGCCACGCGACGGATTCCGCATCCAGGTGGTTCGTCGGTTCGTCCAGCAGCAGCATGTCCGGTTTTTCCAGCAGCAGGCGGCACAGCGCGACGCGGCGGCGCTCACCCCCGGACAGGTTGGCGATCTTCGCGTCCCAGTCCGGCAGGCGCAGCGCATCGGCGGCGCGCTCAAGCTGGGTGTTAAGGTTGTGTCCGTCGTGCGCCTGAATGATCTCTTCCAGGCGGCCCTGCTCGGCGGCCAGCTTGTCAAAGTCCGCGTCTTCTTCAGCGTACAGCGCGTACACTTCGTCCAGGCGTTTCAGCGCGCCCACCACTTCGGCCACGGCTTCTTCTACCGATTCGCGAACGGTATGCTCCAGGTTAAGCTGCGGCTCCTGCGGCAGGTAGCCGATCTTGATGCCGGGCTGTGGACGGGCTTCCCCTTCGATATCGGTATCGATGCCGGCCATGATGCGCAGCAGCGTGGATTTACCCGCGCCGTTCAGGCCAAGTACGCCGATTTTGGCGCCCGGGAAAAAGCTCAGGGAAATATTTTTCAGGATATGACGCTTCGGCGGAACCACTTTGCCGACGCGATGCATGCTATAGACGAATTGAGCCACGTTAGGATGAGCCTCTTGGTGTCTGTGTTTTAAATGGGGCAGAAAGGTGCCCGCTCAGATGGGCAAGTTTAGCTGGTTTCCTGCGGTAATCACAGCCGTGACCGGCTGATATCGGTCATCCCCTGCGTTGTCATCCCGTCGTCTGTATAAACCACCGTCAGCCAGGCCCTGAGGAAGCGGCTCAGAAGGCGAAGGAGGGTTTACCGGTCGCCCTCCCGTCAGGTCTGATCCGCCGGGCAGTTTTATACTTAAGCTGTTTGATTTTCGCCCCCCGGCCACTATGCTGTTTTTTTGCCTTACAAGACAGAGGGATAACCATGAAAGTCCTGATAGCCGCCGATGAAAACGCCTGGGGCGGTATGATCCAACAGTTCCGCCAGACGCTGCCTGACGTGGAGTTTATCGCCTCAGCGGGACATGCTGCGGAAAGCCTGGCGGGATACGATGCGCTGATCCCCGGTATGGCTAAGGTGAGTAATGCTCTGCTGCAAACGGCCGACCGGCTTAAGCTTATCCAGCAGGCGGGGGCCGGGCTGGAAAGCGTGGATATTAACAGCGCCAGGGCGCTCGGCATTCAGGTGGCGAACGTGCCCTCTGACCGTTCAGGCAATGCGGACTCGGTGGCCGAACTTGGCATCTGGATGATGATTGGCCTGGCGCGTAAGGCGCATGAGCTGCCAGAGATGATCGCCACGCGCCAGCTTGGCCTGCCGGTGGGAATGGGGCTGCGCGGGAAAACCGTGGGGCTGGTGGGGCTGGGCGGCATTGGCAAAGCGCTGGCGCAGCGTCTTGCGCCTTTCGGCGTAAGGCTGACGGGCGTGAAGCGGACGCCGGACAGCGAGTTTGCAAAGGCGCACCAGCTCGACTGGCTGGGCAGCATGGATCAGCTGCCTGCGCTGCTGAGCGAGGCGGATTTTGTGGTACTGAGCCTGCCCGATAATGCGGACACGCGGAACATTATCGATGAAACCGCGCTGGCGCAGATGAAGCCGGGCAGTTTTTTAATCAATCTGGGACGGGGCGGGCTGATTGAAAAGGCGGCGCTGCTGGCGGCGCTTGAGGGCGGGCATCTTGCCGGCGCGGGGCTGGATGTCTTCTGGCAGGAGCCGCCCGATCCAGAGGACAGCCTCTTTGCCTGTAATGTGATCGCCACGCCGCATGTGGGGGGCGTGACGGATAATTCGCTGGCGGGCAATGTGAACGGCGTGTGTGAAAATCTGCGTCGCCTGCGGGATGGCGAAGAGATCCTGAACCGCTGGGCCTGATCTGCCAGCTCAGCTTGCGCGCCGGAATGTTAACAGCGGCGCGCTGGCTGCATCCGGGAAAGGGTCAGCTGGCTGGCTGCCCGCTGACGATCTTAATCCCCAACTGCGCCAGCCGCTGAGCGAGCTTCTTCGGCGGCGCGTCATCGCTGACCAGCGTACTGAACGCGCTCAGCTCACCGATGCGGGCGGGCAGAACCTTACCAAACTTGCTGCTGTCCGCGACCAGAATGGTATGGCTGGCGCGCTGCATCGCCTGATGCTTCATCGGCAGTTCGTTGAGGTTATAGCAGGTTGCGCCCTGGCCGGCATCGATGCCGGCCGCAGAGAGAAAGGCTTTGCCCGGACAGAGGCTGTCCATCACCGAGCCCTGACCAAGCGGCGTAAAGATGGCGTTATCGGCGTGATACTCGCCGCCGTTAAGGATCACTTTACAGGCGGGTTTTTCTTTCAGCGCCAGAAAAGTGTTCATTGCGCAGCAGATGGCGGTAAATGAGAGGCTGCTATCAATCGCATCGATGACCCACGGCATGGTGGTGCCGCAGTCGAAAAATACCGTATCGCCCGGCTCAATTAGCTGCGCGGCAAGCTGCCCAAGGCGGCGCTTTTTATCCACATTCTGCGCCTGCTGATCCGACACGAAATAGTGGCTTTGGGTGCTTTTGGGATCGCAGACAATGTAACCGCCCAACAGCACTACCGAAGAGGGCTGCTCATTCAGATCCCGGCGGATCGTCATCTCAGAAACACCCAGCAGCTGTGCCGCTTCTTTCAGATGAATTTTATCAGTCCGCTTCAGCGCCTGGGCCAGCTTGTTTACGCGCTCACTGCTACGGGTTTCCATGAACCGGTTTCCTATGAATAAGGCAAGCCGCCTTCCCAGATAAATCACTGCTATTTTAATAGATTGCAGCAAGAAGAGCTGGCAGATAAGCTATCTTACCCGCATCGGGAAAAGGCTGCAAATGGTGGGAGGAAGCGTGCCGTTTCGCTTAGTGTCGCTCTATTATCAGTACAATACCGTCAGTCATCCAGAAGGGGAGAGTGGGACATTCGATAATGTGGTTTTATAAAAACTGGACTGACATTGCTTTAAACAGGGGATTAAGTTCAGAGCGTTTATTGCCGCTAAATCGCGCATTCTACCAGGGAGTTATTTCTTTAAAATTTTGTTCACAGTAAGATTTACCTGCCCCTTATTTCAGAGCAGGTATGCCATTAAATCGCGACAAGGCCTCTGACGCCGTCCGCCGCCATTGTTTCCCCCCGGCCGGACTGCACGATTTCCCCGCGTGACATTACCAGATAACTGTCAGCCAGCTCGGCGGCAAAATCGTAAAACTGCTCGACCAGCAAAATAGCCATATCGCCGCGCTGAGCCAGCTGACGGATTACCGTGCCGATCTCTTTGATGACAGAAGGCTGAATGCCTTCCGTGGGTTCATCCAGGATCAGCAGCTGCGGCTTGCAGGCCAGTGCGCGCCCAATCGCCAACTGCTGCTGCTGGCCGCCGGAAAGATCGCCGCCGCGCCGCTGTTTCATTTCCCGCAATACCGGAAAAAGCTGCCAGATCTCGTCCGGTATCTGTTTCGCACGGGAACCGGAAAAGCGGGACAACCCCATCAACAAGTTCTCTTCTACCGTAAGGCGTGGAAAAATTTCCCGGCCCTGCGGAACATAAGCCATACCCTTCCGCACGCGCTGGTGCGGCTTACGGTGATTGATATTCTGCTCCTGCCAGGTGACCGTGCCGGATTTAGCCGGGAGCAGGCCCATCAGGCATTTTAACAGCGTGGTTTTCCCTACGCCGTTACGGCCCAGCAGACAGGTAATTTCGCCCGCGCGGACTTCAAACGACAGGCCGCGCAGGATATGACTACCGCCATAGTATTGATTTAAATCGGTGACTTTCAGCATCTCAGCGCCCCAGATAAACGTCGATAACCTGCTCATTGGCCTGCACTTCACGCAGTGAGCCTTCCGCCAGCACCTGACCCTGATGCAGCACCGTAACACGATCGGCAATCGCCTCGACAAAGCCCATATCGTGCTCCACCACCATCAGTGAATGCTGGCCGGCCAGGTTTTTAAACAGCTCTGCGGTATACGCCGTTTCCGCATCGGTCATGCCCGCCGCTGGCTCATCCAGCAGCAGCAGATGCGGGTCCTGCACCAGCAGCATACCGATCTCCAGAAACTGTTTCTGGCCGTGCGAAAGCAGTCCAGCCGGGCGCTTGCGTTCGGCGCCCAGCCGCAGCAGCGTTAACACCTCGTCGATGCGGTCGCGCTGTTCGCCGTTGAGCTTACCGCGCAGACAGGCCCAGACCGACTTTTCGGTTTTCAGCGCAATTTCCAGATTCTCAAACACAGAGAGCGCTTCAAACACCGTAGGTTTCTGGAACTTGCGTCCTATACCGATCCGCGCAATCTCCACTGGCGAGAGGGTGGTGAGATCGGTGCTCTGGTCATAAAAAGCACGGCCATTATCCGGACGAGTTTTGCCAGTGATAACGTCCATCAGCGTGGTCTTTCCTGCGCCGTTCGGGCCGATGATGCAGCGCAGCTCGCCCACGCCTATCTGTAGCGAAAGATCGGTAAGCGCCTTAAAACCGTCAAAAGAGACGTTGATCTTCTCAAGTTGCAGTACTGGATCGCTTTGCGCGCGATAACGATCCGCCGGATGCGGCTGGGTAAAAAGTTGTTCAGTCATGCTTCCTCCGACGGATCAGGCCAATCACGCCGCGCGGCAGAAACAGCGTGACCAGAATAAACATCAGGCCCAGAAAAAAGAGCCAGTATTCCGGAAAGGCGACGGTAAACCAGCTCTTCGCACCGTTAACGATCCCAGCGCCCAGCAGCGGACCAATCAGCGTGCCGCGCCCGCCCAACGCTACCCAGATGGCGGCTTCGATAGAGTTGGTCGGCGACATCTCACCGGGGTTGATAATGCCTACCTGCGGCACGTAGAGCGCACCGGCCAGCCCGCAAAGTACGGCGGAGAGCGTCCAGACAAACAGCTTAAAGCCCTGCGGGTTGTAGCCGCAGAACGTCAGCCGGTTTTCCGCATCGCGCACCGCCGTCAGCACCCGGCCAAATTTGCTGCGCGCCAGTGCAAAACCGATAGCCAGCGTTGCCAGCAGCAGCAATACGGTGGCGACAAACAAGCCGATCCGGGTGCCAGTCGCCGTCACGGGAAAGCCGAGCAGGGTGGTAAAGCCGGTAAAGCCGTTGTTGCCGCCGAAGCCGGTTTCGTTGCGGAAAAAGAGCAGCATCCCCGCCCAGGTCAGCGCCTGGGTCATAATGGAAAAATAGACGCCTTTGATTTTTGAGCGAAAGGTAAACCAGCCGAAGAGTAGTGCCAGCACGCCCGGCACCAGCACTATCAGGCAGAGTGCCCAGGCGAAATGCTGCGTGCCTGTCCAGAACCAGGGCAGGCTATCCCAGGAAAGAAACGTCATAAAAGCGGGCAGGCCGTCGCCAGCAGCCTGGCGCATCAGATACATCCCCATCGCGTAGCCGCCCAGCGCAAAAAACAGGCCGTGGCCGAGCGACAGCAGACCGGCGTAGCCCCAGACCAGATCCAGCGCCACGGCGACTATTGCGTAGCAGAGTATTTTGCCGATCAGCGTCAGCGTATAGGTTGAGAGCGCCAGCGGATTCTCCGCAGGCAACAGCGCAAGAAAAGGCAGGATCAGCAGCGCAACCGGCAGTAAAAAACCAAAAGCGAGGCTGAGGCGCGGCGATTTTTGCGCAAGGGTCAGCGTTATGGGTTGCGTCATCAGTCAGTCACCCTTCCTTTCATGGCAAAAAGTCCCTGCGGCCGTTTCTGAATAAACAGCACGATCAGCGCCAGCAGCAGAATTTTCCCCAGCACCGCACCGATTTGCGGCTCCAGAATTTTGTTCATTATCCCTAAACCAAAGGCGGCGACCACCGTGCCCGCCAGCTGGCCGACGCCGCCGGTCACCACCACTAAAAATGAGTCGATAATATAGCTCTGACCCAGTTCCGGCCCGACGTTGCCCAGCTGCGACAGCGCCACGCCGCCCAGACCCGCAATGCCGGAACCCAGGCCGAATGCGAGCATATCCACGCGCCCGGTCGGCACGCCGCAGCAGTCGGCCATGGCGCGATTCTGCGTGACGGCCCGCACGTTCATGCCCAGACGGGTCTTATTCAGCAGGAGCCAGGTCAGGGTCAGTACGGCAAAAACAAACAGGATGACGGCGATCCGGTTATAAGGCAGTACCAGGCCGGGCAGAACCTGCCAGCCGCCCGACAGCCACGGCGGATTCGCCACCTCCAGATTCTGCGTGCCGAACAGCACGCGCACCAGCTGGATCAGCATCAGGCTGATGCCCCAGGTCGCCAGCAGCGTTTCCAGTGGACGGCCATAAAGATGGCGTACGATGGTGCGCTCCAGCGCCATGCCGATGGCGGCAGTAACGATAAACGCGACCGGCAGCGCCAGCAGTGGATAAAAAGCGAGCCACTCCGGCGCGTAGCGCTGAAACAGCGTCTGCACCAGCCAGGTTGAATAAGCGCCGAGCATCAGCATCTCGCCGTGCGCCATATTGATGACGCCCAGCAGGCCGTAAGTGATCGCCAACCCCAGCGCGGCCAGCAGCAGTACCGAACCGAGCGAAAGCCCGGCAAAAGCCTGGCCAAGCAGGTCACCAAGCATCAGCCGCTGCTTGATTTGCTTCAGGCTGGCGACGGCGGCGGCGCGCACCTGCGCGTCCGCTTCGTTTTGCGGCTGCGTCAAACGCGTTAGCGTCGCCTGGGTTTGCGGATCGCTGGTTTCACCCAGAAGCTTTACGGCCTGCAGGCGCACCTGTGGGTTAGCATCGGCAACCTGTAAGCCGGCCACGGCCTGGGCCAGGATCGCATGGACGTCGTCATCCTTTTCGGCCGTGAGACGTTGAGTCAGCAGCGGTAGCTGATCGGCCTGCGCCTCGTTTTGCAGTTCGCGCGCGGCGGCCAGGCGCGTAGCGGCGCTGTCGCTGACCAGCTGATGCGCCGCCAGCGTGGTAGCGATCAGGATGCGCAGGCGGTTATTCATAAACAGTTTTTTGGTGCTGCCCGCAGGCTGCACGGCGGCATCGAGCGGCGTCAGCCTGCCTTCGGTAACGCTGAACGGCTGTTTATGCTCGTCCAGCACTACATTTTCTTTGCGTAAGGCCATCAGAAAAGACAGGCGCGAGGCGTCCGGCGCGGCGGCCCATTGCTGTAACAGGACGATCTGCTGCGTGCGGCTGGCGGCGGCGAAATCCGCTGCCGGCCCGGCAAAAGCCGCAGGCAGCAGACAGAACGAAAAAAAGAGCGTTAGCAGTTGTCGTAGGATCATCGCAGTGCCCATTCGGTCAGAGGGTGAGAAGCGTTGCCGGGACGGTTTACACCATCCCGGCGCTGGCATTACTGCGTGGCTTTTACCGGATGGTCAGGCTTCTTATCGTTGCCCGCAATGTACGGACTCCACGGCTGAGCGCGAACAGGTTTGTCGGTCTGCCATACCACATTGAACTGGCCGTTATCTTCAATCTCGCCGATCATCACAGGCTTGTGCAGATGGTGGTTGGTCTGATCCATGGTCAGCGTAAAGCCGTCCGGCGCGGTAAAGGTCTGACCGGCCATTGCCTCACGCACCTTATCCACGTCCGTGGTGCCGGCTTTCTCTACCGCCTGCGCCCACATATGAATGCCAACATAGGTGGCCTCCATTGGGTCGTTAGTGACAGCGGTCGCCGCATTGGGCAGGTTGTGGGCTTTAGCGTAAGCGCGATAGTCAGCCACGAATTTTTTGTTTGCCGGATTCTCTACCGACTGAAAATAGTTCCAGGCGGCCAGGTTGCCGACCAGAGGTTTGGTATCAATGCCGCGTAACTCCTCTTCGCCAACCGAAAAGGCCACGACCGGCACATCGGTCGCTTTAATGCCCTGGTTAGCCAGCTCTTTGTAGAAAGGCACGTTGGAATCGCCGTTGATGGTGGAGATCACTGCCGTTTTGCCGCCCGCCGAGAACTTTTTAATATTGGCGACGATAGTCTGGTAGTCGCTGTAGCCGAACGGCGTGTAGACCTCTTCAATATCGTTGTCTTTCACGCCTTTGCTGTGCAGGAAGGCGCGCAGGATTTTATTGGTGGTGCGTGGATAGACATAGTCCGTACCGAGCAGGAAGAAACGTTTGGCGCTACCGCCATCTTCACTCATCAGGTACTCCACCGCAGGGATCGCCTGTTGGTTCGGCGCCGCGCCGGTGTAGAAGACGTTTGGCGACATCTCTTCGCCTTCGTACTGCACCGGGTAGAACAGCAGTCCGTTCAGCTCTTCGAAAACGGGCAGTACCGATTTACGGGAAACGGAGGTCCAGCAGCCGAAGACCACGGCGGCCTTATCCTGTGAGAGAAGCTGACGCGCTTTTTCAGCGAACAGCGGCCAGTTGGACGCCGGATCAACGACCACCGGCTGTAGCTTTTTGCCGAGCACGCCGCCTTTAGCGTTGATTTCGTCGATGGTCATCAGCGCCACATCCTTTAGCGGCGTTTCTGAAATCGCCATCGTGCCGGAAAGCGAAGAGAGAATGCCGACTTTAATGGTGTCTGCGGCCTGCGCGCTCCATGCCACTCCCATACCGATAACGGTGGCCGAAAGCGCAAAGGCTTTCAGCAGTGAACGTCTTTTCATCTGGCGAACCTCAAGAGTTAAGTGAATCGGGTAGCGTTCTTGCCTGCTGCAGCCTGTGCAGCGTTATTTTTCTGACTTCGGCCTTACTGACGGCAATATGCGCCGTCAGAATACGTTGGGCCTCCCTGCTTTGTTGCTGTAGTACCGCCAGCAAAATTTGGGCATGTTCCTGATAAGTTGCGGCAATCCGATCCTCGCGGGTAAAGTCGAGGCGGCGGATAATACGGATTTTCTCGGTCAGTTCGGCGTGGATGCGGGCCATCTCGCTGTTGCCCGCCGCCGCCACTATCGTCATATGGAAGGCTTCATCATGCAGCGAGATTTCCTTGCCTTCCGCCAGCGGCGCCGCTTCGATCCAGAACTGCCATAGCTCGCGTAGACGCTGGCTGGTTTGCGCTTCCGGCATCGCGCACAGGCGACGCACGGCTTCGCACTCCAGCACTATGCGTAAGTCATACAGCTCCTCAAAGCGGGTGAAATCGAAGTCACATACCTGCCAGCCACTGCGAAACCAGACTTCGACATAGCCTTCGCGCGCCAGCCGGAACAGCGCCTGACGTACCGGCGTACGGCTGACCGCCATGCGTCCGGCAATTTCGTTTTCGCTGAAGCGATCGCCCGGCATCAGGCGAAAATCGAAGATATCGTTTTTAATCGTCTGGTAGATCTTGTCCGCCAGCGCCTGGGGACGATCCTGATTTTTTTGCCGCGCCTGCATAAATGCTCCCTATTCCAGCCACAGCAGCGCATCGCCCGGACTGACCGGTCGACCCGGCTGACAGCCGATGCGTTTCACCCGACCAGCCTGTGGCGCGGTAATCGATAGCTCCATCTTCATCGCTTCCACAATGACGATTGCTTGTCCTGCTTCCACCTCGTCGCCCGGCTGTACCAGTACTTTCCAGATATTGCCGTTAAGATCGGCGCTCACCAGCAGCGCATTCTCTTCTTCTTCCGGCAGCAGGTTTTCTTCGCTGGTCAGCGGCGCGCCTTCTTCTTCCTGCGCCCAGAGCGCCACTTCCGTGGCAAAAGCGCTGGTCTGGTGCTGGCGGAAGGCGGCAATAGCATCGGCGTTCTCCTGGAGAAAACGCGTGTGCTCAGCAAAATCGAAAACGGTTTCTTCGATAGCTACCCGACCCCGACCCTCGCGGAAATCTTCACGCAGCTCTTCCAGCTCCGCCTCGCTGACCGGATAAAAGCGCACCTGATCAAAGAAGCGCAGCAGCCAGGGCTCATCCGCCGCAAACTGATCGTTCTTCAGAAACTTGTTCCAGATCGGCAGCGTGCGGCCTACCAGCTGATAACCGCCCGGCGAATCCATGCCGTAAATACACATATACATGCCGCCGATGCCTACCGTGCCTTCGGCAGTAAAAGTACGGGCCGGGTTATATTTGGAACTCAGCAGGCGATGACGCGGATCGATCGGGACGGCGCAGGGCGCGCCCAGATAAACGTCACCCAGGCCCAGGATAAGGTAGCTGGCATCGAAAAGGGTCTGACGGACTTCTTCGCGCGAGGCCAGCCCGTTGATGCGCTGAATAAAATCGACGTTATTGGGCAGCCACGGCGCACTGGCTCGTACTGTCTCCTTATAGCGATCGACGGCGCCCAGCGTGGCGCTGTCCTCAAACGCCATCGGCAGATGCACGATGCGGGAGGGAACTTTTAGTTGGCTGACGTCCCCCAGTTTTTTCTCCAGGCCCAGCAGCAGCGACAGCAGCGCTTTCTGGCTGAGAAGGCGACTGTCGTAGCGGATCTGTAGCGATCGCACGCCCGGAGACAGCTCTTCAATACCCGGCTGGCCGGTTTCACGCAGCGCAATCATCAGCAGATGCACGCGCAGACGCAGCGCTAAATCCAGTACGTTGTCGCCATACTCCAGCAGAATATAGTTGTCGCCCGCCTGACGATAAACGGCTGCGGGCGTGGTTCCGGTTGCGTTAAGCGCGGCCAGAATGGTGGCCGATCCGTCTGCGGTTTCCGCCAGCGAAGGGATAGCAAAGGCTGGCGCGGCGGCCGGCCGAAGCGTGCTTACCCGCGTTTCCAGCGCTTTCTCCAGCGCCAGCGCCTCGTCAAAACTTACCGGATGAAAGTAAATGCGGTCGCCCGGCTTCACCTGACCTACCTTCCACAGCTCCGCTTTAGCGATGGTAACCGGGCAGACGAAGCCGCCGAGGCTTGGCCCGTCGCGCGTCAGAATCACCGGAAAATCGCCGGTAAAATTCACCGCGCCGATGGCGTATTCACAGTCGTGAACGTTGGAGGGGTGCAGGCCCGCCTCGCCGCCGTCAGGGCGCACCCAGTCCGGTTTTGGACCGACCAGCCGCACGCCCAGCCGGTTAGAGTTGTAGTGGACCTGCCACGGCTGGGCAAAGAACTGGTCAATGGAGCGCTGAGTAAAGAAATCTGGCGCGCCGTGCGGCCCGTAAAGTACGCCTATCCGCCACTCTTCGCCGTAAGTTGGGATTAGCGCGGCATCTACGGCCTGAGGCTCGCTTACCGGCGCTGGCGTAGTGCAGGCGGCAAGCTGCGGCTGTGAAATGGGCAGCATGTCCGCCACGCGCAGCGTGCGTCCGGCATGGCCGCCAAACTGACCCAGAGCGAAAGTCGAACGGCTGCCGAGATATTCCGGCACGTCAAAGCCGTTGCGTACCGCCAGATAAGTGCGGCAGCCCGTTTGTGCACGGCCCAGCACCAGCGTTTGCCCGGCGTTGACTTCAACGGGCCGCCAGTAGCTCACAGGTTGCCCATCCAGCGTCGCCGGACATTCGGCGCCCGTTAAGGCAATCACGGCATCGCTGTGAAAGCGCAGCGTCGGCCCTTGCAGCGTAAACTCCAGGCCTGCCGCTTCTGCCGCGTTGCCCACGATACGGTTGGCCAGGCGGAACGCAAAATCGTCCATCGGCCCGGAGGGCGGCACGCCGATATCCCAGTAGCCGGGACGGCCAGGGTAATCCTGAATGCTGCTCCAGGTGCCGGGCTGAAGCACTTCCACCACCTGTGCCGCAGCCGTAAAACTGTCCAGCAGACGCGTCCAGACTTTGCCGCTGCTGAAGGCCTCCGTGGCGACTACCTGGCGCAGATAGTCCAGATTGGTAGCAATGCCGTGCAGGCGAGTCTCGTTCAGCGCCTCGCGCATTTTCACCAGCGCCGCCTCGCGGTTTTCGGCATGCACAATCAGCTTGGCGATCATCGGGTCATAAAAGGCGGACACCTCTGTGCCTGTGCTGATCCAGCTGTCCACGCGAACCCCTTCCGGAAAGCAGACCTCCGTCAGGACGCCGGGGCTGGGCTGAAAGTTTTTCAGCGGATCTTCGGCATAGAGGCGCACTTCTATCGCTGCGCCTTGCGGAGCCTGAGCCATGCGCGCCCAGTCCGGTTCTTCGCCTGCGGCGACTTGCAGCATGCACGCCACAAGATCCAGGCCGGTAACGCACTCCGTGACCGGATGCTCAACCTGCAGACGGGTATTCACTTCCAGAAAGAAAAACTCATCGCGCTGCGCGTCGTAGATATATTCCACCG
Source organism: Pantoea sp. FN060301 (assembly GCA_050410775.1). Taxonomy (GTDB): domain Bacteria; phylum Pseudomonadota; class Gammaproteobacteria; order Enterobacterales; family Enterobacteriaceae; genus Erwinia. The sequence continues at coordinate 708,839 of CP191229.1, forward strand.
TACCGGCGCTGCGGTAGCTTACTTGTTCACCAAGCCTGACCGCCGATGCGAGCAGGGCGGCACGGGTCGCTTCCGGCAGGTTTGGTGCGGGCGTCTCTTCCACCACCTTCTGATTACGGCGCTGGAGCGAGCAGTCCCGCTCTCCCAGTGCGACGACCTTGCCCTTGCCGTCGCCGAAAATTTGTACTTCTACGTGACGGGCGCGATCGATACAGCGTTCCAGAAAGACGCCCGCATCGCTAAAAAATTGCTCGCCCAGGCGACGCACGCTTTCCCAGGCGTCCTCTAATGCCTGCGCATCGGCACAGCGGGTTAAGCCGATGCCGCCGCCGCCCGCCGTGCTTTTCAGCATCACCGGATAGCCGATGGTTTCCGCTGCGCCTAACGCCTCTTGCAGGGAGTTAAGCAGCGGCGTGCCCGGCGTCATCGGCACGCCGGCTTCGGCGGCCAGCTCGCGGGCGCGGTGTTTCAGGCCAAACTCGCCAATTTGCCGTGCCGTCGGGCCGACAAAAATAATGCCTGCTTCTTCGCAGGCGGCGGCAAACGGCAGACTCTCGGAAAGAAAACCGTAACCTGGCCAGATCGCCTGGGCGCCGCTCTCCCTGGCTGCCGCCAGGATTTTATCGATACGCAAATAGCTGTCTGCGGCCTTTTCGCCGCCCAGAGCCAGGGCGATATCCGCATCTTTGACGTGCTGCGCATTTTTATCTGCTTCGGAGTACACCGCCACGCTGGTGACGCCCAGCTTTTTCAGCGTGCGGATGGCGCGACAGGCGATTTCGCCCCGGTTAGCGATCAAAACGGTATTAAACATGGGGAGTCTCCTTGCGGGCCAGCCAGTTGCGCCAGCCGCCAAAGTCGGTGATGTCCCGTGCTTCGGCCAGCACAGCCGGTTCGCAGATAAAGCCTTTCACCAGACGGCCATCGATCAGCTCCAGCGTACCAATACCCAGCGGCGCAGGGATCTCCGCCACAAACTCGCCAAAGCGGGCCAGCGGGATATCCCACAGCTCTACGGTAATGGCTGCGCCGCTGCTGTCTTTCGCCAGGCCCGGCTTGGGTGGCTGGGTATTCGCCAGTGCATAAAGGCGATAGCAGGCTGCGGTCTGGGTCTCTTCCACCAGCACGGCATTGCGCCTGGTTAGCTGGTGGTTCAGCGGCATGCCGGTCAGATGCGCGCCAACGACGGCGACGCGTACGTGATAAGCCGAAGCGGGCAGCTCTCCAGAAGCCGTAAACGGTCTGCCGGTGGCGCCGGGGCTGAGCGCGAGGCTGGCCTGCCAGCGCTGACCAAAGGTCGCCAGCGCGCGATCGTGCCAGGCGGGCGCAATCAGCGTAATACCGGCAGGCAGACCGTCTTCACGGAAAGGAGCCGGCAGGGCGAGCGCGGCCAGGTCAGCCAGATTGGTGAAATTGGTGTAGGTGCCAAACTGCGAGTTATAGCGGACTGGTTCCTGCTTCATCTCCTCCAGCGTGTGGATGGTCGGTGAGGTCGGCACCACCAGCGCATCGAAGTGGCTCAGCGTCTGCTGGATCTGGCGGCTCAGTTCAGCGCGCAGATACTCCGCTTTATAAGCGTCTACTGCGCTATAGCCATTGCCGCTAGCGATAATAGTGTGCACCACAGGGTCCATTTCTTCCGGCCGTGCCAGCATGTCGCCGATGGCTGCGGTGCGTTCGGCTACCCACGGGCCGGCGTAAAGCTGTTCGGCCAGCTGGTGGAAAACCGAAAAGTCGATGGGATGCAGCGTGGCACCGCCGCTTTCCAGCACGGTCAGCGCTTTTTCCCATGCGGTCTGCGCCTGCCTGTCCTCAAAGAAAGTGGGGTGAGAAGGGATGGCAAAGCGCGGCGCGGCGGGCAGTGCGGCGGGCGCAAGTGCCGGATTGCTGCGCGAGTAGGCATCATCAGCATCCAAACCTCCTGCGCAGGTAGCTATCTGAAAGGCATCTTCCACCGTCAGCGCAAAAACGGAGATTGTATCGTTCAGGCGGCAGGCGGGCAGCACGCCGGTTGCCGACAGCCAGCCTTTGGTGGGTTTCAGGCCAACAATATTGTTAAAGCCAGCCGGCACGCGACCTGATCCGGCCGTGTCGGTGCCCAGTGCAAAACAGACCAGGCCGCGCGCGGTTACCGAGGCCGAACCGGAGCTGGAACCGCCGCTGACGTAAGCGGGATTAAAGGTATTTTTCACTGCGCCAAAAGGGGAGCGCGTACCGACCAGGCCGGTGGCGAACTGATCCAGATTCGTTTTGCCCATCACTACGGCCCCCGCCGCTTTCAGCCTGGCGACGGCGACGGCATCCGCTGTGGCTTCGTGCGTAAAGGCCGGACAGGCGGCGGTCGTCGGCCAGCCAGCCACGTCGATATTGTCCTTCACCGCAAAAGGTACGCCAAACAACGGCAGCGACTGCGGATCTTTTTGCCAGACCGCCAGCAGCGGTTCCACCTGCGCGCGCAGCTGAGCCGGCGTGGCGAGGTAAAGCCAGGCGCTGTCCTCTTCGGGCAGCTCCGTCAGCAGTGATAAGAGGGTGGCAAGCGGGTCCTGCGGATGTTGTTGATGGTAATGCTGCCAGTCATTCAGGGTAAAACCGGTGAAAGCCATAGGTTGAATTCCATCTGGTATACAAGATGGTATTCAACCAAGCAAAAGCTGTGCCATTAAGTTAACTTATTGATTTTGTATTAATTTTGTCAAGGGGTGTGACAAGGGTGCACGTTATGCGGGCAGGGCGTGAACAAAAAAGGAGCGATAAAAGCAGCAAAGGGGCAGCGCTTTATCAGACGGCGTACACAGCGGTTTAATTTCCCCATCATATGATGGACCCTGCTCAGGCCCGTTTTCTTCTCCGGTCGTTACTCCAATGCCGGACGGGCTGCCGGAGAAAACCTTGTTACTGCGATTGCCGATCGTCACTCCCGCGCCAATGGCGGCCTTTAGCCTGACCACGGCTTTCGACTCGCCCGTCAGGAGAGCTATGCTGATGGGACGCGTGGCGGGAATCGTTGATCGTAGTTAACCTTTATCCGGCATAAACCATTAACCTTATGCTGATACGATCGCCGTTTAACCTTGTCATCTTGCGTAAAGATCCCGGTGCGGCATAGCATGACTGGTCAGGTCTGGTTAGCATGTTAAGGGTTTAAAGGATATTCACAGGACAAAGAGAGGCGCTAACGTGGGGAAAGTCATGGCAGACAAATGGCAGTACTGGATAGCCGGAGCCTGTTTAACGGTGATTGCCGGCGCGGCGCAGGCGGATTCACTGGATGCGCAGAGAAGCCGTTATCTGGAGATTAAGCAGGCCTGGGATAACAATCAGATGGATACCGTCGCGCAGCTGATGCCCACGCTGCGCGATTACCCGCTTTACCCCTATCTGGAATACCGGCAGCTGACGCAGAATCTGGATCAGCAGAGCGGCTTCGTGGTGAATGATTTTATTAAAAAATACCCGACGCTGCCGCCGGTACGCTCTCTCGCAGCCCGCTTTGTCAACGAGTTGGCCCGCCGCCAGGACTGGCGCGGTATTCTGGTTTTCAGCCCGGAAGCGCCAAAACCGGTCTCCGCACGCTGTAACTGGTATTACGCCAAATGGGCCACCGGGGAGCAGCAGGTGGCCTGGGAGGGCACAAAAGCCATCTGGCTGCGCGGCACCTCGCTGCCCACCACCTGCGATAAGCTCTTCAGCGTCTGGCAGGCGGCAGGCGAGCAAAACCCGATTACCACGCTTGAGCGCATCCGTCTGGCGATGAAAGAAGGGAACACTAACCTGGTCAACTATCTGGCGAAGCAGCTTCCGCAGGATTACCAGACCATGGCGGATGCGGTGATGGATCTGCAAAACAATCCGGCCAACGTTATGACGTTTGCCCGGACGGTCGGCCCGACCGATTTTACCCGCCAGGCGACTTCTTTAGCTTTTGCCCGTCTGGTGCGTGAAGACCCTGAAAACGCCAGGGCGATGATCCCCTCTCTGGTCAGAGAGCAGAAGATGAGCGAGCAGGAGGAGCAGGATCTGCGTGAAGCCGTCGTCTGGCGTCTGATGGGCAGTGATGTCACCAGCGAACAGGCGCACTGGCGGGACCAGGTGGTGATGCGTAGCAACTCCACCTCGCTGATTGAACGCCGGGTGCGGATGGCATTGGGCGATAACGATCGCCGGGGAATGAATACCTGGATTGCCCGTCTGCCCGTCGAGGCAAAGCAGCAGGATGAGTGGCAGTACTGGCAGGCCGATTTGCTGGCGGAACAGGGGCGGAAAGAGGAAGCGGAAAAAATTCTGCGCCATCTGACGCAGTCACGCGGTTTCTATCCGATGGTGGCCGCTCAGCGTCTCGGTGAGGACTACCCGTTAAAAGTGGTGGAATCGCCTTCGCCTGAGCCTGGCCTGACGCAGGGCGCTGCCATATCCCGCGTACGTGAGCTGATGTACTGGGGCATGGATAACCTGGCACGTACCGAATGGAGCTATCTGGTCGCCAGCAAAACCAGCACTCAGCAGCAGCAGCTGGCGCGTTACGCTTTCCAGCAGAAGTGGTGGGATCTCAGCGTGCAGGCCACCATTACCGGTAAACTCTGGGATCATTTGCAGGAGCGCTTCCCGCTCGCCTGGCAGGAGCAGTTTCAGCGCTATATGAGCGATAAAGAGATCCCGATCAGCTATGCCATGGCTATCGCCCGTCAGGAGAGCGCCTGGAATCCCAAGGCCCGCTCCCCGGTTGGCGCTTCCGGCCTGATGCAGGTGATGCCGGCAACGGCGCAGCATACGGTCAAGGTATTTAAGCTGCCGGGATACAGCAACAGCAGCCAGTTGTTCGATCCGGAAACCAATATCCAGATCGGGACGCAATACCTGGAATCGGTTTATCAGCAGTTTGGCCAGAACCGCATCTTCTCTTCCGCGGCTTATAATGCCGGACCTTCCCGGGTGAAAACCTGGCTGGGCAACAGCGGCGGACGGCTGGACGCGGTGGCCTTTATTGAGACCATCCCGTTCTCAGAAACGCGTCGCTACGTGAAAAACGTGCTGGCGTATGACGCCTATTATCGCTACTTCATGGATAAGCCGGGCGATATTCTGACGGAAGCGGAGTGGCAGCGCCGCTACTGATTTGGTCAGGCCTGTGCTATGCTGCTGTACTAGTTTAATGGTATGGGCCTGATATGACCGATTCTTCTGTTCCCGTCACGGTGGAACCCCATAACGAAGAGTGGCAGCGTTTTGTGACGCTGCTACAGCGCGCCTTTGACAGCGAGCTACATCTGCCGCTGCTCCAGCTGATGATGACCCCGGACGAGCGCGAAGCGTTCGGCACCCGCCTGCGGATTATCGAAGAGCTGATGCGCGGCGAGCTGAGCCAGCGTGAGCTGAAAAATGATTTGGGCGTTGGGATCGCGACGATAACGCGCGGGTCGAACAGCCTGAAAAGCGCCCCCCCGGCGCTCAAAGCCTGGCTGGAGGTGCAACTGCTGTCAGGCAGCGGTGAACGCTGAGGCGTCGTCGCCCGGCTTCATCTGATAAAGCGCGTTGTGGAACGGGCAGAGCGCCAGAATCAGCGCCTGATGGTAAACGCTGGAGCGGGAGAGGTGGCCGGAGGTGAATGCTCCGATCGCCCCGCCCTTATGCTTAATATTTTCAATGCCGGTCAGGCGTGCCATCTCCTCGCCCAGTTCCCGCCCCTGATGAATGCCTGCCATCACTATGGCCGGTAGCGTAAAGCTGGCGGAACGGGATTCCCCGCGTAATTTATGATTCTCAATCACCATCCAGGCGAAGGCGCTGTCTTCTTCGATCCCGGCCTCGATCGCCACCCAGAAGTCCGCTTCTGGTCTGACCTGGCGGGCATTCATGACGCGCTGGCGTGCGCCAGTTCTCGTTTCCGCATTTGTCAGCGGCTGAGCAGCAACCCCGCTGTCGACCTCAACACCCTCGATATGGCAGGATCCCTCACCGAAGATATCGCTGAACGCCTGAGAAATTGCCTTAATTTTGGCTGGATTGATTGTGGCGGCGACAACATGGTACATAATTAGTTGAACCCTTTAGGCAAATTTGTCGCAGTATAACGGAAAATAGCATGTTAGAGGTCTATCTTGTTCGTCACGGAGAAACGCTCTGGAATGCGGCGCGACGCATTCAGGGCCAGTCAAACAGCGCGCTGACGGAAAAGGGTGAGCGGCAGGCTCATCAGGTGGGCGACAGGGTGAAACATCTGGGCATCACGCACGTTATCACCAGCGATTTAGGGCGGGCCAGACGCACCGCCGAAATTATCGCCGATGCTTGTGGCTGTGAGGTTACTCTGGATCCGCGTCTGCGCGAGCTGAATATGGGCGTGCTGGAACAGCGCCCGCTCGATTTCCTGACGGAGGAAGAAGAGGGCTGGCGACGGGCGATGGTCGACGGCACCGAAAATGGCCGTATCCCGGAAGGCGAAACGATGGCGGAGATGGCGGCAAGGATGCATGAGGCGCTCAACGCCTGCCTGAATCTGCCTGCCGGTAGCCGTCCGCTGCTGGTGAGCCACGGGATGGCGCTGGGCGTGCTGGTGAGTACTATTCTTGGGCTGCCAGCCCATGCGGAGCGCCGCCTGCGCCTGCGGAACTGTTCTCTCTCACGCGTGGATCATCAGCAGAGTGCCTGGCTGGCGTCGGGCTGGGTGGTGGAAACGGCGGGAGATATCTCCCACCTTGACGCCCCAGCAATGGATGAGCTTCAGCGTTAGTCCGCTACCGGGGCGGCAGCCGCCCCGGAAAGCGAGCTAGCTTCCGGTCAGAGAGATGGCTTAACAAGGCGTTAAGCTTCTGGCGTTTCCGCGCGTGGGCGGATAGGGATCAGATACTCGCAGCGGATATTGACCGGCGGCTCAGCGCGTTTTTTGCCGCCGTGGGTGTAGAACCGCTCAATATCCTGGCCGTGACGACGCGTCAGCTCAAGCGTTGGCATACAGGTGCCGTAGATCAGCAGAATAAACTCCTGAAGGCTACTGCGCGGTCCCTCGTAGGTAAACTGGGCATACTCTCCCGCTTCCAGCAGGACCGTTTGGGTTGACTGCATGCTCTGAGAGAGCTGGTCCGACGGAACCGCCGTGGTGTAAAGGATCTCCTGCTCATCATCCTTTTCAACGCTGGGACGCGACTGATGCAGCCCGTACAGGACGGGAGGGATCATGTCCGTTTCGGTCAGGAACTGATGCCAGAAGTGCAGGCGCATCTCATCGCGGTAGCTGGAGATTTGCTCAAGGGTGCAGGTATAACTTTGCGTCTGTCCTACCAGCACGGTTTCCGGCAGGTTCACAAAGGTGACCTCTGGCATAGTCGTCTCATCGAGCCTGATCGGTGCCCGTAAACCATAGGCGCTCCAATCTGATGAGCGGCGATACCAGGCGGGCGTCTGGTTGAACTGTTTTTTAAAGGCGCGGGTAAACGTTTGCTGCGAGTCAAAGCGGTATTGCAGGGCGATATCCAGGATAGGCCGGCTGGTCAGGCGCAGCGCCACGGCGGCTTTTGAGAGGCGACGGGCGCGGATATAGGCGCCAATCGCATGGCCGGTGACTTCCTTGAACATTCTTTGCAGATGCCATTTTGAATATCCTGCCTTGGTGGCCACATTATCGAGAGAGAGGGGCTGATCAAGGTGGCTTTCAAGCCAGACTAGTAAATCGCGAATGATACCGGCTTGATCCATAAAACGTCCTCATCCTGGTTAAAATTGGTACTAAAAAATTCCACCGCTACAGCTGGCCGCATTCCCGGTATTCCCGCAGCGAATATGCTATACCAGTGCGCAACAGTGTTGTAAGCACGCATCCGGCCGGTACAATGTCGAAGTAATCACTTACAAGGTCATCTATTTTCACTGCAATGGTAACGTTATGACAATAAGAATTTTGTTAATAGTCACATCTGTAATTTTCGCAACTTTTACCGCTCGGGCCGAGGTAATCGGCTCAGTCGATACGGTATTTAAGGTGTTCGGGCCGGATCACAAAATCATTGTCGAAGCCTTCGATGACCCTGATGTCAAAAATGTTACCTGCTACATCAGTCGGGCGAAAACCGGCGGCATCAAAGGTGGACTGGGCCTGGCGGAAGATACCGCTGATGCGGCGATCTCCTGTCAGCAGATCGGACCGGTGACGCTCAGCGATAAAATAGCGCAGGGAAAAGCAGAAGGCGAGGTGGTGTTTCGCAAGCGCACTTCACTGGTATTTAAAAAGCTACAGGTGGTGCGGTTTTACGATCAAAAGCGGAACGCGCTGATCTATCTCAGCTATTCCGATAAAGTCGTCGAAGGCTCCCCTAAAAATGCCCTCAGCGCCGTGCCTATTATGCCGTGGAATAACTGATCTGCAAAGAAAAAGGGCCGGCTTACCGGCCCTTTCGGGAAAGGGAAATGCGGGTTAGTCCTGAAGGTCGCCACAGAAGCGGTAACCTTCGCCATGAATAGTGGCGATGATTTCCGGCGTATCCGGCGTGGATTCGAAATGTTTACGAATGCGGCGGATGGTGACGTCAACGGTACGGTCATGAGGCTTCAGCTCACGGCCGGTCATCTTTTTCAGCAAATCAGCACGGGTCTGTATTTTTCCCGGATTTTCGCAGAAGTGCAGCATAGCGCGAAATTCGCTGCGCGGAAGCTTGTACTGTTCGCCGCTGGGGCCAATCAGCGAGCGACTATTGATGTCGAGCTCCCAGCCATTAAAGCGATAGCTTTCAACCAGCTTGCGTTCTTCACTGTGCGGCGCCAGATTCATGGTGCGGGAAAGCAGGTTACGTGCGCGAATAGTCAACTCACGAGGGTTGAAAGGCTTGGTGATATAGTCATCCGCGCCAATTTCCAGACCCAGGATCTTATCAACTTCATTATCCCTGCCGGTCAGGAACATCAGCGCCACATTAGCCTGCTCACGCAGCTCACGCGCCAATAACAGACCATTTTTACCCGGCAGATTGATATCCATAATCACCAGATTGATATCATTCTCGGTCAGAATATGGTGCATTTCCGCACCGTCCGTAGCTTCATAAACCATGTAGCCTTCGGCCTCAAAAATACTTTTGAGAGTATTGCGAGTAACTAATTCGTCTTCAACGATAAGTATGTGCGGGGTCTGCATGTGTTCGCTACCTAAAATTGCCAACAAAATCGAATCAGGGCATACAGCTGTTACGGTGGCTGAGTAATAAAGGTGACTCTGTTCCGGGCGTAACAACAGCTGTACAGAAATATGTTTCAGATGCTCTGACCTGCGCCGCTAACCTTCAGGCTGTTACCCACTAAAGGGGACAAAACCTGCGTCAGCACGGTCAAAAATGGCGTATATCCTAACCGCATTAACAGCAACATAACAGCATTTGCCACAATCAATAAGTAATAAAACAACGCTTAATTGACTTATATCAAACCTATTGTAGCACGTTAACAGTTTTGTGAAAAACTCTTACCAGAATGCCAGCTTAGCTCACAGTAATGTCCTGCTGTCGCAACGTTAAATCCTCTCTGTGACAAAAAAGAGAGATGAAATTTAACAAATGTTAATTACCTGAAGCGTAATGGATTATCCAGGGATAAATGTTTTTATCCGGCTATTCAATAAGAAATAATGATGAAGCCCGCCAAGTCCCGATGTTTAATAAGGTTATTGTGTTGCTATTTTGTAAAATAAGAGGCCCTGTTTTTTACCGCCAGGCCGTGGCAAAGTACGCCCCTCACAGGCTGACCACCAGGACAATTATGCGCTTCCCCTTTATTCTTGTTTCCCCTGCCCGGGCTGAAAATGTGGGCGCGGCAGCCCGCGCCATGAAAACGATGGGTTTTGATGAATTACGCATTGTTAACAGCCAGGTCTGGCAGGATCCCGCTGCACGCCGGGTCGCCCACGGCGCGGGCGATATTCTCGATAATGTCACTCACTGGACCTCGCTTGAAGCCGCTCTGCACGATGTCGATTTCAGCATCGCCACTACGGCACGTAGCCGCGCTAAATTCCGTTACTATGCCACGCCGCAACAGGTGCAGACCCTGCTGGAAGAGAAACAGCAGTGGATGGGTTGCGTCGCGCTGGTGTTTGGCCGGGAGGATACCGGGCTGACCAATGAAGAACTGGATCTTGTGGACGTCCTGACCGGCATTCCGATGGCGGCCGACTATCCTTCGCTGAATCTGGGGCAGGCGGTCATGGTCTACAGCTATCAGCTTTCCGCATTGCGTCAGGTCAGCGCACAGGCTGAAGCGCCTGCCGACGCACAGCAGCTGGCTGCACTACGCCAGCGCTGCGACCGGCTGCTGCATCGTCTGGCGGTCAGCGACGATCGCAAGCTGGCGGACTGGCTGACCCAGCGAATTGGACTGCTTGCCCAGCGCGACAGCGCAATGTTGCATCGCCTGCTTTCCGACATTGAAAAAAACCTTGCAGATTAAAAAACTGACCAGTACTTCAATCTCAGCGTGATTCTCTGGTTCAGGGCCAGCTGATTGCAGAAAAGTCCTGCGGCGTGGCGAATCCGCTTCCCGCATCTTCAGCGGGCCTTTTGGCACGTAAAGATAAAAAAATTGACTTAGCGGGGCGTTTGCTTTACTTCTGAAAGCCGACAGATTTTATAAAACAGACAGACGATAAATCTACTATGCGTAATCACAGCCTGATGACAACAATCATTATTACCACCACCATTACCACTGGTAAGGGTGCGGGCTAACGCATACAGTAAAAAATAAAAAACAAGCCCGCACCTGAACAGTGCGGGCTTTTTTTTCGGCAAAAATTCAGGAGACGTTGAGAATGCGAGTGCTGAAATTCGGTGGGACCTCAGTAGCCAATGCGGAGCGATTTCTTCGCGTGGCCGATATTCTGGAAAGTAATGCTAAGCAGGGACAGGTCGCTACCGTATTGTCCGCTCCCGCAAAAATCACCAATCATCTGGTGGCGATGATAGAGAAAACGATCGGCGGTCAGGATGCTTTACCGAACCTGAGCGATGCCGAACGTATTTTCGCCTCCCTGCTGACGGGGCTGGCCGATGCCCAGCCCGGATTTGATGCAGAGCGACTGAAAACGGTGGTTGAACAGGAGTTTGCCCAGCTAAGACAGGTGCTGCACGGCATTGGCCTGCTCGGGCAGTGTCCTGACAGCGTCAACGCGGCGATCATCTGCCGCGGTGAGAAGCTCTCCATCGCCATCATGGAAGCGCTGCTTCAGGCCCGCGGCTACAGCGTCAGTGTAATCGATCCGGTCGAAAAGCTGCTGGCCGTAGGTCACTATCTTGAATCTACCGTGGATATTCCGGAATCGACCCGTCGCATTGCCGCCAGTCAGATCCCAGCGGAGAATATGATCCTGATGGCGGGCTTTACCGCCGGGAACGAGAAGGGCGAGCTGGTGGTGCTTGGCCGTAACGGCTCTGACTACTCCGCCGCCGTGCTGGCCGCCTGCCTGCGGGCTGACTGCTGCGAAATCTGGACCGATGTGGATGGCGTCTATACCTGCGATCCGCGTCAGGTTCCTGATGCGCGGCTGCTTAAGTCGATGTCCTACCAGGAAGCGATGGAGCTCTCTTACTTCGGGGCGAAAGTGCTTCATCCCCGTACCATTACTCCTATCGCTCAGTTTCAGATCCCCTGCTTGATCAAAAATACCGCTAACCCACAGGCGCCCGGTACGCTTATCGGCGGTGACGGCTCGGACGAAGAGAATCCGGTCAAAGGCATCACCAACCTGAATAATATGGCGATGTTCAACGTCTCCGGACCGGGCATGAAGGGGATGGTTGGCATGGCTGCCAGAGTCTTTGCCGCCATGTCCCGCAGCGGCATTTCCGTGGTGCTGATTACCCAGTCTTCTTCTGAGTACAGCATCAGCTTCTGCGTTCCGCAGAGCGATCAGGCCCGCGCCCGCCGCGTGCTGGAAGATGAGTTTTATCTGGAGTTAAAAAACGGGCTGCTTGAGCCGCTTGCCGTCACAGAACGTCTGGCGGTGATCTCCGTCGTCGGGGATGGTATGCGCACGCTGCGTGGCATCTCGGCGAAATTCTTCTCCGCGCTGGCGCGCGCAAACATCAATATTATCGCCATTGCGCAGGGTTCTTCGGAGCGGTCCATCTCCGTGGTGGTGGATAATGATGATGCAACGACCGGCGTTCGCGTCGTGCATCAGATGCTGTTTGCCACCGATCAGGTTATCGAAGTCTTTGTGGTTGGCGTGGGCGGCGTGGGTTCGGCGCTGATCGATCAGCTGCACCGTCAGCAGGCCTGGCTGAAGAACAAGCATATCGACCTGCGGGTCTGCGGGATTGCCAACTCAAAGGCGCTGCTGACCAATGTGCACGGTATTCCGCTGGAGAACTGGAAAGAAGCGTTAGGCGAAGCGAAGGAGCCCTTCAATCTGGGCCGTCTGATTCGTCTGGTCAAAGAGTATCATCTGCTGAATCCGGTAATTGTGGACTGTACTTCCAGTCAGGCGGTGGCCGATCAGTATGCTGACTTCCTGAGCGAAGGCTTCCATGTGGTCACCCCGAATAAAAAGGCCAACACCTCTTCCTGGAACTACTATCAGCAAATGCGCACGGCGGCTGCCCGCTCCCGCCGCAAGTTTCTCTACGATACTAACGTTGGCGCGGGCCTGCCGGTGATCGAAAACCTACAGAACCTGTTGAACGCGGGCGATGAGCTGATCCGCTTCTCGGGCATCCTTTCCGGGTCGCTCTCCTTTATTTTTGGCAAACTGGATGAGGGCCTGTCGCTCTCTGAGGCGACCAAAATGGCCCGCGAGCTCGGCTTTACCGAACCCGATCCGCGTGATGATCTCTCCGGCAGCGATGTCGCGCGCAAGTTGTTGATTCTGGCGCGTGAAGCGGGCTATCAGCTGGAAATGAGCGATATTGCCATTGAGGCGGTGCTGCCTGATGCCTTTATCGCCCTGCCGGATGCGGAAACCTTTATGTCCCGCCTGCCTGAACTTGATGATGCCTTTGCCGCCCGCGTCAACGCGGCCCGCGATGAAGGTAAGGTGCTGCGCTTTGTAGGCGCGATTGAGGAGGGGGGACGCTGCGTGGTAAAAATTGAGGCAGTGGATGAGCATTCACCGCTGTATAAAGTGAAAGATGGCGAAAATGCGCTGGCGTTTTACAGCCGCTATTACCAGCCTATTCCGTTGGTTCTGCGCGGCTACGGGGCCGGTAACGACGTGACGGCTGCCGGCGTGTTTGCCGATCTGCTGCGTACCCTGTCATGGAAGTTGGGAGTTTAACCATGGTAAAAATTTATGCCCCGGCCTCAATAGGCAATGTCAGCGTGGGCTTTGACGTACTGGGCGCGGCGGTCTCGCCTGTTGACGGTACGCTGCTGGGCGACTGCGTGACCGTGGAAGCGGCCAGCGAATTCAGCCTGCATAATGAGGGGCGCTTCGTCAGCAAGCTACCCGCTAATCCGCAGGAAAATATTGTCTGGCAGTGCTGGGATCGCTTCTGTGAGGCCACCGGAAAACGCATACCGGTTCGCATGACGCTGGAAAAAAACATGCCGATAGGCTCCGGCTTAGGCTCAAGCGCCTGCTCGGTAGTGGCCGGGCTGATGGCGATGAATGAGCACTGTGGCAGGCCGCTGAATGATACTGAATTGCTTACGCTGATGGGCGAGCTGGAAGGGCGTATTTCCGGCAGCGTGCATTATGACAACGTGGCTCCCTGCTTTCTGGGCGGCATGCAGCTGATGCTGGAAGAGAACGGCATTATCAGCCAGGCGGTGCCGGGCTTTGATGAGTGGCTGTGGGTGATGGCCTACCCGGGAATCAAAGTCTCCACTGCAGAAGCGCGCGCGATCCTGCCCGCACAGTACCGTAAAGAAGAGATCATCAAACATGGGCGCTATATGGGCGGGTTTATCCACGCCTGTCATACTCAGCAGCCTGAACTGGCGGCGAAAATGATGAAAGATGTTATCGCCGAACCTTACCGCACGAAGCTTTTACCAGGATTCGCTCAGGCCCGCCAGGCCGCTCAGGATATTGGCGCGCTGGCCTGCGGCATCTCCGGCTCCGGCCCGACGCTGTTTGCGGTCTGCAATACGCCTGACACGGCGCAGCGCATGGCTGACTGGCTCAGCCAGCACTATCTGCAAAATGATGAAGGCTTCGTCCATATTTGCCGTTCGGATACGGCCGGCGCACGTAAACTGGGATAACGTATGAAACTCTATAATCTTAAGGACCACAATGAGCAGGTAAGCTTTTCGCAGGCGGTTAAGCAGGGGCTTGGCAAACAGCAGGGGCTGTTCTTCCCGCTGGAGCTGCCCGAGTTTGAGCTGACCGAGATTGACGAAATGCTGGAGATGGACTTCGTGACCCGCAGCAGCAAAATCCTCTCGGCCTTTATCGGCGATGAAATTGCTGCCCACCAGCTGCACGAACGCCTGAAAACGGCATTCACCTTCCCGGCGCCGGTGGTCAGCGTTACGGACGATATTGCCACGCTGGAGCTCTTTCATGGCCCGACGCTGGCGTTTAAAGATTTCGGCGGCCGCTTCATGGCGCAGATGCTCTCTTACGTCAGCGAAGCCGATGAAAAGATCACTATTCTGACCGCCACCTCCGGGGATACGGGCGCCGCTGTGGCCCATGCTTTTTATGGTATGGAAAATGTGCGCGTCGTTATTCTCTATCCGCAGGGCAAAATCAGCCCGTTGCAGGAGAAGCTGTTCTGTACGCTGGGCGGTAATATCCAGACCATCGCCATTGATGGCGATTTCGATACCTGTCAGTCGCTGGTTAAGCAGGCGTTTGACGATGAGCTGCTGAAAAAGGCGATCGGCCTGAACTCCGCCAACTCAATCAATATCAGCCGTCTGCTGGCGCAGATTTGCTACTACTTTGAGGCCGTGGCGCAGCTGCCGCAGGAGAAACGCAATCAGCTGGTGATCTCCGTGCCCAGCGGCAATTTTGGCGATTTAACAGCGGGCCTGCTGGCAAAAACTCTGGGGCTGCCGGTGAAGCGCTTTATCGCCGCGACCAACGCCAATGATACCGTGCCGCGCTTTCTCGTCGGCGGCGAGTGGCTGCCTAATGCGACCGTGGCCACGCTGTCGAATGCGATGGATGTCAGCCAGCCAAACAACTGGCCGCGCGTTGAGGAGATCTTCCGCCGTAAAATCTGGCGGCTGAATGAGCTGGGCGTCGGCGCGGTGGATGATGAAACCACCAGAGCGACGATGCGCGAGCTGGATGCGCTTGGCTATGTTTCCGAGCCGCATGCGGCCATTGCTTACCGGCTGTTGCGGGATCAGTTGCAGGAAGGGGAGTTTGGTCTGTTCCTCGGCACGGCTCATCCCGCCAAGTTTAAGGAGAGTGTGGAAGCGATCCTGGAACGTTCGCTGCCGCTGCCGGAAGCGCTGGCCGAGCGCGCCGACCTGCCGCTGCTTTCTCATGAGATGGCGCCTGACTTCGCCCAGCTTCGGGAATTTCTGCTCTATAAATAGCGCTTTGGCCCCCTCGTTGCAGAGGGGGTTTTTCAGAAAGGACAGTAGCCTTAACGCGACGCCTTATGCCCTTTCGTTACGCTTAAATACCCACTCATTTTCACGGCTCTCATCGGCTGCAAAGCAATAACCGTCAAGATCGAAGTTCTTCAACTGCGCAGGATCGGTCAGGCGCTGCTGAATAATATACCGGCTCATCAGCCCACGCGCTTTTTTCGCGTAGAAGCTAATTACCTTATATTTGCCGTTTTTCTCATCCAGAAAGATGGGTTTAATAATGCGCGCGTTAATCTGCTTCGGCTTTAAGGCTTTGAAATATTCATCCGAGGCCAGGTTAATCAGCACTTCTTCGTCCCGTTCCGCCAGTGCGGCGTTCAGCGCTCCGGTCAGTTTCTCTGCCCAGAAGGCGTAAAGATCTTTCCCAAGCGGATTTTCCAGCTTCGTTCCCATCTCCAGGCGGTAGGGCTGCATCAGATCAAGCGGGCGCAGCAGGCCATAGAGGCCGGAAAGAATGCGCAGATGCTGCTGGGCAAAGTCGAAATCCTGCTCGTCCAGGCTCTCCGCCGCCAGACCGGTATAAACGTCGCCCTTGAAGGCCAGAATTGCCTGGCGGGCATTGTCGGGCGTGAACGGGGGATGCCAGTCATTAAAGCGTCCAGCGTTCAGCAGCGCCAGCTTGTCGCTGATGCTCATCAGCGAGCCGATCTGTGCGGGCGTCAGCTTGCGGGCTACCTCGATCAGTGTCTGCGACTCATCCAGCAACGCAGGCTGCGTGAAACGCGTTGTCGCCAGCGGGCTTTCAAAATCTAACGTCTTGGCCGGGGAGATAACCATCAACATGCCTGAATCCTTATATAACGCCACAGGGGCGGAAGACCAAACGCGTACTTTAGCAAAAAAGTCCGTTGAAAAGATAAATCGCTGCTATAGCCGCTGCGTTTCCCGGCATCTCCGCCAGCCATTTAGCTCTCCGTGGCTCCGGGCTAACCTTACCTTGCATGGCAAGGCGCGCGTGATATTATCCGGGGCAGACATTTTCAACATTCCGATAACTCTACTCTGACGAGAATGACAATCATGACGGACAAACTAACTTCCCTGCGTCAACTGACGACTGTTGTTGCCGATACCGGTGACATTGCCGCCATCAAGCTTTACCAGCCTCAGGATGCGACCACCAATCCTTCCCTGATCCTCAGCGCTGCGCAGATCCCAGAATACCGCAAGCTGATTGAAGAAGCGGTCAGCTGGGCGCGTGACCAGAGCAGCAAGAAAGAAGAGCAGATCCAGCATGCGGCGGACAAGCTGAATGTGAACATCGGGCTGGAGATCCTCAAGCTGGTGCCGGGACGTATCTCTACCGAAGTGGACGCCCGCCTCTCTTACGATACGGAAGGCAGCATCAATAAAGCCCGCACGCTGATCAAACTCTATAACGATGCGGGTATCAGCAACGATCGTATTCTGATTAAGCTGGCCTCCACCTGGCAGGGCATTCGCGCCGCCGAGCAGCTGGAAAAAGAAGGCATCAACTGTAACCTGACGCTGCTGTTCTCCTTCGCCCAGGCCCGCGCCTGCGCCGAAGCGGGCGTCTACCTGATTTCGCCTTTCGTGGGCCGTATTCTGGACTGGTATAAAGCCAACACCGATAAAAAAGAGTACGCGGCGCACGAAGATCCAGGCGTGGTTTCCGTCTCTGAGATTTATGAGTACTACAAGCAGCACGGCTATGAAACCGTGGTTATGGGCGCAAGCTTCCGTAACGTCGGTGAGATCGTTGAACTGGCTGGCTGCGATCGCCTGACCATCTCTCCGGGCCTGTTAAAAGAACTGGCGGAAAGCGAAGGCGCGCTGGAGCGCAAACTCTCCTTCACCGGCGAAGTGAAAGCCCGCCCGGCGAAAATGACTGAGTCTGAGTTCCTGTGGCAGCACAATCAGGACCCGATGGCCGTGGATAAACTGGCGCAGGGAATCCGTAACTTTGCGCTTGATCAGGGCAAACTGGATAAGATGATTGCCGATCTGCTGTAATTTTCTGACCGCAGCCGGCTTCCCGGCTGCGGTGTTTTCCCCGCTGTACATCCCGCTTTGCAATGGTTTATCCTGCCCGCTAATACTCCCCTTATTCTCCCCCGTCCGCGCACCTTACGTGGCCGGAATCTCGGTGATGACACAATGACTAAACTACGCATAGGCTTAATTTCCGTTTCCGATCGCGCAGCAAACGGCATCTATCAGGATGAAGGGCTGCCTGCGCTTGAGGCCTGGCTTTCGCAGGCGCTGAGCACTCCCTTTGAGGTGGAGAAGCGTCTGGTGCCGGATGAGCAGACGATGATTGAACAGACGATTTGTGAGCTGGTAGATGAGCTTTTCTGTCATCTGGTGCTGACGACCGGCGGTACCGGTCCCGCACGCCGTGACGTAACACCAGATGCCACGCTGGCTATCGCCGATCGTGAAATGCCCGGTTTTGGCGAGCAGATGCGGCAGATCAGCCTGAATTTCGTCCCTACGGCGATCCTCTCGCGTCAGGTCGGTGTGATCCGCAAGCAGTCGCTGATCGTCAATCTTCCCGGACAGCCGAAATCAATTAAAGAGACGCTGGAAGGGCTGAAGGATGCGGATGGCCAGACTAAAGTGCACGGCATTTTTGCCAGCGTGCCTTACTGCATCCAGCTGCTGGAAGGGCCTTACGTTGAAACGAACGCGGCGGTGGTAGCAGCATTTCGCCCGAAAAGTGCAAGGCGCGAAACAAACCGCTGAAAATGGGATAATTGAGGCATAAGATCCAGCCGCGCTGGTGTAGCGGAAAATGAACGGTATAGTACGTATAGCTTTACAGAAGCGCACTTTACTTTTTTCTTCTTACCCTGATGTGTCTGGAAAATCATGCTTCACGAGAACAGTCGTCGCTTAAACCGGCAGGATTACAAAACCCTCTCTCTGGCAGCCCTGGGCGGTGCGCTGGAATTTTACGACTTCATCATTTTTGTCTTCTTTGCCGCTGTTATCGGCGATCTCTTTTTCCCGCCGGATATTCCTGACTGGCTTCGACAGGTACAGACCTTCGCCATTTTTGCCGCGGGCTACCTGGCGCGCCCGCTTGGCGGCATTATCATGGCCCATTTTGGCGACAGCCGGGGACGTAAAAAAATGTTCAGCCTCAGCATACTGCTGATGGCGCTGCCCACGCTGGCCATGGGAATGCTGCCCACGTACGCCACGCTGGGCATTGCCGCGCCGGTGCTGCTGCTGCTGCTGCGCGTTTTGCAGGGCGCGGCAATTGGTGGTGAAGTCCCGGGCGCGTGGGTGTTTGTGGCGGAACATGTACCTGGAAAGCGCACCGGTTTTGCCTGTGGCACTCTGACGGCGGGCTTAACGGCGGGTATTCTGCTCGGTTCCGTGGTCGCCACGCTGATCACTACTTCGCTGAGCGCGCAGCAGGTGGCTGACTTTGGCTGGCGTATTCCTTTCTTCCTGGGCGGCCTGTTTGGATTTGTCGCGCTCTACCTGCGCCGCTGGCTGCATGAAACGCCTGTCTTTACCGAAATGCAGGCGCGCAAAGCGCTGACAGCCGATCTGCCGCTGAAAACGGTCGTCGTCAGCCATAAACGCAGCGTGGCGATCTCTATGCTGCTCACCTGGCTGCTTTCTGCCTGCATCGTCGTGGTGATCCTGATGGCACCCGCGCTGATGCAGAAGCAGCACGGACTGCCCGCCGCGCTGACCTTACAGGCGAACAGTCTGGCAACGGTCATGCTGATCGTCGGATGTGTCCTTGCCGGCGTTATTGTCGATCGTGTAGGGGCAGCGAAGACCTTAATGGCCGGCAGCCTGCTTCTTGCTGCCAGCAGCTGGGCTTTCTTTCACTTTGCCGCGACGGCACCGCAGTATCTCTTTATTACTTATGCGCTAGCCGGCCTCTTTGTTGGCGTAGTGGGCGTGGTGCCATTTATTATGGTGACGGCGTTTCCTGCGGAGGTACGTTTTACCGGCATCTCTTTCTCTTACAATGTGGCTTACGCCATCTTTGGCGGGCTGACGCCGGTTTTCGTGACGCTGATAATGAGGCTGACGCCAATGGGGCCAGCCTGGTACGTGCTCGGCCTGGCCGCGCTCGGTTTTTGCCTGGGCATTTACCTGCAACGTGAAAACCGCAGCCAGAGCCTCAGCTACTGCTAAAGAAATCCCTGCGCTTCAGGCGCAGGGCTCGCTCTTCTCTGCAACAGAACTCCGGCTTCATCTTCTTTGCTGGCAACAGGGTGCGAATAACCACGATCGGCCAGCGTTTTATGAGGGGAAAGTGGCCGCACCCTTTCATCCCGGCCGCTTCGCTAAAAGCTAATCCAGCCATTTATCTTCCTGGTCAGTCGCTGGCCTGGCCAAAAAAGCGTCGGCGATAAGCTACCCCGACTAACACCAGGCATTGCAATCTTCATGTTCTGGCGAATCAGCAATGACCTGAGCCATCTCAGCAAAGAATATTTTTATGCTGAAAAGAAAATCTGTGTTAAGCCGGTTCAACAGGGCGGTCATCCGGCGCTCTGTCAGGACTGGCACAGCCAGAACCGCTAACTTAACGCCGGACCGGGTCGCTAACAGGGATAAAAGCCGCTGAAAAGTGGAGTAAATTTATTCCAGCCTCCGGGATAAGCGCCCGCCACGCTGCTTCAGTACGTACCGCTACAAAATGAATGGATGGATAAAAAGCCATGCTCCACACGGCGGAAAAAACGAAATTTTTTTTATTCTCCCCCTTGATGCCGTGCGGGATGGCCCCATCTTAGTTGGCATCCAAGATTATGGACCTGGAAAAAAGCGCGGCGCCGGCAGTTGAAAAGGTAAAAAAAGCCCGCATTAAGTGTGCATAACCTGATTTGAAACAAATTTAAGTGGGAGATGTTTAGATGGGTAAAATTATTGGTATTGACCTGGGTACGACTAACTCTTGTGTCGCGATTATGGACGGCGGCAAAGCTCGCGTACTGGAAAATGCGGAAGGCGATCGCACCACTCCTTCCATCATTGCTTACACACAGGATGGTGAAACGCTGGTCGGTCAGCCTGCTAAACGTCAGGCCGTGACTAACCCACAGAATACCCTGTTTGCGATCAAGCGCCTGATTGGCCGTCGCTTCCAGGATGAAGAAGTGCAGCGTGATATTAAAATCATGCCTTATCAGATCATCGGTTCCGACAACGGTGATGCCTGGCTGGACGTGAAGGGCCAGAAAATGGCGCCTCCGCAGATTTCTGCGGAAGTCCTGAAGAAAATGAAGAAAACGGCGGAAGATTACCTGGGCGAACCGGTAACTGAAGCGGTTATCACCGTACCGGCTTACTTTAACGATGCGCAGCGTCAGGCAACCAAAGACGCCGGTCGTATCGCCGGTCTGGACGTGAAGCGTATCATCAACGAACCAACCGCAGCCGCACTGGCTTACGGTATGGACAAAGGCCAGGGCAACCGCACTATCGCGGTCTATGACCTGGGCGGCGGTACGTTTGATATCTCGATTATCGAAATCGACGAAGTTGACGGCGAAAAAACCTTTGAAGTTCTGGCTACCAACGGTGATACCCACCTGGGTGGTGAAGACTTCGACAGCCGCATGATCAACTATCTCGTGGCGGAATTTAAGAAAGATCAGGGCATCGATCTGCACAACGATCCGCTGGCGATGCAGCGTCTGAAAGAAGCCGCAGAGAAAGCGAAAATCGAGCTTTCCTCCGCGCAGCAGACCGACGTTAACCTGCCGTACATCACGGCGGATGCGACCGGTCCTAAGCACCTGAACATCAAAGTGACCCGTGCGAAGCTGGAGTCGCTGGTTGAAGATCTGGTTACCCGCTCAATCGAGCCGCTGAAGGTTGCGTTGCAGGATGCTGGTCTGTCTGTTTCTGACATCAACGACGTGATCCTGGTCGGTGGTCAGACGCGTATGCCAATGGTGCAGTCAAAAGTGGCTGAGTTCTTTGGCAAAGAGCCGCGTAAAGACGTTAACCCTGACGAAGCGGTTGCCGTAGGCGCTGCGGTGCAGGGTGGCGTACTGGCCGGCGACGTGAAAGATGTGCTGCTGCTGGACGTAACTCCGCTCTCCCTGGGTATCGAAACCATGGGTGGCGTGATGACTCCGCTGATCAGCAAGAACACCACTATCCCGACCAAGCACAGCCAGGTGTTCTCAACGGCGGAAGACAACCAATCTGCGGTGACCATTCACGTGGTGCAGGGCGAGCGTAAGCGTGCGGCGGATAACAAATCGCTGGGCCAGTTCAACCTTGACGGCATTCAGCCAGCACCGCGCGGCATGCCGCAGGTTGAAGTCACCTTTGACATCGATGCTGATGGTATCCTGCACGTCTCCGCGAAAGACAAAAACAGCGGTAAAGAGCAGAAGATCACCATTAAGGCTTCTTCCGGTCTGAACGACGACGAGATCGAAAAAATGGTGCGTGATGCGGAAGCTAACGCCGAGTCTGACCGTAAGTTCGAAGAACTGGTGCAGGTTCGTAACCAGGCCGATCATCTGTCACACAGCACCCGTAAGCAGCTGGACGAAGCCGGTGACAAGCTGCCGGCAGACGACAAGGCGCCAATCGAAGCGGCGCTGACCGAGCTGAACACCGCGCTGAAAGGCGAAGATAAAGCGGAAATCGAAGCCAAAATGCAGGCGCTGATGGAAGTGTCCAGCAAGCTGATGGAGTTCGCTCAGCAGCAGGCCGCTGGCGGCGCTGCGGATGCCGGTGACGCGTCTGGTAAGAAAGAAGACGATGTCGTTGACGCTGAATTCGAAGAAGTGAAAGACGACAAAAAATAATCGCCTTTGAGCGGACAAGGTGGGGTTCCTGAATACCTGGCGACATTAAGCATTAACCGGCTGGCCTGTTTCGGTGAGTCAGCCGGCAAGTTAGCCGGATGACGGCAGGTAAGATGTGAACAGGACCACTGATTAAACCCACGGGCGTCGGAGTTTCTCCACGCCCGTGCACGCATGTTAAGGGCAGAACACCAGAATGGCGAAAAAAGACTATTACGAGATTTTAGGCGTTTCCCAGACGGCGGAAGAGCGTGAAATCAAAAAGGCCTATAAACGTCTGGCGATGAAATTTCACCCCGACCGCAATCCGGGAGATAAAGAATCCGAGGCCAAATTTAAAGAGGTCAAGGAAGCTTACGAAATTCTGACCGACGCGCAGAAGCGTGCAGCCTACGACCAGTACGGTCATGCCGCCTTTGAACAGGGTGGAATGGGCGGTGGTGGTTACGGCGGCGGCGGCTTTGGCGGCGGCGGCGCGGACTTCAGCGATATCTTTGGCGACGTGTTCGGCGATATCTTCGGCGGAGGACGCCGTCAGCAGCGTGCCGCCCGTGGCGCCGATTTGCGCTACAACATGGAGCTGACGCTTGAAGAAGCCGTCCGCGGCGTGACCAAAGAGATCCGCATCCCTACGCTTGAAGAGTGTGACGTTTGCCACGGCAGCGGCGCGAAGAGCGGCACCAAGCCACAAACCTGTCCGACCTGTCATGGCCAGGGCCAGGTACAGATGCGTCAGGGCTTCTTTACCGTTCAGCAGGCGTGTCCGACCTGTCATGGTCGCGGCTCGGTCATCAAAGATCCTTGTAACGCCTGCCACGGCCACGGTCGCGTTGAGAAGTCCAAAACCCTGTCGGTGAAAATTCCGGCTGGCGTGGACACCGGCGATCGCATTCGTCTGAATGGCGAAGGTGAAGCGGGCGAGCAGGGAGCACCGGCAGGCGATCTCTATGTTCAGGTTCAGGTGCGCAAACACCATATCTTCGAACGTGAAGATAACAACCTGTACTGCGAAGTGCCGATTAACTTCATTATGGCTGCCCTGGGCGGCGAGATTGAAGTGCCTACGCTGGATGGCCGCGTGAACCTTAAGGTACCGGCGGAAACCCAGACCGGTAAGCTGTTCCGCATGCGGGGCAAAGGCGTGAAGTCAGTACGCGGTGGCGCGCAGGGCGATCTGCTGTGCCGCGTGGTGGTCGAAACGCCGGTCAACCTGAACGACAAACAGAAGGCGCTGCTGCGCGAACTGGAAGAAAGTTTCGGTGGCCCCAGCGGCGAAAAAAACAGCCCACGCTCTAAAAGCTTTTTCGACGGCGTGAAGAAGTTCTTTGACGACTTAACGCGCTAACGCGATCGCTTTAATAAGCTTATTAAGCCGGGCATTGCCCGGCTTTTTTACGTCTGGTGACGGCGGCAAAGCGCGGCAGAGGCGTCTATACCTCGGTAAAACCTGCTTCAATAGCGGGTATAAACTGTTTTTTACGAGTGATAAAAAAGCGTATGCTGTTGCCACCTGAACAACGCCATCAACGAAAAGTAACTGGATTTTGTGATGAATACTGCGATAAGTAAACTGTTAAAAAGTGAAGCTACCGGCGGAATGATCCTCATTCTGGCCGCCGCTATAGCCATGTACCTGGCGAATAATGCCGACACGCAGGGCGCCTATCAGGCCTTGCTGTCGATGCCCGTTGAGTTTCGTTTTGGCCCATTAGATATCAGTAAGGATCTGCTGCTTTGGATCAATGATGCGCTGATGGCGCTGTTCTTCCTGATGATCGGCCTTGAAGTAAAACATGAGCTGGTTTCCGGATCGCTCGCCACCCGGGAAAAAGCGATGTTTCCGCTGATCGCGGCCATCGGCGGCATGATCGCTCCGGGCGTGATCTTCGCCTTGCTTAACCATAACGATCCGCTGGCCGCTCACGGCTGGGCTATCCCTACCGCAACGGATATCGCCTTTGCATTGGGTATTCTGGCCCTGCTTGGCAGCCGCGTTCCGCCATCACTGAAGATGTTCCTGATGGCGCTGGCGGTGATAGACGATCTGGGCGCCATCCTGATTATCGCCTTCTTCTACACCGCCGATTTGTCGCTGGCCTCCCTGGCCGTGGCGGGTGGGGCTATTGTCGTGCTGGCCTTGCTTAACCGCTTTGGAGTACGCAACCTCTCCGTCTATATGCTGGTAGGCTTGGTGCTCTGGATCGCCGTACTCAAGTCGGGGGTGCATGCTACGGTAGCGGGCGTTCTGCTGGGCTTCTTCATCCCGCTGAAAAAGGAGAATGGCCATTCGCCTGCGCTGCATATGGCGCACAGCCTCGCTCCCTGGGTGACATGGCTGATCCTACCGCTGTTTGCCTTCGCTAACGCCGGCGTCTCGCTGACCGGCGTATCGTACGACGGCCTGTTATCCGCCGTACCGCTGGGCATCATTCTGGGCCTGGTTATCGGTAAACCGCTGGGCATTACTCTGATTTGCTGGATCGCGGAAAAGCTGGGCATCGCCACGCTGCCAGAAGGTACCCGAATGCGGGATATTGCCGCTATCGGTCTGCTCTGCGGTATCGGCTTTACCATGTCGATCTTCATCGCTTCGCTGGCCTTTGATGCCGCGCATGAGGAGATGGTCACTCTGGCTAAGCTGGGTATCCTTACCGGCTCGGTGATTTCAGCGGTGATGGGTTACGTTCTGCTGCGAATCAAACTTCGTTAGCCTTTGCCCGGCTGGCCTTGCTGGCCGGGAGCATCACTCCGTTCGCTGAGGGTTGCCTGTGTCGCACATAAATTACAACCACCTCTACTACTTCTGGCAGGTATGCAAAGCGGGTTCTGTTGTGGGCGCGGCGGATACGCTGAATCTCACGCCACAGACTATTACCGGCCAGATCAAAGCGCTGGAAGAGCGGTTACAGGGGAAATTATTCCGGCGGCAGGGCAGAGGGCTGGTGCCCTCGGAGCTGGGCCAGATGGTCTTTCGCTATGCCGATCGGATGTTTACGCTCAGCCAGGAAATGCTGGATATCGTGAACTACCGTAAGGACGTGAACCTGCTGTTTGACGTTGGCGTGGCCGATGCGCTTTCCAAACGCCTCGTCAGTCAGGTGCTGGAGACCGCGGTGGTTGAGGATGAAGGCATTCATCTCCGCTGCTTTGAATCGACGCACGAGATGCTGCTGGAGCAGCTAAGCCAGCATAAGCTGGATATGATCCTCTCCGACTGCCCGGTCGATTCTGGTCAGCAGGAAGGGCTGTTTTCAGTCAAGCTGGGGGAGTGTGGCGTCAGCTTCTGGTGCCGCGAGCCGCTGCCTGCGCTTCCTTTTCCTGCCTGCCTTGAACAGCGCAAACTGCTGATCCCCGGGCGGCGCTCGATGCTTGGGCGTCGGCTGCTGAACTGGTTTCAGATACAGGGGCTACAGGTAGATATTCTGGGCGAATTTGACGATGCGGCATTAATGAAAGCGTTCGGCACTTCAAGCAATGCGATTTTCGTGGCCCCTTCACTCTATGGGGATGACCTGTTTCATGAAAAGGGAATCACCGAACTGGGCAGGATTGATAACGTGACGGAGGAGTATCATGTGATTTTTGCCGAGCGTATGATCCAGCATCCGGCGGTAAGGCGCATCTGTGAGAAGGACTTCTCAGCGCTTTTTTTCTATCCCGGGCAGTCTGACGTCGCCGGGAGCCTGCGTTAAAAACAAAAAAAAACCGGCAAAGCCGGTTTCTTTTTCAAAGCCGATTAACAGCGTGGCGATTAAGCCAGTTTGTTGATCTGAGCCGTCAGATTTGCTTTATGACGAGCCGCTTTGTTTTTGTGGATCAGGCCTTTAGCTGCCTGACGGTCCACAATAGGTTGCATTTCATTAAATGCGTTCTGTGCAGCAGCTTTATCGCCGACAGCAACAGCAGCGTAAACTTTCTTGATATAAGTACGCAGCATTGAACGACGGCTAGCGTTGTGTTTACGACGCTTCTCTGACGTTACGGCGCGTTTCTTAGCTGATTTGATATTAGCCAAGGTCCAACTCCCAAATAGTTCTATGAGGACAATTCAAAGGCCGAGGAATATGCCTCTTTCGCCCATGGTTGTCAATGGATTTGTGCAAATAAGCGTCATAAAAAAACGACACTTGGTTACGTTTCGATGGCGCAAGATTCTACCAGCTTCATGAGGATGAATACAGCTTAATCATAAGAAAAATGAGATCGGGGTACGCGAAGCGCTTTTGCGGCAGAAAATGGCGGCCGGAAAGCAGTAAAGCCGCATTAGCGGGTTAACCTTCCACGCTGTACAAGGTATAATCCGCCGATTTCCACCCATTTGAGCCAGCCATGAAGTTTATCCGCGGCATACATAATCTCAGGGAGCAGCATCGCGGCTGCGTTCTGACTATCGGCAACTTTGATGGCGTGCATCGCGGTCACCAGGCGTTGCTGGCCAGACTGTGCGAAGAAGGGCGGCAGCGTCATTTGCCCGTCGTCGTCATGCTGTTCGAACCTCAGCCGCTGGAGCTGTTTGCGGCTGAAAAAGCGCCGGCGCGCCTCTCCCGCCTGCGGGAAAAAGTTCGCTATCTTCGCGAGGCGGGGGTGGATGCGGTGCTCTGCGTACGCTTTGACCGCCGCTTTGCCGCGCGCTCTCCACAAAGTTTTGTGGCTGACCTGCTGGTCGATAAGCTGGATGTGAAGTTTCTGGCGATAGGGGATGATTTCCGCTTCGGCGCTGGTCGCCAGGGGGATTTCCTGCTATTACAGAAAGCGGGCGCGGAGTATGGCTTCGACGTTATCAGCACCCAGACCTTCTGCGATAGCGGTATGCGCATCAGCAGTACGGCGATTCGTCAGGCGCTGGCAGAAGACAACCTGCCGTTAGCGGCCTCGCTTCTGGGACATCCTTTCAGCATTTCAGGCCGGGTGGTGCATGGTGATGCGCTGGGCCGGACCATCGGTTTTCCTACCGCTAACCTGCCGCTCAGGCGCTATGCGTCGCCGGTAAAAGGCGTCTATGCCGTCGAGGTTCACGGCATTGGCGACAAGCCGCTGCCCGGCGTTGCCAATATTGGCACCCGCCCCACGGTGGCCGGGATGCGCCAGCAGCTGGAAGTTCATCTGCTGGACGTTGCAATGGACCTGTACGGGCACCATATAGAAGTGGTGCTGTGTGAAAAAATTCGTAACGAGCAGCGTTTCGCTTCACTGGACGCGCTTAAAGAGCAAATTGCTAAAGATGTGGTGACTGCCCGAACGTTTTTTGGGCTGAAAACACCGGTTTAAACAGAACCGAAATACGGAATCGAGAATCTGATGAGTGACTATAAATCTACCCTGAATTTGCCGGAAACGGGGTTCCCGATGCGTGGCGATCTGGCCAAACGCGAACCGGGAATGCTGCAACGTTGGTATGATGACAATCTCTACGGCATCATCCGCGAAGCCAAAAAAGGGAAAAAAACCTTTATCCTGCACGATGGCCCTCCTTACGCAAACGGCAGCATTCATATTGGTCACTCAGTTAACAAGATTCTGAAAGACATTATTGTGAAGTCCAAAGGCCTGTCGGGGTTTGACTCCCCTTACGTGCCGGGCTGGGACTGTCACGGCCTGCCGATCGAGCACAAAGTTGAGCAGATGATCGGCAAGCCGGGCGAGAAAGTCACCGCCGCTGAGTTCCGTGAAGCGTGCCGCAAATACGCCGCCGAGCAGGTTGAAGGCCAGAAGAAAGACTTCATCCGTCTGGGCGTGCTGGGCGACTGGGATCGTCCTTATCTGACCATGAACTTCAAAACCGAAGCCAATATCATTCGTGCGCTGGGTAAAATCATCGGCAACGGCCACCTGCATAAAGGCGCCAAGCCGGTGCACTGGTGTATGGACTGCCGCTCCGCGCTGGCTGAAGCCGAGGTTGAGTATTACGACAAAACCTCTCCCTCTATCGATGTGATGTTCAATGCGGTTGACAAAGAGGTGGTACAGGCCAAATTTGGCGCGGCCCACGTCGAGGGTCCGGTTTCACTGGTTATCTGGACCACCACCCCGTGGACCATGCCGGCTAACCGCGCCATCTCTCTGCATCCGGAATTTGACTACCAGCTGGTGCAGATCGAAGGTCGTGCGCTGATCCTGGCGAAAGATCTGGTTGAAAGCGTATTGAAGCGCGTCGGTATCACCGAATGGCAGGTGCTTGGCGAGACTAAAGGCGCAGAGCTTGAGCTGCAGCTTTTCCAGCATCCTTTCCTGGATCACACCTCACCTGTCGTACTGGGCGAACACGTCACGCTGGAAGCGGGTACCGGCGCCGTGCATACCGCGCCAGGCCACGGCCCTGATGACTATGTTATCGGCCAGAAATATGGCATCGAAACCGCCAATCCGGTAGGGCCGGATGGCCGGTTTCTGCCGGGGACTTACCCGACGCTGGACGGCGTAAACGTCTTTAAAGCCAACGATATGATCGTTGATCTGCTGCGTGAGAAGGGCGCGCTGCTGCACGTTGAGAAAATGCTGCACAGCTACCCGCACTGCTGGCGTCACAAAACGCCAATCATTTTCCGCGCCACGCCGCAGTGGTTTATCAGCATGGATCAGAAAGGCCTGCGCGAGCAGTCCCTGCGTGAGATCAAAGGCGTGCAGTGGATCCCGGACTGGGGCCAGGCGCGCATTGAGTCCATGGTGGCTAACCGTCCTGACTGGTGTATCTCCCGCCAGCGCACCTGGGGCGTGCCGATGGCGCTGTTTGTGCACAAAGATACCGAGCAGCTGCACCCGGATACGCTGGCGCTGATGGAAAAAGTGGCCCAGCGCGTCGAGCAGGACGGCATTCAGGCCTGGTGGGATCTTGATGCGAAAGAGCTGATGGGCGACGACGCGGATAACTACGTTAAAGTGCCTGACACGCTGGACGTCTGGTTTGACTCAGGTTCGACCAGCTACTCGGTCGTTGATGCGCGTCCGGAATTCGGCGGTCATTCACCGGATATGTATCTGGAAGGATCGGATCAGCACCGCGGCTGGTTTATGTCTTCCCTGATGATTTCGACCGCGATGAAAGGCAAAGCGCCTTATCGTCAGGTGCTGACCCACGGCTTCACCGTGGATGGTCAGGGCCGTAAGATGTCGAAATCGATCGGCAACACGGTGTCGCCTCAGGATGTGATGAACAAGCTCGGCGGCGATATTCTGCGCCTGTGGGTGGCCTCAACCGACTACTCTGGTGAAATGGCCGTCTCCGACGAGATCCTGAAGCGTTCTGCGGACGCCTATCGTCGAATCCGTAACACCGCCCGTTTCCTGCTGGCGAACCTGAACGGCTTCAATCCGGAAACGGATATGGTCAGCCCGGAAGAGATGGTGGTGCTGGATCGCTGGGCGGTTGGCCGGGCGAAAGCTGCGCAGGACGATATCCTTGCCTCCTATGAGAACTATGATTTCCACGAGGTGGTGCAGCGTCTGATGCAGTTCTGCTCTATCGAGATGGGATCGTTCTATCTGGATATCATTAAAGATCGCCAGTACACCGCCAAAGCCGATGGCCTGGCGCGCCGCAGCTGCCAGACCGCGCTCTACTATATTGCGGAAGCGCTGGTTCGCTGGATGGCGCCGATCATGTCTTTCACCGCTGACGAAATCTGGGGCGAGCTGCCGGGCAAACGGGCGAAATATGTCTTTACCGAAGAGTGGTACGACGGGCTGTTCGGCCTGGCGGAAAACGAACCGATGAACGACAGCTACTGGGCCGAGCTGCTTAAGGTGCGCGGCGAAGTGAACAAAGTGATCGAGCAGGCGCGGGCAGATAAGCGCGTGGGCGGTTCTCTGGAAGCGACCGTGACGCTCTATGCCGATCCGGAACTGGCCGCGAAGCTGACCAGCCTGGGCGACGAGCTGCGCTTTGTGCTGCTCACCTCTGGCGCACAGGTTGCGGATTACGCGCTGGCTACCGACGATGCTCAGCAGAGCGAGCTGGTGAAAGGGCTGAAAATCGCCCTGCACAAAGCGGAAGGCGAAAAATGCCCCCGCTGCTGGCATTACACGACGGACATTGGCGAGAGCGAAGCTCACCCGGAAATCTGCGGACGCTGCGTCACTAACATCGCCGGTGACGGCGAACAGCGTAAGTTTGCCTGATGAGTAAACCTATTCTCTCTACCGGGCTGCGCTGGCTCTGGCTGGTGGCCGTGGTGATCGGCATCGACTTTGCCAGCAAGCAGTGGATTATGGATACGCTGATGCTGCATGAGTCGATGCCGGTCATGCCGTTTTTCAACTTCTTCCACGCGCACAACTACGGCGCTGCGTTCAGCTTCCTGGCCGATAAAGGCGGCTGGCAGCGCTGGTTCTTCGCCGGGATTGCCGTGGCGATCGTGCTGGCGCTTCTGGTGATGATGTACCGGACGCCAGCCAGCCATAAGCTGAACAACATCGCCTACGCGCTGATTATCGGTGGCGCGGCCGGCAACCTGTTCGATCGGGCTTATCATGGATTTGTGGTCGATTTTATCGACTTCTACGTCGGCGACTGGCACTTTGCCACCTTTAACATCGCCGACTGCGGTATCTGTGTCGGGGCCGCGCTGATCGTGCTGGAGGGCTTTCTCAGCCCTGCGGGCAAACAGGCTAAAAATTAAGGGCAGGCTATGAGTGATTCTGTACAGAGCAACAGCGCAGTACTGGTGCATTTCATCCTGAAGCTGGAAGATGGCTCCACGGCGGAATCCACCCGTAATAATGGCAAGCCAGCGCTGTTCAGCCTCGGTGACGGGAGCCTGTCGGACGCGCTGGAGGCTGAGCTGCTCGGCCTGCGGGCGGGCGACAAAAAAGCCTTTACGCTGGCTCCCGAGTCGGCGTTTGGCCCGGCCAGCCCGGATTTAATCCAGTATTTTTCCCGCCGTGATTTTACCCAGGCGGGCGAGCCGGAGATCGGCGCCATCATGCTGTTCAGCGGCATGGATGGTAACGAGGTGCCGGGGATGATCCGTGAGATCTCCGGTGATTCCATCACCGTTGATTTCAACCATCCGCTGGCCGGGCAGACCATTCACTTTGAGGTTGAAGTGCTTTCAATCGATCCGGCACTGGAGGCGACAAATGCAAATCCTTCTGGCTAATCCCCGCGGCTTCTGCGCGGGCGTTGACCGCGCTATCAGCATCGTGGAGCGAGCGCTGGAAATGTATGGCGCACCTATTTATGTGCGTCACGAAGTGGTGCATAACCGCTACGTCGTCAACAGTCTGCGCGAGCGGGGCGCGATCTTTATTGAGGAGATCGGGGAAGTGCCGGACGGCTCTATCCTGATTTTCTCCGCCCATGGCGTATCACAGGCGGTGCGGGCTGAGGCAAAAGCACGCGATCTCACCATGCTGTTTGATGCCACCTGTCCGCTGGTCACTAAGGTGCATATGGAAGTGGCGCGCGCCAGCCGGAAGGGCACTGAAGCGATTCTTATCGGCCATGCGGGACACCCCGAGGTGGAAGGCACAATGGGGCAGTACAGCAATCCGAAAGGCGGCATGTATCTGGTTGAGTCGCCGGCGGATGTCGCTAAGCTTAATGTGAAGGATGAGGAAAACCTCTGCTTCATGACCCAGACCACGCTCTCGGTGGATGACACCTCGGAAGTGATTGATGCCCTGCGGGCGCGCTTTCCGAAGATTATCGGACCGCGCAAAGATGATATCTGCTATGCCACAACCAACCGTCAGGAAGCCGTCCGTACGCTGGCGAAAGATGCGGATGTGGTGCTGGTGGTGGGATCGCGCAACTCCTCGAACTCCAACCGTCTGGCCGAACTGGCGCAGCGCGCCGGCAAGCTGGCGCGGCTGATCGACTCCGCTGATGATATTCAGGAAGAGTGGATTAAAGGCGCAGGCTGCATTGGCGTGACGGCAGGCGCTTCCGCCCCGGATATTCTGGTGCAGGAAGTGATCCAGCGCCTGCGCGAATTCGGCGGCGAGGCGGCGGTTGAGCTGATTGGGCGGGAAGAGAATATCGTTTTTGAAGTTCCGAAAGAGCTGCGAATGGACGTGCGTGAAGTCAAATAATCATACACGCCTGTTGTGAGATAATGCCGGAGGGTTTACGCCTTCCGGCATTTTTTTTATGGAGAATAATATGATCAGGATTCCGATCGTCCTGGATACCGATCCAGGGATTGATGATGCCGTAGCTATCGCCGCGGCGCTCTTTTCACCGCAGCTCGATCTTAAGCTAATCACCACCGTCTCCGGCAACGTGGCGTTAGAAAAAACCACGCATAACGCCCTTCAGCTGATGGATTTCTGGCAGAAGGATGTCTCCGTCGCCCGTGGGGCCGCAAAACCGCTGGTGCGTCCGCTGCGCGATGCCGCCTACGTGCACGGCGAGTCCGGTATGGACGGCTATGCATTTACCAAACCGCAGCGTACGGCGCTCACCCAGCCTGCCGTAACCGCGATCTATGATGCGCTTATCGCCAGCAAAGAGCCGGTAACGCTGGTCGCCATTGGACCGCTAACGAATATTGCCCTGCTGCTCTCCCGCTATCCCGAGGCTAAAAAATCTGTCCGTCGGCTGGTGCTCATGGGGGGATCCGCAGGGCGCGGTAACTTTACCCCAAACGCTGAGTTTAACATCGCCATCGATCCCGAAGCGGCTGCCCAGGTGTTTGCAAGCGGCCTGGAGATTGTGATGTGCGGGCTGGATGTGACGAACCGGGCCCTGCTTTCCCCGGCTTACCTGGCGCAGCTACCCACGCTAAACCGGACCGGAAAAATGCTTCATGCTCTTTTCAGCCACTATCGTAGCGGCAGTATGGATACCGGATTTCGTATGCACGATCTGTGCGCGATTGCCTGGCTGGTGAGACCGGATCTGTTCCGCGCCCATGACTGTTTTGTGGGCATAGAGACGCAGGGAGAATTCACCAGCGGTACCACCGTCGTGGACATTGAACACCGCATGGGACGTCCGGCGAATGCGAAAGTGTTGCTGGATATCGATGTTGCTGGCTTCCAGAAATGGGCGGCAGAAGTCATCGCGCTGGCGCCTTAACAGGGTGAGATGATGACTTGGCCACTATAACTGATAATGCCGCCGCGCTGACTCAAAATTCTAATTATCGGCGTTTTTCACTGGCGGCGTCGCGTTGGGCTGGTTAACCTGAATCCGTTTACGTCATTCCATTACTTGAAGAGTCATACTATGCATGATGCACAAATCCGCGTGGCTATCGCGGGAGCGGGAGGCCGCATGGGGCGGCAGCTGATCCAGGCTGTTGTGGATGCAGAGGGCGTCAGCCTGGGCGCAGCGCTGGCGCGTAAGGGTTCCTCGCTGATCGGCACTGACGCCGGTGAACTGGCGGGTACCGGGGCGCTGGGCATTCGGGTCGGCGATAGCCTGGCTGAGGCCGTGGAAGCGTTCGACGTGCTGATCGACTTTACCCGTCCGGAAGCGACGCTGGAATACCTGGCGTTTTGCCGCCAGCACGGAAAAAGGATGGTCATTGGTACCACCGGCTTTGATGAAGAGGGCAAAGCCGCCATCGCGGCAGCGGCGCAGGAGATCGGGATCGTCTTTGCCGCGAACTTTAGCGTGGGGGTCAATCTGGTACTGAAACTGCTGGAAAAAGCCGCCAAAGTGATGGGGGATTATGCCGATATTGAAATCATCGAGGCGCATCATCGCCATAAAGTGGATGCCCCTTCCGGCACCGCGCTGGCAATGGGCGAAGCGATTGCCGATACCATGGCGTGGAAGCTGGATGAGCACGCGGTCTACGCGCGTGAAGGGCTGACCGGTGAACGCCAGGCGAAAACCATCGGCTTTGCTACCGTCCGGGCGGGCGATATCGTTGGCGAACACACAGCCATATTTGCCGATATTGGGGAGCGTGTAGAGATAACGCACAAGGCTTCCAGCCGTATGACCTTTGCTAAAGGGGCTGTTCGTGCCGCTGAATGGGTTAACCTCGTAAATCATGGGCTTTATGATATGAGAAGCGTGCTTAATTTAGCGGATTTGTAATATTTTAATCGCAATTTTTCGCTTTTTGTTTATATAATTGATTGATAATAAGGGTGTTTTTTTAACACCCTTTTTTATTTTTTAAAAAAACTGATTGGATTAATTTTCTATACAAAAATGCTATAAAAATGGTTTTTGTTGGATTTTGAACGCTAAAAACGATAATTTTGACCAGATGGTCCACATTTTACCTGTCAATTCACCTTTTTCATGCATAAGAGGGCAGGCAACCGTTTTAATGCGTGGTATAACTGCTGTTTTCAGGGTGAATCTTCTTAGTTTTCCTTCAGTGTCGCAAAAAGGAGTGAAAAATACCTATTCAGGGTAGACATTGCCTGAGGCGATGATTAGAATGCGCGCAATTTGCCAAAAATCGAGAAGTCAGGCGGTTTATGCATTGATTTACCCCTTGGGTTTGAATTAATATGCAAATAATGTGACTGTTTATTCTCTGGAGGATGTTTTGATTAAGTCAGCGCTATTGGTTCTGGAAGACGGAACCCAATTCCACGGTCGGGCCATCGGGGCAGTAGGTTCGGCAGTGGGGGAAGTTGTTTTCAACACTTCAATGACCGGTTATCAAGAAATCCTCACTGATCCTTCCTATTCCCGCCAGATCGTCACTCTTACCTATCCCCATATCGGCAATGTCGGCACCAACGCCGCTGATGAAGAATCCACTCAGGTACATGCAGCAGGCCTTGTCATTCGTGACCTGCCGCTGATTGCCAGCAACTTCCGTAATGAAGAAGGGCTGTCTGAGTACCTGAAGCGCCACAATATCGTCGCGATTGCCGATATTGATACGCGCAAGCTGACCCGACTGCTACGGGAAAAAGGCGCACAGAACGGCTGCATCATTGCCGGAGACGCGGCGGATGCTTCGCTGGCGCATCAGAAAGCCCAGGCTTTCCCGGGCCTGAAGGGAATGGATCTGGCGAAAGAAGTCTCTACCAGCGAAACTTACCGCTGGCAGCAGGGCAGCTGGACGCTGCAAGGTTTACCTGAAGCGAAAAAGGATGAGGACTTGCCGTTCCATGTGGTGGCCTATGACTACGGCGTAAAGCGCAACATCTTGCGTATGCTGGTGGATCGCGGCTGTCGCCTGACCGTTGTCCCGGCGCAAATGCCCGCTGACGAAGTATTGAAAATGAATCCGGACGGTATTTTCCTCTCCAACGGACCGGGTGACCCGGAGCCCTGCGATTATGCCATTGAGGCGATTCAGGCTTTCCTGGCAACCGATGTCCCGGTCTTCGGCATCTGCCTGGGTCACCAGCTGCTGGCGCTGGCTAGCGGCGCGAAAACCGTCAAGATGAAGCTGGGTCACCACGGCGGCAACCATCCGGTTAAAGATCACGATAACAACACCGTGATGATCACCGCGCAGAACCACGGCTTCGCCGTTGATAATGCCAACCTGCCGGCTAACCTGCGCGTTACCCACACTTCCTTGTTTGACCATACCGTGCAGGGCATTCACCGTACCGATAAGCCCGCGTTTAGCTTCCAGGGCCACCCTGAAGCCAGTCCGGGCCCGCACGATGCCGCGCCGTTGTTCGACCACTTTATCGAACTGATCGAAGCCTACCGGTCTACCGCAAACTAATCAGGAGCGAGAAAATGCCAAAACGTACCGACATAAAAAGTATCCTGATCCTTGGGGCCGGCCCGATTGTGATCGGCCAGGCCTGCGAGTTCGACTATTCCGGTGCCCAGGCCTGTAAGGCCCTGCGCGAAGAGGGTTACCGCGTTATCCTGGTCAACTCTAACCCGGCCACCATTATGACCGACCCGGAGATGGCGGATGCCACCTACATCGAGCCTATCCACTGGGAAGTCGTGCGCAAAATTATCGAAAAAGAGCGTCCGGACGCGGTGCTGCCGACTATGGGTGGCCAGACGGCGCTGAACTGTGCGCTTGAGCTTGAGCGTCAGGGCGTACTCGAAGAGTTCGGCGTCGCCATGATTGGCGCTACGGCCGATGCGATTGATAAGGCGGAAGACCGCCGTCGCTTCGATGTGGCGATGAAGAAAATTGGTCTGGAAACCGCCCGTTCCGGCATCGCCCATACGATGGAAGAAGCGCTGGCGGTTGCCGCTGACGTTGGCTTCCCCTGCATTATTCGCCCCTCCTTTACCATGGGCGGCAGCGGCGGCGGTATCGCCTACAACCGCGAAGAATTTGAAGAAATTTGCGAGCGGGGTCTGGATCTTTCCCCGACCAACGAGCTGCTGATCGATGAATCGCTGATCGGCTGGAAAGAGTATGAGATGGAAGTTGTTCGCGATAAGAACGACAACTGCATCATCGTCTGCTCTATCGAAAACTTCGACCCGATGGGGATTCATACCGGGGACTCGATAACGGTGGCGCCTGCCCAGACGCTGACCGATAAAGAGTACCAAATCATGCGTAACGCCTCGATGGCGGTGCTGCGTGAAATCGGCGTGGAAACCGGCGGCTCCAACGTGCAGTTCTCGGTGAACCCGGAAAACGGACGGCTGATCATCATTGAAATGAACCCGCGCGTGTCACGCTCTTCCGCGCTGGCCTCCAAGGCGACCGGCTTCCCGATTGCCAAAATCGCGGCCAAGCTTGCGGTAGGGTATACGCTCGACGAGCTGATGAATGACATTACCGGTGGCCTGACGCCGGCCTCGTTTGAACCTTCCATCGACTATGTTGTGACCAAAATTCCGCGCTTTAACTTTGAGAAGTTTGCCGGTGCCAATGACCGTCTCACTACCCAGATGAAATCCGTGGGTGAAGTTATGGCGATTGGCCGTACCTTCCAGGAGTCGGTACAGAAAGCGCTGCGCGGTCTGGAAGTGGGCGTACACGGTTTTGACCCGAAAGTGGACCTGAACGATGCGGAAGCGCTCACTCACATTCGCCGCGAGCTGAAGGATGCCGGTTCCGATCGTATCTGGTACGTGGCCGATGCATTCCGTGCGGGCATGTCGGTGGATGGCGTCTTTAACCTGACCAACATTGACCGCTGGTTCCTGGTACAGATTGAGGAGCTGGTGCGGCTGGAGGAGCAGGTGGCCCGCGAAGGCATCAACGGTCTGACCAGAGAGTTCCTGCGCGGCCTCAAGCGTAAAGGCTTCGCCGATGCGCGCCTCTCCGCGCTGGCGGGCGTGGCGGAATCGGAAATCCGTAAACTGCGCGAACAGTACGACCTCCATCCGGTCTATAAGCGTGTGGATACCTGTGCCGCCGAGTTCTCGACCGATACCGCCTATATGTACTCCACCTATGAGGAAGAGTGCGAAGCGAACCCGAATCAGGACCGCGATAAAATTATGGTGCTGGGCGGCGGACCGAACCGCATCGGTCAGGGCATTGAGTTTGACTACTGCTGTGTTCATGCCTCGCTGGCGCTGCGTGAAGATGGGTTTGAAACCATTATGGTTAACTGCAACCCGGAAACCGTCTCCACCGATTATGATACCTCTGACCGTCTTTACTTCGAGCCGGTCACGCTGGAAGACGTGCTGGCCATTGTCCGTATTGAAAAACCGAAGGGCGTTATCGTGCAGTATGGCGGCCAGACGCCGCTGAAGCTGGCGCGTGACCTGGAAGCGGCTGGCGTTCCCGTTATCGGCACCAGTCCCGACGCGATTGACCGCGCCGAAGACCGTGAACGCTTCCAGCAGGCGGTGGACCGTCTCGGCCTGAAGCAGCCTGCCAATGCCACCGTGACCGCGCTGGAGCAGGCCGTAGAGAAAGCAGCCCTGATTGGTTATCCGCTGGTGGTGCGTCCTTCCTACGTGCTGGGCGGTCGGGCGATGGAAATCGTCTACGATGAAATCGACCTGAAACGCTACTTCCAGACTGCGGTATCGGTCTCCAACGATGCGCCAGTGCTGCTGGATCGCTTCCTGGATGACGCGGTGGAAGTGGACGTGGATGCTATCTGTGACGGCGAGCGGGTGCTGATTGGCGGCATTATGGAGCATATCGAACAGGCTGGCGTTCACTCCGGTGACTCCGCCTGCTCGCTGCCCGCTTATACGCTGAGCAAAGAGATCCAGAACGTGATGCGTCAGCAGGTTGAGAAGCTCGCCTTTGAGCTTTGCGTACGTGGCCTGATGAACGTGCAGTTTGCGGTGAAGGATAATGAGGTTTACCTGATTGAGGTTAACCCACGTGCGGCCCGTACCGTACCCTTCGTCTCCAAGGCAACCGGCGTTCCTCTGGCAAAAGTCGCTGCCCGCGTGATGGCCGGCAAAACTCTTGCTCAGCAGGGCGTGACGGAAGAGGTCATTCCGCCTTACTACTCCGTGAAGGAAGTGGTGCTGCCCTTCAATAAATTCCAGGGCGTTGACCCGATTCTCGGCCCGGAAATGCGTTCGACGGGTGAAGTGATGGGCGTTGGCCGCACCTTCGCCGAGGCGTTCTCAAAAGCGATGCTGGGCGCCCAGAGCAATATGAAGAAAAGCGGGCGTGCGCTGCTCTCCGTGCGTGAAGGGGATAAAAAGCGCATCGTCGATCTGGCGGCCAAGCTGCAGAAGCTGGGCTTTGAGCTGGACGCCACCCACGGCACCGCTGTGGTACTGGGTGAAGCCGGCATCAATCCACGCCTGGTCAATAAAGTGCATGAAGGTCGTCCTCACATTCAGGATCGCCTGAAAAACGGGGAATACGCCTATATCGTCAATACCACCGCAGGGCGCCAGGCGATTGAGGATTCCAAGCTAATTCGTCGCAGCGCGCTTCAGTATAAGGTGCATTACGACACCACGCTGAATGGCGGTTTTGCTACGGCGATGTCGCTGAATGCAGATCCGACCGCGAAGGTGACCTCCGTTCAGGAAATGCACGCGCAGATTAAAGGCTGAGCATGCGCACTCAGCGTCCCGTTGCGGCAGGATGTTGAGTCTGTAAACAGGCCGCTGGCGACAGTCAGGTCTCTGGAAAAATCCCTGCTCAGGCGGGGATTTTTTTGCCTGTGATCCCGCAACGGTTTTCAGAACACTTCCTTCGCTATTATCCCCAGACAGAATATTTTCAATAAGTTACCGGATGCCGCACTGACGCGGCATCAATACACTCTGGGATAATAAGCATGAAGAAACTACTGCTAATGGTCATGATCTGCCTGGCGACAGGACAGACGGCGCTGGCCGCGAAGGACGTCACCACCCAGCCGGACAGATTTTATCTGCACGAAGGGCAGGCCCCTGACAGCCTGGCGCTGCTTCCGCCGCCGCCTGCGATGGACAGCATCGATTTTCTGAACGACAAAGCGCAGTATGACGTGGGCAAAATGCTGAGAAATACGCCGCGAGGGAAACAGGCCTGGAAAGACGCGCATGTGGCGGGCGATGGCGTTGCCGAAGCGTTGTCTGAGGCGTTTGGCACGACAATCGACAAACAAAAGACGCCCGAAATTTACCGGCTGGTAATGAAAATGCGCGAGGATGCCGGCGATCTCGCGACCCGTTCGGCTAAAAATCACTATATGCGCATCCGGCCTTTTGCCTTCTATAACGAACCGACCTGCCGTTCGGATGAAGAGAGCACCCTCTCTAAAAACGGCTCTTACCCTTCAGGCCACACCACCATCGGCTGGGCAACGGCGCTGGTGCTGGCGGAAGTGAATACCAGCAGGCAGGGGGAGATCCTCAAGCGGGGATATGAGATGGGGCAAAGCCGCGTCATTTGCGGCTATCACTGGCAGAGCGATGTCACGGCCGCCCGGCTTGTCGCCGCAGCCGTCGTCGCACGACTGCATGCTGAACCCGCATTTGCAGAACAACTACAAAAAGCGAAAGCGGAGTTTGCCGGGTTAACTAAGGCGGAATAATCGTTGCGCCTCAGTCGGCGATAGCGGGCTGAGGCATCGCCGCTTACTATGAGTCGAACGGCTTTTAAGCCTTCATCCGTGGGGGATGGGATCAGGAAAGGGCGACCTTAATTCCCAGCGCAATCAGCACGCCGCCGAGAAGCTTATCAATCAGCTTCTGCGCCTTCGCCAGGCCACGACGTACCGGCTCGCTCTGGATCAGGATCACCAGCAGCGGCCACCAGACAGAAGAAAGGGCCAGAATAATTCCCGCGTACCAGACTTTTTCACCCAGGCCCGTATTAACGTTCAGCACCTGCGTGAACATGGCGAGGAAAAACAGCGTTGCCTTAGGGTTAAGCAGATTACAGAGATAGCCCTGTAGAAACGCCTTCCTGCGGGAGGTGGTTTCAGGCTGCACGCTACTGAGATCCAGCTTACCGCCGCCGCGGGAAAGCAGCGCCTGGACGCCGATAGTAATCAGGTACGCCGCGCCGGCATATTTTAACAGCATAAACAGCCAGGGCGTGGTGGTGATGACGACCGCCAGGCCCGCCACGCAGTAGGCCATATGCGTCGCAACGGCACAGTTGATGCCCAGCGCACTCATCATCGCCGCACTGCGCCGGTAACGCACTGCGTTTTTAATAATCAGAAAAAAGTCCGGGCCGGGGGAGAGCATGCCCAGGCCGGCGATGGTGATAATAAATAAGCTGGTTTCTAACATCGTCTGTTCTGCATTCAAATCGAAAGCGAGATAATAGCACGACAGGGCCGCGCTTTAGCGCCTTCAGTCCGGGAAAATGCGGCTCCTGCTATCCTTAAAAACCTTTACGCAAAACCCGGCGCTTTGCTATCGACGAAAGTTTCGCCTTTACGTATGATGGCGCCAATTTTCTCCCCTGTTGAGTAACTATGATGATAAGCCTGATCGCGGCTTTGGCAGCCGATCGCGTTATTGGGATGGACAATGCAATGCCGTGGGATCTGCCTGCGGACCTGGCCTGGTTTAAGCGCAACACGCTGAAAAAACCGGTCATTATGGGCCGCCGGACGTGGGAGGCGATAGGCCGCCCTCTGCCGGGACGTCAGAATATCGTGGTCAGCCGTCAGTCAGGGGCATCCGTGGAGGGCGTCACCTGGGTCAGCTCGCTGGATGCGGCGCTTGCCGCCGCAGGCGATGCTGAAGAGATTATGATCATCGGCGGCGGCCATATCTATGAGCAGATGCTGCCGCGTGCCGACCGTCTCTACCTGACCCATATTGATGCGGAAGTGGAAGGCGATACGCATTTCCCTGACTATGAGCCGGATCAGTGGCAGTCGGTTTTCAGCGAATTTCATGATGCTGATGAGAAGAACTCCCACAGCTACTGTTTTGAGCTGCTGGAGCGGCGTCGCCAGACGGATTAATCCTGTTTCTTCCGCCATATGTAACATGGATGTAACATAAGAGCACTAGCATTGCTTCAATTTGAGAAAACTTAAAGGAAGCAATGCAGTATGTCTAATCACCCTCCAGTTCTGAACGAAGATCTCACGCATAATCCTGGCCGTCGTAAACTGCTTGCTGGTTCCGGTGCTTTCGGCCTGGCGGGTTTTATTGGCGGCGGTATTTCCATTCCTTCTCTGGCGCTGGCGAAATCCGTGCCTGGCGGGAGCAAATTACTGGGCTTTGACAGCATTCCGGCTTCCACCGCGGATGAAGTCGTGCTTGCCGAAGGCTATCAGGCTGATGTGCTGATTTCCTGGGGCGAACCGCTGGTCGATGGTGCGCCGGCGTTTGATCCCAACGGCAAAAACAGCGCCGCCGATCAGGAAAAACAGTTTGGCGATAACAACGATGGCATGAGTTTTTTTGCCATGGAAGGGGGCCAGGATCGCGGCCTGATGGCCATTAATAACGAGTACGTTAATGAGCAATATCTGTTTGCGCATGGCGACAGCAAGGCGCACGACCTGGAAGATGTGAAAAAATCGCAGGCGGCGCATGGCGTTTCCGTTTTGGAAGTGCGCCGCAGCGAGGGGAATCAGTGGGAAGTGGTACGTCCTTCACGCTATAACCGTCGTATCACCGCCAATACGCCGATGCGTTTTTCCGGCCCTGCCGCTGGCGATGCAGCGCTGCATACCGAGGCTGACCCGGAAGGGATGAACGTTCTCGGCACCTTCGGTAACTGCGCCAACGGTAAAACCCCCTGGGGCACCTATCTGACCTGCGAAGAAAACTTCGACACCTATTTCGGCACCAAAGAGGCGTACACCCTGACGGCGGCGCAGAAACGCTACACGCTGAACCCCGCCGAGCCGGAGCGTAACTGGCCCGATTTCGATCCGCGCTTTGACGTGGCAAAAAATCCCAATGAGTTTAACCGCCACGGCTGGATTGTGGAGATTGACCCTTTCACGCCTGACTCCGTACCGGTTAAGCGCACCGCACTGGGTCGCTTCAAGCATGAGAATGCGGCCGTCACGGTGGCGAAAAGCGGCGAGCTGGTAGTCTACATGGGCGATGATGAGCGCGGCGAGTACATCTATAAATATGTCTCAAAGGACAAAGTTGACCAGGCTAATCCGGCGGCGAACAAAACGTTGCTGGACGAAGGAACGCTCTATGTCGCCATCTTTGACGGTGACACAAACGGCACGCCGCTAAAAGGCACCGGGCGCTGGGTGGCGCTGGTACAGGGACAAAATGGCCTCACCGCGGATAAAGGCTTTCGTACGCAGGCGGATATTCTGGTCAATACACGCGGTGCCGCAGATGTGGTGAAAGCCACCCGCATGGACCGCCCTGAGTGGATCGCCGTAAACCCGCATGATGGTCGCGCCTACTGCACCCTGACCAATAACAGCAAGCGCGGCGATGAAAATATGCCGCTCAACGCGGCTAATCCACGACCAAATAATGTTTACGGTCAGATTATTCGCTGGGATGAGAAAGGGGATGCCACCGCACAGGCGTTTAGCTGGGATATGTTTGTCCTGTGTGGCAACCCGATTGCGCATCCGCAGGGCGTCAACCGCGGTACGCCAAATATCACCGAGCAGAACACCTTCAACAGTCCGGATGGTCTGGGCTTTGATGAGGCGGGACGACTGTGGATCCTCACGGATGGGAAATACAGTAATAAAGGCGACTATGAAGGGCAGGGGAATAACCAGATGCTGGTGGGCGATCCGCAGAGCGGGGAGATCCGCCGCTTTATGGTGGGGCCTAAATCGTGCGAGCTGACGGGCATCACCT
Organism: Pantoea sp. FN060301; assembly: GCA_050410775.1. GTDB lineage: Bacteria > Pseudomonadota > Gammaproteobacteria > Enterobacterales > Enterobacteriaceae > Erwinia. The sequence continues at coordinate 752,162 of CP191229.1, forward strand.
TCACGCCTGACTACAAAACCATGTTTGTGAACGTACAGCATCCGGGTGAAGAAAAAGACTCACACTTCCCCAACAACAGCCCACGACCACGCTCTTCCGTAATGATGATTACCCGCAAGGATGGCGGCGTGCTGGGGGCCTGACAGCGGACTAAGTAGTCTCTTAACCGCAAAACCTTAACCACGCCCGTCGGGCGTGGTTAAGGTTATTGATAAAGTGCCGGCTCCGGGAACAGGGCCTGCTCGTAAAGACGCAACAAGCATCGTCCCTGATAGCTCGGCCCGCGCCGTCCATGGCGCGGGACGCTTTACTCCCAGTCCCTGTTTCCGGAGCTAACCGTTGTCAGCTGCCTGAGTTGCGTTTTTTACATAGCCGCCGCCTGACAGCCGGCATTTTAACGGGCGTTATTCAGCGCGCAGCGCCGCCTGACCCGTAGAATGTTCATCAGGCAGGCGGTTTGATGGCTGGGTAAAGAACTGGCGATCTTCCCAGCGCAGCATGGTCAGCGTACCGCCCCAGCAGCAGCCCGTATCCAGCCCCAGGATACCATCAGGCGTGCCTTTCCCTTCCAGCGATGCCCAGTGGCCGAATACAATCGTGTACTCCCGCGAGACCGGGCCGGGAATGGTAAACCACGGCTTCAACGGCGGCGGGGCAGAGTCCGGCGCGTCTTTACAGATCATATCCAGCTGACCATTAGGAAAGCAGAAGCGCATCCGCGTCAGCGCATTGGTACTGAAGCGCAGGCGGGCCAGGCCGGTCAGCCCGGGAGACCAGTTATTGGGCATGTCTCCATACATGGCATCAAGAAACAGCGGATAGGTATCGCTCGATAAAACGGCTTCCACTTCTGCGGCACACATTTTTGCCGTCTCAATGTCCCACTGAGGCGTGACGCCCGCATGGGCCATCACCAGCTTCTTCTCTTCATCGACCTGAAGCAGCGGCTGGCGGCGCAGCCAGTTGATCAGCTCATCAGCATCGTCAGCTTCCAGCAGAGGCGTAATGCGATCCTTCGGCTTGTTACGGCTGATGCCGGCATAGACGGCCAGCAGATGCAGATCGTGGTTACCCAGCACCAGGCGAACGCAGTCGCCGAGGGAGCGAACGTAGCGCAGGACATCCAGAGAGCCGGGTCCCCTGGCAACCAGATCGCCCGTCAGCCAGAGGGTGTCCTGAACGGGATCGAAGCTAACTTTGTGCAGCAACGACTGAAGTTCATCATAGCAACCGTGAATATCACCGATTAAATAAGTGCTCATTAAACCTGTCCGGGAATGAGTGGCGATGTGCCGTCAGAAAAACCGGGACGCCCCTGGCAGGGCTTCTCGCCAAAAATGAATTAGTGAATATGCGTGGGAATGGCCAGCCTGAACACCGGGATCGCCACGCGGAAGGCTTCGCCTTCGCTGTCAATCATCTCGTAGTGTCCCTGCATCGTTCCCATTGGCGTTTCCATCACGGCGCCGCTGGTATACTGAAACTCGCCGCCGGGCTCAATGTGCGGCTGTTCGCCGACCACACCTTCGCCCTGGACTTCCGTTTCATGGCCGTTGCCGTTGGTGATCAGCCAGTAACGGCCGAGCAGCTGAACGCGAGACCGCCCCAGGTTGCGTACGGTAATGGTATAGGCGAAGACGTAGCGATTCTCGTCGGGCGAGGATTGCGATGCCACATAGGCGCTCTGAACCTGAATACATACGCGGGGCGACTCGATCATAATCTTACTTCTCCTGCTGCTGAGGATGCGCAATCAGCCAGTTTGCAAGCTGGCAGTACTGGGCGACGGAGATATTTTCCGCGCGGAGAGAAGCGTCAATGTTCATCTCTTCCAGCACCTCTGGCGTAAACAGATGACCCAGGCTGTTACGCAGCGTTTTACGGCGTTTACCAAAGGCTTCGGTGGTAATACGGCTCAGCACACGCATATCCTCAACGGGGTGAGGAAGGGTGGCATGCGGCATCAGTCGCACAACGGCGGAATCCACTTTTGGCGCCGGCGTGAATGACTCTGGCGGTACTTCCAGTACCGGAATAACCTGGCAATAATATTGCGCCATCACCGTCAGACGGCCATAGGCTTTACTGCCGGGGCCAGCCACCAGGCGGTTCACCACCTCTTTTTGCAGCATAAAATGCATGTCCCGAATCGCATCAGTATAGCTGAAAAGGTGAAACATCAGGGGCGTGGAGATGTTGTAAGGTAGATTGCCAAACACCCGCAGCGACTGGCCTTTTTCGCGGGCGTAGGCCGCAAAGTCAAAGGTCATGGCGTCCTGCTGAAAAATGGTCAGCTTGGGGCCAAGAAACGGATGCGTTTGCAGGCGGGCCGCCAGATCGCGGTCAAGCTCAATAACCGTCATGGCGTCAAGACGCTCGCCAACCGGTTCGGTTAACGCACCCAGGCCGGGGCCGATTTCCACCACGGCCTCGCCGGATTGCGGGTGAATGGCGGAGACAATGCTGTCAATGATATAGGGATCGTTAAGGAAGTTCTGTCCGAAACGTTTGCGGGCGAAGTGGCCCTGATGGACGCGATTATTCATTACTGCTCTTGATCATGGTGATGGCGAGGTTAAGCGCCGTAATAAAGCTGCCCGCATCAGCGTGCCCCTGGCCTGCCAGTTCAAGGGCAGTGCCATGGTCAACGGAGGTGCGGATAAAGGGCAGGCCGAGGGTGATATTCACCGCCCGCCCGAATCCCTGATATTTTAGCACCGGAAGGCCCTGGTCGTGATACATCGCCAGCACCGCATCGGCCTGTTCCAGATATTTGGGCTGAAACAGCGTATCCGCCGGCAGTGGACCGGTAAGCCGAATCCCCTGCTGACGAAGTTCGTTAAGCGCGGGAACGATCACATCGATCTCCTCCCGGCCCATATGCCCGCCTTCTCCCGCGTGAGGATTAAGGCCACACACAAAGATATGGGGAGAAGCTAAGCCAAATTTGCTTTGCAGATCGCGGTGCAGAATGGTGATGACTTCATGCAGACTGTCGCGAGTGATCGCATCGGACACGGCTTTCAGCGGCAGATGCGTGGTCGCCAGCGCCACGCGCAGCGCTTCCGTCGCCAGCATCATCACCACGCGTTCACGACCTGCCCGCCCGGCAAAGAACTCTGTATGGCCGCTGAACGGGATGCCCGCATCATTGATCACGCCCTTATGGACCGGGCCGGTAATCAACGCGGCAAACTCCCCGCTCAGGCAGCCGTCACATGCCCTGGAGAGGGTCTCCAGCACGTAATGACCGTTCGTCACGCAAAGCTCACCGGCTTTGACCGGCTGCGACGTTGTGACGGGCAGCACGGTCAGCGTTCCCGCCTTCTGGGGCTGAGCCAACGCGTCAGGCTGATAGTCACGAAGCGTCAGCGGCAGGCCCAGCGCCGCCGCGCGCTGTTGCAGCAGCAGCGGATCGGCACAGACGACCAGCTCCACTGGCCAGTCGCGCTGAGCCAGCTGGAGCGTAACATCAGGCCCAATCCCGGCAGGTTCGCCGGGCGTGATGACCACGCGACAATTACTGAGCACGACTGTCCAGGATCTTCACGTAGGCGGATGCGCGCTGTTCCTGCATCCAGGTCTGGGCTTCTTCCGCGAACTTGCGGTTGAACAGCAGACGGTACGCGCGCTCTTTCTGCGCCGCGTCGGTTTTATCCACCTGGCGGGTATCCATCAGCTGAATCAGATGCCAGCCGAATGAGGAGTGTACCGGCGTGCTCATCTGACCCTTGTTCAGCTTCAGCAGCGCATCACGGAAGGCCGGATCGAAAATCTCCGGTGAGCTCCAGCCAAGGTCGCCGCCCTGGTTGGCTGAACCCGGATCCTGAGAAAACTCTTTCGCCGCCTGAGCAAAAGTGGTTTTTCCACTGTTGATCTCTTCAGCAAGCTGTTGCAGCTTCTGACGGGCCTGATCGCTGGTCATTACCGGCGACGGCTTAAGCAGAATGTGGCGGGCATGCACTTCGGTAACGGAGATGTTTTTGTTATCGCCGCGAATATCGTTCACCTTCAGGATATGGAAACCCACGCCGGAACGGATCGGGCCGACGATGTCGCCTTTCTTCGCGGTGGCCAGCGCCTGGGCAAACAGCGACGGCAGCTCCTGGAGACGGCCCCAGCCCATATTGCCGCCTTTCAGCGCCTGAGGATCGGCCGAGTAGGTGATAGCCAGCTTGCCGAAATCCGCGCCGTTTTTACTTTCGCTGACCAGCTGTTTTGCCAGGGTTTCCTGATCGTCAACCTGCTGCTGGGAAGGGTTTTCCGGCAGCGGCAGAAGAATGTGACTGAGGTTAAGCGAGGTGCTGGCGTCGTTCTGGGAGCCTACCTGCTGAGCAAGGGAGTCCACTTCCTGCGGCAGGATTGTGATGCGACGACGCACTTCGTTATTGCGCACTTCAGCAATCGTCATCTCTTTGCGGATCTGCTCACGGTAGGTGTTGTAATTCATCCCATCGTAGGCGAGACGGCTGCGAAGCTGGTCGATACTCATTTTATTCTGCGCCGCGATGTTTGCAATCGCCTGATCGACCTGAGCATCCTGAATCTGAATCCCGGACTGTTTCGCCATCTGTAGCAGAATGTTGTCCATCACCAGACGCTCGGTAATCTGGTGGCGCAACGTATTGTCATCCGGAAGCTGCTGACCCGCCTGGCGGGCCTGTCCTTTGACGGACTGCATCATGCCTTCAACGTCACTTTCTAATACCACGCCGTTATTGACGACGGCGGCAACTTTATCAACAACCTGCGGGGCTGCAAACGCGGTGCTGGCTGACATCGCCACACCAAGGATCAGCATTCTCCAGTTCTTCATACTTTTTCCATTCTTCTATCCGCACTGCGGGTTTGCATAACTAATTCACAACATCAGAAAGCGCGCTGATAAGGCAGAATACCCTGACGCAGCATTTGGCCGGTGCCCAGATTGTAAGAAGGGCTCAGGCCACGTAGCTCAATGTTGAATGATATTTTGTTCTCGTACTTACTGTTGTTATCTTCCCAGCTGGTAATTTTACGCTCGTAGCCAAGGCGGATAGCGTAGCAGCAGGAGCTGTACTGTAAGCCCACCAGCTGGTCGGCTGGCTGCTTCGCTTTGGTATCGTAGTACCAGGCACCCACCACAGACCAGGCGTCAGCGACCGGCCAGCTCGCCGTTGTACCCACCTGTGAAATCCCCTGCTGATAGCCAGGGTTTCTGACCCGGCTTAACGTCTGTTCGATATATTCCGGGCTGGTATAGCGATAGTTCAGCTGCAACATCCGATCCGCATCACGACGGTATTCCAGCACCGCATTCCCCTGCGAGACGTTGTCCAGGCGGGTGTCATACTGTAGACCCCCGCGAGCGCCCCAGCGGTCGCTAATCCGCCACCAGGTATCGCCCGCCCAGACCAGGCTGCCACGATCGTCGTTGTCCGCCGTCTCAATGCCGGTCCGTGAAGGCGTAAAGGAGTAGATTTGACCTACAGAAGCGTTAAAACGTTCAACCAAATCGTTATCAAATATGCGAGTGGTGACGCCGGTGGTCAGCTGGTTAGCGGAGGCAATGCGATCCAGGCCGCTGTAGGTACGGTCACGGAACAGCCCGGTATAGTCGCTTTGCAGCAGCGTGGAGTCGTAGGCACGAATAGAACTTTGATCGCGGTAAGGGAGATAAAGATACTGCATACGAGGTTCCAGCGTCTGCGTATAGCCCGGCGACCAGTCCATATCGCGATCGAAGACCATCTTACCGTCGACTTTAAACTGCGGCATAGTCCGGTTCACGGAGCTTTTCAGCTGGTTGACTTTGGTTCTGTCAACGCTGTTGTTGTAATACTCAATATCGTCCTGCTCATAGCGCGTAGCCAGCAGTTTGGCTTCAGTATTCAGGCTGCCCCAACGGTTGGAGAGCGGCAGATTAATCGTTGGTTCCAGGTGAAGACGGGTGGCGTCCGGATACTGTTCGTTAACGTTAGTGAATTTCACCGCCTGTGCAAACAGGTGAGTATCAAACGGGCCGACGTCATTCTGATAGTAGTTATAGTCCAACTGCGGCTCGGCGCGGTAGACGTCGCGGGTGGCATTAGTCGAGAAGATCTGGAACTGTTTGGTAGAGAGCGTCGCATCCCAGTTTTTCTCTGCGTAACCTACGCTGAATTTCTGCGTCACGTAGCCGTCGGTCGAGTTGCCGTAAGTCGAGTCAAGATCGGTAAAATAGTAAGGATCGCTGACCTTGGTGTAGTCGATATTGAAACGCCAGTTTTGGTCATAAACGCCAGAATGCCGCCAGTAGAACAGCCAGCGGTTAGCGTCCTTATCGTCTTCCATATTACGGGCCGCGGCGTCTTTATTAAACTGATCGTCGGTCGGCAGGTAGTCAAACTCCATCAGGCCCGCGCCCGCTTTGGTCAGATAGCGGAACTCATTTTGCCACTGCAAACCCCGCTCGCTCATATAGTGCGGCGTGATGGTGGCGTCAGCCTGAGGAGCAATGTTCCAGTAATAGGGCAGGATGAACTCAAAGCCGTTGGAACTGCCATACTTCGCATTGGGGATCAGGAAACCCGAGCGGCGGCGATCGCCGATCGGCAGCTGTAAATAGGGACTGTAGAACACCGGCACCGGGCCGATTTTAAAGCGGGCGTTCCAGATTTCCGCCACCTGCTCTTCGCGGTCCTGAATCACCTCGGTGCCCACCACGCTCCAGCTATTGTCGCCGGGCAGACAGGAGGTAAAGGTACCGTTTTCCAGGATGGTATAGCGGTTCTGACCGCGCAGCTTCATCTGATCGCCGCTGCCGCGCCCCTGACGGCCAACCATTTGGTAGGTGCCGTCCCAGACGTTGGTATCTTTAGTATTCAGATTTGACCAGGCTTTCGGGCCTTTCAGGATGACCTGATTGTCGTCATAGTGCACGTTACCCAGCGCGTCCACGGTGCGGACCGGCGCCTGACCTGGCTGCTGCTTCTGATGGAGCTGCACCTCATCGGATAAGAGACGGCTGTTGCCCTGCTGGATGTCCACATTGCCGGTAAATACCGCATTATCGGGATAGTTACCTGTGGCGTTGTCCGCATTAATGGTGACGGGCAGTTCGCTAGTCTCTTTTCCCTGGACCAGAGGACGATCGTAGCTTGGCACACCCAGCATACACTGTGATGCCAGATCGTCGGCCAGACCTTGCTGGCTGTATAGCGCTGAACCGATAAGCGTGGCCAGCAAAGTAGGTAGTCGTTTTTTCATACGCGGTATCGAAAATTCCGTGATAGCTGGCATCATGCCGACAAACGGTCAGAGACTAACGTACTCAACTGCGTTGCGCTAGTGTTATACCTTTCATCTTCAAAATTGCTGGCGACCTGGCATCTCGTTGTTGCCGCCAACCCGCAATATGAAATCAAAGGGTTCGTCTGGTTGTTTGACCGCGTTGCCGTTAGGCTTAGGGGTAAATGACAGGTATGATAATGCAATTTTTAGCCTTGAGCATGGCGAATTGAGGAGTATATGCGCTATTGGGGAAAAGTTATTGGCCTTGTGCTGGGTTTGTTAAGCGGTGCTGGCTTTTGGGGTATCGCGTTTGGCCTGCTGATCGGTCATCTGATTGATAAAGCGCGCACGGTCAGAGGGCAGGGATATTTCAGCAACCAGCAGACCCGTCAGACGCTCTTTTTCCGGACCACCTTTCAGGTGATGGGGCATCTGACCAAGTCCAAAGGCCGGGTGACCAATGCCGATATCCAGATGGCCTCGCTGCTGATGGACAGAATGCAGCTGCACGGTGAGGCAAGAACCTCCGCACAGCACGCTTTCCGGGAAGGTAAAGAGGGCGATTATCCGCTGCGGGACAAGCTGAGAGAGTTACGCAGCGCCTGCTTTGGCCGCTTCGATCTGATCAGGGTGTTTCTGGAGATCCAGATTCAGGCGGCATTCGCGGACGGTTCGCTGCATCCAAATGAGCGTCAGGTACTCTATGTCATCGCGGAAGAGTTAGGCATTTCCCGCAGCCAGTTCGACCAGTTCCTGCGCATGATGGAGGGCGGACAGCAGTTTGGCGGCGGACAGTACCATGGCGGCGCAGGGTCACAGGGCGGCTTCAATCCCGGTCAGCGTGGGCCGACGCTGGAAGATGCCTGTAGCGTGCTGGGCGTTAAAAGCAGTGATGATGGCACCACCATTAAACGCGCCTACCGCAAGCTGATGAGCGAGCACCATCCGGATAAGCTGGTGGCGAAAGGGCTGCCGCCGCAGATGATGGAGATGGCGAAGCAGAAAGCGCAGGAGATTCAGGCCGCTTACGATTTGATTAAGCGGGAGAAGGGATTTAAATAATGTTGTTCGGGGCAGGTTGCGCTGCCCCATTAAACAATCCTTGATCGAAAAGCATCAGCGTTTGACGTTCAGAAATCCGCTGGCTGCCGGAAAGTCATTGGGCTCAGGTATTTGGGATGAGTGATGGTCAGCATTTCCGCATGGAGCTGTAGCCGTGGCGCCATCGCCCGCGCTTCTTCATGCGCATAAAAATTATCGCCCAGAATCGGGTGGCCCAGCGCCAGCATATGAACCCGCAGCTGATGTGAGCGCCCGGTAATCGGCTTCAGACGTACGCGGGTGCTGTTGTCGTCATCGAAGGCCAGCACTTCATATTCGGTTTGTGCCGGTTTCCCCGTTTCAAAACAGACTTTCTGCTTTGGCCGGTTGGGCCAGTCACAAATCAGCGGCAAATCCACCAGCCCTTTCTCTTCGGCAAGGTGGCCCCAGACGCGCGCCACGTAGGTTTTTTGCGGCTCCCGCTCGCGAAACTGCCTTTTCAGCTCCCGCTCTGCCGCCTTGCTCATCGCCACCACGATAATGCCGCTGGTGGCCATATCCAGCCGGTGTACCGACTCGGCTGCGGGGAAGTCGCGCTGGACACGCGTCATCACGCTGTCCTTATGCTCTTCCTGACGGCCAGGCACGGAGAGCAACCCGCTGGGTTTGTTGACCACCATGATAAACGCATCCTGATAAAGAATGTGTAACCAGGGATCCTGAGGAGGGTTGTAGGGTTCCATCTTTTACCTGTAGAGGGCGGCCTGCGCCGCCCCGACTGATTACTGATGCGTCACAACGATCAGACGCAGCGCATCAAGACGCCAGCCCGCTTCGTTCAGCGCCGAAAGGACCTGCTCGCGATTGCTCTCCAGCGCCTCAATTTCATCCTGACGAATGTTCGGGTTCACGGCGCTGAGGGCATCGAGGCGCGACAGTTCCGCGCTCAGTTTCTCATCGGCTTCCCGGCGGGCGATATCGATCAGCTTACGCGCTTCTTCCGCGGCCTGATCTTCCGCCAGCTTGATAATTTCATGCACATCCTGCTGCACTGCGTTCACCAACTTGCTGCCGGTGTGGCGGTTCACCGCATTAAGCTGGCGGTTGAAGCTTTCAAACTCCACCTTGCCTGCCAGGTTAGTGCCCTTGCGATCAACCAGCATACGTACCGGAGTAGGCGGCAGGAAGCGGGTCAGCTGCAGGTGCTTTGGTGCCTGCGCTTCGACGACGTAAATCATCTCCACCAGCAGAGTTCCCACCGGCAGCGCCTTATTCTTCAGCAGAGAAAGCGCACAGCTACCGGTATCGCCGGAGAGGATCAGATCCAGTCCGTTACGAATAATCGGGTGCTCCCAGGTCACATACTGGGCATCCTCACGGGAGAGCGCCTGACCGCGGTCGAAGGTGATGGTGCAGCCATCGTCCGGCAGCCCGGGGAAGTCCGGCACCAGCATATGATCGCCCGGCGTCAGGACGATCAGATTATCGCTGCGATCTTCCTGGTTGATGCCGACAATATCGAACAGATTCAGCGCAAAGTTCACCAGTTCAATATTATTGTCCTGCTCGCTGATGGTTTCGGCCAGCGCCTGCGCCTTTTCACCGCCGTTCGAGTTCAGCTCCAGCAGGCGGTCGCGGCCCTGCTCAAGCTGGCTTTTCAGCGCGTCGTGCTCCTTACGGCAGGCGGTAATGAATTCATCCAGCCCTTCAGGGTTTTCCGGCGCGGCCAGGAAAGCGATCAGCTGAGCATAAGCCTTGTCATAAATCGCCCGTCCCGTTGGGCAGGTATGCTCAAACGCATCCAGCCCTTCGTGATACCAGCGAAGCAGCACGGACTGCGCGGTTTTCTCCAGCCACGGAACGTGGATCTGAATGTCGTGCGACTGGCCGATACGATCCAGACGCCCGATGCGCTGCTCCAGCAGGTCCGGGTTAAACGGCAGATCGAACATGACCATCTGGCTGGCGAACTGGAAGTTGCGCCCCTCGGAACCAATTTCAGAACAGAGCAGCACCTGAGCGCCATCCTCTTCGGAAGCAAACCAGGCCGCCGCCCGATCGCGCTCAATGATCGATAATCCTTCATGAAATACCGCCGCTTTTATCCCTTCGCGTTCGCGAAGCACCTGCTCCAGCTGAAGCGCGGTAGCGGCCTTGGCGCAGATCACCAGTACTTTCTGGTCGCGGTGGCTGGTCAGAAAGCCCATCAGCCAGTCAACGCGGGGATCGAAGTTCCACCAGGTGCCGCTGTCGCCTTCAAATTCCTGATAAATCTGTTCCGGGTAGAGCATATCGCGGGCGCGTTCATCGGCCGATTTCCGCGCGCTCATGATGCCGGAAACCTTAATGGCGGTCTGGTATTGCGTCGGCAGCGGCAGGCGGATCTGGTGCAGTTCGCGCTTTGGAAAACCTTTCACGCCGTTACGGGTGTTGCGGAACAGTACGCGGCTGGTGCCGTGGCGATCCATCAGCATGGAGATCAGTTCCTGGCGCGCTTCGAGCTTGCCTTCCCGATCGCTGTTGGCGATTTGCAGCAGCGGTTCAATATCCTGTTCGCCCACCAGGTCGTTCAGCAGGTTCATCTCATTCTGGCTGACCGGCTTATCGGCAAGCAGCAGGGAAACCGCATCCGCGACGGGGCGGAAGTGCTGCTGCTCCTCCACAAAGGTGGCGAAATCGTGAAAGCGGTTCGGGTCGAGCAGGCGCAGGCGTGCGAAGTGACTCTCAAGTCCGAGCTGCTCCGGCGTGGCGGTCAGCAACAGAACGCCAGGGATCTGCTCCGCCAGCTGTTCAATCACCTGATACTCGCGGCTTGGCTGCCCTTCTTCCCACGCCAGGTGGTGAGCTTCATCCACGATCAGCAGATCCCACGAGGCGTCGGCCAGCATTTCCAGACGCTGCTTATTACGGCGAACGAAATCAAGCGAGCAGATCACCAGCTGTTCGGTCTCAAACGCATTATCGCTGTCGAGGCGGGCTTCCGCGTAGCGGTCGTCGTCAAACAGGGCGAAGCGCAGATTAAAGCGGCGCAGCATCTCAACCAGCCACTGGTGTTGCAGGGTTTCCGGCACCACGATCAGGACACGTTCGGCGCGTCCCGCCAGCAGCTGCTGATGGATGATCATACCGGCTTCAATGGTTTTACCGAGGCCCACTTCATCGGCCAGCAGCACGCGAGGCGCGTGACGGCGGCCCACATCATGGGCGATATGCAGCTGGTGCGGGATCAGGCTGGTGCGCATGCCGCGCAGGCCGCTCACCGGCAGGCGGTACTGCTCGCTCTGATATTTAAGGGCGCGGTAGCGCAGGGCGAAGCGATCCATACGATCGAGCTGGCCGGCAAACAGGCGATCCTGCGGCTTACCGAACACAAGTTTGCTGTCGAGCATCACTTCCCGCATCACCACGCCCGTTTCGCCGGTATCCAGGCGGGTGCCGGTGTAGGTCACCAGACCGTTTTCGGTGTCGACCTCCGCCACCTCAAGCTGCCAGCCTTCGTGGCTGGTAATGGTATCGCCCGGATTAAAAATCACGCGGGTAATAGGAGAATCATTTTTAGCGTAAAGACGGTTTTCGCCGGTGGCAGGGAAAAGCAGCGTAACCATGCGCGTGTCGACCGCAACAATGGTTCCCAGTCCCAATTCGCTTTCCGTATCGCTGATCCAGCGTTGACCAAGTGTAAAAGGCATAGATATTCGGCTCGATTCTCGTAGTGATAATTTCAGGCAATAGCTAGACGGCCTGGCGCAAGGCCCGGCAGAAAAATTCAGATATTCAGGAAGGGCGCTATGTTACTGGAAGGGCGCCCGTTCGTCACCTGTCAAAAAAGCCCCAGTTGGCCTGTTACCAGTGTAGCAAAGTCATCCTGCAGAAAAGGGAGGATGCCGTCAGCCACCGGTTGAAGCTGTCGGGTCAGGTAATGCTCATAGTCCAGCGGCGTCTGGCGCGTCTCCAGCGGCTCCGGGCCGGAGGTGGCCATTACATAGCGTATCCTGCCGCCGTTCTGATACTGCAGGGGGCGGCCCAGCCTCTGATTCTGCTCATCCGCGATGCGCGCTGCCCGCACGTGTGGCGGCACGTTGCGCTGATAATCATCCAGCGGACGACGCAGACGCTTACGGTAGATAAGCTGTTCATCCAGTTCGCCCTCCAGCAGCTGGCGGACCGTCTCCCGGATGTACTCCTGATAAGGCTCATCTTTGAAAATTTTCAGATAAAGCGCCTGCTGAAACTGCTGGGCCAGCGGCGTCCAGTCGGTACGCACGGTCTCCAGCCCTTTGAACACCATCCGCTCCGCGTCACCTTCACGGATCAGCCCGGCGTAGCGCTTTTTGCTGCCCTGTTCAGCCCCGCGAATGGTGGGCATCAGAAAACGGCTGAAGTGGGTCTCATACTCCAGCTCCAGGGCGCTCTCCAGCCCGTACGCCTCCTTCAGATGCGTCTGCCACCAGGCGTTGATCACCGCGACCAGATGCTGGCCGATAGCGGAAGCGCCGGCTTCATCGTGTGGCGTTTTCAGCCAGACAAAGGTGGAGTCGGTATCGCCATAAATGACTTCATAACCTTCGGCCTCAACCAGCGTCTTTGTCTGCTGCATGATTTCATGGCCGCGAAGGGTGATGGACGAGGCCAGCCGGGGATCGAAAAAGCGGCAGGCGCTGGTGCCCAGCACGCCGTACAGCGCGTTCATAATGATTTTCAGCGCCTGCGAGAGCGGCTTATTGCCCTGCCGTTTGGCCGCTTCGCGTCCCTGCCAGATCTGCCGGACAATCTCTGGCAGGCAGTGATTAGTGCGGGAAAAGCGGGCGCCGCGAAAGCCGCTGACCGACTCGTTCTCATCAGGATGCGCAAGGCCTTCGGCCAGCCCCACCGGGTCAATCAGAAAGGTGCGAATGATCGAGGGATAGAGGCTTTTATAGTCCAGCACCAGCACGGAGTCATAGAGCCCGGGCCGCGAGTCCATCACGTAGCCGCCAGGACTGGCTTCCGGGGCCACCTGCCCGATGCCAGGAGCGACAAAGCCAGCCCGGTGCATCCGCGGCAGATAAAGGTGGCTGAATGCCGCCACCGAGCCGCCATGGCGGTCGACCGACAGGCCGTTGACCGTGGCGCGCTCCAGCAGGAACGGCATCAGTTCGGTATGCTGGAAAATCCGCGTGACCAGCTCGCAATCCTTCAGGTTATAGTGCGCCAGCGCCGGTTTGTTCTCCGCAAAGCGCTTATCGATCTCCTGCATCCTGTCCCAGGGATTATCGATCGCTTTGCCTTCGCCCAGCAGCTCGCGGGAGACCGTTTCAAGGCTGAAAGAGGAGAAGCTCCAGAAGGCGGATTTGAGCGCATCAATGCCGTCAATGATTAAGCGTCCGGTCGCCTGCGCGAAGAAAACGCCCGGCTTGAAGCCGTGCTCGCGCCACTCCAGCGCCTCGTTATGCCGTCCCAGCCGCAGCGGAATACCGTAACGATCGGCATGCTTTTGCAGCACCCGGAGATCAAACTGCACTACGTTCCAGCCAATCAGCACGTCCGGATCTTCTCTGGCAAACCATTCATTGAGCTTTTCAAGGAGCTGCGGACGGCTTGAGACATATTCCAGATTGAAAGTGAGCGCGCTGGCATCGCCATTTTCCGGCCCGAGCATGTAGACATCGCGGCGGCCACAGCCTTCGAGTCCGATGCAGTAAAGCTCGCCGTGTCGGGTGGTTTCAATATCCAGCGAGACCCACTTCAGCGGCGGCCGGTAGTCGGGATGCGGCTTCAGGCGCGCATTGATCAGGCTGTGACCGGCAGGCTGACCGCTGAACCAGACGGGCGCGGTGATAAAGCGCTCCATCAGATAGCGATCGGGCGGACGGATATCCGCCTCAAAGACCATGACGCCATTTTCCCGCAGCAGCTTCTCCAGCTTTTGCAGCTGGCGATACTGGACGCAGTAGAGGCCAAAGACGGGGCGCTGACGAAAATCTTTCAGGTTCAGCCCGGCCAGCCGGTAGTGCCGCTCCTGGCGCAGCAGTGATTCGGTCTGCGCACGCTGCTCAAGCGGAATAAAGGCGACCGACTCCTGAGGCGGAAGCACCACCCGCTGCGGTCCTTCATCCGTCGCCAGCCACAGCACAACCTCCGTACCTGCGGGCGTATCCCGCCAGTGGCGGCTAAGCAGAAAACCTGCGCGTGCGTCGTTCACCTGAAACCCTTATCGGCTTAATAATGCCCAATCATAGCATGTTTATTTATACAGGGTTATTGGCCGGGCGCGTTGGGCAGCCGCTTCGTCAGCATTCCCATACAAAACAAGCCTTGACGGATCCGGGGAGGCTCAGGACAATCCGACCTCCTGTAACGTGGAACGTGAATGATATGGAAGCCTGGCTACAACATCTTATTACGCAATCACTTGCCTGGTCGCTGCTGGCTGTTGGGCTGATTACCTTTTTAGAATCGCTGGCGCTGGTCGGGCTGCTGTTGCCTGGCACAGTACTGATGGCCTCTTTCGGCGCGCTGATCGGCAGCGGGCAGATTGGCCTCTATCCCGCCTGGGCCGTCGGCACCCTGGGCTGCCTGCTGGGCGACTGGGTTTCCTATCTGATTGGCTGGCAGTTCAAAGGGCCGCTGCACCGGTGGTCGTTTATCAAAAAGCACAAAGGCCTGATGGATAAAACGGAACATGCGCTGCATCAGCACAGCATGTTTACCATCATCGTTGGCCGCTTTGTGGGGCCGACCCGTCCGCTGATCCCGCTGGTGGCGGGGATGCTTGAACTGCCGGTCAGAAAGTTTCTGCCGCCTAATATCACCGGCTGCGTGCTCTGGCCGCCGCTGTATCTGCTGCCGGGGATCCTGGCCGGGGTGGCGATCGACGTGCCGCAAGAGGCCAATAGCGGCGCTTTCAAATGGCTGCTGCTGGGCGTTGCGCTACTGCTCTGGCTCGGCTTCTGGCTCTGCTGGCGCTGGCTGCGGGCAAAAAAACAGTCCGACTGGGCGACGCCGCTGCTGCCGTCCTCCCGTCTGCGCTGGCTCGCCCCGCTGGCGATGCTGCTGGCCGTCGCCTGCTTTACGGCTATCCAGTTCCATCCCATGATGCCCATTTTCCGCCAGCTGCTGTGGCAGGTTTTTATCGGCGGCTGATCCCGCTGGCTGGCCTGGCAACGTTAATGACAGGCCCTGCCGCTTATCGCAGGCCGATCCCAAGCAGTTCCGCCTCCGGCACTTCGCCATTCAGTAATGCCGAGGTCTTGCCATCCCAGAACACGCTTCCCTCCACGACCAGCATACTGCGCGGCGTGATACGTGCGGCGTCTTCAACGCTGTGCGACACCATTACCAGGGTAATAGCGCGCTCTGCACAGACCTCATCAACCAGCTCCAGCATCTCTTTTCTCAGTGCCGGATCCAACGCGGAAAACGGCTCATCCAGCAACAGAACCGGCTGCTGGCGGACCAGGCAGCGGGCCAGCGCCACACGCTGGCGCTGGCCGCCGGAAAGCTGGCCGGGAAGACGCTGCAGATACGCCTCCATCCCGACGCGCTTCGCAATTTCCTGCAGCTGCTGCTTTTGCGCATGATTCAGCTTCAGGCCGGGATGAAGTCCAAGACCGATATTCTGCGCCACGGTGAGGTGGGGAAAAAGATTATTCTCCTGAAAGAGCATTGAGACCGGGCGCTGGGCGGGGGGCGTATGGCTGTGCGGCTGGTGGTTGATCTCCAGAGTGCCTCCCTCAACGGGGAGAAAACCGGCAATCAGGCTGAGCAGGGTGCTTTTGCCCGCGCCGCTGGGGCCAAGAATAGCCACCCGCTCTCCCGGCTGCATGCTGAACGAAAACCGCATCGGCAGGGTGTGATAAAGATAAGTCAGATCAGTCAGCGTCAGCATGGCGTCCCGGCAGTTTTTCGATCAGGGTGAACAGCAGAAAGCACAACAGCAGGAGCAGCAGCGCGGTAACCGCGCCGTCGCTGCTGCGGTATGATCCTATTTGCTGATAAAGGTAGAACGGCAGCGTGCGGAAATCCTCGTTGCCAAAGAGCGCAACCACGCCAAAATCGCCGATTGATAACACGCTGGCAAAGGCCAGCGCCTGCGCGATCGGGCGCTTCAGCGCTTTCAGCTCAATCAGCCTGAGCCGGTGCCAGCCGCGGATATCCAGCGACAGGCAGAGGCGGTTATAGCGTTCAGCGATATCGCGCAGCGGATTTTCCAGCACCTTCATGGCATAGGGGATCGCCATCAGCGCATTGGTGAAGATGACGATGCCGTCCGCCTGCTGCGGCAGACCAACGGTTTCGTTAAGCAGCATAAAGAAGCCCGTCGCCAGCACAATGCCCGGCATGGCAAGGATAAGCATTCCGCTCAGTTCCAGCAGCTGGCCCTGCAAAGCCCGCTGGCGCAGGCGAAGCTCGCGGCTGCTCCAGAGCAGCATTATGGTCAGCAGTACGCTCAGCAGGCCGGCGCCAAGCGCGATGCGCAGCGAGGTGAGGGTGGCCTGCCAGAGCGCCGGTTCCTGCAGGACCGCGATCATCCCGCCATTGACGCCATCCACCATGACCGCCAGCAGCGGCGGCAGCAGCAGCAGCAGGGCCAGCGCAATCAGCAGGACGTCCGCAATCCTCGCCGTCAGGCTCTCTTCCGGGTTACGCCAGCCGCCAATGCTGGCGACGCCGGAAGGAATGGCTTTGCTGAGCCGCTGGCTGAGCATCACCAGGCCGAGGCAGCAGACCATCTGGATCAGCGCCAGCAGGGCGGCCCGGCCGGGATCGTAGTCGAAGCTCAACGCCTGGAAAATGGCGAGTTCAATGGTGGTCGCCTGCGGGCCGCCGCCGAGTGACAGCACGGTAGCGAAGCTGGCGAAGCAGAGCATAAAAATGAGCGCGCCAGCAGGCAGGATCTGCCGCCGGAGCCAGGGCCACTCAACCACCCGGAAATGATTCCAGCCGCGCAGGCCGAGCTGGGCGGCAAGCTGACGCTGTTCGCCGGGGATCTGCTCAAGCGTCTGTAGCAGTAAGCGCGCCGCCAGAGGAAGATTGAAGAAGACGTGTGCCAGCAGAATGCCCTGCAGGCCGTAAGGCGAGAAGGTGTAGTCAATCCCCAGCAGCGCGCTGAGCTGAGCCAGCCAGCCCGTGCGCCCGTAAACGCTGAGAATGCCAAACACCGCCACCAGCACCGGCAGCACCAGCGTCATCGCGCAGAGGCGAAGCAGCGTTTCCCTGCCCGGGAACCGGCGGCGGTAGAGCGCCCGCGCCAGCGGAATGGCGGGGAGAACGGAGAGCGCGGCGGAAAGGAACGCCTGCCAGAAAGAGAAGCGCAGTACGTGCCACAGGTAGTCATCCTGCCAGAGATCGCGCCAGGCAATGGCGGGTGCGTTTCGCCACAGCGCGGTGAAGGCCAGCAGCGCCACGGCGACCAGCAGCGTCGCCGCCAGCGCGCCGGGCAGCAGCCAGCCTGCGATCAGCGGCTGACGGCGCGTTGCCATGCGGCTATCCACTGGCTGCGTTTGTCGGCCACTTCCTGAGGAGTGAACTGCAAGGTAGTTGCAGGAAGGGTCAGCTTATCAAAACCTGCCGGCAAATCCGTTTTGACCACCGGATACATCCAGTTGCCGGTGGGAATAGCTTTCTGGAAGCCGTTATCCAGCATAAACGTCAAAAATTGCTGCGCCAGCGCAGGCTGCCCGCTTGATTTCAGCATGCCGGCCACTTCCACCTGAAGGTAGTGACCTTCACTGAAGTTTGCGGCGGCGTACTGCGTTTTTTTCTCTTCAATCAGGTGATAGGCCGGGGAGGTGGTGTAGCTCAGCACCATATCGGCTTCCCCTTTCAGAAACAGGCCGTAGGCTTCGCTCCACCCTTTGGTGACGGTAACGGTTTTTTTCGCCAGCTTCTGCCAGGCCGCAGGCGTATCATCGCCGTAGACTTTCTGCATCCACAGCAGCAGCCCCAGCCCAGGCGTGCTGGTGCGGGGATCTTCATAGATCACTTTCAGCGGCTGCTCGCGCTCGACCAGATCTTTCAGGCTCTGCGGCGGGTTTTTGAGTTTGGTTTTATCGTAGACGAAGGCAAACCAGCCGTAGTCAAAAGGCACAAAGGTCTGGTTGTGCCAGCCGCCCGGTACGCTGGTCTGGCTGGTATCCACTTTACTGGGGGCAAACAGACCGGTTTTTTCTGCGGCAACCAGCAGGTTATTATCCAGCCCAAGCACCACATCCGCTTTGCTGTTTTTTCCTTCCATACGCAGCCGGTTAAGCAGCGAGACCCCATCTTCCAGCGACACATATTTCAGTTCGCAGTCGCAGTCGGCTTCAAATGCTTTTTTGACCGCAGGGCCGGGGCCCCAGTCTGCGGAAAAAGAGTCATAGGTATAGACCACCAGCGTTGGTTTGGCGGCAAAGACGGGAAGGGCGGTAAGCATCAGCAGGGGAAGAAGTTTCTTTAACACTTTGCGTTCCTTAAGTTAAGCGAGGCCGCAAAGGATCTGAGCAGGTAACAGCGTCTCAAATCCCTACGCCGGCATTATCCGGATCAGGTTCGACGGGTCTGTCTCAGCGTGCCGGCTTAAAGCGCCCTCACGCACCCCGTTGAGAAGGCGCTATTCTAATGATTTCCGGGCTGTAGCGAAAGCGTCATGATTCAGGCGGCGCGAACCAGGCGGACTTGAAATCGAACCAGCCGAGGGTGTTCATCCTGACGCCGCGCATACTGCGCTCGCCTTCAAGGAGCAGCCAGTGATGGAATAACGGGTGCAGGCTCCAGGTATTGACGAGCTGGCGGCTCCAGTCGGCCAGCGAAAGCTTCTGTTCGCGCCAGAGCTGGGCATCCCGCTGCCACTCAATCGGCACGCAGTGATGCAGCAGCGGGATCTCATACAGCAGGGAAAAGAGCGAGAACTCCAGCGGCAGGGTGAAGTTGGCGCTGCCGAGCCAGATATCGCTCTCCGCGTCGCCCCGGTGCCAGGTGGCGTAGTCGACCTGGCGCGTTATCAGGCTGACGCCGTGTGCCGCCAGCAGCGGCGCCAGCGCATTGGCGATCGCCTGATGCTCGATATGATCGTTGTACCAGGTCAGCGTAATTGAGGTCAGTTCCGGAGGCTTTTCCGTCACCGCCATATCGCGCCGGTGATGCCAGCGGGGCAGCAGGCCGTAGGCGGGGAACCAGTAACGCTGATAGCCGATGCCGGAATGGTTCAGCAGCGCGACAGGATTGAAGATCATGCTGATCCAGCGCCGCACCTGCTCGTTCTGCCCCAAAGGCGAACGCTGATCGAACAGCAAAAAGTAACAGCCCTCTTCGAGGCGGCTCTCTTCCGATTTTTCGTCCACGCTGGCGCCTTCCAGCTTTACGCCCGAATAGACCAGCTCATCGCTGATTTCCGGCAGCACCCAGATATTCACTTCATCAATCAGCGCCCGGTAGCCGAAGTAATCATCAAAAGCGGCGATACGCAGCTGCGTTTGCTGGTTACGCACCACAGCGTAGGGGCCGGTGCCGATCGGCTGACGGGCAAAGTCGGGCAGGGTGCGCCACTCGTCAGGCAGGATCATGGCGCTGATGCTGCCCATTAGCCAGGGTAGCCAGCTATCCGGCTGATGCAGGTAAATATCCAGCGTCCACGCGGTTGGCGAGTCAATGCGATCAAAATGCGAAAAAAGCGGCTGTGATTTCAGTCGGTTAAGAGAACCAATCACATCCGCCATCTCCAGTTCCCGACCGTGGTGAAAGTGAATGGCGGGCCGGAGATAAAAACGCCAGTGCCGGGGCGATACCTGCTGCCAGTGGTGGGCGATATCGGGCTCGATTTCCCCGTTTTCCTCATTTATATGGGTCAGACCGCTGAAAATCTGCCGGGCGAGGTGGGTTTCCGATCGCCTGAGCGGCGTGCCGGGCAGTAAATTGAGCAGCGACCGGTAATAGAGCACGCGAAGAATATGCTTGCCCTGGCGGAAGCTGCGGCCCAGGTGAGAGATCAGCATCTGTCGTACAGCGTGCTTATCCCCGACCAGCTGCACCAGCTGATCGATGCGATCCTGCTCCAGCAGCTCCTCCGCCCGCTGTTGCTGAAGCGCCAGCCCGGTATAAAGGAAGCGCAGCGTTGAGCGCTTTCCCCGTCCCGCCTCCGCCTGCCACTCCAGCCAGCCCTCCGCCTGCATGGCGTTAAGCAGGTTACGCATATGGCGGCGGGAACAGCTGAGCTGAACGGCCAGTTCGCCAAGCGTGGTTTCCTTTGACTGACCGTTGCAGCTCTGCCAGAGGCGGATAAACTGCTGCTGTAAGCGGGAAGAGGACATAAAAGGGGAACCTTTTGTAAAAAGCGGTCTGTTTTTCCTGCCTTATATTAGGGCGATAATGGCTCCGATGAAAGAGCGGGAGGCATTCTCTGAATGGCGCTCTGGCATTATTTGAATCTGAGTATGGTGCATCTTCACCAGCCAGCGGGCATTATGTTCGCTGGCTTTTTTCGTCAGGCTTTTTTTCTTCTATGCTTCCTGTTTGTCGTCCGCGCCGGGCGGCTTTTGCCATTGAAGGACCAGGTATGAATATGCTCCGACCGCGTCGCCGTATTAACCCCGTTTACCTGGCCTTTATGGCCGTCTCTTTTATGATTGGCGTGGCGGGTGCGCTCCAGGCGCCCACTCTCAGTCTCTTTCTGACCCGTGAGGTGGCGGTACGACCGTTCTGGGTCGGGCTGTTCTATACCGTCAATGCGATAGCCGGGATTGCCGTCAGTATTCTGCTGGCGAAGCGCTCCGATAATCGCGGCGATCGCCGCATGCTGATCCTCTTTTGCTGCGTGATGGCGACAGGTAACGCGCTGCTGTTTGCCTTTAACCGCGACTATCTGACGCTGATTACTTTTGGCGTGCTGCTCTCCGCGCTTGCCAGCGTGTCGATGCCGCAGATCTTTGCGCTGGCGCGCGAATACGCGGACAGTTCGGCGCGGGAAGTGGTGATGTTCAGCTCCGTGATGCGCGCGCAGCTTTCGCTGGCCTGGGTGATTGGCCCGCCGCTGTCGTTTGCGCTGGCGCTAAACTACGGCTTTACCACCATGTTCACGATCGCCGCGGGGCTTTTTGTCGTCTGCTTTGCGCTGATCTGGTTTGCGCTGCCCTCCGTGGCCCGCGTGGAGCCGTCGCCGGAAGTACTGAGCGCGCAGATCAGCGCCTGGAAGAATAAAGATGTGCGGCTGCTGTTTATCGCCTCGCTGCTGATGTGGACCTGCAATACCATGTACATTATTGATATGCCGCTCTATATCACCAGCGTCCTCGGACTGCCGGATCGACTTGCGGGCCTGCTGATGGGCGTGGCGGCGGGGCTGGAGATCCCGGCGATGCTGCTGGCCGGGCATCTGGTTAAACGCGTCGGCAAGCGCAAAATGATGCTTTTTGCCGTGGCGGCGGGCGTGCTGTTTTACCTGGGGCTGGTGCTGTTTCAGTCACGTATCGCACTGATGGCGCTGCAAATTTTCAATGCGGTTTTTATCGGCATCGTCGCCGGTATTGGCATGCTCTATTTTCAGGATCTGATGCCCGGACGGCCCGGTGCCGCGACCACGCTGTTTACGAACAGTATCTCAACCGGGGTGATCCTCGCCGGTATCCTTCAGGGGGCGCTGGCTGAAACTTTTGGGCACTATTCGGTCTACTGGGCGGCGCTGCTGCTCGCAATTGCGTCGCTGGCCATGTCGGCGAAGGTAAAGGATGTCTGATAGCGTGATGGTGCCAGACTTCCCGCTGAGGGAAGTCTGGCAGGTAGGTTAACGCAGAAAAGCGGGCTGCTTCTGCTCGTAGGCGGCTATCTCCGCGTCGTGCTGAAGCGTCAGGCCGATACTGTCCAGCCCGTTAATCAGGCAGTGACGCCGGAAGGGATCGATGCTGAAGGCGTAGCGTTTATCCCCCGCAGTAATCTCCTGAGCCTCCAGATCCACCGTAAAGCAAATGCCCGGCTGCGCGGCAACCTGCTGAAAAAGCCTTTCCACCTCATCCTCGCCCAGCGTCACCAGCAGCAGCTGGTTATTGAACGAGTTATTGGCAAAAATATCTGCAAAGCCGCTACCGATAATCACCTGAATGCCATAGTCGGTCAGCGCCCAGGGCGCGTGCTCGCGTGAAGAGCCGCAGCCAAAATTTTCACGCGTCAGCATGATAGTGGCGCCGCTGAACTCAGGCTTATTGAGCACGAAACCGGGATTGGGTATCTGGCCTTCGGCGTCGGTATAGCGCCAGTCGTAGAACAGATTCCGTCCAAAACCGGTCCGCGTCACCATCTGCAAAAATTGCTTGGGAATGATGGCGTCGGTGTCCACGTTGGCGGTGTCTACCGGCACCACGATGCCGGTATGACGGGTAAATTTCCTGGCCATTATTGCTCCTCAGTTCAGTTCGCGGATATCGGCAAAGTGACCGGCTACTGCCGCCGCCGCGGCCATCGCCGGGCTGAGCAGGTGCGTGCGTCCGCCACGGCCCTGACGACCTTCAAAGTTGCGGTTGCTGGTGGAAGCGCAGCGTTCACCTGGATTAAGGCGATCGTTGTTCATCGCCAGGCACATGGAGCAGCCGGGAAGCCGCCACTCAAAGCCCGCCTCCAGAAAAATTTTATCTAACCCTTCCGCCTCCGCCTGCGCCTTCACCGGACCGGAACCCGGTACGACGTAGCCCTGAACGCCAGCGGCGAGCTTATGTCCTTTCACCACGGATGCCGCCGCCCGCAGATCTTCAATGCGGGAGTTGGTGCAGGAGCCGATAAAGACTTTATCGATACGCAC
Source organism: Pantoea sp. FN060301 (assembly GCA_050410775.1). Classification (GTDB taxonomy): domain Bacteria; phylum Pseudomonadota; class Gammaproteobacteria; order Enterobacterales; family Enterobacteriaceae; genus Erwinia. The sequence continues at coordinate 775,200 of CP191229.1, forward strand.
CTCGGTCAGCCTGATGCCGGGCTTGAGATCCATATAAGCCAGCGCTTTTTCCGCCGAAGCGCGCTCAACCGGATCGCTGAACGAGGCCGGATCGGGAATGCATTCATCCACGGCAATAACCTGACCGGGATTGGTGCCCCAGGTCACCTGTGGAGCAATCGCTGCCGCATCGAGCGTGATAACCTTATCGAACTGTACGCCGGCGTCGCTCTTCAGCGTTCGCCAGTAGGCCACGGCTTCTTCCCAGGCCTCGCCTTTCGGCGCAAACTGGCGGCCTTGCAGATAGCTGAAGGTCGTTTCGTCCGGTGCGATCAGCCCCGCCTTCGCGCCCAGCTCAATCGCCATATTGCAGAGCGTCATGCGTCCTTCCATGCTCAGTTGCTCTACGGCCGGGCCGCAGAACTCCACCACATGGCCGTTGCCGCCGCCGCTGCCGGTTTTACCAATGATCGCGAGGGCGATATCTTTTGCGGTAATGCCCGGCGCGGTCTCTCCCACCACCTCAACTTTCATGGTTCTGGCGCGGGACTGCTTCAGCGTTTGCGTCGCCAGCACATGCTCAACTTCCGAGGTGCCGATGCCAAACGCCAGCGCGCCTAATGCGCCGTGCGTGGAGGTGTGCGAGTCCCCGCAGACAATCGTCATGCCGGGCAGGGACATCCCCTGCTCGGGACCGATAACGTGCACGATGCCCTGATACGGATGCTTCAGGTCATATAAAGGAACGCCAAACTCCCCGCAGTTTTTAATCAGCATGGACATCTGTATGCGGGCCATCTCGCCGCTGGCGTTGATATCCCGCGTCTCGGTGGAGACGTTATGATCCATGGTGGCAAAGGTTTTGCCCGGCTGGCGCACCGGGCGGCCATGCGCGCGCAGACCGTCAAATGCCTGTGCGGAGGTCACCTCATGCACAAGGTGACGGTCGATATAGAGCAGCGGCGTTTCGTCAGGCGCATCATGCACGACATGCGCATCAAACAGCTTTTCGTATAACGTTTTCATTTTCAGGCTTCGCTGACAAATCGGGCAATGATGGAACCCATCTCATCGGTGCCGATGGCCTGGCCCTCACCGGCCAGATCGGCGGTACGGTAACCTTCAGCCAGCGCACGACTGACGGCATTATCAATCGCATCTGCCACCTCAGATGCGTCGAGGCTGTAGCGCATCAGCAGCGACAGCGACAAAATCTGGGCGATCGGGTTAGCGCAGTTTTTACCGGCGATGTCGGGCGCCGAGCCTCCGGCGGGTTCGAACAGGCCAAAACCCTGCTCGTTCAGGCTGGCGGAGGGCAGCATGCCCATAGAGCCGGTGATCATCGCGCACTCGTCGGAGAGGATATCGCCAAACAGGTTAGAACAGAGCATGACGTCAAACTGAGACGGCGCTTTGATTAGCTGCATGGTGGCGTTGTCGATGTACATATGCTGTAGCTCAACGTCGGGGTAATCCTTTGCCACTTCGCTGACGATCTCACGCCAGAGAATGGAAGATTGCAGCACATTGGCCTTATCGATAGAGGTCACTTTTTTACGGCGCTTGCGCGCTGATTCAAACGCGATACGGGCGATGCGTTCGATCTCAAAGCGATAGTAAACTTCGGTATCAAAGGCGCGTTCATGCTGCCCGCTGCCTTCACGTCCCTTCGGCTGACCAAAGTAGATGCCGCCGGTCAGTTCGCGAACGACAAGGATATCAAACCCCTTCGCGGCGATATCGCTGCGCAGCGGACAAAAGGCTTCCAGGCCGCTGTGCAGGCTGGCGGGGCGCAGGTTGCTGAACAGCTTGAAGTGCTTACGCAGCGGCAGCAGCGCGCCGCGTTCAGGCTGCTCTGCCGGCGGCAGATGTTCCCATTTCGGGCCGCCCACGGAGCCAAACAGGATCGCATCAGCCTGTTCGCAGCCGGAAATCGTCTTTTTAGGCAGCGGTTCGCCGTGACGATCGATGGCGATGCCACCCACGTCATATTCGCTGATGGAGATGCGCATGTTAAAACGCTGGCGAATCGCATCCAGCACCTTACTGGCCTGGGCCATCACTTCGGGACCGATACCGTCACCCGGCAATATGGCAATATGAAAAGTCCTGGACATGATTACACCGTCTCCTTGTGGTCATTAGCGTGTGATTTGCGTTGCAGTTCCTGCTCTACCTGGCGGGCGCGCCAGATATTGTTCAGCGCGTTAATCATCGCCTTTGCCGAGGATTCGACAATATCCGTCGCCAGACCGACGCCGTGGAATTTACGGCCCTTATAGTTGACCACGATATCGACCTGGCCCAGCGCGTCTTTACCCTGGCCTTTGGCGCTCAGCTGATATTTCACCAGCTCCGCGTCGAAATCCGTAATGCGGTTAATCGCCTGGTAGACCGCATCAACCGGCCCATTCCCGGTGGCCGCTTCCGATTTCACGTCGTCACCACAGGCCAGCTTGACGGAGGCGGTCGCCATAACGCTCGATCCTGACTGCACGCTGAAGTAGTCCAGACGGAAATGTTCCGGCTCTTCGTTCTGCTTATTAATGAACGCCAGCGCTTCCAGATCGTAGTCAAAAACCTGACCTTTCTTATCCGCCAGCTTCAGGAAGGCGTCATACAGTGTATCCAGGTTGTAGTCATTCTCCTTATAACCCATCTCATCCATGCGGTGCTTCACGGCGGCGCGGCCGGAACGCGATGTCAGGTTCAGCTGAATCTGATTCAGGCCGATGGACTCCGGCGTCATGATTTCATAGTTCTCGCGGTTCTTCAGCACGCCGTCCTGATGAATACCGGAGGAGTGGGCGAAAGCGCCAGTGCCGACAATCGCTTTGTTAGCCGGGATCGGCATATTACAAATCTGGCTGACGATCTGGCTGGTGCGGTAGATTTCCTGATGATGGACGTTGGTATGCACATTCATTAACTGGCCACGGGTTTTGATCGCCATGATGACCTCTTCCAGCGCGCAGTTACCGGCACGCTCGCCCAGACCGTTCAACGTACCTTCTACCTGGCGGGCACCGGCCTGAACCGCAGCGATCGAGTTACCTACCGCCATACCCAGATCGTCGTGGGTATGAACAGAGAGCACTGCTTTATCGATGTTAGGAACGCGGTTGATCAGCTGCGCAATAATATTGCTGTACTCATCAGGGAGAGTGTAACCCACGGTATCCGGGATATTGATGGTGGTGGCGCCCGCATTGATGGCGGCTTCCACCACGCGGCAGAGATCGTCAATCGGCGTACGGCCGCCATCTTCGCAGGAGAATTCGACATCATTGGTATAATTGCGCGCGCGTTTCACCATGCGAACGGCGCGGTCGATGACCTCAGGCAGCGTACTGCGCAGCTTGGTGGCGATATGCATCGGCGACGTAGCCAGAAAGGTATGAATGCGGTAAGCATCGGCAATGCGCAACGCTTCATAGGCGGCATCAATATCTTTCTCCACACAGCGGGCCAGCGCGCAGACGCGGCTGTTTTTAATCTGGCGGGCGATCGTCTGTACGGATTCAAAGTCACCCGGCGAAGATACAGGAAAACCCACTTCCATCACGTCAACGCCCATCCGCTCCAGCGCGAGCGCGATTTGCAGTTTTTCTTTTACACTCAGACTCGCCTGTAACGCCTGCTCGCCGTCGCGCAGAGTGGTATCGAAAATAATGACTTGTTGGCTCATGGGATAATTCCTTATCAGGTTGTCTTCGCTGTTGCCGCGAGCAAAAAAAAACCCGCGCATCGGCGCGGGTTTTTTTGTCAGTCTGAAATCAGTGATTGATTCCGCCCACAAGGCTACCGCGCACAGAGGATGCGTTTAGTAGTAGACCGAGTAGGCGGGAGTGGCGAATCATTAATTTCAGACCTCATCAATATGTTGTGACTTTATTGATACTTGATTAGCGGGGGCAATGTCAACCATCAGGCGCGCTTATCTGCGCCTGGCCGGGATACCGCATCGGGAAAATAGTCTGGCGCAGTCAGGTTACGCAGCACAACTGGCAGGAAAAAACACCTTAACGCTTTTCAGGAACGCTTTAAACGTAGAAAATGAAAGAGTGGTTTTTTATATTTCCTTTAAAATCATGTCGTTGATTGGGGTGTCTGTCGGGAGCACAGCGGAAGGGTTAACGCTTTTTACTTGGTTAAATATATTAATAACCTAATTGCGATTAGCATATAAACCTGAATCCTTTAAAAATGTTGAACGAGTCAACTTATTTTGAAAATACCTCAGCGCGATCAACAAAACGATTAACCTGAAAATAAACATCTTCACAGGACAAACCGCTTTTCTTCCGCTTTATAGTCAGCGTAATTATCGATAACTTCTCCGCCGCGTAGCACCTTTCCGCCCGGTTATAGGGGCTGAGCGCGCGCGCGGTGATTGCCTGTCAACTTTTCTGCGGTTATGGTACTTAATCAACAGAATGTAAAAAATAATAAGGGCATCGCCCTGTACCTGGATAGGGGAAATGACTTCCTCTCTCTGAATCAACACAGGTTTGATCGCATCTGGCTACTCTACTGAAACAGAGAGCGGCATTCATCGCAGCGCGATCAGCACCTTAAAGCCTGGAGGCAAGAATGGAAATGTTGTCAGGAGCCGAGATGGTCGTCCGCTCATTGATCGATCAGGGCGTGAAGCATGTATTCGGCTACCCCGGCGGCGCGGTTCTGGATATCTACGATGCGCTACAGACCGTTGGCGGCATCGATCATATTCTGGTGCGCCACGAGCAGGGGGCCGTACACATGGCGGACGGCTATGCCCGTTCGACCGGCGAAGTCGGCGTGGTGCTGGTCACTTCCGGCCCCGGCGCAACCAATGCGATCACCGGGATCGCCACGGCCTATATGGATTCAATCCCGATGGTTGTGCTGTCGGGGCAGGTCCCTTCCTCGCTGATTGGCTATGACGCCTTCCAGGAGTGCGACATGGTGGGCATCTCCCGCCCGGTCGTTAAACACAGCTTTATGGTCAAGCACGCGGAAGATATCCCAACGGTAATGAAGAAAGCGTTCTGGCTTGCCGCCAGCGGACGTCCAGGCCCCGTGGTGGTCGATCTGCCGAAGGATATGATGAATCCGGCGAATAAACTGCCTTACGTCTGGCCGGACAGCGTCAGCATGCGCTCTTATAATCCGACCACCCAGGGGCATAAAGGGCAGATCAAGCGGGCGTTACAGACGCTGCTGGCCGCCAAACGTCCGGTGATTTACGCCGGCGGTGGCGTGGTTAATGCCGACTGTTCCGGTGAGTTACGGCAGCTGGCTGAAACGCTTAACTTGCCCGTCGCCGCTTCGCTGATGGGGCTTGGCGCTTTTCCCGGCACGCATCGTCAGAGCCTGGGCATGCTCGGTATGCACGGCACTTACGAAGCCAATATGACCATGCATAATGCGGATGTCATCTTCGCCGTTGGGGTACGTTTTGACGATCGTACAACCAATAACCTCGCGAAGTATTGCCCCGACGCCACCGTGTTGCACATTGATATCGATCCGACTTCGATCTCTAAAACTGTTGCCGCCGATATCCCCATTGTGGGCGATGCCAGGCAGGTATTACAGCAGATGCTTGAGCTGATGGCGCAGGGCGACAACACGCAGAATTTTGACAGCCTCCGCGACTGGTGGCGGCAGATTGAACAGTGGCAGGCTCGTCACTGTCTGGCTTACGATCGCAGCAGTGAAAAGATCAAACCTCAGGCGGTAATAGAGACTATCTGGAAGCTGACGAAAGGGGAGGCCTATGTGACTTCCGACGTCGGCCAGCATCAGATGTTTGCCGCCCTTTACTATCCGTTCGACAAACCGCGCCGCTGGATCAACTCAGGCGGTCTCGGCACCATGGGCTTTGGCCTGCCAGCCGCGCTGGGCGTGAAGCTGGCGCTACCAAAAGAGACGGTGATCTGTGTGACCGGCGACGGCAGCATCCAGATGAATATTCAGGAGCTTTCCACGGCGCTGCAGTACGATCTGCCGGTGCTGGTGCTGAGCCTGAACAACCGCTTCCTCGGCATGGTGAAGCAGTGGCAGGATATGATCTATTCCGGTCGCCACTCCCAGTCCTATATGGAGTCGCTGCCCGATTTTGTGCGTCTGGCCGAAGCCTACGGGCATGTGGGCATCGGGATCTCACATCCGGACGAGCTGGAGTCGAAGCTGACCGAAGCGCTGGAAGCATTAGGCAAAGGGCGTCTGGTATTTGTTGACGTCAATGTGGACGGGACCGAGCACGTATACCCAATGCATATCCGCGGCGGCGGGATGGACGAAATGTGGCTGAGCAAAACGGAGAGGACTTAATTATGCGTCGTGTTTTATCGGTACTGCTGGAAAACGAGTCCGGCGCATTATCGCGCGTGGTGGGGCTATTCTCCCAGCGCGGCTACAACATTGAGAGCCTGACCGTAGCGCCTACGGACGATCCCACCCTGTCGCGAATGACGATTCAGACCGTGGGCGATGAAAAAGTGATTGAGCAGATCGAAAAGCAGCTGCATAAGCTGGTGGACGTGCTGCGCGTGACGGAGCTGGGGCAGGGTGCTTTTGTCGAACGTGAGATTATGCTGGTGAAGATCCAGGCCAGCGGCTATGGCCGTGAAGAGGTGAAACGCAGCGCGGAAATTTTCCGCGGGCAGATTGTCGACGTAACGCCAACGCTTTATACGGTTCAGCTGGCAGGCACCAGCGACAAGCTGGACGCCTTTCTGAACAGCGTCCGCGATGTAGCGGAAATTGTTGAAGTTGCCCGGTCCGGCATTGTTGGCGTCGCCCGTGGCGATCGCATTATGCGCTAAGCGCGCAGCGCGCGCACTTACAGAGTTAGCTAACCCGGCGTAATGCCGGGTTTTTTAATTTTTGTCTTAAAGCGCCCGCCCGGACGCAAAAGCAGTTGCTCAGCCTGCTAATCTGCTGTTAGATGTAACAAATGTCTTATCCTTAGCCGCGACGTGGCTATTTTTGCGCCGTCCCGGCGCATGTAGTGTGGGGTTATTGTGAAACTGGATGAAATTGCGCGCCTTGCCGGAGTATCGCGCACGACGGCCAGCTACGTTATTAATGGTAAAGCCAAGCAGTATCGTGTCAGCGATAAAACCGTCGAGAAAGTCATGGCGGTGGTGCGCGAGCACAACTACCATCCGAATGCGGTAGCGGCAGGCCTGAGAGCCGGGCGTACGCGCTCTATAGGCCTGGTTATTCCCGATCTTGAGAATACCAGCTACACGCGGATTGCCAATTACCTTGAACGGCAGGCGCGCCAGCGTGGCTATCAGCTGCTGATAGCCTGTTCTGAAGATCAGCCCGATAACGAAATGCGCTGCGTTGAGCATCTGCTTCAGCGCCAGGTCGATGCGATTATTGTCTCCACGTCGCTCCCGCCAGAGCACCCTTTCTATCAGCGCTGGATTAACGATCCTCTGCCCATTATTGCGCTGGATCGTGCGCTCGATCGCGAGCATTTTACCAGCGTGGTCGGTGCCGATCAGGACGATGCCGCGATGCTGGGCGCTGAGCTTCGCAAGCAGTCGGTAAACTCGGTGCTTTTTCTTGGCGCACTGCCTGAGCTCTCCGTCAGCTTCCTGCGCGAGATGGGGTTTCGTGAGGCCTGGAAAGGCGACGAGCGTCCGATTGACTTTATCTACGCCAACAGCTTTGAACGTACGGCGGCGGCGGCCCTGTTCGAAACCTGGCTGGAAACCCACCCTATGCCGGAGGCGCTTTTTACCACCTCCTTCGGCCTGCTTCAGGGCGTGATGGACGTCACGCTGAGACGCGAGGGACGGCTGCCCACCGATCTGGCTATTGCCACGTTTGGCGATCATGAACTGCTCGATTTTCTGGATTGTCCGGTACTGGCCGTGGGGCAGCGGCACCGTGACGTGGCGGAGCGAGTGCTTGAACTGGTGCTGGCCAGCCTTGATGAGCCCAAAAAACCCAAGCCGGGTTTAACGCGCATCCGTCGTAATCTCTACCGGCGGGGAAGATTAAGCCGGCGTTAATGTTAAAGCATATCTAAAAAGGCAGTTTAGCTGCCTTTTTAGATCGCCATTCTATTTTCTCGTTTTTAATTAGGTTTTTTTTCAACATTAGCGGCAGATAAATTGTTAATGTTGCCAAACGTTAAATAAGCGTAAATTAAGGTAAACGCAAAACGTTCAGGCTAAGGTTATATAAATCCTGCTCTTTAATACAAATTTACATTTATCGCCGCGCAGGCCCTGCGGGCGCACAGCGGGCAGCAGGGGAAATCCTTAGGATAGCGCTTAAAATGTCGCGCAGGTCGCAAAGTTGGCGATCGCTTTCTTCCTCTGCGGAAGTGTTATATTTTTGAACAATTGATTTGCTGGCAAAAAAAAATTACCGCTATTCATCAGTTTATTTTTTACCTTCCTGCCAGATTCGTTAACTTTTTAACTCTCCGCGTTTTTTCTTTCTTAAGAAATAATCCCGTTCCGGCTTCGCTGTTGCTTGACAATGTTTTCCTCTGCTCCGTAAACTCCCCCGGTGGGAATTAGTGGTATAAAGTGGTGAAAAAAGGTAACCGGAGGGTGAGGCTGGCATGTTCCGTGGAGCAACGTTAGTCAATCTCGACAGTAAGGGACGGCTCGCTGTACCTACGCGCTATCGCGAAACGCTGATCGGGGAGTCACAGGGGCAAATGGTCTGTACCATTGACCTCCGCCAGCCATGCCTGCTGCTTTATACCCTGCCCGAATGGGAAATTATTGAACGTAAGCTGGCTCGCTTATCCAGTATGAACCCTGAAGAGCGACGCGTTCAGCGTCTGCTGCTGGGGCATGCCAGTGAATGCCAGATGGATAATGCAGGCCGGGTGCTGGTAGCCAATACGCTTCGCCAGCATGCGAACCTGACCAAAGAAGTGATGCTGGTTGGGCAGTTCAATAAGTTTGAGCTGTGGGACGAACAGACCTGGTATCAACAAGTCAGGGAGGATATTGACGCGGAGCAGTCGACTCAGGAACCGCTTTCTGAGCGTTTGCAGGATTTGTCATTATAACTATGCAGGAAAATTTCAAACATACCACGGTGCTGTTGGACGAGGCGGTAAAGGGCCTCAATATCCAGCCTGATGGCATCTATATCGATGGCACCTTCGGACGAGGTGGACATTCGCGACTTATTCTCTCGCAGTTAGGCGAGCAGGGCCGGCTGTACGCCATTGACCGCGATCCGCAGGCGATTGCGGCGGCGGAAGCGATTACTGACCCCCGCTTTACCATTATTCACGGCCCTTTTTCCGCGCTGGCAGACTATGCCGAAGCGCGTGGACTAAGTGGAAAGATTAATGGGATCCTGCTGGATCTTGGCGTCTCATCTCCTCAGCTGGATGATGCCGGGCGCGGTTTCTCCTTTATGCGTGATGGGCCGCTGGATATGCGCATGGATCCGACCCGTGGACTCTCTGCCTCCGAGTGGCTGCTTCAGGCAGAAGAAAGCGATATCGCTTTTGTGCTGAAAACCTTTGGCGAAGAGCGTTTTGCTAAACGTATCGCCCGGGCCATCGTTGAGCGTAATCGTGAACAGCCGATGACCCGCACCAAAGAGCTGGCCGATGTGATTTATGCGGCCACGCCGGTGAAGGACAAATTCAAGCATCCGGCAACCCGCAGTTTCCAGGCGATTCGTATCTGGATAAACAGTGAACTGGAAGAGATTGAGCAGGCGCTGAAGGGCGCGCTGACCGCGCTGGCTCCGGAAGGCCGGCTCTCCGTGATCAGCTTCCACTCTCTTGAAGACCGGATTGTTAAGCGCTTTATGCGCGAACAGAGTCGCGGTCCGCAGGTGCCGGCCGGTATTCCGCTGACCGAATCGCAGCTGAGCAAGCTGGGCGGACGTCAGCTTAAGGCGTTGGGCAAAATGATGCCCGGCGAGGCGGAGGTCGCGGAAAACCCCCGCGCCCGTAGCTCCGTACTGCGCATTGCTGAGAGGACGGCATTGTGACAGGCCACGAGCGGCACAGTCTACCGGGCGCGATCGCAGACGATATTCTGCGTCACGGTAAAATCCCGTTGATTCTGGCCGTTGCGGTGACGATCTCCGCCGTGCTGGTGGTGACCACGGCCCATAAAACCCGCCTGCTCACCGCACAGCGTGAGCAGCTGGTGCTGGAAAGAGATGCGCTGGATATTGAATGGCGCAACCTGATCCTGGAAGAGAATGCCCTCGGCGATCATAGCCGGGTTGAGAGGACGGCAACGGAAAAACTGCAAATGCAGCATGTCGATCCATCGCAGGAAAACATCGTGGTACAGCCATAAGAGACGGAATGAAAGCCGCAACCAAGACGCAGAAGTTAAAACGCCCGGAGAATCAGGCCAGCTTTATCAGCTGGCGTTTTGCGTTGTTGTGCGGCTGCATTCTTATCGCGCTGGCGGCGCTGCTCTCGCGCGTGGCCTGGCTACAGGTTATCAGCCCCGACAAACTGGTACGGGAAGGGGACATGCGTTCTCTTCGCGTGCAGGCTGTGCCAACCGCGCGTGGCATGATCACCGACCGTGCTGGCCGGCCGCTGGCGGTCAGCGTGCCGGTGAATGCCATCTGGGCCGATCCCAAAGAGCTGCATGACAGAGGCGGGATTACCCTCGACGGCCGCTGGAAAGCGTTGTCAGATGCCTTGTCGATCCCGCTCGATCAGCTGGCCGCCCGCGTCAACGCCAATCCTAAGGGCCGCTTCGTCTACCTTGCCCGACAGGTTAATCCCACGATTAGCGACTACATCAAAAAGCTCAAGCTGCCGGGCATTCATCTGCGTCAGGAGTCCCGCCGGTACTATCCGGCAGGCCAGGTGACCTCGCACCTGATTGGCTTTACCAATATTGACGGTCAGGGCATTGAGGGCGTTGAAAAAAGCTTCGATAAGTGGCTGACCGGCGAACCGGGCGAACGCACGGTGCGTAAAGATCGCTTTGGCCGCGTGATTGAAGATATCTCCTCCGTGGACAGCCGCGCCGCGCATAACCTCGCCCTCAGCATTGATGAACGCCTGCAGGCACTGGTCTACCGTGAGCTGAATAACGCCGTCGCCTTTAACAAGGCGGAGTCCGGCACGGCGGTGCTGGTGGATGTGAATACCGGCGAGGTGCTGGCGATGGCCAACAGTCCCGCCTATAACCCAAACAACCTCAGCGGAACGCCCAAGGATGTGATGCGTAACCGCGCCATCACCGATATCTTCGAGCCGGGCTCCACGGTGAAGCCGATGGTCGTCATGACCGCGCTCCAGCGCGGCGTGGTGAAGGAAAATACCGTACTGAATACCGTTCCCTATCGCGTCAACGGCCATGAAATCAAAGACGTGGCGCGCTATAACGAACTGACCCTGACCGGGGTTCTGCAAAAATCGAGTAACGTCGGTGTGTCAAAGCTGGCGTTAGCGATGCCATCCTCAGCGCTGGTAGAAACTTACGCGCGTTTTGGATTGGGTAAAGCGACCAATTTGGGGTTGGTCGGAGAAAGCAGTGGCTTATATCCTCAAAAACAACGGTGGTCTGACATAGAGAGGGCCACCTTCTCTTTCGGCTACGGGCTGATGGTAACACCGTTACAGTTAGCGCGAGTCTACGCAACAATCGGCAGCTACGGCATTTTACGCCCGCTTTCGATTACCAAAGTTGATCCGCCAGTGGCGGGTCAGCGCGCTTTCCCTGAACACGTCGTACGTACCGTCATGCATATGATGGAGAGCGTCGCTCTGCCGGGCGGCGGCGGCGTGAAGGCGGCGATCAAAGGCTATCGCATTGCGATCAAAACCGGAACGGCGAAAAAGGTCGGACCGGACGGGAAATATGTCAATAAATACATCGCCTATACCGCAGGCGTCGCGCCTGCGAGCCGTCCACGTTTTGCGCTGGTCGTGGTGATTAACGATCCCCAGGGTGGCAAGTATTACGGTGGTGCCGTATCTGCACCCGTTTTTGGCGCGATCATGGGAGGCGTGCTGCGCACCATGAATATTGAGCCTGATGCACTGCCTCCAGCGGTTCCGGTGGAGAATAACGAAAAAATAGTTAACAGAAGTGAGGGATCGAGTGACCGATCGTAACTTGCGCGAACTGCTGGCTCCGTGGGTGCCCGGCGCACCTTCGCTGCCGCTGAAAGAGATGATTCTGGACAGTCGCGTGGCGGCTTCCGGCGACCTGTTTGTGGCTATTAAAGGCCATGTGGCAGACGGACGCCGTTTTATACCGCAGGCGATAGCCCAGGGCGTTGCTGCGGTTATCGCTGATGCAGAAGGTGAGGCAGAGGATGGTCATATCGCCATGATGCATGGCGTGCCGGTCATTTATTTGGCGCAGCTTTCCCAGCGCCTATCCGCGCTGGCGGGACGTTTTTATCATCAGCCCGGCGAAAAGCTGAAGCTGGTCGGGGTGACCGGTACCAACGGTAAAACCACCACCACTCAGCTTCTGGCCCAGTGGGCGAGCTTGCTGGGTGAAACCGGTGCGGTAATGGGCACGGTAGGTAATGGTCTCTATGGCCAGCTTGCCCCGGCGGAAAATACCACCGGTTCAGCGGTAGATGTGCAGCACACGTTACATTCCCTGGTTGAACAGGGGGCGACGCTCACCGCGATGGAGATCTCCTCTCACGGTCTGGTGCAGCACCGCGTAGCCGCGCTGCCCTTCGCCGCCGCCGTTTATACCAACCTGAGCCGCGATCATCTTGATTACCATGGTGATATGGCGCGTTACGAAGCCGCGAAATGGCTGCTGTTCTCCGAACATCATGTCGGGCAGGCCATTATTAACGCCGATGATGAGGTGGGACGCCGCTGGCTGGAGAAGCTGCCGGATGCGGTGGCCGTTACCATGGAAAATAACCTTCAGCCCGGCGGCCACGGACGCTGGCTGAAGGCCACCTCAGTTGACTATCACGATAACGGCGCAACGATCCGCTTCAGCTCAAGCTGGGGTGAGGGCGAAATTGAAAGCCGGCTGATGGGGGCGTTCAATGTCAGCAACCTGCTGGTTGCATTGGGTACGCTGCTATCACTGGGCTACCCGCTTCCTGCGCTGATCGCCTCTGCCAGTCAACTCCAGCCGGTAACCGGCCGCATGGAGGTTTTCAGCGCGCCGGGCAAACCGACCGTGGTGGTGGATTATGCCCACACGCCAGACGCGCTGGAAAAAGCGCTGGCGGCGGCACGCCTGCACTGTAAAGGGCAGCTGTGGTGCGTATTTGGCTGCGGCGGCGACCGCGATAAAGGCAAGCGCCCGCTGATGGGGGCCGTTGCTGAACAGTATGCCGATGTGGTCGTTATTACTGATGACAACCCGCGCAGCGAAGATCCTGCGGCCATCGTCGCGGATGTGCTAACCGGCCTGCTTGATGCCGGACGCGCCCGTGTGGTGCCGGGACGGGCGCAGGCGGTGACCAGTACGGTGATGCAGGCGAAGGAGGGCGATTTTGTGCTGGTGGCAGGGAAAGGCCATGAAGATTATCAGATCGTCGGCAGCCGCCGCCTCGACTATTCAGACCGGATGACGGTCGCCCGACTGCTGGGGGTAATAGCATGATCGCACTTTCCCTTAAAAGACTGGCGGATATCACGAATGGCGAACTGGTTGGCGGCGATCTCTCCTTTTCGGCAGTGACGACGGATACCCGTAAGGTCAGCGCCGGCTGTCTGTTTATTGCCCTGAAGGGCGAGCGCTTTGATGCCCATCAGTTCGTGGGCGATGCGATTGCCGCCGGTTCGGCAGCTCTGTTGGTTAGTGAGCACTTACCTGTTGCCGTGCCGCAGGTGATTGTCGCCGATACCCGCATTGCGCTTGGTCAGCTGGCTGGCTGGGTGCGCCAGCGTTCACCAGCGCGCGTGGTCGGTTTGACCGGCTCGTCAGGCAAAACTTCCGTCAAGGAGATGACCGCGGCGATCCTGCGCGAATGCGGTGAGACGCTCTATACCGCAGGCAATCTGAATAATGATATCGGCGTGCCCCTGACGCTGCTGCGGCTGACCGAAAAGCATCAGTATGCGGTGATCGAACTGGGCGCCAATCATCAGGGCGAGATCGCCTATACCACGGCGCTGGCCCGTCCGGAATCGGCGCTAATCAATAATCTGGCCGCCGCACATCTTGAAGGCTTCGGTTCACTGGCCGGCGTGGCGAAGGCGAAAGGGGAGATTTTTCAGGGGTTGCCTGATAACGGCACCGCTATCTTCAACGCGGACAGCAACGACTGGCCGAACTGGCAGAGCATGCTGCATGGCAAAAGAGTCTGGCGCTTCTCGCCGGATATCCAGACTGACAGCGACTTCTCCGCAGCTGACGTGGCTATTACCACTGCCGGTACGACATTCACCATGCATACCCCGGCCGGCGCTGTCGCTATCACGCTGCCGCTGCCGGGTCGCCATAATATTGCCAACGCGCTGGCCGCGGCCGCGCTGGCGCTGTCAGTGGATGCACCGCTGAGCGCGATCCAGAAAGGATTATCCTCGCTGAAAGCTGTACCCGGAAGGCTTTTCCCGGTTCAGCTGGCTGAGAACAAGCTGATTATTGATGACAGCTACAACGCGAATGTCGGTTCAATGACCGCCGCGGCGCAGGTGCTGGCTGGCATGCCGGGCTATCGGGTGATGGTGGTGGGCGATATGGCTGAACTGGGCGATGAGGCGGAAGCCTGCCATCGTGAAGTGGGCGAAGCTGCCCGTCTGGCCGGAATTGATAAAGTGCTGAGCGTAGGGAGCCTGAGCAGACTCATCAGCGAGGCGAGCGGAGAGGGCGAACACTTCACGGATAAAACCGCCGTTACGCAGCGCCTTCGGACGCTGCTTGCGACACATCCACATATCACCGTTTTAGTTAAAGGTTCACGTAGTGCCGCCATGGAGCAGGTAGTACAGAGCTTACAGGAGAAAGGAACATGTTAGTCTGGCTGGCCGAGCATCTGGTCACATTTTATTCTGGCTTCAACGTCTTTTCCTACCTGACGTTTCGCGCCATTGTCAGCCTGCTGACTGCCCTGTTTATCTCACTGTGGATGGGCCCGCGTATGATCGCCCGCCTTCAGGAGATGTCGTTCGGTCAGGTCGTGCGTAACGACGGTCCCGAATCCCATTTCAGCAAGCGCGGCACGCCGACGATGGGCGGGCTGATGATCCTGTTCTCTATCACCGTTTCGGTGCTGATGTGGGCCTATCCATCAAATCCTTATGTCTGGTGCGTACTGTTTGTGCTGATTGGCTATGGGATTATCGGCTTTATCGATGACTACCGCAAAGTGGTGCGTAAAGATACTAAGGGACTGATCGCGCGCTGGAAGTTTTTCTGGCAGTCGGTGATCGCCCTGAGCGCCGCCTTTGTGATGTATATGATTGGCAAAGATACGCCAGCGACCGAGCTGGTGGTGCCGTTTTTCAAAGATATTATGCCGCAGCTTGGCCTGCTCTATCTGCTGCTCGCCTACTTCGTGATTGTCGGCACCAGTAATGCCGTCAATCTGACCGACGGGCTGGATGGCCTGGCCATTATGCCGACCGTCTTTGTGGCTGCTGGTTTCGCCCTGGTTGCCTGGGCGACGGGTAATATGAACTTCGCCAACTATCTGCACATTCCTTATCTGCGCCACGCCGGTGAACTGGTGATCGTGTGTACCGCCATCGTGGGCGCGGGGCTGGGCTTTCTCTGGTTTAACACCTATCCGGCTCAGGTTTTTATGGGCGATGTGGGATCGCTGGCGCTTGGCGGCGCGCTGGGCACGATCGCCGTGCTGCTGCGCCAGGAGTTCCTGCTGCTGATTATGGGCGGCGTGTTCGTGGTGGAAACGCTCTCGGTGATCCTGCAGGTGGGCTCGTTCAAGCTGCGCGGCCAGCGCATTTTCCGCATGGCGCCGATTCATCACCATTATGAACTGAAAGGCTGGCCGGAGCCGCGCGTCATTGTGCGCTTCTGGATTATTTCGCTGATGCTGGTGCTGATTGGCCTGGCAACGCTGAAGGTGCGGTAAACCATGGCAGATTATCAGGGTAAAAAAGTCGTCATTATCGGGCTGGGCCTTACCGGCCTCTCCTGCGTTGATTTCTTTTTAGCGCGCGGCGTGACGCCACGCGTGATGGATACCCGCGCCGTGCCGCCCGGCGTCGAGAAGCTGCCGGAAAACGTGATGCGCTGGCTGGGCTCCCTGAATGATGACTGGCTGCTGGATGCCGATCTGATTGTTGCCAGCCCCGGCATGGCGCTGGCGCATCCCTCGCTGATGGCGGCGGCAGAGGCTGGTGTGGAGATCGTCGGTGATATAGAGCTTTTCTGCCGTGAAGCGCAGGCGCCCATTGTGGCGATCACCGGTTCAAACGGCAAAAGCACCGTGACCACGCTGGTGGGCGAAATGGCGAAAGCCGCAGGCTGGCAGGTGGGCGTAGGCGGCAATATTGGCCTGCCTGCGCTGATGCTGCTTGAACAGCCCGCGCAGCTCTATGTGCTGGAGCTGTCGAGCTTTCAGCTGGAGACGACCTACAGCCTGCAGGCCGCTGCCGCAACGATCCTGAACCTTACTGAGGATCATATGGATCGTTATCCGCTTGGCATGCAGCAATACCGGGCGGCCAAACTGCGCGTTTATGAACAGGCCTCTGTCTGCGTCGTGAACGCTGATGACGCCATGACCATGCCGGTTCGCGGCGCAGATAAGCGCTGCGTCAGCTTTGGCGTGGACGTCGGCGATTACCATCTTAATCAGCAGCAGGGCAGCACCTGGCTGCGGGTAAAGGGCGAAAAAGTCCTTAACACCAGCGAGATGATGCTCGTTGGGCAGCATAACTTTACCAATGCGCTGGCGGCGCTGGCGCTGGCCGACGCGGTTGGGCTGCCGCGCGCCTCCAGCCTGAAGGCGCTGACTTCCTTTACCGGCCTGGCGCACCGCTTTCAGCTGGTTCTGGATCATAACGGCGTGCGCTGGATTAATGATTCAAAGGCGACCAACGTCGGCAGTACGGAAGCGGCGCTGAACGGACTCAAGGTGGAGGGCAGGCTCTGGCTCCTGCTGGGCGGTGACGGCAAGTCAGCCGACTTCAGCCCGCTCTCTCCTTATCTGCAAGGAGACAGCGTACGGCCTTACTGTTTTGGTCGCGACGGCGACGCGCTGGCCGCGCTGCGGCCCGATATTGCCGTCCGTACAGCAACAATGCGCGAGGCGATGCAGCATATCGCCCGCCAGGTAAAGCCGGGCGATATGGTTCTGCTTTCGCCCGCCTGCGCCAGCCTGGATCAGTTTAAAAACTTCGAACAGCGCGGCGAAATCTTCACGCAGCTGGCTAAGGAGTTGGGCTGATGAGAATGATTGGCGCTGCCCTGGCCGGTGGGATCACGAATCGTCTGAAAGAGTGGGTGATGGGCCCACGCGAGAGCGACGCGAGCGGCACGATTCTCTATGATCGCACGCTGCTCTGGCTCACCCTCGGCCTGGCGATGATCGGCTTTGTGATGGTGACCTCGGCGTCGATGCCGGTGGGACAGCGTCTTTCAGAAGACCCGTTCTACTTCGCCAAGCGTGATGCGCTTTACCTGATACTGGCATTTTGTATGTCGCTGGTAACGCTGCGCATCCCGATGGCGTTCTGGCAGCGCTACAGCAATATCATGCTGCTGGTCACGGTATTCCTGCTGCTGATTGTGCTGGTAGTCGGCAGCTCCGTTAACGGTGCCTCGCGCTGGATTGCGCTTGGGCCGCTGCGTATTCAGCCAGCGGAACTGTCGAAGCTGTCGCTGTTCTGTTACCTCGCAAGCTATCTGGTGCGTAAGGTAGACGAGGTCCGCAACAACTTCTGGGGCTTCTGTAAGCCGATGGGCGTGATGGTGGTGCTGGCGGTACTGCTTCTGGCGCAGCCTGACCTGGGAACCGTGGTGGTATTGTTCGTGACCACGCTGGCGATGCTGTTTCTTGCCGGGGCCAAGCTCTGGCAATTTCTGGCTATTATCGGCTCCGGAATTTTCGCCGTTTGTCTGCTGATTGTTGCCGAGCCATACCGTATGCGCCGTGTGACCTCTTTCTGGAATCCCTGGGAAGATCCCTTCGGTAGCGGCTACCAGCTTACTCAGTCCCTGATGGCCTTTGGCCGCGGGGAATTCTGGGGACAGGGGCTGGGAAATTCGGTGCAAAAACTGGAATATTTACCGGAAGCGCACACCGACTTTATCTTCTCCATTATTGGGGAAGAGCTGGGTTATATCGGTGTGGTTTTTGCCCTGTTGATGGTATTCTTCGTCGCTTTTCGCGCGATGTCCATCGGCCGTCGCGCGCTGGAGATGGACCAGCGTTTTGCTGGTTTTCTGGGCTGCTCCATCGGCATCTGGTTCAGCTTTCAGGCGCTGGTCAATGTCGGCGCGGCGGCGGGCATGCTGCCAACCAAAGGGTTGACGCTGCCGCTGATCAGTTACGGTGGTTCGAGTCTGATTATTATGTCGACCGCCATCGTTTTTTTGCTACGTATAGATTATGAAACGCGCCTGGCCAGAGCACAGGCGTTTACGAGAGGTAGCCGATGAAAGGGAAACGCCTGATGGTCATGGCGGGTGGAACAGGCGGGCACGTTTTCCCTGGTCTGGCCGTGGCTCACTATCTGATGGATCAGGGCTGGCAGGTTCGCTGGCTGGGCACGGCTGACCGCATGGAGGCCGATCTGGTGCCGAAGCACGGCATTGATATCGACTTTATCAGTATCAGCGGGCTGCGCGGCAAAGGTCTGAAGGCCCAGCTTGCGGCGCCGCTGCGTATCTTCAAGGCGGTACGCCAGGCGCGGGCTATCATGAAGGCCTGGCAGCCCGACGTGGTGCTCGGTATGGGCGGCTACGTTTCCGGCCCCGGCGGGCTGGCAGCCTGGAGCTGCGGTATCCCGGTGGTGCTGCACGAGCAGAACGGCATTGCCGGACTGACCAACAAATGGCTGGCGAAAATCGCCAAAAAGGTGATGCAGGCGTTTCCCGGCGCCTTCCCTGATGCGGATGTGGTCGGCAATCCGGTGCGTACCGACGTGCTGGCGCTCCCCTTACCGGAAGCGCGGCTGGCAAACCGCAGCGGCCCGGTGCGCGTGCTGGTTATCGGCGGCAGTCAGGGCGCCCGCGTTCTGAATCAGACGCTTCCTCAGGTGGCGGCACTACTGGGTGAGTCCATTACCCTGTGGCACCAGGTCGGTAAAGGTTCGCTGGAAAGCGTAAAAGAAGCCTATCAGCAGGTTAACCCGCAGCATAACGTTACAGAGTTTATCGACGATATGGCTGCCGCCTACGCCTGGGCCGATGTGGTGGTCTGCCGTTCCGGCGCGCTGACGGTCAGCGAAGTGGCTGCGGCCGGATTACCGGCGATATTTGTGCCTTTTCAGCATAAAGACCGCCAGCAGTACTGGAATGCGCTGCCGCTTGAACAGGCGGGTGCGGCAAAAATTTATGAGCAGCCGCAGTTTAACGCGGCGGCGGTAGCAGAGACGCTGGCCGGCTGGGATCGCCCGACTTTACTGCAAATGGCAGTAAAAGCACGCGGCGTTGCGATCCCGGATGCGACCGAACGCGTTGCGGCTGAAGTCAGCGCCGTGGCGTTATAAAAGAGAATTTGCAGGGCTGAAGGTTCGGCCCTTAACAAAAGGTGCATCAGTGCACCGACAGGCAGAAAAGATGAATACACAACAACTGGCAAAACTGCGTACTATCGTGCCCGAGATGCGTCGCGTCCGGCACATTCACTTTGTTGGCATCGGCGGTGCTGGCATGGGCGGTATTGCCGAAGTGTTGGCCAATGAAGGTTATCAAATCAGCGGTTCGGACCTGGCGCCGAACGCGGTCACCCAGCATCTGAGCAAGCTGGGTGCAACCCTCTATTTCAACCATCGCCCTGAGAACGTCAGCGATGCGAGCGTGGTCGTAGTTTCTACCGCCGTTTCGCAAGATAACCCGGAAATTATTGCCGCCCGTGAAGCGCGCATTCCGGTGATCCGCCGTGCGGAAATGCTCGCCGAGCTGATGCGTTTCCGCCATGGTATCGCCGTTGCGGGCACCCACGGCAAGACCACCACGACAGCGATGTTATCAAGTATCTATGCGGAAGGCGGACTCGATCCGACCTTCGTTAACGGCGGCCTGGTGAAGGCCGCCGGCACGCACGCCCGTCTGGGCAGCAGCCGCTATCTGATTGCCGAAGCTGATGAGAGCGACGCCTCGTTTCTGCATCTTCAGCCGATGGTGGCGATCGTCACCAATATTGAAGCTGACCATATGGATACCTACCAGGGCGACTTCGAAAATCTGAAGCAGACGTTTATCAACTTTCTGCACAATCTGCCCTTTTATGGCCGTGCCGTGCTGTGCGTGGATGATGCGGTCATCCGCGATCTCATTCCCCGCGTCGGCCGCCAAATTACCACCTATGGCTTCAGCGAAGACGCCGACGTGCGTATCGCCAGCTATGAGCAGCATGGTGCGCAGGGTCACTTCACGCTGGCCCGCCTCGATAAACCGCTTATGCACGTGACGCTGAACGCGCCAGGCCGCCACAACGCGCTTAACGCGGCGGCAGCGGTGGCGGTGGCGACGGAAGAGGGCATTGAGGATGATGAAATCCTCAGCGCGCTGGAGAGCTTCCAGGGAACGGGCCGCCGGTTTGATTTCCTCGGTGAATATCCGCTGGCTGAGGTGAACGGCCAGGCAGGCACGGCGATGCTGGTGGATGACTACGGTCATCATCCCACCGAAGTGGATGCAACGATCAAAGCGGCGCGCGCAGGCTGGCCGGATAAGCAGCTGGTTATGATCTTCCAGCCGCACCGCTACACGCGAACCCGTGATTTATATGACGATTTCGCGAATGTGCTGTCTCAGGTAGACGTACTGCTGATGCTGGAAGTTTACTCCGCGGGCGAAACACCTATTCCAGGTGCAGACAGCCGCTCTCTCTGCCGCACCATTCGCAGCCGGGGCAAGGTGGATCCCATTCTGGTCTCCGATCATGATGCCGTGATGGAAATGCTGGCGCCCAAGCTCAGCGGCAACGATTTGATTCTGGTGCAGGGCGCCGGGAATGTAGGACGCATTGCACGTACACTGGCTGACAATAAGCTACAACCGCAGAAAAACGAGGGGGAACATCATGGCTGAGAAAGTAGCGGTATTGCTGGGTGGCACCTCTGCGGAACGCGAAGTGTCACTGATGTCAGGCAACGCGGTGCTGGCCGGGCTGAAAGAAGCGGGCATTGACGCGCATGCGGTGGACATTCGTGATTTCCCGGTAATGCGGCTGAAGGATGAGGGCTTTGACAAGGCCTTTATCGCGCTGCACGGGCGCGGTGGGGAAGACGGTACGCTACAGGGCGTTCTGGAGTTTCTCGCCATCCCTTATACCGGCAGCGGCGTGATGGCCTCGGCCATCACCATGGACAAACTGCGCACCAAGCAACTCTGGCAGGGCTGTGGTCTGCCGGTTGCCCCTTATGTGGCGATTACCCGTAAGGAAATGGATGCCGGACTGAGCGAAGAGATGCGCGCGCGCATCACGGCCCTCGGTCTGCCTCTGTTCGTTAAGCCAAGCTCCGAAGGCTCCAGCGTAGGCATCAGCCGTGTTAATGAAGCTGACGCGCTTCAGGCTGCGCTGGATGAGGCTTTCCGTCACGATGACGATGTGCTGGTTGAAGCTTTTCTGAGCGGTCCCGAATACACCGTTGCGGTGATCGGCGAAGATATTTTGCCTTCCATACGAATTAAAGTCATTTCTGAGTTCTATGACTATGAAGCAAAATACTTTTCTGACGATACTGAGTACTTCTGTCCGAGCGGCCTGAACGCCGATCGTGAAGCTGAACTGAGCAATCTTGTGATAAAAGCCTGGCGTGCGCTGGGATGTAGCGGCTGGGGCCGCGTGGACGTAATGATGGGCGGCGACGGTCAGTTTTATCTGCTGGAGGTCAACACCTCGCCTGGCATGACCGGCCACAGCCTGGTGCCGATGGCGGCGAAACAGGCCGGGATGAACTTCTCGCAGCTGGTAGCGCGCATTCTGGAGCTGGCCGACTGATATGTCTCAGGCTGCTCTGAATGTTCGTAACCGTGAAGCGCAGGAAAAAGCGCGCTCCGGACGGAGTAACGGTACGCGGCTGGCAGGTATCCTCTTTTTGATGATGGTATTGGGTGTGATGCTGGCCGGCGGTTTTGTGGTGGTGAAGTGGATGAATGATGCCTCACGGCTGCCGCTGTCGAAGCTGGTGGTCACCGGCAAGACCCACTACACCACCAATGACGATATTCGTCAGGCAATACTTTCCCTGGGCGAGCCAGGCACCTTCATGTCGCAGGATGTGGATGTCATTCAGCAGCAGATCGAACGTCTGCCCTGGATTCAACAGGTCAGCGTCCGTAAGCAGTGGCCGGATGAACTGAAAATTCACCTGGTAGAGTATGTGGCGGTAGCGCGCTGGAACGATCTGCATATGGTGGATGCCGAAGGAAAATCCTTCAGCGTGCCGGCCAGCCACCTGGGTAAGGAAACGCTGCCGATGCTCTACGGCCCGGAAGGCAGCGAGAAAGAAGTACTGACCGGCTATCACCAGATGAACAGCGTGCTGGCGGCCGGTAAATTTAAGCTGAAGGCCGCCTCAATGACAGCGCGGCGGTCATGGCAGTTGGTTTTAGAGGATGATATCCGGCTGGAGCTGGGACGCAGCGAAAATATGAAGCGGCTGAAACGCTTCATACAGCTCTATCCCTCCCTGAGCCAGCAGGCGCAGGCGGACAATAAGCGTATCAGCTATGTGGACCTGCGGTATGACTCTGGCGCGGCAGTAGGATGGGCACCGGCCCTTATTGAGAACACTGACAGTAATCAGCAACAGCATCAGGCACAGGTTGGACAACAATGATCAAGGCGACGGACAGAAAACTGGTAGTTGGACTCGAAATCGGCACCGCGAAGGTCGCCGCTTTGGTAGGTGAAATTCTGCCCGATGGCATGGTCAATATCATCGGCGTGGGCAGCTGTCCTTCCCGGGGTATGGATAAAGGCGGCGTTAACGATCTGGAATCCGTTGTGAAGTGCGTGCAGCGTGCGATCGACCAGGCCGAACTGATGGCGGACTGCCAGATTTCTTCGGTCTACCTTGCTTTATCGGGAAAACACATCAGTTGTCAGAACGAAATAGGGATGGTTCCTATTTCAGAAGAGGAAGTGACGCAGGAAGATGTGGAAAATGTGGTACATACCGCCAAATCGGTCCGTGTTCGTGACGAGCACCGAATCCTCCATGTTATTCCGCAAGAGTATGCGATCGACTATCAGGAAGGGATCAAGAACCCGGTCGGCTTGTCCGGCGTGCGCATGCAGGCAAAGGTACATCTGATTACCTGCCATAACGATATGGCGAAAAACATCGTTAAAGCGGTTGAACGTTGCGGCCTGAAAGTGGACCAACTTATTTTTGCCGGTCTGGCCTCAAGCTTTGCGGTACTGACCGAAGATGAGCGTGAACTGGGTGTCTGTGTGGTCGACGTTGGCGGCGGCACGATGGATATCGCGGTCTACACCGGCGGCGCGCTGCGCCATACCAAGGTTATCCCTTACGCGGGTAACGTGGTCACCAGCGATATCGCTTATGCCTTTGGCACACCGCCGACCGACGCGGAAGCGATTAAAGTTCGCCACGGTTGTGCGCTGGGTTCTATTGTTGGAAAAGATGAGAACGTTGAGGTGCCCAGCGTGGGAGGTCGTCCACCGCGGAGTTTGCAGCGGCAGACGCTGGCAGAGGTGATCGAGCCTCGTTACACCGAGCTGCTGAATCTGGTCAACGACGAGATCCTTCAGCTTCAGGAGCAGCTGCGCCAGCAGGGCGTGAAGCACCATCTGGCGGCCGGCATCGTGCTGACCGGCGGCGCGGCGCAAATCGAAGGGCTGGCGGCATGTGCCCAACGGGTGTTCCATACGCAGGTGCGTATCGGGCAGCCCCTGAACATTACCGGATTAACGGATTACGCGCAGGAGCCTTACTACTCAACGGCGGTAGGCTTACTGCACTACGGAAAAGAGTCCCACCTCAGCGGTGAGGCGGATGTCGAAAAAAGAGCCTCGGTGGGCAACTGGTTCAAACGAATCAACAGCTGGCTGAGAAAAGAGTTTTAATTTAGAGAAAAGGAGATCATGCTAGACTTTTTTATGATCTCCAGGCGACAGGCACATAACGGAGAGAAATTATGTTTGAACCTATGGAATTAACCAATGACGCGGTGATTAAAGTCATCGGCGTCGGCGGCGGCGGCGGTAATGCCGTAGAGCATATGGTGCGTGAGCGTATCGAAGGCGTTGAGTTCTTCGCCGTTAACACCGATGCCCAGGCGCTGCGTAAGACAGCTGTCGGTCAGACTATCCAGATCGGTAACGGTATCACCAAAGGTCTGGGGGCCGGCGCTAATCCGGAAGTCGGCCGTAACTCGGCGGAAGAAGATCGCGAAGCACTGCGCCAGGCGCTGGAAGGTGCGGATATGGTCTTTATCGCGGCGGGCATGGGTGGCGGCACCGGTACCGGCGCAGCGCCAGTCGTGGCGGAAGTGGCCAAAGATTTAGGAATTCTGACGGTTGCTGTGGTGACCAAGCCTTTCAATTTTGAAGGCAAAAAGCGCATGGCATTTGCCGAGCAGGGGATCGCTGAGCTTTCCAAGCATGTTGATTCTCTGATCACCATTCCAAACGACAAGCTGCTGAAAGTGCTGGGTCGTGGTATCTCCCTGCTGGACGCCTTTGGCGCCGCAAACGACGTGCTGAAAGGCGCGGTGCAGGGTATTGCCGAACTGATCACCCGTCCTGGCCTGATGAACGTCGACTTTGCTGACGTGCGCACCGTAATGTCCGAAATGGGCTATGCGATGATGGGTTCTGGCGTGGCATGCGGCGAAGACCGTGCGGAAGAGGCGGCCGAAATGGCGATTTCCAGCCCACTGCTGGAAGATATCGATCTCTCCGGTGCGCGCGGCGTGCTGGTTAACATCACGGCTGGCTTTGACCTGCGTCTGGACGAGTTCGAAACCGTCGGTAACACCATTCGTGCATTTGCTTCTGACAATGCGACCGTCGTTATCGGTACGTCGCTGGATCCGGAAATGAACGACGAACTGCGCGTCACCGTGGTTGCGACCGGCATCGGTATGGATAAACGTCCTGAAATCACGCTGGTCACGAATAAGCAGCAGACGCAGCCAGTGATGGATCATCGCTATCAGCAGCACGGCATGGCCCCGCTGCCTCAGGAGCAGAAACCTGCGGCGAAAGTGGTCAACGATCAGAGCGCGCAAACCAACAAAGAGCCTGATTATCTGGATATTCCGGCCTTCCTGCGTAAGCAGGCGGATTAAGAATTTCCTGAGAATTGGGATTCTCCGCTCTTTGTGCTAAAATCTTCGCCCGCTGGTAAGTTATACTGGCGGTCGGATGAGTAATTTTGCGAGATAATGCGATGATCAAACAACGGACACTAAAACGTATTGTTCAGGCGACTGGCGTCGGTTTGCATACCGGCAAAAAAGTCACCCTGACGTTACGCCCTGCGCCGGCCAATACCGGGGTCATCTATCGCCGCACTGACTTGAATCCACCGGTTGACTTCCCGGCTGATGCCAAATCCGTGCGTGATACCATGCTCTGCACTTGCCTGGTTAATGAGCATGACGTGCGTATTTCAACGGTCGAACACCTGAACGCCGCACTGGCTGGCCTGGGTATTGATAATATTGTGGTGGAAGTGAACGCGCCTGAAATTCCGATTATGGATGGCAGCGCCGCCCCCTTTATCTATCTGCTGATGGATGCCGGTATTGAAGAGCTGAACACAGCGAAAAAATTTGTGCGCATCAAACAGCCTGTCCGGGTTGAAGATGGCGACAAATGGGCTGAGTTCAGGCCGCACAACGGTTTTACGCTCGATTTCACCATCGACTTTAACCACCCGGCGATTGATGCCAGCTCACAGCGCTACAGCATGGACTTTTCTGCGGAAGCTTTCACCCGTCAGATCAGCCGCGCCCGTACTTTCGGCTTTATGCGCGACATTGAAGCGCTGCAATCCCGTGGCCTCTGCCTGGGCGGCAGCTTTGACTGCGCTATCGTGGTCGATGACTATCGCGTGCTGAACGAAGATGGGCTGCGCTTCGAAGATGAGTTTGTGCGCCACAAAATGCTGGACGCTATCGGCGACCTGTTTATGTGTGGACATAACATTATCGGCGCGTTTACCGCCTATAAGTCGGGTCATGCGCTGAACAATAAGCTGCTTCAGGCGGTGCTGGCTAAGCAGGAAGCCTGGGAATGGGCAACCTTCGAAGATGAAGCCGAACTGCCGGTGACCTTCAGAGCGCCAAATCTGGTTCTGGCGTAAGCCGGACCTACTTATTACGACTGGTTGAGCTGGTACTCTCTCCGGCCAGTGAGGCCAGTCGTTCTATAATTCTTTTCAGCTTTTCCGGGCTACGGCTCGCCACGCTACGTAAGATTTCCGCACTCTGCTCGCTGAGCTGACGCCCTCCGGTTTTTTCTTCCTGTTCTGACCGATTGCTGTTTTCCTGAACGCTTTCCGGCCCTTTTGCTGCCAGCGACGGATTTATCCTGATGTCGATTGCCGTCAATGATGGTAATATTTGCGCTCGTAAAGCTGAAAGCAAGCTGGACTGTTCATAGCGTAAGCGCATCAGCCAGCTGGCATTAGCCGTTTCGAGCACCAGAATGCCCTGGCGGAAATTCGCCACGCGGCACCAGGGATGAAGCTGGGCGGGAAGAACACCCTGAACAGCACGATTCAGCTTATTCAGGGCAACGGCCCGCTGCTGAATGGACTGCAACATGCCCTGGCCTTCAGTGGCTTCGAACAGATTTTCAATTGATTGCGGGCGACTATCTCGCATGACGGGCTCCGGCGGAAAACAGTGGGTATTCTAAATCGTTGGCGACAATTTGGCAGACGTTATTTCTGGCCGCATCTCCTGTTGGGGATGGTCGCGGCGAGCCTCGGCCTGCCTCAGGCGTCAGCCTGCGATCGTACAACTTTATCAGAATCCCCGGCCAGAAGTCTCAATATCAGCAGCGGCGTGCACGGCGATCGCCTTGCGCTGCTCCAGGAGAGCCTCCGCCGTTCAAGTTTTAACGTCGATTACTGGCATCAGCATGCCATTCGTACCGTCATCCGCCACCTTTCCTTCACTCTGGCCCCCGTTAATCTTCCCACCGCCGAGCAGGCGATGCCGCTCGCCGTGCAGAAGCTGGCGCTGCTCAATACGCTCAATGCGTTACTGACTCATGAAGCCCGCCCGCCAGTAATTGTCCGCCAGACGGCAGCACCGCAGCGGGTGACCGATCGCCGCTATCAGACCGGCCTCTGGCTGGCGCAGGTGCAGGGCATTCGTGCCGGGCCTGTCTCTCACGCATAACGTCTGTAGTTAACCCCTTACATTACACGCTGAGCGTTTCACCGCAGAGCGCGGTGGCAGAGAGAATTTATTTATTATGTTAACCAAATTATTAACCAAAGTTTTTGGCAGCAGTAACGACCGTACCCTGCGCCGTATGCGCAAAGTTGTTGATCAGATCAACAAAATGGAGCCAGATTTCGAAAAGCTTTCCGATGATGAGCTGAAGGCGAAAACCGGAGAGTTCCGCGCGCGTCTGGAGAAAGGCGAAGTGCTGGAAAGTCTCATTCCGGAAGCTTTTGCGACCGTGCGTGAGGCCAGCAAGCGCGTTTTCAACATGCGTCACTTTGATGTCCAGCTGCTGGGCGGCATGGTGCTGAACGATCGCTGCATCGCGGAAATGCGCACCGGTGAAGGTAAAACCCTGACCGCAACGCTGCCGGCCTACCTGAACGCGCTGAGCGGGAAAGGCGTCCATGTGGTTACGGTCAACGACTATCTGGCGCAGCGTGATGCGGAAAATAACCGGGCGCTGTTTGAATTCCTGGGCCTGAGCATCGGCATTAACCTGCCTAATATGCCCGCACCGGCCAAGCGTGAAGCCTACGCAGCCGATATCACCTACGGCACCAATAATGAATATGGGTTTGATTACCTGCGCGACAACATGGCCTTCAGCCCTGAAGATCGCGTACAGCGTAAGCTGAACTATGCGCTGGTGGATGAAGTTGACTCCATCCTGATCGATGAAGCGCGTACGCCGCTGATCATCTCCGGCCCGGCGGAAGACAGCTCAGAACTCTACATCCGCGTGAATAAACTTATTCCTCATCTGATCCGCCAGGAAAAAGAAGATTCAGACACCTTCCAGGGTGAAGGCCACTTCTCGGTGGATGAGAAATCCCGTCAGGTACACCTGACCGAGCGGGGTCTGGTAGCGATTGAAGAACTGATGGTCAGCGAAGGCATCATGGAAGAGGGCGAGTCACTCTACTCGCCGGGCAACATCATGATGATGCACCATGTCACCGCCGCGCTGCGCGCGCACGTCCTCTTTACGCGTGACGTTGACTACATTGTGAAAGATGGTGAAGTGATCATCGTTGATGAACACACCGGACGTACCATGCAGGGCCGCCGCTGGTCCGATGGCCTGCATCAGGCGGTTGAAGCAAAAGAAGGCGTGGAAATTCAGAACGAGAACCAGACGCTCGCCTCTATCACCTTCCAGAACTACTTCCGTCTCTATGAAAAACTGGCCGGGATGACCGGTACGGCCGACACCGAAGCCTTCGAGTTCAGCTCCATCTATAAGCTGGAAACCATCGTGGTGCCAACCAACCGTCCGATGGTGCGTAAAGATCTGCCCGATCTGGTCTACATGACCGAAAAAGAAAAAATCGATGCCATTATTGAGGATATCCGCGAGCGTACCGCTAACGGTCAGCCGGTGCTGGTGGGTACCATTTCCATTGAGAAATCCGAAGTTGTTTCTGAAGAACTGACCAAAGCGGGCATTAAGCATGCGGTACTGAACGCCAAGTTCCACGCCCGTGAAGCGGATATCGTGGCGCAGGCGGGTCAGCCTGGCGCCGTGACCATCGCCACCAACATGGCCGGTCGTGGTACGGATATTGTGCTCGGCGGTAGCTGGCAGGCTGAAATTGCCGCGCTGGTCGACGCAACGCCAGAGCAGATTGAAGAAATTAAAGCCGCCTGGAAGATCCGCCATGATGCGGTGCTGGCTTCCGGCGGTCTGCATATTATCGGTACGGAGCGCCACGAGTCTCGTCGTATTGATAATCAGCTGCGTGGCCGCTCAGGCCGCCAGGGTGACAACGGTTCATCCCGCTTCTACCTCTCGATGGAAGATGCGCTGATGCGTATTTTTGCATCCGATCGCGTTTCTAATATGATGCGTAAGCTGGGCATGAAGCCGGGCGAGGCGATTGAGCACCCCTGGGTGACCAAAGCCATCGCCAACGCACAGCGTAAAGTTGAAAGCCGCAACTTCGATATTCGTAAGCAGCTGCTCGAATATGATGACGTGGCTAACGATCAGCGTCGCGCTATTTACAGTCAGCGTAATGAACTGCTGGATGTGTCTGACGTGAGCGAAACGATTGCCAGCATCCGCGAGGACGTCTTTAAAACGACTATCGACACCTATATTCCACCTCAGTCGCTGGAAGAGATGTGGGATGTTGCCGGTCTGGAAGAGCGTCTGAAAAACGACTTTGACCTGGAATTGCCGATTGCACAGTGGCTGGATAAAGAGCCGGAGCTGCATGAGGAAACGCTGCGCGAACGTATTCTCACTGAGTCAAAAGAGCAATATCAGCGCAAAGAAGAAGTGGTTGGCGTGGAAATGATGCGTAACTTCGAAAAAGGCGTGATGCTGCAAACCCTCGACTCGCTGTGGAAAGAGCATCTGGCGGCAATGGACTACCTGCGTCAGGGGATCCATCTGCGTGGCTACGCGCAAAAAGATCCCAAGCAGGAGTACAAGCGTGAATCCTTTGCCATGTTCGCGGCCATGCTGGAATCACTGAAGTATGAAGTGATCAGCACCCTGAGCAAGGTTCATGTTCGTATGCCGGAAGAAGTTGAAGAGATGGAAGAGCAGCGCCGTGAAGAGGCCGATCGCCTGGCGCAGCAGCAGCAGTTAAGCCATGTCGATACCGAGACCGAAGCGGCGATGGCGCTGGCTGAACAGAGCGGCGAACGTAAAGTGGGTCGTAACGATCCCTGCCCGTGCGGTTCCGGCAAAAAATATAAACAGTGTCATGGACGCCTGGCTTAATCGTCAGCCATCATGCACGGAGGCCGACAGGAGTCGGCCTCCGACTGCTGACAAACGTAAAGCGAAGGGAACAGTGACTGGGAGTAAAGCGTCCCGCGCCATGGACGGCGCGGGCCGGGCTATCAGGGACGATGCTTTTTGCGTCTTTACGAGCAGGCCCTGTTCCCCGAGCCGGCACTTTATCAATAACCTCAGGCCGACAGAAGTTGGCCTTTTTTATGCCCTGCGATTGTGCAATCTGCGCATTCTGCAAACGCGCTTCAGGGCCGGGCTTAATACCCGCTGCTGCGCCATCACTGTAAAAATGGCAGAGCGCCGGGTGAGATATTTTTAATCAAAGTGAGTTGAGAATGAAGCATTTACAAGTCGCCGTTGGCATCATCCGCAACAACCGGCAGCAGATTTTCCTGGCCCAGCGGCCCGCCACGTCCCATATGGCAAACATGTGGGAGTTTCCGGGCGGTAAAATTGAGCCAGGCGAAACGCCTGCCGAAGCGCTGGCGCGTGAACTGCGGGAAGAAACGGGGATTGAAGTGACCAATGCGACGCCTTATGACGTCGTCGATCATACCTACAGCGATCTGCGGGTCACGCTCCACTTCTTTATTATCGACGGCTGGAACGGTGAACCCTGGGGACGGGAAGGGCAGCCGTCCCGCTGGGTCAGTCAGCATGAACTGGTGCCTGACGAATTCCCGCCCGCGAACGCGGAAATTGTCAGGCAGCTGAAGGCGGAGAAAAGCTGACGCTGTCCCTGCTGAGGGGCTGTTGCCCCTGAACCTGCTCCGTCAGATCTGTTCAGCTCTCTCCGATCCGCCGAACGTACCGCGGCGGGTCATCTTCTCTCAGTCCCGCTCCGGCGGGTTCATTTCGCTCCAGTCTTCATTCTCGGCGTAATCGCCATCGCTGGGGATGCGCTTTTCTTCCGCCGCCCATTCGCCAAGGTCAATCAGCTGGCAGCGTTTAGAACAAAATGGGCGCCATGGACTCAGTTCATCCCAGATAACCTCTTTACTACAGGTCGGACAGTTAACTCTCGTTACATCATTATTCATCAGTAAAAACCTTAACAGCAGGCAAGTTTAAAATCGAGACGGGCCGGGACATCTCCCTGCTCGCTGTCCAGCGGCAGGAAACGAATGGCGAAGCGGCTTTTATGGCCGGAAACCTGCGGATAAAGCGCGTCCTCCAGATCCAGCTGTAGCCGCAGAAGCTCGGCTCCTTCCGCATTATCCTGGAAGAAGCCATTCAGGCTGGTCTGATTACGGAAAATGCCTGACTGGCGGATAAGATCCAGGATCAGCGTCAGCGCCTCGCGAATTGGCGAAAGCGTCGCCATCCAGTCGGCAACCTGCGCATCACGTACGTGCTGTTCGAGGTGTAACCAGATGTGCAATGTAGGGAGATCGAAGCTACAGCAGCCGCCGGGAATACTCAGGCGCTGGCGAACCAGTCCAATCAGACGCTCCTCACGCAGCTGCTGGCCCATGCGCGGCGCGGCCATCAGAACGACAGAGCGGGTTTTCAGGCTGTCGCTTAACGCGTTGACCCGCTCCATATCCACACCGGGCACTTCCGCCCAGGAACGCAGCTTTTGCTGTTGTTTTTCCAGCTCTTTGACAATTTCCGTCCGCAGTTCACCACGCTCAAAAACATCCAGCAGCTCGGCTGCATTACGAAAAAAGGCCAGCGCGCCGTGGTGATCGCTGATGTGCTGACTCTTCTCTAACTGATTAATCAGGAACTCAATGCGCAGCCAGGTACGCATTTTTTCATTCAGGGGGTATTCAAATAAAACGGTTGTGCTCATACGGTTAATCCTGGTGTTCTTCTGCGGCCAGCTGTCGGTAGCGCTGGTCAAGAAGGGCAACTCGGGCGGCCACTGTATCGGGTGGCCCGCCGTTATCAATAATGTCATCTGCCACCGCCAGGCGCATTTCGCGCGTTGCCTGGGCAGCAAGAATATGTTCCGCCTGTTCGCGGGTAATGCCATCCCTTGCCATGGTGCGCGACAGCTGCGTGTCGCGATCTACGTCCACAACCAGCACCCGGTTAGCCAGATGCTGTAAATTATTTTCTACCAGAAGCGGCACGACCCACAGACACCAGGGCGATCGGGTCATCGCCAGCTGGCGTTGGGTTTCAGCCTGGATAAGGGGATGCAGTAACGCATTAAGCCAGCTTTTCTCTTCCGGCACGGCAAATATACGCTGGCGCAGCGCGGCGCGATCCAGCGTGCCGTCCGGAAGGATAACCTCTTCGCCAAATTTATGCCGGATCGCGTTCAGGGCTGGCTGACCAGGTTCAACGACCTGTCTGGCAATCACATCGGCATCGACAAGATCGATCCCTCTCGCGGCAAACGCGTTGGCGATGGTGGTCTTACCGCTGCCAATACCGCCGGTCAGCGCAACAGTATAGCGCATCAGTTTCATCTCCCCGGCTTGTGAGTGGATACGGCTCGTGACGTGCCGGGATTAAACAGCGGCTACAGCAAAATTGAGGCCCGGATCACATGATGAATTTTTGGTTATATTTAGGGGATTGTAGCGTAAATAATCTTGAATTCGCAGTCTTGTCGCGCCGTTTTTAGTGCGTATGATAGCTTCACTGGAGCTGGCAGCAGCACCCAATCATTCGATTGCGCCACCAACCAGGAAATTCGTCATGCGTATTGAAGAAGATATCAAGTTAGGCTTTAAAGATGTTCTGATCCGGCCAAAGCGTTCCACGCTCAAAAGTCGCTCTCAGGTCGACCTGAATCGTCAATTCACCTTTAAGCACTCAGGCATTGCCTGGTCAGGTGTGCCGGTTATCGCCGCTAACATGGATACCGTGGGCACCTTCAGCATGGCTGAAGCGCTGGCCTCCTTTGACGTATTAACCGCCGTGCATAAACACTACAGCGTGGAGCAGTGGCAGGCTTTTACCTCACGGGTCCCCGAGAGCGTGCTTCGCCATGTCATGGTTTCCACCGGCACCTCTGATGCTGATTTTACCAAGCTCAAACAGATCGTTGCGCTCTCCTCTGCCCTGAACTTCATCTGTATTGATGTGGCCAACGGTTACTCTGAACACTTTGTTGAGTTCCTCAAGCGCGCCCGTGAGGCGTTTCCGGACAAAACGATTTGTGCGGGTAATGTCGTCACCGGAGAAATGGTGGAGGAGCTGATCCTTTCCGGTGCGGATATCGTTAAAGTGGGCATCGGCCCAGGTTCGGTTTGTACGACGCGCGTTAAAACCGGCGTGGGGTATCCGCAGCTTTCCGCCGTTATCGAATGCGCCGATGCGGCGCACGGGCTGGGCGGGCAAATTGTCAGTGATGGCGGCTGCTCTGTCCCCGGCGACGTTGCGAAAGCGTTCGGCGGCGGAGCCGATTTTGTCATGCTTGGCGGGATGCTGGCGGCGCACGACGAGTGCGAAGGCAAGATTATGGAAGAGAACGGCGAACAGTTTATGCTGTTTTACGGTATGAGTTCTGAGTCGGCGATGAACCGGCACGTGGGCGGCGTCGCTGAGTACCGTGCGGCGGAAGGGAAAACGGTGAAGTTGCCCGTTCGCGGTCCGGTAGAGCTTACCGCGCGCGATATTCTCGGTGGGCTGCGTTCAGCCTGTACCTACGTGGGCGCCGAGCGCCTGAAGGAACTGACCAAGCGAACCACCTTTATTCGTGTGGCCGAGCAGGAAAACCGGGTATTTAACCGGTAATTGTACCGCCTGCTCGTTGCCCATCGCCCTGTTGCGGTGGGCAGTTCGCCAGCGCCTGGGCTTCAGCACCTTCTCCTCCGCTCTGCTGCTTTACCCATTACCTGTTCCTGTTACCTATAAAAGCTACCCTCCCAGCGCGTCTCCCAGATTGAAAACAGGCAGATACATTGCCACCACCAGCGCACCCACAATCAGGCCCGTAACGACCATCATCAGCGGCTCCAGCGCGGCGGCAAGGGTATCAGCCCGCTCATGGGTGCTCTCCTCATGCAGGCGAGCCAGTCTTGCCAGCATGCTGTCCAGCATGCCTGCCTCTTCACCAACCTTAATCAGCTGGCAGCAGGCCGGCGTAAAAAGCGGCTGCTGTTTCAACGCCTGATGCAGTGGATTGCCGGCGGAGATATGCAGCTGAAGCTGGGTGATGCATTCGCGCCAGATCCGCTGAGAGAGCGTTTGCTCCACGGCCTGCAGGCTTTGCAGCAGCGTCAGGCCAGCCTGTTGCGTCAGGGAAAGCGTGGTGAAGATCGCGCTGAGCTGAGCGCCTTTATACAATTTTCCCGCCAGAGGTAGGGCAAGCAGACCCCGCTGCATGCTGCGCTGCCAGGCAGCCGGCAGCCGGTTCATGCCCTTCCAGCCGATGGGGAGCAGTACCATCAGCGGGAGCAGCACAAGCCCGTAGCGCTGAAGCCACTCAGAAAGCGCGATAACCTGCGAGGTAAAAGCGGGCAGCGGTGCGTCGAACGACTGATAGACCGCGGCGAACTCCGGCAGGACCCAGACCAGCATGCCGTAACTGACGATAAGCGCCAGCGCCAGAATAAACAGCGGATAGCGCAGCGCCTTCATCACCTTTTTCTGTAGCTGCTGCTGCCTTTCCTGCTGGCTGGCAAGCTGAAGGCAGCACTCATCAAGCCTCCCCGTCAGCTCGCCCACCTTCATCAACGCCGGGTAGAGGGGAGGGAATACCTCAGGCCACTGCGCCAGCGCCTCAGAAAAGGGCACGCCTTCTGATACGCGCTGCTGAATTTCCACCAGGAGCGCCTGCCAGCCAGCAACGGCATGATCTTCCGCAAGAAGACCCAGGCTGGCAGAGAGGGTTAAGCCTGCTTTCAGCAGCGTGGAGAGCTGCCGGAAGCAGGCCGTTTTATTCCCGCCTTGCCAGACACGGGTCCGACAGCGCTTCCCCCGTGAAAGCTTCAGCGGGATATGGCCCGCTGCAACCAGCCGTTCTATGACCTGCTCCTGGCTCTGGCAAAAAAAAGTACCCTGATGAAAGCCGCCGGTATCGTCCAGCGCCTGCCAGCTAAACAACCGCAGAGCAGCCATCTTCTTCGCTCACGATGCGGTAGAGCTCTTCAAGCGTGGTATCACCCCGGTTGACGCAGTGAAGCCCTTCGGTAAAAAGGGAATTCATCCCCTGCTGCCGGGCAATGTCCGCCAGCACCTCCGGCCGCTCGCCGGCGGCGATAGCAATTTGCAGACGGGGCGTCACCGGCATCAGCTCAAAAATCGCCAGGCGGCCATAAAAACCTGAAAAGCAGCGTTCACACCCTGCGGCGCGCCAGTTACGAACGGTTCCGGGCCAGACGGACGCCGGGAAATCGGCTACAGCGGCAGCGGGCTGGCGGCAGTAAGGGCAGAGGCGACGTACCAGCCGCTGGGCGATGACCAGCTTCAGCGCGGAGGCGAGCAGGTAGCCGGGAATGCCGATTTGCCCCATGCGGATAAGCGTCTCCGTAGTGGAGTTGGTATGCAGCGTTGAAAGAACCAGATGCCCCGTCTGCGCCGCTTTTACCGCCGTTTCTGCGGTTTCCCCGTCGCGGATTTCACCGAGCATGATGACATCGGGATCCTGACGAAGCAGCGCCCGGAGCACCCGGTTAAAATCGAGACCTGCTTTCGGGTTGATCTGGGTCTGATTAACGCCAGGCAGGGGGATCTCTATCGGGTCTTCCACGCTGCACAGGTTACGTTGAGGATGATTGAGCCAGCTTAAGCCGCTGTAGAGCGTAAAGGTTTTACCGCTGCCCGTCGGGCCGGTGACCAGAATCAGACCCTGTGGCCGGGATAGCGCGTGACGATAGCGCCGCAGCACCGCGGGGGGCATGCCGAGATCCTCCAGCGTCACGCTCTGAGTATGACTTTGTAGCAGGCGGATAACGGCCTTTTCGCCGAAGCGCGTGGGCAGCGTGGAGAGGCGAAACGACGCCGTTTTGCCGTTCAGCTCAAGTGTGAATTGCCCATCCTGAGGGATACGGCGCTCCGAGATATCAAGGCCGGCAAGAATCTTCAGGCGTGCCACCAGCGAGCCGCCAGCATCACCGTGGTCTGTCGGCAGGGTTTGCAATACGCCATCGACACGCAGGCGTATCCTTAACGAACCGGACTGCGGCTCAAGATGGATATCCGAGGCGCGTCGCTGAACGGCCAGGGCGAGAAGGCGATCTATGCGCTCGGGCGCCGCTGTTTGCCGAAGTGTCGCTGACTCCGCGTCAGGCGCCGCTGCGCTATGCTGGTTTTGCCGGAACTGTTCCAGCCGGGCCTGAGGCCAGGACTCCACCTCAATGGCGCTCTGGCAGGCAAAGCGCAGCGCCTCCATCATCGCCGTCGTCGGCGTCCCGGCAACGGCGATTTTCAGGCGTTGCGGCGTCAGCTCCAGTATCACCGCCTGATGGTGCAGACAGAGTTCCTCTACGGCTTGTCGGGCTGAGTGAATACTCATTCCGCACCGCCGGTGGCTGCGTCATCAAAGCGGAAAATCGTTTCGCAGGCTTCCGTCAGCGCGACGGCTTTACTGGTGCAGCTTCGCTGCCAGCGGATGCTGCCTTCCGTTTCTTCCCATTCGGGTTTCATAGTCACACTCAGACCGCTGAGGCTCTCCTGGCCGTTCAGGGTTATTGTCCCTGCCTGTACGGAGACGGCCGAGACGTAGCGGGAACCTTTGCCTACGGGAACGCCGTTGCTGCCAGCCGTGCAGTTTCCTGTCCCGCCGCTTTCCAGCGCACAAAGCTCAACGGCGGTCTTATACGGCATGGCGACCTGTAACATATCGGTCAGGGCGGCTTTTTGCAGGTAATTCTGATAAGCGGGCAGCCCGATAGCGCTGAGAATGGCGACGATCGCGA
The DNA here is from genome assembly GCA_050410775.1 of Pantoea sp. FN060301. Classification (GTDB taxonomy): domain Bacteria; phylum Pseudomonadota; class Gammaproteobacteria; order Enterobacterales; family Enterobacteriaceae; genus Erwinia. Next base: position 812,210 of record CP191229.1, read on the forward strand.
TCACAATCATCAGTTCAATCAGGGTGAATCCTTGCTGCTTTTCCATAGCAATGCTCCTTTTGTTGTTCAGTGCAACAAGTTAGCCTTTGCGAAAGAAGCGAGCCAGCGCAGGGAGAAGCACTCCGGAGAGGGGATGGAGACAAACTGACGGTGTTGCACCGTTGCGCTATTCAGATGCGGGAAGCGCCGCAAAAAAGAGGAAAAAAACCACGCAAGAAGCGTGGCGTGGTGTGGGATGGTGAGGCGGCGTTAACCGGACCGGGCTAACGGAAGCGCATGGAAAGATCGAGCGCCCGTACGTGCTTGGTTAGCGCGCCGACGGAAATATAGTCAACGCCGGTTTCCGCAAAGGTTCTGATCGTTTCATCAGTGACGTTACCGGAGACTTCCAGCAGCGCTTTCCCCTTGGTCACTTCTACAGCCTGGCGCATTTGCTCAACGCTGAAGTTATCCAGCATGATGATATCCGCGCCGGCATCAATGGCCTGGTTCAGCTCGTCGAGCGACTCGACTTCTACTTCAACCGGGACGTCCGGATGCAGCCAAAGCGCTTTTTTAACCGCCTCTTGCACCGAGCCGGCGGCAATAATATGGTTCTCTTTAATCAAAAATGCGTCGGAGAGGCCAAGGCGATGGTTGGCCCCGCCGCCGCACAGAACGGCGTATTTAAGCGCGGTCCGCAGCCCCGGCAGCGTTTTGCGCGTATCCAGCAGCTGCGTTCGCGTCCCTTCGAGAAGCGCAACATAGCGGCTGACTTCGGTCGCCACGCCGGAGAGCGTCTGAACGAAGTTCAGCGCGGTGCGTTCGCCAGTCAGAATCACGGCTGAAGGACCGGTCACCTCAAATAGCGGCTGATCCGGGCTAACCGGATCGCCATCCTCCACGTGCCAGTCGATATGGGTTTTGTTGCCAAGCTGAATAAAGACCTCTTCAACCCAGCGTTTACCACAAAAGATGCCCTTTTCACGGGTAATCACGACGGCATGAGATGTCGCATCAGGAGGTAGCAGGCTGGCCGTAATATCCTGGCAGGGATCGATTTCCCCGCCCAGATCTTCCCGCAAAGCCTGGGCGACGCCGGGAGGGATATCTTCCTTTATGCGCTCCAGTAACGTGTTACGGCGGCTGTCCGGATCGTAGCGGCGGGTGGACATTTTTTTCACTCCGGGTATCGGATAAGAGAGTCCGGCAATGCTAGCCTTTTTACCCCTTTCTTACCAGATGCATGCAGCATATGTCCCGGCCTGAAACGGGTTTTTGACGCAGGCAATACCGGCTGACAGAGCGCCTGTTGAGGCTATAAGGGCGCTTCGCCGACAGCGTGAAAACACGCTATTTTTGCAGTATTATCCGCCAGCAGAAGTTTGGTTTTCCTGAAATGATTCATGTTACTCTGATGAAATCGTTATAAAAGGAGAGCAAGACATGCAGCTGCAAGCGGGCTGGATTGCGGGCGTCAGACAGGTCCCTTCGCCACATTTTAATGAGCGACCTGAAAGCGACACGCCCACGCTGTTGGTTATTCACAATATCAGCCTTCCCCCGGGGGAGTTTGGCGGTCCGTGGATCGATGCCCTCTTTACCGGAACGCTGGATCCTGACGCGCATCCTTTCTTTGCTGAGATCGCCTCACTTAAAGTCTCCGCTCACTGTCTGATCCGCAGAGATGGCGAGCTCGTTCAGTACGTTCCCTTTCATCTGCGCGCCTGGCATGCGGGGGTCTCCTGTTATCAGGGCCGTGAAGCCTGCAATGATTTCTCTATTGGCATTGAGCTTGAGGGAACGGATACGCTGCCCTATACGGAAGAGCAGTATCAGTCCCTGACCGAACTCAGCCAGCTGCTGATTAAGCATTATCCCGCTATGGCTGCGAACATCACCGGCCACAGCGACATCGCGCCGGTACGGAAAACCGATCCCGGCCCGGCGTTTGACTGGGTAAGATTCCGCGCTGCGCTGGCCGCTGGCGCGTTTAACCGCACTGCAGATGGGAGTCGTAAAGATGACGCTTTTTAGTTTATTGCTGGTGCTGGGCTGGGAACGCCTGTTTAAAATGGGGGAGAGCTGGCAGCTCGATCACCATCTGGCGCCGTTTTTCCGCAAGCAGCACCGTTTTTCACTGACGCGCACGCTGCTGATGCTGGTGGTGGCGATGGCCGTCATCACGCTCTGTCTGCTGGCGCTGGAAGGGCTCTTTTTTGGCCTGCTGAAACTGCTGTTCTGGATCGCCATCGGGCTGCTCTGCATCGGGGCCGGCTCGGTACGTCTTCACTACCACGCTTATCTGAAGGCGGCCAGCCACAATGATACGGACGCGCACAACGCCATGGCGGAAGAGCTGACGATGATCCACGGTATCCCGGTTGACTGCAACGAACGGGAATATCTTGCTGCGCTGCAAAACGCCCTGCTGTGGATTAACTATCGCTTTTATCTGGCGCCGTTGTTCTGGTTTGTGGTGGGCGGCGCCTGGGGACCGGTATTGCTGGTGGGCTATGCCTTTCTGCGCGGCTGGCAATCCTGGCTGGCACGTCACCACTCGCCGCTGGAACGCGCCCAGTCGGGGATTGATGCCATTCTGCACTGTATTGACTGGATCCCGGTACGTCTGGTGGGCGTCGCCTATGCGCTGCTGGGCCATGGGGAGCGCGCATTGCCCGCCTGGTTCGCCACGCTGGGCGACCGGCACAGCGCACAGTACCAGGTTCTGACGAACCTGGCGCAATACTCTCTGGCGCGCGAGCCGCACACCGATAAGGTTGAAACGCCGCGGGTTGCGGTGGCGCTCGCCAAAAAGGTGTCGTTGGTGATGGTGGTCGTGGTGGCGCTGTTAACGATTTATGGCGCCCTGGTCTAGCCTGCGGCCTGAAACAAAACCGGCCATCAATCGCTGATGGCCGGTTCCGGTTACTGACTGAGACAGGCTGTTCTACCTGTTAATGACGTGGCAACAGCCGCTCGCCAGGGCCGTTTCACCGTCTGCACTTATCCCTGGGCTTAACCTTCAACACCCGGGGTTTTTACAGTATCCGCCGCTGGCGTGCCAAACTGCGGCATGCCATTTTCATCCCAGCTGAAGGTTTTAATGCGCGTATGCCTGTTTGGGTCATACAGCGGATCGCCTTCAATTTCCGTATAGTTCCGCGCGTGATAGACCAGCACGTCCTCTCCGGTTTCCGTTACCGTAAAACTGTTGTGGCCGGGACCATACTGGCGGTTTTCCCAGCTGGTGGTAAAGACCGGTTCAGGAGACTTCTGCCAGTTACTGGCGACCAGCGGGTCGGCTTCGGCATCGATCCAGAGCAGCCCCATACAGTAGTTCTCATCCGTCGCGCTGGCTGAGTAACTGACAAAAAGCCGTTCGCCATGCCGAATCGCCGCCGGGCCTTCATTCACGCTGAAGCCCACGCACTCCCACTCATATTCGGGGCGGCTGAGCATCACCGGCTTGCCTTTAATGGACCAGGGCGTTTCCAGCTCGGCCAGATAAAGGTTGGAGTTGCCGGGGATGGCCGGATCTTTCTGCGCCCATAAATACCAGTTTTTCCCCTGATGGACAAAATGCGTGGCATCGAGCGAAAAGCTGTCGATGGGCACCTGCATCTGACCGCATTCCTGCCACTCGCCTGCAAGCGGATCCTCTGCTGAGCAGGAGAGGACAAACATACGGTGCTGAAACAGGCCGTCCTTGATTTCCCGCGTCGGTGCGGCGGCAAAGTAAATCACCCAGATGCCACCAATGCGGTGCAGCTCGGGTGCCCAAATCAGCTCGCTCATTGGACCGGTGTCCGGCTTACGCCAGACCACTACCGGTTCCGCTGCCGCCAGACCGGTGAGTGAGTCGGCGCGGCGAATCTCAAGCCGGTCATATTCGGGTACGGAAGCCACAAAGTAGTAGGCATTTCCCTCACGTAAAATGAACGGGTCGGCGCGCTGTTCTATCAACGGATTGGGCCATATCTCTTTGCTCATCATACTGCTCCTTCGGGGTTGGCGCTGGCTTTGCCGTCGCGATAATCATTCAGTTCCTGGTAATTGCGGCGACGCTGTTCCAGATCGGACTGGATGCGCTGCATCATTTTACGGTCAACTTTCATCAACCTTACCACGCCAGCGGTGATCAGGTAGCCTACGCCGGGGATAACGGTAAAGAGCAGAATGATGCCATGCATGGCGGCAGGAGACTGCGACGCGGCACCCGCCTGATAACCGTAGAAGGAGAGCAGGAAGCCAACCATCGCCCCAGCCACTGCAAGACCGACCTTCAGGAAAAACAGGTTGCCCGAAAAGCTGATGCCGGTAATACGCTTGCCGGTTTTCCACTCGCCATAGTCATCCACGTCGGCCATCAGGGACCAGTGCAGCGGAGAAGGGATCTGATGCAGGATGTTCAGGAAGAAGTACATGACCACAACCAGCACGGTCGCCTGAGGATTAAGGAAATAGAAGCCGCAGGAGAAGATAGCCAGCGCGATATTAGTCCAGAAAAAGACCTTGAGTTTGCACCAGCGGTCCGTCATCACTTTAGCCAGCGTGCTGCCGATCATCATGCCGATAACGCCAAGGCTGATAAACAGGGTGGCGAACTGCGTGGACTGTCCCATTACCCAGGTAACGTAGTACATGGTGGCCGCCATGCGGATAAAGCCCGGGCAGACGTTGCAGAAGGTCAGGAGCAGAATGCGTACCCACTGATCGTTTTTCCATACGTCTTTAAGATCGGCCTTCATTGCGTCGTTGGTCGGGACGGCGGGTTTGATACGCTCCCGCACGGTGGAAAAACAGAACAGGAACATACAGAGGCCAATAAACGCCAGCACGCTCATGGCCATCTGGTAGCCGCGCGCTTTGTCTTCACCGCCAAACCAGTCGGCCAGCGGCAGGAGTGAAAGCGACAGGATCAGCGTGGCCACGCCAACCATCACAAAACGGTAGGACTGGCAGGAGACGCGCTCACTGGGATCGTTGGTGATGACGCCGCCCAGAGAGCAGTAAGGAATGTTAATCGCCGTATAGGTCAGCGACATCAGGAAATAGGTGACGAAAGCGTAGATGACCTTATTTTCATAAGTCCAGTCTGGCGTAGTAAACATCAGTACGCTAAACAGCACGTACGGCAGCGAAACCCAGAGCAGCCAGGGACGAAAACGGCCCCAACGGCTCTGGGTCCGGTCAGCGATAGCGCCCATAATCGGATCGGTAACGGCGTCAAGCACCCTTACTGACAGCATCAGAATGCCGACCAGGGCTGGCGACAGACCGAAGACGTCAGTGTAGAAATAACTCAGGAACAGCATGATGGCGCCGCCTATCATGTTGCAGCCGGCATCACCCATGCCATAGCCAATCTTCTCTTTAACCGAAAGTGCCGTGCCTTTCATGGATAATTCTCCCACCCTGTAATGAAGGCAACAGTATTAATGTCTTAGGGCTAATTTGCGCTAGCTGAATGCGTCACAGAGATGGACAAAACGGCTGCTGAAGCGAAAATGTGAGAAGGTTAACATTTAGTATCAGGTGGAATGGCGTGTAAATGAACAGTTAAGGGAAAATGCAGGTTTGGTGGAGTGAAGGCGGGGGGATATGATGCGGTAAGAAAGGGGGCACACGCCCCCTTGAGGTTATTGATAAAGTCCCGAAGCTTTACCTTTGTCAGCAGTCTGAACGGGGCACCAGCCCCCTTTCTTCGTTAAGCCTTTTGCAGACGCGATTTAAATGCGTAGCCGACGGCCAGAATAGCGACCCAGACCGGGATCAGCCAGACGGAGATCGCCATGCCCGGCGTCATCGCCATAATGACCAGAATCCCGACCATAAACAGCAGGCAGATCCAGTTACCCAGCGGATAGAAGAGCGCCTTAAAACGGGTCTCAACGCCCTGCTGATCTTTTTTGCGGCGGAACTTCAGGTGCGCCATGCTGATCATCGCCCAGTTAATCACGAGGGCCGAGACCACCAGCGCCATCAGCAGGCCGAAAGCTTCGCCCGGCATCAGATAGTTGATCAGCACACAGAGCGCGGTCGCCGCCGCCGAGACGGCAATAGCCACCACCGGCACGCCGCGTCCATCTAACTTCAACAGCGCTTTAGGACCGTTACCCTGCTGTGCCAGGCCGAACAGCATCCGGCTGTTACAGTAAACGCAGCTGTTATAAACGGAGAGGGCCGCCGTCAGGATCACCACATTCAGCGCGTTGGCTACCAGCGTGTCGCCCAGGTCATGGAAGATCATCACAAACGGGCTGGCACCACCGATGACTTTGGTCCAGGGATAGAGCGACAGCAGTACGGTCAGCGAGCCAATATAGAAAATCAGAATACGGTAGAGCACCTGATTGGTGGCTTTCGGGATGCTCTTCTCCGGATCATCCGCTTCCGCCGCCGTAATGCCAACCAGCTCAAGACCGCCGAAGGAGAACATAATAACCGCCATCGCCATCACCATGCCGCTTATGCCGTTCGGGAAGAAGCCGCCTTTGTCCCAGAGGTTGGTGACGGAGGCTTCCGGGCCAGCGTGGTCGCCCACCAGCAGCCAGATACCGAAGACGATCATGCCAACCACGGCCACCACTTTAACGATCGCGAACCAGAACTCCATTTCGCCGTAAACTTTCACATTGGTGAGGTTTATAGCGTTAATCAGCACAAAGAACGCCGCCGCGGAGATCCAGGTCGGGATTTCCGGCCACCAGTACTGGATATACTTACCGACGGCGGTCAGCTCGGCCATTGCTACCAGCACATATAAAATCCAGTAGTTCCAGCCGGACGCGAAGCCAGCAAAGTTGCCCCAGTATTTATAGGCGAAGTGGCTGAAGGAACCTGCGACCGGCTCTTCAACCACCATCTCGCCAAGCTGGCGCATGATCATAAAGGCGATAAAGCCGCCGATGGCGTACCCCAGCAGTACGGAAGGCCCCGCCATTCTGATCGTGTCTGCAATCCCCAGAAACAGGCCAGTGCCCACGGCACCGCCCAACGCGATAAGCTGAATATGGCGGTTTTTCAGGCCGCGCTTCAGCGTTTCGCCTTGCTGTTGTTCCATATAAACCTCGTGGTGTCATTATTATTCTTAACCCGGCCGGCAGCCTTTGTAAGTCTGTTTTACGTATAACGTATTGAAAACTTTACAGCGCCAGAAGCACGAAAAAGAGGCAGATACTACCTTCGCGACAAGAATAGTGTTAAGCGCCTTTTAATGCACTCGCTTTCTGTTTTAGCCAGGGAGAATGCTGAAAATTTCAGCAGTCGGTGATGTCTTAACTCATTGCCATAAATAAACCAAAAAAGCGAAGCGCATTTCCTTATGGTAACTGCGGTTACCGGAGACTAAAGGCTTGCCGGATTTCATAAAAGTTAAGAAATTTAACATTTTCTAATCTGCCTCTTTACACCGTGATAGTTCTGTTACATCCGCCCGCCGGGCGGGAAATGGCCACTGTTTCGGTGAGCCGCCATATAGACATCAGGTGAATACTTTGTTACTTTACGGGCACCTTTTTGCAATTGGTATTACCAATTTACTCCGGCAGAAGCAGAAGAAGGGATGATGGCTTACAGCAAAATCCGCCAACCAAAGCTATCCGATGCTATTGAGCAGCAGCTCGAGTCCCTGATCATGGAAGGGACGTTGCGTCCGGGTGAGAAGCTCCTCCCTGAACGCGAGCTGGCAAAACAGTTCGATGTCTCCCGCCCCTCTCTGCGCGAAGCTATTCAGCGTCTGGAAGCGAAAGGATTGCTGTTACGCCGTCAGGGCGGCGGCACCTTCGTCCAGACCAGTCTGTGGCAAAGCCTGAGCGATCCGCTTGTTGAGCTGCTGGCCGGCCATCCCGAATCTCAGTTTGACCTGCTGGAAACGCGCCACGCGCTGGAAGGCATTGCGGCTTATTATGCCGCGCTGCGCGGCACCGATGAAGACATTGAACGGATCCGCCACTGCCACGTGCAGATTCTGTCCGCCCAGAACAGCGGCGATCTGGATGCCGAAGCGAATGCTGTGATGCAGTATCAGATTGCCGTCACAGAGGCCGCGCATAATGTGGTGCTGCTACATCTGCTACGCTGCATGGGACCCATGCTGGAACAAAACGTCCGTCAGAATTTTGAATTGCTCTACTCGCGCCGCGAAATGCTGGCAAAAGTGAGCGGTCACCGCGCCAGTATTTTCGAGGCGATTGTGGCACGCGAACCCGAACAGGCACGCGAAGCCTCACACCGTCACCTGGCGTTTATCGAGGAAATATTGCTGGACAGAAGTCGGGAGCAGAGTCGTCGAGAGCGCTCCTTACGACGTTTACAGCAACGTAGGGACTAACGCGTAACCATAACGCGGCAACTCGCCCTGACGCCTCAGGCGTTGGGGATAAACGATGGGCCTGTCTCCTTGTGCTTTGCCCTCAGAGTACAGTGAGACAGGCTCCAGACAATTCAACGTATTAGACACAGATAAGGAATACCCCCCATGTCAGAACGTTTACACAATGACGTGGATCCGATCGAAACTCGCGACTGGCTACAGGCGATCGAATCGGTCATCCGTGAAGAAGGTGTTGAGCGCGCGCAGTTCCTGATTGACCAGGTTATGAGCGAAGCACGTAAAGGTGGCGTTAAGGTGGCAGCAGGCGTTGCTTCCCGTAATTACGTCAACTCGATTGCCGTTGAAGATGAGCCGGAATACCCGGGCAATACCTCCCTGGAGCGTCGCATCCGTTCCGCGATCCGCTGGAACGCCATTATGGCCGTTCTGCGCGCCTCGAAAAAAGATCTGGAGCTGGGTGGCCATATGTCCTCCTTCCAGTCATCGGCGACCATTTATGAAGTGTGCTTTAACCACTTCTTCCGCGCCCGCAGTGAAAAAGATGGCGGCGATCTGGTCTACTTCCAGGGCCACATCTCGCCGGGCGTTTACGCACGTGCTTTCCTGGAAGGCCGTCTGACCGAAGAGCAGATGAATAACTTCCGTCAGGAAGTGCATGGCAAAGGCCTCTCATCTTATCCGCACCCGAAACTGATGCCGGAATTCTGGCAGTTCCCGACCGTGTCGATGGGCCTTGGCCCGATTGGCGCTATCTATCAGGCGAAGTTCCTCAAGTATCTTGAGCACCGTGGCCTGAAAGATACCTCACAGCAGACCGTTTACGCCTTCCTGGGCGACGGTGAGATGGATGAGCCGGAATCCAAAGGGGCGATCACTATCGCGACCCGTGAAAAACTGGATAACCTGGTCTTCATCATCAACTGTAACCTGCAGCGCCTTGACGGCCCGGTTACCGGTAACGGCAAGATCATTAACGAGCTGGACGGCATCTTTAACGGCGCTGGCTGGGAAGTGATCAAAGTCATCTGGGGCGGACGCTGGGATGAACTGCTGCGTAAAGATACGAGCGGCAAGCTGATCCAGCTGATGAACGAAACCGTGGACGGTGACTACCAGACCTTTAAATCCCGTAACGGCGCCTATGTGCGTGAACACTTCTTCGGTAAATATCCGGAAACCGCTGCGCTGGTTAAAGATATGACCGACGACGAGATCTGGGCACTGAATCGCGGCGGTCACGATCCGAAGAAAATTTATGCGGCACTGAAAAAAGCGCAGGATACCAAAGGCAAGCCTGTGGTCATTCTGGCGCATACCATTAAAGGTTATGGTATGGGCGATACCGCTGAAGGGAAAAACATCGCGCACCAGGTTAAGAAGATGAACATGGATGGCGTTCGCTACATCCGCGATCGCTTCAACGTGCCGGTAGAAGATGCGGATATCGAGAAGATGCCGTACATCACCTTCGACAAAGAGTCCGAAGAGTACAAATATCTGCACGGTCAGCGTGAGAAATTGGGTGGTTACCTGCCAACCCGCCAGCCGAACTTCAGCGAGAAGCTGGAGATGCCTGCGCTGGAAGATTTTCGTCAGCTGCTGGACGAGCAGAACAAAGAGATCTCAACCACTATCGCTTTCGTACGTGCACTCAACGTGATGCTGAAGAACAAGTCGATCAAAGATCGTCTGGTGCCGATCATCGCCGATGAAGCGCGTACCTTCGGTATGGAAGGCCTGTTCCGTCAGATTGGTATCTACAGCCCGAACGGCCAGCAGTACACCCCGCAGGACCGTGAGCAGGTTGCCTACTACAAAGAAGATGAGAAAGGTCAGATTCTTCAGGAAGGCATCAATGAACTGGGCGCAGGCGCATCCTGGCTGGCGGCGGCAACGTCTTACAGCACCAACAACCTGCCGATGATCCCGTTCTACATCTACTACTCCATGTTCGGTTTCCAGCGTATCGGCGACCTGTGCTGGGCAGCAGGCGATCAGCAGGCGCGCGGCTTCCTGGTTGGCGGCACCTCCGGTCGTACCACCCTGAACGGTGAAGGCTTGCAGCACGAAGATGGTCACAGCCACATTCAGTCTCTGACTATCCCGAACTGTATCTCTTACGATCCGGCGTATGCTTACGAAGTGGCGGTCATCATGCATGACGGCCTGGTGCGTATGTACGGCGAAGCGCAGGAAAACATCTATTACTACATCACCACGCTGAACGAAAACTACCACATGCCTGCGATGCCGCAGGGTGCGGAAGAAGGTATCCGTAAGGGTATCTACAAGCTGGATACTGTCGAAGGCAGCAAAGGCAAAGTGCAGCTGCTGGGCTCAGGTTCTATCCTGCGTCACGTGCGTGAAGCCGCTGAAATCCTGGCGAAGGATTACGGCGTAGGTTCTGATGTCTACAGCGTAACCTCGTTCACCGAGCTGGCGCGTGATGGCCAGGACTGTGAGCGCTGGAACATGCTGCACCCAACCGAGGAACCGCGCGTGCCATACGTCGCTCAGATCATGAACGATGCACCGGCCGTGGCCTCCACCGACTACATGAAACTGTTCGCTGAGCAGATCCGTACCTTCATGCCGGCAAGCGATTACCGCGTACTGGGCACCGATGGTTTCGGACGTTCTGACAGCCGTGAAAATCTGCGTCACCACTTCGAAGTGGACGCATCTTACGTGGTTGTTGCCGCGCTGGGTGAACTGGCTAAACGCGGTGAAATCGATAAGAAAGTGGTTGCGGAAGCGATCACCAAATTCAATATCGATGCCGATAAAGTCAACCCGCGTCTGGCATAAGAGGTAAAGATTAATGTCTATTGAAATTAACGTACCGGACATCGGTGCAGACGAAGTGGAAGTGACCGAAATCCTGGTCAAGGTTGGCGACAAGGTTGAAGCTGAGCAGTCGCTGATTACCGTTGAGGGCGATAAAGCCTCAATGGAAGTCCCTTCGCCTCAGGCGGGCGTGGTGAAAGAGATCAAAATCACCACCGGTGACAAGGTTGAAACCGGCAAGCTGATGATGATCTTTGAAGCCGCTGACGGCGCTGCTGAAGCGGCGCCTGCTCAGGCCGAAGAGAAGGAAGAGAAGGAAGAGAAGAAAGAAGACGCGAAGCCTGCGGCCGCCCAGAGCGCGGAAAGCAAAGACGTCAACGTCCCGGATATCGGTGATGACGAAGTGGAAGTCACCGAAATTCTGGTCAAAGTGGGCGATACCGTTGAAGCCGAGCAGTCGCTGATTACCGTTGAAGGCGATAAAGCCTCAATGGAAGTTCCGGCACCTTTCGCAGGTACGGTCAAAGAGATCAAAATCAGCACCGGCGACAAAGTCAGCACCGGTTCGATGATCATGGTCTTCGAAACCGCGGGTTCCGGTTCGGCGCCTGCTGAAGCTAAGCCAGAAGTGAAAGAAGAAGCGGCAGCGGCACCAACGGCTGCCAGCGGCGTGAAAGACGTGGCCGTGCCGGACATTGGTGATGACGAAGTTGAAGTCACCGAAGTGATGGTTAAAGTGGGCGACAAGGTTGAAGCCGAGCAGTCGCTGATTACCGTGGAAGGCGATAAAGCTTCTATGGAAGTCCCTGCGCCATTCGCCGGTACCGTTAAAGAGATCACCATCTCTGCGGGCGATAAGGTCAAAACCGGCTCGCCGATCATGGTCTTCGAAGTCGAGGGTGCGGCACCGGCTGCGGCGCCAGCGGCGAAGAAAGAAGAGGCAGCGCCCGCGAAGCAGGAAAGCAAAGCGGCACCTGCTCCGGCGAAAGCAGAAGCGAAAGGCGAGTTCTCTGAGAATGACGCTTACGTTCACGCCACCCCGGTTATTCGCCGTCTGGCACGCGAGTTTGGCGTTAATCTGGCGAAGGTCAAAGGAACCGGTCGTAAAGGCCGTATTCTGAAGGAAGACGTTCAGACGTACGTGAAGGATGCCGTGAAACGTGCCGAAGCGGCGCCAGCGGCCGCCGGTGGCGGAATACCTGGCATGCTGCCGTGGCCGAAGGTTGACTTCAGCAAGTTCGGTGAGATCGAAGAAGTGGAAATGGGCCGCATCCAGAAAATTTCTGGTGCTAACCTGAGCCGCAACTGGATTGTGATCCCGCACGTCACGCAGCACGATAAAGCGGACATCACCGACGTTGAAGCCTTCCGCAAGCAGCAGAACGAAGAAGCGGCGAAGAAAAAGCTGGATCTGAAGATTACCCCGCTGGTGTTCATCATGAAGGCGGCCGCGAAGGCGCTGGAAGAGTTCCCACGCTTTAACAGCTCGCTGTCGGAAGATGGCCAGAAGCTGACGCTGAAGAAATATATCAACATCGGCGTGGCGGTAGATACGCCAAACGGCCTGGTGGTTCCGGTGTTCAAGGACGTGAATAAGAAAGGCATCGTTGAGCTTTCTAACGAACTGTCCGTGATCTCGAAGAAAGCCCGTGACGGCAAGCTGACGGCCTCGGATATGCAGGGGGGATGCTTCACGATCTCCAGCCTTGGCGGTATTGGCGGGACCTCGTTTACGCCTATCGTCAACGCGCCGGAAGTGGCTATCCTTGGCGTCTCCAAGTCGGCGATGGAACCGGTCTGGAACGGCAAAGAATTTGTGCCGCGCCTGATGCTGCCGCTGTCGCTCTCCTTCGATCACCGGGTGATCGATGGCGCGGCGGGTGCACGCTTCGCCGCCTACATCGCGACCATCATGGCGGATATTCGCCGTCTGGTGATGTAAAAGTAACTCAGGCCGGCGTAAGCCGGCCTTCTCATAGCCGGCTTTCGATGTCATAAGTCGACAAGGTAGTTGAAAGCGTTTTGCATCAGGCAGTTTGCAGTTTGTTAACAACTCTGTAAACTCTTGCGGTGAAAACGTACCGGTAGGCGAGAGGAAATTCTTCAGGATATTGGCGTTTTAGCAAGGCAGTGAGAACTTGCCTCTTGATGATCTGGCTTGGTCAGTGATTCAGATAAAGTTTCAGCGCCTCCCGCTACGGCGACAAGAACCCTGAGCATCGCCGGTAAAGTTAACTAAGAGGTCATGATGAGTACAGAAATTAAAACTCAGGTCGTGGTACTTGGGGCAGGTCCAGCAGGTTACTCTGCAGCTTTCCGCGCAGCGGATTTAGGTCTGGAGACCGTCATCGTTGAGCGTTTCAGCACCCTGGGCGGGGTTTGTCTGAACGTGGGCTGTATCCCTTCCAAAGCGCTGCTGCACGTTGCAAAAGTGATTGAAGAAGCGAAGGCGCTGGAAGAACACGGCGTTGTCTTTGGCAAACCGCAGACCGATATCAATAAAATCCGTACCTGGAAAGAGAAGGTCATTAATCAGCTGACCGGCGGTCTGGCAGGTATGGCGAAAGGCCGTAAAGTGAAAGTAGTGACCGGCGAAGCTAAATTCACCGGCGCGAACACCATGTTTGTGGACGGCGAAAACGGCGGCACTACCATCAACTTCGATAACGCGATTATCGCTGCCGGTTCCCGTCCAATTCAGCTGCCATTTATTCCGCATGAAGATCCGCGAGTCTGGGATTCCACCGCGGCGCTGGAGCTGAAAGAAGTGCCTGAGCGCATGCTGGTTATGGGCGGCGGCATCATCGGTCTGGAAATGGGCACCGTATACCACGCGCTGGGTTCCAAGATTGATGTGGTAGAGATGTTCGATCAGGTTATTCCTGCGGCTGATAAAGATGTGGTGAAGGTATTCACCAAGCGCATCAGCAAGCAGTTTAATCTGATGCTGGAAACCAAAGTGACCGCGGTAGAAGCTAAAGACGACGGCATCTACGTCACGATGGAAGGCAAAAAAGCGCCAGCAGAGCCACAGCGTTATGACGCGGTGCTGGTCGCGATTGGTCGTGTGCCGAACGGTAAAGGTCTGGATGCCGGTAAAGCGGGCGTGGAAGTGGACGATCGCGGCTTTATCCGCGTCGATAAGCAGATGCGTACCAATGTGCCGCATATTTATGCCATCGGCGACATCGTGGGTCAGCCAATGCTGGCGCACAAAGGCGTGCACGAAGGTCATGTGGCGGCGGAAGTCATCTCCGGTAAGAAACACTATTTCGATCCGAAAGTGATTCCTTCGATCGCCTATACCGAGCCAGAAGTTGCCTGGGTTGGCCTGACCGAGAAAGAAGCGAAAGAGAAGGGCATCAGCTACGAGACGGCGACCTTCCCATGGGCGGCCTCGGGTCGTGCAATCGCTTCCGACTGTGCGGACGGCATGACCAAGCTGATCTTCGACAAAGAGACGCATCGCGTTATCGGTGGTGCGGTTGTCGGCACCAACGGCGGCGAGCTGCTGGGTGAAATCGGTCTGGCCATTGAGATGGGCTGCGATGCGGAAGATATTGCGCTGACCATCCATGCTCACCCGACGCTGCATGAATCCGTCGGCCTGGCCGCGGAGATGTTCGAAGGCAGCATCACCGATCTGCCAAACCCGAAAGCGAAGAAGAAGTAAGTCGCTTCAGGTTCTGAGAATGGCCCCGCAAGGGGCCATTTTTTTATCTTCAGAAAAGCATTTCCCTGCATTCTTTTCCCACTTTCTTCCCAGGACGCTTTTTAATACGCTGTGCTTTAGCTCTGTCCAGTGTGGGATATCTTCTTTTTCGGTTTCCTAACATAATGAAAACGCCGTTAGGCAAAAGCCCCTGGATCAGTTATAAATTTTGGTGGAATTTTATAGCTAAAAAATGTCCCGGATTATCAGAAAGATAGTTTTGAGTGTTCCCCACATGCGTGGGGATAAACCGCATAAATAAAACCTTATTTCAGGCGCATCGGCGTGTTCCCCGCGCCAGCGGGGATAAACCGTACATTATGCTTAAGTTCGTAAAAGAGCGGGTCTCAGTCTGTTATGACATTCGCAGGATTAGCGTTGCTGCCGCTGTAACGGGTACGTATGCGAGCAGCATCGAAATGTCAGCGGATATGGATAATAGAATACGATCGCTGTTCTGGCCGGGGATTCAGTCGCATGCCAGCTACACGAACAGTAAGGGCTGTAAAATTGCTGATGCCTGAACTGCACTAACGCACCTGTAAACCGTTTTCGAGAAACTGGTAATAAAGTTCGGGATAGAGAAGAACCATGCTGATGAGCAGTTCCGCAAAGAGACATGCTAGCAGCAGAAACCTCCAATGCAAAGGCAAAGGGGGGTATATTAGAACTCACGCTTAACTATAATATAGCCATTGTACCTGACGCTACATTCATAGTCATTGACGAAAGCCGAAACTAAAAATATATCCTTTTTTCCTTCATTAAAAAATGTAAATTTGATTATCAGATTTCGTGGATTGTAGGTGGAATAAATATCGTGAAAATCCTTTGCAGTAGTCCACCTTTCCGGGCTCGCCCTATAGTCCTCATTTGCATATTGAAATGCTAAATTTTCATCCACAGGTTCATTAAAGAGCAATTCGGTTGTGGTTTTTTCTTTATCTATACTGTCAGTATTAATTCTCATCGTATTGTACATGTCATTCATTAATGATGATGAGATGCCAGATATAGGCGATTTGCAATTATCATCTTTCACTGGAGAAGCAAAAGAGCTAACGGAAAAAATCAGAAGCGGAAGAATTAATAATTTCACTGTATAATTACCTCTTTATCCAGACTATCCCAGATGACTTTTCGCAAATCACGGTTAAGAATTATGCAACCGTTTGATGCCGTGCCGGGATCTCGCTTGCTATCCCCATGGATTAAGAATCCTGCTCGTCCACACATGTTATTGCCCGGGAGTGGCTCAAGCCTCAATGTAAAAGGACCAGCTTTAGGATGTGTGAATGGCGCGCCTACAATCCTGTATTTCCCTCGCGGTAGTGGGCCTTTATCTTTGATACACTCATATTTTGAGTCATTTTTATACCCGGGGGCTCCAGCATATGATGCATAAAATTCAAATTTCTCATTATGATAAAATGCATTTTTATTTACGTTATAAATCCAAGTCATTTAACACCCCCTTGTTATGCCCGCTCTTTCCATGAGTCAGAAAACTGGACATTACCATCACAGTATTTCCAGGTTATTTTTTCGTAGCGGAGCGTAACGGATTCGAGGTGATTTAATATCTCGTTGGTTTTAATGTTATGCATAATTGGGCAAACTGAAACGACCTTAACGCCCTCCAGGAACATGTTGAAATACTCTTCTTCTTGTCCGGCATGGTTGATGCGATACCATTTTATCTCCGCGCTTTTCAACGTCTGGCCCGTTGCTACGGCCTTGTAGAGGTACGGGCTGGAAGAATCGAATTCTTTCTCGAATTCCAGAGCGCTATGTATACGTGTTCCAGTGAGTTTGCCCGTGTGGTCGTCTGTAGGGATGCTGAGACCGTGAGTAAAGCTGATAATCTCGATGCTGTGCTCCCGTTGATGCACATCCACAGATCCTTTAATATCTGCGCCACCATCATCTTTGAGCCACAGGTAAGCTGGAATAGCCATGCTGATATCCTTATACAGTATTGCTGGTTGAAGATCCTTTTATGTGAACAGATAGCAAAACCACTTTACGCTTTACCAGCGTTAAATAGAGAAAGATGAAAAGGTTTAATTCATATCAAACAAAACAAGCTTTTCTCCGGAGCTGGCGTGTTTATTGCAGTGCAATAAATAGAATTTTTATGACTACATTGAAATTTTTTAAAACGCACCATGGAAAAGATTTTAATATCGGTAGCGGAATAAATCCCATGCCATCAGAAATAAACAGCAACATAGTATGTAGGTGGAGTAGCTGCTGACGATTCCCACCTATAGGGGAGACTCGTCAGTCATTGCTATGCGAGAACTGTAGCAGCAAAGCAATTACCGCAGTAAACAGGTGACATAAAACTCGCTGTAACTAGCCGATTCTCTTGAGCTTTTCCATAACTAAGCAAGTGTCTTCCAGAGCTTGCTATAGCGACAGGTTATTCCTCTTTGCGGTTAGCGCCAGTAATCGCTGTTTTTCCACGCGCTTATGTTGCTTTTTTGTAAACAGATTAACATTAAAGCGAAATCCTGCTATGCTGCCCCTCGCGGAACCGGGCACCTTACCCTACAAAAGAGCGCAACTCACTCTAAAGTGAGCATTGAGGGCCCGGTAAGCCAATGACAATGTGAGCGAGGAGAACGTCGTGCTAGAAGAATACCGTAAGCACGTTGCCGAGCGTGCTGCCCAGGGGATCGTTCCTAAACCGTTAGATGCTTCCCAAATGGCCGCGCTGGTTGAACTGCTGAAAAACCCGCCAGCGGGTGAAGAAGAATTCCTGTCTGATCTGTTAATCAATCGAGTGCCGCCGGGCGTGGACGAAGCCGCTTACGTGAAAGCGGGCTTCCTGGCTGCCGTCGCCAAAGGCGAAGCGACTTCTCCTCTGATTACCCCCGAAAAAGCCATAGAACTGCTGGGCACCATGCAGGGCGGCTACAATATCCACGCGCTGATCGAAGCGCTGGATGACGAAAAGCTGGCGCCAATTGCCGCCAAAGCGCTTTCCCATACGCTGCTGATGTTTGACAGCTTCTACGATGTGGAAGAAAAAGCCAAAGCCGGTAACCCGCACGCTGAACAGATCATGAACTCCTGGGCCGAAGCGGAGTGGTATCTCTCCCGTCCGGAACTGGCTGAAAAAATCACCGTTACCGTCTTCAAAGTCACCGGTGAAACCAATACGGATGACCTCTCTCCCGCGCCGGATGCCTGGTCCCGTCCTGATATTCCTCTGCACGCGCTGGCGATGTTGAAAAATGCCCGTGAAGGCATTGAGCCTGATGAGGCGGGCAACATTGGCCCGATCAAGCAGATTGAAGCGCTACAGGCGAAGGGTTACCCTCTTGCCTACGTGGGTGACGTGGTCGGTACGGGTTCTTCCCGTAAGTCTGCCACTAACTCCGTGCTGTGGTTTATGGGCGATGACATCCCGCACGTACCGAACAAGAAAGGCGGCGGCGTGGTACTGGGTAACAATATCGCACCTATCTTCTTTAATACGATGGAAGATGCCGGCGCACTGCCAATTGAAGTGGACGTGCAGAACCTGAATATGGGCGATGTTATCGACATCTATCCTTATAAAGGCGAAGTACGAAACCATGAAACGGGCGACGTGCTGGCGAATTTCTCGCTGAAAACCGACGTGCTGCTTGATGAAGTCCGTGCCGGTGGCCGTATTCCGCTGATCATCGGCCGCGGTCTTACCGCCAAGGCGCGTGAGTCATTGGGGCTGCCGCACAGTGACGTCTTCCGTCAGGCGAAAGACGTGGCGGAAAGTACCCGTGGTTACTCGCTGGCACAGAAAATGGTAGGTCGCGCCTGCGGCACCGAGGGCGTACGTCCCGGCGCCTATTGCGAACCGAAAATGACCTCCGTCGGTTCCCAGGACACCACCGGTCCAATGACCCGTGATGAGCTGAAAGACCTGGCGTGCCTGGGCTTCTCTGCCGATCTGGTGATGCAGTCATTCTGCCACACCGCCGCTTATCCTAAGCCGGTGGACGTCTCTACGCACCACACGCTGCCGGACTTTATCATGAACCGTGGCGGCGTCTCGCTGCGTCCGGGCGATGGTATTATCCACAGCTGGCTGAACCGTATGCTGCTGCCGGATACCGTAGGCACAGGCGGAGATTCCCATACCCGTTTCCCTATCGGGATCTCTTTCCCGGCGGGCTCCGGTCTGGTCGCCTTCGCGGCAGCCACCGGCGTTATGCCGCTGGATATGCCTGAATCTGTGCTGGTGCGCTTCAAAGGCAAAATGGAACCGGGTATTACGCTGCGCGATCTGGTTCACGCCATCCCGCTCTACGCCATTAAGCAGGGTCTGCTGACCGTAGAGAAGAAAGGGAAAAAGAACATCTTCTCTGGCCGTATTCTGGAGATCGAAGGCCTGCCGGATCTGAAAGTGGAGCAGGCGTTTGAGCTCTCCGATGCCTCTGCCGAGCGTTCAGCCGCAGGCTGTACCATTAAGCTGGGCCAGGATCCAATTATTGAATATCTCAACTCCAACATCGTCCTGCTTAAGTGGATGATCGCAGAAGGCTACGGCGATCGTCGTACGCTGGAGCGCCGTATTCAGGGCATGGAGAAATGGCTGGCGGATCCGCAACTGCTGGAAGGCGATGCGGATGCAGAGTACGCGGCGGTGATTGAGATTGATCTTGCTGAGATCAAAGAGCCAATCCTTTGTGCGCCAAACGATCCTGACGATGCCCGTCTGCTTTCTGACGTGCAGGGTGAGAAGATTGATGAGGTGTTCATCGGTTCGTGCATGACCAATATTGGTCACTTCCGTGCGGCCGGAAAACTGCTGGACAGCCATAAAGGCCAGCTGCCAACGCGTCTCTGGGTGGCGCCGCCAACCAAGATGGATGCTGCGCAGCTGACCGAAGAAGGCTACTACAGCGTCTTCGGCAAGAGCGGGGCGCGTATTGAGATCCCAGGCTGCTCATTGTGCATGGGTAACCAGGCGCGAGTGGCGGACGGTGCGACGGTGGTTTCTACCTCAACCCGTAACTTCCCGAACCGTCTGGGGACGGGCGCGAATGTCTATCTGGCCTCTGCGGAGCTGGCGGCGGTATCATCCCTGCTGGGTAAACTGCCAACGCCGGATGAGTATCAGCAGTTTATGGCACAGGTCGATAAAACGGCGGTGGATACCTATCGCTATCTGAACTTCGATCAGCTGGCTCAGTACACCGATAAAGCTGACGGCGTGATTTTCCAGACCGCCGTGTAAATCAGGCAGGGTGAGATCGGCTGATTTCACCCTCTACAGGCGCAGTCAGGCCTGCTGGCTGCTCTCTGAAGGCGAATCTTAGATTCGCCTTTTTTCTTGTCTGTTATTTCCCCACTTTGAGGCGGTTTACGCCAGCTTCGCTGCTTTACTACTGGCACTGCCCCAAAATAGCCCCTCATTTGAAATATTCTAATTTTACCCCTCACTTCGCATTATATTTTCTCATGCTTTATGGGTTTTCAGACTGAAGATTTTTTCCGGATGCTGCCGCATTCGCTATTTTCAACCCGCTTTTCCGCTAACTAATTGTTGTTTATGTGCGTAATGACGCAGACTTCTGGTGAAAAACTCTGGAAACTGCTTTTCCGGGGCGGCCTGCACCAAAAAGGTTCGGCCTCGTTTTACTTATGGTTAATGCACCTGTTCGGTGGTAACGTCAGGTCAAGGTTATCGTTTGCGTCGCGCTATCTCAGGCCCGGCGCAGCCGTCTGAAACGTGTAAAAGCACAGGAATGATATGACTCAGCAGACTCCCTTGTTCGAACAGCATCAGGCCTGCGGCGCGCGCATGGTGGACTTTCACGGCTGGATGATGCCGCTGCACTATGGCTCTCAGCTCGATGAGCACCATGCGGTGCGCACCGACGCCGGTATGTTTGATGTGTCTCATATGACCATTGTCGATCTGCACGGCGCACGGACCCGCGACTTCCTGCGTTATTTGCTCGCCAATGACGTCGCCAAACTCACCCAGCCGGGCAAGGCGCTTTATAGCGGCATGCTTAACGCCTCCGCTGGCGTAATTGACGATCTGATTGTTTACTTTATGAGCGAAGACTTTTTCCGCATGGTGGTTAACTCCGCCACGCGTGAGAAAGATCTCGCCTGGATATCCGGGCAGGCAAAACCCTACGGCGTGGAGCTGCGGGTGCGCGACGATCTGGCGCTGATCGCGGTTCAGGGGCCTCAGGCGAAGGAAAAGGCGGGAACGCTGCTGGATGAGTCGCAGCGTCAGGCCGTCTCCGGCATGAAGCCGTTCTTTGGCGTCCAGGCAGGCGATCTGTTTGTTGCTACAACCGGCTATACCGGTGAAGCGGGGTATGAAATTGCGCTGCCCAATGAGCAGGCTGCCCGTTTCTGGCAGCAGCTGGTGTCGGCGGGGGTCAAGCCTGCCGGACTCGGCGCGCGCGACACGCTGCGCCTGGAGGCGGGCATGAATTTATACGGCCAGGAGATGGATGAAGGCGTCTCGCCGCTGGCGGCCAATATGGGCTGGACCGTGGCGTGGGAACCGGCAGAGCGTGATTTTATTGGCCGTGAAGCGCTGGAGGCGCAGCGTGAGCAGGGCACCGAACTGCTGGTCGGCCTGATCATGACCGAAAAAGGCGTACTGCGAAACGAGCTGCCGGTACGCTTTACCGACAGCGCAGGCAATCTCCAGGAAGGCATTATCACCAGCGGTACGTTTTCACCCACGCTGGGCTACAGCATTGCGCTGGCACGCGTGCCGGCGGGCATCGGCGAGCAGGCGATCGTCCAGATCCGCAATCGCGAGATGCCGGTTAAGGTGACCAAACCAGTTTTTGTTCGCGCCGGTAAGCCGGTCGCATAATAACGATTACCTCAGGAGAGCAGGGCAATGAGCAATGTGCCAAATGAACTGAAATACCGTGAAAGCCATGAATGGGTGCGTAAAGAAGCTGACGGCACCTGCACGGTCGGGATCACCGAACATGCGCAGGAACTACTGGGCGATATGGTTTTTGTAGATCTGCCAGATGTCGGCAACACTTACAGTCAGGGTGACGACTGCGCCGTGGCGGAATCGGTAAAGGCGGCCTCAGATATCTATGCGCCCGTCAGTGGCGAAATCATTGAGGTTAACAGCGCGCTGGACGGCGAGCCGGAACTGGTTAACAGCGCGCCCTATGCGGAAGGCTGGCTGTTTAAAATCAAACCCAGCGACGAGTCTGAACTCGACGCCCTGCTTGACGCTGATGCCTACAAAACCAGTATCGACGAGTAAGCCGTCACTGAACGGGCGGGAGTCTCTTTCCTGTCCGGCAGCCTGCCCGCATCCGGCGCAGGCTGTGAAGATCAATCTCGTTTGCCTTACATCCCTTTTCCATGCCGATTCAGGATTTACCGCTAATGACCCAGACTCTCAGCCAGCTTGAACATACCGGCGCGTTTATCGAACGCCATATTGGTCCATCGCAGGAGCAGCAGGCTGCCATGCTCAATGCTACCGGTGCCAGCTCCCTCAGCGACCTGATCGCGTCGATCGTGCCGGCTGACATCCAGCTGCCGGGCCCTCCCGCCGTAGGCGATGCGGCGACCGAGCATCAGGCGCTGGCCGAGCTGAAGGCCATTGCCAGTCAGAACCAGCTCTACAAATCTTACATCGGCATGGGCTACTCGCCGGTGCTGACCCCACCGGTGATTCTGCGCAACATGCTTGAGAACCCGGGCTGGTACACCGCCTACACGCCTTATCAGCCGGAAGTATCACAGGGGCGCCTTGAAGCACTGCTTAACTTCCAGCAGGTAACGCTGGATCTGACCGGGCTGGATATCGCCTCTGCCTCGCTGCTTGATGAAGCGACGGCGGCGGCTGAAGCGATGGCGATGGCGAAACGCGTCAGTAAGCTGAAAACGGCTAACCGCTTCTTTGTGGCGGAAGACGTTCATCCTCAGACGCTGGACGTGGTCCGTACGCGTGCGGAAACGTTCGGATTTGAAATTCTGGTCGATAAGGCGGAAAAAGTTCTCGATCATCAGGATATCTTTGGCGTGCTGCTTCAGCAGGTTGGCACCACTGGCGAAGCGCATGACTATACGACGCTGATCGCTGAGCTGAAAAACCGTAAGGTCATCGTCAGCGTTGCGGCGGATTTTATGGCGCTGGTACAGCTTCAGGCGCCTGGCCGCCAGGGCGCGGATATCGTTTTCGGCTCTGCCCAGCGTTTCGGCGTGCCGATGGGCTACGGTGGCCCGCATGCGGCGTTCTTCGCCGCGCGGGATGAGCATAAGCGCTCAATGCCGGGACGCATTATCGGCGTTTCCCGCGATGCGGCGGGCAACACCGCGCTGCGTATGGCAATGCAGACGCGTGAGCAGCATATCCGCCGCGAGAAGGCAAACTCCAACATCTGTACCTCTCAGGTGCTGCTGGCGAATATTGCCAGCCTCTATGCGGTGTTCCACGGCCCCGCCGGGCTGAAGCGCATCGCCGCACGCATTCATCGCCTGACGGATATCCTGGCTGCCGGTTTGCAAAAGGGCGGGCTGGTACTGCGTCACGCGACCTGGTTTGACACGCTGACGGTCGAGGTGGCGGATAAAGCCGCCGTGCTCGACCGGGCGCTGAGCTTCGGCGTTAACCTGCGCACCGATATTCATAACGCGGTGGGGATCACGCTGGATGAAACCACCTCCCGCGAAGATGTGGCCGCGCTGTTCTCCATCCTGCTGGGTGAAGAACATGGTCAGGATATCGACGCGCTCGACGCGGCGGTTGCCGACGGCACTCCATCGATACCGGCTGCGTTGCAGCGTCAGGACGCTATCCTGACCCATCCGGTCTTTAACCGTCATCACAGTGAGACGGAGATGATGCGCTATATGCATAGCCTTGAGCGCAAAGATCTTGCGCTGAACCAGGCGATGATCCCGCTAGGATCCTGCACCATGAAGCTGAACGCGGCAGCGGAGATGATCCCGATCACCTGGCCCGAATTTGCCGGGCTGCATCCGTTCTGTCCGGCGGAGCAGGCCACCGGCTACCTGCAAATGATTGGTCAGCTTTCCCAGTGGCTGGTGCAGCTGACCGGCTACGACGCGCTTTGTATGCAGCCAAACTCAGGCGCTCAGGGCGAATATGCCGGGCTGCTGGCCATCCGGCGCTACCATGAAAGCCGCAACGAAGGCGGGCGTAACGTCTGTCTGATCCCAAGCTCGGCGCACGGGACTAACCCTGCGTCCGCGCAGATGGCGGGGATGTCCGTGGTGGTGGTCGCCTGTGACAAGCAGGGCAACATCGACCTGCACGATTTGCGGATGAAGGCGGAGCAGACCGGTGAGGCGCTCTCCTGCATTATGGTAACTTACCCCTCAACTCACGGCGTTTATGAGGAAACCATCCGCGAGGTTTGTCAGATCGTTCATCAGTTCGGTGGTCAGGTTTATCTTGA
The DNA here is from genome assembly GCA_050410775.1 of Pantoea sp. FN060301. Lineage (GTDB taxonomy): Bacteria > Pseudomonadota > Gammaproteobacteria > Enterobacterales > Enterobacteriaceae > Erwinia. The sequence goes on from CP191229.1 coordinate 836,448, forward strand.
CGGCGCCAATATGAATGCTCAGGTGGGCATCACCACGCCGGGTTATATCGGGGCGGACGTCTCTCACCTGAACCTGCATAAAACCTTCTGTATTCCGCACGGCGGCGGCGGACCGGGCATGGGCCCGATCGGCGTGAAGGCGCACCTGGCACCTTTTGTGCCCGGTCACAGCGTGGTGCAGATTGATGGCGTGCTGACCCAGCAAGGCGCCGTTTCCGCGGCCCCTTTCGGCAGCGCTTCAATCCTGCCAATCAGCTGGATGTATATCCGGATGATGGGCGCGGAAGGACTGAAGCAGGCCAGCTCCGTCGCCATTCTTAACGCCAACTACATTGCGACCCGCCTGCAGTCGGCCTATCCGATCCTCTATACCGGACGCGACGGGCGCGTGGCGCACGAATGTATCCTGGATATTCGTCCGCTGAAAGAGCAGACGGGGATCAGCGAGCTGGATATCGCCAAGCGTCTGATTGACTACGGCTTCCACGCGCCGACGATGTCCTTCCCGGTGGCCGGAACGCTGATGGTGGAGCCGACGGAGTCAGAAAGCAAAATCGAACTGGATCGCTTTATTGATGCGATGCTCTCTATTCGCATGGAGATCGATCGCGTGGCTGACGGAGAGTGGCCGGCTGAGGATAATCCGCTGGTCAATGCCCCGCATACCCAGATGGAGATCGTCGGCGAGTGGGCGCATCCCTACAGCCGTGAGCTGGCCGTCTTCCCGGCAGGCAGCGAGAATAAGTACTGGCCAACGGTGAAGCGTCTGGATGACGTTTATGGCGACCGTAACCTGTTTTGTTCCTGCGTGCCGATGAGCGAGTACGAGTAGCCCGGCCTTTTAAGCTAAAGTTGAGAGGGCACGGTAAGTGCCCTTTTTTTATGGGAAAACCAATGAACATTGCGTTAGTGACCGGCGGCAGCCGGGGCATCGGGCGGGAAACGTCATTACTGCTGGCCCAGCGCGGTTTTAACGTGGCGGTGAACTATCGCCAGAACGCCGCTGCGGCAGAAGAAGTGGTGGCGCTGATAACGGCGCGCGGCGGTAAAGCGTTTGCAGTCCAGGCTGATATCGCCGACGAGCAGCAGGTTGTAGAAATGTTTGAACAGATTGACCAACAGCCGGGCCAGCTCCGCGCGCTGGTGAATAATGCCGGGATCCTGTTTCAGCAGGCCAGCGTCGAACAGCTGACAGCGGAGCGAATCAACCGGGTTTTTGCCACAAATGTGACAGGCTGTTTTATCTGTTGCCGTGAGGCGGTAAAAAGGATGGCTCACCACCATGGCGGAGAAGGTGGCGCTATAGTGAACGTCTCCTCAGCGGCAGCGCGGCTGGGCGCGCCCGGCGAGTATGTCGATTATGCGGCATCAAAAGGCGCGATGGATACGCTGACTAAAGGGCTTTCCCTTGAGGTGGCGGCCCAGGGCATCAGGGTGAACGGCGTACGCCCCGGGTTGATCTATACGGAAATGCACGCCGATGGCGGCGAGCCAGGCAGAGTGGATCGCGTTGCGCCCGGCCTGCCCATGCAGCGTGGCGGGCAGCCTGTAGAGATCGCTCAGGCTATTTTGTGGCTGCTAAGCGATGAAGCTTCATATATTACCGGCACCTTCATTGATGCGGCAGGTGGACGGTAGGACAACATCATACCGGGGCAAATATGCCCCGGCTTCAGCGCCTTACCGGCAGGCGCTATAAGCTGTTTCGGTTTATACCGGACTAAAGCTCCGATCCGTTGCTGGCGATCACCTGCTGATACCAGCCAAAGCTTTTCTTTTTCGAGCGGTTCATTGTTCCGCTGCCATCATCGTTCTTATCCACATAAATAAAGCCATAGCGTTTGCTGTACTGGCCGGTGGTAAAGGAGACGCAGTCGATGCAGCCCCAGGGCGTGTAGCCCATCAGCTCTACGCCGTCATAAAATACCGCCAGCTTCATCTGCTCAATATGCGCCTGAAGATAGGCGATGCGGTAATCATCGTTCACCACGCCGTTCTCATCCCGCTTGTCGATGGCCCCAAACCCGTTTTCCACGATAAACAGCGGCTTCTGATAACGCTCATAAAGCGCCGCCAGGCTGTAGCGCAGGCCGACGGGATCGATTTGCCATCCCCAGTCGGAGGCTTTAACGTGCGGATTCGGGACGCTGCCTTCAAAGCCGGAGAGCGCACTGCCGCTGCCCTGGGCATTAGCCTGCACCGCGTTGCTCATGTAATAGCTCAGGCCAATGTAGTCAGCACACCCTTCGCGAAGGATTTGGGCATCGTCCTCCTGCATATCAATCTGATAACCCTTACGCGCCCACTCATTAAGAATATAAGAGGGGTAATAGCCGCGCATATGCACGTCGCCAAACAGATAGCGTTCCCGCATCGCTTCCTGAGCAAGCATCACGTCGTCAGGATGGCAGGACCAGGGGTAGAGCGGCACCATGGCGATCATGCAGCCGATCTGAAAATCCGGGTTGATCTCATGGCCCAGCTTAACCACGCGCGCGCTGGCGACGAACTGATGATGCAGCACCTGATACATCGCCTGTTCGGGGTTGTCATGCCGGGTAAACACCACGCCGGAACAGCAGTAGCCAAACAGCGGATATTTCCAGTTGCGCTGATTGTTGATTTCGTTAAAGGTCATCCAGTACTTCACTTTGCCTTTATAACGCTCCAGCACGACTTCGCTGAAGCGGACAAAGAAATCGACGACCTTGCGGTTCAGCCAGCCGCCGTACTCTTTCACCAGATGGTAAGGCATTTCGAAATGCGAAAGGGTAATCACCGGCTCGATATTGTATTTCAGCAGCTCATCAAACAGATCGTCGTAAAATTGCAGACCCGCCTCGTTGGGCTCCTGCTCATCGCCGTTGGGGAAAATACGCGTCCAGGCGATGGAGGTACGAAAGCATTTGAAGCCCATCTCGGCGAACAGCGCCACATCCTCTTTGTAACGGGAGTAGAAATCCACCGCCTCGTGGTTAGGATAACTGTAGCTTTCCTCAATGCCGTCCGTCATTACGCGATCCACGCCGTGGGCGCCGCCGGAAAGTACGTCAGCGATGCTGACGCCTTTACCGTCCCGATCCCACCCGCCTTCGACCTGGTGCGCGGCAACCGCGCCGCCCCAGAGAAAGTCTTTTGGTAACTGCTGATGTGTGCTCATCAATCCCGTCCTGTTGATTAAAGGTATTCTGAGGGCTTGTTCACCCTCCTGTATCAGGCCTGTGAAGGCTTAAGCTGCGCGTCGCCGGTGCGGGGAGCCTCCGGCTGCTCTTTAAAGCCTGCCAGCCAGGTAAACAGCGCCCCCAGGACAAACGCAACGCTTATCGAAAGCAGAAAGCCCAGGAACTGCGGCATATGGCCCTCTTTAAAGAAGACCGGCAGCACCGCAATGCCGGGCAGGCAGTAGCTCCAGGAAACGGCGTTAAACAGCCCGGCTATCGCACCGCCGATAGCGCCAGCAAGACAGCCGCAGATCATGGGCCGTTTCAGCCTGAGCGCCACGCCGTAAATCGCCGGTTCGGTAATGCCGAACAGCGCCGTCAGACCGGCGGAGAGCGCCACGCGCCGCATCTCCTGATCTTTTGCCTTCAGCCAGACGCCGAAGGTCGCGCCCGCCATGGCAAAAACGGGCGAAGCCTGAAGCCCGGTAAAGGTGTCATAACCCAGGGTGGCATAGTTGCCTACCGTAACGGGCGTAATGCCCCAGTGCACGCCAAGTGTCACCAGCGGCATCCACAGCGCACCTACCACAAAGCCGGCGATGGAAGGACTGAGGGCATAAAGGGTGTTATAGACGCCGCCGATCGCGCCGCCAATCGCATTGCCGATCGGGCCGAAGGCCAGCAGGGTGAGCGGCACCATAATGGCGATGCAGAACATGGGCGTGAAGAGATTACGGATCACCAGCGGCAGGATGCGCTCAAAGAAGCGCTGAAGATAAGACATCGCCCAGACCATCAGAATGACCGGGATCACTGAAGCGGTATAGCTCAGGTATTTTACCGGCAGGCCGAAGAAATCGAGCGCTGGGGCGTCGACGGGGATGCCCGCGACGCCGGAAAGAATTTTGGCGATCTCCGGATTGCTGACAGCCTCTTTCATCAACTGCTGCATGGCCGGATCTGCCGAGTTGACCAGGAGGATTTTGTTGGCGGTCAGCATGTTCATATAGTCGGGGCTGACTAGCGCGCAGGCGGCAATCACGGCGGTGAACGGATTCACGTTAAATTTCCTGGCGGCGGTGAAGGCCACCATCACCGGCAAGAAAGTGAAGCCGGTCCAGGAGACAAAGTTCAGGATCCTGTAGGCGCCGCTTGCCGGATCCATCCAGCCGAGGGCGGTCACCAGTGACAGAATACCCTGCAAAATGCCGCAGGCGGCGAGGGGATAAAGGAAAGGGGCAAAAATACTGGAGATAATATCCATCAGGCGGCTGACGATGCCGACATCAGGAGCGGAAACGGCGGCATTTTCATCAATAGTGACGTGACGAAGCACCTCCCGGTAAGCGTCGCCAACGTGGTTTCCGATAACCACCTGCAACTGGCCGCCAGCCTCTATAACGGTAATAACGCCTTTGACGCGTTTTAGCTGCTCTTTATTCACCTTATTATTGTCTTTGATGATAAAACGCAGCCGGGTGGCGCAATGCGTGACATTAATCACATTATCGCTGCCGCCAATAAACTCAATAATCTCCACTGCTGACTGGGCGTAGTTCAGCGCCATGGTTATCTCCTCGGTAGGGTACGTTTACTCCTGCGGCAGGGCTGCCGTGGAGCATTTGGTTTTATTATTGCGGTGAGTTTATCAACGGAAAAAAGAAAGTCACGATATAACAAATCCGCGCCGGGCGTGATTTGTCACATGCAAAAAACAGGGTGTTTTTTTATTTAATCCGGCTGGCGAGCCTGCGGCCAATCGTTTCCAGAATATAGATGACGGGCACCTGGGTGGTGACATCATATTCGTCGGAGACCAGCAGCTGCGGCATATGATAGGAAAGATTGAAGTCAGCCATCTTTGCCAGAGAGGAGTTGTCATTATTGGTGATGGTAATAACCTGACAGCGATGCAGGCTGAACTGACTGGCAAGGCGTAAAATTTCCGGCGTTTCTCCCGACACGGATAATATAATCGACACCGCATCTTTATACATATCGCTGTTAACAGGATAATAAGGGTCGTCAATATAATTACTAAACTTGCCGACATTTGAAAAGAAGCGGGCGCCATATTTCCCTAATGTGCCAGAGGTCCCCGCGCCGACAAAAATAATACGCTCGGCACAAGCCAGCTGCGTGACGGCTTTATCAATTAGCGAGTCGAACTCTTCATTATTGATGCTTTTAAAGAAGCTGACGATTTCGCTGATGCCGGAGTAGCCCGGCTGACGCTGCTCCTGCTCAAGCCAGATCCTGAAGCGAATGCGGAACTCGGAATAGCCATCGCAGTTCATCTTGCGGCAAAAACGCAGCACCGTCGTGGTGGATACCGAGGCCGCATCCGCGAGTTCCCGGATGGTCATATACATGACCTTGTCCCGGTTTTTAACCGTGAAATTATAAACCTGGAGTTCCAGGTCGTTCAGGGTGGCAAGATTATGGTGCGTGAACATAGCGGCGCTCAAAGTCCCGGGAATCACTACCTTAGCAGATTTCATCCCGGCCGTGGTGGCGTTTCGCCGGGCGTGCAGCGCGACTCACAAACGTCTGCCGGAAAAAAATGCAGGGGGCGAGCAAGCGGCAAAATGTCTGCCCAGACGGCCGTTGGCACATCCGTGTTGCTGCGGGCGCGCTGTTCCGCAGGTATCCATCCGGAGAGACAATAGTCAGGCTACAGCAGCCAGCCTTTCCGCTGTGCCTGCTCAAGATGACTTTTCAGGTGCTGCCACAGCTCTGGCCACTCTGCCGCCAGCGCCAGATTCCGGGCCAGTACCTGTTCGAGACGGATTTCGTTTTCTATCCAGCTCCGGCCTTCATTATGCAGATTCTGAATAATAGGCAGGGCGCGATCGAGCATATTGGCGAAGCGCGCGTCGGCGGTTTCGCCCGCCTCATACTCATCCCAGAGTCCGCGGAAGCGGTCACGCAGCGCGGCGGGCAGCAGGCTGAATATGCGATCGGCGGCGGCCATCTCCTGCTGGTGGATAGCTTCCCGGGCGGCAAGATCGTAGACCATTACATCGCCGGCATCGATCTCCACCACGTCATGCAGCAGGGCCATCTGTACCACATGCGGCACGTTCACCGGGAAGCCGACGTAAGGCGCGAGGCTCATGGCTGCGACGGCCAGATGCCAGCTGTGCTCGGCGGAGTTTTCGTGGCGCGAATTGCCCACCAGACGAGTGCGTCGCTCAACGCGTTTCAGTTTGTCCAGTTCCATTAGAAACTGCATCACTTCTGTCATTTCACCAAAATCTAACGCGGATACCTTACCGGACATGCTTCGCCTCGCGATTCCCTGAGGAAAAAAGTTAAGGAGGATTGTAAGGTAATCGTTTGCTTTTTTCTTTTCGAAAAGTGTTACATCCCTTCACAGACTTATTTGAGCTTACACCTGTACACTGAAAAAGAAGTCTGTCAGGCTGACTTGCTTAACTTCCGCACAAAGGTGTGGTGCAGCATCGGCTATCCGCAATGATCTGGTCCGAATCAGCACTGCGGTCTTCTCATTGTCAGGTTCAGGAGTCACAAGGTCCATGACAGAAAAATCATTAACGGGTCAGGATTATTCGTCCGCTGAGGAAATTGCCAACAGCATCAGCCACGGAATTGGGTTTATCTTCGGCATTGTTGGTCTGGTACTGCTGCTGATGCAGGCGACGGAAAGTCAGGCAGGCTTGCTCGCCATGACCAGCTACAGCCTCTATGGCGGCAGCATGATCCTGCTGTTTCTCGCCTCCACCCTGTACCATGCGATACCCCATCCGCATGCCAAACGCTGGCTTAAAAAGCTCGATCACTGCGCGATTTATCTTTTAATTGCGGGAACCTACACGCCGTTTTTGCTGATCGGACTGAAATCGCCACTGGCGCACGGGCTGATGGGGGTGATCTGGGGGCTGGCGCTGGCAGGCATCCTCTTTAAGCTGCTTTTTGTGCACCGCTTTGAAAAGCTCTCGGTAATAACCTATCTGCTGATGGGCTGGCTTTCACTGATTGTGATCTGGCAGCTGGCGCTGAAGCTGCCGGCTGGGGGGATCTGGCTGCTGGCGGCGGGAGGGGTGATCTATTCGCTGGGCGTCATCTTTTATGTGTCGAAGCGTATTCCTTTTAACCACGCCATCTGGCACGGCTTTGTGCTGGCGGGCTGCCTTTGCCACTTCCTCTCTATTTATCTTTATGTGATCTGAATTGGGGACCAGCGGGCCCCCTTTTACAGGTCACTCGGTCAGAGGATAGGGCAGCGGCTGAATAGCCAGTTTGCCGCCTTCGTCACCCTTAACGCGCAGTTCGCTTTCCGGTTCAAGATCGTTGTTCAATACTGCCTGAACCCAGACCTCGCCATTGTCGAGCTGGCAGGCTGCCAGAATGGTGCCGGTTCGCCGCCAGTTCTCACCGAGCTTCATCTCCAGAGAATCGTTGGCGGCCGGAACCTGCGCGGCAGCGCCAGCCAGCCAGTAGAGCGCCCGCTTGTTAGCGCCGCGAAATTTGGCGCGCGCCACCATCTCCTGGCCGGTATAACAGCCTTTCTTAAAGCTGATGGCATCCAGCGCCTGAAGGTTGGTGGCCTGCGGAATAAACTGTGCGCTGGTCTCTGCGTCAATCACCGGCAGACCCGCTTCAATATTCAGCGCCAGCCACTGCTTGCTGTCGTTCAGCTGCGCCTGACCTTCGAGGTGCCGGGCGATCGCCTGCGCTTTTTCCGCGCTGGTGACCAGCAGAAAACGCTCGGCGGGCGTGGGGAACCAGAGCAGGGTGGTTTCATCCTGCTGAACGACCGGGTTTTCCGCGTCCGGCAGGGTGGAGAAAAGGCCAGCCAGCGCAGCCCGGCACTGGAAACCGGCCACGCCCAGCAGGGAGGCCTCATCGTCGGCAACGATGGCGACTTTGGCGAAGATGGCATATTTCTTCAGCTCCGCGATCTGATTATCTCGCAGGCTGCGGCGCTCGATATAAGCCAGCCCCTCAGCGCGATGAAAGAGGCGCAGATTGCTCCACATTTTTCCTTTAGCATCGCAGTGCGCGGCAGGAAGGTGGCTGTTAGCGCCCAGCGCCGCGACGTCCAGGGTAATCTGTCCCTGCAAATAGCTGACGCTGTCGGCGCCGGTCACGTTCACCAGCGCCCACTCTTCCAGCGAAATCAGCGTAAGTGGCAGGCGCGCCGAAGCCGCAGGTTGACGGGGCGGAAAAGAAAATGTCGGCATAATTCAGTCCTGAAGTGGGGTGAAAAGAGCAGATCTGTTTCTCATGTTAAAAGAGCCGACCGGCTTTGCAACCAGTTTCCGGAAAACGACGCACAAAAGGTGTGATAACCCTGCAACCGAAGCTGACGTTATGCGGTCATGCGTGAAAGGCAATAATGGCACGTCAACATTGCGAATAAAAAGCGTTACACTAGCGCCCATCTTTGGCTGACTGACGATGGTGAAAAATGGATATTAGCAATAAAGCGCGGGTTCACTGGGCCTGCCGCAGAGGCATGCGCGAACTGGATATCTCCATCATGCCGTTTTTCGAGTACGAATATGATTCCCTGAGCGATACCGATAAGCAGCTCTTTGTCCGGCTGCTTGAAAGTGACGATCCGGATTTATTTAACTGGCTGATGAACCACGGCGAGCCGGCGGACGCTGAGCTGAAGCGTATGGTGAACCTTATCCAGCAGCGAAACCAGCAACGTGGCCCTGTGGCACGCTGATCTGCGGATATCCTGGCGCGCGCAGTGGATTTCGCTGCTGCTGCACGGCGCGGTCATGCTGGCGCTGCTGCTGGCGCCATGGCCTGCCAGCTATACGCCTGTCTGGATGCTGCTGCTGACGCTCGTGGTTTTTGAGTGCCTGCGGAGCCAGCGGCGTATCCGCAGCCGGGAAGGCATCCTCAGGCTGGTGGCGCCGCGCGAGCTTGAGTGGCGGCAGTCGCGCTGGCGGCTTTGCGGGCGGCCTCTGATGACGCGCCAGGCGATATTGCTGGCGCTGAGGTCGCCACAGGGCGAAAAAGAAAAGCTGTGGCTGATGAGGGACAGCATGGATGAGGAAGCCTGGCGGCAGCTCCGGCAACAGCTGCTCAGCCTGACGTCCGCCTCCCGGCACGGCGGGGATTAAAGCGAGTCGGCCATTTCCGTCAGGATCTGCTCGCACCACTGCGCAATACGGTCGTCGGTCTCTTCAAACTGGTTAATATCATCCAGCGCCAGGCCGACAAACTGTTTGCCGTCTGCGGTGAGCGGCTTTTTGCTGGTGAACTCGTAGCCCTCATTTGGCCAGAAGCCGACAAATTTGACGCCGGAAGGCAGCAGGATCTCATGGAGCATGCCCAGCGCATCAAGAAACCATTCGCTGTATTCGCCCTGGTCTCCCATGCCGTAGAGGGCCACGACCTTGCCGCGCAGGTTAAGGGCCGGGAGTTCGTTCCAGATCGCCTCCCAGTCCTCCTGCAATTCGCCGAAATCCCAGGTCGGGATGCCGAGGATCAGCATGTCGTACTGCTCCATCAGGGCCGGTGAGTCATCCTTCAGATTATGCAGGGTGACGAGATCCTCGCCGATAAAATCGCGGATTTTCTCTGCTGCCATTTCGGTGTAGCAGGTGCTTGAACCGTAAAACAGACCTATTTTCATATCCGGTAAACTCAATTCTCTTGATGCAATGGCGCGAATTATATCAGAATTGAAACGGATGCCGGTAACTAAGGGGCGATGAGGTGCAGGATAACGAGCTGATTGAACAGTTTCTGGATGCAACATGGATTGAGCGTAACCTGGCGGAAAATACCGTCGCCTCCTACCGGCTGGATCTGATGTCGCTGGCGGGATGGCTGGCGCATCACAGCAGCGATCTGCGCCAGGCCAGCACGGCTGACCTCCAGCAGTTTCTGGCAGAGCGGCTTGAGGGCGGTTATAAGGCCAGCAGCTCAGCCCGCCTGTTGAGCGCCATGCGCCGCCTGTTTCAGTATCTCTACCGGGAAAAATACCGCGAGGACGATCCCAGCGCGCTGCTCTCCTCCCCCAAGCTGCCGCAGCGGCTGCCGAAAGATCTCAGCGAGGCGCAAATCGATCGCCTGCTTCAAGCCCCGAGCGTGGAGCAACCGATCGAGCTGCGTGATAAGGCGATGCTGGAGCTACTTTACGCCACCGGACTGCGCGTCACCGAGCTGGTAAGCCTGACGCTCAATAATATCAGCCTCCGGCAGGGCGTGGTGCGCGTGATCGGCAAAGGGAATAAAGAGCGGCTGGTGCCGCTGGGGGAAGAGGCGGTGCACTGGCTGGAGCAGTATATTGAGTATGGCCGTCCCTGGCTGCTCAACGGTCAGACGCTGGACGTGCTGTTTCCCAGCAGCCGCGCCCGGCAAATGACCCGGCAAACTTTCTGGCATCGGATTAAACATTACGCCACACTGGCGGGAATCGACAGCGAGAAACTGTCGCCTCACGTTCTGCGCCATGCGTTTGCCACCCACCTGCTGAACCACGGGGCGGATTTGCGTGTCGTACAGATGCTGCTGGGGCACAGCGATCTTTCCACCACCCAAATTTATACGCATGTCGCCACCGAGCGGCTGCGTCAGCTGCACCAGCAGCACCATCCCCGTGCGTAGCGCGGTGCTTTCGTTTAACAGAAACATCACGCCAGCGGGCAGATGTTAACGGCCCGCCGGCGTGGCCATGAGGATCCCGAATGAAGAAGCGTTACCTGTTGCTTACCCTGCTGATGAGTGCGATCGGCGGCCTGGCCCATGCGGATGATGCGGCCATTCAGCAATCGCTGAAAAAGTTGGGCTTACAGCAGACCGAGATCCACCCTTCCTCGCTGCCAGGAATGAAAACGGTACTGACGGAAAGCGGCGTGCTGTACGTCACCGATGACGGTAAACAGTTTATCCAGGGGCCGTTGTATGGTGTCAGCGGCGGCCAGCCCGTTAACGTGACTAATCAGATGCTCGGGAAGAAAGTCGAGGCGCTGGCTGACGAAATGATCGTTTATAAAGCGCCGAAGGAACAGCACGTTATTACCGTCTTTACCGATATTACCTGCGGCTACTGCCGCAAGCTGCATAACGAGATGGCGGACTACAATGCGCTGGGCATCACCGTGCGCTATCTGGCGTTTCCACGCGAGGGGATGAACGGTCAGGTCGCCAAAGAGATGAAATCTATCTGGTGTACCGCCGATCGCCGTAAGGCCTTTAATGAGGCAATGAAAGGTGAAGCCGTCTCGCCTGTCGACTGTAATATCGACATCGGCCAGCAGTATAAGCTGGGCATCCTTTACGGTATCCAGGGAACGCCTGCCATGCTGTTGGATAACGGGATGATGATCCCGGGCTATCAGGGGCCGAAAGAGCTGAAGCAGCTGCTGGACAGCCAGAAAGCGGGCGGTTGACGGGTGACGAGTAAAACTGAACTTCGCCGCCGTCAGGCGGTGGAAGGGGAAGCGCTTCCCGACACGCTTCACCCGCTGCTGCGCCGGCTCTATGCTAACCGCGGCGTGACGCAGGCCGCCGAACTGGAACGCGGCGCAAAAAACCTGCACGCGTTTCACTCCCTGAGCGGGATTGATCGGGCGGCTGAAATTCTGCAAAACGCGATTGCCGATAACCTCTGCATTATGATCGTTGGCGACTTTGACGCCGATGGAGCGACCAGTACCGCACTGACGGTGCTGGCGCTGCGCAGCATGGGAGGCAGTAACGTTAAATACCTGGTGCCGAACCGCTTTGATGATGGCTACGGCCTCAGTCCGGAAGTGGTGGAGCAGGCCGCGGCTCGCGGCGCGCAGCTGATTGTGACCGTCGATAACGGTATCTCGTCCCATGCGGGCGTCAGCCTTGCCCACGAAAAAGGGATAGCTGTCGTTATCACCGATCACCACCTGCCAGGCGACACGCTGCCCGACGCAGAAGCCATCGTCAATCCGAACCTCCAGGAGTGCGCCTTTCCCTCCCGCTCGCTGGCGGGCGTTGGCGTGGCCTTCTATCTGATGCTGGCGCTGCGGGCACGGCTGCGTGACGGTGGTGCAACAACGCTGCCAAACCTCGCCGAGCTGCTGGATCTGGTTGCGCTTGGCACGGTCGCCGATGTGGTTCCGCTGGATGCCAACAACCGTATCCTTGTCTGGCAGGGATTAAGCCGCATCCGCGCCGGAAAATGTCGGGCCGGGATCCGGGCGCTGCTGGAAATCGCGAATCGCGATGCGCGTCAGCTGGCGGCAAGCGACCTTGGTTTTGCGCTGGGTCCCCGACTTAATGCGGCGGGGCGGCTGGATGATATGTCCGTGGGCGTGGCGCTGCTGCTGAGCGAGGATATCGCTCAGGCCCGCATGCTCGCCAGCGAACTGGATGCGCTGAACCAGACGCGCAAAGAGATTGAACAGGGAATGCAAACCGAAGCGCTGGCGCTGTGCGATAAGCTGGAACGCAGCAGCGAAGCGCTCCCGCTCGGGATTGCCATGTATCACCCCGACTGGCATCAGGGGGTGGTGGGCATTCTGGCGTCACGCCTGAAAGAGCGTTTTCACCGGCCGGTGATCGCCTTTGCCCCCTCGGGAGACGGCACGCTGAAAGGCTCCGGGCGCTCTATCGCCGGCCTGCATATGCGTGATGCGCTGGAGCGGCTGGATACGCTCTATCCGGGGCTGATCATCAAATTTGGCGGCCACGCCATGGCAGCAGGCCTCTCGCTGGAGGCTGAGAAGTTCGACGCCTTCCGTCAGCGCTTTGGCGAACTGGTGGGAGAGTGGCTCGATGCGGAGTCGCTGCAGGGCGTCGTCTGGTCTGACGGCGAACTGATGCCGCAGGAGCTGACCCTGCCGACGGCGGAGCTGCTGCGGGAAGCGGGCCCCTGGGGCCAGGCATTTCCCGAACCGCAGTTTGATGGCAAATTCAAACTTATCCAGCAGCGGCTGGTGGGCGAACGCCATCTCAAAGTAATGATCGAACCGCTGGGCGGCGGCCCGCTGCTGGACGGCATCGCTTTTAATGTCGATACCACGCTCTGGCCGGACCCCAGCGTGAAGCAGGTTGAACTGGCCTATAAGCTGGACATCAATGAGTTTCGCGGCAACCGGAACGTGCAGCTGATCATCGATCATCTCTGGCCGCTGTAGCTGACTCATCCTGTAAGCCGGGGAAAGGGGAAAGTGCGTCCTATCCCCGGCACTTCGCCGTTTCGCCTGTGCGGTAAGGCGCCTGTAGTGAAATTGCTCCCGCTTCAACGCTACAATCCTCACAAGATTTCAGTTAAACTGCTTCGTTACGCTTAAGCCCATTCGATCACCTAAAAAGATGCTTAAATCATGTTTGAAATTAACCCGGTAAAGAACCGAATTCAGGATCTCTCAGAGCGCAGCGGCGTTCTTAGGGGGTATCTTTGACTACGATGCCAAGAAAGAACGCTTAGAAGAAGTTAACGCCGAACTGGAACAGCCGGACGTCTGGAACGAGCCGGAACGCGCCCAGGCGCTCGGTAAAGAACGCTCCTCGCTGGAAGCCATTGTCGAAACGCTGGATCAGATGAGTCAGGGCCTGGAAGACGTAAGCGGCCTGCTTGAGCTGGCGGTAGAAGCGGACGACGAAGAGACCTTTAACGAGGCGGTCGCCGAACTGGATCTACTGGATAAGAAGCTTGCAGAGCTTGAGTTCCGCCGTATGTTCTCCGGTGAGTATGACAGCGCCGACTGCTACATCGATATCCAGGCAGGCTCCGGCGGCACCGAGGCGCAGGACTGGGCCGGTATGCTGGTCCGTATGTACCTGCGCTGGGCCGAGAGCAAAGGCTTCAAAACTGAGGTGATCGAAGAGTCCGAAGGTGAAGTTGCCGGGATCAAATCCGCGACGCTGCGCATCATGGGCGACTACGCGTTTGGCTGGCTGCGCACCGAAACCGGCGTTCACCGCCTGGTGCGTAAAAGCCCGTTCGACTCCGGCGGCCGTCGCCATACTTCTTTCAGCTCCGCCTTTATTTATCCGGAAGTGGAAGACGATATTGATATCGAAATCAATCCGGCGGACCTGCGTATCGACGTTTACCGCGCATCCGGCGCGGGCGGACAGCACGTTAACCGGACCGAATCGGCGGTGCGTATTACCCATATTCCGACCAATACCGTGACCCAGTGTCAGAATGACCGTTCTCAGCATAAGAACAAAGACCAGGCGATGAAGCAGATGAAGGCGAAGCTGTACGAGCTGGAAATGCAGAAGAAAAATGCTGAAAAACAGGCGCTGGAAGATAACAAATCCGATATCGGCTGGGGTAGTCAGATCCGCTCCTACGTGCTCGATGATTCACGTATCAAGGATCTGCGTACCGGCGTTGAAACCCGTAACACCCAGGCGGTGCTGGATGGCGATCTGGACCGTTTTATTGAAGCAAGCTTGAAAGCAGGGCTATAAGGAACTGACATGTCTGAACAACAACCGCAGGGCGCTGACGTCGCACTTGAGCTGAATAACGAACTGAAGGCGCGTCGCGAAAAGCTGAGCGCGCTGCGTGAAAACGGCGTGGCATTCCCGAATGATTTCCGTCGCGATCGCACCTCAGACCAGCTGCACGCTGAGTTTGATGCAAAAGAAAACGAAGAGCTGGAAACGCTGGGCGTTGAGGTCAGCGTGGCCGGCCGTATGATGACCCGCCGCATCATGGGTAAAGCCTCATTCGTGACGCTTCAGGACATGGGCGGTCGCATCCAGCTCTACGTTTCCCGTGACGATCTGGCTGAAGGCATCTACAACGAGCAGTTCAAGAAGTGGGATCTCGGTGATATCGTCGGCGCGCGCGGCAGGCTGTTCAAAACCAAAACCGGCGAGCTCTCTATTCACTGTAGCGAACTGCGTCTGCTGACCAAAGCGCTGCGTCCACTGCCGGACAAGTTTCACGGCCTGGCCGATCAGGAAACCCGCTACCGCCAGCGCTATCTGGATCTGATCGCTAACGAAGAGTCGCGCAAGACCTTTAAGATCCGCTCCCAGATCATGGCCGGTATCCGCAGCTTCATGGTGGGGCGCGACTTCATGGAAGTTGAGACCCCGATGATGCAGGTGATCCCAGGCGGCGCGTCAGCCCGCCCGTTCGTCACCCACCATAATGCGCTGGATATCGACATGTATCTGCGCATCGCCCCGGAGCTTTACCTGAAGCGCCTGGTGGTGGGTGGGTTCGATCGCGTATTCGAGATCAACCGTAACTTCCGTAACGAAGGCATTTCGCCGCGCCATAACCCAGAGTTCACCATGATGGAACTCTATATGGCCTATGCGGATTATAAAGATCTGATCGAGCTGACGGAAAGCCTGTTCCGCACCCTGGCGCAGGATATTCTCGGCTCAACCGTGGTGCCTTACGGCGAGCAGGAATTTGATTTCGGCAAACCGTTTGAAAAGCTGACCATGCGTGAAGCGATTCAGAAATACCGTCCGGAAACTAACCCTGCCGATCTGGATGATTTCAGTAAAGCCTGTGCCATTGCGCAGTCGCTGGGCATTAAGGTCGAGAAGAGCTGGGGTCTGGGCCGTGTGGTCACTGAGATCTTCGAAGAGACCGCTGAAGCCCATCTGATCCAGCCAACCTTCATTACCGAATATCCGGCAGAGGTTTCACCGCTGGCGCGTCGTAACGACGATAACCCGGAAATCACTGACCGTTTCGAGTTCTTTATCGGTGGCCGTGAAATCGGTAACGGCTTCTCCGAGTTGAACGATGCGCAGGATCAGGCTGAACGCTTCCAGCAGCAGGTTAACGCCAAGGATGCGGGTGATGATGAAGCGATGTTCTACGACGAAGATTACGTCACCGCGCTGGAGCACGGCCTGCCGCCAACGGCCGGTCTGGGTATCGGTATCGACCGCATGGTGATGCTGTTCACCAACAGCCATACCATCCGCGATGTTATTCTGTTCCCGGCGCTGCGTCCTGGCAGCAAGTAACAGAGCGATAAGCAGGCTGGAAAGGGGCGAAGCGATTCGCCCTTTTTTATCACTACAGGCAGACATAAAATAAATATCAGGCGTTGGTCAAAATGTCATCCACCCCGATTAATTTAATGCAGGCCGTCCCCGCTAAAGTTTGGTCATCAGTCTATGTTCATATCTTGATTTTCAGCAGCAGCATTTTATGTTATAGAGTGACTGCCTGAATAAGATAAAAAATGCAATTTTATATCCAGCGTTATAAAATCTGAATGTTGTCTGATAAAGCTAATTATTAGTTAACTGACAGGTTTGACTAAATGGAGTTCAATGCCAAGGCGCACAGCATGCCTTGCGTTTACCACACCCAGCTTTTTAACGATGTTAGCCATGTGAAATTTAACCGTGGTCGTTTTTATCCCCAGAATAGTTCCTGTTTCTGAATAAGTTTTACCAACGCTGGCCCAGTAAAGTATTTCGTTTTCGCGCCTGGTGAAAAGATTTTCGTCGATGAGGCTGGGGTTGTTTTTTTCTGAAAGCGAGGTTAGCGCCAGATACTCTTCATGGACTGAGGCAAGCAATAAGTCTAACCGTCCTTTATTCAGATTAATGAACCGTTCCGTCTCTTTTCTTTTACCCGGGTCGGTAAGCAAACTCAGCGTGACCAGATTGTTTTTATAGTCGTGCAAAACAAAAGTATAGCCATAGAGCTTAGGCTTTTCAAAAATCCTGAAGAACAAAGATTCGTTATCGAGGTGTATTTTTTCATGCCATGAAAATGGCGTCAGGCGATTCAGGGCGGTAATAACAACCGGATCGGTAAACTGAAGGTTATTATCATGATAGTATTTCACCCACTCATCTGGGTAATTTGTTGCATAGGCAGAAATTGACATGTTGTTTTTTGAGATAACAACATAAGCCCAGGTAAAACTCCCCAGTTCGCTTAATTTATATTTAAAGTTTTCTTTTATAAGGCCATTGATATAAAGTTCTTTTTCCATAACGGCAAATCTCCTGGTAAGTCAGTATATTTTGTGGCGCGGCGGCAAGCCAGTCTGTAACTAATGATGGGATGATTCTGAACCTTCAAAGTCAGTCTGCAACAAAACGGATAACGGGTATCCTTCTTAATACGTAAAAAGTACCGTTCAAAGCATTTGCTTGCAACTCACTGATGACCCTGAATTTTTCCGCGCAGAACACAGAACCTACAGGCAGGCCATTTTTACCCATCATTGCAGGCATATTTTTCATGACAAAAACAGAGTTCCTCCGTTAAGGTGGTTTGGCGCTGCAAACCGCAGCTTCAGCTACAGAGGATTGTCATGAACGTACCCCCTCGCCCGGACTGTATCCGCCACTGGCAGGAGCTGGAAGAGCCTGATAATACGCATTATCCAGACAGCGATGAGCTGATGGCGATTGGTGCACCGCTGGGCCGGTCGCTGGGGCTGACCCGGCTGGGCATTCATCATATCCGGCTGCTGCCCGGCCGCCGGATGTCCTATCCTCATGCCGAAAGCGCCGAAGAGGAGTTCGTTTATGTGCTGGAAGGTACGCCGGATGCCTGGATCAACGGCGAGATCCATCCCCTCAAACCTGGTGATGCCGTGGGCTTTCCCGCCGGCACGGGCCTCTGCCATACGTTTATCAATAACAGCAGTGAAGAAGCGCGGTTTATGGTGGTGGGTGAAGCCAACAAAGCGGAAAACCTGATTCATTACCCACTTAATCCTGTCCATGAAGCCACGCGAGAAGACCGCTGGGTGAATCCCCCGGAACAGGAGTTTGGCGCTCATAATGGCCTGCCAGATACATTAGCTAATAACGCAGATTAACAAACCGTGAAGGCCTGAAAGCGACCTTCGCCAGGAGCTGATAATGAAAACCCTGGGACTGATTGGCGGCATGAGCTGGGCATCCACCGTGCCTTATTATCAACTGATTAATCAGGGCATCAGCCAGCAGCTGGGCGGTTTGCACTCGGCAAAGCTGGTGCTCTGGAGCCTGGATTTTCACGAAATTGAAGCCTGCCAGTCGAACGGCGACTGGGAAAAAGCCGGACAGTTGCTGGCCGACGCCGCGCTGGCGCTAAAAAGGGCTGGGGCAGAAGGCATTCTGCTCTGTACCAACACCATGCACAAAGTGGCCGACCCGATTGTTGAGCAGAGTGGGCTACCATTCCTGCATATTGCTGACGGCACCGCGAAGGCGATCCGGCAGCAAAACATCTCCCGCGTGGCGCTGCTGGGTACCCGATACACGATGGAACAGGACTTCTATCGCGGCAGGCTGGCGAACGATTTCGGGATCGAAACGCTGGTGCCGGAGGAAGCCGATCGAAAAGAGGTTAACCGTATTATTTTTGAAGAGCTTTGCCAGGGGAAATTCAGCAATGAAGCAAAAGTCTGCTACCAGAAGATCATTGAAGGTCTGGTAGCGCGGGGAGCGGAAGGGGTTATCTTTGGCTGCACGGAAATTGGCCTTCTGCTGAAAAAAGAAGATTGTCCGGTTCCGGTCTTCGATACCACGGCGATTCACACCGCGGCGGCAGTGGAATTTATGCTTGCCGGATGATGGGTACAGTTGTGCTGACAACGATGCGGTCAGGATTTGATCGCATCGTCCAGCCACGCTTTGAACCGCGAATAGGGGATATATAGTCCGACATGCTGATAAAGCAGCTTGCCGGTTTTCAGATCGTTAATTTTGTCCGAATAACCGACAATCACGCCGCCCACAGAGTTATCCGAGGCGTTATAAACCGCGCCGCCGGACATGCCTTTGACCACACCGGCGTTGGTCGCTACCACCACGCAGCTCAGCTTGTTCCAGCTATTTTTAAGACCCGTGTTGACCAGATTGGTGCCGCTTGACGCCACCGGCAGGGCGGAAATAAAGCTGTAGCCATAGAGATTGATCTTGTCGCCGATATGGCCGTTGCGAAAGCGGGGCGGCGTAACGTTGCCATTTTTATGATAAACCACCGCAAGATCGCATTCAGGATGGTATGACTTCACCCGGTAAAGGGAAAATTTTGCCACGTGCGCGGCGGTCAGACTGTATTTGGACGTCAGCGGGATCGTGGTGCCTAGCGTGCCGAGGCCTAAGATCGTCGGGATGCCGGTCACCGTCATATCCACCCGTTTCTCCGCCTCGCGGCTGTATTCATATTTCCCAACAGAGCAGCCGCACAGCAGCAGCGCCAGCAGGCAGACAGCGTGTCGCATCATTTCTCCCCGGCAAAGCATCAGATATACCCCCACTCCAGGCTGACGCAGCGTCTGCCGTATCTGCTTTCCTGACTCCATCCGGTAAGCCCCCGGGATTTCACCAATCGTGATTTTCAGCAACGTCATTGTTAAGCGGATAATTTGTTCTATCGGCTTATTTATTCAGAACTTTATGACTGAACTGCGCAGTGCGTTCGAAAGATCGTTATCACTCAGGCAGAGTACCCATTCTGAAAAACGCTCCTTTAAACGAAACCCTGAACCAGAAAGTATATGTCAGGACGGAAGGAAGCCCGGCGCAGGGAAAAATCTTCTTTGGACCGACGAAAACAGTGAGGCTTTTTTGAGCTGTAAAATGCGTAAGCCCCTCTCAGAGACATTATTGTGCTTTGAGCAAGAGTCTCTTGCGCCTGCCGACTGTCCGGCGACGTCAGGCTGTGCTTTAATTGGAACTGTGACGTAGATCAATTTTCTGAGCCGATCGGCAATTGTTCATTTTCCCTGACCGAACTGGCGTTCCTGCAAGGGAGCCATTATCTGGAGAGTTTGTTATGCCCGTTTCCCTGCTGGCGCTGGCGCTGAGTGCCTTTGCTATTGGCACTACGGAGTTTGTGATTATGGGGCTTTTGCCCGAAGTGGCCGCCGATTTACAGGTGTCTATCCCTTCCGCGGGCTGGTTGATCAGCGGCTATGCGCTGGGCGTGGCGATTGGCGCGCCGATTATGGCGCTGCTGACCGCGAAGCTGCCGCGCAAGCGGACGCTTATCCTGCTGATGTCCATTTTTATTGTCGGTAACGTGCTCTGCGCGCAGGCGGTAAGCTATGACCTGCTGATGATGGCGCGTATTGTGACTGCGCTCTGCCATGGCGCTTTCTTTGGCATCGGTGCCGTAGTGGCGGCGAGCCTGGTCGCACCGGGCAAGCAGGCTTCCGCGGTGGCGCTGATGTTTGTGGGGCTGACGCTGGCGAACGTGCTTGGCGTGCCGCTGGGCACCTGGTTCGGTCAGCTCTTTGGCTGGCGCGCCACCTTCTGGGGCGTGGCGGCGATTGGCGTTCTGGCTTTCATCGCACTCATTGTCAGCCTGCCGAACAACCGTGAAGAGAAACCGGTCAACCTCGCCAGTGAGATTGGCGCGCTGGCCAACGGCAGGCTGTGGCTTTCGCTGCTGATGACGGTCTTTTTTGCCGCCGCAATGTTTGCGCTCTTCAGCTACATTGCGCCTCTGCTGCTTGAGGTTACCGGCATCAGTAATAAAGGCGTCAGCTGGACGCTATTCCTGATCGGGGCGGGTCTGACCGTCGGCAACATCCTGGGCGGCAAGCTGGCAGACTGGAAAGTATCGTTCAGCCTGATCCTGAGCTTCTCACTGATTGCGCTGTTCTCACTGGCCTTCAGCTGGACCAGCCAGGCGATATGGCTGGCGGAGATCACGCTGTTCCTCTGGGCGATGGCGACTTTCGCCACGGTGCCGGGCCTGCAAATTAACGTGGTGCGTCACGGTAAAGATGCGCCAAATCTGGTCTCGACGCTGAATATCTCCGCCTTTAACGTCGGCAACGCGTTTGGCGCCTGGGCGGGCGGCGCGGTGATCGGCGGCGGCTATGGCCTGACGGCGGTGCCAGTGGCGGCCGCGCTACTGGCCGTGGTGGGACTGCTTATCTGCCTGGTTACTTTCCGGGGAAACCGCGGGCAATCCCAGCCGGTTAACGCCTGATTAGAGTTCTTCCAGGCGCTGGTTGAACAGGCCGATCTGCTGCTGAAGATGCAGACTGAAAGCCTCAACCAGCGCGGAAGAGGGACGGTGTCGGGGGCGGATCAGGTTGACGGTGAAGGGCACTTCCACACTGAATCGCCTGATCGCTACGCCGCTGCTGGCATAGTCGAGCGCCGTTAACGGATTGACGATCGAAATCCCCACGCCGGCCCGCACCATGGCGCAGACCGAGGCGGCGCTGTGCGTCTCCATCACCATCCTGCGCTGCACGCCGTTTTCACTGAACAGATGATCCAGCAGCTGACGATAGCTGTCGCTTCTGGAGAGGCTGATATAGTTATAGCCGGCAAAATCCTGCGGCGTCAGACAGCGTTTTTTTGCCAGCTCATGGCCCTCTGGCAGCACACACACCTCATTACCGGTAAACAGCGCGGTGCGCGTCGTGCCGACAGGCGTCTGGTTGGTTTCGGTCAGGCCAAGGTCATAACGCTGCGCCGACAGCCACTCCTCAAGCAGCGGCGATTCCTGAGGAATAATGTTCAGGCTGACGTCAGGATAGCGCTGTAAAAAGGGCTGGCAGATAGGCGGCAGCAGCGACTGGGAAAAGACGGGCAGACAGGCGATTGACAGCTCTCCCTGGCGAAACTGACGCAGGCCGTCGGCGGCGGCGATAATGCGATCGAGTCCGTACCAGGAACGCTGAACCTCCTCAAACAGACGCAGCCCCTGAACCGTGGGCTGAAGGCGACCCCGCACGCGATCGAAAAGCGCCAGACCGGTCAGCTTTTCAAAGCGGGCCAGCTCCCGGCTGACCGTGGGTTGTGAGGTGTGCAGCATCGCCGCGGCTTCCGTCAGGTTGCCGGTCGTCACTACCGCATGAAAAATCTCGATGTGTCGTAGCGTAATTCCGCTCATAACGCTCCTGGCTGGCTGGGGAAAACCATATCATGGATGAATAGCCTCCGTTAAAACAGATATTTTTTATCCGGTCCGGCCTGTGGCGTAATAGCGGCATTAGCTTAAGGAGAATCCGATGCCACGCCTGCTCAGCAATACCGACACCGCCTTAACCCGCGATAACCTGCTTCCTCTGCCAGCCCAGTATGGCGGCCCCGTCTGGGCATATGACGCCAGCATTATCCGCGAGCGTATCAGCCAGCTGACGCAGTTTGATGTGGTGCGTTTTGCCCAGAAGGCCTGTTCGAATATTCATATTCTGCGGCTGATGCGCGAGGCGGGCGTGAAGGTGGATTCCGTCTCGCTGGGTGAAATAGAGCGCGCGCTGGTGGCAGGCTATCAGCCCGGCGGTGATGAGATTGTTTTCACGGCGGATGTGATCGATGCCCCCACGCTTCAACGCCTGAGCGAACTGAAAATTCCGGTGAACGCCGGTTCGGTCGATATGCTGCACCAGCTGGGGGAGGTCTCTCCGGGGCATCCGGTCTGGCTGCGCGTTAACCCGGGCTTTGGTCATGGCCACAGCCAGAAAACCAACACCGGCGGTGAGAACAGCAAGCACGGCATCTGGCACAGCGATTTGGCGCTGGCGCTGGCGGCGATTCAGCGTCACAGCCTGAAGCTGGTCGGCATTCATATGCATATCGGCTCGGGCGTGGACTACGGGCACCTGGAGCAGGTGTGTGACGCGATGGTCAATCAGGTGATCGGCTTTGGCCAGGATCTTGAGGCGATCTCCGCGGGAGGCGGGCTGTCAATTCCTTACCGTTTTGGGGAAGAGGCGATCGATACCGGGCATTACTTTGGTCTGTGGGATGCTGCCCGCCAGCGTGTCGCGCAACATCTAGGCCACCCGGTCAAACTGGAGATCGAGCCGGGGCGTTTTCTGGTGGCGGAGTCTGGCGTACTGGTGTCCCAGGTGCGGGCGGTCAAGCAGATGGGCAGCCGCCACTTCGTGCTGGTGGACGCGGGCTTTAACGATCTGATGCGGCCTTCCATGTACGGCAGCTATCATCATATCTCTGCGATGGCAGGAGACGGAAGGGCGCTGGATGAAGCGCATACTGTGGAAAGCGTGGTGGCCGGTCCGCTCTGCGAATCCGGCGACGTCTTTACCCAGCAAGAGGGCGGCAAGGTGGAAACCCGTGCGCTGCCTGAAGTGCGGCCGGGCGATTACCTGGTTTTCCATGATACCGGGGCTTACGGCGCCTCTATGTCTTCAAACTACAACAGCCGCCCGCTGCTGCCGGAAGTGCTGTTTGAGAACGGGCAGCCGCGCCAGATCCGCCGCCCGCAGACCATTCAGGAGCTGCTGGCGCTGGAAATCTGATCCGGCGCGGCTGGCACGCCAGCGTTACCGGCCCGGCAGGAAGATCCCCGCTTCCACCTGGGCCGGGCTGACCACGCCGGTATCCAGTACCCAGCCGCTGATCAGCGAGGCTGGCGTAACGTCGAATGCCGGATTAAATACCTTCGCCTCTTCAGGCGCCCACTGCACTTCGCCAAAGCTGCCGGCCACGCCGGTCACTTCGCTGGCGGCACGCTGCTCAATCGGAATGGCGGACCCATCCGGGCAGGCCGCATCGAGCGTGGTATGCGGCGCGGCAACGTAAAAAGGGATGCCGTGATAGCGGGCCAGCACGGCAAGGCTGTAGGTGCCGATTTTATTGGCCACGTCGCCGTTGGCGGCGATGCGGTCAGCCCCCACCCAGACGGCATCCACCTGGTTTTTTGCCATCAGGCTGGCGGCCATGCTGTCGCAGATCAGGCGGTATGGCACCCCCATTTCCCCCAGCTCCCAGGCGGTCAGGCGGCCTCCCTGAAGCAGCGGGCGGGTTTCATCCACCCAGACGTTCTCCACCTTACCTTCCTGCCAGCCACGGGCGATAACGCCCAGCGCCGTTCCCACGCCCGCCGTCGCCAGACCGCCGGTGTTGCAGTGCGTGAGCAGACGGCTGCCTGGGGTAATCAGCCTGGCGCCCGCAGCGGCAATGTTGTCGCACAACGCTTTATCTTCCTCCACCAGGCGCAGCGCCTCAAAGGTCAGTGCGGTGACATAATCTTCCTGTGCCAGCGCCAGCTTCATCCGATCCAGGTTATTCATCAGATTCACGGCGGTAGGGCGGGCCGCCCGCAGCACCTCCAGCGCTTCAGCCAGCTCCGCCTCCGGCAGACCGTTTTCCGCCAGCAGCGCCAGCAGCAGGCTGGCAGAGAGGCCAATCAGCGGCGCGCCACGCACCCGCAAAGCTTTGATATGGGCGACAAGGGACGCAACGTCCGGCGTCGGGCACCAGATCTTTTTCTGCGGCAGCGCCTGCTGGTCAAGGATCCAAAGCTGATTGTCACGAACCTGTAAGCTGGTGGTATTCAGTGTCTGCATGAGAAGTTAAATCCTGGTTGCGTTATCAGGGCATATTGTGCCAACATGCCTGACGGATGTATAGACGTCTGAACGGCTTATAACGAAAGAATTCGCTTGCTATCGCGTTTGATGAGGGGCAGTCAATGTCGCAATACCGTACGTTTACCGCAGCAGATGCCGTGGAATATGCCCGCCAGTTTGGCGGCGTCAGCGATCCGTCCAGCCTGATCGACTCAGAGGAAGTGGGCGACGGTAACCTGAACCTGGTTTTCAAAATCTTCGACAGCTCGGGCGTCAGCCGGATCGTCATTAAGCAGGCGTTGCCTTATGTGCGCTGCGTGGGTGAATCCTGGCCATTAACGCTCGATCGTGCCCGTATCGAGGCGGAAGTGCTGCGCATTCACGGTCAGTATTGCCCGGCGCATACGGTGAAGATCCTGCACTACGATGCCGAACTGGCGGTGATGGTGATGGAAGATCTTTCCCATCTTGCTATCTGGCGCGGTGAGCAGGTAAAGGGCATCGATTATCCGCAGGCGGCCGCCCAGCTTGGCGAATACCTGGCGCAGACGCTGTTTCATACCTCCGATTTTTATCAGCATCCCCATCAGAAAAAAGCCGATGTCATTCGCTTTACCAATCCTGAGCTGTGCGACATCACCGAAGAGTTGTTCTTCAATGAGCCTTATGAGGTGCATGAGCGCAACGGTTATCCCCGCGAGCTGGAGCCGCTGGTCGCCACGCTGCGTGATGACGATGAGCTGCGCCTGAAGGTGGCCGCGCTGAAGCACCGCTTTCTCTCGAACGCCGAAGCGCTGCTGCATGGCGACGTCCACAGCGGCTCTATCTTTGTTGGCGAGGGAACGCTGAAGGTGATTGACGCCGAATTCGGCTACTACGGCCCGGTCGGGTTTGACGTGGGCAGCGCACTCGGCAATCTGCTGATCAACTACTGCGCGCTGCCGGGCCTGCTTGCCCCCCGCGAAGCGGCGGATGTGCGTGAGAAGCGGTTGAACGACGTGCGGGCGCTCTGGCAAAGTTTTGCGGAAGGCTTTCTGGCGCTGGCGAAGGAGAAATCCCGCGATCGTGCGCTGGCGTATCCGGGCTACGGCGCCGCGTTCCTGCATAAGGTCTGGTGCGATACGCTGGGCTTTTGCGGCACTGAGCTGATCCGCCGTACGGTGGGCATGTCTCAGGTTGCAGATATCAAATCAATCAAAGATGAGGCAATGAAGGCAGAATGCGTCCGCCAGGCGGTCACGCTTGGCCGAACGCTGATCCTGGCGGCGGACCATATTGAAGATATCGGGGCGCTGATCGCCCGCATCCGGCAGAACGGCTGAGTAGCTTTCAGGTATAGAGGCCAACCTCGTCCGTTGTTTCCCTGTGAAGAGGGACTGGTTATCCAGCTCCTCTCTCGCCATCAACCGGTCTGGCGGCCACGCTCCGCAGGAACGATTTACCCTATAACTATTGCCGCTCAATAGCATTCTCATTAAAGCGTGAATGAACGTAATCCCACCGCTGACAAATAAAGACCGCAGCCAAAAACAAAATGGGTCAGCAGGCTCATCAGTCGCGCTTTTTGTGGATTCGCCGTTCTGCTGGCCGCCAGGCCAAACCCCAGCGCGGGCTGCATAATAAAAAAGGGCGCGGCAAGAGTTAACAAGCCTGTCGCCGCAGCGGTGCCAAAGTCAGGCGCGTTAATCCACTGCGGACCGGATAGCAGCAGTGGAATAAACGCAAAAGCCATGCCGGTAACATAATGGAAAATCCAGCCGGTTAGTTTTTCTCCGGTGAGAGGGGACGTACTGATAATCGTCCGGTGGATAACCTTTCCTTTGAACATCCATAATATCCACCTGCCCGGCAGCGCATAATCAAGCGATGTGATGCCGCAAAATCGCCGTAATAATAATGCCCAGCCATCCATACAAAGCGTCGCGGCAGCGCCAGTCACCACAATACGTAAAATCATTTCTAAGTTCATTTCTGCCTCTGAGCCCTGAATGTTAATCTGGCTGGCATTGTGCAACTTAAAGCTCACTTCAGGTCAACATGAAAGCATTGGATATTGCTCAGGTCGCTCAGGTCGCTCAGCTCGCGAAAATTGCGCCTTCCGCGCTGCGGTTCTATGAGAAAAAAGGGCTGATCCAGCCGACAGGGCGTCATGGCCTGAGAAGACGGTATGGGCCTGAGGTACTGAGCCAGCTGGCGCTGATAGCGCTGGGGCAAACGGCGGGTTTTACGCTGGATGATATTGCGGAAATGTTCGATGCGCGGGGCAGGGTGACGCTGGATCCAGAGCGCCTGCTAAGCCGGGCGCAGGAGATTGATGAAACGATCCGCCAGTTGAAAAAAGTCAGTAAAGGATTAAAGCATGTAGCTGGCTGTACGGCACCCAATCATATGCAGTGTCCCCAGTTTCTTAAAATTTTAGGGCGGGTGAAAGCGAAGGCGTCTGGCAATACGCGCTGAGGACCTGGCGGCCGCGTGGGCTGGAGAAAGGTGTGGCAGCGTTAATGGCATCGTGGCTAAGTCATTCGCGGCAGCCGGGCATATTGACGAATCCCGGCTGCTGCTTATCGTGCTTCTCCAGTCAGTTAACCTTCACCCCACTCCCGCATTCGCGGCGAAGGTTCAGACCGTTATTCAGGCAGCTTCCGTTTTCCTTACCGGCTCCGGCAGGTTAACGGGCTGCTGTTCCGGCTTTACCGGCTGGGTCGCCAGCGCCTCCGCTTCAAATTCGTCCACGTTGATGGAACGCAGTCGGCTGGCCTCGGCGCGCGTCAGAATGCTCGCTTCCTCTTCGGTGATCCATTTTTCCTGAATTCCCTGCTTCGCTAACGCGTCCAGGCGGGTAAACGACAGATGTTTTTTCTGCTGTTTGCAGAGGCGATCGTGAATCACCTCCGCCGCCATAATATCCTCAAGCGCTTCTTCAAGCTGGCCGGCGGGATTGTTTTCGCCCGGCGTCAGATACTGACCACGCCCCAGGCGGGAGCGGGTGGCTGACGGGATCTGGAGGATGCGCGCCAGCTGATGATCCAGACGATCCGATGGCGCACGGCAGTGGCGCCCGGTCGGGAAAATAATCCCGCGCATCAGGCTGGCGACCAGACGGTTTGGAAAGTTCCGCAGAAGATCGTCAATGGCGACCTCAGCCTGGTTCATCGCATCCTGTACGCCCCAGTGCAGCAGCGGCAGATCGGCTTCGTTACGGCCTTCATCTTCATAACGCTTCAGCGCGGCTGAGGCGAGATAAAGCTGGCTGAGCACGTCACCAAGGCGGGCGGAGATCCGCTCGCGCCGCTTCAGGCTGCCGCCCAGCACCGACATAGAAATATCAGAGAGCAGCGCCATATTCGCGCTCAGCCGGTTGAGGTGCTGATAGTAGCGGCGGCTGGCGTCGCGGGTTGGCGTTTTGCTGGTGCGTCCGCCGGTCAGGCCGAGCCAGAGGCTGCGCATGGTATTGCTGCCGACGTGGCCGACGTGGCTGAACAGAGCCTTATCAAAAGCGACTAAGTCGTTGCTCTGCGCTGCCGCCATTTCCGTCAGTACATAAGGATGGCAGCGGATCGCGCCCTGACCGAAGATAATCATGCTGCGGGTCAGGATGTTAGCGCCCTCAACGGTAATGGCGATCGGCGCGCCCTGATAGGCACGGGCCAGGAAGTTACTGTTGCCGAGCATAATGCCTTTACCGCCAGCGATATCCATGGCGTCAACAATGGCGCGCTGGCCGCGATGGGTACAGTGATACTTGACAATAGCGGAGAGCACGGCCGGTTTCTCACCCATGCCGATGCCGTAGGTGATCAGTGAGGCGGCAGCATCCATGACCCAGGCGTTCCCGGCGATGCGTGCCAGCGGCTCCTCAATCCCTTCCATTTTACCGATAGGCAGGCGGAACTGGCGGCGAATATGGGCATAGGCGCCGATAGCGAGCGCGATGCTCTTCACGCTGCCGGTGGAGTTGGAGGGCAGGGTAATACCGCGTCCGACAGAGAGACATTCGACGAGCATCCGCCAGCCCTGGCCCGCCATTTTTGGCCCGCCAATGATGAAGTCGATCGGCACAAAAATATCGCTGCCGCGCGTCGGCCCGTTCTGGAAGGGGACGTTAAGCGGGAAGTGGCGTTTGCCGATCTCCACGCCCGGCGTCCGGGTTGGAATTAGTGCACAGGTGATGCCTAACTCTTCGGTCTCGCCCAGCAGATGGTCAGGATCGGAGAGCTTGAAGGCCAGCCCCAGCACGGTGGCGACCGGCGCCAGCGTGATATAGCGTTTGTTCCAGGTCAGGCGCATGCCCAGCACCTGCTCGCCCTGCCACTCCCCCATGCAGACCACGCCAACATCCGGGATAGCGCCGGCGTCAGAACCCGCTTCCGGGCTGGTCAGCGCAAAGCAGGGGATCTCTTTGCCAGCGGCGAGGCGCGGCAGATAGTGATCTTTCTGCTCATCGGTGCCGTAGTGCTGGAGCAGTTCGCCCGGGCCCAGGGAGTTAGGCACGCCGACGGTGATCGCCAGAATACCGGAGACGCCAGAAAGCTTCTGTAACACGCGCGCCTGAGCGTAGGCTGAGAATTCCAGCCCGCCATACTCTTTTTTGATAATCATCGCAAAAAAGCGATGCTCCTTAAGATAAGCCCAAAGTTCCGGCGGCAGATCGGCCATCTCATGCGTGATGGCAAAGTCATTGGCCATACGGCAGGCTTCTTCCACCGGCCCGTCCAGAAAGGCCAGTTCCTCTTCACTCAGGCGCGGCTGCGGATAGTTATGCAGCTTTTCCCAGTCCGGGTTGCCGCGGAACAGTTCTCCTTCCCACCAGGTGGTGCCCGCCTCAATTGCTTCTTTCTCCGTCCGTGACATTGGCGGCATCACTTTCTGAAAGGTATGCAGCATCTGACGGGAAAAGAGGGCGCGGCGCATCGGCAGCAGGTTGAAAGGCAGCAAAATAATCGCCAGTGGGATCAGCAGCCACGGCGTCCAGACTTGCGCCACCGCCCAGGCTGCTGTCCACGCCAGCAGCAGCAGGCTGGCCGTGAGCAGATTGACGCGGTGATAAAAGAGCGCGCCAAGCAGCACGATCGTTGCCACGATACTGAAAACCATCATATCCATCGCTCCGTAAGTAGTAAGAGGTCTGACCTGTTAGCTACAGGTGTAAATCAGAAGCATTCTGTTAGCAATGGGTTTACATCATAATTACAATATGGCTCACATTCCGGCTGCCTCAACGGGCTTAGCGGCCAGTAAGCGGGCGGAGTGCTTTTCGCCCCCCATCCAACTTGGTAAACTGGCGAAAACTCTTCCCGCTAAAGGACTCCCCCATGTATCAGGACATCATTCGCGCAGAACTTAACGAGGCGGCGGAAACGCTTAATAACTTCCTGAGTGAAGAAGCCAATATCCATGCCATTCAACGCGCAGCCGTGCTGCTGGCGGATGCATTTAAAGCGGGCGGCAAGGTGCTTTCCTGCGGCAACGGCGGTTCACACTGCGACGCGATGCACTTTGCCGAAGAGCTGACCGGCCGCTACCGCGAAAATCGTCCGGGCTACCCGGCGATTGCGATTTCCGACGTCAGCCACCTCTCCTGCGTCAGCAACGACTTTGGCTATGATTTCGTTTTCTCGCGCTATATCGAAGCGGTGGGTAAGGCGGGGGATGTTCTGCTGGGCCTCTCCACCTCCGGCAACTCGGCCAATATAATTAAGGCTGTGGAAGCGGCGCGGGCGCAGGGAATGAAGGTTATCACCCTGACCGGAAAAGATGGCGGCAAGATGGATGGCCTGGCCGATGTGGAAATCCGCGTGCCGCATTTCGGCTATGCTGACCGTATTCAGGAGATCCACATTAAGGTAATCCATATCCTGATGCTGCTGATTGAAAAAGAGATGGTGAAGTAACCGGCTTAAGGCCCATCGTATCCTTTTCATATGAGGTGACGCTATGTGCGAACTGCTCGGGATGAGCGCCAATGTTCCAACGGACATCTGTTTCAGCTTTACCGGGCTGGTGCAGCGGGGTGGGGGAACCGGGCCGCATAAGGATGGCTGGGGCATTACCTTCTATGAAGGAAAAGGCTGCCGCACATTCAAAGATCCTCAGCCGAGCTTTAACTCCCCGATCGCCCGGCTGGTGCAGGACTATCCGATCAAATCCTGTTCGGTCGTTGCGCATATCCGCCAGGCTAACCGGGGCGAAGTGTGTCTGGAGAATACCCATCCTTTTACCCGTGAGCTGTGGGGCCGCAACTGGACCTTTGCGCATAACGGGCAGTTAAAGGGGTATCGTCAGCTGCATACCGGACAGTTTCGTCCGGTAGGCGAGACGGACAGCGAATATGCTTTCTGCTGGCTGCTGCATAAGCTGGCCACGCGCTATCCGCGTACGCCGGGCAACTGGCCGGCGGTGTTTCGTTATATCGCTGAGCTGGCGGCGGAGCTGCGTGGGAAAGGCGTGTTTAATATGCTGCTGTCGGACGGACGCTATCTGATGGCGTTCTGCTCAACCAATCTCTTCTGGATCACCCGGCGGGCGCCGTTCGGTAAGGCGACCTTGCTGGATCAGGATGTGGAGATCGACTTTCAGAAGCAGACCACGCCAGACGACGTGGTCACGGTTATCGCCACTCAGCCGCTAACGGGCAATGAGACCTGGCACAAAATAGAACCCGGCGACTGGGCGCTATTTTGTCTCGGTGAGCGCGAGCGCGGAGCCGGTTGAACCCAGCAGCGAACCCGGCTCATTCAGCACATAGCGGCCGCCGGTTACGCTGACGGAGGGCGGCACGCGGCGCTGCACAAATTCGTTATAGCCCGGCTGTAACTGCTTCCAGAAGCTGGCATAGACAGAATTGCGGTGACGTTGCAGATTGCTGTCGGTCATCCGGAACGGATAGATGCTTACCCCGACGCGCGACTGGCCGTTACGCAGCGCGGCTTCCACGTAATTGTAGATATCTTCGATGTAGGTATCCGTCATGGCATAGCAGCCAACCGAGACGCAGCTGCCGTGGATCATCAGGTATTTCCCCTCATAACCCTGCTGGCGATCGAATTCGTTCGGGAAGCCGACGTTGATAGCGCGGTAAAACCGGCTGTCCGGCTTCAGCTGGGAAAGCCCCACGCTGTAAAACCCTTCAGGACTTTTAAAGTCGCCCTGGCGACGCTTCGGGCCTAACCCCCCGGAGAAATTACAGATCCGGTAGCTGTCGAGCAGGCGGTACTCATTGCCGATTTTGCCATAAAGCTCAAGCGTACGTTCTTCTTTAAATATCTGAATATACACAGGGGTGCCGAGTAACTGCTTCTTTAACTCTTTGCTTACCGGTGCCAGCGGGGTGACCGGGTAGGTGGGGACGCTGGCGAAGACGACGGCTGGCAGTAAAAACATCGCAAACAGCAGTGCGATTTTGCCCATTCTGGTTCCCTATAAAAAGCGGGGTGGATGCGGCGCCGGGGGAGGCGTTAACTGACAATATCGGAACATTCCGCTATCGGTGCGTCACATTAGCATTGTCTGTTTTTTTATCAAGTGAGCGGAGACGAAAATCTGCAAGAAAACCGGCGAAACCCTCTGCCGCTGCGCTTTGCCGCGTGATGGTCATATTGATCTCGGCTGAGTTGCCTGTATACTTATCCAGTGCTGCCGGAGGGGGATATGCGTAAGATCATTCATGTTGATATGGACTGCTTTTTCGCGGCGGTGGAAATGCGCGATAACCCGAGCCTGCGCGATATCCCCATCGCGATTGGCGGCAGCCACCTGAAGCGAGGCGTCATCAGCACCGCCAACTATCCCGCGCGGAAGTTTGGCGTCCACAGCGCCATGTCGACCGCGATGGCGCTGAAGCTTTGTCCGCATCTGAAAGTGATCCCCGGCCGCTTTGACGCTTATAAAGAGGCGAGCGCCCATATCCGCGAAATCTTCTCCCGCTACACCTCCCTGATTGAGCCGCTCTCTCTGGATGAAGCCTATCTGGATGTTTCAGACAGCCCGCACTGCCAGGGATCGGCGACGCTGATTGCGCGGGAGATCCGCCAGACCATCGCCAGAGAGCTGAACCTTACCGCCTCGGCGGGCATCGCGCCGATTAAATTTGTCGCCAAAATCGCCTCCGACCTGAATAAACCGGACGGCCAGTACGTGATCACGCCGGCGGAACTCTCCTCCTTTCTGCTGACGCTGCCGCTGGCGAAGATCCCGGGCGTAGGGAAGGTGACGGCAAAGAAGCTGGAGGAGATGGGGCTGCAAACCTGTGGCGACGTACAGAAAACCGATCTGGCTGCGCTCCTGAAGCGCTTCGGCAAGTTCGGCCGCGTGCTCTGGGAGCGCTGCAACGGCGTTGATGAGCGGGAAGTGATTACGGAGCGCCTGCGTAAATCCCTCGGCGTGGAGCGGACGCTCTCTGAGGATATTCACAGCTGGGAAGCCTGCCTGGAGATTATCGACTACCTCTATGAGGAGCTGGAGCGGCGCCTGAGCAAAATCAAGCCGGACCGGCTGATCGCCCGGCAGGGCGTAAAGCTGAAATTTGATGACTTTCAGCAGACGACGCAGGAGCACGTCTGGCCCGAACTGAATAAGGAAGACATGATCGCGGTGGCGAAAAAAACCTGGGATGAGCGTCGCGCCAGCCGGGGAGTCAGGCTGGTGGGCCTGCACGTCACGCTGCTGAATCCGCAGCTGGAGCGGCAGCTGCTGCTGGGGCTGTAAGCCTGAGCGGCTAAAACCGCGGCTTATCTGACTTTTCTCTGCCTGAGAGAGGGGCTCGATCGGGAAAGAGTATGATGACGGTGAGGTGCCCGCTGGAAGCCGCCGTTGCGGTGACTCAGCGTCTTACCTGCCTGGAATAAAATAGCCATCCGCTGCCGTTCAGGACAGCGGATGGCCAGCCGGCAGATTACTTCGCCGGAATCGCCTTCAGCACGGCGGTCAGCAGCTGCCAGTAAAGGCCAACGCTTGCAATATGCACCTGCTCATCCGGTGAATGCGGGCCGGTGATGGTGGGACCGATCGAGACCATATCCATATCAGGGTAAGGCTTCTTGAACAGGCCACACTCCAGTCCGGCGTGGATCACCTGGATGTTTGGCGTTTTACCAAACAGCTTCTCGTAGGTTTCGCCAACCAGCGCCATTACCGGTGAGGTCGCGTCCGGCTGCCAGCCAGGGTAGTCGCCTTTAGCCAGCGCATGGGCGCCCGCCAGGTCGCTCAGCGCGGTCAGCATTTCAACCACGTACGCTTTTCCGCTGTCAATCAGCGAGCGGACCAGGCTGTTGATCACGGCTTCATCTTCTTTCAGCTTCACCACGCCGACGTTCAGCGAGGTTTCCACCACGCCTTTCATCACGTCGGAATTGCGGATAACGCCGTTCGGCGTGCTGTTGAGCAGCGCGATAAACGCATCGCGGCTTTCCGCGGTCAGCGCCTGCCCGCCAGTCGTCACGTTCTCCACCACAAGGTTAACGTTCTTCTCTTTCAGGCTCAGCTCGTTTTTCAGCGTTTCCAGATAGCTCAGCGCCAGGCTTTTCAGCTGGTCCAGCTTATCCGCCGGTACGGCCAGCGTGGCGATCGCTTCACGCGGGATGGCGTTACGCAGCGTACCGCCGGTGAAATCCACCAGGCGCAGATCCAGCGCTTTCGCGTGGGCGAACAGAAAGCGCGCCAGCAGTTTGTTGGCGTTGCCCAGACCGGCGTGGATATCGCAGCCGGAGTGACCGCCTTTCAGCCCTTTCAGGATCAGCTGGATAGGCTCATAGCCTGCGGGAACCGCTTCACGGCTGACCGGCAGCGTGGCGGTGAAGTCGATACCGCCCGCACAGCCCATATAGACCTCACCTTCTTCTTCAGAGTCGGTGTTGATCAGGATATCGGCCTGTAACCAGCCAGGCTGGAGGCCAAATGCGCCGACCATGCCGGTCTCTTCGGTCATCGTCAGCAGCACTTCCAGCGGGCCGTGTTCGACGTGGCTGTCAGCCAGCACGGCCAGCGCCGAGGAGAGACCGATGCCGTTATCGGCGCCCAGCGTGGTGCCGCGCGCTTTCACCCACTCGCCATCAACCCAAGGCTGGATCGGATCTTTAGTGAAATCGTGTACCGTATCGTTATTTTTCTGCGGCACCATATCCAGGTGCGCCTGAAGCGCGACCGGCTTCAGGTTTTCCAGGCCAGGCGTGGCCGGTTTGCGGATCAGAATATTGCCCACTTCATCGCGGTCGGTCCAGAAACCCTGCTCCTTCGCCCACGACAGAATGTACTGTGCCAGTTCTTCTTCATGATATGAGGGATGAGGAATAGAGCAGACTTTGGCAAAAATATCCCACAATGGCTGTGGTGACAGTTGAGATAATTCAGACACGATAAATCTCCTGTGTCATCACCATCAGCCGGCGGAGCCACCGATGGCGAGCATGATTAGCGGTTGCATAACTCCCGTCAGGGGATCTGACGTGATGGGCAAAGAATATCATTCTTCCGCGGCGGATGCTTACTCCGCCTCAGCAAAAAAGCGCCCCCGGAGCCGATCGGTGCTGGTTTTTAGCGCCTCAGATCTCTATAATTCCGCGCAACCTCTCCCATAGTACATTTTTAAGCCAACACCATTGGTCGGGACACCTTTATGAGCGAAAAATACGTCGTCACCTGGGACATGCTACAGATTCATGCCCGTAAACTGGCTCAACGCCTCCTTCCTGTTGAGCAGTGGCAAGGCATTATCGCGGTCAGCCGCGGTGGTCTGGTTCCTGCTTCCCTGCTGGCCCGCGAGCTTGGCATCCGTCACGTGGATACCGTCTGCATCTCCAGCTATGACCACGACAATCAGCGCGAGATGAAAATCCTCAAGCGCGCAGAAGGCGACGGTGAAGGCTTTATCGTCATTGACGACCTGGTGGATACCGGCGGCACCGCGCAGGCGATCCGTGAGATGTATCCGAAGGCGCACTTCGTCACCATTTTTGCCAAACCGGCAGGACGCCCGCTGGTGGACGATTATGTGGTGGATATTCCGCAAAATACCTGGATCGAACAGCCGTGGGATATGGGCGTCGTTTATATTCCGCCTATCGTTAAAAGCTGATTGACCCTGGTCAAAGCAACGCCCGGTTCTGCCGGGCGTTGTCGTTTTTACGGTTAGCGCCGCCGCCGGGGGTGAGGTAGACTAGCCTGACGCCCTGTACGCTGGAGGAGTGTCGCGCAATGTCACCGAAAAACCTGAGCGAAGAGCTGTTTAAACCTCGCTTCAAGCACCCTGAAACCTCATCGTTAATCCGTCGTCGTCACCACCATAAGCCCCTGCCGGTGCATTCAGCGCTGGAAGGCGAGAGCCACGCGGGCTGGTATCGCATGATTAACCGCGTACTCTGGACGTGGCGGGGGCTGTCGCCGGTGGAAATCAGCGAAGTTCTGGCGCGCATCGCGGTCAGTCAGGTCGAGCATACCGATGAACGCCTGCTGGATACGGCGATCGGCTATCGCGGCGGCAACTGGATTTATGAGTGGTCAAAGCAGGCGGCGCTCTGGCAGCAGAAGGCGAGCGAGGCCACAGACGACGAAGCGGCAGGCCAGTGCTGGCTGCATGCGGCGAACCTGTACGGCGTGGCCGGTTATCCCCACCTGAAAGGGGATGAGCTGGCGGAGCAGGCGCAGCTGCTGGCCAACCGCGCCTATGAAGAGGCCACCTCACGCCTGACGGGAGAGCTGCGGGAAATCGAGTTCGCCATTCCGGGCGGCAGCCCGATTTTCGGCTTCCTGCATATGCCTGCCCAGGTCAGCGCGCCTTATCCTACGGTGCTGCTTTGCGGCAGTCTGGATACGCTACAGACCGATCACTATCGCCTGTTCCATGACTACCTTGCTCCGCGCGGCATCGCGATGCTGACCATCGATATGCCTTCCGTTGGCTTCTCCTCTAAGTGGAAGCTGACGCAGGAGACCAGCTTTTTACATCAGCAGGTGCTTAAGCAGCTGGAACATGTGCCCTGGGTTGATCATACGCGGGTCGGCGCTTTTGGTTTTCGCTTCGGCGCAAACGTGGCCGTCAGGCTGGCCTACCTTGAGTCGCACCGGCTGCGCGCCGTAGCCTGTCTGGGGCCGGTGGTGCACAATCTTTTGTGTGAAGAGAAAATACAGGACCGCATCCCGGAGATGTATATGGACGTCCTCGCCAGCCGCCTCGGCATGGCCTCCGCCTCGGATATGTCGCTGCGTACCGAGCTGAGCAGCTACTCCCTTAAAACGCAGGGGCTGCTGGGGCGCCGTACGCCGACGCCGCTGCTCTCTGCCTACTGGCCTGGCGATATCTTCAGCCCGGAGGAGGAGTCGAAGCTGATTGTGAACTCTTCCGCCGATGGAAAGCTGATGCCGATCGCGCTCTCACCCGCAATGCGCAACTTCGATAAAGCATTACGTGATATTGTCGACTGGTTAGCGAAGCGGTTAGCGTAATGAGTTGCTAAACTGCATACAGGCATCGTTATAACCTGACTTGTTTATTAATGGAGATAAAACAATGGCGTTACCGAGTGGGCATCCTAAAAGCCGCTTAATGAAGCGATTTGGTACTCTTGGCCCCTATATTCGCGAAGCGAAATGCCAGGAGGAACGCTTCTTCTTCGACTGCCTGGCCGTCTGCGTCAATGTAAAGCCCGCTCCTGAAAGCCGTGAGTTTTGGGGTTGGTGGATGGAGCTTGAAGCCCAGAGCGATCACTTCACTTACGAATACCATTTCGGCCTGTTCGACAAGGAAGGTCACTGGAAGCCGACGACCGTCAAAGGCAAAGAAAATAACGAACGGCTGGAAGAGACGCTGCGTAATTTTCACGTCCGGCTGAAAGCGCTGCTGGCGGAGATGGAGCTGGATCTTAAACCGGCTGCCGATTTTGCCGATGAGCCGGTTAAACTGACTGCCTGATAACGACGCAGCCAAAGGAAAAGGCTGGCGAATGCCAGCCTTTTTTAAGGATGATAACGAGGGCAGGTCAAACGTCTCTGTGGCGGGAGACGGGAAACAATCAGAACTGGTAGGTCAAGCCAAGCGCAACGATATCGTCATTGTTCAGGGCAAGTTTGTTATCGTCATTCAGCAGGTTGATTTTGTAATCAACGAAGGCTGACATGTTTTTATTGAAGTAGTAGGTTGCGCCCACATCCGCAAATTTCACGATATCCGCATCGCCAACGCCGTTTTCAATATCCTTCGCCTTAGTCTGGACATAAGCCAGTGAAGGGCGGAAACCATTCTCAAACTGATACTGTGCCACCAGCTCAATATTCTGTAAGCGATTCGCGTAACCGCTGACGCGCACGTCAGTACCTGCAACCTGCGCCGTGCCGCTGATTGGCGACATATTGCGCGTTTCAGCATAGGTGGCCGCGAGGTAGACGCCGTTATTGTCATACTTCAGGCCCGTCGCCCAGGCTTCCGCTTTATCCCCGGTACCATAAACGCTGGCACGCTGATCGATAGTGCGGTTAGAGGAAGAGATCGCGCCGTTCAGCGTCAGACCTTCCAGGAAGGTGTAGCCCAGTGAGGCGGCCATGCCGTCGCCGTTAGAGCTGCTGTCCGCGCGGTCATCGTTCTCGTTTTTACCCTGATACTGCAACGCGAACTTCAGCCCATCCACCAGACCAAAGAAGTCAGAGTTGCGGTAAGTGGCCACGCCATTGGTACGCGAGAGCATATAGTTATCGGCTTTGGTGTAACCAGTACCACCAAATTCCGGCATCATATCGGTAAAGGCTTCCACGTCGTAGATCAGGCCGTAGTTACGTCCGTAATCGATGGAGCCGTAATCACCGAACTTAAGGCCGGCAAAACCCAGACGGGTTTTCGCGCCTGTGGAGCCCTGGCTTTCAGCGTTGCTGACCGGCAGATGATATTCCCACTGACCGTAGCCGGTCATCAGTTCGTTAATCTGCGTCTGGCCTTTGAAGCCAATACGCACATAAGATTTGTCGCCGTCATTGCTGTCGGCGTCGCTGAGGTAGTGCATGGCTTTAACTTTGCCGTAAAAATCCAGCTTGTTGCCATCTTTATTATAAACTTCTGCGGCCTGAGCGGTGGCTGAAAGAGCCAGAGCTGCGGTGAATAGTGCCAGTGCGCTTTTCTTCATTTTGCCATTAATCCCAAAAGAGTCATGTTCCGTGGCCTTAAGAATCCTCTTAAGGCAGGAACGTTTTACCCTGAAAGGATGACGGTTTTATTTCAGCAAAACGCATTTCATATGAAGGGGGAACTTCCACCGGGACCGGATGTCCGGCTTTTTCACCCGCGCCTGTTGGCTTACAGCACCACACCTGCTAAAAAGTCCTATTCGATACTTTTTACGTAACGGCAGGAAATGATGAGCAGTAGCCAGACCCTGGTAGTGAAACTGGGGACCAGCGTATTAACCGGCGGATCGCGCCGGCTGAACCGGGCGCATATCGTTGAGCTGGTGCGGCAGTGCGCGCAGCAGCACGCCGCGGGCCACCGGATTGTTATCGTGACCTCTGGCGCGATGGCCGCCGGGCGGGAGCACCTTGGCCACCCGGAGCTGCCGCCGACCATCGCCTCAAAGCAGCTGCTGGCTGCGGTGGGGCAGAGCCGGTTAATACAGCTCTGGGAGCAGCTGTTCTCCATTTACGGCATTCACATCGGCCAGATGCTGCTGACCCGCGCGGATCTGGAAGATCGCGAGCGTTTTCTGAATGCCCGCGACACGCTGCGGGCGCTGCTGGATAACCATATCGTGCCGGTCATTAATGAGAATGACGCGGTGGCGACGGCGGAGATCAAAGTCGGCGATAATGACAACCTTTCGGCGCTGGCGGCGATGCTGGCCGGTGCGGATAAGCTACTGCTGCTGACCGATCAGCCCGGACTCTTTACCGCCGATCCGCGTAACGATCCGACGGCGGAACTGATCCGTGACGTGCATGGCATTGATGATGCCCTGCGCGCCCTGGCGGGCGACAGCGTTTCCGGACTCGGTACGGGCGGCATGGCGACCAAACTCCAGGCCGCCGATGTGGCCTGCCGGGCGGGTATTGATACCATCATCGCGGCCGGTAGCCGCCCTGACGTGATCGGCGATGTAATTGCCGGCAAACCCGTCGGCACCCGATTTCACGCGCTGGAAACGCCGCTGGAGAACCGTAAGCGCTGGATCTTCGGCGCACCGCCGGCGGGTGAGGTGACCATCGATGA
Organism: Pantoea sp. FN060301; assembly: GCA_050410775.1. Taxonomy (GTDB): domain Bacteria; phylum Pseudomonadota; class Gammaproteobacteria; order Enterobacterales; family Enterobacteriaceae; genus Erwinia. Next base: position 875,981 of record CP191229.1, read on the forward strand.
CGGTGCGCTGTCGGCCATTCTGGAGCGCGGCAGTTCGCTGCTGCCTAAAGGCATTCGCGGCATCAACGGGAACTTTTCCCGGGGCGAAGTGATCCGCATTCGCAACCTGCAGGGGCGCGACGTCGCCCATGGCGTCTGCCGCTATAACAGCGATGCCATGCGGATGATTGCCGGCCATCACTCGCAGCAAATCAGCGAAATTTTAGGGTATGAATATGGTCCGGTGGCAATCCACCGGGACGATATGATCGTCAGCTAAGGAGCGGACATGCTTGAAGAAATGGGTAAAGCCGCGAGGGCCGCGTCTTACCAGCTGTCGGTGCTCTCCACCGCGCAAAAAAACCAGGTTCTGATGACCCTGGCCGACCGGCTGGAGGCGCAGAGCGCTGAGATCCTGGCCGCCAATGAGCTTGATCTGGCCGACGCGCGCAGGAAGGGGATGAGCGAGGCGCTGCTCGACCGCCTTATGCTCAATCCGCAGCGGCTGAAGGGCATCGCCGATGATGTGCGGCAGGTGTGCAGGCTGGCCGATCCCGTCGGTGAAGTGATGGATGGCGGCAGGCTCGACAGCGGGCTGCGCATTGAGCGCCGCCGCGTGCCGCTTGGCGTGGTGGGCGTTATTTATGAAGCCCGCCCCAACGTGACGCTGGACGTCGCCTCCCTCTGCCTGAAAACCGGCAACGCGGCGATCCTGCGCGGCGGCAAAGAGACTTACCGGACCAATGCCGCCACCGTTCGCGTGATCCAGGATGCGCTGAAGGAGCATGGCCTTCCGGCGGCAGCGGTGCAGGCTATTGAGAGTCCGGATCGTGAGCTGGTCAATCAGCTGCTGAAGCTCGATCGTTATGTGGATATGTTGATTCCCCGAGGCGGTGCTGGACTGCACAAGCTGTGCCGCGAGCAGTCAACGATCCCGGTGATCACCGGCGGCATCGGCGTTTGTCATATCTTTGTTGACCGCGATATCGAACCTGAAGCGGCGTTGAAGGTGATCGTTAATGCCAAAAAGCAGCGGCCGAGCGCCTGTAATTCGGTGGAGACCTTGCTGATTCATAGCGATATTGCCGCGAGCTTCCTGCCTCTGCTGAGCCAGCGTATGAGTGAGGAGGGGATTGCGCTGCACGCCGATGCCCGTTCGCTGCCGCTGCTGCAACAGGGGCCAGCGGAGGTGACAGCGGTGACCGTGGCGCAGCTCCGCGATGAGTGGCTCTCGCTGGATCTCAACGTCAAGCTGGTGGACGATCTGGATGAAGGCATCGCCCATATTCGGGAATATGGCACCCAGCACTCGGATGCCATCCTGACGCGCAGTATTCATAACTCGGACCGCTTCGTCAGCGAAGTGGACTCTTCAGCGGTCTATGTAAACGCCAGCACCCGCTTTACCGACGGCGGCCAGTTTGGCCTTGGCGCCGAGGTGGCGGTAAGCACGCAGAAGCTCCACGCGCGTGGCCCGATGGGGCTGGAGGCCCTGACCACCTATAAATGGGTGGCATTTGGTGACGATACGGTACGCACATAGATGATAAAGATCGCACAAGCCCGGTAACGGGCTTTTTTTACGGCTGAAAGCCAACGGCGTCAGGTAAAATTTTCAAGAATGGAAGGGAATCCGGGCCTGCTGATAAAAAAATCCGTAACCCTTAGAGGATTACGGACTTTTACCGGGCGACCGGATCTGTCGGCCTTTTATTTCAGGGCGGGCTTGTCGGACTGGGCCGGAACCTGCCTTGTTTTACCAGGATAACCCGAAGTCAGTGGCTGCCCTCAGGCAGCGCATAAACAACCACCTGATCGCCGACCTGATCTTTCAGGATGGTGTTACCGCCCGCCACGAAAGCCACGTACTGACGTCCTTTATATTCGTAAACGGAAGGGTTCGCTACTGCCGGCGCTTCAGCCTGATCGGACCACAGCTCTTTACCGGTATCCAGCGAGTAAGCGCGGACTTTGGCATCCATAGAGGCACCAATAAAGATGACGCCTCCCGCAGTGACCGCCGGGCCGCCTATGGTCGGCGAGCCCCAGCTTTCCGGCATAAAGAAGCCGTACTGCTGGGACGCGCCAACGGGACGACGCCACTTCACGTCACCGGTATGCATATCCAGCGCCACCAGTTCACCAAACGGGGGCTGCCAGCACGGCATGCCAAGCCAGTTACGCGCCACGTTCAGACGCATACCATAAGGCGAGCCTTCCTGCGGTGCGAAGCCACTCTCGTTGCCGGAGCCGGTATTCGCTTTTTTATAATCTTCCCGATTATAAAGCTTCACGTACTGCACGATGTGTGACGTATTAACAATTGCAGTCTGGCTCTCCGGATCGAATGCCACGCCGCCCCATTGTACGCCACCGGCGCTGTCCGGATAGGTCAGCGCGCCTTCGCCTTTGGTGGTCGGCGGCGTGTACATACCTTCGTAGCTCAGCTTATCCCACAGGCGTGAACACTGACCGGCACCCACGATATCCGCCAGTTTCCATACTTCCGGCTTTTTCGACTGATCCAGCAGCGGAGCGGGTTTGGTCGGGAACGGCTGGGTTGGCGCAAGTTTTTCGCCCTGCACTGAACCGTCGCCCTGCGGCACCGGACGCTCTTCGATTGGCCAGACATCTTCACCCGTCAGGCGATTAACCACGAACAGGAAGCCCTGTTTAGTGGCCTGAATCAGCGCCGGGATCTCTTTACCTTTGACCGTAATGTCCATCAGCGTCGGCGCGGAGTTAATGTCATAATCCCAGACGTCGTGGTGAACCCACTGACGCGACCAGACGACTTTGCCGGTGTTAACGTCCAGCGCCGTGGTTGAGGTGCCGTACGGGATCTTATCAACGCGGTTACCACCCCAGTAGTTAGGCGAAGGCGATGACACCGGCAGATAGATCAAACCATTTTCGATATCGGCGGACATCTGCGTCCAGACGTTAGCCGTCCCGGTACGCTGACGAATATCAGCAGGGATGGCTTCAAAGGTCCATTCACGCTTACCCGTCTCGGCGTTAATGGAGAAGACGGTGCCCGGAGGCGCTTCGGCATAGGCCCAGTCTTTACCCGCCCAGCCGAAGATAAGATGGTTGCCAACGATGGTCGGCGGCTGCAGCAGCGACAGCGGGAATTTAGCGTTCACGGTGTTCCACCGATCAACGTTCAGCACGCCATGATCGGCGAAGTTCTCACACGGCTTACCGGAATCAGCATCCAGGGCGTAGAGTTTTGCGTCAACTGTACCCATGTAAACGATCTTCTGACACGCCTTGCCGGGAACCGGATTTTTAGCCTGCCAGTAGGCAACACCGCGATTTTTTAACACGGGTTGCGTCAGCGCCTCACGCGGCGCTTTGGTATCAAAACTCCACTTCTCTTTACCTGTGCCTGGATCAAGCGCAATCAGCCGGTAGAAGGGCGTACCGATGTAAATAGTATCATTGGCAAAGATCGGCGTAGCTGACCAGACGGTGGCAGGGGTGTCGCCTTTTCCATCCGCAACGTCGCCGGTATGGAACTCCCAGACTTTTTCCAGCTGCCCGACGTTATCGGCGGTGATCTGTTTAAGCGGGCTGTATTTTTGCGCATTCAACTGGCCGTGGAAACTGTCCCAGGTCGCCGTTGCCGGCACCAGCGGCGTCGCCGTATTCGTGGCAGATTCCACCTTCTGGTTTGTCGTCTCGTCGCCGGAAGAAGCCTCTTTCGTGGTTTTTGTTGTGCCAGACGTCTGCTGGTCAGCGGCATCAACGTCAAGTTCTGTCTGTGTTCCTTGTGAAGCCTGCGCTGCATTTCCCTGGGCCAGCAGCGTCATCGGGGTCGTCATTAAGAACAGCGCCATCAGACTGCCGGTCATCACATTATTACGTTTCTCGTTATGCACGGTATGCTCCTCAGGCTCTGGCGGGGTTATTTTGACTGGCTTTGCTACCAGGCATCGCAATCAGCCCAATAAGGCCGATTGCCATAGCCACCGTAATCACACTCTGATGAAGCAGCAGCGCGGCAAAACCAATCCCGATCAGCGCCAGCAGGATGATGATTGCCCAGAAAATGCGGGAGCCGCGGCCTGAGCAGGCGCGGAGAATGAAGGCCAGTACAGCCAACGCGACATTAGCAATAGCAACACCCAACGCGCCTATTGTGCCGGTAACGCCGGTCAGCGGAGTTGACCAGGCATATATAGCCAGCGCGAAGCCAGCTATCGCCGCCAGAAGCAGCAGTATGAAGCCCCAGCGTGACGATCGAGAATGGACCATAGTAAGAATATCCCCTGTGAAAATAACTATTTTAATTTGCCGTAATTTACTGATTTATAACTATCGTCTGAAATCCGCTCAAAATGTGGCAAACAAGATAGTAGGCGCAGCGCAGACGATAGCTGAAGCTTTCAACCAGGCGCAGTAAGTATAGAAGAGGATCAATAGCTTGCAACGTCGCAGGTATAAAGAGGATATAGTTGACTGCCCATAAAATTAATAATCTAAAAAATAGAGCGAACGTGAGCGATCGTTGATATTCAGGTATGCCCGACGGTAGCGACTGTAAGCCATGCCATTTAGCTAATTTTGCGATGGCCTAAAATTGACGCCTGTTTGAGATACTGAAAAGGAAAACCGGATAATATGATTAATGCCATAAATAGCAGGGGTTATTTTAACTCTATTTATCACTATCGCCCGTATCAGGATTTAACCTTTGCTGTGTGATATATAAACGATGGCGACCCCTCTATTTAAAGCCCTGTCCTTGAGGTAACTACCGTATGAGCTTCCCTTGCCACAGCATTCAAAAGTGTTTCGCCGTTTTCAGGTCCCCGGAAGTTATGCTGTGAACATCCCCCCATCTGGTGTTGCTGCGGCAAATCAAATAGTAATTAACAGTCTGATGAAGGGTCTGAAAAGCATCGTTGCCAGTTTTGGACCCACGCTTTGTCAGTCTGGTGCTTGCGTAGCGGTACAGATGATGTCAGGTCCCGCCTTACTGTGGCGGAGAGGGAGGCAGGTCTCGTCTAAACAGCGGTTTCACGCAGGGCCGCCAGGGCCTAACATTTTTAGCGTGGCGTTTAACAGCGATACCATGCTGGAAAGTAATAAAACAGCGTAACGCTTTCTGATTAAGATGAATAAATATAAGATTAATGGCCGCAGTGAATAAAGCCGTTTTATTAGCCCCGGCCAGTGGTGGCCAGCACAATGCGGCTGACGGATCGGTGCTTTTTTATCTTCCTGACAAAAGGAAAGGCCCATGGTTACACTTTCGCAAATCTTACCCTTTGCCGCCATTGCGCTCGGGCTGGTGCTCACGCCCGGTCCCAACATGATCTATCTTATCTCCCGCTCTATTTGCCAGGGACGCCGCGCAGGCTATATCTCGCTGCTGGGCGTGGCGCTGGGCTTTATGTTTTATATGCTGTGCGCGGCGGCGGGCATCACCGCGCTGATCATGGCCGTGCCGCTGGCGTATGACGCGTTACGCATCGCCGGGGCGCTCTATCTGCTTTATATGGCCTGGCAGGCGCTGTTTGGCGGCAAATCGCCGTTTCAGGTGCGGGACCTGCCGCCCGACAGCCCCCGTAAACTCTTTACTATGGGGCTGCTGACGAACCTGCTGAACCCTAAAGCGGCGGTGCTTTATCTGACCCTGCTGCCGCAATTTATCCGGCCTGAGCAGGGACACGTGCTGGCGCAGTCCCTGTCGCTGGGCTTCACCCAGATTATGATCAGCATGCTGGTCAACGGCGCGATCGTTTTCGCTGCCGGCGCCATTGCAACTTTCCTGGCGCAGCGCCCCACCTGGCAAAAATTGCAGCGCTGGATAATGGGCACCGTGCTGGCCGGGCTGGCTGTACGCATGGCGCTGGAAGGCAGGAAGTAAGGACCGGTTGTTGGTACGGTGAACTGAGCATTAAACGTCCCGGCGGGCAATGGTAGCGATATTGTCCGTAACGATGGATATGCTGTGGACTCAGGCACGGCATATCCATCGGTATAGGCATGCAGCCGGGAAGTACCATTGCTACAGTCCGGTTTGGTACAAAACAGAGAGTAATTTGGCTTAGCTGCTGCAAAAAACGGCAGTCAGGCCCGCGCCTCTTGACTCATCCGCCGCTTTTTTTTAACGTATCGCCCCGTAGTTCCCACCCTAAGCCGATATAGCTCAGTTGGTAGAGCAGCGCATTCGTAATGCGAAGGTCGGAGGTTCGACTCCTCTTATCGGCACCAGTAAAATCAATCAGTTAAATGTGATCTGTGCCATCACGCAACTCCATGTGGGACAGATTTGGGACAATCCTCCCGAAAATAGCATCAATCTGCTTGGCGTGCTCTGTCATATGGCTCGGTGCCAGGTGAGCGTACCGCCGCACCATTTCGATGCTTTCCCACCCCCCCATTTCCTGGAGAACCGATAGCGGGACCCCGGCCTGAATAAGCCAGCTCGCCCATGTGTGTCTCAGGTCGTGAAAGCGGAAATCTTCTATCCCTGCCCGACGCAATGCTGCTCGCCAGGCTGTGTTGGCGTCGTAACGCATTTTCCTGACCGTTGGCACTTTCGTCCCGTCCGGGCGAGTGCTGCTTTCCTGATAAACAAAAACCCATCGGTGATGGTTGCCGATTTGATTTTTCAGCACCTCGCATGCAGTATCGTTCAGCGCTACGCCAATAGCTCTGTTCGATTTGCTTTCCTCCGGGTTAATCCATGCGACCCGTCGCTGCATATCGATTTGCTGCCACTCAAGATTGATGATGTTTGACCGCCGTAATCCTGTCGCCAGTGCAAACCTGACCACGGATTTCAACGGATCCGGGCATTCATCAATCAGCCTTTTTGCTTCGTGAGGCTCCAGCCAGCGGATTCGTTTATTCTTCGGCTGCGGGACTTTCAGCACTGGTGCCCGATCCAGAACTTTCCATTCCCTTTCTGCGGACCTGAGCAGGGCCTTAATGAACGCCAGGTGCGTAGCCTTTGTCGCCACTGATGCGGGCTTCGGCACATACTCTGGCACCGGCTTACCTCTTTTATGTAACGCCTCAGCTTTCAGTTTCCAGTTTTCATGATGTCGCCGGTTCGGCATTCGCTGTATGGCGTTATAGATATGGTTCTCGGTAATATCCTTCAACTGCATCCCTGCAAGATGCTGGAGCCAGAATCCGATCCGGCTCTTGTCGTCATCCAGTGACTTCTTGTGCGCACGCTCTTCCAGCCAACGTACGCACGCCTCTTCGAATGTTAATGACGGCATATCGCCCAACTTGCTAACGCGCCAGGCTTCGGCCTTTAGCTTGTCGTGAAGCTCGCTGGCCTGCCTTTTGTCCTTTGTCCCAAGAGACTGCTTAAAGCGATTGCCGTCTGGCGCTGTGAAACTGGCGTACCAGGTTTCACCCCTGCGGAAGATGGACATGATAATTTCTCCTCATATGCATCAGCCGCGCTCACGGCGACAGTGTGCAACGGATTATTCAGTGCGGCAATACACGCCTGCCGGGTAACGAGATAGGGTGACTTAGTTTTGCTAGGGTCTTTGCGCGTCGCGGTAAGGCGCCCGGTCCGTATCCAGTTACTGGCAGTGGGGCGGGAAATACCGAGGAACGCGCAGGCTTCATCGAGCGTAAGTGAGTACGCTTCCATCTTTGACCTCGTTCATAGAATTTTGAATATCGCCCATACGGCGATGACGAATGCGAATGCGATGAGAAGGTGGGGAGAGGAAATCACGCGTACCACTTGTCTATTTTTTCGTACTCAAAAATCACATCTTCGTAACCAAGCGATATAAGCAGATCGCATATCACATCGTCTGCATTAGCGTGGGCCACTTCTATATCACTTAGATTCTGTAATACCTTCAGTTTATTGATAGCTTCGTCTCTGCTCATCTCATCTCCCTATCCACCACGCGCACGAAGTAGACCAGTCAATCCCGAGTTCGGAATTTGCCAGGCGGCAGCGCGGTGATTTTAGTGGTGTATTGGTCTAACAGAAGAGTAGTAATGCGGTCGTGCTCGGAGCGGGGTTTGCCTTTGGTGGCGCTGATGATTTCAGACCGGCAACTTCGGGCGACGGACCGTAGGGCGTTTTCAGTCTCTGGCGTCATCAGCCAGCCTTACGCCGGGGATTTCACCGGCGGCGATGGCGTCGTAGATAACTTCAAACTGTGCAGCTGGGCGATTCGTCACTTCTTCCCATGCTCGCTCCAATGCGCCAACTGCATAATCACGCAGGCGCTCTGCTTCGGTGCGGATAGGCCTCACTTCAAAGCTCAGAAATTGACATAGGCTCCCAATTCTATCTCCCTCAAGAATGCGGCAAACTGCCGCCCCTTCGTCATGACACAGTACCCGTACAGACGTGCCTGAATTATGTATCGGCGGGGCTATCTCGCACACACAACCTAACGGAGGCAGCCCTTTCCCATCCCATTCAATGCTCATGACACTCTCCTTTGCTGTTCTGCCCGCTCCAACTTTTCTGCATCTTCCCGGCACTCCGGCGAGCAAAAATGCCCGCTGTCTATCGGCTCATAGCAGTAATGGCACTCGCCGGTGTAGACCATCTGCGGCGCCTGACGGTTAGCCAAGGCAATCTCTATCAGCTGTTGCTCGCGTTCTGCGGCTTCATCTAAAATGTCTGCATGCATACTTTCCTCCGGGCATAAAAAAACCGCTTTCGCGGCTATCGGTAAACTGGTGAGCACTCAAGCTGAACAAATGGCCGGCGCTCCATAATGCGACTCTTCACGCTCTCACAAGCCGCCACCGTGGGATAAATCCTGTCAGATACCGGCATAGCGTGGATGGTTGATGTGATTAGCAGCACGAAGCCGGTTAGCACGTTTCACCTCCAGGCGCCGGGGCTTCTGGGAGTGGCATCCAGTGAGTTGGGTAAACCTCTCCAGCTGTCGTTGCGAAAAATGGCTCTCCCGGGATGTATGACTTCTGATAGCACGCTACTTCCACCTCGCCGTGTAGGTTAGTCACCAAAACGTCCGAACCTACTTCCGGCATCCGCTCATTACAGGCAATCCACTTGCTGGCAGGCTCAGCGGTTAACGCCGCCAGGGCTATTTCCTGCCTTTTAATTTTGCTTTTAAAAAATGACTCCCACACGCAACCCCACGTAGTAAGGTTTTTCTGTAAGAGTTCAATTTCCTGATGGCAGTCTTTAATCAGCGCCTGGCGCTCCTGTTCGGTTAGCTGTTTCATTCGATCTCACCCCCGGCGCATTTGGGACATGATGGACGTGGGCCTCCCCACAACTCCTCCGGCGTAAAATCACCTCTCGCAAGAGAGGCGAGTTCTTCGCGGGTAGGCTGACAACACTTCTGCGGCTGGCCTGACAGCGCGATAGTGTCGGCAATAGCCTGGTTATACCCTTCATTGAAGCCGATAATGCCGTTATTGAGGGATAGTTTCTCAGGCGGAAACACTGCGGCGGCGGGGCGCGAACTCATGCGAAGATTTTTGTAATGGTCACGCGCCTCGATAACCTGAGCGTGACTCTCTTCCAGCTCTTTAACCCGCGCCTGCAACCCCTCGACAAGAGCAATGGCATCTACTGCAGCGCCAAACATGTCGTACTGCTCTTTATCCTCGGTAGGATCATAGTCATCCTGCCAGCAGGCCAAAGCGTTTCGCAGCTCTCTCAGTTTCTGAATTTGTTCTGGTGTCATTTCATAGCTCCGTTATCCATAATCCGGCCTTGTGCAACCGGGCGCGACGCTGGGCCGCAATGATGTTTTTCTGGCGAGCATCATCACCTCTCATGCCGAATGCTTTCGTGCTTATGGTGATGGTTTTGCCAGCTCTGGGGATGATGCGTCGGGGGCGGGATTTCAGTGTGTAGGTGCGGTCGCGATTCCCCTCGCTGTCAATCTCCCACTCGCCTGCGCTGAATGAGGCTGTTTGTGTTTCTCTGAGCTGCCAGCGCATCTGGTTATGAACCTCCTGTACCGGCATCTTCAGGATTCTGCCCAGTTCGGTGCCGGTCATTGGCCCCTTACTGAGTTGCCACACGGTTTTTTCCTTAAATCCATCATTCGGGCCGCCTTTGCCGCGGCGGTAGAAGGGGCTCTTTTTCAACTCTCACCTCCACTGGTCGCCAAACTCAAAGCCTATTTCCGCCAAAGCCAGATCCATTTTTTCGATGAACTCCGGCACTGCTTCTTCAAAACTGGCGATATATTTCTCGTCGCGCTCGACGATGACGTGATGGATACCTTCGCGCTTCATGCGTGGGTCGTAATTTGCGAAATACCAGGCATCCTTGCCGGTTACCCACATGCTGTACTGCACCTGAGCCATATATGCCGACTTGATGGCATCAAAGCCTCCCAGCCGGAATTTCATGAAATCGCGGGAAGTGAAGGGGCATTTCAGCTCAAGGCCGCACCCGTCGCTGCACAGGCCATCAGGCGAGCAGGCGGTGCGCATAGTTTCATCGCGGTATAGGATCGGCGCTTCGGTCACGTCTACGCCGGATGTGAATTCAAACAGCACCCGCGCTGACTCCTCGTGCTGCTTGCCCCACGCCAGCGCTTTCGCGTTAACCTCCGGCGCGACGCCAGTACAGACTTCAGCGAGTAGGGTGTGGAAGTACGAGGTTTTCATGTCTGGCCACTTTGTTCCGCTGCGTGGCCTGGCGATGACGTTTGAAACCTCAGAGGCGGTAATCACTCCGAGCCTCAGGCGTTGCCAGTCCTCGCTTCCTTGCTCAATTACCCGAACATCTACGCCAGTGCGCCTCAGGATAAGATCGGCCTCTATCATGCTGCCGCCTTCGCTTTCTTTTGTAGAAAGTCCAGCGCTCGCACAGCTTCTGGCTCGGTCATATCTGCCGGAGAGGTGATAGGGCGCCGAAATATGTTGGAGCACAGCGGGAGCATGTCGGTATCCCACGTCTTATCCATCGTTAACAGTAGATCTGTAATGTTCTGGATTGTCTGCTCGCTGGCCGGAGATACGTCACGCTCTGGCGTCTTATCCTGATTGAAATTGATGCCTTCGCCGCCTTCGGTGTTCACGTAGTCGATAGCTGCGTCCAAGCGCTCACGGCGCGGCCAATACTTCGCAGCCTGCTTCACGACCGTCTTTAAAATCATCTGCTCTTCGTCAGTTACCCACGGGCATTTTTTCGAGCTGTCCTGCTGGTATTTCTTCCAGGCTTCTGAACGATCGCGGATGGAGAAAATATCCTCTGCCCGCATAGTGTGCGTCAGATAATCGCCTTCATCAGTTTTAACGACGGCATAAGCGCCAACTACATCGCCGCGCTGCTCAATGGTGTCGAACTCGTTAAACTCATGCGTCGGCGGTCGGTCGATTCCGGTGCGCATAAATTTATCGTTCTTTCTGACGATGGCTGACTGGCACCACTTAATTGCGCCTGACTGCTGGGCAATATGCATCAGGCCCATATAGCTGATATCGAGACAGATAGAACCTTTGCGAGGAACGAGATAAGCCAGTTTCTGCGCCGGATTCAATGTTATGCCGATGGCTGCGATATTCATTACAGCGCTGCGAGTGGTAACCTGATTTTGTGCTGCCACCTTCGCCAGAAAATCGTTGTTGGCGAATATCTGCATTGCGAATTCCAGCTCACGCTTGAACGTAAGCGACGGCTCCTTACACACCTGCTCAAACTCGGCCTTGAGTGGGTTAACGATCTCGAATACCTGATTAACCAATTGCTGGTTCATTACGCCACTTCTCCCATAAATTCAGCCTCGCTATACAGCTTCTTCGCTTTAGCAAGGCAGACTGATTCGACAAATGCTGCGTATGCGTCCTGAGCTTCATCAGAGTCGAGGCCGACAAGGTAGGGATGAAACCCGCGGTGTGTCGGGTAGAAATCCATCGCGCATTCAGGGAAGCTGGTAGCCAGCTGATCCGCTTTATTGCGAATCCATTCATCCTTGAACAGCTGGCGCTCCTCGGCGCTCTGGCGGGCCATTTCTGCCCGGTCGTACATAGTGAATCTGCTCATTTCTTCACTCCCGGGCCAATGGCCTCTACCATCCATCGAATAAAGTCGAAGTCCTTCATGCGCTCTGCTGCTTCCTCTTTGCGCTGGCGCTCGGCTTCTTCCTGTTGCCTGCGGTAACTTTCCGTTGCTGACTGGCTGCTCATGGCCGGCCCTCTGAACGCAAGAAATCAACCAGACGTTCCAGCAGACTCTTATGCGGCGGCGGAGTGAATGACGCGCTGGTCAGGATGTTTGAATGGTGAAACTGGATTGATTTAAATGCGTCGAAACTGGAGCCACCCACGCGGGCAGCCCCTGCAATAGCTAACTGTTGCATGGGTTATTCCTTTTATTGGTTTGTTTGCATAGCGATGCCCACTCAGTTGAATGAGCGTTGATATGCAGGCATGAAAAAGGCCCACCGGAGTGAGCCAAAAGAAGTGTGTCGAGAAATATCGTAATGCCCTCTGAGTAGAAGGCATTGCGGTGTCACTCAAACCACTTTGAGGCGAGGTAAGCCGCCCCGGCAATCTTGTGTTCGTGTTTTGGCTCAAAGTCAGCCAGGCAGGCCTGAATATTCAGCATTGCCCACTTTCCATTTATGCCATCCTTTGGCTTTGGCCATTTATCCTTACTCAGGCCACTGAAAAACCAATTGCTGATAAAAGAGTTCCACTTATTACTGTCTCTCTTGAACTCCGCAGGTATCTGAGAAAATGTGGGCAGTATCTTCATAGCTTTACCACCAAAGGCGATATCAAGCTGGGTTACTTCGATCGGTTTTTGCATCCTCTTCTCCTGTCAGTGGTTACTGGCCCAATGCCTTATTAATGGCAGCGCGGGCCATATCGAATTCATCCGTTGCTCTGTCAGCTACACGAACTACAGCCTGAAGAGCCTCAAGCAGCTCAGGAGCGGCAGCTATCAGATTGGCGTTGGCGGCCTGAAAATCAGGGTTACCATCAAACTCAACCCACGCTACTGGATTAATCATCCCGTAGGATTGGTCGTCATCTTTACTGACCGGACCGATACTTCTATCGGTTTTTGATGCAATCCACGGACCAGGCATCCCCATAAACTTACTCATAACCCCTCCTGCGGCTTATCGCCGGCGTAAAAAAAGGCCGCCCTGTGGCAACCAGTTAGTCGTTATCGATAAAAGCTAGCGTTGGAATGAGCTTGCAGTCGCCATCACCGAACATCGCCCGTACATCTCGGGATTCGCTTATCTCTGAAGCCGGTATATCCACGGAGACTCGATAGAAATCTCCACGTTGCTTGTATTCAACCTTGCAGCTGAACTGGCTAAGCGGCCTGATAAATACACCTAGCGGCTTCAGCTTGTTGAAGGTTTCTTCAATCTTGCTTGTCATCTGTCACTCCTACGGCAGCGCCGCTGTTAATATTTTGATTTCCCGCACAGCCGGAGACGACCGTAAAACGGTATCGCCAGCCTCCCACGCAATGCTCTGGTGAAGCGCACGGTTGTCATGCTCACCGCGCCGATACCGAATCAGTCTTCTTCCGATGCCCAGCGCAGAAGATTGCGATCTCCGGCAGGCACAAAGCGCCACCCTCATGCGGACTCCGCAGAGAAGGGGACGACACTGCTTTGGATACGTTAATGCTGCATCCTGTGGCCGCTGTGGCGACCTGACGAGCGAGGCGCATATCTTCGCTTACCTGCTCACGTTTAGCGGCTCTACGTGCTCTGTAGCGGCTCTTGGCGTTATCTTTTGCCAGATACGTAATCACTACTGTCATAAGTACCTCCGTTAATTGGCTTAGGTGGTGTGGTCTGGAATCGAACCAGAGGTACAGCTGCTATGCCCGCGTCTGCCACTGCGCTACCACACCCCAAAGCCAACTGCACTTTGGTTTCCTCCTGTCAGAGAGGAACATTCCCATCAATTTTAAAGAGCATCGGCTTCCTGCCGGGTGGTGCGTCCTGCTGATGGGATAAAATATACAGACAAAACTGTTAAATGGTCAACAGGTAAAACTGTATTATGTTCATTCAAAACTGTATGACCCTGTATTTGAAACAGATTTAATTTTGTAAAGGCGAAAAAAAACCGCCCTGAGGCGGCTTCTTTGTTAGGAGGGATTATCTTTTTCTGCGGTATATGCGGTGTTCTACCATCGTTCCAACAATAGTGATGTGATGCTCGGCACTGTTCATCGAAGGGTAGTCGTTATTAAGTGGAACTAATTCAAAGTGTTGAACGCCATCTTTTATTGTTGTTGGCCTATATTTCTTGAATGTGGCTTCATGCTCCCCATTCTTAGCGACAACAAACTCTCCAGGGTGAGGTTCGATCTCGGGATCGACGATGATGACATCCCCGGCCTTAAAATCCGGCTCCATAGAGTCCCCTACAATGCGTAAGGCGAAAGTGTATTGTGACCAGTCCATGTCCGTCATTACATACTCAAAGCTGCCATCTAAGGCTTCTATGGGGCTTTTAACTGCGAGCTCGCCCGCCTGAACATAGCTGATCAATGGAATCCTCCTTGTATTGATCTCGCTGACCGGCAGGAAAACTCCACCATTCATAAGCCACGCGGGATCGCATTTAAGCGCCTCTGCTATACCGACAATATTGCGAGGCTTAAGAGTCTTGCCATCTTCAATACTAGCCCAGGATTGCTGCCTGATCCCCGCCTTTTCAGCCGCCTCGGACTGAGGTATGCCAATTTCTAATCTTCGTTTTTTGACTCTATCTGCAAGGCTCATAGGTTCCTCTCCATTTGTATCAATCCTCACAGGCAAAACTGTATTTGACAAACAGATTTATCTGTCGGAGAATACAGTTAAAACTGTGGAGGTGAATAAATGGATACATTTTCTCAACGCCTCAAGCAGAAGCGACTGGAACGCAATATGACCCAGGCGCAGTTGGCTGATAAGGCAGGTATGCGACAGCAGTCCATCCAGTCTATTGAGTCCGGCGTAACAAAGCGTTCTCGCTTTCTGTTTGAGCTAGCTGTGGCGCTTCAGTGTGATGCCAATTGGCTGATGTACGGCACTAAACGCAACAAGGCAGCATAAGTAACACCGCTCTTTAAAACTCTGAAGCCGCTCCCGCCTAATCGCAGGAGCAACAATGTGGAGCCCCACGGTTTCCACACGTAATTAACTAAACAACATCATGGAATTTACAGAATGGAAAACGCAAAGAAACGCAACGAGGCGCTGCGCATTGAAAGCGCTCTGCTGAACAAGATTGCGATCATCGGCACCGAGAAAACAGCTTCAGCTATCGGCGTTGATAAAGCACAGGTCAGTCGCTGGAAAAGGGACTGGATACCGAAGATGTCGATGTTACTGGCCGTGCTTGAATGGGGCGTCGTGGATGACGAGATGGCTCATTTAGCCAGACAGGTTGCTTCGATACTCACAAAGAAAAAATCCCCGGCTGCGCTAACAGCTGAGGATTCTCAAATAACCATTGATTTTTAACTGGATCAATCAACAGGAATAATTATGCCAAAGAAACACACCGTTTACCAGGCAACGATGCACAAAAACCTTGCCCGAATCGAATTCTGCAAAGGCTTCAATCCAAAGATCGCTGAAAAGCTGAAAACCATCCTGGAAGAGCATAAAGCGAAGGAGAAACGGCAATGACAGTCGTAAGAAAACTATCTGATTATCGCCCTTCATCAGAGGGTATGGAGCGTCGCGTGGCTCAACTGGAGGATGGGTATACCCGTCTTGCTAATGCGCTGTATGACGAGCTTATCGGTGCTGATTTAACAAAGAATCAGAGCAAGGTAGCACACGCCATTTGCCGTAAAACATATGGCTTTGGAAAAAAAATGGACCGCATTGCCGATAGCCAGCTTGCAGAGCTAACAAGACTTCCCCGGCAGAAAGTGAACAAGGCTAAAAACGAGTTGATCGCTATGCGCGTGATACTCCGTGATGGCAACAAAATCGGCCCAAATAAAGAGGTATCTCAGTGGCAAATCGAAGGGTGTCACTACTCTGGTGATAATGTCACTGCATTGGTGACAAATAAAGTCACCAAAACGGTGACAGGGGTGTCACCAAAACAGAGTCACACAAAAGAAACTATTACAAAAGAAAAGAAAGAAAGTAATAAAACATTGTCCGAACAAGTTCAGACGATACCCGAAAAAGCCCCTAAGCCTGCAAACAAGAATCAGGAAACCGATGAAGCTTTCGAGTCATTTTTTTGGCGTGCAGGAATGGTGAAGTTAGGCAAGCAAAAAGCAGTTGCGGCTTTCAGGTCTCAATTTCAGGCGTGGCGGAAAGAGTCTGGCGGAACCCCTCAGCAGTTTGCGCAGATGTTGGCAGAAGATATTACCATCCGGCTAGGAAAGCAGTATGGCTTCGATAAGCTTCATCCAACCTCTTACCTCAACGGCAAGCGCTGGCAGGACGAGAAGCCAGAAGCGGCGCCTGTAACCAGTAACGTTAAATCAGCAATCACGGTATCCAAGTCTGGCTACGTGTTTATCGACAGGTGATCGCATGAAGCCACGAATTAAATCATTGCTGATTGCCGGATATAACCACGGCTTGTTGAGCGGAGTGTTTGTCCGGTACTGGTTTAACAAACTGCAACTGAGGTCATCATGAAGCCAGCTGAACTTAGTGACCTGCTCTGGAATCAGGTCGACAGGGTAGCGAGATACCTGTTGCCTAACGGCAAAAAAGAATCGCATGAATGGGTGGCAGGAAGTGTTAACGGCGAGCAAGGTCACAGCCTTAAGGTGAACCTCGCGGGGAAAAAGGTCTGGCAGGACTTTGCAGAAGGTAGCGGCGGTGACCTGTTAGATTTATGGGTTGCCGTCAGGGATTGCGGACTCCACCAGGCGATGACCGAAGCCAAGGAGTTTCTCGGCATCAAAGACAATGACCACCACTTCGCAGCAAAGCAGCAAAAAAAGTTCTCCCGACCTGACCGTAAGAAAATCTGTAAGTACCTCACTAAAACCGAAAAGCATATCGAATACCTGGCTACCCGCGGTATCACTGCGGAGACAGCGAAAATATTTGAAGTGGCAGCCGCAAAGGTCTGGAACGGTGAGAGGGAGCTGGATGCCCTGGCATTTCCGTACAAGCGGGATGGGGAGCTTTTGCAGGTCAAGCGGATCAGCACTGAGCGCCCAAATGGGAAGAAGGTAATTATGGCTGAGGGAGACTGTGAACCGTGCCTGTTTGGCTGGCAGGCAATGCCGAAAAACATTCGCGTTGTGGTTCTGTGTGAAGGGGAAATTGACTGCATGACCTATCACCAGTACGGATTACCGGCCCTGTCAGTGCCGTTTGGTGGAGGCAAGGGAGCCAAGCAGCAGTGGATTGAATTTGAATTCCACAATCTTGATCGCTTCGATGAAATATGGATTTCGATGGATGCCGATGAAGTAGGTCAGATAGCTGCCAAAGAAATTGCCAGCCGCCTCGGTGAGCATCGATGCCGCCTGGTGAACCTTCCGCACAAAGACATAAACGAGTGTCTTCAGGCAGGAATGACTTCTGAGCAGGTTATCGACGTGCTGGAGCGGGCAGCCTTCTTCGATCCTGAAGAGCTTTACAGCGCACGTGAATTCTATCAGGACACCATCAACGCCTTTTACGGCAAGGAACAGTCCCTTTTCCAGTCCCCATGGGAAACACTGAACCATAACTTCGCGTTCCGGGAAGCTGAACTCACCATCGTTAATGGGGTGAACGGACATGGTAAAACTGAAGTTGCCGGCCATATGGTACTAGAGGCCATGCGCCATGGAGTCAGAACCTGCGTAGCGTCGCTGGAATTGAAACCCGGTGCATTACTGAAACGCCTCACCAGGCAGTCAACATGCCTGAAGCTGCCTTCTGAGCTGGAAATAGGCTCTGCGTTTAATTTCTATGATGACCGCCTTTGGTTGTTCGGACTCACTGGCACAGCAAAAGCCGATAGGCTTCTGGAGATTTTCGAATACGCTCATCGCCGCTACGGAATTCAGTTGTTCGTTATAGACAGCCTGATGAAGTGTGGGATTGGTGAGGACGATTACAACGGACAGAAGGCATTTATCGATGCGGTTTGCGACTTTAAAAACCGGACCAACAGTCACGTCATCATGGTTACCCATAGCCGCAAGAGCGACAGCGAGGAAAAGCCTACTGGGAAGATGGATGTTAAGGGAACCAGCGCCATCACTGACCTGACGGATAATCTATTCATCATCTGGCGTAACAAGCCACGCGAAAGGGCACTCCAAAAGAAACAGCAGTCACAACCTCTGAACGAAAAAGAAGAGGCGGCATTAGCAGGCTCAGGATCGGTACTGATGCTTGAGAAGCAGCGAAATGGCGAGGGCTGGGAAGGCGGAATACAGCTTTACCTGCACGAACAGTCGCACCAGTTCCTGATAATGGAAGGCTCAACACCCTACAACTACATCGCCAACATGCCAGCTGATCAGTATGACCAGGCGTGGGCGAATGAAAACGTTACGGAGTACGCATGACCACCTATCTCACAGAGTTAATAACCGGGCTGCTAATCGCGGCCTTTTTTGTGCGCGCTGTATGGGCGGGCAAGAAGGGAGAGTTTTGAGATGACGTTTACGCATAAAGGGAAGGTCGGCGGCATATGGGGCTGGCGAACTGCGGAACTTAGAGAAACGAAATGCTTCTGGATTTCCAATGCTGGAGAGAGGTTCAGAAAAACCAGTGGTAGCCTGACTGGAAACAGCGCGTGGGACTGTACGAAGCTTGACCTGAGCAGCATCACGGAGATTGCCCATGACCAAAAACGTTGATCTTGAGCGGGAGAAGTTTGCTATCTGGTTTCGACCCCGTGAAATAACAATGAAATCTCAAGGCCTAGGATTGAATGCTATCTCCCGCCTAAGGCAGAGGCAATGGGAAGCATGGCGAGCAGGCTGGCAGGCCAGAGCAATGGAGGGAGAGTGATGGCATTTGTATCTCAACACACCGGCATGGGGCGGCATGGCCCAGCAGGAATGAGCGTGAAATTCGGCAAGTCTGGCTCAACAACATGCTACGTGGCATCAAAGGTGAGAAGTGGCACCCGTTTCGCAGAGCTTGAGCTTGATGAGGTTACCAAGCAGGTGAGGGTTAGATGCGGTACCGAATCAGGCGTGAAGTTATCTGGCGCTGCCGGCGGGCAATTTTCAGTAAGCAAAAGCTTTGGCAGAAAAGTCATTCCCTCTGGCAAGGAAAAAACTCATATCGCACTGACTCTTTCTGATGATGGTTGGTGGTATGGCAACTACGGAGAACAATCATGACAGCTGACGTAATCCCACTACCCAAGCGCCCGGACTATTTGTCCGAAGTGCAAAACGGCATTGAGCTGCTGAAGAAGTTCAACAACACCGGCGGCCACAATCAGATGACCATCAGCCTGATACTGGAAAAGATGGCTGATGACCTGGCTAATGCGCAGGGGCAGAAAAGGAGGTGAGCCGTGCAGGACTTCTGCCTTCACAAATCAACCCTGGGCCAATTCACAAAGCACCTTTTCGACCTCGTCTCTTCCGGCAAACGCTGGCGCATCAAAATCACAGAGTGGCGTGACCAACGCAGCATCCCTCAGAACTCCCTTCAGCACATGTGGTACGCAGAGCTAAGCGCTTATCTCATTAAGCGTGGTAAGCCCTTTGCGTCTCCCGAATGGGTTAAGGATGCGATGAAGCACACCTATCTGGGATATGAGACACGCGAGATGGTCGATGTGGTAACAGGTGAGCGAACTCAGATACAGACGCTACGGCACACCGCAGACCTCGACACAGGCGATATGCATCACTACCTAACTCAGGTGGAAGGATGGGCGCTGAATGTCGGTTGCAGGCTGACAATCCCTGCCGACAGCGAATACAACCAACTCAGACAAAAGCAGGTGGCTTAATGAGCAAATTAAAAGTCGCAGTACTGGACGCAATGGCCAACGGTGAATGGATGGTTCCTAACGACATTGTCGCCCAGGCGCATTACCCGGCGCCGTCAGTCCGGAGCGTGCTGAACAAGCTTTGCATTGATGGCGTGATTGAGCGCGAGCGGGACGCCTCCCGGCAGAACGGAATGCGATACCGGCTGACTGGAATCCCATGCGGATTTGGAGTGAGCGGAAATATCGCCAGATTCGACCAGTGCATCAGGAGTGTCAGAGCATGAGGCAGCCCTATACCACTCACGATATTAAATTGATACGTGAGTTATCTAAAACCATGACTGCCCGGCAGGTGGCGGAGCATCTCGGTCGCTCTACTGGCGCTATCCAGCAAGTGGCTTTTCGAAACAATATCAAGTTCGGTCCGGAAACCTACCGATGCCACACCATGAGAGACGTGAAGGAAGTCATCAGGCTCAGGCAAAGCGGATTAACCTTCCGGAGGGTTGCAGAGCAAAGCGGGGTGAAACTGGCTAGTTGCATGTATCTGTATCGGAGGCATGCATGAAATCATGGTTCCACCACTCCAACTGCACCACCGAAGAAGCAAACGCACTAATCCTCCAGTATCAAGCCCGCAACATCAAAACCGAAAAGCATCTGGCCGATGACTATAAGTCCTGGACCGTTTCGGCGTTGCTACCCGAACTCAACCACATCCCGCAGCCATCCCGGCGCTGGGAGCAGCCGATATGGAGCAGGGTATGAATGAACCAGTCGAAAGAGCCTGCCTGGATTGTGGCATGGCACTCAGCGACGATGAGACTTGGGTATGTGAGGAGTGCGCGGCGTTCTACGAAATGACTGATCTCCATTCGAATATGACAGGAGGCGATGATGGCTAAAGGCATCAAGCTGCCGAAGCCGAAGAAGTGCAAATGTTGCCCTGAGAAATTTATCCCCCGTAATACCCTCCAGATCGTCTGTTCTCCAAAATGTGCAATCCAACTCGCTAATCAGCTATCCGAGCGCAAACAAAAGCGCCAGGAGAAAGCAGAGCGCGCGGCGTGGAATAAGCGCAAAGCCGACGTGAAGCCGTTAAGCCACTGGATGAACATGACCCAGCGGGCATTCAACGACTACATTCGGGCGCGGGACGGGGATATCTGTATCAGCTGCGGCAGTACAACGGCGATCGCTTATCACGCCGGGCATTACCGGACAACAGCGGCGGCGTCACAGCTTCGGTTCAACGAGGACAATGTCCACAGCCAGTGTTCAGCGTGCAATATGCATCACTCCGGAAACATCGGGCCATACCGCATCAACCTGATAGCGAAAATCGGCCTTCAGCGCGTCTTAGCGCTCGAATCTGACAATAACCCTCACCGATACACCCGCGAAGAACTGGACGCGCTACGTGCGTTGTACAGGGCTAAATTGCGGGCGCTGATTAAACAAAGAGAGGCGGCATGACCATACGTGAATTAAGTCTCACCAAAGAGCAACACGACTGGCTGAATGGCTGGCTGGAATTGTGGGGCGCCTGGGTTTATTCAGGAAGGCTGGAAAAGCGCCAGAGCGGCATGATTGCTCAGTGGATGGCATCAGTAGAGCCGCAGCCTGGCATGTCCCGGCCAATGTGTAATGACGATGACGGAATGTTGATTTCTCAGGTCGTAGATTCCGTCATGTGCATCGATAAAAAAGCGTTTGGCATCCTGTTGAGTTACTACGCTCATGGTTCTTCCAAGCGAGCCATTGCATCCTACTACCATAAGACCGCAAGTCCTCGCAAAATCAACAAGGGCCGAAGCGGGGAAGGTTGGCGTAAGCCTTCCTATGGAACCTGTCGAAACGAGATTGATGATATTTTGAATGCCAGCCTTTGGATGATCTTCTATCCTCTGCAAAAAGCGTTCAACGAGCGCAAACCTGTGGTTAAAGTGCGGCATTCTGCAAATAACATGTTGACATCTTTTAGCCATTTAGCCACTATGTAAGGGTAAGCTGCCGTACGTGTTCTTAGAATGCGACGGCGGCTTTTTTTGTCTGCACAACAGGCGAGAATATTTAGCGGGTGTCCTGGCACACCAAAGAGGCGCTGAGTGTTCTCACCGTTGTAGTGAAAAAGAAAGGCCGCACAATGGCGGCCTCAGAGACGGAGGTAGTCTTTATGCTACTGAAAGCTCTTTGCGAGCAGCTTCAGCAAGAAAGTGGCTGCGGCTCGTATAGCGGGGATTTTTGCTTACGGTATTATCGATCTTCTCAATTAAAATATGCGGCAAAGTAATATTGATGCGGTCAGCTTTACCCATAAACTTTGTAAGATCGACTGTCACGCCGAACCAAAACCCTCCGGTATAATTTTCGTCAGATCCTGATGTCCTAGTGATCATAGCGGCTGGGGCGGGAATATCCTTACCCATATCGGCCATTAACTCAAAGTGAGCCTCTAAGGCACTAGCTGCATCCGCAGCGGCTTCTTCCATAGTGTCCCCTGCAAAATAGCAGCCAGGCACATCTGGAAATGAGCCACTTGCTGAACCGTCTTGATCCTGATGGATATAAGCGGGATATAACATGCTTAACACTCCTGCGCTAAGAAGGAGCGCCCTTACGGGCAACTCCATTTATTTTAGTTTCGCATCCTTCATGATTTGATGAACTGTTCCTGTTTTCAAATCTTTCTTAGGGTGCGGAACTGTTATGACAATCGAGAAATCTGGATGGCTGAACTGGTGATGACTTCCTTTTACTCTTTCAAGTTGCCAACCACTTTTCTCTAACAGCTTTATCAGTTCCGAACTTTTCAAACCCCCTCCGTCTCGTTAACTGATGAAATAATTATACACACGGTACACACTAAGCGCAATCCTTTTAGTGTGTATAGTGTGTATTAATTTGAGCTGCCTCCGGGTGGCCTTTTTTTCGTTTTCGCCCCTGCCAATTAACTTCGATCAGTGATTTTCCCGTGGTAGCGGGCGTCTTTTAAATGCAAAAAATCCGCACGATGGCGGATTCTTCTTCGGTTGCTACCTGGCGACAAGGCGTGGCTTTTCTCTAGACAAGACAAGCTTACTCGGACTTGTTCAGCTCAACATTTAGACAATTCCTATTCTGGACAAGTCCCCTGCGCGGGGATTCGGTATGAAAAATATGGCAGACAAACTTACAACAGCGGCGGCGTACACAACGTCGAGCGCAACTTTTTTGGCGGGGAGTATGTCGCTCAATGAATGGCTGGCAATCGGTGGTTTTATTCTGGCAGTGCTGACATTCGGCGTGAATGTGTACTTCCAGAGGAAAAGGGACCGGCGGGAAGAGAAACTCAGTGAGAAACGATGGGGTGTGACGAATGAGCCAGATAATCCAGATACTCAGGTTTGAGGAAGGATTTCGAAGCAAGCCATACCGGGACTCTTTGGGATATCCAACTATTGGCACCGGATTCCTCATTGGGCCAAAGGGCGCTTCACTAAGCAATTATACATTTACGCTGTCCAGGAATGTCTCAGACGTCTGGCTACAGGAACTGGTAGATGATCGCATTGTGAAGATGAAGGCAAAACCTTCGATTCTCTCTGCGTTGAAACAATGCAACCCCGCAAGGGCGGATGTGCTAACCAGTATGGCGTTTCAGCTTGGCGTCAATGGTCTGGCCGGATTCAAGAATACGCTGGCTATGGTTGCCGCTGGAAACTTCTCCGGGTCGGCGGCGGGGATGATGAACAGCTTGTGGGCCCAGCAAACCAGAAATAGAGCGCTTCGTCATGCAGACGTTATGAAGACCGGAACGTATGACGTTTACAAGGGGCTGATATGAAGCTTGTCAGTGACTGGCGTAACTGGTGGCGATGGCATTCAACAAAGGCAATTGTCGCGCTGGGTATGCTTCCCACTATCTGGTTTGAACTCCCTCCTGAATGGAAAGCCGAAATCCCCTCCAGCTGGATGCGCATTGCAGCGATCGCTGTGATGGTGATTGGCGTCTATACCCGCGTAACGCGTCAGAAGCCGCCGGAGAAAAGCGATGGGAATTGAAGCTATCATCGGCGCCATCGCTGTGATTATCAGCCTGGTTGCTGCGGCGTTCGGTATCGGCCACTCCAGAGGGAAGACCAAAGCCGAAACCAAAGCTGAGCAGCAGCGGACGGAAGAGGGCGCCGCCTCGGTGAAAGCAGCAGCAGACCGGCGCGTTGAAGCAACCAAAGGGGCCAGCGATGTACAGCAAACTGTTAGCCATCTGCCTGATGACGATGTTAATAAGCAGCTGCGCGACAAATGGACCCGCTAAGCCGGTTGTTATCGATACGGCCTGTGACTGGGTGAAGCCAGTCTACCTGACGCCCGGTGACATTCAGGTGATGGACATGCAGACCAAAAGAGACGTACTGGCGCATAACGAAACGTGGCAGAAGAACTGCCAGCCATCAGCAGCAAAAGAAAACCAAACCTCGCAACCATAGCGGGGTTTTTTTATGTCCGCAGTAAACACGCGCAGTCGCATGCGCATCCCAACGAGAGCCTTTCAGTAAGCGAGCCTGAGAACTGCCGTTATAGGTGGCGACCTCTCTCGGGCGGCTTTTCTGTGCGAACAGGCTCACTTTCTAAAAGGTAGAAACGCAATGAATACTCAGTTAGCAAGTATCGACTTTCGGGACATGGTCGCCGTGTCAGGTGATCGCGTAATAACTACATCTCGCAAAGTGGCCGCTTACTTCGACAAGCAGCATCATCACATCATCCAGAAGATTGAAAAGCTTGACTGTTCAGATGGATTTCTAACCAGCAACTTTTCGCGGGTTACCTATGAGCACAAGGGTAATCAGTATGTTGAGTATGAGATCTCAAAAGACGGCGCGATGTACATCATCATGTCATTCACCGGCAAGAAGGCTGCAGCCATCAAAGAGGCGTTTATCAAGGCCTTTAACTGGATGCGCGAGAAGCTGATGGAACTGGCTCACTCCTATCAGCGAGAACATAACGAACTGATGCTTGAGCTGATGAAAGAAAAGGATGTTGCCAGCATGTCTGGCAGATTGCTCAACCGATGGGGTCGCGTGAAAAAGCCTCAACTTATGGCAAGAATTGAAAGGCTGGAGCAGCAGGCACAGATCACGATCCCCGGCCTGCCTAAGTGACCATCACAAGGCGCATTGGAGAGTGCGCCTGATGATGAAAATCATGGCTTATCTCCTGCGAGCCAGGACATGATGGAGTCAAAAGTGTTGTATTCTTCAAGGTGACTTTTTTCTTTCCCATACAGAGCTAGATTTGTTCTGTTACGGGCAGCAACAGAAAGGCAATTCCATACAGGCGAGTCAGTTTTATTTAGCTCTGAAAAGGCCTTTGAAAGGTCCGGCTCTGTATAGTCACCTTTGTTAATTATTAGCTGATGATACTCCTTAGACATTCTTAATGCTTCGGACGATTTTCTACTGAACTCTCCAACAAATGATAAAGCAGCCAAACTAGCTACCGCCGCTCCAAAAAACATATTGCCTCCAAAATTTGCAAACACAGCAGAACCTGTAAGAATTAAGGCGAAATTAATCGCCTTATCAATACGCCCTGTAAGAGTGGCGTACATTTTTTCTTTGTAATGAGAAAGATAAATTGAGTACTCCAACTCCCAGCGTTCCATCATTGCCCCTGCATTAACGTGAACTTGGCTTAGGTGGTTTTACGCCGTCTGTATGCCTCTTTCCTCTGTCATCAGAACCATCCCGACGATGGCTGGGGATTGGGTCTCGAGGAGTTGGTGGAGTGGAAGGACGTCTGTCTGGATGCTTTTTATCGGTCATGTTGTGATTCTCAATAGTTATGTTTTTGATGTTTACCAAATCAATATAAGAGAAATATTATGGCATCACCAGATTGGGATGCCATCGAGTTAGCGTACATTGCTAGTCAGGAGGGATGATGAATAATGTATGGCATAACTACTGATAAGTGACTAGACCTTGCTGTAGCTGATAGACCGCCCAAATGGTGGATAAGTTGACGTCGAATCCTTAATTTCATAGGTGGCTACAACATTACCCTCAGCATCTAACTCTCTATAGAGATATTCATCTGTATCTTGGCCCTTCCTTGCGCCTTTCCAGTTTGAGGAAACCAGTTCAAGAGTGTGATTCTCGGGAATACCAATTTTCTTTTTATATTCGTCACTCATATAACTTCCTTAAGGTTTTTTATGGCACTCACCGACAAACAAGAAATGTTCTGTCGCGAGTACCTCATCGATTTGAACGCCACGCAAGCGGCCATTCGGGCGGGGTACAGCGAGAAGACTGCAAACCGCACCGGATCTGAAAACCTGTCAAAACCTGATATTGCGCAACGCATCATTGAACTTAAATCAAGTCGAAACGAAAGGGTAGAGGTAAACGCAGATTACGTGCTGCGGCGCCTAGTTGAGATTGATGAAATGGATGTGCTCGATATTCTTCTGGCTAACGGCGAGCTGAAGCCAATCGCACAATGGCCCAAAGTCTGGCGCACCTCACTGTCAGGAATTGACGTGAGCGAGATTGCTGGCGACACCGCTGGGTTGCTGAAGAAGATTAAGTGGCCTGACAAAGTGAAGAACCTTGAGTTGCTAGGTAAGCACGTGACTGTCCAGGCGTTCAAAGAACAAACGAAAACTGAGCACTCTGTCACTGATGAGTTTGCAGAGCTAATCGCTGCCATCAATGAGGGAGCAGGCCATGTCAGCAAGCTACGAGGCGCTAAAGAATCTTGACCGACTGGCAAGGCTCAATTCGCTCTACTGGATAACGGATAAGCAGGGCAAGTCAGTAAAGTTTCAGATGACACGTGAGCAGCTTGAGTACTACGACGGCATGCATACGCGAAACATCATCCTGAAGGCTCGCCAGTTAGGTTTCACCACTGAAGTCTGCATCATGCAGTTAGACGCTGCTCTTTTCGATGATGCCAAGTGCGCCCTGATCGCCCATACCCTCAATGACGCCAAGCGGCTATTTCGCGAGAAAGTAAAATACGCCTATGACAAATTACCGACGATCATCACTTCTGGTAACCCTGCAAGCAACGATACGACTGGTGAGCTTGTATTCAAAAACGGCGGCTCGCTTTATATCAGCACGTCTTTCCGTGGTGGCACGCTCCGTTATCTCCATGTTTCAGAGTTCGGAAAGATATGCGCCAAGTTCCCGGATAAAGCCCGCGAGATTGTCACCGGTGCCTTTGAGGCTGTATCAGGCGACTGTTTCACGACGATTGAAAGCACAGCAGAGGGCAGGGCTGGCTACTTCTTCGATTACTGCCAGTCTGCTGAAAAGGCTCAGCTTCAGGGCAAGCAGCTAAGCAGCCTCGACTGGAAGTTTTTCTTCTTCTCGTGGTGGAAGAACCCCCTCTATGCAATCGACCCCGTTGAGCTAATCCCGCAGCGCCTGAGTGATTATTTCACTGACATCGAGGCAAAGCATGGGGTCGCTACCAACGAGCGGCAGAGAGCCTGGTATTACGCCAAAGAGAAGACGCTCGGCGACGATATGAAGCGCGAATATCCGTCGATACCGGCAGAGGCATTCCAACAGTCGGTTGAGGGCGCTTACTACGCCAAGCAGTTCCGCAAGCTCTACGAGCAGAAACGCATCGGCTCGCTGCCTGATAACTCGCACCTTCCTGTCCATACCTTCTGGGATATTGGCGTAGGCGACTCAACGGCCATCTGGTTCGTGCGCATCGTTGGCGAGGAGTATCACGTCATCGACTATTACGAGAACAGTGGCGAAGGCCTCAGGCACTACATGAAGGTGCTGAAGGATAAAGGCTACGAGTATGCCGCTCACTGGGGGCCGCACGACATCGATAACCGCGAGTTTGGCTCTGATGCGAAATCACGCCGTGAGCTGGCCCGCGAAGGTTATGAAATCGACGGTGTGAAATACACGATCACCTTTCAGGTGGTGCCGAAGCTTGGCGTTGATGACGGTATTGAGCAGGTGCGTGAAATACTGCCTAAGTGCGCCTTTGATGAGCACAAGTGTGCTGATGGCATTACCGCGCTGGAAGGGTATCGCAAAGAATGGGACGACAAGCGCGGTTGCTGGAAGGACAAACCACTGCATGACCACACATCACACGGTTCCGATGGGTTCCGCTACTTCGCCGTGACGCAGAAGAAACGCAGCGTCCTCAAAGCGGCTCCAGTTACCTTCAGAAGATAAGCGACTATGGCGAATTTTTCACACGCAAGAGCAGAGTACAACGACGCCGCAAAGTCATGGCAGCTTGTCAAAGACTGCGTGGCTGGCAGCAGAGCGATTAAAGACCAGGGCATTCTTTACCTGCCTATGCCCGACCCAACGAATACCAGCGCAGAGAACGTAGCCCGCTACGAAGCACTGCTGAAGCGGGCCATGTTCCTGAACATTACCGGCCGCACACGTCAGGGGCTAATCGGAGCCGTTTTCCGCAAGACCGCTGAGGTTGATTTGCCTGACTCGGTGAATTATCTGATTGAGAACGCCAGCGGTGACGGAACCAGCCTCGAGCAGCTGTCCAAGGAGGCCGTAGGTGAAGACCTGGACACCGGCCGCGGCGGTTTCTTCGTGGACTATCCGACCAGTAACGCACCGGAAGGCACCAGGCCAACCAGAGCGCAGACCGCAGGTAAAAACGCCCACATTCATCTCTACGAAGCGATGAGCATTATCAACTGGCGTGAGGATGTGATTGATGGTGTCCGCAAACTAACTCTCGTAGTGTTTGCTGAGCATTTCAACGACGACGAGTCAGATGAGTTCACCTTCAACGTTAAGAAGCAGTATCGGGCGCTGACTCTGGAGGGTGGCACTTACCGACACCGCGTATGGCGTGAAAGTGACGCCTACGAATCACCTTTGCTGGATGTTATCCCGACGAGTTTCACCGGAAAAGCATTCGACCATATCCCGTTTTACTTCTTCGGGGCGGAGAGCAACGATGCCCGCATTGATAAGGCACCACTTGAAGACCTGGCAGAGGTGAACGTACTTCATTATGGCAACAGCGCCACTGTTGAGGAATCGGGTTTCATCAGCAGCCAACCTACGCTGTTCTTTACGACCGACATTAGTCAGGACGAGTTTCAACAGTGGAACCCTGGCGGCATTCAAATTGGCTCTACCTGTGGCTACTCTCTGGGTAAGGCCGGCACAGCAACACTGGTTCAGGCCAATGAAAGCCAACTCGCGCTGAAGCTGATGCAGGAGAAGGAAAACCAGATGCTGATGATTGGTGCGCGCATCGTGCAGCAGTCAGGTCAAAACGAGACAGCAGAGGCCGCCCGCATCAGATACAGCAGTGATAATAGCGTACTGGGTACGATTGCAGGTAACGTCAGCGAGGCGCTAAAGAGGGCCATTCTGGATGCTCAGTTGTATATGAGTGGGCAGGCTGACATGGCTAATACTGTGTTCTGGCTGAATCAGGAATTCTTCGACGCATCACTCACCTCGCAGGATGTTCTGGCGCTTATCCAGAGCTGGCAGCAGGGCATAATCGCCAAGAGCGACGTACGCACCAAGTTCCGCCAGACTGGCTGGCTTGAAGCCGATCGCAATGACGATGATATTGACGATGAGCGCTCGCAGGAGCCACCGATTGAGGGCAGTACCGTGCCGAACGAGCCCGACCCTGTTACTGAGGACTGACCATGAGCGCAGACGGTTACACGACAGACTCCGCCACGCGCCACCAGGTTTATGTTCAGCGGTTCGGCGGTGGCCTGTCAGCTAAGGCGGCTAAGTTTGTCCGAAAAGCTATCAGACGCGCCAAGGAGATCGTTAACGAGGGGCTGAGTCAGTACGCAACTGCTCGCTATAACCGGCAGATTGAAACGCTCAGGAGCGATCTGAGCGCTATCTACCACGAAATGTCGAAGCAGCAGAAGCTCGACCTGGGCGAGTTCGCTAAGTACGAATTCACCTTTAACAGCAAGCTGCTTGGGCAAATCGTCAAAGCGTCTGTGCGGCTCGCTGAGCCATCGGCAGAGATGATTGCCGCCTCTGTACTGGCTAACCCGCTGGAGCTGGCTGTAGGCAAGGGCAGGCAAGTTATTGACATCACTGGTGCGCTTGCACAGTTCGGCAGCAAAAAGACGGCAGATATCCTCAGCGAGATTGCTATCGGCTCCTCGCTTGGGGAGACGCAGAAGGCGATAGTCCGGCGCTTAACCTCGCTTGGCGTGTCGCATGAGGAGCAGGTCGGCTCGCTGGTCAGAACGATGACCAACCACGTTGCCTCATCAGCCCGATCTGAAACGATGAAGTCAAACGATGACATCCTTG
The DNA here is from genome assembly GCA_050410775.1 of Pantoea sp. FN060301. Lineage (GTDB taxonomy): Bacteria > Pseudomonadota > Gammaproteobacteria > Enterobacterales > Enterobacteriaceae > Erwinia. Next base: position 906,115 of record CP191229.1, read on the forward strand.
AGGGCAAAAAGCGCGTTGCCACGCTGGACGGGCGAACAACACCGCTCTGCCGGTCGCTGGATGGCAAGGTGGTGCCGCTCGATGCCATATCACCGCCATTTCACTGGGGCTGCCGTACGTCGGAGGTTCCGGTACTGAAGGCTGAGTATCGTCGGGAGATTCCCGGATCATCTCGTCCAGCAGTCGGGCCTAATGGTGTTGAGCAGGTAAGTAGCAAGACAACCTATGGTGACTGGCTGTCACGGCAACCGGCACCCTTCCAGAAAGAGGTGCTCGGCCCAGCGCGCTACAAGCTGTTCAGCAAAGGCGAACTGAGCATTGACCGCTTCGTTGATGACAACGGCAAGCAGTACACCCTCGACCAACTCAAAGATTTAGAGCCGCATGCTTTCGAGCTTGCCGGACTTGAATGAGGTAAGGCATGGAAATTCCAGATTCATGGAAGTGGCGAGACGAAAAGCGGCATCTGGTAGCTGAGATAAATGACGGAGATACACTGCTGGTAGTTTACAAATACTGGCTTAGTCATAAGCAGCGATGGGCCTATAAAACAGAGCCAAAAAGCATCATCGAGTATGAGTTAAGCCTGCTCGAGAGAGATAAAGACTAGGTCGCGCTGTCGGCCTTTTTAATGCCTATAAATCACATCTAAACGCTGGCTGGGCCAGCACACATTCATTCAGGAGAATGTATGACTCTGAAGTATCAGCTTACCGCTGAGGAATTCGCTCAGCTCGATGAAGCCAAACAGGCGCTGTATGCGCTGCAGGGCGACGTTTATATCTGCCAGATTGAGGGCCTACCTCAGCCAGAAGATGTCAGCGGCCTGAAGCGCAAGAACGAAGAATTGCTGGCAGAGAAACGCGCCAGTGATGAGCGCCGCCGCGCAGCTGAAGAAGAGGCGCGCCGCAAGGAAGAAGAGCGCCTGGCTGCTGAGGGTAATTTCCAGCAGCTGTACGAAAGCTCTCAGACCAAAACAGCGGAATGGGAACAGCGTTACAGCCAGTTGGAGCAGTCCATTCATCAGCGTGACATCAACCTGGCGGCCACGCGAATTGCCACGGCAATTGCAGACGGCGACAACGCCGACATCCTGAAAGAGTTCATCGCCAAGCGGCTGAAAGTGGCAGAAGGCCAGGTGCGTGTAACTGACGATTCAGGGAATCTGACCGTTAGCGCGCTGGCCGATCTCCAGAAAGAGTTTGAAACATCTCCGCGTTACGCATCCCTCGTGCGCGGTAGTCAGGCAGGTGGCGGCGGGGCCGCGCCTAAGAGTGGTGACCGGGTTACCAAAACATGGGAAGAAATGTCCGGCATGGAGCGTGTAGAGCTTCGCCGAAATAACCCCGCCGAACATAAGCGACTCAAAGCCGCTCATGAGGCATCCAAATAAGGATTTAAGCAATGCCAACCATTCTTTCTGACGTCGTTTTCCGCGACGAATTGCGCGATTACATGCAGGTCAACACCGCAGAGCGTACCGCTTTCTTTGAGTCAGGCATCCTGACAAACAACAACGACATGAGCACGCTGCTGGCATCACCGTCCAACACTTTTACCATCCCTTGGTGGGTAGATCTGGATGCGTCCATCGAGCCTAACTACTCGAACGACGTTTACACCGACATCGCAGTTCCTCTGTCCGTCACTTCCGCCAGCATGCAGGCCCGCGCTGCTTACCTGAACGAAGGCTGGAACGCGATGAACCTGGTGAAGAACATCACCAATCAGGACCCGCTCGAATTCGTAGCAAATCGCCTGACCAGCTATTGGCAGCGTCAGGCTCAGCGTCGCGCAATCGCCACCACTATCGGCATCTATAACGATAACGTTGCTGGCAATGGCGGCGACATGGTGATCGATGCAGGCGGAACCATCAGCGCTGCAGCTATCATCCGCGCAAAAGCCACGATGGGTGATTATACCGGCCAGCTGGGCGGCCTGAGCGTTATTGCAATGCATTCAGCCGTGCACACAGAGCTGCAAATTCTCAACCTCATCGACTATACCCCACTGGCTGACCAGATCCCTGAGTTCGGTCGCTTCCAGGGTATGCGCGTAGTGGTTGATGACAGCATGCCAGTGCTGCCTGCTGTAGCAGCTGATCCGGACGCTACTCCACCGGTTGCAGCCGCTCCGGCCCGTTACCTGTCCGTTATCTTTGGCCCCGGCGCGTTGGGTTATGCCGAAGAGCAAGACGAAGACGATATGGAATACGATCGTGAACCTGCGCGTGGCAATGGTGGTGGCACTGAAACACTGTGGACTCGTCGTAACTTCGTACTGCATCCGCTGGGTTATTCCTTCCTCAGCACGACCATCACCGGAACGCAGGGGACTTCGCGCCCAATCTCGGCAAGTTGGTCCGACCTGGCTTTGGCTACTAACTGGGAGCGTAAGTTTGATCGCAAACAGGTGCCACTGGCATTCGTGACTTCCACTGTCTCAGCTTAACCCGTAACGCCCCTTTGCAGGGGCTTTTAAGGAGTCTGAAATGACTGTTAATAAAGATAATTATATCGATCCGGATAACAAATCACGCTGGGGCTTTTCAGTTGAAAACGGTCAGATCACTGTTGGGCCAGAAACTGTGGGTGAAACAGGTGGCGTGGAGCATGCCCGTGTAATTCCAAAAGATAATGGCGCGGTGAATAACGGCGGTGGTGAAAATGCGCAGATCACCACGTTGCAGCAGCAAAACGCTGACCTGCAAGCCCAGCTTGACGATGCTAATGCCAAACTGGCGGAAGGCGCTAGCGCCGGTGGAGCAGAGCCCCTGGATAGCCTGAGCGCAACCGATATCAAAGCTAAGCTCGATGAACTAGGTGTTGAGTACAAAGGCAACGCTTCTCAGGCGACGCTGCTTGAGCAGCTGAAGGCCGCACAGCAGCCGAAAGAGTAATCATCTGGGGCTTCGGCCCCATTTAGCCGCGGAGTGAAGATGACAACCTACATCACCGCCGCCGAAGTGGATGAAGTGCTCGGAGCTGACTGGGCGGAGTCAGACAAAAAGGCCCGCGCAGTGATGCAGGCTAATGCTTACCTCACCGCTTTAAATCTTCAGGGCATCACCGGTGCAACGCCGAGCGATGTAAAACAGGCTGGCGCGCTACTTGCTTCTGCATCCGCCGCCGGAGTGCTTTACAAGCAGCAGACCGAATCAGGTGCCCTGACCAGCAAAACGGTGGACGCCGACGGTGTGCGGGTGACCAAAAGCTACGCCTCTTCACAGTCAACCGGTAATACGCTACTCCCGGAAGATGTGCAACTAGCGCTGGCGCTGCTGAAGCCCTGGCGCAGCAATCCAATGGCTTTCAGGGTGTATCGCTGATGGGTATTCGTGACGAGATTCAGGCCGAAATAGCGGAAGCCTTCAATACTGACCTGGATGACGCAGTGCATGCCTTTTCAGGCAGCTATGTCATTAAATCGGGCTGGGACCCGGTAACGGAGACAGGCGGCGAGACGGTCGTTAGCTACACCGGGCGAGGCGTTTTGTCTGGCTACGAAACTGAGCGCATTGATGGCGTCAATATTTTGGCAGGCGATGTGAAGTTGCTTGCGCTGAAGAACGAAGTAACCGACGTGCCGGCAGAGGGCCACATCATCACGGCGCCAGACCTCGCTACCGGCATCATGCAGGCTTACAAAGTGGTGAAGTTGGGCGCTGATCCGGCATCGGCAACCTACCGGATGCAGCTGAGGAGAAAGTAATGGCTAAAGGCTGGGACAACGACCCCTCGCTGTTTGCAGGACTGGTTGAACAAGAAGTTGGCAAGAAGCTACGTATCATCTCCATGGCTTTGCTCACTGAAATCGTTCAGCGCTCTCCTGTTGATACGGGCCGGTTTCGTAACAACAACGTCGTAAGCATCGGCTCTGCTGATTACAGTCAACGCGAAGGCGAAGATAAGACCGGAACCGCCACAATCCAGCGTGGCAGCGCGGTAATCGCCAACGGCAAACCTTATTCGGTTATCTATATCCAGAACAACCTGCCATACGCCGAGAGCCTTGAAAACGGGCATTCACAGCAGGCTCCTGCTGGCCTGTATGGCATCGCCTTCCATGGTGTAACTCAGGCCTACAAATGACCCTCACAGAAATCAGAAACGCTGTCATCACGCGCATGACGGCGCAGACGGCTATTGCCTCTGAAGACGTGCGCTATCCCAACGATAAGACCTATGACCCGGCAGGCAAATCCATATGGGCGCGCCTGACGAACATCCCCGGTATGGCGTCGGCAAATGAGATCGGCGCCGGGCCGGTGGTGCAGCGAACGGGCATTGCCGTTATCCAAATCTTTGTGCCGTCCGGCTCCGGCTCACTTCTTATTACTCAGACAGCCGACAAGCTGCGAGAGCTATTCGAGTTCCAGACTGATGGGCGCCTTGATTACTTCGCCGTTTCGGCGGTGGATGCAGGTGAAACCGATGGCTGGGCGCAAATGAACATCCTTATACCTTACCGCGCCGTATAGGGCGCATAATTCTGGAGAAAGACTATGAGCTCAGGCGCTAAGGTCGTCGTCGCGTACAAGCGCGAAACAACGCCCGGCACAACTCCCGACGCCGGACAATGGAATCTGCTGAAGCGCAGCAGCTTCGGTGTCGGGCCATCTCAGAACATGATCGACAACGACGAAATTGGCGGTTCCCGCATGGCGCAGGGGCGTTCGACCGGTACGGTTGATGTTGGCGGCGATGTAGGCGCTAAATTCCGCTGGGGTCAGCATGATGACTTCCTTGCCTCGTGCTTCGGCGCTGAGTGGGTGAATAACATGCTGACTATGGGTAATGACCGCATCGCCTTCTCAGTGGCTTCCTATGCTGAAGATATCGGCGTGGCTTCCATTGCCCGTGGCTGTCAGGTAGGCACCTTCCAGCTGGCGATCCCCAACGATGGCGACATTACCGCAACGGTGACTTTTGCCGGCCTCGGCTTTGACACCAAAGCCGATGACGCGAGCTACTTCACTAACCCGGCTGATAACGCTGGCGCGCTGCGCTACACCTTCAAGCAGGTCACCGCCATCTCGCTAAACGGCGTCACCGGCGGTGAGGGCTTCTGTGTCGATACGTTCAACATCCAGTTCGATAACAATCTGCAGACGCAGCGCTGTATCGGTAGCGGCAACCCGTTCGCCGGGGCCAATATCCCGACCACCTTTACCCCATCTGGCAGTATCACGCTGTCATGGTCGAAGGATGCCTATAACGCATGGAAAAAAACACTGACCGGCGGCACGATGCCTTTCAGCTTCACGCTGGAGAATGACGAAGGGAGGTACGTGTTTGATTTTCCGGCGGTGCAGGTCGATGGCGACTGGCCTGACGGTGGCAATACGGACATTGTGCAGGTGCAGCTCAATATTACGGCAGCTGATACGCCGCCAACCATTACCCGTTCAGCAGTCACGCCCTCAACCGCCATTGCAGTGACTCCTGCCACATCAACTGGCGCTGTTGGCTCAAACGTAACCCTGACCGCTAACCTGACGCCTTCAGGCTCTACCGACACGGTGCAATGGGAGTCCTCTGACCCTTCAGTGGCAACAGTCGCACCTAAGGGACAGAAAACCGCTGAGGTTACCCGTGTAAAAGAAGGAACGGCAACCATTACGGCAAAAGTGCGCGAATTCACTGCCACTACAGCCGTCACTGTTACCGCAGCCCCATAATCTTTAATGCCCGCCGAACATGGCGGGCCACTCACAGGGATAAATATGCTCATTCTCAAAACCCCAAAATTTGATGCCAATTCAGAGCGCTGGATTGAGCCTATGGATGGCCTGAAACTTAAGGTTGGCTCTATCAGCAATCCGGCTTTTCGCTCTCACAATGCGATGGTGCGCCGCCATATCGACAAGCTGGACGCCCGCTTTAAGGTAGGCACCGCTGAATTCAATCCGGCAGAAGTTGACGTTACAGAAATCTCAGACGACCTGCTTATTGACTCCGTAGCCAAGTACCTGCTGAAGGGCTGGGAAGGTGTAGGCGAGGCAGATGAAAAGGGCAAAGAGCAGGCGATCGCTTACTCACCGGAGAAAGGCAAGGCGCTGCTTCTACAGCACCCTGAACTCTACTGGACAGTGCTGGGCACAGCATCCGATATCGCAGCGGGCAAGGAAGAGCAAAAGCAAGAAACTGTGGGAAAGTCCTCGAAGCCCAAAGGTGGCTGAATCAGTACGGCGGAGAGCAGGGAGAGAAAGCCCGCTGGACGCGTGAGCGGTTAGGTCTCCCGGCTATACCTGAACCTGAGATTGACGGCGTATGCAGCGAAATACTCAATGCTTATGCCATCATCAGCCGCGGGCGCCGGTATGCAGGTATGGCCGCGGCTCCACTCCCTCTTTCGCTGGACGACATAAACTCATTCCTGGCTTATAAACCACTGCTGATCGACCGCGAAGAGTTCGAGGCGGCTATCTTCGCCCTGGACGATGCGGCTCGGGAAGAGTGGGATAAGAAGCAGGGAAAAGGCAAGTAGCCCACTCAGGTGGGCTTATCTCAGGGGATTACTACTAAAAATCCATCATCATCGAGTGTTGAATTGGGTACTTCATATCCAAGCTCGCGCAACTTTTCAAAGGTTGGCTTACAAACAGTAAAGAAATCACTTTCATTAAGCCCTTCTAAATTCAAATCAGTAAGATCTACATGGAAAGACGTATGTCCGACGCGAATTTTTTTGTTAATTTCAGCAAACGTACGGTTAAAAACCGTAAGGGCTAACTCATGCTTGGCTTTTTTGATGATCTGAATCGCATCCTTAGCTGAAATGAGCTCGTCTGTTGGCGCCTCGTTTAAGAAGCTCACATCTAATCTATGAACAATTTCCGCATTAAGTGAGCGGCCATTAACCTTAGCCGCAACTTCTACTTTTTCTTTTAATTCAATAGGAAGCCTAACTCTAAACTGCGGGTCTTCGCGGCTCATTCTAACTCCAGCGCTTGAGTAAATTAAATCACCCTAAAATTATGCCCCACGGTGGGGTTGACTTCAATGACGCACGGTGTGACAATTGGTTTGCCCCACGGTGAGGCTATAAGGAGAAGGGTAATGCAAAAAGCAAAAGATATGTACCAGCGTAAGATACGCATTCCGGATGATATCAAGCGTGCAATCGAGGCGAACGGCGAGCAACAGAGTCGTCAATTTAACACAGAGGTTATTTATCAACTGAGGAAGGCGTACGGATTGGTAGGGAATAAAAGTGTTCAGGCTTAAGAACGACGAAACCCCGAAGGCGGCAACCAACGAGGTTTCAATTTTTGTCAGAATCTGCAAAGGAACTAACAATGAAGAGTATAGCAACTCAGATCTCCACTATCAATGTGCCGTTTTATGGCGATAGCCTTGTACTGGTTAACCATAACGGTGAAGCGTACACCCCGATGAAATTTGTTGTTGAGGGCATGGGCCTTGACTGGAGCACACAACACAAGAAGCTCTCTCAGAGGTTCTCCAAAGGTATGGTTGAGTTAACCATACCTTCAAAAGGCGGCATTCAATCAATGAGTTGCCTTGCTCTTCGGAAGTTAGCCGGTTGGCTTCATACCATAAACGTTGGCAAGGTTCGCGCTGAACTTAGAGAGAAAGTAGCTCGCTATCAGGAAGAATGTGACGATGTACTTTACCAGTACTGGACGAAGGGGGAGGTTACAAACCCTCGCAAGAAAGACCATCAATCAACTGCTACCCAGCTGACGCCGCTGCGACAGACAGCAGAGCGGTTGATTACAACCGGCATGGGACGCATTTACCCGGACATTTGGAAGCTCGTTCACAAACAGTTCGAGGTTAAGCACATTCATCAGCTTACACCGGCCCAGGTTGGCGAAGCCGTTGAGTACCTGAACGCGCTTGAAGGTGAGTATCTTGGCAAATCAAATAAACAGCTTTCTTTGCCAATTTCGTACCCAATGGATTACTTCAACCAGTACGGTCACATCAGAGATATGAATGAGCACTCTCTCAGTGCACCATGGAGATATCCGGCTGACATGCTGGTTCCGAACGGCGACAACCCAAATCCTCTTGGCCGCATGCTTGGTGAACTGAAAAACATGGGGTGCGAGGTTGACGCTGCATTGTTCCAGCTGCTTTCGCTTCAGCATCACCTTGAGAAAATGCGCCACAAGATTGGAATGATTGAACGCGCTATTAGGTAAGAGTATATCTCAGGCCGGAACACCGTCCCACTTAACCCGCTTAACAGCGGGTTTCTTGCTTCCCATTGCATCAGCTTTTCTTTAGGATTAATCTATACTTATTATTGTCTATAGGGAATGTTCTAAAAATGAAAATACTTTGGGGTATTAGCGTATTCCTCTCTGTAGTTGGTTTCTTTCAGGGTGTCATCTTAGTATATGGCGCTAATGGGGCACCTCAACAAGCGGCAGGGGCTGCAATGGGCTTGGCATTATCCGTGATCCCATATTGCTTCTGTCGTGCATTACAGCAGATGAGTCCGAGAGAAGTCATAATCAAAAAAGAAAAACAGACTGATAGTAAAGGCAGCTCTGAAAGCTAGCAGACTAAAAACCTGTATCCATCAATAATGATAAACCTCGCCTCGGCGGGGTTTTTTTATGTCCGGAGAAGATATGGCAGAGCAACAATCACGCCTTGCGATAGTGCTTGATAGTACGGGTGCGCAGCGAAATGCAGAGGGCCTGGCTGGTGCTCTGCATGGTCTTACAGACTGGGGTAAAAAGGCAGCGGCAAGTGCAGGACAGGCGTCAAAAGCCACAGAGGAAGAGGCAAGGGCGCTCTCGACGCTTCTCGATAGGATTGACCCGGTAAACGCCGCCTTGAACAGGCTGGATGAACAACAGCGCCAGCTGGCTAAATTCCGCGCAAAGGGCTTTATTGACACAGACACATTTGATGTCTATTCAAAGAAAGTTGAGGAAGCTCGAACGAACCTTTCTGGTTTTAATGCGGGCATGGATAAAGGTGCGGTATCGGCAGGGCAATATAAGCAGGCAATGCGCCAACTTCCGGCGCAATTCACTGACATCTTCACATCCCTGGCAGGCGGCATGCCTTTATGGCTGGTATTTACACAGCAGGGTGGTCAGATTGCTGACTCATTTGGTGGTTGGGGGTCGCTACTTGATGTGATCAAGCGTGAGTTGCTGGGTATGTCATCGGCAAATGATGAGGCCTCAGAATCTTTGTCAGAAAGTGCGAACGGATTAGCAGAAAACGTAGAGCACGGACAAAAGTTTATTGGCTTCTTGACGCCCGCGAGAGCTGCTATTGCCGGTACTGCAGCAACAATGGCTGTACTTGGGTTGGCTTATTACAAAGGAGCCCAAGAGCAAGACGAGTTCACAAAGTCGCTTATTCTGACGGGTAACACCATAAACAAAACTACCGGTCAGCTTGCTGAAATGTCTCAGCAAGTGGCAGCCATGTCAGGTTCAACAGTTTCAGAAGCAGCAGTTGTAATTAATCAACTCGTAAGTGCGGGTAAAGTTGCTGGCTCTTCATTAAGCACGGCAGCCCAATCAATTCTTTCTATTAATGATGCGACAGGGATCGCCACTAAACAGCTTATCGCGGATTTCAATGCAATTGCCGAAGACCCGGTCTCGGCTATCGAAAAGCTAAACGACAAGTATCACTTTCTAACACTAGCGACTTATAACCAGATCAAAGCGCTCCAGGATGAGGGAAGAACCACTGAGGCAGCTAAGATCGCTACAGTTACTTATTCTAATGAACTGGAACAGCGGTCTACTCAAATAAAAGAAAGCCTGAGCAGTATTCAGAATGCTTGGGATAGTGTCTGGTCTTCAGCTAAGGGGGCGTGGGATGCAATGAGGGACACAGGGCGAAATCAATCGCCTGAAAGTCAGCTGGCCACTCTTGAGAAGAGCCTGGATGAAGCGAAAAGAAAACAGTCAGAGGGCGGAATTTGGAATAGACTTGCTGCTAATACTAACGGATACAATATTAGTGAAATGGAAAAACAGGTGGCTGAGCTTAAAAGTCAACTTACCACCCAGGGCATATTAAACGGTGCAATAAGCGATTATAACAACAGGCAGAAAGACGGCATTGAAGCGCAGCAGAGGATTAATACGCTTCAGGAGCAGTCGTTAAGCAACACACAAAAGCGAAGCAAGGCGCAACAGGCCTTAACTCGGGATTTGGAGAAGGCTCGTGCTGCCGGCCAGTCGATTACCGCAGCTGAGGAAAAGCAGCTTCGTGACAACATCGATAACAAGTTTAAAGATCCTAAAACAACAAAAACCAAAGCATACCGCGACGATGCTGGCCAGCGCTTGCTCCTGCAACTACAGCAACAGCAGGCCACGTTAGCGCAGCAAGAGTCCACAGGTTATAAGATTGGCGCCCAGCAGCAGGCTCTAATTAAATGGGAGCAGCAGCTATCTGATCTGAAGAGCAAAGGCACCCTAACGGCTGAGCAAAAGTCTCTTCTCGCTAACGCCGATATCCTGACGAAACAGTATCAACAAAACGCCGCACTGGAACGCCAGATTGAAACCGCTCAGAAAGCTCTGGCGATAGATAGGGCCCGTGCGGACATCACTCGAACCATAGCCAACCGACAAAGTCAGTATGCTACGGACGAACTTTTCGCGGGTGGCGGCTTGAGCCAGTACGATCAGCAGCAGTACACGCAGCGCCTTTCACTTGAACAATCCTACAACGACAAAATTTCTCAGCTACGTCAGCAACGCGCCTCGGCCTCGAGTGATATTGCCCGAGAAGAGATTGATCAGGAAATCCAGTTACAGCGGCAGGCACTGTCAACAGAGCTGAACAACTATGACGAGCACATGCAGCGCATGAATCAGTCACGTCGTTCATTTTCTGCCGGCGCCTCGCGGGCCTGGCAGGAATATCAGGACAGCGCGGCCAATGTATCTGCAATGTCACAGCAGCTATTCAGCAACGCCTTTGGTGGAATGGAAGATTCTCTGGTGAACTTCGTCACTACCGGCAAGGCTTCCTTTAAGGACTTCACTACCTCTATCATTTCCGATCTGGCTCGCATAGCTGCAAGACAGGCGCTGGTAGGTATCGGCTCAAGCATTTTTGGGTCGGTTTTTTCAGCGGGAGCATCCGCAGCTGGCGGCGCGTCGGCCTCCTCTGCTGGCTCTTCTGGCGGCATGGGGATGAGTACAAATTTCCATGCTTATGCGAAAGGCGGCGTTCCGGGCGGCAATACGATTAGCGCATATCGGAACGGTGTCTACGACTCGCCTCAGTACTTCGCATTCGCAAAAGGGGCGGGGGTATTTGGTGAGGCCGGCCCGGAAGCCATCATGCCACTTGCCCGAGGATCAGATGGCTCTCTTGGGGTACGAATGGTTAATGGCGGTGGAGGTGTGGCGGGCATAACCGTAAATGCTCCTGTGAGCATTATCCAGCAGCAAGGCGGAAATAACACTGAGACAAGCAACACCAATACGGCGAATACCGCAAAACAGTTGGAGGGGATAATCAAGACGACATTGAATGGTGAGCTCAAAAAACAAATGTCGCCCGGTGGACTCCTCTACCGCTAGGTATAAAAATAAATCACAGGTGAAAAAATGGCGACAGATACGTTTACCTGGGGCGTGCTGGTTGGTGGCGCTGAGTCACTGAACGTTGCCACGCTTCAGGCTCAGTTTGGTGATGGGTATAAGCAGGTAGCCAGCAAGGGCCTGAATAGCGCTATCGAAACCTGGAGCCTCAGCCATAATGGGCGGCTGCCTGACGTTACGCCGGTAAGAGCATTCCTCAAATCACACGTTATTAATTCGTTTTGGTGGACTAATCCTTGGGGTGAAAAGCTTTTATATCGGGTAAGAGAGGACTCGATATCCACAAAGTGGGTGACGGAGACATTTGTCGAATTGTCATTCACATTCGAGCAGGCTTTTGCTCCGTGACATGTCACTAATTCATCAGGCGCTACGGCGCCTTTTTTTATGGGTGAAATATGAGCTTTACACAGGATGTTCAGGCACTGGAGCCCGGTCAGCTTATCCAGCTTATTGAGATAGACGGGTCAGAGTTTGGGCTCGATAAGGTGCTGCGATTCCATGCGCATAATATTGATTCAGCGGGCTGGGCATCATTTGCTGCCGAAAAGCTGCCATCAATTATCTGGCAGGGCAATGAGTACGATCCACACCCGTATGAACTGAAAGGCGTGGAGTTGTCCAGTACCGGCTCGCAGCCCACACCAACTTTGTCAGTTGCCAATGTGGAGAACTACGTTTCCGCGCTGTGTTTACAGTATGACGACATGGTTAAGGCGAAGGTTAAGGTTCACACGACACTTGCCAAATATCTCGACGCCGCGAACTGGGAGGCAGGAAATCCTAACGCCAGCCCGGTCGATGAGCGCGTACAGCTTTTCTACATCAACTCCAAGTCCGCTGAGACGCGCATTCAGGTAGATTTTGAACTGTGCTCACCCTTCGATGTGCAGAGCCTCCAGTTGCCAACAAGGCAGATTATGCCCGTCTGCACCTGGTGCATGCGGGGCTGGTACCGCACCGGCACAGGATGCGACTACAACGGCAATAAATATTTCACCAAAGATGGCACTCCGACCGACAATCCGGGCCTGGACGTGTGCGGCGGGCGCCTGAGCGACTGCAAGCTTCGTTTTGGTGCTGCCAGTCCGCTACCGTTTGGTGGTTTCCCGGCGGCCAACCTACAGGGAAGATGATCATGCGGAAAAAAATCATTAACGCTGTCCGCGCTCACGTTGAGGCGGAGTACCCCAACGAGGCCTGCGGGGTGGTTATTCAGTCAGGCCGGTCGCAGAGTTACATTCCATGCCGGAACATTTCAGACACCCCATCCGAACATTTCTCGCTGGCGCCGCAGGACTACGCAGCGGCAGAAGAGCAGGGGGAAGTGCTGATGATAATTCACTCCCATCCCGATGTGGTCCAGCTCGTTCCCTCTGAGATGGACCGGGTTCAGTGTGACCACTCCGGTATTGAATGGGGAATTATGTCCTGGCCGGATGGTGATTTCTGCACGATATCACCGCGTGTGGATCGTGATTATACCGGCAGGCAATGGGTGCTCGGCCACGCAGACTGCTGGGCGCTTATCATGGACTACTACCGGCAGGAGCACGGGCTGGAGCTGAACAACTGGTCTGTTGATTACGAGTGGTGGAAGGGCGGAGAAGAAAACCGCTATGAAGATAACTGGCAGGCCGAGGGGTTCGTGGAAGTGCCGTCGGCAGAGATGCGGGAAGGTGACATGCTGATGATGCAGGTCAGCGCGCCGGTTATTAACCACGCCGCAATTTACCTTGGTGACAACATCATTCTGCACCACATGTCTGGTCAACTCTCTGCCCGGGTGCCTTATGGCAAATATTACCGGGATAGGACGATGCGGGTGGTGCGCAGAAAGGAGTTAACGGATGCTTAAAACTATGACCCTGAAAGGGGCGCTGGCAAAGAAATTCGGCAGGACACACAGCTATCATGTGGCTGACCTGCGTGAAATGCTAAGGGCTATGTGCGCGACGGTGCCGGGGTTCAAGAAATACGTATCCTCGGCGCACATGAGCGGTATTCGCTTCGCCTTCTTCAACGGGAAAAATAACATCGGGATAGAAGAGTTCGACATGTCCCGCGGCGCAACTGATTACACAATGCAGCCGGTGATTGAAGGTGCCAAAAGTGGTGGAACACTGCAAATCGTGATTGGTGCGGTTGCGCTGGTTGCGGCATTTTTCACCGCAGGGGCGTCGATGGCGGCATACAGCAGCGCGCTGGCGGCGACCGGTGCGGCAGTTACAGCATCAACCACAGCAGCCACTATCCTGACCGGGATCGGCATATCCATGATGCTGGGCGGCGTGGTCCAGATGCTGACCCCACAGCCAAAATATGACATCGGTTCCGCATCCAGTACTGACAACCAGGCAAACTACGCGTTTGGCGCGCCGGTCAATACCGTGGCTATGGGCTACCCTGTTCCGGTGTTATACGGGCAGCGTGAGATAGGCGGCGCGATTATCAGCGCTGGTATATTCTCCAGCGATCAACAGTAACAAGCTAATTCAGCTTCAGGCCACCTCCGGGTGGCTTTTTTTATGGGTGAAATATGCAACTTCTTCAGGGCGGCATTATCCACGGCAGCAAGGGCGGTAGTGCCAAGGCGCATACGCCGGTAGAACAGGAAGACAACCTGCTGTCAGTAGCGAAGCTCAAACTGCTGCTCGCACTGGCGGAAGGGGAGATACAGGGTGACCTGACGGCCCAGCAGATTTTCCTCAACGACACGGCGCTTGCCAGCGATAGCGGGGTATTCAATTTCACCGGCGTGAAATGGGAGTACAGGAATGGCACGCAGGACCAGACATACATTCAGGGCATGCCGGAAATTGATAACGAATTATCGGCGAACATCGAGGTTAAGCAATCGTCGCCCTGGGTGCGTCAGTTCACAAACCTGACCCTGGATGCGGTCCGCATTAAGCTGAGCCTGCCCGTGCAGTATGAGTATAAAGACAATGGCGACATGGTCGGCACCGTCACGCAATACGCAATCGATCTGTCAACGGACGGTGGGTCATGGAAGACGGTGGTTAACGGCCGGTTCGACGGCAAAACCACGTCTGATTACCAGCGTGACCACCGCATCGATCTGCCTGCATCCATTACTGGATGGTCAGTGCGCGTCCGTCGAATCACACCAGATTCTGATTCCAGCAAACTGATGAATGCCTTCCGGGTTTTTTCCTTCGCCGAGGTAATCGACAGTAAGGTACGCTACCCGAACACCGCACTGCTTTATATCGAACTCGACTCCAGTCAGTTTAACGGCAGCGTTCCAAAGGTAACCTGCAAGCCTAAAGGGAAGCTGATCCGCGTTCCGACAACGTATAACCCTGAAACGCGCAGCTATGGCGGCACATGGACGGGGGATTTCAAGCTGGCATACAGCAATAACCCGGCGTGGGTCTTTTATGATCTGGTGCTTGATGAAATCTACGGAATGGGCAACCGCGTTGATCCCAGCATGATCGATAAATGGCAGCTGTATGCCATTGCGCAGTATTGCGATCAGAAGGTTTCCAATGGCGCCGGCGGCACAGAGCCCCGATTCACCTGCGACGTATACATCCAGAGCCAGCAGGATGCCTACAACGTGCTGAAAGACATTGCCGCAGTATTCAGGGGGATTACCTTCTGGGGTAACAGTCAGATATTCGTGAGTGCAGACGTCCCTCAGGACGATGTTGATATGGTTTATCACGCCTCTAACGTGATTGACGGACTTTTCACCTATGCCGGCGGTTCTTACAAGAACCGGTACAGCTCCTGCAAAGTGTCATGGTCAGACCCGATTAATCACTATTCGGATACCATTGAGGCTGTCTACGACACCGATCTGGTTCAGCGCTACGGAGTTAACGATATGCAGCTGACCGCAATCGGCTGCACTTCTCAGAGCGAGGCGCACCGGCGCGGGCGCTGGGCAATACTTTCCAATGCAAAAGACGGCTCAATCTCTTTTGGTGTGGGGCTGGATGGTTATCTGCCGCTGCCGGCTGAAATAATCGGCGTCGCTGATCCGTTCCGGGCGGGCAAACCAAATGGCGGACGCATCAGCGCAGTCAGTGGTAATAAAATCACGCTGGACCGCGCAGCAGATTTTGCCGCGGGCGACCGTCTGGTTATTAACCTGCCGGATGGTAAGGCGCAGAGCCGCACAATCAGTGTTGTAAGCGCCGACAAAAAGACGTTTACCGTTTCCATGTCCTACCGAATGCCACCTGTTCCGGGGGCTGTCTGGACAATCGACAGCGATAATCTGGCTATCCAGTACTACCGCGTCACTTCCATCTCCTCCAACGATGACGGCACATTCACTGTTGCAGGCGTACAGCATGACCCTGAAAAATACCGGTACATTGATGATGGAGTGAAGATTGATCCGGCGCCGATAACGGTGACGCCGGTCAGCGTTATGAAAGCACCGGCCAACATCGTCATTACCGAAGTTGATCACGTGTCACAGGGGCTCACCGTCGCCTCTATGCAGGCGCGGTGGGATAAGGTTGATGGCGCTATACGTTATGTGGCTCAGTGGCGTAAGGACAACGGCGACTGGGTGAATGTGGGGCAGGCCAGCGCGCAGGGCTTTACTATTCAGGGGATTTACTCCGGCGTCTATGATGTCCGGGTGCGTGCCATTAACCCTGTTGATGTCTCTTCGCCATGGGGCTACGCGGAATCCACTACGCTGAGCGGCAAAACCGGCAAGCCTGGCACCCCTGTCAGCCTGCATGCTTCTGATGATGTTACCTGGCATATAAACCTGACCTGGGGCTTTCCGGCGGGCGCCGGTGATACGGCTTATACGGAAATTCAGCTGGCAACCACAGCCGACGGGCAAAACCCGCAGTTGCTTGTTAACGTCCCATACCCGGCTGTCAGCTATCAGCACGGGCCAATGCCCGCAGGCGTGATCCGCTGGTACCGGGCGCGCCTCGTGGATCGCATCGGTAATAAGGGGGACTGGACGGGCTTTGTTGAGGGCTCGAGCAGTGTGGATGCAACAGACCTGCTTGGCGATATTGTGGATCAGGTGCTTGAGACAGATGCTGGCAAACAGCTGATATCAAACGTTGATACCAACATAGAAGGGTTGCTGGTAAATGCCCTTAACCTCAATGCCACGGTAGATCACCAGATGGCAGAGTCAGGCAAAAACCGGGCTGACATCCTGACTGTCAGGCAGACAGTAGCGGATAATGACAAGGCTTACGCTCAACAGTTCGAGCAGGTCCAGGCGAGCGTCGGCGGCAACACCGCTGCTATTCAGCAGACATCTACCGCGCTGGCTGACACAAACGGGAAACTCTCTGCGCAGTACTCCGTTAAAGTTGCCGTGGACAGCAATGGACGCCAGTACGCCGCCGGGATGGGGATTGGTGTTGAAAACACGCCTTCAGGAATGCAGACGCAGGTACTTTTCCTTGCCGATCGCTTCTCTATTCTTTCCGGCGCAGATCAGAACTTCTATTCACCCTTTACGGTCCAGAACGATCAGGTCTTTATCAGTGATGCGTTCATACAGAACGGGACAATAACCAGTGCCAAAATAAAGGATGCTGCCATTACAAACGCAAAAATAGCGGGGACGATTGAATCCGCAGGTTATGCGGCTGGTAATGGATGGCAGTTTGGGAAAGACAATAACCAGCTTAATTTTCGATCTTCTATCAGTGGCGCTTTTATGGATGCCACCGGATTTGGCGTAAAAAATAGTGCAGGACTGGTAATGGTAAAACTGGGGGCTAAACCATAATGGCAGAAAATGGATGCTGGATAACCAATGACAATGGTTTGACATATTATAATCTGAATGGTGGTGGCGGCAGGGCTGTCACATTTCTTCAGAGAATAAAATCAGCGCCAGGCTCAAAGAAGGGCGAAACATCATTCAGCTATACTATTGCAAATAAATCACCTAACAGTAAATTATTCGTAATACCCATTACCGGAGGGAAAGTTTTCGATGGTGGCACATCCGCTGTTCCTGTAGGCATTGGCCTGTCTGGTATCGGGATAAATGGCAATGTGGTAACCATCAACTACAACGATTACTCAGGCTTCGATCAGGGTTCGATAGACGGAGACCCGTGGTTCTATTTCGACGTGTATCAGAGCATTGATGCTGGCGATAATTTTGGCCTGTATTTTCTGAATGACCTGACATCATTCACCGCAATCAGCGATGTGTCAAAATCAGGCCTGTGTGTTTACCGGACCACGGTTACTGTCAGCGGTGAGTGGGCTGTGCCGGCTAGTGTTGAGGGATACGGTAATTGTTGCGTTTGCGCCAGCTGGGATCACCCCAGCGCAGTCGTTGAATTCGATAGCAGCCGCAAAATCGTCACTGTTACCGGTGGCCCGATCCGGCTGAACATCGCCGTGTTTTCCAATGGGTTTAATTTGAGAATGCCCGATTACGGACTGTTTATTTATAACAGTGCTGGCGTCTGCACATTCAATTCACTGTATATACCGTTTTTTATAAAAAACTCACTGACTCTGACTGACGCCTATAAAGCCACTGGCGTTGAAAAACCAATGATCCCGCTTTGTGTTACCGGGGTCGGTTTTTTTAAATACTCGGGAAATTTCTACCGTATATACAATAAAGGGATAGTGATGTCAGGAGGGAGTATTAAAGCTGGTCAGGGTAAAACGCTGGCCCAGTATAATATGGGTAATTATAACATCTACGCGCCTGGCTCAAATCTAACCGTTAATATCCTTGATGGAAGCCAGTACTTTTAAAAATCAAATCATCCAGTAACCCGGCCATCGTGCCGGGTTTTTTATTGCCCGGAGATAACTATGCCAGCAGGCACTATCAAATTAACGAACAACTCTACCGCCGTAACCGGCACCGGCACATCATTCACAACTGAATTAAAACCCAATGATTTTCTGGTCGCCGTTGTAGGCGGTGTGACTTATACGCTCGGCGTGGATTCAGTAACCAGTAACACGGCGCTGGTCCTAAAAACTGCGTATAACGGCCCGGCGGCAACCGGGCAGGCGTGGACCCCAATCCCCAATGGCACTTTGGTTGGCATTACTGCTCAGGTGGCGGCTGATGTGGCCAAAGCCATCCGCGGCCTGAACCTGGACAAGGCGAACTGGCAACAAGTGTTCAGCGGTGCAGGGAATATCACGGTAAATCTGACTGATGGTAGCCAGTACACCGGCCCAGCGTGGAACAGTCTTTCTGATTCGCTAAGCGGCAAGATGAGTCGTAATCAGAACTTAAACGATGTTCAGGACAAGGCGGTTTCAAGGAACAACCTGGGGCTGGGAACAACAGCCACACGTAACGCATTATCCAGCTCGGGTAGTATGTTATCTGAGGGTGATGCTGGATTACTGACATTTAAGCCGCCACTAATTGAAGGAAGTTACTTCCGATACCCATCGCAGGTAAGGAGAACGGGAGGTGTTGCTGATGGACCGGGTCTTCGATATGGTTCGGGAATGTATTTTGGTTATGATACTGATATTTGCTTTCATCTGCATATTGAAGGTAGCGGGGCTTTACGGTACAGGCATCTGGATGCCGGTTATATCAGGTATGACTACACAGTATACTCAACCGGTAACACGACGAAATCATCTGACGGCAGCCTGAAGGCGGCTTCCCCCGTCGCCCGCATCGTGAAATCTCAGGAAGATACGCAACGCACTGACGTGGATGAATCTGGTTTCGAATGGTGTGGCGCGGGGACATGCAATGATGAAGCCCGGGGCATTAGCATTGCCCGCCTGGAGACTGGCGTGTACACCGTTACGGGCTCTCTCGGGCTGGCGAAGGAGGGGTGGTCATTGCTGCCGCCACGTGATCCTCAGGGTTCTGGCGATCTGGGTATCGTTGAAGCGGAAGAGACAGAAAGTGGAGGCATTACCGTTCGCCTTTATAAGCGTAAATATATACTCAGCGATGAGGGCGAAATTGTCCTGACTAAGGGGACGTTAATAGACGTGCCACCTACCAGCTGGATTGATATCCGTCTGCAAATGCCAGAAAAGGAAAGCCCTGCGCCAATCGACGAATCCACCACGTCCTCATAAGCCCTTGCCATCCTCCGCTGATCAAACTACTGTATATAAAAACAGTATAAATGGAGGTGGTTATGGGGCGTAGAGACGATATACCGGCAGCATTCAGGGCGAGCATCAGGATAAGCGAGCAGGGGCGACGCACGGTCACCACGGCTGATTTTGTGCGGAACCTGTCACTGTACGGTCATGAATGGGGGCTAAAGGAGGCGAACAGCTGGATTGATTTCTATCAGACAACATTTAAGGACGTGTCCACGGAAGAGGGCGACCGCAGGACTTACCAGCTCTATAACCCAAACGGCGGGGGATATTGATATGGGATTCCCGTCACCCGCGGCTGATTACGTAGAGCGCCGCCTGTGCCTGAACCAGTTGTTCCTGCATCACCCGGCTGCGTCCAGGCTCATTGAGTTTGGCGGACTGATTTACCTGGTGGATGCTGCCATTAAACCAGTAAATGGAGATTACATTGCATATGAGCTATTTGGAGAGCAGGGCATTGGCCGGCTGATGGGCAATGCCATTATCACACCGGACGGTGAAGCGTTCGAAGGGGAGGCTTTGTCGGAGGTGGTTGTGATGGGATGCGTGACGCTGACTATCAAGCCACTTTTTGATGACAGCCGGCCCACGGTGTAGTGGGACATATCTGGGACATGCAAAGGTTTGTACCCTTTTCCAAGCCTTTGCATGTTTTAGCATGATGGGACGTGTGAGCGCGGCATAATGCGGTAAGTTGCTGTGTTAAAAGGTAAAACTTATAATTCGTAATGCGAAGGTCGTAGGTTCGACTCCTATTATCGGCACCACCTTTTCTCGTAAAATCATCAAGTTACTATTACATTGTTTTGCTTTGTTCAACACTAATGTGCAATTTTGCGCGTTGTAGATGTGGCAAAATTGTGGCAAGTACAGTGAGATTGTTTGTGGCTCAATGCAAGGGTATGCTAACGGCACGTGTTACCTTGTAGCTCCCGCCTATCTTGCCTTTTGAGCAATATTTCTACTTCTTGTTACGGACGTTGTCAGGCCTGCACGGTTAGGTTGAAAGGATGTTACTACAACAACATACACAGACATTCAAACGCGTTTAGTCGTCCATTTGGGAATTTGCATTCACTTGGCTACCCATTCGCATTTTACTTGGACATCTCTAACAAAAATGCATCCAATACCCAGTTAAATTGGAAGGCAGCTTTGAGCGAGGAGCGGACATCCTCACTATTTTACTCTTATCAAAAAATAGTGAGTCAAGCTTGATGTAAAATATAGAATTAAACTTGTATTAAGTGATATTATCATCTCTATGTTATTAATATTTTAAATTAACATTCTTGTTCCAAATTAATCAGGAGGTTTTATGGGTAAGAATAGTCAAAGTAGACGCGTGAATAAGAAAAAGCAGAAAAACGAAAAAACAAAAGAGTTAACTGCAAAGAAAAATAAAATGATGTACATAAAACCTGATATGTTTTTTGATGAGTCGGGTAATACCGGCGGAAATTTACTTGATTCAACACAACCTTTTTTCACCTTAAGTTCAAGTAGCATTAATAAACCAGATGCACTTAAAGCATTAGAGCTAACTGGAAGCAAGTCACCAGCAGAAGCTCACTTTAAAACTCTTAGACGTAGAAAATCAGGCCAAGATGGAATTATTAGACTGCTTGAAAGCAAGTACGTCAATGAAGAAAATGTCAAAATCTTTTTGGTCGATAAAAGGTATATGTTAACAACAAAAATTGTTGATATTTTAATCGAAACATGGTGTTTCAATCGAGGGTTAGATCTTTATAAAAATGGGCAGAATCTTGCTCTATCTAATGTTTATTATTTCTGTTTCCCAGCTTTCTGTGGAGAGGAGAAAACAGATAAAATGTATCAAAAATTTATGAGCATGGTTAGAAATCAGACCCCTGAATCTATTGATGAATTTTACACGTCAGTTGATGAGCTAAAGGCATGTTCAAGCGACCAAAGGTTTGTAGACACAATCAACAGAATTAGCATTACCAAAAATGAAATTGATGACATTCTAGAAGATGTTGAAAAAAATACACTAGATCCTTCCATACCCTCTCTCTTCAAGCACTGTATAGAATGGGGTAAATTATATCCCAACGGTTTTTATATTAAGCATGACGATTCCAAAGCGATTACAGAACAACAAGATATTTTTAATAAATTTATGGATATGTCAAAAATTACGGAGGTATATGGATATGATAGAAGGACTTTTGAGTTACCAATTAAAGCTCGCTCTTTGACATTCCATTCATCGCAAGAATATCCTCAACTACAAATCGTAGATATAGTAGCAAGTGCGGCAGCTTATTATGTTAATTGTTTAAAACGAAATGAATTAGATGATTATCTCTTTAAAGAGCTCAAAAGAATTAAAATAGATAACTATTTTAAAGATATGGTTGTATGGCCTACAACATATGTTACGCCTCAAGAACTAGGAACAGTCTATACCGGTGGACTAAATCCGGCGAATGGAGTTGCAGAGTATCTTTCTCAATATCAATAGCTGATTTCCTGTTCAATTTGGGTGGCATTAGCGGCCTTTTTCTTCCCGCATTTTTCTTGGCCGTACGCTTGATTAACGCACCACAACATAGCAACATCCGCTCCTGGCACTAAGCGGACAAGTTTAATGGGTTGAGGGTCAGCTGTGAGCGAACAGCTGACATTGATTTAACCCGATGGTAGCAGATGCGTTAATGGACAGACTCCTGTACAACGGGCACCGGGTTGAGCTCAGGGGCGAACCGATGCGAAAACTGGCGCAAACCGATCAAACTAGTTGTAAACTTTAGTAAGGAAAAATTTGCTCGAGAAGCGTGATCGAAATTGCCGGAATCAGTGGTCTAAATCATCGGAATACACAAGCAGAGCCTATAATTTGAATTCTTTAGCATATCAGGATGAAAATGAAGTGACTGGCATAGCTAAATGCATTGCTAAGTGGACTAATAAAAATTTAGTGAACTCTATTTTCTGATTAAGTTACCAGAACCCTCGCATAAGAAGCACAGGCTATAAGAGTAAGTCAAAGAAAATGAGGAGGAAGGCCTAGCCTTGGTTAGATATTGGGATAAGCCGGAGGACTTGCTTAAGATAAAAGTCCTCCACAGGAGTTCGTTAAAAACCTCTATATCTAAATTTATTTATCCTTTGCATTATTGATAAAGTCCATTCTTTATCGTTCGAAGATATGATAAATAAAATATTGGATACTATTATGTTTTCTAGCAACTTAGTGTAATCGTGTAGATCTTTAGATAATTTCTCGTTGAGTATTTTGTCTCCTTTGCTCGGGTAGTGAGTGAAGATATTTCTGGCTTGAACTATTTTCCTAATATCATCCTCTCTTTCTTTTATTTTTTCGTCAGACCAGCAAACTGATAGCATCAGTTCTAGTCTCTGTCTGAATGAATACTCATACCCATAAGATAGTTTTTCTTTCAAAAAAATTTCATGTTTTTCTCCAGCCTTTTCTATTATATCTTTTACCATTGCGAGATAATCTGATTTCGACATGGGGGTGTCGTTACATGTGCGTCTATGCAGTGCTTCAGCAGCTTGTGCAAGTGATAGGAAGGCAGCTTCTGTATACTGATGTGTTCCTGATTTTAATTGAGTATACAAGGATATTGTTGGTCGTAGTTTTTTCGATAACAAAAACCAGTTTTTTATTATTTCAGCAGATCTGTCTCCAGCACTTCGCATCGTAAAGTAATAATTGACTAAGTTTATTTCTTTTCTTTTTTTTATTTTATTTGCTGTTTGATAAATTACTCTGTTGTTATTATTTTCACCGTAATAAGAGTTTTTTATCGTACACACTGAGTCCAATGCGAATGAAACTAAGTTTGACAGGGTGACGCCATTATCTATGAAGAAATCCAAGTCTTTTTCTTCTGCGCTCTCAAATATTGCAAACGCCTTGCTTCTTACTTCCGTCCTTTCATGGAAGTTACCTGTTGAAATAGTCATGCTATGGCTTAGGGTAAGAGATAAACCATCACCTAGCTCTATCCTTTCCATGTCAGGTAAGTCATATGAGTAAATTTTTTTATTATCCTTCCATTCACTGTTTATTATTGGCCTGGCTATCCATTTTTCTAAGTCCTCTATCTCGAATGTCATTTTTAAGGTCTTTATGTCATATCCCTGATGGTTTTTATCAACGCAAACCATTTTATTGCAAAATAATTTTGTTCGAGACAAATCACCTGAGAATTTATGTTCTGAAGAAACAGTAAAACTATCAATCAGAAGAATCTTTCCTAATGCTGATGTTTCGCCTGTTAGATTGACCATATCTTTCTGATCTAAATTAGAAGCGCTCATCTTGTGTATGCAATCGAGATAAATCTCCCCAGACTCACTTATTTCTAAAGCACCAGCCAAGTCATATGTATCACCTTCATCTACAGAGAACACACCTTGCATTACGATTTTTTCATCCAACTTCATTGTTATAACCTCTTTCATTTGGCACTAAACAACATATATCAGATAACAGCCCTTTCTAGCAGAGGTTTTTTTTGCTGCAGCTACAAAATCTGTCATATAATCCCCCTTTAAGCCAGTACATACAGCGTCCCCTCTGGCTAGGTGCCTCCGTGACTGGTCAGGAGGCGCGCCCCATCAGAAACCCCCGGCATCCACTTGTAGTGGCTCATTAAATTTGGTAATCCGAACAGAGGAGCAACCACGTCCGCTTCTGGCACAGAGCGGACAAGCTCACTGGGCCAAAGGTCTGCTGTGAGCGAGGAGCGGAAGTTCCAGTGTTCTGCAACAGACGAAGGCCCTAATCAACGGATAGCTGGTAATGGTTAATATGTCATTTCTCTAAGTTAAAAGAATCTGTGTGCTCCTGGCTCGGATTGTCTCAATGAAGATAATATTATCAAGGTGCAGTGATTGTTTTAAATACATCAAAAAAATAAGATGGGAAGCCTTGTAGCATTACTTCAAATCTCTCTGGGTTTTGTCGAATCATGTGTCGGGCGTCAAAACTGACTTGAATAGCACCTTGAGTCATTCCCTCTGCAAGACACTGGGCAATTACGCGTTCAGCAAATCCTGCTTCAAAAAAGGCAATGCAACTCTGATTCGGAAGTCCATATTTCAATCGCTTCTGAAGAAGATCAACATATTCTCTAAAAACCTCACCCGCTTGTTCTGAAGAGAACGCGAGAAAGGATTCCTTTACCGCTGCGAGCAACAGCGCAAACTCAAAGCCAAATGTTTGTTCACACAGGTCTACAACCACATCAAGATCAAATTTTCTTTGGTTCGCACCATAGGGATAGGATGCACCCAATTTGTCGAGCCGTTGAACGAGAGCTGCAAACGAATCTCCAGCCAGCCACCCCAATGCTAATGTCTTAAGTGCCCCATTAGGAACTGTGTCACTCAACCGTTTTTCATTAGATAAGAGGACTAAAAGCGGCCATAGCACATCAAACAGGTGATCGGCAGAGGTTGCTCCCTCGAGTGCGTTTGCATTTGTAGTGACCCATGATTCGATTGTCAACGCTTGATCAATACCTAACAATGTCCGCCCGAAACGCTTCTGGATCGCTGTATCTGGAACAAAAAGTTCGATCCTTCGCGCCACAGACTCGAAGATATCTGTCAGGAGTATTTGTTGCTCCTCAATGGCAAGCGAGTAGGCAAGTGTTTCAGTAACCAATTCTCGAGAGTTGTCCACAAAAGTTTCGGGCTGAACATCACTACGATATGTCATTAAGAAGCTTTCAACTGCTTCAATAATCTTTTTCTTGGATTTAAGTTGTTCGCTTAGTGAAGCGACCGAAAAGTTCTGTTTAGGAAGATTGATAGGAACGCTCTCTACCCACTTTAAAAGAGCTTCCCAGTCATTGACAATGTAAGTGGCTACCTCAGCAGAGCTTGGCGAGCTTAGAATAACTGTTCCGAGGTCATTTCGCAGAGGATCGAAAAGAGAAAGCAATGTACTTCCAGTTGGCTCAGCACTATCAGGATTGATTAGATTGATCGTTTCTTGCCAACGGTACGTCTTTGCGACACGCTCGTCATAGAGACGGGGGTCAGTGAAAATAACAGTACCCTCACCGTACATTCCGGCACGTCCAGCGCGTCCCATGAGATTATGGAAGTCGCGTACTTTGATCGATTCACGCCCCTGCATTGCGCTTGTTACAAGTAGGTATCGAATCGGAAGGTTAACACCCTGTGCAAGTGTCGAGGTGCAGATGATCAATCGAATAAGGCTTTGCCTCATAGCATACTCAATAGCCAGACGAACACCTTGGGGAGTGTTGCCGTGATGAGCAAAAATGCCTAAAGCAGCTGCTTGTGTCAAATATGCATTAGCACCAAAATTACGTTCGAAGAGATAAACAAAGCGACGAATCTCATCAGGGTCACTATGGGCAGAAGGTGGCTCAAGTGAAATTCCACGACGAAAAATATCTTCGGCGGCCTCACGAACAATTTTTGCAGCAGAAGACTTTCTTCCTGTGAAAATAGCAACCCCACCATTTTTCAGCAGGCGTAAACTAAGATATAACGCTATGGAGCCACTCTCCTGAGTAGGGAAAAAACGATCCTTTCTTTCCTTAGGTAATCGAGGCATTTTTTCTGAAACAATAACTCGCGGGACAAAGAATTTCTGATCGCTATCAGAGGCAACATTGAACTGAAGTTGACCATCTTTACCTTTCGGAAGGCTGGCAAAGGCAATGAGTCTACTAGCCTGTAAGGCTCTACTGGAGACAACCTTTGAACCGTCATTTAATAGCCATGCAGCAACAGAAGCAGCATTCTGAATTACTGCTGAAATCAACACGCTCTGGGCATTTTCGTGTAGCATTCGCTTAATGGATGTTAACAGCAGTTCATAAGTTACACCCCGGCTGCCTGTGTCAAACTGATGCCCTTCGTCATAAACTACCAGTCCAGCTTTCTGAACAATGTCTGGCTCTTGTCGAAGTATGTAAAGAAGCTTTTCCGGGGTAAGAATAATGACTTGCGGCTTCGATTCGACCTCTGAGTCAAATATTCCAGATTCCAAATCGAGAAAATCTGATAAGTTAGAAAAATCGAACTCGACATCTGGTTGCAACGCGTCGCTGGGTTGATTGACGTCATAGCCATCATCCTTAAATGCCTTTTCAAGATCGTTTGCTATCTCCTGGCATAGTGCGCGGAAGGGGGCAATAACTAAGGCCAATTTCGTACGAGCAGAAAGAAATGCCGACCTAATAATAAGCTCGGTAGCTCTAGATTTCCCGGCGCTCGTCGGCATCTGAACTACTCCTGATGTCCCTCTATACAATCCAGCCTCTCCTAGCAAGCGCTGAGATGGCCACATTTCCTTAATTGACATAGAACGCGATAAGTATGTCTCCCACTTTTCTTGCGTGAGGTGGCTATAGCGTGGAAGTAATGTCCAAGCAGAATTAGCGATGCGAGTGGCACTAATCGCTCCGAGCAAATCGGCCATAAGTAGGTCATGTGCAGACGCATGGCTATAGGCCCATTCGCGCAATGATTTAATAGCATCATAGGCTTTCTGTCGGCCATTCCGGCCATTCCTGAAGTGTTGGTACAAAACATCCAAAATATCTTTTGCACGTGAAGACTCTAATGTCTCGTTGGTATGCTCCCAAGGCCGATCCATCGCAGTTTTAACTGCAATAGCTAAAGTATCGTGCTTAGGAAAATCTAGTTGGCTCAGTTTAGATAATTGGACTGCAGCATTTCCGGGTACATCGCCAAGATAGAAACCAGCAGCGGCAAGTATGCGAAGATTGAAGGAGAGTTCTTTGTTAAGCAGGGAATCGTCAAAAGCTTGAAGGACTTGAGCCGAAAAAATAACCTCATCCAGTGGGGGTTGGGATTGTGCTTCAATCGAATTGCCGATGGTCTTAGCCACCACTTCGGACGCAAAGTCGCCGACGGTACCAACAGCTAATGGAAACTGCATCTCCAAATCGAGATCATCAGGAAGCTCTATATGGTCTCCTTCAGGAACTCCATACTCAAACATTTTTCCTTTTGATAGCGTAACTGCCGCCGCATATCGAGCACGTTTTTTAGGCTTCATTTTCTGCCCTCCAATAGAGAGCGTGAACAAATTTCATAAGCGATTTAGCATGTATCACAACCAACATAAGGTTTTTAATATTTTCATGCGAAGTGCAGTCTGTAGTTTCAGATATATGAACCGAATCATAAAAACTTGAACAAAAAACAGCCGCCGCCCCTGTCATTCGTACATAAGGGACATCCAACCCTTCTTGAAAGCGTTCCACCCGATCTGCACCTTCTTCATCTTGACGATCAATTAAACGGCGCTTCATCGCATTAAGGGATTCTGAAATTCGATACACATCCTTTATCGAGTCGATAACGGCGTCTTGCAATCTAGGCTTTGCTTTCTTACCACTGAGTTGTGCTTTCGACTCAAAAGAAATCAAGATATCTTTTGTAGATGGCCGTGATGGGCCTATGCCATCAAACTTAAACGCTAAGACATCTGTTCCCTTTGGAGACTCGTTGCGAACCATTTTGTTGTCATATCGGGTACGAGGAACCCAAAAACCAAAATGGCTTTCAAGTAGATCCGCGATAAGGATTTCAGCAAAATCACCGGAGCGCGTTGCAGGGCCAAAATCTTCAGACTCATCAGGAAACACCAAGTCTCTCAAATACTCGGCCCGCGATTTTTTAGTCCCTCTACGCAGGCGATCAATTTGGCTATCAAGACAGTAATGCTCACGGAAATGTTTGGCCCATGCGGATAGTACAAGCCCTGCTTCAAGATCGATTTCGAGCTCGTATACCTCTACCTCATTGCCGTCAGAAGTGGTTATGCTATGTTCAGCTTTTTTGAGCCAAGCTGAGTACGGTTGTCCAGCAGTCATTGTAACCATTTTTGCTCTTTCTTAAGCACTCCGTGGCTTAACGCTTTGAGATGCGACGGCGAAATCGACAGTTTGCGGGCATAGTGCTCCCTTTGATTTTACTGCTATGAGCTCTGCAGGGCGCATATATTGACGCCTAAGACGGTAAGCCAGGTTATACGAGAAAACAGAGCCATAGGCAGGCCCTAAATTGTCCATATAAGATGGCATGGAACTGCCGACTTTGGTAGCCGATATTACTCGAATGTGATGATGACATCATTGGCATAGCGGTATATTAATCAACAGAGAACAGGCGTGTAGCAAAGTAAGGGGAAATCAATGGATATATTAGCGTTAAAAGAATTACTTCGCCCTGTGGTGGGAAACTTGAAAGATCACTGCACCAACGAAAAAATCCCTGATCTCTGTCGTCAGTTGGGTCTACCTGTGCCCAAAGAGGAAGGATCCAAGCGCGAGCGCTTGCATGGAGCCTTTGATTTACTCGATGACGCAGATATGCCGGAGTTTGCAAGAACGCTGTTGGCGCAGAAGGTTTTCAATCCCAGCATACGCAACAATATCCAGGACCTCCTATGGGCGGACGAGCCCAACATCGATATACCCAAGCGTCATCGTCGTGAACTGGCAGAAGCTCTGCAACCATTTGAATTATTTGGCCACTGGGAAAATTTCAAGCGTTTATTAAATGATCTGTTTGTTTTTCCGTTGGATTTAAGTGAAATGTTTTCGATTCATGAGCCAAAGATTCTTGGCGAAATTCACCGACATTTTGTACGAAATCCTGAAGACGGTGACGTGGCATGGTTATTTGAAAAACTACAGATTGTCGAACTATCAGCTCCACGTTTCCGTAGGTGGCTCGAAGGTTTAGTCTCTGCGGACGTGCAGATCAGTATCGAAAGGCAGTTAGCAAAGGTTGAGGCCATTAATAAAGTTTTAAGAACCTGTGGAGCTGAGCTTATCCATAGCTCTGATGCTGAAGGCTATCCGGTTTTTAGCCTGATATCGTTGCGGACATTTCGAGGGCGCCCTAAGAACATTATTTTTGCCTCTCTCACCAAACCCGATATTCGCTTGAGTGACTCTCTTAATAACGAAATTGAAATTCTTTCAAACCCCAATGAGGTTTTGATCTATGATCGTCCATTAAGTACCGAGGGATTGAGTTGGCGTGAACTGCAGGCATGGTGGGCAGATTTTACTTGTGAAGAGAATAGCGAAGAGGCAAAAATTTCGCTTTATCGACGATTGCAGCAAAGTTTACCTAATTCGTCTCCGCCCCAGAAAAAGTTTTTCAAGGAATTCTTTCGACAATATAGTTCAGCAATTTATGACTTACCTGCATTGCTACCAGAAGTTTGGCTGCACTGGGATCCCAAAACCGTATCTGAGAGAGGCACTGGAGCATTACTCAATCATCGGATGGATTTTCTTTTGCTAATGCCTGATGGCGGTAGGGTTGTGATCGAAATCGATGGCATTCAACATTACTCAGATGAAACAGGTAGGGCGAGTAAGAGTAAGTATGCAGATTTGGTTGCAGCTGATCGTAGCTTAAAATTGGCAGGTTATGATATTTATCGTTTTGCAGGTGTCGAACTTCATCACGACGATGCTTCATACAAAATAAAGTGCTTTTTTGATGCTTTATTTAAATATCATGGGATAAAAATAAATTTTTAGCTAAATTTTATTAAAAAATTCGCACTAGATGAATCGCCACGGATAATCTAGACATTTCCGAGCCGTTGATAATACTGGTTTTCATATTCTGCCGGTGACATCTGATTGCTCCAACCATGCCGACGCTTACTGTTATAAAACATTTCGATGTAATCAAAAATATCGCTGCGGGCTTCTTCCCGCATTCCGTAGATCTTTTTCTTTATCCGCTCGCGTTTCAGTAACTGGAAAAAGCTTTCTGCAACCGCGTTATCGTGACAGTTACCGCGACGGCTCATACACCCTTCCAGGCCGTGTGATTTCAGGAACGACTGCCACTCATGGCTTGTGTACTGACAGCTCTGGTCCGAGTGAACCAGCACCTGTCTTTACGCATTACGACGCCATACAGCCATCAGCAGTGCATTCAGGACAATGTCTTTTGTCATCCGGGATTGCATTGACCAGCCGATAATCTTGCGTGAGAACAGGCCAACAACCACGGCCAGATACAGCCAGCCTTCGTGGGTCCTGATGTAGGTTATGTCCGTTACCCAACGCTCATCCGGAGCATCCGGATTGAACTGTCGCTGGAGCCTGTTGGGCGACACGATACTGGCCTCGCCTTTGAGTGCCCGCGGACTCCGGTACCCGACCTGAGCCTTTATCCCGACACGCTTCATCAGTCGCCAGACTCTGTTCACTCCGCACTGTTGCCCGCTATCCCGCAAGCCCAGATGGATCTTGCGATAACCATAAACGCAACCGGACTCGAGCCAGAACTGTTTGATCTGTTCCGTCAGTCTCAGATCTACCTGGTGGCGCTGAGAATGCGGCTGCTGAAGCCAGTCGTAAAAGCTACAGGGATGAACATCCAGCACCCGACAGAGCAGACGAACAGGCCAGCAACTGGTGTTGTCAAAGATAAAGGCGTACCTCAGCCGGACAGCTTTGCGAAGTACGCCGCGGCTTTTTTTAATATGTCTCGTTCGTCAGTAACCCGCTTCAGCTCCTTTTGGAGTCGGCGGATCTCGGCATGAGCATCTGACTGTTCTTTATTAGTAGATGAGTCCGGACCGTACTTCTTGATCCAGGCGTAAAGGCTGTGGGTGGTGATATCGAGACGTGTTGCAACGCTGGAAACAGAATGACCGCGATCAATAACCTGTTTGACTGCTTCAATTTTAAACTCTTCGGGATAACGCTTACCGCTCATGGGCACCTCTCTTCAAGCCATTTTAAATTACTCTGAGGTGTCTGTTAAACCCCTGGCGATTCAGCATGCAGGCAATAAAAAACCCCGCCGGCGCGAGGTTGGTTAAATTTTATGGGTCACTACGCTGGCCGGACCGTCGCTTTTGTTGGGCGGCCGGTACTTCCATTGTCATGGGTATGGTCAGGATCAGCTTCAGTGATAACGATATAGTCTGCCCCTTTACCATCACGTAGCAAAGTCACCATCTCCCCGGCGCGAGGTTCGGAATCAAAATCATGCTCCTCTTCAATGCCAGTATCTTCAAATTTCACCGTTATTTTCATTTACCTTCCTCCTTCTGATAAACCGGGCCATTACCCTGAGGATAGTTCACTGACGCTTTCCTGTAGAATTTTAGCCTATTCTGAAAATACCCCCTCAGTTCAGAGGACTGCTGCATTTTTACCCCATGGATCTTCAAGGTTTTAACAGACACCCTGGAACCAAGTGATTAACCTGCTCAAAACACTTTATTCATATTAAACCCGTTAACCTGAAAGCCATTTGACTCATAGACATGCTTAGCGCGATCGTTACCGGCAGCGACTCTGAGTTTAATCTGGGTGAAGCCCTGCTCACGCAGCCTGTTCTCCAGCGCTTGCATTGATGCGCTGCCCAGTCCCTTATTCTGGTGCGTTGGGAAAATATAAAAATCATAAATAAAGGCTGACTTAGAAGGTTCATCAGGCTTATACCAGAAATAGCCTACGTGATGCTCCGCCACGGCGTTGTGGTAGAAAATACTTAGAAGCACATGACCTGAGGTTTCGGGACCCTCTGGCAGGCTGGCCGCTATTTCGTTTTGTGCCTGCTTCAGCGCATCCTCTTTCAGCAACCGGTAGCTGGAGGCAATATCTTCCGCGTAGTCGGGTATCAGGTATTGCAGGAACGCTGAGAACTCTTCTGCCGTCATCGTTTTGAAACCGATCATATCTGGCCTGCCGGAAAGGTTATATTTAGTATCAGAAACTTATCAACAAATCCCCGCCTTTTCATCTGATTAGTTCTGAGACTTGACGTAACTGGCCATGTAGCGGAAAGCCAATTGTAACGGGCCCGGCGGCCCGTCATTATCTCTCCACACGCCTTACAAATGTGCTGTAAACCACTCCGTCTGCACGCTGATAACCCGTTTGAAATGCTCGCCGGTATAGATATCGTAGTGCTGCGCGCCGCTCTCTTCGTAAAGGCACTTTTCCTCAGCAGCAACGGCGTTAAAAAGCGCCCGTCCCTGCTCAGGTGGATTTACGCTGTCCTCGCCGGCAATAACGATCAGCGTGGGGCAGGCTACCTTAGCGGCATACATCGCCGGTTTGTAGTGCAGCGTTTCCCGGACGGTGAGGAAAGGGATTTTGATGTCCATCTTTGGAAACAGCGCCCTGTTTTCTTCAAAAAAGGCTTTTGACGCCGTATCGCTTAGTACGCGAGTGATGCCGACAAACATCTCTTTTCCGGTGCTTCTCTGTTTTTCGGCCATCTTCTCCAGCGTTGAGAGAAATGCCGCTTTTTCCGCTTTATCCATATGTCCGCTGACAATGGCTTCGCCGTCGGCAAAGGCGAGCTGGCTGACAATGCATTTAATGCCCGGATCTTTTGCCGCAGCGGCAAAGACGTGGCATCCGCCAAAGGACGTTCCCCACAGGCCAATTCTCAGCGCATCAAGGCCTGGCTGCGCCCTTGCCCAGTGAACAACGGAAAGAATGTCGTCAATCTGCATCGCGGGGAGCAGGCGTCCCCGTTCACCCTCGCTGTCGCCAAAGCCGCGATAGTCAAAGGTGAGGGTGGCAAAACCGGCCCGGGTAAAGGCGTCAGCGAAGTCGGGTAACAGAATTTCCCGGATGCCGCAAAAGCCATGACAGAGAATAATTACCGGGCTACTTGTCGCGCCGCTGGGCCGGCGAAGCGTTAAAGCAATACCGTCAGAAAGCGTATGTGTTGAAATCTCTGTCACAATAAACATCCTTTTAATGAGTTGAGGGTAAATACAGCCTGAATCCTGATAGTTATTCCGGTCGCGATGGCGTAAGCAATAGATGTTTTATTATCCTGGCCCCAGGAGTGCAGCTGGAATCAGCCGATAACCTCAGGGCTTTTCCACCGGTTCATCGATCAGCGCACTACGGATAATTAACTCTTTCAGATGCTGTTCGCTCTGCTGCTTTAGCGTGACCGGGGTAACGGAGCCATAGTCTGCAGCGGCCAGCTTTCTGAGCTGCTCCTCAAAGGGAACCGTTCTGCTGAACGCTTGCGTAATAGTGAACACCTGTGATTTCAGCTCGCTTACCGTCATATATTTACCGCGTTGTTCATCCAGCGCGTTCAGCCTGTCGCTCAGCTGCTGAAGCTGTGTCATGCCCTCATGCCAGCCGCCCATTGCCGTCAGGGGCAGCGCATTGGCGTCAAGCTTCTGTTGCCATTCCTGCCGCATCCGGGCCGCTGCCGGGTTATCCGGCCAGAGCGCGCCAGCCTGCGCTATCAGGCTCTGCCCGTACCGCTGCGGCCAGTCCGGGGGCAGTGACATCAGCCATTTCAGCTGCGCTGCGGTCTCCGCCAGCAGCGCATCCTGCTTTGCCGCAACAAATGCGCTCTGCCGGAGCTGGGCCAGCTGCTCTTTCGTCGGCGCGTCAGGCAACGGCTTCAGTGACGCAATAAAACGCTGTTCCGCGGGTGATGATGCAGTAAACATGTTCCATCCCCACAGCGCCAGGCCGCCAGCAAGCAGCGCGAACCCTGCGCCAGCGATGAAGGACCAGACGAGCGCGCGCCGGCGGGAAGGCGGCGGACTGGCGCTTTTCGTGACCGGGTGGGGCTTTATCACTTTTTGCCTGTCCGGCGGCGGCAACTCCCTGATTTCGGGCTTCACGATCTGGGATATTTCAGGCTTAACAGGTACAACAGTTTCAATAGGTGTAACAGGTTCAGGAGGGGCGGGCTGTTCACACACCGGCAGATCCTCCAGCCGGGAAATGGCCTGTCGGATTTGATGTTGCAGGAGAACCGTCGGGGCGGCCTGTTTCAGATCATAGCGAGTCAGGGTATCACCGAGCGCTGTCAGGCTTTGGTCACAGGAGTAGAGCAACGGTAACGCATCACGATTGTTGATCCTCAGCGTGCGGAAGACGATCTGCAGCCGCTGATTCAGCCCGGCAACGATCTCCGCCCGGGCATGCAGATTAGCGGGCCACATGGCTGGCCAGTGATGCAGGAACAGCTGGCTGATAAGCGCGAGGCCCTCATCCATGCCTGCCAGTCCGGAAATGTGCGTGCGGGCAAGCGTAAACCAGGCGGCGGTCTGGAGATCCACGCCGTGGCTGGCGGACAATCGCCAGCAGAGCGTTTCGGCATATTGCCAGTTCACGTCCGGGCGGGCAGGGTGAGACAGCTTCAGCATCTCATCGCGCAGGGCGGCGTAGTCAGGCAGCCCACGCGGGTCGCCACCGTTTTTAAGCTGTTTGCGGTTTTGCATGTGACAGACTCCGTCTTTAGTTTCCGCTGGCCGGTCAGCCGCAGAGTACTGCGGCACGGGCAGGATCCAGCGCAATCAGACCGGAAAGCAGCGACTCCATCGCCGGCTGTAACCGCGTTTTATCGGCCTCGCTGCGGCCTGCGCTGGCGCGCAGCAGTTTTAACCGGCGCGCTTTCACCTCGAACATCAGTTCCGGTATCCACTGCTCAAGGGTCATCCTCTTCGCGCTGCCGTCAAGTTCTCCCAGCAGGTGCAGCGCCATCTCATTTTTGCCATATTGCTCGGCGACCCGCGCCATCAGCAGCCGCATCAGCCACCGGTCCCGGGGAGAGGTATAGCCGGGGCGTGCCTGGAGCCAGGTCAGCGCCGCTTCCATCCCCTCGCTGTCGGCCAGCTGCAGCACTTCGGGCTCAAGCGTCAGCACGTCGTCGCCGGAGGTCACCGCTGGCGTAACGGGGCTATCCTGCCAGCCGGAGACGTCATCCAGCACTTTTTCATGGATCCAGTTCAGCGTCACGTCATCCGCAAAGGGGGTGCCGTCATTAAAGGCGAGCGCCTCCAGGCCAGGCAGCCGGGTCAGCAGGCCTTTCAGGTCACGGCAGATGATATCGGCGCGCACGGTATCCCCGTCCATTTTCATCAGCGCCTGCCAGGTGTACCACTGCAAATCCAGCCACAGATGATTGACCGCCTGCGCCAGCAGGCTGTCGTTTTGCTCAAGCAATTCTGACCAGCTTTGTTGCAGGGTGAGCCGCTTAAGATGGGCCCGGTGATCCGGTTTCGGCGGCACCAGGCGCGTGCGTCCGGAGGCATCCAGCGGCGGCAGCCCGGTTACGGTATCCCAGCGCACGCTTTTTATCAGATGGTGTCCGGCAAGCCAGCCGCCCGGCTGATCGCGCAGATATTTCGCCAGCACTTTCGCCTGATCAAGCAGATCCCAGCCGGAACTGACGGCGTTTATCACCGGCGGCGACGGGGATGATGTGGACGTATCTGCGCGTTCTTCACGGCTGGTCTGCGGCACAAGGGTGTGCGCGCCGCCGCTTTGCGCCAGGCGATTTTCCAGCGCCTGGCATAAGACCGAAAGCCGTGGACGCGACGTCTCATCAGACGGCTGTAAAGCCTGTTCAATCAGCAGCAGCGCGCCGACAATGCGCTGCATCACGGCCATATCCACTTCCGGGTAGAGCGTCAGGCTGTCGGTCATCCGGCTGCTCCCCAGCCATTCCAGCGCTGACTGACGGCTGCGCTCACGCAGCGGATGCAGGCGGGGGCCGAAGCGCTGAAGCATCCCGGCCAGAAGCTCAAGCCCCTCTGCAAGGCCGGCTTCGCCGTCCTGATGCAGACGCGCCCACACGTAAAAGGTGATAACCCGGAGATCTTTGCTTACCCCCGTCAGCAGCTTTTCAGCCAGAGAGCAGATCAGCGCGGTATCAATACCTGATAGCTTATTGACCTCTTCACGGATGCGCTGGAAGTCATCGTCGTAGCCCGGATCGTCGCCGGTAGGCTGGCCGTCACTGAGCGGCGTCAGCCAGAGTGACCAATGCTGGATATGCAGGAGGGCCTGTTCCCGCAGGCGGTTTTCATCGGCTGCGCAGGCATGCACTAAATTCGGCAGGGTTATCATTATTCCGTTCCATCGCTATGTGATCTTTAATAAGGCTATTCCTTTATTTGCGATAGTAGAGTAATTGCTGTGCAGTAATCAAACGTTAATAGCGGGCTTTCAGGTTTGGTCAATTTGCAACGATATCACGCTATATTTTTACGGTAGAAAAAGCCTTTATGTTAAAGCAATTATCGTTATTCAGAGCCATTTCATCGGAAAAGCAGTGATATAGCACCAGCAGAAGTAAATGAAGAATGTTTTCAGAAAGTGAGGGGTGATATCAGGCGGAAGTGTCTGGCTGTAAATAAAAGAATGAAGGCTTTTCTGGAAGCATCTGATGCAAGGGAAATTAAAAAGCGTACGGAGCAGTGGCCTTTTAAATAAAGAGCTTTTTCATCGTCAGCAGCGCAGGCGTTTCGCGACCGGGAAGCCAGTCGCGCTGGCTTCCCGTTAATTACCGGCGCTTTACGGCATCATTTGACCAGACCCATCGCCTGCGGCAGCGCCATGGAAATGGCAGGCAGGTAGGTCACCATCATCAGCACCACCGCAATGACCATAAAGAACGGCAGCAGCGGTTTTATCACGCCTTCAATTCTGACATTCCCGACCTTACACCCGGTGAAGAGTATCGGGCCGACCGGTG
Organism: Pantoea sp. FN060301; assembly: GCA_050410775.1. GTDB lineage: Bacteria > Pseudomonadota > Gammaproteobacteria > Enterobacterales > Enterobacteriaceae > Erwinia. Next base: position 943,307 of record CP191229.1, read on the forward strand.
GCGTAATGGTACCCAGCGAGAGGTTAAAGACGATCATAATGCCAAAGTGCACCGGATCCATGCCGAACTGCATGCAGATAGGCAGGAAGATCGGGGTAAAAATCAGTACCGCCGGCGTCGGGTCCATAAAAGTCCCGACGACCAGCAGCACCAGATTCATAATTAGCAGGATGATCAGGAAGCTGTCGGTAAAGGAGAGCAGGCCGGAGGCGATAAGCGCCGGAATTTTCGTGAACGCCATCACCCAGGACATGACAGAGGATGCGGCCAGCATGAAAATCACGATGGCGGTCATTTTGGCGGTAGAAAGGAAAATCGCCGGCAGGCTGGACAGGTTGATATTTCGGTAGATGACCCCCAGCGCCAGCGAATAAACGACTGCGATTGCCGACGCCTCGGTGGCGGTAAATACACCGGCCAGGATGCCGCCAATCACCACGACAATCATCATCAGGCTGGGGATGGCATCAAGCAGAATACGGCGGCGCGCGCCTTTTACCCGTACGAGGCGGGAGACCATATATCCCCGGCGGCGCGCAATAATGCCGGCCACCAGCATCACGCCGAGCCCCCAGAGAATGCCCGGAATATAGCCTGCCATAAACAGGGCGGAAATGGAGACGCTGCCCGCGATGGTGGCATAGACGATCAGGGAGTTGCTCGGCGGGATCAGCATGCCCGTTGGCGCCGATGCGATGTTAACCGCGGCGCTAAAGGCCGGATCGTAATTCTCTTTTTTCTGGATCGGCGACATAATGCCGCCAACGGCAGCGGCCGAGGCGACGCCAGAGCCGCTGATGGAGCCAAACAGCATGTTCGCCACCACGTTGGTCTGCGCCAGAGGCCCCGGCAGAAAACCGCTGACCATCTTGGCGCAGTTGATCAGCCGGATGGCAATCCCGCCATTGTTCATCAGGTTGCCCGCGAGGATAAAGAAGGGGATGGCTAACAGGGCGAAGGAGTCCAGGCCGACAAAGACGCGTTGCGCAGAAGTAAGCACCGCGCCTTCAAACGGCAGAATCAGGGCCATGGCGGCGAAAGAAGCAAGGCCAATACTGATGCTGATCGGCGTACCGATGAGCAGCATAAAAAACACGCCAGAAAACATGACCAGCGCGACGTTAAGTGCCATATCCATAATCAGACCTTGCCCTGTTTCGAAAACAACTGACGGAATAACGTTAACTGATTGCTGATGCAGTAAAAAACAATCAGTACGCCGCTGAGCGGAATGGCCGCGTAGATCACCCCTATGGGGATCTGTAAGGCTGAGTCCAGCTGTCCCATCTGCCGGGTCATACCGATATAGCCGCCCAGCGTGAGGACCAGCAGGGCAAACGCGGTGGTGGCGAGTTCGCCAGCAATTTCCAGCACCGTGCGTAAAGCGTGGGGCATTTTGTCGCGCAGAAAGCTAATCGCCATATGTTCCCGCTGGCCGAAAACGTAAGCGCCGCCGATAAGCACCAGCCAGATAAACAGATAGCGCGCCAGCACTTCGCTGATGGCGCTGGGGCTGTTAAACAGGTAGCGGGAGGCGACCTGATAAGTCACTAATAGCGTCATCGCAGCGACGATAGCAATGCACATCCATGAGACGACCTTATCCAGCACCGTTTTAATGCCACTCAGGGCGTTGACATCATCTGTCGGCGGCGGATTTGCGGTGGGGGTGATTAAAGAGGAGGAGGTGACTTTCATGACTGAACTCCATACCGGAAAAGTCAGGCTGCGGAACGCGCAACAGCCTGACGTATTCGAAAAAAGACCCTGAAAAATTAAGCCGAAAGATCGCGAATTTTCTGGAATATCGCTTTCTGTTCTGGCGTGGTGAGCAGCTGAGACTGTAATTTGTCACAGCGGGCCTGGAACGGTTTGATATCAACATCCGTAAAGGTTGCGCCATGGGAGGTGGCATTCTTTTTCGCCGCATCCAGCGCCTGGTTCCACATGTCAAATTCAACTTCGGTGCTGGCTTTAGCCAGACGACGGAAGGTGGTCTGATCTTCAGGCGACATGTTCTCCAGGAAACTGTTATTCACCACCAGCAGGTCCGCGACCATAACGTGGCGGGTATTTGAGAAGAACGGCGCGACTTCATATTGCTTCAGATCGTTGTAGGTGATTTCGTTATTTTCGGCACCGTCCAGAACACCCTGCTGTATTGCCGAGTAGACTTCGCCCTGGCCCATAGGGACGCCGGTACCGCCCATGCAGTTGAGCATTTTGATCATCGTATCAGACTGCATCACGCGGATTTTTTTGCCATTCATCTCTTCCGGCGTCTGCACGGCAGCGCCTTTGGTATACATGCTTCGCGCCCCGGCGGTATAGGCGGTTAACACTTCAAAACCGTTAGTCGTTGTGGAGCTGAACAGGTCATCAAGAATACCGGAGGTAAAGGTTTTGCGCTGATGCTCCGGATTATCGTAGATATAAGGCATGGCCAGTACGGCAAAGTTTTTATTGAAGTTTTCTACTAACGGGTTAGCAACCACGGCCAGCTGAATGGCGCCAGACTGCACCAGTTCCAGCGAGGCGCGCTGATCGCCCAGCAGTTCATTCGGGTGAATTTCAAGCTTGTATTTCCCCTTGGTTTCCGTTTCCAGCTTCTGGCTGAAATCCTCCAGGGCTTTGTACTGTGGGTTATTTTCAGACTGGTTAAAGGCGGTTTTGAGAATTACCGTACTGTTTTCAGCTTTTTCATCATTACAACCTGTGAGAATGAACGTCGCAACGAGCGCAGAGGCAAGCAGGCTTTTTTTCAACAACGGGCTTTTCATTTTTCAGTCACCATGTAAGACATTATGCCTCTATGTTACACACGTCTCATTTTAATTAAGTGATCTCCATTGGATTTATGAACCACTGTTTCAAAAGAAATGTAAACGTGTTTTGTTTGTGGTTGATGACTGTTTTTGTTAGTTTTTATGTGGTTTTTTGTTTGCGGCAGGCAGGGGCGATCGCCGGTTACAGCGAGGGTGACAGGAAGCAGACAGAGAGATATTGCAGGCATGTTGGGGTTTACTGGATAGCTCCCGGTATGATGCCGTATTGCGGCCGCCTCACCCTTTTCTAAACGTACGGGTTTTCGCACCATAAAGATATTAGTAAGCGTTAAAAATAGCGTTGTTATCGTACTGATGTACCCTGAAACGTCAGCCGCAGCGCGCAAAATGATTACCGCGCTTGTCTGACCCATAGCGGTGGTGTCAGGGTTGCCGGCGTATCAAAAGGGATTAACGCCGACGGTAACGGCTCTGGCAGGAGCCATCTGGCGCCTATAACGCTTTTCTGTTCGGGAGAACTTTCATGACTACGGCTAAACTGGACGATCTCTACCAGGCAACAAATGAGAAGACGGCCGCCTTATGGCGGGAAGATCACGCTGCCGGGAAGGCCAGGATTGGGGAATATTACGATCCGCATAAACTGGCGTTGGCCAGTGGACTGCAACCGCAACTACCTGCGGCTGTAGCGGATCTTTTAAATGACATCAGGCAATTAACTTCAGGGGATCCGTTAGCCGATGTGCTGCCAGATAATGCGTTTCATTTTACATTTCTTCCCATTACGTTACCGCTCTATGATGAAAATGAAGCCCTGCCGGAAAAAACAGAGAGCTTGTTAAGCCTGTGGTCAGAGTATCAGGATAAGCGGGTTGCGATTAGGGGATTACGGCTGGTGGCGCTGCCCAGCCAGCTATTGCTTGCGGGTATTCCGGACGAAGAGGCTGTTGAATTACGTCACCGGTTCTGTGAAGAGATAGCCGCCTCCGCCTGGAGAGAAGAACTTCTCAACCGCCATAAAAATACCCCTCTGCCTGCGCCATTCTGGCATAGCACGCTGCTGCGCTACAGAGCACAAATGCTGCCCGCATCGTTACGTGATTATTTCCATGACCGCCGGGAACGCCGGTATGGCGAAGTGGCTGGAGAGCTTAAGCTGGCCAGGGTCAACTATAACTGGTCAAGGCGTTACCCTGCTGCTGGCGCGGACTAAGGTGAGAGCGTCAGTCATCGCCTTCAACAGGATAACCCGCTTTCCTTATCGCCTCTTTGCAGTCATAAACAGCGTCCGCGTAACGCGCTTCTGCTTCGCAGACCGGACTTGAACTGCACAAGGGCAGGCGGACAGGCGTCGCCAGCCGGCTTTCAAGCTCCGCAATATGCGAGAGGCTTTGCAGCAGCTGCTGGCAAACCTGAAGCTCAAAGGTCAGGCCGGCACCTTCAAGCGCGGCAATGTGTGCCTTCAGCGCAGGGATATCAATCATTATCAACGCTCCCGATACTTATCGCGGTTACAGGGCATGGCGCTATCCATTAATGAACTGCACGGGCTAAAGTAGGGCAATAACCCATTGCCTGCTTCAGGCCGTTCCGGGTTTAGTTCAGGAAATCCGCTTCGCGAAAGGCCCGTAACGCGTCCTGCTTTTGCTGCGCGTTCATCGGGACGAGGGGACGCCGGGGATCGCCAGCGTCGATACCATGGAGCTGCATGGCGACTTTGCCCGCCGCCACGCCGCCGTATTGCACCAGTACCCGGATAATAGCGATAACTTTATCCATGCAGGCTGCCACGTCCTGATGGTCACCGCGATGAAAACTGTCGCTCAGACGATGATAGAGCGGGGCCGCATAATTGTAGGTGCTGCCGACAGCGCCTGTTGCGCCGGATGCCAGCCCGGCAGGTAAACACTCATCGACGCCAAAGGGGATATCGAACTTACCCTGACTGACGCGGACGCAACGCTGATACTCATACATATCGCCGGAATTAAATTTTATACCCGCGAGGTTAGGGATACGTCCGTCAGCGGCAATCAGGAATTGTTCCATATCCAGGTTCAGGCCCGACATGCCAGAATGGTAATAGTAGAACCCCTTGGAAGGGGCCGCGGCGGCGATAATACGGCAATACTCTACCAAATCTTCCACGCGTCCGGGCTTAAAGAAACAGGGCCCAATTACCGAGGTGGCAAAGATATCTAACGTTTCCGCATGGCGGCTCAGCTCAAGCGAATCAGCAATGCTGAGCGCGCCCGTATGCAGGGTGATACTCAGCTTTCCTTCACCAGCGCTGACCCAACGCTCAGCAATTTTCTTGCGCTCATCGACGGAGCAGTGAATGCCTTCGCCGGTAGTACCGCACACGTAGACGCCATTTACCCTCTGTTCGATCAGATGTGCGGCGATTTTATCGATAACCGCATAATTTACAGCGCCATCAGCACTGAAGGGCGTATGGGGTGCGGCGATGAGTCCTGTCAGTTTTTTCATGCATGCCTCAATTGAAGTTTAACTCTAAAGTGAAATGTATAATGAAGTATAACTCCACTTTAAGGCGGCGGAGGACGTGATGCAAGCGAGCTTGCCGGGAGAAAAGCATGAAGAGTGTGAATTGTGATCGGTGCCGCTAACAGGAACTATTTTGGCAGAATAAGCGCATCCATCGTACGGAGTTTATTTTGCCTGGTCTGTTCCGGTGCAACCTGAACGAGCAGCGTATAAAGCAAATCCAGAACGAAAAGCTGCGCTGTTTTTGTACCTATCGAGTCACCCTGCAACGTGCCCTGCCGGTTTCCGTTAATGAGGCTGAAATCGGCGACCTCAACCAGGGCGGAGCCGAGGTTATGCGTGAGCGCAACGGTTGTGGCCCCCGCTTCCCGGGCCAGCCTGAGCGCATGGACGGTTTCCGGCGAGGCGCCGGAGTGGCTGATCGCGATAGCTACATCCCCCGCTTTTAACAGGGTCGCCTGCATATACATAAAGTGGTTATTGGTGACGGCATCGACGCGTAACCCAATACGCATCAACTTATGCTTCATATCTTCGGCGGTAATCCCCGAAGACCCCACGCCGAAGATATAGATCGCATTACTGGACCGCAACGCCGCCACAACCTGGTTTACCTGGTTCATATCCAGCAGGTTGAGCGTTTCAGAGAGGACGTTATTGATCGTGGTTTGCAGCTTTAACCCTATAGTCTGCGCATCGTCCGTATCGTGAATTTCTGCATCCAGTAATGACCCACTGTTCTCCGGTTCGCTGGTGGCCAGCTCAATGGCCAGGTCCATTTTGAAATCCTGGAAGCCCTTATAGCCCAGGGTCCGGCAGAAACGGATAACGGTTGCTTCGCCCGCCTGAATTTCACGCGATAACTCTGCGATAGAGAGCTGCGTCACCCGCTGGGGAGAAGAGAGGATAAAACACGCAATGCGCTGGGCGGTGCGTGTCAGGCTGTTTTGCATGGCCCCAAGCGTATCGAGGATCTTTCCGGGTTTAAGATGTGGGATGTGGGACGCCATACATTTCCTGCTCCTGGGGGCTTAATAAGGTAAAAAGCCTGTACTCATCAACATTTCAGAGCGTACCAAGTCTGGGGCGTGAAAAAAAGCGCGATGTCAGCATAGTGAAATACAGACATCGCAGAGATGACAGGAAACTGTCTGATGAACCGCTACAGTGGCGCTCCCGGCAGGAAAACGTGCGTTATAAACATCGCCGGTGCACTTTTATCACCACCTTATGGATGGCTTGCGCTGCTTCACTGATACAGCCTGGCTTATGGGGCTCGCCGGGCAGGAAGATAGCGAACATCCCCGGCAGCATATGCATTGTCTGGCAAGGCATAATGGTCTGACAAAGTTGATAATCCTCCTCTTCATGATAAAGCCCGGGCTCTGAAGCCGCCCCTGACGGACCAAAATCAATGCGCTCCTGGCCGCTGAGCAGGATCTGAATATCCAGATAGTGGCGATGCTGCTCATAACATTTGCTGTGAGAAGGTTGGGTATCAAACGTCATCACATTCATAAAAATATTCTCGCCGTCGATGTCATGGCGTCCCGGGCTTAAGGTTTCGGGCCGCCGCGCCAGCGCCTGCCTGATAATCGCGGCCAGGCGGGGATCGATGCCGTTTGCCGCTGCAATGTCTGAAAGTCGTCCTGAGATCATGCTGTTACCTTGAGTTTTCCGTTTCATTCGTGGTCAGGGGCGGGGCAGAAGCAAAGAAAGGGGCGAAAACAATGCCGCCGATCACCACGCCGGATAAGCCAATCGGGCCATAGAAGAAGAAGTTCAAATCCGTGGCGTAACGCGCCAGCAGCACGGCAATCACGCTGATAACGATGCCAAGGGTGGCGCTGCCCGCATTGGCCTTTTTAAAGAAAATTCCCAGAATAAACAGGCCGGTCATTGGTCCGCCCATTAAGCCGATCAGGCTGTTAAACGCATCCCATATTTCTGATTCATCCGCCATTACCAGCCACACGGTGGCGCCGCTGCTCACCAGGCCCGCAATCAGAATGACCCTTTTTGCCATTCGCATACAGTTTTCCGGCGTTCGCTTTTTATGACTGAGCCGCTGATAAATATCGGCGTTAAAGCAGCTGGAAATACTGTTAAGACTGCTGGAAATACTGGATTGCGCCGCGGCGAAAATAGCGGCAATGATCAAACCGGCAATGCCGGCAGGCATTTCGGTCACCACAAAGAGCGGCAAGATACCGCCAGTATTAAAGTCCGGGGGCAGCAGTTCAGGGTTTTGCTGATAGTAAACGAACAGCGCGGAACCCATCGCAAAGAAAAACAGGGGAATAATGGCGACAAGCCGGGCGTTGGTCAGGAGCGTCTTTTTTGTTTCCTCAAGCGAGTCCGTCACGATATAGCGCTGAACCACATCCTGGCTGGCGGTGAATTGTTGCAGATTAGCAAACAGAAAACCGATGATCAGTACAGGGACGGTACTCTCTGTCCAGCTCCAGTGAAATTGTGCGGCGGGGAAGAATTTATCGGCATGCTGGTTCACGCTGAAAATTTCACCGATGCCGCCCTGAACCTTGAAGCAGATAATCACAAAGATCAGCACAGCGCTGCCAGAGAGTAAAAGCCCCTGAATAACATCGGTCCAGATAACCCCTTCAATGCCGCCCATCCAGGTATAAATGATGCACATCACGCTAATCAGCAACACCAATACCAGCGGATCGATGGCAATAAATGGCCGCAGCGCCAGCACCGTTAAAAATGTAATAATGGCGATGCGGCCAATATGAAACAGCATAAAAGATACGCTGGCAAACAGCCGGCTGCGCACGTCGAAGCGGGCTTCAAGATACTCATAGGCAGAGGTCACCTTGAGTTTACGGAAGAAAGGAATATAGAAATAAAATACCAGCGGTAAAATGGCGATAGCCAGATATTGACCGAAGATAAACGTCCAGTCAGAGGTAAAAGCCTTGGCGGGGATCGACATAAACGTGATGGAGCTTAGCGTGGTGGCAAATACGCTGACCCCTGCTGCCCAGCCGGGAATACGTCCACCGCCGCGAAAGTAATCATCCGCCGTTTTTTGCCGTTGTGAAAAATAAACGCCGACAAGCATCATGGCCAGCAAATAGCCAAAAAGAACAAGGTAATTCATCATGCCGAAAGAATATGTGGTCATGGTGCTTTCCTGCTTTCAGGTGTAGGTAAGAGGAGGGTGCTAATGATTATTCGTAGAATGATGAAAACTCAGGTGGCGCAATATTCACACCAGAGTGCGGCGCCCATTAACCCGGCATCATGCCGGTAACGGGCAGGATAAACGGGAAGATGAAAAGCAGGGGGTAAGCGGGTGAGTAGCTCTTCGACCTGTTCCCTGTAGCCTGGTGCAAGGCCAATACTGCCGCCTAACACAATACATTCGGTGTCGAGCAGCGCCTTCAGACTGGCGCTCAGCTGGGCGATCGCTTCTGCGGACCGGGCGATGAGTTGCCGGGCCTGTAGATGCCCCTGTTCTGCCCGGGCAAAAATAGCGCGAGCGTCTTTCCCCCGGAGATCGTGCTTTGCACCTGCCGCAATGGCACGTCCTGAGGCGATGGCCTCGACGCATCCGGTACGCCCGCAGCCGCATATCGGGCCGTGCGGATCGGCCTGAATATGGCCGATATGCCCCGCAAAATGGTGGGGGCCGGTCAACAGCCTGCCAGCAATCACGCTTCCGCCGCCCACGCCGGTTGAGACCGTAATAAAGGTGACATGTCTGAATCGATCGGAAAGAAGACAATATTCTGCCCAGGCGGCCGCCTGGGCATCGTTAAGCACCAGACAGGGCAGGCCGGTCAGTTTTTCAAGGCAGGCTTGTAGTGGAAAGTGATTGAGGCCGCCAAGGTTATCCGGGTTAAGCGCGGTCAGAACACCATTCGCGATAATGCCCGTTGAGGCCACCGCGACGCGATGCGCTTTTCCCTGATAGTGTCCGGTCAGTTCGGCTAAAGCGTATTCCAGGCTCTGTGGCGAAGCGCTGGCTGGCGTTGGCAGTTCCCTTCGCTGCGTGATGTCATGCTTTTCGCCAATCAGTGCCGCAGACAGTTTGGTACCGCCAAGATCAATGGCAAGCGTGTACATGTTCTTCTCCCGATCAGCGCTTAATAGCGTGGCTATACCACTGACAGATATGCTCAATACGGGTGACGGCAGAGCCCACGGTGACAGCCCATGCACCCCGATCAATCGCCTGAGCCGCAAGAGCCGGAGAGTTGTAGCGGCCTTCGGCTATCACGCAGCATCCCGCTTTGCTCAGCTCAGCTACCAACTTCAGATCGGGTTCTGTAGGCGTGACCGGGCCGGTATAACCGGACAGGGTGGTGCCAATAAACTCCACCCCTTTCTGCCAGCAGCTCAGCCCTTCTTCCAGCGTTGAGCTATCCGCCATAGCCAGTAAACCGTGATTGCGGATACGGGAAAGCAGGCGATCAATATCAACCGGACGTGGGCGGAACGTTGCATCAAAGGCGATGATATCGGCACCGGCTGCGGCAAGAGCATCAACGTCTTGCAGGAACGGCGTGATGCGCACCGGAGAGTTTTCCAGATCGCGTTTCACAATACCGATAACCGGCACGGCGATCAGGGGCCGCACCGCTTGCAGGTTCTCTGTTCCTTCAATCCGGACGGCGACAGCCCCCGCTGAAACGGCGGCCTGCGCCATTGCGGCAACGATATCAGGACGATCCATGGGGCTGTCAGGCAGTGGCTGGCAGGAGACGATCAGCCCGCCTTTCTCACGTACGTGTTGTTGTAGTTCGACTAAAAGTGACATCTTGCTCCGCCTTACCTGTGTTTTTGAAGTTTAACTCCAAAAAAGAGTAAGGGATGGAGTATGACTACATCAAGGGGCAGGAGGCTAAAGTGTGAAGAGGGTCATATAGCGAAAGGTGGGCTGAATAATGCAGGGCGGATAGCATATGGGATTATCATGACACCCGGCGGGATAAGCGCCGGGTAAAGCGTTTGCGCCCGATCAGGCTAATTTTTCCGGCCAGGCCACGGCGGGAATGCCGTTGAGCTCCGGCCTGGCAAACAGATAGCCCTGGAAGGTGTAAATGCCTGCTGACTCCAGCCACATCCACTCCTCCGGCTTCTCAACCCCTTCCGCAATCACCGAGATTTCAAGCGCGGAACAGCATTTGAGGATCGCCTGCACGATCGCCTGTTTGGGGCCGCTTTTATGCACGTCGGTGATCAGGCTTCGATCGATTTTGATCGTATCGGGCTGGATCCTGGCCAGCAGCAGCAATCCGGCGGAACCGGCACCAAAATCATCAATGGCCAGACTCATGCCCGCCGATTTTAGCTGCTTGATGGCCGTTTCGAACTCATCTATCCGGGAAATGACCTCGTTTTCCGTTACCTCAACGACGATCTGTTCAGGGACAAGACCGTTCTTGTGGATCTCATGAAGTAAAAACTCAACGGCACCAGGCACCATCACCAGCGACATAGGTAACAGATTAATGGAGAGCTTCAGCCCATCCATCCCTAAATTTTTCGCCATGGCAAAGGCGAGCTTTTTGGCTTTCAGATCGGCTTCGTAGAGCTTTTCCTGCGGCAGCTGAGAAAAATATTCATGGGGCAAACCGCCTTCCGGGGTGCGTATCAGCGCCTCCAGCGAAACGATCTCTAACGCCATGGGATCGATAATCGGCTGAAAAGCGAAACTGAACGCCTCCTGCCGGGCAAGTGCGCCATCACCTTCAATGCTTCTGCTGGTATCGGGAATAAAATCCCATGAGCCATCAAGCGGGATCTCAAAATAGTTTTCACGCTCTTTCGACTCTATAAAAGAGCGCAGAAACTGTAGCGCTCTGTCTTCGTAAGTCAGCTGGTATTTTGAGGTACCTTTTTCGAGTACGGCCTGAAGCACGGAGGGCGGATCGTATTCCGTTAAATCGAAAAGCTCCATACCGGCGTTACCGAAGCGCCGGGAGGGAGCATAGTCGCGCATCAGCTGAACGACGTTGTGGTGCCGATCGTCTTCACAGATGCGGCCATAAATTTTGCTGACGGCCTCTTCCGGGCCTTCAAGCAGCTGGAAAAAATGGGTGCCGTTAAAAAGCAATATGCCCGTCACATTAAGTAACTCGTTGACCTTATTTGCTTTTGTGACCAGTTCTTTTACTACTTTCATCGGTACGTCATCATAAAGATGACTGCGGTAGATGAGTGTTGACAACATATCGTTTTCCAGGCGCTCCGCTTTCAGGCCATATACATTACCAGAAGTTTCTGTGGTTTTGTCGGTCTTTCCTTAAGATGACGGCAGGCTTTACAACGCATGTGCAGCCAGGCGAAATGTAATATCACGCCTGACGCAGGGTGTACATTTTTTCTGCGTAATGAGTGGAGGGAGGGGAAGAGTGGGGAAAGGGTGTTCGGGCGGGATAAGCCTGTTAGCGTTAATGTACTCTCAGGCTTATCCCTGTCAGATCCTGAGCCGTTATTTCAGAACCTGTATGCGCTTCACATCAATTTCAACGCTGTTCCAGTCTTTATCGACCTCGCCCTCAATACGGACCTTGTCGGTGGGCGTGGCGCTTTGTCCCAGCCACCGCTTGTCATCAATATCGACATGGATCGTTCCGCTGTTATCACGAAACTCATAAAGCTCATGACCTACCTGCCGTACAATATTACCTTCAAGCACCACCCAGGCATCATCCCGGAGCGTTTTAGCCTGCGCTACAGAAGTCATACCGGGCGTGGGACCTTTAAAACCGCTCTGCGCGCTAGCCGTATTATCCGGCGAAATAAATCCTGTCTGCTGAGCGAGTGCGCCTAATGACAGGCTTCCCAGTACCATGGCAATCAACGTTTTTTTCATGACTTAGTTCCTTGTTAGTCAGTTCATTTGCGAATCCAGACGATAACAAACATATCTTAACAGGATCTTAAGACCACAAAGAAAGTCAGGTTTATTTGAGGGGCGTTAAAAGAGAACAGCGTTTGCCCAGACGATGCTGGTGGTATGAGGATCTGGCAGGGGTCAGTGAATGGAACCTAAAGTGAGGATAAGCAAACTTGTGCAGGGGTAGGCCAGAAGATCTGCCATAAACGCGAGGGGCTGAATCCAGAATATAAGCGGATTCAGACCCTTTTAACCGGACAAAAGCCGGAGCAGACCTAACTGTTAGTGAAGATATAATGCGCCGGCGCTTTTTCCGTCAGAATATAGTCGCCGCTCACGTCGTTATCTCCCCCGAAAGAGAAACTTTTCCCGTCCGGCAGCGCATCAAACGCCGACGAGCTTTGATCGTTAACGGGAATGACCAGGGTTTTATCCACTTTGTCTGCCGTTGAGGTTTCGCTGAATTCAGCGTCGAATGAGAGTCCGTTGTAGGTGACTGTCAGCGTTTTCATTAATGTTCCTCCTTAGGCTGTAGGGGATCGTTCTCATTGCTAAGTATATGACGATCTTTTCAAAACAGCCGGGCTTCAGAGACATTTACGCGCTACAACGGGCTGAGTACTGCTTAGCCGTGCGGCAGGGAGGTAAGGCGCGGGCACCGGTAAAACGCGTTCGCAGGGCTGGTAAACATGGTATAAAAAATGACTTTTCTTTCGCCTTCAGTAAGGATTCGCCTGTGCATATCACCAATACGCCGTTCGGCACCACGAACTGGCAAGAGATCGCGCCAGAGGTTCATCCGGGGGAACAGGGATTTGCCACATGGAAAACCGCTGTTTTTAACGATATCCGGGTAAGAATGGTGGAATATTCTCCGGGCTATCTGGCTGACCACTGGTGTCATAAGGGCCATATTTTGCTCTGCCTGGAGGGTGAGCTGCGCTGTGAGCTGGATGATGGGCGCATTTTTACCCTCACGCCCGGCATCAGCTATCAGGTGGCTGACAATGCGGAAGCGCATCGCTCTTCGACCATCACTGGGGCAAAGTTGTTTATCGTTGATTAGCCAAAAGCGGCGACCGCCGCCGGGCACGGCGGCGCCTGAGCGGCTATTTGGATAATCTTCAGCCAAAGCGGTTTTTATCCGTTAAGCTTAAAAATCATCATCATGGAAAAGTGCGGAACTATGCTCTGGCTGTATAACACTCTCATCGTGCTGTTTACCGTTTTTATCATGGAAATTGTGGCGGCGCTGGCCCACAAATATATTATGCACAGCTGGGGATGGGGCTGGCACCATTCCCACCATGAACCGCATAAGGGGAGCTTTGAGTTAAACGATCTCTATGCGGTGGTTTTTGCCGGTCTGGCGATTGCCCTGATCTATTTCGGCTCGGTAGGGTACTGGCCGCTACAGTGGATCGGGGCCGGTATGACGACCTACGGCGCGCTCTATTTTATCGTGCATGATGGCCTGGTGCATCAGCGCTGGCCCTTCCGCTATATTCCCCGCAAAGGCTATCTGAAGCGCCTCTATATGGCCCACCGGCTGCACCATGCGGTCAGGGGGAAGGAGGGCTGCGTGTCGTTCGGTTTCCTCTACGCGCCGCCGCTGACGAAACTGCAAAAAACGCTGCGTCAGCGGCACGGCAGACCGGTTAGCGGGGACGCTGCCACAGCCCGGCAGGACGGGGAGTCGGCCGGGCAAAGCGGGAAGTAACCGCAAGGCCTGCGCCGGACATCAGCAGCCCCAGCTTTTCAGCCTTGCTGGTGCCCTGACGACTATCCCAGGCTTTTTCACCGGCGCGATCCACCTTGACGCCAATTTCACGGTATACGCCGCGCGCGGTGGCAATCGCCCAGGCCGAGCGCAGCGGCAGACCCGCCAGCCCGGCACGTGCCGAGGCATAATAAGGCTCCGCTTCGGCCACCAGCCTGGCAGCCAGCCTCGCCAGCGCGGCGCGGTTGGCCGGAAGGGCGTAATTCTGCAAGGTCAGCCCTGCCTGCGCCAGCCAGTCGGCAGGCAGATAGCAGCGTCCCGCCTGCGCATCCTCAACGATATCGCGGGCGATATTGGTCAGCTGGAACGCCAGCCCCAGATCGCAGGCGCGATCCAGCACCGCCTCATCGCGAACCCCCATAACCTGCGCCATCATCAGCCCTACCACGCCTGCAACGTGATAGCAGTAGCGCAGGGTGTCGTCAAAAGTGAGGTAGCGCTCATCGCGGACGTCCATGGCATAACCTTCAAGATGATCGAACGCCAGCCGCTCAGGGATGGCGCTGGCGAGAGCCACTTCCTGAAACGCGGCAAAGGCGGGCTGCGTCATCGTCGCACCCTGGAAAGCCTGATGGGTCAGACTGCGTAGCTGTTCCAGCCGCGCTTCCGGCGATCCTTCAGCTGTCGGTGCGGTAAAGCCCATCTCCTGACCATCAATGACGTCGTCGCAGTGCCGGCACCAGGCGTAGAGCATCAGCGCGCCGCGCCGCGTTCTGGCATCGAACAGTTTCGAGGCGGTGGCGAAGCTTTTCGACCCTACCGCGATGGTTTGCGTAGCGTGATCCATCAGCGGCTGATTCATCGGGCCAGATCCTCCAGCATCAGACCGGCGGTCGCTTTGGCGGAGCCGATCACGCCGGGCACCCCTGCGCCGGGATGCGTACCGGCGCCGACCAGGTAGAGATTCTCAATCTGACTGTCGCGATTGTGAGGCCGGAACCAGGCGCTCTGGGTCAGAATGGGCTCGACGGAAAAGGCCGATCCCTGATGGGCACCCAGCTCGTCGCGGAAATCAAACGGCGTAAAAATGCGGTGGGTGACCAGCTGTTCGCGCAGGCCGGGCATATAGTGCTTTTCCAGATAGTCGAAAATACGATCGCGCAGACGGGGCCCCTCTTTTTCCCAGTCGAGATTAGCCGTGCCCAGGTGGGGAACCGGGGCCAGTACGTAATAGCTGCCGCAGCCTTCCGGCGCGAGCGAGGGATCGGTGAGGCAGGGCGCATGAAGATAGAGTGAAAAATCCTCTGCCAGCGTATCGCGATTGAAGATATCGTCGATCAGCTCTTTATAGCGCGGGCCGAAGCACACCGTGTGATGGGCCAGCTGGCTGTGGTGATGGTTGAGGCCAAAATAGATAACGAACAGCGAGTTGCTCATACGCTTGCGCTTCAGCGAGGCCGCACGGGAGCGGCCACGCGCATGGTCAGCGAGCAGTTTGTCGTAGGTATGCACCACGTCAGCATTGGAGGCCACGGCGGGGGTGTCGAAGCGGCGGCCATCGGCGAGCTGTACCGCTGAAATCCTGTCACCCTGCGTTTCCAGCTTGCTGACGCTGGCGTTCAGCTCTATTTCGCCGCCCAGGTCTTCAAAAAACTTCACCATTCCCTGCACCAGCGCCCCGGTTCCGCCGCGCGGAAACCAGACGCCCCATTCCCGCTCCAGCGCATGGATCAGCGTATAGATGGAGGAGGTGCTGAACGGATTGCCGCCCACCAGCAGCGAATGGAAGGAAAACGCCTGGCGGAGATGCTCCTCTTCGATAAAGGATGACACCATACTGTAAACGCTGCGCCAGGCCTGAAGGCGTGCCAGCTGAGGGCCAGCCCGCAGCATATCGCGGAACGACAGAAAGGGAACGGTGCCGAGCTTCAGATAGCCTTCTTTAAAGACGGCACGCGAATAGTCGAGAAAACGCTGATAGCCCGCCACGTCAGCGGGATTGAAACGGGCAATCTGCGCCTCCAGGTTCGGCTGATCGTTGTCATAATCCAGCACCTTGCCAGACTCCCAGCAGAGCCGGTAAAACGGCTTCACCGGCATCAGCTCCACGTAATCTTCCAGACGTTTTCCCGCCAGGGTAAACAGCTCTTCAATCGCGGTCGGATCGGTGATGACTGTCGGACCGGCATCAAACGTGAAACCCTTGTCCTGATAAACGTAAGCGCGGCCGCCGGGCTTGTCGCGCCCCTCAAGCAGTCGTGTGGGAATGCCGGAGGCCTGAAGCCGGATGGCTAACGCCAGCCCGCCGAAAC
Source organism: Pantoea sp. FN060301 (assembly GCA_050410775.1). GTDB lineage: Bacteria > Pseudomonadota > Gammaproteobacteria > Enterobacterales > Enterobacteriaceae > Erwinia. Next base: position 959,507 of record CP191229.1, read on the forward strand.
CGGCGCCAATTACAATCGTTCTGTTCATTAATAGGCTCGCAGCCGGGGAGTGTGCTTGAGCACGGCCCGCAGGGCTTCGCCAACCGGAACCGGCGGCTTGCCTGTGAGTATCCGTGCCATATCGGTCAGCGTCGGATGACCGGCATAAAACCGGGCGATCAGCCCGTCATCCAGACGGTAGAAACGTTGCATAACCTGCCAGCGTCGGGCGGGCGGGCCTGCCAGAAACAGCATCCGGTTCAGCAGACGGAAGAAACGCTGCCGCTGCCACTGCCGCAGGGCGAACTGCCGGATAAGGGCGGAGAGCGCCGCAGCGTTGGGCAGGGGCTGAGCGGCAAGCCGATCGGCCAGCGCCACGGCCAGCGGCAGGGAATACCCGGTCGTGGGGTGAAAAAGTCCGGCGCGCATGCCGCTGCATGGCTGGCCTTCCCTCTGCTGCCAGAAAGCCTGAGGATCGCCCGCCAGCGTAATAGGCAAGTTACCCTGCTCTTCCCGCAGTAATGCTTTCAGCGCCATGCCTTTACTCGCGGCGTAGTCGGCAATGCGGCTGCGCGCGTCGTCCGGATTCAGCGCCGCACTGTCTATATAGTGAGTATCCTCAATCAGCACGCGATCGTCGGTAAGGGGGAGCGTATAGACGAAGCGGTATCCCGCAAGCTGATCGACCGTGGCGTCCATCAGTATAGGGCGGGTCAGGCCATGCGGGCGCGCCAGCTGCCACTCCTGGCCGAGAAAGGACTGAAAGCCAGCCTGAAGATGCGGGCTGGGCTGATAGCCACGTCCGTCCAGCACAGCCCGCGCAGTATGGACCTCGCCGCCGGTAAGCGTCACTTGCTCCGGCGTAAGGGCGCTGATTTCAGCGTTCGTCTGAAGATGCAGGCCTGGCAGGGCGCTAACGATCGCGGCAAACCGTTCCGAGGTCACCGTCAGGTAGCCGCCATCCAGCGTGCGGCTAAACTGGGGGAACTGTACTTCATATCCCTCCCAGCGATGCACCACCAGAGGCGCAATCCAGTCATGCTGTTCGGGCGTTAAATCGTGCTGATGAAATGACCAGGTATGATTGCCGCCGGGCTGCGAACCGCCTTCCAGCATCAGAATTTTCAGGGCGGGCTGGCGCTGGAGCAGGCGCAGGGCGATCAGGCCGTTCGCCAGCCCGCCGCCTGCCAGGATCAAATCCCATTTTTTCACCATGCACTCCCCGCCAGCATCTGTGTGGATGATCCCAGTGCCTGTTCAACAATATCTGCTGCCCTGACCGTTCCGCCCGCTTTTTTAAGCTGAGCCTGAACGGCGCCCAGCCGCAGCCGGTAACTTTCATCCTCAAGGAGTTCATTGAGATTCCGCGCCAGGGTGTCGCTGCGGCAAAAGCGCGATACCCGGCGGCCAATGCCGCTCCAGGCAACGCGGGCCGCCACGCCGGGCTGATCGAAAGCGATCGGCACCGCCAGCACGGGGGTCAGACTGGCGACCGCGTCAGCGACGGTATTCAGCCCGCCGTGGGTAATAACCGCCTGCGCCTGCTGAAGCACGGCGGGCTGATCGGCGAAATCCGTCACCCATGTTGCTCCACTGGCCTTTAACGTTTCGCACTGGGCGGCGCTAAGGCCGCCGCAGTGGGCGATAAGTAGCTGGACACCCAGCGTCTGACAGGCGCGGGCGATGGTTTTGAATAACCGGAAGCGGTGTCCCTGCAAGGTACCCAGCGATGCGAAAACAAAAGGGGTATCCGGCGAGACGGGCCAGGTTTTGCCTCCCGCGGCCATGGCCGGACGAAGCGGGCCTACCGCATGATAGCCCGGCGGTAACGCCCGCCGTGGGAAATCCAGCGCGGGCAGTGTCTGGCTGATCTGCGCAAGGGGTGAAAGACATTCGTGCAGGCCCTGCCGCGCAGGAAGACCAAAGGCGCGCGCATGGCGGTTGATCACCCGGTTATGCCCACGCATCATCCAGTCATAGATCCGCTGGCTGGTGGCATAACGCTTCAGCGCCCGCGCATCGGTGGCGTACTGAAAAGGCATCACCGGCAGCGGCAGGCCCGGCTCCCGGTTAACCGGCAGGGCGCAGGCGACCGAGACGAAAGGCAGTCCGAGCGCATCGGCCACCAGCGCGCCGGCGGGCTCCATTTGATCGACAATCAGGCCATCGACGCCCAGCTTTTCCAGCGCGGCGGGCAACGTCTTACAGAGCATATCGGTATTACGCGCCATATCCTCGATCAGGCTGAGCACCGAGAGTCCGCCAGGGCTGGCCGTCAGGCTCAGCGTGCGGGCGAGCGTGCCGGGCGGGTGCGACACCTCGCCAACGGGCAGAAAACCGATATGCGGATCGTTCAGTAGCGTTCGGGCGTCGGGCTGCTGAATAAAGGTAATGCGGTGACCGCGCGCCATCAGCGTCTGGGCCAGCGCCTGAAGCGCCCGCTGATGGCTGAAAAGCGGGGGCGCGATAACGGCATAATGGCTCATGGTTCACTTCCGGCATAGCGCAGGGGAGCCTCGCGCAGCGCGCGAAAACTGGCGCTGCCGGTGCAGAAGCAGGCCGTTCTCAGCTGATCGATAACGATCTGAAAACGTTCCATTACCGCTTCGCCGGAGACGCTGGCGCTGGGCAGGATGGCCGCGGCCAGCCCGGCCAGGTCAGCCCCCAGCGCAATCGCCTTCGCCACGTCTATGCCGTCGGCGATGCCGCCGGAGGCGATCAGGGGCATGTCCGGCAGGCGCTGACGGATATCCCGCAGCGCGACCGATGTGGGGATCCCCCAGTCGGCAAAGGCCATGGCCACGGCGCGGGCGTGGGGGGTAGCGGCACGTTCACCTTCCACCGCTGCCCAACTGGTGCCGCCCGCGCCCGCCACATCCAGCATGGCGACGCCGGCGTCGGCCAGGCGCTGTGCCACCTCCGGCGAAAGGCCCGCGCCTACTTCTTTCACCACCACGGGAACGTCCAGCGCGTTCACCAGGCGGGCGAGGGCAACGGTAATGCCCAGCCAGTTGCGGTCACCGCCGGTCTGGAGCACTTCCTGTAGCGGATTAAGATGCACAATCAAGGCGTCGGCGCCGATCATATCGACGGCCCGGCGCGCATAGTCCAGCCCGTGCGGCTGGGCAATTTGCGCCGCGCCCAGGTTCGCCAGCAGCGGAATATCAGGGGCGATATCGCGCAGCTGGCGGTTCAGGCCAAAATCCACGTCGCTTTCCAGCGCCACCCGCTGCGAGCCGACACCCATCGCCAGGCCAAGCGCCTGCGCGGCGGCGGCCAGATGGCGGTTAATCTCCTCAGCGCGCCGGGCGCCGCCCGTCATGGAGCTGATCAATAGCGGCGCGCTCATCGGGCGGCCAAACAGGGAAGTGCTCAGGTCAACCGCGTCATAATCCAGCTCGGGTAAGGCGCAGTGGTCAAAGCGCCATGCAGCAAAACCCGTGCGGATATGACTGACTGCCCGCGCAGGGTTTAGCACAATATCAAGGTGATCGTTTTTTCGCTGAATCAGATCCGCGTCCTTCATTGACTCTCCACCGGGTAATTCATCTTTAATAAAAAAGCCTCAGCCGAACGCGGCAAGCTGCTGCTCAAACCAGCTATGCATAAAATGCCGGGTCGCCACTCCCTGATTGCAAACATAGGCGAAGTGTTGGTCAGCGCTGCTCAGATGATCGCGCAGGCGCTGATGCACAACGTCGGCGCCCAGCAGGGCGACCAGCGTCGATTTGCCCGCATCCTGATGCGGATCTTTGCCGGTGCCATCGTGGCTGTCGGCCAGGTCGTCCAGCAGCTGAAAAGCCTGCCCCAGATCCTGGGCGAAGCAGCGCAGCTTCTGGCGCACCAGCGGCGAGGCGCTGGCAGCAAGGGCCGCCATTTGCAGCGTGGCGTCAAACAGCATGCTGGTCTTGAGATCGTTGGTTCTGGCGATAGCCGTCGGGCTGCGCCGCTCGCCGCCTTCGCTCAGATCCTGATACTGTCCCCGGACAAGCCCCTGTAAGCCGACCGCCGAGGAGAGCGCCGTCACCGCCTGCGCCCGGCAGTCGGCAGGCAGCCCCTCCGCAGAAGCGATAATTCCGAAAGCGTTACTGAGTAAGGCAACGGCCGCCAGAATCGCCACATCCTGACCAAACTGGCGGTGGATAGTCGGCCGGCCACGGCGCAGCGTGGCGTTATCCATACAGGGAATGTCATCCAGGATCAGCGAGGCGGAATGGACCATCTCCACGGCACAGGCCAGATCGATCAGGCCAGGATGATGCTTATCACAGCCCAGGTCGTGGGCCGCCAGCAGCAGTAACAGGGGACGGATACGCTTGCCGGGAGCCAGCGTGCCTTCACGCATGGCGGCGCTGACCCGGTCGCGTTCATCACCGGAGGGCAGAAGGCGATCGAGGCGGCTGTTCAGCGCTTCGCGCAAGGCCAGCAGTTCAGTTTCCTGATTCAGGGATTTTTCTGCATTGACGGTCATGGTCACTCTTACTGGTTACGCTGTTGCTGTTTAAATGGTCATAACCGGAGACGGCTCAGTGCCCGGACCTGCTTGCTGGTCAGCAACCTGGTGTGCAGCCAGAATGAGGGTTTCCGGTTAAGGGTCGAATACTAGCCACGTTACCTGCTGCGTAAGGCCGCTATGGATAAGACTAGATGATTATCAAGAAATTGCGCCCAGGCCCGGTCAGAAAATGATGGGCGGATTATCTGATATGAACGGGCTGCGCCACCTTCACCAGGCGGCTTATCATGTCAATAAAGATTTCAGCAGCGTCACTACCTGGTGTACTTCTGCGGGTGACAGCGCGCCGTCCCGGGCAAAACGCACTTTACCTTCTTTATCCAGCACGATAACGGCGGAACTTTCCGCTTTCAGCTGCCAGGCCTGGCGGACCGATCCCTGCCCATCGATAATAAACTGTGACCAGGGAGAGTGCTTTTTGCTGGTTTTGAGACTGGCGCGCACAAACAGGGCGCTGCCGGGAATGGCGTCGTCAGTATTAACAATCAGCGTGGTCTGGTAGCGATCCGCCGGAAGGCGTAAGGCCGCCAGCGCCTGCGTCAGGGGTGCATTCTGCTCTTTAGCCGATATGCGTCCGGCAAGATGCAATATCACCCGAACTTTACCCGGCAGATGTGCGCTGTTCCACGGCTGATAGCTGAACTCTTCCTGCTGATAAGTCAGTTCGCCATTGACCGCAACGCCGACGGGCGGCACGGGCTGCCCGGTAACAAAGGTATGCGCGGAAGCAGTGGCAATCAGCATACAGGTGAGCATAAAAGCGGTGAGGCGGACGGGCATGGCGTTCTCCGGAAGGCGGCACAAGGTGCCGCCGTTAAAGTCCCTGTGCGATCAGGCTTGTTTGGGCTGGCCGTTTGAAGCGGTGATGCCGCCGTCAACGGGCAGGTTGACGCCTGTAATATAGCGGGCCTCATCGCTGGCGATAAAGGCGATCGCGTCCGCGATATCTTCGGGTTGACCGGCGCGGTTCAGCGGGATCCGTTCATAAAATTTATTCAGCAATGCCTGATCTTCTTCCATATCTTTGGTCAGTTCGGTCAGGGTGAAGCCGGGGCAGATAGCGTTGACGCGAACGCCATCCTGGCCGTAGTCCATCGCCAGAGAGCGGGTGAAATTGGTCACGGCGCCTTTAGCGGCATTGTAAACGCTCATGCCCCAGTCGCCGCCCATGCCGGAAACGGAGGAGATATTGACGACGTTCCCCCGGGTTTTCAGCAGCGCAGGCATAAAGTAATGGACGCAGTGGAATACGCCGTCCAGGTCGATTTTCATCATATTGCGCCAGTCATCCAGCTCAATCTCATGGATGCGCCCCTGGACAATAACGCCCGCATTATTGACCAGCACGTCAGCGCGGCCATATTTCTCCAGCACTTTTTCCGACAGCGCTTTAACCTGATCCGCTTCGCCCACGTCGCAGGGCGCGATCAGATGATCGCCCGCGGAAAGGGACGCCAGCGTTTTTTCAAGTTTCTGCCGGGTGCGGCCCACCAGTACAACAGAGGCGCCCTCGCTGGCGAAGCGCTGCGCGGTTGCTGCGCCAATACCTGAACCTGCGCCTGTCACCACCACCACTTTCTGCGTAAAACGTGCCATGTTGTCCTCCTGTTCGGGATTAATAGGTTGCAGAACCACTCTATAAACCTGGCAAACCCAGCGGGAAGCGCAAGTGTTTGCCCGGATTCAGAAACTTCCTGAAGGGCGTTTGCAGCAAAAAGCGGCAGCGCGGCATTTATTCGCTTCACTGCCCGTTGCGTGCGCCGTTTGCCGGAGAAAGGCGCGGGCGCGGGTTGCCTGATCGTCAGGGATACAGCTACTGTTTAGGCTTAAAGTGAGTTTTTCCCGCTACCATCGCGACAGGGAACCGTCATGAAAAAAGTTCTGGGTACGTTTCTACCGCTCTATACCACCACGCTGCTGATGCTGCTTGGTTCCGGCCTGCTGACCACTTATGTCTCCTTACGGCTTGCCAATGAACAGGTCAGCGGTGGAATTATTGGGGCCATAATCGCCGCTAACTATATTGGCCTGGTGATTGGCGGGAAGGTTGGACACAACCTGATCGCCCGGGTCGGGCATATCCGTGCTTACGTTGCCTGCGCCGGTATCATTACCGCCTCGGTACTGGGGCATGGCCTGACGCAGTTCCTGCCGCTCTGGATCTTCCTGCGGCTGATTATCGGGCTTTGCATGATGTGCCAGTACATGGTGCTGGAGAGCTGGCTCAATGACCAGGCGGAGCCGGGACAGCGCGGCCTGATCTTCGGCTTCTATATGGTGGCGACCTACCTCGGGCTGTCAGCAGGCCAGATTATTTTGATGTCCCAGATTGGCTCCGGCCCCAGCAGCTTGCTGATCGTGGCGCTCTGCTTTGCCCTTTGCCTGGTGCCGATTGCCCTCACCACCCGCACCAAGGTGCAGCCGATGATGCCAGCGCCGATGGAGCTGGGCTACTTTTTTACCACGATACCCAAAGTGCTGTTTATGACGCTGGTCACCGGGATGGCGGTCGGCTCCTTTTACGGTATGGCGCCGGTTTATACCAGCCAGCTGGGGTTCAGCACGCAGCAAACCGGCCTGTTTATGGGCATCACGATTTTCGCCGGGCTGATCTCGCAGTTTCCGCTCAGCTGGCTCTCTGACCGGATGGATCGCCACCGCCTGCTGTTTATCACTGCGCTGCTCTACGCGCTGGCGGCGCTGCCGCTCACCTTGCCGCTCCAGGTTAATCCTGTCTGGGTGTTCGGCGCAGCGTTCATTGCCAGCATGATGCAGTTTTCGCTCTATCCGCTGGTGGTGGCGATGGCAAATGACAGCGTGGCGCCGGAGCGCCGCGTATCGCTGACCGCCTGTCTGCTGATGGCGTTTGGCGTCGGGGCCTGTATCGGTCCGCTGACCATCGGGGCGATTATGCAGCCGCTGGGCGGGAATATGCTTTATCTTTTCTTCTCGCTGTGCGGGTTGGTTATCGCCGGAATGAGCTGGTATCGCAGCACGACGCATCAGCAGAGCAGTGAACCGCCGGTGCCGCACGTCCCTATGCCGGATACGATGGCCAGCTCTCCGCTGGCTGCCGCGCTGAACCCCACCAATACCGAAGAGGAGGTTCAGGCCGCGATGATCAATACTGACGATCTGGTGGACGTTGAAAAGAGTGATGCGGAGTCAGACTTTCTGGCTGATGCTGACGCAGACAGCGCCGCCTCTGACGAGCTGGCCGAAACCGAAACGGCCAGTACAGCCCCTGTCGCCCGTGCCAGGACCGAAGCGGACAGTGCAGCGCATGTCGATCTGACCAAACCCGAAATAACCGGTACAGAAGCTGACGAAGCGGCCGAAAAGAGGCCGAAGCGACAGTGATAAATTGAGATGTCGCGTCATTACGCAGACAATTTTACTTACCGATCGGCCGTGCGCAGCAGGTGAAGCTGCATTTTCAGATACTTTCAGATGTAAGGTTTGCTGATTTGTCCCTGTAATTTCCGTTAAGTTCAGTAATTATGATTTTTTGCATTCAGGAAATTCTGAAAAGTTGACCGAATTTTCCGAGTGTTTATACTAGCCCTAATTATGCGAACAGGTTAGGGCGGCTTATGAAGGAACGGTTATCTACCCGAGGTAAAGTCTGGACCGGAATTATAGTGGGCTGTGCGCTGGTCTGGGGGCTGATCCTGCTGGTTATGTTCTGGTAAGGGCGAAACGGGAAGCAGCAACAGTGAAAGCCTGCTTCCTCTAATCGCCGTCGGTCATGCCGCCCACTTCCGCTAACGGCGCTTTTCAGCCAGCGATCGTTAAGCAAGCCTGATCTTCATTCAGGAAAGCTTGTTAATTTACCCTTATGCGCTGGCATTATTCTCGCCAGGCCTGTGCAAATTTCTCTCTTCTTCCGACGATTTCTGCTGCCAATTTTAGCTATTTCTGCTGACTTTTTTTGGAGATTTTGCCTGATTTTGGTTTTTCAGGGGATTTGTGTGAGCCTGTGGTTATCCGGGCGCGCAGGACGCTTTGCTGAAAGGCGACGTGGCAGGTCACTTCTGCGTGCCGGGACGAGAGGAAGCTGCCCTTTTTCACGTTGCATTTCAGGGCTTTTTAATCACAGACATGACGAGTCCGCTCTGCCACCGGCCTTCCGACCCGCTTCGCAAAGCTTGAAATAAACGGCCATTCTGATTAGGCTTGCGCAGCAAGAGGCGGTGCTCCACTTTGCCAACCATCCTGGCTGTAAAGGGTTGATAACGCCTGATATTGCCGCCTTTGAATTCAAAGGTATTCTCAGGCAACCAGGACAGCGCCGGTCATGCACGCCTCGCCGTTTTCCCCATAAGGAACTTATGATTAAGTCTGTGATTGCTATTATGATTGGCGGCGCCGCTGGCTGTGTAATTCGCTGGCTGGTGGGCGTGCGCCTCAACGCGTTATTTCCCAACCTGCCGCCCGGTACGCTGGTGGTCAATCTGCTCGGTGGTTTTATTATCGGCGGGGCAATGCTCTTTTTTCTGCGCCATCCTCAACTTGACCCCGCCTGGAAGCTGCTGATTATGACCGGCCTGTGTGGCGGTATGACGACCTTTTCCACCTTTTCACTGGAGATAATGTCGCTGCTCCAGTCAGGTAGCTACCTCTGGGCCATGGCTTCCGTGCTGATCCACGTTGTCGGCTCTGTGCTGATGGCTTTCGCGGGCTTCTGGCTGATGTCGCTGATCCTGTAACGACGTCAGGGTCGGCCGGGGCATAATAGCCGTGCCGGGCAGGGATCACTCCATATCCTTCTCCTCCATCAGCTCAATCGCGCTGGCGCTGGCCGCATCAAACAGCGAGAGCGTTTCAATCTGATCGAGCATGATGACTTTACGAAACGCCATCGCCGATTTCGGTTCGGAATCGAGCGTGATGCCGTGATCGTAGTACCATTTGCTGTAGTTGTGCTCAATGTTCAGCTTAAACGTTTTCCCATCCCGGTAGCCGCTCAGCATAGGGATCAGCACCAGGTTAGAGGTGGACGTTGTTTCATAGGCTGCTGTGTGCACCATGCCGATATAGATGCGGCGTGATTTAAGCGTAATCCAGGCGAGGTCGCCTTCTTCCATGCACTGGTATAACAAACCTTCGACGCCGTTGGCGCGTGAGAGTTTCTGGTAGAGTTTTTTTCGCCCGCTGCTGTCCAGCCGGGCGCTGCCAGACCAGCTGGAGCGGTAAATGCAGAAGGCGACGGCAAAAGCGAGCATCACCACGACCGGCGCCTGAATGCCGAGAAAGCTCCAGGTCATAAAATCGACCTGCCAGTTGTAATGTCCCGCGTGGGCAAACTCCGGCAGCGCGTTCATTATGGCCGAGCAGGCGAGCAAGATTAGCCAGAGGATACCGGTCGCGATCACACCCTGTAAGACAAAAATGCAGCCGTAAAGCGCCACGAGGAAATAGACATCCCAGCCAAAGGAGCGCTTGATTTTAAAGCGGGTGGAGAGATCGCGGCTGGTGTACCAGTAGCCGCACACCATCAGCACCATAAAAATAGCCGTACCCATCTCAAGCCCTCTTTAATGCGTTAACGTGACGGGCAAAGTCATTATGAACTTCGGCGCTGCTGATGTTGACCGACGCGCTACCATCCTCATCGATCAGGATGCGCTCACCCTCTTCAATAGACTCTTCGATATCGCGTGATGACATAACTTGTAGCAGGGATTCGGGACTGGAAAAAAGCGAAAAAAGAAAGCGAAACATAATGGACTCCGGTTATGACCAGATTTAAGCCTGGCATTATGTAGGCGCTCCCGCTATCAGATGTATGAGAAAGCGCGAAGCGCCATTTCTGGCGCTTCTCTATTTAGCTCCCTGACTGGGAAGCGGGCGCATCCTGAAAGTGCTGTTTAAAATGCTTTTCAATCTGCTCCAGGGATTTCCCTTGGGTTTCAGGCGCAAACAGGATGGCGAAGATCCCGCCTGCCACGCCCACGGCGGCAAACGCGAAAAATGTCATCGTCAGCCCGAACGTCTCCAGCAGAACAGGAAACATAAAAGCGATCGAGAAATTGGTCATCTGCATGGCGAAGATAGAAATGCCGTTCGCCAGGCCGCGGATGCGCAGCGGGAACATTTCAGAGAGCAGTAGCCAGGTAACGGGCGAAAGCGCACCCTGCTGGAAACAGAGGAACACCAGCATGCCGGCCAGGACCAGATAGCTGCGTAGCACGTCGGGCTGACCGTTAACGGTTTCCGGCATCAGCCAGGTTATCAGCCCGATAGCCAGCAGCGTGCAGGTGCAGCCGATCTGGCCGGTAAGCAGCAGCGGGCGCCGGCCGAAGCGGCTGAGCATCATAATGCCCACAAAGGTCATGATCACCGAAATTACGCCGTTGGCGATGGTCGCCAGCAGCGAGGCGTTGGTGCTTAACCCTGTAGCCTGGAGCATGGTTGGCGCATAAAACATGATGGTATTCACGCCGGAGAGCTGTTGCAGCATGGCGATGCCGATGCCCAGCGCCACCAGCCGCTTCATCCAGACCGAAATGCTTTTCTGACGGCGGGCGCTTTTCTCGCTTCTGGAGGTCATAGACTGGCGAATTTCGCCAAGCTCCTTTTCGACTATCCGCGACTTACGGGTTCGTTCAAGCACGTCGCGCGCCTCCCGGTAGCGTCCATGCATGGCATACCAGCGGGGCGTATCGGGCAGAAACAGCATGCCGACCCACAGCACCACGGCGGGGACGCAGGCCACCCCCAGCATCCATCGCCAGGTCGTTTCACCTCCCCAGAGCTCATTGATTGCGGCGTTACTGGTATAGGCGATCAGCTGCCCGGAGACAATCATCAGTTCCTGTAGCGTGACAAACTGCCAGCGCCGGTTGGTGGGAACGATTTCCGCAATATAGATGGGCACGATCGCTGCCGCGCCACCGACGGCCAGCCCAAGAATAAAGCGGAACATGATCATCAGTACGACATTGGGCGCCATCGCACAGCCCAGCGATCCCACCATAAAGATCAGCGCCATCGCCAGGATGATCTTTTTCCGCCCTGCGCGATCCGCAATCCGGCCAGCAAAGATTGCCCCAATGGCCGATCCCAGTATCAGAAAGCTGGTCACCATACCCGTGGTCAGGGGAGTGAGATGCAGATCCTGCTTCATAAAGAGTAGCGCGCCGGCAATCACGCCGGTGTCGTAGCCAAACAGCAGTCCACCCAGCGTGGCGATGACGGCAATGACTTTTACCAGCGGCTCGGTCGACTGCGGCGTTTTAGCCGCGCCGTCGGCTGAGGCGCTGTTTGGTTGGTTGCTCACAAGTACTCCCTGAGAAATTGCGTAGATGAAAATTTGCACGTGATCTGTGTCACATCAATTGTAAATCTACTTCAGGATGGGGATTTTGCCAGGCGCAGAGCGAAAAAGGGGCGCAACCGGTCAGAATAAGTACAATGAAAGGCAAAATAAGGCGAAGGGATGAAAAGAGATTAAAGCGGGGCGTAAGGCACTGCCGGAGCGATTTCCGGCAGCGCATCAGCTATCGTTGTGCATTCTGGGTCAGCCTGACGGCGGAAGAGAGCAGGGAAGGCGTGGGATTAACGTAAACCCGATGGTGATTTTCATTTAACAGCGATCGCTGGGCGGGACTGTTTTTCCGCTCTGCCGCGCCGCGTGCATCCGTTCTGACTTCATTATATTCGTGCAGCCAGCGGAGATATTCATCCATTACCTGGATCATATCTTCACCGGGCTGGGTGGTCCGAATGTAGAGCTGTGCGCAGGAGCGCGTTTTATCCTGAATATAGATTTCGTATTTTTTATCCCAGGCGGCGTTATCCTGACGTTCCCGCAGGATCACGTCATTAAAGTGCAGATGCTGCCAACGCATTAAGCGTTCATAAAAATGTGTTTTATCCATGACGGATTAATCTCTCCGTTTTTCGTGTTATCGCTGTGTTGCTCTACTCAGGAACCCGACCGCTGAGCGCGGATGAACGCGCTTTGCGGTGCGTTAAGCAGAGGGACGCTGCTGCCTTTTTTATCGAATAGCGGCCAGTTTAATTTAGACGAAATCGGCTCATATGCCAGCGGAACGCAAATTTTCAGAAAAGTTCCAGACGCTTCGCGCTAAATTTCAACGCTAACTGAATGATAGTGCTTGGGTTAGTGACACGGTTTACAAAAAGTGGCGGATCTGTTTTTTATGCTCAGCGTTGCCCGGAGCGGGCGGCAATGGTAATTTCATGGAAAAATCATCAGGGTTATGGGTATGAAGCAGTTAGTGATCGATATTTTAATGAAGATGGCCAAAATTGAAGTGGACACTAAGGAGCTGGTGGCCCAGGTTGAGGCCCAGTCGCTGCTGCTTGCTGCGCTTCTGCTGACCGTCGGCAAGAAGGGATCGGACAGTATGAGCATTTCCGAAAATATTCAGAATGCGATTATGACCGCCTCCAGCGGCGAACAAAAATTTATGCAGTCCGATATCGATTTGCTGTTAACCCACGTGAACCGCCTGCTGGCGGTGGCAACCTACGTGAATGAAATCGCCAACAGCGAAGAGGGTAACGGCAGCTGACGTGCCGAATGAGGCCACCTGCATTCCATCATGGTAGAGGGGCCAGCCCGGTGGCCCACTTGCGGGGGGTAACATTAAGAGCGGCCCGGGTAGTTTTTACCACGCCGGTAGCGTTACTCCTCTCTATTTTCCTTTTTAAATTCCCGTTTACTCCATCTCATTGCGAAGCATACCACTGCCATCGCCGCCGCTTTTTTAGCGGATAAAATAACGCATTATCTCCTCTGTTTGCCTTATGGCAGCCGTTTTGCGCCATTAATGACGATAACCTGAAAAAGGGTTTGCCGCGCAGCCGGCTGACACTCGCGGTCAATATATAAACAACCAATTGATTAATATAAGAAATATAATCATAAAAATGGACATAATTAATGATTGAGAAGCAGGCAGAAAAGTCCTATATTGGCCGCGTTTTTCTGACACTGGTTATTTTTTAATTCAATTAGTCAACCTGGGCATAAAAGTCCCCGGTTGTAGGAGTGATATGATGACGGCTAAAGTCCGTATTGATAATTTTGATGCGAAATCTGTAAATGGCAACAATGAAGCCTATCTGGCTAGACAGGCGGAGTTTGAATCAAACGTCCGGAGTTATCCCCGTAAACTGCCATTAGCTATAGCGAAGGCGGAAGGTATCTGGATCACCGACGTCGAAGGGAATCAGTATCTGGACTGCCTGGCCGGCGCCGGAACCCTGGCGCTGGGCCACAACCATCCGGCTATCCTGCAAAGCATCCAAAATGTCATTACCAGCGGCTTGCCGTTACACACGCTCGATCTCACCACGCCGTTAAAAGATCGTTTCTCTGATTACCTGCTCTCTATCCTGCCGGGACAGGGCAAAGAGTACTGCCTGCAGTTCTGCGGCCCGTCCGGTGCCGATGCGGTTGAGGCTGCGCTGAAGCTGGCGAAAAAACATACCGGTCGTTCCGGGGTGATCAGCTTTTCCGGCGGTTATCACGGCATGACGCATGGCGCGCTGGCGGTAACAGGTAACCTGTCGCCGAAAGAGGCGATCAACGGGATGATGCCGGAAGTGCAGTTTATGCCTTATCCGCACGAGTACCGCTGCCCGCTGGGCATTGGCGGTGAGGCTGGCGTTAAGGCGTTAACTTACTATTTTGAAAACCTGATCAATGACGTTGAAAGCGGCGTACGCAAGCCTGCTGCGGTGATCCTGGAAGCCGTGCAGGGCGAGGGTGGCGTTAACCCTGCGCCTGCCGAGTGGTTGCAGCGCATCCGTAAGGTGACGCAGGAGCATGGCATCCTGCTGATTATTGATGAAGTTCAGGCAGGCTTTGCCCGTACAGGCAAGCTTTTCGCCTTTGAACACGCCGGGATCGAGCCGGACATTATCGTTATGTCCAAAGCGGTGGGCGGCGGTCTACCGCTGGCCGTGCTGGGGATCAAAAAAGAATTTGATGCCTGGGAGCCGGGCCACCATACCGGCACCTTCCGCGGCAATCAGCTGGCGATGGCGACCGGGCTGACCACTCTGCAATATCTCCAGGAGAACCAGGTTGCCGCGAAAGTCGCCGACCAGGGTGAATGGCTGAAAAGCCAGCTGGCAGCGCTGCAAAAACGCTATCCCGTCATCGGCCATGTCCGCGGGCGTGGGCTGATGATTGGCATTGAAATTGTGAAGCCTGACGAAGCGCAGGATCATATGGGTTGTTACCCTGCCGACGGCCAGCTCTCTGCGCAACTGCAAAAACAGTGCTTCAAAGCCGGCCTGATTCTGGAGCGCGGCGGCCGTGACGGCTGCGTGCTGCGCCTGCTGCCTTCGCTGCTGATTACCAATGATGAACTGGCGATCTTCCTTGATAAATTTGAACACGCCCTGCTAGCCGCCGGCGTGAAACCCGTTTCAGCGGAGTGAAAGTAATGTCTGACGCTAACCCGATTCTGGCTTCCTCAGAGCAGAGTATTAGAGCCTATCAGCAGGCGATAGCGCAAAGCAGCCAGGCCGTTGTGCAGTGGTTACAGCAGCCGGAAATGTACCAGGGCAAAACCGTCGCGGAACTGCGTGAGCGTATTACCCTGGATTTCAATCCTGAGGGGCTGGGCAACCAGGCGGCCATCGAGCGGGCGATTGACTATTTTCTGAAAGACAGCCTGTCGGTGCATCACCCGCAGTGCGTGGCGCATCTTCACTGCCCGAGCCTGGTGATCAGCCAGGCGGCGGAAGTGCTGATTAACGCCACCAACCAGAGTATGGACTCCTGGGATCAAAGCCCTTCTGCGACGCTGATTGAGATCAAGCTGATCGAATGGCTGCGTAGCCAGGTGGGCTATCCGGCAGGCGATGCTGGCGTGTTTACCAGCGGCGGCACCCAGAGCAACCTGATGGGGCTGATGCTGGCGCGTGATGCGTTCTTCGCCCGCCGGGGCCACTCTATCCAGCAGGATGGACTGACCGGCGATTTGCGGAAAATAAAGGTGCTCTGCTCACGGCATGCGCATTTTTCCGTACAGAAGAATATGGCGCTGCTGGGGCTTGGCTATCAGTCCGTGACGCTGGTCAAAACCGATCGCTATGCGCGTATGGATATGAACGACCTGGCGGAGAAAGTGGCGCAGGCGGAAGCGAACGGCGAGCAGATCCTGGCGATTGTGGCGACGGCGGGTACGACCGATGCCGGCGCTATCGATCCGCTTCGTGCCGTCGCGTCCCTGGCGGCGAAGCATCAGATCTGGATGCACGTTGATGCGGCCTGGGGCGGTGCGCTGCTGCTGTCAGAGAAATACCGGGACTATCTGGATGGCCTGGAGCTGGCCGATTCCGTCACCCTGGATTTTCATAAGCAGTTCTTCCAGACCATCAGCTGCGGTGCTTTCCTGCTGAAGGACGCCCGCCATTACGAACTGATGCGCTATCAGGCGGCCTACCTTAACTCCGAATTTGACGAAGCTCAGGGCGTGCCTAACCTGGTGGCGAAATCATTACAGACCACCCGCCGTTTTGATGCGTTAAAACTCTGGATGGGTCTGGAGGCGCTGGGGCAGAAGCAATACGCTGAGATCATCGATCATGGCGTCACGCTGGCGCAGGAAGTGGCGCGCTATGTCACTGAGCAGGCTGCTTTTGAGCTGGTCATGGAGCCTCAGCTGGCAAGCGTGCTGTTCCGTTATCGTCCCGCTCAGATGGCAGCGGCGGACGACGCCTCAGTGGCGCTGCTTAACCAGCAGATCGGCGATGCGCTGCTGGAGTCTGGCCGCGCTAACGTGGGCGTCACGGAGTTTGCCGGCGTCACCTGTCTGAAACTGACCCTGTTAAACCCGACCGTCAGCCTGGAAGATATCAAAATCCTGCTGGCGCTGGTTGAGCATACTGCACAGGAACTGCTGAACGCGTAACGCCCGACCTGTCCGGACAACAGATAAAGCCGATAACATCCCGTTATCGGCTTTTTTTTTGCCGCAGCAGAGCGTGCGGATAAGCGCTTCGTTAATCAGGCTGACATAGGGACATGCGGAAAGCGACAGTTATGCGGCAGAGCGATGTGCAGGAAAACCTAATCAATTAATGGCCTTAATTGCCTCAGTGGTGTTGGCATCGGGATGACGGAACACCTCACCGCAGAGCAGCACGGTATCGGGGCGGCGCTCGCGGACACGCTCGGCCATCCGCTCGCAGACATAGCGCGACGGAAACAGATGTTCGGATACCGGCAAAGCCTCACAGGCATCATGACCGCAGGCGCTCACGAGTAACACAAATCCGATTAACATAGCTCACTCCATGAGATAAAAAGGGGCCAGTAGATAAGTATAGGCGAGCCGCTGAATGAAGGATCGGGAAACGTCCTGAAACATAATTACACAGACTGACGGCAGGGAGGCTGGCGGGGAAGGCAGGAAGAAGCCTTTTCGTCTGAAAAGGCTTCACTGACGTAACAGAAACCGTATCAGCGGGTCACCGTGCCCGTCGTGGTTGTGGTGGTGCCGGTGCTGGAACCGTCGCCGCCGCCCATAGTGGCCAGCGCAACGCCCAGCAGTGCCGCCACGGCACCCACACCCACCGCATCAGAGTTGCCGCTGGAGATGGCCGTCGCTTCACTGCCTGCGGCAGCGCCGGTGGTGCTGGCTGCCTGAACAGCGCTGCTGGCGGCGAGGGTGAGTAACAGAGCTAAAGCGATTGTTTTTTTCATTTTTTATCTATCCTCGGGCGAGAGAAAGGCTGTCAATGCCGGAAGGATAAGATGATTTTGCAGCCCTGAATACCGGGGCGGAAGCAGGGAAATGCGGTATTTATAGTTATTATTTTCGCTATCAGCGCCAGAATTAATCAGACCTTTTTAGCATAAAAAAAGTCAGGCAGCAGATCTGTTCTGTTGTGAGGTCGGCGCAGCCTGATGCCATGGCCTGCATAATAAGAATTTTCCAGTTAACCTTGCAGACTAATCCCGGTAAGGCGCGTATCTGCTGCTGGACATAAAAAAGGGCCATAAAAATAAAGAGCCTGAACGCTATTTTCAGATTAAATACGGTCCGGTGCTTCCCCTTTTTATGGCGTCATTTCACCTTAAGTCAAATACTATTTTCTGTGTGCTAACTGTGTGCTGATATGTTTGGCTATTGCGGAATGTGAATGGTTTTCTGAAAAAGCAGCTAATGTGATGCGAATAATCTTACTTTATCCGCGGCCACTCAGATTTTAAGAACTCTCTCTTCAAGGTGCGGCCTGATGAATTACTTATCACCGTCCGGGGCTGACGTTATTATGCTGTTAACTGCTTTCTCTTATATAAAAGACAAGACGGGTTATTTGCAGGAATTTATTACCGATCCACGTAAAACGGGCACCATCGCGCCCTCGTCGGTAAGCCTGTGCAGAACCATGACGGATGCTATTGACTGGAGCCGCTGCGCAGATGTCGCTGAACTGGGCGCGGGGGACGGGGTGCTGACCAAACATCTGCTGCGTAAAATGCGGCCAGACGCGCAGCTGCTGGCATTTGAAACCAACCCCCGCTTTCTGCCCCGGCTGGAAGCTATCGACGACCAGCGATTGCAGATTAGCAGCGCTTCAGCCGAAACGCTGAGCGGCGAGTATGATGCGATCTTCTCCGGTTTGCCGCTCCTGTCGCTGCCGGAACCGGTACGCCACGGCATTCTTGCCCGGGCTGCGGCACGGCTTCGCCCGCAGGGCGTCTTTATACAGTTTCAGTACACCGCTTTATCAGAAACCCTTCTCTCAGATTACTTTGCCTGGAAGCGGACCCGGGTATTCTGCAACCTTCCGCCCGCCTGGGTTTATCGTTGCTGTTCGTCAGCCAGAGTGTCGCTGGCAGAGGATTAAGACGAGGGAGTGACATTCAGATGAAGATGAGATGGCAAACTTCCCACACTTTGCCATGCTTAAATTTCATCCAGACAACAGGAGGAGAACATGCACACTGAAACCGAGGCGACGGCCTCAAGCGATGAGGAAGTCTGCAACATTATTGGTAAGGCGGTAGTGGAC
The DNA here is from genome assembly GCA_050410775.1 of Pantoea sp. FN060301. Classification (GTDB taxonomy): domain Bacteria; phylum Pseudomonadota; class Gammaproteobacteria; order Enterobacterales; family Enterobacteriaceae; genus Erwinia. The sequence goes on from CP191229.1 coordinate 978,012, forward strand.
CTCAGTATTACCGGACAGCCGGTAACCAAAGCCACGCTGGCGCTGAAGCTGCTGACGATGGCGGATCAGGATGGCGATGACGAAAGGATTTTACTCTACTGGATTGCCCGCAGGGCCATCAATGAGCCACACCGGTTTGCTGTGGCAAACGTCTGAGGGTGTGACAGCCCGGCGCCGCATGTCGGAAAAACGGCCGCTTCGCGAAGCGGCCGTTTTTGTGTTCAGACGATGCGCCGGACACCGGGAATACGCCGGAGAAGCAGGCAGATCGCGGCGGAAATCAGAAAGCAGAGCAGCGCCACTAGCGGCATCGTTACGATGGCTGAGTAGCTATCGAACTTAATATCCAGCAGACGCAGCAGCAACTCAAGGATAAGCATATGCACAAAAAATATCCCGAGGCTCAGCTTTGACAGCGTGCGGATCGCGCCAGTTGCCTTTCTGGAAAAGGTAAGGGGAACGTTAAGCAGCATAAAAAAGAAGGCCAGTGAAACCACCACCAGCGTGGGGGCGGAATAAAACAGAAAGATTTCGTTGGGCGAAAAGGTACTCAGCGACAGCGAGTAGCTCATCACCGCCGTTAATACGGCAGAAAGAATAAAAATAACGGCAGAAATGGTCACTTTAGGATTAATATCATAACGGCGGATAACGCCACCGATAATATAAAATCCGGACAGATATACCACCATATCAATATTGCTCCGGGCAGGGAGCGCATGGCCTTCCAGCAAATTAAGCTTCATGTTATCAAATAGCATGTAGACTGAAGCTAACGCGAACCATACCGTTACGATATAGTTAATCCGCTGCCGGCTACCGTTCTGAATAAAGGTATTCAGCAGCGGCGTAAGAAGGTAAAGCAATATCATGGTGTAGATAAACCACAGATGCGGCCAGGCTGGCATGCTCAGCAGGTTGAGCAGGCTGAACGGAGTCGAAATGCCGTTCAGCCGGCCATAAAGCAGATAAATGGCGGACCAGGCAATAAGTGGAATAACTAAATTCAGTACGCGGTGTTTTAGCGTGCTGAGCAATGATTCGTTTTTATTTAATGAAATATAGCCCGCAATCAGAAGAAACAGGGGGAAAGCGATACGGCCTGTCACTTCATACATTACAGAAACGGACCACGCTATATGAAAATAGCTGAAGGGTGTCGCCGCCGTGTGCAGCAGAATAACCAGATAGGTTGCCACCAGCGTCAACAGCTTAATATTGATTGTCTTCAACGCCTAACTCCTTGTCATGAAGCATAAACTGGCCTTCTGATTCAGTTTTTCGCCAATGGGCTAAAGGTATCATATTCCGCAGGCAGGCGTACCTCTGTACGTGAAAAAAGGCACGGTAACGCAGCCTGAGGGAAGAGGGGGATGATAAAAAATCTCTGTGGGCAGATTTTCTTTTTCTGGCGGAAAAGGGAGACGAAATCGCCTCAGCAGACCTGGCAGATAATCTATACCGGACTGAAAGGGTAAGTATAAGCAGATGTATCAACCCGCGAAGGCGATGCGCCGGGCGCTGCCACCTTAAGTAAAGCGGCCAGCTTCTGCTGAAACCGCATCAGGATAATCAACCGAAGGGAGGCAAAATGGAAATAATTCACTCAGGGGCGCGAAACTTGTTAAAATTACCCTTTCCTCCCTCTTTATCATGGAAGCGCTTATGTCATCTCCAATTTCTGAAATTGCTCATCCGGCCAACAGCCCAAAGCAGGCTGCGTTACAGTTAGTGATTGAGCTGGTCCGGGCAGGCAAGCTCAGTCCGCTTCAGGGCGACGCCTCGAATATGATCTCTATCTACGAACAATTTAAAGCCCACTTCGAAGCAGATAAGCAGAAGCACTCCTCCGGTTCAGCGATTTCGTAATAGCCAGAGGCGACTTTTCCGTCGCCAGGCGCGGGCGCCGGTTAAACGCGGATGCTGGCGCGTTATCTCAGTAAAACGGGCGCCCCAGGGCGCCCGTTTGCTTTGTGCTGGATTTTCAATTTTCTCGCGGTATTAACCTACAATACGACCCTGATCCATCCGTACGGCGCTGTCGCACATATGATCGATCACATCCGGATCGTGACTCACCAGCACCATCGTCAGGTTATCCTGTTGCTTTAGCCTGTTCAGCAGGTTAAGGATCTCCGCCTGTACTGACATATCCAGCGCGGAGGTGGGCTCGTCCAGCAGCAAAACCCTGGGTTCCAGCAGCAGCGCCCGCACGATGGCTACGCGCTGGCGCTGGCCGCCCGAAAGCTGATGGGGATAGCGATCCGCCAGCGCCGGATCCAGACCAACGTGGTGGAAGCCGCGATCGATCCGATCGTTAACGTTGGTTTTTTTCAGCAGCTTAAGCGGTTCGGACAGCGTCCGTCGCAGCCGGTGGCGCGGATGCAGCGAGGCGTAGGGATCCTGAAATACCATCTGCACGTCCTGACGAAGCTGGCCGGTAAAACGCTGGCCCGGTTTTACTGTCTCTCCCACGAGCTTCATGCCGCCCTGCCAGTGGGGATTCAGGCCCGCCATCACCCAGAGCAGCGAAGATTTACCGCAGCCGGAAGGGCCCACCAGGCCGAAGCACTCGCCAGCCTTCACGTTCAGCGACACCTCATGGACTACAGTACGGAAGTCGTAGCCCTGGCGATGTGAAACGCTCATGTCAGTCAGTTCAATCATGGTGAAAGTGTTCCTCCAGCGCCGCACGGTCAAGGACGGGCAGCGGATGGCCGTGGGTGGCTTTACTGGGGCGGCAGGACCACAGCGTACGCGTGTAGGGATGGGTGGCGCGCGGCAGGTCGGCGGCAGGCAGCGTATCCAGAATCTCCCCCTGATACATCACCATTACCCGCTCGCAGTGTTCGGAGACCTGCTGAAGATCGTGGCTGATGAGCAGTAATCCCATATTCCGCTCTTCAACCAGACGGCGGATAAGCAGAAGGACCTGATCGCGCATGGCGTGGTCAAGCGCAGAAGTTGGCTCATCGGCGATCAGAAACTGCGGATCGGCAATCAGCGCAATAGCCAGCATCACGCGCTGGCCCATGCCGCCGGAAAGCTGATGGGGGTAGCGATCCATCAGCTGGCGCGGCTGGGGCAGCCCTACCGCGTCCAGCATCTCGCAGACCTTTTCCGTACGCTCTGCCCGGCTCAGCCTGGCGTGAAGCTTGAGGGGTTCCGCCACCTGCCAGCCAATGGTACGCAGCGGATTAAGCGCATATTTCGGATCCTGCATCACCATCGCGAGCTGGCTGCCGCGAAGCTGGCTCCAGCGCCGTTCGCTCAGCGTCAGCGCGTCGTGTCCGGCCACGGTGAGCGTACTGGCGTGCAGCCGCAGGGACGGGGTGAGCAGTCCCATCAGGCTGCGGGCGGTCAGGGATTTGCCGGATCCCGATTCGCCGACCAGCGCCACGCGTTCGCGGCCCAGCGAGAAACTGATATCGTTGACCAGCGTACTGCCGGTATTGCTCTGGATCCGCAGCTTGTCAGCCACCACCAGCAGAGAAGAATCATGCATTATTTCGGGTATCCAGTCGGTCACGCAGGCCATCGCCCGTCAGGTTAAAGGCCAGGCTGGCAAAAAGGATCGCCCCGCCCGGTGCGGCAGCGACCCACCACTGATCGAAAATCACCTTGCTGCCTTCTGCCACCATCGAGCCCCATTCCGCCATCGGCGGCTGCACGCCCATGCCCAGGAAGCCCAGGCCGGCGGCGGAGAGGATGATGCCGCCCAGACTGAGCGCGGCGCGCACCACGGCACCGGGCATACAGAGCGGCAGGATATGCCCGAACATCAGGCGCAGGCCATTGATGCCCTGCATACGGGCGGCGGCGAGATAATCGCTGCGCCGCAGCGCCAGCGTTTCCGCGCGCGCCTGACGGGCAAAGGGCGGCCAGCTAGTCAGCGCCAGTGCCAGCGCACCGTTTATCAGTCCAGGGCCGAGCATCGCTACCAGCGCAAGCGCGATAACCAGATTCGGCAGGGAGAGAAAAATATCGGTTATGCGCAGCAGAACCCGCTCTGTCCAGCCACCCAGATAGCCCGCGCTGATACCGATCAGTAATCCCACCGGAATGGTCAGCACCAGGATCAGCGAAACCAGCAGCAGGGTAGGTCTTGCGCCGTAAATCACGCGGGAGAGGAGGTCACGGCCAAAACCGTCGGTGCCAAACCAGTGCAGGGAAGAGGGCGGCAGCAGGCGCGCAGACATCATCTGCGCGTTGGGATCAAAAGGCGCAAGCAGCGGAGCGAACAGCGCGGCCAGAATCAGCACCGCCACCAGCGCACCGCCGACGGACAGTGAGGTGACGCGCCGGCGACGGGTCGGAGCGATTGCGAGATCGGTTAAATTTTGCGTCATCGTGTTCTCGGATCGGTAAGCCAGGTTAAGCCATCCGCCAGCGCGTTAAGGGTGATAAAGCAGCCGCCAATCAGCAGCGTCGATCCCAGGATGGCGGGCGTGTCGGACGCAAACAGGGCTGTGGTCATATAGCGTCCCACGCCCGGCCAGGCGAAGACCGTTTCGGTCAGGACCGACCCCTCCAGCAGCGTGGCGTAGGAGAGGGCGAGTACGGTAATCAGCGTGCCGCGCACGTTAGGAAAGACGTGCAGCAGCAGGATCCTGCCCCGGCTGGCGCCTTTAGCCCGCGCCAGGGTCACATATTCTTTATTACTCTCTTCCAGCAGCGCCGCACGCAGCAGGCGGGTAATCCCGGCCATCGCCAGCAGGCCGAGTACCACCACCGGCAGCCAGAGGTGCGCGATCGCATTGCGGAACATCTCCGCATCGCCGGAAAGCCAGCTGTCTATCAGCACCAGACCGGTTTTCGGTTCCAGGGTGTAAATCCAGATATCATCCAGCCGGCCTGGCCCGGCAGACCAGTGCAGCACGGCGTAGAACAGCAGCAAACCCAACAGCCCCAGCCAGAACACCGGCACGGAATAGCCCAGCAGTGAGATCATGCGGGCAAGGTTATCAAGCAGGCTACCTGGCTTCCAGGCCGCCAGCAGCGCCAGCAGAATGCCGAAGAAAGAACCAAATATCATCGCGCAGGTTGCCAGCTCAATGGTCGCCGGAAAGGTACGCTGGAGATCGCTGATAACGGGCTGGTTGGTCAGGCGCGAAATCCCCAAATCGCCGCTAAGCAGATGGGTGATGTAATACCAAAATTGCATCAGGAGCGGCTGGTCCAGCCCCAAATCATGGCGAACCTGAGCATAGGTCGATGCGCTGGCGTGATCGCCGGCAATTTGCAGCACCGGATCGACAGGAGAAAGATGCGAAAGCAGGAAGGTGAAGGCCAGCAGGCCAAGCAGCGTTACCGCCAGCGAGAGAACTCCCCCCGCCAGGCGGCCGCTTCGCCGCCATAATTGCCGGGCGAACCCGGCTTCAGAGTGAGACAACGCCATTACTTACTGACCTGACCGTAATAGACCATATCGGGGTTAATCCCCTGAACGTAGCCTTTAATATTATCGCGTACCGCGATCAGGTTGCGCGCCTGAAGTCCGATCACATAAGGCGAGTTTTTCTGCAATTCGCGCTGTAAATCCTGATACAGGGCGACGCGCTTCGCGTTATCGCTCTCGGCAGTGGCCGCCAGCGTCTTTTTGTTCAGCGCCGGAATATGCCAGTTTGACCGCCAGGCCAGCGTGGTGCTGCCGTTTTCCGGATTGTAGGCGAAGGCGGCGGCGTTGGTGTTCGGATCGAAATAATCCGCGCCCCACGCATTCAGCGTGGCTTCATACTTATGCGCTTTTACCGTGGTGGCCACTTCGCTACTGATGCCTGGGATCAGTTCCACCTTGACGCCACCACGGGCAAAGCTCGCCTGAAGCGCCTGCGCGATATCAAGATAAGGCGGCTGGTTGCTGACCACCAGCTTAAAGCTGACGTTGGTCAGGCCGGCCTTGCTGAGGATGGCCTTCGCTTTTTCGGGATCGTAGCGGTAGGGGTTCTCGTTCAGCGCACCCAGGAAGCCTTCCGGCAGGAATGACTGATGCACCTGGAACTGGCCCTTCAGCAGGTCATCGGCGATACCGTGATAGTCAAACAGATAGCGGGACGCTTCCCAGAACGCCGGGTTTTTCAGCGCCGGTTTGGCGTCGATATTGAACTGCATGTAATAGAGCGACGCCATCGGGATCGCCATCGGCTTCACGCCCGCCGTATTCTTCAGCGCCGCCATCTGATCGGCGCCGAGATTACGCGCAATGTCCGCATCGCCCTGCTCAAGCAGCAGACGACGGGTCGCCGGTTCAGGAACGTTTTTGATCAGGACGTTTTTCAGCTCAGGCGCGCCGCCCGGCGAGGTCGGGTTAGCGGAAAGCAGCAGGACTTCATGCGGAATATATTTGCGGATCTGGAACGGGCCGCTGCCTGCCGAGTGCATCGCCAGCCACTTGTTGCCGAAGTCGCCTTTCTGCGCATGCGCCTGAACGCTCTTTTCATCGACGATGGAGGCGACCGGGGCGGCAAGCAGGCTCAGGACGTAGGTCGGGCTGACGTCGGCCGTCCAGCTTACCTTAACGTGATTCCCGTCGATTTTTTCCAGCTGCGCGTCAACATTATCCTTCGACCAGCCAAGCTGGGTCAGAATAAAGGAGGGATCAAGGTTGAGTTTGACCACGCGGCTGAGGGAGAAAATCACATCTTCCGGCCGGAGCGGATTGCCGGAAGCGAAGCGGGCATCCTTTTTAAGCGTAAAGGTTAGGCTGCGGTTGTCGCGGCCCGGCTGCCAGTCGCTCGCCAGCGTGGGCTTAAGGTCAGTTGGATTAGTCGGATCGGACTGTATCAGACGCTGATAAAGGTTAGTAAACGCCTGCACCGAGGTAAGCTCAAAGCCCTCTGCCGGATCAAAACTGCTGGCGTCGTCAATCGACTGGGCGATCACCAGCGTGTCAGGCGGCGTGGCGGCGTGGGCAGTAACGGCGCCGGCCAGCGCAACGGCCAGCATTGACGGAACTACAATTTTCATGACGTTTCCTTAACCTTGAAATGTGATCGCGAGTGTAGTTGAGGTGACTGCCGGAGAAATAGTAGATTATCCGCTATCGATATTCCTTTAAGTTATAAGCCGGGCGGGTTGGTTATAAATGTACTTCAGGAAAACCGGTGGGAGAGCGTCAGCCAGAGCCACGGCGAGACGCCGATAAGATTGTTCAGCATATGCAGAAAAAGAGGCAGCTTCAGGCCCCCCGAGAGAAAACGAGCGTAGCAAAGCAGTAGAGAGAGCAGCGTCAGGGCGAGCAGCGTTTGCGGGTTAGCGTACTGCGTATGTACCGCCGCAAAGGCGATGGAGGTCAGAAGCGCGCAGGCCAGCCGCTGATCGGGCGCCCAGTTCAGCAGACCCTGCAGTACAAATCCGCGAAATAAAATCTCTTCGTAAACCGGCGCCAGCAGCACCACCGCAAGGATAAACGGCAGCATACCGCTTCGATCTGCGCCAATCTGGCTGCGGGTCCAGGCCTCCTCCTGCAAATAGAACGACTGGGAAAAAATCAGCCCCAGCAGCAGAAGGCTGAACAGCGCCGCCTGACCAGCCCGGATATCGCCCAGCGGAATATCCTGATAGCGGCGGCAGTACCAGCCATAAAGCGGCACCAGTACGGCAAACTCCAGCAGGCACAGCACCGGCATCAGCATGCCGCTCGCCCGCAGTTCAGCGTAATTCGGCAGTGCGCTCACCACCCGCGTCAGGCCGTACCAGATCAGAAACATGCCAATGCAGCGCAGGGTGGCGTTCACTCTTTCGGAAGGATGGTTCATCGCATAGACCCTGCGCCGGAAATGAGCGGATGGTAGCAAGCTCCCCGCAGGCTGTCGATAAGCAGGATAAACCCCTGGCGGGCTCTAAATTGTTCAGCCTTTGAGCCGATAAAGAAATAACCATCGTGCCCGGATAATAAGCGGAGCACGATTTTATTTAATGCCTGTGGAGAAGGATTTCTGGCGCATTCCACTGGATAAGGTTTGAAGTAGATGAGTCATCCTCCTGAACTGAGTAACCTGGCAGCCGGTGACGATCAGAACACGACGGTTTTTACCCGACGCCTGCTGACCTCTCTGACGCTGCTGCTGAGCGGCGTCATGGTTATGGCGATGCTGATGGTCGTCGGTATCGCCTGGCAACAGAATAAAGCCGCCGTCCGCCAGGAAAGTGCTCTGTTAGAGAACGCCTGGAATAACAGCCGTCAGCATATAATGACCGACGTCCGGGATTATGCTTTCTGGGGCGAAGCGTGGAACAACCTGCATCTGACGGTGAATACCGCCTGGGCTTTCGATGAGCAAAACTTCGGCCCGGGACTGTACAGCGAATACCACTATGAAGGCGTATTTGTGGTGGATGGGATGGGCGTCACGCGCTATGCGGTGGTCAACGGCAAGCTGGAAAATATCCAGCTGGAAAGCTGGCTGGGCGCGCAAACCGCCTTGCTTGTCCGCCGGGTTCGCGCCCTGGCCGCCGATGAAAATGCGCTGACCCAGAATGTGATGGTAGGGACGACGCCCGCCATTATTGCCGCTGCGCCCATTACCAATGGTAAAGTCTCCGGCCTGAAAACGATCCCAGGTCCGCCGTCAGTCATGATATTCGTAAACCGGTTCACGCCCGAAAAGCTGAAAGCCTTTGGTGATTCGGTAGGCGTAAAAAATGCCCGTATACCGGTTAACGAACGGGATAAAAACGCTCAGCCGTTCTTACAGGAGGAAGTTGCCGAGTCTGCGCCGCTGGTGATCCGCTGGGATACCAGCCAGCCTGGCCAGAACCTGCTGATTTATCTTCTGCCGGCGCTGTTTATTTCGGCGATCGTTCTGGCGCTGGTAGCAAGAAGGCTCACCCGCTATGCCATGCATAATGCCGCGCTTTCCGACCGCCGTTTTGCGCAACTGACCCACAGTCAGCGCGAGCTCGCCGCCAGCGAAGCGCGCTTCCGTGACGTGGCAGAAGCCTCTTCGGACTGGATTTGGGAAATTGATATCTGGGGGAAAATCACCTATCTGTCGTCCCGCTTCGCTGTCGTCACCGGATTTGAAACCACCTTGCTTACGGGCAGGCCGATTGACGAAATCCTCCATCACGACAGGGTGCCGGTTTCCAGCTGGATATTCCGTCAGCGAACCGAAGGGCAGCGCAAGCCGCTACGCTGCTACTCCTGTTCCGCTCAGGGAATGAAGCGTATCTGTAGCCTGGTGGCCAATCCGGTAACACAAAACGGCGAGGTGACCGGCTACCGCGGTACGGTGTCGGACATTACCGAAGAGGTTGAAGCGCAGGCTCGCATTCATTACCTTTCGCAGCATGATGCCCTGACCGGGCTGCCTAACCGGCACTATATGCGGGAATTTTTGCAAAGCAGGCTGCTGACGCAGCCCACGCAGGATCGTCCGCTGGTGGTGATCAGTCTCGATCTTGATCATTTTAAGCCGATCAACGACACCTGGGGGCACGCGGTGGGTGACGCCGTGCTGAACGATGTTTCCCATCGTCTGCGCAGCGTACTGAGCGCCGGCGATCTGGTTTCCCGGGAGGGCGGTGACGAGTTTATCCTGATCGTCTCCGGCTTAAGCTGTGAGGCGGAGATAAACGCCTGCTGCCAGGCGCTGCTCGAGGCGCTTGCTCTGCCGTTCTGTTTTGGGCAACAGGAACTGTTTATGGGGGGAAGCATTGGTATTGCGCTGGCCCCGAGGGATGCTAATCAGCCTGATGAGCTGCTGCGTCTGGCCGATATCGCGCTTTTTAAATCGAAGCGTGAAGGACGCAACCGCTGGAGCTGGTACACGCCGGAAATGGCCGAACACCTGTTTAAGCGGCGTGAAATGGAGCGGAATTTACGGCTGGCTATCGCCGGTGATGAGCTGCGCCTCTTTTATCAGCCCCGTTACTGTCTTCAGAAAGGACGGGCTGAGGGAGCAGAAGCGCTGATCCGCTGGGAGCATCCGGCGACCGGGTTAATCATGCCGGACTGCTTTATTCCCCTGGCGGAGGAAACGGGGCTGATTATCGACGTCAGCGAATGGGTGCTGCTGCGGGCCTGTACCGACGCGTTAAGCTTGCCGGGGTCGATGTATGTCTCCGTCAATATCTCACCCGTCGAGTTTCGCAGCGGCAACCTGGCGAAGCGGGTGGCGAATGCGCTGGCGAAAAGCGGCCTGGCAGCGAGCCGCCTTGAGCTGGAGATCACGGAGAATATCACGCTGGAAAATCCGCAAAGCGCGCTGGAAATCATGCGGGAGCTGAAAAAAATCGGCGTGAAGCTGACGGTCGATGACTTCGGCGCAGGTTACGCCTCGCTGGGCTTTTTGAAGAACTTCCCGTTTGACGGCATGAAGCTGGATCGCTCCTATATGCATGATTTCCCGCATTGCCGCCAGGCATACTCTATCGTTGAGGGAATCATCGGGTTGGGGAAAGCGTTCTCGCTGACCGTCACCGCCGAGGGCATCGAAACGCGCGAGCAGCTTGAAGAGCTGAAGATTATCGCCTGCCAGGAAGGACAGGGTTACTACCTTGGACGTCCCGTGCCGCTGAACATCTTTCTGCAACAGCTGGAAAAGCCGGTTATCGCAGAGGAGAGCCCATCATAAGCAGTAAAAAGCGGGGTTGCCGGCAAAGTGCCGGTTCCCCTCGCTTTACGTGGGTCAGCAGTCTGAAAGCCCGTCGCAGACGGGCTTAGCAGCTAGCGGACTTTCACCGCCACCAGGGTCATTATAACGGCAAAGGCAATAAAAATAGCCAGTTCCATAATGCGCTCCTTTTCCGGGACACCCCCTGATTATAATGCACGTTACCGGTCAGATAATGAACAGTGCATGCCCTTCCGGCCCGCGTCACAAAAAGAAAGGGTGGCCAGAAAGCGGTTCTCTTCAATGTCCTTATTCTGTTAACCTTTTGTGGAATTTGCTGAAAATTAACGCAGAGGAGAGCAACAATGAGATTTTATGGCAAGGGTGCGATAGTCGCAGCGCTGATGATGCTGGCAGGCTGCCAGTCAGCTTCTCATAAAGAGAACGTTCAGGCCGCGGTTGATCCCGAAATGGACCGCTGTGGCGCATCTCAGTATCAGCAGTATGTGGGTAAACCGCTGTCGTCAATCGATGGCGTGAGGTTTACTCATCCGATTCGTGCCATTCCGTACAACTCCGCCGTCACGATGGATTTCAACCTCAACCGGCTCAATTTTATGGGCGATCAGCAAGGCACTATCTCCCGCGTCTACTGTGGCTGAAAGCCAGACCGGAACCTGCCGGCCTGTTAGCGTAACGCTTTCCCTGAGGGAGAGGCTGGCTTAGTTCCCCTCTCCATCAGGGAGCGCCTTTTTTCAACTTCCCGCCACCCACTGCCCCTCCCGGCGAATTCCTGAGCAGGCGACTATCTGGCCGGAGCATGAGGAGGCAGAGGCTGACGCCGAAGCGCGACTTCACTGTCATATTACTGCAACGGCCACAGGGTAATTTACTGAGGTAGCAAAGGTGACCTCCCCGTCCCTGCAACAACGTAGTGCTTGTCTTATTCCCGCTTCGTGCGGGATTTTTTTATATACCGCAGGGAAAAGGTGAGATGACGGGCGTTAGCGTTTATTCAGCAAAGCGTGATTTAGCCGGCGGATACCTGCGCTGGCAGGACGGTAAAGAAAGACTCCGGCGTTACGCGTCGTTATTTTCTTCAAGCAGCTGGGTCAGCAAGTTACGGTAGCCCTGAAGCCTGACCTCATCCACCTCGCCCTCAAGTTTGGCGATAACGCTGGCTATCATCGCCTTACTGCTGCGAGGCCGGCGGCTGCGCATCACTTCGGTCATAATGGCCGCCAGCAGCTCGCTCTCTTTCGGGCCGTGAAAAGCCGGACTGTTAAAATAGTCTGTAATGGCGCGGCCTGCACCCGGTGCGGAATATCCCATGATCGCCCTCCAGAAAAGCACTGCCCTTCCTCCGGAAACATGCCGGCACAGCAGGGTATAAGGTCTTAAAACGATCCGGTTTGCCAGAAAGGCAAGCCGCGGCGCTGCCTGAAAAATAAACAGGTGGAGATAATAAATACTGTAGATATGGGCGTTGATAAATCCAGTAACAATCAGAAATATTTTCGCTTCTGCTTGCCGTCACGGCAAAACGAAAGGCGCCCAGACAAAAATTTATTCCCTGACAATACCTGAACAGGTGACTGGTTGGCCCGGATCAGGCTCATTCTGAGCACGCTTAACCGGGTGCCTGAACAGGCAGGAGGCGATTAACCCGCCCTGGGTGAAAAGTGACCTGAAATAAGTTTTAATATAAATCAGTAGCTTATAATTTAATATGACTTATTTCATCATTGGGGGTTGTATCAGGCTGGGCGTTATGAGTAAATGCATCGTCGGTTTTGAAACAGACAACGTATGCGAGCAATTTTAGTAAAGCAGTTTTCAGTTAAAGCGTTATCTCAGATATCTCTTCTTCCTGACTTCCTTCTTAAGTGCCTCATAAGTCCACCCTGTTGACAAACCCCGTGCCCTTAGTGGCTTAATACTTACTGAAGGAAAGACAAATGTCTAACAAAATGACTGGTTTAGTAAAATGGTTCAACGCTGAGAAAGGTTTCGGCTTCATTTCTCCAACTGACGGCAGCAAAGATGTATTCGTACACTTCTCTGCAATCCAGAACGGCGGCTTCAAGACGCTGGAAGAAGGTCAGAAAGTTGAATTCTCTATCGAAAACGGCCAGAAAGGCCCAGCTGCAGCTAACGTAACTGCACTGTAAGTTTTTGAGAGAACCTCAGTGACGACGGAGAATGGGGTAACCCGGTGCCGTCGCCAATGAGAAAGAAAACCCGCCACCGGCGGGTTTTTTGCGTTTAAGGCTTCCCCTCAGCTGACGGACTTCTTCCGGCCCGCCTGCCCGATTAAAATTCCCTACATTGTAGCCAGTAAGCCCCCACCTCCGCTGTACGCTAAAATTTTTTAAATCTCACTCACCTCCGCAAACATTACCCGTTAATGCAACGCTATTGTTACACTATCATTTCCCTGAGTTGTCATAAGGCTTCGTCACCGCGCGATGGAATCCTGGAAGGTTAACCTCATTTCAGTCTGGTTTGGCTGTCTGTTTACCGGACTGGCAATCAGTCAGATTATCCCTTTTCTTCCTCTCTACGTGGAACAGCTGGGCGTTACGGATCATGACTCGCTGACGCTCTGGTCAGGGCTGATTTTCAGCGTCACCTTTATGATTTCTGCCATTGTATCGCCCATGTGGGGCAGCCTGGCGGACAGAAAAGGGCGCAAGCTGATGCTGCTGCGCGCCTCGCTGGGCATGGGGTTGGTGATTTTTCTGCAGGCGTTTGTCACCAATGTCTGGCAGCTGTTCCTGCTGCGGGCGCTGATGGGGTTGACCTCAGGCTATATTCCAAATGCGATGGCGCTGGTGGCGGCGCAGGTGCCGCGCGATCGCAGCGGCTGGGCCCTGAGCATGGTGTCGACCGCCCAGATTTGTGGGGTGATTATGGGGCCGCTGATGGGCGGTTTTCTCGCGGACTGGGTCGGCCTGCGGGCGGTATTTCTCATCACTTCGGCGCTGCTGTTGACCAGCTTTCTTATCACGCTTTTTCTGATTAAAGAGGGCGGGCAGGCCCGGATCAAAAAAGAGGATAATCTCAGCGGCCAGATGGTGTTCCGTTCGCTTGCGCATCCCGGGCTCATTATCAGCCTGTTTATGACCACGCTGGTGATCCAGTTGTGCAATGGCTCGATCAGTCCCATTCTCACGCTGTTTGTGCGGGAGCTTGAGCCGCAAGTGCAGAACATTGCCTTTATCAGCGGCGTGGTGGCGGCAATTCCGGGCGTTTCGGCACTGCTTTCCGCTCCCCGTCTGGGTAAGCTGGGCGACCGGATAGGGGCTCAGCGCATTCTTTTTGCTGCGCTCATCCTGACCTTTATTCTGTTTATGGCGATGTCATGGGCAGACAGCGCCATCCAGCTGGGCGCGCTTCGCTTTTTGCTGGGCTTTGCGGAAGGGGCGATGATGCCTGCCGTGCAAACGCTGCTGCTGCGTCATTCCAGCGATCGTGTTACTGGCCGTATATTCGGCTATAACCAGTCCTTTATGTATCTTGGCAATGTTGTCGGCCCGCTGATGGGGTCGGGGATTTCGGCCATTGGCGGATTTCGCTGGGTATTTGCGGCCACGGCGGTGGTGGTGCTGGCAAATACCGTGCAGCTGATGATGGTATGGCGGCGTAAAGCGGCAGATATCAGGGAATAGGCGCCTCTGCCGGGCGTTTTTAACAGAACAGGTCGGGCGCCGGGCAGGAGAATATGCGCCTGTTAACAGGGTTTCACCAGCGGTGATATTGGCGTCATACTTTCGCTTAGCTGCTGAAATTGCAACGCAATTACCTGTTTCGTTTTTCTCCGGTCAGTGTTAACGTCATGCTTTAACTCGCTGAGTCACTTTCATGAAAAACCTCATTGCAGAACTCTTGGTTAAACTGGCGGAAAAAGAAGAAGCGTCAAAGGAGCTGGTAGCCCAGGTTGAGGCGCTGGAGATTGTGGTGACCGCGCTCCTGCGTAAAATCGATGGCGAACAGTTGCAGCAGATAAATGAAAGCATCAGCTCGGCGTTAAAAACCGCAAAGGATAATGAGAAGATAGATCCCGACGATACCTCCCTGCTGGAAAACTATATTCAGCGCCTGCTTACGCACCCCCGCCATTAATACCTGCTGCGGCTCTCCCCAATCCGCTTCAGGCTGCCGCGTTAACGGCGCGTTTCCGTTACGCTGACTTGCTTAACGCGGTTCCTGAAACACCCCCTGCTGTTTTTCTGTCAGCGGTATATCGCCTCTGAGCATTAAAACAGTCATCGTTTCTGGCACACGCATCGACGCGCCGCCTACACGTTAATAATTTCTTAAACATTTAAATTACCTCAATAACAGCAGTTTACCTTTTTTACCCTGCCATTTTTCCGTGCCGGATATTTCCCGTTCCCTTAATAATGCCAGGCTTATTACTGATTTTTAATCCCTGAGCGGAACGTAAAATAATAAAGGAGCGGTGTGTGAGCTATCAAAATGCCCTTGTGTTACAGGATCTCCCCCAGATGAAACCTGTCCGTGTGCCCATTGGAGAAACCGATATTCTACTGTTCCGCGACGGAGAGGAGGTTAAAGCCTGGCAGGCAAACTGCCCGCATTCAGGAGGGCCTCTGGAGGAGGGCGCGGTCCGGGATGGCCGGCTAATCTGCCCGTGGCATAAAGCCAATTTCAGCCTTGAAGACGGCAGCATGTGTGAACCCCTGGCCCTCAGCGATCTGAAACGTTATCCCGTGCGGGTACTCAATGGCATGGTCCAGATAGATCCTGAGCCGCTGCCGCCGCTTTATCACTTTTCAGCAGAAAAAGAGACGCCGGTTTTTGTCATTCTTGGTGCAGGCGCGGCGGGCAGCGCGGCCGCCTGGACGCTCAGGCGGGAAGGATTTAAAGGGCGGCTGGTGCTGGTTGAGCGGGAAGAAGAGGCGCCCTATGACCGGACGGTTCTGACAAAATTTGTGCCCGCAGGCAAGATGAAGATTGATGAAGTCCCGGCGCTGCTGGATGAAGATTTCTCGCAGCACGTGGAATGGATGCATGGCGAGGTTGAGCAGCTGGACAGCCATCAGAAAAAACTGCGGTTTGCCGACGGCGCTATCCTTAATTACGACAAACTGCTGATCGCGACCGGCGGCATCCCACAGCGGCCCGGTTTTGAAGGGAAGGCGCTGTTCGGCGTTCACGTCCTGCGCAGCATCGAACAGGCGGAAACCCTGCTTGGTGAGGTGGAGCAAACCCAGCGGCTGGTTATCGTCGGCAACAGTTTTATTGGTATGGAACTGGCTTCTGCCCTGCGCAGCCGTGAGATCGATGTACAGGTAATCGCCCGCGACCCGCTGCCGTTCAGGAAATCGTTTGGTGAGCAGCTGGCCCGCTTTTTCCGCGATCTGCATGAAGAGAACGGCGTGAAATTTATTGAGGGCGAAGTGGCGGCGCTTACCGGAGAGGAAGGTAAGGTGACCGGCGTCACGCTCAAAAGCGGCACCCACGTTCCGGCAGATATCGTGCTGCTGGCAACCGGTATTTCACCCGGAACCGGTTTTATCCACGATCTTCCGCTGAGGGATGACGGCAGCCTGACCGCCAACGATCATCTTGAGGTGGCCAGCCACGTCTGGGCGGCGGGCGATATTGTGAGCTTTCCGGTGGCGGAGGGCTACCAGCGAATTGAACATTTCCGGGTCGCCGAGCAGCAGGGCAGGATTGCGGCGAAAAATATGCTGGCAAGAGAGGACGTTTACGATCGCGTTCCTTTTTTCTGGACCGCGCAGTTCGGTACGCGTTACGAATACCTTGGGCACGCCAGTGAGTGGGATGACTACCGGCTATTAGGATCGCTTGCAGAGAAAACCTTCGTGGCGTTGTACGGTCATCAGGGGAAACTGTTGGCGGTTGCCTCTTGTGGCATGTATACGCTGACGGCCGATCTGGTACAGCGGATGCAAAAGCCGATGACGATCGACGAGGCTGAAGCGCTGGCCATCTCTGCGCTGAACCACTAAACGTTAAGGCACGGCAGCGCTGCGCGTAGGGAGGAAAAGGCAGGGGCGGTTATGCCCCTGCCAGCCCTCAGGATTTGCCCATACTGGCGGACTTCGCCATGCAACTCTGCATCGCTTCCATCACCGCAGAGCGGAAGCCTTTCTCTTCGAGCACCCGCACCGCTTCGATAGTTGTTCCGCCGGGTGAGCAGACCATATCTTTCAGTTCGCCAGGGTGTTTACCCGTTTCCAGCACCATCTGTGCCGAGCCTTTCACCGCCTGCGCGGCGAATTCATAGGCCTGGGCACGCGGCATACCGCCCAGCACGGCGGCATCCGCCATCGCCTCAATAAACATAAACACGTAGGCCGGCGCGGAACCACTGACGCCCACCACGGCGTGGATCATCGATTCGGGTACCCGCGCCGCTTTGCCGAAGCCGTTAAAAATGGCGAGGATTTCATCCGTCTCCTCCTGCGTCACCAGCACATTGGGGGTGACGGAAGTCATGCCTTCATTCACCAGCGCGGGTGTGTTTGGCATGACGCGGACCAGCTTACGATCGTGACCCAGCACTTCAGCCAGCGACGCCAGCGTGACGCCAGCCGCGATGGAGACCACCACCGTCTCATTATTCAGGCTGCCAGAGACCTCTTTCAGCACGTTCAGAATGACGCTGGGCTTTACGGCGCCAAACAGAATATCTGCCTGCTTTGCCACTTCTTCGGCGCTGGCGCCGGGCGTGATGCCATACTCTTCCTGCATCGCCCGGTTGGTTTCCGGCTTGTGGTCATAGACCCAGATATTTTCTGCTTTCACCTGACCGGCCGAGACCAGACCGCCGATAATCGCCTTTGACATATTGCCGCAGCCAATAAAGCCGATTTTCTTTTCCATCATAAGGCTTCCTGTTATTCGGTTTTCACTGCGTCTAGCTTACGTCATTCGCCGTTATATGCCAGCTTCAGCTACGCTTAAACCCTGAGGAGAGCACCATGAAAAGCGAGCATAATGATGAAGAAAGGAGCCGGCATTCCCCTATTCAGGAGAATATGCGCTGGCAGCGGATAGAGTGGGCAATTCAGCGCGCAGGCTATTTTTTACTGTTTGCTATTGTCATTCTCGGTGCCTGTGGGCTGTTCTCCAAAGGCATCCTCAGCGATACCACTATCACCTCAGCGAATGGCCTGATGCAGGTTGACTATGAACGATTTGGCCGGCGAACCAGTGATATGGCGATGACGATCCGCATCAAGCCTCAACCGGCGGACAGGTTTACGCTCACCCTCAGCGGTGGAGAGATGGATAACTTCCAGATTCAGTCTCTGCAACCGCAGCCGCTGCGGGCCATCAGCCGGAAAAACAGCCTTAAGCTCATCTGGGAAGGCGCCGATCTGAAAGAGGGTGCAACCGTCTGGATAGGCTCGCAGGCACAAAATGCGGGGCGCTATCCGGTCACGGTCACGCTGAATAACACGGCCAGCGTGCATTTTACCCACTGGATTTATCCTTAGGAGCCAGAGATGGAAACGGTATTACGCGCGGCCTGTATGTATCTGCTGCTGATGGTGGTATTAAAAATCGCGGGTCGGCGAACCTTACTTGAAATGACCTCCTTTGATCTGATCCTGCTGCTGATTATCAGTGAAGCGACGCAGCAGGCGCTGCTGGGTAATGACTTTTCGGTCACCGGCGCTTCCCTGACCATCATCACGCTGATTGTGGTGGATATTCTGTTTGGTATGCTGAAGTCACGCTTTCCCAGAGTCGATATGCTGATTGACGGCACGGCCATGATTCTGGTTGAAAATGGCAAAGTGCTGTCCGGACGGGCGCGCCGCGCCGGCATATCGCTCGATGACATCCTGACCTCTGCCCGGAGTCAGGGCCTTGAACGTTTTGATCAGATTAAATTTGCCATTCTGGAAAAGAACGGCAAGATCAGCATTATTCCCGTCTCAACATAAAAGGAAATGGCGATGCCAATCTGGGTGGATGCCGATGCGTGCCCGAAAGTGATTAAAGAAGTGTTATACCGCGCGGCCGATCGGGCACAGATGATGATAACCCTGGTGGCCAATCAGCCGCTCAGCGTTCCGCCCTCAAAGTTTCTGCGTACGCTGCGCGTACCGGCCGGGTTTGACGTGGCTGATAACGAAATTGTACGGCGGGCGGAAGCGGGCGATCTGGTGGTGACGGCGGACATTCCGCTTGCCGCGGAAGTGATGGAGAAGGGGGCCGTGGCGCTCAATCCGCGCGGCGAACGTTACAGCGACGCCACCATTCGTGAACGCCTGACCATGCGCGACTTTATGGACACGATGCGCGCCAGCGGCGTGCAGACCGGCGGGCCTGCCACGCTTAATCAGCGCGACCGCCAGCAGTTCGCTAATGAACTTGATAAGTGGCTACAGGCGCAAAAAAATCAAAAATAACCGTACGCGGTCAGGCCAGTTCTGACCGCAGAATCGCCTGAAACTTTGTTTTCCTGATAAAACGCTTACTGACGCCATCGACAGCCTTGAGGCGGACGTTCTGATGATCGCTTCCATTCCCCTCTGGAACAGAAGATATGTCCCGCGCCGCCCTGTTGTTTTGGATAATTACCCCCCTTTACAGCAGATAACGGGAGAAATAGGCAACAGAGGTGCGCTACGTATGATTTTATCTGCGTAAAATGATGGGGTTAGCGATTTCCTCCCTGTCGCCCCGGCAACGTTACCACTGGTCGCCAGCGGCGATTATCGGTATGATGCGACGCTAAATTAACCCATTTCACTTCTACGGCGGCGCCCCAGCGTGCCAGGTAAAAGTTCAGGACGCTCCAGCTATGTCATTACCTCTTTTTCTGATTGGCGCACGCGGCTGTGGGAAAACCACCGTTGGTCAGGCGCTGGCCGAGGCAACTGGTTACGCTTTTGTAGATACCGATCGGCATCTTCAGCAGGCGACAGGACGCACCGTGGCGGATATCGTGGCGGTCGAAGGGTGGGAGGGGTTTCGCCGCCGGGAAAGCGAGTCACTGCAGACGGTAACGGCAAAGGGCAGGGTGATCGCCACCGGTGGTGGCATGGTGCTGGCGACAGAAAATCGCCAATTTATGCGCGAACAGGGCCAGGTGATTTATCTGCAAGCGGACGCAGAGGTGCTGGCGTCGCGGCTTGCAGCCTATCCTGAACAGGCGCAGCGACCAACCCTGACAGGTCGGCCGATTGCTGACGAAATGGTTGAAGTCCTCGCCTCCCGTGACGGGCTTTACCGTGAAACGGCGCACTATGTTGTCAATGCCATGCAGCCGCCCGCCCGGGTCGTGAATGAGATCATGGCGCTGCTTTGCCTGGCCCGGGCGGGCTGAGCGCATATTAAACCGGCTCGCCAGGGCCGGTTAAGCCTTCTGCGATCCCCTATTCTTCTCCTGATGATAAAAAATGCCAGCAACTGTCTATACTTAAGGCAGTAGTGCGATCGGGTTATTTCGCACAGCTATCCGCCCAATCGCTTTTTTATCATTGTTCAGAAGGAGAGTTATATGCCAGGCAGACCTCCATATCCGCGTGAGGCGCATATCGTGCCGGTGGAAAAGGGAACGACAGGAAATACCGTAACCTGGTATGAGCTGCGGGCCGATCACCCCACGCCAGATACGCTTATCAGCGAACATGAAACCGAGCAGGAAGCGCAGGACGCAAAAGCGCGTTACGAAGATAAGGATAAAGAGTAAATATTGCTGGCAGGGAAGCCGCAGAAAGCCCTTTTACGGCGCAGGCCGCACAATAACCGATTGTGATTATTTCAGCATATTCTGCTACATACTTAGCTTTATTCCAGTAAATCGGCAGGTTATCGCCGGGCTCTCGCCAATAATCCTTTTTTGCTACCCTGTTTTTTGCGATATCGTCCTGACGCAGAGACGCATTTCCTGGGTCTTTCCCTTGACCCTGGCCGGTCATCACTTTATTTTTCCTTATTCAGGGCCCGGGTGTGCGGAAATGCGCTGGCGGGTCAGTTTCAACGCTTAACCGGATGATCCATTGACTGATTTACAGATTGATCCCTGCTTACCTTTTGTCGCAGAGCCGCTTTCAGAGGCAGATGCTATGCTTTCTCTATCCGTGGCGTCCGGTTACGGCACAGCCGGCAGCCAGCTGGCTGAAAACGCTACCACAGCGGATAGTAAAACGATGAAACAGACACTCGCAACGTTAACTCTGGGGAACGATGCCCGCCACGATATCCGGCCTTTGCTGCTTGAACAACTGCCCGAAGATCAACTCTATTCTGTTGCGCTGCTGGATGGCCTGCGGGAAGAGGAGATCCTACGGCTTTATGGGCCTGTGGGCGGCGAGAAAGTGGTGATGACACGTGGTGAAGGGGGAAAGGATGTGCGGCTCTCCGCCGCGCGGATTGAAGAAGCCCTTCAGGAAAAGATTGCTGCGCTGGAAGCGCAGGGTTACGAAACCATTCTGTTGCTTGGCGGCGCGGAGTTTAGCCACCTTCAGGCCAGCCAGGCTACGCTGCTCGAGCCTTACCGTCTGCTGCCGCCGCTGGTCAATGCCATTACCGGGGGACATCAGGTCGGGATTGTTATCGCGCGTGAAGAGCACCTCTCAGAACAGCGCAGAAAATGGCAAAGCCTGGGCCAGCCGCCGGTATTTGCCGTCGCCAGCCCCTGGCAAAACAGCGACGACGATCTGGTCGATGCGGCGCTGATGCTTCAGGAAAAGGGCGCCGACGTCGTGGTTCTGGACTGTCTCGGCTATCATCAGCGGCATCGTGATTTTTTACAAAAACTGTTGGGAATCCCCGTGCTGCTGTCCAATATGCTGATGGCAAAGCTGGCGGCAGAACTGCTGGTGTAACGGGCCATATTCAGGCGTGGAACACCTTCATCTTACCTTGTCTATGATTACAATTTAAGGATGTGCCTATGCTCAACGTCAGCGAGTACTTCGACGGAAAAGTGAAATCAATTGGTTTCGACAGTGCCAGTACAGGACGTGCCAGCGTGGGCGTAATGGCGGAGGGGGAATACACCTTTGGAACCGGACAGCCGGAGGAGATGACCGTCGTGAGCGGGTCGCTGAAAGTGCTACTGCCGGGCGAAACGGAATGGCAGCATTATGAGCCGGGGCAGGTGTTTAACGTGCCGGGCCACGCGGAGTTTCATCTCCAGGTGGCGGAACCCTCCTCCTATCTCTGCCGCTATCTGAAAGCCTGACGGGCGGTCAGTGGAAGCAGGCAAGCCCGCCGAAGTGCGCGGGCTTTGCCGGGAAAACCGGGGGCCGCCCGGCTAAAATGGCCTGAAGGGGAGCGCAGGCTGCCCTTTATTTTGCGCTGATGCGCGCTTAGCGCTGAGCTTCGCCGCCTAACGCTTCGATGCTATTACTGATAAGGGCGCTCAGTTCGCTGGTCATCAGAATAAAATCGGCATCAAACCTCGCCTGAACATCTTCACGATCGATATCATCATTCTGTTCGCGCAGCGTGTCTGAGAATTTCAGGCGCTTCAGGGAACCATCATCCGAAAGCAGCAGCTGTACGCGCTCCTGCCAGTCCAGCGCCAGCTTTGTCACCAGCTTGCCCGCTTCGATATGGTTAGCGATTTCATCACAGACCAGATCCTGCTTCTTGCAGCGAATAACGCCGCCATCTTCCAGCAGCGCCTTCAGCTCTGCTTCATCCATCAGCGCAAAACCGGCTGGCGTATCACCGGAGCGCACCCATTCGGTCAGCGTCAGCTCAATCGGGCTTTCCAGCGTCAGCGGCACTACCGGCAGCGATCCCAGGCTTTTACGCAGCAGCGCCAGCGTATCTTCCGCTTTTTTGGCGCTGGCGCAGTCCACCATGATCATGTTGTTGACCGTGTCGATCCAGACAAAAGTCTGGCTGAAGCGGCTAAAGGCACGGGGCAGCAGGCTGTGCAGCACTTCATCTTTCAGCGAGTCTTTTTCCGTTTTTTTCAGCTTGCGCTGCTGCTCGGCTTCCAGCTTGCTGATTTTGGCTTCCAGCGCCTGTTTGATCACCGGCGAAGGCAGGATCTTCTCCTCTTTACGGGCGCAGATCAGGATCTGGCCGTTATTCTCGTGGGTCAGCGCGTCGCCGCGCGGGCCCATCGGCGATACCCAGCCGGTTTTGGCCATATCCTGACTGCCGCAGGGAGTGAAGGAGAAGAGCTCAAGCTGTTTTTCCATCTCGTCGGCCGCCAGCGGGATCTCGCGATTCAGACGATATACCATCAAATTCTTAAACCACAGCATTCTGCTTTCCCTCTCCGTGCGCGCAACGGGCGCGCTAGTTCAACGTCAGGGCGCATGATAGCGAATCGGCGGCGCTGTTTCATTGCCTTTCCGCCCGCCCCCTTCTAAGGTTAAGAGCCAAGCATCAAATAATGAGGAATAACAAGTGCGTATCGGGATTGATTTAGGCGGAACGAAAATTGAGGTGATTGCGTTGTCTGAGCAGGGCGAGACGCTGTTTCGCCATCGCGTGGCCACGCCCAGGGATGATTATCCGCAGACGATAGAGGCGATAGCCGGACTTGTTGCGCTGGCAGAAGAGAAAACGGGTGAGCAGGGCAGCGTGGGACTCGGGATACCCGGCACGCTCTCTCCCTTCACCCGACGGGTAAAAAATGCCAATTCAACCTGGCTCAACGGCCAGCCTCTGGATCAAGATCTGCATAAGCGGCTGGGGCGGGAAGTGCGGATCGCCAACGATGCAAACTGCCTGGCGGTCTCCGAAGCGGTGGATGGGGCGGCCGCAGGCTGTCAGACGGTCTTTGCCGTTATTATCGGCACCGGCTGTGGTGCCGGTGTGGCGCTGAACGGCCAGGCGCATGCCGGCGGGAACGGTAACGCCGGGGAATGGGGCCATAATCCGCTTCCCTGGATGGATGAAGATGAACAACGTTACCGTGACGAAGTCCCCTGCTACTGTGGCAAATCGGGCTGTATCGAAACCTTTGTCTCCGGTACCGGTTTTGCCACTGACTACGCGCGTTTAAGCGGAACAGAGCTTACGGGCGCGGAGATCATCCGGCTGGTGGATCGGCAGGATCCCGTTGCCGAACTGGCGATGAGCCGCTATGAACTGCGCCTGGCAAAGTCGCTGGCGCATGTAATCAATATCTACGATCCGGAAGCGATCGTGATGGGCGGCGGAATGAGTAACGTGGATCGTCTCTATCAGACCGTGCCGCAGCTGATCAAAGGGTGGGTTTTTGGCGGTGAGTGCGAAACCCCGATCCGCAAGGCGGTTCACGGTGATTCGAGCGGCGTGCGCGGCGCGGCCTGGCTCTGGCCACTCTGATATTTCCTTGAAAACGGTGCTGAATGTGGAAACAGACACTTTTCAGCAGCGGTGACCTTGGGTCAGCCTGGCCGGAATACTAATACGGATTTCGCCGGAAAGTGCGGCGGCGGTGCCGGCAGATCCGCCGCGCTGCTGACCACACCCCAGGCTTTCATGCATAACGCCTCATCGCCTGTGGTTCTCAACACGCTGTAATGCTGGTTTCTGCCATAGGTAATAGTCAGGTGACACTCCCGCCCCCGGTAGCGCTCAACATCAGAAAAATTGTTCTGAATCCCATACTGCATCCGGCGAAGATAGACGCAGTCTTGCTGGTTCGCGGCGTGCGCGCTGGCGCATTGTGAACGGGCCAGCGTAGCAATTTCTTTCGCCGTCATCGGCTCGTGACGCGCACTCTGACAGCCGCTCAGCGCGGCAATAACGCCCGCTATTATCACGCCTAACCCCCGGTAAAAATTCATTTTTATATCCCTGCCAGATAAAGTTTTTTCGATCAAGGCCGATAGTTTAGCCTGTTAGCATGCTGCTGACAGAAGAATCCAGCATCCCGGGTGATTTACGGATTATTCACCAGGCATCATGATGCAGACTCGCTGACGTCGCTATTTGGGATGGAATGGCAAGGCGCGGGAAGTTGCTGGTTGATTTTCTATTGATTCACGGAACTGAAATGAAATCACATCATAACCTTGCAGCCCTGGCGCTGTTCAGCACCCTCACCCTCACCGGGTGTGCGACAGAATCCTCCCGCGCGATTGAAGCCCCGCAGGTTACTGCCGCCAGTCAGCCCGCTTATCAGGGCGTGAAAAGCCCGATTGCCGTAGGCAAATTTGATAACCGTTCTGCCTATATGAACGGCATTTTTTCCGATGGCGTCGACCGTCTGGGCAACCAGTCTAAAACCATCCTGATCACGCACCTTCAGCAAACCGGACGTTTTAACGTGCTGGATCGCGCGAACCTTGAAGAGCTGAAAGCGGAAGCGGGCTATAAGCGCAGCGCGCAGAATATCAAAGGCGCGGACTATGTGGTCACCGGCGATATCACCGAGTTTGGCCGTAAAGAAGTGGGCGACCAGCAGCTCTGGGGCATCCTGGGCCGCGGCAAAACGCAGGTCGCTTACGCTAAGGTCAACCTGAACATTGTTGATGTGGCGACCTCTGAAGTGGTCTATTCCGTGCAGGGCGCAGGCGAATATGCCTTATCCAACCGTGAAGTGATCGGCTTTGGCGGCACCGCCAGCTACGACTCGACGCTGAACGGCAAGGTGATGGATCTGGCGATTCGCGAAGCGGTTAATCATCTGGTCAGCGGTATTGAATCCGGCGCATGGCGCGCGGCAAAATAACAGGATAAAAAAATGAGAACGTTAAAACTTATTCCGGCAGCCGCTGCGGTACTGCTGCTGGCCGCCTGCGCGCCAAAAAAAGTCACCACCTATTACTGGGGCGACTATCAGCCTTCGCTTTATAACTATTACCAGCATTCTACCTCGCCGGAAAAAGAGATCGAGACGCTGAATCTGGTGATGGAACAGGCTAAGGCAAAAAATCAGCCGGTTCCGCCTGGCCTGCACGCCCAGCTCGGTTTGCTCTATGTGGATACTGGCCGCGCGGACCTGGCGTTCGCGCAGTTTAATGCGGAAAAAACGGCCTTTCCTGAATCGGCTCACTATATGGATTTCCTGATGCGTAATAAGCAGGGAGCGAAGAAATGAAAAAGTTGATGATGATGGCGACGCTGCTGGCGGCGGTAGTGCTGAGCGGCTGTGCGAAAAAAGCGCCTTACGATTACACCGCGTTTCGCGAGAGCAAGCCTGCTTCCATTCTGGTGCTGCCTGCGGAGAACAGCTCGCCGGATATTAAAGCGGCGCATAGCTTTATTTCGCTGGTGACTCAACCGCTGGCGGAGTCTGGCTACTATGTTTTCCCGGTGGCGGTTGTGGAAGAGACTTTCCGGCAGAATGGCGTCACCACGGCGGCAGATATCCGTTCCCTCAGCGCGCAGAAGCTTCACGGTATCTTTAACGCTGACGCGGCGCTTTATATCGATATCACCGACTACGGCACCAAATATCTGATCGTTGACAGTGAAACCCGGGTTTCGGCTACCGCCAGGCTGGTCGATCTGCGCAGCGGCAAGCAAATCTGGAGCGGTCTGGCGACGGCCTCGGATTCTGAAAACAGTAATAATTCGGCCCCGGGCGTGATTGGTATTCTTGTCGCGGCAGCGGTGAAGCAGATCCACAGCACCGTCACGGATGGCGCACATGACGTGGCCGTCGTTACCAGTAGCCGTTTGCTGACGGCGCGAGACAACGGCGGCCTGCTGGCTGGTCCCCGTCTCAAAACGGCAGCGAAAATCTAAACCTGACGGGGACTTACTCCCCGTCAGTAAAGTGAAAAAGGTCTCTGCGCAGCACGTCGCTTCCCGCGTCGTTGCAGATCCCTTTACGGGCTGCGGGTCATGCGCCTTTCGGGGCTGCCGGCCGCCCGTTTATTCCGGCGCCATCAGCCTGGCGTCTCCAGCCGGCTGTAGCCCAGCCCGTTGACCTTACGCACCTTAATCTGCACCGGAATACGCTCCTTCATCGCCTCAACGTGGCTGATTACGCCAATCGTTTTGCCGCTGGCGTTCAGCGCATCCAGCGCGTCCAGCGCACTGTCGAGCGTTTCTGCATCCAGCGTCCCGAACCCCTCATCCAGGAAGAGTGATTCAATCTGCGTTTTATGGCTGACCAGATCGGAAAGCGCCAGCGCCAGCGCGAGGCTGACGAGGAAACTTTCGCCGCCTGAGAGCGTACGCGTGTCGCGTAGCGCATCCGCCTGCCAGGTATCCACCACCTGTAGCTCAAGCGCTTCCAGCGATTTACGCTGCAACAGGTAGCGGCCATGCAGCCGATCCAGCTGATTGTTCGCCAGCCAGACCAGATGATCCAGCGTCAGCCCCTGGGCGAATTTGCGGAATTTATCTCCTTCCTTTGAGCCAATCAGCTGGTTCAGGTAACCCCACTCTTCCGCCTGATGTTCATGTTCAGCTATCCGGGCCAGCAAAGCCTGCTGCTGCGTCCGGCGGGCGGCATCGCTATTGAGCTGCTGGCGCGCTTCGCCCTGATGCTGGGCATTTTCCTTCAGCCGTCGGGCGAGATTGGCGACGTTCTCCGCCAGCGAGTTTTCCTCTTCCGTTATCCCTATGGGTTTCTCAGCCTGATGCATCCTGAGGCTTTTTTCAGCCTGTGCCAGAAGCGTCGCTGTCTGCTGGCACGCTTCCTCATGACGTTTTTTCAGGGCACTGAGACGAGCGGTCTCCGCCTCATCAAGCAGGGCGGCGGTGAAGGCCGCTTCATCGCTGAAGTGGCTGGCTGTCAGTGCGGCAAGCAACGCCTGCTGCGCCTGCGCCAGCCGTTCAGCCAGCATGGCTGACTGTTCAGAAAGTGAATTATGCTGTCCGGTCAGGGTATTAAGATGATCCTGCTGCTGCTGCCACTGTTTTTGCTGCGCCTGCGCCGCATCTGTATGTTGCTGCGTCACCGTTTTCAGCTGACTGAGGACCTCAGCCGTCTGTTGCTCACCAAACAGCGCCAGACGCTGCTGCTGCCTGTCGCGCAGGGTGAGCCGCTCTGCGTTAAGGCGGCTTTCCAGCGCTTCCAGCCGCGCCTGCTCTTTCGCTATCTCTTCGGTAAGCGCCTGCTGCTGGCTGGTCAGCGTCGCCAGTTCCGGTGCCAGAACGGCCAGCGCCTGTCCGGTCTGCAGCCATTGCTGCCATTCAGCCTGACGCTCCGCCAGCCAGTCTTCATACTCTGCCGGCTCCGGCAGGGATAATCCGAGGCTCTGAAGCGTGGCCGCCAGCGTCGCCTGCTGTTCTTTCAGCGCGTGGCTTTCACCGGCCAGGCGCTGGGTCAGTTCCGCCAGCGCCTGGTTTGAAGTAAGTAATTGCTGACGGGTCAGCTCCTGCTGCTGCTGAAGTGTAGTCAGCGCCTGCTGATGCCGGGCCAGCGTATCTTTATGCTGTTGCAGCGTTCTGGCCCCGAGCTGCAGGCGGCTCAGTTCGGCCTGGCGTGCGGTTTCTGACTGCTCCTGTTCACTCAGCCACTCCGCCGCCTGTTGCAGGTTTTCCGGCATCAGCGTCAGCGAAAGTGCTTCCACGGTTTCACGCCAGCGGGCGTGCAGGTGGGCGGTATCACGATCGGCCTCCACCAGCTCCAGCTTCAGCTTTTCAGCCTGCTGCTGCAGGTTTTTCACCTCTTCCCGCTTCGCGGTACCCCGATCGTGCAGCGTCTGCACTTCAGATGTCAGCGCTTTAAGCCGGTTCTGGTTTTCTGACGTTTGCAGCGCCTGATAGTCCGCTACGGCGGGATGCTCGCAGGCACCGCAAAGCGGGCAGGGCTGGCCCGCTTCCAGCTGCGCCCGATGCTGCTCAAGGCTGGCTATGCGCCGCTCAAGCTCACAGCGCTGTTCAAGATCGAGCTGGTGCTGATGCTTTTCTTTCCAGCTGGCGCGCAGGCTTTGTAGTAGCTGTTCCGCGGCCTGTAGCTGCTGCTGTAGGGTCTGCTGACTCTCTTGCAGCTTCTGGTGTCGCTGCGCCAGAAGCTGCCACTGAGGCAGGAGCAGCGCCAGCGTCTGGCGCAGGGGGCGCTGCTGGCTCAGGCGGGTTAACGCCGCCTGCACCTTCTCTTCGGAATGCTGCGTCTCCAGCGCGGCAAGCTCACTTTCAGCCTTAGTCACCTGTAGCCGGGCATCTTCCACAGCCTGCTGCTGGGGGCGCGCCTGCTGGTCCAGCAGGGTGAGGCTTTGTTCAAATTCGGTGACCGCTTTCTGCTGCCCGGCGACGCGCTTTGTCAGTTCCACCAGCGCCTGAGCGCTTTCCTGCTGCTGGCTAAAGGTCATGCGCCAGAGCGGCAACGATTCGCCCCAGGCGGCAAAGCGTGCATGCTCCTGCTGCCAGCGCTGATGCCCGGCCTGCTGCGCCAGCTTATCGCGCTCTGTCTGCTGTTTCTGCCGCAGCGTCAGGCGGCGCGTCTCCAGAGAATGTTTGTACTCACTAACTTCCTTGCTGAGCTGGTCACTCTGCGCGCTCAGCGTTGTAATAAGGTTGTCAAGCGGGACCACTTTTTCGGCAATCAGCATTTCCTGCTGCTGCCTGAATGCCTCATGCTGCTGGCGGGCCGCTTCGGCAGCATTGAGCCGGGCAGTGCTGGCTTCCAGCGCCTCTGCCGCCTGCTGCCGCTGGGCGGCAAGCTGATTAAGGGCAGCCGCAGACGTCTCACAGTCCTGCCGGAGCTGATTACGCTGATGCCAGACGGGACGCAGTTTCTCCGCCGGCGCGGCCAGCGTCAGGCGGGCCAGTTCCGGCTCTGCCTGCTGGTACGCCCCGGTTGCCTGCTGTGCCGCCGTCTGCGCCGCGTGCAGCGCCGCCTCCAGCGTCTGGTTTTGCTGATGCCAGTGCAGCCTCTGCTGCTGCTGCTGATAATGTGAATTAAGCGCCTGCTCTTCTTCTGTTAGCTGCTGTAATTGTGAGGTGAGCTGCTGAAGCTGCGTTTCGTCAAGCAGGGCCATACCGCTGGCCTGCGCCCTCAGCGTCTCCAGCGCCGTGCGGGCATTTTTATGCCGCTCAAAGACGCTGGCGGAGAGACGTCCGTAGATTTCGGTGCCGGTCAGCTCTTCAAGCAGCTCGGCACGGCTGTTGGCGTCGGCATTCAGGAAGGCGGCAAACTGCCCCTGTGACAGCATCATCGATTTGGTGAAACGTTCAAAATCCAGCCCGGTGAGGGTGGCAAGCATATCCAGCTTGTCCTTCACCTTATCGGCGACGATAGTGTTATCGTCACAGCGGGCCAGCTCCACTCGCGGTGCCTGAAGGTTGCCGTCGGCGGCGCCCCTTGCGCGGTTCTGGCTCCAGAAAGCACGCCAGGCGACCCCTTTTACCTCAAACTCGACTTCAGCCAGGCACTCCGCCGTGTCCCGCGTCATCAGATCGTTCTGCGACTGGGAGAGTTTCCCCAGCCTTGAGGTTTCGTGGTAAAGCGCCAGACAGATGGCATCCAGCAGCGTGGTTTTTCCGGCGCCGGTGGGACCGGTGATCGCAAACAGCCCGCTGCTGGCAAAAGGTTCAGCGGTAAAGTCGATCTTCCATTCACCCTTCAGTGAATTGAGGTTTTTAAACCTCAGCGTCAGGATTTTCATGACTGCGCCTCATCGTCCATTTCACTCAGCGTCTGTTTAAATAGCAGGGTCGCGCGGGCAAGCCGCTCCGGCGACTCCTCTTCCATCGCCAGCCGGCGGGAGAAAACTTCTTCAACGCTCAGTTCGCTGAGGGTTTCATTATTCTGACGGGCAATAACCTGCGCGCGCTGCTCCCGGCTACGGCGAAGCAGCACCACCTCTACCGGCAGCCCTTCGGTTAGATCCTGGATACGGCGCTGGATATCGTTCAGCCAGGCCTGGGTGACGATCTCAATATCCAGCCAGACCGGTTTGCCGTCCTCCCGCGGCTGGATAGCGGCAAGCTGCCGCTCAATCTCCTCCAGCGTTCCCTTAATCATCTGCATCGGCTGAAACAGTGGCACGTTCAGCGGCGTTACCTGGCTGAGTTTACCTGCGCTGAACTCGACTAAAAACACGCTCTTCTCTTTGCCAAGTTCATCAAAGCTGAGCGGGATGGGCGAACCGCTGTAGCGGATATGGTCGCTGTTGGCGATGCGCTGCGCCCGATGAATATGCCCCAGCGCAATATAATCCGCTGGCGGAAAGGCTTGAGCAGGAAAAGCGTCAAGCGTACCGATGTAGATATCGCGTACCGCATCGCTTTTGGTTACGCCCACCGTGGTCAGATGGCCGGTGGCGATAATCGGCAGCGCCAGGCCAAGCTTCTCCCGCTGCTGCAACGCCGCCTGCCAGCAGCGCTGATAGTGCAGGGTGATGGCCTCCAGCAGCGTCTGCTGTTTCTCCCGCCCCGACTGGCCCGCCCGGCTCAGCGTGATATCCCGCGGGCGAAGAAAAGGGATGGCGCAGAGCAGGGCGCCCGGCTCGCCGTCACGGGTGGTCAGCATCAGCACCTGCTCTTCCGGATCGCTGCTGGCGGCGGCAATCACCCGGGTATTCAGGCAGGCGAGCAGCTCGCGGGATTCATTCAGCGTGGCGACCGAATCATGATTGCCGCCCAGCACCACCAGCTGACAGCCCGCCTGCTGAAGCTTCACCACAAAACTGTTATAGAGCTCGTGCGCATAGCTTGGCGGCGATCCCGTATCGAAGATATCTCCTGCGACGATAATGGCATCGACCTGATGCGCAATAGCCTGCGCCAGCAGCCAGTTGAGAAAGGCCTGATGCTCGGGCGCCCGGCTTTTGGTGTAAAAAAATTGGCCCAGGTGCCAGTCGGAAGTATGAATAAGTCGCATGAGATCCTTTGAAGACGCAAACCGGAAGCGTCGATTATAAACAGCCAACGCTAAAACCCCAGCCTGAATGACGTTTCGGGATTAATAAAAGTGTTATAAAACGGCGATGTACCTCGTGCTTTTTTCATAAAACTGTCATAAAACTGACGCATAATGTCGCCGCAAACCCAGTGACATTCCGTCACAGCAGCAGGAGCAATAATGGCTAAGCGCATTCTGGTCGTTGAAGATGAAGCCCCGATCCGTGAGATGTTGTGTTTCGTTCTTGAGCAAAATGACTATCAACCCGTAGAAGCGGAAGATTATGACAGCGCCATCGGCCAGCTGATTGAACCCTGGCCCGATCTGATCCTGCTTGACTGGATGCTTCCCGGCGGATCAGGCATTCAGTTTATTAAACATCTGAAGCGGGAAGCGATGACCCGGGATATCCCGGTAATGATGCTGACCGCGCGTGGTGAAGAAGAAGATCGCGTTCGCGGGCTGGAAGTGGGTGCCGACGACTATATTACCAAGCCTTTTTCCCCCAAAGAGCTGGTGGCGCGCATCAAAGCAGTGATGCGCCGGATTTCGCCCATGGCGGTGGAAGAGGTTATTGAGATGCAGGGGCTGAGCCTGGATCCCTCATCGCACCGCGTCATGTCGGAAACCCAGCCGCTGGAAATGGGACCAACGGAGTATAAGCTGCTGCACTTCTTTATGACCCACCCCGAGCGGGTTTACAGCCGTGAGCAGTTGCTTAATCACGTCTGGGGCACTAACGTGTACGTCGAAGATCGTACCGTTGACGTTCATATTCGCCGCTTGCGTAAAGCGCTGGAGATCACCGGGCACGATCGTATGGTGCAGACGGTTCGCGGAACAGGCTATCGTTTCTCTGCACGCTTCTGATCGTTCGCACTGGAGTGTTAACCGTGTTAGAACGCCTCTCCTGGAAGAGATTACTGCTTGAGCTGATCCTCGCCAGCCTGCCCGCGCTGATTATTGGGCTACTGGTGGGCTATCTGCCCTGGCTGCTGTTACTGTCGATGTTGGGCGTGCTGGGATGGCATTTCAATAACCTGCTACGTTTGTCCCACTGGCTGTGGATCGACCGCAGTATGACGCCCCCCGCCGGACGCGGCAGCTGGGAACCGCTATTTTATGGCCTCTATCAGATGCAGGCGCGTAACCGCCGCCGCCGCCGGGAGCTTGGCCATCTGATCAAACGCTTTCGCAGCGGTGCGGAGTCCCTTCCTGATGCGGTGGTGCTGACTACCGAAGAGGGCACCATCTTCTGGTGTAACGGCCTGGCTCAGCAGATGCTGGGGCTGCGCTGGCCGGAGGATAACGGACAGAACATCCTCAATCTTCTGCGCTATCCCGAATTCACCCGCTATCTGCGCCAGCGGGATTTCCTGCGGCCACTGACGCTGGTCCTGAACAATCATCGCCATCTTGAATTCCGCGTTATGCCTTACAGCGAAGGCCAGTGGCTGATGGTTGCGCGTGACGTTACTCAAATGCATCAGCTGGAGGGCGCGAGACGCAACTTTTTTGCCAACGTCAGCCATGAGTTACGGACGCCGCTGACGGTGTTGCAGGGGTATCTGGAGATGATGAATGATGCCGTGCTGGAAGGCCCGGTGCGTGATAAGGCGCTGCATACCATGCAGGAGCAGACCCGACGTATGGAGGGGCTGGTCGGGCAACTTCTGACGCTGTCGCGTATTGAGGCGGCGCCGGCCTTAGATCTTCAGGAAAAGGTCAACGTGCCAGCGATGCTGCATCTTCTCCAGCGCGAGGCGGAAACCCTCAGCCAGGGACGTCATGAAATTCATTTCACTACCGACTCCCATCTGCAAGTCTTTGGCAACGATGAACAGCTTCGCAGCGCCATATCGAACCTTGTTTATAATGCGGTAAACCATACTCCAGCCGGAACGCGCATTGAGATTCGCTGGCAGAAAACGTCAAACGGCGCGCTGTTCAGCGTTTCCGACAACGGTCCCGGTATTGCGAACGAGCATATCCCCCGCCTCACGGAGCGTTTCTATCGCGTTGATAAGGCCCGTTCCCGGCAAACCGGCGGCAGCGGGCTGGGCCTGGCTATTGTTAAGCACGCGCTCAGCCACCATAACGCCAGGCTTGAGATTACAAGCGAACCCGGTAAAGAGACCTGTTTCAGCTTCCTGCTGCCGCCACGGTTGATTGTCAGCGACGATCTGGCCCAGAATGCGCTTCAGGAATCGAAAGCGGTAATCTGAAATGAAAAGGCTGTTTCTGGTCGCGGTGCTGCTGTGCAGTACGCTGGCGCAGGCAAAAGAAGGCATGTTAGCCGGTAATCTTACCAGCGTGGGTTCGGACACCCTGGGGAATCTGATGGCGCTATGGGGCGAGCGTTTCAACCGGCAGTTTCCGGGCGTGAACGTGCAAATCCAGGCGGCCGGTTCCTCCACGGCGCCGACGGCGCTGGCGGGTGGGGCGGCGCAGCTTGGGGCGATGAGCCGCCCGATGCAGGCGGAGGAGCGCCAGCGGTTTGAAGCCCGTTACGGCTATCCGCCGCTTGCTGTACCGGTGGCGATGGATGCGCTGGTGGTGGTGGTCAATCAGGACAATCCGCTGCCGGGGCTGAACGTGAAGCAGCTTGATGCCATCTTTTCCATTACCCGCCGCTGCGGTGCACTCTCTGCGGTGGCGGAGTGGGGCGATCTTAATCTTACCCAGCAAGGCTGGCCGACCCGGCCGCTGCAGCGTTTTGGCCGCAACTCCGCCTCCGGCACCTGGGGATTTTTCAAGCAGCAGGCGCTCTGTAACGGCGATTTTCGTAACGATGTGGGGGAATATCCCGGTTCAGCCGCCGTGGTGCAGGCGGTAGCGGCGACGCTGAACGGCATCGGCTACGCCAGTATGGGTTTTCACCTTAGCGGCGTGAAAACGCTGCCGGTTGCGCGGCAGGGGCAGGATTTTATTATGCCCACGGCTGAAAACATCCGCAGCGGGCGTTATCCCTGGGCACGACCGCTCTACGTCTATATCAACAAAGCGCCGGGAAAACCGCTGGAACCGCTGACGGCGGCTTTCCTGCAGCTGGCGCTTTCTCCTCAGGGGCAGGCGCTGGTCAATCAGGCCGGCTACCTTCCCCTGTCGGAAGCGCAGCGCGCGGCAGCGCTCGCGATGCTTGATCGCTCCTGACCACAATGACAGCTGCGGCGCAGCTGTCTGGTCTTGTCCGCCAACATGAATTTTATTCAACTCTGTTGAATTTTCCTCGTTTGCACCTGAATCTTTCTCATGACATGCTCCCTTCAAGCCATATGGACATCCAGAAGTCTACTTATAACGAAACGTAATTATTTCAATGGTAAATTATGCGCCCCGTCGCGCAGGCCAGGAGTGACCTAACATGCAAAGAGATACCGCCCAGTACCGTGCCGAGGTTGTCGGCAGCTTTCTTCGTCCGACCGCCATTAAAGAGGCGCGTGAACGTTTTCAGGCGGGCGAAATTGAGCCTGAAGCGCTTCGCCGTATTGAAGATGAAGCGATTCGCGATGTGGTTGCGCATCAGCGGGCAAGTGGTCTGCATATTGTTACCGACGGTGAGTTTCGTCGCGCATGGTGGCATTTCGACTTTTTCGACGGGTTGCAGGGCGTGGAGCGGTACGAAGCGGAACAGGGCATCCAGTTTAACGGTGTGCAGACCAAAGCGCACAGCGTTCGCGTAACGGGTAAGCTGGGCTTCGGCAATCATCCGATGCTGGAAGATTTCCGCTATCTGCAAAGTATCAGCGGCGACGCGATGGCGAAAATGACCATTCCCAGCCCCAGCGTGCTGCACTTCCGCGGCGGTCGTAAAGCCATTGATGCCAGCGTCTATCCCGACCTGAACGCCTATTTTGACGATCTTGCCGTCACCTGGCGCGATGCGATTAAAGCCTTCTATGATGCGGGCTGCCGTTATTTACAGCTGGACGATACCGTCTGGGCTTATCTCTGTTCCGAAGATCAGAAAGCGCAGATCCGCGAGCGTGGCGACGATCCGGAAGAGCTGGCCTGGATCTATGCGCAGGTGCTGAACAAGGCGCTTGAGGGTAAGCCGGACGACCTGACGATCGGTTTGCACGTCTGCCGTGGTAACTTCCGCTCCACCTGGATCTCTGAAGGCGGCTATGAGCCGGTGGCTGAAATCCTGTTCGGCAGCGTCAACGTGGATGCTTTCTTCCTCGAGTACGATAACGAGCGCGCCGGGGGCTTTGAGCCGCTGCGTTTTATCAAGCCGGGCAAGCAGCAGGTAGTGCTGGGGCTGATTACCACCAAAAATGGCGAGCTGGAAAGTCGCGAAACGGTGAAAAAGCGCATCGAAGAAGCGTCCCGCTATGTCAGCCTGGATCAGATCTGCCTCAGCCCGCAGTGTGGTTTTGCCTCAACGGAAGAGGGAAACAGCCTCAGCGAAGAGGAGCAGTGGGCAAAACTGCGTCTGGTGGTGGATATTGCTAACGAAGTCTGGTGATCCTGCGCCAGAAAGTGAAAAAGGCGCGAGAAATCGCGCCTTTTGTGCATCTTCCCCAGGATATGTGCAGGAAATAACCCCGCCCAGAGCAAAAACAATGCAAATCATGTAAGGCATCCTGGCGATAAACTGAAGCGAAAAGCTGAACGCTGCGGTTTTTACGCTATATCGCTCTGCTTTTCCGATCCCGTATTGCCTTTCACCGCTATAAACGGTTTACTTAGCGCCGTTTTTACGTTACCTCCCTGTAAAAAGATTAAAATCCGCACAAATACGCTGTATTTAACGCTGCATGGCAGAATTATTCCCTGCACCGGATTGATATGACGGCGTTTTCAGAGCAGGCAGGGGCTAACTCAACATCGCGACTTCATTCACACCAGTACAGGCAATACCGCTGACTATGACTAATCGTTTAACTTCCAGAGATATCCTCGCATTGGGCTTTATGACGTTTGCCCTCTTCGTGGGAGCCGGCAATATCATTTTCCCGCCTATGGTAGGCATTCAGTCCGGTGAACACGTCTGGATAGCCGCGCTTGGCTTTCTGATCACCGCCGTGGGGCTTCCCGTTATTACCGTAATCGCGCTGGCGCGCGTCGGCGGCGGTATCGATGCGCTCAGTTCGCCCATCGGCAAGGCTGCCGGTATCGTACTGGCGACCGTCTGTTATCTGGCCGTGGGGCCGCTCTTTGCCACCCCGCGTACCGCCACCGTCTCTTTTGAAGTCGGCATAGCGCCGCTGACCGGCGATGGCGCGCTGCCGCTGTTTATCTACAGCATGCTTTACTTTGCGCTGGTTATCCTGATTTCCCTCTATCCTGGCAAACTGCTGGATACGGTCGGGCATTTCCTGGCGCCGCTGAAAATCATCGCGCTGGCCGTGCTGGGCGTGGCAGCCCTGCTATGGCCTGCGGGCGGAATGGCACCTGCAACAGATAGCTATCAGCAAGCGGCCTTCTCCAGCGGCTTCGTTAATGGCTACCTGACGATGGATACGCTGGGCGCGCTGGTTTTTGGCATCGTGATCGTTAACGCTGCGCGTTCGCGTGGGGTTAGCGATGCGAAACTGTTAACGCGCTACACCATTCTGGCGGGACTGATTGCCGGTGTCGGTCTGACGCTGGTTTATCTGAGCCTGTTCCGTCTGGGCTCCGACAGCGCGAGCCTGGTGGATCAGAATGTGAACGGAGCGGCCATTCTGCATGCCTATGTTCAGCACACCTTTGGCAATACGGGCAGTCTGTTCCTGGCCGCGCTGATTTTTGTGGCCTGCATGGTCACTGCCGTTGGCCTGACCTGCGCCTGTGCGGAATTTTTCGAGCAATATCTGCCGCTGAGCTATCGTCAGCTGGTATTTATTCTGGGCCTGTTCTCCATGCTGGTCTCAAATCTGGGTCTGAGCCACCTTATTCAGATCTCCGTACCGGTGCTGACCGCCATCTATCCGCCGTGTATCGTGCTGATTTTGCTTAGCTTCACCTTAAAATGGTGGAAGAAAAGCGCACGCGTTATTGCACCAACGATGCTGATCAGCCTGCTGTTTGGTATCATCGACGCGGCAAAAGGCAGCGCGCTGGCCTCGCTGCTGCCCGGTTTCGTTCAGCGCCTGCCGCTGGCGGAGCAGGGCCTCTCCTGGCTGCCGCCTTCGCTGGCGATGCTGGTGTTGGTCGCGCTTTACGATCGTGCGCTGGGCCGTCAGCAGGTGAGTGCGCACCAGCAGTAAGTTATACCTATTACCCCTGTGGTTCCGGCAGCAGGGGAGCCACAGGAAAGAAGAAATGACCACGAACAAGCTCAAAAAGGGACTGAGTACCCGCCACATTCGCTTTATGGCCCTGGGGTCAGCTATTGGCACCGGCCTTTTTTACGGTTCGGCTGATGCGATGAAAATGGCCGGTCCAAGCGTGATCCTCGCCTATATTATTGGTGGGGCCATCGCTTACATCATCATGCGCGCTCTGGGTGAGATGTCCGTCAATAACCCGCAGGCCAGCTCCTTCTCCCGTTACGCCCAGGATTACCTTGGGCCGCTGGCCGGCTACATTACCGGCTGGACCTACTGTTTCGAAATCCTGATCGTCGCCATTGCCGACGTCACCGCCTTTGGCATCTATATGAGCGTCTGGTTCCCGGACGTGCCGCACTGGATCTGGGTGCTGAGCGTGGTGCTGATCATCGGCGCGATCAATATGGCGACCGTTAAGGTCTTCGGTGAGGTGGAGTTCTGGCTGTCGCTGTTCAAAGTCGCCACCATCATCATTATGATCGTGGCGGGAATCGGCATTATCTTCTGGGGCATTGGTAATGGAGGCGAACCAACCGGCATCCACAACCTGTGGACGAACGGCGGCTTCTTTGCCCACGGCGTTATCGGCATGGTGCTTTCGCTACAGATCGTGATGTTCGCCTATGGCGGTATTGAAATCATCGGCATCACGGCAGGGGAAGCGAAAGACCCGGAAACCTCTATTCCTAAAGCGATCAACACCGTTCCGTTGCGCATTCTGGTGTTCTACGTCGGCACGCTGTTCGTCATTATGTCGATCTACCCCTGGAACCAGGTCGGCACCAACGGCAGTCCTTTCGTTTTGACTTTCCAGCATCTGGGCATTGCGGCTGCGGCGACGATTCTGAATTTCGTGGTGATCACCGCTTCGCTCTCGGCGATTAACAGCGACGTCTTCGGCGTGGGGCGTATGCTGCACGGCATGGCGGAACAGGGACATGCACCAAAGATGTTTACCACAGTTTCCCGCCGTGGCATTCCCTGGGTGACGGTGCTGGTGATGATGCTGGCGATGCTGGTGGCGGTTTATCTGAACTACCTGATGCCGGAAAAAGTCTTCCTGGTGATCGCTTCGCTGGCCACTTTCGCCACCGTCTGGGTGTGGATTATGATCCTGTTTGCCCAGATTGGCTTCCGCCGCTCGCTGACGAAAGAAGAGGCGAAGGCGCTGAAATTTGCCATGCCGGGTGGCCGCTTTACCGCGCTGGTGGGGATCCTTTTCCTGGTCTTTATTATTGGCCTGATTGGCTACTTCCCGGATACCCGCATCTCGCTCTATGTCGGCATTGGCTGGCTGG
Source organism: Pantoea sp. FN060301 (assembly GCA_050410775.1). Lineage (GTDB taxonomy): Bacteria > Pseudomonadota > Gammaproteobacteria > Enterobacterales > Enterobacteriaceae > Erwinia. The sequence continues at coordinate 1,016,836 of CP191229.1, forward strand.
CCCTGCTGCTGGTGAGCTGGCTGTTTGTCCGCAAAAGAGTCAGCGCCCAGGGATAATCACCCTGAATCGAAAGCCCCATCGCCGTCAGGAAATTTTCTGGCAGCGGCGGGGCTTTTTTTATAACACGCTTTTCTGACGGGGCCGCTGCTCCACGGGAAAGTCGCCAGTACAGCGCCTTCCGGCCCGGTTTAAATGAGGCCCGGAAACAGACAAGCGCGCTTTCTCAAACTTCCCGCCGGTGGCTTTCGCTATATTTTGCAATAAATTTCTCCTTGCTGCGCGAGGGCAAATGCCGATAATCGTTATCTACTTAATTATATAACGGTAAAAGAAATGCAAAACCGGGCGCTTATAGGGCTGATTATCGCAGCCGGAACCTGCTTTAACCTGAACGCTAACGCCAGCGACATTCGCGTCACCTATGCCGGCTCGATGGGCAAAGTGATGGATCGGGCGTTGGGTCCAGCTTTTGCGGATCGGCAGAAAGGGAATTACCAGGGCCAGGGGCAGGGCGCTTACGGCATGGCTCGCCTGCTGGCCAGCCGGAAAATCACAGCGGATGTGTTCGTTTCCATCACGCCCGGCCCGATACAAATCCTCAAAGACGCCGGGCTCATTGACAGCGCGATCCCGGTGGCGAGTACCAGCATGGTGGTGGCTTACAGCCCGAAAGGAAAATATGCTCAGCAGTTTGCCCAGGCGAAAGGGAGCGATGCCAGCTGGTTAAAGGTTCTGGCGACGCCGGGCGTCAGGTTTGGCCGCACCGATCCTGTTAACGATCCCAAAGGCCAGAATATTATCTTTACGCTGTTACTGGCCGAAAAATATGCCGGACAGCCGGGAATAGCCGACAAAATTCTGGGCGGCTACCAGAATCCGGCCCAAACGCATCTCGAAGGCGGTCTGCTGACGCGTCTGGAAAGTGGGCAGGTTGATGCGGCCGCGGGTTATGAAAGCGAGGTTATTTCGGCGCATCTGCCCTATGTGACCCTGCCGGATGAAATCAATCTGAGTAACCCGGCCATGAAGGAAAAATGGTATGACACCGCCAGCTTCAGCGTGAAAGACGGCGCCGGCAAGGACAAAGTTCTGCGTGCTCAGCCCCTGGTTTACTATGCGGCCGTGCTGAAAAACGCGCCTCATGGTGCGGAGGCGGGTAACGCTTTTATCCATTTTATGCTGAGTGATGCGGGGCAGAAAATGTTCAGGCAGTACGGGTATGCCGCGCCAAAAGGTGACGTAATCTGTTCGCAATGAAAAGACGCTATGCCGCTTCACTCTGGCTTTCACTGCCGGCCCTGATGCTGCTGGCCGTGCCGTTTATTACGCTGATTGGCGTGACGAACTGGCAGCATTTGCGCCTCGCATGGGGCGACGGCAACGCCATTAAAACTTCACTTGGGCTGGGCGCGGTAGCGGTGTTGCTGATTTTTGTCAGCGGGCTGCCGGTCGCCTGGTGGCTGTCGCAGGCAAAGGGGCGGGCAAGCGCAATTGTTGAAGTGCTGGTGCTGATCCCGCTGCTGACGCCGCCGCTGGCGATGGGGATCCTGCTGGTAAGTGCTTACGGCCCCTATAGCGTACCGGGAGAAATCCTGAGCAGGTTTGGCTGGACGCTGGTCAACAATCCCCCCGCTTTTATTCTGGCGCAGTGGTACGGTGCGATCCCTTACTTTATTACTACAGCGCGCTCAGCTTTTGCGGGCGTGCCTCAGGAAGTGTCAGACGCGGGACAGACGCTGGGTGCCTCGTCGTGGCAGCGCTTCTGGCGGCTCTCGGTGCCGCTTTCCGCTGCGGGCCTTGCTTCTGCCACCGCACTTGCATGGGTACGCGCCATGGGCGAATTTGGCATTGTGATGATATTCGCTTATTTCCCTCAGGGGATGCCGGTACAGCTCTATAACAATCTGCAAAACGACGGCATTGATGCCGTGTATGTGCTGCTGTGGCTGCTGTTGCTCTTTACCCTGCCGGTCCCGCTGCTCTGTTTTGCCGCTGCACGCCGTATACGTTAGGGATAAGAACATCTGCCTGAGCATGGCAAACCTTTCATGCGCCCAGTTTTCCCTGCCAGACATAGATTTCCCGGCATGCCGCGTCCTTGCCCTCGGGCAGGCTGTTTTTCCGTCACGCTTTTTTGCTGTCTTGTTAAGCCAGCCAGACCGTCAGCCGCGGTTAATACGCTAAATCAGCAGCCGGTAACCGCGTTTCAGGCATAAAAAAAGGCCCGCCTGAGCGAGCCTTCTTCGGGAAGCGAACGATTACAGCTTGGTCGCGTTCTCGGACAGGTATTTAGCAACGCCGTCTGGAGATGCGCCCATACCTTCTTTTCCTTTTTCCCACTGAGCCGGGCACACTTCGCCATGCTCTTCGTGGAACTGCAGCGCGTCAACCATACGCAGCATTTCGTCAACGTTACGGCCCAGCGGCAGATCGTTAACAACCTGGTGGCGAACCACACCGGCTTTGTCGATCAGGAAAGAACCGCGCAGCGCAACCCCTGCGTCCGGATGCTCGATACCGTAAGCTTTCTGCACTTCACGCTTGATGTCAGCAACCATGGCGTATTTCACTTCGCCAATACCGCCTTTATCGATTGGCGTTTTACGCCATGCGTTGTGCACGAACTCGGAGTCAAAAGAAACGCCGACCACTTCCACGCCGCGCTTCTGGAACTCTTCGTAACGCTTGTCGAAAGCGATCAGTTCTGAAGGACAAACGAACGTGAAGTCCATTGGCCAAAAGAACACAACGGTGGCTTTACCAGCGGTGTGTTTTTTAAAATTGAAGTTATCAACGATTTCACCGTTGCCCAGCACGGCTGCGGCAGTAAAATCGGGGGCTTGACGAGTTACCAGGACCATATTCACTCCTGTAGAGATAAGTGGATTAAAAAGTCGAATCGCCAGCAGTATACGGGGGGCGTCCGTCCGGGAACCAGCGCATAGCGCCGATTATTCAGATAGGTTATACCTATCAAATAGATTAACTTCCAAGGTAGCCAACTACCTTAACCTTTTTCCGCAAAAGGGCAATCCCTTTTACCCGTTCAGAGCGTTTTTCGTTCAGCCAGTTTCACCATTCGCGGATAAAACTGCCAGAAAAAATCCTCAAGCACTTGATAATTATCAATAAAATCATGGTAGGAATCTGCCAGCGCAATAAGGCGGGGGCGGCGGCTGGCCATGCCGTTCAGCACCCCCTGAAGATAAAAAGCGTCCGCGTATTTTTCCATCCACCGATCAGTCCATAAATAGTTATTAAGGTTTTGAAAGCGCACCGGCGTAATGGACAATTCGGGGGCGATCACAGATTCGGCATGAGCCAGAAAAGCTGGCAGGGAAATTTCCGGCTGCAGTTTATCCCAGTGCCGGGAGAGAAAATGATCCCAGATAACATCCAGCGTGATCGGAGAAACACGCCGGGTTTCATCACGGAAAAAGGCCTTCGCCGCCCGCACTTCCGGCAGCGCATCCGTCATCACGTCAATGCGGCGATGCAACAAAATGCCGTCAGCAACGGCATCAGGCCAGACGTCGCGGGGATTTCCGCGAACAAAATCTGCCATCAAATTGCCGAGCAGCGAGCTCTCAGAGAGCGAGGCGAGGTGGAGGTGGGCAAGAAAGTTCATGCGATCAGTATACCTCCTTCGTCTCTGACGTTATACCTGTGTTAGCGGCGGTCACTCACCCGAATCACTTACTGGAGTAAGCTCATCGGGATTCCCTCCCTTGCTGCCTTGGTATAACGTCAGATACTTTGGAGGAACTTCCTTCGTCTCTGACGTTATACCTGTGTTAGCGGCGGTCACTCACCCGAATCACTTACTGGCGTAAGCTCATCGGGATTCTCTCCTTTTGCTATAGCCTCAAAGACGCTGGAGGACCCCCTTCCATGCTGATATTGACCACTGTTAGCGGCGGTCGCTTACAGCAATGCCACCCTGGCTGCGCTGATTGTTTAGAATTGGCCGGTTTTCAGCTAGACTATGCGCCCTGATTTCCCTGACAGTGAATGACCATGCGCGTTGCCGATTTTTCCTTTGAACTGCCCGAATCTTTGATCGCCCACTATCCGCAGGCCCAGCGCAGCGGATGCCGTCTTCTCTCTCTGAACGGACCGGACGGCGAGCTGACGCACGGGGTCTTTACCGATTTGCTGGATTTGCTCAATCCCGGCGACCTGCTGGTGTTCAATAATACGCGGGTGATCCCGGCGCGGATTTTTGGCCGTAAAGCCAGCGGCGGAAAAATTGAAGTGCTGGTCGAGCGGATGCTGGATGAACAGCGTGTGCTGGCCCATGTGCGCGCCTCTAAAGCACCTAAAGCCGGTGCAGAATTGCTGCTGGGCGACGATGACAGCGTCAAAGCGACTATGGTAGCGCGGCACGACGCGCTGTTCGAACTGCGCTTTGACGATGCCCGACCGGTACTGGATATTCTGAATGATATCGGCCATATGCCGCTGCCACCCTATATCGATCGCCCGGATGAAGAATCCGACCGCGAGCTTTACCAGACCGTCTACAGTGAGCGCCCGGGTGCGGTAGCTGCGCCCACCGCCGGACTGCATTTCGATGAGCCGCTGCTGGCGGCGCTGCGTGAGAAAGGGATTGAAACCGCTTTCGTCACTTTGCATGTAGGGGCCGGGACGTTCCAGCCGGTTCGCGTTGACACTATTGAAGACCATATCATGCATGCCGAATATGCCGAGGTACCGCAGGACGTGGTGGATGCCGTGCTGGCCTGTAAGGCGCGGGGAAATCGCGTTGTCGCCGTGGGCACAACCTCGGTTCGCTCTCTGGAGAGCGCGGCACAGGCGGCCGGTGAAGCGCTTATCGCGCCGTTCTTTGACGATACCAAAATCTTTATCTATCCCGGCTACCGCTATCAGGTAATTGATGCGCTGGTGACGAACTTCCATCTGCCGGAATCGACGCTGATTATGCTGGTCTCGGCATTTGCCGGTTATCGCAACACCATGCATGCCTATCAGCAGGCGGTGGCGGAACAGTACCGCTTCTTCAGCTACGGGGATGCGATGTTCATTACACGCAATCCGCAGGCCATTGATGAGCAGGTGGGAAAGTAGTCCTGCGTAACACCGCTGAGCAGCTCGCTGTAGAGCGGGGCTAACCGCAAGCACTGTCGCTGTGAATAATGCTGCGGGCGCATCTTACTGACAGTGTGATGCGCTTTGGCAGATTAATGATCTTACCACGCATAATAGAGGCTTACTTTGCGGGCTGGCTTGTGCGGCAGCTTGTATGGTTGATAGAATGCGCTCCTTTTAATCACACATCAGACTGTTTCTCTGGTGGAGGCAACGTGAAGTTCGAATTAGATACTACCGACGGGCGCGCGCGCCGTGGCCGTCTGGTCTTCGATCGCGGCGTGGTGGAAACCCCCGCTTTTATGCCGGTGGGTACCTACGGCACGGTAAAAGGCATGACCCCTGAAGAAGTTCAGGATACCGGCGCTCAGATTATCCTCGGAAATACCTTCCACCTCTGGCTGCGTCCTGGCCAGGAGATCATGAAGCTACACGGCGATCTGCATGATTTTATGCAGTGGAAAGGGCCTATCCTGACCGATTCCGGCGGCTTCCAGGTATTCAGCCTTGGCGACATCCGTAAGATTACCGAGGCGGGCGTCCATTTCAGAAATCCCATCAACGGCGATGCGATCTTCCTGGATCCGGAAAAGTCGATGGAGATCCAGTTCGATCTCGGTTCCGATATCGTCATGATCTTTGACGAGTGCACCCCTTATCCGGCCGACTGGGATTACGCAAAGCGTTCAATGGAGATGTCACTACGCTGGGCGCAGCGAAGCCGCGATCGTTTTGATTCCCTTGAGAATAAAAACGCGCTTTTCGGTATTATCCAGGGCGGTGTTTACGAAGATTTACGAGATGTCTCCGTAAAAGGGCTGGTGGAGATCGGCTTTGATGGTTACGCTGTGGGCGGCCTGGCGGTAGGTGAGCCAAAAGAGGATATGCACCGCATCCTGGAGCATGTTTGTCCCCAGATCCCTGAGGATAAACCCCGTTACCTGATGGGCGTCGGCAAACCTGAGGATTTGGTTGAAGGCGTACGTCGTGGCATCGATATGTTTGACTGCGTAATGCCTACCCGCAACGCCCGCAACGGCCACCTTTTTGTGACCGATGGCGTAGTGAAAATCCGCAACGCGAAATATAAAGATGACGTGTCGTCACTTGATGCCGAGTGTGATTGCTACACCTGTCGCCATTACAGCCGCGCCTATTTGCATCACCTCGATCGCTGCAATGAAATTCTGGGTGCGCGTCTGAACACGATTCATAACCTGCGCTATTACCAGCGCCTGATGGCGGGTTTACGTCAGGCGATTGAAGAGGGTAAATTAGCGCAGTTCGTTACCGATTTCTATGACCGGACGGGCAAGGCGGTTCCGCCGTTAAACGTCTGATAATTAAACAAAGAGGGGAATTTAATGAGTTTGTTCATTTCTGACGCAGTCGCTGCCGCTGGAGCACCGTCACAGGGAAGTCCTTATTCACTGGTTATCATGCTGGTGGTTTTCGGTCTGATTTTCTATTTCATGATCCTGCGTCCACAGCAGAAGCGGGCAAAAGAACATAAAAAACTGATGGATTCCATCTCCAAGGGTGACGAAGTGCTGACCACTGGTGGACTGGTGGGTCGCGTAACGAAAGTGGCTGAAACCGGCTATGTGGCTATCGCGCTGAACGATACAACGGAAGTTGTGGTCAAACGTGATTTCGTGGCTGCCGTTCTGCCGAAAGGTACGATGAAGGCGCTTTAATTTTTTGTTTTCCCTAAGGGAACTGCCGTGTTAAACCGTTATCCTCTGTGGAAGTACATCATGCTGATCGTCGTGTTACTCGTCGGTCTGCTGTATGCGCTTCCCAACCTTTATGGTGAGGATCCGGCTGTTCAGGTCACTGGTGCGCGCGGTAGCGCCGCCAGTGAGCAAACGCTGGGTCAGATCCAGGCTGCTTTAAAACAAGACAACATTCAGAGCAAATCAATTGCGCTGGAAAATGGCGCCATCCTGGCGCGTTTTGCTAACGGAGACGTGCAGCTGCGCGCCCGTGACGCAATCAGTCGCGAGCTTGGCGATGACTATGTGGTCGCGCTTAACCTTGCGCCCGCCACGCCAACCTGGTTATCAAAGCTTGCCGCTGAGCCGATGAAGCTCGGTCTTGACCTTCGCGGCGGCGTGCATTTCCTGATGGAAGTCGATATGGATACCGCCCTGGGCAAGCTCCAGGAGCAGAATATCGACAACCTCAGAAGCGATCTGCGTGATAAAAACATTCCTTATACCAACGTACGCAAAACCGATAACTACGGTCTTGAAATTCGCTTCCGCGATGCTGACGCACGCAATGAAGCTTCCAGCTATCTGACGGGCCGCCATCGCGATCTGGTCATTAGCAACTCCGGCAGCAACGTGCTGCGCGCGGTCATGAGCGATGAACGTCTGCGCGAAGCCCGCGAATATGCCGTTCAGCAAAATATCAATATTCTGCGTAACCGCGTTAACCAGCTTGGCGTTGCCGAACCGCTGGTGCAGCGGCAGGGCGCTGACCGCATTGTGGTCGAACTGCCTGGCATTCAGGATACCGCTACGGCGAAAGAGATCCTGGGCGCAACGGCGACGCTGGAATTCCGTCTGGTTAATACTTCTGTCGATCCTACCGCCGCCGCTAATGGCCGCGTTCCGGGTGACTCAGAAGTGAAAAATACCCGCGACGGTCAGCCGATTACCCTTTATAAACGCGTTATCCTCACCGGTGACCATATTACCGACTCCACGTCCAGCCAGGATGAATATAACCAGGCTCAGGTCAATATCTCCCTGGACAGCGCGGGCGGCAATATTATGTCCAACTTCACCAAGGACAGTATTGGTAAGCCGATGGCCACGCTCTTTGTCGAATATAAAGACAGCGGCAAAAAGGATGCTAACGGTCGCGCCATCCTGGCGAAGCAGGAAGAAGTGATCAACGTGGCGAACATTCAGTCACGCCTGGGTAACAGCTTCCGTATTACCGGTATCAACAACCCGAACGAAGCGCGTCAGCTTTCGCTGCTGCTTCGTGCCGGTGCGCTGATTGCGCCAATTCAGATCGTGGAAGAGCGCACTATCGGCCCAACCATGGGTCAGCAGAACATCAACCAGGGACTGGAAGCCTGTCTCTGGGGCCTGATCGCGTCCATCGTCTTTATGGTGGTTTACTACCGTAAATTCGGCGTGATCGCGACAACGGCGCTGGTGGCTAACCTGGTGATGATTGTCGGCATCATGTCGCTGCTGCCTGGCGCCACGCTGACCATGCCGGGTATTGCCGGTATCGTTCTGACGCTAGCGGTGGCGGTCGATGCCAACGTGCTGATTAACGAGCGTATCAAGGAGGAGCTGAAGAACGGGCGGTCCGTTCAGCAGGCGATCCATGAAGGGTATAAAGGCGCGTTCTCCAGTATTATCGATGCCAACATTACGACGCTCATCACCGCGATTATTCTCTACGCCGTGGGCACAGGATCGATTAAAGGCTTTGCCATCACGACGGCTATCGGCGTGTTGACATCCATGTTTACCGCCATTGTCGGTACCCGCGCCATCGTAAACCTGTTGTACGGCGGCAAACGCATCAACAAGCTGTCTATCTGAGGAGTGCGTTGTGGCACAGGACTATAGCGTTGAACAATTAAACTACGGGCGTAAAGTGCATGACTTTATGCGCTGGGACAAACTGGCCTTTACCCTTTCCGGCCTGCTGCTGGTCGCCGCGCTGGCGATCATGGGCGTGAAAGGATTTAACTGGGGCCTGGATTTTACCGGCGGTACGGTTATTGAAATTACGCTCGAAAAACCGGCGGAGCTGGATACGCTGCGGAGTTCGCTGGAGCAATCCGGCATCAAAGAGCCGCAGGTGCAGAACTTCGGCAGCAGCCGTGATGTGCTGGTTCGTATGTCACCTGAAGAGGGGAATGCAGGTCAGGAGCTGGGTAACAAGGTAGTGACCATCATCAACCAGGCGACCGGGCAGAACGCCACCGTCAAGCGCATCGAGTTCGTTGGTCCCAGCGTGGGCAGCGATCTGGCGCAGGCTGGCGGCATGGCCCTGCTGATCGCGCTGATTGCTATCCTGATCTACGTCGGTTTCCGCTTCGAATGGCGTCTGGCGCTGGGCGCTGTACTGGCGCTGGCGCATGACGTGGTGATCACCATGGGCATTCTCTCTCTGTTCCATATTGAGATTGATTTGACCATCGTCGCCTCGCTGATGTCGGTTATCGGCTACTCGCTGAATGACAGCATCGTGGTATCGGATCGTATTCGTGAGAACTTCCGCAAAATCCGCCGCGGCACGCCTTACGATATCGTCAACGTCTCGCTGACGCAAACGCTGAGCCGTACCATTATGACCTCCGCGACCACGCTGGTTGTGGTGCTGATGCTCTATATCTTCGGTGGGGCACTGCTGGAAGGCTTCTCGCTGACCATGCTGATTGGTGTCTCTATCGGTACCATTTCATCCATCTATGTGGCCTCGGCGCTGGCGCTGAAGCTGGGGATGAAGCGTGAGCATATGCTGCAGCAGAAAGTGGAGAAAGAGGGCGCCGATCAGCCTTCGATTCTGCCTTAACGGTCAGTTTTGCCTGCGTTATGTCATCTGTCTGAAGCGCCGCTTATGCGGCGCTTTTTTTATGGCTGCGTCGGTGATGAGGCTGGGGTGTTTACCACAATATCATGCACCCTCACATAGCCTAGCTGCTGAGGAGTGAAGTTGCTGAGCCGTAGAGGAATAGCGATTTCGCTGCGCGGTAGCAGCGATTCCCTCACGCTGACCTTCTGCGTCTGGCTGTTTGCCTGCAGAGGCCTGCCGGTCGTTTTATCCATTTCGCCCCATTCGATCTGCGCGCTGAAACCGGGAAGCGGCTTGTCGCCCGCCGTACGGACGTGCAACGTCGCCCGGGTACCGTTAGCTTCGCTTTCCACATGGCTCAGCGAAAGCCTGACCTCACCCGCCTGGCTCTTTAGCAGGACGGCGGTGTTGGTTGCAGGGAGCAGCCAGGCTCCCTGCGATGCATTAAGGTTCAGACTGCTCTGCTGCTCAAGTGCGGTAGCCTGCCGGGTCAGCTGACGCATCTCAGTATTTAGCTTACCCACCTGATTATTAAGCCTGTTCAGCTCAGGCTGATTCTGCGGTGAGGCGCAGCCTGCAAGCAGAGCCGCCAGAGAAAACAAAAGCGTGTTCGTCATCAGGTGATTAGCCATAATACAGCTCCTTACAACAGCATTATTCCGGGATACGCAGCGTCTGTCCGGGGTAAATTTTGTCCGGATGGGTAAGCATCGGCTTATTTGCTTCAAAGATTTTATTGTACTTATTGGCGTCGCCGTACATCTCTTTCGCTACCGCGCTCAGCGTATCGCCTTTTTTCACCGTATAGAAACGCGCTTCGGTAGCGGCGCCGGAAACCTTCACGTTATCTTCCACCGCGGTGATGCCCGCGACGTTGCCTACGGCAACCAGAATTTTTTCTTTCAGTTCCTGAGAGATCCCTTCGCCGCTGATGCTGACTTTATCGTCATGCACCTGCACATCAACTTTGTCACTTCCTGGCAGATTCAGTCCGGAAATGTGGTCCTGAAGCTTTTTCGATTGATCGTTCTTGTCGCCGGTCACGCTGTCCCACAATTTCTCGCCTGCTTCTTTTACGAAGTTAAACAAACCCATATATCCTCCGGTTTATCCTTGATAGGAAAAAAGTTACGCTGATTAGCCCTTTCATTATAGCTTGTGGATCCCGTTCTCTCCTTCAGAGGGCCTCCGAAAGTGACATCAGGCCTGAGAGCGGGCACAAACCGGGGTAAAAGCCCCGTCCGTTATTTAGTTAGCGGCCACTTCGCGCTACACTGTGTGCCAATTTCCAGGATTAGCAGGAAGCATCATGCATTGCCCGTTCTGTTCCGCTGTGGATACCAAAGTGATCGATTCTCGCCTGGTGGGAGAAGGCACTTCTGTGCGTCGCCGTCGTCAGTGTCTGGTATGTCATGAGCGCTTCACCACCTTTGAAGTGGCTGAGTTAGTGATGCCCCGCGTGGTGAAAAGTAATGATGTTCGTGAACCGTTTAACGAAGATAAGCTTTGCAGCGGCCTGATGAAGGCGCTGGAAAAGCGCCCGGTCAGCGCTGACGATGTGGAGAACGCGGTCACCCATATTAAAAGCCAGCTCCGCTCCACCGGCGAGCGGGAAGTGCCGAGTAAAATGATTGGCAATCTGGTGATGGATGAGCTGAAGAAGCTGGATAAAGTGGCCTATATCCGTTTCGCCTCCGTCTACCGGAGCTTTGAAGACATCAAAGAATTCGGCGAAGAGATCGCCCGCCTGCAGGATTAAATGATGCGCGATGAAATATACATGGCGAGAGCGCTTGAGCTGGCCCGCCGCGGACGCTTTACCACTGCGCCTAATCCCAATGTAGGCTGCGTGATCGTGCGTGATAATGCCATCGTTGGCGAAGGCTATCACTATCGTGCCGGTGAGCCACATGCGGAAGTGCATGCTCTGCGAATGGCGGGCGGGAAGGCGCAGGGCGCCACGGCTTATGTCACGCTGGAGCCCTGTAGCCACCACGGACGTACGCCGCCGTGCTGCGATGCGCTGATTGCCGCTGGCGTCGGTCGGGTGGTGGTGGCGATGCAGGATCCCAATCCGGAAGTGGCGGGGCGGGGAATGTATCGCCTGCAGCAGGCGGGAATTGAGGTAAGCCACGGGCTGATGATGCAGGAGGCTGAGGCGCTCAACCGCGGCTTTCTCAAGCGGATGCGCACCGGCTTTCCCTGGCTTCAGCTGAAAATGGGCTGCTCGCTGGATGGACGCACCGCCATGGCCAGCGGCGAAAGCCAGTGGATCACTTCCCCCGAAGCACGCCGGGACGTACAGCGCCTGAGGGCGCAAAGCGCCGCCATTTTAAGCACCAGCGCCACCGTACTGGCGGATGATCCCTCGCTCACCGTGCGCTGGGACGAGCTGAGCGCGGAGAGCCAGCGCGTCTATCCGGAAAGCGATTTACGTCAGCCGGTTCGCGTAATCCTGGACAGCCAGAACCGTGTGACCCCTGAGCGAAAGCTCATCGGGCAAGCCGGGCAGACCTGGCTGGCGCGCCATCAGGCTGACGAGCGCGAGTGGCCGGACAACGTTGAGCAGTTCATGGTGCCGCAGCACAACGGACAGACAGATTTGGTCTCACTGCTGATGCTGCTGGGTCGCCGTCAGATCAACAGCGTCTGGGTTGAGGCGGGTGCTGGCCTTGCCGGCGCGCTGATCGAAGCGGGCGTGGTGGATGAGCTGATCGTCTATATTGCCCCTAAACTGCTCGGTGATGCGGCGCGGGGTCTGTGCCATCTGCCCGGCATAGCACATCTTGCTGAAGCGCCTGAGTTTATTTTCAGCGATATTCGTCAGGTGGGGCCGGATTTACGCCTCACCCTGACACCCCGGTCAAACTCGTACTAAAAGCGGAAGCAGACCGGTAAAGAGTGTGATAGAATCCGCCCCCCTGCGGGGCCATTACAGAACCCTGAAAGGAAGATTATGAACGTTATTGAAGCTGCTGTTGCTACTCCTGACGCGCGCGTTGCCATCGTGATTGCGCGTTTCAACAACTTTATCAACGACAGCCTGCTGAGCGGTGCGCTTGATGCCTTAAAACGCATTGGCCAGGTGAAAGATGAAAACATCACCGTGGTCTGGGTACCGGGCGCCTATGAGATGCCAATGACCGCACGTGCGCTGGCGACAGCCGGTAAGCATGATGCCGTCGTGGCGCTGGGCACCGTTATCCGTGGCGGTACCGCCCACTTCGAATACGTCGCGGGTGAAGCAAGCTCTGGCCTGGCCAGCGTTGCGATGAACAGCGATATTCCGGTAGCCTTTGGTGTCCTGACGACGGAAAACATCGAGCAGGCCATTGAGCGCGCCGGAACGAAGGCGGGGAATAAGGGCGCGGAAGCGGCCCTGACCGCACTTGAAATGATTAACGTATTGAAAGCCATCAAAGCCTGATTTTAAGGGGAATTTCGTGAAACCTGCTGCTCGTCGCCGCGCCCGTGAATGTGCTGTCCAGGCGCTTTACTCCTGGCAGTTGTCCAAAAACGACATCGCTGATGTCGAATACCAGTTTCTGGCGGAGCAAGACGTCAAAGACGTTGATATCAGCTATTTCCGTGAGCTTCTGACTGGCGTTGCGACCAACAGCGCGTACCTTGACGGGCTGATGAAGCCGTACCTGTCACGCCAGCTGGAAGAGCTGGGGCAGGTTGAGAGAGCCGTTCTGCGTATCTCACTGTACGAGCTGAGCAAGCGTTCTGACGTTCCCTATAAAGTGGCAATCAACGAGGGGATTGAGCTGGCCAAAATTTTCGGCGCCGAAGACAGCCACAAGTTTGTCAACGGCGTGCTGGATAAAGCCGCGCCGCAAATCCGCCCCAACAAGAAGTGATCCTCCCAGGCCGGTTTTCCGGCCTTCTTTCTTTTCAGACTCGGAACGCACTCTATGGCATGTGGCGAATTTGAACTTATCGCGCGCTATTTCGATCGCGTGACAAGCTCCCGTCGCGATGTGGAAAAGGGCATCGGCGACGACTGCGCATTACTGACTCTCCCTGAAAAGCAGACGCTGGCTATCAGCACCGATACGCTGGTGGAGGGAGTGCATTTTCTGCGTGATATGCATCCTGCCGACCTCGGCTACAAGGCGCTGGCGGTAAACCTCAGCGATCTTGCCGCTATGGGGGCCGATCCCGCATGGCTGACGCTGGCGCTGACGCTGCCTGAGATAAACGAACCCTGGCTGAAAGCGTTCAGCGATAGCCTGTTTGAACTGCTCGACTACTACAATATGCAGCTAATTGGCGGCGATACCACGCGCGGTCCGCTGAGCATGACGCTGGGCATTCATGGTCTGGTACCACAGGGCAGGGCGCTGAGGCGATCCGGCGCCCGGCCAGGCGACTGGATCTATGTCACCGGCACCCTGGGCGACAGCGCTGCGGGTCTGGCATTGCTTCAGCATCAGATGAAGATCTGCGATCCGGTGGCGCATGAAGCGCTGATCAAGCGCCATCTGCGCCCGATGCCGCGCATTTTGCAGGGCCAGGCGCTGCGCGATCTCGCCAGTTCAGCCATCGATCTCTCCGACGGTTTGATCTCCGATTTAGGTCATATCCTGAAAGCCAGCGACTGCGGCGCCCGCCTCAATCTGGAAGCCCTGCCGCTTTCCGACGTGATGCAGCAGCATTTCGAGCCTCAGCAGGCGCTGCGCTGGGCCTTAGGCGGCGGTGAGGATTATGAACTCTGCTTTACCGTACCGGAGATCAACCGCGGCGCGCTTGATGTCGCGCTGGGACATTATGGCGTACCCTTTACCTGCGTCGGACAGATGGCGCCGCAGTCGGAAGGGCTGGTGCTGATGCACGATGGCGCGCCGGTGGAGATTGACCTGAAAGGATTTGACCATTTTGACTCGTGATAAAGATGTGGCTAAAAGCCGCCTGAAAATGTCCAATCCGTGGCATCTGCTGGCGACCGGATTCGGTAGCGGACTGAGCCCCTATATGCCCGGCACCGTAGGTTCGGTGGCGGCGATACCCTTCTGGTGTCTGCTGACCTTTCTGCCATCGGATATCTATTCCCTGGTCGTTATGTTTGGCATCTCAATCGGCGTTTATCTCTGCCATCGCACGGCAAAAGATATGGGCGTACACGATCATGGAAGTATTGTCTGGGATGAGTTTATCGGCATGTGGATCACGCTGATGGCCATCCCGGTAAATAGCTGGCAATGGGTGCTGGCCGGCTTTGTGGTTTTCCGCATTCTGGATATCTGGAAGCCGTGGCCGATTCGCTGGTTTGATCGCAATGTGCATGGCGGCATGGGGATAATGGTGGATGATATTATTGCCGGGATACTCTCCGCGGGCATCCTCTATTATGCGGGCCATCTGCTGGCAAACTGATAAAGTCCCGGAGCTTTACCTTTGTCAGCAGTCTGAAGGGCGACGTAGTCGCCCTTTTTGCTATTCAAATCCCACTACCGGATGCGGCTGATAGGCGCTTTCCAGCTCAATAATCTCTTCCTGAGTCAGCTCAACGTCCACCGCTTTTACCAAATCTGCCAGCTGCTCCGCACGGGATGCGCCAATGATAGGGGCGCTAACCGCAGGCTTGTGCAGCATCCATGCAAGCGAGATCTGCGCCCGGCTGACGCCTTTATCTTCGGCGATGGCGGCGACGCGTTGCGCAATAGCGCCATCATTCTCTTCCGTTTTTTCATACAGCGAGCTGCCAAACTCATCCGAGACGGAGCGGACGGTGGTTTCGCCCCAGGGGCGGGTAAGACGACCGCGCGCCAGCGGACTCCACGGCAGTACGGCGATATTTTCGGCCTGACAGAGCGGATGCATTTCGCGCTCCTCTTCACGCTGAATAAGATTGTACTGGTCCTGCATGGTGACAAAACGCGTCCAGCCGTGACGATCGGCGGTATAAAGCGCTTTGGCAAACTGCCAGGCATACATTGACGAGGCGCCGATATAACGAGCCTTGCCCGACTTCACCACGTCGTGCAGCGCTTCCAGCGTCTCCTCCAGCGGCGTGTCATAGTCCCAGCGGTGAATTTGCAGCAGATCAACGTAATCCATCCCCAGACGGCCCAGGCTGTCGTCAATGGACTGCATAATATTGGCGCGTGACAGGCCGCCGGAAAGATTGCTCATCGGGAAATAGACTTTGGTGGCGACGACAACTTCATCGCGGCGGGCAAAATCCTTCAGGGCGCGGCCAACAATCTCTTCACTGCTGCCGTCAGAATAGCTGTTCGCGGTATCGAAAAAATTGATGCCCGATTCAAGCGCCTGTTTTATCAGAGGCCGGCTGCTCTCTTCCGGCAAAGTCCAGGCGTGACGCCCACGTTCTGGTTCGCCGAAGGTCATACAGCCCAGGCAGAGGCGCGAAACGGTCAGATCGGTGGTCCCTAATTGCGTGGTTTTCATGCGGCTCCTGCTGATCGGTTGAGGGCGTTTAGCCTTTTTACAATCCGGTAAGCATAGCAGGTGCGATGCTCCCCGGACGGGGAGCAAGATCTTATTTACAGCGCCAGCCAGCGGCCGATCTGCTCTTCGATGCCTTGTGCATCAAGCTGATAATCATGGCGGATCTCTTCCTGAGTCCCCTGCGGAATGAATTCGTCCGGCAGGCCAAGATTCAGGACCGGCACCAGCACGCGCCGGGCCATCAGCGCTTCAATAACGCCGCTGCCGGCTCCGCCTTTGATGGCGCCTTCTTCCAGCGTGACCAGCGCCTCATGGCTGGCGGCCAGCTCGACGATCAGCGACTCATCAAGCGGCTTCACAAAACGCATATCCACCAGCGTGGCGTTAAGCGATTCGGCAACGGCCTCCGCCTCCGGCAGCAGCGTGCCAAAGTTCAGGATTGCCAGCTTCTCGCCTTCGCGTTTCACCACGCCTTTGCCCAGCGGCAGGGAAGCCAGCGGCTGTAGTTCAGCCCCGGTGCCGGTGCCGCGCGGGTAGCGCACCGCGCTTGGCCCCTGAAAATAGTGATAGCCGGTATAGAGCATCTGACGGCACTCGTTTTCATCGCTCGGCGTCATGATCACCATGGAAGGGATACAGCGCAGGAAAGCGATGTCAAACGCGCCCTGGTGCGTCTGGCCGTCGGCACCGACAATGCCGCCACGATCGATGGCAAACAGCACCGGCAGCTTCTGGATCGCCACGTCGTGGATCAGCTGATCGTAGGCGCGCTGGAGAAAAGTGGAGTAGATAGCCACAACCGGCTTATAGCCGCCGATCGCCAGCCCGGCGGCAAAGGTTACCGCGTGCTGTTCGGCGATGGCGACATCAAAATACTGGTCCGGATAGTCACGCGAGAAGCTCACCATGCCGGAGCCTTCACGCATTGCGGGCGTTACCGCCATCAGCTTTTTATCATCCGCTGCCGTTTCACTCAGCCACTGACCGAAGATTTTGGAATAGGTAGGCAGACTTTCGGCCGATTTTGGCAGCAGCCCGCTGGCCGGATCGAATTTTGGCACCGCATGCCAGCTGATGGGATCTTTCTCCGCCGGCGCGTAGCCTTTGCCCTTCCTGGTCATGATGTGCAGGAACTGGGGTCCTTTCAGATCGCGCATATTGCGCAGTGTCTGTACCAGCGTCAGCACATCATGGCCATCAACAGGACCGATATAGTTGAAGCCCAGCTCCTCAAATAGCGTGCCGGGCACCACCATACCTTTGAGGTGTTCTTCCGTACGCTTTACCAGCTCTTTGATCGGCGGCAGGCCCGTCAGGACCTTTTTACCGCCTTCGCGCAGGCGTGAGTAGGTTTTACCGGAAAGGATCTGCGCCAGGCGGTTATTCAGCGCGCCGACATTTTCTGAGATAGACATCTCATTATCGTTCAGCACCACCAGCAGATCGGCTTTGATATCACCTGCATGGTTCATTGCCTCAAAAGCCATCCCCGCCGTGATCGCGCCATCGCCGATCACGCAGGCGGTGCGACGACCTTTTCCTTCTTTACCCGCCGCGACGGCCATACCCAGCCCGGCGCTGATAGAGGTGGAGGAGTGCCCCACATTCAGGACGTCGTATTCGCTTTCATCGCGCCAGGGGAAAGGATGCAGCCCGTTTTTCTGACGGATAGTACCGATGCGGTCGCGCCGGCCCGTCAGGATTTTATGCGGGTAGGCCTGGTGACCCACGTCCCAGACCAGATGATCGAAAGGCGTGTTGTAAACGTAATGCAGCGCAACGGTCAGCTCTACCACGCCAAGACCGGAGGCAAAGTGGCCGCTTGAACGGCTGACGCTGTCTAACAGGTACTGACGCAGCTCGTCGCAGAGTTTTGGCAGACTTTCTTTAGGAAGCAGACGTAGTTCCGTGACCTCGCTGGCCAGCGCCAGCGTCGGGTATTTTGCAGTATCAAAACTCATCAGAGACTCATGAAGTTATTTGTCGCGTTCAATTATGTAACCCGCCAGCGCCTGGAGTGACGTTGTATTAAAGGATTGCGCGGCAAGGATTTCTAATGCGTTGAGGGATTCCTGATACAGGTCCCTCGCTTTTTCCCGTGCGCCTTCCAGTCCCAACAGGGCCGGATAGGTACTTTTTCCCAAATCCTGGTCGGCTCCCTGCCGTTTACCGATAGTGGCGGTGTCGCCGACCACATCCAGGATATCGTCCTGAACCTGAAAGGCGAGGCCAATCGCGCTGGCGTAGCGGTCGAGGGCCGGCAGCGCCTGGCGGCCCCGCTCGCCGGCGGCCAGTGCGCCCAGACGTACCGCGGCCCGGATCAGCGCCCCGGTTTTAAAACGGTGAATTTGCTCAAGCGCAGGCAGCGTGATCTGCTGGCCTTCGGCAGCTAAATCAAGCGCCTGACCGCCGCACATGCCCGCGACGCCGCTGGCCTGAGCCAGTTCAGAAATCATCGCAATGCGATCGGCGGGCGTCACGCCGGGCATAGGCGTATCGGCCAGTATAGTAAACGCCAGCGTCTGCAGGGCATCGCCGGCTAAAATAGCCGTATCTTCGCCAAATTTAATATGACAGGTTGGCTGACCGCGACGCAGGCTGTCATCATCCATGGCGGGCAGGTCATCGTGGATCAGCGAATAGGCGTGAACGCACTCAATCGCGGCGGCTGGCGCGTCAAGCGCCTGGGGGTCAGCATGCAGCATTTCCCCGGTCGCGTAGACCAGAAACGGACGCAGCCGCTTGCCCCCTAATAATGCACCATACTGCATCGCTTCTACCAGAGGAGAACTCTGAAAGGGCAGCGGCGCGATAAAGCGCGTCAGGGCCTGATTGACCCTGGCGTGATGGGCGTGAAGCAGAGCGGTAATATCCATCACTCTTTTTCCGGCGTGAAAGGGGCCAGTCCGGCTTCCTGATCGTCATTCAGCAGGATCTGAACGCGCTGTTCAGCCTGTTGCAGCTTTTGCTGACCCACGCGCGCCAGCTGCACGCCGCGTTCAAATTCATTGAGCGCCTCTTCCAGCGGCAGGTCACCGCTTTCCAGACGGGAGACAATCTGCTCCAGCTGTTGCAGGGAGGTTTCGAAGCTGGCGGGCTGTTCGGCTTTTTTCGGCATAATCGCTATCGGCTCGATCTTTTATCATCACGGGTAAGTCGCTCATGGTAGCCGACTCGAAATAATTAGCAAAATAATGATATCGGCAACGGTTGAAGAAGCAGTTGCCGCTCGGATGTGGTACACTCCTGCCCCTGAATGTATTCCCTTCATTCCTGAAGCTGCAGCGCTGTCGGCTGCGTGCATTCACCTCTGTGGCTTACCGCGTAAGCCGTCAGAGACGCCTGCTCTTGCCGCCTCGTTGTATTTTGGATAGCCAGGATAAAAGCTGCAGCAAGTCGATGATTTTACCTGCTAAGTGCCGATATTTCAGCACTTAATTGCCCAACGAACCCGTGCCGCCATGAAGTTTATTATTAAGCTGTTCCCCGAAATTACCATCAAAAGCCAGTCCGTTCGCCTGCGTTTTATCAAAATTTTGACGACGAACATCCGAAACGTGCTGAAAGACAGCGACGAAACGCTTGCCGTTGTGCGTCACTGGGATCATATCGAACTGCGCTCGAAAGATGAGAGCAAGCGTGAAACGATCGTGGATGAACTCTCCCGCATTCCCGGAATTCACCACGTGCTGGCGGTGGAAGATCGCCCCTACACGGATATGCATAATATCTTTGAACAGGCGCTGGAGCTGAACCGCGAGCGCATTGAGGGCAAAACCTTTGCCGTGCGCGTCAAGCGCCGGGGCAAACACGATTTCAGTTCGCAGGATGTGGAGCGCTACGTGGGCGGCGGGCTGAATCAGCATGTTGAAAGCGCGCAGGTGAAGCTGAACCATCCTCAGGTGACGGTGAACCTGGAGATCGAAGACGATCGTCTGCTGCTGGTTACCGGGCGCCACGAAGGGATTGGCGGCTTCCCGATTGGTACGCAGGAAGATGTGATGTCGCTCATCTCCGGCGGCTTCGACTCTGGTGTATCCAGCTATATGCTGATGCGTCGTGGCTGTCGCGTCCATTACTGCTTCTTCAACCTCGGCGGTGCCGCGCATGAGATCGGCGTCCGTCAGGTCGCGCACTATTTGTGGAACCGTTTCGGGCGCTCCCATAAGGTTCGCTTTGTGGCAATCGACTTTGAGCCGGTCGTGGGCGAGATCCTGGAAAAGATTGATGATGGTCAGATGGGCGTGGTGCTGAAGCGCATGATGGTGCGGGCCGCCTCCCAGATTGCCGAGCGGTACGGGGTGCAGGCGCTGGTAACGGGCGAAGCGCTCGGTCAGGTATCAAGCCAGACGCTGACCAACCTGCGCCTGATCGATAATGCTTCCGACACGCTGATCCTGCGTCCGCTGATTTCGCATGATAAAGAGCACATTATTAATCTGGCCCGGCAGATTGGCACGGAAGATTTCGCCCGTACCATGCCGGAATATTGCGGCGTGATCTCAAAAAGCCCGACGGTGAAAGCAGTCAAATCCAGAATTGAAGGTGAAGAGCAGCATTTCGATTTCGCCATTCTGGAAAAGGTGATTGCTGAAGCGACTAACGTTGATATCCGCCAGATTGCGGAGGAGACGCAGCAGGAAGTGGTTGAGGTCGAGACCGTGGTTTCCTTTACCGAAAACGACGTGGTGCTCGATATCCGCTCTGCTGATGAACAGGACGATCGTCCGCTGGCGCTGGAAGGCGTGGAAGTTAAAGGCATGCCGTTCTATAAGCTCAGCACCCAGTTTGGCAACCTCGATCAGAGTAAAAACTGGCTGCTTTACTGCGATCGTGGCGTGATGAGCCGTCTTCAGGCGCTCTATCTGCACGAGCAGGGCTACAAAAACGTGAAGGTTTATCGCCCCTAGCGGTAAACGGGGAGCGGATCGCTTCGCTCCCTTCACGCCCGGCCTGTTATTCCCATTCCCGATAGTCATAGATCCCCGCCGCCAGCACCAGCTGACCGGCTACCTCATGCGCTTTTTCTTTTCCGGCCAGTAAGTCGATAAGCTTCAGGGCAAAATCCATCGCGGTTCCCGGCCCCTGGCTGGTCAGCAGGTTTACCCGCGGATCCCAGACCACCCGCTTATCCATCCACTTTTCCTCAGGAATGGTCTCTTTCAGCCCGGGGAATCCCGTCATATTCCCGACTGGAAAAAGATTGTGCGGCACCAGCACAGTCCCCGCGGCTGCGCAGATCGCGGCGACAATGCGGCCCGCGAGATGAAACTGGCGTACCGTTTCAACCAGCAGTGGGCTGTCGCGAAAGGCTTCAGCGCCTTTCAGCCCGCCGGGCAGCACAATCGCGTCGAACTCGTTATCGGCGACCGCCACCAGCGGCGCATCCGCCAGCAGACGAACGCCGCGTGAACAGACGATTTCCCGGCTGCCATCATCTGTCACGCTGGCCGTGGTGACGTTCAGTCCGGCGCGCACCAGCAAATCGATGGTGGTAACGGCTTCCGTTTCCTCACTGCCAGGCGCCAGGCAGACCAGCACCGATGCTTTCGCGTTCATAATCTTGTTCCTTACGCTTAATTAATTCATAAAGGCGGTTATTTTCCGGCGTACTCAGTCCCTGTGCCCTGGCACGCCGGATGAGGTAACCGGTAATGTAATCTATCTCTGTCCGGCGTCCGGCGCGGATATCCTGCAACATAGAAGAGGTATTGGCTGCCGTGCTGTTAATCACCTCATTGACATAGGCCAGCAGCGTTTCCGGCGAGGTATGCTGACCTTCGCGCGCCATCACCGTCGCCACTTCCTGGCAGAGCACGCTGATTTCCTGCGGATGGTGAAGCAGCTCCCCATTCTGACAGTCATACTCCACCGTCAGCGGATTGATGACGCAGTTAACCGCCAGCTTCTGCCAGGCCGCAGAAGCGATGTTATTATGCCAGGCGACGTCGGGCAGGGCGTTATGCAGCGTTTCTGCAAGATGGCTGAGCGATGCGGCGCCAGAGGAGATTGGGCCGATATGGGTGACGCCGGCGGCTACATGAACGATGACAGTACCGTCATGGTAGGCTGCGTGGGTGGTCATCCCCTTGAGTAACGGCTGCGAAAGGCTGGAAAGCTCATCCAGCGTCCCCATGCCGTTATGCAGCAGCAGAATGGGGCAGGAATCCCGTAGTATGAACTGGAGATTCCTGACGGCGCCGGAAACCTGCCAGGCTTTAAGCGTCACCAGTAGCAGATCGCTCTCCGCCAGAAATTTCGGGTCGTTGGCAATGCAGGTTTTGTTAATGATGGCCCCGTCCAGACCGGTTACATTGACCGAACAGTAGGGTTGCGGAACCCGCAGCCACCCCTGAACATCGTGTCCCTGTTGCTCCAGTGCGGCCAGCCAGATTTGACCCAGTGCGCCACATCCCAGTACGGTAATTTTCATTTGTCCTCCCTGCAGACGGACTGCGGTAATTCAACCAAATGCTGGTTGTTTCCATGAGTTGGCCGGTCATCCGCGACCCGGCGTACCTGTGGATAATCTCTTATTATAGCTTTCTACGCCGACGGTTTTTTTAACCGGCTTAAGTGGGTATTATGCATGTCACTTTTGCATCAGGAGAAGAGATCATGCCATCTTTCGATATCGTTTCTGAAATTGATATTCAGGAAGTTAAAAATGCGGTGGAAAACGCCAACCGCGAAATCGCCAGCCGTTTCGATTTCCGTAACGTCATCGCCAGCTTTGAGCTGAATGAGAAAAACGAATCCGTTAAGGTGCTGAGCGAGTCTGACTTCCAGGTTAAACAGCTGGTGGATATTCTGCGCGAAAAGCTGCTGAAGCGGGGCATTGAGGGCGCCGCGCTGGAGGTACCGGAGGAGATCGAGCACAGCGGTAAAAGCTGGAGCGTGGAAGCCAAAATGAAGCAGGGCATCCCGACGGACGTGGCGAAGAAAATCGTGAAGCTGATTAAAGACAGCAAGCTGAAAGTACAGTCACAAATCCAGGGAGAGGAGGTGAGGGTTAACGGGAAATCCCGTGACGATCTGCAAAATGCCATGGCGCTGATACGCGGCGGCGATCTGGGTCAGCCTTTCCAGTTTAAAAATTTCCGCGACTGATAATTAGCGCGGGGAAAAACCCCGCGCTTTTTGCGCTTTTGGCTCAGGCCGTGGCGACCAGTGCCTCGAGTTCAGGACGGCTGGTTATCTTACTGTCAATTTTCACGTAGGCGCTTTTCTCTTCAGGGACGATAAAGACCGCCGCGACACCTGGCTGCGCCAGCAGCTGCTTCTCCAGCTTTTCGCTGTCGAGCGGTTTGTCACCCAGCATAATACGCAGGCTGCTAACGTAAGGCGGTTCTTTCATGGTCGTGCTGACCAGCAGCCAGAGCGTGGCCACCACGGCACCCGCCATGAAAACGGTTTGCGCATCGAAATGTCCGAACAGCCAGCCGCCCATGCTGCCGCCAATAGCCACGCCCAAAAACTGACTGGTTGAGTAAACGCCCATTGCGGTACCTTTATAACCCGCAGGGGATTCCTTGCTGATCAGCGAAGGCAGGATCGCCTCCATCAGATTGAAGCCGATGAAAAAGAGCTGAACGCCTGCCACCAGCGTCCAGAAGTGATTACCTGCACCCCACAGTACGATCTCGGCAATCAGCATTAACGCCACGCAGCTGATAAATACCCGCTTCATGCGGCGTTTTACTTCGGCATAAATAATAAAGGGGATCACGCTGCAAAAAGCGATGAGCATGGTGACCAGATACACTTTCCAGTGCTGTTCAGCAGGGAACCCCGCCTGTTCAAACTCGCCCGGCAGGGCAACAAAGCTCGACATAAGCAGCACATGCAGGCACATAATGCCGAAGTTGAGCTTCAGCAGCCGTTTGTTCGCCAGCACGGCGCGAATGCTGCCTTTCACCATACCCGACTCGCGGTTAAGCACATGGTTTGGCGTTGAGGGCACGACAGCCAGCGTAATGACGATGCCGCACAAGGCCAGCAGGGCAATCATCCAGAACAGGGCGTGCAGCCCTAACGCATGGGTAATCACCGGGCCCAGTACCATGGCGATAGCAAAGGTAATGCCGAAGCTGATGCCGATAAACGCCATCGCTTTGGTGCGGTTCTGCTCGCGGGTTAAGTCAGAAAGCAGCGCCATGACCGCCGCCGCAATAGCGCCGGAACCCTGTAGCGCCCGGCCCAGGATCACCCCCCAGATAGAGGTGGTGGAAGCGGCAATTACGCTACCGAGAACAAAAATCAGTAAGCCCCCGACAATAAGCGGCTTGCGGCCAATGCGATCTGACATCAGGCCGAAAGGGATCTGAAACAGCGCCTGCGCCAGACCGTAGATACCGATAGCCACGCCAATGAGGGTTTCGCTGGCGCCCTGTAACGCCATTCCGTAAGTAGTCAGTACGGGCAGTACCATAAACATTCCCAACATCCGCAGGGAAAAAACCGTCCCCAAACCCCAGGTCGCACGCAGTTCGACCGGCGTCATTTTATTATCTTTCATTACTACCTCAGTTTATCTGATGCACGTATTTTAGGTGGCGGGGCAGGGCGGGTAAAATAATACTTTTTAAGGAGTGGTAACAAAAAGAAAGGGCGTGAGAACCCCGTCTTATTTAACGCAGTATCGGTAGCGGCAGCGCTTCTTCCCCCGGTCAGCTTACTAACGTAAGCGCCGGGCTAAACTCGCTGGCTGCCCTGATACGGCGCCATAATTCGGGTATTCTCACGCCCTCAGGCAGGAGATTGTTGTTACCTGACCATGGTCAGCAAATCGGATGAGGCGGGCGCCATAAAGTCGACTGACATCATGACGCTCAGCGCGGTAATGGCGACAATCGAAAAGACAAACAGCTTACGGGCCCAGACGCGATCGTTCTGCGTCTTGTAGCCTGAAAGTGCCATTCCGAGCCACCATACGCTGACGGCCGCGGCCACAACCAGATACTTATAGCCCGCATAACCCACCAGCGTCAGCATCAGCGTCGCCACCATAAACGCCAGGATATAGAGCGTAATATGGTTTTTTGCCACGGAGATGCCTTTTACCACCGGCAGAACCGGGATATTCGCAGCCTGGTAATCCTTAAAGCGGAAGATGGCAATCGCGTACGAATGCGGCATCTGCCACAGGCTAAAGATCGCCAGCAGGATTAGCGCACCAGCATCAAACTGGTTGGTCACGGCACAGTAGCCGATAACCGGTGGCGCCGCGCCGGACAGACTTCCGATCAGGGTGCCATAAACGGAATTGCGCTTCATATACAGGCTGTAAACGCCGACATAAACCACAAAGCCCATTACCGCCAGCCACATAGCCAGCGGGTTAGCACCGAAATAGAGCAACGCGAATCCAGCAATACCCAGAACGGTTGCATAAACCAGTGAGGTTGTCGGAGACATGAGGCCTTTTACCAGCACCCGATTTCTGGTTCTCTCCATTTTTTTGTCGATGTCACGGTCGATAAAGTTGTTATAAACACAACCCGATGCGACCACCAGCGAGACGCCGACTAAGGTGGAGAGGAACAGGGCATAGTCAATGCTGCCTTTAGAGGCGAGCAGGAATCCCCCGATAACAGAAATTAAATTTCCGAAAATAATTCCTGGTTTCGTTACTTGCAGGTATTGCTTAATCATCACGAATAACTCGGTTAGTTGGGCATCATGTTGTAGTTGAGGTTCCACATGATCCACAGCGAGCCAACAACAACTATCAGAATGATGACTGCGGAAAAGACAATTGCCACCAGGTTCCATCGCTCTTCGGACGAGGTATTGAGGTGCAGGAAGTAAACCAGATGCACCAGCACCTGGATTACCGCACAGACCACAACCACACCGATAATGGTTGCCTTAGAAGCGCCGCCGTCCATCACCATCCAGAACGGAATCGCGGTCAGAATGATCGACAGGATAAAGCCGATCATATAAGACTTCACGCTGCCGTGAGAGGCGCCATGTTCGTTTGCTGAATGACTCATTACATGGCTCCCATCAGGTAGACAATGGTGAATACGCAAATCCATACCACATCCAGGAAGTGCCAGAAAAGGCTCAGACAGAGGATACGGGTGCGGTTAGTGGCGGTGATGCCGCGTTTGGAAATCTGGTACATCAGTACCAGCATCCAGATCAGACCGGAGGTCACGTGCAGGCCGTGGGTACCCACCAGCGTAAAGAACGCTGACAGGAAGCCGCTGCGCTGAGGTCCGAAGCCCTCTTCGATCAGGTGATGGAACTCATAGATTTCCATCGCGATAAAGCCCAGACCGAACAGGAACGTCAGTGCCAGCCAGCTATTGACGGCGCTTTTGCTGCCTTTGTTCATGTTGATGACTGCCATACCATAGGTAATGGAGCTCAACAGAAGCAGGGCGGTTTCAACCAGTACGAACGGCAGTTCAAAAATATCTTTGCCCGCCGGGCCGCCTGCGGTGTTATTAACCATCACACCGTAGGTTGCGAACAGGGTGGCGAAGATGATGCAGTCGCTCATCAGATAGATCCAGAAACCAAATACCTTATTGGATCCTGCATCGTGATGGTGATGCCCATGCTTTGCATGGGCGTCCAGGTTTTCAGTCAGAGTTTCAGTTGACATTTTTCAGACCTGCTTTGCTAATTTCGTCAAAGTGCTGATTCTCGATTTTTTCGATCTCGGCAACGGGAACGTAGTAATCAACGTCTTCGTCAAAGCTCTTGATGACCCAGCTTGCGATCATACCGAGGAACGACAGACCTACCAGCCACCAGATGTGCCAGATAGCGGCAAAACCAAACACCAGGCTGAACAGACCAATGATCAGACCCGCGCCGCTGTTTTTCGGCATGTGGATCTCTTCATAGTGAGCAGGCTGTTTGTAAGCTTCACCTTTCTCTTTCATTTCCCAGAACGCATCGCGCTCTTCAATGACAGGCACTTCGGCAAAGTTATAGAACGGCGGTGGTGAAGAGGTTGCCCACTCCAGCGTACGGCCGCCCCATGGGTCACCGGTCAGATCGCGGTTCTGCTCACGGTCACGTACAGAGACCCAGAACTGGATAACCTGGCAGAGAACGCCACAGGCAATCAGCGCAGCACCGCCCGCAGCAACCACCAGAAGCGAGTGGAACTGTGGATCGATTTCCTGGCTCAGACGACGGGTCATCCCCATGAAGCCCAGCACGTAAAGTGGCATAAAGGCAACGAAGAAGCCGATGATCCAGAACCAGAACGCGCGGATACCCCATTTTTCGTTCAGGGTGAAACCGAACGCTTTCGGGAACCAGTAGGTCACGCCTGCAAAGCAACCGAACACCACACCACCGATAATAACGTTATGGAAGTGAGCGATCAGGAACAAGCTGTTGTGCAGAACGAAGTCAGCACCCGGTACGGCAAGCAGTACGCCGGTCATCCCACCAACGGAGAAGGTGACCAGGAAGCCTACGGTCCACAGCATGGCAGAGTGCATCTGAATGCGGCCCTGGTACATGGTGAACAGCCAGTTGAAGATTTTAACCCCGGTCGGAATGGCGATAATCATCGTCATAATACCGAAGAAGGCGTTAACGTTCGCACCGGCGCCCATGGTGAAGAAGTGGTGCAGCCACACGATGAAGGAGAGAACGGTGATAACGACCGTCGCCCAAACCAGTGAGGTGTAACCAAACAGGCGCTTTTTAGAGAAGGTTGCCACCACTTCGGAGAACACCCCAAAGACCGGCAGAACCAGGATATACACTTCCGGATGACCCCAAACCCAGATCAGGTTGACGTACATCATCATGTTGCCGCCCATTTCATTAGTAAAGAAATGGAAGCCCAGATAGCGATCCAGGGTCAGCAGCGCCAGCGTAACGGTCAGTACCGGGAATGAGACAATAATCAGTACGTTAGTACAGAGTGAGGCCCAGGTGAATACCGGCATTTTGAACATGGTCATGCCAGGGGCACGCATATTCAGGATCGTTACGAAGAAGTTAATCCCGGTCAGGGTCGTACCAATTCCCGAAAGCTGCAGGCTCCATATCCAGTAGTCGACGCCGACCCCCGGACTGTATTCCGCACCGGAGAGCGGTGGATAAGCCAGCCAGCCGGTCTGAGCAAACTCGCCCACACCCAGTGACAGGTTAACCAGCACCACGCCCACAGCCGTGAACCAGAAGCTCAGGTTGTTCAGGAACGGGAACGCCACATCACGCGCGCCAATCTGTAATGGCACAGCGATGTTCATCAGACCGATAACAAACGGCATTGCCACGAAGAAGATCATGATCACGCCATGGGCGGTGAAGATCTGGTCGTAGTGGTGAGGAGGAAGGAATCCGGCTTCACCCGCCGATGCCAGCACCTGCTGGCTACGCATCATCACCGCATCGGCAAAGCCGCGCAGCAACATAACGAACGCCACGATGATATACATGATACCCAGGCGTTTGTGGTCAACCGAAGTCAGCCACTCGGTCCACAGATACTTCCACTTACCGAAGTAAGTCAGTGCACCAGCAAGTGCCAAACCACCAAGAATGATGGCGGCAACCGTAATCATGATAATAGGTTCATGATACGGTACTGCATCAAGGGTTAATTTTCCCAACATCGTATTATTCCTCGGCTCCCGCATGAGAGGCTTCGCTCATGTCCATGCCTTCGTGCTCAGACATGTCCATTTTCCCGTGGTTCATCTTGAATTTGCCAATGATTTGCTTGAACAATTCAGGATCTGCCGCCGAGAAGAACTCAACCGGATGATTTTCGCTTGGCGCAGCCAGTTTCTCGAAATCTTCCATGGTCATCAGCGTATTCGGTGATTCTTTCGCTTTCGCTACCCACTGATCGAATGCAGCATTATCAGGGGTGGCAATCGCTTTGAACTTCATACCGGAGAAGCCGCGACCACTGAAGTTAGACGAAATGCCGTCAAACGTGCCGGGCTCATTCGCAATCAGATGCAGTTTGGTCTGCATACCCGCCATCGCATAGATCTGGCTACCGAGGGTTGGGATGAAGAATGAGTTCATTACGGAGTTAGACGTGATCTTGAAGTTCACGGGAGTATTTGCCGGGAACGCGATCTGGTTTACTGTCGCAATACCCTGTTCCGGGTAAATGAACAGCCACTTCCAGTCCAATGCAACCACGTCGATCTCCACAGGCTTCACATCGGAAACCAGCGGCTTGCTGGGTTCCAGCGCGTGGGTTGATTTCCACGTCAGGATAGCAAGGAAGACGATGATCAAAATGGGCACAGTCCAGACCACGGCTTCCACTTTATTCGAGTGTGACCAGTTAGGGCTGTATTTCGCATTGGTATTGGATGCCCGATATTTCCAGGCGAACACCACGGCCATTAAGACTGCGGGAATAACGACGATCATCATTAAGCCAAAGGCTGTCAGAATCAGCGAACGTTGCTCCAGTGCAATCTGTCCTTTGGGATTTAACAATGCACTATCACAGCCACTTAACAATAAAGTGCCTGCAATTAATGACAAAATCCCCAAACTTTTATTGTATTTCCTGAGTCTCATTTAACGACCTCAATGACAAGGGCTCTATTGTCGTTTAAGTGTGGCGGCATTTTACGGGAAGGTTTCAGTACTGTAAACCAGCAACAGCTTGTGTCAGCGAGGTGTTGACACCTTTTGCAAACACTGTCACAGATGTTGCTGAGGGTGACAAAACATGAATAGTAGCAAAGGGTTGCCATCAATATAACGAAAAACCATGAAAATTGTGCAATGAAAATCCGTGCTGCTATAAACAGCTAATTTAGCGCTCAAACATTTAACATACCTGTATCATTTGAGTGATAAAAATTACACAATAATAATTACGCACCGGTTTTATTCATTGCCCGCCAGCACGGGTGAAGTTTAAAAACCTTTATGAAAATAGTTGGAAATCAGAAAATAGCAACTGGCTCGCTGATTAACAAAGACGCCACGTTAACGATTTTTTGCAGCGGCCTTGCTGCGGACAGCCGCTGTGTTGTTGCATTTATGTTGAAAAATGCCGTTGGCCTGCGGCAAAGCCAGGAAAATCGCCTTTCCCGAATAAAGCCACTTTTATATCTTTAATTGAACGATAGAGATCGGGTCTTAGCGGGATGAGGTTCGCCTTAATGCCAGATAATCCAGTAAGGTACCAAGCGCCACCCCGCCAAGCGCGACTGCAAGGGCACTGGAAAAGAGTAGGCTGAGCGTAAAGTCTATCGCTAGCCAGCCTAAAAGATCGGGCAGCAGCAGGAGCAGGCCCACTACGGCCATCAGGGCGCCCGTTTTCAGCAGTCGGGTTGCCCAACGGTAGGCGTCAGGCCAGAGGGTTCGCTGCGGAAAAGCGCTGGCTCGCTGGGCATCATCAAGGGTTTGTCGACAGCCCAGCAGCAGCAGGAGTCCCGGTAAAGCCGCGGCAACCGAGAAGGCGTAAAAGGCTGGCCATCCCCAGGATTCCACAAACCAGCCGGCAACCGGGCCGACATAGACGCGTCCCACTGCGGAGAGCGCAGAGAGCAGCGCAAATTGCGTCGCGGAAAAAGACTTGTTGCAGAGCGTCATCAGCAGCGCCACAAAGGCGGCAGTGCCCATTCCACCACAGAGGTTTTCGACAAAAACCGCCGCGGCCATGCTGTAGATATTTTTGTCAGTGATGGAAAGGATCCAGTAACCCAGATTGGAAACCGCCTGAAAAATACCAAACAGCAACAGTGCGCGAAACAGGCTCAGTCGCTGCATCAACAGGCCGCCATACAGCGCACCTAAGATCGTCGCGATAAGCCCGAGCGTTTTATTGACCAGGCCAACATCGCCCGCATCGAAACCAACACCGCGAATAAGGAAGATGGTCGTCAGGCTCGCCGCAAACGCATCACCAAGTTTATAAAGCACAATCAGCGAGAGAATGAGCCAGGCGTTGTTACGGTTGAAAAAATCCTTCAGAGGAGCAATAACCGCCTCCTCAAGACTGTGAGGTCTGGCGATCGCATCTTCCGGCTCTTTCGCTAACAGCGTCGCGACTACGCTGGGGACCATCATTGCGGCCATCAGCCACCAGATTGCCTGCCAGCCCAGGAAACGATCCGCCAGCCAAAGCGCTAATCCTCCGGAGACCAGCATCGCCAGACGATAGCCCAGCACGCTGATGGCCGCGCCGCTGCCGCGCTCCTCTGCGGGAAGCACGTCCGTTTTCCAGGCATCAAAGACAATATCCTGCGAGGCGGAGCAAAAGGCAACGAGTACCGCAAGGGCGGCCAGCAGCGTCAGGTCGTGTGACGGCTGCATAAATCCCATCAGCGCGATACCGACAATCAGCAGGATCTGCGTCACCAGCAGCCAGCCGCGACGACGGCCCAGGAATGGCGGCGTGTAGCGATCCATCAGCGGCGACCAGAGGAATTTAAAAACGTATGCCTGACCTACCAGTGAGAAGAAGCCAATGGTTTTAATGTCCACGTTCTCCACGGCCATCCAGGCTTGCAGAGTGCCGGAAGTGAGCGCCAGCGGCAGGCCGGAAGCAAATCCCAGCAGCAGAAGTAGGGCAGCATTACGCTGGGTAAAAATCCGGAGGTATTGGCTGGACATACAAACCTTAAAACAAGCCCGCCGGAGGGCGGGCAGGGCAGATTAACGGGCGTTTTGCTTGATAAACTCGTGGATACTGGTGTCCTGAGCCATATCGGCAATCACATCGCTGAGGGTGGCATTCACCGCATCGGTGATTTTGGCGTTACTGGCGGAGAAGGCACCTTCGACGCTGTAGGTCTGGCGGTAGTTTTTCACCTGCTTATTGCCGTTCTTAGCCATGGCAATAATGGAGATGTCCGCTTTAGTGGTGATGCTGTAGCGCACGTTACCCTGGGTGACGTCAGCATAGAGGTTGTTTACAACGATTTGCAGGTTAACCGCGCCGTCGGGACCAATCATATAGCCGCGGGCGCCCATCTGCTTCTCCAGGACTTCCTGCAGCAGGAAGCGAAGATCGCGGGACGCCGTCAGGGTGACCAGCTGGCCATCGCGGTTAACCTTGGCCAGCGCCTGATCGCTGCGCTGATCGGCGCCGTTAATGCTGATGGTGACGCCCATCAGGCTTGGATCCTGCTGAGGCAGTTCGATTTTAGGTAAGATGGTCAGGGTATTGCTTTTGCTTGCACAGCCAGCCAGAACAAAGATGGCCAGCAGAGGAAAAATGATTTTTTTTAGCATGCTTATTTTCTCAATGACAAAAGTGACGTGGTGCTGACAAAACTGCGGTCATCATAACATCGCCAGAAACAAGAGGAAGCCCTGATAGCGCGTAAATTCATCGCCTTGCATTTTTTGCCTGCCGCTCAGGCGCCGCTGGCTGAGATTTTTTGAGCGGGGCAGATTGCACCGAAGCGGGAGAAAATGCACAGTAGCGAGGCTGGCCTTGCAGAAATATTTGCTTACCAGGGTCGGAAAGAGTGAAAAACCAGCTAATATTTAGTGGGATGGGGCGCATCTCAAGGTCTTAGAGGAGTATGGGTATGATCCGCGAACAAATAGAAGAAAAGTTGAGAACGGCGTTTACACCTGTGCACCTGGAGGTGCATGACGAAAGCTATCGCCATAACGTGCCTGCGGGTTCGGAAAGCCATTTTAAAGTCGTGCTCGTCAGTGACCACTTTATCAATCAGCGTTTTCTTATGCGGCACCGCGCTATTTATAGTGAGCTGGCGGATGAGCTGGCAGGGAGTGTCCATGCGCTGGCTTTACATACTTACACGGTTAAGGAATGGGAAGGCTTGCAGGACACCGTACCTGCTTCCCCCAACTGTCGCGGTGCCGGCACGCTAGCCTGATCGCACTATCTGTTTTTCCGGGCGGCCTGCGGGCCGCTTTATTGTTTCCGGCAAAAAAGGCCTTCATCGTCGGTTTTTTCCGCTTTTTCCTGCAAAAATCCCCTTCGTTAACGAAATGGGGTAGGCGTGCAGCCTCGACTCGCTTAAACGTTGTCGCTATAATGCTGCGTCTATTTTTCCGGAATGTCTTCGGGACGCTTCTGGCAACAGGGAACGCGGTTCTGACATCAGAGGCCGTCCCGGTTCTTAGACTCCGCGCCGCTTCTACGAAGCGAAGCGGGTCTGAAGTTGACCGAGCACGTGATTTTTTGAGGGTATAAGATGCAAGTTTCAGTAGAAACAACTCAGGGCCTGGGCCGTCGCGTAACGATTACCGTAGATAAAGATGTGATCGAGAACGCGGTGAAAAGTGAGCTGGTCAGCGTAGCTAAAAAAGTACGTATCGACGGTTTCCGCAAAGGGAAAGTGCCAATGACTGTCGTAGCGCAGCGTTACGGTGCTTCCGTTCGCCAGGATGTGCTGGGCGATCTGATGCAGCGCAACTTTGTTGACGCCATCATTAAAGAAAAAATCAATCCGGCTGGCGCGCCAAACTATGTGCCGGGCCAGTATGCGCAAGGCGAAGACTTTACCTTTACCGTAGAGTTCGAAGTCTATCCGGAAGTTGAGCTGAAAGGCCTGGAATCGATTGAAATCGAAAAACCGGTTGTTTCCGTAACTGACGCTGACGTTGACGCCATGCTGGATACCCTGCGCAAGCAGCAGGCCACCTGGAAAGAAACCGATCGCGCAGCTGAAGCGAACGATCGCGCAACCATCGACTTCTCCGGTTCCGTAGATGGCGAAGAGTTTGAAGGCGGCAAAGCCTCTGACTTCGTTCTGGCAATGGGCCAGGGTCGTATGATCCCAGGTTTTGAAGAGGGTGTGGTTGGCCACAAAGCGGGCGAAACTTTCACCATCGACGTTAACTTCCCGGAAGATTACCATGCTGAAAACCTGAAAGGGAAAGCGGCAAAATTTGAAATC
Source organism: Pantoea sp. FN060301 (assembly GCA_050410775.1). Lineage (GTDB taxonomy): Bacteria > Pseudomonadota > Gammaproteobacteria > Enterobacterales > Enterobacteriaceae > Erwinia. Next base: position 1,050,753 of record CP191229.1, read on the forward strand.
GTCCTGAAGAAAGTGGAAGAGAGCGAGCTGCCGGAATTCACCGAAGAGTTCATCAAACGTTTCGGCGTTGAAGATGGCTCCGTTGAAGGTCTGCGTGCCGAAGTGCGTAAAAACATGGAACGCGAGCTGAAAGGCGCTATCCGTAACCGTGTGAAAACGCAGGCTATCGACGGTCTGGTTAACGCCAATGAGATCGACGTGCCGGCTGCCCTGATCGACGGTGAAATCGACGTGCTGAAGCGTCAGGCTGCGCAGCGTTTTGGTGGCAACGAGCAGCAGGCGCTGGAACTGCCTCGCGAACTGTTCGAAGAGCAGGCTAAGCGCCGCGTTGTGGTTGGCCTGCTGCTGGGTGAAGTTATCCGCACCCATGAGCTGAAGGCTGACGAAGAGCGCGTTAAGACCCTGATCGAAGAGATGGCGTCCGCCTACGAAGATCCTTCAGAAGTCATTGAGTTCTACGGCAAAAACAACGAGCTGATGAACAATATGCGTAACGTCGCGCTGGAAGAACAGGCGGTGGAAGCCGTACTGGAAAAAGCCAAAGTGACCGAAAAAGAAACGAACTTCCAGGAGCTGATGAACCAGACCCAGACGGCCTGATTTATCTGATTTCGTGTGGTTGATAAAAGCCCGCGGTCTTCTGACTGCGGGCTTTTTGCTTTTATCGCCCGGCCGGAAGGACCTTATGAGGCTTATTCGCTTATTAAACGGGCAAATTATCGTTTAAGCTACTTTTCCAGGTTAGCAGTAGCTCAAAACGTTGTTATGCTTGAAAGAGTGGGAAAGCATCCCCAAATAGGAATCTCGGTTGTAATGATACTTGTCTGACCCCGGATGGCGTCAGTGGGGAAGCGTTGGACACATAGTGTGCCGTATCGCCCTCAAGTAGATATGATAGGGAGTGTTGCCAAATGAAATTTATCCAGGAGACGGTGATGTCATACAGTGGCGAACGTGAACAAACTGCACCTCACATGGCTTTAGTGCCGATGGTGGTCGAACAAACCTCTCGCGGGGAGCGTTCTTACGACATTTTTTCTCGCCTGCTCAAAGAGCGTATCATCTTCCTGACCGGTCAGGTTGAGGATCATATGGCGAACCTGATCGTCGCCCAGATGCTGTTTCTGGAAGCTGAGAATCCGGAAAAAGATATTCATCTCTATATCAACTCTCCTGGTGGCGTGATTACCGCAGGGATGTCTATTTACGATACGATGAAATTTATCAAACCGGATGTCAGCACCATTTGTATGGGACAGGCGTGTTCGATGGGCGCATTCCTGCTGACGGCTGGCGCTAAAGGCAAGCGTTACTGCCTGCCGAACTCCCGGGTTATGATCCACCAGCCGCTGGGCGGCTATCAGGGCCAGGCCACGGATATTGAAATTCACGCCCGTGAAATTCTGAAGGTGAAGCAGCGTATGAATGAGCTTATGGCCGAACATACGGGTAAAACTCTTGAAGAAATAGAGAGAGACACCGAGCGTGACCGTTTCCTGTCTGCGAGCGAAGCTGTAGAGTATGGGCTGGTCGATTCCATTCTGACGCATCGCACTTAAGCTCTGCGCCCATCGTCGACTATAGTTACTGATGGGCATGAGCGACGAAAGTGGATGCCGCAGGACGGCATCATCGCCGCAGCGAAGTGCGGACGAAGATAACAGAAGAGGTTAACTGATGACAGATAAGCGCAAAGACGGTTCAGGAAAGCTGCTGTACTGCTCTTTCTGCGGCAAAAGCCAGCATGAAGTGCGCAAGCTAATTGCTGGCCCGTCAGTGTATATCTGCGATGAGTGTGTCGATTTATGCAATGACATCATTCGCGAAGAGATTAAAGAAGTTGCACCGCATCGCGAGCGTAGCGCACTACCGACGCCGCACGAAATTCGCCATCACCTCGACGATTACGTTATCGGTCAGGAACGAGCGAAGAAAGTGCTGGCCGTTGCGGTGTACAACCACTACAAGCGCCTGCGTAACGGCGATACCAGCAACGGTATTGAGCTGGGTAAAAGTAACATTCTGCTGATTGGGCCGACCGGTAGCGGTAAAACACTGCTGGCCGAAACGCTGGCTCGCCTGCTTGATGTGCCGTTCACTATGGCAGACGCGACCACGCTGACTGAGGCTGGTTACGTGGGTGAAGACGTTGAGAACATCATTCAGAAACTGCTGCAGAAGTGCGATTACGACGTGCAGAAAGCGCAGCGCGGGATTGTCTACATCGATGAAATTGATAAAATTTCCCGCAAGTCAGACAACCCTTCCATTACCCGCGACGTGTCGGGTGAAGGCGTGCAGCAGGCCCTACTGAAGCTGATTGAAGGCACTGTTGCTGCCGTACCGCCGCAGGGTGGTCGTAAGCATCCTCAGCAGGAGTTCCTGCAGGTTGATACGTCAAAAATCCTGTTTATCTGCGGCGGCGCGTTTGCCGGCCTGGATAAGGTTATTTCTCAGCGCGTGGAGACCGGATCCGGTATCGGTTTTGGTGCCACGGTGAAGGGCAAGGCAGAGAAAGCTACCGAAGGTCAGCTGCTGGAGCAGGTTGAGCCGGAAGATTTGATCAAATTTGGTCTGATTCCTGAGTTTATCGGCCGTCTGCCCGTAGTGGCGACGCTGAACGAACTGAGTGAAGAAGCGCTGATCCAGATCCTGCGTGAGCCGAAAAACGCCCTGACCAAGCAGTATCAGGCGTTGTTCAATCTTGAAGGGGTTGAGCTGGAGTTCCGTGAAGAGGCGCTGACGGCGATAGCGAAAAAAGCGATGTCGCGTAAAACCGGTGCCCGTGGTCTTCGTTCTATCGTTGAAGGTGCGTTGCTCAATACCATGTATGATCTTCCTTCAATGGATGACGTAGAGAAAGTGGTCATTGACGATTCAGTGATCGAGGGTCAGACCGATCCGATGCTGATTTATGGAAAACAGGAAGCGCAACAGGCTTCTGGTGAATAAATAACCACATCTTTCCAGTCAGTTATCTAAAAAGGGGGAAATTATTCCCCCTTTCGTTTTTCTCTCGCTCATAGCGTTGAATGTCACGTATTCATCCCCATATACTCAACTACCTGTGGGGAAAACTGCACTTTAGTTGTCTGTTGCGGTTCCCATCACCCTGGCGGAAATTAAACTAAGAGAGAGCTCTATGAATCCTGAGCGTTCTGAACGCATTGAAATCCCTGTGTTGCCGTTGCGTGACGTAGTGGTTTATCCGCACATGGTAATTCCGTTGTTTGTCGGTCGTGAGAAATCGATCCGCTGCCTTGAAGCCGCCATGGATCATGATAAAAAAATCATGTTGGTCGCTCAGAAAGAAGCTTCAACGGATGAGCCCGGTATAAACGATCTCTTCTCTGTAGGGACCGTGGCATCGATCCTGCAAATGCTGAAGCTGCCTGACGGTACGGTTAAAGTGCTGGTTGAAGGGCTGCAGCGCGCACACATTACTACGCTTGCTGATAACGGCGATCATTTCACGGCCCAGGCTGAATATCTGGCGTCACCTGAGATCGACGAGCGCGAACAGGAAGTGCTGGTGCGTACTGCGATCAACCAGTTTGAAGGCTACATCAAGCTGAACAAAAAAATTCCGCCTGAAGTTCTGACTTCGCTGAATAACATTGAAGATGCAGCGCGTCTGGCGGATACGGTCGCCGCGCATATGCCGCTGAAGCTGGCCGACAAGCAGTCCGTGCTTGAAATGTCGGATGTCAACGAGCGTCTTGAATACCTGATGGCGATGATGGAATCGGAAATCGACCTGCTTCAGGTTGAAAAACGCATCCGCAATCGCGTCAAAAAGCAGATGGAAAAAAGCCAGCGCGAGTATTATCTGAATGAGCAAATGAAAGCCATTCAGAAAGAGCTTGGCGAAATGGATGACGCGCCGGATGAAAATGAAGCGCTGAAGCGCAAAATTGACGCCGCCAAAATGCCGAAAGAGGCACGCGAAAAAACCGAAGCCGAGCTGCAAAAGCTGAAAATGATGTCGCCCATGTCTGCGGAAGCGACCGTTGTCCGTGGCTACATTGACTGGATGGTTCAGGTACCCTGGAATGCGCGCAGCAAAGTCAAAAAAGACCTGATCAAAGCGCAGGAAACGCTGGATACCGATCACTTCGGGCTGGAGCGTGTTAAAGACCGCATTCTGGAATATTTAGCGGTCCAGAGTCGCGTTAGCAAAATCAAAGGGCCGATTCTCTGTCTGGTGGGGCCACCGGGCGTGGGTAAAACCTCGCTGGGACAGTCCATCGCCAGAGCGACGGGCCGCAAGTATGTCCGTATGGCGCTTGGCGGCGTGCGTGACGAAGCCGAGATCCGCGGTCACCGCCGGACTTATATCGGCTCCATGCCGGGCAAACTGATTCAGAAAATGGCGAAAGTTGGCGTTAAAAACCCGCTTTTCCTGCTGGATGAGATCGACAAAATGTCTTCGGATATGCGTGGCGATCCAGCTTCTGCCCTGCTTGAAGTCCTCGACCCTGAGCAGAACATCGCCTTTAACGATCACTATCTGGAAGTTGACTACGATCTCTCCGACGTGATGTTCGTGGCGACCTCCAACTCCATGAACATCCCAGCTCCGCTGCTGGATCGTATGGAAGTGATCCGCCTGTCCGGTTACACCGAGGATGAGAAACTCAATATCGCCAAACAGCACCTGCTGTCAAAGCAAATTGAGCGTAACGCCCTGAAACCGAGCGAGCTGACGGTTGATGACAGTGCGATCGTTGGCATCATTCGCTATTACACCCGCGAAGCGGGCGTGCGTAGCCTTGAGCGCGAGCTTTCCAAGCTGTGCCGTAAAGCGGTTAAAACGCTGCTGATGGACAAGTCGATCAAACACATTGAGATCAATGCGGATAACCTGAAAGACTTCCTTGGCGTGCAGCGCTTTGACTATGGCCGTGCGGACAGTGAAAACCGCGTAGGCCAGGTGACGGGTCTGGCATGGACCGAGGTGGGCGGCGACTTACTGACCATCGAAACCGCCTGTGTGCCGGGCAAAGGTAAGCTGACCTATACCGGTTCGCTTGGCGAGGTGATGCAGGAATCCATTCAGGCTGCGCTGACCGTGGTTCGCGCCCGTGCGGAGAAGCTGGGGATTAACGGCGACTTCTACGAGAAGCGTGATATTCACGTCCACGTGCCGGAAGGCGCGACGCCGAAGGATGGCCCGAGCGCAGGTATTGCGATGTGTACCGCACTCGTTTCCTGCCTGACCGGTAATCCGGTTCGTGCCGATGTGGCGATGACGGGTGAAATCACGCTGCGCGGTCAGGTTCTGCCTATCGGCGGCCTGAAGGAAAAACTGCTGGCGGCGCACCGTGGCGGCATTAAAACCGTGCTGATCCCTGATGAAAACAAACGCGATCTGGAAGAGATCCCGGATAACGTTATTGCCGATCTGGAGATTCATCCGGTGAAGCGTATTGAGGAAGTCCTGACGTTTGCTCTGCAAAATGCGCCTTACGGCATGCAGGTTGCGACCGCTAAATAGTGATATAAGACAAATACGCTGCAAAACCAGAGCTGGCAGGTCAAATGGGACTTGCCAGCTTTTTTTTGTACCGCTACTTTAAAGGGCTGTTTAGCCAGTGACGGCGTTGCCATAAGACTCCCTGTTACTGCCTGACAGGCTTCATGTAGGTATTCGTAGCCGGTAGGATATCCGGTACGATAATCAAAAATAAAAGAGGGGATGATTGGGTGAATAAGTCACAGTTGATCGACAAAATTGCTGCGGATGCAGATATTTCTAAAGCAGCGGCAGGGCGTGTTGTGGATGCGTTTGTGGGTGCTGTATCAGATACGCTGAAAGCGGGTGATGAAGTGGCGCTGGTTGGCTTCGGGACTTTCTCCGTGCGCGAACGCGCAGAGCGGACCGGACGTAACCCACAAACCGGAAAAGAGATCACCATCGCCGCGGGTAAAGTCCCAGGTTTTCGTGCCGGTAAAGCACTCAAAGACGCGGTGAACGGATAGTCGCTGCCTTTACCGGAGCAATTTCTTCGGTAGGGTGAGGATTGTCATAGCATTCTCATGTAACATACGGGCACACTGGAATCACTGGTGTGCCTTTTTTTATGTTTCAATAACAAACGTGAACGGCGGTTGTTAAGGGCGTGGAGCAGCAGGCGGGTTACGCAGCGGCACGTCCCCTGGAATGCGGGACGAGCGCCAGGGGTTTACATTCACACTACAGCGGAGTGTTGTCACACCATGATGGACAATTTACGCGCGGCGTCGAACAATGTCGTGCTCAAAATTATACTGGCTCTGATCATCCTGTCTTTTGTGCTGACCGGCGTAGGCGGCTACCTGATCGGCGGCAATGATGATTACGCAGCGAAAGTTAACGGCCAGGAAATCAGTCGTGCGCAGCTCGAAAACGCGTTTTCCAGAGAGCGTTCACGCCAGCAGCAGCAGCTTGGTGAGCAGTTCTCCCAGCTGGCCGGCAATCCGGCCTGGATGCAGCAGATGCGCCAGCAGGCGCTCTCCCAGCTGATTGATGAGACGCTCCTGACAGAGTATGCCAGGGAGATTGGGCTGGCGATCAGCGATGAGCAGATCAGAGAGGCTATTTTCTCGCAGCAGGCGTTTCAGACCAATGGCCGCTTCGATAACTCCAAATATCTCGGCGTTCTTAACAGTAACGGCTTAACGGCAGATGGCTACGCCGAAGCGTTACGTAAGCAGATGACGACTCAGCAACTGGTCAGCGCCATTATCGGCACGGATTTTATGCTTTCCGGTGAAACCGATGCCCTTTCGGCGCTGATTTCTCAGCAGCGTCTGGTACGCGAAGCGACCATTAACGTTGCTGCGCTGGCGGCTGACCAGTCCGTCAGTGAGGAAGAGATTAAGAACTACTACGAGCAAAACAAAAACAGCTTCATGTCACCTGAGCAGTTCCGCGTTAAATACATCAAGCTTGACGCAACCGCGATGCAGGAAAGCGTCAGCGAGAGCGATATTCAGGCGTGGTACAGCGAGCATAAACAGGATTACACGCAGCCGCAGCGTACGCGTTTCAGCATCATTCAGACCAAAACCGAAGCTGAAGCACAGTCGGTTCTTGATGCGCTGAAGAAAGGCGAAGCGTTCGCCGCGCTGGCTAAAACGCACTCCATCGATCCTATCTCTGCCCGTAAAGGCGGCGATATGGGCTGGCTGGAGCCGGATACCACGCCGGATGAGCTGAAAGGCGCCAATTTGCAGGAGAAAGGGCAGCTTTCGGGCATCATTCCTTCTTCCGTCGGCTTTATTATCGCCCGCGTTGACGACGTTGAGCCGCAGCAGGTGAAGCCGCTGGCGACCGTGCATGACGAGATCGCGGCGAAGGTGAAGCAGGAGAAAGCGCTTGATGCATGGTATCAGCTCCAGCAGAAAGTCAGCGATGCTGCCAGCAATGACAATGAGTCACTGGCGGGCGCGGAAGATGTGGCAGGCGTGAAGGCGGTTGAGACCGGCTGGTTCAGCGCGGATTCGCTCCCCGCAGAGCTTAACTTCAAGCCGGTTGAACAGGCTATCTTTAACGGTGGTCTGGTAGGGGAAAACGGCGCGCCGGGCAGCAACTCTGACATCATTACCGTGGAAGGCGATCGCGCTTTCGTTCTGCGCGTCAGCGAGCACAAGCCAGAAGCGGTGAAACCGTTGACAGAGGTGACCGCCGACATTACTGACCGGCTGAAAGCGGACAAAGCGCTGAAAGTGGCGCAGGCTCAGGCCGCGAAGCTGGTTGAAGAGCTGAAGGCAGGTAAGGGTGAAGAGGCGATGAAAGCCGCTAACCTGAGCTTTGGTGAGCAGAAGACGCTGACCCGTAACGATCCTGGTGCGCTGGCCCAGTCGGTCTTCACCTTAACGCCGCCGCAGCAGGGTAAACCTGTCTATAGCGTCAGCGAAGACAGCCAGGGCAACGTGGTGCTTCTGGCGCTCGACAAGGTCAGTGCCGGTACTATGCCTGATGAACAGAAAAAAGCGCTGGTACAGGGCATGACCCAGAACAATGCGCAAATTGTCTTTGAAGCGCTGATGAGTAATCTGCGTAAAGAAGGCAAAATTAAGTACGGTGCTGCGGCACAGGCCCAGTAAGCCTCGCATTTCTACTGCAACCTGATGCAATAACAAAGGCCGCTTCTGCGGCCTTTTCCATTTCTCTTTTCCGCCGTTTGCGCCGGATGGTAGCCCCGGATAGTCTGGCCTTGCTGTCACAAACATGGAGGAAACAGCATGAAAAACAGGATACTTAGCGCGGCTTTTTTAGCGCTCGCGGTCGGCTTGATGACGGGCATCTCCGTTCATGCAGAACCCACCGCACTGTCGGGCGAAACGAAGGCAACAGCCCAGACTGCGGCGGTAACACAGGGGCAGGTCAGTATCAATCAGGCCAGTGCGGAAGAGCTGGCGGCGGCGCTGAATGGGGTGGGGCTGAAAAAGGCGGAGGCTATCGTCAGCTACCGCGAGCAATATGGCCCCTTTACGGAGGTTACCCAGCTGAAAGAGGTCCCCGGCCTGGGCAATGCGCTGGTGGAGCGCAATCTGACCAGGCTTAAATTGTGATCCTCTTCGCGAGATCCGTCGCGGGAATCTAGTGCTGGCCCGACCAGATGCTACGCTGTATGAGGTCATACCAGTGGGTATGGCCTTTTTTAACGGAGCGGGAACGGCATGCACACCACTATCAAAGTTCGCGGCTATCATCTCGATGTTTATCAGCATGTTAATAACGCGCGCTATCTGGAATTTCTGGAGGAAGCACGCTGGGCATGGCTGGAACGGCTTGAGTCTTTTCACTGGCTGACGGAAAACAACCTGGCGTTTGTGGTGGTCAATATCAACATTAACTACCGCCGCCCCGCCCTGATGGGAGACGTGCTGGAAATCAGCAGCCAGCTGATGCAGCTGGGCGGAAAGAGCGGCGTGATTGAACAAAAAGTAACGCTGGCACCTGAGGGGGAAGCCGTCGCTGATGCCGCCCTGACCTTTGTCTGCATCGACCTGCGCACGCAGAAGGCGCAGCCGATGGCGGGTGAACTGAAAAGACGTATGGAAGAGATGCTTTCAGACTAAGCCAGTCTTGCGCTTCATCTCCTGCATAACCAGATCTGGGTTGGCCTGATATTCATTAAGACCGCTGGCGCGCAGATGACAGGCGGCGCAGTCTCCGCAGCCATCGCCCTTAATGCCGTTATAGCAGGTCAGCGTTTCGCTGCGCACAAGGGAAAGCTGCTGCCAGTAGTCGGCCAGCGCCCAGGTTTCAGCTTTATTCAGCCACATCAGCGGCGTTTCGAAGCGAATGTTGCGCGCCATGCCGAGCTCAACCGCGTGATTCAGGGCTTTGACAAACTCATCACGACAGTCGGGATAACCGGAAAAGTCAGTTTCACAGACGCCGGTAATTACCGCTTCCGCCTCCACCTGGTAAGCATATACAGAGGCCAGCGTTAAAAACAGAATATTGCGGCCGGGGACAAAAGTGCTGGGCAGACCGCTGGCCTGCGGATCCCAGGCCGGAACCGGAATGCTGTCCCGCGTCAGGCTGCTGACCGCCAGTTCGTTAAGCATGGTGACGTCCAGCACTTTATGCGCCCGCGCGCCAAGCGATGCTGAGAGCGTCCGGGCAACCTCAATTTCCGCACGATGGCGCTGGCCGTAATCGAAAGTGATGCAGTGCACCTCGTCATACTGCTTCAATGCCTGAATCAGACAAGTTGTTGAGTCCTGGCCGCCGCTGAAAACCACCACTGCACGTTTCATACTGTTTACCTTATACATACTGAAGGGGACTATGGTACTGCCTGCCGCGGCAGAAGGGTAGCGCCGCTCAGACAATCGCGACCGGCGGCGGTATCCAGGCGCGCGAGAAATCAAACCATCCGCGCGCGTTCAGGGCAATCCCTTCCACACCGGGCGGCGCGCTAATCTGATAGCGGTAGTTGAAAAGAGGCGTAATAACTGCCTGACTCATCAGGCGGTGAAAAACCTGTTGCAGCGCACCGTGCCTGTTGCGTTCGCTGGAACTGCGCTGAAGGCTGCCTAACGCTGTAATCAGATCCGTCCAGGCGACCTCCCCCAGAATCGCAGGCCAGAGCCGGTCAAGCCGGAGCCAGGTTTCAAGCGTAAATTCCGGGGCTTCCCCGATTAGCCGATCGCCCATGATCAGATCGGCTTTCTCCAGCCCTTCACAGGCCTGCCAGGTTTTCCCGGCATGAAAATGCAGGCTTAGCTCGCAGCCTTCTTCAGCCAGTACGCTCTTGAGCTTTTCAGCCATGGCGTGCAGCTCTACCGGCAGGTGGTAATAGAGATGAAGCGTGGCGGGCAGGGTCACCGCCTCGTTATCCCCGTAGTCCGGCACTTTCCAGCCGGGCAGTATTTCATGGCTGGGTGCGATCAGGCCTTCCTGTAGCGGCAGGCTGTCGATCATCCCCTGACTCTGGACCAGCCCCATCAGTTTATGACGCTGTTGTGGCGTCAGCGCCGCCTTCTGATTGATCGCCATATAGCAAAAACCCAGGCTGAGGCGGCGGCTGACCGGCCGTAACTGCGCCAGTTCATCCGGCTGACCAATGGCAATCTGTACCGGGTGACGGCAGCTGTTGCCCAGGGCTCGATCAAACAGCTGCGGCGTAATCCAGTATTCCACCGCCTGCATCAGCGGATGCGAATCATGATAGCGTTCATGATTTTCAATTCTGATCAGTTCGCGGGACCAGACGGCAATTCGCCAGGGGCCCGTCCCCAGCTTTTCCTCGTCGGGATGCGCCAGAAGGCAGGGCACGGTCGCGAGGCGATAAGGTAGCCAGCTGTCGGGCGCGTGTAAATCAATGCGCAGGCATAATGCCTGAGGTAGCGTCAGAGATTTGACGGCGGCCAGCAGCTTCCGTCCCGTCTCGCTGTCGCGTATCTGCTGCAGGCGATGGAGCAGCTGAAGCGACGCGACGCGCTCGCCGTTATGCCAGTAAAGCTGCGGCCGGAGAAAGAAAAACCAGCTCAGCCCATCCGCGCTGCACTGCCAGTGATGCGCCAGATCGGGAGCGACTTTATTATCCACAAACCGGGTCAGACCGGCATAAATTTGTCTGGCGAGGTGCTGTTCAGCGCGTCCCGGCACGTCGGGGAGATGTAGCCGATCGAGAGGACGATAATAAGGAATGCGCAGCGTTGGCCGGTCGTCCTGCCACTGACCGCCCATAAAGGGTTTCAGCAGCTGGCTTAGCTGCGCGGGTTCAAGATTGATCAGCTCAAGAACGTGATGTGGCTGGCCGAGCGCGAGCTGCTGCTGTAACAGCTCGCGGCGAATAAGGTCGGGCGTTTTCAGAAAGCGCAGCTCGCCACGCCGCCCGCGGCCAGACTGCGCCTGCCAGCTGAGCCAGCCCTGATGCTGCCACTGCCCGAGCAGCGTACGCATGTGCCGTTCGCTGCAGAAACAGCGGCCGGCCATCTCCGTCACGCTGGTCAGCTGGCGTTCGCCCTGGCTGGCGTACCAGAGTCGCTGAAACTGATTAAGCCGGTTAAGCTGGCGCATGGATAAACCCGGAACAGTTTTTTAAAAGTATTCCCTATTCGTACCGTAATTACCAGGCGATACTCAATCTTCGATGAAAAAAACGCCACTGGAGTGATTATGGCCCGTCTTGCCGCGTTTGATATGGATGGAACGTTACTGATGCCCGATCACAGGCTGGGGGAAACCACCCTGACAGCGCTGCGTTCGGTGGCCGAGCGGGGTGTATTGCTCTCGTTTGCAACGGGACGTCATTTTCTGGAGATGCAGTCACTGATTGCTCAACTCGGACTGAGCGCTTATTTAATCAGCGGTAATGGCACCCGTATTCACGACAGGGAAGGTAATCTGCTTTTCGCCTGCGATCTTGCACCTGAAGTGGCAGAAGAAGTTATTCACGCCCACTGGAAGACGACAGCCAGCATGCACGTTTTTAACGATCGTGGCTGGCTGACTCAGGATGTCGTTCCGGAGATCCTCATGGCGCATCAGATGAGTGATTTCAGCTATCAGTTAACCGATCTCCGGCGGCTGCCGGCGCATCAGGTGACCAAAATCTGTTTTATCGACGAAGAGGCAGAACTTTGCGATCTTCAGCGGAAGCTCCGTGAGGCGCTGGGTGAGGCCGCGCACCTCTGCTTTTCGGCAAGGAACTGCCTTGAGGTACTGCCGACCGGCTGTAATAAGGGCACGGCACTCGCCTGGCTAAGCGCCTCTTTAGGTTTTACCCTGGCGGACTGCATGGCGTTTGGCGACGCGATGAACGACCGCGAGATGCTGGAAACGGTCGGGCGGGGATTTATCATGGGAAATGCGATGAACCAGCTGAAAATGCACCTGCCTCATTTACCCATTATCGGACATTGCGAGACACAGGGCGTGTCTCATTATCTTAATCACTGGCTTTCCACCCCCCACCTCGCCTATTCCCCCGAATAAGGAGGCCCGTATCCAGTGTGCCGGGCAGGATGCCCGGCTTTTTTATGTCAGCATTTTTTGCCAGGCGCTGATATCACCAATATTTTCCGCCACCCAGCGCGGATTATAATAGCTGTCAAGATAGCGCTCGCCGCTGTCACATAGCAGCGTAACGACAGAGCCGCTGCGTTTTTCCTCCGCCATCTTCCTGGCGACCTGTAAGGCTCCCCAGACGTTGGTTCCGGTTGAGGCGCCAGGCTTACGGCCCAGCTGCTTTTCAAGCCAGAGCATAGTCGCGATACTGGCGCCATCCGGCACCCGCAGCATCTCATCCACCACGCCAGCAATAAAGGAAGGCTCCACGCGCGGCCGGCCAATACCCTCAATGTTGCCGCCCCGCGTATTGCGCAGCGATTTGTCGCCCTGATGCCAGTAGTCGTAAAATACGGAATGTTCAGGATCGACCACCAGCAGCTTAGTGGGATAGCCCTGGTAACGAAGATAGCGGCCAATGGTGGCTGAAGTTCCGCCGGTGCCGGCGCTCATTACTATACTTTCGGGAACGGGATAGGACTCGCTGCGCATCTGCTGGAAAATACTGTCGGCGATATTATTGTTACCGCGCCAGTCGGTAGCGCGTTCGGCAAAGGTGAACTGATCCATAAAATGTCCGTTCAGTTCCTTCGCCAGCCGCTCCGATTCCGCATACATCTGGCAGGGATCCTCCACAAAATGGCAGCGGCCACCGTAGAAGGCGATCTGTTCCACTTTGCGTTTCGCCGTTGAGGCGGGCATGACGGCAATAAAAGGCAGACCAAGCAGCCGGGCGAAATAGGCTTCGGAAACCGCCGTGCTGCCTGAGGAGGCTTCAATAATCGGGGTATCTTTCCGGATCCAGCCATTGCAGAGTCCGTAGAGAAACAGCGATCGCGCCAGCCGGTGCTTGAGGCTGCCGCTGGGATGGGTGCTCTCATCTTTCAGATAGAGCCAGACGCCCGGATAAGCAGGCAGTGGCAGGCGGATCAGATGCGTATCCGCAGAACGCTGAATATCAGCATTAATCTCTTTAATCGCCAGTGAAACCCAGCTGTTGGTCATACCATCCTCCCCGCCTAATTTGATACAGGGTACGGCATTAACAGGAAAAAAGGTTTGTCCTCTTTACTGTATAATGGTTTCTTAAGAGAAAATTATTCTCCCGGAGAGGGCAATGCCAGATAAAACGGACCTTAAGCTCCTCGCGCTGCTCCAGCAGGACTGTACGCTCTCGCTTCAGGCGCTGGCGGATGCAGTTCATCTGACCACCACCCCCTGCTGGAAACGCTTGAAAAAGCTTGAAGATGAGGGCTATATTCGCGGCCGTGTAGCCCTGCTGAATGCGGAAAAACTGGCGCTGCCGCTGACGGCGTTTATGCTGATCAAAACCCAGCAGCACAGCAGCAGCTGGTATCAGCAGTTTGTTGCTGTGGTGCAGGCGATGCCGGAGGTGATGGGTTGTTACCGGATGGCGGGAGAGTATGATTACCTGCTGCGTATCCAGGTTTCCGATATGAAAACCTATGACGCCTTCTATAAACGATTAGTGAACGCGGTTCCAGGTTTACTGGATGTCACTTCGAGCTTCGCTATGGAAGAGATAAAATACACGACGGCGCTGCCCCTCGGCTAATTATGCCGCCGCTCACGCTTATCCAGGACGGTTTCTGTGCGATTGTTTAGTCAACTAAGCTGGTACTTTATTCGCGAATGGCGACGCTATCTTGGCGCCGTTTTTCTGCTGATTATTATCGCTATTCTCCAGCTGCTGCCGCCGAAAATAGTCGGCACCATCATTGATGGTGTCTCCAGAGAGCACATGAGCAGCTCGCAGCTGATGATGTGGATCGGCGTCATGCTGCTGACCGCAATTGTGGTTTACCTGCTGCGCTACGTCTGGCGGGTGCTGCTCTTCGGCGCCTCCTACCAGCTTGCCGTGGAGCTCCGGCAGGATTTTTACCGGCAGCTAAGCCGTCAGCATCCGGGGTTTTATCTGCGCCACCGGACGGGCGATCTTATCGCCCGGGCGACCAACGATGTCGACCGGGTGGTTTTTGCCGCCGGCGAGGGCGTACTGACGCTGGTCGATTCGCTGGTGATGGGGCTGGCCGTGCTGGTGGTGATGAGCACCCAGATTAGCTGGCAGCTGACGCTGCTGGCGCTGCTGCCGATGCCGGTAATGGCGATAGTGATTAAGCGCTATGGCGACCAGCTCCATAACCGCTTCAAGCTTGCCCAGGCCGCCTTCTCCTCACTGAACGATCAGACCCAGGAGAGTCTGACCAGCATTCGTATGATCAAGGCGTTCGGGCTGGAAGATCATCAATCGGGACAGTTTGCCACTATTGCCCGTGAGACGGGGCAGAAAAATCTGCGCGTCGCCAGAGTGGATGCCCGTTTCGATCCCACTATCTATATTGCCATCGGGCTCTCTAATTTGCTGGCGATAGGCGGTGGCAGCTGGTTTGTCTGGCATGGTCAGATGACGCTGGGCCAGCTGACCAGTTTTGTTATGTATCTCGGTCTGATGATCTGGCCAATGCTGGCGCTGGCGTGGATGTTCAATATTGTGGAGCGTGGGAGCGCGGCCTGGAGCCGTATCCGTTCCCTGCTGGCGGAGGCCCCAGCGGTGGAGGATGGCACCAGACTGCTGCCTGCGGATCGGGGGGCATTACAGATCGCTATTCGCGAGTTCTGTTATCCTGGCGCGCAGCAACCCTCGCTGAAGCATATCAATGTCAGCCTCAGGCCGGGACAGATGCTGGGTCTTTGCGGTCCGACGGGGGCCGGAAAAAGTACGCTCCTGAGCCTGATTCAGCGCCACTTTGATATCTCGCAGGGCGATATCCGCTATCACGGTATTCCGCTGCCTCAGCTTCGCCTCGACAGCTGGCGCAGCAGGCTGGCGGTAGTCAGTCAGACGCCGTTTTTATTCTCAGATACCATCGCTAATAACATTGCGCTGGGCCGTCCCGCCGCCAGCAAAAGCGATATTGAACAGGCCGCGAGGCTGGCGAATGTGCATGACGATATTCTGCGGCTGCCGCAGGGTTACGAAACCGAAGTCGGGGAGCGGGGCGTGATGCTTTCCGGCGGGCAGAAGCAGCGTATTTCTATCGCCAGAGCGCTGCTGCTGAATGCGGAGATCCTGATCCTTGATGATGCGCTTTCGGCGGTAGATGGCCGTACCGAGCATCAAATCCTGCATAATCTGCGCCGCTGGGGCGAAGGGAGGACGGTGATCATCAGCGCGCATCGCCTCTCTGCCCTGACTGAAGCCAGTGAGATATTAGTCATGCAGCACGGCGCCGTTGCGCAGCGTGGTCAGCACACAACGCTGGTCGCGACGTCCGGCTGGTATCAGGATATGTACCGCTATCAGCAGCTTGAGGCCGCGCTTGATGAGGATGATAGTGAAAAAGGAGTGCCTCATGACTAACCTTGCCCAGATCTGGCCGACGTTAAAGCGTCTGCTTGCCTACGGTTCGCCGTGGCGCAAATCCCTCGGGCTGGCCGTGCTGCTGCTCTGGATCGCCGCCGCTGCGGAGGTCACAGGTCCGGTGCTGGTCAGCTATTTCATTGATAATCTGGTGGCAAAACACAATATGCCGCTGGGCATCGTTGTCGGGCTGGTGGTCAGCTACTTTCTGCTACAGGTGCTGGCAGCCTCCCTGCATTACTGGCAGGCGCTGCTGTTTAATCAGGCGGCGGTGGGCGTGGTGCAGCGACTGCGCACTGACGTGATGGATGCGGCGCTGCGCCAGCCGCTGAGCGCGTTTGATACCCAGCCCGTCGGGCAGATTATTTCGCGAGTGACCAACGATACCGAAGTCGTGCGCGATCTCTACGTCACCGTCGTCGCGACCGTGCTGCGCAGCGCGGCGCTGATTGGTGCCATGCTGGTCGCCATGTTCAGCCTTGACTGGCGGATGGCGCTGGTGGCGATTGCTATTTTCCCGGCCGTTATTACGGTGATGCTGATTTACCAGCGCTACAGCACGCCGATTGTGCGCCGGGTGCGCGGTTATCTGGCGGATATAAACAACGGCTTCAATGAAGTGATAAACGGCATGAGCGTCATCCAGCAGTTTCGCCAGCAGGCGCGCTTTGGCGAAAGAATGGGGGAGGCTAGCCGCTCGCACTATCTGGCGAGAATGGAAACGCTGCGCCTGGATGGCTTTCTGCTCCGGCCGCTGCTCAGCCTGTTTTCAGCGATGATCCTCTGCGGCCTGATGATGCTGTTCGGCTTCTCTCAGGCGGGCAGCATAGAGGTGGGGGTGCTTTATGCTTTCATCAACTATCTCGGCAGGCTGAACGAACCTTTGATCGAGCTGACCACGCAGCAGTCGATGCTTCAGCAGGCTGTGGTGGCAGGTGAACGTATATTTGAACTGATGGATGCGCCCCGTCAGCGTTACGGAAGCGATACGCGACCGCTCAGCGGCGGGCAGGTTGAAATTGAGAACCTGACTTTTGCTTATCGCGATGACCGGCACGTTTTGATCGACATTAACCTTCACATCCCGCCGCGCAGCTTCGTTGCCCTGGTCGGCCATACGGGAAGCGGCAAGAGTACGCTGGCCAATCTGATGATGGGATACTATCCGCTACAGCAGGGAGATATCCGGCTTGATGGGCGTTCGCTCGGCTCCCTCAGCCACGGCGTGCTGCGGCAGGGGGTGGCAATGGTCCAGCAGGATCCGGTGGTGCTGGCCGACACGTTTTTTGCTAACGTCACGTTAGGCCGTGATATCAGCGAAGAGGCTGTCTGGCAGGCGCTGGAGACGGTTCAGCTGGCCGATCTGGCGCGCAGCCTCTGCGAGGGCATTTACACGCGGCTTGGCGAACAGGGGAATAACCTGTCGGTCGGTCAGAAGCAGCTTCTGGCGATGGCGCGCGTGCTGGTCGCCTCTCCGCAGATCCTGATCCTTGACGAAGCCACGGCAAATATCGACTCCGGAACCGAACGGGCGATCCAGAAGGCGCTTCAGGCCGTGCGTCAGAAAACCACCCTGATTGTCATTGCCCATCGCCTGTCGACCATTACCGAGGCGGATTCCATTCTGGTATTGCACCGTGGCCGCGCGGTAGAGCAGGGGGACCACCGGCAGCTGCTGGAGAAACAGGGCCGCTACTGGCAGATGTATCAGCTTCAGCAGGTTGGGGAAGAACTGGGCGCGGCGGAGCTCGCTGAAAGTTAGCCGCTTCGCTGCACCAACAGCAGGCACAGCAACCGCTGAAACAGACCGCCTGCACTTTCTTAAAGCGTAACGCACCTTCATGGTGCGTTTTTTCATCACCTGTCACTGCCGCGTTGGTATTGTTGTTTTAAACGTCTGATACGCAATCAGCCCTGGCTTGACGCATCCTCTTAAAATTTCCCGATTCCTGTTTATGGCACAACCTTTGCAATATCCCCTGCGTGTCGGGCGAACAATCATTTTACTTATCCGGAGGGGATCGTATGAAGCTGGTTACCGTGGTAATCAAACCGTTTAAGCTGGAAGACGTGCGGGAAGCACTCTCCTCTATCGGCATTCAGGGGCTGACCGTGACCGAAGTGAAAGGGTTTGGCCGTCAAAAAGGGCATGCTGAACTGTATCGCGGCGCTGAGTACAGCGTTAACTTTCTGCCAAAAGTAAAAATCGATGTGGCGATTGCCGATGACCAGCTCGATGAGGTGGTGGATGTGATCAGTAAAGCGGCCTATACCGGAAAAATTGGTGACGGTAAGATCTTCGTTGCAGAGCTGCAGCGGGTGATCCGTATTCGTACCGGCGAAACTGACGAAGCAGCACTGTAGCCCTGCGGGGTGAAGAATTGTGATGGGAAGGAATAAAAATGAACAAAAAACTCACTAAATTTGGCCTCGCCAGCCTCGCATTGTCACCGTCGCTCGCGATGGCGGCAGTCCCTGCGGTGGCAGATAAAGCTGATAACGCCTTTATGATGATTTGCACCGCGCTGGTGCTGTTTATGACTATACCAGGGATTGCGCTTTTTTACGGCGGGCTGCTGCGCGCCAAAAACGTGCTCTCCATGCTGACTCAGGTTTCCGTCACTTTTGCGATGGTCTGCGTCCTGTGGATGCTTTACGGCTATTCGCTGGCGTTCAGCGAAGGTAACGCCTTCTTTGGCGGTTTCAGCATGGCGATGCTGAAAAATATTGAGCTGACCGCCCTGACCGGCACCTTCTACCAGTATATCCACGTCTCTTTCCAGGCCTCTTTTGCCTGTATCACCGTGGGACTGATTGTAGGGGCTATCGCTGAACGCATCCGCTTCTCCGCCGTATTGATTTTTGTGGCGATCTGGCTGACCTTCTCCTATCTGCCCATTGCGCATATGGTCTGGTCTGGTGGGCTGCTGGCACAGGATGGCGCGCTCGACTTCGCGGGCGGCACAGTGGTGCATATCAATGCTGCCGTAGCGGGCCTGGTCGGCGCCTATCTGGTTGGGAAACGTGCAGGCTTCGGTAAAGAGGCGTTCAAACCGCATAATCTGCCGATGGTATTTATCGGCACGGCCATCCTGTATGTTGGCTGGTTCGGCTTTAACGCGGGTTCGGCAGGCGCTGCTAATGAAATTGCTGCTCTGGCCTTCCTTAACACCGTTATCGCGACGGCAGGTGCAATGCTGAGCTGGGTCTTCGGCGAGTGGGCACTGCGCGGTAAACCCTCACTGCTGGGCGTCTGCTCTGGCGCGATTGCCGGACTGGTCGCTATTACACCCGCCTGCGGTTATGTTGGCGTCGGCGGGGCATTGATTATCGGTATTGTTGGCGGACTGGCTGGCCTGTGGGGCGTGACCATTCTGAAAAAATGGCTGAAGGTGGACGACCCTTGTGACGTATTTGGTGTACACGGCGTCTGCGGCATCGTGGGCTGTCTGCTGACGGGTGTTTTTGCTTCTTCCTCACTGGGCGGCGTTGGCTATGCAGAGGGCGTGACGATGGGTCATCAGGTCTGGATCCAGCTGTTCAGCGTGGGTGTGACCATCGTCTGGACGGGCGTCGTGGCCTTTATCGCTTTCAAAATTGCGGATATGACGGTAGGTCTGCGCGTACCTGAAGATCAGGAGCGTGAAGGGCTGGATGTTAACAGCCACGGTGAGAACGCTTATAACAGCTAACTAACTCATTGCGCCTCGAAACGGAAAACGGCTCCCTCAGGAGCCGTTTTCTTTATCCGTTTTCAGGATCGCTGCCTGATAACGCCTTCCTGTACCGTGGAGGCGACCAATGTGCCCTCCTGGGTATAAAACTCCCCGCGAACAAATCCCCTCGCGCTGGAGGCGGATGTGCTTTCCACGCTATAAAGGAGCCACTGGTTTAAATCGAAAGGGCGGTGGAACCACATCGAGTGATCGATAGTGGCTACCTGTAAACCGGGCTCAAGAAATCCCTTTCCGTGAGGCTGTAACGCCACCGGGAGAAAATTGAAGTCGGAGGCGTAGCCAAGCAGATACTGGTGGATACGTTTATCATCGGGCATCGCGCCGTTCGCCCGGATCCAGACGTGGCGAACAGGTTCATCCACGTGGCCCTTCAGCGGATTATGAAATTTGACCGGTCGGATCTCAAAGGGCTTTTCAGAAAGAAACTTCTCGCGCGCTTTTTCCGGGATAAAGTGAGCCAGCTTGTGAGCAAGCTCGCTTTCGCTGGGCAATACGTCAGGCCCGGCGACGTCAGGCATCGCTTTCTGATGCTCATACCCCGTTTCAGGCGCCTGGAAAGAGGCGGTCATATAGAAAATGGGATGACCGTTCTGAATAGCGCTGACCCGTCTTGCGCTGAAACTCTGCCCGTCCCGCAGCGTCTCCACATCATAGATGATGGCCTTCTGGCTATCGCCGGGGCGCAGAAAATAGCTATGAAAAGAGTGGATAAAGCGTTCTGCCGGTACGGTTTGCTTAGCGGCATAGAGAGCCTGTCCGACAACCTGGCCGCCAAAGACCTGACGCAGCCCCAGATCTTCACTCTGGCCACGAAACAGGCCCTCTTCCAGCTTTTCAAGGTTCAGCAGGTTTAACAGATTTTGTAGTGCCTGACTCATCGCGGCTTCCTCAATGGTTGTTCCTTTTCTAGTGTGCGAGATCAGACCAGTTAGCGCAACGGGGCAGTGTGCTATTCCGTGAAGGAAAACCCGCTTGCGCAGCTTTCAGGAAAAAAACGGCAACCTGTGCCAGTATTAAAAATAACGGGACAGGAAATTTCTTTCTCCTCCGCTAACAGCAAAATATTCTATCCGCATTGATCATAAGGAGAATAAATCAATGAAAGTCTGGCCAATGGTAACAGGTGCGGCTCTGGCAGTTGCACTCGCAGGATGTGCTGATAAAAGCGCCGATGTGTCAACGCCCACGCTGGGGTCAAAGGTAATGGGGCAGCAAAGCGAGCTGCGACAGCCTAACGTCAGCGGCTCCATCTATATCCGTCAGCGCGTTGCGCTACCGCCGGATGCGGTACTGACGGTCACCCTGTCTGATGCCTCTGTGGCGGATACGCCCTCTAAGGTACTCTCCCAGCGCGTAGTACACACTAACGGCAAACAGGCGCCGTTTAAATTTATTCTGCCCTATAATCCGGCGGACATTCAGCCTAATGCGCGTATTCTGCTGAGCGCAGCCATCACGGTAGACGGTAAAATGATGTTTATCACCGAGTCCGTTAAAACCGTGATCAATAACGGCGGCAATAAAGAGGAGCTGCTGCTGGTGCCGGTACCTTCAATGGCCATGCCAACGCAGAGTGGCGCGGTCACCACGGTGCCTTCCACGTCGCCGACTCAGGTGACGCCTTCAGGCTCTGTCCCTGCGCCAACATCCCTGTAAAACAGCCGCCCCGGATGGGGCGGTTTATCCCTGCCAGCGATACTCACTGAGCGCTATTTTGCCCTCGGGGCTGACTTTGACGCCTTCCTTTATCAGCGCATGCCGCTGACGAGCCAGGTCCTCGCCAGTCAGGGATATCTCTCCCAGCCGGTTAATCACGCGATGCCAGGGCAGCGCACTGCCCGCAGGCAGCCGCTTCAGCACGCCACCCACCTGACGGGCAGCCCGCGGCGAACCGGCAAGGCGCGCAACGTCGCCATAGGTTGTGACTTTCCCACAGGGAATTGCCGCCACGATCTGCCAGATACGCTGTTGAAAAGTGTCGTGATTCTGCATTTTTTCTCCTTTCATGACGGCAAATGTAAGTGAAAAAAGCAAAATACAGAAGAGATTGCACAAGAAAACAACGGTCGCCAGCGGACAGGTTGCAATTACCCGGGGGTTCATTGATAATGCCCTCGCTCCATAACATGGCGCTTATCAATGGGGGCCCGGTTGGTTCTCCCGCAATGCTAACTTGTGAACTCGGTCAGATCCGGAAGGAAGCAGCCGCAGCAGGTGACGCGTGTGCCGGGATGTAGCTGGCAGGGCCCCCACCCAATTCTGCCG
This sequence comes from Pantoea sp. FN060301, assembly GCA_050410775.1. Taxonomy (GTDB): domain Bacteria; phylum Pseudomonadota; class Gammaproteobacteria; order Enterobacterales; family Enterobacteriaceae; genus Erwinia. The sequence continues at coordinate 1,072,651 of CP191229.1, forward strand.
TGAATCATTTTTTGCCTTCCCTCTGTACCGCCGTAGCCATCGAAATTTTGTCTTAACCGGCGAGCGGCTTACGATTTAACCTTTTCCCCATCCCGTTTACCTGATACCCGCTTTGATTCAGGTGAAACTTGTGAGATCTGCCCCTTTTGCTGGACCTTCACGCAAAAAGTTGTATTTGTATCACCGTTACGGCCTGCTCTTTTCCATCTTGCTTTGCTCTCCTGAATAATGAACCCGTTTTATCTGCATCAAGACAATTCAGGTATGAAGAACTTTTACGCCCGGCGCATGAAAGATTAAGAGAGGTAGGATGGCTTTCGCAGGCGAAATCAGACCGCAGTTCGGGTGCATTACAATATGAAAAGAGGTTAAATCTGGGCTGCTTTGAGCCATCTTGTAAGGAACAAGTCAGCTTTACAAGAATGATGGCCTCACATTTCGGGTAAGCCGTTTTAAAAACACTCTCCGCAAGCAGAAGTGGTCTAATTGGATGAGTGCTCTAAAAGAGTGTGAGAAAGGCTCTCAGGACATATCAGTATGGTTTTACCATGCAGATCAAGCCGTCTTCACCGGAGGGAGTTGGGGGATATACGTTCAGATTTCTGCTAAGTAAGGGATCTCATCTGAATAATGAGGTAAAGATCCTTACTGCCCACGGAAAATATCAAAAGAGTAATAGAGCCTTGTCTGACGTTTATCAGAGCAAATGAAAAGTTCGCTGCTACCCCGGCAGGGGCAAACACCCTTCATCCCGTTTGACTGCTTTTATCATGACAACGTTACCCGCCGGTATCGCTGGCTTAAAAAAGGTGCCTTTAATCAGGGCAGCCAACTACGTTGACCGGAGTCGATCCATTTTCCCTGTTAAAGAATCCCTTAACACCTGCTTAGCGGGTTCGCCTTATCGCACAAATTTCCATACGGCGACTGGGACTTTATCGTAAAGCTTATTCATCGTCAGCTCCGCCAGTCGGTGATCGGCAGCCGAATAAAATACAGCCAGCTCATTATCAGATAATTCGTATTTATTCTTTTCGATAACGCGTTCAAGTGTATCGATGGAACGACATCTTCTCAGGCGCATCAGATAATCAGTTTTAGTCAGGTTTTTATCTGTCATTGTTAAACCGTAGAAATAATAATGGGTTGCTAAAAAGAATGGCTCGCAGGGGCTTTCGCCAGAGCACACTCCTCTGCGAAAAGGTTAAAAAGCCGTTTCGCTGATTTTTGCCAGCGCTGCATATCCTGCACGTTAATACCGTAATTACTAAAAAGCATAAACGTATCGTCAAGGTATTCATCGATCTGACTAATCAGATCGGCATCTTCAATATGTTTGATTTTGTAATTCATCGTGAAGGCAGCAATATGTTCAATCAGGTCATTAAGCTGTAAATTCATGGCAGAAGTGGGGTCGTTAACCCAGCCATGGTGACTGTCACCTAACGTCGCCATGCTCTCATCAAAGAGATTTTCACACAGAAATTTCAACTGGGCAATATCATGCCTTTTTGGTGAGTATTCGTCCATCTTTTTCCCCTCCGTAGCGAGTGAAAGATGCCGATAGCAAGGGCTTTCAGCGGGTGGTGTGCCAGGGAGTGATAATGAAACCTAACGATAAAGCCATTAAATAAATATAACGTATTAATGAACAGACTGTAGGGCTATTACCTAAAATTACAATTCGTCTGCGGTAGTCGGGCGTGCTGTTTCCACAATATCAAAAACAACGGCGTCGGGACGAAGATAAAAATTAACCGTATCTATTGTCTTTTCATCAGTGTCTAAATCAAGACAGCCATTAAACACGTTCCAGCGAAAACTGTAGGTCATTTTATAACGCGATCCTTCACGATGTTCTATAGAAATAATTTTAATGCTTTCGGGAACATATTGCGCATTGGGTGAATACCATGACAGAGAGGCTGTCAATTGATCTGCTATTTTGGGAATAATCTGCTGAATGCTTTGCATCAGGTAAGCAATGGTTACTTCATTGTCACCGCTTTCCCAGCTAATCGTATTGTGCATTTTTTATCCATAGTGGTGAAAAAGGCTTATAAACATAATTGTTCGCATTGGTGAAATAATCAAGGTTGTCGCCATGTTGTTTTTCTATGCTGATGATTTGGATGTTAATTATTATCGGTGTTAATCACGGCAACATGCTACGCATGTGTACGATAAGGTGAAGGAAATTTATATAAATTACTAAATGGATGCGAATCCGCTGGTTAATAATTGGATACACTTTGTGTTACCGGCAACCCCACAGAAAGCGTAGTATAATTGTTATGTTATAACATTATATTAGTGCGTGTAGTATGCTCTCCCTTTCATCATTTGTGCGTTACGGCACGCTTTTGACCCACTCAGCCAGGCTGAGAGTGGGCTTTGCCGCGTTGCTTATCAGCTTTTTATTCTTTGTGACCCAGTGGGCTATCTCATCATGATCGCACTGAATCACCTTTCCGTAGGTTATCAGGGCAGGGCGGTGACGCCTTGTCTCAACGGGGTATTCCAGCGTGGCTCGATGACCGCGCTGATTGGTGCAAATGGATCAGGGAAATCGACGCTGCTGAAAACAGTGGCGGGTCTGATGCCTCCGGTAAGTGGTTCGCTGAGTTTTTCAACGCCGCGGGCCAGTATGGCCTGGCTACCGCAGCAGTCTGAAATTGAGAAAACATTTCCTGTCAGCGTCGTCGATTTAGTGGCGATGGGATGCTGGCAAAAATGCGGTTGGTTTGGCGGTATCACCCGTCAGATGCGGCAGAGCGTGTTGGCTGCGCTGGAGAAGGTCAATATGCTGGCATTTGCATCGGCACAGCCGGGCACGCTTTCAGGCGGCCAGCTTCAGCGGGTCCTTTTTGCAAGGCTGTTGGTTCAGGAAGCTGAACTCTTGCTGCTTGATGAACCTTTTGCGGGCGTTGACAGCCAGACGACGGAATTGCTGCTGGCCCTGCTGGAGGAGCGTCACCGCGCAGGCTGTACCTTAATTGTCGTGCTGCACGATATGCCAACGGTAGAGAAATATTTTCCCCAGAGACTACGACTTAGCGCCACCCATACGGAGTGGTCCGGCCTAGAAAGTACCGTTGCGCAGCTTAATTTCTGCCACAGGCAGAAAGCATAATGATCTCTTTACTGCATCCTTTTATTGAATTTGGCTTTATGCGGCGTGCGCTGGTGGCCTGCGTGGCCCTGTCGCTGAGCGCCACGCCGTTGGGAATATTTCTTCTGTTGCGCAGAATGAGCCTCGTAGGTGATGCGCTCTCCCATGCGGTGCTGCCCGGTGCCGCCATCGGCTATCTTATTTCCGGCCTGTCGCTGGTCGCAATGGGAACGGGAGGCGTCATTGCGGGACTCTCCGTGGCGCTGTTATCCGGCGCGGTAAGCCGCTACACGCCGCTGCGTGAAGATGCCAGCTTTGCCGGCTTTTATCTGGGGTCACTCGCCCTGGGCGTGACGCTGGTTTCGCTGCGGGGATCCAGTGTGGATCTTCTGCACGTCTTATTTGGTTCACTGCTGGCGGTGGATAACCCATCCATTCTGCTGGTAAGCGGTATTGCCGCGCTTACGCTGCTGATGCTGGCGCTGATTTACCGTCCTCTGGTCATTGATGCCTTCGATCCTACTTTTTTACGTGCGCAAAGCCGCTGGGTTGCGCCGCTGGTTCACGGAATTTTTCTGATACTGGTTGTTATCAATCTGGTGGCCGGATTCCAGGTACTTGGCACGCTGATGTGTGTGGGACTGATGATGTTGCCCGCTGCGGCCGCCCGCTTCTGGAGTATCCGGCTGCCGGGCATGATAGGGGCGGCGATGCTGCTCGCGCTGCTCGCCAGTTTTAGCGGTCTGAACGCCTCGTTTTATCTCTCGCTGCCCGCCGGGCCAGCCGTTGTACTGAGCGCGGCCGTTCTGTTTTTTATCTCAATTTTAATCGGGCCGTGCGGCGGAATTTGCCGGTCGCGGGGTCTTTTGTCTATTGGTAAGGAGAGAGTATGAAGAAGTTACCAGTTGCGCTGGCGCTGGCAGCCGTTTTTATTACGCCGGCAGCCATGGCCAAAACCGTGGAAACGGTGGCCAGTTTTTCAGTGCTGGCTGATATCGTGAAGGAAGTGGGAGGCGATCGCGTTGAGGTAAAAAGCCTGGTTGGCCCGAATGGCGATCCCCACAGTTTTGAACCCATGCCGCAGGACAGCCAGTCACTGGCTAAAGCGGACGTGGTATTCGTCAGCGGGCTTGGGCTGGAAGGCTGGATGGATCGCCTGATTAACGCTTCAGGTTATAAAGGTCAGGTTATTGTCACTTCGCGGGGGATCGCTACCCGCTCAATGGACGAAGAGGGGAAAACCATTACCGATCCCCATGCGTGGAATAGCATGAAAAACGGTGAGGTTTACGCCACTAACGTAATGAATGCGCTGATTGCAGCCGATCCTGAGGATGCAGACTATTTCCGGCAGCACGGTTCGGCCTATATTGCCAGACTGAAAAAGCTCGACGCCTGGGCGCAGAAAAGCTTTGCCGCCATTCCCCAGGAGAAGCGCAAAGTGCTGACCAGCCATGACGCCTTCGGCTATTTTGGCCAGCGTTATGGGGTCAGTTTTATGTCGCCGGTCGGATTCTCAACCGAGTCAGAGGCGAGTGCTTCCGACGTGGCCGGGCTGATCAACCAGCTTAAAGAAACGCATATTCACAGCTATTTTATTGAAAACCAGACCGATCCCCGGCTGATCAAACAGATCGCCTCTGCGGCAGGCGCCAAACCCGGCGGCGAACTTTATCCGGAAGCCCTGACCAAAAAGGGCGGCCCTGCTGACAGCTATGTGGCTGCCTTTACCCATAATGTGAATGTGATGGTCGCCGGGATGAAATAGCAAACTTCTCTGGCTGCCTTTCAGGCAGCCTTTTTTCTTACCGGCAAAAAAAGGGGCCATCCTGAGATGACCCTTTTTTGACTCAACGGCCAGTTTACCGCTTTTTCTTTTTGCCCTGAACCGCCTTAAAGCGCGGGTTACTTTTACAGATGACATAAACACGTCCTTTTCGGCGGACGATTTTACAATCTTTATGGCGCTTTTTGGCAGAGGCCAGCGAGCTTAATACCTGCATGACGGCTCCTTACTTATTTTGTGAGAAAAAGCGGCCAAAACGCTGGTTAAACCGGTGCGCGCTGCCTTCTTTAGCAAACTCTTTCTGTTTACCGGTGTAATAAGGATGCGACGCTGATGATACGTCCAGCGCGACGTAGGGCAGCGTTTTGCCTTCAAGCTCAACGGTGCGATCCGTCTTGATGGTGGAGCCGGTAATAAAATAGGTATCTGCGCTGGTATCGTGGAATGCCACGGTACGGTATGCCGGATGGATGCCCTGTCTCATAAATCCTCGCTATATAAGATATGTTATAACATAACAATTACTATACGCCTGAGCGGGCTGGATTGCAAACAGGTAAAGCAGGGAGGCGCGTTGGCAGCGGGCAAAAAAAGAGGCCGCACAAGGCGACCTCTTAAGCTTACTTTCCGCAGAGATTACTGCTGGTGGTGTTCCACCGGATGATTCTCTTCCAGCTCTTCTTTATTCTTACTGAAGCGGCGGCGAACCACCACAAAGAAGACCGGCACGAAGAAGATTGCCAGCACGGTCGCCGTGACCATGCCGCCCATCACGCCAGTACCTACCGCGTTCTGTGCGCCGGAACCGGCACCCGTACTGATCGTCAGCGGCAGTACGCCGAGGATAAAGGCCAGCGAGGTCATCAGAATCGGACGCAGACGCATACGTACGGCGTCAAGCGTTGACTCTACCAGCCCTTTTCCTTCTTTCTCCATCAGGTCTTTGGCGAATTCCACAATCAGGATTGCGTTCTTCGCCGACAGTCCAATGGTTGTCAGCAGGCCCACCACAAAGTAAACGTCGTTGCTGAGGCCGCGAAGCGTGGTAAAGATCAGCGCCCCGATAACGCCCAGCGGTACCACCAGCATAACCGCGAACGGTATAGACCAGCTCTCATAGAGCGCGGCCAGACAGAGGAAGACCACGATCAGCGAGATGGCATAGAGTGCCGGCGCCTGGTTGCCGGAGAGGCGTTCCTGGTAGGACATACCTGTCCAGTCGTAGCCGATGCCCTGTGGAAGCTTGGAAGCGAGCTGCTCCATCAGGTCCATTGCTTCACCGGAACTTTTACCCGGGGCAGCCTGACCAAGGATCTCCATGGCCGGTAACCCGTTGTAGCGTTCCAGACGCGGCGAACCATACTGCCATTCGGCGCTGGAGAAGGCGGTGAAGGGCACCATTTCGCCGTTTGAAGCGCGAACGAACCATTTACCCACATCTTCCGGCAGCATACGGGAGGTGGCTTTGCCCATCACGTACACTTTTTTCACGCGGCCACGGTCAATAAAGTCATTGACGTAGGAGCCACCCCAGGCGGAGGCGATGGTGGTATTGATGTCGGAGAGGGAAATGCCAAGCGCGCTGGCTTTCTCCTGGTCAATCATCAGCCTGTACTGCGGCGTATCTTCCAGTCCGTTCGGCCTGACGCCGACCAGCGTATCCGGATGCTGCGCCACCATACCGAGCAGCTGATTACGGGCCTGCGTGAGGGCTTCATGCCCCAGGTTGGCCTGGTCTATCAGCTCAAAGTCAAACCCCGTAGCGTTACCCAGTTCGATAATTGCCGGCAGGTTGAAGGGAATGACCATCGCATCTTTGATGGCGCCAAATGCCTGCATGGCACGACCGGCGATCCCATCAACTTTGTTTTCTGAACCGCTACGTTCGTCCCAGGGTTTAAGGCTGACGAAGGCGATACCGGTATTCTGACCGCGACCAGCGAAGCCGAAGCCGTTAACGGTAAAGACCGACCGGACGTTATCCTTTTCCTTAGTCAGGAAGTAATCCGTCACATCATCAAGCACTTTCTGGGTACGGCCCTGCGTTGCACCGGCCGGTAACTGCGCCTGCGCCAGCAGCAGCCCCTGATCCTCTTCCGGCAGGAAGGCGGTTGGCAGCTTCAGGAACAGCCAGGCCATACCGACCACGATCACCAGATAGATAACCAGATAACGGCCAGTACTGCGGATAATGTGGCCGACGCTATCCGTATAGTGGTTGGTACTCTTGTCGAACATCCGGTTAAACCAGCCAAAGAAACCGGTGGTTTTACCGTGGTCGCCTTTTTTGATCGGTTTGAGCATGGTGGCGCAGAGTGCTGGGGTCAGCACCAGAGCCACAATTACCGACAGCACCATGGCGGAAACGATGGTAATAGAGAACTGACGATAGATAACCCCGGTCGATCCGCCGAAGAAGGCCATCGGGATAAATACCGCAGAAAGCACCATCGCGATGCCAACCAGCGCGCCCTGAATCTGATCCATCGACTTGCGGGTGGCTTCCTTCGGCGGAAGTCCCTCTTCCGCCATCACGCGCTCGACGTTCTCGACCACGACGATAGCATCATCCACCAGCAAGCCTATCGCCAGCACCATGCCGAACATGGTCAACGTGTTTATCGAGTAACCAAAGGCATTAATAATGGCAAAGGTGCCGAGCAGAACCACCGGCACCGCAATCGTTGGGATAAGCGTGGCGCGGAAGTTTTGCAGGAACAGGTACATTACCAGGAACACCAGCACAATCGCCTCAATAAGGGTTTTCACCACTTCCATGATGGAGATTTTAACGAACGGTGTTGTATCGTAGGGGTAAACTACCTTCATACCACTTGGAAAAAAGGGTTCCAGCTTCGCCAGCTCGGCTTTTACCGCAGCCGCGGTATCCAGCGCGTTGGCGCCCGTTGCCAGCTTAATCCCGATCCCGGAGGCCGGGTTACCATTATAGCGGGCAATGATTTCATAGTTCTCACCGCCCAGCTCAATCTTAGCAACATCTTTGAGCAGGACACGTGAACCATCAGCGTTCACCTTCAGCAATATTTTGCCGAACTCGTCGGTTGAAGTCAGCCGCGTCTGCGCAATGATCGAAGCGTTAAGCTGCTGGCCTGGCACCGGCGGAGTCCCGCCCAGCTGACCCGCCGCAACCTGGGCGTTTTGCGTGGATATTGCGTTAATGACATCAACCGGCGTCAGCTGGAAGTTATTCAGCTTGTGCGGATCCATCCAGATACGCATCGCGTACTGCGCACCGAAGATCTGGGTATCACCCACGCCGGGCGTACGGCTGATGGGGTCCTTGATATTCGAGGCCACGTAGTCCGAGATATCATTCTGCGTCATGCTGCCGTCATCGCTGACGAAACCCGCCACCATCAGGAAGCTGCTGGAGGATTTTTGTACCTGAATCCCCTGTTGCTGCACTTCCTGTGGTAATAACGGCGTGGCAAGCTGCAGTTTGTTCTGCACCTGAACCTGAGCAATATCCGGATCGGTGCCGGACTCAAAGCTCAGGGTGAGCTGTAAAGAACCGGATGAATCGCTGCTCGATGACATATACATCAGGCCATCGATACCGTTCATGTTTTGCTCAATAACCTGGGTTACTGAATCCTGTAGCGTTTTCGCATCCGCACCAGGGTAGTTGGCCTGGATCTGAACTGCCGTTGGCGCAACATTGGGATATTGCTCAATCGGCAGTTTTAAGATCGACAGCACGCCCGCCAGCATGATGATGATGGCGATAACCCACGCAAAAATCGGGCGATCGATAAAGAACTTAGCCATGTATCAGCGGCTCCTGTTTAAGACTTCGGTTGTTCAGTCTTCGCCGTGTCGGCGTCGTCTGCACTGACTTCTTCTGGGGTCACCTGGGCGCCCTTTTTCGCACGCTGAAGGCCAACGGTAATCACTTTGTCACCCTCTTTCAGGCCGTCAGTAACCAGCCATTTGTCGCCGATGGCGCGGTCTGCCGTAATGTTACGCACATCCACTTTGTTATCGGCGCCAACAACCATGGCGGAAGCCTGGCCGGTAGGCGTACGGGTAACCGCCTGCTGTGGTACCAGCAACGCGCTTGGGTTAGTGCCTTCTTCCAGGCGCGCACGGACGAACATGCCTGGCAGCAGGGTATGGTCAGGGTTAGGGAAAATCGCACGCAGCGTGATGGAGCCGGTGGTTTCATCCACGGAAACGTCAGAGAATTCTAATGTTCCGCTCTGCTTATATTCACTACCATCTTCTAACAGCAGCTTAACCTGCGCTTTGCCGTCGGTCTGCTGAAGCTTGCCCGACTTCAGCTCTGAACGCAGACGCAGAAACTCGTCGCTTGACTGAGTGACGTCAACATAGATGGGATCGAACTGCTGTACGGTCGCCAGCGCCGTTGCCTGACCGCTCTGCACCAGTGCGCCTTCGGTCACCGTGGATTTACCAATACGACCGCTGATGGGCGAAGTCACTTTGGTATAGGCCAGATTAATACGCGCCGTTTCTACGTTAGCTTTGGCTACCTGCACGGCCGCAGCCGTCTGGCTCTGATCCGCCATGGCCTGGTCGTAGTCCTGCTGGCTGATATATTTGGTGCCCAGCAGAGGTTTGTAACGCTTCACGGTAAGTGCGGCAATCTGAGCGTTCGCCTGTGCCTGTGCCAGGTCGCCTTTGGCGCTGTCATAGGTGGCCTGATAGGTGGCAGGGTCGATCTGATAGAGCGACTGTCCCGCTTCAATATCACTCCCCTCAACGAAATTGCGCTTCAAAATTATGCCCGAAACCTGAGGGCGAACTTCAGCAATACGGAATGATGAGGTGCGACCCGGAAGATCGGTGGTGACTTTTAACGGAGCGCTTTTCAGCGTGACAACGCCCACTTCAGGCGCTTTCTGCTGGTCACCCTGTTGGGCTTCTTTATTATCACATCCTGTTAGCACTAAGCTGCCTGAAAGCAGCAGAACGGCCGCCAGAGGCGTTAACCCTCTGTTTTTGTTCATAAATAAACCTCGAGTGTCCGATATCGATTGTTCAATGGATCACAAACCCATAAACCCATTGCTGCGTTTAAATTATGGTCGTGCTATGTTACATACATTCGCAAATGTATGTAAGTCTGCCCTTTTGTAAAAATCACCCTATGGCACGAAAAACCAAACAACAGGCGTTAGAAACGCGAAATCACATTATTGATGCCGCAATAGAACGCTTTTCGGAACACGGCGTGTCGGGAACATCCCTTGCCGATATCGCGGCCGCTGCAGGCGTAACGCGGGGTGCGATTTACTGGCATTTCAAAAATAAAACCGATCTGCTCAATGAGATCTGGGTCCTGAGCGAATCCGGGCTGGAAGATTTAAAGCATGAGTATCAGTTAAAATATCCTTCCGATCCACTCTCCATTCTGCGGGCTTTACTGGTCTATGTACTCGAAGCCACCGTAAGAGACCAGCGCAGGCGTTCGCTGATGGAAATTTTTTTCCATAAGTGTGAGTTTGTGGGGGAAGTCGCGCCGTTACAGCTGATGCAACAAACGCTGTTTCTGGAATGCTACGACAAAATTGAAGAGGTTCTGAGAGAGTGTATCGCCTGCGGGCAGCTGCCGGCCGACCTTGATACGCGCCGCACGGCAGTAGTCATGCGCGGCTATATCACCGGCATTATGGAAAACTGGCTGTTTATGCCGGAAATCTACGACCTGGCAACCGAGGCGCCGCCGCTGGTGGAAGTGCTGATAGATATGCTTAAGCACGGAATGTCGCTCCGCAAGGCTCAGTGACGTCACGCCGGATGCTTACTCCGGCGTAGTCATTTTTTTCTCAAAGTCTTTTTGTACGATCGCCAGCGCGGCAAGCACCGTTTGCGGCGGGATCCGGTTTTCTTCCAGCAGCATAATGAGATCGACGGCCAGTTTCACTTCTTCAGATGCGGTTTCCAGCGACATTCTTTCCTCCTTCTTGTGGGCTTTCAGCAGGGTTTTAGCGGGAGGAGACGCGGATCAAATTCGCAGCTTTTTAATAATGACCATCATTAACAGCGCGCCCGCCAGCGAGATCAGCATGGCGCGTGGCTCCATCTCCGCCAGCGTCCCGTAATTAAAGAAGGCGCTGACATAGCCGCCGATGAGCGCGCCGACGACGGCCAGCACCAGCGTGAGCAGCATACCGCCGGGGCGGCCAGGAAAAAAGCGGCGGCTAATCATACCGACCAGCAATCCGATGACGATCCACGACAGCAGTCCCATATATGTTCTCCAGTCTCAATTTCTCCGAGTATAGCAAGAGCGGGCAGGGGAGCGCGCCTGGAAGCCCGCGTTACTGTTCACCTTTCTCAATTGCGCGTTCAATACGTTTCAGGGCCTGAAGGCAGCGTTGCAAACGCCCTTCAAGCGCCGCGATTTCGCGCTGAAGCGTCTGCTGCTGTGCCAGCGTGTCACGCGTGGCGAGCTGGCTTTCCCGATCGGCAACCATTGCCCGCAGCCGGCGCTCATAATCCTGATGTTCAGCCAGTTTCTCATAGAGATTCACCGCGACGGGTTCAGCCCGCATCTCACCTTTGCGCAACGTCTGTGTAGCCAGCTCGCGCTGCAATGCGCCCATCTGCATGACAACCCGTTCGGCCATCCAGGCTACGCGCTCGGTGCGCTGATCCTGCACGCTCTGCTTCAGCTGCGCCATGCTTTGCTGAAGCTCCAGCAGATAATCGCCCAGCCGGGTGGTGCGGCAGTGAAACAGCTGATGATCAAAACGCGCGGCAGGCGTACGTTTGCCGGCATGGGGCGCAACGGCCTGAGCCAGCTGATTCAGCTTTTCTTCCAGCTGCTGAAGCAGCAGGGCACTTTTCATGTTGTTCTCTCCGGTGAACGCTGTCAGTGTGATACTCTTGCTGCGAGTGACAAGGACATCAGGTTATGCAACGCATCATTTTACTGATCATTGGCTGGTTGGCGATGGGGCTGGCGACCCTGGGGGTAGTTTTGCCCCTGCTGCCGACCACGCCGTTTCTGCTGCTGGCGGCCTGGTGCTTTGCCCGCTCTTCGCCACGCTTTCATGACTGGCTGCTCTACCGCTCGCTTTTTGGTCCCTATCTGCGCCACTGGCAGCAGCATCGTGCCCTGCCGCCCCGGACGAAGGGACGAATGATGGTATTTACCCTGCTGACGTTTGCCGTTTCGCTCTGGCTGGTCAAGGTGCTCTGGGTAAGGATGATGCTTCTTTGCCTACTCGCAGGGCTGTTGCTCTTTATGTTACGGCTACCGGTGGTGGATGAGGAGCAGCAAAAGCCCTGAATTTACTTCTCCCTGTTGCAATTGTCCGGCAGTTTGCATAAATTTGATCGTTTTCATGCGCGGCTTCCCCCCGGTTTCTCCCGATTCGCCCTGTCAATTCTATTACAGGCGCGTCTGAAGCTGCGTGAGTCAGATTTGTATTTACCAGGCATAACATTATGACCGCAACTGCACAGCAGCTTGAATTTCTGAAAGAGAGTATCAAAAGCGTTCCGGATTATCCCAAGCCGGGCATCCTGTTCCGGGACGTCACCAGCCTGCTGGAAGATCCCAAAGCCTTCGCCCTCAGTATTGAACTGTTGGTTGAGCGTTACCGCGACGCGGGCATTACCAAAGTGGTAGGCACCGAAGCGCGAGGTTTTCTGTTCGGCGCGCCCGTGGCGTTAGCGCTGGGCGTGGGCTTTGTCCCGGTGCGCAAGCCCGGCAAACTGCCGCGCAAAACCTATGCCGAGCGTTACGAACTGGAATACGGTACCGATCAGCTGGAACTCCATTGTGATGCGATCAATGCCGATGATACCGTACTGGTAGTGGACGATTTGCTGGCCACGGGCGGAACGATCGAAGCTACGGTAAAGCTTATCCGCCGCGCCGGTGGCGAAGTCAAACACGCCGCGTTTATCATCAACCTGTTTGACCTCAGCGGTGAAGCGCGCCTGAAGGCGATGGGCATCGAGTGCTTCAGCCTGGTGAACTTCCCCGGCCACTGAGCCTGACGTTCAGCCTCGCCGTCAGGGTGGGGCTGTGTTAGCATTACCCTCCGGTTCACTCAACATATTCTGCGAATTAATGAGCTATCAGGTACTGGCCCGCAAGTGGCGTCCTCAAGCGTTTACTGATGTCGTCGGTCAGGAGCATGTTCTGACCGCGCTGGCTAATGGCCTGTCGCTCGGCCGCATTCATCACGCCTATCTTTTTTCCGGCACCCGGGGGGTGGGGAAGACCACCATCGCCCGTCTGTTAGCCAAAGGGCTTAACTGTGAGACGGGTATTACCGCCACGCCCTGCGGTAAATGCGACAACTGTCGCGAAATCGAGCAGGGACGTTTTGTCGATCTGATTGAGATCGATGCGGCATCCCGGACGAAGGTGGAAGATACCCGCGATCTGCTGGACAACGTCCAGTACGCGCCCGCCCGGGGCCGCTTCAAGGTTTATCTGATCGATGAAGTGCATATGCTCTCCCGCCATAGCTTTAACGCGCTGTTGAAAACGCTGGAAGAGCCGCCGGAGCACGTCAAGTTTCTGCTGGCGACCACCGATCCTCAAAAGCTACCGGTTACTATCCTGTCGCGCTGTCTGCAGTTTCATCTGAAGGCGCTGGACGTTGAGCAGATTCGCGGGCAGCTCGAACACGTTTTAAAAGAAGAGGCGATCGCGGCGGAAGCACGATCGCTTCAGCTGCTGGCCCGCGCGGCGGACGGCAGTATGCGTGATGCGCTGAGTCTGGCCGATCAGGCCATTGCGATGGGCCAGGGCGCGGTCACCACCGACACCGTAAACGCGATGCTCGGCACGCTCGATGATGAACAGCCGCTGGCGCTGATTGAGGCGCTGGTTAACGCGGAGGGCGAGCAGGTGATGTCGCTGCTCAACCAGGCCGCATCGCGAGGCGTGGAGTGGGAAGCGCTGCTGGTGGAGATGCTGACCATTCTGCATCGGGTGGCGATGGTTCAGCTGCTGCCCTCGGCGCTGGGCGATGATTACGCAGCCGTTGAGCAACGGCTGCGGGAGCTGGCGCGCGTTCTGCCGCCAACGGACGTGCAGCTCTATTACCAGACGTTGCTGGTGGGACGTAAAGAACTGCCGCTGGCGCCGGACCGCCGGATGGGCGTGGAGATGACGCTGCTAAGAGCGCTGGCCTTTCATCCCGCCCAGGCGATTGCCGAACCCGTGGCGCGCCCGGTGATGACGCCACAGGCGCAGCCTGCTCCCGTACAGAATAAGCCTGAGCCATCGCCGCCGCCCAGCCCGCCTGCTTCCCATACCGGTCAGCAGGCCGATGCCGGAGGGCAGCTCTCCGGCACCACCAGCCAGCTCCTGCAGGCGCGTACTCAACTGATGCGCCAGCAGGGAGTAACCAAACCAAAAAAGAGTGAGCCGGCAGCGCAGAATGCGCGGCCGGCGACCTCGGCACTGGAGCGATTGGCGACAGTTACCGAGCGCGGGCAGAAGCGGCAGGCTGCCGCTGAACCTGCCGCTGCGGTAAAAAAGGAAGCCTACCGCTGGAAGGCGCAAAATCCGGAAGCGGCCAGGCCTGCGCCGGTGGCGACGCCAAAGCTCTTGCGTACGGCGCTGGAGCATGAGAAAACCCCAGAGCTGATGGCGAAGCTGGCGGCTGAGTCGCTGCTCCGCGATCCCTGGGCGGCGGAGGTTGCCGCGCTGGCGCTGCCGAAACTGGTCCAGCAGCTGGCGCTAAATGCGTGGAAAGAGGTGACGGAAAGCGGCATCTGCCTGCACCTCCGATCGGCCCAGCGCCATCTGAACTCTCCGTCGGCACGGCAAACGCTGGCGGAAGCGCTGAGCGCGGCGGCGGGCAGCCCGCTAGAATTGACTATCGTTGAGGATGACAATCCGGCAGTGTTAACACCGCTGGAGTGGCGCCAGGCGATCTATGAAGAAAAACTGGCGCAGGCGCGTCAGTCGATTATCGCGGATAATCATATTCAGACGCTGCGTCGATTTTTTGACGCCGATGTGGATGAAGAGAGCATCCGCCCCCTTTGAAACGCTGCACAGCGCCACGGCGTCAGTGCGGCCCGATCTGAGAGAGAAAACTATGTTTGGAAAAGGCGGAATGGGTAACCTGATGAAACAGGCCCAGCAAATGCAGGAAAAAATGGCGCAGGTGCAGGAAGAGATCGCCGCCATGGAAGTGACCGGTGAATCAGGCGCAGGCCTGGTGAAGGTGACGATCAACGGTGCGCATAACTGCCGTCGCGTGGAAGTCGATCCAAGCCTGCTGGAAGATGACAAAGATATGCTGGAAGATCTGGTTGCGGCTGCCTTTAACGATGCCGCCCGCCGCGTGGCCGAAGCGCAGAAAGACAAAATGGCTTCAGTTTCCAGTGGCATGCAGCTGCCGCCTGGCTTCAAGATGCCGTTCTGATGCAAACCAGCCCGCTCCTCGAAAGTCTGATGGAGTCGCTGCGCTGCCTGCCGGGCGTGGGGCCCAAGTCGGCCCAGCGCATGGCATTCCAGCTGCTGCAGCGCGATCGCAGCGGCGGCATGCGCCTGGCGCAGGCGCTGACGCGCGCCATGTCTGAAATCGGCCACTGCGCCGACTGCCGGACCTTTACCGAGCAGGAGGTCTGCACCATCTGCGCCAACGCACGCCGTAAGCAAAACGGCCTGATTTGCGTGGTGGAAAGTCCGGCGGACATTCACGCCATTGAGCAGACCGGGCAGTTTGCCGGACGCTACTTTGTGCTGATGGGCCATCTTTCCCCGCTGGACGGCATCGGCCCGAATGATATCGGGCTGGATCGCCTTGAGCAGCGGCTGGAGCAGGAATCGATTCAGGAGGTCATCCTCGCCACCAATCCCACGGTGGAAGGGGAGGCAACCGCCAACTATATCGCCGGGCTTTGCAGCCAGTATGGCGTAGACGCCAGCCGAATCGCTCACGGCGTGCCGGTCGGCGGCGAGCTGGAGATGGTAGACGGCACCACGCTCTCCCACTCTCTGGCCGGGCGTCACAAGATCAGATTTTAGCCATTCACACGGCACGATTTATCGTGCCGTCTTGAAATACCCATCTTTGCCCCCACACTACTTCTCAACGTATACCAACCTGAATTAGTTGAGGTAGCAATGACCATGAAAGGACAAGAGACGCGTGGCTTCCAGTCAGAGGTAAAACAGCTTCTGCACCTGATGATCCATTCCCTCTATTCAAACAAAGAAATCTTCCTGCGTGAGCTAATCTCTAACGCCTCTGATGCCGCTGACAAGCTGCGCTTCCGTGCGCTTTCCACGCCGGATCTCTATCAGGGCGATGGCGATCTCCGCGTGCGGGTTTCCGTTGATAAGGAAAACCGGACCCTGACGCTGAGCGATAACGGCATCGGGATGAGCCGTGACGAAGTCATTGAAAACCTGGGCACCATTGCCAAATCGGGCACCAAATCTTTCCTGGAATCGCTGGGTTCCGATCAGGCGAAGGACAGCCAGCTAATCGGCCAGTTCGGCGTCGGCTTCTACTCCGCGTTTATCGTGGCGGATAAAGTGACCGTGCGCACCCGTGCCGCAGGCGCAACGGCTGATGAAGGCGTGTTCTGGGAATCGGCAGGCGAGGGTGAATACACCCTGGCCGATATCACCAAAGAAGATCGCGGTACTGAAATCACGCTGCACCTGCGTGAAGGCGAAGATGAGTTCCTGGACGCCTGGCGCGTGCGCAGCATTATCAGCAAATACTCCGATCACATTGCGCTGCCCGTTGAGATTGAAAGCCACAACGAGGAAGACGACACCACCACCTGGGAAAAGATCAATAAAGCCCAGGCGCTGTGGACGCGTAACAAGTCTGAAATCAGCGACGAAGAGTACAAAGAGTTCTACAAGCACGTTTCTCATGACTTTACCGATCCGCTGATCTGGAGCCACAACCGGGTGGAAGGGAAGCAGGAGTATACCAGCCTGCTCTATATCCCAACCCAGGCGCCTTTTGATATGTGGAACCGCGACCACAAGCACGGTCTGAAACTCTACGTGCAGCGCGTGTTTATCATGGATGATGCCGAGCAGTTTATGCCGAACTATCTGCGCTTCGTGAAGGGCCTGATCGATTCAAGCGATCTGCCGCTGAACGTTTCCCGTGAAATTCTGCAGGACAGCCGCATCACGCAGACTCTGCGTAATGCGCTGAGCAAGCGTGCGCTGCAGATGCTGGAAAAAGTGGCGAAAGACGACGCCGAAAAATATCAGCAGTTCTGGCAGCAGTTTGGCCTGGTGCTGAAAGAAGGTCCGGCGGAAGACAGCGCCAATGCCGAAACCATTGCGAAGCTGCTGCGTTTTGCCACCACCAGCAGCGAGGGTGCGGCACAGACCGTCTCCCTGGAAGAGTACGTCAGCCGCATGGTGGAAGGTCAGGATAAAATCTACTACATCACCGCCGACAGCTATGCCGCCGCGAAGAGCAGCCCGCACCTGGAACTGTTCCGTAAAAAAGGCATTGAGGTACTGCTGCTCTCTGACCGCATCGACGAATGGATGATGAGCTATCTCACCGAGTTTGACGGCAAAACGTTCCAGTCCGTCAGTAAGGCTGACGATGAGCTGAGCAAGCTTGCCGACGAAGAGAGCGACGAGCAGAAAGAAGCTGAAAAAGCGCTGGAGCCGTTTGTTGAGCGCGTTAAAACGCTGCTGGGCGAGCGCGTGAAGGATGTGCGTCTGACGCATCGTCTGACCGACACGCCGGCTATCGTCACCACCGAAGCTAACGACATGAGCACCCAGATGGCGAAGCTTTTTGCGGCGGCGGGACAGCCAGTGCCTGAAGTAAAATACCTGTTTGAGCTGAATCCCGATCACGCGCTGGTGAAGCGGGCCGCGGATACGCAGGATGAGGCGCGCTTCAGCGAGTGGGTGGAACTGCTGCTGGATCAGGCGATGTTTGCAGAACGTGGCACGCTGGAAGATCCAAACCAGTTTATCCGCCGTATGAACCAACTGCTGCTGGCATAAGGTAAGGATGTGCTGACAGCCCCGGCCGGGTAACCTGCCGGGGCTTTATTTTGTCCGCTTCCGGTTCAGCCTACCATTCCCGCCTCCTCAAGCAGCCAGCGACGAAACAGCGCAATCTCCGGCTCCTCCTGGCGGGAGGCCTTCACCATCATCCAGGTCGCCCGGTCTACCTCAGCAAAGCCCAGCGGCGCAATCAGCGTCCCTTCCCGGATCTCTTTTTTCACCAGAATCTGCGGCGTCATAATAATACCCAGCCCGTTACGCGCCGCCTGAATGGCCAGCGTCAGATTATCGAAGTGCTTCCCCGCCCAGAAATCGCCGCGCACGCCGGTCTTTTTCGCCCATTCAGCCCAGGCGTGCAGCTTGGTGTCGGCATGCAGCAGCGGCAGGGTGGAAAAATCCGTTTCATAGGTAAAACGATGACCCGATGCCGGCGCGCAGACCGGACCGATGTAATCAACCGTGATCAGCGTCGCGGCAATATCATCCTGCATCGGTTGCTCATGGCTGAGGATCAGCACGTCTGACTGCTCATTACGTACCCGCTCAATATCGCTATGCGTCTGAAAGGTGAGGGCGATAGTTTTATGTTTTTCGGTAAAGCGGCTGATGCGCGGGATCAACCACTGCGCCAGAAAGCTGGGCGCGCAGGAGACGGAAAGGCTGTTGGTATTACGGGCGCGGATCTTCTCGCAGGTCGCTTCGATCTCACGAAACGTCTGTATGCAGCAAACTTTCAGCCTTTCTCCGTCAGCGGTGAGCTGAACCCGCCCGTTGGCCCGCAGGAATAAGGACTTTCCCAGCCACTCCTCCAGCAGCCTGATCTGATGGCTCACGGCACTGTGCGTGACGTTAAGCGACTGCGCCGCCAGGCTGAAACTCTGATGCAGCGCGGCCTGATGAAAATAGCGCAGGGCGCGGAGAGACGGAAGGCCGGACATAGGTTAACCCTGTGAGGAAAACTAACAGGAAGTGTCTGTTTTTATCATTTTAAAGTCCAGCCTCTTTTCCCTAATGTGGGTCTGGAGACGGAAGCGGCTGCGCAACAGCGAAGCGGGTGCCCGTTCAGACTTCTGCCGGGCGCATGTTTTTACCCCGGATTTGCCGACGATAACGTTCAACAGCGATGTGAAGGAAAATAAAATGACAACTCAGCATTCCGTAAAACCGCAGCTCGTGATGTTTACCGGTGGGCGTGACAGTACGCTGACCGCCTGTTATCTGATGTTACAGGGTATTCCGGTGCATCTCTGGTCAGGCAACAGCGGCTGTTCACTGCATCGCGGCATTTTATCGCACCGCGTTGAAGAGATGAAAGCGCGCTTTGGCGATCTGGTCGTCGCCCATACGGTGGCCGATATCAGCGGCGCGTTCCGCTCAATCGCCATCGAAAATCTGGAAGGCGACATCCTGAAATACCGTAAAAATCTGGTTCTGCTCGGCGAAAAACTGGCGATTCATGCGCATCTGGTAGATTTCTGCCGGCGGAACGATATCAACACCATCAACGACGGCATCACCCACTATCAGATGGAGTTCCCGGAACAGCGACAGGTCGCAAAAGCGTGGCTGGTCGATATGATGGCGCAGTTTGATATCAACTATCAGTCCCCTATTTATGAGTTTGCCCAGTCAGCGGATGACGTGAAATATCGCCTGCTCCAGCTCGGCATCTCCACTAAATCGCTGGAGGGGATCAGTATCTTCGCCGACAGTTTCTCCACGCCTGGCGATGATGTCATCCTCGCTTATCTGCAGGATAAAACGCCTCTGGCGCTCAATATTGTGCGCTTCCTGTCGGGTGAAATCCTCACTACGCCGCTGGAGAAAGCGACCAGTGCAGCAGCCTGAATCCCTCTATTACGGTGACGTGGCTGAAGAGCCACCTCATTCTGCGGAGCCTGCTATGAAAGTTATTGTGAAATGTGCGGCTATCATTATTTATCAGCGCTCGCTGCTGCTGACGCGGAAACGCGGGACAGGGACGTTTATTTCACCCGGCGGGAAGCCGATGCCGGGCGAGGATCACCTGGCCTGCCTGAAGCGTGAACTCCAGGAGGAGCTGGGCGTTCAGGTCAAATCCTTCAGGCCGTTTGGCCTGTTTCACGGGCAGGCCGAGTTTGAGTCCGTGGCTATCGAAAATCACGTTTATCACGTAGAGATTACCGGCCAGCCGAGGGCTGGTTCGGAAATTGAAGAAATTGCCTGGGTCAATTATCGCAAACCGCCTTGTGAAATTGCGGTCGGATCCATTTTTCGCGATAACGTTTTGCCACTGCTTTATCAACAAGAGTTGATTAACTAATGGACGCATCCTCTTTATCACCCGAGCTACAGGCTCTTCATGGCGAACAGTTTTTTAAGCGAGCGCGTATGCAGCGAGACGAACTGAGAGACGAATTAACCCGGCTTTACCGGCTTCAGGATTACGAAATCTTTTTTGTCCAGTCCGTGCGGGTGGGGCTGGTTATCCTGTCGCACCTGTTTCATAAGCAGGAAACCACGCTCTGTCTGGCAAAGCATGCGCACTACCAGCCCATCAGCGAGCTTTTCCATCATCCGGCGTCTCAGTTTTCCGGTCCGGGCAACGTGCCTTTGATCACGCACGTTAACCCTTATACCGGGGCCATCAACGAGCTGGATAACTGCAAGGGAAAGGGCGTGGTGGATGCATCGCACAGCTTTGCCACCAATCTGCATACAAAGCTGATAGCGCAGAGCTCCATTTTTGTCGCGCCGCTTCACAAGCACGCTTCGTTAACCGTCGGGCTGGCCATTATTGCGCTGCGGCCGGAGCATTACAGCACGCTGATGCGTAGCGAGCTGAGGCTGTTTGAGGAGTCAACCGCCTCACCGAAACCGCTTGAAGAAGCGCTGCGCAATATCGCCAGCGACGCGTGGCAGCCTTTCAACGTGGCGCAGATTGGGCCGGTAAATATGAAGGATGTTGGCGGGATGGATTTCGCTTCCATCAGCGAAGGCGATCTTCCTTTCAGCTGCTTCAGCGTACCGCCGCTGAGTGAAACGCTGCAAAAACAGGTGAAGGCGGCTGGCGCCAGCTATTTCCCCCATGCACGAACGCTGCGGTTTTCATGCTGGGCGCGCGGCGACGGCCAAAAGCCGGTCGATATGACCGCGCAGGTTGAACAGGGACTGACCCGGATTTGGGAGCAACAATGAAAGCACATCTTCCCGTGAACGGTAACGTCGTCGGCATTGCTGGCGGCGTAATTTTAAGTACCGACTCGCTGTTTATTCGTATGATGGGCATTGAAAACTCATGGACGATCGTGACGCTGCGCGGCTTCTTTATGTGGGGAATTTGCCTGCTGGTCTGGAGCTGCTGGCGGCAAAGTCGCACGACGCTTGGCAAACCCTGGCTGACCAGCGACAACATCCTCTCGACGATCTTTTTCTGTATCTCTTCCGCCTGTTTCGTTAATGCCCTGAACCGCGGTAATGTCGCAACGGTACTGGTTATTATCTCCTCCACGCCTTTTATTTCGGCGCTCATTTCCCGCCTGTTCTTCCGTATGAAGATCGATCGTAGCGTGATGCTGGCCGCGCTGGCCGGGATTGTCGGCGTGATTATTGTGATGTCAGGCAGGGCGGAGGGGGATCACGCTATCGCCAACGTTTTTGCACTAGCCACAGCGATCTCAATGGCTCTTGCCTTTATCTTTACCTCGCGGGTGGCGGGCGGAACGGTGGGGCTGCCTTCTCTGGGCGGCGTGCTGGCTTCCGTGATTATTCTGCTCTGGTCAGGCGAAGATATTGTCCAGAATCTGAAAACGCTGTCGATGGCGCAGTATGGCTGGTCGCTGGCGGAGGGCGCGCTGATCATGCCGCTGGCGCTGGGATTGATCGCCCTGTCGACCCGCTACGTTTCGCCCGCCAACGCCGGACTGTTCCTGCTGCTGGAGACGGCGCTGGCGCCGCTGTGGATGGCAATCTTTATGAATGAAATGCCGACTATTCAGGCCGTTACCGGCGGAGCCATTATCGTTATCGCGGTGGTCGCGCAGACGGTGTGGGCACGACGACATGCCGCGCCGCCGCGCTATGCCGACGCAGGTTAACCGCCGCGTTCCTTGTGGATAAAGGACCAAGATGGTATGGTTCCAGGCCTGATAATTTGATCATTTAAGCGATTCGCAAGGGGATTTACGCAATGCGTATTATTCTGCTCGGTGCACCGGGTGCAGGTAAGGGGACTCAGGCTCAGTTCATTATGGAGAAGTACGGTATTCCGCAGATCTCCACGGGCGACATGCTGCGTGCCGCCGTTAAGGCGGGCAGCGAACTGGGCAAACAAGCCAAAGAGATCATGGACGCCGGTAAGCTGGTTACTGACGAACTGGTCATTGCGCTGGTAAAAGAGCGTATCGCTCAGGAAGATTGCCGTAACGGTTTCCTGCTGGACGGTTTTCCACGCACCATTCCTCAGGCGGACGCCATGAAGGAAGCGGGCATTAAAGTGGATTACGTGCTGGAATTTGCCGTGCCTGACGAACTGATCGTTGAGCGCATCGTTGGCCGTCAGGTACATGCGCCTTCTGGCCGCGTCTATCACGTCACCTTCAATCCGCCGAAAGAAGAAGGTAAAGATGACGTGACCGGCGAGCCGCTGACCACGCGTAAAGACGATCAGGAAGAGACCGTGCGTAAGCGTCTGGTGGAATACCATCAGATGACCGCGCCGCTGATTGCCTATTACAGCCAGGAAGCGGAAGCCGGTAACACCGACTACCACAAAATCGACGGTACGCGCAAAGTCGCGGAAATCAGCGCCGAGCTGGCTGAAATCCTCGGTTAACGCACGCCGGGCCAGGCTTCGCCTGGCCCCTGTTACAGCAATTGGTTTTCCCTCCGCTTTTTTCCGCTAGAATAAGTCTCGTTTTCATTTCCAACGTTGCCCTGATAAGGAATAACAATGAGGCAAGATAAACCCGGCGTGCTGCTGGTAAATCTCGGTACGCCTGACGCGCCAACCACTCCCGCCGTTAAGCGCTATCTCAAGCAGTTCCTGAGCGATAAGCGCGTTGTGGATACGCCACGCTGGCTGTGGTGGCCTCTTCTGAACGGGGTAATATTACCGATCCGCTCTCCCCGCGTATCAAAGCTCTACGCTTCGGTCTGGATGGAAGAGGGATCGCCGCTGATGGTCTACAGCAGGCGTCAGCGCGACGCGCTGGCGGCGAGGCTCGACATTCCTGTCGAACTGGGAATGAGCTACGGCAACCCAAGCCTGAAAAGCGCCCTGGACAGCCTGATGGCGCAAGGCGTGAACCGCCTGATCGTCCTGCCGCTCTATCCGCAGTTTTCCTGTTCTACCGTGGCCGCCGTCTGGGATGGCATTACGCAGGTGTTTTCGGGCTACCGCAGCCTGCCGTCGGTGCACTTTATCCGTGATTATGCTGAGCATCCTGCCTATATCGCCGCGCTGAAGGCATCGGTGGAAAAGTCCTTTGCCACCCACGGCAAGCCCGATCTGCTGGTAATGTCCTTCCACGGCATTCCGCAGCGCTTTGCCGACGAGGGCGATGACTATCCGCAGCGCTGCGCCGACACCAGTGAAGCGCTGACCGCCGCGCTCGGGCTTACCAGCCAGAACGCGATGCTGACCTTCCAGTCACGCTTTGGCCGCGAGCCCTGGCTGACGCCCTATACCGATGAAACCATGAAGTCGCTCCCGGCGAAAGGGATCAAGCATGTGCAGATTATGAGCCCCGGCTTCTCTTCTGACTGTCTGGAAACGCTGGAGGAGATCAACGAACAGAACCGTGAGTTCTTCCTGCACGCTGGCGGCACCCGGTTTGAGTACATCCCGGCCCTTAACGATGACAAGCTGCACATTGATATGATGGTCGAACTGGTCAACGAACAGCGTTAAACGCCACCCTGACAGGGATGCGCGCATCCGGCGCCCTCCCTGTGCTATCATCTCCCGTCCGTTTTCTCCAGAAGCCTGCAAGATGAAATTTCCCGGTAAGCGTAAATCCAAACACTATTTTCCCGTCAGCGCACGTGACCCCCTTCTTCACCAGACGCTGCCCGACAGCGACGTGGCCAGCAGCTGGATCGTCGGTATCGATCAGACGCTGGTGGACATTGAGGCGAAAGTGGATGACGCCTTTATCGCCCGCTACGGCCTGAGCAGCGGCCATTCGCTGGTGATTGAAGATGAAGTGGCGGAGGCGCTGTATGAAGAGCTGGACCGTGAAGGACTGATTACCCATCAGTTTGCGGGCGGCACCATAGGGAACACGATGCATAACTACTCGGTACTGGCGGATGACCGCTCGGTACTGCTGGGCGTGATGTGCAGCAATGTGCAGATTGGCGGCTACGCTTATCGCTACCTTTGTAATACTTCCAGCCGCACCGACCTCAACTATTTGCAGGGTGTGGATGGAGCCATTGGCCGCTGCTTTACGCTGATTGGCGAACACGGCGAGCGGACCTTCGCTATCAGTCCCGGCATGATGAACCAGCTTAAGCCCGAAAGCATTCCGGAAGCGGTCATCGCCGGCGCCTCGGCGCTGGTGCTGACCTCCTACCTGGTGCGCTGTAAAGATGGCGAGCCGATGCCGGAGGCGACCATGCAGGCTATCACCTGGGCGAAAAAGTACAATGTGCCGGTCGTACTGACGCTGGGCACCAAATATGTGATTGGCGATAATCCGCAATTCTGGCGGGACTTCCTGAAAGAACATGTCTCTATCGTGGCGATGAACGAGGATGAAGCGGAAGCGCTGACCGGCCTGAACGATCCGCTTCAGGCATCAGATATGGCGCTGGATTGGGTGGATCTGGTGCTCTGCACAGCGGGACCCAACGGGCTTTATATGGCGGGCTTCACGGAAGAAGAGGGCAAGCGCAAAACGCAGCACCCGCTGCTGCCGGGCGCTATTCCTGAGTTCAATCAGTATGAATTCAGCCGGGCAATGCGCCATCAGGACTGCCGGCAGCCGCTGCGGATATTCTCCCATATCGCCCCTTATATGGGCGGCCCGGAGAAGATAATGAACACCAACGGCGCGGGAGATGGTGCGCTGGCGGCGCTGCTGCATGATATCACCGCCAATAATTATCACCGCCTGAACGTGCCGAACTCCAGCAAGCATGGACGCAGCTATCTGACCTATTCCTCTCTGGCCCAGGTGTGTAAATACGCCAACCGCGTCAGCTATCAGGTACTGAACCAGCATTCGCCGCGGCTGACGCGCGGGCTGCCGGAACGGGAAGACAGCCTGGAAGAGTCATACTGGGAAAGGTAATGCCGCGCCTGAGCTGACCAGTTGCCTGCGGCTTGAGCCGGGCGGCGAGTCGTCACTTGCAAAAAACATCGTCCTGTTGCGCACTATGCCTTCAGGACGTTTTGTTTTCTGCCTCTTAGCAGACTGGCGCGCTCACCGGCAGGGGAGCGCCCGGCAGCTCAGGCCGGGCATGACCGGGGCGCGTCGTCAGCCTCCAGCTTCATCAGCGTCAGCATACTGCTGGCAATCTCGCGCTCTCCCATCACCACTTCATTTGCCCCGCGCCCGATGATGTAATCCACCTCATCGTCATAATGCGCCCGGGCGATAATCTCAATCGTCGGATGCTTCTCCCGGGCTGCGGTGACGATCTCGCCAGCCTCATAGCCATTAGGGATAGTCAGCAGCAGCCAGCGGGCACTCTCCAGGCAGGCCAGATCCATGGTTTCCTTACGCGTGGCGTTGCCCAGGATTGCCGGGATACCCTGTTCCTTCAGCGCCTCCACCCGGCTGCGGCTGTTCTCCACCACCACGATTGGGATACCGTTTACCAGCAGTTTATTGCCCAGCAGACTGCCCACGCGACCAAAGCCGACCACCACCGCATGGTTGCTGATATTCACCGGCAGCTGCTTCTCTTCTTCCAGCGCCTCTTCCACCGTCCAGTCTTCGATCGTCTCTGTTTTATCGAGGTAGCGCTGCAAAAGGGCGAACAGGACGGGATTGAGCATAATGGAAAGGATCGCGCCCGCAAGCACCAGATTACGTCCGCCGTCGGGCAGCAGATTGAGTGAAATGCCAAGGCCCGCCAGAATAAAGGCGAATTCACCGATTTGCGCCAGGCTGACGGAAATGGTCAGGGCAGTGCGCTTTGAGTGACCGGCCAGGCGCACCAGTAAAAGGGCGGCAAGCGATTTCCCCACCACGATGATCGCCAGCACGCCGAGGACCGCCAGCGGCTCCTCCAGCAGGATCATCGGATCAAACAGCATGCCGACCGAGACGAAAAACAGGACGGCAAAGGCATCGCGAAGCGGCAGCGTGTCGTGTGCCGCGCGGTGGCTCAGCTCCGATTCATTCAGCACCATCCCGGCGAAAAAAGCGCCCAGGGCAAAGGAGACGTCAAAAAATTTCACCGCGCCGAAAGCGATGCCAAGGGCGAGCGCCAGCACGGCGAGCGTAAACAGCTCCCTGGAGCCGGTGGCGGCGCTACGCGCCAGAATCCAGGGAACGGCCCGGCGTCCAACCACCATCATCAGTACCATAAAGGCGGTCACCTTACCGATAGCGATCGCCAGGTCGGTAAGCCCGGTCGTCAGGCTGGCATTGCCCTCTTCAAACATGCCGGCAAGAGCAGGCAGCAGCACCAGCGCCAGCACCATCACCAGATCTTCCACAATCAGCCAGCCGATAGCGATCTGGCCACGCTGGCTGTCAATCAGCTGCCGCTCCTCCAGCGCACGGAGCAGCACGACCGTACTGGCGGTAGAAAGGCAAAGGCCGAAGACCAGACCGGTCATCCACGGCCAGCCTATCAGCCGGGCGAGCGCGGCCCCCAGCAGCGTCGCCACCATGATTTGAGCAATGGCGCCGGGTATCGCGATATTCTTTACCGCCAGCAGATCCTTCATGGAAAAATGTAACCCCACGCCGAACATCAGCAATATTACGCCCAGCTCGGCCAGCTCCGGAGCCAGATTCGTGTCGGCCACAAAGCCTGGCGTAAAAGGCCCGACCAGCACGCCCGCCAGCAGATACCCCACCAGCGGCGAGAATTTCAGGCGATTAGCGAGCATTCCCAGGAGAAAGGCGAGAACGAGGCCTCCGACAATAGTTGTGATAAGCGGGGTGGTATGGTGCATGCCTCTCTCCTTTAATGGGCGGATAGTGTTGGGGCGCTGCAATGAGTGTATGGCATTTCAGCGCCTTTCGCCTGACATTAACGCGGATATGGTGCCTAAAAACCCATAATCAAGCGCTGATATGATGTAAGCGGGATTTTTCTACATTAAGTCTTTAAGCTATTGATTATGAGTATGACAAAAATATGATTTTTCTTTTTATCCCGGAAAAGGAGAAGAAGAGAGGCTTAATTGTTAACAGTAATAAGTTGTTAATTTCTATAAACTGCTGAAAGGAGTAGAAAAAGACTTTAATCTGGCAGCGGGGCACGTATTTAAAGGTCGTCAGTTAGCCGCGCTGACGGTCTGCTCAGATGACTTTCCCGTATTATCACGGGACGAGGCTGCGCCAAAAACAAAAAAGAGTCACACTAGTTGCAGGTAACTGCGGTAGATTGACCTCAATCGCTACGCTGGTGCGTCTAAGTTGATAAACAAGGAGATCCGTTGTGTATTCCTGTAAGAAAAGAGCGCTAACCCTGCTGTCGCTGGCCCTGCTCAGCCTGCCCTTAGTCGCGCAGGCCTGGGAAAAAGATCGCGTCTATAAATTCACGATTCTGCATACCAACGATCATCACGGTCATTTCTGGCAGAACGAACATGATGAATATGGTCTGGCCGCGCAGAAAACGATGATGGATAAAATCCGTTACGACGTTCAGGCGCACGGCGGGCAGGTGCTGATCCTGTCCGGCGGCGATATCAACACTGGCGTACCGGAGTCCGATCTTCAGGATGCTGAACCCGATTTCCGCGGGATGAACCTGATTGGCTATGACGCAATGGCTATCGGTAATCATGAATTTGATAATCCGCTGTCGGTACTTCGTCAGCAGCAGAAATGGGCGAAGTTCCCCCTGCTTTCCGCCAACATCTATCAGAAAAGCACCGGCGAACGTCTCTTTGAACCCTATGCGCTTTTTAACCGTATGGGGCTGAAAATTGCGGTGATCGGCTTGACCACCGATGATACGGCAAAGATAGGCAATCCGGAGTATTTCACCGATATTATGTTCCATAAGCCGGTAACGGAAGCGAAAGCGGTGGTGGAAGCGCTGCGTAAAAATGAAAAGCCGGATGTTATTATCGCCGCCACTCATATGGGACATTACGATAACGGCCAGCACGGTTCGAACGCGCCTGGCGACGTCACGATGGCGCGCGAACTGCCCAAAGGCTATCTGGATGTTATCGTCGGCGGGCATTCACAGAATCCGGTCTGCATGGAGAAAGAGAACGTCAGGCAAACCAACTATGTTCCCGGCACGCCCTGCCAGCCTGACCAGCAGAACGGCACCTGGATCGTGCAGGCGCACGAATGGGGAAAATATATTGGCCGGGCTGACTTCAGTTTTGTCAATGGTAAGCTCACGCTGGAGCACTACGAACTGGTGCCCATTAACCTGAAGCGCAAGGTTAAAAATGAGGATGGCACAACCAGTTGGGTGAATTACACCGATGAGATCGAAAAAAATCCGGGTATGGTGAAGCTGTTGATGCCATTCCAGAAAAAAGGCGAAGCAGAACTCGGCGTCAAGATTGGCAGCGTCAAAGGCCGTTTTGAGGGCGATCGCAGCAAAGTCCGCTTTGTTCAGACCAATCTTGCCCGTCTGCTACTGGCTTCCCAGATTGCGCGTACCCAGGCAGACTTCGCCGTCATGAGCGGTGGCGGCATCCGGGACTCCATCGAAGAAGGCGCCATTACCTATAAAGATGTGCTGAAAGTGCAGCCCTTTGGCAATACGTTAACCTGGGTCGAGATGACAGGAAGTGAAGTCGAAAAGTATCTCGCCACGGTTGCCAATATCAAGACGGATTCGGGCGGCTATGCGCAGTTTGCTAACGTCAGCCTGACGGCGGATGGCAGCGGCGTCAGCAATATCAAAATCAAAGGCGAACCGCTTCAGGCGGATAAAACCTACCGCATGGCGACGCTCAGCTTTAATGCGACGGGCGGCGATGGTTATCCCGCAGTGGATAAACTGCCGGGCTATGTCAACACAGGTTTTGTTGACGCTGAAGTGCTGAAACAGTATATCCAGAACCATTCGCCGCTGGACGCTGCGGCGTTTGAGCCAGATGGTGAAATTGTGCACCAGGAAAAGAAAGCGGCGACGCCGGTGGAAGAAAAGACGACCCCGCCTAAAAAATGGCGGTTGTTTAATATCCAGATGGCGATGCACAAGGCGGAATAAAAACCAGCGGCTCCCGGTAAGGGAGCCGCCAGATTCAGCCAGAGGCCTCAGGCACGGCAGGCGTTGCGCTGCATCCACCAGCCGCGCAGCTTGTCATAAAGCCAGTTATAGACCACGGTATAGGGCAGGTAGAAGAGGAAAAACGCGACTTCCAGCAGAAAGGCCTGCCACAAGGTCGTTCCCAGCATCCAGGCTGCAACCGGCAGGCCTATCAGCACAAATCCGCCTTCAAACCCCAGCGCATGCGCTATACGCAGTTTCAGACCACGTTCAACGACGCCACGGGGAAAGAGGCGATCGAAGCCGGCGTTATAAATCATGTTCCAGATCATCGCCACCGTCGACAGCATGATCGCCAGCGCGCCCATCTGAAACAGCGGCTTATCAAGCGCCCATGAGGCGACCGGGGCGACCAGCAAAATGGCCACGCCTTCATAGCCTATCGCGTGAATAACACGCTCTTTAAGCGTCCAGGTACGCATAACAACTCCTCCATCAGTAATGCGGGCTATTCTGGACCGTTTATTTGCTAAGATAAAATGAGTATCCATCGAAAAAAGCGATAGAAGTATGCGTTACTCACCGGAATCACTGGAAGCTTTTGTTCATACCGTAGAGTGTGGATCCTTCTCGGCCGCCGCCCGTATGCTGCGAAAAAGTCAGTCATCAATCAGCACCGCCGTGGCCAATCTGGAAACCGATCTGGGCTTCGCCCTGTTCAGTCGTGACGCCCGTTTGCCGGCGTTAACCGAAAATGGTCAGCGGGCGCTGGCCCAGGTCAGAGAAATACTTGCGGCCAGCGCGCAGTTAGACGATCTGGCCGTACGGCTGACGGGCGAGGTGGAGCCCCGCCTGAGCCTGGCTATCTCAGATTTCTGGCAGGCGGATTATCATGCATCGCTGCTGCAACGCTTTGCCGGACGCTATCCCGACATCGAATTTGAATGCATGGTTGCTGAAGATGCCGATGTGATCGATCTGCTTCAGGCGGGCAGGGCGCATCTGGGCGTCATCCGCGTCCAGCCGGACTATCCGCCTGGCATAATCACTTCCCGGCTACAGGTTAAAGCAGAGATGGCGCTTTTTCTGCATCAAGATCATCCGCTTTCGCAGCAGGATCGGGTGACGGAAAGTGATCTTAACTCGGTCAGGCAGCTTTGCCTGAACACCTGGATTGAGAAAGAGCGCGTCCAGCCGGGCAGCGTCTGGTCGGCGCCCTCCTACTGGCTGCTGCTGGAGATGGCGGAGCAGGGATTCGGCTGGAGTATTCTGCCGCGCTGGATGCCGCAGCAGTTTGGGCATAACGTGCTGAAGGAGCTGCCGGTCACCGGCTGGCCGCAGCGGATCTCCGTCGATGTGGCCTGGTCGGGGCGCAAGCCGCCAGGCCCGGCGGGACGCTGGATGATCGATCAGCTTATGGCGCAGCGCGCCGGTTAGCCCCGGGGGAGAGAGGGAAGGGCGCGGCGGCAGACTGATCCTGCCGTCGGCCGATAAAGTTAAGCAAGCCGGGCGATAGCGGCGAAGTTGGCGTTGAGAAGATCCGCCAGATCCTGTGGCGAAAGTTCGATCTCAAGTCCCCGCCTGCCGCCGGAGACAAACACCGTGGCAAACTGCTGCGCCAGGATATCGATCACGGTAGGCAGGCGCTTCTTCTGGCCCAGAGGACTGATGCCGCCCAGCAGATAGCCGGTGGTGCGCTGGGCGATCTGCGGATCGGCCATCTCCACTTTTTTGGCCCCGAGCGCCTTTGCCACATTTTTAAGATCGAGCTGCCCGGCCACCGGCGTGACGGCCACGGCCAGAGTTTTATTGTCGCCATTCAGCGCCACAAGCAGCGTTTTATACACCCTGTCGGCATCAAGATTCAGCTTGCGCACCGCCTCATCGCCATAGTGCGTGTCGCTGGCGTCATGCTCATAGCTGTGGAGCTGAAAAGGGATTTTTTGCTTTTCGAGAAGTTTTACCGCAGGCGTCATCTGAACGGTCCTTTTGTCAGGTAATGGCCGGAGGCCGGGACATTAAAAGAGAAAACAGTGGCGAAAATTCAGGCTTTGAGCGACAATCAGCCTCCCATCAGCAACCTGGTTGCGATGGATAACGAAAATCATAAAAAATTCTACTTTGACGGGCCAGTAGCGATACTGGCCTTTTTTTTATGCATTTTTCAGTAAGCCGGGCAGGTTGCCTTCACCGTAAAGATGCAGCGCGCCGACGGCGACCACATAGTTACCCGGCTTCAGCGCCCTGAGCGCCAGGTTCCACTCCCGGTTGCGCTGAAGCATCAGCACATCATTCAGCGCACTGTTAAATGTGCCGGGCAGCACCGTCTGGCGGGCGGTGGGCGGGCTTTCCAGCCACCAGCCGATCATGGTTTGCAACAAGCGGGCATTGGTATTCCAGTGTCTGAACGTATCCTGCAGCAGAGAAAGCCCGTTATCCGGCAGCGCCCTGAGCAGCGCCAGCTGTGTCTCCGGCCCTTCCAGCTCAATTACCGGTTTCTGCTGGGCGCGTGCCGCTTTCAGCAGCTGGTAATCAATGCCGTAATCGGCCCTCAGCCCTAAGCGCTGCGCCTGCTGAGCCTGAAGCATCAGCGCCACCTGCCAGGCGGGCAGCCTGTCTGCCGCTTCGGGGGCGATAGCCACTTCACCGCATAAACGCTGAAAGAGAGCCAGCTCATCCGCATTCAGCCGTTCAGCCAGCGGCGGGCAGGGCTCGCTCTCGCAGAACGGAGAGGCACCCATGGTGATATCCGCTTCCACAATCAGCGCATCGGCCCCGGCAAGCCGCTGCTGCAGTTGCGCAGGCAGCGGCATCATCCCCTGCGTGCCCATATGAATACTGCCCACCAGATGCAGCTTGCTGCGCCCTACAATCAGATCCTGTGCCGGATAGGCGTAGCGCACCGGCGACAATTTTCGCCACAGTCCCGTTATCTTACGCAGTAATGTTCCCATGCTCTCGCCTCCTGTCCGTTAACCCTTCATGCTAACGGTTTACCACGTTCAGGAACAGTGATACCGCGACCGGGACGAAGCGGGCTTCGATCAGGCTGCCGGAGGCCGGTAGCGGATCAGGCGGTTGGCGTTACTGACCACGGTAATGGACGAGAGCGCCATCGCCGCGCCCGCCACCACCGGACTGAGCAGCGTCCCGGTCAGCGGATATAACACCCCGGCGGCGATGGGAATGCCGATCGCGTTATAGATAAATGCGCCCAGCAAATTCTGCTTCATATTTCGCAGGGTCGCTTTGGCGATCGCCAGGCCATCCACCACGGCGTTCAGGTCATGGCGCATCAGCGTGATCGCCGCCGTCTCAATGGCCACGTCGCTGCCGCTGCCCATGGCGATACCTACGTCAGCCTGCGCCAGCGCGGGCGCGTCATTGATGCCGTCACCGATCATGGCGACCTGCTCACCCCTCTGCTGAAGATCGACAATCGCTTTTGCTTTCCCGTCGGGCAGCACGCCGGCAATAACGTCATCCAGGCCCGCTTCGCGCGCAATGGCACGGGCGGTCTTCTCGTTATCGCCGGTCAGCATCACCAGCCGGTATCCCTGCTGGCGCAGCCGTTGCAGTGCCGTCACGCTTTCACTGCGCAGCGGATCGCGGACAGAAAACATCGCGACAATCTTCCCGTCGGCGGCCAGCAGCACCGGCGTCACGCCGAGGCCCGCCTGTTCATCAAGCTGCGCCGAAATGGCGGACATTTCTATCTGCTGTTGTGCCATCAGCGCAGCATTGCCGAGCCAGAGTGAGGTGCCTGCAACTTCACCGCTGACGCCCAGCCCGCCCAGGGTGCGGAATTGCGCAACGTCCGGCGGTGACAGCTTGCCAGCGCGTTCAAGAATGGCATGCGCCAGCGGATGCTGAGATCCCTGCTCCAGTGCCGCAGCCCAGGCAAGCGCCTGCGCTTCGCTTGTCCCGTTGAACAGCGCTATTTCAGCGACCTGCGGCTTGCCTTCGGTCAGCGTACCGGTTTTATCAAACACCAGCGTGGTGAGCGTGCTGGCCCGCTGTAGCGCATCGGCATCGCGGACCAGTACGCCAGACTCAGCGGCACGGCCCACGCCTGCGATGATCGACATCGGCGTGGCGAGGCCCAGCGCGCAGGGACAGGCGATAATCAGCACCGTGGTGGCGATCACCAGCATGTAGACCAGCTGAGGGGCAGGGCCGACAAAATACCAGATCGCCGCGCTGATCAGGGCGATGGCAACCACCACCGGCACAAACACCGCTGAAATGCGGTCGGCAAGCTGACCTATTTCCGGCTTGCTACTTTGTGCCTGACGAACCAGATTAATGATGCGCGACAGTGTGGTATTCCGGCCTACCGCGCTGGCGGTGAACAGCACGCTGCCATCCTGCATCACCGTTCCGGCATGAACTTCAGCGCCGGCGGCTTTCTGCTGCGGAATGGCTTCACCGGTCAGCATCGCCTCATCCAGCCAGGCTTCGCCCTGGATGATAGTACCGTCAACGGGCACCCGATCGCCCGTTGTCAGGCGCAGCGTCATGCCGGGTTCAACGTCGCTTAAAGCCACGGTTTTTTCGCCCGCCTCCGTGACCACCCGGGCGACGGGCGGCGTCAGATCCAGCAGGCGCTCCAGCGCCTGAGAGGCGCGCTGACGGGCTCGCTGCTCCAGCATATGGCCGAGGTTGATCAGGCCAATAATCATCACGCTGGCTTCATAGTAGAGATGCCGGGCTTCGGGAGGAACGCTGTCGGGCCAGAGGTTGACGCCCATGGAGTAGAGCCAGGCCGCACCGGTGCCCAGCGCGACCAGCGTATCCATCGTGGCGGTCCCCTGCATCAGACTTTTGGCGGCGCTGCGGAAAAAGTGCCCACCGGCGATAATCATCACCAGCAGCGTCACCACACCGACGGCGAGCCAGCCGCTGCGGTTACTTTCCGTCAGCATCATATTGTCACCGATCATCCCCCAGCCCATCAGCGGGATGCCCAGCGCCAGGGCCAGAATGGCCTGCCAGCGGAAGCGGCGCGTCGCCTCCCGCGCCGTCTTCTGCTGTTTTTCACGACGTTTGCTGTCATCTTCAATAATTTCTGCGCCATAACCTGCGTTTTTAACCGCATCGGTCAGCGCCTGAGGCGCGGCCTGGCCCATCACCAGCGCGCTGCGCTCGGCGAGGTTAACGCGCGCCCGGCTGACGCCGGGAACGCCTGTCAGCGCCTTCTCCACACGGCTGACGCAGCTGGCGCAGCTCATGCCGTCAATCAACAGATGAAAGCTGTCTGTCGTTTCTGCCGGAAGCGTTTCTGATGCCGCCGTCAGCGCTTCCGGCTGAGGTTCTGAGTCTGTCAGCGGATCAGGCTTTGGGGAGGTGTCGTCCTGCTTCAGGCTGGCGTGATAGCCGGCCTGCTCAACGGCGGCGATAAGCTCATCCGCGCTGGCGCTGCCGCTGATACGGGCCTCTTCGAGGGTGACTTCGGCCTGAGTGACATCATCACGCTGTTCCAGCGTCTCTTTCACCCGTTTTACACAGTGGCCGCAGGACAAGCCGTCCAGCGCCAGTAACGTAGTCTGTGACATAGTATGGACTCCTGATAGTGTGGTTTGACCCCTTGCGGGATTTGCAGTAGTTATAAAGCGTAAACCTTCCATCAAGGGGAAGGTCAAGGGGAGTGAAATGAATATCAGTGATGTGGCGAAAAAAACCGGGCTGACCAGCAAAGCGATCCGTTTTTATGAGGAGAAGGGGCTGGTGACGGCACCGCTGCGCAGTGAAAACGGCTACCGCAGCTACACGGCGAAGCATCTGGAAGAACTGACGCTGCTGCGCCAGGCAAGGCAGGTGGGATTTAATCTGGAAGAGTGCCGCGAAATGGTCGGGCTCTTCAACGATCCTCACCGGCACAGCGCCGACGTTAAGGCCCGCACGCTCAGTAAAGTCGCAGAAATTGAGTCACACATTCTTGAGCTCAGCCAGATGCGCGAGCGGCTGCTGGCGCTGGCGGAAAGCTGCCCCGGCGACGAAGGGGCAGAGTGTCCGATAATCAATAATCTGGCCGGCTGCTGCCACGCTGAATCAGCAGAAAAAGCCGGTTAGATCAACGAACGATGCCCCGGTTTTCCTGCATCTGCATCTTCAGCCAAATCCGCCTCCTGAAGGGCGTCAGTGCGGGCTTTTCTCCCGATCCTCCCTGACGATCTTCAGCGTAATCCCCTCGATGGCGACAACGACGACGGGCGTCCCGGCCGGATAGTTTTCTGCGGCCTGCACCCGCCAGCTGCTGTCACCAACCCTGACGTGGCCGATCCCGCCGGAGAGCGCCTCGTCCAGCGTCAGTCGCTGGCCGATAAGCTGGCTACCGCGCTGATTAAGGGAATTCTGCGGCTGTTCACGCACCCGACCTCTCAGCCAGCGGTACCACCACAGGGCGGAAAGCACCGTCAGCAGCGCAAAACCTAGCCCCTGCCACTCCCAGGGAAGCGGCACCAGCCAGACCAGCAGCCCGACCAGCACGGCGGCGATGCCGCTCCAGAGCAGGTAGCCGCTGGCGCCCAGCATTTCGGCCGCCAGCAGCACGCCGCCAAGCGTCAGCCACAGCCGCCAGGGATTCGCTAACAGATCGGAAAGCATCACCGGCTCCGGTCTTTTTTGGTTTCATTAAGCAGCTCGGCGATACCCGCAATCGAGCCCATCAGGCTGCTGGCCTCCAGCGGCATCATAATCATCTTGCTGCTGTTCGAGGTACCGATTTTCTGTAGCGCCTCGGTATAATTCTGGGCGACAAAATAGTTTATCGCCTGAATATCGCCGGCGGCGATAGCCTCAGAGACCATTTTCGTGGCGGCGGCCTCCGCCTCTGCGCTACGCTCGCGCGCTTCGGCCTGCAAAAAGGCCGACTGACGTTCCCCTTCCGCCTTCAGGATCTGCGACTGTTTTTCCCCCTCCGCGCGCAGGATTGCCGCCTGGCGGACGCCTTCTGCTTCAAGGATATCGGCCCGCTTGGTACGCTCCGCCTTCATCTGGGCGTTCATAGAGGCAATGAGTTCAGCGGGCGGGCGCACATCACGTATCTCAATGCGGGTGATCTTCACGCCCCAGGGGTTGGTGGCTTCGTCAACAATCCGCAGCAGGCGCGTATTGATGTTATCGCGCTGCGACAGCATTTCGTCCAGCTCCATGGAGCCCAGCACGGTACGCATGTTGGTCATGGTCAGATTGACGATGGCCAGCTCAAGGTTGCTGACCTCGTAGGCGGCGCGGGGCGCATCCACCACCTGAATAAAGCACACCGCGTCGATGGTGACGCTGGCGTTATCTTTCGAGATGATTTCCTGGGAAGGGATGTCGAGCACCTGCTCCATCATATTGATTTTGCGACCCACGCGATCCATGAACGGAACGACGAGGTTAAGCCCGGGCTGTAGCGTGGTGGTGTAGCGGCCAAAGCGCTCCACCGTCCACTGATAGCCCTGCGGGACGATTTTAATGCCTGACCAGACGAGGATCAGGGCAAGGACAATAATGACAGGGATCACTGTCAGCATACTAACCTCCAGATTGTTAATGTCAGGGCCGAGTCATTCGGCCCTGTCCCGCAACGACCGGGCCGTTACGGAGGTTAAACTCTAATCACATAAGAGACAGATTATCAGTAGAGCAGGGAGTAGAGCTGACGACGGTATTTCGCCGCCAGCGCATCACCGGTGCCGAGCGCGGCCAGAATCTCCTGCAGAATTTTACGCGCCTGGCCCTCCGCCGCGCCAAGATCTTTTTTCAGATGGGTGAACAGCAGCGCCAGCGCCTCTTCATTACGGCCAACCTGATGAAGCTGCACCGCCAGCTTGGTGGCGAGCTCTGCATTGTCAGGTTCCGCCTCAATCTGCTGCTGAAGCTCCTGAATCTCCGGCGTGTTGGCCGCCTGCTTCAGCAGATCGATCTGCGCAATCAGCCCCTGGTAACGGGTATCTTTATCCTGCAACGGCACTACGCTCAGCACGGCTTCCGCTTCATCGCTGCGGTTCAGCGCGATCAGCGCTTCCGCCAGCAGAAAGCCCATTTCGCTGTTTTTATTGCTCAGCTGCCAGGCATCTTTCAGCAGCGGCAGGGCGTCCAGCATGTTGCCTTCCTGCATCAGCTGCATCGCTTCCTGCGCCTTCAGCTCTTCTTCTTTCGGCAGCACCTTGTGCAGCAGCGCCCGGATCGCCTCCTCCGGCTGCGGGCCCTGGAAGCCGTCAACCGGCTGGCCGTTCTGGAACAGATAAACGGTCGGGATGGAGCGCAGACCAAACTGCTGAGCTACGGCCGGTTCAGCATCACAGTCCAGCGTGGCAAGCACGAACTGACCCGCATACTCCTGCGCCAGGCGCTCCAGCACCGGCGTCAGCTCCTGACAGTGCTGGCTGCGGCCTGACCAGAAGTAAAACAGGACCGGCACCTGCATCGACTGCTCCAGCGTCTGTTGCAGGTTAGTTTCGTTAATCGGGATAATGGCAGCTTGTGGTGACATGAATTCGTCTCTTTTTCTGGGTTTCTTACTCTATGGGGGCGCGCTGATGCGCTTCAAGTCTTATTAACGGCATCAGGCTATTTCCCGCGCAATATTCGATCCAGCATCCAGCCCGGTAGCAACCGGCGTAACAGGGTCATTACATGCGCGACCAGGGTCACAGGATAGCGCAAACGGGGATGGCGGCTCTCTAAAGCATGGCGCAGCTTGGGCAATATCGCTTCCGGCGGCAGGGTAAAACGTGCGGCGATGCCGGGATTTTTTACCGGCTTCTCCTGCTGAGCCTGGCGGACGTTATCCGTAAAGCGGGTCTTTATGGGGCCGGGTTCAATCAGGCTTACCCGGATGCCGCTGCCGTGCAGCTCCATTCGCAGCGCATCGGACCAGGCCTCCAGCGCATATTTACTGGCGGCGTAGGCGCCACGTCCGGGCGTGGAAATCAGGCCCAGCACCGAACTGGTATTGATAATCCTTGCCCCTCCGCCCGCCCGCAAGGCGGGGAGCAGCAGGATGGTCAACTGATGAGTGCCAAACAGATTGGTGGCAAACTGCTGCTCCATCTGCTCGCGTGAAACGGACGCCAGCAGGCCGTAAACGCCATAGCCGCCATTATTAAACAGCCCATAGAGGCGATTATCGCAGAGAGAAATAATGGTTGCGGCGGCCTTCGTCACGCTTGCACTGTCGTTGAGATCCAGCTCAACGCCGGTGAATCCCAGCGCATTCATACGCGCGACATCTTCCGGCTTACGGCAGGCTGCCAGCACGCGATAGCCACGGCGGAGCAGATCGTTGGCCGCCGCCAGACCAATTCCGCTGGAACTTCCGGTGATTACGACTGTTTTTTGCATAACTTTACCTGTAAGGCCCGGTGTAAGCGGTTTACTCATGCTTAACTAGGGGAGCCAGTTCCTTCGCCATCAGCCCGGCGATAAACGGCTGGGCTTCAGGGCTGGGGTGAATGCCGTCCTGCTGCATCCATTCCGGTTTCAGATAGACCTGCTCCATAAAGAAGGGCAGCAGCGGAATGGAGAACTCCTTCGCCAGGCGGGGATAAATCTCGCTAAAGGACTCGGTATAACGGCGACCGTAATTAGCCGGAAGGCGAATTTGCATCAGCAGCGGCTGCGCATTGGCGGCCTTCACCTGGGTAATAATTTTACTGAGGTCCTGTTCGATGCTTTTCGGCGGAAACCCGCGCAGCCCATCGTTACCACCCAGTTCAATCAGGACCCAGCGTGGCTGATGCTGTTTCAGCAGCGAGGGCAGGCGCGCCAGCCCCTGAGTGGTGGTGTCACCGCTTATGCTACCGTTAACAATAGTGGGCGTTTTTTGCCATTTATCATTGAGTAATGCCGGCCATGCGGCGGAAGCGGACATCCGGTAACCGGCACTCAGGCTGTCGCCGAGGACCAGCAGCGTATCCGCCGCCGCCGTGCGCAGCGTCATCAGGGCCAATAATAACAGGAAAGGAAAATGCCAGCGGAAAACATTCTTGAAGTTCATCATCTTAGTAAGTCCGTCGGTGAGGGTGAGCATCAGCTTTCCATCCTTACCGGAGTTGAGCTGGTTGTCAAACCAGCTGAAACCATCGCCCTGATTGGGGAGTCGGGGTCGGGGAAATCCACGCTGTTAGGCATTCTGGCCGGACTGGATGACGGAAGCGAAGGAGAAGTGTTTTTACTCGATCATCCCCTGCATCAGATGAATGAAGAGCAGCGGGCCGATCTGCGGGCGAAAAGCGTCGGCTTTGTGTTCCAGTCATTTATGCTGGTTCCTACTCTGAACGCGCTGGAAAATGTCCAGCTTCCCGCCCTGCTGCGCGGTGAAAGCGATCGGCAAAGCCGTCAGCAGGCCCGCGAGCTGCTTGCCCAGCTGGGGCTGGCGGAGCGCCTGACGCATATGCCTTCGCAGCTCTCCGGCGGCGAACAGCAGCGTGTGGCGCTGGCAAGAGCTTTCAGTGGCCGACCCGCGCTGCTCTTTGCCGATGAGCCAACCGGCAACCTTGACCGGAAAACCGGCGACCGCATTGCCGACCTGCTTTTCTCGCTCAACCGGGATTTAGCCACCACGCTCATTCTGGTCACGCATGATGAACAGCTGGCTGCGCGCTGCGATCGCCGGCTGCGGATGCGCGACGGCAAGCTGTGGGAGGAAGTATGATCTGGCGCTGGTTCTGGCGTGAATGGAAATCGCCTTCTCTGCTGATTGTCTGGCTGGCGCTGACGCTGGCCGTGGCGTGCGTGCTGGCGCTCGGATCGCTCAGCGACCGCATGGAGAAAGGGCTCAGCCAGCAGAGCCGGGATTTTATGGCGGGCGATCGCACGCTGCAAAGCGCCCGCGAGGTGCCGCCGGAATGGCTTGATGCGGCCAGGCGGGAAGGGCTGACGGTGAGCAGGCAGCTCACTTTTATGACCATGACCTTTGCCGGAGAGACGCCACAGCTGGCGTCGGTAAAGGCCGTAGACGATCTTTATCCCATGTTTGGGGAGCTTGCTACAGAGCCTGCCGGACTGAGGCCTGCCGCCGGTACGGTACTGACAGCGCCCCGGCTGATGGCATTACTTGACCTCAAAACGGGCAGTAATCTGGATGTGGGGGATACCACGCTGCGGGTTGCCGGGGAGGTCATCCGCGAGCCGGATTCCGGTTTCAACCCGTTCCAGACCGCCCCTCGCTTACTGATGAACCTGGCCGACGTGGCGAAAACCGGTGCCATTCAGCCCGGCAGTCGCGTCACCTGGCGCTATAAGTTTGCCGGCGACCCCGGCGGGTTAAGCCGTTATGACAGCTACATAGCCTCCCGCCTTAAGCCTGATCAGCGCTGGATCAGCGTGGAAAATTCGGAGGATGCGCTGGGCAGGTCGATGCAGCGCGCCCAGAAGTTCCTGCTGCTCTCCGCGCTGCTGACGCTGATGCTGGCTATTGCTGCCGTGGCGGTGGCGATGAGCCACTACTGCCGCAGCCGCTATGATCTGGTGGCGGTACTGAAAACCCTGGGCGCCAACCGCGCCGCATTGCGAAAGCTAATTGTCGGCCAGTGGCTGGCGGTTCTGTTGCTGGCTGCCGTCGTTGGCGGCGCTATCGGGCTGGGATTTGAAGCCGTGCTGCTGCGGATGCTGAGGCCCGTTCTGCCAGGCGAGCTTCCGCCCGCCAGCGCCTGGCCCTGGCTCTGGGCCACGGGCGCGCTGTTTATCATCTCGCTGCTGGTTGGGCTGCGTCCCTACCGGCTGCTGCTGGCGACTCAGCCGCTGCGGGTACTGCGCTGGGATGCGGTTGCGAACGTCTGGCCGCTGAAATTTTATCTTCCGGTGATGGCGGTAGTGGTAACGGGCCTGCTGGCGCTGCTGGTCGGGGGCAGTAAGCTGCTCTGGGCGCTGGTGGCGGGGATCGTGCTGCTCTCACTGCTGCTGGGGGGACTTGGCTGGGCGGCTCTGATGCTTCTGCGGCGCCTGCGGGTGCGTAATCTCGCCTTCCGGCTGGCGATCAACCGGTTGCTGCGTCAGCCCTGGACCACGCTCAGTCAGTTAGCCGCCTTCTCGCTGTCATTTATGCTGCTGGCTCTGCTATTAGTGATGCGGGGCGATCTACTGGATCGCTGGCAGCAGCAGTTGCCTCCGGGAAGCCCGAACTATTTCCTGCTGAACCTGACGCAGGATCAGGTGCCACAGGTGAAAACTTTCCTGGAGCAGCATCAGATTGAGCCGCAAACGTTCTACCCGATTGCGCGGGTCAGGCTGACGGAGATTAATGATAAGCCCGCCGATCCGGCGCTGGACAGCGCCCTCCAGCGCGAGCTGAATCTGACCTGGCAGGCGGAGCTGCCCGATCATAATCCGCTGAAGGCGGGAAGCTGGCCGCCGGGGAAAGGCGAGACGTCCATAGAGGAAGAGCTGGCAGAACGGCTTGGCGTGAGGCTGGGCGATACGCTGACATTTACCGGCGACACTCAACAGTTCAAGGCCAAAATCACCAGCTTCCGTCAGGTAGACTGGGAAAGCCTTAAGCCCAATTTCTTCTTCATATTTCCACCGGGCGCGCTGGATGGTCAGCCGCAAACCTGGCTGACCAGCTTCCGGCTGGAGGGAAATAATGCGCTGATGGCCCAGCTTAACCGCGAGTTTCCTACGCTGAGCCTGCTTGATATCGGCGGTATTCTGCGGCAGATAGGCCAGGTGCTGGCGCAGGTAAGTCAGGCGCTGGAGATCATGGTGGTTCTGGTGACCACTTGTGGCGTACTGCTTTTGCTGGCGCAGATCCAGGTTGGTATGCGTCAGCGCCGGCAGGAGCTGGTGGTCTACCGTACGCTTGGCGCGGGCAAAAAACTGCTGCGGACCACGCTCTGGTGTGAGTTTGCACTGCTTGGCGTGGTGGCCGGGGTGGCGGCAGCAATCGGTGCCGAAGCGGCCTTGTGGGGACTGCAGCGTAAAGTCTTTGACTTTCCCTGGCAGCCAAACCTGCTGCTCTGGGTGACGCTTCCCCTGACCGGCGCGATCCTGCTTTCGCTGTGCGGCGGCTGGCTGGGCGTGCGTCTGCTGAAAGGCAAGGCGCTTTTCAGAAGCTACAATGCTGCGTAATATAGAGGCCAGTTAATGCTGGCCTCACGCTTTGCTGGCCGGTTCCGAAACCGCTTCCGGTAAACGCTTAACCGGAAAATTTTCGTTCGCCGCATCCATTATCCTTCTGAGTGAGAATGGATACGGCGTTCATTTCACGTCAGGGAATCATGTCAATGTTGCACTTACTTGATATTAATTACCGCTCCCTTTCTGAAGTAAGAGGCAAAGAGCTGTTTACTCTCAGAAAATCGGTATTCAAGGACAGACTGAACTGGATGGTAAACAGTCAAGATAATATGGAGTCTGATGAGTATGACACTGAACTGACTACCTACGTTTTTGGCATGTTTGATGATGTCTGTGTCTGTAGTTTGCGGTTTATTGAAACCAGGCACCCGAATATGATTACCGGCACTTTCAAATCCTACTTCCGCGCTTTTGATCTTCCTGAGGGAAATTATCTGGAGGCGAGCCGGCTATTTATTGATAAAGCGCGAGTGCAGGCGCTTAAACTCCGTCGCCAGCCCATCAGCACACTGCTTTTTCTCTCAATGATTAACTATGCAAGAGAGAATAACTATGCGGGGATTTATGCCATCGTCAGTCACCCTATGTATCTTATTTTTAAACGATCCGGGTGGAAGATAGATGTGGTGGAGCAGGGGCTATCCGAAAAGGATCAAAACATCTATCTCATTTTTATGCCGGTGGACAAAGAGAGTCAGCAGACGTTGATTGAGGCTCTTCGCGCAAAGGTCCCCCGGCTGAAGGAGTGCAGGCTGGATAGCTGGCCTTTAGCCTTCCCCGTCAGGAAGAATGGGGCGGATGAGGTTTAACTCAATCCCCAGCCTGATGGCATGTTTGGCATTGGTAACGCCCAGTTTTTTTACCGCGTTGCCAATATGATATTTTACCGTGGTCAGCTTAATTCCTAATATTAAAGCGATTTCCTGATAGGATTTCCCCACGCTGGCCCAGTAAACAATCTCATTCTCCCGCTTTGAGAAAATTTCACGATTGTTCATCTCCTCAAAATATTTTTTGCCGGAATGTTCCTGATAAAGGGATGTCAGCTTCTCATGCGTTTCGATAAGCAGCATCTGAATTTTGTGCCTGTTCTCTTTTATCAGCTCTTCAGTATTCTGGTCGCAGTCTTTATCTAACATGATGGAGAGTACCACCAGATTATTATTGTGATCGTGCAGAACAAAGGTATAGCCATTGATAATGTCGTGATTTTTCGCCATATCAAATAGCTTGGGCACCTTAACCCCTTTATTTAGCATGAGGTTTTCATCCCAGGAGAAAGGCGTCATGCGGTAAAGCGCGGTAATCAGAACCGGATCGATAAACTGGAAATTATTTTTTGTATAAACTTCGAACCACTCCTGGCGGTTAGAAATGATCGAAAAATCCGCCGGGTTACGTTTGCTCATAATGGCGTAGGCGTATTTGATATTGCTGTACAGATTCAGCTTTCTCTCCAGGTATTCCTGGACCGAAGCATTGATGGTCGGGTTACTAAAAGACGATTTGGTCATATAACGTTGTCCCTGGGTTTCTGAAACCTCCGTAACAACGTAATGTTAACATAATTTCATTGATTCGCCATGGTAACGGCGGCGGGGCCGTGGCGAAGCGCGGGAGCGTTTGTGAAGGGTAGGTGGAACCGATGCAGGCCACAGAAATCAAATAAGCTGTAAGAAAAACTAATATTTAATTGCCGTGCCGGGATAGCAAAGGTTCCCCTGGTGTTGACGAAAAATAAATAACTAATTGTAATCTATATATTTTTTATTAACTGCTGGGATATACAATACTGAAGTTTTCTGAAAAATAATAGCCATACTTAAGTACAGTTAAGCACTGTCCTTTTTATTAACATAGTTGAATTCACTCTGTTACGTATGGGCTGAAAGGGGTGAAAAATCGCGTAACATTACGGCAAAAGGGGCAACTTACCTGTTTTATCTTATTTAAATAAAACAGGTAGTTACGGGATCCCTTCAGTGCGGTCCCGGAGCGCGTTCCCTTACTTAAGGCGCTCTACGGCCCACGCAATACCGCTGGCATATTCTTCCGGTAGTTGTGGCACAAGTTTTTCTAACGCGGCTTGTAACGCGCTGACGCTGACATCTGACAGATTAAGGTGACCCACTTTACGGCCTGGCCGGACTTCTTTTTCATACCAGTGCAGGTGGACCAGCGGTTCATGGAGCCAGTGCAGATTCACCGGGGTACCAATAAGGTTCACCATTACCGAAGGGGAACTGACCACCGGCTTCGGCAGAGGAAGGCTGAGAATAGCCCGCAGGTGGAGCTCAAACTGGCTGATGGAAGCACCATTTTGCGTCCAGTGGCCGCTGTTGTGGACGCGCGGCGCCAGTTCATTTATCAGTAATCCTTCCGGCACCACAAAACACTCCATCGCCATAACGCCAACATAGTTGAGTTCATGCATGATGGCTGACAGCATCGCTTCAGCCTGCTGCTGGCGCGCCGGATCCGGCTGCGGCAGCGCCACGCTGGTGCGCAGAATGCCATCCTGATGCAGGTTATGTGTCAGAGGATAAAATACGGTGCTGCCATCATGACCGCGCGCGCCCACCAGTGAGACTTCGCCGCTGAAGTTGATGCCCTGTTCAACAATGCAGTCGCCGTA
The DNA here is from genome assembly GCA_050410775.1 of Pantoea sp. FN060301. Classification (GTDB taxonomy): domain Bacteria; phylum Pseudomonadota; class Gammaproteobacteria; order Enterobacterales; family Enterobacteriaceae; genus Erwinia. Next base: position 1,117,574 of record CP191229.1, read on the forward strand.
GCACTCCGCCGGCAGCGCCTCAGTCTCATCAGCACGCAGACGCCACTGACCCCGGCCATCGTAGCCGCCGGTGCGCCGCTTAACGATAGCCAGCTCGCCCAGCGAGGCAAAGACCTGCGGCCAGTCGGCAGCCGCCGTCAGCAGCTGCCAGGGGGCTGTCGCCAGGCCAAGCTGGTCAAGCAGCTGCTTCTGCGTCAGCCTGTCGGCCAGCCGGGGAAAAATATCGCGGTTCACAAACGCGGCGTGATTAGCCAGCTCACGGGTCAGCGCCGTTTCGGGCCAGCGCTCGATTTCTGCGGTAATCACGCTTTGCTGGATCGGCAGCGCTTCCGGTTCGGCATCCAGCCCGACAGGATAAACGGCAATGCCCAGCGGCTCACCGGCCTGACGCAGCATGCGCCCCAGCTGACCGTTGCCCAGTACGCAAACCGGCTTCATGCTTCCTCCCGCGGGTCCGGGTTATTCAGCACTTCATCAGTTTGCGTCTGACGCCAGAGCGTCAGCCGGGAAGCGATCTCTGGGTCATGAATCGCCAGAATTTGCGCCGCCAGCAGCGCCGCATTGGCCGCGCCCGCTTTGCCAATGGCCAGCGTCCCGACCGGGATGCCTCGCGGCATCTGAACGATAGAATAAAGGCTGTCCACGCCGCTCAGCGCTGCGCTTTGCACCGGTACACCGAGCACCGGCACCAGCGTTTTCGCCGCCAGCATACCCGGCAGATGCGCTGCGCCGCCCGCACCCGCAATGATCACCTGAAAGCCGTTTTCCGCCGCCTGTCCGGCGAAGCTAAACAGCTTATCTGGGGTCCGGTGGGCAGAGACCACTTCGCAGTGAAAAGGAACGTCCAGGCTGGTGAGGATCTCCGCAGCAAACTGCATGGTTGCCCAGTCACTTTTGGAACCCATAATAATGGCGATGCGGGCCGGTGCGGCGTTGGATGACATGCGGGTATGACTCCTGTGATTGTACAAACGTCGCCGGACGCCTGCGCGGTTTCAGGGCAGGCTGTCAGACGGGAAGGGCAGAGAGAATAGCATGACTGTACGGCAAGGAAAACGGTTGCGTAGGCGTCGTGCGTGCCATATTAGCAATTTTGTGCCGCTCAGAAAGGAAAGGAAACCAGCGTGATTTCACTGGCGCTGACGCGGATCATCGATCCTTCCATGTGCCAGGCACCCAGTACGATACGTTCGGCTGGCTGGCCATTTATTTCCAGCGTATGGACGGCGGGACGATGAGTGTGACCGTGGATCAGACAGTGAACCTGCTGGCGCGTCATGGCTTGCGCCACCGCAGTGGGGTTCACATCCATAATGGTCATATCTTTACTGCTGTTAGCCGCTTTACTGCCTGCCCGCATTCGCGCGGCGATGCGCTGGCGGATAAAAAGGGGAAGGGCCAGAAACAGCCTCTGTAGCCAGGGCTGATGCACCTTACGACGGAAGCGCTGATAGCCTTCGTCATCGGTACAAAGCGTGTCGCCGTGCATAATCAGAATGCGCCGGCCATAGATTTCCAGCCGCTGTTCTTCGGGCAGCAGGTGCATGCCGCAGGCAGCCGCATAACGCCGGCCAAGCAGGAAATCTCGGTTGCCGTGAATAAAATAGCAGAGGGTGTCATGCTGCTGAAGATCGTGCAGCGCGGCGGCGATCTCAGCGTGAAGCGGCTCGGGATCGTCATCGCCGATCCAGGCTTCAAACAGATCGCCCAGGATATAAAGCGCATCGGCGTTCCGCGCTTCACGCCGTAAAAATGCAAGAAAACCGGCAGTAATTGCCGGTTCTTCAGCACACAGATGGAGATCTGCGATAAACAGCGTGTGGGACATTATTCGCTGATGGTCACTTTCTGGATCACAACGTCCTCTTTCGGCACGTCCTGATGCATTCCGCTGCGGCCGGTTGCCACGCCTTTGATTTTATCAACGACGTCCATCCCTTCCACAACTTCAGCAAAGACGCAGTAGCCCCAGCCCTGCAGGCTTTCGTCACGGAAGTTCAGAAAGTCGTTATCCGCCACGTTGATAAAGAACTGCGCGGTCGCAGAGTGAGGCGCCTGGGTACGGGCCATCGCCAGCGTACCTTTGGTGTTCTTCAGGCCGTTATTCGCCTCGTTGCGGATCTCTTCTTTGGTAGCTTTCTGCGTCATGCCCGGCTCGAAGCCGCCGCCCTGAACCATAAAGCCGTTGATAACACGGTGAAAAATGGTGTTATCGTAGAAACCTTCACGGCAGTACTCCAGGAAGTTTTTGACGGTGGCTGGTGCTTTATCGTCAAAAGTTTTAATAACGATATCGCCATGATTAGTCTGGAAAGTGACCATATTCTCATCCTGTAAAGGTTGAAGTGTTTAACGGTAAGCCGGTGTCAGCGCCCGCCAGGACGCTGCACGCTTTTGACAGACGGCTTTTATATCACAAAATCTGATGACGAGTCAGCCTCGCCGCGTAAAGGGATACCGGCATTGCCTTGCTTTGCGTGGCGCTTGCGTTAACAATACGGCAAAATACCAGCCTGCCTGGTTTATCCCGCACACGTTAAAAACGGAATGTCTCAATGCTAAAGATTTATAACACCCTGAGTCGTCAAAAAGAGGAATTCAAACCTATCCATGCCGGACAAATCGGCATGTACGTGTGCGGCATTACCGTTTACGACCTCTGTCATATCGGCCACGGCCGGACTTTTGTGGCGTTTGACGTCGTGTCGCGCTATCTGCGCTACTGCGGCTACGATCTGAAGTATGTGCGTAATATCACCGATATTGACGACAAAATTATTAAACGTGCCAACGAAAACGGCGAAACGGTTGAGGATCTCACCAACCGCATGATCGCTGAAATGCACAAGGATTTTGCCGCCCTCAATATTCTGCCGCCGGACCTGGAGCCACGCGCCACCCGTCACATCGCGGAAATTATTGAAATCGTCGGTAAGCTTATCGCGCGCGATCACGCCTACGTTGCCAGCAACGGCGACGTCATGTTTTCGGTAGAGAGCGATGCGGATTACGGCCTGCTGTCGCGTCAGGATCTGGAGCAGCTCCAGGCCGGCGCCCGCGTGGAAGTGGCCGCTGATGTGAAGCGCAACCCGATGGACTTCGTGCTGTGGAAAATGTCGAAAGCCGGCGAGCCAAGCTGGGCCTCGCCATGGGGCGAAGGTCGTCCGGGCTGGCACATCGAGTGCTCGGCGATGAACTGCAAGCAGCTTGGCGAACATTTCGACATTCACGGCGGCGGTTCTGATCTGATGTTTCCGCACCATGAAAATGAAATCGCCCAGTCCTCCTGCGCGCATGATGGCCCTTACGTTAACTACTGGATGCATTCAGGGATGGTGATGGTTGACCGGGAGAAGATGTCCAAATCTCTCGATAACTTCTTTACCGTGCGCGACGTGCTGGCCCATTACGATGCGGAAACGGTGCGCTACTTCCTGATGTCCGGGCACTACCGCAGCCAGCTGAACTACGGAGAAGATAACCTTAAGCAGGCTCGCGCCGCGCTTGAGCGCCTCTATATTGCTATCCGCAATACCGATGCCGCAGCGGAAGCCGCCGGTGGTGAAGCCTTCGAGGCCCGCTTCCGCGAAGCGATGGATGATGACTTCAACACGCCGGAAGCCTATTCCGTGCTGTTTGATATAGCCCGTGAGGTGAACCGCCTGAAGGCAGAAGATGTCGCGGCCGCTAACGGTCTGGCGGCCACCCTGCGTAAACTGGCTGGCGTGCTTGGCCTGCTTGAGCAGGATCCTGAACTCTTCCTGCAAAGCGGCGTGAAGGGCGGCGAGGATGACGTGGCGGAAATTGAGGCGCTGGTCCAGATGCGCATCACCGCCCGTCAGGAGAAAAACTGGGCGCAGGCCGATATCGCCCGCGACAAGCTCAACGAGCTGGGCATCGTGCTGGAAGATGGCCCGCAGGGCACCAGCTGGCGTCGTAAATAAGGTATCAGGGGGCGAAAGCCCCCTTTTTTACGCCGACTCCCGGGCGATAAGCTGTCCGGAAAGCGTGATGCGCTGCGTTTGCAGCTCCGGCTCTTTCAGCTTGCGGATCATCAGCCCGGCCGCCTGGCGTCCGGACTCTTCGCTGGCGGAAGAGACATAGGTAAACGACGGCGAGGTCAGGTTTACGTGCAGCATATCCTCAAAGCCGATCAGCGCCACCTGCTGGGTTAAAAAGACATCTTTGCCAACGGTGCGCCCCACCTGATGGATACCGGCAATCGAACCAATCATCGCATCGGGGGAGTGGCAGAGCAGGGCGGTGAAGGTGTTATGCTGCTCCAGCAGCTGCCGGGTGGCGATACCTGCTGCGCGGGTATCCTCGCTACAGGCGGGCGTTGCCTCCTCCCGTAAGACCAACCCATACTGGCTCATGGCACTGCGGAACCCCGCCAGACGCTGCTGACGTATCAGGTCACCTTCGGTGCCGCCGATATAAGCGATATTGCGGTGGCCGCGCTCAATCAGGTAGCGCGCCGCCAGAATTGCCGCCTGGCGATTATCCCGCATCACCAGATTGCACTCATCTTCCAGCATAAGCTGAGACACCACCACCAGCGGCAGCGGGCAGAGGCGGATTTGCTCAGGCAGATGCGATGAGCGAGCATCGCAGGCCAGATAAATCACCCCGGCAACGCCCTGCTGTTTGAACGAGAGCAGGCAGCGTTCCAGATGCTCGCCATCGTTTAGTGGCTGACCGAGAAAAACCATAAAGCCCTGTTTTTCCAGCTCCTGAACGATGCTGGCCATCACTTTAATCGAAAAGCTGTCGCTGAAATCCCGCAGGATCAGCCCGATAAGATTGGAGGTATTGGCACGAAGGTTGGCGGCAGCGACGTTATGGATATAGCCAATATCGTTAATGGCAGCCTGCACTTTTTCGATGGTCGCATCCGAGATTTTTCCTTTACGGCGCAGCACCAGCGAGACGGTGGAAACCGACACGCCCGCGCGTTTTGCGACATCGATGATACTGACTTTCTTCAAACCCCCTCCCTGACATCGCACCCATATCCGCCTGATATGACAACGTCTCCCAGACTACAGGAGACGTGTCAGGCAGGCATCTTATTATTTGCCCGTTATTTCAGACATGCTTTGGGCAATAAACTGTGCTCTCGCGCCGAAAATTACCTGAATACCATTATCACCGACGAAGACCACGCCGCGTGCACCCAGACTGTTCAGCCCGTCTCTGTCCACATTCTCGCTCTTCGCCACTTCCAGACGCAGGCGAGTGATACAGGCGCCGACGGAGTCGATGTTTTGTGCCCCGCCCAGCAGAGCGACAATTTCGCCAGCCAGCTCTTTATCAGTTTTACCGTCCGTCGTGGCCGTAACCTCAGTCCTTCCTGGCGTTTTGACATCGAAGCGCCGGATGACAAAGCGGAAGGTGAAGTAATAGATCAGCGCCATGGGCACGCCGACAATTACGGCGTTCAGGAAGTTGGTCTGATAGCCGTTGAATGAAGGCAGAATGCCGAAGGAGATGTAGTCAATCAGGCCTGCGGAAAACGATTTCGCAATATGTGCGTGCAGCAGATACATCGCCATATAAGCCACGCCGGCCATGATGGCGTTAAAGACGTATAAAATGGGCGCAACAAAGATAAAGGTAAACTCCACCGGCTCGGTGATCCCGGTCAGGAAGCAGGTCAGGGCCGCCGAGAAAAGAATACCGGAGGCGATTTTCTTATTTTTGGTGTGCGCTTCGTGATACATCGCCAGACAGGCGGCGGGCAGGGCGAACAGCATCAGCGGGAATTCCCCCTGCATAAACTTACCGGCATTCTGGTAGGTATCGCTGCTGAAGGTTTTCTGCCCTTCTTCCAGCATTTTGAACCAGATAGTCTGATCGCCGTGGATCACCTGGCCGCTCAGCGTCGTGTAGTCGCCAAACGAATACCAGAAAGAGGGATACCAGATATGGTGCAGGCCGAGCGGGATCAGCGCGCGTTCCACCAGTCCAAAAATAAAGGTTGAGGCCGCCTGATTATCACCGTTGACCACCACGGAGAGCGCATCGATACCTGCCTGAACATGCTGCCAGACGTAGGGCAGCAGCAGCCCCAGGATGAAGGAGAGAAAGGCCGTCGCAATGGCAACAAAGCGTTTACCGGAGAAAAAGCCAAGAAACTCCGGCAGTTGCAGGGTATGAAAGCGGTTGTAGCACCAGGCGGCGAGAATACCGCAGATCAGCCCGCCAAATACGCCCATTTGCAGGGTCGGAATTCCGACCACCATCGCGTACTTGCCACCCTGTGATGCCATTTCCGGCGTAATACCTAACAGCGTGCCGATGGTGATATTGGTGATAAACACCGATACGGCAGCGGACAGGGCGGCAATGCCCGACTCCGACGCCAGACCGACTGCGGAGCCGATGGCGAACAGCATCGGCAGATTGTCAAAAATCACGCCCCCTGCGTTCATCATCAGCGGCAGATGGAACTTGTCGCCGAAGGCCAGCAGCAGCCCTGCGGCAGGCAGCAACGAGATTGGCAGCATTAATGCGCGGCCAATCATCGATAACCTGGATAACGATTTCACAAACCCTGATATCAGACTCATGCTGACTTCCCCCGAATGGCGCTTTTCACGCCCTGTTATTGTAGGTAGAACGTTTTAGTAGAACGTTCTACCTATCGTGAGATAAGCCTGATTTGGCTGCAACAAGATTTTCACAAAGTGCGAGAGGAAATAGTGATACTTTGAAGTCGATCGGATATTGCCCTACGGGAGGTAAGGTAGCGCAGGGAAGGGGATTTGCGACGGCGCCTGATCCGACGCGGGGGAAATAAGAGAGTCCCGGCAGCGCAGCGCCACCGGGGATCGGCAGGCTTATGCCGTGACCGTTATACTCTGACCTTCAAAACTTACGACCTGGCCTGCGACGATTTTGCAGCGTTTGCGGGTTTCCATCGCGCCATCCACCTTTACCAGGCCATCGGCGATAACGATTTTCGCCTGCGCACCACTCTCTACCCAGCCTTCCAGCTTGAGCAGATCGCACAGATCAACGTGTGGGTGCTTACCCAGAGAAAAAGTTGCCATTATTGTCCTGCTCCATCATGAAATTCTTCGCATGCCTGTAGGGTATTCTGGATTAGCGTGGCGACCGTCATCGGGCCGACGCCGCCCGGAACGGGCGTAATGTAGGAGGCGCGGGCGGAGGCGGCGTCAAAATCGACATCGCCCACCACCTTGCCGCTTTCCAGGCGGTTAATACCGACATCGACAACGATGGCGCCGGGCTTGATCCAGTCACCGGGAATAAAGCCCGGCTTGCCGACGGCGACCACCAGTAAATCCGCATTCTCAACGTGATGACGCAAGTTTTTCGTAAAGCGGTGCGTCACGGTCGTGGTGCAGCCTGCGAGGAGCAGCTCCATGCTCATCGGACGGCCCACAATATTCGATGCGCCAACGACCACGGCGTTCAGGCCGAAAGTGTCTATGTTGTAGCGCTCCAGCAGCGTAACGATGCCGCGCGGCGTACAGGGACGCAGCTTGGGCGAGCGCTGGCAGAGACGGCCAACGTTATAGGGATGGAAACCATCCACGTCCTTGGAGGGCGAGATGCTTTCCAGCACTTTCACGTTATCGATGCCCGCTGGCAGCGGCAGCTGAACCAGGATGCCGTCGATTTCGCTGTCGTGATTCAGTTTTTCGATCAGCGCCAGCAGATCGGCTTCGCTGGTGGCGGCGGGGAGATCGTATGAGCGTGAAACAAAGCCGACTTCTTCACAGGCGCGGCGCTTGCTGCCGACGTAAATCTGCGACGCCGGGTTTTCACCCACCAGAACCACGGCCAGACCTGGGGCGCGTTTTCCGGCGGCCAGACGCTGCCCGACTTTTAGTGCAACTTCCTGCCGCACCTGCTGCGCAATCGTTTTACCGTCAATAATTTTTGCTGCCATCAGAGAAAGGATCCATCTGTGTTGAGTTTAAAACGGGGAATGGCGCCTATTTTGTCAGAAGCGGGCGCTGCTGTCAGGCAGAGAATGTCGGGGGTTTGCTCAAGAGTGCAGCAACAGGACGCGCTTCGGAGTAAAATCGTTGACTCAGGAGGTTCGCACCGTATAATTCGACGCAGTTCCCCATGCGCCCTTAGCTCAGTTGGATAGAGCACCGGCCTTCTAAGCCGTAGGTCACAGGTTCGAATCCTGTAGGGCGTACCATTACTTTTCAATAGCTTACGCTTTCTTCTTCTCCCCTCCATTTTCCAAAAGTGTCAGATTAGTGTCATTGGTGCCAATCATGTCATCGATTTTCCGTGCATGCTCGGTTAAATGGTTGGGTGACATATGGGCATAACGTCGAACCATCTCTATAGATTCCCACCCTCCCATTTCCTGAAGAGCGGAAAGAGGTACTCCGGCCTGGACTAACCAGCTTGCCCAGGTGTGCCTCAAGTCATGAAACCTGAAATCGGTTATCCCTGCCCGCTTAAGACCAATGCGCCAGGCTGAATTATCATCAACGCGCATTTTCCTGACATCTGCGGTTTTTGAACCATCCGCCCGATAGCTTGCTTTTGTGTGTACAAAAACGAAGCGTCCGTGCTTTCCTATCTGTTCGCGTAGTACCTTGCATGCGGTATCATTCAGAGCCACGCCAATAGCCTTGCCCGCTTTAGCGTTTTCCGGATGTATCCATGCAACCTTTCTCTGCATATCGACCTGAGACCATTCCAGGTCGATAATATTGGATCTGCGCAGGCCGGTAGAAAGCGCAAAAATCACGATAGGCTTTATGCTGTCCGGCATACAGTCAATATGAACGCATCCCATCTACGGAGGCTTACCGCGGCGTAACAAAAATTACTGATGGCATATCTCTCGACACCTGCAAAAAGTCAATGAAGCCGTTTTACGATCAACTAATCGGAAAGCTTGAGATTGAAGAGTCCTAGGCAAACTCTGCTTTAAACAGAGCCACTGCATAGCGTCTTAATCAATAGCTCATTAATTCATCGTGAGCTATTTAATTTTCCCGAAGTCAGGGATATTGTTCCTAACAGTGGAAGTTGCGTGCGTTGTTCGGTGCGTAAACTTAAAGAGTTTCATCAAAAGTGGGTAATTAAAAGCACCGCGGTTACCAACCGAAAGTGCTTTTTTATTGCCCCAAAGATCATGTATGTTATTTCCTTTTTTGACAAGGAAAGCATCATGGCATGGCAAGGTATACCTTTTCCCCTCAGCGAGGCTCTACTATCCGCCACCATCTTAAATGTTGGAAAAATACCCAAAGTGGTAGTTGATTCAGGGTTTGGATGGGATTCCGTAGTTGGATCTTTTATTGCAGGATTAATACCTGCTTTTATAGCTTGGTACAGTATTAAGAAAAATATTTCAGCTCTAGAAAAAGACAGAGAAAATCAGCAGAGCTCATTTGATAAAGACAGAAATGCTCAACTAGATATAGCGGCTAAAAATCTCAATGCTCAAGTGCTATCAGGTAATAGGCAGCAGTGGATAAATTCATTAAGGGATACTTCTGCTGAATACTTAGCCGCAGTACATCAGCTTAGGAAGTCTAGAACTATTGCAAGGCATTGTGCGCACATATCAAAGAAAAGTAATGGCGATTTCTTCATTGAACATCGTGATGCAATCGAAGCAATGACTTCAGATGCTAGAATTGTCGACAATTTAACCTTTAAGATCAGACTGTTGATAAACCCCTCAGAGTCGGAAGGTGCAAGAATAACCGAGTTGCTTAAAGGCATTAACGACTGCACTGGATCTTTTCAAGAGAAACCTGACAGAATAAAAATAACTGCTTATGGTGAAGAGCTAGTTTTAGTAATGCAAAAATATCTCAAACAAGAATGGGATAGAGTTAAAAAAATCGTGTAGAGATGACCTGACACTTAATATCTATGAAGCTCACCTCGGTGAGCTTTTTTTCGTTTTCGACCCTACCAATTAACTCAATACTCACCCATTTCCCTGTGTGGCAGCGGGCGATTTTAAATGCAAAAAATCCACGCGATGGCGGAATTGATATTTAATTTTTTATTAGGATGGTTTTGTTCATGGAAAGGATGTTGATTTTCAAAAGCCTATTTAATTAATATCTTTGGGGGCATACCAGGGGGCAGGTAATAAATTGAAATTAAAAAATAATATATAGAACATTATGCTATCGGTCAGGTATGAACCCTGTAGGGGTACCATTATTTTTCAAGAAGTTACGCTAGTTTCAATCCCACCTGATTTCCGCCTTGTGTCGTATTTGTGTAGTCACTACCCAAAAGCGAGTCAATATTACGTGCATGCTCCGTCAGATGGTTGGGTGCCAGGTGAGCGTACCTGCGTACCATTTCAATTGATTCCCAACCCCCATTTCCTGAAGAGCCGAAAGAGGTACTCCGGCCTGGACTAACCAGCTTGCCTATGTGTTTCTCAGATCGTGAAATCTGAAATCGGTTAACGACAGCGTAACACCGCTGATAAATAGGGTGCTGGACGCATACGGGCAGATTTCTGAATGGTTGATTACTCACCTCAACCGGCAGGCCATGTTAAAGCCTGCGTTACTGGCCGCTATGGATGTGTTGGCAGCATGCTGCGATCGTGATTTATCAAAACTAACCGGCGAGATAATCCCCGGCAAATCTGGTCGCTGGGCATTCGTTTACTGAAAAGGCACCATGCCAGCCGACGAGATGATTTTGATAGCACAGTCGCTTATTACCTACGGCATCATCGGCAAAGCGAAGGTACGCCAGCTTCAGTGCCATGAATCCGGGCAGGCGGCAACAGAGTTTCGGGCTTTCGACTACATCAGCGCAGCCAGAAACCACTTTGGCATAAGCCGGGTAGAAGCGGAGCAGCTGTCCATGACGGAATTACAAATAATGCTTAACGCGAAATACCCTGACCAGAAAGGCTTCACGCGAGAAGAGTATGACCGTGTGGCCGATAACTACCTGGCTAAGATAAGGTGACATAACCCACTCAAGTGGGCTTTTGGATTTACTGGCATCCTTGCCATATGAATCCTTAATCGAAAGAACAGTAGCCACCTTTATGATGTGAGCCAGTTCCACCATGTGGATGCTGTCCTTTTGGGCATGCAAAAGTTGATGCTGACATGATACCAAGGACTGATACCAGAAGGATTGCAATAATTTTTTTCATTATATTCCTATGTGTAATCTTGCCATGTGGGAAAGTCCCACTGTTAATATACTCTTAAGTTTTACAATGGGAATCCTGATAGAAGATCAGTCCTTTGCGTTGCCTTGCGGTGACTCTATGGTAAGGTTTATACCTAACAGTAATACTGTAATTTGCTGTAAATACTATTAATTATTTTTCGAATGTGACGATACATACTTCTAATTCATGATTAGAAGGAAAGTCCATGTTTAGCAGAAGAAGGATTATTGTTATCGCTGTGATGAGTGCGTTGGGAATCCCCGTATCTTTGTTAGGAGTACAGATAAAAGAAGTTATTTTTGCTAAGCAGATGATCAACTGCCAGCAAGACGCGTCGATGGCCATTATCTCAATGTTGGATGGCAATTTGGGGACAGATAAAAGCCGTGATTTTGAACAGATAACAAGCAATTTTAAAAACTGCAATCGTGATATTGACCCAAACATGGGCGCCGTAAAGTTCGGTATCAAGGAGTATTCTCGCTCCCATAGCGGTTGACCCTGACCCAAAATCCTGTTCCATTCAGAAACAGAATTCCGGCATGATAAACACTCCCCTGAACGGAGGTGCCGCCGATGAAAAAGTCACGATTTACCGAAGAACAGATTGTCTTTGCCCTGAAGCAGGCCGAACTGGGGACGTCCGTACCTGACGTCTGCCGCAAGCCGGGTATCTCCGATGCCACGTTTTACACGTGGCGTAAGAAATACGGCGGAATTTCCCCTCCTGAACTCAAACATATGCGGCAACTGGAAGAAGAAAATCTGCGGCTGAAGAGGTTGGTTGCCGACCTCAGCCTCGACAAAGCCATACTGCAGAACGTTCTGGCAAAAAAGAGCTAACGCTGGCACGCCTGCGCGAATGGGTCAGGGACTTACAGGCCCGGTACGGTGCCAGCGAAAGACAAATCTGTTTTGCGCTACGGCTCAGCCGCAGCTCGTTCAGGTATCGTTCTGTTGCTGCCGATGACAGTGCACTGCGCCCGCGTATCCGTGAGATCACCGAAACGCGGGTTCATTACGGATATCGCCGGGTACACGTGATGCTCCGGCGTGAGGGCTGGCGCGATAATCATAAAAGGATCTACCGCCTCTACTGTGAGCAGGGGCTGTCGCTGCGCCTCAAACGGCCACGCCACAATAAATCCGCACAGCGCCGACAACCGCAGCCTCAGGAGCTGTATTCGAATCACGTCTGGGGCATGGATTTTGTCTTTGATGCGCTGTTTGACGGAAGGCGACTCCGCCTGCTGACGGTTATAGACCTGTATACCCGCGAATGCCTGGGGATCTGCATGGGGCAGAATCTGCGTTCAACAGAAGTCGCGGAAATGCTGAACAGCATAGCGCTCAGACGTCCTTTACCGCAGTTGCTGAAAACCGACAATGCTTCTGAATTTGCAGGGAAAATGCTGGACAAGTGGGTATATGAAAGAAGGATTAGGATCGACTTCTCACGCCCGGGAACACCGACGGACAACGCCACGGTGGAGTCCTTCAACGGCAGGTTACGGCAGGAATGTCTGAACGAGAACTGGTTCATGTCTCTGGAGGATGCACGGTGCAAAATCGAGGCCTGGCGCATACACTATAATATAACCAGAGTCGTCCCCATTCTGCACTGGGCTGGATGACACCTTCCGAATTTGCCGAAAGAATATGCAGCCAGAATGAAGCCGGTTATTCCTGATTATGAGTGGTTCACATACGGGAAGCGGGTCAGATGGGAAATTGCCAATGGAGCAGTTTGGAACCAATTGGGGTATGACTCAGATGCTAGAACGCAGAAATCTGAGCATTGTGATCAAGCTACCACCTGATGATGGCAAGCAGCATACTTGCAGTTAACCGTCCAATACGCTAACTAAGACCCGCCACCCGGCGGGTTGTTGCTATTTGTATGTAATGATCATGTTTCCAACGCATTTAGCGTATGGGGTGCCATCGTACTCATGGCAACTACTGACTCTGTCCCAGCCCGGCTGTAGTAAAGAGCCAGCTACGATACCAAAGACAAGGCTGATTGCTAAGTACCATGGAACGCGATCGCCCGGAGTCTCTTTCCGGTCAATAAAAGATTCAAACCGGCGGAATCCATAAAACAGTAACCATAACGCAGGTACCAAAACAGCACCTGCCACGGTGAGCAGGCCAAATGAAAACAGAGGCATAAAGAATCTCCTTTCCTAAAATAGTGATCATTTATCAGTAATTAAAAAATGATTCAAATAATTTTCCCTTCGAAATATGGATACGCATGTCTCTAGCCGCGGGGCGAATAAGGCAGTCTAGCCCCCTCAAGAAACTAAACCTCCTAATCCGTACCCACGGGTTTTTTGCTTCCCATTGCATAAGATTGCCTTTAAGATTTATCCGGCAGATACCAATGGGGAAAGGAATGTGAAATTAGGTTTAGCCGTTCTGGGCTTGGTGGTATGTTCCGTGGCGCATGCAAATTTAGAAGGGGCTGCAGAAAATCTTAGCGATTGCGTAATCAAATATGCAGAAAGCCAAGTCAAAACACTTAAATCAGCTAACAGCATTTCAGAAGAAGCCTTTGATGAATGTAGTGCGGAGCTTTCCGAGTATCATGACGCAATTGGCCCTGATAAAGCACAATGGTCTGGTTTAAGTGCTCAACAAAAAGAAGCTATTTCAAAAATCAGGGACCAGGCAATTTCAAAACTCCGCGAGAGGTTATCCTCACAGATCGTCACCTTCATCTCTGAATCGCGTAAGAGCTCTTAACCCGCTTAAATGCGGGTTTTTTGCTTCCTTTTGCATCAGATTTTCTTTAGGATTTATCCCATCACTTATGTTTGGGGATAGGGATATGGAATTCAAATATGATGAAGATCTCGCAAGCTTATTTATCGCCGATTCCAATGGGAATGTGACGAGAGTCAACAGGGGTAAGGCTCGATCTTTAGCTGAGCAGGTACACAATTACATCAAAGCTGTTGAAAGCTCTGGTGGTAACAAGCATGCCGCAGAGTTAGACGTGAGCGATGCCACGGTAGAGCTTTTAACTAAAATAATGAAGTCTGAATACTCATCAATGACCCAGGAATTCAATACTGCCCTGACTGATGAAAAGCTAGCTCTAACTATGTTTGAGTTGGATAAGTCGCAAGAAGAGCATGCTAAAAATTTGGAAAAAAAAGAAGAAGAGGCAAAAACATCCGCAGGTGTTTATACCGCTATGTCATGGATTGTCGCTTTAGCTGCTGTGTTAATTTTCGCAGGCTTCCTTTTTTCCTAGGCTAACAACTTTAATCAGCTAAACTTCGCTCTGGCGGGTTTTTTTATGCCCGGAGATAATTAAATGCCAGGAACTCTCACTGCAGGCAGCGTCATTTATGAATTAGAAATGGAGACTGCTAGACTTCTGGCTACCTGCAGAGAGGTTGACGCCGCGTTAAAGGGTATGGGTGGCAGCATGGGAAGGCTGCAAGCCAGTGTTAACCGGACAGAGCGGTCCATTGCCTCAATGGAGCGGACGATGTCCGCGCTAAATGCAGTTGCTCGCTCAGTGATAGCAGCAATAACGACCCCCTGAATAGATATCGCGTCCCGAGCATCAAAAATCTGCGCATCATTAACATCAATAGCGAGACCGTTCAGGTCCCGGTTCTTCATGGTGAACGGGAAATCGGTGGGGCGATAATCAGCGCCGGCAGCTTTACCAGTGACCAATAGTGAGGTCTGTATGAACCAGAACGAGCTTACTGAAGCACCGGCGGTAGCCGTGAAGCAAGAAGGATATGAGTTGGACGGATGCGACCGACACTTGATCCGCGCAACGGTATCGAAAGCCATTGCCAACCAGCGGCACAGTGAAGACAGGGCGCGTTCTACATCCTCAATGTTTGCATGGTGTAAGCCAGCGCCGTGCAGATACCGTTAAGGTCTCAATCTGCTGAATAACATATACTTTCATATTAAGTTTTTTGTTAGTCTCAGGGCGAAACAATAAATTAGATAAGGAAAATCCAATGCCAGCATTAACTGATAAAGCCCTTGAATACATCGACAACATGAACACATCTTCATCAGCGGCACATCCCATGGATGAAAGTCGCGCTAAAGAAATGTTTAAATTTCTGAAAGATCTAGATAATCCAATAAGCGCTAATGACATCCGCAGTCATGGTGCTCAGAACGGTTGGGATTCAGGATTCACAAAAAAAATGGCTGAGTGGGCTGATAAAGTGGCTTCAGGTGGCCGTGTAGTGGTGAAGCATCCAGGCTACTTCTCAGAGAATATGCAAAAAGAGCTACGTTCCAAGCTTTGATAAATGTTTAATTACGTGGAACTGCACAGGTTAGGCAGTTTCACGAATGAACAGAGTTAAGCCGCTGTGAATGTTTTCCTGACAGCCTCTTCAGCATCCTGCATGCATTATCATTCAGAGCCACATAATCGCCGATACTGAGTGCTTATATCCTGGCCCCCTTCCGGCTGAGCGTAAAACATTACGTTTGCAGGTCTGGTTCTGTGCACACATGTCACCAATCATGGTTACCTGCCTATAACAATGTAGAAAAAATTGCTATCGCGCGGGCCACAGATATCTCCTGAAAATCATTAAAGATAACAGTCAGCTAAGATCGTTCTGCTTCGCGTAAAAACACCGACGCCGATAACCTTAGCGGTACTGGCAACGAAATCGTTCAGCACAATCAGGGTTAACAAAGTTGACTCAAAAACAGTAACCCACACCCAGGTCTCACGCGCAATCCCCCAGCCTCCCAACAGATAATGCTGAAAATTCAAAAATGTGAAACACAGTTTCAAAACCTTTCTTACAGCGCCACATTTCCTCCCGGCATGGCATTATCCACAAGGTGAGGGCCGGGTAAGCCCCGTAGTTTCGTGGATGAAAAACTATACCCATGATGAGGCAGTTATGAACATATTACGAATGGTTAACGCCCTTCTTATGTGCTGTTTACCCGCCCTGGCGTTTTCGTCTCAGGCCCAGACCGTCCTGCGCCTGGCTTATGCAGAAAACAGCCAGCCGGTTAAGGACGCACTTCACTTTCTGGGAAACCAGATTGAAGAAAAAACTGCCAACGAAGTAAAGGTCATCTATTTTCCCGACGCGCAGCTGGGCGGGGAGCGTGAACTGGTAGAGCTGACGCAGGTTGGGGTGGTGGACATCACTAAGGTGTCGTCCGGCCTGATGGAAAGCTTCTCTCCGGCCTATGGCGTCTTTTCCCTGCCATATCTCTTTGCCGACGTCGAAGAGTATTACAAAGTAATGGATAACCCTGAGGTTATGGAGCCCGTCTATCAATCTACCGCGCCGCAGGGGTTTATTGGCATCGGCTGGTATGACTCAGGGGCCCGCAGTTTTTATATGAGCAAAGGCCCCATTCGTAAGATAGAAGATCTACAGGGCAAAAAAATCCGCGTAATGCAGAGTGAAACCGCCATCCAGACGCTTAAGCTGCTGGGGGCATCTCCCATTGCCATGGGCCAGGCGGAAGTTTACACCTCGCTACAGCAGGGCATTCTGGATGGGGCCGAAAACAATGAGTTTGCCCTGACCATTGCCCGCCATGGTGAAGTCGCCCGCTACTACACCTACGATATGCACACCCGCATCCCCGATATTTTGCTGATGAGCGCCCTGACGCTGGAAAAGCTGACGCCTGAGCAGCAGGAAATTGTGAAGGAGGCGGTCAAAGCCTCCATCGAATTTGAAAAAAAGGCCTGGGATAAAGAAATGGAAACCACCCGGCGACAGGCGACCGAGAACTTCAACGTGGAGTTTTTCGATATCGATAAGAAACCCTTTCAGGACGCCGTTCAGCCCATCTATGAAGGCTTGAAAGATAAGCCGGAGCTCTATGAGCTGTATCAGAAAATCCAGTCAGCGAAAGGCTAATCTCTCAGGAGGGGTAATGGATACATTAAGAAAGACGCTCAATAAGATACTAGGCAGTGTATGTTCTCTCCTGCTGGCAGCCATGGTGTGCGTGGCCTGCTGGCAGGTCATAAGCCGTTATATTGTCGGCGTCCCCAGCACCGCGACGGAAGAGCTGCTTCGCTTCTCGCTGGTCTGGCTTTCGATGCTGGGCATGGCTTATGTGGCCGGGAAGAACCAGCATATCAGCCTGACGATCCTGGTGGATAAAGTGTCGCCAGCCGTGCGCCGGTGGTGGATGATCGTGCTGCAACTCACTTTCGCCGCCTTCTCCATCTGGGTACTTATCATCGGCGGTCTGAAAATTTCCGCCATTTCCATGCTGCAAATCTCACCTGCGCTGGGCATTCCGATGGGACAAATCTACTACGCCCTGCCTGTCGCGGGCGTATTGATCATCCTCTACAGCGTGATGAATATTGTCGATCTGCTTAAAGCGACCTCTACCAGGGCTGATACCGGCACGGTAATGGAGAACCAACATGATTGATCCTATCCTGGCCTCCGTTACGCTTGTGAGCATATTTGTGGTACTGCTTGCCATGGGCGCGTCAATAGGTCTTTGTATCGTTATCGCCTCCGGCTGCACGATGCTGCTGGCCTTGCCATTTGATATCTCTCTGTTTGCCACGGCGCAGAAAATGTTCTCCAGTCTGGATAGCTTTGCCTTACTGGCGGTGCCGTTCTTTGTGCTATCAGGGGTGATAATGAACAGCGGCGGGGTCGCCACGCGGCTGGTGAACTTCGCCAAGCTTTTCACCGGCAGGCTGCCGGGTTCGCTTTCCTATACGAATATCATGGGCAATATGATGTTCGGCGCTATCTCTGGCTCCGCTATTGCGGCCTCGACCTCTATCGGCGGCGTGATGGTGCCGATGAGCGCGAAAGAGGGGTACAGCCGTAGCTTTGCCGCGGCGGTGAATATCGCCTCTGCGCCCACCGGGATGCTGATCCCGCCCACAACTGCCTTTATATTATATGCGCTGGCAAGCGGCGGGACCTCCATCGCGGCGCTGTTTGCCGGCGGGCTGGTCGCCGGCGTGTTGTGGGGCGTGAGCTGTATGCTTGTCACTTTTGTGGTGGCCAGACGAAACAACTATCGGGTCTTTTTTGCGCTGCAAAAAGGCGTGGCGTTAAAAGTTACCCTTGAAGCTGTCCCCAGCCTGCTGCTGATCGTGATTATCGTTGGCGGGATAGTGCAGGGCATCTTTACCGCTATCGAAGCCTCAGCTATCGCCGTCGCCTATACCCTGCTGTTAACCATGGGGCTTTATAAAACAATACGCATTAAGAATCTGCCTGACATTCTACTGCAAACCGTGGTGATGACCGGGATTATCATGTTCCTGCTGGCCACCTCTGCGGCCATGTCGTTCTCCATGTCGATAACGAATATCCCGGCGGCGCTAAGCGAGCTCATTCTCGGCATATCCGATAACAAGCTGGTTATCCTGCTGGTTGTGACCCTCTTTCTGCTGATTATTGGCGCATTTATGGATATCGGCCCTGCCATCCTGATTTTTACGCCTATCCTGCTGCCGATTATGGTGAAGCTGGGCGTCGATCCGGTGCATTTTGGCATTCTGATGATCTACAACCTGGCGGTAGGGACGATAACCCCGCCGGTGGGAAGCGGATTGTATGTCGGGGCAAGCGTCGGCAAGGTGAGGGTGGAAGAGGTGATGAAACCGCTGGTGCCTTTTTATATCGCCATCATTGGCATGCTGCTGGTGATTACCTACCTGCCCGAAATTACCCTGTTCTTGCCGAGGATGATGGGCGTCATGTAATTCTTACCCTGCGCCCGGGTTTCGGGTGCAGGGGCTTCTCCACTTCGGTAAACCACTTCGCTTTAAATACTATTATCTGCGGCGGGATCTTAACGCCGACTCTTTATCGCTGGTACATACTCACTTCAGAAAATAAATAGCTGGCAGAGCTGTATGGCGGTAAATTTCCTGCGGATAGCATTTAACCAGGGCCCAATTCGGCATCTGAAGTTGGGAAATTTAAAAAAAGTAAGCAGGGCGTGATTTAAGAGGCGGGGAATTTAAAACAGTGTGCTCAGAGGTTACGCATGGTCAGCCTTACGCTGGCCGACCATGCTGCTAAAATAGTGCTATCCGGCAGAAAATTATTCTCAGTCAGATTTTTCAATAATATATAAAAGAGGGGCTTTCCGTCAGAAGGTATAACCAACACCGATACGGAAACGCGTCTGACGCTCATCGCTGGTGCTTCTTACCGATACATTTCCTACTTCGATAAAGGGAGACCAGTTTCCGGTTAAATAGGCCGTTCTGAAGTTATATTCATAGTTATTTTTACCGTTATTATAGAGATCGTATTTATCGGCTTTCTTATAAATGCCTTCAAGCGTCCAGTCAAAACTATTCCATTTGTATCCCGCCCAGACGTCCATACGGTTAATGGTGTCGTCATCTCTGACATCGGAGGAGCGCCGGATGTACTCATAACGGTAGCGCGCACCCAGCCACCAGCTGTCATCAAGCTTCCATGTCGCTCTGAAATAAGGTTTATAAACGGAGTAGCCGTTCCCCGTCTCCAGTACGAGGCCCGGTTGCCAGGCTACCGCGCCGCTCGTGAACTGATAGCTTGCGGTATATTCATTGCCCTGAACTTCCATATCGTTAAAGGCTTTATTACTATCGTCCCCGCCTGATTTTGAAATGGCCTCAATAGCAAACCCAAATCCATTATCAAAACGGTGGGAAATATAGGCGCGATCGTAGTTAGCTTTACTGTCGTCAAGATACTCATGGCGAACATCGACATACACAGCCTGGGCACTTGTGACGACAAGAGGTAGTAAAAGTAAAATTGACTTTTTCATGATATATCCATTTTTATATTAAAGAAGGAGGGGGAACTGCCTGTAGAATCCCCTTCTGAAATCTAAAGCTTATAAAACAATGTTTCAATTTATTTTTATAGCCTGTTTAAAAAATTGAGATGTGATTCAAAAATAAGAGAAGTAGTTTTTAAAAAAGCTCAATGGGGAAGCTCGCTGCGGCGGAAATTAAACAGCGCTGCGTTTGCTTTTGCAGTCAGGAAGTTAGTAAGTGACTGTTTTTAATAAAGAGAATGCTATGTTTTACGCGAGTTGGTTTTTTAGCTGTGCGGTGATAAATAAAAACGGCATTCAAATTTTATTCTGTAATTTTATAAAATATATAATTTGTGATCTGGCATATACCCATCTTTATTTTATTGCCAGCCTGCAGAATTCGCTGTCGTTTCCGCGAAGGAAAAGCACGCCGGCATTTTTCACTTTTATAAACTTTGTGCAGTAACACCTGGCCGGACGAAAATGTCCGCAACCGACCAGCCGCGCTCCATGATTTGACTGGCCATGTCTGCTTTCTTTCCATACGCCACGGACTACACCAGCGGTGGGCGGAAAAAACCAGCAGGGCGTTCTACACTTATCGTTATCCTGACTATCTTAAGAGGTGATTATGACTGAACGTCCTGATTATGACGATCCGCTTCCCCATCATGAAGTTGTTACAGAGTTTCCGGAAAAGGAAGATGATGTGCCAATGGGGGATGATGAGCCGGTCGGGGATGATGATGACTAGGGCCCCGAGCCTGATAAGATTTGAGAAGAGCCTAAGCCGCCTGCGGGCGGTTTTTTATCGCCTGAATAAAATGCCGCGCCTTAGTCTGACGAAATTTACCTTGCTTTCAACGTTCATGTATTCAGACAGGCAGGCTTCAGAATCTTGCATATTGCCCTGCCTTTAACTGATACAGAGTTCACAGGAAACCCCTGTTACGATCCTGTCTGAGTACTGTGTTCCAGGGGGCAGAGATTAAACATCATCCGGGAAATATAAGATTTTATCTTAAAAAATTTGATTTTGAGATGAGCGATGCGAACAAGCCATATAATGTTATGAAGTAATTTTTCTTTGACTTATAACCTTACCTTTATCCCCCTCCCTGAAAGACAAACCTAATCGCCAGTAATTTGTGTTGGAAAAGTTGTTTTTCTTAATAAATGCCGGGGAGGTGGTTTTTTATGCTTTTTTGGAATTCATGGGAAAATTCTCATTATTTAAGTGTTACTCTTTGCATCCTTGCTTACAAAAAGCTTACAATCAGTTTTGTTAATCCTTTATGAAAACAATAATTACAGGGAAGTGGCTGGCGCTTGCAGCTGGATTATTTATCAGCAACGTAATTGCAGCGCCCGTATCGCCCGGCGATCGTGATTTTATTCAGCAGCAGCAACAAGAAAGGTTGAGGCAGAATCAGCATCAGCGTGATGCCCTACGCCAGACGCTATCACCGCAGGCCGCGCCAGCGCCTGTTTCTGGGGGATCCGGCCCATGTTTCCCTGTGCGTAACATTGTGATTCGCAATGTATCGCTTTTATCCGTGCAGCAGCAGCAGAACCTTACTGAACCTTATAGCAATCGTTGTCTGAACTTAACGGAAATTAACTCTCTGGTGCATGATATTTCCGACTGGTATATGCAGCGGGGATATATTACCAGCCGCGCTTATTTAGTTGAGCAGGATTTGTCTGAGGGTGAATTAATCATTCCGGTACTGGAAGGAAAACTGGATGCCATCCGGCTCGAAGGTAAGCATCCGCGAATGCTGAATATGGCTTTTCCCGGTCTGGAAGGAAAAGTGCTCAACCTGCGCGATATTGAGCAGGGAATGGAGCAAATTAACCGTATTCGCGTTACGCCGGTACAGATTGAAATTTTGCCATCGCCTGAAGCCGGTTATTCGGTGGTGAATCTCACTGCAAAACCGGAATTTCCGTTAAGCGCCTCGTTCGGTTTTGATAACAGCGGACAGAAAAGCACGGGTGTCGGTCAGCTGAACGCTGCGCTGACCGGCAATAACCTGCTGGGTCTGGCCGATCGCTGGTTTATCAGCGGCGGCCGCAGCAGCGACTTCAGCGACTGGCACGACGCGCAGAATGTTCAGGCGGGAGTCAGTGTGCCTTACGGCTACGGCCTCTTTGATTACAGTTACAGCTGGAGCAACTACCACAGCAGTTTCATCAATAATGACTTCACCTGGCTGAGCAACGGCGACAACGTTGCCCACCGGCTTAATGGCTCATGGGTCCTGTTCCGCGATGGTGATATCAAAACCGGCGTACAGGCCGGACTAAATCACTATTCCAGCCACAACTTCCTTAACAATACCTTACTCCAGAGCAGCAGCCGCAAAATCACCAGCATCCAGCTGGGCATTAACCATACCCAAAAGTTACTCGGCGGTGTTGCCACGCTCAACCCGACCTTCAGTCGCGGCATGCCGTGGTTTGATGCCGAGCGTGACGCGGGTAAAAACGACGATCTGCCGAAAGCCCAGTTCCGTAAGTGGAGCCTCAGCGGCAGCTTTCAGCACCCGGTCACCGACAAGCTGTGGTGGTTGAGCAGCGTCTATGGTCAGTGGTCACCGGACCGCCTGTACGGCAGCGAACGCCTGACAATAGGCGGCGAAAGCTCGGTGCGTGGCTTTAAGGAGCAGTACCTCTCCGGCGATAACGGCGGCTACCTGCGTAATGAACTTAGCTACAGCCTCTTTACGATACCGTTTCTGGGAGAGGTCAGCGCCACCGCTGCCGTTGACGGCGGCTGGCTTAAAAGCGACGCACAAAACCGCGAATCCACCGGCACAATCTGGGGCAGCGCGGTTGGCGTCGGCACCCGTAACAAAAATTTCTATACCCAGTACACAGTGGGCATTCCGGTCAGCTACCCCGGCTATCTGCAACCGGACCCCGTCAGCATTTACGCCCGTATCGGGCTGGTTTTCTAAGAGGCAATGATTATGGACGATCGTCAACCTGTTTCCCTGGCGCGGCGCGCGCTGAGCTACGCTATCTGTTATCTGATTGCCGTCCAGCCGATGTTGCCGGCGGCGGCGGCAGTCATAACCCCGGTAACGCCCGGCACGAAAATGGATGCTGCGGGTAACGGTGTGCCGGTGATAAACATCGCCACGCCCAGTCAGGCAGGCATATCCCATAATCAGTACCAGCAGTACAATGTTGGCAAAGAGGGGCTGATCCTTAACAACGCCACGGGTCAGCTTAATCAGACCCAGCTGGGCGGACTGATCCAGAACAACCCGAACCTGAAAGCCGGGCACGAAGCGAAGGCGATTATCAATGAGGTAACGGGCGCAACCCGTTCACAGCTCCAGGGCTATACCGAAGTTGCGGGCAAGGCGGCTAACGTGATGGTGGCTAACCCTTACGGCATTACCTGTAATGGTTGCGGCTTTATCAATACGCCGAACGCCACCTTAACCACCGGCAAACCGACGATGGATGCGCAAGGCAATCTGCAGTCGCTGGCGGTAAGTAAAGGTACCATTACCATTGAGGGGCAGGGGCTGGATGCCAGCCAGAGTGATGCGCTCTCCATCATTTCCCGCGCCAGCGAGATCAATGCGGCTATTCATGCCAAAGACCTGAAGCTGATTGCCGGAACCAACCGGGTGATGCCGGACGGCAGCGTGACGCCGATAGCCGGAGAAGGCGCTGCGCCCGGCGTGGCGGTAGATACCGGCGCGCTGGGCGGCATGTACGCAAACCGTATCCACCTTGTTTCCAGTGAAAAAGGCGTGGGGGTTAACCTCGGCAATCTGAATGCGCGTCAGGGCGATATGGTACTGGACGCCAGCGGCAGGCTTACCCTAAAAAACAGCCTCACCAGTGGCGCGCTGACGGCAAAAGGCGACAGCCTGGTGCTGGCTGGCGATCATAAGGCCAGCGGTCCCGTAACCTTGACCGGGCAAAAAGATATCACCCTCAGTGCGGGCGCAGTGGTAAGCGATAACAGTATTATCCTGAGCGGAAACAATACTGTGACGCTGAGCGGCGGCAAACTGACTGCCGGAAAAGATATCCGGCTCAGCGCTACAGACATAAAGAGCGACAGGGCGAGCACGGCAGACAGCGGCGGCGATATCGGGCTGACGGTGCGCAACGGGGTGGATAATGGCGCACAAATCACCGCGGGCGGGATGCTTTCCCTCAGCGCAAAACAGGTAAAAAACAGCGGCGCCCTGCTGGCGAAAGGGCAGCAGACGGTGATCGCCACTGATTCGCTGGAGAACAGCGGTCAGCTTCAGGGCGACGAGGCGCTGGAACTGGCCGCCGGCAGGCTGATTAACAGCGGCCAGGCGCAGACCAAACGCACGCTGACGCTGACGGCTGACGAGACAGAAAACAGCGGCACGCTCGCTGCCGACAGCCTGATTGCCAAAGGTAAAAAGCTGGCAAACAGCGGCGAAGTAGAGGTTAAACATACCCTGTCGCTGACGGCTGACGAAACTGAAAACAGCGGCAGGCTCGTTGCTGACAGCCTGATCATCAAAGGTAAAAAGCTGGCAAACAGCGGTGCAGTACAGGGTACTCAAACGCTGGACATTACCGCTGACGAACTGAGTAACGACGGCAGCATGAAGGGTGACATCCTGCTGGTTCAGGGGAAAACGCTGACAAACCGCAAAGAGATCTTCGGCGGTAAACGCAGCGAAATCACGGCCGACCGGCTGACGCAAAGCGGTACTTTAAGCGCGCAGGGAACAACGCAGCTGACCCTGGCCGAAACGCTGACTAACAGTGGTGCTATTGCCGCTGATGATGCACTCGCTATTACCAGCCTTAGCCTCTTTAACACGGGGTCGCTGAGCGCGCCACGGCTTCAGCTCAGCAGCGCACAGCTGACCAACAGTGGCCTGATTCAGGGCAGTAACGGTTTAGCGATCGCCGCTGACCGGCTCGACAATCTCAGCGGCGGTAGCATCGACTCCCACACCGGCTTCACGCTGGACCTCCCGGCGCTGTATAACGCAGGCCTGATAAAAAGCGATGCCGGCCTGACGCTGGCTGGCGACACGCTGGTCAACAGCGGAGAGCTTAGCGCCGCTACGCTCACGGCCAGCCATAACAGCCTGCTTAATGCGAAGGGTGGGCAGCTGCTGGCACAGGACGCAATGCAGGTGCGTCAAAAAACGTTAACTAATCAGGGGGTTCTGTCAGCTGATGATCTGACTGTTGACGCGGGTGACCTGAAAAACAACGGCACCTTACAGGGTAGCCAGCGGTTAAACATGACCGGGAACAGCCTCAGTAACAGCGGCACTTTGCTCAGCGCTGGCGCATTAGCATTACAGGGCGACAACCTGGATAATCAGGGCTTAATACAGGGCGAAAAGCTGACAGTAACGACCAGTGACTGGCAGAACAGCGGCAACGCGCTCAGCGCCAGTGATGCCGACCTCCGGAGCAAAACGCTGCATAACAGCGGAAAAATTTTAGGCCAGCGCGGTATTCAGATACAGGCTGAAAGCACGGATAACGGCGGCTGGATGATGGCGCAGGCGCTGACGCTGCAAAGCGATTTGATCAACAGTGGCCTGCTTCAGGGCGACGATCGCGTGGTGGTGAACGGCGATACCATCAGCAATCATTCTGACGGACAACTGCTGAGCACAGGCACGCTCGATGTGACTGCCGCGCAGCTGGATAATCAGGGAACGCTCCAGGCGGACAGGGTAAACGTTAACGCCGGGGAGTGGCAGAACAGCGGCAGCAGCCGGGCTGCCTCGCTACTTGCTGCGCAGGTCACGGGCATCATCAACAACGCCGGAAGTCTGACGGGCGAGCAGCTACTGGATTTACAGGGTAGCCAGATCCTTAACCAGGGCAGTCTGGTGGCGGATCGACTGAGTCTTACCGCGCCGCTGCTCTCCAATGGCGGCCTGATGCAGGGCAATAGTGCGCTGACGCTGAACAGTACGCAGCTAGTTAACCAGAAAAATGGTGAGCTGCTGAGCGGCGGACCGCTGTCGTTAACGCTGGATCGGCTGGACAACGCCGGACTGCTGCAGGTGGATGGCGCGCTGGAGGTGACGGCTCGTCAGCTCAGTAATGATGGCAGGATGCTGGCCGATACGCTTAGCGCACAGGCCGATAATTCGCTGATAAACCGGGGAGAACTGCTGGCGCGGCAGCAGGCCACGCTTAATGCCCAAACGCTGGAGAACAGCGGCGTCATTGCTGCCCATAGCATTGGAGTGACCGCCGATACGCTTTCTAACCGTGGCGCGATGCAAGGCGACACGCGTGTGGAGGTAGCCGCACAGCAGCTGGATAACCAGAGTGACGGGACGATGCTGAGCGGCGAAAGGCTGACGCTGCGCGGCGACAGCATCAGCAACAGCGGCGGCTTGCAGAGCCAGCAGATTGATATCACCGGTAATGGGCTGGTTAACCGGGGTCTTATCAACAGCACCGGTCAGCTTACCGCCAGCCTGCGCGATAAGCTGGATAATAGTGGTAGCCTGCTGAGCCAGGCAGAGAGCAAACTTACGGCAAATCATCTGCTGAACAGCGGCAAAATCATGGCTGATGGCCTGACGCTGCGTGGGCAACGGCTGGAGAGCAGCGGGCTGTGGCAGGGCAATTCTCTGCTGGATGCCCGGAGCGATACGCTGGACACCGCCGCAGGGAGCCGCACTCTGAGCGGTGGCCTGCTGAGGCTGGATGCCGATCAACTCACTACCGGAGGAACCTTACAGGGCGGACAGGCGCAGGTTACCGCGGGCAGCTGGCAGCACCAGGGTTCGCTGCTTGGCACTGGCGGACTGGAGGCCAGCGTCGCCGGGCAGTTGATCAATGACGGCGAGTTACTGAGCCAGGGCGCTGCGCAAATAGGTGCGCAGCGCCTGGTCAACATAGGCGATCTGCTCAGCGCGGGCGTTATGACGTTAACCGGCAGCACGCTGGATAACAGCGGTTCGGTGCAGGGGCAGACGCTGACGATCTCGCCAGCAAAAGTGATCAATCAGGGCAGCCTGATCGGGCTGCAGGCGTTGACGCTGGGCGCACTGCCGCAGACTGCCGGTCGCATGATGCTGATGGCGATGGCCGTCCCGGCGCGGGAATTAACTAACAACAAAGGTGGTGCGCTGCTGACGCAGGGTACGCTGATTATTAATGGCGATGCCGTCACCAATAATGGCAGCTGGCAGGGGCAGCAAATTTTGCTGAACGCCCGGCGGTTAAATAATGGTGGCGAGATCCAGAGTGCCGACGGAATGCAGCTGATCCTGGCAGACAAGCTGGACTCGACCGCAGGCAGTAAAATCAGCGCCAACGGTGCGGCCGCGCTGCAGGCGCTGGCGTTAACCAATCAGGGACAATGGATCGCCAGAAATCTGACGCTGAACGGCAATACGCTGAACAACGGCGGCGATATCAGCGGCGTCGACGGCCTGACGATCACGCTCAACGGCGCGCTGACCCAGCAGCAGAATAAAACGCTGCTGACGGCGGGCAAGCTGGATCTGCAGGCAGCATCAGTGAACAACGCAGGCCGGATTCAGGGTGGGGAACTGAACGTCACCAGCGGTGCGCTGGAGAATAGCGGCGCGCTTCAGGGCGATAAAAATCTGCTGCTGACGCTGAACGGCCGGCTGACCAACGCCGCCAGCGGCACCCTGATCGGCCAGAACGGGCTGACGCTGACCACGCCGGAACTTTATAATTACGGCCTCATTCAGGGCGGTGGGACAACCGGTGTTAGCGCCACGACGCTTGCGAACAATGCCGGAAAAATCCTTTCCGGCGGCGAGCTGACGCTTGAGACGCCGCAGCTAATCAACAGCGGCTGGCTGCAGGCTACTCAACTGATGCTTACTGCTGCCAGCGCCAGTAACAGCGGGACGCTACTGGCTCAGCAGCAGGCTACCCTGACCGGCAACGGCTTCACTAACCAGGGGAGCGCCCAGGGCGGCAATCTCAGGGTTAACTATCAGCAGCTGAACAACAGCGGCATCCTGCTGGGCAACAATCAGCTGGACGTGACCGCCACACAGGTAAACCAGCAGGCGGCGGGCAAACTGTTCAGCGGCGGCAGTATGGAGCTTAGCAGTAATGGTTTTGATCAGCTGGGCCAGGTAGTGGCGCTGGGTGATGCGACGCTGAAGCTGATTAACGGCTTCACCAATAAAGGTACGCTGGCGGCGGGCAAGCGGCTGAGCGTGACCAGCAACGGCGCCCTGGAAAACCAGGGCACCTTGCAGGGCCAGGCGCTGACGCTGGGCGCGGACGGTAACCTGGTCAATAAGGGCCAACTCACCAGCGGCAGCGGCGACAGCACGCTGAGCGGCAGCCGTATCGCCATGAACGCCAGCGGCACGCTGCAGGGCGGCGGCAATATTAATCTGACCAGCCGCAGCGATATAACGCTTGATGGTTTTACCGGCACGCTGGGTAATCTCACGCTCAGCGCGCCGGGCAGCATCGTGAATACCGCGCTGCTCTATGCGGCAAATAATCTCTACCTCTACGCCAACAGCATCAAAAACCAGCAGGGCGATATGCTGGCCGGCAACAGCCTGTGGATGCAGCGCGACGCGGCGGGGAATGCTAATACTGAGGTGGTGAACAGCTCGGGCACCATTGAGACGCAGAAAGGGGATATTACGGTTAAGACCGGGCATTTGTTGAATACGCGTGATGGACTCAACGTTGAGCAGAGCACGACGAAGAATAATTCCATCGACGGGCTGGGAAACGCCTCGATTGATTTACTCTTTTCCCAAATGCCCGATGGAACTTGGGGCTATTACTCGAAAACGGGTACACATCAAACCGGTCCTTGCAATGGTCATGGCGCTTGCAGCTACACTAAAGTCACTAGCTATTACTACGCACCTTTGGCGGATTACGTCACTCAGAAATTTTCTACGTCGAAAACCAAGGTAGATGTGGTCGCCAAAGGCGGTGCCGCACGAATTTCAGCAGGCCGTAATTTAACGTTGTATGCAAAGATGCTGGATAACCAAGCCAGCAATATTCTTGCCAGTCAAAATGTCTCACTTTCCGGCGCTCAGCTCAACAACCAGAGCTGGCAGGCGGGCGTTAATAATGATTACCTGGTTTACGAGTACGCCATTAAAAACAGTGATTTTCATCCACAAGTTGCTACGACTGATGCGGCCATCATTGTTCCCACCAAGCCCAAAGTCGATACCATCTATTTCAAACTTACTGGTCATGAAACTGACTTCACACCCGGTCAGCTTTACCGCGCCGTCATTCAGGCCGGCGGCAATGTTTCCGCTAGCTTCAGCGGCGATATCAGCAACACCAATACCACGGCAAATGCCGGTTGGGACGGCAACACGCTGGCGGCCCCGGACCTCAACCGCTTCAGCGTACCGGGTAGCGTAGCCGCCGTACAGCAGCAGCAGCTTGCCGCCGCAGGCAATGTCGCGGTCAACTCACCGCAGTGGCGCGATCAGTTGCAAAACGCGCTCCAGCAGGTGAACGGTGCGGCAAGTCTGGATGATGTACCGACAACGGGCGTATCGCTTGCCGATCATGATATTAAGGCAATCGACGACGCCAAACCCGGCAAAGCAGTTGAGTTGAAAGCTACCGGGGACAACGGCGGTCAAACGCTGAACCCCTATCAGCTGTCCCACGTAGACGTCAGCGCCTATCCACTGCCTTCCGGCAGTAATGGTTATTTCGTCGCCTCTACCGACAGCAAAAGTCCTTATCTGATTAATCTCAATCCAAAACTTAACGGGCTGGGCAAGCTCGATCAAAATCTGTTCGGCGATCTGAATGCGCTGCTGGGTAAACGCCCCGGCAGCTCACCCCAGGAAAACAGGAAACAATACACCGACGAGAATGCTTTCCTCGGCTCATCTTATCTGCTGGAACGGCTGAACCTGAAGCCTGAATATGACTATCGCTTGCTGGGCGATGCGGCTTTTGATACCCGTTACGTCAGCAATACGGTGCTGAATCAGACCGGCAGCCGCTACCTGAACGGCCTGGGATCTGAGCTTGATCAGATGCGCTATCTGATGGACAACGCCGCGGCCGGGCAGCAGGCGCTCGGCTTACAGTTTGGCGTATCGCTGAGCGCAGAGCAGGTTGCTTCACTGGATAAAAGCATTATCTGGTGGGAAGCGTCCACGGTGAATGGCGAAACGGTAATGGTACCGAAAGTCTATCTCTCTCAGAAAGACGTAACCCTGCAAAACGGGAGTGTGATTGCCGGTAATAACGTCTCGCTGAAAGCGGGCAACATCACTAACAGCGGCAGCACGGTGGCCGCGCAAAACGATCTCAAACTGGACAGCGGCAACCAGTTCAGCAACCTCAGTGCTGGCCTGATACATGCTGGTGGCAACCTGCAGCTGAGCGCCCTTGGCGATATCAATAATGTTGGTTCCACCATCAGCGGTAAAACGGTGGCGCTGGAAAGCGTTAACGGCGACATCAGTAACATTACCACCACGCAACAGTGGACGCTGGACGCCCGCAATAACTGGGGTCAGCATAAATTTTTTACCGAAACATTAATCGGGCCAGCGGCCAGCATCGCTGCGTTTGATTCTCTCAGCCTGAAGGCCGGTAACGACATCAGCGTCACCGGCGCGAAACTCAGCGCGGGCGGCGATATGCGGATGACAGCCTGGAATGATATCGCCATCACCGGCAATCAAATCGAGACAGGCAATGCGCAGTCGGGCTTCAAATATGGCTGGCAAAATATTGATGCTACCAGCGACAGTTCCCTCTCCAGTCAGGGCAGCCAGCTCAATGCCGGCGGCAATCTGGCCGTGCAGGCTGGTCACAACCTGGACGTTACCGCCAGCGCGGTGAAAGCAGGTGGAGATGCCCAACTGGCAGCCGGAAATGATATCAACCTCAACGCCGCCGCCACGCAGCAGAACAGCCGCAGCGGAAATTACGAATCTCATTCCTCCGGCGTGGATCGTACAACGATCTCCAGCGGTGGCGATCTGCAGCTGGTGGCCGGACGCGACCTTAACAGCCAGGCGGCCGGTATAGCGGCAGAAAGCGATGTGGCACTGCAGGCGGGGCGCGATCTCAATCTGCAGGCGGAGGCCACCCGCTCCGGCAACAGCTATAAGGCGGGCAAAAAGCAGGAAATCAACGAACACGTCCGCCAGCAGGGCACGGAGGTTGTCAGCGGAGGTGGCACCATGCTGATGGCCGGCAACGATATTACCAGCAACACAGGTACAATCATCGCGAATAAAGATCTGGCGCTACAGGCCGGACACGACGTGAACATCACCACGGCGACAGAAAGTGATTACGCCTACCGGGAAGAGACTAAAACTAAAAAAAGCCTGTTCAGTAAGAAAACCACCCACACCATTAAAGAAGACAGCTCAACAACCGAAAAAGCTTCCCAGTTGAGCGGCGATCATGTCTCGATTGTTGCAGGGCATGACCTGGCAGTGAAAGGGTCTTCAGTCGTGGGAGAAAGCGATGTCGGTCTGAAAGCTGGGAACGATCTCACCATCGGCGCTGCCACTGAAACGCAAAACAGCTATCGTCTGAGTGAAACTAAAAAGAGCGGCATGTTCAGCGGAGGGGGTATAGGCGTAACTTTCGGCAGTGCATCTTCACGTCAGCAGATCAATCTGGATGGAACGACACAAAGTCAGAGCGCCAGCGCGGTCGGAAGTACTGGCGGTAATGTGGCGTTGATAGCGGGCCATGATGCACGAGTTGCAGGTTCAGATGTGATTGCGAAACAGGATATCAGTCTTGTAGGGGGCTCAGTCTCAATCGATCCCGGCAATGACATGCTGAGCCGACGTCAGGTCTATGAGCAAAAGCAAAGCGGCCTGACTTTACAGTTAACCAGCCCGATTACCGATGCATTACTGAGTCTGGGTGCACAAGCTAAAGAAGCAGGGCAGGCGGGTGATGATCGTCTGAAGGCGCTCAGCGCAGTAAAAATGCTGGAAAGCGGCTGGGCAATGGCGGGAGCTGCGAGCCAGTCTGCAACTGCACTGGCCAAAGGCGATATGAATAATGCGGGGATCAAAATCGCTCTCAGCGTCGGGGCCAGTAAAAGCAAATCTTCTTCAGAATATACCGCAAATACCGTAAGTGGCAGTTCACTCAGTGGTGGTGGGAACGTCGCGGTAGTGGCGACCGGCGCTAACGGGACTAGAGGAGATATTAATGTTGCAGGAAGTGGCATAACCGGAAAAAACGTCACGCTTGCAGCAGAGCATAATCTTAACTTGGTAGCCGCGAGCAATAATCAGCAGCAGACAAGCAGCAACACATCGTCGGGCTGGAGTGGCGGGATACATTTTTCAATTGGCAAGGAAACCGGGATAGGTATTCAGGCCAGCGGTTTCATGGCCAGCGGCAATGAAGATGGCACAAGTACAGACTATGTAAACAGCCGTATTAACGCAAAAGACACTCTTACACTGAGCAGCGGTAATGACACTCTACTTTCGGGGGCGCAGGCGCTGGGTAATCGAATTAATACGGATACAGGCCATGATCTGACGCTGACCAGCCTGCAGGACACTGACAGTTATCATAGCAAGCAACAGAGCGCCAGCGGCGGCTTCAGCTTCACATTTGGCAGTATGACAGGTTCAATTGGATTGAGCCTGAGCCAGAGCAAGGTGAACAGTGAGTACGCAAGCGTAGGTGAGCAGAGTGGCCTCTTCGCCGGCGCGGATGGATATGATGTCTATGTGGGAAACCACACACAGCTTAACGGTGCTGTGATAGCGTCCACTGCTGATGCAGCCCATAACGCGATCTCAACCAGCACGCTTGGCTGGGATAATATCAGTAATCATGCTGAGTATTCCGCCAGCAGTTCATCTATCGGATTCAGCGCCGGTAATACGGGTGGTGAGATGTCCGGTATGGTGTTACCAACTTCTGTGAATGCTCATGGCAATGCTTCCGGCGTCACAAAATCTGCTGTTTCGGACGGTTCTGTCACGGTCAGAGACAGTGAAAACCAGATACAGAATGTGTCCGATCTCAGCCGTGATACAGAAAGCGCTAACGGCCATATCGACAAGATTTTCGATAAAGACAAAGTGGCCCGCCAGATGGAGTTTGCCCAGGGTGTCCAGCAACTTGCCGGGCAAATTGTCAGTGACGTCACCAGCTACAAACTTGACGAAGCGAAGAAGGCAACTGCTGAGAAACTGATTAAAGAGCATCCTGAATACGCTGATCTGCCGGCCAAAGATTTCAACGAGCTGATTGAAAGTGATGGTGATTACAAAGCCGTCTCTGCCAGATGGGGGACGGGAGGAGCTTACTCCATGGCCGCCGCCGCGGTTTCAGCAGCGCTTGGCGGATTAAGTGCCAACGATCTGGGAGCAGCGGCAAGTGGCGTCATGGCGCCTTATGTTGCTAACACGATCAAAAAAGCCACCACAACCATGGTGGACGGTAAAGAACAGACTAATCTGCTGGCCAACACCATGGCTCACGCCCTTGCTGGTGCAGTACTGGCACAGCTTGCAGATAACAATGCCGTGGCAGGTGCCACAGGCGCGATGGCAGGAGAGCTGACAGCAAGAGCCATAGTCGCAGCAATGTATCCGGGCAAGAACGCCGGTGATTTGACAGAAAGTGAGAAAGAATCCGTGAGTGCTCTCAGTCAACTGGCTGCAGGTTTAGCAAGCGGTATTGCTTCTGACTCCTCAGGTGGTGCAATATCAGGGGCGGGCGCGGGTAAGAATGCGGTTGAGAATAATGCGCTGTCCGACCTCACTGATGCTCTGGCCGCAGGCAAATCACCGCAACAGATTGCCAGAGAGCGCAATGAAGAAACGCTCGAAGAGATTAAAAAAGAGCAGTGTGCAGGGCTGAGTGCAGAAGCGTGCTCTGTCAGACTGGATGCTTACCGGCAAAAAGTGGTCGCAGGGGCAGTGTCCCTCGGCGTGGATTTTGTGCCGGTAGTGGGTTCGCTGAAAAGCGTGGCAGAAGCAGAAGATGCGCTTGGATATCTTGAAGCTGTTGCTTCAGTTATTCCGGGTGAACGGATTGCTGGCAAGATATTTAAGGCAGCAAGAGCGGCGCTGAAAAAAGGCGATGTTGCTGAAGCATCGAAGCTGATCAATAAAGCCAGTGATGAGATTGAAATTGTAGTCCGTCCGGGTCACAGGCAATCTGAAATAGATGTGGGCAAAGATCTTGGTGAAGGCTGGCGTGAACAGGTAACCTTCAAAGGCGGCAAAGAAGTTCCTTATGGTACTAAAGGCAGCGTCCGCCCTGACTGGTGCCAGGGGAATATCTGTAGCGTTGAAGTAAAAAATTATAATATTGAGAAAAATCAAAGTGGTTTGATCAATAATGTTTCGAAACAGGCAGTTGAACGACAGAAGAACTTACCTGCGGGAATGCGTCAAGAAGTCGTAATTGATGTTCGTGGCCAACAAATCACTTCAGCGCAGGAAGATGCCATTATTAAAGGTATTGTTAATAAATCCAATGGCGCAATTAACCCTACAGATATTCAATTTAAGAGGTAACGGGCATGAAGAATGTTGGGTTTATGGGCGGTAGTTCATTAGTGGAATTAGGATCAGCCTCAGAAATGATTGACTTTTTGTCCTTTTTTAGTAAAAGGTCTGAGAAGTATGAAGGCAATGAAATATCAGAAAGGCTTTATAATAAATATATAAAGCTTGAACAGTTAGAAAAGCTGGATTCGATTGTGAAAGATATTAAGTTGGCATTATCCCCTGATGAGGATAAATATCTTAATTATTTATCAGGAATAGAGAAATGTATTGAGTCTGCTAAGGTTTTTTATAACAGTTGGGGTATTTATCAACCTCTTAAAGTTGCTGTGACTGATGCGCCCTATTATATAGAAGATAAAAACCGGCCTTTAGAAAAATACGATGCCTTAGGACCTAATGAATTACCATTCTGGTTGCGTTAATGACTAAAATCCCGGCCATTAAGCCGGGATTTTACTATATACGCCAGTGAGTTACCTTCACCAGTACAGATAACCAGCCGTCCCGGCTCCGCGCCGCGAGTGATAACCGGTAATGACAGCGGCGAAAGTGCTGTTAAAATGCGCGAACGGTGAACGCAGGGAAAGCGGGATGAAAAGGTTAAGGAAAGCGCTGTGCTGGCTGCTGTGCGCGGTGATGCTCACCGGGGCGGTAGCGTGCGCGGGCGAAAAAGGCGCGTCGGGGCAAAACTCTCCGAGCGTCAAAACGCAACATGAAAAACTGGTTGTAAGTGGCGGAAAGGACAGGGAAAAAGTAAGTGCGGCGTCAGGTTCTGCACCGGATAACGTTGTTGTTGAGAATAATGCGGTGGCAGTACCAGTACCAGCCCCTGTTCCGGTGCCTGTACCCGGCGTTCCGGTCAGTCCGGGAGATAAGGTTACCCAGGACGCTAACGATAAAAATGGCGTCTGCGCTGGATGACCTGTTTGATGCAGTGGATAAGGCAACACAGTGCTCTTTCGGACGAGCCTGTTCGACAGATGATACAGAGCAGCCCACTGGCCCGAATGCCGGTGCTAATATGTCGGATGCTGAAAAGGCTGAGTACGGTGGAGCTGGTTCGGGTACGCCGGGCGGTTGGGAGCCGCAAGATGAAGAGAATGCTCGTAATAGTGAACAGAAGACAACTGTTGAAGATCTGATGTCTTCATCGTCGAAAGGTCAGGAAACAACAGGTCGATCAAAACTTTTTGAAAGATCAGGTGGCAGTGAGGCTGCTAATAAAGAATTTGATCTATTAAAACCTACTGAAATTAAAGATATTCCTGGTGGTAGGGTTGGTAACCTTCCTGATGGCCGAACTGTAGTTGTCAGAGAACGAAGTACAGATGGCAGACCAACTTTAGAAATACAGTCTGGTAAGAATAGAATTAAATTTAGATATGATGAGTGATGCCATATGACTGAAAGAATACTGAATATTGAATATGATGGATATTGCTTTAAAAACAAGCAATTAATTGATGTTAAATATTTTTCTGGAATGCTTGAGTTAACTTTATCGTCAAGTGATGAGGATATTAATAATAAATTTCTAGTTGTATTTGAATGGATACATTCTTTTCGCGTCACAGATGAAGGTGATTTATTAAAGATGCAAGATGAGCTAGAAGGTAAGATGGTTGCAGGGGTCTACGTAGTAGAAAGCTCTAACTATTTATCATGGTTTAATGAGCAAAGCGCCAATATTCATGATGGCGACTTTATAAATCATTACTTAATAGTTACAGGTGATGATGTTATTGATGTTTTGTCTTCCGTTAGTCCAGCAATAATACCTTGTTGAGAATAATGCGCTGAGCGTTAAGCAAAACCAGTCCCGCGTTGAGGAAATATCACAGTGCCAGGGCAACAAAGTCTGTGACGGAACCGTCACAGAAAAGTACAGGCAGAGCTCAGCGGAACAGCAAAAGAGTGGTGCAGAGTGTACAGGTGCTCAGAGCTGTGTCGATAAAACCAATAAAGTCAGCAAATTACAAGCTGACTATGCCAACCGTACCAGTGAGTTACTGGAGAAAGCCCGTGCAAATGGTGGTCTGAGTCCGGAAGAATAAAACGAACTGTCTATTCTTCAGGAGACAAGCATCCTGCTTGAAGCAGACAGAAATGCTGCCATCCATAATGCACTGATGTCTGGTGATTCAGCGAAAGCGAAGCAGCTGGCGGCCGGACGCGATCTTAACAGCCAGGCGGCCGGTATGGCGGCAGAAAGCGATGTGGCACTGCAGGCCGGACGCGATCTCAATCTGCAGGCGGAGGCCACCCGCTCCGGCAACAGCTATAAGGCGGGGAAAAAGCAGGAAATCAACGAACACGTCCGCCAGCAGGGCACGGAAATCGCCAGCGGCGGAGATACCTCACTGCTCGCCGGACGCGATCTGAACAGCGCCGCAACCCAGGTGACCGCACAGCAGGATATTACGGCCGCTGCGGGTAATAACGTCACGCTCACCACGGCCACTGAGAGTGACTACTTCTACAAAGAAGAGACCAAAACCAAAAAAAGTTTCCTGAAGAAGAAAACCACGCACACCATCGAAGAAGAGAGTGCGACGCGTGAAAGCGGCACGCTGCTGAGCGGTAACAACGTTTCAGTCGCGGCGGGCAGCGATCTGCTGGTTAAAGGATCACAGGTGGTGGGCGATGGCAGCGTTGTGCTTAATGCCGGTAACGATCTGAATATTGAGGCTGCCACCAACACTGACTCCAGCTGGCACTTTAAGGAAACCAAAAAGAGCGGCCTGATGGGTACCGGCGGCATTGGCTTTACCATCGGCAGCAGCAAATCCGTTCAGGACCGGCGTGAGAAAGGCATAACACAAAGCCAGAGCGTGAGTACCGTTGGCAGCACCAGTGGCGATGTGTCACTGACTTCCGGCGGGCAGGTGAAGATACTGGGTGCCGATCTGGTGGCGGGCAAAAATCTGGCGATTAACGGCGATGCGGTGATAATTGAGCCGGGTCATGACAGGCGTACCAGCGATTTCAAATCCGAGCAGAAAACCAGCGGGTTGTCACTGGCGTTATCGGGGGCGGTGGGCGAGGCAGTCAACAGCGCCGTGGCGACCGCACAGACGGCAAAAAATGAAAGCGATGGACGGCTGGTTGCGCTGCAGGCTACCAAAACCGCGCTTTCCGGCGTGCAGGCGGCGCTGACGGCACAGCAGTCGCAGGCCAGCGGAGAGCCTGCAAATATGGTGGGCGTCAGCATCTCCCTTAGTACGCAAAAATCGAAATCGTATCA
The DNA here is from genome assembly GCA_050410775.1 of Pantoea sp. FN060301. GTDB lineage: Bacteria > Pseudomonadota > Gammaproteobacteria > Enterobacterales > Enterobacteriaceae > Erwinia. The sequence continues at coordinate 1,155,285 of CP191229.1, forward strand.
GCATCAGGCTTCTGATACCGTTAACGGCACCACGCTCAATGCCGGAAAAGATCTTTCTGTTATCGCGACCGGCGGGGGCAGCAGTGTGCACAGCGGAGATATTCTGATCGGCGGCAGTCAGATGAAGGCCGCCGGCGACAGTACGCTGACCGCCGCCCGGGATATTCTGTTAACCGGTGCGGCCAGCAGCCAGCAAACATCGGGTAATAACAGCAGTAGCGGCGGCGGCGTGGGCGTCAGTATTGGCGCCGGCAATGGTGGCGCGAACATGAGTGTCTTTGCTAACGTCAACGGCGCGAAGGGTAAAGAGCAGGGTGACGGCATCCGCTGGAGTGAAACCACGCTGGACAGTGGAGGCAGGGTCGCGCTGAACAGTGGGCGCGATCTCACGCTGGCAGGCGCGCAGGTCAGTGGCAACCGGGTCACGGCGGAAGCCGGACGGAACCTGACGCTCAGCAGCCAGCAGGACAGCGATAACTACGACTCCGGGCAGACCAGCTTCGGGGCGGGCGGTAGCTATGGTATCGGCAACATGCCGGTATCGGGCTACGTCAGCCTGAGCCGGGACAAAATGCGCAGCCGTTACAACAGCGTGCAGGAGCAGAGCGGGATTTTTGCCGGTGACGGCGGCTTTGATATCACCACCGGCAATCACACCCAGCTGGACGGTGGCGTGATTGCATCAACCGCTGCGGCGGATAAAAACCGTCTTGATACCGGCACGCTGGGCTTCAGCGATATCGGGAATAAAGCAGATTTCAGCGTCAGCCACAGCGGTATCAGCGCCGGGCTTTCCAGCGGCGCGTCGCTGGGCAAACAGCTGCTGGCCAACGGCATGGCTAATGCCGCCGGAACGGTGCTGGCCGGGCTGGGCGGCAGTGGGCATGCCGAAGGCACCACGCAGGCGGCGGTGGCAGAAGGCACCATTATTATCCGCGACCAGGCCAGCCAGGAGCAGGATCTGGCAGGGTTGAGCCGTGACACGGACCATGCCAACGGCAGCATCGCGCCCATTTTCGATAAGGAGAAAGAGCAGAAGCGGCTGCAGATGGCGCAGATGGCGGGTGAGATAGCGGGTCAGATGGTGAGCATCGTCCAGACGCTGGGCGATGTCAGGGGTCTGGAAGCGGCGAAGAATAAGGGTGTGACAGGCACCGCGAAGGAACTGCGCGACAGCGCGGCGTACAGAACAGCGCAGCGCGACTACGGCACCGGCGGCAAGTACCAGATGGTGACACAGTCCGTGAGCGGTATCCTGAGCGGGCTGGTGGGCGGTAACGCCATGCAGGCAGCGGCAGGCGGTCTCAACCCGTGGGTGGCGCAGGTTATCAGGCAGCAGACCACCGACGAAAACAATCATGTGAACGTGGCGGCCAATGCGGCGGCGCATGCGGTGTGGGGCGCGGTGGCGGCACAGATGTCGGGCGGGAACGCCGGAGCGGGTGCGGCGGGAGCTTTCAGTGGCGAGCTGGCAGGGCGGTTTATTGCAGAGCATCTTTACGGCGCTGATTCGGCGGAGAAAGTTGCTGGACTGAGCGAGGAGGAGCGCCATGAGCTGAGCCTGATGAGTACGCTGGCGGCAGGTCTTGCGGGGGGGCTTGCGGGTAACAGTACGGCGGCCACCACTACCGGTGCGCAGGCCGGGAAGAATGCGGTTGAGAATAACTATTTGAGTAGCACGGAGAAGAGCCGCCAGACATATCTCAACAACAAACAGAACCTGACGCCAGAGGAGCAGAAAGATAAGGAGAGGTTAAATCGTAAGGATCTGGAAAGCGATATGACTGTTTACGCGGCCTGTAGTGGCACAGGTGCTGACTGTCAGGCAGAAAGAGAGAAAGCGAAGGCCGCGCAAGATACCTACTTCAACCAAACTTACCAGAATCCGAAAGAGGCTCAGGCGGGTTATCAGCAGATAATAAACTTGCTGAACTCTACAGATCCGAATGCGAAGGAAGTGTTCAATATTCTGGAAGGGTATACGCATGCGTTTATGTCGTTTGGGTACACGGAGGATGAGGCCAAAGCGAGAGCAGGAGCCTATGTTGGTTCGATGTATATCGCGGGTGGTGTGAGTACAGTAGTGGCATCTGGAGCACTGGTAAAGCAGTTCGGGAAGGATGTAGCTCCGGGGGCGAAACCTGCAAGCTCGACGGCAAAACCTATAGAAAAGGTACCAAACTCATCTGAAACTTATTTTCGGGTTGAAGGTGGAGGAAATGGTACACAAACAAGTCAGAACAGAATTAATGTAAACTCTGACGGCAGTGTAACTATTAACTCAGGTTGTAGTGGGCAATTGTGTGTTAGCACTAATGGACCAAATCATGCCGCTTATTACCTGACTAATAGAAGACAAGATGGTAGTGTAGTAGTATTTGAAGTCGATGCGGCTCTCCATAAACAGATAATGGATGCAGCAGTGCCTCAAAGGCCAATTCCTGGGGTGCCGAAAGATCCGGATGCTCCTAAGATTGTCGATCCTACAAAAGGTCAACCTAGTGTTTCTCTTGAACTACCTAAGGTGTGGGATAGGCTGATAGAGCAAAACTCATCAAAAGCTCGCGTATTAACAAAAGAGGAATTTCTGAATGAATTTAACAAATGATTATCAGAATTTACTCGATGCCATTTTTAATGGCGATAAAGATATAGCTATCTTTGTTGTGGATGGTGTTCATTATTATCTTGTTGATAATAAGGATAATTACTGCATCGACGTTAGGCCGGAATATAAGGCGTATATAGCTAAAGGATGGATGAAAGAGTCTCTGTATGACGAGGCAGTAAGCTCATTCAGAAATGGAATTACTGTATTATCTAAGGATAGCTTTAAAGATTACATAACCCGAAATGATGTTGCTGTTTATACAGTTGACTGGATGACATCATTCTTCACATTGGGTAGAGATGACGGGCAGCTTGTCAGTTTTTATGATTATGTTGAGCGATTTTTATCTACATTAACAGACTCAGTATCAGTTGAGTGGGATAGCTGGAGAATGCGGCTACCTAAATTTTATATTAATTTTGACAAAAAAATATATCGTCATACTGATTGGGATAGAAGTCACGAAGCGTCTGTACCTTCTGATTGGAACGCTCAAGCAAATAGTGATTTTGGCTTGTTAGTACCAGACAAAGAGCAATATTGGCTTATTAATGGCATGAATTTTTGGAAATTACAGATGTAAATGGCGAAATCCCGCCCTCAGTGGCGGGATTTTACTGTTGAGAATAATGCGCTGAGCGTCCAGCAAAACCAGGATCGGGCCAAAGAAATGACCCAGTGCCAGGGAGATGCCTGTAGCGCTGTTATTGAAAAATATAAGAAAATAAATGCTGAGCAGCATGAAAGCGTTGTGAACTGCTCTGGTGCTCAGGATTGTGTTGATAAAGCAAATGAAGTTGGCCTGCAGCAGGCTGATTATGCTCAGCGTACCAGTGAACTGCTGGAAAAGGCACGTGCTAATGGTGGTCTAAGTCTGGCAGATCAGGATGAAGTTTCAGTCCTTCAGGTGACGACGATCCTGCTTGAGGCAGACAGAAACGCTGCAATTCATAACGCGCTGATGTCTGGTGATTCATCTGAGGCGAAGCAGCTTGCGATAAACTCGCTGGCCCAAGTAGCCGGAACCAGTGCTGCTGGGATTGCCACAAGGGTTGTCAAGGGGAAATCTAATACCCAGCCAGGAAACAGGATTGAAACAACACTCAAATCCGAAAAGAATTGGGAAAGCGCACGAAATAAAGCTTTGGATATCGTAGGTAATTTAGGTGCTAATGCTAAACCCGTTATTGGCCGCTTAGAAATTAGTGCTGGAAATGGAAAGGTGATCGGACGGAAATCCAGTGATGGTAAAATTGGTTGGCGTGTTGATTATGATCCTGAGAAAGGAACTCATATTAATATATGGGATTACTCTCAAGGTAAATGGCCGGGAAAAGCAGTGAAGCAGGTCATACCATTTGAAGGTAATGAAAAATCATTTGAAACCATATTGAAGCAGCTAAACAGGTAGGGAAAATGACCTTATTCGAAGAATGTAAAGAAGCACTTAGCCCTGATTTTGTTGTGATTGAACCTCAGAGCCAGAAGGATGTTGTTGATGTTTTGAATAAGTATTTTCTTGTAAATGGAAATATTGCGTGGTCCGAAATTCAACACTCGGATTATGAAGATATCAATGAGATTTTAATGAAGCATAATCTTAAAAATGATGATGTTTTCGTCTTTGCAGATGATGTGGGCATTCCTATATTCAGGACTAAGTTGGGTTCGATAGCTAAAAATATCTATGATGTTACAGCGTTATCATCTAAGTTGTTAATTTTTAATGATGAAATTATATTATATCCTTTATTTCCAACTGAAAGAATCCGTTTCGGAATAAAAAATTAGCAGTTAAAATTATAAAACCCGGCCTTTCAATGACCGGGATCGTTCCGTTAGTTCGAGCCAGTCAATTATCTAAAAGCACCCGCCACTCAACCACCCACTCCGGGATCTTGCACTTCTGCGGCGTGGCAACCAGCTCAATATATGCCGCAATCTCCCGCTGCTTACGTTCAGACAGCTTCTTGCAGGCCTTACGTAGCGTGGTCACCACTTCCGGCTCGGCGGGCAGTTCCGGCTGCGGCTCCTGGCGGGTAATAATCAGGCAGTCCTGCATCACCCGCACGTTAACCGGCGTCCCTGTCGTGAATCCCGCCTCCTCCAGCCAGTGGCCTTTCAGCGTAATGGACGTCAGCATCAGCCCAGTTTTCGATAAAGAGAAAGAGCAGAAGCGGCTGCAGGCGTCGCAGCTGGTGGGTGAAATCGCCGGACAGATGGCAACCATGGTGAATACCTGGGGCGATATCGAGGCGATGAAAAAAGCCAATGCAGCACTGGGGCCGGTACCTGAAGGCCTCAGTGAGAAAGACCGTGCTGAAGAAGTCAAAAAGCGGCGCAACAGCCAGTATTATCAGGACGTCATAGGTGAGTATGGCACCGGCAGTAAAAACCAGATGGTGGTTCAGGCCATCGGTGGCGTGCTGCAGGGCCTGGTGAACGGCAGTATATCGCAGGCGGTGGCGGGCGGCGTTAACCCGCTGATGGCGCAGACGATTAAGGCGTACACGACCAACCCGGATAACACCACTGATAAAGAAGCTAACCTGATGGCGCATGCGGTCTGGGGCGCGGTGGCGGCCCAGATGTCGGGCGGAAATGCCGGAGCGGGTGCGGCGGGTGCCTTCAGTGCCGAGCTGGCGGCGCGCTATATAACCGAAAACTACTACAACGCCAGGACAGCTGACGAAATCAGTCGTCTGCCGGAAAGCGACCGTCAGGAAATCAGCCTGCTGAGCACCCTGGCAGCCGGCGCCGCGGGCGGGTTGATTGGTGACAGTATGGCTGCTACGGTGACAGGTGCGCAGGCCGGGAAGAATGCGGTTGAGAATAATGCGCTGAGCGCTACACAATCTCTTGCCTTCGACAAAGAATTGTCGGATTGCCGTAAATCAGGCGGTGACTGCCAGGCCGTTATTGATAAGTGGAAGCAGGTGAGCGATAAGCAAAGCGCAGAAACCGACCAGAAATTTCAGGACGACCCGCTGGGAGTCCAGGTATGGGATAAGGAAGTGGCCCAGGGCGGTTATGATATGGCAGAGCGTCCCGGCTGGATCGGTAATCTTCCTGGTGTGGATGTGATGACCAGCGAGGAAGCCAAAGCGTACGTTCAGCAGTGGAACGGTCAGGATCTGGCGAAGATAGATGTAAACAGCCCTGAGTGGGTAAAATATGCGGCGTTTGCATCAGATCCTGAGAATCAGGCAGCATTAGCTTCATTGGTTAAATCGGGCAATGATCTTTTTAAGCTTGCTAAGACAACTGTTTCGAATATAGCTCAAGGTGGAGTATCGACAGGCATAAAGAGCATGCAAACAGGGTTGAGAAACCCCCAGCAAGTAGACCAGATAAAAAATGACATGACGTCAGAAAATTATAGGTTTAATGCTCCTGAAGGCCGTATAGCTGGATATATAGATAGTAAGGGAAATTATTATATATCTGAAGGTGACCATCGGATGGTGGCTGCTCAGGAAATATATAAAAAGACTGGAGATAAATCTTACATAGATAAATTACTTCAAAATGGCTCATGGACTCAGACAAAGAATGCTCCAGCAGGAGCTAAATCTATGCCGACAAGGAAGTGATGATCTTATGGAGAATGATATCCTTATGAAAAAAAATGAGATATATGTAAAAATGTTATCTCTTTCCCTGCCTTACATCAGAAATATTCAGTCATTGGATGAAAAAGATAAAGGGCGTGATATATCGTGCTACTTTGAAGCTGAATTAGTACATAACCTAATGCATACACTGCTCATCTCAGACTTCGTTGAGCATGATTTATGGTTCTTAAATAATCAAGCAAAATACTATTTTGAGAAATGCAGTGAAGACATATCACCTAACTATATTCAACACGTTAAATATATAGAATCATTATTTAAATTGGTTCCTGATGAATTAAAGTCTAAGCTACAATGGCAAGGCCCTTGATAAAAATCCCAGCACTCGCGGCTGGGATTTTTATCTTTATAACCAGCAAGTTAACCCAGACTGTGCCACTCCACCGTTCCATCCGGGATCCTGCGTAGCCGCTTCTGCGGCGTGGCAACCAGCTCAATAAACGCCGCTGTCTCCCGCTGCTTGCGGGCCTACAGCTTCTTGCAGGCCCGCTTCAGCGTGGTCACCACCTCTGGCTCGGCGGACAGTTCCGGCTGCGGCCCCTGTCGGGTAATAATCAGGCAGTCCTGCATTACCCGCACGTTAACCGGCGTCCCTGTTGTGAATCCCGCCTCCTCCATAGAAAACTAGGTAGCTTCAACAAAGAAATTAAAGAATTGAAGGGAAAAAAATGATTTTTGGTCAACCTTTTGAATTTGCTGTTTTTTACGAGATTTTAGAAAAAACAGAGGATAATTACTGGAAGTATGGAATCTTTAATTTTTTTATCGAGGATGAAATATATCCATCGAAAGGATCAAACTATACATTACATATGGCTATTAATTATTTAAAAGATAGTCAGGAAGAAATAAATAGTTGTAATAATGTCGGGTTGTCCTTGTCAGAAAATGCGTTTGGGCTGCTAACGCAATTGGCTCACTCACATGGAATGCTTCTTGATAGTGATCCTGATGATCTTGAACTACCTGATTCTGAATCGGTAGGGGTGTTTTTAAGCCCTGTCGAAATAGCAGACGCTGGATTCTATTTATTTTATTATCCTAAAGATAATGATTATGAGTGTTTAATATACAGTTCAGATTATGGCAGCACTGCTAAAAAAAGTACTTTAAAGAAAGGAACGGTCAATAACGTGCTCCAAAAACTCCCTTATCAAGAAGCTATATAGAAATAAATCCCATTTTCGATAAGGAGAAAGAGCAGAAGCGGCTGCAGGCGTCGCAACTGGTGGGTGAAATCGCCGGACAGATGGCAACCATGGTGAATACCTGGGGCGATATCGAGGCGATGAAAAAAGCCAATGCAACACTGGGTCCGGTACCTGAAGGCCTCAGTGAGAAAGACCGTGCTGAAGAAGTCAAAAAGCGGCGCAACAGCCAGTATTATCAGGACGCCATAGGTGAGTATGGCACCGGCAGTAAAAACCAGATGGTGGTTCAGGCCATCGGTGGCGTGCTGCAGGGCCTGGTGAACGGCAGTATATCGCAGGCGGTGGCGGGCGGCGTTAACCCGCTGATGGCGCAGACGATTAAGGCGTACACGACCAACCACGGATAACACGACTGATAAAGAAGCTAACCTGATGACGCATGCGGTCTGGGGCGCAGTGGCGGCACAGATGTCGGGCGGAAATGCCGGAGCAGGCGCTGCGGGGGCCTTCAGTGCCGCGCTGGCGGCGCGCTACATAACCGAAAACTACTCGTTAGAAAGCCAGTAAATCCTCCGTGAGATAGGTTGTCTGGGGAACGGCAGAGACGAGCCATTTATGGCGCGTCTGCCTTCTTAAAGCCCCGAGTGCGTGGGGCAAATGGCCTCCCGGCCCGCGTTGAGCTGCGGCGCTTTCTGGCGGTCTGCAGTTGGCCGTTCGCCCGTTTAACATTACGCAGGATATTATACGTACTTCCGCGCCAGTCATCGGAAAATCCCAGAAGCATCCTGATACGTTCGCGCACAATCTGCGCTATGTCCTGCCCTCCCGCGTCCGGCAGCGGGTGCAAAACCCGACGTATGTAAGTTAGTACTTACATTGGAAACATGCTTAAACATTTATTTTGATTTTAGGTGATCGTTTGAGAGGTTTCTTATATCATTGGCTCTCCAACCAAAAACAATGGATTGTATTCAATGAGAAAATCATTCTTTATTCTCGGGGCAGCTATTACCTTAGCTGCGTTGGCTGCTTATACGAGCTATTCAGTCGGTGGAAGCCGTCCTGAATATGTCGGACTGGCTGAAAAGGGCGCAAACAATATACTTCAGGCCGCATATGGTCCGGGTAAATGTCTTGCAAATCAAGAGGTAGATGGAAGCTGGGTAATGAATTGCAGCTATAACCATGGGGCAAACGTGGCTACATATTCTGTATTACCGCCCGAAAATGCACCCCATGCAGTGTATGGTAATTTCTACCTCGAAGCTAAAAATCAGTTTGCTGTAGAGAGTGCTCATAAAGGTCTGGGCCGCTTTCTTGAGGTCGGAACGGCTGGAGGCCATGCAGCCTGATCGATGCAAACAGCGTATAAGCGCATTCTTATTACGCCACAGAATTAAAGAGGTCAGCCACCGGGCTGGCCTTTTCTTTTTCCGTACCTGGCTATTTGATGCGGCCAGTATTAAATCCCTTCCGGGAAATACTGGCGGTTTAACGTCCGGACTCTAAACCTTTTCCTGACCGGAAACAGAACGCTGGCATAATGATGACGCTCTCAGAGGGAAAAGCAGCGGGGGAAGTCGTTCTTATCAAAAAAGAGGCTCTCTGCTTTATCCCAGGTTCATGCCCGGCAACATATTCACAAAGTCAGCCGCCAGCAACATGAAACTGGGCACCAGAAAATTTTTGTGTTCCTTCCTGTAATACAGGGCAAACAGAACTATTCCAGCCGTTATCATCGGAACTGCGATGATCAAATGTGTAGACATGCCGGTTTCTTATGCAGATGGGGGTCGCTACGCCCAGTTCCAGGGCATCCAGTGATGCGTCAGAGCGAACATAATCAGCTCAAGCACGATAACCAGCGTCAGCAGAATGCCCAGCTTGTGGTTACATATCCAGTTCAATTTTTAAGTCCTTCGGCACCTGGTTTACTGAACCTGAAGCGGTCGCAAGGGTGTCCCGATAGTTGCGTCAGGGGATTGCAGTGCCCGTTGTGCTGCGCCGTGGCTGACAGAGCATACAGGACGGGCCATATCATTAATGATTTCGCGCGTGGCTTCGTTTTACGGACATCAGCGGCCCTGTGGTTGACGTCTGTTCTCTGGCGTTAAGTCAGGGCTGATTCTTACCACATCATCTCGCCCCCTGAATAATACATTCCCTCTGTTTTTATACCAGACGCTTTTTATTCATCCGGCTTTGCCGTGAACGGATCGTTGATGCCGGCATGCCGTGAAGGCCTGAATTCAGGCAATAAAAAAGGCCGCCGCAGCGACCTGATGGGTAGTAAAGGTATTTCAGGCCGTTTTCAGGGCCGTTACGGCAATATCCGAGCGGAAAATGCCAAGCTTTTTGGATTGATCTTCAAAAAAATCATTCAGCGCACGGACGGCATTTTCGCCCTGAATCATAAGGGTGCTTTCTGTAGCCTGTCCGCTTTTCTTAACCACATACTGCACTGACCAGCTCTTAAGTTGATTGTTCATATTTACGCCCCGGTTGTTCAATTAATCCCACTCACATGAAGAAATCATCGACAGGAAGCGGTAAAACTTTAACCAATTTTCGGAATTTCCTTATATAAAGGCTCCGGCCAGGCAGCGCATGGAAAGTGGTCAGCAGGGTTTTAACGGGATTAAGACTTTTAAGTTGAGGGACTTACGCACAAAGGTGAGCTTTCCGCGCGCGTAACATACTGTAACTTTCTCCGGTCACGTTGCCAGTCTTACCCATAGTTATGGCTGCTACGCTTAGTGAGAAAATGAAACCAATACAGGAAATCGTGATGTGTCCGAATAAAACTAAAATTGATCTTGGCTCAGACCGTATTGTTATTGAAAAACGCTACCGTGCGCTGAGCGCCCTTAACGATTTGCTGATTGGGATCTGGTTCCTGGCAGGCAGTATTCTTTTCTTTTATGACTCACTGATGACTGTCGGCACGTGGTTTTTCGTCGCCGGGAGCGTAGAGCTTATCTTCCGGCCGGTGATTAAACTGACTGAGCTGATTCATGTTAAACGTTTCTCCTCGCGAGACGCTTCCTGACGCAGCCTGTGGCCGCATTGTCCCGTGCTTAATGCGCCTGGCAAACCTGCTGGCTAAAAAAACTCTCTCCAGAAGCGCCAGGTCATGGGCGGAGAAGCGTCATTTCCCGTGGGGCGAGTCTTGTCCCTGGGTAAGCCTGCCCGTATCCGGAGACAGCACCTGAACCCCATTCGCTTTGATGAACCAGCCAGACGGCCGCGCACAATTCACAATCCCTCTTTCCCGCCCGTTGTTCACCTGATAACTTGTACAAGCGGCCATTCAGTGTACATGGCCTGAGAAGAGTAAAATGACTGATGGCTATGCAGGACGGTTTGATAAGGCGTTGAGAGATGACGTGAGCAAATCAGGGCGCATGTTATGGCAACAGGGCAAAGAATGCCTGTGAAGTGGCTCTCAACGCCGTCAGGTCAATATAAGATGTCCAGTAATAATAAAAGGAGTCAGCAATGAAAATCGCCTGTCTCGGTTGGGGCTCTCTGATTTGGAAACCGGAAGCGCTGCCGCTGGAGAGTGAATGGTATCCCGATGGCCCCATGATGCCGGTTGAGTTTTCACGGGTAGGGGATGGGGGGGAACTTGCCACCGCTATCTGCATGGGCGCACCGCTGGTGCAGGTTTACTGGGCAATACTGGCTACGGAGAGCATGGAACGGGCTGTTTCTGCCTTACGTGAGCGGGAAGGTATTCCGGCAAAACGCGAAGATGGTGTCGGTATGCTGATGGCGCCAGGGAGAACGCACAGCAAGCTGGCTGAATGGGCTTCTGAGCGTGAAATTGATGCTTTATTATGGACGGCATTACCGCCGCGCTTTGCCGGCGTGGAAGGGCTGGTCCCTTCATCGGAAGATGCACTGGAGTATCTCCGCTCGCTGGAAGGGGAAAAGCGGGCGCATGCGTTTGATTACATCCGTCAGGTGCCGGCACAGTTAGATACGCCCTACCGCCGCGCTTTTCATCAGTATCTCGATTTGCACTCTTAAACGCTGAAGGGGCGCGATAAATTCCGCGTAGCTGATTCCCCAGCTCTGCTTTGATTGACGAAAAAGGCTGAAGCAGGGGAGTCATAATCCCGCCTCAGCCCTTTCACAGGCCCGGTCAGGCGATCAGATCGTCCGGCGTACGATGAACGATTTCCTCCAGCGCGCCCCGGTAAATATCGAGCTTAACCACATCCGTTTCCGTTTCCATCTTTGCCAGCAATTTGAGAATAATTGCCTTATTGGTCACGAAGCCCTGCGTTGCCGTTAATTCAGCAGTAATTTCATCAAGAACATCAGACTCGCCAGACATTAGCTCACCAGAATTTTGAAAATAGGTATTAATTTGAGACTCAATAGAATCATGTTGCTGCATGTTAAAGCCTCCGGAATTTTTTTTTGTTGCGGCGAAGCCAGATGCAGGACTGGCAAACAGCATTGTAGAGATTTCTCAAAAGTTGTACAAAAAAATGGCCTCTGAAAGTGGAAATCCACTGGCACCTTCAGAGGCGATGCAAAGCATCATTCGTTACTGTGGATGGCTATCCACGGCGAATAAAGTTATACGAAGACGTTAAACTTGTACAATCAATCCTTGTGCAAAAAGTGCGGTCGTAGGTGTATTTCTGATGCACTTTTATCGCTAAAGATAAGTCCGTTTCACCGCATCGCTTTAATCACTTTCGACTACGCTTAATAAACGCAGAGCAACAGGAGAACAGCGATGAAAGATCAAAATACAAACAGCAAACGAAATAAAGAGGGCGACGTCAGCAAGGGGCTACCGGAAGCGGCGCCTGAGGCGGGCAATGCTTATGAAGAAGATGAAATGTCGGTAAAAGAGCATCCGGCAAAAGAAAACCCGGATGAACACGGTGAGATCCCGCGAACCCGTGATGACAGCCAGGATGACAAAACCGATCCCTATAAGCAGGGATGAATGGCTTTCTGAAGGCCCGCCGACGTCGGGCCTTTGCTATGTAACTCAGGGAACAGAAGGTGGCTGGTATTTTATATATTCGCGAATAGCATCATGGACATCCCGGTTCTCAACTTCATCAAGTCCTTTGTCGGCAAATTCCTTCGCCAGTTTTTCCAGCACGTCGTCAAATTTCCCCTTATAGGTGATGTTATTTAACGCAATCTGCTGGCTAAGGATCTCTTTAAGCGCCCGCGTTTCGGTGCTAAGCCGTTGCACGGTCTCTTCGAGTTTTCTGATTCTTGCTTCTTCCGACATGGTTTCTCCCTCAGTCATCTTGAATAGTCAAAACGGATGCGAAAGCAGCATCGCCTAACTTAAAGCGTAATGCAATGAGTCGCTTAACGTGGCTTCAGGCAGCGTCAATCCGGTACGCTGAAAGCGCATCAGGCTTACCGCAAGTCTGTGCAGGTGCTAAAATGAGCGCCATATTGCCTCAAGCAGGAAAAATCATGTCTTCACCTGAAGCGCTTTTTCAGCGGCTATCCGCTTCTCCTTTCCGTCAGCGCTTTCACCTGGCCCGGGCGGAGTACGATTACTTTCTGAAAAAAGGCGGAGAGACGATAAGCGCCCATGCGGCTGATTTTATCAGGCAAAGGCTTTCCCCCGCGGCACCGGTAAACGATGGCAAGCAGACGCCCATGCGCGGCCATCCAGTTTTCGTTGCCCAGCATGCCACCGCGACATGCTGTCGGGGCTGCCTGAGTCAATGGCATGGCATTCCCCGGCATCAGGAGATGACCCCGGCGCAGCAGGCCTGGGTTGTTGAGGTGATAACCTGCTGGCTTCGACTGGAGATGGAAAAACCGGCCCCGGAGAAGAAGGTACGGAAAAATCCCGCTGCGCCAGAACAGCTTAATTTGCTGTAGCGTCAGGGGAAAGAAGGCTCACCTGTATGCGATCCTGTTTTAAGGACCGGACGGCGATCCAGAGTTCTGCTGACCGCGCGTCCTTATCAAAGAGCGCTCCACACGGATATTACTTTCGCTGGTGAAAAGCCATACGCGATGAAGCAGCATTATCCGGCTACTGGTTTGCTAAGGCGATATATGGTCGACAATAAAAACGCCGGAAATGATCCGGCGTGGTAACAGGGCGGGGAACTTATCGGGAAAGATCGGCTTCGGCTTCTTTCAGCTCGTCGCGCGCTTCATCCAGTTTTTCCATTTTTTTCTCGATTTTCTCCTCTCTGCCGTCGGCCCGGGCCTCCATCAGCGCCTGCTCGCGTTCCCTGACCTTCTGCTTTTTCTCAGCCACTTTATCCTGACGCTCTCTGAGCAGACCGCTGTCAGTACAGTTTTCGTCAACTTCGCTCAGGGCTTTTTCCAGACCGGCGATACGATGGGTGTTGCCATGTTGTTGTGCGTATTTTATCTGCTGCTCAATTTCCTGTTTCTTTCCGGCACAGCCGCTTGCCGCGGCGCTGGCCTGGGTGGAAAAAAATGAGAGTGCAAAAAGGCACAGGCTTGCTTTCACTAGCGATTGGTTCATGTGTCCTCACTGACAGGTAATTTAAGTGCGGAATTATAATCTTTATTTATGAATCGTGATTTGAGTTAAAACAAAAAAGAGCGCTATCGCTTCACTTCCGACGATGGCATCAGGAAAGCGGGGGCATAGCCGATTTTATTCGCTGTGCCGTTCGCAAAGAGAGTAAGGCAGTTTTGCCCGCGAGCCGCTTTACTTCCGGTTGCTTTGCCCCGTAGCGTACTGCTACTCTGTCGGCCTTCTCTGTTTCCCCGCTGCAACGGCACTTTTTTAACAGGAATCTGAATGATCTGGCTGATGCTCGTGACCCTGATTGTGGTATTTATCATTGGCTTCCGAGTGCTCAACTCACGTACCCGCCGCGCCACACGGGCATTAACAAAGCGGCTGAACCTCGATCCTGTTTATGTTGAGTCACTGATAAGCCAGATGGGAAAAGAGCCCGGGGAAGCATTTGTTGATTACATCGCCAGAGAAAATGAAGCGCACCTGGCGAACGCGGCCAGCGTCCTGTTTATCTACCAGGTATTTATGCTGGATGAATCGGATGAAAGTATCGCGTTCTGGCGTGGGGTTCTGCGCAAGGCCTATTTGCCGCTGGAACTGAGCAGCGAGCATGTCAGGCTGGCGCTGAGTTTTCTGAGGGAGATGGAACCTGATGCCCAGGAAATGCATGAGTTTCGTCTGCGTTATAATGCGCGTTTTGCCTCTCCGGATAATTCACCGATCGGCGCAGCGGACAATGTTTATTCTATTCATTCCCGCTCAGGCCGCCAGTGAACATTATTTGCGCGCCACTTCATTTATCATCCCACTGAGCATTTATTAACCGCCGTCATTTTTTCACTCTCTCTGTACAGATCAAATATCCTTTCACGCTGAGATCCTGCCGTTTGCTAACGCCTGAGTCATTTTTTAGTCTGTTTCGGCGCTTATCATTCGTAGATTAAAGTGACCAGCCGGGGGTTATGTTTAATATTTGAAGCTGAAATGTTTTATTTAAGTTAAAATTTAAGTGAGTTACCAGATGAATTATTTCCATCTATTTATTAGCGGTATGGTAACTTACCTTGACTACTTATCATTGATTACAAAGGAAATGGGGATTTAAGAAGCATAATAGTGAATAAAACAGATAAATAATTCTTACGCGCCGTTTTTTATATTAGCGGCTTCTTTTCGCCAGTTGACATAAACTTAACAATAAACATTTTTGATACAAAAATTACAATTTGTAATGATTGTTTCCATGATATTGCGCTCAGGTTAGATAGTAAAAAAATTAATTAACCCAAATTACATTTTTTTAGCATGTGAGAGTCGTAATGTTATGCTGCTTCAAAAAGAAACAACCCGCCGTAAGTTTTTACTAGGCTCGCTTCTGGCATTGCCATTTAGTGACATGATAGTCAGAGGATTAACTGCAGCCCAGGCTGCGGAAATGGCCGCGCCCGATCTGGTCGATTATCAGCCCGTCTTTTTTTCCACAGATGAGTGGCAGTTTATTATGGCTGCCTGCGATCGGCTGATCCCTGCCGGCGGTAACGGTAAGGCGCCGGGCGCATTAGAAACGAACGTTCCCATCTTTATCGACCAGCAAATGCAGGGCGATATAGGCGATGAAATTTACCTTCAGGGGCCGTTTGAGCCTCACGCTCCGGCAACGATGGGCTACCAAATCCCTTACCGGCCACAGCAAATTTATAAAATCGGCATCCGGATCGTTAACGACTGGTGCCAGCAGCAGCATCAAAAACCTTTCCATGCGCTTTCCGTGGCAGAGAAAGACGCGGTACTGACGCAGGTTCAGAAAAACGGCATTCACTTTAGCGAACAGGGTGAAGAGGCGCTGCAAGGTTCGCAGTTCTTCAGCGAACTCCTGGCGGATACCAAGCATGGTTATCTCTCCGACCCTATGTACGGCGGCAATAAAGGGATGAAGGCGTGGATCGCCATCGGCTTCCCGGGCGCTCGCGCCAGCTATACCGAGTGGGTCAAACAGCATAACGTTCCCTATCCGCTGGGTCCGGTCAGCCTTCTGGGCCAGCGCGCCTGAGTTGACTGGTATTTTTCCGTTTTCTGAAGATTGCAGGATGTAAGATGGCATTGGTAAAAAAAGAAGAAGTCGACGTTGTTGTGGTCGGCCTGGGCTGGGCCGGTTCACTGATGAGTATTGAGCTGGCGATGGCCGGACTGAAGGTGCGCGCGCTAGAGCGTGGCGGCGATCGCGGATACGAAGAGTTCGCTTACCCAAAACCGGCGGATGAATACGCTTACGCGGTTCGCAACAAAGTGATGGCAACCCCGGCAGAAGCCGCGGTAACCGTACGCTACAACATGAGCGAGACGGCGCTGCCAACCCGTAAATGGGGTGCATTTGCGCCGGGTACGGGCGTGGGGGGATCGGGTCTGCACTGGACCGGTGTTTTACTTCGTCCAACCCCCACCGACATCAAGCTGAAAACCTATGCGGACGAAGCCTATAAGCCGGGTATTCTGCAGGACGATATGCGCATCATGGACTTTCCGTTCACCTGGGATGAAATTGAACCCCATTTCACCAAGTTCGAGCGTATCTGTGGCCAGTCTGGTAATACGGGGAACCTGCGCGGCAAAATCCTTGAAGGGGGCGATCCGTTTGAAGGGCCTCGTTCAGAGCCCTATCCCTTGCCTGCGCTGGAAGACACGCTGAACACCAAGATGTTTGCCGAAGTGACCAAAAAAATGGGGTATCATCCATTCCCTAACCCTTCTGCCTGCGTCTCCCGCGCCTGGACAAACCCCTACGGCAACCAGATTGCGCCCTGCAACTACTGCGGCTACTGCAGTAAGTATCCTTGTCTGAACTACTCCAAGGCCTCACCTCAGACGGCGGTTATGGATGCCCTGAAGCGCATGGATAACTTCTCCTACGAAGTAAATGCCAACGTGATGAAAGTGGTGCTGCATGACGACAAGAAAACGGCAAAAGGCGTTATCTACATTGATGAGCAGGGCAACGAGTGCTTTCAGCCAGCGAAAATCGTGGTACTGAGCAGCTTCCAGTTCTGTAACGTGCGCCTGATGCTGCTGTCCGGCATCGGCAAACCTTATAACCCTATCACCGAAGAAGGTGTCGTGGGGCGTAACTATGCCTTCCTGAGCAACGGTGGAGCAACGTTGTTCTTTAAGGACAAAAACTTCAACCCGTTTGCAACCGCAGGCGCCACAGGCCAGATGTTCAACGACATCTCTCCGGGTAATTTTGATGGTCCATCGCTGGGCTTTATCGGTGGGGCTAAAATTCACAGCTCTCAGGCCACGGGGACGCCAATCAGCACTGCGCTGCCAAAAGGCACGCCTGCCTGGGGCACGGGTTGGAAAGAGGGTCTGGAAGAGTGGTATGGCCATTCGATGAAGATCAGCATCACCACCACCTGCCAGTCTTATCGTGATATCTATCTCGATCTGGATCCGAACTACAACGATGAGTATGGCTACCCGCTGCTGCGTATGACCTTCGACTGGAAAGAGAACGAACTGAAACTCCAGCAGTACCTGAAAGGCATCGTGGGGAATATCACCAAAGAGCTTAATCCTGACAGCTACAGCGAAAGCTTCCTGCCGATGGACGCACACTTTGACCTGACCAAATATGTTTCTACCCACAATGTGGGTGGGGCAGTGATGGGCGATAATCCAAAAACCTCGGCGCTGAACAAGTATCTGCAAAGCTGGGATGTGCATAACGTCTTTGTGCCGGGCGGTAATGCGTTCCCGCAGAACTTCCAGGCGAACCCGACCGATACCATTGGCGCCATCACGCTGATGGCCGCTCAGGCAATCAAAGATCTTTATCTGAAAAACCCCGGTCCGCTGGTGCAGGCATAAAGGAGATGAATTTGATGAAATTTAAAAACTTTTTTATCGCCAACGCCGTGCTGATAGGCATGGGATTTGCGGCCTGCGCGCAGGCTGAAGACGCGGCGCTGATCAAGCAGGGTGAATATATCTCCCGTCTGGGCGACTGCGGCGCATGCCACACCCTGCCGGGGAAACCTGCATTTTCGGGTGGTCTGGCAATTGAATCCAATCTCGGGACGATCTATTCGACCAATATCACGCCTGATAAAGATCACGGTATCGGCAGCTATAGCGAAGCGCAGTTCTCCGATGCGGTGCGCAAAGGTGTTCTGCCGGACGGTACCCGGCTCTACCCGGCGATGCCTTATCCTGACTATGCGAAAATTACCGATGAGGATATGCACGCGCTCTACGCCTTCTTTATGCATGGCGTGAAGCCGAGCGCGGAAGCCCCACCCGAAACCGATCTGAGCTTCCCGTTCAGTCAGCGCTGGGGAATGCGCTTCTGGAACTGGGCGTTCAGTTCGGATAAACCTTTCAAACCCGTAGGCGGTGCGTCGGCAGAGATTAATCGTGGCGCTTATCTGGTGGAAAGCCTGGGTCACTGCGGTAGCTGCCACACCCCGCGCGGACTGGGAATGAATGAGAAAGCCTTCGACAGCAGCAGTGAGGCGTTCCTCGCCGGTGGTAATCTGAACGGATGGGAGGTGCCGTCGCTGCGCGGTCTGCCGCACTGGACTGAACAGGAAACCGTGGATTATCTGGCGACAGGCCGCAATGACAAAGCGGCCGTTGGCGGCGAGATGAAGTCGGTGGTTGAGCACAGTACCTCGTGGATGACCGACGCGGATCTTAAAGCAATTGCCGCCTATCTGACATTCCTTGGCAATAATCAGGCGGCCCCTGCGATAGATAAAAAAGCGAGCGAGGCGACGGTGGCGAAGCTGACGGCAGCGAAGAATCTGACCGAAGGCGAACGCCTCTATCTCGACAACTGTGGCGCCTGCCACTTTGTTACCGGGAAAGGCGCCCCGGGTATTTTCCCGCAGCTGGATCAGGCAACCATCGTTAATGCCGGCGATCCTACAGGACTGATCCACACCATCCTGGCGGGCGCGCAACAGCCTTCTACCGCCAAAGCCCCTTCAACGCTGGCCATGCCCGGTTTTGCCCATCGTCTGAGTGATGAAGAGGTTGCCCGGCTGGCGACTTTCGTTCGCCAGGGCTGGAGCAATAACGCTGAGGCGGTGACCGCAGAGCAGGTAGCGAAGGTCAGAAAAAGCCTTAAGGAACACTAAGACAGGAAAACGCTTTCTCCTTGGACGCACTAGCGGCGTTTATCGGGGAGCCAAGCGAACCGCGCCACGGAAGGCACGGGCCTGGCTGGCATCGTATTGCCGGTGAGCATCGCTGCCGCCTGCATAAGCGCTTGCCAGACCGCTTAAGGGGAGCTTTCCTCTGTTCTCCGGTTTATCGCCGCCTCTTCCGCTTCTCTAATTTCCTGAATATCAATAGATTTTCAATAACCCGACGGTATCGCGGGTTCCCGGCTGGATTTTCTTCACGACTGTGCCAGGTTATTTAAAGGAGGGAAATCAATGAAAAGAGACGTTTTAAGCGAAGAATACTATGACGAAGTCTGTCGGGTTATCGGCGATGCCGTAATCGTTCTGGCCGAAAGCGGTTATGAAACCGACAGGGCGGTTATCGCGGATTTGCTGATCAAAACCCGGCAGGATCGTCACGACAGCGAGCGCGATGAACAGAAAGTTCTGGAACATGCCATCCGGCTGATTAAACCCTGAAGCCTTATGCCTCCGCCAGCCTGTCTGGTGGAGGCACTACTGAATAACCCACTCCGCTCCCGCAATTTTCCCGGCAGTCAACGCCCTGTTCGCGCTATCTGGCGACTTACGTCCACCTTAATCTGCACACAGTGTTAAGGAAGCGCTAAGGCGCGGTAAAGTAGCGTAATAGGCAGCTAATCAGGTGAGCCAGCGCTGTTCTTCCCGGCCGCTTTAGCCGATAGTCTCCTTCAGCGGCGCTTCAAAAGCCGCGAGTTAATGGAGGAGAGGGAATGAAAAAAATCACACTGGCCTTGCTTATAACGGTTATCACCGCAGGCAGCACATTTTGCACGGTGGCCCAGGCTGAAGGCGCTCGTGGTCAGCAATGGCATCAGGAGGGAAGAGATCGGAATAGCGATCGTCACCACGTTGCTGCGCATCATAACGATAATCCCCACCGGGATGATCGTGGCCATAATCGTCACTATCAGCAACGCGATCGTTTTGCCTGGCAGGGTTATCACTTCCAGCGCGGCCAGCCGTTACCGTCACATTTCCGTGAGAGGGACTATCGCGTTAATAACTGGCATGAACGTGGGCTGCACAGGCCGTCGCGCGGTGAGCACTGGGCCTATATCGACGGCAACTATGTGCTGATTGCCGCCGCGACAGGCGTAATCACCTCTATTTTGCTGAATAACGTCATGCAGTGATCCTTTCAGCTGGCCCGCCCGGGCCAGCATAGCCTGGCTTTTACCCTTTATGCGACGCGATAAGCCTCTTCAATCATAAAGCGCTGCTGCGCCTCGCTGTAGTTCACCAGGGCATTCTTGCTGTTTGCGCGCGCCAGCACCCAGCTGACTTCTTCTTCGCTCAGCGAAGGCGGCGCTTCCCAGAACGGCGTAATGGCGTTGTCCTTCAGCCAGGCAGTCAGCAGGCGTGCCGGCGGCACGGTAAAGCCCGGAAAGAGTTCCTCCACCAGCGCACTCATCAGCGTCTGCTGCTGCGCGTTCTCTTCGTCGGCCAGCAGCGTCAGGAACGGCAGCAGTAAACGACCGCAAACTTCGCCGTGGTGGAAATCCCGGATCGCCCCCAGTTCCCCTGCGATACCATGAATTACGCCCAGTCCGGCCATACTCAGGCTGGCGCCCCCGAGCCAGGAAGCCAGCAGCATCTGTTCGCGGGCGTCATCACCCGCCTGGTCAGTGCGGTTGAGATTTGGCCAGGCGTGCACGAAGGCCCGCAGGCCGCTGAGCGCCGTCTGCCGGGTAAAAAGGTTACCCTTACTGGAGAGGTAAGCTTCAAAAAGATGGGTAAAGGCGTCGATAGCGCAGCACGCAAGGATACTGTCCGGCGTTCCTTTAAGCAGCTCGGGATCGAGAATAGCGACGTCAGGCACAAAATTGGCGTGGCGCAGTGAGGCTTTAACCCGGATATCTTTTTTATCGGTGACCACGGCATTCTGTGTGACTTCGCTGCCCGTTCCAGCGGTGGTCGGCACCGCTATCAGCGGCAGCGTTTCGCCGGTCACGGGCGTATCGCCCACCTTTTCCAGATAGCGCAGGGTAGCGAGAGGATGCTGGCTCATGGTGGCAAATGCCTTAGCGGCGTCGAGCACGCTACCGCCGCCGATGGCCACCACCCGGTGAACCTTGCCCCGCCAGCGTTCAACCCAGGCGTCGATCTCCTGCGGTGAGGCTTCATGTCTGACAATTTCCGTACCGGTCAGCAGCGGTGCCAGCCCGGATTCCAGCGCCTGCCACGCCTCGCCTTGCAAAAACGACTGGCCGCAAAACAGCAGCGTCGGCAGAGGATTACCCTGTAGTAACGGCAGCAGCTCCCGTAAGCTGCCGGGGCCGAAAAAGGTCTGGCGGTTGGCAATCATCAGACTGGTGTTCATTTTTATTATCCTTTTCAGACAGAGGGATGAGGAGAGGTTATAGCACAGCCCTGTGCAGATTTTCCTGCCCGCCCGTCTCTTTCAGAACTGGATTAGAAGCAGCTTTCAAGCGTGGCCGGGCAAGAGCGGTGAATAAAGACATTGCGGGGAAGGGCCGTAAGATCAGATTGCGCGAGCCGGGCAGGAGAAGGTGATCATTTTATCCTGTGGCGCGTTGATCACGCTGAAACGGGTATCGGAGAGGCGTTGTGCCAGCCATCCCTCATGGGTGACGGCCGAGGGCAGGTAGCGCTGCCGATCGCTACTGTAAAGCAGACCGCTCTCCAGGGTGATATCGGGCATGCTGACGCGAAAAGAGGTGAAGCGGTCAACGATGGTGCCTTCCACAAGGCCTTGCTGCTTGCCGCTCAGCGTCTCCACACGACCATGGCAGGGCATACCTTTATTACCGCCAGAACAGGCGGTAAGAAGAAGTATTGCGACACATAGTGCACCCCTGGCGAAAAACGTTCCCGCTGAGCATTGTTGTAAATCCTGGCTGCGCATACGTCGTCCTTAAGTATGTTAAGGGAGTAAGTATAGTCCGCTCCGGCGGTTTAAGGCAGGCGTCACGCGGACAAAAACCAACCGGGAGTGGCTTTTTCACCGATGTTTACTTATTTTTTTCACAAACTGCCAACGTCTGACTGAATCAATTCAGCAAAAATGTTAACAACGGTTCGCAAAGCGGTGAGGTAATGCTACAATCGCCGTCGTCAGCAACCTAATCTTCTGTCATTCTGCATGATAACAGCCATCTTTCCCGACTTAAGGGGACTTCTCCCGCCAATGGTGGGGCAAATAGCGCAAGTTTTGAAACTACTTATATACTTTCGTTGCAGTGATGCACTCGTGTTTCTCAACGGTGCTGCCGGGAAAGCGACGCTTTTTCTGAGAGATGCCGGGCTGAGAAGCTTTTTGACGGACGAACACAACAGACTGAATCATTCCTGTGAATAACAAAACTTCTGCTTTTTTGCTGACGCCGCTATTTCTGCTGCCGGCCTCTGCCAGTTACGCCCAGGCTTCCGGGGTATCAGACAGCGCTGACGCATCAGGCCCGGAAAGCGCCATGATCGTCATAAAACAGCGCACCGGCCTGTCGGCGCTGGATACCCCCGCAGCGGTCAGCATTGTTGACGGCGAGACGCTGCGCAATAATTCTGCCCAGGTCAATCTCTCCGAGGGGCTGGGCAGTGTACCTGGATTACAAATACAGAACCGGCAAAACTACGCGCAGGATCTGCAACTATCCGTGCGTGGCTTTGGCAGCCGGGCAATGTATGGCGTCCGAGGCGTGCGGGTCTACGTTGACGGGATCCCTTCGACGATGCCGGATGGCCAGGGACAAACCTCGAACATTGATATCAATTCGGTAGACCGGGTTGAAGTGCTGCGCGGCCCATATTCCGCGCTTTACGGCAATGCCTCCGGCGGCGTGGTGAACATTGAAACGGAAACCGGCGCTGAGCCAGCGACGCTCAGCGCCGGAACCTGGTTTGGCAGCTACGGGAGCTGGCGTAACAGCGTAAAGGCCAGCGGCGCAACCGGAGATGGCACCCACGTTGGCGACGTTAACTACACGCTGTCCGGCTCCCGCTTTACGACACATGGCTACCGCGATCACAGCGGGACGCAGAAAAGCCTGGGCAACGGCAAACTGGGTGTCCGCCTTGATGAGGCCAGTACGCTGACGCTGATGTTTAACAGTGTGTCGGTGGATGCGAACGATCCCGGCGGCCTGAGCAAAGAAGAGTGGCAGCAGAATCCGCGTCAGTCACCGCGCGGTGACAGTTTCAATACCCGCAAAAGCCTTGATCAGACGCAGGTCGGCCTGCGCTATCAGCGCGAGATGAGCGAGAAAGACCAGCTTACCCTGACGACCTGGCACGGCGAGCGGCATACCACGCAGTATCAATCTATTCCCCGCGCGCCCCAGCTTAATCCAACTCATGCCGGTGGCGTTATCGTCCTTGAGCGCAAATATTCCGGTGTGGATACCCGCTGGAAGCATCAGGATCAGATCGGCTCGCTGCCGTTTACGGCGATCGTCGGGCTGGATTATGAAACCCTGACCGAGCGTCGGCAGGGCTTCGAAAATTTTAATTATGTTAACGGCACGCTGGAGTATGGCGAAAAGGGGAGCCAGCGGCGTAACGAAAAAAACACCATGTGGAATCTCGATCCCTATCTGCAGACCAGCTGGCAGCTGACGTCAAAATGGACGCTGGATGCCGGGCTGCGCTACAGCACGATTAGCTTTGATTCGGAAGACTATTATATTGAGCCCGGCAACGGCGATGACAGCGGCAGCACGCGCTATCATAAACTGCTGCCGATGGGGTCGCTGAACTACGCGGTTACCGATGCCTGGAATCTCTACGTTTCCGCCGGACGCGGTTTTGAGACGCCAACTATTAATGAACTCTCCTACCGCTCAGTCAGCGGCAATCAGACCGGGCTCAATCTTGGCCTCAAGCCGGCCACCAGCGACACCGTCGAACTGGGCAGTAAAACCCGTATCGGCTATGGCCTGCTGACGGCGGCGATTTTCCAGACTAACACCGACAACGAGCTGGTGGTGGCGGAAAGCAGCAATGGCCGCTCAGTCTATAAGAATGCGGGTAAAACCCGTCGACGGGGCGTTGAGCTCGCCTTTGACCAGCAGTTTGCTGAAAACTGGCAGATAAAGATGGCCTGGACGCTGCTGGACGCCACTTACCGCAATGAAACCTGTAACGACAGCGGCAGTTGCACGCCGTCCGGCAACCGCCTGCCGGGTGTAGCGCGAAATATGGGCTATACATCGCTGGCATGGGCGCCGGAAGCGGGCTGGCACGCCGGGGCAGAGGTGCGCTATATGAGGAGCGTACAGGCCAATGATGAAAATGATGCAAAAGCGCCTTCCTATACGGTCGC
Organism: Pantoea sp. FN060301; assembly: GCA_050410775.1. Lineage (GTDB taxonomy): Bacteria > Pseudomonadota > Gammaproteobacteria > Enterobacterales > Enterobacteriaceae > Erwinia. The sequence goes on from CP191229.1 coordinate 1,179,666, forward strand.
CAGCCTGAATACAGGTTACCGGCTTAACTGGGATAAATGGTCACTCGATCTCTTTGGACGCGTCGACAATCTTTTTGATAAAGCCTACGTCGGTTCGGTCATTGTCAATGAGGGCAACGGTCGCTATTACGAGCCTGCGCCCGGGCGGAACTACGGTGGTGGAGCTACGCTTACCTATAGTTTCCAGTAACAGTATCCAGAACAACCTGTCATCCGGCGTAGCCGGGTCGGCAGGTTCAAAGCACCGGGATGGATAAATAAGATAAACCGGGTGTTTTTTACGATTTAGCACAGGCGCTAAATCGAAAACGTTTAAATTTTGGTAAGGTTCATACTATGCAAAGTAAAACACCGTTATCACGGATTTTGGTGATTATTACGGCTGTATTTGCCGCTATCAGCGGGTTATACCTGCTGATTGGGGGTATCTGGCTGGCGAAACTGGGCGGCTCGTTCTATTACATCATTGCCGGTGTAATTGAGCTGGCCGTCGCCTGGTTGCTGTTCCGTCGTCGCTCATCAGCGCTGATGCTTTATGCAATATTCCTGCTGGCCACGCTGATCTGGTCCCTCTGGGAAGTCGGCTCCGACTTCTGGGCGCTGACCCCACGTCTGGACGTGACTTTCTTCCTCGGACTCTGGCTGGTGTTGCCGTTCGTCTATCGTGGCTTGAATCCGGGCAAAGCGTCACGGGGTTCGCTGGCTGCCGTACTGCTGGTCACTGTGATCGCGCTGGCCTATTCGGTATTTAACGATCCGCAGGTTATCAACGGTTCATTCAAGCCCGATCAGGCGACTAACGTTGAGCAATCTCAGGAGGGTATCGCTGCCGGTGACTGGCCCGCCTATGGTCGTACTCAGGCAGGCACTCGCTATTCGCCGCTGACGCAGATCAATGATAAAAATGTCGGTCAGCTGAAAGAGGCCTGGACCTTCCGTACCGGTGATGTAAAGCGTCCAAACGATCCGGGCGAGATCACTAACGAAGTGACGCCGATTAAAATTGGGGACTCGCTCTATCTCTGTACCGCGCACCAGATCCTGTTCGCGCTGGATGCGGCAACCGGTAAGGAAAAGTGGAAATTTGATCCACAGCTGCAAACCACACCTGCATTCCAGCATGTGACCTGCCGTGGCGTTTCCTATCATGAAACGCCGCAGGCGGCAGCGCTGCCTGCCGGCAGCGAGCCAGCACTCTGCTCGCGCCGCATTATCCTGCCGGTTAACGATGGCAGCCTCTATGCGCTGGATGCTGAAACGGGCGAACTGTGCCCGGAATTTGGCGAAAACGGCAAGCTGAACCTGCAGAAGAATATGCCTCACGCCCGTGCCGGTGCGTATGAGCCAACTTCTCCGCCGGTTATCACTGACAAAGTCATTGTGATCGCGGGCGCGGTTACCGATAACTACTCTACCCGTGAACCTTCTGGCGTTATCCGTGGCTTTGACGTGAACAGCGGTGAACTGCTGTGGGCGTTTGACCCAGGTGCTAAAGAGCCTAACCTGGTGCCTGAGGAAGATCAGCATTACGTGGCTAACTCGCCTAACGCATGGGCGCCTTTAGCTTATGATGCCAAACTGGATCTGGTCTATATACCGATGGGCGTAGGTACGCCTGATATCTGGGGTGGCCATCGTACGCCGGAAATGGAGCGTTTTGCTAACGGCCTGCTCGCGTTGAATGCCACAACCGGTAAACTCGCCTGGTTCTATCAGACCGTGCATCACGATCTGTGGGATATGGACGTACCTGCCCAGCCAACGCTGGCGGACATTACTGATAAAGACGGCAATACCGTTCCGGTTATTTATGTTCCGGCGAAAACCGGTGACATCTTTGTGCTGGATCGCCGCACCGGTAAAACGGTCGTGCCTGCGCCGGAAACCCCGGTTCCACAAGGTCCGGCGAAAGGCGATCGTCTTTCACCTACGCAGCCTTACTCTAAGCTGACCTATCGTCCGGAGCAGCATCTGAGCGGCGCGGATATGTGGGGCGCGACGGTTTACGATCAGCTGGTCTGCCGCGTGATGTTCCACAGCCTGCGCTACGAAGGCCCGTTCACGCCGCCGTCAGAGCAGGGAACGCTGGTCTTCCCGGGTAACCTGGGCATGTTCGAGTGGGGCGGTATTTCCGTTAATACCGATCGCCAGATCGCACTGACCAACCCAATGGCGCTGCCATTTGTTTCACGTCTGATCCCACGCAGCCCTGAAAACCCAATCTGGCCGAACGAGTCAGACAAAGGTGGTACAGGTTCAGAAACGGGCATTCAGCCGCAGTATGGCGTGCCTTTTGGCGTCACGCTGAATCCGTTCCTGTCGCCGTTTGGTCTTCCGTGCAAACAGCCAGCGTGGGGATATATCTCCGCAGTCGATCTGAAAACGAACGACATTGTCTGGAAGAAACGCATCGGTACCGTGCGCGACAGCTCACCGCTTCCGCTGCCGTTCAAAATGGGGATGCCAATGCTGGGCGGTCCAATCTCCACGGCCGGTAACCTGATGTTTATTGGGGCAACCGCGGACAACTACCTGCGCGCATTCAACGTGAACAACGGTGAAAAACTGTGGGAAGGCCGTCTGCCAGCAGGCGGTCAGGCGACGCCGATGACCTATGAGGTCAACGGTAAGCAATACGTGGTGATCTCTGCCGGCGGCCACGGTTCTTTCGGCACTAAAATGGGTGACTATATTGTTGCCTATGCGCTGCCGGACGACGCTAAGTAATATTTCTCCGGGCGGCGGTTGCATCGTCCCCGGCGAAGTAGTTCGTTATAAGTAAAAAGGGCGATCCCGCAGGGGATCGCCCTTTTTACGGAGACAACCTCTTCACGCAGTGAGCAGGTATCTGTCACTACACGTCAGGACATCCTTTCAGGGGATGTCCTTTTTTTGGGCGACAGTAAAATGGTCGCTTTCCTGTGAAATGATAAGTGAAGTCATTGTGCCCGGACCTGAAATTGCAAACGGATCGCGCACCATTGTACTTTCCAGATAGCCCAACGTTCAGTAACTAAGGCGGTATTTTGATGAGATTTAGGGTTATGATCGGGCCGTATCTCTTTTCAGGATGAAGCCATTATGTCGATCTCTCCCCCTCTGCTTGACGTACGGGACGTGGGCTATATGCAGGACGGTATCCCGCTGCTGATGCCCGTTTCACTGACCCTTAACGCCGGTGAGTATCTGTTGTTAAGCGGCCCTTCCGGCAGTGGAAAAAGCACTTTACTGAAAATCATCGCCTCTCTTACTGAGCCGTCACAGGGCGCGATCGCTTTTAGAGGCCAGCCAGTGTCGGCACTGCGGCCGGAAACCTATCGTCAGCGAGTCTCCTACTGTTTTCAGTCGCCGGTGCTGTTTGGTGAAACCGTGTATGACAATCTTGCGTTGCCCTGGCAGATTCGCCAGAAGAAGGTGCAGCGTGAGGCGCTGAAGCAGGACTTAGCGAAGGTAGATCTGCCAGCCGATATGCTGGATAAAAAAATCGATCGGCTTTCCGGCGGCGAGAAACAGCGGGTGGCGCTGCTGCGTAATCTGCAATTTTTGCCGGACGTGCTGCTTTTGGATGAAATTACCAGCGCGCTGGATGAAGAGAACAGGCAGCGCATCAATCAGCTGATTGCCGGACTGGTGAAGGGGAGCGGCGTGGCGGTGATAGCGGTCAGCCACCACGGCAAAGAGATTTCAGAGGCCGCCAGCGTTATAACTTTAGCCCAACCGGAAAGAGGAAGCGCTGATGGATCAGCATAATATTACTAATGAGTCTCTTGCGCTGGCGCTGATGCTGGTGGTCATTGCCCTGCTTGTCAGCAGAAAAGAGCAGCTGGGGCTGGAGAAAAGTATTCTCTGGAGCGTGGCGCGCGCCGTCGTGCAACTGGTTATTATCGGCTATGTGCTGAAGTCTGTTTTCGAACTGGACAACGGCTGGTTTACGGTACTGATGGTGCTCTTTATCTGCGTGAATGCCGCCCTTAACGCCCGCAAGCGCAGCCTCAATATGGATCATGGACTGGCGATCTCTTTTGTCGCTATCGCCCTAAGTACAGCGCTGACGCTCCTGATCCTCATCTTCAGCGGCGCAATTCAGTTTGTGCCGATGCAGGTCATTCCCCTTAGCGGCATGATCGCCGGAAATGCGATGGTGGCCGTTGGGCTTTGCTACAGCAACCTTAACCAGCGCTTTCGGGATAACCGGCAGCAGATTCTGGAAAGGCTCAGCCTTGGCGCGTCCGTGAAAGTGGCAACAGGTACGCTGCTTCGGGACAGCATTCGCGCCGCCATGATCCCGACCGTTGATGCCGCCAAAACCGTGGGACTGGTCAGCCTGCCGGGGATGATGTCCGGACTGATCTTTGCCGGTATCGATCCGGTGAAGGCGATTAAATATCAGATTATGGTGACCTTTATGCTGCTGGGCACGGCCAGCCTTTCCACCATAATCGCAGGCTATCTGGCGTATGGGCGTTTCTATACGGCACGGGCGCAGCTCAGGCTGGAGAGATAAAAGTAGAGCGGGTAATTACGGCAGAATTAAGGCATAAAAAAGGCCGACAGCGTCGGCCTTCCGGGAAGCGTGCGTGAGCGCGTTACGCGCTGATGGCTCAGCGGCGACCAAAGATTTTCGCGGCGAGGAAGCCTACGCCAGCAGCAATCGCCAGCGAGACAAACGGCGAATCCTGCGTTTTGGTCTTCACGCAGTCCAGCGCGTCATCAACCGCATAGCTGGCCTTCGCTGCGTTCTGACGCACTTTACCTTTAAACTCATGCTCCGGTGAGTCAGTGGCTTTGCCGAACTGTTCCTGGCCCAGACCCACTGCTTCATCAGCTTTATCGTTGGCTTTGTCTAACAGACTCATGGTGCCTCCTTCTTAATGAGATGATTTCCTCATGGGTGAACATTAAGCGTAGACCAACTTCTGCAGCTTACCGCTGCGGTTGTGTTTAAAAATATGACAGTGCGTTGACAGTTTCGGTTTCCGCCGGGCGAAAGGGGGCCCCGTCGTTACTTAATGTTCCGGCGGCCCGTTGTCTCTCTTTCTCGTGCTGCACATCCTGGCTCAGGCACCTTAAGACAGGCAGAAAAAAGTCGACAATATTGTCGGCTCAGACTGCTGACAAAGGTTGGCTCCGGGTACAGGGACTGGGAGTAAAGCGTCCCGCGCCATGGACGGCGCGGGCCGAGCTATCAGGAATGATGCTTTTTGCGTCTTTACGAGCAGGCCCTGTTCCCGGAGCAGGCACTTTATCAATAACCTCAGCCGACAATGTTGTCGGCTTATCCGCTCTTGCCGTCAGTGTGATTTCATCCCGGCTGCGGTCATCATCATGCGGAACAGCGTTGCCACCAGGCTGAGCGCCAGGATGCTGCCGGCATAAATGACTACCATCCACAGCATGCGTTTCCACAACGGGGATTTTGTCGTCTGCTCAGTTTCAGTCATTGGATCCTCCCGTTACGCCCGGCGTTTACCCGGCCCATGCGGCCCCGGTAGACGCCGGACAACATCATCAGTGATAACCTTCGTCCGGCTTGATTTTCCCGCGGAACACGTAGTAGCTCCAGAAGGTGTAAACCAGAATAACCGGAATGATCAGCAGGCCGCCTACCAGCATAAAGCCCTGGCTCTGAGGCGGAGAGGCTGCCATCCAGATGGTAATATTGGGCGGAATGATGTTTGGCCAGATGCTGATGCCAAGTCCGGTAAAGCCCAGGAACACCAGCGCGAGCGTCAGCAGGAACGGCGCATAGTGCGCGTGACGCTTCAGCGCCCGCAGCAGCGACCAGGAGACCAGCAGCACCAGCACCGGCACCGGCAGGAACCAGAACAGGTTAGGCAGTGTAAACCAGCGATGCATAATGTTCGCATGCTGTAACGGCGTCCAGACGCTCACCACGGCAATAATGGCCAGCAGCACCAGCAGCAGCGGTTTAGTCAGCGCGGTCATTTTGCGGTGCAGGTCATGCTCAGTTTTCATGATAAGCCAGGTGCTGCCCAGCAGGGCATAGGCCACTACCAGACCAAGACCGCAGAAGAGCGCAAAGGGCGTCAGCCATAGCAGTTCAGGCCCGCTGTAGGCGCGGTTAGTCACTTCAAAGCCGTTAATAAAGGAGCCCAGCACTACCCCCTGACTGAAGGTGGCGATATAGGATCCGGCAATAAAGGATTTGTCCCAGAACGCCCGGTGCTCTTCGGTCGCTTTAAAGCGGAACTCAAAGGCGACGCCGCGAAAAATCAGACCAATCAGCATAATAGTCAGCGGGACCGACAGCGCATCGATAATTACCGCGTAGGCCAGCGGAAAGGCGCCGAAAAGCCCGGCGCCGCCCAGCACCAGCCAGGTTTCGTTACCATCCCAGACTGGGGCAACGGTGTTGACCATCATGTCCCGCTCGCCGGCATCCTTATTAAACGGAAACAGGATGCCGATGCCCAGGTCAAAACCATCCATCACGATATACATCAGAGTCGAGAAGACGATGATGGCGAACCAGATAATTGAGAGATCGATACCCACGTTATTTCCCCTCTTCTTCCGGCGTATGAATTTTTTCCTTCACGGCAGACAACGGACGTGCAGGCGTATGCCGCGTGCCAGGACCGCCTTCAGGTTCATCACTGCCTTCGCCCGGTTTAGGGCCTTTCTTGATCAGATTGATCAGGTAGATATAGCCTACGCCGAATACCGATGAGTAAACGAGGATAAAGGCGAGCAGGCTGAGGCTCATATGCATTTCACCATGGGCAGAAACGGCATCCCGGGTGCGCATAAGGCCATAAACCACCCAGGGCTGGCGGCCTATTTCGGTGGTAAACCAGCCAGCAAGGATGGCGATAACGCCCGAGGGTCCCATCAACAGCGCAAACCACAGGAAGGGGCGTGAAGTGTAGAGACGATCGCGGAAGCGCAGCCAGAGGCTGATAGTGCCCAGCAGTATCATCAGCAAGCCAAGCGCGACCATGACGCGGAATGACCAGAAGATAATGGTGGAGTTGGGCCGGTCTTCTTTCGGGAAACTCTTCAGCGCCGGTATCTGCTTGTCCAGGCTATGCGTCAGGATCAGGCTGCCCAGATAGGGGATTTCCAGCGCATATTTGGTTCTTTCCTCCTCCATATCCGGCAGGCCAAAGAGGATAAGCGGCGTCGGCTCATTGGCGACGTTTTCCCAGTGCCCTTCGATTGCGGCGATTTTAGCTGGCTGATGCTTCAGCGTATTCAGGCCGTGAGCATCGCCAATCATCGCCTGAATCGGAGCCACGATCAGCGCCATCCACATCGCCATAGAGAGCATTTTGCGGATAGCTGGCGTATCGTTTTTACGCAGCAGGTGCCAGGCAGCAGAAGCCCCGACGAAAAAGGCGCTGGCCAGGAAGGCGGCGGTCGACATATGCAGCAGCCGGTAAGGGAATGACGGGTTAAAGATAATTTTGAACCAGTCTACCGGGATGACGATGCCGTCCTGAATTGCGTAACCCTGAGGCGTATGCATCCAGCTGTTAGAGGCGAGTATCCAGAAGGTTGAGATAAGCGTGCCCAGCGCAACCATACAGGTGGCGAAGAAATGCAGCCCAGGCCCCACGCGGTTCCAGCCAAAGAGCATTACCCCCAGGAAGCCCGCTTCGAGGAAGAAGGCGGTCAGCACCTCATAGGTGAGCAGGGGACCGGTCACGCTCCCGGCAAACTGGGAGAAACCGCTCCAGTTGGTACCGAACTGATAAGCCATTACCAGTCCCGAAACCACGCCCATACCGAAGTTGACGGCGAAGATTTTCGACCAGAAGTGATAAAGATCGCGATAATCCTGATTTCTGGTTTTCAGCCACAGACCTTCAAGCACCGCCAGGAAGCTGGCGAGGCCGATGGTGATAGCCGGAAAGATTATATGGAAGGAAACGGTGAAGGCGAATTGTATCCTTGCCAGTTCAAATGCATCTAATCCAAACATTGCTTACCTCGATCTAACATACACTGCCCTTTCTTTATTATTTACCCACCTTCAACCAAACCGTGCCTGGTCAGCACGTTATCGTGCCTTTAATGGATAATTTCATCGAAGGTTTGATCCTGAGACCAAAACAGGTGAAGGAGAAGAAACAGTAAGGCCTTTCTTACCTATAACAGCATAGAACTTTGCGAGGAATTGTTTCCCTTTTTCGTTAAATTATTTTTCCTTATTGTTAATGTGATTATTCAATTTGGATTTTTGATGTAAAAATAATGTGTTGCCCGCGACGGTTGTCCGTAGGGCAGTGAGTGAAGCGAAGCGGGGCTGGGCGTTTTTACAGGGCGTGCTATTTATAACATCTGCGGTGAATATAATTTTTATCTTGCAGGCGAACGCCCCGAAGTGACTGACGTTGAGGGCTTAACCCGTAAAACCGATTAGGTTATTAATGTGAACAGTTTGTTATAACAAAGCACGTTGCGTTGAATCCTCCAGCAGGCAGGCTCTACCCGGTAAAAGAAGGAAGATGTAAATGCGGGTTTTGCAAAAGACGGTAAATGTTAAAGTTTATCGATGCAGTTAGTTTCATCCTGAATCATTTTGTTACATGTAAGGTGGGTTTAAGTCTCTTGTGTTTGTCTTAGATCAGGGTTTTTTATTTTGTGTGGAAGAGGCATCTTCAATGCACTGTAGAGAGTGAGCAATGCGCTAACCTGATGGCATGAACAGTTTCATGTAAAAGCATTATAAGAAGTGCACAGATAAAATTACGCGAAAGATAAATTAAGAGCTAAGCAGAACAGGAACTTAGCAGAGGAAAATAAAAATTATAGCGCTTATGCAATTATAATTGCCCATGTTTAGGGGAATAGGCCATCTACGTATTTTTACCTGACCCTAAGCCATTTTATGACGCCAGATAAAATTATTTCAGCAAGCTCGCGCCAAACTCTCCGCAATAAATCCATTGTATCAGTTTTTAACTGAAAAACGCTCTGTATGGTGAGTTATCTTCTATTCTCTCCACACGGCGTTCTTTTTCTCAATAAAGCTTTTGTGATGCTCTGATCTTTCAGAAGAAAGCCACTTATTCCCAGAGTGAGTCTGGCGGTATAAAGCGCTATTACTGCAAAAAAGGTATTTCTTGCCTCGTATTAACTGAGGCACCGCGCCCTGAACAGGCATCAACAGTATAAGAAAGGTGTGTATGCGGTCCGGGAATGAGTTCAGAAAGGGAGAGGTAGGGAAAGTAGCCTAACGACAGGAGCATAAGAGATTCACCTGATGGCCGTTTGACGGTCGGGCGCTTCCGAAGGCGTTTCCGGATCCTTTCATTTGAGCAGGAAAGTTTGATCTCTCTCCCAAAATGTAAATTTCCCGTTGACGTAACGTTTAAGTGCCGGGATGTTACCGTTAACATGTTCCCGGTAACAACACCAGAGTACGGCTCTGCTACCCTCTAACAACCACCCGCTGCGGCTATGCAGTAAGGGAAAAATAACGTAAGTCTGTCTGTCGGGCAGGCTATACGCACCGGAGAAGAAAACTATGCCTTTAGTCATTGTTGCGATTGGCGTCATGCTGTTGCTGCTGCTGATGATACGATTCAGACTGAACGGATTTATTGCACTGATCCTGGTCGCGCTGGCGGTAGGCGTCATGCAGGGAATGCCGGTTAATAAAGTGATCGACTCGATAAAAGCGGGCGTGGGCGGAACCCTCGGCGGACTGGCGCTGATCATGGGCTTTGGCGCCATGCTGGGCAAATTGCTGGCTGACTGCGGCGGCGCACAGCGTATCGCCACCACGTTAATCGCGAAGTTCGGCGAGAAGCACATTCAGTGGGCAGTGGTACTGACGGGCTTTACCGTAGGCTTTGCCCTGTTTTATGAGGTGGGCTTCGTACTGATGCTGCCGCTGGTGCTGACTATCGCCGCCTCCGCCCGCGTTCCTCTGCTGTTTGTTGGCGTGCCGATGGCGGCCGCGCTCTCCGTAACCCACGGCTTTTTACCGCCTCACCCAGGCCCGACAGCTATCGCCACGCTGTTCCATGCCGATATGGGGAAAACACTTCTGTTTGGGACATTACTGGCCATCCCCACCGTGATCCTGGCAGGGCCCGTCTTTGCGCGTTTCCTGAAAAACATCGATAAGCCCATTCCTGAAGGCCTCTACAATCCAAAAACCTTTACCGAAGCAGAGATGCCAAGCTTTGGCGTCAGCGTCTGGACGGCTCTTGTTCCCGTCGTGCTGATGGCGCTTCGTGCCGTTGCCGAGATGGTGCTGCCAAAAGGGCACGGTTTACTGGCCTATGCGGAATTTTTTGGCGATCCGATCATGGCTACGCTGATTGCCGTACTGATCGCGCTGTTCACCTTTGGCCTCAACCGTGGCCGGACGATGGATCAGGTAATGGATACGCTGACTGAATCCATTAAGATTATCGCGATGATGCTGCTGATTATTGGCGGCGGCGGGGCGTTTAAGCAGGTTCTGGTAGACAGCGGCGTCGATAAATATATCGCTGCGATGATGGAAGGCAGCACTGTCTCTCCGATCCTGATGGCCTGGTCTATCGCTGCCGCGCTGCGCATTGCGCTGGGCTCAGCCACGGTGGCGGCGATCACTGCTGGTGGCATCGTCGCCCCGATCATCGCTACCACCGGCGTCAGCCCTGAACTGATGGTAATTGCCGTAGGCTCCGGCAGCGTGATCTTCTCGCACGTTAACGATCCTGGGTTCTGGTTATTTAAAGAGTACTTCAACCTGAGCATCGGCGAAACGATGCGCTCGTGGTCAGTGCTGGAAACCATTATCGCCGTGTGCGGCCTGGCAGGATGTCTGGCGCTTCAGGCCATTATCTGATTTGTCATCCAGTATGCCGCTGTTACAGCGGCATACTGTTCCTGCTTCCTGCTTCCTGCTTCCTGCTTCCTGCTTCCTTTTTTCCTCATGTCCTCTTCGCTTGTTTTTTGTCCTTTCTGGCTCTTGTAGCCTGCAGGTCACTGCCAGAACGCAATGAAATTATCCTTCATCTTGCCGGAAGGCATTTACGCCGCTGTTTTTTACCGTTTAATTTCAAGAAGCTAATTCCTGCGCGTCAGCAAACGGGCGCCGGTCGTTATCACTCCTCCCTGAGAAAAGGAGGAAAATGACGCGGGAAGTTGCCATCAATATCTTTTAGTAAGTATACTATCGCCTTGAAATTATTTGATTTTTTTACTAAAGCCAAATTTTGACCGGGCCCGGATCGCGCGTAATCTGATAACACTATTCTGCCGCCTCTGTGAGGCAGGCCGCCCGGCGCGTTTTTATTTCCTTAACCTTTGCGTTAACGGTTTGATTCTCCTGATACCGTGAACTGGTTTGCGGGCAGCTGCCTTTGGGGACTATTGCAGTATGGAAAGTGAACAGAGTAATGCGCATATCGTGCCCGAACTGAAATTCGTGGGGATCGCCCCGGAGATCGTCAAGCTCGGAAAACGCCTTGCGGATACTAAATATCAGATTGATACGCTGGGAAAAAACGGCTGGGGCGAGCTGACGGGCAACCTGCATGGCCTTGAGCCGAGCGGGGAGTGGGACGGCCCTGATGACGCGCTCACCTTTTTCAGTAAGGTTTTCCCCTTTGCCCGGCTGCCGGCGGAAACCGAGCCCCTGGGCGTTTTTCAGGTGCCGACGGAACATGTCATCGGTCGTAGCTGGCGCTGGTGGCCTGAGCATCTGAATGCGAACAGTGAGGCCCGTCTGGCTGAACACCTTAATGGGCCATTCGCGGCGGAGAGCACTTCCTTTTACTTTATTGCTTCTCTGGGCGTGCTGCTAGCGGCGCAGGGGCAGAGCCGGGTGAATTATTGTCGCCAGCGACATATCCCGTTAATGTCTGCCCGCGTCAGTAACCTTAACTATCCGCCAGCCGATCGTTTCCGCCTTTATCACGTTACGCGAGGAAATACGCGACAGAGCTGGGTAGTGCTTAACGATCGCTATCTTCAACCCATACAGTGGCCGCGCATCTCTCTGCCCGCGTTAAAAACCTATGGCGTGCACAGCGGCAGTTGGCCACTGACCTTTCCGCCAGTAAGCCGTGTTTTCGATGAACTGTATCAGCCTCAGCCTGCGGAAGATTTTATTGCCCCTTGTGTGGATCTGGAGGCACTGAAGGTTGCCATCAGGGCAGAGAATGAAGCAGAACGGCAGGCGGTAAAACCGGTCAAAATGGCGCTGAGCGATATGGATATCACCAACATCTGGCCGATCAGTATTACGCTCTCCTTCTTTTTTATACTCTCGATGGTGGTAGCGGGGGTGACCGCAGGGGAAGGATTGTCAGGGAGCATCAGCCTGCTGGTTTGCGGCATGGCAGGAAGCCTGCTGCTGTTCCTTGCTACTCCGGTTTTTCTGGTCAGCAAGCGGCTGCACAGGAACTTTGAACTGGTTGACGCCACAGGCAAAACGGAGACAGCAGAACTGAAGAAAGCAGACGACCCCGCGTCCCAGTCCTGAGCCCGGCTCGCGGCGTAACGTGAAAAGGGCCTCCTGAGAGGCCCTGCGGGTATCGGGGTTAATGAGGCTGCTCAAATCCCGCTTTCACCATCTCTTCTCTGAACGCATTCGCGATGGCGCGGTTACCGCCGGTGACAGGGAAGATAACGTTATTTACCACATCGTCCAGGTAATGTTCATCGAACTCCTGCCGGGTAAGCTGTGAACCGCCTTCATCATTGATAGCGATAAATCCCTGGATATGATTACCTGCGTTTTTCGCCTTCAGGCTGTACCTGCCCATACTGCTGTTAATGGTGCTCATATGATCTCCTTGTTAACCATCGTGGATAAGTCATAGCAAGTGAGTCCATAGCAAATGACTGCAATAATTCTAGCCAGGGCGGGCCCGCGCATCTAAGAATTTTCTGTAAACAAAGCGCAGAGCGTGATCGCTATCGCGAAAAAATACGAGCGCTGCGAGCAGAATCATTTTCCCTAACTATTTGATAACAATATAATGTGGTTAAAGTGCAGAATCGATTTTCTTCAGCATTGCCGCCTGGGCTTAACGCTTAGCAGCAAGCGTAACCGCACATCTTCTTCTACACTTAAGTGGCTACACTGTAGTGACTTTTTTAATTTGGTGAGGAAAATGGAATGAAGATTATACTCTGGATCATTGCAATTATTTTTATTGTGGGCCTGCTGACGCTGACTGGCGTGTTTAAAATCCTGTTCTAAACGCCTCCCCGTAACGGGGAAGCTTCTCCCCGTTACCCTTTGGCCTGTGACGATATTCCCGTAGATACCTGCCCATCGCCCGTTCTGATAAGCGCGTGCTTTTTACGCCGGGAGACAGGTCCACCTGCCGCCGCATAATAAGGCGTATCCAGTAAAGTCATCGGTTTATGGCAGTTCGCGCAAACTGCGCCATGATGGTTGCCATACTGGCTACCGCGAGTCGAAAACACAAATTTCCCACATCCACATTTCCCGCAACGCATGATCACGACACGCTTCTCCCTTTCGCTACAAATCTGGTACGTCACCAGGGGTTATTTTATCAAAATGCGCCAAAAAAATGATAAATTTTATTTATTAATTCTTGCAAGGGATATTCACTTCTAACAACTTGATTTTAAGCTGTTCGTAGCCGCTTTTAGCGTGAAAAGTGAGCATTTTTACGATAAAATTTCTTTCTTTAATCCTGTTTATTTCTCATTGGGTGAAAGAAAAAACCAGCTCAAACTTGTTTTTCAGCCGCCATGTTTATTTAATAATGCTTGAATGGACTGTCATTTTTATTGAGATTCGGCCCCTGTTTAAGAAAAGGAGGGGAAAGATATTACGACGGTGTTAAGTATTAATGCGCCGAATGTTTCCAGTATTTTGAGATACAATGTTAAAATAACACAAGTCTATTTATTGAGCGTTCATGTAGGCGGTTTTACTATAGCCGGATGCGGGAACCGGTTTTCATGATAAAGCGGGTTTTCTATTTCTACTGATAGTACTAACTGGCACTGCACCACATGAAGTTAACTTTTACTCTACCTATTACCCTGTTTTTATTGTTATTCACTGCTGCCGGAACGGCTCAATCCATGACGTTGGGTGAGGGGATCTCCAATACCTGGCAAAGTTTCAGCGGTAAAGTTGCCATAACCTGGAACGATCCGCAGCACTATGACCTCTATGTGCCTGCCATCACCTGGCATAACCGGGCTACTTACGATCGTGAGCATATTAATAAGTACAATGAGCGTCCCTGGGGAGCGGGCGGCGGCATTTCGCGCTATGACGATAAGGGCAACTGGAACGGCCTCTATGTGATGGCTTTTAAGGATTCTTTCAATAAATGGGAACCTTTTGGCGGCTACGGCTGGGAAAAGATCTGGCGGCCGCTGGATGATGATAATTTTCGCCTTGGGCTGGGCTATACGGCCGGGATCACGGCGCGCGACAACTGGAAATATATCCCGGTTCCGGCTGTGCTGCCTCTCGCATCAATAGGTTACAGTAAGGCGACCTTCCAGATGACCTATATTCCAGGCACCCACAATAACGGCAATGTCTACTTTGCCTGGTTCCGCTGGCAGTTTTAGCGGCGGGGGATAGGATTGAAATCATCTTATACCGTCAAAAAAGGCGATATTTATCACTTTTTCGTTACTGACTACTGGACAAAAGCCTCGGCAATTGCTGTACTAACTGCCGACACAGTTTAGTGTCCATTTTTCATGTAAAGGTAATATAGATGTCTAAGATCAAAGGTAGCGTTAAGTGGTTTAATGAGTCCAAAGGATTCGGTTTCATTACTCCTGAAGATGGTAGCAAAGATGTGTTCGTACACTTCTCTGCCATCCAGAGCAACGGTTTCAAAACTCTGGCTGAAGGTCAGCGCGTAGAGTTCGAAATCACCAACGGTGCCAAAGGCCCATCTGCTGCTAACGTTGCCGCTATTTAAGTTATCAGACAGAATTCTAAAAACCCGCCGACTGGCGGGTTTTTTTTTGCCTCATTCCTCTCTTTTCCTCCAGCGAATGAGACGGAGGCGTTGTTCTGTACCGCTGGCAGATCAGAGTATAGAGCGAAAAGCCGCATCTCCTGCTACGGCATTCATCCTTTATTACATCCGCTTAATATAGGCTGCTTGCTAAACCCTGGCTGAAGGCTATAACAATAAGTGATAAACCGATCCCCCTCATAGTAAGCAGGCTCATAACAGGAGAGAACAATGAAGATCCGCTTCGCGCAGGCGAATGACAGTTTTGCACTGAGTGCATTGTTAGCTGAACTTGGCTATGAGGGCACGGAAACGTTTATCGCACGGCGGCTGGAACAGCTCACAGACGATCCTACTGAGCGCCTGCTGATTGCTGAACAGGGAGAAACCATTCTCGGTTTTCTTTCCCTGCACTTTATTCCCCAACTGGCGCTGGCGGGGGATTTTGCCCGCATCAGCTATTTTTGTATCGCCGAAGGTGAGAGAAGTAAAGGCGCGGGACAACAGCTGCTTCAGTACGCAGAACAGCTGGCTGAGGCGCACGGCTGCGATCGTCTGGAGGTGCACTGCCATGAGCGCCGCATCAAGGCTAACGCTTTTTATGAGCGGGAAGGCTACAGAGCGTCGCCACGTTATCTGATAAAGCCTCTGGCCCAGGTTTAACCACGCAGGCAACACGCTTGCTATCATTTCCACAAGCGGCCTGTACGGGATAAGAGCGCATCCAGCTCTGTCAGCGGCGTGCAGGCCCTTCAGGGAGCACAACGATGAAAGTCGCACTTGGGCAGTTTGCGGTCAGTCGAGACTGGCAGGAAAATAGCGTGACCTGTACCAGCCTGATGATGCGGGCGCTGGCGGGCGAAGCTGACCTGCTGCTGCTACCGGAAGCTGTACTGGCACAGGACATGAGCGATCCCGACAGGGTTATTCAGGCAGCCCAGCCTCTGGACGGCCCTTTTCTGAAAAGGATACTTGCCGCCAGCCGGAATAATCAGCTGACCACTATCATGACCGTCCATGTTCCCGTGCACGAAGGGAAAGTACAGAACGTGTTGGTTGTCGTACGGGATGGAGAAATCGTTGCCCGCTATGACAAGCTGCATCTTTATGACGCCTTCGCGATGCAGGAATCACGGAAGGTCATCTCAGGCAGTAAAGTGCCGCCGCTGGTTGAGGTGGCCGGCATGAAAGTCGGGCTGATGACCTGCTATGACGTGCGTTTTCCTGAACTGGCGCGTCGCCTGGCGCTGGAAGGGGCTGATGTCCTGGTGTTGCCGGCCGCCTGGGTCAGAGGCCCGCTGAAAGAGATGCACTGGGAAGTGCTGGTGACAGCCCGCGCGCTGGAAAATACCTGTTATATGGTTGCGGTCGGCGAGTGCGGCCCGCGAAATATTGGCAACAGTTTGGTGGTCGATCCGCTGGGCGTCGCAACTGTTAAAGCGGGTGAAGGAGCAGGGTTGATCTTTGCTGTGTTGGATCCCGCCCGTATCGCTCATGCCCGAAGCGTGCTGCCGGTGCTCGAAAATTGCCGTTTCGCCCCTCCTGAACTGAAATAAAATACGAGAGTGGCGGAGTCTGGGAAGCCACGGGTGGGCAGGCCTTTTCTGGCATCGGCGCTTTCCTGCTGAATCTTTAAAATCCGATATTACTCTGTTACAGATTGCAGTTGTATTAACCGATTAGCCGCGCGTTAATACAGGCTCTGACTATGACCTTAATCTTTTTCGGGTTAATTAAAGAAGGTAAGTATGGAAGGTATCAGTATTGCCAAACTGCTGATCGTCGGTGCTCTGATCGTTTTACTCTTTGGAACGAATAAGTTGCGTAGCCTTGGTGGCGATCTTGGCGCAGCGATCAAAGGGTTTAAAAAAGCGATGAGCGAAGATGATGCTGCCGTGCAGAAAGCGTCTGTGGCGGATGAGAAGCCGGCCGGGCAGGTAACGCATAAAGAGTAATTGCCCCGCAGGCAATAAAAAAACGGATGACAACATCATCCGTTTTTTTATGCGGAGCCGAAAGTGTAAATGAGTGTAACCCTCAGGGTTTTTATGTCACCCCTGATGATTTATTTCACTTCCAGTCCTTTCGCCTGCATATCCGCATGATAGGAAGAGCGGACAAAGGGGCCGCAGGCGGCGTGGGTAAAGCCCATCTCCAGCGCGGCCTCTTTCATCTCATCAAACTCCGCCGGGCTGACGTAGCGCTGTACCGGCAGGTGATGGCGGCTTGGCTGCAGATACTGGCCCAGGGTAAGCATAGTTACGCCGTGGCGGCGCAGATCGCGCATCACTTCCACAATCTCAGCATTGGTTTCGCCCAGGCCTACCATCAGCCCCGATTTTGTCGGCACGTCAGGATGCGCTTCTTTGAAGCGCTCAAGCAGCTTCAGTGACCACTCGTAATTGGCGCCGGGACGAACCTGACGGTAAACGCGCGGCACGTTTTCGAGGTTGTGATTGAAAACATCCGGCGGCGTGGCGGTAAGAATATCCAGCGCACGATCCATACGTCCACGGAAGTCAGGCACCAGCGTTTCGATTTTTATGGTGGGGTTTTTAGCGCGAATGGCCGTGATGCAGTCAGCAAAATGCTGAGCGCCGCCGTCACGTAAATCATCGCGGTCAACGGAGGTGATCACCACATAGCGAAGCCCCATATCGGCGATGGTCTGCGCCAGCTTTTCAGGCTCGTTAGCGTCGGGCGCAACCGGACGGCCATGTGCCACGTCGCAGAACGGGCAGCGGCGGGTGCAAATAGCCCCAAGGATCATAAATGTCGCGGTGCCGTGGTTAAAACATTCTGCAAGGTTAGGGCAGGAGGCCTCTTCACAGACGGAGTGCAGGCCATTTTTTCGCATGGCAGCCTTAATGCCCTGAATGCGGCTGGAGTCAGCCGGGAGCTTGATTTTCATCCACTCCGGCTTGCGTAAAATCTCCGTGCGCTCGGTGACCACCGTTTTTACCGGGATCAGGGCCATTTTGTCTGCGTCGCGGTATTTTACGCCGCGTTCCATCTGAATGGGTTTACTCATAATCTTGCAAATTCCAGGTTGGCATGCGCTGAGGTCCGCATAAAACTCAGTGAGTTGTTGAACCGTCATCCCTCAGGATGGGGAATGACCGCATCGTGAATGCTTCAGATTGAGGTCTTCAACTTTTTTTGATAAAAGCGCAAAAATTATATCATCTCGCCGGGCGAGTTTCAGCCAGCCTGCGACAGAAAATGTGACGTAATTGTAAATCCGCACGTACGGTCACGCTTCAGGCAGGCTTTCGCCTTCATGCCAGCGGACGCTGTCGATATTAAGCAGTCTGGCAAGGTGCTCAATCAGCAGCGGCTGTACGTCAGCCAGCGTCGCCCCGGGCTTAAGGGCGCTAAGCTGCGTCATTTCCAGGCCAGCATAGCCACAGGGATTGATGCGCAGAAAGGGCGTTAAGTCCATCTCCACATTCAACGCCAGACCGTGAAATGAACAGCCGTTGCGGATGCGCAGGCCCAGCGAACAGATTTTTTTATCGCTGACGTAAACGCCAGGCGCATCGGGACGGCTTCTGGCCTCGATCGCAAAATGGGCCAGCGTCTCAATCACCGTTTGTTCCAGCGCGGTCACCAGCTGACGGACACCTACCTTCCGGCGCTTCAGGTTGATCATAACGTACATGACCTGCTGACCAGGGCCGTGATAGGTCACCTGGCCGCCGCGATCGCTCTGCATCACTGGAATATCGCCCGGCATCAGCAAGTGCTCTGCCTTACCAGCCTGACCCTGCGTAAAAACGGGAGGATGCTCAACCAGCCAGATTTCATCGGGCGTCTCATCATTGCGCCGGTCGGTAAAATGATGCATCGCCTCTGAAACAGGCGCCCAGGGCTGAAGGCCCAATTGACGGATAAATAGAGTGTTCTGCGGCAAAACGCGTGGTCCGTTAGGAGAGTGAAGGGCAGTATAGCGCCGGCAGAGAGCAACAGCCAGACGCTCTCTGCCGGTAATGATGCTTACAGCACCATACGAACAATTTCGATTTTACCTAACTCTTCATACAGCGTTTCCACCTGCTCGATATGCGTCGCAGTAATGGTGATGGAAACGGAATGATAGTTGCCTTTGCTACTGGGCTTCACGTCCGGGGAGTAGTCGCCCGGCGCGTGACGCTGAACAACTTCCACAACTTGATCAACCAGTTCCGGCTGTGCCAGGCCCATTACTTTATAGGTAAAGGGCGTTGGGAATTCGAGCAGTTCTTTCAGGTTGGTTTTCATGGGGGCTCCGGTAACGCCAAAACAAAGACTCCCGCCGCAGCGGGAGTCTACAGATGCTTCAAATATGGGGGGCATTCATGCCGAAATCAAGAGGTGAGTGCTGCGCTTAATGGGACACTCTGTCAACCGATATGCAAAACATTAGCCAAACCAGTGATGGAACATCAGCTTGATGTAATCAACAATGCGGCCAAAGAACCCGCCTTCCGGCATATCGTTCAGTACGACCAGCGGATGCTGCTCAATCGTTTTGCCATCCAGCTGGAAGTTAATGGTGCCCACAACCTGACTTTTGGTTAACGGCGCATGAAGCTCCGTATTGCTCAGGGTGTAGCTGGCTTTCAGATCTTTCATGCGTCCGCGGGGAATGGTCAGATAGACGTCTTCCGCAACGCCAAGCTGCACGCGGTCGCTGTTACCAAACCAGACCGGCTCGGAGGCAAATTCTTTGCCCGCTTTCAGCGGCGCCACGGTTTCAAAGAAGCGGAAGCCCCAGGTCAGCAGCTTTTTGCTCTCTGTTTCACGGCCTTTATAGGTGCGGCCGCCCATTACGGCAGAAATCAGACGCATCTGGCCTTCGGTCGCCGACGCCACCAGATTATAGCCTGCGGCGTTGGTATGGCCGGTCTTAATGCCGTCCACATGCAGGTTAGTATCCCACAGCAGACCGTTACGGTTGGTCTGACGAATGTTGTTATAGGTGAACTCTTTCTCTTTATAAACGGCATACTCATCCGGAACATCACGGATGAGCGCGCGTCCAATCAGCGCCATATCGCGTGCGGAGCTGTACTGCCCGTCAGCATCCAGGCCATGAACGGTCTGGAAGTGGCTGTTTTTCAGGCCGAGCGCTTTAACGTAATTGTTCATCAGCCCGACGAACGCATCCTGACTGCCGGCGACGTAATCCGCCATTGCCACACAGGCGTCGTTACCCGACTGCAATACAATACCGCGGGTCAGCTGGGAAACCGGCACCTTGTCGCCCGGCTTAAGGAACATCAGCGAGGAGCCTTTGAACACCGGATTGCCCGTGGCCCATGCATCTTTGCCGACGGTCACAATATCATCCTGACCAATTTTCCCCGCCTTAACGGCCTGACCGATAACATAGCTGGTCATCATTTTTGTCAGGCTGGCCGGGTCACGACGCGCATCGGCATTTTTCTCGGCAAGCACTTTTCCTGAGTTATAGTCGATCAGGACGTAGGCTTCAGCATCAATGTCTGGCACACCGGGGATCATGGTTTTGATATTCACGTCATCGGCGTGGGCAAAGGTGGAGAGGCTGAGGAGTATCAGCGATCCCGCCGTCAGGCGTTTGAGCATTTTTGGGGAAGTCAGATTGTTCATGTAAGGACTACAACATCCGTGGGCTGAGTTAAAAAAGTGACTCACTATAGCAAAAGCAGTCCTGACCGGCATCCGTCTTTACCTGCTTAAGGTTAACAGATGTATCAAACTGTTAGCCGCTGACGGCCTGCCGGTAAGGCATTACATTTGGTCTGGTGCGACGGCGGTGATAAATGATGACTGGCCAGCCTCGCTGGTCAGACGCTGTTGCAGGGCGCTGGCCTGCTGACGGGAGGTAAACCGCCCGAGCTGAACGCGATAGACGTCACCCTGGTGGCTTACCGCGCCCGGCACGCCGAACTGTTTGCTGAGGGTTTGCATCAGCGTTTTCGCGCGCGCGCCATCGCGCAGTGCGCCGACCTGAACCGCGAAGCTACCTGAGGCAGCAGCGGGCTGGCTGTTGGCGACTGCCGGCGCGGCGGTTGCAGCCACAACTGGGACGACCGTTTCAGGTCCTTCAATCACACCATCAGGTAGTGGCTGAGGCGCACCCAAAAAACCACTACTGCGCACCGGCGCGCCTATATTATCCTCGCTGCTCAGGCTGCTGTTCTCCACCGGGCGGATGTTAACCGCTTCCGCAGCGGGCTGTGCAGGCTGAGCTGAGCCGGCGGCGGCAGCTCCGCCACCCATGATGGTCATGCCTCCGCCAATTTCCGGGCGGGGCGGCAGCGCATAACTCTGTTTAGCGACCGTCGTCCCAATCGTGCCGGGGCCGGAGAGGGTGCCGTCAGGCGCGACGCTGATGTAGTCAATTTTGACGCGCGTATTATTGGAAATATTCAGCCGGTCGCCCGCCGCCCGGGAAAGGTCAATGATGCGTCCTGGGGTAAAAGGACCCCGATCGTTAACCCGGACTACAATCTGGCGTCCGTTGGCGAGGTTGGTCACGCGGACATAGCTCGGCAGTGGCAGCGTGGGGTGCGCGGCGGTCAGCGCTTCCGGGTCAAACTGTTCACCGGTCGCGGTACGGTTGCCGTTGGCTTCCTCGCCATACCACGAGGCCAGCCCCGTTTCGCTGAAATTGGCAGGGTCTTTAACAATGTGCCAGGTCTTTCCATTCACGCTATAGTCCTGATTCGTGTCCGGATTGACGGGCTCATAGCGCGGCTCCACGCCGCCGATTTCAACGACAGGACCGTTATACACGGCCTGATGTTGCGCGACTGGCGCCTGCTGGTCACTGGTGGTACAGGCTGCCAGCAGCGCTGACGCCAGGCTAATCCAAAGCCAATCCTTACGCATGTTCAAGCCTCTTAAACGCTTTTCGATAACAGTTTTCGGTGAGTATGAATCGACATAATAATGCCAAACCCGGCCATCAGGACAATCAGGGCAGAGCCGCCATAGCTGACCAGCGGCAGGGGAACCCCGACTACCGGCAGTATGCCACTAACCATGCCGATATTGACAAAAACATAGACGAAGAAAATCAGCATCAGGCCGCCAGCCATTACCCGTCCGAAAGTAGTCTGGGCTCTTGCGGCCATTACCAGACCGCGCATGATAAGCAGAATGTAGAGCACCAGCAGTACCAGCACGCCGACTAACCCTAACTCTTCTGCCAGCACGGCGAAGATAAAGTCCGTATGTCGTTCCGGCAAAAACTCCAGCTGGGATTGGGTGCCATGGAGCCAGCCCTTTCCGCGCAGACCGCCCGAACCGATAGCAATCTTGGACTGAATAATGTGATAGCCGGCACCGAGCGGATCGCTTTCCGGATCGAGCAGCATCATGACGCGATCCCGCTGATAGTCATGCATCAGAAAGAACCACAAAATGGGAATAAAGGCCGCAACCAGCGCCACGGCTACCGCAATCAGTTTCCAGCTCATGCCGGAAAGGAACAGCACGAAGAGGCCGGATGAGGCAATCAGGATCGAGGTCCCCAGATCGGGCTGAGCCGCCACCAGCAGCGTGGGCATAAAGATCAGCACCAGCGCGATACCGGTATTTTTCAGCGTGGGCGGACAGACATCGCGGTTGATAAAGCGCGCTACCATCAAAGGCACCGCAATTTTGGCAATCTCAGAAGGCTGGAAACGCACTATCCCCAAATCCAGCCAGCGCTGTGCCCCTTTACTGATGTGGCCAAACGCATCCACGGCAATCAGCAGGAGCACGCAAACGATATAAAGATAGGGTGCCCAGCCTTCATAAACGCGGGGCGGGATCTGGGCCATAACCAGCATCACGACAACGCCTATCGCCACCTGGACAAGCTTACGCTCCATCATGCCCGGATCCTGTCCGCTGGCGCTCCACATCACCAGACAGCTGAAAACCAGCAGCGCTGAAATCAGCAGGAAAAACGTCGGGTCGACATGAATTCGGGTCCAGATCGTACGTTTCTGGTGACGGTCATTCATGATTATTCACCCTCATAGCCCAACGGCACCGGGGCGGCGTCAGGCAGGTTGGTATTGTTATCCCCGAGCATGATGTGATCGAGAATCTGGCGCATGATGGTGCCGACCGCCGGGCCTGCGCCGCCATTCTCCAGAATCATCGCGATCGCCACGCGGGGGTTTTCATAAGGGGCATAGGCCGTCATCAGCTTGTGATCCCTCAAATGTTCGGCAATTTTATGCGCGTTATAAGTTTCATTCGCCTTCAGGCCATAGACCTGAGCCGTGCCGGACTTCGCGGCGATTTTATAAGGGGCGTCGGAAAAGCTTTTCCGTGCGGTGCCGTTAGGGCGGTTTGCCACGCCGTACAGGCCATCTTTTGCAATCTCCCAGTAGCCGGAGTGGATATCGGCAATCGGCGCGGATTCCGGCTGACGCCACGGCACCTTCACATTATTTTCCATATAGGATTTCATCAGGTGCGGCGTTTTAACGATACCGTCGTTGATTAGCGTCATCATCGCTTTGTTCATCTGCACCGGCGTGGCCGTCCAGTAGCCCTGGCCGATGCCGACCGGGATGGTATCGCCCTGATACCACGGCTTTTTATAACGCTTCATCTTCCATTCACGGGTTGGCATATTGCCCGCCGTCTCTTCAGTCAGATCGATACCGGTCAGGTGGCCGTAGCCAAATTTGTTCATCCACTCAGAGAGGCGGTCGATGCCCATGTCATAAGCGACCTGATAGAAAAAGGTGTCCGCCGACTCTTCCAGCGATTTCGTGACGTTCAGGCGGCCATGGCCCCAATGCTTCCAGTCGCGAAAGCGTTTTTCCGAGCCGGGTAACTGCCACCAGCCGGGATCGAACAGGCTGGTATTTTTGGTGATAACGCCGCTGGTCAGCGCGGAAACGGCAATAAAAGGCTTCACGGTGGAAGCCGGGGGATAGGCACCCTGCGTGGTACGGTTGATCAGCGGCCGGTCAGGATCCTTGAGCAGCCGGTTGTAATCTTTGCTGCTGATGCCATCTACGAACAGATTCGGGTCATAGCTGGGCATAGAAACCAGGGCAAGAATATCGCCATTCCTGGGATCGGTCACCACGACGGCGGCGCGGCTGCCGGCCAGAAGGGTTTCAATATACTGCTGTAGCGCCAGGTCAATAGTCAGATAGATATCCTGACCGGCCTGGGGAGGCTGTTCATGGAGCTGGCGGATCACCCGACCACGGTTATTCACTTCGACTTCTTCAAAGCCGGTTTTGCCGTGCAGCATATCTTCGTAATAGCGTTCAATGCCCAGCTTGCCGATATCGTGGGTGGCCGCATAGTTAGGCCATTTACCCTCTTTATCCAGGCGTTCGACATCACGATCGTTAATTTTGGAGACGTAGCCCAGCACGTGCGTCAGCGCCGAGCTATAGGGATAGTAACGCCGCTGATAGCCTTTCACTTCGACGCCGGGGAAAGCGTATTGATTCACCGCGAAGCGGGCGACCTGAACATCGTTCAGCCCGGTTTTAACCGGAATAGAGGTAAAGCGACGGGAGCGCTTGCGCTCTTTTTCAAAAGCGGCCAGATCCTCGTCGGTCAGATCGACGATGGGCCGGAGTGCCTGCAGGGTTTTTTGCAGATCGTCGACTTTTTCCGGCACGAGCTCAATCTGGTAGATGGTCCTGTTCAGCGCCAGCGGAATACCGTTGCGATCGAAAATCATCCCACGGCTGGGCGCGACCGGCACCAGTTTAATGCGGTTGGCGTTGGAGCGGGTACTGTAGTCACCGTAACGGAGGATTTGCAGATGATACAGATTGGCGACCAGAACGGAAGAAAGCAGTAAAATCCCTGCAAAAGCGATCAGCGCCCGGCGAACAAACAGCGTCTGCTCGGCGGTATAGTCACGAAATGAGTTGCGTTTTAATTTCATCCGCTGCTTAAGTCTGTCCGGTTAACCCTGTCGCTTATTCGCGATGATAGGGGTGATTCGCAGTAATGCTCCATGCACGATACAGGCTCTCTGCAACCAGCACGCGAACCAGCGGATGGGGCAGGGTGAGTGCAGAGAGTGACCAGCTTTGTTCCGCTGCCGCCTTGCAGGCGGGTGAAAGCCCTTCCGGGCCGCCAATCAGCAGGCTGACGTCGCGGCCATCCTGCTTCCAGCGTTCAAGCTGGGTAGCCAGCTGCGGGGTTTCCCACGGGTGACCGGGGATATCCAGCGTGACGATGCGGTTCCCTTTACCTACGGCTCCCAGCATCAGCTCTCCCTCTTTTTCAAGGATGCGCTTGATATCCGCGTTTTTACCCCGTTTGCCCGCCGGCACTTCCGTCAGTTCAAAAGGCATATCTTTCGGAAAGCGGCGCAGGTACTCCATAAATCCGGTTTGTACCCAATCCGGCATTTTGGTTCCCACTGCGACCAGCTGGAGCTTCACTTTTTAGCTCCAGAGCTTTTCGAGTTCGTACAGACGGCGGCTCTCTTCCTGCATTACGTGCACAATGACGTCACCGAGATCGACCACGACCCAGTCTGAGGTCACTTTACCTTCAATGCCTAACGGCTTGAGGCCGGCAGCGCGGCTTTCCTGCATCACGTGATCGGCAATGGACGCAACATGGCGCGTTGAGTTACCGGTGCAGATGATCATGCAGTCGGTGATGCTGGATTTGCCCTGCACGTTAACAGCAACAATATCCTGGCCTTTCAAATCGTCGATCTTATCGATGACGAAGTCTTGGAGTGCTTTACCTTGCAAAA
This sequence comes from Pantoea sp. FN060301, assembly GCA_050410775.1. GTDB lineage: Bacteria > Pseudomonadota > Gammaproteobacteria > Enterobacterales > Enterobacteriaceae > Erwinia. The sequence continues at coordinate 1,205,322 of CP191229.1, forward strand.
GGTTCCCCCTCGGGTGTGTGAGTGTGACATACGATTTTTCCGAAGCGTTCCGGAAAATTTAGCGGCGAAGTATACCATGAGGTTTGGGCTTTCGATATAAACCCTCATCATTGATAAATGCCAGAACGGCGGCGGGAAGAAGCGTATCGCAGGCTGCACCACAATGCAGACGCTGGCGGATCTCCGTTGCGGAAATGGGAAGCAGAGGCGTTTCTGCCAGAAATACCTTTCCGGCGGCGCTCTCATGCAGCGCCTGAGGCGTATACACCTGATGCTGATGCAGCCAGTCTTGTAATAGCGGAGTGGCCATTTCGCGATCGTAGCCGGGGCGTTTACTGACCAGCAGGTGCGCAAATGACAATAGATCCTGCCAGCGATGCCATTTGGGCAGAGAGAGCAGGGAGTCATAGCCAATGATAAAAGCCAGAGGCTGCGCCTGTCCGCGGGCTTCCCGGAGCGCAGCCAGGGTTTCAATGGTGTAAGAAGGCGTTTGCCGAGCCATTTCCCGCAAATCGAGATCGAAAAGCGGGTTACCCGCTATCGCCCGCCTCACCATCTCAATACGCTGAGCGGGTGACGCCTCTGGCTGTGGCCGGTGTGGCGGGACATTGTTTGGCAGCAGGGTGACTTTTTTCAGCCCGACCTGTTCAGCAAGGATCTCTACCGGCTTCAGATGACCATAATGAATTGGGTCAAACGTGCCGCCAAAGAGCGCGTGCAGCGTATTCTCAGACATCACAAAAACGCTCCGGAAAATTTTTACTGCACAGCAGCAGCGACAGAGTTTCCAGTTCCGGCCAGACATCCTGCCCATAATCCTGTTTGAGCTTCAGCTCCACGCGGGTCAGCAGGCTGACTGCCTGAGCAATCTGGCGGGCCGGGAGCCGTTGCAGCGCCTCGGTAAACAGAGGGCGGCGGTTCTGCCAGACGCGGTGCTGGTCAAACAGGGTACGCAGCGGCGTGCTATGCATCTGGCGCTGAAGCGTCAGCAGCAGCATCAGCTCACGCTGCAGCGTTCTCAGCATAATTACCGGTTCGCTCTCTTCCGCCTTCATCTGGCGCAGAATATGGCGCGCCCGTTTAGCTTTACCAGCCAGCAGCGCATCAACCCAGTGAAATGGCGTGAAGTGAGCCGCATCATTAACGGCTTCTTCGACTCTCGGCAGCGTCAGTTTGCCATCCGGCCAGAGCAGCGACAGGCGCTCAAGCGCCTGCGACAGCGCCAGTAAATTCCCTTCATAACAGTAGCAGAGAAGCTGTATCGCCGCGTCATCCAGCGTCAGCCTGAGGTGCTTTCCGCGGGCCGCTACCCAGCGCGGCAGCTGTGCCTGTTCCGGCGTCTGGCAGGGAACCACCACGCCGTGGGCGCTGAGCGCTTTGAACCAGGCGCTGTTCTCCTGGGCTTTGGTCAATTTCCCGCCGCGCAGCAGCAGCAGGATATCCGGATGAAGGAGCGTGGAGAGCCTGACCAGCTGTTCGCCGATAGCGGCGTTAGGGCCGTTTTCCGGCAGCGTCAGCATCAGCGTCTGGCGACTGGAGAAGAGGCTGAGCGCCTGGCAGGTAGAAAAAATCGCGTCCCAGTCGGTTTGCGCATCAAGAGCTACGCTGAAGTGTTCAGTAAACCCCTGCTGCTGCGCGGCAGCGCGCACCGCATCCTGGGCCTCCTGAAGCAGAAGAGGTTCATTGCCGGTAAGGATATAGCAGGCGCGCAGCCCGTCATGAAGCTGCGCGCTCAGCTGTTCAGGATAGATCCTGATCATTTGGCATAGGTATCGTCAGGCATGGCGGCGCGTGGAGACGGTTGATCCATCGCTGACGGCGTGGCGTTCAGCGTATCGATTGAGCTGTCTTTCTCTGCCGCGTGTACGGTCAGCAACTTACGCACCAGTTGTTCTGCGGCCTGCGTCCGCATTTCGCTGTAGATGATATTTTGCTCTGAGTCTTTCGCCAGCGCCGCCAGTGGGTTATCGAAGAAGGAACGATAAACCGTAGCGCGGATAGGATAGATACCCTTATTCGGGATCAACACCTGGGCGCGGACGGTCATGACCATCGAGTACTCCGCCGTTTTTCCGTCCTGGAAAATTGAGGCGGTATCACGGCCAAGCGTTACGCCCTGCAGGCGCAGTGAAGGAACATCCGTACGCAGGCCGGGATCATCAAGAATAGTCACGTCGTTCAGACGCAGCTGTTCACGCACCGCGCGCGTCAGCGGCCCGTAAGGGTCGGACGTGTCAACAATCATGGTTTTCATCTCGGGCGGGACCGAGGTGGTCCCGCGCAGATGAAAGCCGCAACCGGCGGTGATCATCACCGCCAGGCCAACAACCAGAGAGATAATAGGATGTCGCACAGTTCCTCCTGAAATCAACCCACGACCAGGTTAAGCAGCTTGCCCGGTACGTAAATCACTTTACGAATGGTGACGCCAGCAAGATATTTGGCGACCAGATGCTCCTGCGCGGCACGCGCCTGAACCTGTTCCTGTGTGGCATCCGCCGGAACGGTAATTTTGCCACGGACCTTACCATTAACCTGCACGACCACCAGCAATGAATCTTCGACCATTGCCGCTTCGTCAGCCTGCGGCCATGTGGCGTTGTCCACGTCGCCCGTACCGCCCAGCGCCTGCCAGAGGGTGAAGCAGGCGTGCGGCGTGAACGGATAAAGCATGCGGACCACGGCCAGCAGGGCTTCCTGCATCAGCGCACGATCCTGCTCCGTTTCCTGCGGCGCACGGGCCAGCTTGTTCATCAGCTCCATGATGGCCGCGATAGCGGTGTTAAAGGTCTGGCGACGGCCAATATCATCGGCCACCTTGGCGATGGTTTTGTGCAGGTCGCGGCGAAGCGCCTTCTGCTCATCGTTCAGACCGGCCACATCAAGCGCTGCCGTCGCGCCTTTTTCAGTGTGCTCAAAGACCAGACGCCAGACGCGTTTCAGGAAGCGGTTTGCGCCTTCGACGCCCGACTCCTGCCATTCCAGCGTCATATCTGCCGGCGAGGCAAACATCATAAACAGACGGACGGTATCCGCGCCGTAGCGTTCAACCATAACCTGTGGGTCGATGCCGTTGTTTTTTGACTTAGACATCTTGCTCATACCGGCGTAAACCAGCTCGTGACCCGCTGCGTCGGTGGCTTTGAGAATACGGCCTTTTTCGTCGCGCTCGACGGTAACGTCAGCCGGAGAAACCCAGTTGCGCTCGCCGTTTACGCCGTGATAGTAGAAGGCGTCAGCCAGAACCATCCCCTGACACAGCAGGCGTTTGGCAGGCTCATCGGAGTTGACCAGCCCGGCATCGCGCAGCAGTTTGTGGAAGAAGCGGAAATAGAGCAGGTGCATGATCGCATGCTCAATACCGCCCACATACTGATCGACCGGCAGCCAGTAGTTGGCCGCAGCCGGGTCCAGCATGCCTTTATCGTAGTCCGGGCAGGTGTAGCGCGCATAGTACCAGGAGGACTCCATAAAGGTGTCGAAGGTATCGGTTTCGCGCAGGGCTGGCTGGCCGTTTACGGTAGTTTTGGCCCACTCAGGATCGGCTTTGATCGGGCTGGTAATGCCATCCATCACCACGTCTTCCGGCAGGATCACCGGCAGCTGATCCTCAGGCGTTGGCATTACGGTGCCGTCTTCCAGCGTCACCATTGGGATAGGCGCGCCCCAGTAGCGCTGGCGGGAAACTCCCCAGTCGCGCAGGCGGTAGTTCACCTTACGGGTGCCGACGCCTTTGCTGGCCAGCCTGTCCGCGATGGCGTTAAAGCCCTCTTCATAGCTCAGGCCGTCAAACTCGCCGGAATTGAACAGCGTGCCTTTTTCGGTCATTGCAGAGGCGCTGAGATCCGGTTCGGTGCCGTCGCCGTTAAGGATAACGGGCCTGATCGGCAGATCGTATTTGCTGGCAAACTCCCAGTCGCGCTGATCGTGGCCAGGCACCGCCATCACCGCGCCAGTGCCGTATTCCATCAGGACGAAGTTTGCGACCCAGACCGGCACGCTGTCGCCGGTCAGTGGATGCACGGCAAACAGGCCGGTAGCCATCCCTTTTTTCTCCATCGTGGCCATCTCGGCCTCAGCCACTTTGGTATTGCGGCATTCTGCGATGAAGTCAGCCAGCGCCGGATTGGACGCGGCGGCCTGGGCTGCCAGCGGATGGCCCGCCGCCACGGCCAGGTAAGTCACGCCCATAAAGGTATCGGGACGGGTGGTATAAACGCTCAGCTTTTCGCTGCTCTCTTTGACGCTGAATTCAATCTCCACCCCCTCAGAGCGGCCAATCCAGTTACGCTGCATGGTTTTGACCTGCTCAGGCCAGCTTTCCAGCGTATCCAGATCGTTTAACAGCTCATCGGCGTAGTCGGTAATTTTAACAAACCACTGCGGGATCTCTTTACGTTCGACTTTGGTATCGCAGCGCCAGCAGCAGCCGTCGATAACCTGCTCATTGGCCAGAACGGTTTGGTCGTTCGGGCACCAGTTCACGGCGGAGGTCTTTTTATAAACCAGGCCTTTCTCGTAGAGGCGGGTGAAGAACCACTGCTCCCAGCGATAATATTCAGGCTGGCAGGTCGCCAGTTCGCGATTCCAGTCGTAGCCGAAGCCCAGCAGCTTAAGCTGGTTCTTCATATAGGCGATGTTATCGTAAGTCCAGGGTGCCGGCGCCGTGTTGTTTTTGACGGCTGCGCCTTCTGCGGGCAGGCCAAATGCATCCCAGCCAATCGGCTGCAGAACGTTTTTACCTAACATGCGCTGATAGCGGGAGATCACATCACCGATGGTGTAGTTGCGGACGTGGCCCATATGTAGGCGGCCAGAAGGATAGGGGAGCATGGAGAGGCAGTAATACTTCTCTTTACCTTCCTCTTCCGTCACTTTGAACGTTTGCTTCTCTTCCCAGTGTTGCTGAACGTGGGATTCTATCTCTTCCGGGCGATATTGCTCTTGCATGGTAGCCAGTGGTCCTTTGTAAATAGCGCTAAATCCTTCGACATTCGGGCATCAGGGGGCAGGCGTCTTACCTTACGTCGCGCAGGTTACTTAAACGTATGCTTTCAGTAAGGGAGCCTGTCGCCGCCTGGCGGCCTCCTGAATGTCAGAGGATGTCAGCAATTTTCTGAGTGCGTTTAGATCCGCATAGCATAGCTGATAAGCATCCAGCGCAACAACAGTAACCGCCCCCTCTTCGGTCTTTTCTCTGCAAGCTGGAAGACGCTGTGCAGTTTTCACTGTGAATGCGTCACTTCTCCACGCAATATGAGGTTTCACGCTAGACTAAAGCGTAACGTGTTGGAACGTTAAGGAGAAAAAATGAACAAGGTCGCTCAGTACTACCGGGAGCTGGTCTCAGCGCTGACTGAAAGGATCAATCGGGGAGAGCACGATATTGATGCGCTGGTCGAAAGTGCGCGGCAGCGTATGTATAACAGAGGCGAGCTTACCCGTACGCAGATAGATGATGTCACGCGTGCGGTAAGGCGGGATTTGGAGGAGTTCGCCCGCAGCTATACCGAAACGCAGGACACCACCAGCGACAGCGTTTTTATGCGCGTTATACGTGAAAGCATCTGGAAAGAGCTGGCGGATATCACGGATAAAAGCCAGCTGGAATGGCGGGAAGTCTTTCAGGACCTGAACCATCACGGCGTTTATCAAAGCGGTGAGGTGGTCGGTCTGGGCAATCTGGTTTGCGAGAAATGTCACTTTACCCGCGCTATTTATACACCGGAAAGCCTGACCCGCTGCCCTGAATGCGGGCACGATCAGTTTCAGCGGGAACCCTTCGAACCCTGAAAAATCAGTGCGATCGGGACGCCGGCAGGGTAATGCGGCGTCCCGTTCCGTCAGGATTAATGCAGGATTTTCGCCAGGAAGTCTTTAGCGCGATCGGATTGCGGATTGTTGAAGAAGTCATCTTTCGGTGAATCTTCCACGATGCGGCCTTCATCCATAAAAATTACCCTGTTAGCGACCTTGCGGGCAAAGCCCATCTCATGCGTTACGACCATCATCGTCATGCCTTCATTGGCTAATTCCACCATGACGTCCAGTACCTCATTGATCATTTCCGGATCGAGCGCCGAGGTGGGCTCGTCAAACAGCATAGCGATAGGATCCATACAGAGCGCACGGGCAATAGCCACGCGCTGCTGCTGACCGCCCGAAAGCTGTCCGGGATGTTTGTTGGCGTGGGCGGAAAGACCGACGCGCTCCAGCAGCTTTAAGCCTTTCTGGCGCGCTTCTTCTTTATTACGCTTCAGCACTTTTACCTGGGCGATGGTCAGATTTTCCACAATGCTCAGATGTGGAAACAGCTCAAAGTGCTGAAATACCATGCCGACTTTCGAACGCAGCTGCGCCAGGTTTGTGCGTTTATCGTTAACGGCGATGCCGTTTACCTCAATGCTGCCTTGCTGAACCGGCTCAAGGCCGTTCACCGTTTTGATCAGCGTCGATTTACCCGAACCCGACGGCCCACAAACTACCACCACTTCGCCTTTTTTCACTTCGGTTGAGCAGTCGGTCAGCACCTGAAAGTGACCATACCACTTAGAAACGTTTTTCAGGGTAATCATTTAAACTGTCCTTTTTTTCTTTAAATAGCTGACCAACAGCGAAGCGCTAAGGCTGATAACAAAGTAGACCGCACCGGCAAACAGAACCATTTCAATTTCGGTACCGTTATTGATGCCGATGGTGTCGGCGGTACGGAAGAAGTCCGCCAGGCTGAGCACGTAGACCAGCGACGTATCCTGGAACAGGACAATGCCCTGGGTAAGCAGCAGCGGCACCATAGCGCGGAAGGCCTGAGGCAGGATAATCAGCTTCATCGACTGCCACTGGGTCATGCCCAGCGCCAGCGCAGCGCTACCCTGCCCACGGGCGATGCTGATAATGCCCGCGCGGATAATTTCCGAATAGTAGGCGGCTTCAAACAGTGAGAAGGCGACCATCGCAGAGATAAGACGGATATCCGTCTTCGGCGACAGGCCAAGCACCTTTTGCAGGAAGCTGGGAACAATCAGATAGAACCAGAGCAGCACCATCACCAGCGGGACGGAGCGAAACAGGTTGACGTACAGCCGGGCAAACCAGCTGATGGGCTTAAAGCTGGACAGGCGCATTACGGCCAGCAGCGTACCCCAGAGAATCCCGAAGAACACCGCCGTAAGGGTGATCTTGAGCGTAAGGATCATGCCGTTAACCAGATAAGGCAGGTTAGGGGCGATCGTGCTCCAGTCATATTCGTACATTATTTGCCTCCCATGCCGCCAGGCAGCCGGACTTTACGTTCGACCAGACTCATCACGAACATGACGATCAGGTTAATAGCAATATATATCAGGGTAATTGCGGTAAAAGATTCATAGGCGTGCGCGGAATAGTCCAGCAGCTTACCCGCCTGCGCCGCCAGATCCACCAGCCCGATAGTGGAGGCGATGGCGGAGTTTTTCACCAGGTTCAGCATTTCCGAGGTCATCGGTGGAACGATAACGCGGTAGGCATTTGGCAGCAAAACGTAACGGTAAGTTTGTGGCAGCGTCAGCCCCATCGCCAGACCGGCGTTTTTCTGGCCGCTGGGCAGTGACTGAATCGCCGCCCGTACCTGCTCACAGACACGCGCAGCGGTAAAGAGGCCGAGACAGAGCACCGAACAGGTAAAGAACTGAACGTTTGGATCGATTTCAGATTTAAACCACATCCCGACATCAACGGGGAGCAGTTCTGGCACCACCAGATACCAGATAAAAAACTGCACTATCAGCGGAACGTTACGAAACAGCTCCACGTAACAGGTGCCGACTGAAGAGAGCAGCCGGTTAGGTACGGTACGCAAAATGCCAAACAGCGAACCGACAAAAAAGGCGATAAGCCACGCGCAGAGGGAGACGGCGATAGTGACCTGAAAACCTGACCAGAGCCACCCCAGGTAGGTGGTATTACCGAACGGCGCCTCTTGCAGGAAGATGCCCCAGTTCCAATCAATTGACATAAAATACTCCACTAAAAAAAGGGTAGCGAAGCTACCCTGAAGATTGATGAGAGGCCGCTTGATGCAGGTTTTGGGGAACGACCATCACCTGCCTTTGCCTGAGGTCAGACGCACCGGGCGTTTCTCAGGCTGTTGTCTGTCCGGGCCTTAATTCAACAATCATTGGGCAGCGAAGGGCTGCCCTTATTTTCATTATTAGTTCAGAGCCTTATCGTTAGGCGTTTTAAAGACCGCTTTCATATCGTCCGACAGGGAAAAGTTCATATTGAGATCTTTTGGCGGGATAGGCTGTTTGAACCACTTATCGAACCATTTTTCCGCTTCGCCTGAGGTCTGCGCTTTGGCGATGGTTTCATCAATCAGCGTTTTGAAAGCCGCGTCATCTTTACGCAGCATACAGCCATAAGCTTCTTTCGACTGTGGCGTACCAACAATTTCCCAGTTATCCGGCTGCTTGGCCTTGGCGCGTTCGCCCGCCAGCAGCGCATCATCCATCATAAAGGCCACGGCACGACCGCTTTGCAGCGTGCGGAAAGAGTCACCGTGATCTTTGGCGCTGATAATGCGCATTCCCAGTTTCTGCTCATCATTCAGCTTATTCAGCAGGACTTCTGAGGTAGTACCGGAGGTGACCACAACGGTCTTGCCTTTCAGATCGGAGAAATCTTTAATATCGCCATCTTTTTTCGCCAGCAAACGGGTGCCGACTACAAAGATTGTGTTGGAGAAAGCGGCCTGCTGCTGGCGCTCGACGTTATTGGTTGTGGAGCCACACTCAAAATCGTAAGTGCCGTTTTGCAGCAGCGGAATACGGTTCTGGGAGGTGATTGGCAGCATTTTAACCTGCAGGTTGGGCTTGTTCAGCCTGGTTTTAATCGCCTCAACGATCTGACTGGAATAGGCCTGTGAGTAGCCGACAACTTTTCGCGAATTGTCGTAATAAGAAAAGGGAACGGAGGATTCACGGTGACCCACAACGATAACGCCGTTATCGTTAATTTTTTTCAGGGTGCCGGTGAGTTCTTCTGCCTGGGCGACACCTGCCGCTGCACTTAACAGCAGCAGCGATAACGCCACTTTGCGCATCTGCATGTTCCAACTCCTTCATGGTGGAGCGCAAAAATAAAATTGCGCCGATTATGATGTTATGTGTATTTCCTGCTGCTTTTCTTTTTATCTCTGGGGGTAACCACACCCTTAGCCCTAACATAGCTGATTGTTAACGCAATGAAACAATAAAGTTTCTTTTTTGCGAACTGCGCCGCACCAAAGGGAGGCATTTTCCAGGCAATGCTCCGCCCTGGAGCGCAGGATGCGCCTTAATGGTGCGTCAACTTTTTCTCTATCAGGCGTAACGGGCAATGCAACAGGTTTGCTCTCCTATCAAGCAATTGTTATGCCAAAATTTCCAGAAAGATAACTAACTTTGCGGCAGGGCGGAAAAGGAGAGGGGGGAAACGCTGAACCCGGAAAGGTTCAGCGTCTGAAAAACTAGCGTTTTCTGAAGCGCAAAATCGCGGCGGCAGCGCCAAACAGCAGCGTGATAATCCAGACCGACCAGTTGCCGAAACGGGCATAAGGCGTTAATCCCTGGGTAGGCGTAACCTGGGTTGCCAGCACCCCGGCGACAAACTGCGGGATCATCTCTTCCACATCGCCCTGCGCGTTAATGACTGCCGTTACGCCATTATTGGTGTCACGCAGCAGGGGACGACCGAGCTCCAGCGCCCGCATCCGCGCCATCTGAAAGTGCTGCCAGGGGCCAATGGAATGCCCGAACCAGGCGTCGTTTGAAATGGTCAGCAGAAAATCGGTATCGGGACGGAAATTATCCCTGACCTGCTGTCCCAGCACGATTTCGTAGCAGATTGCGGCGGTCAGGTTAAGACCCGCCACCTTTAGCTGAGGCTGGATATAGCCGCCCCGGCTGAAAGAGGACATCGGCAGGTCGAAGAACGGAGCCAGCGGGCGCAGTAGCGACTCCAGCGGAACGAACTCGCCAAACGGCACCAGATGATTCTTCTGATAGCGGTTCGGGCTGGTGTAGTCGTACGGCGCTTTGTCGCCGAGCACGATAATGGAGTTGTAATCGTGATAGCGATTATCTTCCAGCCTGGAATCAACAATGCCGGTAAGCAGGCTGCTCCCCTCGGCCCGCAGTTCGCGGTCGACAGCCTTCAGGAACGGCTGTTGATTACTTTCCAGATCCGGGATCGCCGACTCAGGCCAGATAATCAGCGGGACTTTACCAACGTAAGGGCGGCTGAGTGAGGTGTAGGTTTTCAGCGTGTTGATCAGCTGATTAGGGTCCCACTTAAGTGACTGGGGAATATTCCCCTGGACCATCGCCACTTCAACAGCGCGTTCAGGTATGGCCTGATACCAGCTTATCTGCCGCAGCGGCCAGGGCAGCAGAAGCAGGGCCAGCGCGGCCACGGCGGCGGTCCAGCGGCGTTTAGCCAGAGCAAAAACCAGCAGGCCGCTCACCAGCATCAGTACAAAGGTGATACCTTCCACGCCAATCAGCGGGCCAAGACCCTTCAGCGGCCCGTCAATCTGGCTGTAGCCAAACTGCAGCCACGGGAAGCCGGTCAGAATCCAGCCGCGCAAAAACTCAGTGATTTGCCAGAGGACGGGGGCAGCCACGGCGAGACGGATAAGAGAGGTCTTTGGAAACAGCCGGTTGAGCAGGGCTGCGAACAGCATGGTGTAGAGCGAAAGGTAAGCCGCCAGCAGGACGACCAGCAGGACATTGACCGGGCCCGGCATGCCGCCAAATGTCGCGATGCTGACATATACCCAGTTAATGCCGCTGCCAAACAGACCAAAGCCCCAGACGAAACCGATAGCGGTCGCCTGACGGGTGGTACGGTTAAGCGTCAGCGCTAACAGCCCAACCAGCGCCACCAGCGCGGCAGGCCAGAAATCATACGGCGAAAAAGAGAGGGTGCCAGCGGCACCCGTCAACAGCGCTAAAAGCAGGCGGACCCGCTGGCGCTGATATAAAGAAGCAATCATTGAGAATTATTCTTCCAAAGCCGGTTGCGGCGAGTTTTCCGGAATTTTAACGTGGACCTGGATAATGCGTCGGCTGTCAGCCATGGCGACCTTAAACTGGTAGCCATCAATTTCGATACTCTCTCCGCGCGCTGGCAGGTGACCAAACGCCTGCATCACCAGGCCGCCAATGGTATCCACCTCTTCATCACTGAAGCTGGTATCAAAGACCTCATTAAAGTCTTCAATCGGGGTCAGGGCGCGGATGGTATAGGTATGGCGGCTTAGCTGACGGATATCACGATCTTCTTCATCGTCATACTCATCTTCGATTTCACCGACAATCAGCTCCAGGATGTCCTCAATAGTGACCAGTCCGGAGACGCCACCAAACTCATCAATGACAATCGCCATGTGATAGCGCTGCGAGCGGAACTCTTTCAGCATCCGGTCGACGCGCTTGCTTTCTGGCACCACGACCGCCGGGCGCAGTACGGCTTCCATGCTGAATGGCGAAGCGCTGCTGCTCATAAAGGGCAGCAGATCTTTGGCCATCAGAATGCCTTCAACATGGTCTTTATCTTCGCTGATCACCGGGAAGCGGGAGTGGGCGGACTCAATGATCACTTCCAGACACTCTTCCAGCGTCTGGTTACGCTTCAGGGTAATCATCTGCGAACGGGGGATCATAATGTCGCGAACGCGCTGTTCGGCAATATCCATCACCCCTTCAAGCATGTCGCGGGTATCGGGATCGATTAAATCGTTCTGCTCGGAGTCGCGGATCAGTTCCAGCAGGTCGTCACGGTTTTTAGGCTCACCGTGAAACAACTGGTTGAGGATGAGGGTAAAAAATCCCTTTTTACTACTGGGACTGTCATTGTTCTGTGAATGGTCATCGCTCATGGCGTTTTTGTTTATGTCACTCTAGTCAGATTAGGAGAGACCCCTTTCCACTGATGGGTCGGAAAAGGGGCGATGTCAGGCATCAGCCTGGTCAGGGTAACGCTTTCTCCGAAATGTACGGGTCGTCATAACCAAGAGCAAGCATTATCTCGGTCTCGATCCCTTCCATCTCTTCGGCTTCGTCATCTTCAATATGGTCATAGCCCAGCAAATGCAGGCTCCCATGCACCACCATATGGGCCCAGTGGGCCAGTAAAGGTTTTTCCTGCTCCTGCGCTTCCTGCTCCACGACCTGACGACAAATAATCAGGTCGCCCAGCAGCGGAAGCTCGATGCCCGGCGGGGCCTCGAAGGGAAAAGAGAGCACGTTGGTCGGCTTATCTTTTCCCCGATAGGTATGGTTCAGCTCGCGACTTTCCGCCTCGTCCACCACGCGGACGGTAACTTCACTCTCTTCCTGAAACTGAGGCAGCACCGCTTCCAGCCAGCGGCGAAAATCAGATTCTGCCGGGAGACCTTCAGGCTGTTCGCAGGCGATCTGAAGATCCAGAATCACGGTGCTCATTTCGGCACCTGCGCGGCCAGGGCTTCACGCTTGCGCTCTTCCGCCAGCGCATCGCGCCGCTTCTGGTCGGCAGCCTCCCAGGCTTCATAGGCGATGACGACGCGGGCAACGACCGGATGGCGCACCACATCTTCGCTGTGAAAGAAGTTGAAACTGATTTCGTCAACTTCCGCCAGCACTTCAATGGCGTGACGCAGCCCCGACTTCAGATTACGCGGCAGGTCGATCTGGGTAACGTCGCCGGTGATCACCGCTTTAGAGTTAAAGCCGATGCGGGTCAGGAACATCTTCATCTGTTCAATGGTGGTGTTCTGGCTCTCATCCAGGATGATGAACGCGTCGTTCAGCGTGCGGCCACGCATATAGGCGAGCGGCGCAACTTCAATCACGTTGCGTTCAATCAGCTTCTCAACCCGCTCAAAGCCCAGCATTTCAAAGAGGGCGTCATAAAGGGGTCTCAGATAAGGGTCCACCTTCTGGCTGAGATCGCCCGGCAGAAAGCCCAGCTTTTCTCCCGCCTCAACGGCCGGGCGGGTCAGCAGAATGCGGCGAACTTCCTGCCGCTCCAGCGCATCGACAGCGGCGGCAACGGCCAGATAAGTTTTCCCCGTTCCCGCCGGACCAACGCCGAAAGTGATATCGTGATCCAGCATGTTAGCCACATACTGCGCCTGATTGGGCGTACGGGGCTTAATCACGCCGCGCTTGGTCTTGATATTGACCGCTTTACCGTACTCAGGAACGCTGTCATCAGACTGTTCCAGCGCATGGCTCTCTTTGATAGCCAGATGGATCTGCTCGGGATCGATATCAGGGATATGACCACGCACCGGCGCCGTATCGACATACAGATTGCGAAGGATGGTTACGGCAGCGTTAACGGATGGCGCTTTGCCGACAAGCTTGAAAGCGTTGTCGCGACGGTTGATTTCAATGCCCAGCCGGCGTTCCAGCTGTTTGATGTTGTCATCAAAAGGCCCGCAGAGGCTCAGCAGGCGGGCGTTATCAGCAGGATCCAGCGTTATTTCGCGTGTTTCAATATTCAAACTAATCCTTTGGGTCGCTCAGGGCCAGGTTGAGGATGGCATGTCATGGGCCCGCCGTATGAGTAAACGGCGGGCCCATAAGGGAATTATTTATGGCGCGGCCAAAAGGCGCAAGCGCTGAAGCAAATATTTGGGCGCTGCTTTAAGAAAGCAAGGGTAACTGACTGAATACCCGCGGCGGACCTGCAAAGCCCGCCGCAGGAAAAGGAGGATCAAGGCTGGAAAAGACCCACGCCCAGCTCGTTTTCTTTACGCGTACGCGCAATGACCGAGGCCGGAGTTTCAATGCTGCGTAAATCCATCTGATCTTCGGTGCGGACCACAACGCCACGCAGGGAATTGCTGTAAACGTCAACGATTTCCACATCGACAAATTTACCGATCATCGCCGGCGTGCCTTCAAAATTGACCACGCGGTTATTTTCGGTGCGCCCGGACATTTCCATCACGTTTTTACGTGATGTGCCTTCAACCAGAATGCGCTGCACGGTCCCCATCATGCGGCGACTCCAGGTCATCGCCTGATGGCTGATGCGCTCCTGAAGCTGCCACAGACGCTGCTTCTTCTCTGCTTCCGGCACGTCGTCAGGCAGATCGGCCGCGGGCGTACCGGGACGGGCAGAGTAGATAAAGCTGAAGCTGGTATCGAAATTGACCTCAGCGATAAGCTTCATGGTCTGCTCAAAGTCCTGCTGGGTTTCGCCCGGGAAGCCGATGATAAAGTCGGAGCTGATCTGGATATCGGGACGGGCAGCAATCAGCTTGCGGATAATCGCCTTATACTCCAGCGCGGTATGAGCACGTTTCATCAGGGTCAGGATGCGATCGGCGCCGCTCTGGACCGGGAGGTGAAGGAAGCTGACCAGCTCCGGCGTGTCGCGGTAGACTTCAATGATATCGTCCGTAAACTCAATCGGGTGGCTGGTGGTGAAACGGATACGGTCAATGCCGTCAATCGCCGCGACCAGGCGCAGCAGGTCGGCAAAACTGCAGACCTCGCCATCATAGGTTTCACCCCGGTAGGCGTTTACGTTCTGCCCAAGCAGGTTAACTTCACGAACGCCCTGCGCCGCCAGCTGGGCAATCTCAAAAAGAATGTCGTCACAAGGCCGGCTAACTTCTTCGCCACGGGTGTAAGGCACCACGCAGAACGTACAGTATTTGTTGCAGCCTTCCATAATGGAGACGAACGCGGTCGGGCCATCCGCTCTTGGCTCTGGCAGACGGTCGAATTTTTCGATTTCCGGGAAGCTGATATCCACGACCGGGCTTTTGGAACCCCGCACGGTATTGATCATTTCCGGCAGACGGTGAAGCGTCTGTGGACCAAACACGATATCTACATAGCTGGCGCGCTGACGGATATGATCGCCTTCCTGTGAGGCGACGCAGCCACCCACGCCGATGATCAGCTCGGGGTTGCTCTCTTTCAGCGATTTCCAGCGCCCAAGCTGATGGAAGACCTTCTCCTGCGCTTTTTCACGGATGGAACAGGTGTTAAGCAGCAGAACGTCGGCTTCTTCCGCCACCTCGGTCAGGGTAAACCCGTGGGTGCTGTTTAGCAGGTCAGCCATCTTGGATGAGTCGTACTCATTCATCTGACAGCCCCAGGTTTTGATATGCAATTTTTTAGTCATCTGGTTGCCATTTATCAAGCAGGAGGAAGTACGGGGCGCGTATTGTAATGCTTTGCTGCTGTTGTGACCAGCGCGCAAGCTTTTCTGTCAGCAATTCCAATTGGCCCCTGAAATTCCGGTACACTTAGCGTAACAGAATTCGCCCTGAACATAGCAGACAGAGGGCACACGAATGTCTTAAGGACAGGATAAAAACATGACTGAGACAAGAAAGTGGGATGTCGTCATTGTGGGCGGCGGCATGGTTGGCGCTGCGCTGGCGAGTGGCCTGGCGGAGCAGGGTTTTCAGGTGGCCGTTCTGGAGCAGCAGGCGCCGGCGGAATTTGACCCGGCCAGCGATCCTGATATCAGAATTTCCGCTATCGGCGCGGCCTCCGTTGATCTGCTGAAGCAGCTAAAAGTCTGGCCATCTGTCGTGGCGAAGCGCTGTACTCCCTACCGTCGCCTGGAAACCTGGGAATGGCATACCGCCCGCGTCGGCTTTGATGCTGCCTCCCTTGGCCTGCCCGAGCTGGGCTTTATGGTAGAGAACAGCGTCCTTCAGCGGGCGCTCTGGGAGCGTTTGCAGGCGCAGCAGATCGATATTCTGTCACCCGCGCGGTTAAAGGATCTCCAGTCCTGTAACGGTGGATGGAATATGAGGCTGGAAAGCGGCGAAACCCTGAATGCGCGGCTGGTAATTGGCGCCGACGGGGCCAATTCGCAGGTCCGCCAGCTGGCTGGTATCGGCATACATGGCTGGAATTATACGCAGTCCTGCATGCTGATTAGCGTGAAGTGTGAGCAGGCGGCGGGGGACTGCACCTGGCAACAGTTTACGCCGGAAGGGCCGCGTGCCTTCCTGCCGCTCTCTGACGGCTGGGCTTCCCTGGTGTGGTACGACCGGCCGGCGCGTATTCGTCAGCTACAGGGGATGAATATGGTGCAGCTTAGCCAGGAGATCAAAACGCACTTTCCCGCCCGCCTTGGCCGGGTAACGCCCGTAGCCGCCGGCTCGTTCCCGCTGGTTCGCCGTCACGCCACGCGCTATGTGCAGCCGGGGCTGGCACTGGTGGGCGATGCCGCGCACACCATCAATCCGCTGGCGGGACAGGGCGTGAATCTGGGCTATCGCGATGTGGACGCGCTGATTGATACGCTGACCGCTTCCCGAGAGCGCGCCGAAGACTGGGCTTCGGAAGCGGTGCTGCTCCGCTACCAGCGGCGCAGGCAGAGAGATAACATGCTGATGCAAAGCGGTATGGATCTTTTCTATTTTGCCTTCAGCAATCCGTTCGCCCCGCTGCGGGTTGTACGTAATCTCAGCCTGATGGTGGCGGAGCGTTCAGGCGTGCTTAAGCGTCGGGCGCTGCGGTACGCGCTAGGATTGTAAGGCGAAGCGGAGGGACAGGCGCTTCTGCGGCAGATGCGGAAGCGCACAAGGTAAAACGCCAGAAGCCGATCGACAGACGTAAAAAAGCCCGCTTTATGCGGGCTTTTTTACGTCTGGCTGGGGTGCAGGGATTCGAACCCCGGAATGCTGGTATCAGAAACCAGTGCCTTACCGCTTGGCGACACCCCAATTTTTCGGTGCGATCCGCAATGCAAATCGTCTTTTTTATGGCTGGGGTGCAGGGATTCGAACCCCGGAATGCTGGTATCAGAAACCAGTGCCTTACCGCTTGGCGACACCCCAATAAAATTGGTGGCTACTACGGGAATCGAACCTGTGACCCCAGCATTATGAGTGCTGTGCTCTAACCAGCTGAGCTAAGTAGCCTAATTTTACTGCGTTATAACTGTAACATACTTTTTAAAAAGTGGCTGGGGTACCTGGATTCGAACCAGGGAATGCCGGTATCAAAAACCGGTGCCTTACCGCTTGGCGATACCCCATCCGTGCAAAGCCGCTTATGGAAATGGTGCGGGAGGCGAGACTTGAACTCGCACACCTTGCGGCGCCAGAACCTAAATCTGGTGCGTCTACCAATTTCGCCACTCCCGCAAAAAAGATGGTGGCTACGACGGGAATCGAACCTGTGACCCCAGCATTATGAGTGCTGTGCTCTAACCAGCTGAGCTACGTAGCCATCTTTTTTCGCGTTACCTTCATCGGCGTTGCGGGGCGCATTATGCGGAGTTGACCTAAAAGCGTCAACAAGTTTTTTCCCGTTTTTTGCCCTGAACGTTTTGTTTGACTGGCTTATAACCAGCATGCTGATTAAATCAACAAATTCTGACGCTAACACGCGCAATATAAAAAATAACGGGCCGTTACAGGCCCGTTTTTGATCCGTCCGCCGTCAGTTATTTATAGGCTGACTGGTGTACGCCAACGGCGCGGCCAGAAGGATCGTCCATGGTTTTGAACGCTTCATCCCACTCAATGGCTTTTGCCGACGAACAGGCGACAGAAGGGCCTCCAGGTACGCATTCTGCGGCGCTCGGCAGCGGGAACAGCTCTTCAAAAATTTCACGATACAGATAGCCTTCCTTCGAGGTTGGCGTGTTGTACGGGAAACGGAAATGAGCCGTCTGAAGCTGCTGGTCGGTAACCTGCTGCGCGGCAACTTCTTTCAGGGTGTCGATCCAGCTGTAGCCCACGCCATCTGAGAACTGCTCTTTCTGACGCCACGCCACGCTTTCCGGCAGGTAAGAGGAGAAACATTCGCGCAGGATATGTTTTTCCATTTTGCCGTTCGGACCGCACATTTTATCGGCCGGGTTGATGCGCATCGCCACATCGAGGAATTTTTTATCCAGGAAAGGTACGCGCGCCTCAACGCCCCAGGCGGACATCGCTTTGTTCGCGCGGGCGCAGTCAAACATATGCAGAGCCAGCAGTTTACGGACGTTTTCCTCGTGGAACTCTTTCGCGTTTGGCGCCTTATGGAAATAAAGATAACCGCCAAAGACCTCATCCGCGCCTTCACCTGAAAGCACCATCTTGATGCCCATCGCTTTGATCTTACGGGACATCAGATACATTGGCGTTGACGCACGGATCGTGGTCACGTCGTAAGTTTCAATGTGATAAATCACATCGCGGATGGCATCCAGACCTTCCTGTACCGTGAAGTGAATTTCATGATGCACTGTACCAAGATGATCGGCGACCGACTTCGCCGCTTTCAAATCGGGTGAACCTTCCAGGCCAACGGCAAAGGAGTGCAGCTGCGGCCACCAGGCGTCACTTTTGTCCTGATCTTCCACACGCTTCGCCGCATAACGCTTGGTTACAGCAGAAATAATGGAGGAATCCAGGCCACCGGAGAGCAGTACGCCATAAGGCACGTCCGACATCAGGTGGCTTTTCACCGCCTCTTCCAGCGCATCTTTCAGCGCAGCCGCATCGGTCTTGTTATGCTCAACCGCTTCATAGCTGAACCAGTCGCGCTGCCAGTAGCGGCGGATCTCATGGTCGGTGCTGGACATATAGCTTCCCGGCGGAAACTCTTTGATGGTGCGGCAAACCGGCACCAGCGCTTTCATCTCTGAAGCGACATAGAGGTTGCCATGCTCATCGTTACCCATATAAAGAGGGATAATCCCGATGTGGTCACGGCCAATCAGCCAGGTGTTTTTCTCGCGGTCATAAAGGATAAAGGCGAACATGCCCTGTAAATCGTCGAGGAAGTCGACGCCTTTCTCCTGATAGAGCGCCAGGATAACTTCGCAGTCCGAACCGGTCTGGAACGTATAGCGGTCGCTCAGTTCAGCACGCAGCGCCTGATGGTTGTAAATTTCGCCGTTGACGGCCAGAACGTGCGTCTGCTCTGCGTTATAAAGTGGCTGCGCGCCGTTATTCACGTCGACGATAGAGAGGCGTTCGTGGGACAGAATCGCGTTGTCGTCCGCATAAACGCCGGACCAGTCGGGGCCGCGATGACGCATCAGTCGGG
Organism: Pantoea sp. FN060301; assembly: GCA_050410775.1. GTDB lineage: Bacteria > Pseudomonadota > Gammaproteobacteria > Enterobacterales > Enterobacteriaceae > Erwinia. The sequence continues at coordinate 1,224,347 of CP191229.1, forward strand.
AAAGCTCTAACGCTTTCTTACGCAGTTCAACAGAATCTGTTTTGAGATCCAGTACGCCAAAAATAGAACACATAGCTAACTCCCTATCGACATCCCTTAGCGGTGATGATGGTAACGTAATCAGTAGGACGCGGTTTGTCGCCCGATAGATAAGAAAATGCGCTATCTCACCCCATTGACGCAAGCATTTTAGCGTTTCCCTGAAAAATAGTCCGTTGACGTGGCTTAAACTTTGATGATTATGCAAAGAATGATGCTGAAAATTGAGGATATGATAATTTTTATGGAAATGCGGTTAATATTTAATCAGGCGTGTGGCGTAAAAAAGCCCGGCCTTCAGGCCAGGCCTGGACGTTAAAGGATATCGATATCCGCCACTGAGGAGAAAACCCAGCTGGGCCGGAAAGGCATGGCGTCAATATCATTGAGCGTGGAAACGCCGGACAGCACCAGGATGGTCTCCAGCCCCGCCTGGAAGCCGGCAAGAATATCGGTACGAAGATTATCGCCGACGATCACCGTCTCTTCGGAATGCGCCTGCATTTTGTTCAGCGCGGCGCGCATAATCCAGGGGCTGGGCTTGCCCACATAGAAAGGCGAGCGGCCTGAAATTTTTTCGATGCCGGCACAGAGGGCGCCACAGGCCGGCACGAAGCCGCGGGCATGAGTATCGGGATTGGTGGCAATAAAACGGGCGCCGTTAGCCACAAAAAAGGCGGCCTTATGCATCATATCCCAGTTGTAGGAACGGGTTTCTCCCACGATGACAAAATCCGGGTTGATATCGGTAATGGTAAAGCCCGCTTTATAGAGTTCATGAATCAGCGCGCCTTCTCCCACGACGTACGCTTTTTTACCTTCCTGACGACGTAAAAAATCAGCAGTAGCCATCGCCGAAGTATAAAAGACGCTGTCAGGCAGATCGATGCCTGCGGAAGCGAACCGGTTAGCAAGATCGAGCGCCGTCTGGGAAGGGTAGTTGGTCAGCACAACCAGCGGCATTTCCTTAGCCAGAATACGTTGCAGGAACTCATTCGCGCCCGGAACGGCGGTATTATCATGCATCAGCACGCCGTCGATATCGCAAATGACGTTTTTAATGCTCATCTTTTCGCTGTCGTTCAGAGTTAAAGCGCTCATTAACCTTCCAGTAGATGTTGTAAAAGAGTGCCGTTAAGCATGGCACGTTTCGCCAGCGCAAAGGCGCCAATGGCCGAGCGATGATCGAGTTCCGAGCAGACAACCGGCAGGTTTTTGCGGAACGCCTTCAGGGCCTGCGTATTGATGCAGCCTTCAATGGCGGGGAAAAGCACTTTATCCGCTTCGGTGATCTCACCGGCGATGACCACTTTTTGCGGATTGAACAAGTTAATGGCGATGGCTACCGTTTTTCCCAGATGGCGACCAACGCACTCAATTACTTCTGCGGCCAGCACGTCGCCCCGGTTAGCCGCTTTACAGATCTGCGTTATATGGCACTCATCGGGCGTCAGTGAGCTCGGATAGCCCTGCGCCAGCAGATGGCGTACGCGATGCTCAATAGCGCCATTGGCCGCAATGGTTTCCAGGCAGCCAAAATTGCCGCAGTGGCAGCGTTCACCCAGAGGATCGACCTGTATATGCCCCAGTTCACCTACGTTGCCGTTGCTGCCTAAAAAGATATGACCATTGGCGATAATGCCAGCGCCTGTTCCCCGGTGAACACGCACCAGAATCGAGTCCGCACAGTCCCGTGACGCACCAAAGTAGTGCTCTGCCAGCGCCAGGCTGCGTATATCATGCCCAACGAAGCTGGTTACGCTGAAGCGTTTTTCCAGATTAGCGACGAGCGGCCAGCAGCTCACATTAATGTGCGGCATATAACGGATCACGCCGTTATCGGGATCGACCAGCCCCGGCAGGATAACGGCGATCGCAATCAGTTCCCGCAGCTTGCGCTGATGCTGCTCGCTAAAATGGGTAATGGCGTTAAAAAGGGCGTGCTCCAGGGTCTCCTGGGTACGTTCCGGCAGCGCATAGTCTTCCTGGGCGAGAGATTTTCCGCTGAGATCAAACAGCGTGAGCGTGGCGTCATTGCGTCCAAGGCGGATACCGATGGTATTGAATCCACGGGTTTCCGTTACGATGGAGATGGCGCGGCGGCCTCCGGTCGAGGCCTGCTGATCGACTTCTTTGATCAGCCCGCGTTCAATAAGCTGGCGGGTAATCTTGGTAACGCTGGCGGGGGCTAGCTGGCTGTGCTCGGCAATCTGAATGCGCGAAATCGGACCCTGCTGGTCGATAAGCCGGTAAACGGCCGCGCTGTTGAGTTGCTTAACAAGATCGACATTTCCTATTTGAGCCTGGCCGCCAGTGGTCATTCAGTATCTACTCGCTTAAGACTTCGTCACCATTAACGATAGTCTGGATTATTTTGTAGTCACGGGTGAAAAGCGTCAGGTTTGCCACTTTACCGGCCTCAATCGAGCCTAACGTTTTCTCCACACCCATAGCCCGCGCCGGGTAAAGCGTTGCCATTCTTAACGACTCGTCCAGGGAAATGCCTGCATGTTCGACGCTGTTCGCTACCGCTTCGATCATTGTCAGCGCAGAGCCACTGAGCGTGCCGTTTTCGTCAACGCAGAGTCCATCCCGGTAGTATATTGTTTTTCCTGCAAAAATGAACTGGTCAATCGAGGCGCCCGCCGGCGCGGTAGCATCGGTAACCAGCACTAATTTATCACCCTTGATGCGTTTGGCGTTACGGACGTTAGCGTAATGAACGTGTAATCCATCTGCAATAATGCCGCAATAAATATCAGGGGAATCAAACAGCGCCCCAATCAGCCCTGGCTCACGACCAGTGATAGTAGGCATGGCGTTATAGAGATGCGTGGCGAAGCTGATGCCAGCATTCATACCGCGTCGCGCTTCATCCCAGGTCGCGTGGGAGTGACCGCAGGAGATAACGATACCCGCTTCGCTCAGCTGGCGAATAAAGTGGCTTTCGACCTGTTCGGGAGCCAGCGTGATCTTGGTTATCACGTCCGCATTCGCGCAGAGATAGTCCACCAGCTCCTGATTCGGTTTACGAATTAAGTCGGGATTATGGGTCCCTTTTTTAAGGGGATTCAGCCAGGGACCTTCGAGATGCAGACCCAAAGCTTTATTGGCATTCTGTGCCAGGTAGCTGCGCATAACGTCCACCGCGCGCTTCATCAGCGCATCGCTGCTGGTGATAAGCGTGGGCAGAAAGCTGGTACAGCCAGATTTTTCGTTCGCTTTCTGCATGATGTCCAGCGTTTCCGTGCTGATCGCGCTGGGGTCATCATTAAACTGCACACCGCCGCAGCCGTTAAGCTGTACGTCGATAAAGCCGGGAGCGATTAGCGCGCCGTTGACGTCGCGGACGGTCACGCCGGCAGGCAGCTCTTCCAGCGTACAAACGCGTTCAATCAGACCGTTGGCGATAACAACAGCATGATTATCCAGTATTTCATGGCCGGTATAGAGGCGGCCATTGGTTAATGCGTACATAAATCTCTCCCGGCGGTGTCTGGCTGAGCGCGCCGTTCCGGCGCGGCTCAACGGTATTCTGAGTTCTTACAGATCTTTTACGTTTTCCGCTTCCATTGCGCGGAAATACTTAACGGTTTTGACTTTCAGTTCCATTGTCGCGGGCTCATCGCACACCACTACGGATTTGGCATGCAGCTGAAGGCAGCTGATGGTCCACATATGATTTACGTTTCCTTCCACTGCCGCCTGAAGCGCCTGGGCTTTCACATGGCCGGTAACGAGGATCATCACTTCTTCGGCATCCAGCAGCGTGCCGACACCCACGGTCAGCGCATATTTTGGTACCTGATCAACATCGCCGTTAAAGAAGCGGGAGTTGGCCACACGGGTGTCGTGCGTCAGGGTTTTAATACGGGTACGGGAAGCCAGCGAGGAAGCCGGTTCGTTAAACGCAATATGCCCGTCATTGCCCACGCCACCCATAAACAGGTGAATTTTGCCATAGCGGCGAATTTTTTCTTCATACTGGCGGCATTCTGCGTCAATATCTGGCGCGTTACCGTTAAGAAGATTAATGTTTTCGCGTTGAATATCAACATGATCGAAAAAGTTGCGGTACATAAAGCTGTGGTAGCTTTCCGGATGCTCTTTAGGCAGGCCGACGTACTCATCCATATTAAAGGTGACGACGTGCTTAAAGCTAACCTGGCCTGATTTATGCATCTCAATTAAATGCTTATAGGCGACCAGCGGCGTCCCGCCGGTAGGCAATCCGAGAACAAAAGGACGATCGGCAGTAGGACTGAAGGCGTTGATGCGGTTAACGATATGACGGGCGGCCCATTTTCCGACATGGTCAGGGGTAGCCAAAGGAATCAGTCTCATGTATCACCTCATGTAAGCAAAAATAGAAGAAGGTTGACGGTGCCCTTGCTGCTGACGATAAGCCTACGTCTGCGGAGGCATATCCGCGAGGGATAAATCCGTCCTGATTTTTCGGATCATAAAATAAGTTTCCGGTGATAGCCAGAAGCACGGAAGGAATAGTGCCTATTTTGGTGATAATAGTCACAGTTGCAGCGGTTTTAATTTGCGAAGCGAATTAAATTTTTCTTACACTCCGCTTCGTGGTTTTAACTGTTATTCAGAAACCAACAGGCCGTGATAATAAAACGAAACGGCTCATGGCGCCTTAACGGGTCTTATAGGGGGAAAGGTGAATATTTTAAGCTATCTACAAAAAGTAGGACGGGCGCTGATGGTGCCGGTGGCAACGCTGCCCGCCGCCGCCATTCTGATGGGGATTGGGTACTGGATCGATCCGGACGCATGGGGGGCGGGCAACGCCTTCGCCGCGCTGCTGATCAAATCCGGCGCCGCGATCATTGAACATATGTCCGTGCTGTTCGCCATTGGCGTCGCTTACGGCATGTCAAAAGATAAGGATGGGGCGGCAGCGCTGACCGGCTTTGTCGGTTTTCTGGTGGTAACCACGCTCTGTTCTCCGGCGGCGGTCGCTATGATTCAGAAAATTCCGGTCGAGCAGGTTCCTATGGCGTTCGGAAAAATTGAGAACCAGTTTGTCGGTATCCTGGTCGGTATCATCTCTGCGGAGATGTATAACCGCTTCAGCCATGTTGAGCTGCCTAAGGCGCTCTCCTTCTTCAGCGGTCGTCGCCTGGTCCCTATTCTGGTTTCCTTCCTGATGATTCTGGTCGCCTTTATCCTGATGTATATCTGGCCGCTGATTTTTGGCGGTCTGGTCAGCTTCGGTGAAAGCATTCAGAAACTTGGCTCGGTCGGTGCGGGCGTTTATGCCTTCTTCAACCGCCTGCTGATCCCGGTTGGCCTGCACCACGCTCTGAACTCCGTATTCTGGTTTGACGTGGCGGGCATCAACGACATTCCCAATTTCCTCGGCGGCGCACAGTCGCTCGAAAGCGGTAAGGCCGTTGTCGGTATCACTGGCCGCTATCAGGCCGGCTTCTTCCCGATTATGATGTTCGGCCTTCCTGGCGCAGCGCTGGCAATCTATCAGTGCGCCCGCCCGGAAAACCGCGCGAAGGTTGGCGGAATTATGCTGGCTGCCGCCTTTGCGGCCTTCTTTACCGGTATTACCGAACCGCTAGAATTCTCCTTCATGTTCGTGGCACCGGTTCTCTATTTGATTCACGCCGTGCTGACCGGTATCTCGGTATTTATCGCCGCGAGTTTGCACTGGATTTCCGGTTTCGGCTTCAGCGCCGGGCTGGTGGATATGGTGCTTTCGTCACGAAATCCGCTTGCGACCCACTGGTATATGCTGATCCCGCAGGGGCTGGTCTTCTTCGTTATCTACTACGTAGTTTTCCGCTTCACCATCAAAAAATTCAATCTGCTGACGCCGGGTCGTGAACTGGCGGTGGATGGCGATGAAAGCGATGGTTATGACGTGAACGTGGAGAATAGCGGTAATAAAGAAACTGATACTGAGTCTCTCGCGCGTCATTACATCAGTGCGGTAGGGGGATCGGATAACCTGACCGGCATTGACGCCTGTATCACGCGATTGCGTCTGAACGTGAAGGATAGCGGGACCATAAACGAAGCCGTAGCTAAACGGCTGGGCGCATCCGGCGTCATCCGTCTGAATAAGCAGAGCATTCAGATTATTGTCGGCACGCGGGCGGAAACCATCGCTTCTGCGATGAAAACCGTACTGAGTAAAGGCCCTGTTTCCTCTGCGGCGGCGGCAGCCTCTCCAGCGTCTGTCGTTCCCCCGGTAACGCCAGCTGAACCTAAAGTGGCAAAAGGGGTAATCGGGGTACTCGTGGCGCCAGTCAGCGGTGAAGTGGTTGCGCTGGACCAGGTGCCTGATGAAGCCTTTGCCAGTAAGGCGGTCGGCGACGGTCTGGCAATTAAACCAACCAGCAAAACCGTTGTTTCCCCTGCCGCAGGCACCGTGGTGAAAATCTTCAATACTAACCATGCGTTCTGTCTGGAAACGGAAAAGGGCATCGAAGTTGTGGTGCATATGGGGCTTGATACCGTTGCGCTGGGAGGCAAAGGCTTCACGCGTCTGGTTGAAGAGGGCGCTCAGGTTACGGCCGGTCAGCCGGTACTTGAGATGGATCTCGACTGGCTGAATGCCAATGCCCGTTCGATGATTAGCCCCGTCGTGGTCAGCAATATTGAAGACTACAGCGGCATTACTCTGGTTGCCGGTGAAACCGTTTTGGCGGGCGAGAGCCGCCTCTATGAGATCAACGGCTAACGGCTAATGCCAGCATGATGCAGGGCGGGAAGCGATTCCCGCCCTTTTTTTATCGTTAAGCCTTAACAAACGGTTGTTTCCCTTCCCGGCTTTGTGGATCATACTCCGTTATTTCACGTACTAATTGCGCTAAGCATTCCTGAGGAAATTAAGATGAGTGAGGCAGAAGCCCGCCCAACTAACTTTATTCGTCAGATTATTGACGAAGATCTGGCGAGCGGTAAGCACACCAGCGTGCATACCCGCTTCCCGCCCGAGCCTAATGGCTACCTGCATATTGGTCATGCCAAATCGATTTGCCTCAATTTTGGCATCGCCCAGGATTACCAGGGCCAGTGCAATCTGCGCTTTGATGACACCAACCCGGTGAAAGAAGATCTGGAATTCGTTGAGTCGATCAAAGAAGACGTGCAGTGGCTGGGCTTTGAGTGGAGCGGCAACGTCCATTACTCATCTGACTACTTTGATCAGCTGCATCACTATGCCGTTGAGCTGATTAATAAAGGCCTGGCCTACGTTGACGAGCTGACGCCTGAGCAAATCCGCGAATATCGCGGCTCGCTGACTTCTCCGGGTAAAAACAGTCCTTACCGCGATCGCAGCGTGGAAGAGAACCTTGCGCTGTTTGAGAAAATGCGCAACGGTGAGTTTGCCGAAGGCACTGCCTGCCTGCGCGCCAAAATTGATATGGCGTCTAACTTTATTGTGATGCGCGATCCGGTGCTCTACCGCATCAAATTCGCCGACCATCATCAGACGGGCAGCAAGTGGTGCATCTACCCGATGTACGATTTCACCCACTGCATCTCCGATGCGCTGGAAGGGATCACCCATTCGCTCTGCACGCTGGAGTTTCAGGATAACCGCCGTCTCTATGACTGGGTGCTGGATAACATCACCATTCCGGTGCATCCGCGCCAGTATGAGTTTTCGCGCCTCAATCTTGAGTATGCGATCATGTCCAAGCGCAAGCTCAGCCTGCTGGTCAGCGAGAAGATTGTGGAAGGCTGGGATGATCCGCGTATGCTGACCGTATCTGGTCTGCGCCGTCGTGGCTACAGCGCGGCTTCTATCCGTGAGTTTTGTCGCCGTATTGGGGTCACCAAGCAGGACAACATCGTGGAGATGGCTTCGCTGGAATCCTGCATCCGCGACGATCTGAATGAGAATGCACCAAGGGCGATGGCCGTACTTGATCCGGTGAAGCTGGTCATTGAAAACCTGCCGGCTGGTCACGAAGAGATCATCACTATGCCTAATCATCCGAACAAGCCGGAGATGGGGACGCGGGATGTGCCGTTCAGCCGGGAAATCTATATCGATCGCGCTGACTTCCGTGAAGAAGCCAACAAGCAGTACAAACGTCTGGTGCTGGGCAAAGAGGTTCGCCTGCGCAACGCTTATGTGATCAGGGCTGAACGCGTGGCAAAAGATGAAGAAGGCAATATTACCTGCCTGTTCTGCACCTGCGATACGGAAACGCTGAGCAAAGATCCTGCTGATGGCCGTAAGGTGAAGGGCGTGATCCACTGGGTCTCTGCCGAACACGCGCTGCCGGCCGAGTTCCGGTTATACGATCGTCTGTTCAGCGTGCCGAACCCCGGCGCGGCGGAAGATTTCCTGACGACGATTAACCCGGAATCGCTGGTCATCCGTCAGGGCTTCGTCGAACCGGGGCTGCGCAATGCGCAGCCGTCCAGCCCTTATCAGTTTGAGCGCGAAGGCTACTTCTGTGCTGACAGCCGCTACTCCAGCGCCAGCAAGCTGGTATTTAACCGTACCGTCGGTTTACGCGATACCTGGGCAAAAGCAGGCGTGTAAAGGTTCCCGCCTCTGTCAGGGCATGCGTTGACAGAGGCGGTGTACTGTACGAAAACCTGAAATCCGTAATCCTTTTATCAGGGTTACGGATTTTTTTATGTCCCGTCATGGCGGAAAGTGACAGGGCGCGATCGGCCCCATGCGCTATCCCTGCTTAACGTATTTTACAGACGAAAAAAAACCGGTGAGGGCCTTACCGGTTTTTTCTTTATTAAAGCCGTAGTCGCTTCAGTAAACAGAGCGAGTGCTGACCTGGCTGCACTACCGGAACGTGAAAGCGTACCGTTCTGGATTATGCTGCCGGGTTAATTTATTGGTTACTTATCGTGCAGGGTTTCATCTTCACGGCAGTCACCGGTAGAGCAGTGCCCATAGAGATACAGGCTGTGGTTGCTGAGCTTGATGCCATGCTTCGTGGCGATATCACGCTGGCGCGCTTCAATAGACTCATCGCGGAACTCGATAACCTTGCCGCAGTCCAGGCAGATAAGGTGGTCGTGATGATGCTGCTGGGTCAGTTCAAAGACTGACTTGCCGCCTTCAAAATTATGACGCGTCACGATACCAGCGTCATCAAACTGGTTCAGAACGCGGTAAACCGTCGCCAGACCAATCTCTTCGCCCATATCAATCAGGCGTTTATACAAATCTTCCGCACTGACATGATGGCCAACGGGTTCCTGAAGCACTTCCAGAATTTTAAGTCGTGGAAGCGTGACTTTCAGGCCGGCCTTCTTTAATGCGGTGTTATTGTCAGTCATGCGGATATTGTCCTGTTACTTTGCTAGTCACTAAGTGGCTGAAAAGCCCTGAGCATCGGTCGTCGCTGAAAAACCAGGCGCCTCAGTATAGAACTGATACGCCGAAATGGAAACCGCGGAGGCGCTTCACCGCTGTGGGATGTAAGGAAAAAAGCCGTTACGTCCTGAAAAGCAGGGGCCCGTCTGTGGTGGATTACATTTCGTGCTGCCTCACTGAAGCCGCCTTTAGGGCGAAAGGCGCTGAGAAAGCCGGATGACCGATGGCGATATTGTACAGTTTTGCAGGTGAAAGTTACAAAAATGTGCCTATTACTATTATAGGAAAAACCATGCGCCTGATGTGAGATCTCACCCACATCAGGCGACAAGAATCAGGCCTCAAGGATTTCCTTCAGATGCAGCTCTTCGTAAACCTGTTTGACCCATTTCTCGGTACGTTCAGCGGTCAGTTCAGGCTGACGATCTTCATCAATGGCCAGGCCGAGGAAATGATTGTCATCCGCCAGGCCTTTAGAGGCTTCAAAATGATAGCCTTCCGTCGGCCAGTGGCCAACAATCACCGCGCCGTTTGGCTCAATGATGTCACGGATAGTACCCATTGCGTCGCAGAAGTACTCGGCATAGTCTTCCTGATCGCCGCAGCCGAACAGGGCCACCAGCTTACCGTTGAAGTCAATCTCTTCAAGGGTAGGGAAGAAGTCGTCCCAGTCGCACTGGGCTTCGCCATAGTACCAGGTGGGGATACCCAGCAGCAGAATATCAAAGGCTTCAAGGTCTTCTTTGCTGCTTTTCGCGATATCATGAACCTCAGCCACCTCGTTACCGAGCTGCTTCTGGATCATTTTTGCAATGTTTTCGGTATTGCCTGTATCGCTGCCAAAGAAAATGCCTACGATTGCCATGAGTTTAATAACCTCTTGAAACTTAATGATATGGTGACTGCTGTTAAAGACAGATAACGACAATGATAGCAGACAGCATCAGGGGGATAAACGAGTAATCCTCCTGCTTTTGTCCCTTTGTGCTTTGCCCCGGCCCGCATGAGCAACCCTGACGGCGGGCTTTTTAACCGTTCTGTCTGACTAACTGCGCCATCACCATTTCTTCTATCAGCTCGCTGCGGCTCATATTGCGCTGCTCGGCGAGCTGGTTAAGGGCATCCACCGCGTCGCTGTTCATTTTCAGCTCAACGCGCTTCAGTCCACGCACTTTATCCCGTTTAAGCTGGTTGCGTTTATTGATACGCAGCTGCTCATCACGCGTTAGCGGATTTGTTTTAGGTCGCCCCGGACGACGCTCATCTGCGAACAGATCGATCGTGGTGCGGTCCGTGTTTTCTTTTGCCATAGAATCGAGATACTGAAAAGGCTGGATTGCTGATGAATTGGTCAGACTGCCGGCTGAAATTTCATCAGCGACAAATTTTTAGCGCGCCATCATACCCTGTGAAAGTGGGGACGACAATGATTTAACATCCCCATAAAACTTTTGTTGTTACAGCGCGAAAAAGCGGCTGATTGCGCGTAAAACCGCATCAGGTTTTTCCGCATGAACCCAGTGGCCTGCGCCGCTGATAACGTGGGCCCGCGCCTGCGGAAACTGAGCGAGCAGGGCGTCACGGTATTCATCAGCGAGATAAGCTGAGCGGTCACCCCGGATAAAGAGCGCAGGATGCGGCCATGCAGGCAGCGTTTGCCAGCCGGTGATCTCATCATAACCATTCCAGAGGGCCGGCACGTTAAAGCGCCATTCGCCTTCATGGAAAGATTTCAATAAAAACTGAATCACCCCTTCTTCATCTATACTCTGACGCATCAGGGTGGCTGCCTCGCTGCGTGACGTAATTCCCGCCGCGCTGACCGCATTAAGGGCGGCAAAAAAGCGATCGTGATGACGTTCCCGGTAGGCGATGGGGGCAATATCGATAACCACCAGTTGTTCAACGCGTCCGGGTACCAGCGCGGTCAGCGCCATCGCGATTTTACCGCCCATAGAGTGGCCCACTACGGTGAAACGATCGATCCCCAGATCGTCAAGTGTCTCCACGACATCCTGCGCCATGGCGGGATAGTTCATCTCCTCTGAACGTGAAGAAAGGCCGTGATTGCGCACGTCAATCTGCACCACGCGGCGGCGATCCTTCAGTCCCCGGGCCAGCACGCCAAGATTGTCGAGGCTGCCAAACAGGCCGTGAATCAGCACCACCGGCGCGGCGTCGGTAGCGGATTGTTCAGATTGCAGGCGAACATTCAATTTCATAGTAAAGTTCTTACAGTGGAAACGAGGGGTTAGGGTATCATGAATGGACGTATTCTGCCGAAACGGCAGGTGTGGGACCTCCGATCTTTTTGCGGCATATTCTGACTTTTGCCGGCTTTCAGGACTGGCGCTACACCCCGGCAGGATTTAACTTTATAATCCTCATGTTAGAGCTGGTTCGAAAGGCTATTGTGCGTTTGTCATCCACAGCGTGCGTGCTGACCGGCTCTCAAGCACTAACCGTACTGGATAAAGATGAAAACTATCGAAGTCGACGAAGAACTGTACCGTTATATCGCCAGCCATACCCAGCACATTGGTGAAAGCGCCTCTGACATTTTACGGCGTATGCTTAAATTTACGGCCGGTCAGCGCGCACCAGCGGCCAGCGGTGTGGCAGCGGCTTCTGCGCCTGTTGCAAAAGAGAGTGCTGCGGTGAAGGAAGAGGCGCGTCCTCTGGATCGCGTCCGCGCCATGCGCGAGCTGCTGCTCTCTGATGAATATGCTGAACAGAAAAAAGCAGTGAACCGTTTTATGCTGATTTTGTCGACTTTATACAATCTTGATCCCAAGGCATTTGCCGCCGCGACCGAATCGCTTCATGGTCGTACGCGCGTCTACTTTGCGGGTAATCAACAAACCCTGGTACAGAATGGCACCCATACCAAGCCCCAGCACGTTCCGGGCACGCCGTATTGGGTGATCACCAACACCAACACAGGCCGTAAACGCAGCATGGTCGAACATATCATGCAGTCAATGCAGTTCCCGACGGAACTCACTGACAAGGTTTGCGGCACCCTCTAACTGAGAACTAAGTGTCAGGGAGAAGCGCCAATGGCTAATCACCCCCGCGCCGGGCAGCCTGCCCAGCAGAGCGATTTGATTAACGTTGCACAATTAACCTCGCAGTATTATGTCCTGCAGCCCGATCTGAACAATGCGGAACATGCGGTGAAATTTGGAACCTCAGGCCATCGCGGTAGCGCGGGACGTCAGAGCTTCAATGAGACGCACATTCTGGCCATCGCTCAGGCGATCGCGGAAGAGCGTAAAAAGAACGGCATCACTGGTCCTTGCTACGTGGGCAAAGATACCCATGCGCTCTCGGAGCCAGCCCTGATTTCCGTACTGGAAGTGCTGACGGCGAATGGCGTTGACGTTATCGTGCAGCTGGACAACGGCTATACGCCGACTCCTGCCATCTCTAACGCCATCCTTGAACATAACAAAGCGGGCGGCGCTAAGGCTGACGGCATTGTGATTACGCCTTCGCACAATCCTCCGGAAGATGGCGGCATCAAATACAATCCGCCAAACGGTGGACCTGCGGATACGAACGTCACTAAGGTCGTTGAAGATCGCGCTAATGCGCTGATGAAAGATGGCCTGAAAGAGGTGAAACGCATCGCGCTGGATCAAGCCTGGGCGAGCGGCCATCTGCAGGAAAAAGATCTGATTCAGCCTTATATCGAAGGGCTGGCGGAGATCGTTGATATTGCCGCCATCCAGAAGGCCGGCCTTAAAATTGGCGTCGATCCGCTTGGCGGCTCGGGCATTGCCTACTGGCAGCGCATCGCTGAATTCTACAAGCTGGATCTCACCATCGTGAATGATTCAGTGGACCAGACCTTCCGCTTTATGCACCTCGATAAAGATGGTGCGATTCGCATGGACTGCTCTTCCGAAAGCGCCATGGCGGGACTGCTGGCGCTGCGTGATAAATTCGATCTCGCTTTTGCTAACGATCCCGATTATGACCGTCACGGCATCGTCACCCCGGCGGGTCTGATGAACCCTAACCACTATCTTGCGGTGGCGATCAACTACCTCTTCCAGCACCGTCCGCAGTGGGGCAAAGAGGTTGCGGTTGGGAAAACGCTGGTTTCCAGCGCGATGATCGACCGCGTGGTAAACGACATCGGACGCCGGCTGGTTGAAGTGCCGGTTGGCTTCAAATGGTTTGTTGACGGTCTTTTTGACGGCAGCTTCGGCTTCGGCGGCGAAGAGAGCGCAGGCGCTTCTTTCCTGCGCTTTGACGGAACGCCATGGTCTACCGATAAAGACGGCATCATTATGTGCCTGCTGGCCGCGGAAATTACCGCCGTTACCGGAAAAAATCCGCAGCAGCACTATGATGAACTGGCGGAGCGCTTCGGTGCGCCAAGCTACAACCGTTTGCAGGCTTCAGCCACCTCAGCCCAGAAGGCGGCGCTGTCGAAGCTGTCTCCGGAAATGGTCAGTGCCGATACGCTGGCAGGCGATCCGATCACCGCCCGCCTGACGGCAGCGCCAGGTAACGGCGCTTCCATTGGTGGCCTGAAGGTGATGACGGAAAACGGCTGGTTTGCGGCGCGTCCATCAGGTACAGAAGACGCGTACAAAATCTACTGTGAAAGCTTCCTTGGTGCTGAACACCGTGAAAAGATCGAAAAAGAAGCCGTGGAAATTGTCAGCGAAGTGCTGAAAAACGCCTGAGTCTGAGGCTCTGCTGAAAAGGCGCCGCTTGCGGCGCCTTTTTTGTGGACGCTCTCCGGCGGTAAAGCGCAATGATGTAAAGTGACCGCTTTGTTAATTAAATCTTGTTATTTAACTATTCTGTAACTTTGCAACGGCTTTGCCCAGTAATCTGGCGATTTTTTCTGCAAAATAGTGGTCGGATGAGTAGTAAATTTACACAGCTGGCGCTATTATTTTGTACAGATTACTTTTTTTATTTTGCTGGAGGACCTATGCGTCTTTATCAACCTTACTCATTATCCCGGATTGTCCTGCGCCGCCTGGCGGTGTTGATCGTCGGCACCGTCGCGCTGCCTGTAATGCTATTTCGTCACGATCGCGCCCGGTTTTACAGCTATCTTCACCGGATATGGTCGAAAACCAGCAGTCAGCCGGTATGGCTGGCGCAGTCAGAAGCCGCAGCCTGCGATTTCTATTAAAACGTTCCCGCTCCGGCGGGAATTTTTTTACCCTTAGTACCGTTTTTTTTCAGCAGCGCGGGCTTATCTTTTCCGTATCAGCTACACTTAAACCTCTACAAGAAGTTGGAGGTTGTACAACTATGAGCGAAAAAATTCCTGTCGGCATCAGCGCCTGCCTGCTTGGAGATAACGTCCGCTTCGATGGAGGGCATAAACGCTGCGCATTTGCCGCAGAAGATCTTGCCCCCTTTATGCGTTTTGAACCTGTCTGCCCAGAAATGGCGATAGGGCTGCCCACGCCGCGCCCCGCTTTACGTCTGACCAAAAGCGCGGAAGAAGAGGTGGCGCTCTGCTTCAGTAACGGTAATGGCGATCCGCTGACCGACGAGATGCAGCAGTTTTCAGAAAGTAAAATCGCTAAGCTGCATCACCTCTGTGGTTACATAGTTTGTGCAAAATCGCCCAGCTGCGGTATGGAGCGGGTACGTGTCTATAAGCCTGATAATAACGATAACCATAAAGAAGGCGTCGGGATTTTTACCCGCGAGCTGATGAAGCAGATGCCCTGGCTTCCCGTAGAAGAAGACGGCAGGCTGCACGATCCCGTTCTGCGCGAAAATTTTGTTGAGCGCATCTATACCCTGCATGAATTTAATTCGCTCTGGCGTAGCGGACTGACGCGCGGCAAATTAATCGCCTTCCACAGCCGCTACAAGCTCTCTCTGCTGGCACACTCCCAGCCGCAATATCGCGACATGGGACGTTTTGTGGCCGCGATGGAAAGCTGGTCATCGCTGGAAGCCTTCGCCTTTGAGTACCGTCAGCGACTGATGGATCTTCTTAAAAATAAGGCGACCCGGGGTAACCATACTAATGTGCTGATGCACGTTCAGGGGTACTTCCGTCCACAGCTGACTTCGAAGCAGCGGCAGGAACTGGCTGCGCTTATCGATCATTATCGTCAGGGACTGCAGCCGCTTCTGGCACCGATGACGCTGCTTAAGCACTATATGTCGGAATTCCCCGACGCCTATCTGGCGCAGCAGCGCTATTTTGAACCTTATCCGGAAGCGCTTCGCCTGCGCTACGGTCACTGAATCTGCCTGACGGGAAGTAACATGACCACGCACCTGGTCTGGCTGCGCAACGACCTGCGCATCCATGATAACTACGCACTACACGCGGCCTGCCGCAGTGAGGAAGCCAACGTACTGGCACTGTTTATCGCCACGCCCGCGCAGTGGAAGTCTCATACCATGGCGCCCAAACAGGCGGCCTTTATTTATGACAGCCTGACAGAGATGCAGCATGCGCTGAGTGAAAGAGGGATCCCGCTCCATCTTTTGCACTGCGATGACTTTGCCGCTGTCCCGGGCGTGCTGAAAGAATTTTGTGAACAGCACCAGGTCGATCGCCTGTTTTACAACTATCAGTATGAGGTAAACGAGCGTCAACGTGACGCGGCTGTCGAACGAACGCTCTACGATAATGATGTGATAGCGCAGGGGTTTGATGACAGCCTGCTGCTGTCGCCTGGCAGCGTACTGACCGGCAACCGGGAGATGTATAAAGTCTTTACCCCCTTCAGTCGGGCGTTTGTAAAAAGGCTCAATGAAGGATTGCCGGAGTGCGTGCCCGCCCCGACACCCCGTAAAAACGCGCCGCTGGCCAAGCCGCCCGAACTGCCGCCATTTGATTATCCCTTTGAGGATTACGATCGAAACCTTTTTACCGCGGGCGAGACCGCTGCGCTTCAGCGGTTACGGGAATTCTGTCAGCAGCCGGTTACGGAATATCCCGAAAACCGCAATATTCCTGCCGTCGACGGAACCAGCCGTATATCGGTTTACCTGGCAACCGGCGTACTGTCTCCCCGGCAGTGCCTGCATCGCCTGCTGAGAGAGCATCCGGCAGGGCTGGAGGATAAAAACGTTTTTGTCTGGCTCAATGAGTTGATCTGGCGTGAGTTTTATCGCCATCTGCTGGTCGCCTGGCCCTCGCTCTGTCGCCATCAGCCCTTTATCGGCTGGACGAAAAAGGTTGCGTGGCGGCAGGATAAGGCGCAGCAGGAGGCTTGGGAGCAGGGGAGAACCGGCTACCCAATCGTCGATGCGGCCATGCGGCAGATGAACAGTCTTGGCTGGATGCATAACCGCCTGCGCATGATCACGGCCAGCTTCCTGATTAAAGACCTGCTTATCGACTGGCGCAAAGGTGAGCGTTATTTCATGTCACAGCTGATCGATGGCGATCTGGCGGCGAATAACGGTGGCTGGCAGTGGGCCGCATCAAGCGGCAACGACGCGGCGCCCTATTTCCGCATTTTTAACCCCACAACTCAGGGCGAACGTTTCGACAAGGACGGCAGCTTTATCCGCCAGTGGCTACCGGAACTGAAAAACGTCCCCGACCAGCATATCCATCAGCCGCATATCTGGGCTGAAAAGAACCAGATATCACTGGATTATCCGGCACCGATTGTCGATCATAAAGAGGCGCGTAAGCGCACGCTGGAGGCGTACGAAGCCGCCAGAAAATCATAAGCAGGCGCCGGACTGCGGAACCTTCAGGAAAGATTATGCGTAATACAGAACTTGAACAAATTGTGAATCAGCAGCTGAGCAGCGCGAACTTCAGTGATTATGCGCCGAATGGCCTTCAGGTTGAGGGGCGTCCTGAGATCGCGAAAATCGTCACGGGCGTCACCGCCTGCCAGGCGCTGCTGGATGAAGCCGTTCGCCTGAACGCGGACGCGGTACTGGTGCATCATGGCTATTTCTGGAAAAGCGAAGCGCCGGTAATCAAAGGGATGAAGCGGAACCGGCTGAAAACCTTGCTGGCTAATGATATCAACCTGTTCGGCTGGCATCTGCCGCTGGATGCGCACCCGGAACTGGGCAATAACGCCCAGCTGGCGAAGCTGCTGGGCATTGAGGTTAAGGGAGAAGTGATGCCGCTGGTGCCCTGGGGCGAGCTGGACGATGCCCTGACCGGCGAGCAGCTGGCCAGCCGCATAGCTAAAAGGCTTGGGCGCGAACCGCTGCACTGCGGCGATAATGCACCGGCGCAGATCCGCCGTGTGGCGTGGTGCAGCGGCGGCGGTCAGGGGTTTATTGATGCCGCAGCGGCAGCGGGAGTGGATGCGTTTATTACCGGTGAGGTATCAGAGCAGACAATCCATAGCGCGCGCGAGCAGGGTATTCACTTCTTCTCCGCCGGTCACCACGCCACGGAACGCGGCGGCATCAAAGCGCTGGGTGAGTGGCTGGCCGGGAATTACGGCCTTGACGTTACCTTCATCGATATCCCTAATCCTGCCTGATTTACGCTGAGCGGCGACCGCGCCGCTCAAGCCTTCTGTTGACACTTCCATTACATTTCAGCATAACTGTTTGTCTAATAACATAATCAGACGGCCTGACAGACAGGTCAGGAGGAGCGTTTTGCAACGAGCACGTTGTTACCTGTTAGGCGAACGCGCGGTTGTGCTTGAGCTGGAACCCCCTGTTTCTCTTGGCAGCCAGCAGCGCATCTGGGGGCTTTCCGCACGCCTTAAGGGGCGTCCGGAGGTGATCGAGGTGGTGCCCGGGATGAATAACATCACCGTCATGCTGAGCGAGCCGCAAAGTACCGCGCTGGACGCGATTGAATGGCTCCAGCTCTGGTGGGAAAAGAGCGAAGCGCTGGAGCTTGAAACCCGCGAGGTTGAGATCCCAGTTATCTACGGCGGTACGGCCGGTCCCGATCTGGAAGAAGTCGCACGCCACAGCGGTCTGACCCCACAACAAGTTGTTGCGGCCCATGCGGCGGCGGCCTACGTAGTCTATTTTATCGGTTTTCAGCCCGGCTTCCCTTATCTGGGGGGGCTGGATGAGCGGCTGCATACCCCACGTCGCGCCGAGCCCCGGGTGGCGGTACCGGCCGGATCTGTCGGTATTGGCGGTAGTCAGACCGGCGTTTATCCCTTTACCGCGCCGGGTGGCTGGCAACTGATCGGCCGTACCGATCTTAACCTGTTTGATCCGCAGCATGAGCCTCCTGCTTTCCTGAGGCCTGGGGACAGCGTGCGCTTTGTGCCACAGAAGGGGGGAATATGCTGAAAATTATTCGTGCAGGGATCAGCACCACGCTGCAGGATGCGGGCCGGCCCGGCTGGCGGCAGTTTGGCGTTTGCCTGAGCGGCGTTCTGGATCAGCCAGCGATGGAAACCGCCAATCTGCTGGTGGGCAACGATAAAAACAGCGCCGTGCTGGAAATCACGCTGGGCCAGTTTTGCGCTGAGTTCGGCCGCGATGGCTGGATGGCGCTGACCGGCGCGGGCTGCAACGCCGATCTTGACGGTAAACCTGTCTGGACCGGCTGGCGTACCGCGGTAAAAAAAGGGCAGCGGCTTACGCTTAAAATGCCGACGCGCGGTATGCGCAGCTATCTGGCCCTCGACGGCGGTTTTGCCGTGACGCCCGTGCTGGGCTCCTGTAGCACCGACGTCAAAGCTGGTTTTGGCGGCTTCGGCGGCAAAGCCGTCGGCGATGGCGATCTGTTGCCTCTTGCAGAAGCAAAACGTGCGTTCAGCAAGCCAGCCGGGGTGCGCCAGCTACTGTTTGGTAACCGCGTGCGGGCGCTGGTCGGCCCGGAATTCCATGAGTTCAGCCGTGAGAGCCGTGAAGCCTTCTGGCGCACCTCCTGGCAGCTGCAACCGCAGAGTAACCGCATGGGCTATCGCCTTCAGGGGCGATCTCTTACGCGCACCACCAGCCGCGAAATGCTCTCGCACGGGCTGATACCTGGTGTGATCCAGGTACCGCCGAACGGTCAGCCGATTGTTCTGATGGCAGATGCACAAACTACCGGTGGGTATCCGCGCATCGCCTGCGTGATCGAGGCCGATCTCTATCATCTCGCGCAGATTCGTCTGGGCGAACCTATTCATTTCGTTCACTGCACGTTAGACGTGGCACTACAGGCTAAGCAGGAACGGGAACGTTCTATGGCGCAAATGGCATGGGGGCTGGAACATGAAAGTCGATCTTAATGCGGATCTGGGGGAGGGCTGCGCTCACGATCGTGAACTGTTGCAGAACGTCTCTTCCGCCAATATCGCCTGCGGTTTCCACGCGGGCGATGCACAGACGATGCTGCAAAGCGTGCGCTGGGCGTTAGCGTTTAACGTGGCGATTGGTGCCCATCCTGCCTTTCCCGATCGGGAAAACTTTGGCCGTTCGTCAATGCAGCTGCCGCCCGAAACGGTCTATGCGCAGATGATCTATCAGATAGGCGCGCTGAAGGCGCTCACTGAAAGTGAAGGCGGCAGGCTGGTGCACGTCAAGCCGCACGGCATGCTCTATAACCAGTCGGCACAGGAACCCGCGTTGGCAGACGCGATAGCCCGCGCGGTAAAAGCGGTCGATCCTGGCCTGATTCTGGTTGGCTTAGCCAACAGTGAATCGATTCGGGCGGCGAGGGTGCTTGGGCTGGCCACGCGTGAAGAAGTCTTTGCCGATCGCGGCTATCAGGCTGATGGATCGCTGGTGCCGCGTTCTCAGCCTGGCGCGATGGTGGAGAGTGATGAACAGGCTATTGCCCAGACGCTGAGCATGATTGAGCAGGGGCAGGTGCAGTCGCTGAGCGGCGAATGGGTGAAGGTGAAGGCGGATACAGTCTGTCTTCACGGCGACGGCGAACATGCGCTCGCCTTTGCCAGCCAGCTTCGAAAAGCCTTTGCCCAACGTAATATTGAGATTACCAGCCTCTGAGGCTCACTAAGTGCCCGATGGGCGGCCCCTCTCCTGAATGTGTAGGGGACAGGATATCTGGAGAAAGTATGGAAAATGCAGTGAACCTCTGGCCGCTGGCCGGCATCGCCGCCATCATGGTCGGTTTTTTATTACGCTTTAACCCGGTGCTGGTGGTGATTGTCGCTGGTCTGATAACGGGATTCGCCGCTAATATGCCGATCGGCGATATTCTTGAAAAGCTGGGCTCCGGGTTTCTGAACACCCGCAACCTGCCGCTGATCCTGCTGCTGCCTCTGGCGGTCATTGGCCTGCTAGAGCGTCACGGCCTGAAGGAGCGCGCCCAGGCCTGGATTGCACAGATCAAAACCGCCACGGCGGGCCGGCTACTTATCGTTTATCTGTTTGTGCGTGAGGCCACGGCTGCCCTGGGGCTGACCAGCCTCGGCGGGCATCCGCAGATGGTGCGTCCGCTGCTGGCACCGATGGCGGAGGGAGCGACGGAGAATCGCTACGGTGAACTGCCGGATCATGTCCGTCACCGTTTACGTGCGATGTCAGCCGCGACGGATAACGTCGGTCTGTTTTTCGGCGAAGATATTTTTGTCGCCTTTGGCGCGATCATTTTTATGCATAACTTTATGCAGGAGTCAGCCGGTATTCAGACTGAGCCGCTGCATATCGCGGCCTGGGGCATCCCAACGGCGGTTTGTGCCTTTATTATTCATTCCGTGCGGCTGCGCCGGCTGGATAAAACGCTGGCGGCCGAGCTTGCCGCATTGAATGCCGATGCCCTGAAAGCTAAGGAAGGTCGCTAATGTTTCAGCAGCAATATCTTTTCTGGCTGGCGGGCTTCATTCTGATAGTGGTGGCGGTAATGTCCTGGCGCGACAAAGCGAATCCGCGTCGTCTGACTACGGGACTTTTCTGGGCGCTTTACGGCCTGGTATTTTTTGTCGGGGACTGGTCGGTCAGGCTGCTCGGCGAGCGTTCGCTGCACATTACGATTGGCGTGATGGTCGTGGTAATGGCCCTGATTGCCGGGCTGGGTGGCGTGCGGCTGGGCTCCTACCATCAGCGCACCCCGGAGCAGCGTGCAGAGAGCGCAAAACGCCTGCGTAATCGTCTTTTCCTGCCTGCGCTGGCCATCCCGGTAGTCACCGTGATCGGCGTGCTTACGTTTAACAATATCCAGGGCCTGCGGGAAATGGTGTTTGGCGTGGGTAATCATTCCACGCTGATCACGCTCTTCTCCATGATGGTAGGTTGCGTTGTGGGCTGGCTGATTGCGTTGAAGCTGACGCTTGACAGTCCGGCTCAGTCCGTTCAGGAAGCACGTCGCCTGCTGGATGCTATCGGCTGGGCGTTTATCCTGCCGCAGATCCTGGCAACGCTGGGCCTGTTGTTCACCACCGCAGGCGTGGGAACGGCAATCTCGCACCTGACGGAAACCTACCTTGCGGTGGATAATAAATTTATCGCCGTCGCCACCTACGCCATCGGCATGGCGCTGCTGACCATGGTCATGGGCAATGCCTTTGCGGCGTTTCCGATTGTCACCGCCGGGATCGGTATTCCGATTCTGGTCCTTCAGCATCACGGGAATCCGGCGGTAATGGCAGCAATTGGTATGTTTTCCGGCTACTGCGGCACGCTGATGACGCCGATGGCCGCGAACTTCAATATTGTCCCGGCGGCGCTGCTTGAATTGCCCGATCGTAATGCGGTAATCAAGGCTCAGGTGCCGACCGGCGTGCTATTGTTAATAGCCAATATTTTCCTTCTCTATTTCCTGATGTTCCTGTGAGGCTCAGATGAAAACGGTACTGATTACCGCCTTCGAACCTTTTGACGGCGAACAGTTAAATCCCTCCTGGGAAGCGGTAAGCCAGCTTCATGAGCGGATGATTTGCGGGGCGCGCGTGGTGGCGAAGCAGCTACCCTGCGTTTTTGGTGAATCACTGGCCTCGCTAGCGGCCAGCCTGGATGAGCTGAAGCCCGATCTGGTCATTGCGGTCGGCCAGGCGGGAGGGCGTGTCGATGTAACGGTTGAAAGGGTGGCGATCAACGTTGATGATGCGCGCATCCCGGATAATGCCGGTAACCAGCCTATTGATGAAGCCATCGTTGAGGACGGCCCGGCGGCCTATTTCTCAACGCTGCCGGTTAAGGCGATCGTGGAGGGGATCCGCGAGGCGGGCATTCCCGCCTCGGTCTCCCAGACGGCAGGGACTTTCGTTTGCAACCACGTTATGTATGGCCTGCTGCATAAGCTTACCAAACTGAAAGGCAAGAATAAGGTGCGTGGCGGCTTTATTCATATCCCGTGGCTACCGGAGCAGGCGGTTAAGCACCCCGGCGCGGCAAGTATGCCCGCCCCGACGGTGATTCTGGCGCTCGAAATGGCGCTGAGCATCGCCCTGACGGTTGAGGAAGATAGCCGTCTTGTCGGCGGTGCCACGCATTGATCATCACAGACAGGGAGTTGTTATGCCTGAAGGACCGGAAATTCGGCGGGCGGCAGACCAGCTTGAAGCGGCGATAGCCGGGAAAACGCTGACTGATGTCTGGTTTGCCTTTCCTGAACTTAAAGTCTGGGAACCTGTGCTTTTGGGTGAGAAGGTCCAGTCTGTTGAGACGCGGGGTAAAGCGATTCTGACGCATTTCTCGGGCGGTCAGACGCTCTACAGTCATAACCAGCTGTACGGCGTCTGGCGGATTACCGACAGCGGAGACGAGCCGCAAACCAACCGCGTACTCAGGGTCCGCCTGTGCACGGCGGATAAAACCGTCCTTCTTTACAGCGCTTCGGATATTGAGATGCTGGATGCGGCGACGCTGGCAACGCATCCGTTTTTGCTGCGGGTAGGGCCGGATGTGCTGGACATGACGCTGACCCCGGAAAGCGTGGCGGAGCGGCTGCTCTCCAGACGCTTCCGGCGGCGCCAGTTCAGCGGACTGCTGCTGGATCAGGCTTTTCTGGCGGGGCTGGGAAACTACCTGCGGGTGGAGATCCTCTGGCTGGCAGGGCTGGCGGCGCACCATCGGGCCGAAGATTTGTCGCCGGACCAGCTGGAGAAACTGGCCGATGCTCTGCTGGCGGTGCCGAGGCTGTCCTATCAGACGCGCGGCGTAGTGGATGATAAAAAGCATCATGGCGCGCTGTTCCGCTTCAAGGTCTTCCACCGTGCAGGCAAACCTTGTGAACGCTGTGGCGGTATGATTGAGAAAACCACGCTCTCGTCCCGGCCGTTTTACTGGTGTCCGGGCTGTCAGCAGTAAAATGGCAGAGCGGTGAAGGTCACGCCGTTTCAGGCCTTATCAGCGGTGTCTTGCAGGAGGATTCAGGATGGTTAGTGCAAATAAAAGGGGAGTCCTTCACAGGGCTCCCCTTCAGACTGCTGACAAAGGTAAAGCTCCGGGAACAGGGACTGGGAGTAAAGCGTCCCGCGCCATGGACGGCGAGGGCCGAGCTGTCAGGGACGATGTTTTTTGCGTCTTTACGAGCAGGCCCTGTTCCCGGCACCGGCACTTTATCAATAACCTCAAGAGGAGCCCTTCACAGGACTCCCCTTTTTAGTCAGTAAAATGACTTACTTCAGATTGGACTCAAAATCACGCTGATCGTAGCCGGTATAGAGCTGGCGGGGACGGGCGATTTTGATGCCGTCATCGTGCATCTCTTTCCAGTGCGCAATCCAGCCCACGGTACGCGCCATCGCAAAGATGACCGTAAACATAGAGGAAGGAATACCCATCGCTTTCAGAATAAGGCCAGAGTAGAAATCGACGTTTGGATAGAGTTTACGCTCGATAAAGTAAGGATCGTTGAGCGCAATATGCTCAAGCTCCATCGCCACTTCCAGCAGATCGTCCTTCATGCCCAGTTCTTTCAGCACTTCATGGCAGGTTTCACGCATAACGGTGGCGCGCGGATCGTAGTTTTTATAAACACGGTGTCCGAAGCCCATCAGGCGGAAAGAGTCATTCTTATCCTTCGCACGTCTCAGGAATTCAGGGATATGCTCAACGGAGCTGATCTCTTCCAGCATACGCAGACAGGCTTCGTTTGCGCCGCCGTGCGCAGGTCCCCACAGGGAGGCGATACCCGCAGCAATACAGGCGAAGGGGTTAGCGCCGGAGGAGCCAGCGGTACGTACAGTAGAAGTAGATGCGTTCTGCTCGTGATCGGCATGCAGGATCAGAATACGATCCATTGCGCGTTCCAGCACCGGGTTCACGACATATTCTTCACAAGGCGTGGAGAACATCATATTCAGGAAATTACCCGCGTAGGAGAGGTCGTTGCGCGGATAAACGAAGGGCTGGCCGATCGAATATTTGTAGCACATCGCCGCTACGGTCGGCATTTTGGAGAGCAGACGGAACGCCGCGATTTCACGGTGACGCTCAATATTCACATCCATCGCGTCATGGTAGAACGCTGCCAGCGCGCCGGTCACGCCGCACATTACCGCCATTGGGTGAGAATCACGACGGAAGCCGCGGAACAGATGGTGAATCTGTTCATGGATCATCGTGTGGCGGGTAACGATGGTGCTGAACTCTTCAAACTGTTCTTTTGTCGGCTTTTCACCGTTTAACAGGATATAGCAGACTTCAAGATAGTTTGAGTGCAGAGCAAGCTGGTCAATGGGGAAACCACGATGCAGCAGAATCCCTTCATCACCATCAATATAGGTGATTTTGGATTCGCAGGATGCCGTTGAGGTGAAACCTGGGTCGAAAGTGAAATAACCCTGCGATCCCAGGGTGCGGACGTCTATCTCAGCCTGTCCTAACGTGCCTTGCAGCACATCCAGTTCAATAGGAGCTTCGCCTTGTAGGGTTAGCGTTGCTTTTTTATCAGCCATTTACAGTCTCCTTAGCGCCTTATCTATGAATCTTTGACACCAGAAATGCCATTATGTCCACGGCGGCGTGCTGAATGGCAGATACTCGTCTCTGTGGCATCTTAAACGTGCAGGGTACAGAGTGACGGGCGTTTGCAGGCCGGGAGGGCACAATCTTGCTGCGTTTCGCGGTTGTTAAAGATCCGGTCTGGTCATAACGTGTTGGTAACCGTTACCTGATACTTTAAGTCAATTAGAACTCACTTTTACATAACTTATAGCTTGGAGAAAGTGTATCCCCATAACTTTTATGAATCCCAGAACTTTTAATCGTCAGTTTGTAACAGAAATGTTTAACTTTTGTCAAATCAGTTGATTAAAAATGTATGGAATGTGAAAAATGTGAGGGGTGTCACTGTTCCACTCAAATGTTTCCAAGATGTTTGTAGGGGAATTGTAATGAGTTTGTGAACCCCCTATACTTCCGCCAGGTCTCCGGGAATACCCTGCTGTAGGAGCCACCCAGCGTTTTATACGCGTCGTTTTGACACTGGACGTTGTAGTTTTAGTGCCTGGCGCCATGCTTCATGAAACGTTGTCTGACCCGCCCTCAGGACCGGAGGAAGCAAAATAAGAAAGGCTGTGTGGGCAAAACCGTGAAAAAACAAAGACCTGTCAACTTGGATCTCTCCACGATCCGGTTTCCCGTTACTGCAATAGCGTCTATTCTCTACCGCGTATCCGGCGTCATTACGTTTGTTGCCGTTGGCATACTGCTCTGGTTACTAGGCCTGTCTCTCTCCTCACCCGAAGGCTTCCTTGAGGCCTCTGCCGTTATGGACAGCTTCATTGTCAAATTCATCGTCTGGGGCATTATGGTCGCGCTGGCTTACCACATCGTGGGTGGCGTTCGTCATATGCTGATGGATTTTGGCTACCTCGGCGAAACGATGGAAATTGGCAGACGCTCGGCGCAAATTGTGTTTGGTATCACTGTCGTGCTTTCAATTCTGGCGGGAGTCCTCGTATGGTAAGCAATGCTTCTTCACTGGGCCGTAACGGCGTCCATGACTGGCTGCTGCTCCGCGCATCCGCCATCATTATTACGCTCTACGTGCTTTATATTCTCGGCTTCGTAATGATGGCGGATACCCTGACCTACGAAATCTGGCGCGGATTCTTTGCCTCCTCCATGACTAAGGTGTCCACCCTTCTGACGCTGCTCTGCATTCTGGTGCACGGCTGGATCGGGATGTGGCAGGTACTGACGGACTATGTCAAATCGCTGGCGCTGCGGTTAACGCTACAGCTGGTGGTCGTGACGGCGCTGTTAGTGTATGCGATTTATGGAACTGTTGTTGTGTGGGGTGCGTAATGAAGTTGCCAGTCAGAGAATTTGACGCCGTTGTGATCGGCGCAGGTGGTGCAGGCATGCGTGCCGCGCTACAGATTTCCCAATCGGGCCAGACCTGTGCCCTGTTATCCAAAGTGTTTCCAACCCGTTCCCACACCGTGTCTGCGCAGGGCGGTATTACCGTTGCGCTGGGTAATACCCACGATGACAACTGGGAATGGCACATGTACGACACGGTCAAAGGTTCCGACTATATCGGTGACCAGGACGCAATCGAATATATGTGTAAAACCGGCCCGGAAGCGATTCTGGAGCTGGAACATATGGGCCTGCCGTTTTCCCGTCTTGATGATGGCCGTATCTACCAGCGTCCGTTTGGCGGTCAGTCTAAAAACTTTGGCGGCGAGCAGGCAGCCCGTACCGCCGCGGCCGCTGACCGTACCGGCCATGCGCTGCTGCATACGCTTTATCAGCAGAATCTGAAGAACAAAACCACCATCTTCTCCGAATGGTATGCGCTGGATCTGGTGAAGAATGCTGACGGCGCCATTGTTGGCTGCACCGCGATTAATATCGAAGATGGTGAAGTGGTTTACTTTAAAGCCCGCGCGACGGTACTGGCGACCGGCGGGGCAGGACGTATCTATCAGTCCACAACCAATGCCCATATCAATACGGGCGATGGCGTGGGCATGGCGCTTCGCGCAGGCGTGCCGGTGCAGGATATGGAAATGTGGCAGTTCCACCCAACCGGCATCGCCGGCGCGGGCGTGCTGGTGACGGAAGGTTGCCGCGGTGAAGGCGGCTACTTGCTGAACAAGCATGGCGAGCGCTTTATGGAACGTTATGCGCCAAACGCGAAGGATCTTGCCGGTCGTGACGTCGTGGCCCGCTCCATGATGATCGAGATCCGTGAAGGCCGTGGCTGTGAAGGCCCATGGGGTCCTCATATCAAGCTGAAGCTGGACCATCTGGGCAGCGAAGTTCTGGAAGCGCGTCTGCCAGGCATTCTTGAGCTGTCACGCACCTTTGCCCATATCGATCCGGTAAAAGAGCCGATCCCGGTTATCCCGACCTGCCACTACATGATGGGCGGTATTCCTACCCGCGTGACGGGCCAGGCGCTGACGGTGAACGAGCAGGGTGAAGACACCGTCGTACCAGGCCTGTTTGCCGTAGGTGAAATCGCCTGCGTATCGGTCCATGGCTCCAACCGTCTTGGCGGCAACTCGCTGTTGGACCTGGTGGTCTTTGGCCGTGCGGCTGGCCTGCATTTACAGGAATCTATCCAGGAGCAGGGCGAACTGCGTGACGCGACCGATGATGAAATCGACGCCTCGCTGGCTCGTCTGAATCGCTGGAACAATAATACGACCGGCGAAGATCCCGTCGAGCTGCGTAAAGCGCTGCAAACCTGTATGCAGAATAACTTCTCTGTATTCCGTGAAGGGGAAGCGATGGCGAAAGGCCTGGCTGAACTGAAGCTGCTGCGTGAGCGCCTGAAAAATGCCCGTCTGGACGATCGTTCCAGCGACTTCAATACCCAGCGTATTGAATGTCTGGAGCTGGATAATCTGATGGAAACGGCTTACGCCACCGCGGTCGCTGCAAACTTCCGTACCGAAAGCCGGGGTGCGCACAGCCGCTTCGACTATCCTGAGCGTGACGATGCTAACTGGTTGTGTCACAGCGTGTACCTGCCGCAGAGCGAAAGCATGACCCGCCGAGAGGTGAACATGTCGCCAAAACTGCGCGCGGCCTTCCCGCCGAAAGCACGTACTTACTAGTTTGCGGAGATAAAACGATGAGACTCGAATTTTCAATTTATCGTTACAACCCGGACGTTGACGATGCGCCACGGATGCAGGATTACAGCCTGGAGTCGGAAGAAGGGCGCGACATGATGCTGCTGGATGCGCTGATTCGCCTGAAGGAGAAAGATCCCACGCTGGGCTTCCGTCGCTCCTGCCGCGAAGGCGTTTGCGGCTCTGATGGCCTCAACATGAACGGCAAAAACGGCCTGGCGTGCATCACGCCGGTATCGGCTCTGGGCGGCGGCAAGAAAAAAATTGTCATCCGGCCTCTGCCGGGCCTGCCGGTGATCCGGGATTTGGTAGTGGACATGGGGCAGTTCTACACTCAATATGAGAAGATTAAACCTTACCTATTGAATAATGGCGAAAATCCTCCCGCGCGTGAACATCTCCAGGCGCCTGAGCAGAGGGAAAAGCTGGATGGCCTGTACGAATGTATCCTTTGTGCGTGCTGCTCCACATCCTGCCCCTCCTTCTGGTGGAACCCGGAGAAATTTATCGGGCCGGCAGGTCTGTTGGCCGCTTACCGTTTCCTGATCGACAGCCGCGATACGGAAACCAATGGGCGGCTCGACGATCTGAATGATGCTTTCAGCGTATTCCGCTGTCACAGCATTATGAACTGTGTAAGCGTATGTCCTAAAGGGCTTAATCCTACGCGAGCCATTGGCCATATTAAGTCAATGCTGCTCCAGCGAAGCGCCTAAGCCTTGACTGGCCGGGAACCTCAGGTTCCCGGTTGTTTTATCAGGAGGCCTTCCAGAGCGGTTGCTGACTGTTCTGGAAGGTTCCCTTACGGGCCGGGCGCCAGCCGTTGCGCACTGTACCCGTATCGAAGAACTTTCTGGCCGCGTCCCGCTCCATCAGGCGGAAGGCGGCCCGGGGCAAGCCGTTAACGCGGCGGGGACTTGCAAAGGTTCCATTACTAATCACGGCGAAAAAAAGCACAAATGCTTAAGGGATCACAATGCAGAACAGCGCGATGAAACCCTGGCTGGACTCTTCCTGGCTGGCCGGCGCGAACCAGACCTACATAGAGCAGCTCTATGAGGACTATTTAACCGATCCTGACTCTGTTGATGTTGCCTGGAAATCGCTGTTCCAGCAGCTTCCCGGGACTGGAGTTAGACCTGAACAATTCCATTCAACCACCCGCGAGTATTTTAAGCGTCTGGCGAAAGATGCCACGCGCTACACTTCTTCCGTCAGCGATCCCGATACCAACGCCAAGCAAGTTAAGGTATTGCAGCTGATTAACGCCTTCCGTTTTCGTGGTCACCAGCTGGCTAACCTCGATCCGCTTGGGCTGTGGAAGCAGGATGCGGTGCCGGATCTCGATCCTGCCTTTCACGATCTGACCGAAGCGGATTTCCAGGAAACTTTCAACGTGGGGTCGTTTGCCTTTGGCAAGGACACCATGAAGCTGGCGGATCTCTTCGCCATGCTGAAGCAGACCTACTGCGGCTCGATCGGTGCGGAATATATGCACATGACCAACACCGAAGAGAAGCGCTGGATCCAGCAGCGCATCGAATCGGTGGCGGGACAGGCCTCTTTCTCTGCGGAAGAGAAAAAGGGCTTCCTGAAGCAGCTGACCGCGGCAGAAGGCCTGGAACGTTACCTGGGCGCGAAATTCCCGGGCGCGAAGCGCTTCTCGCTGGAAGGCGGCGATGCGCTGGTGCCGATGCTGAACGAGATGATCCACCATGCGGGCAAAAACGGCACGCGTGAAGTGGTGCTGGGCATGGCGCACCGCGGCCGTCTGAACGTGCTGATTAACGTGCTGGGTAAAAAGCCGCAGGATCTGTTTGATGAGTTCGCCGGCAAGCATAAAGAACATCTCGGCACGGGTGACGTGAAGTACCATATGGGCTTCTCGTCTGACGTGGAAACCAAAGGCGGCATGGTCCATCTGGCGCTGGCGTTTAACCCGTCCCACCTTGAGATTGTCAGCCCGGTCGTGATGGGATCGGTGCGCGCACGTCTTGACCGCCTCGACGAACCGAGCAGCAACAAAGTATTGCCTATCACTATTCACGGCGATGCTGCCGTTACGGGCCAGGGCGTGGTTCAGGAAACCCTGAATATGTCCCAGGCGCGGGGTTACGAAGTCGGCGGCACCGTCCGTATCGTCATCAATAACCAAATTGGCTTTACCACCTCCAATCCGAAGGATGCCCGCTCCACACAATACTGTACCGATATTGGTAAGATGGTGCTGGCGCCGATTTTCCACGTCAATGCGGACGATCCGGAAGCCGTTGCTTTTGTGACCCGTCTGGCGTTGGATTTCCGTAACACCTTCAAACGCGATGTCTTTATCGATCTGGTCTGCTATCGCCGCCACGGCCATAACGAAGCCGATGAGCCAAGTGCGACTCAGCCGGTGATGTACCAGAAGATCAAAAAACACCCGACGCCGCGCAAGCTTTACGCTGACAGACTGGAAGGCGAAAAGGTCACCAGCCTGGAAGATGCCACGGAAATGGTCAACCTGTATCGTGACGCGCTGGACGCGGGCGAATGCGTGGTGCCGGAATGGCGTCCGATGAGCCTGCACTCGTTCACCTGGTCGCCTTACCTTAATCACGACTGGGATGAGAGCTATCCTTCGAGCCTGGATCCGAAACGTTTACAGGATCTGGCTAAGCGCATCAGTAGCGTGCCTGAATCGATCGAGATGCAGTCCCGCGTGGCAAAGATTTACAACGATCGCGCCGAGATGGCCGCAGGTAACAAGCTGTTTGACTGGGGCGCGGCAGAGAACCTGGCCTACGCCACGCTGGTTGATGAAGGCATTCCCTGCCGTCTCTCCGGTGAGGATATGGGCCGCGGCACCTTCTTCCACCGTCACGCAGTTATCCATAATCAGGCGAACGGTTCCACCTATACGCCGTTACAGCACATTCATAACGGTCAGGGAACCTTCAAGGTCTGGGATTCGGTGCTTTCTGAAGAGGCGGTACTGGCCTTTGAATATGGCTACGCCACCGCAGAACCCCGCACCCTGACCATCTGGGAAGCGCAGTTCGGCGACTTTGCCAACGGTGCGCAGGTCGTTATCGATCAGTTCATCAGCTCCGGCGAACAGAAATGGGGCCGCATGTGTGGTCTGGTTATGCTGCTGCCGCACGGCTATGAAGGTCAGGGCCCGGAGCACTCCTCCGCTCGCCTTGAGCGCTATCTGCAACTCTGCGCCGAGCAGAACATGCAGGTTTGCGTGCCGTCCACGCCGGCTCAGGTTTATCATATGCTGCGTCGCCAGGCACTGCGCGGCATGCGCCGTCCGCTGGTGGTGATGTCACCGAAATCCCTGCTGCGTCATCCGCTGGCCGTCTCTTCCCTGGAAGAACTGGCAACGGGCGGCTTTAAGCCAGCCATCGGCGAGATTGACGATCTGGATCCTCAGGGCGTGAAGCGCGTTGTACTCTGCTCCGGCAAGGTCTATTACGATTTGCTGGATAAACGCCGCAAAAACGAACAGACCGACGTGGCGATTGTGCGTATTGAACAGCTCTATCCGTTCCCGCATAAGGCGGTGCAGGACGTGCTTCAGCAATATTCACACGTGCATGATTTCGTCTGGTGTCAGGAAGAACCGCTCAATCAGGGCGCCTGGTACTGCAGTCAGCATCACTTCCGCGAAGTCGTGCCATTTGGGGCTTCATTACGTTATGCCGGCCGGCCTGCTTCGGCCTCTCCGGCGGTTGGCTATATGTCCGTTCACCAGCAGCAGCAGCAAGATCTGGTAAATGACGCGCTGAACGTTAATTAATTTAAAGGAAAAATAATGAGTAGCGTAGATATCCTCGTTCCTGACCTGCCTGAATCCGTTGCCGATGCCACCGTGGCGACCTGGCACAAAAAACCGGGCGACACCGTTCAGCGCGACGAAGTGCTGGTGGAGATCGAAACCGATAAAGTGGTGCTGGAAGTGCCTGCTTCTGCGGATGGCGTTCTGGAAGCTATCCTGGAAGATGAAGGCGCGACCGTGACCTCACGCCAGGCGCTGGGTCGTCTGAAAGAGGGCAACAGCGGCGGTAAAGAGAGTTCAGCTAAGCCGGAATCCAATGAGTCCACGCCTTCACAGCGGCAGAATGCTTCTCTTGAAGAAGAGAGCAGCGACGCACTCAGCCCGGCAATCCGCCGTCTGATCGCTGAGCACGGCCTTGATGCCTCGGCAATCAAAGGCACCGGCGTGGGTGGCAGGCTGACCCGTGAGGATGTTGAAAAGCATCTGGCGAATAAGCCGGACGCTAAAGCTAGCGACGCGAAAGCGCCAGCGGCAGCCTCTACGCCGGCACCTGCGCTTGCGGGCCGCAGCGAGAAGCGCGTTCCGATGACCCGTCTGCGTAAACGCGTAGCCGAGCGTCTGCTGGAAGCAAAAAACAGCACCGCCATGCTGACGACCTTCAACGAAGTCAACATGCAGCCGATCATGAACCTGCGCAAGCAGTACGGCGAAGCGTTTGAAAAACGTCACGGCGTGCGCCTGGGCTTCATGTCCTTCTATCTGAAAGCCGTCGTAGAAGCGCTGAAGCGCTTCCCGGAAGTGAATGCCTCGATCGACGGTGAAGATGTGGTTTACCACAACTACTTCGACGTCAGCATCGCCGTTTCCACCCCTCGCGGGCTGGTCACGCCGGTACTGAAAGACGTTGACGCGCTGGGTATGGCTGACATCGAGAAAAAAATCAAAGAGCTGGCGGTGAAAGGGCGCGACGGTAAGCTGACCGTTGATGAACTGACCGGCGGTAACTTCACCATCACCAACGGTGGCGTTTTCGGCTCGCTGATGTCCACACCGATTATCAACCCACCGCAGA
Organism: Pantoea sp. FN060301; assembly: GCA_050410775.1. Classification (GTDB taxonomy): domain Bacteria; phylum Pseudomonadota; class Gammaproteobacteria; order Enterobacterales; family Enterobacteriaceae; genus Erwinia. Next base: position 1,257,439 of record CP191229.1, read on the forward strand.
GTGCGATCCTCGGTATGCACGCGATCAAAGATCGTCCAATGGCAGTGAATGGCCAGGTGGTCATTCAGCCAATGATGTATCTGGCCCTCTCCTACGATCACCGCCTGATCGATGGTAAAGAGTCCGTGAGCTATCTGGTGGCAATCAAAGATCTGCTGGAAGATCCGTCTCGTCTGCTGCTGGACGTGTAATCCCTGTCGGGCGCGGTGGCAACGCCGCGCCCAACCCTATGTGTGGCCGACACGCAGGTAACATGCCTGGTTCGGCCAAGTCTTTTCCGACCTGAATGGATAGAACATCATGAACTTACACGAATATCAGGCAAAACAGTTGTTTGCACGGTACGGTTTACCGGCACCAACCGGTTATGCCTGCACCACACCACGTGAAGCTGAAGAAGCCGCCTCAAAGATTGGCGCCGGTCCGTGGGTCGTGAAATGTCAGGTTCATGCCGGTGGCCGCGGCAAAGCGGGCGGCGTGAAGGTAGTTAAAAGCAAAGAAGAGATTCGCGCTTTTGCTGAACACTGGCTGGGCAAACGCCTGGTAACTTATCAGACAGACGCGGGCGGCCAGCCCGTCAACCAGATCCTGGTTGAAGCGGCGACCGATATCGACCAGGAGCTTTACCTGGGCGCGGTTGTTGACCGTGGCACCCGCCGTGTGGTCTTTATGGCCTCCACCGAAGGCGGCGTGGAAATTGAGAAAGTGGCGGAAGAAACCCCGCACCTGATCCATAAAATGGCGCTCGATCCGCTAACCGGCCCGCAGCCTTATCAGGGTCGCGAGCTGGCCTTTAAACTGGGGCTGACCGGCAAGCAGGTGGGCCAGTTCACCAAGATCTTTATGGGTCTGGCGAACCTTTTCCTGGAGCGCGATCTGGCGCTGGTTGAGATTAACCCGCTGGTTATCACCACTCAGGGCGATCTGATCTGTCTGGATGGCAAACTGGGCGCCGATGGCAATGCCCTGTTCCGTCAGCCAGAACTGCGTGAAATGCGCGATCCAAGCCAGGAAGATTCCCGTGAAGCCCATGCGGCGCAGTGGGAGCTGAACTATGTGGCGCTGGAAGGCAACATCGGCTGTATGGTTAACGGCGCCGGCCTGGCGATGGGCACCATGGACATCGTTAAGCTGAGCGGCGGCCAGCCAGCCAACTTCCTTGATGTGGGCGGCGGCGCGACCAAAGAGCGCGTGACCGAAGCGTTCAAAATCATCCTTTCTGATGATGCGGTAAAAGCGGTCTTTGTTAACATCTTCGGCGGCATCGTTCGCTGCGACCTGATTGCTGATGGCATCATCGGCGCGGTTGAAGAAGTGGGCGTGAACGTGCCTGTTGTTGTCCGCCTGGAAGGGAACAATGCCGAGCTGGGCGCCCAGAAACTGGCCGACAGCGGTCTGAATATTATTGCAGCAACCAGCCTGAGCGACGCAGCGCAGCGCGTTGTGGCCGCAGCGGAGGGAAAATAATGTCCATTTTGATCGATAAAAACACCAAGGTAATCTGCCAGGGCTTCACCGGCGGACAGGGTACGTTCCACTCCGAGCAGGCGCTGGCGTATGGCACCCAGCTGGTTGGCGGCGTAACGCCAGGCAAAGGCGGCACTGAGCATCTGGGCCTGCCGGTGTTCAACACCGTGCGTGAAGCGGTGGAAGCAACGGGCGCAACAGCGTCAGTAATCTATGTTCCGGCACCTTTCTGCAAAGACGGTATTCTGGAAGCGATTGAGGCTGGCATTAAGCTTATCATCACCATCACCGAAGGTATTCCAACGCTGGATATGCTGACGGTTAAAGTGAAGCTGGATGAAGCGGGTGTACGCATGATCGGACCGAACTGTCCGGGCGTGATCACTCCAGGGGAATGTAAAATCGGCATTATGCCTGGCCATATTCACCAGCCAGGCCGCATCGGCATCGTTTCCCGTTCAGGGACGCTGACTTATGAAGCGGTTAAGCAGACCACCGATATTGGCTATGGCCAGTCAACCTGCGTCGGCATCGGCGGTGACCCTATTCCGGGTTCCAACTTCATTGATATCCTGAAGCTGTTCCAGGACGATCCGCAGACGGAAGCGATCGTGATGATCGGTGAAATTGGCGGTAGCGCAGAAGAAGAGGCGGCGGCTTTCATTAAAGAGCACGTTACCAAACCTGTTGTGGGCTACATTGCTGGCGTAACCGCGCCAAAAGGCAAACGTATGGGGCATGCGGGCGCTATCATCGCGGGTGGTAAAGGGACGGCAGATGAGAAGTTTGCTGCGCTGGAAGCGGCCGGGGTAAAAACCGTTCGCAGCCTGGCGGATATTGGCGATGCGGTAAAAGCCGTACTCCCTCAGTAACGCTGACATTTTGCCAGAAGGCCGCCTCCGGGCGGCCTTTTTTATGGCAACTCCGGCGCTGTTTGCCGCTTAGAACATTACACGCATGCGCGGGAAAGTCACCACGCATTTGAAGCGTTTCGGGCTCAGCGCCTTAACTGGGTACAGAAGGCGCAGTGACAGCCCATAACAGGTTCCGCATTACAGGTACCGGGAGAGAGGGTCAGCGTCTTCATCTCATGAAATCCTGAAAAGGGGGAAACCGCGGAACGTTCTTCTTCGTCGCTTCGACTGCCCGCAGAAGAAACCTTCGCCTTGAACGCCAGAGCCTGTGATGACGCAAGGGCTCAGAACAGAAAAACTACAGAATGCCGCATCCGGGTAACCCCACATTAGTCAGCCATATATTGTTATAGAGTAACATATATTTTCCGGGCAGGAGCAACCCAGGGGACGTTATTACTTGCCGGAACGGCCCACCATTATCACCTTGCTGACAGTGAGTGAAGACCGCGAACTGCGAGCTGTCCGGAACAGAGTCGCTGTTTTAACGAAGCTGGTCATTGTTGCTAATTAATGTTATGTTATAACATAACTAAATCAGCACGAGCCGAAGAAGATGCCGGGTTTACTTAAGGTTGAAGGCGTTTCATTACTTTCCCGACGCAAAGAGTGGGTGCTTGATAACATCACCTTTTCCCTGGCTGAAGGGGAGCGGGTAGCGATCCTTGGCCCGAACGGCAGCGGTAAGTCCACCCTGTTACGGACGATAACCGGCGAATGTGCGCCTGACAAAGGTATCCTTCATCTGAGGGGGCGCCCTGTGCTTTCGCTAAAAGCGGGACAGCGGGCCAGGGAAATAGCGTTTTTGTCCCAAAATGATGTGCCGGACCCACGGCTCACGCTTGAAGAGTATGTTGCGCTGGGTAGGCTCCCTCATGTGGGCAAAAGCAGCAGAGAGACAGATCGGCAAATTGTTAAAGAGGCGCTGGATGATACAGGGCTACATATCCAACGCCACCGGCCTTTGGGAGAGTTGTCAGGCGGACAGCAGCAGCGTGCCGCGCTTGCCCGTGCGCTGGCCCAGACACCTTCACTTTTGCTGCTTGATGAGCCGACTAACCATCTTGATCCACCGGGCCGTTCAGCCCTGCTGGCCCTGATTAAAAGTAAAGGCATCGCCGTCGTGGCGGTGCTGCATGATTTACCTTTGGCGGAGAGTTTCGCTGACCGGATACTGGTGCTGCGTGAAGGCCGGCAGGTGATCTGCGACGTGCCGGAAAAGGTGTTACAAACGCCGGTCCTTTTCCCTGTCTTTGGGCTGGAAAGTTTCTGCGTCTCCCATCCAGCTTCCGGAAAAAATATGCGTATCTTCGATCTTCCTCATTCCGCGTAAGAGGCAGCCTGTTATCAATGCGTCGAGTTAATTTAGTCCTGTTTTGTTCATTAGGTATGCTTTCCGCTGGAGCGGCCGCGTTTCCCGTTACCGTCAACAGCTGCGGCAGGGCGGTCACCTTTAATCAGCCGCCCGCCAGGGCGATCGTTAACGATATAAATATGGCTGAAATGGCCTTCGCTCTTAATTTACAAGACCATATTATTGGCCTGACGGGGATTAGCGGCTGGTACAAAATGACGGAGGATTTCAGAAAGCAGATGGGGGACATTCCCGAGCTGGCGCCCAAATATCCTTCGCTGGAAACTCTGCTCGCTGCCAAGCCCGATTTCTTTTTCGCCGGCTGGAATTACGGCATGAAGCCCGGAGGCGACGTCACGCCGGAAAAATTACATCAGTTCGGCATTCCCACTTTTGTTCTGAGTGAAAGCTGCCTTTTCGCGGGCAGGCCGGCAGAAAAAGCCAGCATGGCATTACTTTATGATGACCAGATAACGCTGGGTAAAATTTTCGGCAAAGAGCAGGAAGCACGCGCGCTGACGGCGCAATGGAAACAGCGGCTTTCAGCATTGCCAGCGCGACCGGCTGGCACCGCGCCGGCGAAGGTTTTTATTTATGATTCAGGAGAGGATAAGCCCTTTACCAGCGGCCGGTATGCGATGCCTACCGCCATCATTGAGGCTGCGGGAGGGCATAACGTTATGGATACGCTGAAGGCGAGCTGGACGACGACCTCCTGGGAAAATGTTGCCACAACGGAACCGGATTTTATTATCTTGCTGGATTATCAGTCTGGCGGCGGGGGCGATTCGCTGCGGCGTTTTCTGGCATCACATCCTTTGATGAAGATGACGCCTGCGGTACAGCAGCAGCGTTACCTGAAATTACGTTACGCAGAGCTGACGCCAGGCCCGGCTAACGTTGATGCGGTTGAAAAGCTGGCAGAGGCCTTATACGGTAAAAAGCAGCCATGAGCAGGGAGGGCAGGCGTTTTTTTCTGGTCCTTACAGCCTCCACGGTATTGCTGGCTGGCTTAGCAATCTGGAGCCTGATGCAGGGCGCCGTGCCGCTGACGTTCAGACAGTTGGCGGGGGCGCTCGGCTTCCCCGATGTTCCCGTTTCGCCCATGGTCACCACGATCGTGCTGGAGCTACGTTTTCCAAGGATGCTGCTTGCGCTATTAACCGGAGCGGGGCTGGCTATGACCGGCGCGCTTCTTCAGACCACCACGCGGAATGAACTGGCCGATCCCTTTCTGTTTGGCCTCTCTTCGGGGGCTTCTGCCGGGGCGGTTCTGGTTATCACCCGCTTTGGCGACTGGCTCGGCGATCTGACGCTGCCGCTTTCCGCATTTGCTGGCGGAATTTTGTCAGCCGTTGCCGTGCTGACGCTGTTTCATATCAATAAACACCGGCGCTCAGAGCAGCTGATCATCAGCGGGCTTGCCGTTTCTTTTCTGTTTAGTGCCTTCACCAGCTACCAGGTATTTGCTGGCGATCGGCGCGCTGCCAGTTCGGTAATGTTCTGGTCATTAGGCGGACTTGGTCTGGCGCGCTGGGATAATCTGCTTATCCCCCTGGCCAGCGTTATTCTGCTTGCCGGTTTTGTCGCATTGCGCTGGCGTTCGCTGGACGGGCTGCTGGCAGGTGAGCAGACAGCCGCGTCACTGGGGATCAATATATCTGCATTGCGCACCGAAACCTTTATCTGCTGCGCCCTGGCAACCTCGCTACTGGTATCACTGACCGGCGTCATTGGTTTTGTCGGACTGATGGTACCTCATCTGGCGAGACGAATAACCGGCGTCAGACACGCTCTGCTGCTGCCGCTCGCCGCAGTACTTGGTGCAATATTACTCTGTGGCGGGGATATTCTCAGCCGGACGCTGATAAAGGATCAGGAACTACCTGTAGGGATCATCACCGCAGGCGTCGGCGGCTTTTTTATCATCGTGATGCTAATGAGAAGAACAACCGGCACGTTACGATAGATCCATTTCTTGTTAAGTCCGACACCGGACAATGCGACGGCAGCATATCCCTTTTATTCTAGAGAAAGCCTCTGCGGAAAAAAGCAGCATGCCTCAGGTTACGTTTGCCAGATTATGTTTAGTTTGTTGCCACAGAATAAATAGCATTACATTAAATTAACATCAATAATCTTTTGGCACATAAATATTTTTCACTCTTTGCTCTGCATCAATAAAATGCGATCTAAATCAATTCTTATCTCTGGAAAACATCAACGTTTTTCTATTAAATTGTTCCTTATCAAATTAGCCTCTTTTGCTGTTTATTTGCTTATTTGATTCAGTAACGTGAATCGTCTCACCGATGTAAATTTCGTTTGTCAGCTACCTGCAAAGGCGTAGACTACGCGTGGAAATATTAAAACGTTTTTAAAAACGTCATCAGTAAATTCGGCGTTTGAATTGATACATCTATTTATCATTTCTGTAACGTCATCGGGGAAGTTTATTTAAATTACTGGCACTGGCCAGCGGCAGCCCGTTCCCGGCGTCTGCCCGCTGCGCCATCCCCAGTGCGAGGAGCAAGGAGTCAAGATGTTTGATATTGTCGAACTGTCGCGCTTACAGTTTGCTCTGACGGCTATGTACCATTTCCTGTTTGTTCCGCTAACGCTCGGCATGGCGTTTTTGCTGGCCATTATGGAAACGGTTTATGTGCTGTCAGGCAAACCTATTTATAAAGATATGACCAAATTCTGGGGCAAGTTATTTGGTATTAACTTTGCACTGGGTGTGGCTACCGGCCTGACTATGGAATTTCAGTTCGGGACTAACTGGTCTTATTATTCGCATTACGTGGGCGATATTTTCGGAGCGCCGCTGGCGATTGAAGGATTAATGGCCTTTTTCCTTGAATCTACCTTTGTGGGACTCTTCTTCTTCGGCTGGGATCGGCTTAGCAAAGTTCAGCATATGGCCGTAACCTGGCTGGTGGCATTAGGATCTAACCTCTCGGCACTCTGGATTCTGGTAGCCAATGGCTGGATGCAGAATCCGATCGCCTCTGACTTCAATTTTGAAACCATGCGTATGGAAATGGTCAGCTTCTCCGAACTGATCTTTAACCCGGTTGCGCAGGTGAAATTCGTGCATACCGTGGCGGCCGGCTATACCTGTGGCGCCATGTTTATTATGGGCATCAGCGCCTACTATCTGCTGCGTGGTCGCGACGTCGCCTTCGCCAAACGCTCTTTCGCCATCGCGGCCAGCTTTGGCATGGCGGCAATCCTGTCCGTCATCGTGCTGGGGGATGAGTCCGGCTATGAAGTCGGCGATGTCCAGAAAACCAAGCTCGCCGCGATCGAAGCCGAATGGGAAACGCAACCAGCACCGGCTGCCTTCACCTTGTTCGGTATCCCGGATCAGGAAGCGCAGCGTAACAATTACGCCGTGCAGATCCCCTGGGCGCTGGGACTGATCGCGACCCGCTCCCTCGACGGGCAGGTGACGGGTCTGAAGGAGTTGATGGGAGAGCATGAGGTTCGCATTCGTAACGGTATGACCGCTTACCATCTGCTGGAACAGCTGCGCGCGGGTAATAACGATCCGGCCATCCGTAACGCCTTTAACGACGTGAAAAAAGATCTCGGCTACGGTCTGCTGCTGAAGCGCTACGCGCCTAACGTTACCGATGCCAGCGAGGCACAGATTCAGCAGGCAGCCAAAGATTCCATTCCCCGCGTTGCGCCGCTCTATTTCTCGTTCCGTATCATGGTTGCCAGCGGCGTATTGATGCTGCTGATTATCGGCTGTGCCTTCTGGAGCGTGATCCGCAACCGTATCGGCAAAAGCACCTTCTTGCTTAAGTGCGCGCTTTACGGCATTCCTCTGCCCTGGATCGCCATTGAATCTGGCTGGTTCGTTGCCGAGTATGGCCGTCAGCCCTGGGCGATTGGTGAGGTGCTGCCTACAGCCGCCGCGAACTCCTCGCTGACGGTTGGCGATCTGCTCTTCTCGATGATCCTGATCTGCGGTCTCTACACGCTCTTCCTGGTGGTTGAAATGTACCTGATGTTCAAGTTTGCCCGCCTCGGCCCGAGCAGCCTGAAAAGCGGACGCTATCACTATGAACAAAGTACTGCACCTCAACCGGCACGCTAAGACAGGAGTATTCCGATGATCACTTATGAACTGCTGCGCCTCGTCTGGTGGGTACTGATCGGCATCCTGCTGATTGGTTTCGCCGTCGCTGACGGGTTTGATATGGGCGTGGGGATGCTTTCCCGGATCCTGGGACGCACCGACACCGACCGACGCATTATGATCAACAGCATCGCGCCCCACTGGGACGGTAATCAGGTCTGGCTTATTACCGCGGGCGGCGCGCTGTTCGCCGCCTGGCCGATGGTCTATGCCGCCGCGTTTTCCGGGTTCTACGTGGCGATGATTCTGGTGCTGGCCTCACTCTTCTTCCGTCCCGTCGGCTTCGATTACCGTTCGAAGATTGAAGATCCGCGCTGGCGTCGTACCTGGGACTGGGGCATCTTCATTGGTAGCTTTGTGCCACCGCTGGTAATTGGCGTGGCGTTTGGCAACCTGCTTCAGGGCGTTCCCTTTAATGTGGATGAATATCTGCGGCTGTTTTATACCGGAACCTTCTTCCAGCTGCTTAACCCATTTGCGCTTCTGGCCGGGATCGTCAGCCTGACCATGATCCTCACCCAGGGCGCTACCTATCTGCAAATGCGTACTGTGGGTGAGCTACATGTTCGCGCCCGGGCCGCCGCGCAGATTTCAGCGCTGGTCATGATGGTCTGCTTCGCGCTGGCTGGCGTGTGGGTAATGTATGGGATTGACGGGTATGTCGTGACGTCGGTACTGGATCATAATGCCGCCTCGAATCCGCTGACGAAACAAGTTGCGCGTGAGGCGGGTGCCTGGCTCGCTAACTTCAATAATCTGCCAGCCCTGTGGGCGATCCCGGCGCTTGGCGTCGTGTTACCGCTGCTGACCGTACTCTGTTCGCGCTGTGAGAAGGGAGCCTGGGCCTTTATCTTCTCCTCGCTGACGCTGGCAGCGGTGATCCTGACGGCGGGCGTGGCGATGTTTCCGTTCATCATGCCTTCCAGTACCATGCCAAACCTGAGCCTGACCCTGTGGGACGCTACCTCAAGCCTGCTGACGCTGAAAATCATGACGATAGCGGCTCTAATCTTTGTGCCGATTATCCTGATATACACAACCTGGTGTTACTACAAAATGTTTGGTCGTCTGACCAGAGAACAGATTGAAGCTAACACCCATTCTCTTTACTGATTGAGGAGCTGAACTATGTGGTATTTTGCCTGGATCCTCGGCACGCTACTGGCCTGTGCTTTCGGCATCGTGACCGCGCTGGCGATTGAGCATATTGAAGACAGCGAAGCGAAAGAATAACCCTGATGGCTGAATTGATTCGCCGCCTGTACAGGGTAATGGATAAGCGCCCCCTGAGGGCGCTTTCACTGCTAATGGCGCTGCTGCTGGCGGGATGCATCTTCTGGGATCCGGCACGCTTTGCGGCCAACAGCGGGCAGCTGAAAATCTGGCAGGGTTTACTGCTGGTGTGGGCAGTGTGCGCCGGCGTGATCCATGGCGTGGGTTTTCATCCCCGCCGGCTGCGCTGGCAGGCCTTTTTCTCGCCGCTGCCTGCCTTTCTTATTCTGCTTACCGGGCTGTTTTCCTTTTTTAGCTAAGCATAGCGGAGCGGTACAGCGTGCCGCTCCGCTTCATCTGTGACGCCATCACGCCACAGACTCTTTTTTTTCCTCTGCTTATGTCAGCATTTGTATGAGAACGGGCCCGGAATTTCTCAAGTTGTTTCACTACGATAATTATTTTCTCTCCCCTCTGGCAATCCATTCCAAAGGTGATTGCTCTTGCGTATAGTAGCAACGTTATAAAAGCATGACCGGGATGTAGAGTGAGTACAACACTGTTTCGATGGCCGGTTCGCGTCTACTACGAAGACACGGATGCCGGTGGTGTGGTTTACCATGCCAGCTATGTCGCTTTCTATGAACGGGCACGAACCGAGATGCTGCGCCAGCACCATTTCAATCAACAGACGTTGCTGGAACAGCAGGTTGCGTTTGTCGTGCGTCGTCTCACGGTTGACTACCTTGCCGCTGCCCGCCTTGATGATTTACTTGAGGTGCAGAGCGAGGTGGTAAAAATGACCAGAACGACCATGACTTTCGCACAACGTATTGTTAACGCAGAGGGGCGGACGCTGAACGAAGCGGAAGTTCTGATTGCCTGTATCAATCCACATCTAATGAAGCCGATTGCGCTTCCCAAGTCTATTGTCGCGGAGTTCAAGCAGTGACTGACATGAACATTCTTGATTTGTTCCTTAAGGCTAGCCTTTTGGTCAAACTTATCATGTTGATTTTGATTGGCTTTTCTATAGCTTCCTGGGCAATCATTATTCAGCGCACCCGTATCCTGAATGCGGCCGGACGCGAAGCCGATGCCTTCGAAGACAAATTCTGGTCGGGCATTGAGCTTTCCCGTCTTTACCAGGAAAGTCAGGCTCGCCGCGATGAACTTGCCGGCTCTGAACAGATTTTTTATGCGGGCTTTAAAGAATTTGCCCGGCTGCATCGCGCCAATAACCACGCACCGGAAGCGGTAGTGGAAGGGGCGACGCGCGCCATGCGGATTTCATTTAACCGCGAGCTGGAGACGCTTGAAAACCATATTCCTTTCCTGGGCACCGTAGGGTCAATCAGCCCCTATATCGGTCTGTTTGGTACGGTCTGGGGCATTATGCACGCCTTTATCGCGCTGGGTGCGGTGAAGCAGGCCACCTTGCAGATGGTTGCGCCCGGTATTGCGGAAGCACTGATCGCAACGGCAATCGGCTTGTTTGCCGCCATCCCTGCGGTAATGGCCTACAACCGCCTCAATCAGCGCGTGAACAAGCTGGAACAGAATTACGATAACTTTATGGAAGAGTTCACGGCTATTCTGCATCGTCAGGCGTTCTCCAGCGACGTCAGCAAGTAAGAGCGGAGGTACGCATGGCCAGAACGCGTGGTCGCGGCCGTCGCCGCGAAATGAAGTCCGAGATCAATATTGTTCCGCTGCTGGATGTGCTGCTGGTGCTGCTGCTGATTTTCATGGCGACGGCACCCATCATTACTCAGAGCGTGGAAGTGGATCTGCCCGATGCCACAGATTCAAAAACCGTCGCCAGCGAGGACAACCCGCCGGTGATCGTTGAAGTGGCGGGCGTGGGGCAGTACACCCTGGTCGTCGATCACGATCGCATGGAGCAGCTGCCGCCCGAACAGGTTGTTGCCGAAGCGCAGCGCCGGATTGAGGCTAATCCAAAAGCCGTTTTCCTGATTGGCGGGGCAAAGGACGTTCCTTATGACGAAATCATTAAGGCGCTGAACTTGCTGCATCAGGCGGGCGTGAAGTCTGTTGGCCTGATGACGCAGCCGATTTAATTCATTCGAACCGTTTTTGGGAATCGAGAGTGTCGAAGGCAACCGAGCAAAACGATAAGTTAAAACGAGCCATCATTGTTTCAGTTCTCCTGCATATCTTTGTGATTGCGCTGCTGATCTGGAGCTCGTTTGACGAAAAAATCGAATCCAGCAGCGGCGGCGGCGGAAGCGATATCAATGCAGTTATGGTCGATCCCGGCGCGGTGGTGGAACAGTATAACCGTCAGCAGAACCAGCAGAGCGACAGCCAGCGTGCCGAGCAGCAGCGACAAAAGCAGGCGAAGCAGCAGGCGGAAGAGCTCCAGCAGAAACAGGCGGCCGAACAGCAGCGCCTGAAGCAGCTGGAGAAGGAGCGTTTGCAGGCTCAGCAGGATGCGAAACAGCAGGCGGCTGAACAGGCCGCCGAACAGAAAAAAGCTGAGGAAGCGGCTAAGCAGGCGCAGGCGCAGCAGAAACAGGCCGAAGCCGCCGCTGCAAAAGCGAAAGCGGATGCCAAAGCGCAGGCGGATGCCCAGGCAAAAGCGGCAGCGGAAGCTCAAGTAAAAGCCCAGGCTGACGCGCAGGCGAAAGCGGCGGCAGACGCGCAGAAGAAAGCGGAAGCTGACGCTAAAAAAGCCGCTGCGCAGGCTAAAAAGCAGGCAGACGCTGAGGCTAAGCAGGCTGCTGCCGAAGCGGCGAAAGTTAAAGCGGCGCAGGAAGCGAAAGCCCAGGCGGCGGCCGATGCCAAAGCCAAAGCGGCACAGGAAGCAAAGCAGCAGGCTGCTGTGGCAGCGAAAGCCAAAGCTGACGCCGAAGCCAAAGCTGACGCCGAAGCCAAAGCGAAGGCAGATGCAGCCGCTAAAGCGAAGGCGGATGCTGCTGCTAAAGCGAAGGCGGATGCTGCCGCAAAAGCGAAAGCAGAGGCCGCAGCCAAAGCGAAAGCAGCCGCAGACGCGAAGAAAAAAGCGGCCGCTGAAGCGGCTAAAGAGAGCAGCGACGTTGACGATCTGCTGGGCGGTCTGACTTCCGGCCAGAATGCGCCGAAGCAGGGTAGTGCTGCTAAAGGGCAGGGAAACCAGAAAAAATCGGGCGCCTCTGGCGCGGCGATTGACAGCTATCTGGGGCAGGTCCAGGGTGCTATCCAGAGTAAATTTTACGACTCTGATACGTTCAGGGGCCGGACCTGTAACGTCCATATCAAGCTTGCGCCAGATGGGCTGTTAATCTCCGCCACATCGGCAGGCGGTGATGCGGCGCTGTGTCAGGCCGCCATTAATGCCGCCCGCATGGCGAGGATTCCGAAACCCCCAAGCGCGGATGTTTATCAGGCCGTGAAAGATGCTACGTTAATATTCAAGCCTTAATAATTCGGTGTTCTCCGGCAGGTTGAACTAAGGTCAGTCTGCCGGACTCTATAGATGCATTCATGGTTCGCTATAACAAGGCGAATTATCGTGAACATTGCGTTCAGGTAAGGGAGAGAAGATGAAGCAGGTATTTCGTGTTGCAGTGAGTTTTTTACTGCTGTTCGTCGCCGTGGCGCATGCAGAAGTTCGTATTGAGATCACCCAGGGTGTGAACACGGCCCGTCCGATCGGCGTAGTGCCGTTTAAATGGGAAGGGCCAGGCGCCGCGCCTGAAGATATCGGTGGCATCGTCGCTGCTGATTTGCGCAACAGCGGTAAGTTCAACCCTCTCGACCGTAGCCGACTGCCGCAGCAGCCTACCTCTGCGGCGGAAGTGCAGCCTGCTGCCTGGACCGCGCTGGGCATCGACGCCGTGGTCATTGGTCAGGTACAGCCTGGCGCCGACGGTAGCTATCTGGTTTCTTATCAGCTGGTGGACACTTCCGGCAATCCTGGCGCCGTGCTGGCGCAAAACCAGTTTAAAGTGACAAAGCAGTGGCTGCGCTACGCGGCGCATACCGCCAGCGATGAAACCTTTGAGAAGCTGACCGGCATTAAGGGCGCATTCCGCACCCGCATCGCGTATGTGGTGCAGACGAATGGCGGACAGTTCCCCTACGAGCTGCGCGTCTCCGATTATGATGGCTATAACCAGTTTGTGGTGCACCGTTCTCCGCAGCCGCTGATGTCGCCAGCCTGGTCTAAAGATGGCAGCAAAGTTGCCTACGTCACCTTCGAAAGCGGAAAATCGGCGCTGGTTATCCAGACGTTAGCCAATGGCGCAATCAAGCAGGTTGCTTCTTTCCCTCGTCATAACGGTGCGCCTGCATTTTCACCTGACGGCAGCAAGCTGGCTTTTGCCCTTTCCAAAACCGGCAGCCTGAACCTTTATGTGATGGATATAGCATCGGGTCAGATCCGTCAGATCACCGATGGACGTTATAACAGCACCGAACCGTCATGGTTCCCGGACAGCCAGAGCCTGGCCTATACCTCCGATCAGGCCGGACGTCCGCAAATTTATAAAATCAGCGCGAGCGGCGGTACGCCACAGCGCCTGACCTGGGAAGGTGGCCAGAATCAGGATGCCGACGTCAGCTCTGATGGCAAATCAATGGTGATGATTAGCACCAATGGCGGTGCGCAGCACGTCGCCAGACAGGATCTGGAAACGGGAGCCGTTCAACAATTAACGGACACGTTCCTGGATGAAACGCCAAGCCTGGCGCCCAACGGCACTATGGTGATCTACAGCTCTACGCAGGGCATGGGTTCTATACTGCAGCTGGTCTCAACGGATGGGCGGTTCAAAGCGCGTCTTCCGGCAACCGATGGACAGGTCAAATTTCCTGCCTGGTCGCCGTATCTGTGATGCATGTGTAAATATGTATGGCAAACAATAATAGGATTGTAGAAATGCAACTGAATAAAGTGCTGAAAGGCTTAATGCTGGCACTGCCAGTAATCGCAGTGGCTGCATGTAGCTCACACAAAAATAACGACAACGATCAGACCAACGGTATGGGCGCTGACGGCAGTATGAATGGCGGCATGACCAACGGTGGCAACATGTCCTCTGACGAACAGGCTCGCCTGCAAATGCAGGAACTGCAGAGAAACAACATCGTTTACTTTGGCCTGGACAAATATGACATTCAGTCTGACTTCGCTCAGATGCTGGATTCTCATGCGACCTTCCTGCGTAACAACCCATCATACAAAGTGACTATCGAAGGTCATGCGGATGAGCGCGGTACGCCAGAGTACAACATCGCCCTGGGCGAACGTCGTGCTTCTGCCGTTAAAATGTACCTGCAGGGTAAAGGCGTTTCTGCTGACCAGATCTCTATCGTTTCTTACGGTAAAGAAAAACCTGCGGTACTGGGTCATGACGAATCGGCCTATGCCAAAAACCGTCGTGCCGTACTGGTATACTAAGAGAATCATATGATTAGTAACTTCAGACTTCACCTGTTGGGTCTGTCGTTACTGATTGGCGTAGCGGCCCCCTGGGCCGCTAATGCCCAGGCGTCAATCAGTAACGTTGGTTCAGGCTCGGTCGAAGACCGCGTCACCACACTTGAGCGCATTTCTGACGCTCAGGGTCAGCTCCTTCAACAGCTTCAGCAGCAGCTTTCCGACTCCCAGCGCGATATGGACTCTCTCCGTGGACAGATTCAGGAGAATCAGTATCAGCTCAATCAGGTTGTTGAGCGCCAAAAAGGGCTCTATCAGCAGATGGATGCGCTAAGCAGTGGCGGTGCGAATGCGCAGGCTCAGACGCCGTCAGCGTCTGATGATGCACCTGCCGCCGCGGCTGGCGCTGCTGCTGCCGGTAACGCAACGGCTAATGACAACGCTGCGACACCGACACAAAGTGGCGATGCGAATACCGATTACAATACGGCTGTTTCGCTGGTGCTGGAAAAGAAACAGTTCGATCAGGCGATCACCGCTTTTCAGGCGTTTATCAAAAAATATCCTGACTCCACTTACCAGCCAAATGCAAATTACTGGTTGGGGCAGCTCAATTACAACAAGGGTAAAAAAGATGACGCGGCCTATTACTTTGCCACCGTCGTTAAAAATTATCCTAAATCACCGAAAAGCGCAGATGCCTTATACAAGGTTGGCGTGATCATGCAGGAAAAAGGCGACACCGCGAAAGCGAAAGCCGTTTATCAGCAGGTGGCGAAACAGTACCCAAATACCGATGCCGCGAAAAATGCGCAAAAACGGGCTGCGGGACTGTAAGTGCGACGTTATGGCCAGATATCGTGTGATTTCTGGTCTTAGCGGCTGAAAGGTAGTCTGTTGAACGGGTTATCTTAAAATAGTGGTTGCGCTGAATCGTCAAATCAGTAATATATGCCGCCGTTGCCGGGACATATATTAAAACGCTCTGGCGATGCAAAAGTGGGTCGTTAGCTCAGTTGGTAGAGCAGTTGACTTTTAATCAATTGGTCGCAGGTTCGAATCCTGCACGACCCACCACTAACAAATTTTACAAGCAGTATACCGCATTGCGGGTCGTTAGCTCAGTTGGTAGAGCAGTTGACTTTTAATCAATTGGTCGCAGGTTCGAATCCTGCACGACCCACCATTCATCGCAGAAGCGTTGTGTTGAATAAGCAGTACGGCAACCGGCATTACCGCGTCAGCGGGTCGTTAGCTCAGTTGGTAGAGCAGTTGACTTTTAATCAATTGGTCGCAGGTTCGAATCCTGCACGACCCACCACTAACAGATTTTAAAAGTGTTAAGCGTGAAGGATGAGAACCTGTAGCAGGTTCGGGTGGAGCGAAGCGACACAACGTTGCCAGTCGCAACGGGCCGAAGGCCGAGCGTTAGCGAAGTTATCCTGCATGACCCACCACTAACAAAGTTTCACACCGCATCAGCGGGTCGTTAGCTCAGTTGGTAGAGCAGTTGACTTTTAATCAATTGGTCGCAGGTTCGAATCCTGCACGACCCACCAGTGTAGAAAGGCGCCCTAAAGGCGCCTTTTTGCTATGCAAATTCGGCAGGATTCGGACCTGCGTAACACCTCTTTATCACACCCGACTCAGTCCTTAACCTTAACCGGCGACAGATTTTTCCAGATATGCATCACCGCGTAGCTACGCCAGGGACGCCATGCCTGAGACGCCGCCTCAGCCTCTCTGGCCGTTATGCCGCCCAGATTATTCCTCACGACAACATCTTCTTTTGGAAACGCATCCGGCCAGCGTAGCGCGCGCATAGCGATGTAGTGGGCGGTCCATGGCCCGATGCCCGGTTGTAACAACAGCTGTTCTATCGCCTGTTCCGGATGCGCAACGGTATCCAGCGTCACCTCTCCGCACTCACAGGCTTTCGCCAGGGCGATAAGGGTACGGGATCGGGCGCTGACGATGCCCAGACTGGCGACCTCATCCAGGCTTGCGCTGGCCACCCTGGCGGCGACTGGTGAAAGATGCGTTAATCCGGCAATGGGCGTCTCGATAGCTTCGCCAAAGGCCTGAGCAAAGCGCCCGGCCACGGTGGTGGCGGCTTTCACCGTGATCTGCTGACCCAGTATCGCCCTGACCACCATTTCATAGCCGTCAAAGGCCCCAGGCACCCTTAACCCCGGATTTTTTTGCAGGCTGGCGGCCAGCCAGGGCGTCAGCTGCAGATGCGCTGCGATACGCTCGGGATGCGCATCCAGATCGAACAGGTTTTTCAGTCTTCTCAGCAGAAGCGGTAACACGGGCGTGAGCGAATGGCTGAACTCCACGCTCAGGCTGTTTCTGGCCTTCGCCTCGCTCACTCTTATCCACCCTTGATACGCCCCCAGACGTACCGTACGGGCGTAACTCTGCGCATCGACACTCTCCACCCCCTTGATGGCTCTCAGGCGCAGGAAGTCGAGCAGAGCGGTCCAGTCGAAAGGAGGGCGGTAGCCCAGCAGCAGCGTGGAAGTTTCACTGGCGAAAATTGTTCCCTTGCCTGCTTCTTTACGCAGGCGGCTGGGCGGCATGCGGTACTGTTGGCTGAACACCTCATTAAAGCGTCTCAGGCTGGCAAAACCGCTGGCATAAGCGATTTCGGTAATGGGAAGGGCGGTTTCGGTCAGTAGCTGCTTTGCCAGCAGCAATCGCCGCGTTTGCCTGAGTTCGACTGGCGAGACCCCTAACTCTTTCTGCACAATGCGCCGTAGCTGGCGCGAGCTGAGGTTAAACCGGGCCGCGATCGCTTCCAGCCCCTCCAGATTATCGATCGGGCTCTCCTCAATGCGCTGTATCAGCAGATCGGCAATACGGTGACTGCTGTCAACGGGCGCATTGCCAGGGGCCAGCTCGGGACGGCAGCGAAGGCAGGGGCGGAACGCTGCTTTTTCGGCAGCTTCTGCACTGTCAAAAAAGAGACAGTTTTTCAGGTGTGGCGCCTTTACCGGACAGACGGGCCGGCAGTAGATGCCCGTCGAAGTCACGCCCACAAAAAATACGCCGTCAAAACGGACATCGCGGGAGGTCATCGCCCGCCAGGCCACCATTCTGTCTATCATCTCTCTTACCTCATGCGCTGGCTTTTTTACCAGGTTAAGGGCATTTTATTGCCTGCGCTGGCGGTTTCCGGACAGATAACAGATTGAGGCTGATGTCCGGAAACCGCCAGCAAGAGCTGTGGTAACACGGATAATCACACTTATCAATTCGACAGGGCGTGACGCAGGGAGAATTATCATGAGCTACTTCTTTAAAATTATGCCTTCCCCGGTGGGCGATCTGACACTGATCGCCAGCGATAAAGGGCTGGCTGCCGTACTGTGGGAAAATGAAAATCCGAAACGCGTCCGGCAGATGGCGCCCGAAGAAAACCCTACCCATCCTGTCCTGCTGGAAACGGAACGGCAGCTGATTGAATATTTCGCCGGGGATCGTACCCAGTTTACGATGACGCTGGACTTTGTCGGTACAGAATTCCAGAAAAAGGTCTGGGAGGCGCTGGTGGCTATTCCCTTCGGTGAAACCCGAAGTTATTCAGAAATTGCACGGCAGATAGGGCATCCTGCGGCGGTTCGTGCGGTAGGGGCGGCAAACGGAAAGAACCCTATTTCCATTATTGCGCCCTGCCACAGGGTCATCGGCGCCAACGGCAAACTGACCGGTTTTGCCGGTGGGCTGGCGGCCAAAGCGCTGCTGTTAAAAATCGAAGCGATGAAGCAAAGTCAGCAGCTTTTTACGCTGGAATAGTCCTCAGTTTAGCCACACGACCGGAAGAAAAAGAGAGCGACACAGGCGAACATTTCGGCTATCTTGTTTAGCATATAAAACAAATCAGGGCAGTTTTGCCGGCGGTCACCCATCATCCCGCAAGCTGCGTTAAGTTGAAGAAACGAGAGTCGCGATATGAGCCTGATATTCGATCCTGAAACCGCCGTCTATCCTTTCCCACCCAAGCCTGCGCGTCTCTCCCCCGATGAGAAGGTCTTTTATCGCGATAAAATCAGGCGGCTGCTGAAGGCGCGCGATGCGGTAATGGTGGCGCACTACTACACGGACCCGGAAATTCAGGCGCTTGCAGAGGAAACCGGCGGCTGCGTCGCTGACTCGCTGGAGATGGCCCGCTTTGGCAGCCAGCACCCGGCCAGCACCCTGCTGGTTGCCGGAGTGCGCTTTATGGGGGAAACCGCCAAAATTCTCAGCCCGGAAAAAACCATTCTGATGCCCACGCTCGCGGCAGAGTGCTCGCTCGATCTCGGCTGTCCGGTTGAGGAGTTTTCGCGCTTTTGCGATGCACATCCCGACCGTACCGTTGTGGTTTACGCCAATACCTCAGCAGCAGTTAAAGCGCGGGCGGACTGGGTTGTCACCTCAAGTATTGCGGTCGATCTGATAGAGCATCTTGACGGGCTGGGCGAGAAAATTATCTGGGCACCCGATCGTCACTTGGGTCAGTACGTCACCCGCCAGACCGGCGCGGACATTCTTTGCTGGCAGGGCGCCTGCATTGTACATGACGAGTTCAAAACTCAGGCGCTGCAGCGAATGAAAGCGCTCTATCCTGACGCGGCCGTGCTGGTTCATCCTGAATCACCGCAGGCGATTGTCGATCTGGCCGATGCCGTCGGCTCGACCAGCCAGCTGATACAGGCGGCAAAAACGCTGCCGCATCCACAGATGATTGTGGCGACCGATCGCGGTATTTTTTACAAGATGCAGCAGGCCTGTCCGGATAAAGAGCTACTGGAAGCGCCTACTGCGGGCGAAGGCGCCACCTGCCGGACGTGCGCGCACTGTCCGTGGATGGCGATGAACGGCCTGAAGGCCATTGCGGACGGGCTGGAGCAGGGCGGTAGCGCACATGAGATCCATGTTGATGCTGCGCTGCGTGAAGCGGCGTTGCTCCCCCTTAATCGTATGCTAACCTTTGCAGCAAGTCTGAAAGGGTAACACCTGGCCCCTCACCGATCGGGAGAGATTGTTAATATGGATTTTTTCAGCACGCACAATATTCTGGTTCATATCCCTCTGGGCGCCGGCGGCTACGATCTCTCCTGGATTGAAGCTATCGGGACCGTTGCGGGCCTGCTCTGTATCTGGCTCGCCAGCCTGGAAAAAATCGTCAACTATGCGTTTGGCCTGATTAACGTCACGCTGTTCGCGGTGATTTTCTTTCAAATCCAGCTTTATGCCAGCCTGCTGCTTCAGGTGTTCTTTTTTGGTGCCAATATTTACGGCTGGTACGCGTGGAGCAGGCAGACGGGAGAAAACCAGCTTGCGCTGAAGATCCGCTGGCTGAGCCTGCCGAAGGCGCTGGGCTGGCTGGCGGTTTGCGTGGTAGCGATTGGCCTGATGACGCTTTATATCAATCCGGTTTTCGCCTGGCTGACCCGCGTTGCGGTCAACGTTATGCAGGGAATGGGGCTGGCCGTCGCCATGCCGGTGCTTGAGCCCGACGCTTTCCCGTTCTGGGATTCCTGTCTGATGGTGCTCTCCGTTGTGGCGATGATTTTAATGACCCGCAAATATGTCGAAAACTGGCTGCTTTGGGTGATTATTAATGTAATTAGCGTGATGATCTTTGCCCGCCAGGGCGTTTATGCGATGGCGCTGGAATACGCCATTCTGACGCTGATTGCGCTCAACGGCGCCTGGCTGTGGATCAAAAGCGCCCGGGCTTGCGGCAGCAGGGCGCTTTCATGATTTAGTGGTGATGGTGATGGTGATGGTGGTGAGGGGCGTGCTCAGGCGGCCCCCACATCAGATCGCAATCGCCGTTTTCACAGCGCTGAAATTCCATCTGCACTGTGGCATGCTCTATCTGGTAGTGCTCATGCAGCCAGGCATGAATACGGTGCAGCAGGGCATCGTGATCCCGGGGCGGAATAACCTGAACGTGCAGCGTAATAACCGGCTTTTCGCCGACCTGCCAGAGATGGATATGATGCACATTACGCACCTCCGCAATGCCAAGCGTCAGCGCTCTTTTCAGCTTATCCGCATCAATGGCCGCAGGCGCACCCTCCAGAAGTTCATGCAGGCTTTCTTTCATCAATGCCCAGGCGCTGCGCAAAACCAGCGCTGAAACAAGCATTGAAAGGATGGGGTCAATAGGAGTCCAGCCGGTATACATAACGATAAGCGCCGCGACGATAGCCCCGACTGAGCCGAGCAGATCTCCCAGCACATGCAGCGCCGCAGCGCGGACGTTCAGATTTTTCTCTTCGCTGCCGCGATGAAGCAGCCAGAAGGAGAGCAGGTTAGCCAGCAGGCCCGCCACCGCCACGCCGAGCATCAGGCCGCCAGCCACCGGCTGTGGCTGCATAAAGCGATGAATGGCTTCCCAGACGATAAGCAGCGTGATAACGAGCAGCGCAATGGCATTGACGAAGGCCGCCAGCGTGGTCAGCCTCAACAAGCCAAACGTATGGCGCGCATTGGGCTTGCGGCGGGCAAACTGCACCGCCAGTAGCGCCATCAGAAGTGCCGCGGCATCGGTCAGCATGTGACCGGCATCCGCCAGCAGCGCCAGTGAACCTGAAATCAGGCCGCCGGCAATTTCGATAACCATAAAACCCGTCGTGACGACAAATGCCGCCAGCAGGCGATGGCGGTTTCCATCCTTTTCAGTGTGCGCGTGAGCCATAGTTTTCCAGTTCAGTCAGTAAACTTTCCGTTAATGATACCAATAAATCCACTTCTTCAGTATGGCGTGACGGCGCGCTGAGCCTGTCGATCGCCCGCTGGCATAATGTGGCTTCCTCGCTGTACCCCAGCATCTGCCAGCTGCCCTTTATGCGGTGTATCGCTGTTTCAGCCTGAGGCCAGGCCTGCCCGGCTACCGCTCCCCGAAGCCGATCGATGTCTTCGCGGAGGGTCAGACGCAGCGTCCCGCAAATCTTCGCGAGAAAATGGCTCTGCTGCCCCGCAAGGTTATCCAGACGCTGAGCAAGATCGTCAAACCCGGTGGCGGGTTCACGGGGCAGTAGCGCTTCGATCTCCCGCAGTCCGACGGGCTTAAGCAGAACATTGTCTGCCAGGCGGATGACTTCCGGCCGCTTCAGTATATCTGCATCGGCCGAACAGATAACGATCCGGGCAGGCGGTGTCCCATGCCGTTCGCGCCGGCGGATAATTTTTGCCAGCGTAATGCCGTCCGGGTGCGGCATGCTGTAATCAATAAACAGCAAATCCCAGAGCTTTGCACCAGCCAGCAGGGCGCGCCCGTCCGGATAGCAGTCAGCCTGAATGCCAAACCACGCCAGCTGCTGCTGCATAACCAGCAGATTTGTCGGGTGATCGTCAACGATCGCCACGCGAAGGGCGGTGAGCGGGCGGGTCGCGGGAGAGGTGGACGCGCTACTGTCACCGCTGTCACTTTCGTCTACCGGCTGCCACGGCAACATGACCGTTACGGTCGTGCCTTTATCCGCGCCCGATTCCAGCGCGATCTCGCCCCCCATCCGGGAGACGATCTCTTTACAGATGGAGAGGCCAAGGCCGCTGCCCTGAACCGAAAGCTGGCGTCCGGAAGGGGTCTGATACCAGGGTTCAAACAGCCGTGCCTGCTCCGCTTCAGGGATGCCGCTGCCGCTGTCTATAACCTGTAGCCGCAGCGTGTTACCGGTATCCCCGGCGGCAAGCGTCACTTTGATCTCCCCCTCGCGGGTAAATTTAATGGCGTTGCCGATCAGGTTATTGGCGATTTGCTGCAGGCGCTCGCCATCGATAGCGATGGTCTGCGGCAGCGGCGTCAGCGCTTCCACCCGAAAAGCGGGCCCGTTTTTGCGCATCAGCGGATGGTAGACTTCCGCCAGACGCTTCAGCCATTTATCAGGATCGAGCGGGTGCGGAGCCAGCGTAAAACTGTTGCTCTCTACGCGCGCATGATCCTGAAGATCGTTGAGCAAGGTCAGAAGCGCAGCGGCGCTACTGTGGATCACCGCCAGGTTACGGGCGGCGGGCTGACGGGAAACTTCCAGCTCCAGCAGGCCGAGTATAGCCTGCATTGGCGTCCGTAATTCGTGGCTGACCGTGGCCAGGAACTGACTCTTCATCCGGTTAGCGCGATCGGCCTCTTCCCGCGCCTGCTCAAGCTGGCGACGCTGGATCCGCTCCCTGCGCTGTTCCAGATAGCGACGCAGCAGCAGGATTAGCAGGAAAACGATGGCAAACAGGGCGGCAATCAGCACAAAAAGGGAGACGGGCCGCATCGTATTGCCATCACCCTCCGCCAGTACGGAACTGTTATTACTCCAGTTTTCCCGCATCCGCTGCTGGGTATCCGCCGGAATTTGCTGAAGACCGCTATTGAGCAGGGTAAGCAACAGGGGAGAGTCCGGCGTGACGCTGAGTGCTACCGGCCAGGCAGTATCGCTGGCCGCGAAAGCCAGGCGTATTGCATCGCGATGGCGCGACTGGATCTGGGCGCGGGCGGAAAGGACGTTATCGGTTAAGGCATCAATCTGTCCGTTTGCCAGCGCATCATAGAGGGATTTACTGTCGTCGAAGAGGACGGCATTCACCTCTTTGGGCAATAGTTTTAGGGCGATATCGCCACGGCGCAGACCGACCCGCTTACCTTCCAGCGCTGCCCAATGGGTCACAGGCTGCGGGGATTGCGCGACGTAAACGCCCCAGAGCGCGCGCCAGACCGGCAGCGTGGTGCTGCGTGCAGACTCATCGCCGGTAAGGGGGAACGCCAGCTGGATCATTACGCTTCCCTCATCGAGCAGCGCCTGTGCCTGTTGCGCATTGCTGACCCAGCGCGGCTGGAAGCGTACGCCGCTATTCTGCCCGATAATGTTCAGCAGCTCGACGCTGTAGCCGCCGGGCTGGCCATCAGCGGCACGATAGCTCCAGGGATAATCGTCGCTGATGGCCGCATAAGTGACCACCGGATGCTGTTCTACCCAGCGTCGCTCCATAGGGGAAAGACGGGCGGTGTTGGTGTCCTGATAGCGGGGCAGGGAGCTACTCCAGCGTCCCTGAATGCCGTTGACGACTTCCATCGGCAACTGCCGGATCGCCCTGTCCAGCTGGCGGGTAAGCAAAGGGGAAGCGGTAATCGCCCGCAGCTGCAGCGAGCCGGGCGTCAGCGGTGAGGCGAGCTGAAAGATTTGCCCCTGCTGAAGCTGGCTGAGCAGGAAGCCAGCGCTGGTCTCATCCGCAATCACATAGTCGCTCTCGTTATTCAGCAGGGCATAAAGCGCCTGCAGATCGTTATCGACCACATGCCAGTGACGGTTTTTAGCAAAGGCGGGATCGACAAGCGCCAGCGCAGGGCGACTGATGGCAATCCGGGCGTTGGCGGAATTAAACATGACGGGACGTAAATTATCCCGGCTGCGATAGATGCGCAGCGGGCTGGTAAACCAGGGTTGGGTGGCATTTTCTGTCCCGGCATCACGCTGCGGCACGCCAAAAATGATATCCAGCTTTCCCTGCGCTAAAGCCAGCTTCAGCCCGCGCCAGTCGCTGTAGCCCTCCACCTCAAAGCGCATCCCGCTACTCTGACTCAGCGCCACCAGATAGTCGGCGTTGATGCCGTAGAGATCCTGACCGACCACCATATTCCAGGGCGTGCCGTTATCACGCAGGATGCCGACCCGCAAAATCCGGGCCTGACCACTGCCTGGTTCAAGCGGCAGCATCTCCTGCGGAATCGCAACGCTGCCAACGGGACGCAGCTCAGCGCTGGCGGAACAGGTTAGCGCCAGCAGGAGAAGCAGTAAAACCCGCTTTATCACTGCTGTGACTTCCAAAGTTCCGCCAGGTCCACAACCGATACCGCGCCCGTTTTCTCCATGATATTTTTCTTATGTGTACTGACGGTTTTATTGCTGATATTCAGCTGCCCGGCGATTTGCAAATTAGAGAGACCGCGCGCCAGCAGCGGCAGGATCTGCTGCTCTTTGGCGGTCAGCACCTTGCGGCTTTGTTCTTCTGCTGACTGAGGTGGGAATGCCCGCTGCCCGCCTAACACGGCAAGAATAGCGGAAAGCAGCTGGGGCATAGGTTGACGCTTGGCAACGTATCCCGAGGCACCGGCGGCATCGGCAAGACGCTGGTAAACGCGCTCCTCCTGGGCCGAGTAAATAATCACCGGGCAATCAGGATAGCGACGGCGCAGCGACTTCAGCAGCTGAAGACCGTCACTATCCGGCAGGCCAATATCCAGCACCACCACCTCAACCGGGCCGGCAGCCAGCGCGGACAGGGCCAGCGCTTCATTTTCTGCCGAAATCAGTTTTACCAGAAAAGGCGCACGGGAAAGGGCCGCTTCAAGTGCGATATGCACCAGCGGGTGATCGTCAATCAGCAGTAGCCTAATCATGGCGTTATCCGGGAAAATCAGAAGAGTGAAAGAATAGCGTAATCGGGGTGGGGATGTAACTCAGGCTGAAACGTAAAAGGAGAGCCTGAGCTCTCCTTTAGCAGAACAAAATGCGATTAGTTCGTGGTGCCGTCAGTTTTGGTATTTGCACCATCACCCACTTTTTTGTTCATATCCGGGCACTTACCATCTTTACACTGCGTGTTTTCGTGCATTTCGTCAGCAGACATATTGGTTGAGCCGTCAGCCTGAGTTTGAGGTGACGTAGCATCGCCTGTATTATTGATATCGCTGTTATCAACATTGTTTGGCTGCAGGTTTTCTTTTGCGCTGCCCGATACTGCACCTGCGTCAGCGGCCTGATTCGCGCCGCCATTATTGCTCTCAGCCAGTGCTGCTCCGCTACCCAGTGTCATCGCTGCTGTTAAAAAAACGATTGCGAACTTATTCATTATCAGGCTCCGTTAATGAGTGAATATTGCCGAACCAAATCCCGGAAAATACCTTTATCACACGATATGAGGCCGGGAGGAAAATGCATTACGCAACAGGGCCGTCTCTTTGAAGTCGGTGATCTGTATGCGTTTTTTTAAGTTTCAACCTTACTAAGTGTAGTTAAGAATAAAAAAACCGCAAACCTCAGCGGCGGCAAAAGCTGTAAAGGTGATTTACACTCCACTCCCCACGCGATAAATTGGATTTGATGCGCCTGGTGTGCAGTACGGCTTTTGAAATTACTGGAATGATTATGAATTATCAGAATGATGACTTGCGAATCAAAGAGATAAAAGAACTTTTACCGCCCGTTGCCCTGCTTGAAAAATTCCCTGCCACGGAGATGGCGGCGAAAACCGTGTCAGACGCGCGCCAGGCTATTCACCATATTCTTAAAAAGAGAGATGACCGCCTGCTGGTGGTGATTGGACCCTGCTCAATCCATGATACTCAGGCGGCGACCGACTATGCCGAACGCCTGCTTAAGCTGCGTGAGGAGCTGAGCGACTCGCTGGAAGTGGTGATGCGCGTCTACTTTGAAAAGCCACGCACCACGGTGGGCTGGAAAGGGCTGATCAACGATCCGCATATGGATGGCAGTTTTCAGATTAACGATGGCCTGCGCATCGCCCGCAAACTGCTGCTCGATATCAATGACATGGGCCTGCCGGCCGCCGGCGAGTTCCTGGATATGATTACGCCGCAGTATCTGGCCGATCTGATGAGCTGGGGCGCCATTGGCGCACGGACCACGGAATCTCAGGTACACCGTGAGCTTTCTTCCGGCCTCTCCTGCCCGGTGGGCTTTAAAAACGGCACGGACGGCACGATCAAGGTCGCCATTGATGCCATCGGCGCCGCCAGCGCGCCGCACTGTTTCCTCTCGGTCACCAAATATGGTCATTCCGCCATTGTGGAAACCAGCGGTAACGGCGACTGCCATATCATCCTGCGCGGCGGTAAAGAACCTAACTACAGTGCGCAGCACGTTGAGGCCGTCAAGGCTGGGCTGGAGAAGGCGGGCCTGGAGCCGCAGATCATGATCGACTTCAGCCATGCCAACAGCAGCAAGCAGTTCAGGAAGCAGCTCGACGTTTCTGAGGATGTTGCCCGCCAAATCGCTGGAGGCGAGCGCGCCATTATCGGGGTGATGATTGAAAGTCATCTGGTGGAAGGAAATCAGAATCCAGACAGCGGTGAACCGCTGGTTTATGGCAAGAGCGTAACCGACGCCTGTATCGGCTGGGACGATACTGAAGCAGTGCTGCGTCAGCTGGCGACAGCCGTTAAGGCGCGTCGCGGCTAGCGAGCTGCGGGGGAAGGGCAATCACCATTCCTCAATGCTGTTTACAGAGTAAAAAAAATCCGCCCCAGGGCGGATTTTTTATCGCTGAGTTAAAGCGATTATTTTGCTTTACCCTGGTTTGCCACGGCCGCCGCTTTCGCTGCGATTTCGTCGGCATTGCCCAGATAGTAATGTTTGATCGGCTTGAAGTTTTCATCGAACTCATACACCAGCGGTACGCCGGTCGGGATGTTCAGTTCCAGAATCTCTTCTTCGCTCATGTCGTCGAGGTATTTTACCAGCGCACGCAGGGAGTTACCGTGTGCCGCGATGATCACTTTCTCACCGTTTTTCATGCGTGGCAGAATGGACTCATTCCAGTAAGGCAGCACGCGATCGATGGTCAGCGCCAGGCTCTCGGTGGTTGGCAGCTGTTCAGCGCTCAGGCCGGCATAGCGTGGGTCGTGACCGGGGAAACGCTCGTCGGCGCGATCCAGTTCCGGTGGGGTAACGGCAAAGCCGCGACGCCACTGTTTAACCTGATCGTCGCCATATTTCTGCGCGGTTTCCGCTTTATCCAGGCCCTGAAGCGCACCGTAGTGGCGTTCGTTCAGACGCCAGGATTTCTCCACCGGCAGCCAGGCCTGATCTACTTCATCAAGGATATTCCACAGGGTGTGAATAGCGCGTTTCAGCACGGAGGTATAAGCGTAGTCGAAGGTAAAGCCTTCTTTTTTCAGCAGTTCACCTGCTGCTTTGGCTTCGGTACGGCCTTTATCGGACAGGTCCACATCGTACCATCCGGTGAAGCGGTTTTCGTTATTCCACTGGCTTTCGCCGTGACGTACCAGAACCAGCTTAGTTACAGCCATAGCTTAACTCCTTAATAATCTGACGTTTCTATGATAATGGTAAACCGCAAATTGCCGTCGCAATTTAATAGTGCCCTACCATAGCGGAATTCTTCGCGGCAAGTAAGCCTGAAGCGTTCCCGATGCATGAATTTCATGCGCTTAATCAAACCGCCGTCAGGCGGTAGCGAGTGACGCTCTGCCAGGTTTCACCGGGCGCTAACCAGCAGTCGGGCTGCGGCCATTCGGAATGATTGGGTGAATCCGGCAAAAACTCGCTCTCTAGCGCAATCCCCTGAAAAGCAGTATAGACGCCCTGTTCACGGGCTGGCGTGCCTTCCAGATAATTCCCCGAGTAAAACTGTAGAGCCGGCGCGGTGGTAAAAACGTCAAGCCTGAGCTTGCCGTCGGCTGACCAGAGTTCCGCGGCGGGCTGCTCGCCTGCATTCAGCAGGAAAGCGTGATCGTATCCTTTTACCGCCTGCTGATCCTCGTCCAGGAGGAAATCCTGCGCGACGGTTTTAGCCTGACGGAAATCAAAACTGGTGCCCGCGACCGCTTTCAGATCGGCATTCGGGATCCCTTCACTGTCGACCGGCAGATAGCAGTCAGCGTTCAGGCGCAGACTGTGCTGTCGCGCATCGCCATGCTGCGCGTCCAGATTGAAATAGGCGTGGTTGGTCAGATTAACCGGGCAGGCTTCATCAACCGTCGCGTGGTAGGAAATAGAGAGCGTATTATCATCCTCCAGACGATAGATCAGGCTGACCAGCAAGGTGCCGGGATAGCCCTGATCGCCCGCTGGCGAGTCCAGACGATACTCCACCTCCTGCGTAGCCTGGCGAACAATCTGCCAGCGGCGCTGGTCGAAGCCTTCCGGGCCGCCGTGCAGTTGATGCGCGCCCTGGTTCGCCGCCAGGTGAAAAGTCTGGCCATCACGGCTGATGGTTGACCCTGCGATACGGTTGGCGTAGCGGCCCACGGTAGCGCCCAGATAAGCGGTCTGGCTCAGATAATCGGAAGGCGTGGCGCAGCCCAGCAGCGCTTCACGTACGGTGCCGTCCTTCATCGGAACGCGTGCGGAAAGCCAGGTCGCGCCCCAGTCCATAAAGGTGGCGACCATACCGCCCGCGTTGCGCAGCGTGGTGATGCGCCACGGCTGCCCATCGGGTGCGTGCGAATCTGGCGTCAGCATTGTCCGGCTCCTTCTGACGCTTTACAAACATAAAAGGTCTCTTTGATGCCGGATTTGGCTTCATACTGTTCCGCCACGGCGGCCCGCACGCTTTCAACGCGATCCAGCGGCATCAGCGCCACGATGCAGCCGCCGAAGCCGCCACCGGTCATGCGCACGCCGCCGCTGTCGCCAAGGCTCTCTTTAACAATCTCTACCAGCATATCAATCGGCGGCACGGTGATTTCAAAATCATCGCGCATAGAGGCGTGGGACTCCGCCATCAGTACGCCCATGCGCGCCAGGTCGCCTTTTGCCAGCGCGTCGGCGGCCTCCAGCGTACGGGCATTTTCCGTCAGTACGTGACGCACGCGTTTGGCGACCAGCGGATCCAGCTCATGCTCCACGGCCTGAAACTGCGACAGTTCCACATCGCGCAGCGAGGGTTGAGTAAAGAAGCGTGCGCCGGTTTCACACTGTTCACGGCGGGTATTGTATTCACTGCCCACCAGATTACGGCGGAAGTTCGAGTTGATGATCACGACCGCAATATCTTCCGGCATCGGCACCGGGCGCGTACCCAGCGTGCGGCAATCGAGCAGCATGGCGTGGTCTTTCTTACCCAGCGCGGAGATCAGCTGATCCATAATGCCGCAGTTACAGCCTA
This sequence comes from Pantoea sp. FN060301, assembly GCA_050410775.1. Classification (GTDB taxonomy): domain Bacteria; phylum Pseudomonadota; class Gammaproteobacteria; order Enterobacterales; family Enterobacteriaceae; genus Erwinia. The sequence continues at coordinate 1,286,775 of CP191229.1, forward strand.
CAAACTGGTTTTCTGCTTCCTGGCCATTTACGGCGATATCGGCGCCTTCCAGCGGCAGATGCCAGAGCTGCTGGAAAACGGTCCCTACAGCAACTTCCAGCGAGGCGGACGAGCTGAGGCCCGCGCCCTGGGGCACGTTGCCGGAAATGACCATATCCATGCCGTTAAAGTCTTTATTGCGCTGCTGAAGATGCTTTACCACTCCACGCACATAGTTGGACCACATCTGATCCTTATGCTGCATAATTGGCTCGTCCAGAGAAAAGCTGTCTTCCTGATTTTCATAGTCAGCGGCGATAACCCGTACGGTACGATCGTCGCGTTTCGCGCAGGCGATGACGGTCTGATAATCGATGGCGCAGGGCAGCACAAAGCCGTCATTATAATCGGTATGCTCGCCAATCAGGTTAACGCGGCCAGGTGCCTGTATGGTATGGCTGGCGGCGTAGCCGAACTTGTCATTGAAAAGCTGATGGGTAGAGGTCTTTAAGGTCATCGTTATGCTCCCGTCTCGCGGAAATGGATATCACTGACGTCGCGCAGGCGTCCGGCTGCCTGCTCCGCCGTTAAATCGCGCTGGGTTTCAGCCAGCATTTCGTAGCCCACCATAAATTTACGCACCGTGGCGGAACGCAGCAGCGGCGGATAAAAATGCGCATGGAGCTGCCAGTGGTCGTTGGCGTCATCATTAAAAGGCGCGCCGTGCCAGCCCATTGAATAGGGGAAGGAGCACTGGAACAGGTTGTCATAGCGGCTGGTCAGTTTTTTCAGCGCCAGCGCCAGATCCTGCCGCTGCGCCTCTGAAAGGTCGGACAGGCGTTTGACGGCCGCCTTTGGCAGCAGCAGCGTCTCAAACGGCCAGGCCGCCCACCAGGGCACCACGGCCAGCCAGTGTTCGGTTTCCACTACGGTGCGGCTGCCATCTTTTAGCTCGCGCGCCGTATAATCCATCAGCATCGGCGAGCCGTGCTTTGCAAAGTAGGCGCGCTGTAACTCATCTTCACGCTTCGCCTCATTCGGCAGGAAACTGTTGGCCCAGACCTGGCCGTGCGGGTGCGGGTTGGAGCAGCCCATCGCGGCGCCCTTATTTTCAAACACCTGCACCCAGGGATAGTGTTGCCCCAGATCGGCCGTCTGTTCCTGCCAGGTTTTGACCACATCTTCAAGTGCGGTCAGGGAAAGCTCGGGCAGCGTTTTGCTGTGATCCGGCGAAAAGCAGATCACCCGGCTGGTGCCGCGTGCGCTTTCGCAGCGCATCAGCATATCGTCGCTTTCGGGCGCGTCTGGCGTATCGGTCATCAGCGCGGCAAAGTCATTGGTGAAAACGTAGGTGCTCGCATAGTCAGGGTTTTTATCCCCTGTCACCCGCGTATTGCCGGGACAAAGAAAACAGTCGGGATCGTGCGCCGGCAGTTTTTCCTGCGAGGCAGTCTCCTGCGCGCCCTGCCAGGGCCGTTTGGCCCGGTGAGGTGAAACCAGAATCCACTGATCGGCCAGTGGGTTATAGCGGCGATGCGGATGATCGACCGGATTAAATTTTTGCATGTTAAGTCCTGATAACCTTCTTAATGCCTCGATAGCCTTAAGGAAAAATAGCACAGCCTGGTGAAATAAAGCGTGATCGAGTCTGTATAAATGGAATCGTTTACACAAGCTGAATATTCTGAAGTGTCAACCCTTACGCCAGTTTAGTCCATAACCAGCCGCTCTAAAGCATGATTTAATGGTAGCGGTTACATAATAAAGGGTAAATCTGCGGGTAGTGTTACGCTGCTGTCTGAACGCGCCGCTACTCAGTGCCGTCCGGCGCGTTCAACTCTGGGCCCCTCAGGACAAAATATCCTGCTGATAGCGGTAGCCGTTTTCATCCGGCACAAAAGTCAGGCGGTGGGTAATACATTCCGGCGCGTCTTCCGCATGGTGTGAGACAAAGAGAAGCTGGGTGTCGCCTTCCGCTATCAGCACATCGATAAACCGGCGCACCAGCTGGCGGTTAATGGGATCAAGACCCTGTAGCGGCTCGTCAAGAATGAGCAGGGCGGGGTGTTTTACCAGCGCACGGGCGATCAGCACCAGCCGCTGCTGTCCCCAGGAGAGGCTGTGAAACGGCGTCTCGCCCAGCGAGCCTCCCATACCGAGCCGTGCCAGCCACTGACCTGCCAGAAACTGCTGGCGATCGGAGACCGCCTGATAGATCCCTATCGAATCAAAGAAGCCGGAAATCACCACATTACGTACGCTGCTGCTGACGCGGTAGTCCAGATGCAGGCTGCTGCTGACGTAGCCGATATGCTGTTTAATGTCCCAGATAGTTTCGCCGCTGCCGCGCCGCCGCCCGAAAAGCGTCAGGTCGTTGCTGTAACCCTGAGGGTGATCCCCCGTCACCAGGCTGAGCAGCGTCGATTTACCCGCACCGTTAGGGCCGACGATTTGCCAGTGTTCGCCCGGGCTGACCTGCCAGTCGAGATGATTGAGAATGGGCTTATCGTCGTACGACACCACGCCGTCACGCAGCACCACAAGGGGCACGCCATCAGGCAGGGCTGATTTACCGGGCGCTTCGTCAGCCTCGGGCAGCGACATGCCTTTCAGCCGCTCGCTGTATGCCAGCTGCGCTACGAGCGCGTCTGCGAGGATCTCTTTTCGCGGGCCGGGTGGCATTAGCGTGCATTCGGCCAGCACGCCGACCCGGTCAGTGAAATCAGGAATATCGTCAAAGCGGTTAAGCACCAGCACCAGCGTCAGGCCCCGCTGGTGGAGATCGGCCAGTATCGCTGCCAGATTGCTGCGGGAAGCCACGTCGAGTCCGTCAAAAGGCTCGTCGAGGATCAGCAGGTCCGGGCTGGCCATCAGCGCCTGGCAGAGCAGGGTTTTGCGGGTTTCGCCGGTCGAGAGGTATTTGAAGCGGCGGTCAAGCAGGGCGGTGATACCAAACAGGCTCGCCAGCTCGCGGCAGCGCGCCGGATCTTTAACGTTTTCCTGGATGATTTCTGCGGCCGTACGGCCAGTGTCTTCTTCGCCGGGGCTGAGCATGTCGGTATTATTGCGCTGCCATTCCTCGGCGACCAGCCGCTGTAGCTGCTCCAGCGAAAGACGAAAGGGATGGATAAAGGTATTGCTCACCACGCCTTTAGCTGGAGTCAGCTCGCCCGCAAGCGCGCGGGCCAGCGACGATTTTCCACTACCGTTAGCGCCGACAAAGGCCCAGCTTTCCCCCGCGCTGATAGTCAGGTCAGGCAGCGACAGGGTGCGGGTCGCGTTAAGATGAAACGTGCCTTGCGAAATTTGCAACGTTAACATTATTCATTCCATTATATGCATTGTAACCAGAGTAATAATCTTCGCTGGCGACAATGTCAAATGGTGCGGTGTGATTCAGAGCAGCGTCGCGATAATCACCTTGTCGGCGTTAAAATGTGCTGTCACCGCCAGGCCGGCTGCCAGCTGTTGCTCCGCGACGCGCTCATTGCTGAGAGTGGCACAGAGCGTCTCGCCGCTGGCGAGCGCGATCAGCACTTCGCTGTGGGTCTCCCCAGGCTCAAGCTGGTCAATGACGCCAGCAAGCTGATTATCCGCGGAGGATGTACCAGTGGTGACATCTATCCATGGGGCCTTAATCAGAACCAGCACCTCTTTACCGCTGGTCAGCGACAGCCGGTTTGCGCTCTGTTCGGTCAGCGCGACGACGATTTGCGTACTGCCATCCGCCAGCAGCACTTCAACACGCTGCTGTACAGGCAGTTCATCGCGCTTAACGACGGTGCCATAGAGCTGATTGCGGGCGCTGGTTTGCAGCGAAAAGCGGGCAATCGCGCCCAGCAGGCTGCCGAGCGGCACATCATCCTGCAAGACGTCGAAAGCCTTCTGCTGGATCTGCTCCAGCAGGGCAAAAAGCTGAATAAGTCTTTCGCCGTAGGGTGTGACCCTGGCGCCGCCGCCGCCCTTACCGCCGGTGGCCCGCTCAACCAGCATCCGGTCCGCCAGCGTGTTCATTTCGTTAATCGCATCCCAGGCGCTTTTATAGCTAATCCCGGCAAGCTTCGCGCCCTGGCTGATGGAGCCGGTTTGCTGGATCTGCTTCAGCAGCGCAATCCGCCGCGGATCGGCAAACAGCCGCTGCTGTAATTTCAGGATCAGGGAAAGTTCAGCCTGCATGGTAGGTCCTTATAAAAGCGCGAGATGACGGGATTGTACACGCTTGCGCAGCCGCGCGTAAAAACGGGTAAAAGGCACAAAAGGTCAGTGCACTTTTCTGCACGCTGGTTACAATAACTTTTTTCTTCAGCAATCGAGGCGACTATGCTGGAATTATTGATAGGCCTTGCCGAAGCGATCCTCATGGTTCCTGTGGTGATGGCGATTATCCTCGGTCTGATTTACGGACTGGGTGAAGTGTTTAACGTGATTTCGAAAATTGGTCACCGCAACAACCAGCCGGCGAAAAACCGCCAGTAAATTTCCTGCCGCGTCCGGCTCTCCGCCGGGCGCCTATTTTTTCTCCCCCTGCTCAACTTCTTTCTGTTTCAGCCGATATTAGTCAAGACAGCGCTTTTGCAATCGTTATATTATTACTTATATAACGTTCAGGAGAACACTATGTCTGTAAAACTCACTCACTATATTATCGGTGCCGCGCTGAGCGTCAGTGTGGCGGGCAACGCTGTCGCCGCTGACAAAATTACCGTTTTTGCCGCGGCCTCGCTCACCAATGCGCTCGGGGAGATTGCTGCTCAGTATCAGAAGGATAAAAAGGTGGAAATCGTCTCCTCCTTTGCCTCCTCCTCGACGCTGGCACGGCAAATAGAGCAGGGCGCACCAGCCGATCTGTTTATTTCTGCCGATTTGCAGTGGATGGATTACGCGACAGAGAAAAATACGATGGATAAGCCCAGTCGTTATACGCTGCTGGGTAACGATCTGGTGCTGATAGCGCCAGTGGAAAACCATCCCCAGCCGGTGGCGATCACCGCGAAAACCGACTGGAAAAACCTGCTGAAGGGCCAGCGCCTCTCCGTTGGCGATCCTGACCATGTGCCTGCCGGGATTTATGCGAAAGAGGCGTTACAAAACCTGGGCGCGTGGGATACGCTGTCGCCGGTTCTGGCGCGTGGCAACAGCGTCCGTGCCGCGCTGGCGCTGGTGGAGCGTAACGAAACGCCTTACGGCATTGTTTACGGCTCTGATGCCGTTGTCAGTAAAAAAGTGACGGTCGTAGGCGTCTTTCCGGAGGCGAGCCACAAGCCGGTCAAATACCCGATGGCGATCGTAAAGGGACACGCTTCTCCCGTCGTCACCGCTTTTTATCACTATCTGAAAGGGCCGGAAGCCGCGGCCGTTTTCAAACGCTATGGATTTACCCCTGAACTATGATCCTCAGTGAGCCTGAATGGCAGGCTGTCGCGCTCAGCCTGAAAGTATCCTCGGTGGCGGTGCTCGCCAGCCTGCCGTTCGGCATTTTAATGGCCTGGATTCTGGTTCGCTGCCGTTTTCCGGGTAAGGCGCTGCTCGACAGCCTGATCCATCTGCCGCTGGTGCTGCCGCCGGTGGTGGTGGGGTACATTTTGCTGATTAGCTTTGGACGACGTGGCTTTATCGGCCAGTATCTGGATGCGTGGTTTGACTTCAGCTTTGCCTTCAGCTGGCGCGGCGCGGCCCTAGCCTCGGCGGTGATCGCTTTCCCGCTGATGGTACGTGCTATCCGCCTGTCGCTGGAGGGCGTGGATGGCCGGCTGGAGCAGGCTGCACGGACGCTTGGCGCAGGCCGCTGGCGGGTCTTTTTCACCATCACGTTGCCGCTGACGCTGCCGGGCATTATCGTGGGAACGGTGCTGGCCTTTGCCCGTTCGCTGGGCGAGTTTGGCGCCACGATCACCTTCGTCTCGAATATCCCTGGCGAAACCAGAACGCTGCCTTCGGCGATGTATACCCTGATTGAAACGCCCGGGGCGGAGGCGGCGGCGGCCCGTCTCTGCGTGATTGCCATCTTGCTGGCGCTCTGTTCGCTGCTGTTCTCTGAATGGCTGACCCGCTGGGGTCGTAAAAGGTTGGGGGAATCATGTTAGAACTGAATTTCACCCAGCGCCTCGGTGACCATACTTTGGCGGTTAACGCCCGGCTTCCCGCGAAGGGCATTACGGCGGTATTCGGCGTTTCAGGCGCGGGGAAAACGTCGCTGATCAACGCAATCGGCGGCCTTACCCGACCGCAGGAAGGGCGTATCCTGCTAAATGACCGGGTGCTGTGCGATGCCGGTCTGGGCGTTTATCTGCCGCCGGAAAAGCGGCGTATCGGTTACGTATTCCAGGATGCCCGCCTTTTCCCGCACTACCGCGTGCGCGGCAACCTTGAATATGGCATGGCCAGAAGTATGCGGCCTCAGTTTGACCAGCTGGTGGCCCTGCTCGGGCTGGAGCCTCTGCTCTCGCGCTATCCCGCCTCCCTCTCAGGAGGAGAAAAACAGCGGGTGGCGATAGGTCGGGCGCTGCTGACCGCGCCGGAAATGCTGCTGATGGATGAGCCGCTCGCCTCGCTGGATCTGCCGCGTAAGCGCGAACTGTTGCCCTATCTGCAAAAGCTGGCTGCTCAGGTGGCGATCCCGATCCTTTACGTCAGCCACAGCCTTGATGAGATCCTGCACCTGGCGGACTACGTGCTGGTGTTGGATGAGGGAAAAGTGAAGGCGCTCGGCACGCTGGAAAACGTCTGGGCCAGCAGCGCGATGCGGCCCTGGCTGCCGCGCGCGGAGCAAAGCAGCGTACTGAAAGTGCAGGTACTGGAGCAGCATCCGCGCTACGCCATGACCGCGCTCTCGCTGGGCGATCAGCATATCTGGGTCAGCCGCGTCAATGCGCCGCTGAAAACGGCGCTGCGGATCCGCATTCAGTCGGCTGACGTCTCGCTGGTGCTACAGCCGCCGGTAAACACCACGATCCGTAACGTCATCCCCGCGCAGGTGACGGAGCTGCTAGAGATTGCCGATCAGATAGAGGTGAAGCTGCTGGTGGGGCAGAGCGAGCTTTGGGCGCGTATCACGCCCTGGGCCCGCGATGAACTGATGATCAAACCGGGAATGTGGCTCTTTGCGCAGATCAAAAGCGTCTCCATCACCCCCTGATTAGAGGATTTCCCGGTAGATCGTTTCCGCTATGCCGGGTTCCAGGTTGGTGCCGATCACCCGACCGGCACGGGCCCTGATCGCCTCGTCGGCGTTGCCCATCGCCACGCCAAGGCCGACCGTTTCCAGCATGCTGAGGTCGTTATAATTATCGCCAAAGGCCAGCACGTCGCTCATCTGCAAACCCTGCGACGCCACCCACTCTGCCAGCCGCCGGCCTTTGCTGTTACCCGCTTTGGCGATATCCACCTGATCGTGCCATGACCACTCACAGGCAAGCCCCATCTCTTTTTCCACCTGCCCGGCAAACTGATCCAACGCCCGGGTATCGGGATGTGAGAGGGCGAACTTCCAGATTGAGGTTGCCGCCTTTGCTGCCTGCGCCAGGCTTTCGACCTGACGGAATACCGGACGCTGATTTTCGGGCAACGACAGGCCCCAGTTAATGGTGCGCGCTACGTGACCCGTTTCCGTCTGGTACAGCATCGCATCGTCGACGTAGAGCAGGCCGTGAATGGCTGCCGCATCCAGCATATCGATAACGGCCAGCGCCTGATCCTGCGGCAGCGGATCGGAGGCTAAAACGTTTTTTTCATGGTAATCATACAAATAGGTACCGTTACAGCAGATTGCAGGTGTATCCAGCGCCAGCGCCTGATAAAAAGGATGGATGGCAACGTGATGGCGACCGGTGACGATAACCACCTTCACCCCGGCCTCGCGGGCCTTTTTTAACGCTTCCAGCGACTCGGGAAGAATGGTTTTGCGCGGCGTGAGCAGAGTGCCGTCCAGGTCCAGCGCAATAATGCGATAACTCATAAAACAGTTCCGGAAGTGACTAAATAAGAGCCGGTAAGTGTACACCCTGTGATGAGGCTGACAAAATGATGCGCCATAATTCCCCCACGCAGGGTGTTAAAACGCGCTACGCTTTGCCACAAGCCGATTACCCAGAAAAAGGAGAATTCATGAAACAAGTCGTATATACCGCGAGCCCTGAGAGCCATCAGATCCATGCCTGGCAGCTCAGTGATGAAGGCGCACTGGCGCTTTTGCAGGTGATTGATGCGCCGGGGCAGGTGCAGCCGATGGTGGTTAGCCCTGATAAGCAGTTTCTCTACGTGGGCGTCCGTCCCGATTTTCGGGTAGTGGCGTACCGGATTGATGCTGATGGCAAGCTTGAAGAGGCGGGACAGGCTTCACTGCCGGGCAGCCCGACCCACATCTCGACCGACCGTCAGGGACGTTTTATCTTTGTTGGTTCCTACAACGATGCCTGCGTCAGCGTGTCGCCGATCGGAAGTGACGGCTTGCCGGGTGAACCGCTTCAGGTTGTCAGTGGGATGGATGGTTGCCATTCTGCCAATATCGGTCTGGACAATAAAACGCTCTACGTGCCGGCGCTGAAGCAGGATCGCATCTGCCTGTTCGATCTTCAGGAGAATGGGGAGCTGGTGCCGCATTCGCAGCCACAGGTTACGACCGTGGAAGGCGCCGGGCCGCGACATATGGCCTTTCATCCGGGCCAGCAGTACGCCTACTGCATCAACGAGCTGGACAGCACCGTTGACGTCTGGCAGCTGAATAATGCGCATGGCGAAATGGAAAGGGTGCAGACGCTGGATATGATGCCAGCCGGTTTCAGTGAAACGCGCTGGGCGGCGGATATTCATATCACGCCGGATGGACGCCATCTCTACAGCTGCGATCGCACCGCCAGCGTCCTGGCCATTTTCAGCATCAGCGAAGATGGCGGATTACTGACGCTGGAGGGCCATCAGCCGACGGAGACTCAGCCACGCGGCTTTAATATCGACCACAGCGGCCAGTATCTGATTGCGGCGGGACAAAAATCTCACCATATCGAAGTATGCAAAATCAGCGGCGAGCAAGGGCTGCTGACGCCGCTGGCGCGTTATGCTGTTGGCCAGGGGCCGATGTGGGTGGTGGTTCATCGTCTGGACTAAGTGACCCGGTGAGGCTGTTTTGCTGAGGGCCTGGCTGAAGACTGAAAGCAGGGCGGAGGTGTCTCCGCCCTCTCTCTTTATCAGGAATAGATTGCCGTCACGGATGCGCTGGCAAGCTGGTGGAAATGGACGTTGAAGCCCACCATCGCGCCGCTGGCGCTCTCATCCACCTCGATCTGCTCCACGTCCAGCGCGTGCACGGTGAAGATATAGCGGTGGCTCTCGCCTTTCGGCGGTGCTGCGCCGCCGTAGCCGCTGGTGCCAAAGTCGGTGCGGCACTGAACCGCGCCGGACGGCAGTGCGGCGATGCCGGAGCCTGCGCCCTGAGGCAGTACTTGCGTGTCAGCGGGCAGGTTGGCAACCACCCAGTGCCACCAGCCGGAGCCGGTTGGCGCATCGGGATCGTAACAGGTCACAACGAAGCTTTTAGTGCCCGTAGGGGCATCGTCCCACATCAGCTGCGGGGAAAGGTTATCGCCTTCGTAGCCCATGCCGTTAAAGACATGACGCAGCGGCAGCTTATCGCCGTCGTTGAAATCCTGGCTTAGCAGTTTCATTCCACCTCCTGTTTTATTGATGAAGCAGTTTCAGCAGCTCTTCGGCCGCTGCTGCGGAGGATGCGGGATTCTGTCCGGTCACCAGATGACCATCCGTCAGCGTAAAGACGCCCCAGTCATCGGTTTTTTCAAACTGCGCCCCCAGCGATCTCAGCGCATCTTCCACCAGGAAAGGTACCACATTCGTCAGCCCGACCGCCTCTTCTTCGCTGTTGGTAAAACCCGTCACCCTTTTACCTGCCACCAGCGGCGTGCCGTCAGGTTTCTTCACGTGGCGAAGTACGCCCGGCGCATGGCAAACGGCACCCACCGGCTTACCGTTAGCGTAGAAATTTTCAATCAGCTCAATACTTTTGCGATCTTCAGCCAGATCCCACAGGGGCCCGTGGCCGCCCGGATAGAACACCGCGTCGAAATGGCTGCTGTCAATTTTCTCCAGCTGCTGGGTATTCGCCAGCGACTGTTGCGCGCTGATATCGCGGCGAAAGCGTTCGGTATCGCTGGTTTGCGCGTCAGGTTCATCGCTTTTCGGGTCCAGCGGCGGCTGACCGCCAGCCGGTGAAGCCAGCACCACATTGATGCCGGCGTCGCGGAAGACATACCAGGGGGCGGCGAACTCTTCCAGCCAGAAACCGGTTTTCTTGCCGGTTTCGCCCAGCCTGTCGTGTGAGGTTAATACCATTAGCACTTTCATACTGCTCTCCTTTACGGATTATCGCCGGCGACGCGGATCAGCACCTTGCCGAAATTTTGACCTTCAAGCATGCCGATAAAGGTTTCAGGTGCCTTATCCAGCCCCTCAACGATATCTTCGCGGAAGACGAAGCGGTCTTCTGCCACCCACTGGCTCATCTGGCTGAAGAACTCGCCGAAGCGGTGACCGTAATCCTGGGTAATGATGAACCCCTGTACGCGCAGACGCTTGCGCAGGATGGCGCTCTGGAAGGCTTGCAGACGATCGGGGCCGGTGCCGGGTTCGCTGCTGTTATAATCGGCAATCAGGCCGCAGACCGGGATGCGACCTTTGGTGTTCATCAGCGGCAGGACGGCATCGAACACTTTGCCGCCGACGCTTTCAAAGTAGACATCTATCCCGTCGCGGCAGTAGCGTTTGAGCGCTTCTTCCAGCCCCTGCGAGCGGTGGTCCAGGCACTTATCAAAGCCCAACACTTCCTCGGCGTAGCGGCACTTCTCTTCACCGCCGGCAATGCCGACCACATAACAGCCTTTCAGTTTGGCAATCTGGCCGACCATCGAGCCGACGGCGCCGGTAGCGGCGGCTACCACGACCGTTTCGCCGGGCTGAGGGTTACCAATATCCAGCAGTCCCATATAGGCGGTAAAACCGGTCATACCCAGCATACCCAGCGCCCAGGAAGGGTGCTTCAGTACCGGGCCGCTCAGCTTAAAGAGATCTTTGCCATCGGAAACGGCGAAGTCCTGCCAGCCGCTCTGGCTGACCACCCAGTCGCCGGGCGCGTAATCGTCGTGGCTGGACTGTTCAACGATAGCCACGGTGCCGGCGCCCATCACCTCATCTATGGCAACCGGTGGCACATAAGAGGGGGCATCGCTCATTCTGCCGCGCATATAGGGGTCCAGCGAAAGCCAGACGGTGCGCAGTAAAACCTGACCCTTGCCAGGAGAGGGAACATGCTGAGATTCAAGGCGGAAATTTTCTTCCGTCGGTGCGCCCTGAGGGCGGGAAGCCAGCACGATGCGGCGATTAGTTTGTTTATCTTGCGGCATATATTTGCTCCTCTGCGAGATGTTATCCCGTAAAAGCGTAGTGCATCAGCGCCATCGCCGCCTGGCGCTCTGTGCCATAAAGAGCTTGTGACAGGGTTAAGTCAATCAGGAGAGAAACAGATCGGGGCGATCCAGTGCGTCAGCGATCGCCTTCGTCAGCAGCGCCAGCGCCTCCGGAGCAATAATATAGGGCGGCATCAGATAGATTAACCGGCCAAACGGTCGGATCCAGACGCCACGTCCAACGAAGAATGCCTGGATTGCCGCCATATTCACCGGCAAGTGCGTTTCCACCACGCCAATGCTGCCCAGCACCCGCGCATCCTTCACGGCGGCGTGGGCGTTAAGCGGCAGCAGGGCCTTGCGCAGCTGCGCCTCAATGGTGGCAACCTGCTGCGGCCAGTGATTTTCCTGCAGCATCGCCAGGCTTTCACTGGCGACGGCACAGGCGAGCGGGTTGGCCATAAAGGTCGGGCCATGCATAAAACAGCCCGCTTTGCCGTTGCTGATGGTATTGGCGACCTCGCGGGTGGTCAGCGTGGCGGAGAGGGTCATGGTGCCGCCGGTCAACGCCTTGCCGAGGCAGAGGATATCGGGCGAAATCCCGGCGTGTTCGCAGGCGAAAAGTTTGCCGGTGCGGCCAAAGCCGGTGGCGATCTCATCGGCAATCAGCAGAATGTTGTGCCGATCGCACAATTCACGAACCCGTTGCAGATAGCGGGGATGGTAAAAGCGCATTCCCCCGGCACCCTGCACGACAGGTTCCAGAATAACGGCTGCAATCTCGCCAGCATGCTGCACCAGCTGTCGGGCGAAATCATCAATGTCGTTCTCCTGCCAGTCGTCACTGAAGCGACAGGTTGGCGCAGCGGCAAACAGATGCGCAGGCAAATACCCCTGATAGAGGCTGTGCATCGAATTCTCGGGATCGCAGACCGACATCGCCGCAAAGGTATCGCCGTGATAACCGTTGCGCAGCGTGAGGAAGCGCTGACGCTTTTCGCCCCGCGCCTGCCAGTACTGCAAGGCCATTTTCATCGCCACTTCTACAGCCACCGAGCCGGAATCCGCCAGGAATACGCAGGTTAGTTCTTCAGGCGTCATCGCTACCAGCTGGCGACAGAGCGCCACGGCGGCAGGGTGGGTGATACCGCCAAACATCACGTGAGACATCTGTTCGATTTGCGCCGTCATCGCCCGGTTCAGGCGGGGATGATTGTAGCCATGTATCGTCGCCCACCAGGAGGACATGCCGTCGACCAGTTGACGGCCATCCGCCAGCTGAAGCAAGGTTCCCTGCGCAGCCACTACCGGCCAGACCGGCAGCGGTTCGCTCATCGAGGTATAGGGATGCCAGATATGGTCGCGGTCAAAAGCGAGATCGGAAGGAGTCATAAAAAACTTGTAAACCAAAATTAAAAAAATTAGTTTACAAGTATAACCAGACCGTCACCACAAACGACAGAATTATTTGGAGCATGCAATGGCAACCCGCTGGACGATTGCGCAGGCACAGGCCCTGTTTGATAAGCCCTTTCTTGAACTGATGTTTGAAGCGCAGCAGGTTCACCGGCAGCACTTCGACCCGCGCCAGGTGCAGGTCAGTACGCTGCTCTCGATCAAAACCGGCGCCTGCCCTGAGGATTGCAAATATTGCCCGCAGAGCGCCCGCTATAAGACCGGGCTGGAATCGGAACGGCTGATGGAGGTGGAAGAAGTGCTCAGCTCCGCGCGTAAAGCGCGGGCGGCCGGATCCGATCGCTTCTGTATGGGCGCGGCCTGGAAGAACCCGCATGAGCGCGATATGCCTTACCTGGAGCAGATGGTCCGGGGCGTCAGGGAGATGGGGCTGGAAACCTGCATGACGCTGGGGACGCTGAGCGAAGCGCAGGCGCAGCGCCTGGCGAACGCAGGGCTGGATTACTACAACCATAACCTCGATACCTCGCCCGAATTTTACGGCAACATCATTACCACCCGCAGCTATCAGGAGCGCCTGGATACGCTGGGGAAAGTGCGCGACGCCGGGATAAAAGTCTGCTCGGGCGGCATCGTCGGCCTGGGGGAAACCGTTAACGATCGCGCCGGGCTGCTGGTGCAGCTGGCTAACCTGCCGACGCCGCCGGAAAGCGTACCGATCAATATGCTGGTGAAGGTCAAAGGTACCCCGCTGGCGGACAACGACGATGTCGATCCCTTCGATTTTATCCGCACTATCGCCGTGGCGCGCATCATGATGCCATCCTCCCACGTGCGTCTTTCCGCCGGACGTGAGCAGATGAGCGAGCAGACCCAGGCGATGTGCTTTATGGCGGGCGCGAACTCAATATTTTACGGCTGCAAGCTGCTGACCACGCCGAACCCGGAAGAAGATAAAGACATGTTGCTGTTTCGTAAGCTCGGACTGAACCCGCGTCAGACCACGACCGACGCGGGTGATAACGAACAGCAGCAGGCGCTGGCCGGGCAGCTGCTTCAGGCCGATACCGACCAGTTCTATAACGCGGCCCGCTGAATGAGCTGGCAGCAACGGATTGATCTGGCGCTCACCGCCCGCCGTGAGAGCGCGCAGTTCAGGCAGCGACGAATTAATCAGCAGGGCGGTGGGCGACAAATCAGGATTGAAGGGCGGGACTACCTCAATTTTGCCGCGAATGATTATCTTGGACTGAGTCAGGATCCCAGCATTATTGACGCGTGGCAGCGCGGTGCCGGTCGCTACGGCGTCGGCGCTGGCGGTTCCGGCCACGTCACCGGCTACCATCAGGCCCATGCGGCGCTGGAGGAGCGTCTTGCCCACTGGCTGGGATTTTCCCGCGCGCTGCTGTTTATTTCGGGATTTGCGGCGAATCAGGCGATTATTGCGGCAATGATGGCGAAAAATGACGTCATTTACGCAGATAAACTCTCTCATGCCTCACTGCTGGAAGCGGCGGCGCTCAGTCCGGCGACCCTGCGACGCTTTGCGCATAATCAGCCGGATGCCCTCAGCAAGCTCTTTGCTAAACCCGCCGTGGGGGAGGCGCTGGTGGTGACGGAAGGTGTCTTCAGCATGGACGGCGACAGCGCGCCGCTGGCGGCGCTGCAGGACATTACCCGGCTGCACGGCGGCTGGCTGATGGTGGACGATGCGCATGGCGTAGGCATCGTCGGCGAAGAGGGGCGCGGCAGCTGCTGGCAGCAAAAGATCAGGCCAGAGCTGTTGGTGGTCACCTTCGGCAAAGCGTTCGGCGTCAGCGGCGCGGCGGTACTCTGCCAGAACGATACGGCGGATTATCTGTTGCAGTTTGCCCGCCATCTGGTCTACAGCACGGCGATGCCGCCCGCTCAGGCTTACGCGCTGGACGCCGCGCTCAGCCGCATCCGGGAGGTTGACGATTTGCGCGAGCGGCTACAGAAAAATATCCGGCATTTCCGGCAGGGCGCGCGGGAAAGAGGGCTGGCGCTCTCACCCTCCGCAACCGCTATTCAGCCACTGATTGTGGGGGACGAGCGTCGGGCGCTGACGCTGGCGGACGCGCTGCGACAGCAGGGGTGCTGGGTAACGGCTATCCGCCCGCCCACCGTACCGCCAGGTACGGCCCGGCTGCGCATCACGCTTAGCGCGGCGCATCAGGCGGAAGATATACAACGACTGCTGGAGGTATTGCATGTCGCAGGAGGTCAATAAGGAAGCGGTCGCTCAGGCTTTTGGCCGTGCGGCGCGGCATTACAACCAGCACGCTGAACTCCAGCGGCTGAGCGGCGAGGGGCTGGCGGCGCTCGCCCGCCGGAAGCAGGGAATGCGCGTGCTGGACGCCGGCTGCGGCACGGGCTGGTTCAGCCGCCGCTGGCGTGAGGCGGGCAATCACGTCACCGCGCTGGATTTGTCGGCGGAAATGCTGCAGCAGGCAGAGCGCGCGCAGGCGGCGGACCTCTACCGCCAGGGCGATATTGAGGCGCTGCCCTTTACCGACCCGGCGTTCGATCTTTGCTGGAGTAATCTGGCAGTGCAGTGGTGTGGCGATCTGCGGCGTGTGCTGACTGGCTTTCAGCAAGTCATTCGTCCTGGGGGCCAGGTACTTTTCTCAACGGTCGCCGATGGCTCGCTGCATGAACTGAGTACCGCCTGGCAAAAGTGTGGTCTGGCCGCGCCGGTAAACGCGTTCTTAACGCCGGAAGAGATTGCCGCTGCGGGAGAGGGGCTGGCACTGAGGCTCCAGCCGCACAGCATCACCATGGCGTTCCCCGACGTACTCAGCCTGCTTCGCTCTTTGAAAGGGATTGGAGCTACCCATTTACACCAGGGGCGCAGCGGCGGTCTGCTGACCCGCGCTCGTCTGCAACAGCTTGAACGTGAGTGGCCGCAGGACCGGCGTGGTTACCTGCTCAGCTATCATCTGATTTATGGAGTGATTCACCGTGACTGAACGCTGGTTTATTACCGGAACCGATACGGAAACGGGCAAAACGGTCGCCAGTACCGCGCTGCTTCAGGCGGCGAAGCTGGCAGGATGGCGCAGCGTAGGGTACAAACCGGTCGCCTCAGGCTGTGAGCTGACGCCGGAAGGCGTGCGGAACAGCGATGCGCTGGCCTTGCAAAAATACTCTGCGCTGGCGCTGCCCTATGACAGCATTAACCCGCTGGCCTTTATTGAACCGACGTCGCCCCATATTGTCAGCGCGGAGGAGGGCCGGCCCATCACGTTTCAGCAGCTTTCAGCTGGCCTTCAGGCGCTGACGCAGCAGGCAGACTGGGTGCTGACCGAAGGCGCGGGCGGCTGGTTTACTCCGCTGTCAGCCAGTACGACCTTCGCGGACTGGGTAGAGCTGGAACAGCTGCCGGTGGTGCTGGTCGTCGGCATCAAGCTGGGCTGTATCAATCACGCCATGCTAACCGCGCAGGCGATAGCCGCGAGCGGCCTGAGGCTGGCGGGCTGGATCGCCAATGATATCCAGCCGCCGGGAAAACGGCACAGAGAGTACCTCGATACGCTCCGGCAGCGGCTGCCCGCGCCGCAACTCGGCGAAATCCCCTTTTTAACGGAGGCCGCCGCGTTCGGTAATCTCGGGCAGTATGTGACGCTGCCCACCTGACTTTTATCATCTGCCGGAGCAGCCTGCGCACGCTCCGGCCTTTTCTTCACACCCTGAGCCAGGTATTCACCATACTCTCATCCAGCTGTGCCACCTCACCATGAGCAACATTACGTCCGCGATGCAGCAGTAGAAAGTAATCAGCCACTTTGCGAATAAACGAGAGGCGCTGTTCAAGTAGCAGGATCGTCAGACCAAAATCGTGGTTCAGAATATGGATCAGGTTTCCCGTCTCCTCCTCCAGCCACGGCGACATCCCTTCGGTCGGCTCATCCAGGATTAGCAGCTTGGGCTGCAGCACCAGCGCCCGGGCCAGCGCAAGCTGCTGCTGCTGCTCTGGCGGCAGTTCGCCGCTGCGCTGGTGCCGCAGGGAATAGAGCATGGGAAAGAGCGCATAGACGGAGGGCGGTATGGCCGGGTGGCGATCCTCGCCTGCGCCCGCGAGCAACGCAATATGCAGATTATCCTCGACGCTGAGCTGTGAAAAAATATGCCCCCGCTGCGGCACATAGCCAATCCCCAGCGCCGCCCGCCGTTCTACCGGCTGCAACAGCAGATTCTGCGGCGGCAGATTCGCTTCCTGCCAGATCATGGTGCCGCTGTTAACCGGCAAGTGGCCCATGATGCAGTTAACCAGGGTGGTCTTGCCCATACCGGCCTGGCCCAGCACGCCGGTGCAGGTGCCGGGCGGCAGATCCAGATCCACATCCCAGAGAATATGATTTTGCCCGTAGAATTGATTTACCGAACGTAAGCTGAGCATCTGACTCTCTCCTCCAGACAGTTTTCGATCGCACCTGATTGCATCAGCTCTCCGGCTGTGACACAGCTTCAGCGCGTCGCAGGAAAAGCCTGCGGCTCTGTGCATCTCGCTCTGGTGTTGAGAAACGCGAGGTGGTTGTCTGACAACTTGCAATTCGTGGGCCAGAAACTTCGTTTTCGCTGAAGCCTGAGGAAAATGGGCGTTTAGCGCCGGTCATTAGTCAATGTTGTTAATTAATTGCTTCAGGAAATTGTTCGCTGCACTTCACCAGTGCCGGGCGGGGATCAAAAGTAGTGCAATCGCCTGTCATCAGGGCAAAAGGAGGCAGGATAATCGGTGCAAAAAGCGCGCCTGAAGGGCTGGCGGCAGCGACAGAAATATGCATAAGCGGCGTGCCAGTTGTGCGAAAAGCGGATAAAAAAAACCAAAAAAAAATATTTCGACCCGCGACCACGGCCTTACGCCGATTTATACACATCAGTCTGGTTGGGCGCTGAAATCAGTTATCCACTATTCCTGTGGATAACCATGTGTATGAGTGGCTTAAAACCCTTGCGAAACGAGAGCGGGCGCGGGCTGGCTACGAGTTGGTGTGAAACTCGTCTTGCGGTTGAAGTTATTAAAAATCAGTAAGTTGGTGAAAATCAAGCGCTGGAATAATCTGACCTTACCGGATCCTGTCATTTTGTCAGCGACACTTGACAAATGTTAAATACCGCACTTGTCTGGGGATAACCCATGCGCTGGCTGCCGGCTAGCAGGATGCATTAAAGTAAACCACAGCGCCACAGACCTTTTCTGCTGCCATCATGCAAGATCACTGGTTTTATATCCAGTATTTTTTGCTGGCAAAATCGCCATGGCAGAGTAAAATAAGATCCCTGTTCGCGTAAATTCATCACCAGGTAGCCCGTCAATGAGCAAAGTCTTTAAACTCAACTCCGAATTCAAACCGTCAGGCGACCAGCCGGAAGCGATCCGTCGTCTTGAGGAGGGCCTGGAGGATGGGCTGGCGCATCAGACGCTGCTGGGCGTGACCGGTTCCGGGAAAACCTTTACCGTTGCCAACGTTATCGCCGATCTGAACCGCCCAACCATGGTGCTGGCGCCCAACAAGACGCTGGCCGCTCAGCTCTATGGGGAAATGAAAGAGTTCTTCCCCGACAATGCGGTCGAGTACTTTGTCTCTTACTACGATTATTATCAGCCAGAAGCCTACGTGCCCAGCTCGGATACCTTTATCGAAAAAGACGCCTCGGTAAACGAACATATCGAGCAGATGCGGCTTTCCGCGACAAAAGCGCTGCTGGAGCGCCGCGATGTTATCGTCGTGGCCTCGGTATCGGCCATTTATGGCCTGGGCGATCCCGATCTCTATCTTAAAATGATGCTGCACCTTTCACGCGGCATGGTTATCGATCAGCGCGCTATCCTGCGCCGGCTGGCGGAGTTGCAGTATACCCGCAACGATCAGGCGTTTCAGCGCGGCACCTTCCGCGTGCGCGGCGAGGTCATTGATATCTTTCCGGCCGAGTCGGATGACTACGCCCTGCGCGTTGAGCTGTTTGATGAAGAGGTGGAGCGGCTCTCGATTTTCGATCCGCTGACCGGGCAGATCGACTCGGTTATCCCGCGCTATACCATTTATCCGAAAACGCACTACGTGACGCCGCGTGAACGTATCCTCCAGGCGATGGAAGAGATCAAAGATGAGCTGGCCGACCGCAAGAAAGTGCTGCTCGCCAATAACAAACTGCTGGAGGAGCAGCGTCTTTCCCAGCGCACGCAGTTTGATCTGGAGATGATGAACGAGCTGGGCTATTGCTCGGGCATCGAGAACTATTCCCGCTATCTGTCCGGTCGCGGGCCCGGCGAAGCGCCGCCAACCCTGTTTGATTACCTGCCCGCTGACGGCCTGCTGGTGGTGGATGAGTCACACGTTACCATTCCACAAATTGGCGGCATGTATCGCGGCGACCGGGCGCGTAAAGAGACGCTGGTGGAATATGGCTTCCGTCTGCCTTCCGCCCTGGATAACCGCCCGATGAAGTTTGAAGAGTTTGAGGCGCTCGCGCCGCAGACCATCTATGTTTCCGCCACGCCGGGTAAGTATGAGCTGGAGAAATCCGGCGGTGAGGTTATCGATCAGGTCGTGCGGCCTACCGGGCTGCTCGATCCGCTGATTGAAGTGCGTCCGGTGGCGACCCAGGTGGACGATCTGCTGTCGGAAATCCGCAAACGCGTCGCCATTAACGAGCGCGTGCTGGTCACGGTACTGACCAAGCGTATGGCGGAAGATCTGACCGAATACCTTGAAGAGCACGGCGAACGGGTGCGCTATCTGCATTCCGATATCGACACCGTGGAGCGGGTGGAGATTATCCGCGATCTGCGCCTGGGCAAATTTGATGTGCTGGTGGGCATCAACCTGCTGAGGGAAGGACTGGACATGCCGGAAGTGTCGCTGGTGGCCATTCTGGATGCGGATAAAGAGGGCTTCCTGCGCTCCGAACGCTCCCTGATCCAGACCATTGGCCGCGCCGCCCGTAACGTCAACGGTAAGGCGATCCTCTATGGCGATAAGATCACCCCTTCCATGGAGCGGGCCATCGGCGAGACGGAGCGTCGCCGCGAGAAGCAGGAAATTTACAACAAAGAACGGGGCATTGTGCCGCAGGGCCTGAACAAGAAAATCGCCGATATCCTTGAGCTGGGCCAGGGCATTAACAAGAACAAAACCAAAGGGCGGGGCGCAAAATCGGGACGTGCCAGCATTGTGGAAGAGGATGCCGCTTACCTGGATATGTCGCCGAAGGGACTCCAGAAGAAAATCCACGAGCTGGAAGCCCAGATGCAGCAGCATGCGCAGAACCTGGAATTTGAAGAGGCGGCGCACGTACGCGATCTGCTGCATGAAGCCCGCGAGCTGTTTATCGCCGCCTCGTAGTTGATGGCGTAAACCGTTTCGTCTTTGCTATTTCTGGTGGAATCAATAAGGCTTTGTGGAATGGCAAACCAGGCCCCGGGTTGAGACGTGATAATGCTCTTGGGCCTGCGCATTTCCTGGTGGTGGTCGGGCGCAGCAGAGCTAACCGGTCGGCCATCAGTATGCGGATCGTTAAGCCTGACCTCAACCGCACCAGACATTTTTGAGAACTCACCTGACACTTCATCTACCCGCACTTTAAACCCATTGGCACGGCGCTTAATGAGGCGGGAAGCATGTCGGTAATTAGATTGTCACGGCAAGGGGAGTAGGTAACGGGATCGGCCATAATTAAAATTGCCATCGCTAAACACAGACTCCACCAGCATAGGCTTGTTCTGAGATAAGGTAGCGGTAAGAATTCGTTGAACCATTGCTACACCTCAGAAAGCAAAAAAACGCTGTAAAGGCGGTTTTTCTCGTTGCTGTGATGGTTTCGGCGGTCGCGCTGAAAATGGTGCGTAAGTAAAGGACCGTAAAAGCTCTTGAAGGTCGGCAGGTTCATATTCAAACCCGCTGCCGTCAGGGTATTCGATCACGCTGCCGCCTTCAGAATCTGATGGCGGCGGGAACGCATTCGAATAGACGGCAGGCAGCGCAACGCGGTTTCCAGATTGCCCCCAGACTCAGCAGTACAACCTGTTCGCCCGCAGACGGCGCCCACCAGATGCGGGAAGCACCGGCACCTAATGCCATCCAGTTAATCCAGTTGGTTTCAAGATCACCCGCTTTCACCCGGCCCGGCATTCCCCCAGTCTACTTCGGTTACGATGCCGGTGCCGATAAGGTGCATGATTTCGGTCAGTTGTGCGTTCATGTCCCAGTCATGCCACGCACGACGGCAGCAAAGCAGCGTTAGCGTTTGTGTCAAGAAAGATAAAAAGCGAATTTGTTATTTGCACTTGAGCACGGTGCAGTAGTGCGTTACCATGTTTTCGTGGTGACGGAACGGAGGTTTCATTGCAATGCTCAGAAGCATAGATAGCTTTCGGGATGCGTGGCTTGAGGATTTTTTCTATTACGGAAAATCGCACAAATTAATCCCGCCCACGATTGAATCAGCACTGGCCCGGAAGCTCGACATAATTAATGCAGCGGTGAATTATAAAGATTTACGTTCGCCACCCAGCAACCGGTACGAAGAATTAAGCCCACCGTTGGGGGGATATTCTTCGATAAGAGTGAATAAACAGTACCGGTTAATTTTCAAATGGATTGATGGTAAGGCTGTTGATTTGTACCTGAATCCACATACTTACAAGGCCCATAAGTAAAATAAGGGCTTAAGACACTAAGCTTAAACCTTTTCACAAAACCTCAAAGAGATATGCATATGAAACAGGCAACTCGTAAACCAACAACCGCAGGCGAAGTACTGCTTTACGAATACCTGGAACCTCTTGATCTGAAAATTAACGATCTGGCTGAGATGCTTAACGTTCATCGCAACACTGTCAGCGCACTGGTTAACAATAACCGTAAACTTACCCCTGACATGGCTTTCAGGCTGGCCGTGGTATTCGATACCACCCCGACATTCTGGCTGAACTTTCAGAATAGTGTTGATGTCTGGGAAATTGAAAATGATGCACGTACCCAAGAAGAGATTAGCCGCGTAACGCCCGTAAAGGTTTTCCTTGCTGATAAAAAAATGCAGGTAAATCAGCTAGCATAAACCCCGTGACGCCCTGATATAGCACCATAAAATGGCCCGTAGTTGCGGGTCTTGAATAGTGACGGTCAGATGTAGGGAACAGTACAAACATCTGGTGTCTGGAGGTTTTGGGCAATCCACTTCTCCCAATGAGCGCGGGGCTTAGTGAAGGGGCGCGTTGCCGCCCGCGGTCCGGGCGGCATATCAGATTATTGACTGGATGGCATGCTCAAGCGCGGCATGAAGCAGCTGGCGATCGTGGCGATATTTAACATCTTCCGCCTCCAGCGGCTCCTGAATTATCACGCGATCGCTGAGGTGGCGGGCATCAATGCCGGGGCCGACCACTAGCGCATCAATCACCTTCTTGCCGATGGCTCCCTCCATCAGCCCCAGCTTATCGGCCAGCGTCAGACGCGCTGCCGCCGGACTGAGCTCTCTGCCCAGATTATCAATAAACACCATGGTTGCCGGGGTGCGTCGCAGCGCCTGCGCCATGTCCGGCATCAGCAGCAACGGCATCAGGCTGGTATAGAAGCTGCCGGGGCCAATTAAAATCAGGTCCGCTTCGCTCACGGCTTCGATCGCTTCCCGTGTCGCTTTTACCGTCGGTGAAAGCATCATTTCGTGCGGCGGCTGTGGCATACGGTCAATGTCAGTCTCGCCATAGACCGTATTACCCTCATCGTCGATGGCGACCAGATCGACGGGCTGCTCGGACATCGGGATCAGAAAAGCGTCCACCTTGAGTAAATTGCGGATCAGATTGATCGCTTCGACCGGCCGGACGCTGAGATGATCCAGCGCTTTTAGCATCAGGTTACCCAGGTTATGGCCGGCCAGTTCGCCATTGCCCGCGAAGCGGTATTCAAACATCGCCGAGGCCACGCTCGGTTCCGCGATAAGCTGATTAAGGCAGTTACGCATGTCTCCCCAGGCAATGCCGCCTTCAGATCGGCGGATGCGGCCGGTTGAGCCGCCGTTGTCCGTGGTGGTGACGATCCCGGTCAGCCGTGAACCCAACGGGGAAAGGGCGGACATGACACGGCCCAGGCCGTGCCCGCCTCCTAAAGCCACCACGCGATCGAGGTCAGCCAGTGTGCGGTTACGCATATCACTCCTTCATTGTTATAAGGCGGCGCGTTGACCCAGCGCAAAGCGGGGTAATACCCGCTATCTTATCCTGCCTTTTGGGGAAAAAGCTGTGAAAACACGTTATATATCATAATATATAGCGAAACGCTGCGCTGGTAACGCGGCGATAATAGCAGTAGAATTTTCCTACCATGATTTACCGATGTCCGGTTTATCACACTTAGCCCTGGCACCTACGTCTCCTGATAGGGTGCCCTGGCCGCAACGCTCCGTTGCCAGGGTGCAGAAAGAAATGCCTGCATCTCCCGTATTTGGAAAGGTGTTCTGGTGTCACAATTTACCGATAGCTTCGACCGCAGCTTCTATTATCTGCGCCTGTCGATTACCGACGTTTGCAATTTTCGCTGTAACTACTGCCTGCCTGACGGCTATAAGCCGCAAGGCGTCGCCAATAAAAGTTTCCTGACGCTGGATGAAATCCGGCGCGTGACCCGTGCCTTTGCGGCGGCGGGAACGGAAAAGGTGCGCCTGACCGGCGGTGAGCCTTCGCTACGGCGCGACTTTACCGACATTATCGCCGCGGTGCGGGAAAACCCCGCGATCCGCAAGCTGGCCGTCACCACCAACGGCTACCGGCTGGCGCGTGACGTCGCGCAGTGGCGGGATGCGGGTCTGACCGCGCTGAACGTCAGCATCGACAGCCTGGACGCCCGGCAGTTTCACGCCATTACCGGCCAGGATAAGTTTCATCAGGTGATGAGCGGCATCGACGCGGCCTTTGAGGCGGGCTTCAGTAAGGTGAAGGTGAACACCGTGCTGATGCGCGACGTCAATCACAACAGCCTGCATACCTTCCTTGAATGGATCCGCAACCGGTCCATTCAGCTACGCTTTATTGAGCTGATGGAGACCGGCGACGGCGGTTCGCTGTTTCGCAAGCACCATATCTCCGGTGAGGTTATCCGCGACAGCCTGGTGATGCAGGGCTGGACACGTCAGCCGCGCGAGCGCAGCGACGGCCCGGCGCAGGTGTTCACCCATCCTGATTACCAGGGGGAAATCGGCCTGATCATGCCCTATGAAAAAGATTTCTGCGCCAGCTGCAACCGGCTGCGGGTTTCGGCGACCGGCAAGCTGCATCTTTGCCTGTTTGGTGACGGCGGCGTTTCCCTGCGTGACTTGCTCCAGACGGACGATCAGCAGGCTGAGCTTCAGGCGCGCATCGCCGCCAGCCTCCGTACCAAAAAGCAGACGCATTTCCTGCATCAGGGCAATACCGGCGTGACGCAGAATCTCTCTTATATCGGTGGCTAACTAAGGACGCAAACATGGCTAAACCTGTTAACGAATTTATGCCGCTCAGCGTGGCCGTTCTGACCGTTTCGGACAGCCGCGATGCGGCCAGCGACAGCTCCGGGGACTATCTGCGCGAGGCGCTGACCGAAGCGGGGCACGAGGTGCTCGATCATGCGCTGGTTGGTGATAACCGCTATCGCATTCGCGCCGTGGTCTCCAGCTGGATTGCCAGCGCGGATGTGCAGGTTGTGCTGATCAACGGCGGTACCGGCTTTAACAGCAAAAACAGTACGCCTGAAGCGCTGCTGCCGCTGTTCGATCGCGAGATCGAAGGCTTTGGCGAGCTGTTCCGCATGGTCTCCTGGGAGGAGGTCGGCAGCGCCACGATCCAGTCGCGTGCGCTAGGCGGCATCGCCAACCAGACGCTGATTTTTGCCGTGCCGGGCTCAACCAGCGCCTGCCAGATCGCCTGGGAACGGATTATCCGGGAACAGCTGGATGCCCGCACCCGCCCCTGTAATTTTGTCTCCCACCTGAAGAAGTCCTGAAACCATGTCTCAACTGACCCATATTAATGCGGCCGGCGAAGCGCATATGGTGGATGTTTCCACCAAGCGTGAAACGGTGCGCGAAGCGCGTGCGGAAGCCTTTGTGGTGATGCATCCCGATACGCTGCAGATGATCGTCGAGGGCAGCCATCATAAAGGCGACGTGTTTGCCACTGCCCGCATTGCAGGCATTCAGGCCGCCAAGCGCACCTGGGAGCTGATCCCCCTCTGCCATCCGCTCCTGCTGAGCAAGGTGGAGGTCACGCTGACGGCGGATGTGGCGCAAAGCCGGGTACGGATCGAATCGCTGTGCCGCCTGACCGGTAAAACCGGCGTCGAGATGGAAGCCCTGACGGCGGCCTCGGTCGCCGCGCTGACCATCTACGATATGTGCAAAGCGGTACAGAAAGATATCACCATCGAATCCTGCCGCCTGCTGAGCAAAAGCGGCGGCAAGTCAGGCGATTTTCAGGCGGTGGACCGTGATTAACGTTCTCTTTTTTGCCCAGGTGCGTGAGCTGGTGGGGACCGGCAGCGTCACCATGACGGAAGAGTATGCCACCGTGGAAGCGCTGCGGGCCGCGCTGGCTTCGAAAGGCGATCGCTGGGCGCTGGCGCTGGAACCGGGCAAGCTGCTATCGGCGGTTAATCAGACGCTGGTGTCGCCGCAGCATCCGCTGAAAGCGGGTGATGAGGTCGCATTTTTCCCACCGGTCACCGGAGGCTGATATGGCGACGCGGATCAGAGTCGGGCAGGCTCCCTTTGATATGGCAGAAGAGTATCGCTGGCTGGCCGCCTGTGATGAGGATGGGGCTGTCGTCACCTTCACCGGCAAGGTGCGTAACCACAACCTTGGCGAAAACGTTTCTGCGCTGACGCTGGAACACTATCCCGGCATGACGGAAAAAGCGCTGGAGGAGATCGTGGCCGAAGCGCGGACGCGCTGGCCGATGCAGCGCGTGACGGTAATTCATCGCATCGGTGAACTCTTTCCCGGCGACGAAATCGTGATGGTGGGGGTGAGCGGGGCGCATCGCGGCAGCGCCTTTGCCGCTGCCGAATTCATCATGGACTATCTGAAAACCCGCGCGCCGTTCTGGAAGCGGGAAGCGACCCCGGAGGGGGAGCACTGGGTTGAAGCGCGCGACAGCGATCGTGACGCCGCCACCCGCTGGGAATAAACCTTCTTGCCGCCCGGCATCCAGGCGGCGGGAAAACCGCCTCGCTGATGGCATATTGCCGCCCCGCTGTGTACCCTTTCCGTCATAATTCATCTAACAAGGATTGCGATGTCATTTATTTCGCTAAGGCATTTGTCGCTGCTGGCACTGATGGTGCTGGCGGGCTGTAGCAGCCAGCCAGAAAAAGTTGCGCCGCAGCGCCAGCCCGCTGACGTTAAAGCGCAGATTAGCAAACTGCTTCCGCCAAAGATCGCCGATCGTCAGGCGTGGACCAACGATATCTTCGCCGCCTTTAACAGTCAGGAACTCGATCCCTCCGTGAGCAACCTCTGCGCGGTGATTGCCGTGACCGATCAGGAATCCAACTTCAGCGCCGACGCCAACGTTTCCGGTCTTGCCAAAATCGCCTGGGGCGAAATCGACCGCCGGGCAGGCAAGCTGCATATTCCCAACTTTGTGGTTCGCACTGCACTCAGAATCCCTTCGCCGGACGGAAAAAGCTATACCGAGCGTCTGGACAATGTGCGCAGTGAAAAAGAGCTGAGCGCGATCTTTGATGATTTTATCAATATGGTGCCGATGGGGCAGACGCTGTTTGGCAACCTGAACCCGATCCATACCGGCGGCCCGATGCAGGTCAGCATCGCCTTTGCCGAAGCGCACGCGGAAGATTATCCCTACCCGGTAGAGGGTTCGATCCGGCGTGAAGTCTTTACCCGCCGGGGAGGCATCTATTTCGGCACCATGCATCTGCTTGGCTATCCGGTCAGCTACAGTAAACCGCTCTACCGCTTCGCGGACTTTAATGCGGGCTGGTATGCCAGCCGCAACGCGGCATTTCAGGCTGCCGTGGCACAGCTTACCGGCATCAGGCTGGCGCTGGACGGCGATCTGATCCTTTATGGATCGGACCAGGCGGGTTCGACCGAGCTGGCAGTCCGGACCTTAGGCAAGCGGCTGGATATGAGCGACAGCGCTATTCGTCGTGCGCTGAAAAAAGGAAATAGTATTGAGTTCGGCGAAACCGATCTCTGGAACAAGGTTTTTGCGCTGGCGGATAAAAATGCCGGCAAGCGTCAGCCGAGGGAAATGCTGCCCGGCATCAGGCTGGAAAGTCCCAAAATCACCCGTAATCTGACGACCGCCTGGTTTGCCCAGCGTGTCGACAGCCGCTACCAGCGCTGCCTGTCACGGGCAAAATAGCCCGGATTGCGCGCCAAAACCTGCCGGCAGGGCTGGACTAAAACCAGCGCATACGCAAAATCGCGGTGGATTCAGACAAAAAATAACCCGGTCTGGTAAACCGGGTTATTTTTTTACAGCGGTGCAGTAGTTAACCGTTCAGGAGCCATGCTAACTGTCTTTGCCATCCCCTGTTTTGCTGATAATGCAGCCCGCCCTTAAGCCGTTTCCAGCCGGAACAGCTGCACGGTCTGTGCCAGCTGCTGCGCCTGATCTTCCAGAGAAGAGGCCGCGGCGGACATCTGCTGCACCAGCGCGGAGTTCTGCTGGGTAGCGCCATCCATCTGGTTGACGGCAACGGTTACCTGACCAATCCCCTGCGACTGCTCGTCCGAAGCGTGAACGATCTCGCCGATAATGGTTTTCACCGAGTTCACCGCAACGGTCATTTCATGCATCGTTTTACCTGCATCCTGTACCAGACTGACGCCACGGCCCACGCGGTTGGTCGACTCATCAATCAGCGCGGAAATATCCTTCACGGCGTTCGCGCTGCGCTGAGCCAGACTGCGCACCTCTGCCGCGACGACGGCAAAACCGCGGCCCTGTTCACCGGCGCGGGCGGCTTCCACGGCCGCATTCAGTGCCAGAATATTCGTCTGGAAGGCGATGCTGTTGATAATACTGGTAATGGCGCCAATCTTGCGGGAGCTGTCGTCAATTTGCTGCATAATTTGCACAACCTGCTGCACCAGCGCTTCCCCACGCCCGGCAATTTCATTGGCGGTATCGGTCAGGGCGGTCGCCTGGTGAGCATTGTCCGCATTGTGTTTTACCGTTGCGGTAAGCTGTTCCATGCTGGCCGCCGTCTCTTCCAGCGCTGCCGCCTGCTGCTCGGTGCGGGAGGCGAGGTCGAGGTTGCCGCTGGCGATTTCGCCGGCTCCCTGACGGACAGAGTCACTGGCGGAGATGATCTCACCGACCATCGTACGCAGCTGCTGCTGCATCGTCTGCATGGCGAAGAAGATGCTCTGGCTGTCGTTTTTCTCCACCGGAATATGGGCAGTCAGATCCCCTTCGGCAACGCCAAGGGCTATCTCTGCGGCCTGGGAAGGCTCGCCGCCAACGGGCCGGGCAATTTTACGGCTGAAGAGCAGGCCAAGGACCGTACACACGATAATGATACTGAACACCATCATGATCAGGGCATGCATCAGTTGACGGTTAGCTTCGGCCATTACCGTATTCACCGGCGCGACGACGCTAAGATACCAGGGATGTTCGCTGTTCCCAATGATGACGGGACGCCAGGTTTGCAGCACGTTCTCGCCCAGTACGCTGTCGTAATGTTCCACAACCTGCGTGCTGAAATCGCTGGTGTCGCCTTGATAAGGCTTGCCCGCCAGGGTTGCGTCCGGGGCTGAAACCACCAGACCTTTATTGGAAAGCAGCAGGGCATAGCCAGTCCCTTCCCAGGGCTTAATGGCGCCAACGCTCTTCTGCAGCGAGGCCAGCGAGAGATCTGCAGTGGCTACCGCTTTCAGTTTGTTTTCATCTATCACCACGGCGGCGACCGAAGTCAGTAACGTATCGACGCCGTTATAGGCATAGCTGTAGGGTTCAATCAGGGTATCTTTCTGCTCTTTCTGCGGGATCAGGTAGTAGTCGCCCTGGCCCGGCGTCAGAAAGGAGTCAAGATTGTGCAGGGTGTACTGCCCGGCGCTATTGCGATCGACAAAGCGGGCAAAGCGTCCCTGTGGGGCAGAGTCGGGCAGCAGCGCGAATTCCGCATCACGGCCATCGAAAGCGTTCGCTTCAAAAATTACCGACATCGACAGATAGTCCGGATTTTGCTTAAGCGAATACTTCATCAGATTTTCGGCAACGCTGCGGTCAGTAATCCCGGATGCCGACAGGGCGATAATGCTCTGACCCAGGTCTCTCGCCACGGTGCGGGCGTAATCCAGCTCTTTCTGAACGCTGAGCGCGTTGCCAAGGGCAATTTGACCCAGATAGTCTTCCGCCAGCTTGCGCTGCTGCTGGCTTGACTGCCAGCTAAGAAGACCAATGGTAAGGGTAAAGCCGAGCGTGATCGTCAACCCACCTGCCAGCAGCATAAGGGTTCGCGTACGCATTTTTCGCCTGGAGTGTGGCTGACTGTTCATGGAGATTCCCCGATATTGAAAAGTGGAGCAATTTTTGTACTTCCTGTCAGTGAATCTCCCTCTACAAACCTATCGGCAATAAATGTGTAACCTTTAAGCATATCGGTTTCTTTTTGAGCGGGGATTGCCTGCTGAAATAGGGCACCCTGCATAAAAAGGCAGGATAGGTGCTGGCTTAATCTTCCCGGACTGTGCCAGACTTAAGCGACACTTTTTGGTTAATCTGTTCAATTTTCGACTCGCGAATAAGGAGAGCATCATGGATCGATATCCACGTTCAAATGACACCATTGTCTCGCAGGCCAGTTCCGGCCTGCAGACCTACATGGCGCAGGTTTACGGCTGGATGACCTGTGGCCTGCTGCTGACCGCCTTTGTCTCATGGTTCGCGGCGAATACGCCTGCGGTAATGGAGCTGGTCTTTGCAAATCAGATCACATTCTTCGGGCTGATTATCGTCCAGCTGGGGCTGGTTTTTGTGCTCTCAGGCATGGTGCATAAGCTGAGCGGCGCGGCGGCAACGGCGCTGTTTATGCTCTATTCCGCCCTGACCGGACTGACCATGGCGAGTATTTTCCTCGTTTATACCTACTCCTCCATCGCCAGCACTTTCCTGGTAACCGGCGGGATGTTTGGCGCCATGAGCTTCTGGGGCTACACCACCAAACGCGATCTGAGCGGCATGGGCAGCATGTTGTTTATGGCGCTGATTGGAATAGTGCTGGCCTCGCTGGTGAATATCTGGCTGAAAAGCAGCGCGCTGATGTGGGCCGTCACCTATATCGGCGTGGTGGTCTTTGTTGGTCTGACCGCCTATGACACCCAGAAGCTGAAAAATATCGGGGAGGGGATTAACGTTGAGGATAAAGAGAATCTGCGTCGCTATTCCATTATGGGCGCGCTGACCCTCTATCTGGACTTTATCAATCTGTTCCTGATGCTGCTACGCATTTTCGGCAACCGACGCTAATCCGGAAAGGGAAAAAAGGCGAATCTCAGGATTCGCCTTTGAGGTTATTGATACAGTGCCGGCTCCGGGAACAGGGCCCGCTCGTAAAGACGCAAAAAGCATCGTCCCTGATAGCCCGGCCCGCGCCGTCCATGGCGCGGGACGCTTTACTCCCAGTCCCTGTTCCCCGAGCTTTACCTTTGTCAGCAGTCTGAAGGCGAATCTTACGATTCGCCTTTTTTAGTGCCTGACGTCAGGACGCGTTTTTCATATCGCGCTGATTCTTCTGCCGCAAAGATTTGGCACGGCTCTCCAACCAGAGATAGAGCACCAGCGCCAGCAGCAGCGGCGCGATAAAGTAGATAACCCGGTAGGCCAGCAGGGCGGCGATGATCGCGCCGTGGGTCAGATGAGCACCACTCAGCAGCGCCAGAAAGACCGCCTCAAGTACGCCGATACCGGCCGGAATATGGATAATCACCCCCGCAATACTGCTGATCAGCAGCACGCCCAGTACCTGGGGATAATCGACATTCCGTCCCAGCAGCAGCCAGATAATTGTTCCCATCACCAGCCAGTTTGCGCTGGAAACGGCAAACTGAATCAGCGCCATACGCAGGGAAGGGAGTGCCAGTTTATGCCCTCTTACGTGCCAGCTGCGGCGTCGGGAAAAGGCGCACAGCGCCAGGTAAAACAGGGTAAAAGCAAGAAGTGCGATACCAATAACGCGTAGCGTTCCGTCGCCGATAAACCAGCCCGCCGGAATGGGGACCATGCCAGCGCTGAATACCACGCCGGCCACCAGCACATAGCCGAGCCAGTTAGTGGCGATGCTCAGTGAAAAAATGCGCGTAATGGTGCTGCCGTCCAGGCCCAGCCGGGAGTAAAGGCGATAGCGCATTGCCACGCCGCCCACCCAGGTACTGAGCGTCAGGTTAAAGGCGTAGCAGATGAATGACACCAGCATCACCTGACGCTTTTGCAGCTGATGACCGCAGTAAGCCCGGCCAATCAGATCGTACAGGCCATAGGTCAGGTAGCTGACGACGACCAGCGCAACCGAGGCCAGGATCGCCAGCCGGTTATAGTTGGCGATGACGTCTATGACATCCTGCCAGTTAACCTTTTTGGCGTAGATCACCAACAGCACCACGACCGCGATAAAAAACAGCCATGTCAGGACTTTTTTTACCCTTTTCCAGCGGGAATGTGAATCAGACATCAGGGTTTACTCTCTTAATCACGGGGATCGGGCAACAGCGCATCAGTGTTCAACCCTTTTATCTGAGGGCTCAGCACGGTCCTGCGTCTCAATTTCCGGCTGGACCGGCGGCTCGACCTGCGCCAGTTTTGGCGTATGGGCGGGCAGCCAGCCAGCAATAGCGGGGAAGTGGCGCAGAAAATGGAAAACAATGACGCCTTTGCTCAGCTGCCACCAGTTCTGCTTAGGTAGCTCACTCTCGTGAACGCGCCTGCAGTCTTCCTCAAGCAGACGGTTCAGCGTCTCCCGAACCGTTTTGTTGAAGGTGCGATCGTGGACGATAAGATTGGCTTCAAGATTTAATGACAGGCTCAGCGGATCGAGATTACTGGAGCCGACGGTAGACCAGTAGTCGTCCTGAAGGGCGATTTTGGCATGGAGCGGTCGCCGGATATATTCATAGATCTCCACACCGCCGCCGACCAGATAATTATAGAGCAGCCTGGCGCCCACTTTAACGATCGGCATATCCGGCTCGCCCTGCACAATCAGCCGGACCGAGACGCCGCGCTGGGCCGTATCCCGCATTTCCCGCAGTAAACGGTAGCCGGGGAAAAAATAGGCGTTGGCGATGATCACTTCCTGCTTCGCGGATCGCAGCATTTCAATATAGTGCTGCTCAATATCGTCGCGATGTTCATCGTTATCGCGCCAGACAAACAGCACCTGGGCGTCACCCGGCGTGGTGTTTTTCGTCGGGCGATGTGAGCGCTGCCCCCACCAGCGACGCGGCTCCTGCTTGCTGTTTATCGCCTGCTGAACGTAGCGGGTAATATCATCAACAATGGGGCCTTTCACCTCAACGGCGTAATCCTGCTTGGCCTGCTTGCCGAAGCTGGAGTTGTGCTCGGCGGAAAAGTTAATGCCGCCGACGAAGGCTATTACGCCGTCGCAAACCACGGTTTTACGGTGCAGTCGCCGGAAGATATTGGTTCTCATCCCAAATACCAGCGGGCGCGGATCGTAAAAAATAAAGCGGACTCCGGCCGCCGTCAGGCTTCTGACATAGCTGTCAGGCAGATCGTTTGAGCCATAGCCATCCAGCAGCATTTCGACTTTTACGCCGCGCTGTGCCGCTTCGATGACCACGGCGTGCAGTTCCTGACCGACTTCATCGTCGAATAAAATAAAGGATTCCAGCAGGACGCTTTGCTGCGCCCGGCGGATTGCGCCAAATACCCGCGGGAAATAGGCTTCCCCGTTTTCCAGCAGCCGCAGGCTGTTGCCGTCGCGCCATTCCATGCTCATAAATGAATCTCCACTGCCAGAGGCGCGTGATCGGAAAGATGAGACCAGGGCCGCAGGGGGATGGTCTGGGGATGGCTGATGCTGGCATTTTTAACATAGATGCGATCCAGCCGCAGCAGCGGAAACCTGGCGGGGAAGGTACGGGCCGGACGTCCATATTTACGGCTGAAAACTTCTTCCATTGCAGCTCCCTGTTTTAAAATCCTGTTGGCCTTCTGCTGCCAGTCATTAAAGTCACCCGCGACCACTACCGGTTCACCGGGCGGCAGGCTGTTTACCAGATCGCACAGGAGCCTTAGCTGCGCATTGCGGTGCGCGTCCTTAAGGCCCAGATGGACGCAGATAGCGTGCAGGGTCGTGTGCGGGGCAGGGAGCGCTACTTTACAGTGCAGCAGGCCGCGTTTTTCCGTGCCCTCAACCGAAATATCCCGGTTTTCATATTCGGCGATCGGGAAGCGGGACATCACCGCATTACCATGATGTCCTTCCGGATAGATCGCATTGCGGCCATAAGCGTAGTCATTCCAGATCGTGTCGGCCAGAAATTCATAGTGAGGCGTTTCAGGCCACTTATCCACCTTAAGCTGATTAATTGCATGGCTGCCCATCACCTCCTGCAAAAACACGATATCTGCCGAGGTGGCGCGTACGGCGTCACGGAGTTCGGGCAAAATAAAGCGACGGTTAAAGGTGGTAAAACCCTTATGTGTATTGATCGTCAGGACTTTTAATGAAAATCCTTGCGGTTTTTGTGACATACTGTGCGCGCTCTCCTTTTCGACTGGTGTGGAGTAAAGTGTAGTCTTTGTCACAAAAGAGTGCCGACAAGCTGTGTTGTTTGGGGCATTATCCTAAAACTACGATAGTCTGAGGAAATACGTTATCACTTACTGTGTTAACAAGGCTGGGCGACCTCTGTTGGGTCTGCCAGGAGAAGAAAATGAAATGGTCTAATCGTATTCAGATTGTCACCGGACAAACCTGTGTACATATCGCTCTCCACCTGCTGCTGATGGCCGCGCTGGTGTGGGGATGGAAGCATCAGGCCTTGCTGCAAGTCTCAACGGTATTACTGGCGATGTATGCCAGCGTCTTTGGCGCGATGCTGTTAACCCAGCGCCTGCCACGCCTCCGCCGCGTGGGTGACTTCCTGGAATTCGTTACCACCACCTACTATTTCGGCGCCGCCATGCTGGTGCTTTATCTGCTCTCACGCGTGATTCATAACAACCTTCTGCTCGGTTGCGTGGGCGTGCTGATGCTGACCGGACCCGCTGTGGTCTCGCTGCTGGCGAAAGAACCCGTTCGCGTGCGCCAGCGCCACCGCTGATCCCTGAGGGCCACTCCGGTGGCCCCGCTTCGCTGACAATTCCCCTTTTTCAGACAGATATTCATATTCATCCGGCCCGCAGCACGGCTGAGGCGGACGTAACGACGCACCAGCGACGCCAGACGGTCCGCTCCCGCCTGGATCGGTTATAAAGCGGTACGCCCACAGGCCGCTTCTGAAAAGAATCTCTCCCGCCAGCGCAACATCTGTTATAATCCGGCCCTTACGCACCGTGGTTTGTGCCCCCTTTCAAACGTCAGGCAAAGCCTGGCGTCCAAGTATCCCCCTGGAAACTACACCGCTTGTGGCGGTCAGGGCGGAACCGGAGTCTTTCAATTCTATGTCATTTGATTCTCTCGGCCTTAACGCCGACATTTTGCGTGCTGTTGCAGAACAGGGCTATAACGAGCCGACCCCTATCCAGACTCAGGCTATTCCGGTAGTGCTGGCAGGACGCGACCTGATGGCCAGCGCCCAGACCGGCACCGGTAAAACGGCCGGCTTTACGCTGCCGCTACTTCAGCTGCTCAGCACGGAAACGCCGCATCCAAAAGGACGCCGCCCGGTTCGTGCGCTGATCCTGACCCCGACCCGCGAACTGGCGGCTCAGGTGGGTGAAAACGTTCACGACTACAGCAAATATCTGGATATGCGTTCGCTGGTGGTCTTCGGCGGCGTCAGCATCAACCCGCAGATGATGAAACTGCGCGGCGGCGTTGACGTACTGGTTGCCACCCCGGGACGTCTGCTCGATCTGGTACACCAGAACGCGCTGGATCTCTCTAAAGTTGAGATCCTGGTGCTGGACGAAGCGGACCGCATGCTGGATATGGGCTTTATTCACGATATCCGTCGCATCCTGGCCAAATTACCGGCCAAACGTCAGAACCTGCTCTTCTCGGCCACCTTCTCCGATGAGATTAAAGGCCTGGCGGAAAAACTGCTGCATAACCCGGAACAGGTTTCCGTAGCCCGCCGCAATACCGCTTCCGAGCAGATCGATCAGCACGTGCATTTCGTTGATAAGAAACGCAAGCGGGAGCTGTTGTCGTTCCTGATTGGCCGCGATAACTGGCAGCAGGTGCTGGTGTTTACCCGTACCAAGCACGGTGCGAATCACCTTGCCGAGCAGCTGAATAAAGACGGCATCACCGCTGCCGCGATTCACGGTAATAAAAGCCAGGGCGCACGTACCCGCGCGCTGAGCGACTTTAAAGAAGGCAACATCCGCGTGCTGGTGGCGACCGATATTGCGGCACGAGGCATCGATATCTCTGAACTGCCGCACGTTGTAAACTATGAGCTGCCTAACGTGCCGGAAGATTACGTTCACCGTATCGGTCGTACCGGACGTGCTGCGGCCACCGGTGAAGCGCTGTCGCTGGTCTGCGTGGATGAGCACAAGCTGCTGCGTGACATTGAACGCGTGCTGAAGCGTGAAATCCCGCGCATTGCGATTGAAGGCTACGAGCCGGACCCGTCGATTAAAGCTGAACCGATCCAGAACGGACGTCAGCAGCGCGGCGGTGCAGGCGCAGGTGGCGGCCGTGGACGCGGCGCGCCGCAGGGCAATCGTGGCAGCGCTCAGGGTCGCGGTAACGGCGGCGAACGCAGCCAGTCCGCAGGCGGCGAGCGCAGCGGTAACGGTAACGGTCAGCGCCGTCAGGGCGCGGGCAGCAGCAGCGCGGGACGCAGCGCAAGGCCAGAAGGCGGCGACGCGCCACGTGGCAAAACCCGCCCGCGCCGCTCCAACCCCGCTTAACGTCTTTTCTCCAGGGGATCTCCGGATCCCCTTTCTCAACGCTACGAACAGGTTGTGATATGCGTGTTTTACTGGCCCCGATGGAGGGCGTACTCGACTCCCTGGTTCGGGAGCTCCTGACGGAGGTCAACGATTACGATCTCTGCGTCACCGAATTCCTGCGCGTTGTCGACCAGCTTCTGCCGGTCAAATCCTTTCATCGCCTCTGCCCTGAACTTCTCAATGCCAGCCGAACCCCCTCTGGTACGCTGGTGCGCGTGCAGCTTTTAGGACAGTCACCGCAATGGCTGGCCGAAAACGCCGCCCGGGCGGTGGAGCTGGGCTCCTCGGGCGTCGATCTCAACTGCGGCTGTCCGTCCAAAACGGTTAACGGCAGCGGCGGCGGGGCGACCCTGCTCAAGGATCCCGACCTGATTTATCGCGGCGCCAAAGCGATGCGTGAAGCCGTTCCTGCGGGGTTGCCGGTCACCGTGAAAGTGCGGCTGGGCTGGGAGAATGGCGATCGTCAGTTTGAAATCGCCGACGCCGTTCAGCAGGCCGGCGCTACCGAACTGGTGGTGCATGGACGCACGAAGGAAGATGGCTATAAAGCGGAGCGGATCAACTGGGCGGCCATTGGCCAAATTCGCCAGCGGCTCACCATCCCCGTTATCGCTAACGGAGAGATCTGGGACTGGCAGAGCGCGCAGGCGTGTCTGGCGGCCACCGGCTGTGATGCGGTGATGATTGGCCGGGGAGCGCTTAACGTGCCTAACCTGAGCCGGGTGATCAAATTCAACGATCCCCGGCTGCCCTGGCCGGAGGTCGTCACACTGCTGCAAAAATATGTGCGCCTGGAAAAGCAGGGCGATACCGGGCTTTATCATGTGGCGCGTATCAAGCAGTGGCTGGGCTACCTGCGTAAAGAGTATGACGAAGCCACCTCCCTGTTTGCGCAGATCCGTGCGCTGAAAAGCTCAGGAGAGATCGCCCGCGTCATTGACAGCGTTAGTCTGCCTCTCTGACACTATGGGCTTTCGCTCTTTAGGGGGTAGAAAATGAAACTTCCGTGGTTAGGTTGGATTGGCCTGATTAATTCCCTTTATCAGGTATCACGTAAGACTCAAAACAAATACAACCTTATAGCCAGACCGAAAGACCGTGTTCAATGGACATCTTTCTGATGAGCATACAGGAGGATGTTCTTAGGCTATTCAGGGATGAAATATCACGTGAACTTGACAGCAATGGGAAAGAGATTCTTCTTGAACTTGACTCCGATTTGTATGATACACCAGGCGATGATCTTCATAGTGCTTTGGACAGATTTGAAAAAGAGTTCAGGGTTGATTTATCCGATGTGGACTGGTCTCGCTATTTCCCGTGGGAAAATACGCCATTGCTCACCAGATGGTTTAAGGCTAAACGGGATGAAGTGGAACAAACACGCCAGGCATTAACCGTAAGAATGTTTGCTGAGTCTGCTGAAGCTGGAAAGTGGTTGTACGATTAGCTATCAGTGTCAACGTGACTCACAGCTTTTAATAGCAGCAGAAGAAATTTTGTGACCGGAAGGGAAGGGCATAAAAAAATGGGCCAGAGTTGGCCCATTTCAGGATAACGATCAGGAAGAGGTCGTAACGGCTTTTTTCATCGCCTGAGCGGCAGCTTTAGCAGGAACGGCGGTAGCGCTGTGCTCATAGATCGGGCCGGGCTGAACGGGCGCCACAAAAGTGGTGTTTTCATTGGCGCTGGCAGGTTCAACGGTATCCACCGTTGGCGCTGCGGCATCCACCGTGGCGGGTTCGGCCTGCGGAGCCGCCTCGCTGGCGCCTTCCGGCATGACCGGCGTCATTGGCTCTTCGGCCGGCATTGCATCTTCCGTTTCAGGAACGGCGATCGGGGCTTCAGGCGCATTGTCAGCCGCCGCGCCGTTGATTTTGGTCGGCATACCGGAGCGCGCTTTCAGGGTCGCCTCCAGGGCAGCGGTATCAACGCTGGCATCAGAAACCACTTTGCTGACCACAGGGGTAATCGTCAGCGGGACCGGTGCGCGTGAATTGAACTGCTCTTCGGTTTCAGAAAGCGGGTTGTGCACTTCGATCAGGCGTGAACCATCTGGCTCAACCGAGGCCTTGATGGGCTGGTTGATAAACTGAACGCGGGTGCCAACCGGCACATTATCGAACAGCCATTTGATATCTTCCGAGCGCAGGCGGACGCAGCCGTGGCTGACGCGCAGGCCGATACCAAAGTTGGCATTGGTGCCGTGAATGGCGTAAAGGCGACCGATATAGAGCGCGTAAAGGCCCATTGGGTTATCGGGACCGGCAGGGAAGACCGCAGGCAGAACCTCACCGCGCGCGGCGTATTCTTCATGCATTTTTTTAGTCGGCGTCCAGGTCGGACCATCTTTTTTGCGATGAACGGTTGTCGTCCAGTCCACCGGCGTATCTTTGCCCAGCTCGCCAATACCGATAGGCAGCACGACCACGGTTTTGGTGCCTTTCGGGTAGTAATAGAGGCGCATTTCCGCGCTGTTAATCACGATGCCTTCACGCGGTGC
Organism: Pantoea sp. FN060301; assembly: GCA_050410775.1. Classification (GTDB taxonomy): domain Bacteria; phylum Pseudomonadota; class Gammaproteobacteria; order Enterobacterales; family Enterobacteriaceae; genus Erwinia. The sequence goes on from CP191229.1 coordinate 1,325,204, forward strand.
ATTGGGCAGGAGTAGCTGCTGCGGGATAATCAGCTTACTGCCCGGCTTTGGCAGATAAACATCCACGCCCGGATTGGCTTCCATAAGGTTGCTGAGGCCCATCTGATACTGTGCAGCGAAGGCTTCCAGCGGAAGCTTGCTCTCCTGGGGGACGGTAATTTCGATATTCTCACCCACCAGGCGGCTGTTCGCGGCCGGAAGCGAGTAGACCACGGCGAAGGCTGGGTGGCTGTATGCCGTAACGGCCAGAACGAAAATAACTAACGCGCGAATGCTCTTTTTCATATTCTTCAGGGTATAGCGCCATGTGAACGGTGGATAAATAAATCAGTTCCGCCCGGATGTGAGCGGCTGCACATTATATGGTCATGCCAGCAAGGAATAAACCTGGATTTTTGTCCGCTGAACTAACTTTACGCAAAATTGTCCCGCTGAGCGGCGGTTACCGCTTAACATGCCTGATTGCGATCAGGGTTGCCAGAGTAAATCGCCGCCTTTCAGCTTCCTGTTGAGGAAAAATGCCGCGCTTATCAGCGCCAGGTGACTCAACGCCTGCGGCGTGTTGCCCAGCGCATGGCCGCGCTTATCAAACTCTTCGGCATAAAGGCCCAGCGGATTGGCATAGGTGAGCAGCTTCTCGAACTCGAAGTGCGCCTCGTCCACCCGGCCCGCACGCGCCAGACACTCAACGTACCAGAAAGAGCAGGCGACGAAAGAGCCTTCGCTTCCTTCCAGCCCATCGGCAGGGGTTTCGGACATATTATAGCGGCGTACCAGCCCGTCGCTGACCAGCTCTTTTTTAATGGTATCCAGCGTGGCGAGCCAGTCCGGATCGGTTGCGCTGACAAACCGCACCAGCGGCATCAGTAGCATCGAGGCATCAACAAACTTACCCTGTCGCGTGGAGACGAAGTGGCCCTGCTCGCCGTTCCAGAAGTTTTCCCAGATATCCTCGCGGATCTCATCCCGTACCTGACACCAGCGGTCGCGCGGAAAGGAGAGGGAGCGTTTCTCGGCCAGGCGGACCGCCCGATCCAGCGCTACCCAGCACATCAGCCGTGAATGCAGAAAGTGCTGCGGTTCGCCGCGCATTTCCCAAATTCCGGCGTCGGGCTGATTCCAGCATTCACAGACGTGATCGATCATTTTAATCACGTGCAGCCATCCCCGGTGGGAAATCGCTTCGCCATATTTATTGGCCAGATAGATGGCATCCATCAGCTCGCCGTAAATATCGAGCTGCTTCTGGTTCCAGGCATCGTTACCGATCCTGACCGGCGTTGAATTGGCATAGCCCGACAGGTTGAGCAGTTCGCTCTCATGCAGCTCGGTGCCGCTGTCGAGGCGATACATGACCTGAAGCCTCTCGACATCGTTATGGCTGTTTTCCACGCAGCGCCCTACCCAGTGGGTAAAATGTTTCGCTTCATCCACATAGCCGAGGCGCATCAGCGCATAAATGCTGAAGGAGGCGTCGCGCAGCCAGGCTGCGCGGTAATCCCAGTTGCGCTCGCCGCCCAGCTCTTCAGGCAGACCGAAGGTCGCCGCTGCGGCAATCGAACCGTGCTTTAGCGAGGTCAGCAGCTTCAGCGTCAGCGCCGAACGGTTGACCATCTCCTGCCAGCGTCCGTGATAGCTGCTTCTGGCGCTCCAGTCACGCCAGTAGTTCAGCGTTTCCTGGAAATAGTGAGCCGTACTCTCTTCGTCAAGATGCTTATCATCGGCGCCGCCAAGGATAAATTCCCGATGTTCACCCTCTTTCAGCGTGAAGTATGCGGTGGCTGCGCCGCCGTCTGTTTTGAACTCAACGTTGCCGCACAGCCGCAGCGTAGGCTGATTGCTGGCGCTAAAGAGGACGCTGCCCTCTTTCAGGCTGGCGCGGGTATCGGCTCGCGCATAATCGTGAACGGGGGCACAGCGAAGGGTAAAATTCGCCTGGCCGTGCAGCACTTTTATCCGCCGGATAATGCGCGGCTGCATATCATCCGGCTGGCACAGCGGCATGTAATCGGTAATTTCCGCCACGCCTTCGTCAGCGAGCCAGCGCGTTTGCAGCAGGGCGGTGTCGGGCAGATAAAGCTGCTGCCGCCGGGGCTGATGCCAGTCCGGCTCAATGCAGAATATGCCAGCCTCATCGCCGTCAAGCAGGGCGGTAAAGATTGACGGACTGTCCAGATCGGGCCAGCAGAAATAATCAATGGTGCCATCGCAGGCGACCAGCGCGCAGGTTCTCAGGTCGCCAATAATGCCATGATCTTCGATTCTGCGTTTTATCTGACTCATTTTTCTCCCGGAAAACGTGAATTAACAGACTGTCAGAATTAACTATAGCCCCTGCGGCTCACAGCGGGACGGGAAGCTGACATCAGGCGGCAGCAGGCGCAAATTTCCATCAACTATACTTGCTGCGAACTTCACTTTACTGAACAGGAGAAAACCATGAGTACACCTGAAGATAAGGTTGCCATTGTCACTGCATCAGATTCGGGAATCGGTCAGGCTTGCGCCATCATGCTGGCCCGGCAGGGGTTCGATATTGGTATTACCTGGCGTTCAGATGAAACAGGGGCGCGGGAGACGGCCCGGCAGGTTGAGGAACTGGGGCGTAAAGCGGAAGTTGAACGGCTGGATCTTGCCGATCCCGAAGAGGGGAGTCGCGCGCTTGAAACGCTTATTGCCCGTCTGGGGCGTATTGACGTGCTGGTAAATAATGCCGGGACAAACGTCAAAGGCGACTTCCTTGAAACCCGTTTTGAAGACTGGCGCAAGGTCTTTAGCGTGAACGTGGACGGCGCCTTTGCCTGCAGCCAGATCGCTGCCCGACATATGGTTAAGCAGGGGCAGGGCGGCAGAATTATCAATATCACCTCGGTACACGAACATACGCCGCTGCCGGGTTCGGTTGCCTATACCGCCACCAAACACGCCTTAGGCGGGCTAACCAAATCGATGGCCCTGAGCCTGCTGCCACATAACATTCTGGTGAATGCCGTGGCGCCCGGCGCTATCGCCACGCCGATGAACGACATGGACAATAAGGATGTGAAGAGCATCGAGCTGCCCGAAATTCCGGCAGGTCGCCCCGGCGATACCCGGGAAATCGCCAGCATGGTCGCCTGGCTCTGCTCCCAGTGGTCAACCTACACCACCGGCCAGTCATTTGTGATTGATGGCGGTTTTACGCTGGCCAATCCTCAGTATTATATGCAGGAATAACGCCTGTGCCGGGCGGGCTAGTCGCGTCCGGCTTCCTCTTTCTTTTTCCCGGCGCGTCGCTTCAGAAAGATCCTCATTCCCCACACCAGCATCAGCGCCAGAACAACCCAGAAAAGCTGCTTAATGTGATGATCCAGCACAGCGAGCCATGGCGTGATAATCTGACCGCCGAGATAGCCCAGCGTGACGAATATTATCGCCCAGAGCGCGGCACCGAGAAGGTTAAGCGGCAGGAACTTCCGTAGCTTAATTCCGCTGGCTCCGATAATAAGTGGGCCGATGATGCGCAGCCCATACATAAACCTGACGCCGATAATCAGCAGCGCCGGACGCTTACGGATCAGGCGGTTAGCGCGGTTAATCTGGTTCTGATGATTTTTAAACCGCTTCAGTAAGGCTGTGCCGTAGCGGCGGCCCGCCAAAAACAGCAGCGTATCGCCAAGCGCTCCGCCTGACAGGGCGACCAGCACCACCCAGCCATAGTGCAGCAGTCCCTGATGCGCCGCCACGCCGCCCAGCAGCGTAAATGTCTCTCCTTCGGCCATACAGCCGATAAACAGCGCCAGATAACCGTATTGTGAAATCAGAGCGTTAACATCAACAGGCATTATTCTCCACCGGTTCATCCGCAAACAGACGCTGAGTGTAAACGCTGCGGCTGAAAGGGTGAAAGAGAAAAGCCGCTTTACCTTTTTCAGATGCAAAATTAATGCATTAGCCGAAATTTCCACTGCTGAAAAAATAAACAGACAGCATGCGCTTATACTTGAATGACCCACCCGGCCATTTAGGGTGATCGTCGTAGCAGAGGAGTGAAGATATGAACCACGTTTGGGGACTTCTTGCGCATCCCGACCGCGAGATGCGTGACATCAAGCAGGAAAACGAAACCGTCTCTCACCACTACACCCACCATGTCCTTCTTATGGCGCTGATCCCGGTGATCTGCGCTTTTATCGGCACGACACAAATTGGCTGGGATCTGGGGGCTACTGAAACAATCCCGCTCTCCTTCTTAAGTGCCACGGGACTGGCCGTGCTGTTTTATGCGCTGATTCTGGGGGGCGTGGCGGTGATGGGCAGGGTGATTTTCTGGATGGCGCGCGATTATCCACAGCGCCCGAGCCTGCAACGCTGTACGGTCTTTGCCGGGTATGTCGCCACTCCGCTGTTTCTGAGCGGCTTAGTGGCGCTCTATCCGCTGGTCTGGCTCTGCGTGCTGGTGGGCGCGCTGGCGCTGGTCTATACCGGCTATCTGCTCTATATCGGGATCCCGCTTTTCCTGAATATCGATCGGGAAGAGAGCCTGCGTTTTTCCAGTTCGACGCTGGCGATTGGCGTGCTGGTTTTTGAAGTGCTGCTGGCGCTGACCGTGGTGATTTGGGGGTATGGCCATTTAATGCGGTAACACGCTGCGCCGCCGGTTCGCCGGCGGTTTTTCGGTAATGCCCGGAAACGATAATCCAGTAGGCAACAAAACGAGGGTCAGCGTATGATGCGCTCGCCAGCCCAGCGCACGTTTGTTCGCGCGACGGCAGCGTGTGGCGACGCCGCACCAGAATCATTTTCCGGTTAAGTTTTAATAAATGCCTGCACACATTCGCTCGTCTCTGCTGAGTTTGGTTCTCCTCTTTTCCGGCCAGGCCGCCCTGAATCAGGCTGCTGCCAGCCCGCCCCTGGCTGAGGTTGCGCCCCGTCCGCAAATCGCGTCCGGCAGCGCAATGATCGTTAACCTCAACAGCAATAAAATCCTTTATGCCAGCAATCCCGACCGGATCAGGCCGATGGCCTCTATCACCAAGCTGATGACGGTGATGGTCGCGCTGGATGCGCATCTGCCGCTGGATGAGAAAATCGCCGTGGATATCAGCCATACGCCAGAAATGCGCGGTGTCTATTCGCGCGTACGGCTGAACAGCGAAATCAGCCGTAAAGAGATGATGCTGCTGGCGCTGATGTCGTCGGAAAACCGGGCGGCGGCAAGCCTCGCTCATCACTATCCGGGCGGCTATGACGCCTTTATTCGCGCGATGAACGCCAAAGCGAAAGCGCTGGGCATGAACCACACGCGCTACGTTGAACCGACCGGCCTGTCGACGAAAAATGTCTCTACCGCCCGCGATCTCATCAAGTTACTGATCGCGACCAAACGCTATCCATTGATGGGGCAGCTAAGCACGACCCATGAAGATATGGCGACCTTCAGCGGCCCGGCCTATACGCTGCCTTTTCGTAATACCAACCATCTGGTCTACCGGCCTGACTGGAATATTCAGCTGACCAAAACCGGCTTCACTAATGAAGCGGGCCACTGTCTGGTGATGCGTACGGTGATTAAGCAGCAGCCGGTCGCGCTGGTGGTGATGGATGCTTTCGGGAAATATACCCACTTTGCGGATGCCCGGCGGCTGAAAAGCTGGATGGAAACCGGCAAAATCTCGCCGGTGCCCGCCGCCGCGCTGAGCTACAAAAAGCAGAAAGCCGCGCTGACGGCCAGCAATGATGTTTTCGCTGAGAGCGTCGACTAGCGGAGCGTTCCTCCGTTCTTCTGGGGGAATGCCAGGCGCGAACCTGGCCCCGCCGGAGAATATCACAGGCGCTGTTTTCGTTTATGAATCTGATAGTGTCGGTCCGGTCAAAAGACTAGACTGACGGCTGAACCTTCCCGGCCCCTTCAGGGCCGTTTTACTGGCTATCTGGAAATTTCCATGTCTACGTTACTCACCTGGTTTCGGGTTTTCCTGCTGGCGCTGATTGCGCTGACGCCTTTACTGACGCAGGCAGCAGAGCGGCCTCAGCAAAGTGAAGAGGCTCCGGTAAAGATCAATGCCGCCGCTGAACTGCCCAAAATGCAGAAGGTGCTGGATAAAATTAAGCAGCAGGTGTCGGGGGAAACCAACGACAGCCGGCTTATCGCGCTCAACGAGCTGGCGCTGGAGCTTTCCGGCACTGCCGATACGCTGACGCAGACGCTTATCCCCCAGCGCGCCCAGCTTCAGGCCCAGCTTGCCGTGCTTGGCCCGGCGCCTCAGGCCGACAGTGGGGTAAACGAAACCGCTGACGTCACCAGAAAGCGTAAAAGTCTGGAGACTCAGAAAGGGAAAATGGACGATCAGATCAAGCAGGCTGAGGCGATCAAAAGCGGCGCGATCACGCTTTCTGCCCAAATCGTCACCCTGCGGCGCGATGCGCTGAAAACCCAGCTGGCGCTCAACGCTGGCAGCATTTTCGGGCCGCGCTTCTGGGCGCCGATGTTTAACAACCAGAGTAACGACAGCAAAAAAATCGGCAATTTCATCAGCGAGCTGCGGGATACGGTCGCGCTCTCGTGGCAGCCAGAGTGGCGCACCGGCACGCTGTTCTGGCTGCTGCTCGCCGGGCTGGTGGCCACGGCCGGCCGCCGCTACCTGGAAGAATTTCTGGCCTGGGTCGGCATTCACCTGCTGCCGGAAGGGCGGCTGCGGCGCAGTTTCCTGGCAGCGGCGACCGCCCTGACGTCGCTGGTGGCGATTGTGCTGGCGTTTAACTTCCTCGATCTCGCGTTTACGCGCCACGATCTTGTTGAAGATGAGGTGCGGGATTTCGCCGACGGGCTGGTAAATTTAAGCATCCTCTGCGGGCTTATCGCCGGGCTGGGCAGGGCGTTCCTCTCCACCCGCCGCTCTTCGTGGCGGCTGCCCAATATCTCGAATGAAGTGGCGCTGGCTTTAAAACCTTTTCCTCCGCTCACGGCCGCGCTGGTCTTTGTTTGCCAGATGATCGAAACCCTGAACAGCACCGCCAATACCAGCGTGGCGACCACGGTTTTCGCCAACGGTCTGACCGCGCTGCTGATTGGCGCCACCGCGCTTTCCATCAGTTTCCGCACCAACCGCGTACGCCGCCGGATGATCCTCCAGGGGCAGCAGCCGGAAGCGAAGTCCACCTTGGTCGGCCTGATTCAGATGTCCATTACGCTGGTCGGCGTCGGCATTATGGTTTCGCTGGTCATCGGTTACGTGACCCTGGCGCGCTTCCTCAGCTATGAGCTTATCTGGTTGGGCATTGTGTTCGGCTCTTTCTTTATTCTCAGCCAGCTGATGGCCGACACTTTTGCAAGCCTGTTTTCCACCCACAATGCCTCCGGCAAAAGTATTCAGCGTTCGCTTAACATTGACGAGCGTTACCTGGGACAGACGGCCGCGCTGCTGACCGGCGTCAGCCGGGCCGCACTGGTACTGGCGGCGGCCGTCGCGATACTGAACGGCACTTTTGGCAGCGCCACGCCGATTGAACTGATGCAAAAGGCGATTGAGTTCTGGGGCGGCAAGGGGCTGGAATCCCTGAATATCGTGCCCGCTCACGTCCTTAATGCGCTGCTTTGCCTGGTGGTTGGCATCTACGTGCTGCGTTCGGTGAAGCGCTGGCTGGAACGGGATTTTCTTCCGGAAACCACCATGGACGAAGGAATGCGGGTCTCGCTGATTACGCTGTTCAGCAACGTCGGCTATGTGCTGATTATCCTGCTTGCGCTGTCGGTAATGGGGCTGCAATGGAATAAACTGGCCTGGATCGTCAGCGCCCTGTCGCTGGGGATGGGCTTTGGCCTGCAGGAGATCGTAAAAAACTTCGTCTCCGGCCTGATTCTGCTGACGGAAAGGCCGGTCAAAGTCGGCGATCTGGTGAGCATCAGCGGGATTGAAGGGGACATCCGCCGCATCAGCGTCCGCGCAACGGAGATCCAGCTTGGCGACAGATCCACGGTGATCGTGCCTAATTCGCAGTTTATTTCGCAGAACGTCCGCAATGCCACCATGGGCAATGCCCAGGGCGTGGTGACCGTCACCCTGACGTTTCCGCTGGATATCGACCCGGTTCAGGTCCGCCAGCTGCTGCTTGACGTCTACCAGGAAAACGAAAGCATCCTCGCCACCCCGGAGCCTTCTGTCTCCTTTAAGGATCTCACCGCATCAGGCATTATTCTTTCGGTAACCGGCAACGTCTCAAGCCCGCGCCGGGTTTCCGGCGCCAAAAGCGATCTGCTGTTTGCGATCCTGACCCGGCTGCGTGATGAAGGCGTGATGCTTTCAACGCCGCAGACGATGATCGTCGAGCAGCGCAACGGACACATCGTGCTGAAAGAATCAGACGCCTGACGCTCTAAGCCCGGCCACCTGTTACGCGGCCAGCCGGGCTGATGCCCTTCTTAACTGGGCTTATCACAGCCGCAGCCGGCCCAGTGCTTCGCTTTGGTCGTTTTGCCGATGCCGGGATTGAAGCTGTTGGTGGGATCGAGCTGCTGATAGAACGCTTTCAGCTGCGGTTTAGCCGCATAAAGGTGGCCGACGTTGTGCTCCGCCGGATATTCGGCCCCTCTTTCTGACAGTATCGCTAACATCTTCTCTTTCAGCGCATGGACATCAACGCCTTTTTTCACGATGTAGTCCTGATGGAAGACATGGCAGAAGAAATGACCGTAATAGAGGCGCTGGATCAGCGCCTCATCGAATTCGGCGGGCAGGCGTTCGAACCAGTTACGGTCGTTACGACGCAGGGCGACATCCAGCGCCAGAATATCCTCCACTTCGTCGTGATGCACGGCGTGGTAACGCACGGCAGCGCCCGCAGCGGCAAACCGGTGCAGAAACGCTTTTGCCCCTTCCTCCTTGCTGCACTCAAAAAATTCACCCTGTCCCTGCTGAAAGTAGCGGGTCAGATAGCGTCGCGCCTCTTCAGTCCCTTCACCGGACATTTTCAGCATCAGATGATGCTCGTAGCGATCGCGGTACTGCTTCAGCCGCTTCGGCAGGTGAGAGGGCAGCAGGCCGCTGACTTTTTGCAGCATCCGGTCAATAAAATGGGGTTTGATAAAGGAAACGCGCTTTAACAGCGCGTCGGCACGGCCTTTAAAGGTAAAGAAGGCGGGCATTTTATCGGTGCCAAGCTTATCGATCATCACAAAGGTATCTTTGCCGTAGACCTCAGCAATATCGAAAATATCGCGGTGCAGATATTCCCCCGCGACAGGCAGATTGCTGAACTTGCTGAGGATATGGCGGCGGATGTCATCCAGCACCGAGGTATCATTGGTGCCGATATAAAAGACCTGCTGGGCCTGCTCAACGGGAAAAGTATCGAGGCGCACCGCGAACACCGCCAGCTTGCCCGCGCAGCCGGAAGCTTCATAAAGCCTGCGGGCATCCGCATTGAAACGGGAAGGCGTGTCGGCCTCCACTTCACGGACGCGGCTGGCGTACTCATGATCTGACGCGTGACGTTCGTCATGCCGGACATCGCTCTGCTGCCAGGTTTCGTCATCAAGCCGCGTCAGAATTTGCTCCGGCGTTGTGCCAAGGTCGATGCCCAGATGATTGACCAGCGTCAGCTTTCCCCCGGCATCAATTTGCGCATAGAGCGCCATTTCGCTGTAGGCGGGCCCACGCCGGATCAGCGAGCCGCCCGAATTATTGCAGACGCCGCCCAGCACCGAGGCGCCGATGCAGGAGGAGCCAATCACGGAGTGCGGCTCACGGCCCAGCGGCTTCAGCACGTTTTCCAGCTGATAAAGCGTACTGCCGGGGAAAGCGACAACCTGGCTGCCGCCGTCTAGCAGCTGGATTTTATCCATCCGCAGCGTACTGATAATCACTATTTTACGGTCATAGTCGCTGCCCTGCGGCGTGGAGCCTTCGGTCAGGCCGGTATTCGCCGCCTGCATCAGGATAATCACGTCCGCCGCCACGCAGGCCTGCAGAATGCGCCACTGCTCCAGCAGCGTGCCGGGAAAAACAACCGCCAGCGCCTCGCCCTCACCGGAGCGGAAGCCCTTGCGGTAGCGTTCCGTTTCACCGGGATCGGTAAGAAGATGACTGCGTCCAACGATGCGCTTCAGTTCAGCCAGCAGCGGCAGGCTGGCCCGGGCCGGGGAGTTATGCATAGCTATTGTCCTTTTCTGTCAGATTGCCTGATAGTAGCACCGCGCCAGCGGTGAAGCGGTTAATAATCAGAAGGGTAGCGTTAGTGGGTTGAAAACTACCTGCTATCCTCATCTTATGGCACACTGATGTCCTGTTACGCTATCTTATAATAATCCCTTGCTACGCAGTTACTTAAGAGAATCAACCTGATGAAATGGATTTGCTCTGTCAGTCTCGCTGTCGCACTGGCGCTGCAGCCGGGTCATGCCGAAGACCTTTCTGGTGCCCATCCGCTGACGCCGGAAGCCCGCGATGCCTTTGTCACCAACCTGCTAAAGAAAATGACGCTGGATGAAAAAATTGGCCAGCTCAGGCTAATCAGCGTCGGACCGGATAACCCGAAAGAAGCCATCCGCGAGATGATTAAGCAGGAGCAGGTTGGCGCCATCTTTAATACCGTTACGCGACAAGATATCCGCGCGATGCAGGATCAGGCGATGCAGCTCAGCCGCCTGAAGATCCCGCTCTTTTTCGCCTATGACGTGGTGCACGGTCAGCGCACGGTATTCCCTATTCCGCTGGGTCTGGCGGCAAGCTGGGATCGGGAAGCGGTCGCGGTGGTGGGGCGCGTTTCCGCCCATGAAGCCGCCGACGACGGTCTGAATATGACCTGGGCACCGATGGTCGACGTGACGCGTGAACCGCGCTGGGGACGCGTCTCCGAGGGGTTTGGCGAAGATACGTTCCTCACCTCAGAGATGGGCCGCACGATGGTCGAGTCGATGCAGGGGAAAAGCCCGGCTGACCGCTATTCGGTGATGACCAGCGTCAAGCACTTCGCCGCTTATGGCGCGGTCGAAGGCGGACGCGACTACAACACGGTCGATATGAGCCCGCAGCGGCTGGCGCAGGACTACCTGCCGCCATATAAAGCCGCGCTGGATGCCGGCAGCGGCGGAGTCATGGTGGCGCTTAACTCGCTCAATGGCGTCCCCGCCACCGCTGATGACTGGTTGCTGAAGGATGTGCTGCGCGAAGAGTGGAAATTTAAAGGGATAACCATCAGCGATCACGGTGCGATTAAAGAGCTGATCCAGCATGGCGTCGCCAGCGATCCTGAGGACGCGGTACGTATTGCTATCCAGTCCGGCGTCAACATGAGCATGAGCGACGAGTACTACAGTAAGTACCTGCCGGGACTGGTGAAAAGCGGCGCAGTGAGTCAACAAGAGATTGATGACGCGGCGCGCCACGTGCTGAACGTTAAATATGATATGGGGCTGTTTAACGATCCCTACAGCCACCTGGGCGACAAAAGCAGCGATCCGGCGGACACCAATGCCGAAAGCCGTCTGCACCGCGCTGAAGCCCGCGACGTGGCGCGCAAAAGCCTGGTCCTGCTGAAAAACCGGCAGAATACGCTGCCGCTGAAGAAAGCCGGTACCATTGCCCTGATCGGCCCGCTGGCTGACAGCCAGCGTGACATCATGGGCAGCTGGTCGGCGGCAGGCGTGGCGACGCAGTCGGTAACCGTTTTGCAGGGACTGAAAAACGCCACTGCCGGCCAGGCCGAAGTGCTGTATGCCAAAGGCGCGAACGTCACCGATCATAAAGGTATTCAGGATTTCCTGAACCTTTATGAAAAAGCGGTGACAATAGATAACCGCACGCCGCAGCAGCTACTGGATGAAGCGGTCGCCACGGCGAACAAAGCGGACGTGGTGGTAGCGGTGGTGGGCGAAGCCCAGGGGATGGCGCACGAGGCGTCCAGCCGCAGCGACATCACGCTCCCGGCCAGCCAGCAGGCGCTGATTAAGGCGCTTAAGGCGACCGGCAAGCCGCTGGTACTGGTACTGATGAACGGCCGTCCGCTGGCGCTGGTGAAAGAGGATCAGCAGGCCGACGCGCTGCTGGAAACCTGGTTCAGCGGGACGGAAGGGGGCAATGCCATCGCTGACGTGCTGTTCGGCGACTATAACCCGTCCGGCAAGCTGCCGATGTCCTTCCCGCGTTCCGTCGGACAGATCCCGATTTACTATAATCATCTGAACACCGGACGTCCTTATAATGCGGATAAGCCGAACAAGTACACCTCCCACTACTATGATGCGGCAAACGGCCCGCTTTATCCGTTCGGCTATGGACTGAGCTACACCACCTTCAGGCTATCGCCAGTGGCTATGTCTGCGCCGACCATGCCGCGTAACGGCGTGGTGGATGCCAGCATAACAATCACCAATACCGGCGAGCGGGAAGGCGCAACCGTGGTGCAGATGTATCTGCGCGACCAGACGGCCAGCATCAGCCGCCCGGTGAAGGAGCTGAAAGGCTTTAAGCGGATCAGCCTTAAGCCGGGCGAGACGCAGACCGTCACTTTCCCGATTGACGTAAAGGCGCTGCAGTTCTGGAATGCGAAAATGCAGCAGGTGGCGGAACCGGGCAAATTCAGCGTGATGATTGGCCTGGATTCCGCGCGCACCCACGACGCGGAGTTTGAATATCTTTAGCGGGACCGCTACAACACCCTCATTCAGGGGCGAAGTGATTCGCCCCTGAATTGCTTCTCAACAGGAATTTTTATGCCTTCGGTTCGGGACAAAATTCAGCAGCAGATCTTTCGTCTGAACGGGCTGGCAATGAACGAGTTTGACCTCTCTCAGCCGCCGGGCGATCCGGGGCTTTATGGCCCTGACAGCGTTATCTGGCGCGTCCATGGCGATTTCTCCTCCATGCTTTGCGGCGGTATTTCGGCGCTGCTGATGCAGATGCTGCATCCGCTGGCGCTGGCCGGCGTCTGGGATCACTCCACCTTTCGCGACGATATGATGGGCCGCCTGCGGCGCACCAGCCAGTTTATTGCCGTCACGACCTTTGGGAATACCACCGATGCCGGTACGCTGATTGAGCGGGTCAGGCGGATCCACCTTAAGGTGACGGGCGTGGATGCGCATGGAACGCCCTATGCGGCCAGCGATCCGGCGCTGCTGACGTGGGTGCATGTGGCGGAGACCAGCCGTTTTCTGGCGGCGCATCTGCGCTATAAAAACCCGCAGCTAAGCCTTGCCGACCAGGATCGCTACTATGCCGAAGCGGCTGTGGTGGCGGAAGCGCTGGGTGCGGAACAGGTGCCGAAATCGGTGCAGGCGGTGGCTGCCTATTTTGAGGCGATGCGCCCGCAGCTACGCTGTGACGCGCGCACCCGTGAAGTGCTGTCGCTGCTGTTAAGCGCACCGGCCCCAAGCTGGCAGGCCCGCCCGGCGATGAAGGCGATGATGATGGCCGGCATTGAGCTGCTGCCGGAATGGGCGCAGGCGCAGTTTGGCTTTAACTTCTCTGCGCTGCGTCGGGGGTTTATCCGGCAGCGGATTAACCTGCTTGCCGCCATGCTGCGCTGGTCAATCCGCCGGGGCGCCTATCAGCGGGCGATGGCGCGTATGGGGCGTGAATAGTTCGCGCGATTATTGGCTGCCAGCGCGTCCGCAGCGGGTATTTTGAGACTCTTCCCCTTGTCCCGGCGTGGCGTAACGGGACATTCTGCTACTCTGCCGAAAAAAGATCACCCTCCACCGCCGAGGCTCTATGACACAGTCGTACCGGATTGCTGAAGTTTTTAATCAGCAACAAACCCTGCTCGCCAGCGTTGAACAGGATGAGCGCGTCGCCTATTTCTACATCTGGCCCGCCGAGCCGTTTCGTCAGCAGTTTGCCGTACGCGGCTGCTGGCTGAGGAATCTGCTGCCTGCGCCCGCCAGTGAAGACCGGGAGGCGATAGAGCAGGGACGTCCTCCGCTGCTGAGCGCGGCCTTTTGCCGTACGCTTCAGGCTGAGCCGATCCTCGATCCGGCGGGGCTGCAAATTATCTGGGAGCCGGGCGATGATGGCGCCGCGCTCTGGTATCAGGGGCAGCTGCTGGCGGTCATTCCCGGCTGGAGCCTTTACCAGCAGAAGCAGGTCAGCTTCTCCGCAGGCTGCATTAAAGAGAATCGCCTGACGGCGCCGCTCGGCTCCGCCTCCACCAATGACTATTACGCGCTGGCGGAAAAACACCGCCATTTCTGGCGTGACTGGCACGATGGACACCTCTGGGAACCGATGCAGCGCGATATGCTGAAGTGCTATGAATCGCATTATGGCGAATCGCTGAAGTACTATTCCATCGACCAGGGCAGCTGGCCGCCGATGGCGATTTCCCAGCACTATCATCAGGGCAGCTGGTTCTTTCTGACGCTGGGCATGAGCATTCGTCCGATGCCGTGGGTAGATTATCTCTATGAAGATCTGGCGCCGCACTATCGTCGCGTCGAGCTGGGGATGGCGATTGATGCTGAAGTGATGACGGAAGAGAACGCCGTGCAGATGGCCAGTGCCCTTGCCAGCTTTGCGCACTTTCCCTGGGCCCGCCTCAGCTGGCTGGGCGAAGGGCATACGCTGACCTCCGCCGTGGCCCCGGTGGGCTTTGAAGGCTTTATCCTTTCTGGTGAGCTGGGCGGCGAAGCGGGGCAGTTTGCCCTGCCCAGACGCGAGGGTGATAAGGTTAACCTGCTCTGGACCTCGCCGGTCACCACCGCCGAACGGGAATTCGCCGAAGCGGAGGAGAATGGCGGCCAGCAGCTGGTAACCCGGTTACTTGCCGAGGGAGGTGGACCTATATTTCGTCCACGTCAGCAGCTGGTTGAATCACAAGAGTAAATTCTGCCGGTTTCGCCTCACCTCCGCAAAGATGAAATATTTCCTGAAGTGTGATTGCTATCACCTCAAGTTCCGTCTGGCCCCGCCGTTAATTCGATCAGGCAATTGTGCCGAATTTGAGTGGGATGGGGCTCTACATGTTAAAAACAACCCAGGGCAGATTTACGCTGTTGATCGTCGGCTTCTTTGCGTTACTGCTGCTGATCACGGTGGTTGTCATTAAAATATTCGTCGCGCCTCAGCTTACGACCAATGAGAGCCGGCTGGTGCGTTATGAGGTGGACAGCATTGGTTCACGGATTACCGCTATGATGAACCGTATTCAGGCGCAGCAGCGCAGTATTACCGAAGCCGTCGCGGTGCTCGACAGCGCCAGCATTGATACAGTGCTCCCCGCGCTGGTGAATCAGTATCAGGATGTGGATGTCTTCGGCGGCGGGATCTGGCCGCTGCCCAAAATGCGCGATCCGGCTACGGACAAATTCAGCACCTTCTTCGCCCGTGACAGCAGCAATGCGCTGCAGGTCAACACCTTCTGGAACTCAGCCGAGGCTCCAAACTATTACGAGCAGCCCTGGTATAAAGATGGCATGGCCGCTGCCAAAGGCCAGTGCGCCTGGGCGAAAGCCTACCAGGACGCGGCCAGCCCGCAGCCGCGTACCAACTGCGCCATGACCATTTACCGTAACGGCGCAGCCTGGGGCGTGGCGACCATTGACGTCACCCTGGGCTTCTTTAACCATCTGGCGAAAGAGATGGGTGAAGCGATTGACGGCAAAGTGTTTATCGTCGAAGCGGATGGCAAAGTCGTGGGTGATGCCGCCCTGGTGGGCGCAGCGCCAAAGCTTGGCAACCTGAGCGATTTCGCTACGCCAATGGCGGCGCCGCTGAAGGCGATGCTTTCTGGGGCAGGCAGCGATGTGGTGCAGAATACCTATGAAGGTGAAGACGGCTCACATACGCTGTTCGTGCAGCAGATTTCCGGCAGCCCCTGGTTCATCGCCAGCGACGTGCCCACCGCGCAGCTGGCGAAGCAGACCAACTCAATCCTGACCCGTCTGGGCCTGGTGCAGATCCCGCTGGCTATCCTGCTGCTGCTGGTACTGCTGGGCTTTATCCGCACCATGATGACCCGCCTGAACGGTCTTAATGAAAATATCCTTTCGCTCTCAACCGGCGGCGCGGATCTGACCCAGCGCCTGCCTGCCAGCAGCAGCCCGGAGTTCAATGCCGTCTCACAGAGCTTTAACGCTTTCATTGAATACTTGCAGGGATTGATGCGGCAGGTTGGTGACAGCGCGATGGCAATCACCTCCGCGTCGAAAGAGATCGCCAGCGGCAATATGGATCTCTCCGCGCGCACCGAGGAGCAGTCCAGCTCTATCGTGGAAACGGCGGCCTCCATGGAGCAGTTGACCGGCACCGTCCGGCAAAATGCGGATAACGCCACTCACGCCAACCAGCTGGCCGGGGACGCGTCACGCGTTGCCGAGCGCGGTTCAAGCGTCGTGAAGCAGGTGGTGGTGACCATGGGAGAGATCAATACCTCTTCCCGCAAAGTGGTGGATATCATCAGCGTGATTGACAGCATCGCCTTCCAGACAAATATCCTGGCGCTTAACGCCGCAGTAGAAGCGGCACGTGCCGGTGAGCAGGGGCGTGGATTCGCCGTCGTCGCGTCGGAAGTGCGCAACCTCGCCCAGCGCTCCGCCAACTCCGCGCGTGAAATCAAAAAGCTGATTGAGGAGTCGGTCGCCAATATCGATCAGGGCAGCCAACTGGTGCAGGAGGCGGGCAGTACCATGGATGAACTGATGAACGGCGTCAGTAGCGTGACCACGCTGATGAGTGAAATCATGTCCGCCAGCCGTGAGCAGAGTATGGGGATTGACCAGGTTAACACCGCTATCAACCAGCTCGACAGCACGACGCAGCAGAACGCCTCGCTGGTGGAGCAGGTTTCCGCCGCCGCGCAGGCGATGGAAGAGCAGAGCGTCCAGCTTGAGCAGGTGGTCAGCAGCTTTAAGCTGTAACGCCTCCGGTAATGAGTCACTCAGTCAGGGCAGCCATCGGCTGCCCTTTTTTATACCGCGCTCACCAGGCGAGCGCGCCGCACGATTTTATACAGTATGACGGCCTGAGGATATGCCACAATACCTGAGATTAATCTTAAGGAATCAGCATGTCAGCAATCGAAGTGATCCTGGTCGATCGGCACGATCGCCCTACCGGACGGATGGAAAAACTCGAGGTACATCAGAAAGGATTGCTGCACCGGGCGGTGACCATTTATGTGTTTAACTCGCGCCATCAGCTGCTGTTGCAGCAGCGCGCCATGGGCAAATATCACTGCGGCGGCCTGTGGAGTAATACCACCTGCGGTCATCCCGTTCCCGGCGAGCAGACACGGGATGCCGCTGAACGCCGTCTATGGGAAGAGATGGGGATGCGCCTTCCGCTCCAGCCCGTGTTTGAAGTGAGCTATAACCTGCCGCTCAGCAACGGCCTGACGGAACATGAGTTCGGCCACGTCTATTTTGCCATCAGCGATGAGCTGCCGCAGCCCGCCGCTGAGGAGGCCGCTGGCTGGCGCTATGCCAGCGTCGCGGAGATCGAAGCCGAAATCGCCGCCCATCCCGAACGCTTCACCCCCTGGTTTCGCTACACCTTTTCCCGCGTGCCTGAACAGCTGCGGCGCTTTACCAACAGTCTGGTAACGGCCTGAACCTGCCTGCCGTCACGTAGCACCCTGCCGCTTTATCAGGCAAAATCTTCCGCATCCACGTCGTAGCCGGAGGGTTCCCAGCGGATGGCAAGCAGCGCTATCAGACCCGCCAGCGGCGCCAGCGCAATCACCCAGAACACGTCGGTCATGAGCGCCGCCGACAGCAGCGGGAAAAGAAACAGCGACAGCGTCGAGCTGGCGCGCATCAGCGTCTGGTTAAAGCCGACGCCGACGCCACGCAGCGAGGTGGGATAGCTTAGCGAGGCGAACGTCATGCTATGAGAGCCGGGACCGAAACCCTGTCCCAGCAGGAACAGCGCCAGCATCGCGATGGAGATCGCGGCCTGATCGCCATTATCCGGCCTGCCGACCAGCGCAAGGCCAACCAGCGCGGCCAGCTGGCAGCCATAGCCCAGCACGGTCATCTTCCATGCGCCGAAGCGGGGAACCAGCCGCACCGCCAGCAAACCGCCGGTAAAGGCAAAAAGCAGGTTCAGCGCCAGCGACACCAGAATGGTGGTCAGCATCGACTGCGCGAGAAAGCTGGAGAGGATAACCGGCAGGCCGAAGGCCACGGCGTTATAGGCAAAGGCGGAGGCGACAGCGATTACGGTCGCCAGCAGGGTACGGCGCAGGTAGACCCCTTTCAACAGTTCTCCATAGTTGCGCCAGCTGGCGCGGCGGACGGGTTTAGCCGGTGACAGGTCAGCATCCTTCGCAACCTGGGCATTAATGCCGTAGGAGCTGCGAAGAATTGCGGCGGCGCCAGCCAGATCCCCCTGATTCGCGGCCCAGACCGGCGACTCGCTCATATAGCGGCTGCGAATGGCGATAATCAGCAGCGCAGGCACCGCGCCGAAGCCCAGAATAATGCGCCACAGCCAGCCCGCGTGTTCATCTGGCAGGACGGCATAGAAGAACAGCACCAGCAGGTAGGAGATGGAGATCGCCGCATACCAGGTGGGGCACCACATCGCAATGCTGGCCGCCTTATTGCCGCGCCCCTTCAGTTTGGAAAACTCCGCCAGAAACGCCATCGCCACCGGCAGATCGATACCGACGCCAAGCCCCATCACAAAGCGCGCCGCCGTCAGCACATATTCATTGGGGGCGAAGGCGCAGGCGAGCGCGGCCACCACAAAGAAAAACATATCGGCCATAAAGACCCGGTAGCGTCCGATTTTATCCGTCAGATAACCGCCGATAAGCGCACCCACAATCGCGCCAAAGGCGATTGACGAGGCCACCATGCCGGCCCCGGCGGGAGAAAGCCCGAACTCGCGGGTCACATCCTTCATGCCAAAGGCCAGCGCCCCCAGATCGTAAGCATCCAGAAAGACGCCGCCCAGCGCGATGCCGATCACGATGCGGGCATTGCTGCGCGCCTGGGTACTGCTATTCACCAGGCGGGAAACATCGGCAGCCTGACGGAGCGTCACGGGCTCGCCCAGCGGGGCGCTGCCTGCGGTGGCGACGTGCGCCGGAGAAGTGAAGTCTGTCATGATCGGAGGGTCTGTTTTTAGTGAAATAAGCGTCGAGAATAGCGCTGCCGGACGCAGAGTTAAATTCCAGCTGGTTATAAGTTACAACCAAATTGATCCTTCGACGCGCCCGTTTTTCGCTTTAGCCTGAGGTGTTGCCGTAAACTGCGTTTTTGTATTTGCTGGTTTTACCCGCCGGGTTAATAAGCTACGCTTGTAACTATCATGATGAGAAGGAACCTAAAATGGCAAAAATATCAGGAATTAGCGGCGCGCTGGCGCTGACCGTTTTGCTGAGTCTGGCCCAGGCTGCGGGCGCGGCGGAGCCGGTTAAGGTGGGGTCGAAAATCGATACCGAAGGCTCGCTGCTGGGCAATATTATTTTGCAGGTGCTGGATAAGCACGGTGTAAAAACCATTAATAAAGTGCAGCTGGGCAATACGCAGGTGGTGCGGGGCGCCATTACCGCCGGAGAGCTTGATATCTATCCTGAATATACCGGCAACGGTGCCTTTTTCTTTAACGACGAGCAGGATGCCGCCTGGAAAAACGCGCAGGCCGGCTATGAGAAAGTGAAAAAGCTGGACCGGGAAAAAAATAAGCTGATCTGGCTGACGCCTGCGCCCGCCAATAATACCTGGACCATTGCCGTACGCGGCGATCTGGCGCAGGAAAACAACTTATCATCGCTGGCGGATCTCAGCGCCTGGCTGAAAAAAGGCGGCACCTTCAAACTGGCGGCTTCGGCGGAGTTTATTGAGCGGCCGGATGCCCTGCCCGCGTTTCAGAAAGCCTACGGCTTCACCCTGAAGCAGGATCAGCTGCTGACCCTGGCCGGCGGCGATACGGCCGTCACGCTGAAGGCGGCGGCGCAGCAGACCTCGGGCGTTAACGCCGCGATGGCCTACGGCACCGACGGGCCCGTTGCGGCGCTGGGACTGAAAACGCTGAGCGATCCAAAGGGGGTACAGCCAATCTATGCGCCAGTGCCGGTGATCCGCGAAGCGGTCTTGCAGGCCTATCCCGATATTGCCGACTGGCTGAAGCCGGTATTTGCCTCGCTGGATGCGGAAACGCTACAGCAGCTAAACGCGAAAATTGCCGTTGAAGGCCAGGATGCTAAAAAAGTGGCCGCAGACTATTTGCAGCAGAAGAACCTGCTGGAGTGATTCAGGGCCGGTGCGCCGGCCCGTTGCCATGGCGGAAAAATTTTGCCCCTGACTATTCATAACCGTGTGCTGCTGCTGCTGGTTATTCTGCTGGCCGTTTCGCTGGCGGCGCTTCCTTTTCTCAATTACGCCCCGAATCGCCTCGTTTCCGGTCAGCCGCTGCCGCTGTCCAGCCTGCTGCAGGGGGCCGGCTGGCTGTTGCTGCTGCCCGTTCCGCTGCTGTTCCTGTTCGTTTTTCTGCCCGTTTCTGCTCTGTCGCTTGTGCTGACGCTGGGTATCAGCGAACTGCTGCTGGTCGTGCTGGTGGCGCTGAGCGGCAGCCTGGCGGACGGTCTCTCGCTGCAGGGCAGCGCGCTGGCCCGCACCTCCTTTGGCAGCGGCTTCTGGCTCGCCACGGCGCTCTCTCTGCTGGCGGCAGCGGATGCCATTTCCCGCCTGACTCCACGGCCCTTATGGCGGCTGCTGCTTAACGGGCAGATCTGGCTGCCGGTCATCTTTATCCTGCTTAACGGCCAGCTCGACGGGCTGGCGCTGTTAAAAGAGTATGTTAACCGCCAGGAGGTGTTCGACCGGGCGCTGGCGCGGCATCTGCTGCTGCTGCTGGCAACGTTGTTGCCGACGCTGCTGATCGGCATTCCGCTGGGCTGGTTTTGTTACCGGAAAAGCGCCGCGCAGTCGCCGGTGTTTGCCGTTCTCAACGTCATCCAGACCATTCCCTCCGTCGCGCTGTTTGCCCTGCTGATCGCGCCGCTGGCCGGTCTCGCGAAAGCCTTTCCTTTTCTTTCCGGTCTTGGGATCAGCGGGATTGGCATGGCGCCTGCCCTGATCGCCCTGGTGCTCTATGCGCTTCTGCCGCTGGTACGCAGCGTGGTCGCCGGGCTTCAGCAGGTGCCAAAAGAGGTGATTGAAACCGCGCAGGGTATGGGGATGACGCCGCGGCAGATCTTCTGGCACGCCGAAGTGCCGCTGGCGCTGCCGGTGCTGCTTTCCGGCCTGCGGGTGGTCTCGGTGCAAACCGTTGGCATGGCGGTGATTGCGGCGCTGATTGGCGCTGGCGGATTCGGCGCCATTATCTTTCAGGGGCTGCTGAGCAGCGCGCTGGATTTGGTGCTGCTGGGCGTCATCCCGGTTATTGCCCTGGCGGTGACCATCGATGCGCTGTTCAAATTTCTTATTTCAGTGGCTGAGGCGAAGCGCCGATGATTAATTTTAACGGAGTCAGTAAATATTTTGCGGGTAAGCCTGCCGTCAGCAATCTGACGCTCAATATTGCCGAAGGGGAGTTCACGGTGCTGATTGGTACTTCAGGCTCCGGGAAATCAACCACCCTGAAAATGATTAACCGCCTCATCGAGCATGATGAGGGTACCATTCAGTTTGCCGGAGAAGAGATCCGCCGCTTCAATCCTCAGGATCTGCGGCGCAGGATGGGGTACGCCATTCAGTCGATTGGTCTTTTTCCCCACTGGACGGTGGAAAAAAATATCGCCACCGTGCCCGCCTTGCTTAACTGGCCAAAGCCGCGCATTGCGGAACGCGTCAGCGAGCTGCTGGCGTTGCTCAATCTCGACGAACGCTTTCGTCATCGCTATCCCCATCAGCTCTCCGGCGGTCAGCAGCAGCGCGTGGGCGTGGCGCGGGCGCTGGCGGCCGATCCGGAAGTGCTGCTGATGGATGAGCCGTTTGGCGCGCTGGACCCGGTTACGCGCGGCGCGCTTCAGCAGGAAATTGTGCGGATACATAAGCTTTCAGGCCGGACAATCGTGCTGGTCACGCATGATATTGATGAAGCTCTGACCCTGGCAGACCGGCTGGTTCTGATGGATGGCGGTAAAGTCATCCAGCAGGGCACGCCGGTGGAGATGCTGACGCAGCCGCAGAATGATTTTGTGCGGGATTTCTTTGGCCGGGGTGAACTCGGCATCAGGCTGCTGTCACTGGGGAATGCCGGTCAGGCGGCGCGGCGCGGGGAGTGGCTGGAGGAGGAGGCGATCCCGGAAAGCATGTCGCTGCGGGAGGCGCTGTCGATCTTTATTGCCCGCAAAACCGATCGGCTGGCGGTCATCGACGGTAAACAGCAGCCGCTGGGCGTGCTGCATTTCGCCGATCTTCTGCGGCAGCGGGGGACATTGTAATGCGGCTGGTGCGCGATCCCCTGCTGTGGCTGATTCTGGCGTTTATCGCGCTGCTGCTGGCCATGCCCTACAGCGGGCCGCTGTTCGCCAGCTGGTTCCCGCAGCTGGACAGGCCGCTCTATCAGCAGGAAAGTTTTGTGCAGCTGGCGCTGGCGCATATCAAGCTGGTGGCGGTATCGAGCCTGTTTGCCATCCTGATTGGGATGGGAGCAGGCATTCTGGTGACGCGGCCGGCGGGGCGAGAGTTTCGTTCACTGGTAGAGACGCTGGTGGCGGCCGGACAAACCTTTCCCCCGGTGGCGGTGTTAGCCGTTGCGGTGCCGGTCATGGGGTTCGGCGAGAAGCCCGCCATCGTTGCGCTGCTGCTCTACGGGCTGCTGCCTGTCCTGCAGGGAACGCTGGCCGGAATGGCGGCGGTGCCTGCCAGCGCCAGAGAGATCGCGGAAGGGGTGGGCATGAGCGCCTGGCAGAGGCTCTGCAAGGTGGAGCTGCCGCTCGCCGCGCCGGTGATCCTGACCGGCATCCGCACCTCGGTCATTATTAACATCGGAACGGCCGCCATTGCCTCTACCGTAGGGGCAAAAACGCTGGGATCGCCGGTAATTATCGGCCTGAGCGGATTTAATACTGCCTATGTGATTCAGGGAGCCTGCCTGGTGGCGCTGCTGGCGATCGTCACAGATCGCCTGTTTGAGCGCCTGCTGCGGCAGTTTAAGAACGGATAAGAATGGTGTAGCCGGTCAGCATCACGCCGCCGATGCCGCCAAGCGCCATCAGCAGAAAGATAAAGATCACGCCAATTTTTTGCAGGTTCATGCCGTTGCCCGTTTGTCTGAAGCCGAGAGAGGGGAAAGTATACCGTTTTTCTCCCGGGCGGGTTAAGCCTTTGCCCGCTTTTTATTGCCTCTTTAACCGGCTGGCGCGACGGGTTAAGGGCATCTGGCCCTTATTAAGGCCGGACCTGCCTGGCTGTCGGCCCCTCAGCTCTGCTGATGGGTGATGAGATAACCCTGTTCCTGCCAGTGCGTCATCAGTTCCTGCTGCCGGCGGCTGAGCGGCTTGCCGGTAAAGACAAAGAGCTGCTGGCCCGGAAAAAGTTCGGGACGGGGCATAGCTAAAGGTTCCGCCAGCACGTCCATCCGCCAGCCCTGCTGCGAGAGACGCCAGGCTTCCATCCAGAGACGGGTCCGGTCTTCCGTTTCCCAGCCGAGGATCAGCGCATCCTTACCGGCTTTTTTGCGCGAGCCGGCCAGGCAAAAGGCGACATAATCGATAATCGCGCCATCCAGCAGGCTGCACATCACCCGCGCGGTATTCTGATCCAGCCCCAGACGCTGTCTGATGGGCACAAAAATATGGTCAATGAGCGCATCAGCCGGATGTTCGCGGCCAATAGTGGCAATTTTGGTCCGCAGCCTTGAGGGTTTAACCTGGCGGAGGAGGGTCATCATCTCTTCCTGAAGGGAGGTCCAGCCGTCGTGAATATTGACGCTCCCGCCTTCCAGCAGCGCCTTCACTTTGCCTACCGGCACGCCGCTTTCCACCCAGCGCTTAATCTCCTCAATGCGCAGGATATCGTCATCGTCAAACTGACGATGTCCTCCTTCTGTCCGCTGCGGTTTGATCAGACCGTAGCGGCGCTGCCAGGCGCGAAGCGTGACGGGGTTAATGCCGCAACGCTCGGCGACGTCACCAATACTGTACAATGCCATTCATCTCCTCGTTCCCTCATTACATTGCCTTCCGCTCTTTGCCCACCGTAGCGAACTCTGCATTACTGTACAACTATTATTTATCTGTACAACTTGATCCCGGACACTAAAATGGGTATATCTCAAAATAGAGATTAATTCCCTTATATGAGAATCACCCATGACATCAACCGCAACAGAAGCGCGTCTCGCCCGGCGGCTTTATGAATTACGCCTGGAAAAAGGCTGGTCGCTGGAGAGTCTGGCGGAGATGACCGGCATCAGCCGGGCATCCCTTTCAAGAATAGAGCGAAATGAGAGCAGCCCTACCGCGTCGCTGATGAACCGCCTTTGCATCGCCTACGGGTTAACCATGTCGCGGCTGCTCAGTGAAGTGGAAGAGCAGGGCCCGGAATATCTGCGCCTGGCGGAACAGCCCGTCTGGCACGATCGTGAAAGCGGCTACGAACGACGTGGCGTCTCTCCTCCCGCCAGCCAGTTTAAAGGCGAGATAATTGAAGGCAGGCTGCGGGGCGGCGCGCTGATTGAATATCATGCGCCCCCTGTTGAGGGAATGGAGCAGCATATCTGGGTGCTGAGCGGACCGTTGATTTTCAGCATGAGTCAGAGGCAGTGGCGGCTGGAGGCGGGTGAATGCCTGCGCTTTCACCTCTCAGGCCCAACATCCTTTCACGCACCGGATGAAGCAGGTGCGCACTATGCTCTGGTGGTGTGCCGGTGAAGACTTTAATCAGCTATGAAGAATTAAGCGCGGAACAGGCAGTAGCCGAACAGGCGGCGCTGGCTGAGGTGATTAGCGCCTGCGTCGCATTGGGGGCGAGCATCGGCTTTATCAGTCAGGATCCTGCGCCGGTAACGCGGTTCTGGCAGGGCGCGATCGCGGGGATCGCCAGCGGCGACAGGCGGCTGCTGGTGGCACGTCAGCAGGAGAGGATCGTGGCGACGGTGATGCTCCAGCCTGGCGGTATGCCTAACGGCAGTCATCGTGCCGAGATCGCCAAGCTGCTGGTGCATCCATCGGCCAGACGACAGGGGATCGCGCGTGAAATGATGCTGCGGGTGGAGCAGATGGCAAAACAGATGGGCCTGACGCTGCTGGTGCTGGATACGCGAACAGGCGATGTCGCGGAGCAGCTCTACCGGTCACTTGGCTGGCAGACTGGCGGGCAAATTCCCCACTATGCCCAGTCCACCGGCGGGGCTTATGATGCGACAACGCTGATGTACAAATTAATTTAGCGTTATCATGGCGAAGCGCAGCCGTCTCCGGCCATCCCGCCCTCTCTTCGCCGCTGCTGCGGTCATTCATTCCTTCAGCGGGGATTGAATGACCGGCCCAATTTGCGTAATGTGAGTCTGGTCACTTTCCCAGCGACGGAGCTTCGGCTCTGCTTGCTTATTACCCTTTCCGCCAACCCTTTTACCCAACTCTGCGGGTGGACGACCTGACGCTATGTTTTTTGCAAAAATGATTGGCCTTGGCTTTCTCTGCATCATGCTGCTCTCCTTCGGACAGAGCTACCTGAAAGCGACCCACAGCGGGGCAAAAATTACCGGACAAGACTGGGCCTCGGCCCGCCGTGACTCAGCGGGCGTGGCCCCCAGCCCGTTACAGTTTAAAGAGACCGCTATCGTGCAGGTCTATACGGCACCGACGTTTGGCTGGCGGGGACTGTTTGCCGTGCATCCGTGGATTATCTTTAAAAAAGCGGGAGAAACGCGGTTTCAGCGCTATGAGGTTGTCAGCTGGGGCAGCAGTAATGTGGTGCGCCATAATTACGCCCTGCCTGATGGTTACTGGTTTGGCGCGCAGCCCGTGCCCATTGTCGATCATCGCGGCGCGGCGGCGGAGGCGATGATCCCCCATATTGAAGCCGCGATAGAGAGTTATCCCTGGCCCCATACCTACCGGGTCTGGCCGGGGCCAAACAGTAATACCTTTCTGGCCCACATCGGCCGGGAAGTGCCTGAGCTGAGGCTGGATCTGCCCGCCAACGCCATCGGCAAAGATTTCCGCTCGCTGGCGCATCCGGTCGGTCTGCCCCCTTCCGGCAGGGGCCTTCAGGTCACCGTGCTCGGCGTGCTTGGCCTGACGCTGGGTGCCGAAGAGGGCGTGGAAATCAATCTGCTCGGCCTGAATCTCGGCGTGGATATCCTCTCCCCGGCGCTGCGACTGCCGTTTGTCGGCAGGTTGGGGCAACAGAAGCAGGTCGCCGACGAGACGGCAGATAAGGCTTAACGAAGGGCGAAGATCAGCCTCTGCGCTGACGCGCGGCCAGCAAGTCAGAGGCTGACCAGACTGCGGCAGTTGCAGGCCAGGCAGAGCAAGATCGATCCCTGAGGCTGACGCGGAGGCGATACTGTGTAAAAATACAGGCTCTTCTGGTCAAAAGTGGTTGTCATGGCGCTAACTGCCGCGTTAAAAGCGCAAATTGCGGAGTGGTATAAAGCCCTCCAGCAGCAAATTCCCGACTTTATTCCCCGTGCCCCGCAGCGGCAGATGATCGCCGAAGTGGCGAAAACGCTGGCGGGCGATGAGGGCCGCCATCTGGCGATTGAAGCCCCCACCGGCGTGGGCAAAACGCTCTCATACCTGATCCCCGGCATCGCCGTCAGCCGTGCGGAAGAGAAGCCGCTGGTGGTCAGCACCGCGAACGTGGCGCTTCAGGATCAGATCTACAGCAAAGATTTACCGCTGCTGAAAAAAATTATTCCCGATTTGCGCTTTACCGCCGCCTTTGGACGCCGGCGCTACGTCTGTCCGCGCAACCTGTCGGCGCTGGCTACCGATGAGGAGAAGCAGGGCGATCTGCTGCTGTTTCTGGACGATGCGATGACCGCCAGCAAGGATGAGCGGGCGCTCTGTACGGTGCTGGAGAAAAACCTTAACCGCCATCAGTGGGACGGACTGCGCGATCACTGTGATGAATCGATTGAAGAGTCGCTGTGGCAGCGTCTGAGCACCGATAAGGCGAACTGCCTCGGCAGCAACTGTCACTGGTTCCGCGAATGCCCGTTCTACGTCGCCCGCCGTGAAATTGAAGAGGCGGATGTCGTGGTGGCAAACCATGCGCTGGTGATGGCGGCGCTGGAAACCGAGTCGGTCCTGCCGCCGCCGAAAAGCCTGCTGCTGGTGCTGGATGAGGGCCATCATCTGCCGGATGTGGCCCGTGATGCGCTGGAGATGAGCGGCGATATCACCCCCGTCTGGAGCACCCTTCAGCTCGATCTGTTCTGCCGCCTGGTGGAGCAGTGTCTGGCGCAGTTTCGCCCGAAAAGGCCGCCGGGCCTGAGCCAGCCCGATCGCCTGAAAGCACATTGTGAAGAAGTCCGCGAACAGCTTCAGCAGCTGTCTCAGATACTCATCCAGCTTCTGCCTCCGGAGAGCCAGGAGGGCGAATATCGCTTTGAGATGGGACGTCTGCCGGAGGAGATCCTGACCCTCTGTGCGCGACTGTTTAAGCTCAGCGACGGCCTGCGCGGGCTGGCGGAGGCGCTGCTAAACGACCTCAGCGAAAAAACCGGGCAGTTTGACGTAGTGCGTCTGCACCGCGCCCTGATCCAGATGAACCGCTCGCTTGGCTGGTTCGAAGCGAGCACCAAGCTCTGGCGGCTGGCGGCGCTGGAACAGGCGTCGGGCGCGCCGGTATCAAAGTGGGTGACGAGGGAGAGCCGCGAAGGCAACCCGCATCTGCTGTTTCACTGCGCTGGCATCCGCGTCAGTGAACAGCTGGAAAAGCTGCTCTGGCGTAAAATCCCGCACGTGGTGCTGACCTCGGCCACGCTGCGCTCGCTGAGCAGCTTCCAGCGGCTGCAGGAGATGTCCGGCCTGACCGATAAAGTGGGCGATCGCTTTGTGGCGCTCGACTCGCCGTTCAATCATGTTGAACAGGGCAGGCTGGTTATTCCCCAGATGCGCTATGAGCCGATGCTGGCGAATGAGGTGGCGCACCTGGCGGAAATGGCGCACTTTTTCCGGCACCAGGTGAAAGAAGCGAAGCATAAAGGGCTGCTGGTGCTGTTCGCCAGCGGACGGGCAATGCAGCACTTTTTATCTTATCTGCCCGAACTCCGCCTGATGATGCTGGTGCAGGGCGACAAACCGCGTCCGGCGCTGGTGGCGCTGCACCGCAAGCGCGTGGAGCAGGGAGAAACCAGTATTCTGGTCGGTCTGCAGTCCTTTGCGGAGGGGCTGGACTTAAAAGGCGATCTGCTCTCCCAGGTACATATTCATAAAATCGCCTTCCCCCCGGTAGACAGTCCGGTTATTTTGACGGAGGGGGAGTGGCTGAAAAGCCTGAAGCGCTATCCCTTTGAGGTTCAGAGCCTGCCGAGCGCCTCGTTTAACCTGATCCAGCAGGTAGGCAGGCTAATCCGCAGCCATGAGTGCTTTGGCGAAATCGTTATCTATGACCGACGCTTACTGAGCAAGAGCTACGGCTCGCGTCTGCTTGGGGCGCTGCCGGTATTTCCCATCGCGCAGCCGGCGATGCCGGAAGGGGAACTGCCGAAACCCAGCCCGGCGCTGGGTGGCAAAAAGCCGCCCGTCCGCCGTCGTCGCTAACTACTGAAAAGAGCAGAAGCATGGAATATAACAAGATCATTAAAGAAGTTGGCCGCGGTAAGAACCATGCCCGCGATCTCGATCTTAATACCGCTAACGAGCTTTATCGTCGCATACTGGCGGGCGAGGTGGCCGACCTTGAACTGGGCGCGATTCTTATCGCGCTGCGCATTAAGGGCGAAGGCGAAGAGGAGATGCTTGGGTTTTACAAGGCGATGCAGGAGAGGGTGATGCGTCTGTCGCCGCCCGCCAGCCTGCCGATGCCGATCGTTATCCCAAGCTATAACGGTGCCCGCAGGCAGGGCAACCTGACGCCGCTGCTGGCGATGCTGCTCGCAGCGCTTGGCTTTCCGGTTGTGGTGCATGGGGTCAGTGACGATCCGACCCGCGTCACCAGCGAAGCGGTATTCGCCGCGCTGGGGATTGAACCGGTAAAGGATGCCGGAGAGGGGCAGGCGAAGCTGGAGAAAGGCGAACTGGTCTTTATGAGCGTCACCACGCTTTGCCCGCCGCTGGCGAGACAGCTTTCGCTGCGCTGGCAAATGGGCGTACGCAACAGCGCCCATACGCTGGCCAAACTGGCCACCCCCTTTGGGGAAGACGCTGCGCTGCGCCTTTCCAGCGTCTCTCATCCGGAATATATCCCGCGAGTGGGGAAATTCTTTCAGGCTATCGGCGGCCGGGCCTTGCTGCTTAACGGCACGGAAGGCGAGGTTTATGCCAACCCTCAGCGCTGCCCGTCAGTGACGCTGATTGCCGGTGATGCGCCGGAAGTGCTGCTGGCGCGTCAGGAAGAGAGCGGGATCGGGCGTGACGATCTGCCGCAGGGGAAAGAGGCGGAGACGACCGCCGCCTGGACACGACGCTGCCTTAATAAAGAAGTTCCGGTGCCGCAGGCGTTGAGGCTGCAAATAGCCTGCTGTTTTGTGGCGACGGGCCGGGCGATGGATATACAGGGCGCGCTGGAACAGCTCGAAAAAGCGGGCTTCTGAACCGGCAGAAAGCGGTAACCAGGAGCGGAACCGCCGCGCTGTAGAGCGCTTTCTGCCGCCGTTACCGGCGTACCCTGACGCCCGTCAGCGCCCGGACGGCACGGGCAGTAAGCGCTCCGCAAGCTGGCACCAGAACGTCACGCCCTCAGGGATGATTTCATCGTTAAAGTCGTAGCTTGCGTTATGCAGAGGCGCTGAGGGTGTGGCACCATCGGCGCCTATCCAGAAGTAAGCGCCGGGGCAGGCTTCCAGCATGCAGGCAAAGTCTTCCGAGGCCATCGAGGGGGCAACATTCCAGTGAACCTGCGCCTCCGGCAGGATAGCCAGCGCGCAATCCCGCACCTTCTGCGCCTCGGCGGCGGGGTTATGGGTCACCGGATATTCGGTCAGGTAGGCAATCTTTCCCTCAATCCCCAGCGGCGCGGTGAAGGTGGTGACGAACTCATCGATCATCGCGCGCACCTTCTGGCGCACGTCCGTCTGCAGGCAGCGCAGCGTACCGCGCAGCACCACATTTTCAGGAATAACGTTGATCGCCTCGCCGCCGTTGATCTGGGTAATGCTGACCACGGCGGAAGCCAGCGGCGAGAGGCGCCGCGCCGGGATGGTTTGCAGCGCCAGAATAAGCTGGGCCGCCGCGACAATCGGATCGGCGCCGTTTTCCGGCATGGCGGCGTGACAGCTTTTTCCCCTCAGGGTGATCTCGAACGCGTCCAGCGAGGCCATCATCGGCCCGCTGTTGATCGCCAGATGCCCCAGCGGCAGCCCGGGCCAGTTGTGCAGACCGTAAATGGCATCCATCGGGAAGCGCCGGAACAGGCCTTCGGCCACCATTCTCCTTGCGCCGCCAAGATTCTCCTCGGCGGGCTGAAAAACAAAATGGAGCGTGCCGCTGAAGCGGCGGGTCGCGCTGAGGTGCTTTGCCGCCGCCAGCAGCATTGCGGTATGACCATCGTGACCGCAGGCGTGCATGACGCCCGGCGTGGTGGAGCGCCATGCGGGCGTTCCCCGTTCGGTCACCGGCAGCGCATCCATGTCGGCGCGAAAGCCCAGCGTGGGGCCAGGGCCATTTTCGAGCGTGCCGACCACGCCGGTATCCGCCAGGCCGGTATGCACTGTCAGCCCGAATGAACGCAGCTGGTCCGCCACCCAGGCGGCGGTTTTCACTTCACAATAGCCGAGTTCGGGCTGGGCGTGCAGCGCCCGTCGCCAGCCAGTGGCTTCTTCTATCAGTGATGCGGGGATTGTCATAACGTCCTCTCTCTGCCGGGCCATTCCCGATAACTGACTGGCTAAAGGTAGCATAAAGGGGAGCTGAAAGGGGGATGCGCGGAGAGATCCTGCCGCGACGCGCAGGTGATGGCCGCCCGGTTGACGCGGGACGGCCTGCCGGTCTGAGCCTTTACATGGAAGGTATTAACGCCGCGTTGACCGGTGCAGTCAGCGCGCCATCGGCAGATTAAGCCCGTGTCTGGCCGCACACGCCTGGGCCTGGTCGTAACCTGCATCAGCATGGCGCATCACGCCCGTCGCTGGATCGTTCCACAGTACGCGCGCCAGGCGGCTATCCGCTTCCGGCGTACCGTCACAGACAATCACCATACCGGCATGCTGCGAAAAGCCCATTCCCACGCCGCCGCCGTGGTGCAGGCTGACCCAGGTGGCACCGCCTGCGGTATTGAGCAGCGCGTTGAGCAGCGGCCAGTCGGAAACGGCGTCTGAGCCATCTTTCATCGCCTCCGTTTCGCGGTTAGGGGAAGCGACGGAACCGCAGTCCAGATGATCGCGGCCAATCACGACCGGCGCCTTCAGCTCGCCGTTACGGACCATCTCGTTAAAAGCGAGCCCCGCGAGGTGGCGCTCCCCCAGCCCCAGCCAGCAGATGCGGGCGGGCAGCCCCTGAAAGGCGATGCGCTCGCGGGCCATCTCCAGCCAGCGGTGCAGGTTTTTATTATCCGGAAACAGCGTTTTCAGGCGCGCATCGGTTTTATAAATGTCCTCAGGATCGCCGGAGAGCGCCACCCAGCGGAACGGGCCTTTGCCTTCGCAGAACAGGGGACGGATATAGGCGGGAACGAAGCCGGGGAAGTCAAAGGCGTTGGTCACCCCTTCATCCAGCGCGACCTGGCGGATATTGTTGCCGTAATCCACGGTCGGCACGCCCATATGGCAGAAGTCGAGCATCGCCTGAACGTGTACGGCCATTGAGGCTCTGGCCGCCTGTTCCACCGCTTTTGGCTCGCTTTGACGCGCCGCTTCCCAGCGAGCGAGGCTCCATCCCGCCGGAAGATAGCCGTTAATGGGATCGTGCGCCGAGGTCTGGTCGGTGACGATATCCGGCTTCATGCCGCCCGCCTTCGCCCGTTTCACCAGTTCCGGCAGGATCTCCGCCGCGTTGCCCAGCAGGCCTACCGAAATGGCGCGTTTTTCTTTGCAGGCCCGGTCAATCTTTGCCAGCGCGTCGTCAAGGGTAAGGGCTTTTTCATCGAGATAGCGGGTGCGAAGCCGAAAATCGATGCGCGACTTTTGGCATTCAATCGCCAGCACGGAAGCGCCGGCCAGCACGCCCGCCAGCGGCTGTGCGCCGCCCATGCCACCCAGCCCGGCGGTCAGTATCCATTTGCCGCTGAGGTCGCCGTGATAGTGCTGGCGGCCCGCTTCGGCAAAGGTTTCAAAGGTGCCCTGCACAATGCCCTGCGCACCGATATATATCCAGGATCCGGCGGTCATCTGGCCGTACATCATCAGCCCGGCCCGATCGAGCTCGTGAAAGTGATCCCATGTCGCCCAGTGCGGCACGAGGTTAGAGTTAGCAATCAGCACGCGCGGGGCCTCCGCATGGGTACGAAACACCCCCACCGGCTTGCCGGACTGCACCAGCAGCGTCTCATCCGGCTGCAAGGCCCTGAGGGCGCGCAGGATCGCTTCAAAGCAGGCCCAGTTGCGGGCGGCTTTACCGATGCCGCCGTAAACCACCAGATCCTCAGGACGCTCGGCCACATCCGGGTCAAGGTTGTTCTGAATCATGCGATACGCCGCCTCAATCAGCCAGTTGGCGCAGTGCAACTCGCTGCTGTGGGGCGCACGAACTTCACGGGGCAGGGCGTTGTTTTCAGGGTCATTCATGATGAAGTCCTTAACGTCAGGGAATTAACGTGCGTTACCCGGCAGCAGTGCCGCGACGGCGGCGGGCCACTCCTCACGGCTTGCCCACAGGCGCATCTCTTCGATATCTGGCGCGAGCAGGCGATCCTTATCCAGAAAGGCGACGCGCTGACGCAGGGCGGCAAGCTCCTTCTCAAGCAGAGGCGAGCTCTGTAGCGGGCGATGAAAGTCGATGCCCTGGGCGGCGGCCATCGCTTCAATGCCCACCACCGCCGCCGTGTTGAAACACATCGCGCCGAGCCGCCGCGCCGCATAGGTCGCCATGGAGACGTGATCTTCCTGATTGGCTGAGGTGGGCAGACTGTCGACGCTGCCGGGATGCGCCAGCGATTTATTTTCCGAAGCGAGCGCTGCCGCCGTCACCTGCGCGATCATAAAGCCGGAATTCACCCCGCCATCGTTGACTAAAAAGGGCGGCAGGCCGGAAAGCCCGGAGTCGAGCAGCAGGGCCATACGGCGCTCCGATATGGCGCCGATTTCGGCAATGGCCAGGGCAATAATGTCGGCGGCGAAGGCGACCGGCTCGGCGTGAAAATTGCCGCCGGAGATGACGTCGCCGCTTTCGCTGAACACCAGCGGATTATCGGAGGCGGCATTAGCTTCCGTTTGCAGCACGCGGGCGGCATGATTGAGGTTATCCAGGCAGGCGCCCATCACCTGCGGCACGCAGCGGATGGAATAGGGGTCCTGCACGCGTCCGCAGTTTGCGTGGGAGGTGAGGATCTCACTGCCTTCCAGCAGTGAAGCGACGGCGGCGGCGACGGCGATCTGTCCCGGCTGCCCGCGTGCTTCATGAATACGGTGGTCATAAGGTTTGACTGAGCCTTTAATCGCCTCCAGCGACAGCGCCCCTGCCACCAGCCCGGCGGCAAAAACGCGTTCGCCCTCGAACAGTCCGCGCAGCGCCAGCGCGGTGGAAACCTGAGTACCGTTCAGCAGCGCCAGCCCCTCTTTTGGCGCCAGCACAAAGGGCGCAAGGCCGGCCAGCGCCAGCCCTGCTGTCGCAGACATCAGTTCGCCTTTAACCCGTACCTGGCCTTCGCCCAGCAGCATCAGGGAGAGATGAGCCAGCGGAGCTAAATCACCGGATGCGCCAACGGACCCTTTCTCGGGGATACAGGGCATGACGCCCGCATTAAACAGCGTCAGCAGGCCATCGATCAACGCCATTCTCACGCCGGAATGGCCGCGAGCCAGGCTGATAATTTTGGTCGCCATGATCACGCGAACCACGTTATCCGGCAGTAGATCGCCAATCCCCACGCTGTGAGAAAGCACCAGGTTACGCTGCAACTCCGCCAGGCGCTGCGCCGGGATGGTGGTCTGCGCCAGCTTGCCGAAGCCGGTGTTAATTCCGTAGGTTACCTTCCCGGCGTTAACGATCGCCTCCACGGTTTCCCGCGCTTTCAGTACGCTGCTGCGGGCCCGATCGTCCAGCGTAAGCCTGATGTTGCCGCCATAGATAAGCTTCAGCGTCGCCAGCGAGACCTTCCCGGGAATAAGGTGGCAACAATGTGGGGCTACTGGCATGGTACACTCCTGTATAGACAAGGTTGGGGGCAGCATTCCTTAACGGGCAAAACGGATGCGGCAGGCGCCGCGGACAACAAGATGCTCTTTTGCAGTCAAACAGAAGTGTATATGCTTGTCTATACAATTAGCCGCGCTTGTAGCGCGGATCACGAAAATTTTGCCGGGCCCGTTGCCTTCCTCTCCTCTAACGGTGGGATGGGATGGAAAAATACTTTCTAATCATTGTATTAAGCGAATGTTCCGGATGCGTTACTAACGCATCCCCTTTCCGGGATGTCTATACATCCGCGCGGGCAGCCCGTAAACTGGCCGCTTTCATAGAGATAAAGGAAAAGCGTATGGCCGACCAGACTGCCGTTTCGCAACTCTCGGCCGCGATGAGCGATCGGCCAGCGCCTATCTATCAGCGCGTCAAGCAGGCGATCGTCAGCCAGATTGCCGAAGGCATCTGGAAGCCTAACCAGCGGGTGCCGTCGGAAAGTGAGCTGGTGAATGAGCTTGGGGTCAGCCGGATGACCATCAACCGTGCGCTGCGGGAGCTGACCAGCGAAGGCTATCTGCTACGCATGCAGGGCGTGGGCACCTTTGTGGCCGAAAATAAAGGCTACACGGCGATGCTTGAGGTGCATAACATCGCGGACGAGATCGCCCAGCGCGGTCATCGCCACAGTTGTAAAATCATCACGCTGGCGGAAATTAAGGCCGATCCTGAACAGGCTTCGGTGCTCGGACTTCCTTCAGGACATCCGGTTTTTCATTCGGTGATTGTGCATTATGAAAACGATCTGCCGGTGCAGCTGGAAGATCGCCTGGTTAACCCACAGGTCGCGGTGGATTATCTCAGGCAGGATTATCAGCACCAGACGCCCTATATTTACCTGATGCGGGTCGCGCCGCTGACGGCGGGAGAGCATATTGTTGAGGCGGTTCTGCCGGATCGCCAGCAGTGTGGCTACCTGTCGCTGGACGCGAACGAGCCCTGTCTGCTGATCCGTCGCCAGACCTGGAGCGGAACGAAAATCGTTACCTGGGCAAAGCTGCTCTATCCCGGCTCGCGCTATAAGCTGCTGGGGCGTTTTAAGGGGCATGGCTGACCGGAAGGGCCTCCTTTACTCAGGTTCCACACCCTGCGGCTTTGTCCTGATTTCCCCATACAGAAGCAGGGCATCGCCGCAGGCCGTCAGGCGCAGCGTCGCGCCACTTTCCCACCAGGCGCCCTGACCTTTTCTCAGAACGCTATCCTCCAGCTGCCATTTCCCCGTCAGTACACAGAGCACACCTGCTTCCCGGGTAGAAAAAACAAAGGATTCACGGCAACACGAGACGGCAGCCTGATGCGTTGTCCGCCGCGCCATAATATTAAAACCGGTACTGCCTCCGCCTGCCAGGCGCGCAAAAACTTCATCTTCTCCGGCAAAGGCGAAAGGGCAGCCAGGCCGCAGCGACTGGCTGTATTTCTCTCTGGCAGTCAGCGTCACGCCGTCTCCCTCCACCAGCGTGATAATCCGGTCCACGCCCGGAAACAGGGAGAAGGTCCCATCGCGGGCGAGCGTGGCAATACTCAGACGCCAACTGAACGTTTTGCCGCCAGGCGGGAAGCTGATAATTTGCTGAGTTTCGCCGCCGCCGTTGCGCCAGAGGCTGCGGGGTAACGTGCTGCTGTCGAAAAAGTGGATCATTGCAGCGCCGTGATGACGTCACGAAAAGCCGCATCGATCTCTGCCTGAGCCGCGTGTCTTCCAGCAGAAATCACCTTGCTGCCCGCCACAAACACCTCTTCGATCTGACCGCGATGCCCGGCAAAGAGCCAGCGGTTGAGCAGGGAGGCTGAGGGCGTTCCGCCCAGCAGGGCATCGTCAGCCAGCACCAGCCAGTCAGCCCGGTAGCCCACCCCGATCCGGCCCGTTTTGACGCCGCACGCCTGCGCACCGCCTTCCAGCGCCTGATGATAGAGCACCGTGCCTACTGAAGATTGCTGCGGGGTGACGATCCGGTTACGCCGGCGATCGCGCAGGCGCTGTCCATACTCCAGCAGGCGCAACTCCTCTACCACATCAAGAGAAACGTGGCTGTCCGATCCGATCCCCCAGCGTCCACCCTGAGCGATATAGGCGCTAGCCGGGAAGATGCCATCCCCCAGGTTCGCTTCTGTGGTAGGACAAAGACCGGCCACCGCCCGGCTGGCGGCCAGACGTGAAATCTCTGCTGTGCTGAGATGGGTGGCGTGGATCAGGCACCAGCGCGGATCGACCTCAAAGTGGTTTAACAGCCGCTCTACCGGGCGCTCGCCGCACCAGGCCAGGCAGTCAGCGACCTCTTTTTCCTGTTCAGCAATATGAATATGTACCGGCAGTCCGGCGGGGCTTGCGGCCAGCACCTCGCGCATCTGCGCTTCGCTGACGGCGCGTAAAGAGTGAAAGCAGAGGCCCTGGTTATGCAGCGGCCTGCCTTCAAGCAGCCGGTGCAGTCGCTGCTGCTGGCGGAGATAGCTATCACTGTGCTGAATAAAACGTCGCTGACCCGCCTGCGGTGGCTGTTCGCCAAAACCGGCGTAGCTATAGAGCACCGGCAGCAACGTCTGCCCGATGCCGGCGAGTTCTGCCGCCTCAATCAGCGCGACGAGCATGGCATCGTCCGGATAGGGTTGTCCGTCAGGATCGTGATGCAGATAGTGAAACTCCGCGACCTGGGTATAGCCTCCTTTCAGCATATCGACATAGAGGTGCGCGGCGATCGCGCCGACCTGCTCAGGCGTGAGGCGTTGCACCATCCGGTACATCATCTCCCGCCAGGTCCAGAAGCTGTCCTGAGGATCGCCAGCCACTTCCGCCAGCCCGGCCATCGCCCGCTGAAAGGCGTGGGAATGGAGGTTAGCCATGGCGGGAATAACGGTGCCGGCCAGACGTTCTGCGCCATCCGCAGCGCCATCCAGCGTCAGCGCACGGATAAATCCCTGGTCATCAACGTCAATCAATACATTCTCTTGCCACTGATCCCCTATCAGGAGACGCGGCGCAAAATAGCTGGCCATGGAGGTTGCTTCCCCGGCAGTGAGGTTGTATATACATATACATACTAACAAGACAACAGTAAAGCCGGGAGAGGCGATGCACGAAGAACTTTGCTGCGACAGCCTGTGGTTTGGGGCCGATCTTGTCACCATGCGGGCAGGGCGGTACAACCTGATCCGGAACGGCGCTATTGCTGTCCACGGCGATAAAATTGTCTGGGTGGGACCCTATGCTGAAGCGGGCCATCTCCGGGCTGAACGGCGGCATGAGCTGGATGGCGGCATTGTCACGCCCGGGCTGGTGGACTGCCATACGCATCTGGTCTTTGGCGGCGATCGCAGCGCGGAGTTCGAGCAGCGTCTGAACGGCGCAAGCTACAGCGAAATTGCGGCGCAGGGCGGCGGCATTCTCTCTACCGTGCGGGCCACCCGACAGGCGAGCCTGACGCAGCTGGTTGCGGGCGCGCGCTTCCGGATGGAACGGCTGCTGGCGGAGGGTGTCACCACGGTGGAGATCAAGTCGGGTTATGGGCTTGACCGGGAGAGTGAGCTACGTATGCTGCGGGCCATCCGCGAGCTGGCAACTACTCTGCCGGTGCAGATCCGCGCCACCTGCCTGGCGGCGCACGCCACGCCGCCTGAGTTCAGCGATAACCCGGATGGCTGGATCGATCTGATCTGCAACGATCTTCTGCCGCAGGTGGCGGCTGAGGGACTGGCCGACGCCGTGGACGCCTTCTGCGAGCATCTTGCGTTCTCACCACAACAGGTGACCCGACTCTTTGAGGCCGCCGTGCGGCTTGGTCTGCCCGTTAAGCTGCATGCGGAACAGCTCTCCCCGCTGGGCGGCAGCACGCTGGCGGCCCGCTTTAACGCGCTTTCCGCCGATCATCTTGAATACGCCACCGAAAGCGACGTGGCCGCCATGGCGCAGAGCGGCACCCTCGCCGTACTGCTGCCGGGAGCCTTTTATCTGCTGCGTGAAAAACAGCGGCCGCCCGTTGAGCTGTTTCGCCGTTATAAGGTGCCGATGGCGCTGGCTAGCGATGCCAATCCGGGCACCTCGCCCGCGCTGTCGTTACGGTTAATGCTGAATATGGGCTGTACATTATTTGGTATGACGCCGGAAGAAGCGCTGGCGGGCGTCACGCTGAACGGCGCGAAAGCACTGGGGCTGGGTGATACGCAAGGATCGCTGGAACCCGGCAAATTCGCGGATTTTGTTCACTGGCCGCTGGCGCATCCGGCGGAGCTGGCTTACTGGCTGGGCGGCGAGCTGCCCTGCAAGGTGATCTTCAGAGGAGAAGTAAGGTAATGACTCCCTACCATTTTACGCAAGGCACGCTGCCGCTGTTGATCAGTATCCCCCATGCAGGAACCGCCCTGACGCCGGAGGTGGAAACCGGGCTTAGCGAGGCGGCGAAAGGGCTACCGGATACCGACTGGCATATTCCCCGCCTCTACGAGTTTGCGCATGAAATGGGAGCCAGCGTGCTGACGGGGCACTATTCCCGCTTTGTGATCGATCTGAACCGTCCTCCCGATGATGAGGCCCTTTACAGTACGGCGACAACCGGACTCTTTCCCGAGACGCTTTTTGACGGCACGCCAACATTCAGAGCGGGCATGGCGCCGGACGCAGCGCTGCGGCAGCACTATCTGGAGACCATCTGGCAGCCTTATCATCTGAAAATTGTGCAGGAGCTGGGGCGTATTAAGCAGCAGTTTGGCTATGTGCTGCTGTTTGATGCGCATTCTATCGCGTCCGTCATCCCGCGCTTGTTTGACGGCAGGCTGCCCGACCTGAATCTGGGCACCAACGGTGGGGCAAGCTGCAGCGACAAAATTACCCGGGCGTTAAGTGAAGCCTGCGCCGCGCAACATGATTACAGCTGGGTAATGAATGGCCGCTTTAAGGGTGGCTATATCACCCGGGCCTACGGCAGGCCGGCAGAGGATCAGCATGCGGTCCAGCTGGAGCTGGCGCAGTGTAACTATATGGATGAAGCGCCGCCGTTTCACTGGCGGCAGGAAAAGGCGGCACAGCTACAGCCCATGCTGAAAAAGCTCGTTACCGCGCTGCTGGCTCGGTAAACCCGCAGTCTCAGTCTGGCCAAAAAGGGTGGGTCAGCCGGACGTTTTTCTGGCATCCGGCCGCATCAGGTCAAAGCGCAGTTCGTCGCTGATGGCGTAATAGGCACTTGGCCCACCCGCCCGCAGAATCGGGTTGGCCTTCGCCGTTTGGTAAATTCCCTCTTCCAGCAGGTCGGTATCAATATGAATAGCGACCACTTCACCCAGCACCATCCACTGCTCAAGCTTTTCGCCTGCAGCATCCTCCAGCTGGATTAGCTGCGTCAGCCTGCACTCAAAGTTGACCGGGCTTTCGGCCACCATGCTCACGGCGACCTGGGTGCCCGGTATCGCTGTTAACCCCGCCAGCGCAAATTCATCCTCACCGTGCGGCACCGAGGCTGAACTTTCATTCATCGGCACCGCCAGTTCCCGGGTGGCCAGATTCCAGACGAATTCCCGCGTTTCGGCAATATTGGCCACGCTGTCCTTCCAGCCCTGGCTGGAGAAGCCGATCACCGGCGGCTTATAGTTAAAGCAGTTAAAGAAGCTGTAGGGCGCA
The DNA here is from genome assembly GCA_050410775.1 of Pantoea sp. FN060301. Taxonomy (GTDB): domain Bacteria; phylum Pseudomonadota; class Gammaproteobacteria; order Enterobacterales; family Enterobacteriaceae; genus Erwinia. The sequence goes on from CP191229.1 coordinate 1,365,126, forward strand.
AGGTTTCGCTCGCCGCTGGCGCTTTGTGAGCTGATCCAGCCAATCGGACGGGGCCCGATAATGGCATTGAGCGGATCGTGCGGCAATCCATGGCCCAGGCGGGGCTGGTAAGAGTGGCGGGAACGCGTCATCATAACTCCTTAAACGTGGCTGATTTGCCTATAGTAACCTGGCGTGATGGGAAAAAAGGCGGGAATTGTTTACGATCTTTACCGCAGCAGGTATCTTACGCGCCTTCAGACAAGAGAGCCGCCCATGAAAAAGACCGCCGAAAAGCACCCCCTTCACCCGCGTAACCGCCATCGCGGACGCTATGACTTCCCCGCGCTCATTCAGAGTCATCCGCCGCTGGCGGCCTGCGTGGCGGTCAATCAGTATGGCGATGAGTCCGTCGATTTCGCCGATCCTGCGGCGGTAAGGACCCTTAATCAGGCGCTGCTGAAGCACTTCTATCAGATTGAACAGTGGACTATCCCGGAAGGCTTCCTCTGTCCGCCCGTTCCGGGCCGGGCCGACTATATCCACCATCTGGCCGATCTGCTGGCGGAAGACAATCACGCCCGCGTTCCCCACGACCTGACGCTGCTCGATATCGGCTGCGGCGCAAACTGCATCTATCCGCTGATTGGCTACCGTGAATATGGCTGGCGTTTTACCGGTAGCGAAGTTAACGAAGAGGCGATGCGCGCGGCTAATGCCATTATTGCCGCCAATCCCGGCCTGAATCGCGGCGTTCGTCTGCGCCGTCAGAAAGATCCTCAGGCTATTTTCCAGGGGGTTATTCATAAAAATGAGCAGTATCACGCGGTCATGTGCAACCCGCCGTTTCACGCTTCCGCCAGCGAAGCGCGACAGGGCAGCCAGCGTAAAGTGCGTAACCTTGGCCTGGACAAGCATGCCCCGCTGAACTTTGGCGGCCAGCAGGACGAGCTCTGGTGCGAAGGCGGTGAGAAAGCCTTTATCAGCCGGATGATCGTCGAAAGCATCCAGTTTGCCCGCCAGTGCGTCTGGTTCACTTCACTGGTTTCCCGTAAAGAGAACCTGCCGGAGCTGTGGCGTGCGCTGGAAGAGGCTGGTGCTGTCGCCGTGCGCACCGTGAATATGGCGCAGGGGCAGAAGCAGAGCCGGTTTATCGCCTGGAGCTTTATGGAAAAACCGGCCCGCGAACGCCAGATGAGCCATCGCTAGTCCGGCGGTAGCAGCACCGGCTCAGCGGCAGTTGCAGGCGACTCAGACGCCTGCCTGAGCTGTTCCACCAGACCGGTAGAGCGATTCCTGGCATTGTAGTCTCCCGTTACGATGCCGGTCTCAGCATTGGGCTGGAAGTATAGCCGGGTGGGCGGAACAGAAAGACGTTTTGATAATCTGGTGGGAAAAGCAGGGCGAACCGGGGTTCACCCTGCGGCAATCAGGAAACGTGCTGAAGAAATTCGCGCAGGCGCGGGCTGGGAGGATTATCGATCAGTTCATCGGGGTGCCCATCTTCGGCAATACGCCCTTTATCAATGAAGATCAGGCGTGAGGCGACCTTTTTGGCGAAGCCGACTTCATGCGTCACGATCACCATCGTCATTCCTTCTTCAGCCAGATCCTGCATCACTTTCAGCACTTCATGACGCAGTTCCGGATCCAGTGCGGACGTCGGCTCATCAAACAGCATCATTTTCGGCTTCACCGCCAGCGCACGGGCGATAGCAACACGCTGCTGTTGTCCTCCGGAGAGTTCGGAAGGGAAGTGGTGCGCACGCTCGGCAAGGCCGACTTTCCCCAGCAGTTCACGGGCCAGGCGGTGCGCTTCTGCTTTTGCCGTGCCGCGTACGCGGATGGGGCCAAAGGCGACGTTATCCAGCGCGTTCATCTGTGGAAAAAGATGAAACTGCTGGAATACCATGCCCGCTTCCTGGCGGATAAGGCGTTCGTCCACTTTAGGATCGTTCACCTTCAGTCCGTCAACGATCAGATCGCCGCTGGTGATCTCTTCCAGCTTATTGATGCAGCGCAGCAGAGTCGATTTACCCGATCCCGAAGGGCCAATAATCACCACTACTTCACCCTGGTTGATAGTGAGATCGATATTATGCAGAACCTGGGTCTGGCCAAAATGCTTGGAGACGTTTTTAAATTCAATCACAGGATTTTCATCCTTCTTTCAAGGCGACGCAGAACAAAGCTCAGCACCAGCGTAATAAACAGGTAGATAACGGCCACGGCGCTCCAGATTTCCAGCGCGCGGAAGTTTCCGGCAATAATTTCCTGCCCCTGACGGGTCAGTTCGGCCACGCCGATGACGATAAACAGGGAGGTATCCTTGATGCTGACGATCCACTGATTGCCCAGCGGCGGCAGCATACGGCGCAGCGCCAGCGGCATAATGACGTAGCGCAGCGTTTCACGACGGGAAAGCCCCAGCGCCAGACCCGCTTCACGAAAGCCGTTATGAATAGAAAGCACGGCGCCACGGGTAATTTCTGCGATGTAGGCACCGGAGTTGATCATAATGGTGACCACCGCCGCGCTGAAGGGATCGATGCGCAGATCGTTAAACGCCATCGGCAGGGCAAAGTAGATAAACATCACCTGAACGACAATCGGCGTACCGCGAATGAGTTCAATAAATACCAGCGCAATATTACGCGACAGCCAGCCACCGTAAGCGCGGGCGAAGCCGGCTACCAGGCCGATAATCAGGCCGCCAGCAAGACCAAGGATGGAAATCCACAGGGTCAGTCGGGCGCCCTCAAGCAGGGCCGGGATAGATGGCCAGATGGCGCTCCAGTCAAACTGCATTATTTTTTCTCCGGATTAAAACCCGTTGGGCGGGTATGAAAAGCGCGGGCGAAAGCCACCGCCCGCGTAAAGTCAGAACAGGAATTATTTAGGCTCGGTGCCGAACCATTTTTTATAGATGGTGTTGTAAGTGCCGTTTTCACGAAGCGTTTTCAGCGCGCCGTTCACTTTTTCACGCAGCTCGGTGCTGCCTTTCGGGAAGGCGATACCGTACTGCTGGGCTTCCAGCGAGTCGCCTACCGCTTTGAACTGGCCTTTGCCGGCAGTGTTAATAAAATAGAGGATATTAGGCGTATCGTGCAGAACCGCGTCAGCGCGATTGGTGCCCAGCTCCATATAGGCGTTGTCGATATTCGGGAACTGGCGAAGGTTTTTCGATTTGATGTGCTCTTTTGCATAATCTACAGAGCCGGTGCCGCTTTTCACCGCCACAACTTTACCGTCGAGATCGTCGATGCTTTTGACTTCATCATTGTTGGCTCTGACCATGACCTGAAGACCGCTTTTATAATAGCCATCGGAGAAGTCGATCGCGTTTTTACGTTCGTCAGTGATCGTAATGCCCGCCAGCGCCACGTCGACGTTACGGGTTTGCAGGGCAGGGATAATACCACTGAAGTCCATCGGCTTCAGGGTATAGTCGAGCTTAAGCTCTTTCGCGATAGCCGCCCAGAGATCCACATCAAAGCCGACATATTTGCCGTCCTGCTTGAATTCAAAAGGAACGAAGGCGGTATCGGTAGCAACAACCAGTTTTTTTTCTGCGGCGTGTGCTGAAACGGCAAACGCCAGCGTCAGTGCGGCCAGGGAAAACTTAACAATCGACTTCATTATTTTATCCTTATTGCGGTCGGACAACGGCTTTGTCCGGTATCAATGCCAGCAGCCATATGAAAATATTATGCCAGGTTTTTAGACTGTAAGAAAAACAGCACTTTAAGTCAATTTTAATCCGCAGGCGGTGGGTTATAAGAGGCGCGGCACCATTATGGTGCACTCATTTGGTGCAACGGTTCCATAAAGGTGCACGCGTTTTTTTAGCAAATCTGACAATAAACACAATAGATGATGCCGGAGGGGATAAAAAAAATGTTAATGAGATCGAAGTTTTAAGTAATAAATTGAAAAACTACCGGAGCTGACTATCTTTACTGCCGCGCCGGTTATAAAGCGCATTCGCCGCCTGATGCCGGTCGCGCTTCTGCTGGCAAAGAACGCAGTACTGTACGCCCGGCAGCGCTTTGCGCCTGGCTTCGGGCACAGGTTCACCGCACTCTTCACAATATTCCGCGCTCACGCCCTCATAAACGGCCTTGCGGGCGCGGCTCACCGCATCATCAATCGTCGAGTCTATCTGCTGCTGTACGGCGTCATCACTTGCCCATCCGCTTGCCATCTTAACCTCCAACGTAAAAGAGCAGATGAATGTTCATCTGCTCCCTGGTTGATGCTGACTGACCGCGCCAGGCGCGGTGCAGGATCTTATTCAATATTGGCTTCGATGAACCACAGGAATTTATCCAGATCGCGGGATGCAGCAGTGAAGATGTCTGCCGTATCTTCATCTTCCACTTCATTGATCGCTTTGCGCGTATCGTTAGCCACCACGGCATAACGCTCAGCCAGCGCCTTCAGGTGATCCTGTACGCTGTGAATGTTAAGCGGATAGCTTTTCAGTGGCGTTCTGTCATTGACGACCTGAGCCGTACCCAGCGCAACGCCGCCCAGCTGCACTACGCGTTCTGCAATCGTATCCTGATGGTCGGTAATAGTGGTACGGAAACCGTCCAGCATTTCATGTACGCCAATAAAGTTAGCGCCACGCATGTTCCAGTGCGCCTGCTTGGTGATCAAAGAGAGATCAATAAATTCGGTGACCAGACGATTTAACACCTCAATGGTGGCTTTTTTATCTTCATCAGCCACATCGTTACGGGTGTAAATCAGATCAGAAGATTTCGTATTAACCAGTTTAGCGGTACTCATCATTAATATCCTCTTAATGGTCGGTTGTCCTAATTAAGTACGGGATAAAGTATAGCACCAGATCTCAGCTTTGCCGTTAAGAAGTTGCCTATTGGTCAGATAGCAGGCGCCTTAATGAAATAACCGGCTGGTTTGCCAGTAAATAATTAAAACTGAATGAGAGTCATTAATATTCTCCGTTGCTGGTGTGGCTCAGGCGCGCACTATGCAGTGAAAACAGCACTATTAGCTGGCATAAACGCAGCGAGCAAATACCGGAGTGCATTTCAGCAAAGCATTGCCAAGGCTTATTGTCTTACTGAGCCCGGATATTAATTAAATTTCGCACATTACGGTAAAGTTCGTCCGCCGTTTTCAGCCAGACGAACCTCAATATGACTATTTATTCAGGATTTTCGCTAATGGGCGCAATTTTCGGCTTAACCGGGCGTAGCGTCAGGGTGGCGCCAGCGGATGCCAGAATGATCGCCAGCAGGCCGAGCCACTGCACCAGCGTCAGCACCTCACCTAAAAACAGCATCCCGGACAGGGCGGCCATTGCCGGCTCAAGGCTCATCAGCGTCCCAAAACTTTTAGCTGGCAGGCGGGTAAGCGCCACCATTTCAAGCGAATAGGGCAGCGCGCTGGAGAGGACGGCGACGGCCAGCGCCACCGGGATAAGAGAGAGATCCCAGATTCCACTGCTGGCATAGGCCAGCCCGAGCGGAACGAAGATCGCCGAGGCAATCAGCGATCCCATTGCGACAGTGGCGGGGCCATGTTCGGCGCCGGCCCGCTTGCCGGTAAGAATATAGAGGGCCCAGAACGCCCCGGCCAGAACGGCGAGCATCGCCCCTTTTGGATCGACGCTGGAAATGCTCTGCCCCAGCGGCAGCAGTAGCCACAGCCCCAGCAGCGCCAACAGCACCCAGAGGAAATCGGGGGGCCGGCGCGCGCTGGCCAGCGCCAGCGCCAGCGGACCGGTAAATTCCAGCGCAACGGCGACGCCCAGCGGCACGGTACGCAGCGCCAGATAAAAGGTATAGTTCATCCCCCCAAGCGCCAGACCATAAAGCAACAGCGGCAGCATCTGCTGGCGGCTGAAGCGCAGCCGCCAGGGCTTGAAGATAATACAGAGGATGAGCGTGCCGAGTCCCAGACGTAAAGCGGTGATGCCTGGCGCCCCAACAACAGGGAAAAGCGTTTTTGCCAGGGCGGCACCGCCCTGAATCGAGGTCATGGCAATCAAGATGACCAGTACGGGAAGCCAGACGGCAGATTTAGAAGAAGACATCCTGTTCAGCCTTAGTAATCCATCAATAGGGGATAAGTGGCAGTGAGTTTACTGGAGTGCGGAATAAAACGGAGAATTCTGCCTGAAAAAAAACGCAAAAAGTGCTGAAACAGGGCCAGTTAAGTAAAGAAACGTCAGAAAGAATTAAGAATTATCTCAATGAACAATTTTTTACATTATTAAAAGACGCGCAGGGGAACTCACGAAAAATAAGACAAATGAATGACATAGATTACTTCATTAACCTTCTGTTACACCAAACAATGTCTTGGACAACAAAATCAGGGCAGAGTTTCTCGCTAAGGTTTGTTATATTTTCAGCGTTGTCAGGAGAGAAGTACTTTCACATTTGAGGTGGTTATGAAAAAAATTGCATGTCTTTCAGCTCTGGCTTGTGTACTGGCAGTTTCTGCTGGTTCCGCAATGGCGCAAAGCACAGTTACCGGTGGTTATGCTCAAAGCGATATGCAGGGCGTGGCGAATAAGGCTAACGGCTTCAACCTGAAGTATCGTTATGAAAACGGCAGCGATCCGCTGGGCTGGATCGGCTCTTTCACCTACACCGAAAAGGACAGTACCGAAGCGGGCGTTTATAATAAAGGCCAGTACTACGGCATCACCGGTGGTCCTGCTTACCGTCTGAACGACTGGGCGAGCATCTACGGCGTAGTAGGTATCGGCTACGGTAAATTCCAGCAGAACAGCACGACCGTTCGTGATAAATCTGACTCCAGCGACGTTGGCTTCTCCTACGGTGCAGGCCTGCAGTTCAACCCAATGCAGAATGTGGCACTGGACGTTGGCTATGAGCAGAGCCGTATCCGTAACACCGACATCGGCACCTGGATTGCCGGCGTAGGTTACAGCTTCTAAGCTGCTGCTGCCAGCTCAGTCTGGCAGAGAGAAAAAATCCGCTCCTCAGGGGCGGATTTTTTTTGGCTGGATCAAAGCAGCGCCGGTTTTTTTTGCGTCAGCATCTCAAGCAGCATCAGCCGCAGCGTAAACGGGGAGCGGCAGAAGAGCTTCAGCAGTAGAGGAATTTTCATTCTGTTATTCTCCCGCAGTAATGAGTGGCGTCAGCAACGATAAACGTGCAGGCATTAGCCCCCACATCCACCCATGAAGATAATCAACGGCAGCATCAGTAACCGGGTTTATTCAGGGTGTTCATTGTACAAAACGCGCGTATTATAATCAGATATAGCACAGGCTATATTATGTAGCCAGAGCTATTACGCGAAAATTTGTGCTTCGTTGTGCTTCGTTTACAATGAGTCACCCAAAGACTGATGCAGCAGCAGTACGCGTTAGTGATAATAAAGAGGAAGCGGAATGAGTCGTCGCGCAAAAAGTGCCGTGCCTGCGCCACTGAAAGAGATCGAAGAACATGTCGAAGGCTTTCGCCAGGTACGTGAAGCACATCGTCGCGAGCTGATTGATGATTATGTTGAGCTGATTTCCGATCTGATCCGTGAATTTGGCGAGGCGCGCCAGGTGGATATGGCGGCGCGTCTGGGCGTTTCCCAGCCCACGGTGGCGAAGATGCTTAAGCGTCTTGCGACCGGCGGTCTGGTTGAACAGGTTCCCTATCGCGGTGTCTTTCTGACCCCGGAGGGCGAGGCGCTGGCCGAAGAGAGCCGCAAGCGGCACCACATTGTGGAAACCTTTCTGCTGGCGCTGGGAATTAGCCCCGATACGGCGCGTCGCGATGCAGAAGGTCTGGAGCACCACGTCAGCGATGAAACGCTGCTTATTTTCCAGAAATTTTACGAAAGGCGTCAGTAAACCTTTTGCGCTTGCGGTGAGCCCTGATGGGAAAGCTGTTCGGACCTTTTCTGCACGATCGTTTCCTGCATCTGTTAATCCTGCTGGGTCTGCTGCTGGCGGGCTTCTCCTCTTTTTCGCTGCGGGAGCTGCCCGCTGCGGTTGACTGGCCGACCATCGTCACGCTGTGTGGTTTGCTGATGCTGACGAAAGGCATTGAGGCCAGCGGCTATTTCGACGTGCTTGGCCGCCGGCTGGTGAGGCGTTTCCATCACCAGCGGAGCCTGGCGCTCTTCCTGACTTTCTCTGCGGCGCTGCTTTCCACCTTTCTGACCAATGATGTGGCGCTGTTTATCCTGGTGCCGCTCACCCTGTCGCTGCGGCGCTATGCGGCGCTGCCGGTCTCACGCCTGATTATTTTTGAGGCGCTGGCGGTTAACGCCGGTTCGCTGCTGACGCCCATCGGCAATCCGCAAAATATTTTGCTGTGGCGGCACGGAGATCTGGGTTTTGCTGCCTTTGCCGGGCAGATGTTGCCCCTGGCCGCGGTGCTGGTCAGCAGCCTGCTGCTGCTGACCTGTGTCTGTTTTTCCCGCCGCCGTATTGAACTGACCGACCAGCATGGCACCAGCGTCTGGCAGCGCCCGCTACTGATTGCCAGCGTGCTGCTCTACCTGCTCTTTGTGATTTCGCTGGAGCTGGACAGGGCGCTTTGGGGAATGCTGGCGATCTTCGCCGTGTTTCTTGTCATGGCCCGCCGTATTCTGCTGGAGCTTGACTGGTCTCTGCTGGTGGTGTTTATCGCCATGTTTATCAACGTGTTTCTGCTGACCCGCCTGCCTGCACTTCACGCTTTACCTCAGCAAATTACGCAAATGTCGCCAGGCAGCCATTATCTTCTGGCCGTCGGCCTGTCGCAGATCATCAGCAATGTGCCTGCGACCATTCTGCTGCTCAGCGCGCTGCCCGCTAATATGCTGCTGGCCTGGGCGGTGAATATTGGCGGCTTCGGTCTGCTTCCCGGCTCGCTGGCAAATATTATTGCGCTGCGGATGGCCAAAGATCGCCGTATCTGGTGGCACTTCCATCTTTACTCTCTGCCGATGCTGATATGGGCGGCAGCGGCTGGCTGGGGGCTCTTTTTAATCACCGGATCGGGCTAATCCTCGTTCGTAAAGAAATGCTGGCATTTGTCAGTTTACGTCCTATTGTTATAGCAGCGTAAACTCTGCGGCCCGGCCTGGGCTGCCGTAAACTGATGAGAAATATGGCTAATCAATCAACTTCTTCCCCAGAGGATGAGCAGCATTCTCAGGCTGACAATCAGCATGATGATCCGCAGCAAAATGAGAACGATCGTGAGGATCGGCCGGAACGTAAGCGTCCCGGCAAGAAGCCGCTGATTATTCTGGCGGTAGTGGCGATCGTGATGATTATCGTCGGACTCTGGTTCTGGCTTACAACCCGCAATATTGAAACCACGGATGACGCCTTCACGGAAGCGAACGCGGTCACGATCGCTCCTAAAGCTTCCGGCTATGTGACAGAGCTTCGGGTAAAAGATAATCAGCGGGTAAAGAAGGGCGATCTGCTGGTGGTGATCGACCCGCGCGACAGTCTCGCCCAGCGTGATCAGGCGCAGGCGCAGCTGGGGCTGGCCCGGGCGCAGCTTCATCAGGCACAGGCGTCACTTGAGCTGGCTAAAGTGCAGTATCCCGCGCAGAAAGATCAGGCGCTGGCCCAGCAGGCGAAAGCGGAAGCGAATCTGCTTAACGCAGAAGCGGACTATAAACGGCAGCGCGGTGTCGATCCCCGCGCCACTTCCCAACGCAATATCGACGCCGCCAGTGCCCAGCTGCGCAGCGCCCGGGCCGAACTGGCAGGTGCTAAAGCGCAGGTGGAAGTGGCTTCGCAGGTCCAGCTACAGATCCAGCAGCAGAAAACGAATGTGGAAGCCCGTCAGCGCCAGGTAGAGCAGGCGCAGGCTCAGCTTAATACGGCTAACCTGAATCTCTCCTATACCCAGGTCCTCGCGCCTTACGACGGTTTTGTGACTAAGCGTAACGTGCAGGTCGGCACGCTGGTGCAGGCTGGCACTGCGCTCTTCTCGCTGGTTTCACCCGATGTCTGGATTACCGCCAATTTCAAAGAAACTCAGCTTGAGCATATGAACCCTGGCGACAAGGTGGAAATCACAGTGGATGCCTGGCCGGATATGAAGCTGGAAGGGCATGTTGACAGCATCCAGATGGGATCCGGATCGCGCTTCTCGGCCTTTCCGGCGGAGAATGCCACCGGTAACTACGTGAAAATCGTGCAGCGTGTGCCGGTAAAAATCGTGATTGATAAGGGGCTCGATCCCAATCAGGCGCTGCCGCTGGGGCTGTCGGTAGAGCCGAAGGTCAGGATAAAATGAGTCAAAGCCAGAGCTGGCAACCGGCCAGTAATCCCTGGCTGGTGGCGATGACGGTGACGCTGGCGGTGTTTATGGAGATCCTTGACACCACTATCGTTAACGTCGCGCTGCCGCACGTCGCGGGGTCGCTCTCATCCAGCTACGATGAATCCACATGGGTTCTGACCTCTTATCTGGTCGCTAACGGCATCGTGCTGCCGATCTCTGCCTTTCTCAGCCGCGTGTTTGGCCGCAAACAGTTTTTCCTGATCTGCATCGTAATGTTTACCGTCTGCTCCTTTCTTTGCGGCATTGCTACCGAGCTGTGGCAAATCATTCTGTTCAGGGTGCTTCAGGGATTTTTTGGCGGCGGGCTTCAGCCGGTACAGCAGTCCGTGCTGCTTGATTACTTTAAGCCTGCCGATCGCGGCAAGGCGTTTGGCCTCTCCTCAATTGCGATTATCGTCGCCCCGGTGCTGGGCCCAACGCTCGGTGGCTGGATCACCGATAACTACAGCTGGCGCTGGGTCTTTTTCATCAATATTCCCGTTGGCATTTTCAGCGTGCTGGCGATTTATCAGCTGCTGGAAGATCCGCCATGGGAGCGTAAGTGGGCGAAGGATAAGCTGAGCATCGACTATATCGGCATCAGCCTGATTACGCTCGGGCTGGGCTGTCTTCAGGTCATGCTTGACCGGGGTGAAGATGATGACTGGTTCAGCTCCGGCTTTATCGTCACCTTCGCGATCCTGACCGCCATCGGCCTGGTGGGCGCCGTCTACTGGCTGCTCTATGCGAAGAAGCCCGTGGTCGATCTGCACTGCCTGAAGGACCGTAACTTTGCCGTCGCCAGCGTGCTGATGGCGGGAATGGCCGCGATTCTTTACGGCAGTTCGGTGGTCATTCCCCAGCTGGCGCAGCAGGATTTAGGCTATACCGCCACCTGGTCAGGGCTGGTACTTTCTCCCGGCGCGATACTGATCGTGCTCTCTATTCCGCTGGTGCTCAAGCTGATGCCGGTTGTGCAGACGCGCTGGATCATTGCCTTCGGCTTTACCTGCCTGTTTGTCTCGTTTATTTATTCGTCAACGCTGACGCCGGACGTCGATTTCACCACGCTGGTATTAATGCGCAGCGCGCAAACAATCGGGCTGGGCTTCCTGTTTGTGCCGCTCACCACAATCGCCTTTGTCACCATTCCGCAGCGGCTCAACGCTGATGCCTCGGCGCTATTCACCATGTGCCGCAACGTGGCGGGGTCGATCGGCATCTCCCTTTCCACGGCGATGATTACCGAACGGGAGCAGGTGCACAGCGCGCATATGGTGCATAACATGTCGCCGCTGAATGAGCCGTTTAATCTGACCGTGGAGCGTTGGGCGCAGTCGGTGAAAGACTTCACCACCATGGTCGGCGATCCGGTCACTATTGCCACCGGTCAACTCTACAGAGAGATGATCGCCCAGGCGCGCATTCTCGCTTATATCGACGTTTTTATGGGGCTGAGCATTGTTGCGCTGATTCTGATTCCATTTTGTTTACTGCTTGCGCCTATTAAAAGCGAGGGCAGTGCTGGAGCACACTGACATGAACGTTTCGCCGTTATTTATAGGTTCGCGGCCAGGCCTGGCGCTGGCTGTGACGCTCGCCTTGTCGGCCTGTTCGGTCGGGCCGGACTATCAGAAACCGGTGCCGTCCACGCCGGCCGCTTTTAATGCGATGGCGTCACAGGAAGGCTCGCGTCCTCTGGCCGCGCAGACTAACCCTGACTGGTGGCGATCTTTCAACGATCCTGAGCTGAATAGCCTGATTGACCGTGCGATCGCCGGTAATTTGTCGCTCCAGCAGGCTGTGCTGCGTATTGCGGGGTCACGGCAGCAGCTTAACCAGGCGCGCGGCGCCTGGTTTCCGTCGGTGAACGGCAGTCTGTCAGCGACCCGGCAGCAGCTGGGCGTGAAGGGCGCTCTGGAAGCGAACGGCATCTATGACCAGGCGGACAGCGTCGATCCCGAACTTCGTTCGGCGCTGAACGGCTTAACTCAGCCGGTTACCCTTTATCAGGGCAGCTTTGACGCCTCATGGGAGCTGGATTTGTGGGGTAAGGTGCGCCGTCAGGTTGAAATGGCCGGTGCGCAGCAGCAGCAGTCTGTCGAAAATCGTAATGACGCGCTGGTATCGCTGGAGGCGGAGGTGGCGCGCACCTATCTGCAACTGCGCGGCGCCCAGTCAATCGTTCAGACGCTCAGCACCCAAATCGAAGTGGCTCAGCAGACGTTCGAACTGACCCAAAGCCGGCAGCGTAACGGGCTCTCTCCGCAGCTGGACGTGGAGAATGCCCGCGCCCAGCTCAGCTCGCTGAAGGCGCAACTGCCGCAGTATCAGGCGCAGATTCGTCAGGCGATGAACGGGCTGGCGGTGCTTACCGGCAGGCCGCCAGGCGCGCTGGATGCGGAGCTAATCACCAGCAAGCCGCTGCCGTCGCTGCCGGAAGCGGTGCCGGTAGGGCTACCTTCAACCCTGGCGCGTCGCCGGCCCGATATCCGGGCGGCAGAAGCCGAACTTCATGCGGCAACGGCGGGTATAGGCGTCTCCGTCGCCCAGCTCTTCCCCGATCTGTCGTTGACCGGTCAGTTTGGCATGCGTAACACCGACGTCAGCTATCTCGATAACTGGAGCAGCCATTTCTACAGCGTTGGCCCGGCCATTTCGCTCCCGCTGTTTCAGGGCGGCAGGCTGGTTTCCGGCGTGAAGCTCGCCAGAGCGGAGCAGGCCAGCGCCGCGCTTAGCTACCGGCAGACCGTGCTGACTGCGTTGCAGGATGTAGAGAACGCGCTGGTCAGCTACCGTACCGATCAGCAGAGGGCGGAAGAGCTGAACCGGACCGTTGAGGCGATGCAGAACGCGTTCGATCTGGCGAATGACAGCTATAGCAAAGGCCTCTCCTCATTCATTGACGCGCTGGACGCGCAGCGTCAGTTAGCCCAGGCGAAGCAGCAGGCCGCCACAGCCCAGGTGCAGAGCAGCCTGGATCTCGTGGCGCTTTACAAAGCGCTCGGCGGCGGCTGGGAGCCGTATCAGGACGTGAAACTGCCGGAATTTTCCGTCTTTGGCCCGGCGGAAAATCCGGGCCGTCAGGGGTGACCCTGTCTGCACCTCTTCCATTAACCCTACCGCCGGGCAGAGAACCTTTTGCCCGCTGGTACGGCCTTTTTCAACTCAGCATTGTCCTCCGGCGCTATAACGGCAGTTCCAGCCAAAATGAATAGCGGTAACGTTAATGGGGTTAAATGAAATATTTAACCCGAAAAAGGTATGGCTAACGCTTGTGGCTGAGAGCAGGAATCACCGTTACGAACAAGAAACCTCGTGTTTTAATGCGACTCTCATCATAAAGATGACAGGCGAGTGCGATCTGTGCCGCAAAATTTAATTTTCATAGTTATATGAAATGAAAAAAAAGATCTAAATTGGTTGCCATAGCAGGTGAATGTCGCGCAGACGTTTCATTCCCCGACCATCTCCTTCCATCAGGCAAGAAATGAGGTCACAGAACGTTATGGCAAAAGAACAATATCTCACCCCCAATAAGGCATCGGGGCCGAACAGTCAGACGCGCACGGAGCCCTTCGTAAAAGTTGTGGCGGCCGTGGCGACGCTGGGCGGCCTGCTGTTTGGCTATGACACCGGTGTGATTTCAGGCGCGCTGCTCTTTATGGGCGACGAGCTGCATCTGACGCCGTTCACGACGGGGCTGGTCACCAGCTCACTGCTGTTTGGTGCCGCTTTTGGCGCGCTGCTCTCCGGCCATTTTGCCGCGGCGGCCGGGCGTAAGAAAATCATCATCACCCTTGCCGTCATCTTTGCCGTGGGCGCACTCGGCACCGCGATGGCGCCGGACGTGGAGTGGATGATTTTCTTCCGCCTGGTGCTTGGCGTGGCGGTCGGTGGCGCGGCGGCTACCGTGCCGGTCTATATCGCTGAGATGGCCCCGGCCAACCGGCGCGGTCAGCTGGTGACCATTCAGGAGCTGATGATCGTCTCCGGGCAGATGCTGGCCTATATCTCCAATGCGGGTTTTAACGCGGCGTGGGGCGGGCATGACACCTGGCGCTGGATGCTTGCGGTTGCCACTATCCCTGCCGTGGCGCTCTGGTTCGGCATGATGTTTATGCCCGACACGCCAAGATGGTACGCCATGAAAGGTCGCCTCGCGGAGGCGCGTCGCGTGCTGGAACGTACCCGGGCGAAAGGGGACGTGGAATGGGAGCTGACGGAAATTGAGGAAACGCTGGCGGAGGATGAAAATCAGGGGAAACCCAGCCTGAAAGCGCTGAAAAAACCCTGGCTGTTTAAACTCTTTTTAATCGGCATCGGCATTGCGGTGATCCAGCAGCTTTCCGGCGTAAACACCATTATGTATTACGCGCCTACCATGCTGAAGGCAGTGGGCATGAGTACGGATACGGCGCTTTTTGCCACTATCGCCAACGGCGCGATCTCCGTTCTGATGACCTTTTTCGGTATCTGGCTGCTGGGGCGGATTGGGCGCAGGACCATGACCATGATCGGTCAGTTCGGCTGCACCGCCTGCCTGCTGTTTATCGGCGCCGTCAGCTATCTGATGCCGGAAACCATCAACGGCCAGCCGGACGTCATGCGCGGCTATATGGTGCTGCTGGGAATGCTGATGTTCCTCAGCTTCCAGCAGGGCGCGCTGTCGCCGGTTACCTGGCTGCTGCTCTCGGAAATATTTCCCACCCGCCTGCGGGGGATCTTTATGGGCGGGGCAGTATTCGCCATGTGGATTGCCAACTTTATGATCTCGCTGGCCTTTCCGATGCTGCTGGCCTCGGTCGGACTGTCTGGCGCCTTCTTTATCTTTGCGTTTATCGGCCTGTTTGGCGCGCTCTTCGTTATCAAATGCGTGCCG
The DNA here is from genome assembly GCA_050410775.1 of Pantoea sp. FN060301. GTDB lineage: Bacteria > Pseudomonadota > Gammaproteobacteria > Enterobacterales > Enterobacteriaceae > Erwinia. Next base: position 1,380,261 of record CP191229.1, read on the forward strand.
GAAACCCGTAACCGCAGCCTGGAGCAGATTGAACATTACCTGCATGGCTGGCTGAGCAGCGATGTGAAAACCCCTCAGATGCCGCCGGCGAAACGCGAAGTGAAAAGCCACTGAGGAAACTCTCTGAAACGTGCAGGGGCGGCGGTGTATTCGCCGCCCCTTTTTTTTGGCATAATGCGCGCTGATTCACACTCCCACATCGCAAACGAAAGGCAATCCTGTGCTAGTTTCCAGCAACGTCACCATGCAGTTTGGCAGTAAGCCGCTGTTCGAAAACATCTCTGTCAAATTTGGCGGCGGCAACCGCTACGGCCTGATCGGCGCTAACGGTAGCGGCAAGTCCACCTTTATGAAAATCCTGGGCGGCGATCTTGTCCCGTCAGCCGGCAACGTCTCTCTCGATCCGAACGAACGTATCGGTAAGCTGCGTCAGGATCAGTTCGCCTTTGAGCAGTATACCGTGCTGGATACCGTCATCATGGGCCACGGCGAGCTGTGGGAAGTGAAGGAAGAGCGTGACCGCATCTACGCACTGCCTGAAATGAGCGAAGATGATGGCTATAAAGTGGCCGACCTCGAAGTCAAATATGGCGAAATGGATGGCTACACTGCCGAAGCGCGCGCCGGTGAGCTGCTGCTGGGCGTGGGTATTCCGCTTGAGCAGCACTACGGTCCGATGAGCGAAGTGGCGCCGGGCTGGAAGCTGCGTGTCCTGCTGGCGCAGGCACTCTTCTCCAATCCGGAAATCCTGCTGCTTGATGAGCCAACGAACAACCTGGACATCGATACTATCCGCTGGCTGGAACAGGTGCTGAACGAACGTAACAGCACCATGATCATCATTTCGCACGACCGTCACTTCCTGAACATGGTCTGCACCCACATGGCCGATCTGGACTACGGCGAGCTGCGCGTTTATCCGGGCAACTACGATGAGTATATGACGGCGGCGACCCAGGCTCGCGACCGTCTGCTTTCCGATAACGCCAAGAAAAAGGCGCAGATTAACGAACTGCAGTCCTTCGTCAGCCGCTTCAGCGCCAACGCCTCAAAATCCCGCCAGGCGACCTCGCGGGCTAAGCAGATAGATAAAATCAAGTTGGAAGAGGTAAAAGCGTCAAGCCGCCAGAACCCGTTTATCCGCTTCGATCAGGATAAAAAACTGTTCCGTAACGCGCTGGCGCTTGAGGCGGTAACCAAAGGTTTCGATCAAGGTCCGCTGTTTAAAAACCTCGATCTGCTGCTGGAAGTGGGCGAAAAGCTGGCTATTCTCGGCCCGAACGGTATCGGTAAAACTACGCTGCTGAAAACGCTGGTAGGCGAACTGCAGCCCGATAACGGCACGGTGAAGTGGTCTGAAAACGCGCGCATCGGCTATTACGCGCAGGATCATGCTCATGATTTCGCTAACGACCTGACGGTATTCGACTGGATGAGCCAGTGGAAGCAGGAAGGCGATGATGAGCAGGCGGTTCGCAGTATCCTTGGCCGCCTGTTGTTCAGCCAGGATGATATTAAAAAGCCCGCGAAAGTGCTTTCCGGTGGGGAAAAGGGACGGATGCTGTTCGGCAAGCTGATGATGGAAAAACCGAACGTGCTGATTATGGATGAGCCGACCAACCACCTCGATATGGAATCGATCGAAGCGCTGAATATGGCGCTGGAGATGTACGAAGGTACGCTGATTTTCGTTTCGCATGACCGCGAGTTCGTCAGTTCACTTGCCACCCGCGTGATTGAGATGACGCCAGGCAAGCTTAAAGACTTTACCGGCAACTACGAAGACTACCTTCGCAGCAAAGGTATCGCCTGACGGAAAGGGAGCGGAAACGCTCCCTTTTTGATACCTTCCGGTTACGAAGATTGCTTTCGCAGCAAAGGCATTATCTGACAACAAAGGCGCCGGAAGGCGCCTTTGTTGTACCGGTGCAAAGATTACCTTCACAGCCAGAATATTGCCTTGCAGAAAACGCGGGTAACGCGCTTTCTATACCTACGCGCCAGAAGCAGGGCGTTCATGAAGGGGCTTCTGGCCTCAGTCTGCTGCTGTTCAGGCAGGCTGGCCGCAGACCTCACAGGCCGGATCTTTGCCCACTTTCACTTCGCGGAACTGGAGCGTCATCGCATCGTAAATCAGCAGTTTTCCCGCCACGCTGCTGCCGTAGTGCGTCAGCACACGAATCGCCTCCATCGCCTGTAGCGACCCAATGACCCCCACCAGCGGGGCCATCACGCCCGCCTCAACGCAGCTTAAGGTGGCGTCGCCAAAAAGCCGGCTGATGCAGCGATAGCAGGGCTGCGCCTCCTGCCAGCTAAAGACGCTAATCTGCCCCTCCATGCGGATAGCCGCCCCGGATACCAGCGGCGTTTTATGCGCAAAACAGAGACGGTTAAGCTGTTCCCGCGTGGCTACATTATCCGTACAGTCCAGCACCACATCATGTCCGGCGACCAGCGCGCTCAGCGCCTCATCCTCAAGCTGGGCGTTGATTGCCTGGAGCGTGATATGCGGATTGATGGCGCTCAGCCGCTGACGGGCTGATTCCACTTTGGGCACGCCCAGCTGGGCATCGCTGTGCAGCGTCTGGCGTTGCAGATTGGAAAGGGAGACCTGATCAAAATCCAGCAGGGTCAGGTGGCCTGTTCCGGCGGACGCCAGATAGGGGCTGGCGGCGCAGCCCAGTCCGCCAAGACCCACAATCAGCGCCCTGGAGGCTTTCAGCTGTTCCTGACCTTCGAAGTCAAATCCCCGCAGCACAATCTGGCGATTGTAGCGCAGGATCTCTTCGTCGCTGAGTTCCGGCAGCATAACTACCCCTCCAGCAGCGCGTTAAAGGGCTCCACATCCACCCATTCGCCCGGCGCGACGCTACCGCGATCGCGCTCCAGGACGATAAAACAGTTGCCCTGGCTGAAGGAGCTGAATACGTGCGATCCCTGCGGGCCGGTACTGCGTACCTCAAGCTCGCCCTCTGCATTGCGCGTCAGGATGCCGCGCTGGAAATCGAGCCTTCCCGGCGATTTTTTAAGTTTTTCAGTCACTTTTACCCGCTGACGGGGGGGAAGCGCCGGGCCAGGCTCTCCGGCGAGCTTCGCCAGCAGTGGCTGAACCAGCTGATAGAAGGTCAGCACGGCGGAGACCGGATTGCCCGGCAGCCCGCAGAACCAGCTCTGCTTAAGACGACCAAAGGCAAAGGGTTTGCCGGGCTTGATCGCCAGCTTCCAGAACGTGACTTCGCCCAGCGACTCCAGCATCTGTTTAGTGTAATCCGCTTCGCCCACCGAAACCCCGCCGCTGCTGATCACCACATCGGCCTGGCTGTCTGCCTGTTCAAAAGCTACACGCAGCGCTGCCGGATCGTCGCGGATAATACCCAGATCGATCGTTTCACAGCCCAGTTTGTCCAGCATAAGGCGCACCGCAAAGCGGTTAGTGTCATAAATTTGCCCTTCTGCCAGCGGCTCTCCGACGGGCTGTAGCTCGTCACCGGTCGAGAAGATGGCAACCTTTAGCCTGCGCCGGACTTCAACGCTGCCGACGCCCAGCGAGGCCAGCAGCGGCAGCTCCGCCGCACCCAGCCGTATACCCGCCTCAAGCACGCCAGCACCCTGCTGAATATCTTCACCGGCAAGACGGATATTCTGCCCGGCGTTTACGGCGGCAGTAATGCGGATCCTGTCGTCCACCTGTTCCGTTTCTTCCTGCATAACGACCGCTTCCGTTCCTGCGGGCACCGGCGCACCGGTCATAATGCGGATACAGCTGCCAGGCGGCCAGTCGCCGCGATAGGGCGCACCGGCAAATGCCTTGCCTGCTACCGCCAGCGGACCAGTTTGCAGATCCGCGAGGCGAACGGCGTAGCCATCCATAGCCGAATTGGCAAAAGGGGGAACGTTAAGAGGAGAGATAACGGATGAGGCCGTTATCCGGCCCGCCGCGGCGGTAATGGAAAGCGTTTCTGTTTCTGTCACAGGGGTAATGCGCACCAGCATCGCCGCCAGTGCGTCGTCGAGGGAAATAAGTCCCGCGGTGAAGGATTCCATAAAGTCTCCGGCGTGCCCGGATGAAGGGGCAGGCGTTAAAATCAGATAGCGCTATTATGGCGCGAATCAGGTTTTGGGTCACGAAAACCCCACGCGACTGTCCGCTCAGATTTTTTCCCGGCTGTCAGCCCGGCAACATTATGCTTTACATCACTTTACAGCCTGCCTATAGTCGAAAACGTGTCTGAGCTGATTGAATTCATTCTAACTCAGTGTTTTTCATGCTGATTTGCCACTCGGGATATAGGGTTATGGTCAGAGCAGTCATCGCGATACATGGCGGCGCAGGGGCGATCTCCCGCGCAAATATGCAGCCGGAAAAAGAGCAGCACTATATTCAGGCGCTTTCGGAGATCGTCATCCGGGGGCAGGCCATTCTCGCCGGCGGCGGAACCGCGCTGGCTGCCGTTACTGAAGCGGTGCGTCTGCTTGAGGAATGCCCGCTATTTAATGCGGGAAAGGGCGCCGTATTCACCCACCAGGAGACGCATGAGCTGGATGCCTGCGTGATGGATGGCCGCACGCTGGAGGCGGGAGCCGTCGCGGGGGTCAGCCGCATCCGCAATCCGGTGCTGGCCGCGCTGGCAGTGCTGGAAAAAAGCCCGCACGTCCTCTTTGTGGGTGAAGGCGCGGAAGCCTTTGCCGCCGCTCATCACCTTGAGCAGGTCTCACCCGATTTCTTCTCGACGGAGGAACGCCGGGAGCAGCTTCAGCGGGCGCTCAGAACAAACCAGACGGTGCTCGATCATGATGGTGAAGCAAACGCTTCCGGCGATCCGCTCGATCCCGATCGTAAATTTGGCACCGTGGGCGCCGTGGCGCTCGATCTCGCGGGGAACCTTGCGGCGGCAACCTCGACCGGGGGAATGACGAATAAACAGGTTGGACGGGTGGGAGACTCGCCGGTTATCGGAGCGGGCTGTTATGCCAACAACGCGAATGTCGCCGTCTCCTGTACCGGCACCGGTGAAGTCTTTATGCGAACGCTGGCGGCCTACGATATCGCCGCGCTGATGGAGTATCGCGGCCTGTCGTTAAAAGAGGCCAGCGAACGCGTGATTATGGAAAAAATTCCGGTGCTGGGCGGCAGCGGCGGTGCGATTGCCGTTGACCGCGACGGCAATGTGGCGCTGCCGTTCAACAGCGAAGGCATGTATCGGGGCTATGGCTACGTAGGCGATGAGCCGAACGTGGGGATCTATCGCGAGGATCGGGCGGACGGATGACGATAAAAGAATCGGAACTGCCTGAAGGGCAGGTCTTAGCGGTCAGAAACCTGAGCGTCAGCTTCCGTCAGGAAGGGGGAATCGTTCAGGCCGTCAACAATCTGTCGCTGGATGTACAGCGTGGCGAAACGGTCGCCATCGTGGGGGAATCCGGCTCCGGTAAGTCGGTCACCTCGCTGGCGCTGATGCGGCTGGTTGAGCAGGGCGGCGGCAGCATCGACAGCGGTGAAATGTGGCTGAGGCGGCGAAATAACCAGCTTGTCGATCTTGCCAGCGCCGCGCCGTCCCAGCTAAGGCGCATTCGTGGCGCCGATATGGCGATGATTTTTCAGGAGCCGATGACCTCGCTGAATCCGGTATTCCCGGTCGGTGAACAGATTGCCGAATCGATCCGCCTGCATCAGGGCAAAAGCCACCGTGACGCGCTGAAAGAAGCGGAGCGTATGCTGGATCTGGTGCGCATTCCTGAAGCGAAAAACGTGCTGTCGCGCTTTCCTCATCAGCTCTCCGGCGGGATGCGCCAGCGGGTGATGATTGCGATGGCGCTCTCCTGTCGTCCGGCGCTGCTGATTGCCGATGAGCCGACGACGGCGCTCGACGTAACCATCCAGGCGCAGATCCTCCAGCTGATACGGGTCCTGCAAAAAGAGATGCAGATGGGGGTGATTTTTATCACCCACGATATGGGCGTGGTGGCGGAAATGGCCGATCGCGTCCAGGTGATGTACCGCGGCGACGTGGTGGAAACCGGCACGGTTGAAAAAATTTTTCAGGCACCGCAGCAGGCTTATACCCGTGCGCTGCTTGCCGCCGTGCCAAAACTGGGGGCGATGACCGGCAAGCCCTTCCCGGCGCATTTCCCGCTGCCGGGGCAGCAGGAGACGGATCAAGCGGCGCAGCCACAGAATACCGTGGCGGCAGATGCCGCGCCGGTTCTTCAGGTCCGCGATCTGGTGACCCGCTTCGATATCCGCAGCGGCATTTTTAACAGGGTAACCCGGCGGGTTCACGCCGTAGAGAAAGTCAGCTTCGATCTGCGGCCGGGCGAAACGCTGGCGCTGGTGGGGGAGTCCGGCTGCGGTAAATCGACTACCGGTCGTTCGCTGCTCCGGCTGGTCGAGAGTCAGGGAGGCACTATCACCTTCAACGGTCAGCGGATAGATAATCTTTCGGGTGCCGCGCTCTCTCATCTGCGTCGCGACATCCAGTTTATTTTTCAGGATCCCTACGCCTCGCTCGATCCCCGGCTGACGGTGGGCTTTTCCATTATGGAACCGCTGCTGGTGCACGGCATTGCTAAAGGGCAAGAGGCGCAGGCGCGCGTTGACTGGCTGCTGGAGCGGGTAGGGCTGCTGCCCGAACATGCCCGCCGCTATCCGCATGAGTTCTCCGGCGGTCAGCGTCAGCGCATCTGTATTGCCCGCGCCCTCGCGCTGAATCCGAAAGTGGTCATTGCTGACGAATCGGTCTCCGCGCTGGATGTCTCAATCCAGGCGCAAATCATCAATCTGATGCTGGATTTACAACGCGAGTTTGGCATCGCCTTTCTGTTTATTTCGCATGATATGGCGGTGGTGGAGCGGATCAGCCACCGGGTGGCGGTGATGTATCTTGGACAGATCGTTGAAATTGGCCCGCGGCAGGCGGTGTTCGAAAATCCTCAGCACGCCTATACGCGCAAGCTGATGGCAGCCGTCCCGGTCGCCGATCCCCGCCATCGCCGGCGGGAAAGGGCGCTTCTGGTCGATGAAATACCCAGCCCGATCCGGGCGCTGGGGGAAGAACCCGAGGTGGCTCAGCTGGTAGAAGTGGGCGCCGGACACTATGTTGCCCGCCATGCTATCGGCGGCGTCTGAACCGTTACATAACATTAAACAGGGTTTACAGGAGAGGAAGGCATAATGAGAATGCATGGCAAACGTAAGTTACTGTTGACCGCCGGGCTGCTGGGCAGCTTCGCCGCCGTTCCTGCCTGGGCAGCAAAAGATGCGGTGATTGCTGTCGGGTCCAATTTCACCACGCTCGATCCCTATGACGCCAACGATACGCTGTCGCAGGCGGTAGCGAAATCGTTCTATCAGGGGCTGTTCGGCTTTGATAAGGAGATGAAGCTTACCAACGTGCTGGCGGAAAGCTATCAGGCAAGTCCGGATGGGCTGACCTATACCATCAAGCTGCGTAGCGGCATCGCCTTCCAGGACGGCACCGATTTCAATGCGGAGGCGGTCAAGGTCAATCTCGATCGCGCCAGCAATCCGGACAATCATCTCAAACGGTATAATTTGTTTAAGTCGATTGCCACTACGGAAGTCCTCGATCCCACCACGGTAAAAATCACCCTGAAGCAGCCGTTTTCAGCCTTTATTAACACGCTGGCCAGCCCGGCCGCGGCGATGATTTCGCCCACCGCGCTGAAAAAGTATGGTAAAGAGATCGGCTTTCATCCGGTCGGCACTGGGCCCTATGAGCTGGACACCTGGAACCAGACGGACTTTGTGAAGGTGAAGAAATTTGCCGGCTACTGGAAAAAGGGCTATCCCAAACTCGATACCATTACCTGGCGCCCGGTGGTGGACAATAATACCCGTGCCGCCATGCTGCAAACGGGCGAGGCTAATTTTGCTTTCCCAGTCCCTTATGAGCAGGCCCGGCTGCTGGAGAAAAATCCAAAGCTGGATCTGGTGACGTCGCCCTCCATTATGCAGCGCTATATCAGCCTCAACGTTACGCAGAAGCCTTTTGATAACGTGAAGGTCCGTGAGGCCCTCAGCTACGCGATTAACCGGCAGGCGCTGGTAAAAGTGGCCTTCGCTGGTTATGCCACCCCGGCTACCGGCATCGTGCCGCCGGCCATTCAGTACTCGCAAAGTTACCCGCTCCCGGAATATAACCCGGCCAAGGCGCGTGAGCTGCTGAAGGAGGCCGGTTATCCAGATGGCTTTGCCACCACGCTCTGGTCGTCCCATAACCACAGCACCGCGCAGAAGGTGTTGCAGTTCACCCAGCAGCAACTCGCTCAGGTGGGCATTAAGGTGAAGGTCACCGCGATGGATGCGGGCCAGCGGGCGGCGGAAGTGGAGGAAAAAGGCCAGAAAGAGAGCGGCGTGCGCATGTTCTATACCGGCTGGTCAGCCTCCACGGGTGAAGCTAACTGGGCGCTGACGCCGCTGTTTGCCACGCAGTCCTGGCCGCCGACGATTTTTAACACCGCTTTCTACAGCAACCCGCAGGTGGATAAAGATCTGGCCGACGCGCTGAACACAACCGACGGCGATAAGAAAGCCGCCCTGTATAAAGATGCCCAGGATCGCATCTGGCAGGATCGCCCCTGGGTGCCGCTGGTGGTGGAAAAACTGGTCTCGGCGAATACCAAAAACCTGACGGGCTTCTACGTCATGCCGGACACCTCGTTCAGCTTTGATGAAGCTGACCTGAAGTAACGCCGCACCAGGGTTCGCGCCTCTCGCTTCGGGAGGCGCGGCTGTGTGAAGCGCAGGAAAACGCATGCTTAATTACTTTATCCGACGTTTACTGGGGCTGATCCCCACGCTGCTGATTGTCGCGGTGCTGGTGTTTCTGTTTGTGCATATGCTGCCGGGCGATCCGGCGCGTCTGATTGCCGGACCGGAAGCGGATGCCACTGTGGTGGCGCTGGTGCGTGAACAGCTTGGCCTCGACCAGCCGATGATTCAGCAGTTCTGGCACTATATGATCAACGCGCTTCAGGGCGATTTCGGCTATTCGATGGTCTCCCGACGTCCGGTTTCCGAAGAGATCGCCGCCCGGTTTTTACCCACGCTCTGGCTGACGCTGAGCAGCATGGTCTGGTCGGTGATCTTTGGGATGGCCATCGGTATTGTCTCCGCCGTCTGGCGCAATCGCTGGCCCGATCGCCTGGGCATGACGCTTGCAGTATCGGGTATCTCATTTCCCTCATTCGCGCTTGGGATGCTGCTGATGCAGGTCTTCTCCGTTGAGCTGGGCTGGCTGCCGACGGTGGGTGCAGACAGCTGGCAGCACTATATTCTGCCGTCCATCACGCTTGGCGCGGCGGTTGCAGCAATTATGGCGCGCTTTACCCGCGCGTCGTTTGTGGAGGTGATGCAGGAAGATTATATGCGGACCGCCAGAGCCAAAGGCGTGCGTGAATCGCTGGTCGTGGTAAAGCACGGGCTGCGCAACGCGATGATCCCGGTAGTGACCATGATGGGGCTGCAATTCGGCTTTCTGCTGGGCGGCTCTATTGTGGTGGAGGTGGTGTTCAACTGGCCGGGGCTGGGGCGTCTGCTGGTGGATTCGGTAGCGATGCGTGACTATCCGGTCGTGCAGGCGGAAGTGCTGCTTTTTTCGCTGGAGTTCGTCCTCATCAATCTGATTGTCGATCTGCTGTATGCCGCCATCAACCCGGCGATACGCTACAAATAAGGACCCGCGATGAAAAACTGGCGACGTAACGCGGCGCTTGCCGCCATGCCAACGGTAAATCCCCATCGCGTGCGCACGCCCTGGCATGAATTCTGGCGGCGTTTTCGCCGTCAGCCGGTGGCGATGATCTCGGGGCTTTTTGTGCTGCTGCTGATTATCGTTGCGGTGCTTGCCCCCTGGCTGGTGCCGTTTGATGCTGAAAACTATTTTGACTACGACAGGCTGACCGAAGGGCCGTCGGCCATGCACTGGTTTGGCGTCGATTCGCTGGGCCGGGATATCTTCAGCCGTGTCCTGCTGGGGACGCGTCTGTCGCTGATTTCAGGTTTTATTTCGGTCGCGATTGGGGCGGCAATTGGCACGCTGCTGGGCCTGCTGGCCGGTTATTATCAGGGATGGTGGGATCGAATCATCATGCGCATCAGCGACGTGCTTTTTGCTTTTCCGGGCATCCTGCTGGCGATTGCGGTAGTGGCGATTATGGGCACCGGCATGTCCAATGTGATCATTGCGGTCGCCATCTTCAGTATTCCGGCGTTTGCCCGTCTGGTGCGCGGCAATACGCTGGTGCTGAAACAGATGACCTACATTGAATCGGCACGCAGCATTGGCGTGCCCGATTTGACCATCATTCTGCGCCACATTTTGCCGGGAACGCTCTCCTCCATCGTGGTCTATTTTACGATGCGCATCGGCACCTCAATTATCACCGCCGCCAGTTTGTCGTTTCTCGGTCTGGGGGCGCAGCCGCCAACGCCGGAATGGGGCGCAATGCTTAACGAGGCGCGGGCGGATATGGTGATGGCCCCACACGTGGCGATTTTCCCGAGCCTGGCTATCTTCCTCACCGTGCTCGCATTTAATCTGCTGGGAGATGGCCTGCGCGACGCACTCGATCCGAAACTGAAAAGCTGATTATCTGCCTCCCGCCCCTTGCGCCTGCTGACCGCAGGCGCAGCCTCGCTCATTCTGTGCCAGACTGACTATTTTCTCTGGAGGATAACCGGTGAAGGAATTCGATTATCAGCAGGATTTCAAACAGATCGACTTTCGCAAACAGCCTGAACGTTATCAGGTCGGACGGGGCGAACAGGGCGTTCTGATGGTCGAGCCCTATAAGAGTGAAATTCTTCCCCACTGGCGGTTTAAGACGGAGGAGATAGCGAAAGTCTCGGCAGCCGAAATCATGAAAATGTTTGAAGCCTATCGCGACAGTGACGATTTTGTCGGCATGGATATGGCGCGCAAGTTTATCCAGATGGGCTACACCCGCGCCAGGCGCTACGCTAACCATAAAGGCGGCCGGAAATATGATGAAAATCGGGAAGAGCTGCCCCGGATACTCAATGAGGAAAAGGCGGCAGCGGCGGCTATCTTCAAGGCGGAGTGGGACAAAATCCGGGAGGATAAGGACTATCTGGCCCGGAAGAAAAAGCATCAGGCGCAGTATGGCTGAAGTCCGGGCCGGACAGTAAAAAGGCCGCGGTTAAGCGGCCTCAGCACAGTGTCATTACAGCCGCCTCTCTGGCAGGCTACATCTGCTCTTTCTGCGCGCCGGAGCCAGGTCTGGCCGGACCCAGAATCGGTTCCTGTCCCAGAATCTCGGGTTTCTCTTGCGCGGTAAACTCACCTACGCCGTCATAGGCCGGGCCTTCGCTCCACCGGCCTTTCGGCAGCGGCTTATCCAGCGACGTATTCAGGCAGTAGTAGGCATGCTCCTGCGCCTCTTCCGAGCGCGGGAAACTGTTAGGGATGGGCAGAGAGGCGTTGAGGCCGCCCATCTCCTCAATGACCGCCAGCCACTGCTGCTGGTGCAGGGTGTCACGGGCAATCAGGAACGAGAGGAAATCTTTCATTCCTTTATCTTCCGTCAGGTTATAGAGGCGAGTCGCCAGCACCCGGCCGGTTGATTCTGCGGTAACATTCGCCAGCATATCGGCTGCGACGTTGCCTGAAGCATAGATATGGCTCATATCAAAAGCCATGCCGTTAGCGTTGACCGGCATGGCCGCCAGTCCTGACGAGAGAACGTGGCGCGGATTCATACCGCCGAGGATGGCATTAACGACAGGATCCTTTGCGGACTCCTCCTGGTAGGAGAGCGGTGCGCCTTCAAGGTTAAGCGCAACGGCGTGGCCCAGCATCTCAATATGAGCCAGCTCCTCCGTAGCAGTGGAGATTAGCAAATCTTTGATTCGTGGATCGCCGCGCGTCCCCATTGCCTGGAAAAAATATTGCATGGCAACACGTATTTCTCCTTCGACACCTCCGATTGCCTGCTGCAGGAGCATGGCAAATTCAGGATCGGGCTTGTCGACTTTTACCGGATATTGCAGTTTCGATGAATGATGAAACATGATTTCCTCCTGGTAGGTATCGTAAGTGGTGCAACGCATTAAGCCTGGTCAAAAATGCGGAAAAGGAAAGCTTAACGCGAAAAATTCTCATTAAGTTGCAGGCGGCGCGCGCCGACTGGCCGTCATTTTCAGACCAGATGATGTCAGAATTAAGGGAAGTGGCAGGAAGTGGATAAGGGCATACAGCGGCCTTTATAGTTACAACATACTTTAAATCTTCAGATTTCCTCTGGACCTGTTTTCACTGCCATAAAATTGTCTCAGCGCGGAGCCAGGCAAGTTGTAACAGAAAATTTAACCGTATCATTCGTGCGTAAAGTTTGAGCTGATAAGAAATTGCAATCTGGGGGAAAACGGTCACCGGTAATTCCCGGCGACCGTTTTGTCTTCGTCAGAGAGGCTATAAGCCTGCATTCCGGTAAACAGGCGCGGGCCCTGCAAGCAGCAAGCGATTCTTCAGGCTGCTGCGCCTTTGGTTTGCGCGGCGAGATGCGTCGCCCACAGGTTCGTTATCCACTTCACGCCTTTCGCGGTAAAGCGCGCCTGTGAGAAGGCGTGCAGGTTTTCGCCCACGCTGGTACGCACCGTGAAATAGCCCGCCTCAATGTGATGCTGCTGCGGCATCAGCGCCCGGTTGGCGCGATACATAATATTGCGCTCAAGCAGGAACTGCCGGAAATCAGGCTCTTTTACCTTCAGCATCTTGCAGAGTTGGCGAAAGCCCAGCGACTCCTCCACCTGCACAAAACGGTCAAAGAAGGCTGCCTTCGGGGCAAAAAGGGCAAGCTGCTGCTCGGCCGCCTGACGCTGTTCGAACTGCTCTGCCCAGGCACGCGCCGCCGCCGCCGGGTTGGTGAAGTCGGGCAGGCGGGTATCTCTTTCGCGCTCCTGCCAGTTGTCCAGCGCCTGAGCGATAAAGGCGGGCGCAAGGCGCGCCATCGCCAGCAGCGAATCGCGCTTGTTCAGGCAATATTCCTGACGCGCTTCGCCCTCACGCTCATAAACGCCGATCGTTAACGGTTGAGAAAGACGCTGCGTGGTTTCCAGCGTTTTGATCAGCCGTTTGACTTCGCCGTGCGGAATACCGGCTAATTTGGCGATTTCCCGGCTGCTCATCGTGACCGATTGATTCAGCGAGCTGAGGTTTTCTGTGGAAATCATCATAGGTTTACCCCCAAGCTTTTCAAAAAGACACCCGAGCGGGCAGTAGAAATATTATACAGTTGCCTGTTTAAATATCCAGTACTTTTTTTAAGCGATCGAGTTAGTTGAATCCCTTACACATTTTGATTTTTTGTAAAGGTGGCGCGTGCAGAAAACATCTTCGCTAAGGTTACTTCAGCCCTCTTTTTATCCGGAGAAACAGCATGTCCCGACTACTGCAAACGTGTCTGCTTAGCATCTCGCTTTTTACTGCGGGCGTCGCCGCCGCCGAAAAACTGACCGTGACCGAGTTACAAAAAGGCTTAGATCACCCCTGGGCCGTTGCTTTTCTGCCCGATAACCAGGGAATGCTGATCACCGAACGATCGGGGCAGCTCCGTCACTGGCAGCCAGGTAAAGGGCTGTCGAAGCCGGTTCGGGGCGTCCCTGACGTCTGGGCAGAGCGGCAGGGAGGGCTACTGGACGTGGTTCTTGCGCCCGATTTTCCACAAAGCCGCCGCGTCTGGCTGAGCTATACCGAAGCAGACGAGCGCGGACGGGCAGGCGCGGTGGTTGGCGTGGGAACGCTGAGTGAGGATAATACGCAGCTTAACGGCTTCAAACCGGTGCTTCGTCAGATGCCTAAATTGTCCGGTGGGGCTAATTTGGGTTCACGGATGGCCTTCGATCGCGACGGCATGCTCTACATCACTTTCGGCGATAATTTTCAGGCGGAAACAGCGCAGGATCTCTCCTCGCTGGCAGGCAAAGTGATCCGTCTTAACGCTGACGGCAGCATTCCTGCTGATAATCCTTACATTGACAAGCCGGATGCAAGGGGAGAGATCTGGGCCCTGGGCGTGCGGAATCCGCAGGGAATAGCGCTCAATCCCTGGACGCAGGAGATGTGGGAAAATGAGCATGGCCCGCGCGGCGGCGATGAGGTGAATATTCTGCGCAAGGGTAAAAACTACGGCTGGCCGCTGGCGACCTGGGGTGAGGCCTATGGCGGCGGCAAAGTCGTTGGGTCGGAAGGGAGCAAGGCGCCAGGCACAGAGCAGCCGGCATTCTGGTGGAAGGTCTCTCCGGCGCTCAGCGGCATGGCGTTCTATAACAGCGCGCGTTTTCCGCAATGGAAAAACTCAATTTTTATCGGCGCGCTGAAAGATAAAAGCCTTATTCATCTGACCGTCAACGGCGATCGGGTCACGGAAAAATCACGCCTGCTCAGGGAGCGCGGTGAGCGGATCCGTGATGTCAGAATGGGGCCGGATGGCTACCTCTATGTACTGACTGATGAAAGCGACGGCAAATTACTTAAGGTGGGCCTGGCGGAGTAACTGGCCCACCCAGGCTTATTTGACCCAGTGACAAACTTCCCAGCCGCGCTGCTGCGCCAGCGCGTGCAGCGGTCCGGCAGGGTTAATGACATAGGCATGATCGGCCTGCTCCAGCATCGGCAAATCGTGGATGGAATCACTGTAGGCCCATGTCCGCTCATAAGCATCATCGTTCTGTACCGTCAGCCAGTTATGCAGCGGCGTAATTTTTCCTTCATGAGAGCTTATCGTGCCGTAAGAGTGACCACTGTAGCGGTCGCCGACGATTTCCACGCCGATAGCCAGCGCGCCGTGTGCGCCGAGTTGTTCCGCAATCGGTATCACAAGGTGTTCACCGCTGGTGGAGACTACCATCACCCGGTCACCGCGCTGCTGGTGCCACATCATTCTTTCCCGTGCAGAAGGATAGACGCGCGGCAGGATATCCCGCTGGATAAACCGTCTGACCCAGCCTGACACGGTCAGCGTGCCTCTGCCGGCGATAGGGGAAAGCGTGGCGGTCATATACTCCTCCATCGTCAGCGTGCCCTGGCGATACTGCGTCATCAGCGCCTGCCCACTGGCGATAAGCGTTGCCGGGGCGTAACCCTGAGAGGCGAGCCAGCGTAACCACAAAGCGGTGCTGTCTTCACAAATCAGCGTTTCATCAAGATCGAACAGCGCTAAATCCATCATCGTTACTCCTGAAGCGGGTTTTTAACAGCCTAATCGAAATATATGACGCTGCGGATCCCGGTGCGAAAAATCGGAATTTCACCTGGCTTCATCGGCGCGTTAAGGCGCGCAGCGCGTTCTTGCCAGGGTTTTTCTAATAAACTCTAGAAAACTTTACGGAGCAGCAGTTTAATTCCGGACACAGAAGCGATAGCGTAAGCGGGATTGTGCCTCTTGCGCCGCAAAATTATTATCTTTCAGATGGATACCTGGGTCTTGCCATGAAGAAAACACGCCACTCTCTCAGCGCCTGGGCGCTCTCTTTCTCCGCAACGCTTCTGCTGGTCACGCTCACGCCCGCCAGAGCGGTAGACGCGCCTTCTCCGCCGCAAATTGAAGCGAAGGCCTGGATCCTGATGGACTACAACAGTGGAAAAGTGCTGGCTGAATCCCAGGCGGATCAGCGTCTCGATCCCGCAAGTCTGACCAAAATGATGTCCAGCTACGTTATCGGACAGGCGATCAAATCGGGAAAAATTTCCGTCGATGACCTGGTCACTATCGGTAATGACGCCTGGGCAACCGGAAACCCTGTGCTGCAAGGTTCCTCTTTGATGTTTCTTAAGCCGGGCGATCGCATTCCTGTCTCGGAGCTGAATAAGGGAATTATTATCCAGTCCGGCAATGATGCCAGTATTGCGCTCGCTGACTACGTCGCCGGAAGCCAGGACGCCTTCGTCGATCTGATGAACAATTATGTTCAGGCGCTGGGGCTGAAAAACACGCATTTCAAAACCGTTCACGGCCTCGACTCCGAAGGGCAGTACAGCACCGCACGGGATATGGCGCTGATTGGCCAGGCGCTAATCCGGGATGTGCCGGAAGAGTACGCGCTGCATAAAGAGAAGGAGTTCACGTTTAACCGCATTCATCAGTACAACCGTAACCGCCTGTTATGGAGTACCAATCTCAAGGTTGACGGCATTAAAACCGGGCATACGGCCGGGGCGGGCAATAATCTTGTCGCCTCAGCCGTGGATGGCGATCAGCGTCTGATTTCCGTGGTGCTGGGCGCGGCCACTGACGGTATCCGCTTTCGGGAGAGTGAAAAGCTGCTGACGTGGGGCTTCCGCTTCTATGAAACCTTCACGCCGGTTAAAGCGGACGCCCCTTTTGTCACCCAGCGCGTCTGGTACGGTGACCAGAAAGAGGTCAAATTAGGCGTGGCAAGCGACGTGGCGATTACGGTTCCCAAAGAACAGATTAAAAATGTTAAGGCCAGCTTTACCTTATCTCAGCCTCAGTTAAAGGCGCCGCTGAAGAAAAATCAGCAGGTCGGCGTGATTGATTTTCAGCTTGATGGCAAAACCATTGAGCAGCATCCGCTGGTGGTGATGGAGGATGTCAGCGAGGGCGGCATTTTCAGCCAGGTCTGGGATTTCGTGATGATGAAAATGACGGGCTGGTTCGGCAAGTGGTTCGCCTGACGGCCTGAGCGAATAAGGGGCAGCGCAGACTGCCCCTTCTGACCTTTAAATCAGATCCCAGACGATGGCTGAAATAGCCACCAGGCCTGTTAACACCACAAACAGATTACTGATGCTGCCGCTGTACTGACGCATCGCCGGCACTTTGTTAATGGCGTACATCGGCATCAGGAACAGCAGAATGGCGATGACCGGACCGCCAAGCGTTTCAATCATGCCCAGAATGCTCGGATTAAGGGTGGCGACCAGCCAGGTGGTGACCAGCATAAACAGCGCTGTAATGCGGTTTAATTTCTGCTCAGACAGCGACTTGCCGCGCTTGCCGAGTGATTTCACCATCAGACCGTTAAAGCCTTCACGCGCGCCAAGGTAGTGACCCAGAAAAGATTTGGTGATCGCCACCATCGCAATAACGGGGGCGAGCCAGGCCATCAGCGGCGTATTAAAGTGGTTGGCCAGATAAGAGAGAATTGAGATGTTCTGCGCCTTGGCCTCGGCGAGATTTTCCGGCGACAGGCTCAGCACGCAGCTGAAAACAAAAAACATCACCGTGCAGACCATCATCAGATGACTGCGGGCCAGAATGCGCGAGCATTTTTTCTCCGCCGCTTCCCCATACTCTTCACGCTTCGCCACGGCAAAGGCGGAGATAACCGGCGAGTGGTTGAAAGAAAAAACCATCACCGGGATCGCCAGCCACAGCGTCATCCACAACCCTTTGCCACTCCCAGCCAGGCTGACATCCTGAAAAATGGTGCTGTTCCAGTGGGGGATCAGGAACAGGGCCAGCGCCATCAGCACCAGAACAAACGGATAGACCAGCACGCTCATGGTTTTGACGATCATCTCTTTGCCGAAGCGCACGATAGCCATCAGACCGACGATCAAAATCAGCGACAGCAGCGCTCTCGGCGGCGCGTTAAGATGCAGCTGGTGGGTCATAAAGCTTTCGACCGTGTTGGTGATCGCCACGCTATAAACCAGCAGGATGGGGTAGATGGCAAAGAAGTAAAGCAGGGTGAGCAGCTTCCCGGCGCCGGCGCCAAAGTGCTCCTCCACAACGCCGGTAATATCTTCTCCCCGCTTTTTGCCGGAAAGCACAAAGCGACACAGTCCGCGATGGGAAAAGTAGGTCATGGGAAAAGCGAGCAGTGCCATCACGAGTAGCGGGATCAGCCCGCCAATGCCGGCGTTTATTGGCAGAAATAGAACCCCCGCGCCGATGGCGGTGCCATAAAGTCCCAGCATCCACATAGTGTCGCTTTTACGCCATGTCTCTGCGTCCGTGGCAGCAGCCAGTTCAAACGTTGCCGTTTTGGATGATTCCATGATGCTCTCCGATATGAAAACAGTGAAGTAAATTGCGCAGCGAAATAAACAGGCGCGACTTTACCGGCGTAATTTAATTAACGGCTCTGATCGGGAAGGCCGACACTTTATCAAAAGGGAGCGAAGATGAAAGCGGATAATGCGGGGATTCTGGCGATCTTAGTCACACTTATCAGATTATTTTTAGATATATGCTCTGTGTAAAAAATTCAAAGTGGATTTTTGTTCCGCTGTTTGAGCGTTTGTATGGTTTTTTGCACTGCATAAAAGGCGATTTATTGCTATTAAAATTTAAGCATATTGGTGTAATTTTAACCAGCCGTTGGTTTTTATTTTAGTATAATTAGTAAGTTACAAATAAAGGGGTGGTGTGGTTGATGCTTTAATCATCACTTGCGCAAGCCGCTATTAAATTTGATAGGTTTTTAAGCTTTATTGCGCAACGAAGAAAGTGAAGGCCGGAAATAAATAAAGGGTGGAATTCACCACCCTGAACTCTATTTTGATGCGGTTAGTGACGTACCCAACCTTTGCGAATAGGAAAGGCGAACAGTAAGCGATAAAGCGCGGAACAGTTATCCATCAGGCGTCTGCCGCAGTAATGCCATGCGATCTGGGCAAAGAGACAGGAGAGTATGCTGACCAGTAATCCGCCAAGCATATCAATCGGCCAGTGCACGCCCAGATAAATACGCGACCAGGCAATTGTCGCGGCAATCAGCATAAGTAAGGCCCCTGACCAGACCCGGTGCCAGCACAGGAAGGCAATGGCAAAGGTAAAGATGATGGTGCCGTGGTTGCTTGGATAAGATTCACTGGGGGCGTGCGGCAGAAACTGATGCCCGATACCGGCGACAAAGGGGCGCTCGTGGGGAAACAGATTACCCAGGCACCAGGAAATCGTCAGGGCATAGGCCAGCGCAATGGCGGTTTTCAGCGCCAGCCGCCGCTGCGCATGGAGCTGATGGTCCGCGCCCCAAAGCCATAAAGCAAGGATCGCCAGCGGGCCGATAAGAATCAGATCCCGGGCGATAAAGGTTGCCAGGGCGATTAACCAGTCTGGCGATGTTGGCGTGGCGTTGATCCAGAGAAAAAGTGTCCGGTTTAACGCTTCAATCATCTTTATTTCCTCGCCTTGTTAAGCAGATGCAAAACGCATCCGAAAGTAAAATGGGGCCAGTGACGCGGCAAGCTTTTGCGCCGCCCGCTTTCTGGCTGACGCCGGACGCGGTGTGAAAACAGTTCACCAGCCAGCAACGACGTCAGCGGCATAAGATAAAAGTGGGAGGCAGGAAGGTAAACAGGCATATTCCTGATCGGGCAGCTGGTTGTACTTCTGTTAAGGTTTGATAAAAAATAGCCGGCAACCGGAGCGAAGAAAGCGTGAAAACAAGAGGAATAAAGCGAAAACGGGGGTAAAAAACGCTCTGAACGAAAAAAACCCGCTAATCATCAGATTAACGGGCTCCGCAATTTGGGAATTTCAAAGAAAAGCAGTGGCATTAATTATGACTGCGCGCAGAATTAAAAGTTCTTACGAACGACTAAATATTTTCTTAAAAAGGGATCATCGGCCAGATTATAACGATAAGCGTCCCGGCAAGGGTCAGCAAAACGTTAGCGATGGCGTAGGTGCCAGCGTACCCCAGCGCAGGAATATTACTGCGTGCGGTATCGCTGATGATCTCCATCGCCGGGGCGCAGGTGCGCGCGCCCATGATGGCGCCAAACAGCAGCGCACGGTTCATTTTTAATACCCAGGCGCCAAACAGAAAGCTGATCACCACCGGCAGCAGACTTACCATCAGGCCTGCTATCAGCATCATTAAACCCGTATCGCCCAGGCCATGTGACAGGCCGCTGCCTGCGCTAAGACCTACGCCCGCCATAAAAACCATCAGGCCAAACTCTTTCACCATCGTCAGCGCGCCCTGGGGGATATACCCAAAGGTGGGATGATTGGCACGCAGAAAACCGAGAAGAATGCCGGAAAATAATAAACCTGCCGCATTGCCAATGCCAAAACTAAAGGTGCTGAACTGGAAGGTGACCATGCCTATCATTAGCCCGATAATAAAAAAGGCACAGAAAGCGAGGAGATCGGTAACCTGACTATGGATTGAGATAAATCCGATCTTATCGGCCACCGATTTAACGCGACGGGCTTCGCCACTAATTTGCAGAACGTCGCCCTTATTCAGAATAATACTGTCATCAATAGGCATTTCAATCTGGCTGCGGATAACCCGGTTCAGGAAACAGCCGTGGTCGGTCAGCTTTAAGTGACTGAGACGTTTATTTACTGCGTTATTATTTTTAACCACGATCTCTTCATTAATAATGCGCATATCCAGCAGGTCACGGTCAAAAACCTCTTTTCCGTTACGGAAACTGGGATCGAGACGCGAATGCGCATCCGGATAGCCTACCAGCGAAATCTCATCGCCCTGCTGAAGTACCGCGTCACCGTCCGGATTGGCCAGGATACCGTTGCGGCGGATACGTTCAATATAGCAGCCGGTCTGGCGATAAATACCCAGCTCGCGCAGGTTCTTACCGTCTGTCCAGGCAACCAGTTCGGCACCCACGCGATA
The DNA here is from genome assembly GCA_050410775.1 of Pantoea sp. FN060301. Classification (GTDB taxonomy): domain Bacteria; phylum Pseudomonadota; class Gammaproteobacteria; order Enterobacterales; family Enterobacteriaceae; genus Erwinia. The sequence goes on from CP191229.1 coordinate 1,400,860, forward strand.
GGCGCGGATCACCGGCAGATAGACTTTGCGCTGGCTGTCCGGATCGAGTCCCCGTTCACGGGCGATTTGCTGAGCGCTGGTAGGCAGATCCTGATGCTGTAGCTTAGGCAGATAGCGGGCCCCGAAAATCAGGCTGACCAGCCCCACCAGATAGGTAAGCGCATAGCCTAGGCTGAGATTGTTCTGCGCCTGATTAAGCGTCTCGCCGGGTTGCAGCGTTTGCCGGAGCGTATCCCCGGCGCCGACCAGAACCGGGGTGGAGGTCATAGAGCCCGCCAGCATGCCTGCCGTCAGACCGATATCCCATTTGAACAATTTCCCCAGGCCGAGCGCAACGATCACGGCGCTACTGACCATAACGGTCGCCAGCATCAGATAATTTTTACCGTCGCGGAAGAAGATGGAAAAAAAGTTGGGTCCTGCCTCCACGCCAACGCAAAAAATAAATAACATAAAACCTAAATTCAGCGCATCAGTATTAATGCCAAAATGCTGCTGGCCGAGCAGAAGTGAAACGACTAAAACGCCAATGGAATTACCTAGTTGGACAGAACCCAGGCGTAATTTCCCCAGGCAGAGTCCCAGCGCCAGCACAACAAATAATAACAGGATGTCATTTCCACTTAACAAATTTGCGACGTTTATATTCACGGTTTAACTTCTTGTTTACCACTAACGCATTGAAATAAAGGGTTTTTTGCGCTAACTTTGCCTCGCTGCCAGCAGAGCAGCGGCCCTGTTCAGATTATTCAGGTACTGTTGTTCAGCGCCTGTCAAAACGGTCGCCATTTTAAACGCTTCGATCTTTTTCAGCCAGATAAAAGCCGTGAATATTTAACGGTTCGTGGATTATTTATGACAGAAAAAACAGCCGGCGTATTTCCGGTGAGCTTACGACATAAATTGGCGAAAGAGGGGCTTAACGTGCTTAAAGATATCTCCTGGGCGGGCGTGGTAACCTGCTTTACGCTTTACTGTATCGTCTTTCTGGCGGTCAGATATGAAATGGAGATGGAGAACGTTTCGCAAACTCAGTCACGTCTGGGGCTGCTGATGTTTACTTTACCCGGCGCGATAGCGGCACTGAACGTCAGGCGCTGGCCGCTCGGCGTGACGTTACTGGGGGCGCTACTGGCCACGCCGGTTTGTCTGCTGCTAGTTCGCCTGCACTTTTTCAGCAGCAGCGCGCTGATGCAGGAACTGGCGTTTATGACCAGCGCCGTTTTCTGGTGTGGTTCAGGTGCGCTGGGCGTGATGCTGTGTCGGATGCTGCTGCCCGGACGGGATTGACGCTGCACAGACAGAGGGGTTCTGCGCAGCAAACAATAAAAAAGCCGACAACGCGTCGGCTTTTTTTGCTGTGACAGGCGGCGAAAAGCGCCGTGCCGGGAAGCGTGCAGATTACTGGAACAGACCCAGGTTCTCTTTGGCATAGGCTTCAAACTCAGTGCAGCCGCCAATGTGGTCCTGATCGAGGAAAATCTGCGGTACGGTTTCAACCGGTTTGCCCACGGTCTTTTCCAGGTCGGCTTTGGTGATGCCTTCAGCGTGGATATCCACGTAGCGGAAGTTAAAATCTTCACGCTCTTCGGTCAGTTTTTCAGCCAGTTCTTTTGCGCGGACACAGTAAGGACAGCCAGGACGTCCGAAAATCACTGCAAACATAGGTTTCTCCTCAAAGTGCGATTTTTTGTGACTTGCATCACATGTTAAGCGTTACTGGCGATTATGATGCCCGCTTCGACCTGTAATGGGAAGAAGGAATTACCTGTTGGTCTGATTCGTGAAGACTATGCGAAGCAAACGAATCTGCTCACTCCTGGGGGCAGAAGAGCCTCATTTTTTAAGGAGCTTTCTCTTGCGTGCATTTACTCACTTACCTGTGCCGGTGCTGATCATGGAGGCGCTCGGGGTAATAATGCTGGTTGCCTCTTACCTGGTATTGCATCAGATGCTACCCTTGCCCGCAGCATTTTCCGGCCCGCTGACCGCGACAATACTGGTATTCGCCGGCATTGCCCTGATGCTGCCGGCCGCCGCGCTGATGATGTGGCGAACGGCTAAGGCGCTGGCGCCGGAGTTGTTTACTATGGCCAGACCGCACGATAAAAACAGACCAGGAGATAACCATGACGTCGACCATTGAGCTGCTTTGCTCTCACCGATCCATTCGCGCCTTTACCGACAAGGCCATTGAGGATGAGCAGCGCGAAGCGATCCTTGCCGCCGCGCAGTCAGCTTCCAGCTCCAGCTTCCTTCAGTGCTCTTCGGTTATTCGTATTACTGACCGGCAGCTGCGTGACCAGCTGGTCCCCCTCACCGGCGGACAGCATTATGTGGCAGAGGCGGCGGAGTTCTGGATCTTCTGCGCCGATTTTAACCGCCATCAGCAAATCTGCCCGGAAGCACAGCTTGGCCTGGCTGAGCAACTGCTGCTGGGCTGCGTGGATACCGCGCTGATGGGCCAGAATGCCATGACCGCCGCCGAATCACTCGGTCTGGGTGGCGTGTTTATTGGCGGCATCCGCAACAGCATCGCTGAGGTGACTGAGCTGCTCGGCCTGCCAAAATATGTTCTGCCGCTGTTTGGTTTCTGTATTGGATGGCCCGATCAGACGCCGGAGAAAAAACCGCGTATGCCCGCAGCGATGCTGGTTCATGAGAATCACTACCAGCCAATCGATCCGCAGGTTCTGGCCGCCTATGACCGCGAGCATGAGGAGTATTACCTCAACCGGGGAAGTAATCAGCGCCGCGAAAGCTGGAGCGAGCATATTCAGAAGACGATCATCAGGGAGAGCCGCCCGTTCATGCTGGACTATCTGCATAAACAGGGCTGGGCCACGCGTTAAATTTTCCGGGGGCATCTGGTGAAAATTGCGATTCTTTCCTGTAACGGTTCTCTTTACTCGTGCAGACGGCTGCTTCAGGCGGGCAGGGCGCGTGGTCACAGCGTGGAGGTGATCGATCCCCTCTCCTGTTATATGAACATCAATCCAGACGCCTCCGCGATACATTATCGTGGCAGGCAGCTGGCACGCTTTGATGCCGTCATTCCGCGTATTGGTTCGGCAATAACCTTTTACGGGACGGCAGTTCTCCGCCAGTTTGAGATGTGCGGCAGCTACCCCCTGAACGAGTCGGTGGCGATCGCCCGCGCCAGGGACAAGCTGCGATCGCTCCAGCTGCTTGCCCGCCAGGGAATTGCCATGCCGGTCACCGGATTCGCGCATTCACCGGATGATACCCGCGATCTGATTGAGATGGTTGGCGGCGCGCCGCTGGTGGTCAAACTGGTTGAGGGCACGCAGGGCATTGGCGTGGTGCTTGCTGAAACGCGGCAGGCGGCCGAGAGCGTTATTGATGCCTTTCGCGGGCTGAATGCGCAGATCCTGGTCCAGGAATATATCAAGGAGGCGCAGGGGCGGGATATTCGCTGCCTGGTCATCGGCGGAAACGTGGTGGCGGCCATTGAGCGGCAGGCAAAAGAGGGCGATTTTCGCTCCAATTTGCATCGCGGCGGAACCGCCCGCCAGGTCACTATCACCGACGTTGAGCGACACATTGCCGTGACGGCGGCGGCTACCCTGGGGCTTGATGTGGCCGGCGTGGATATTATACGCGCCAGCCGTGGCCCGCTGGTCATGGAGGTTAACGCTTCGCCGGGACTGGAAGGCGTTGAAAAGACCACGGGGCTGGATATCGCCTCAATGATGATCGCCTGGACAGAAGCGCATGCGCAGCCTGGTTTCAGTCTGAAAACGGGTGGTTGAGGGCATATTTATCCTGCAGGCGTGGTGTTCACTCCCTTTTTTCCGTAAGCTAGAGCGCAATTTTAAGGCGGCATGAGATAAAGTACATGGATTCACTCGTCGTTCCAGATATTGACGTAATACGACGTTGGCTGGATCAGCAAAGCATTACCTGGTTTGAGTGTGACTCCTGTCAGGCCCTTCACCTGCCGCATATGCAAAATTTTGACGGGGTGTTCGATGCCAAGCTCGATCTGGTTGATGATGTCATCCTGTTTTCCGCGCTGGCTGAAGTGAAGCCCACGGCGCTGATCCCTCTGGTGGGCGATCTGTCGCTGATAAACGCCAGCTCGCTGACCGTGAAGGCCTTTGTGGATATTCAGGACGACAATCTGCCGAAGCTGATTGTCTGCCAGTCGTTCTGCGTGACCGCCGGGCTGACCTACGGGCAGTTTGTCCACTTTATGAAGCAGAGCGAAGAGCAGATTTCGATGGTGGTGCTGGAAGCCTTTGCTAATCATCTGCTGGTGCCGGGCGAGGAAGAAGAGCGTCCCGCCGCTGTGAGCGCCCACTCGCTGCTGCATTAAGGGCCTTTCGCTGTCGGGCCATCTCTCTGGCCCGCATTTGCTTTCCCTTCACTTACCTGCTGGTATCTGACTCTCTCTCTTGCCGTATGCGGCGTTATTCACCGGTACGCGCCGCCGTACAACCACTTTTTATCCTGCGTTATCCCCCATACTGCCAGATATTCAACGTGTTTTCGCGCCACTCTGGCCTTTCACTACAGGTGAAATGAATAAATAATCGCTAAAAGGCGTTTTTTACGCCCGGATCTGGCCTCAATCATCGTGGGGGGCTATCCTTGCGGGTCTGCATTCAGCGTGCATCGTTGCGACAGACAGAGAAGCGTTATACTTGAGGCTACAGCGGTATGAACGTCAGGTGCTTAGCCTGACAGTATCTCCCTTGATGCGGCAGGGCGTTTACAGGCCTGGCATTTTTCTGCAGGGTGGGCTGTTGCAGGAGGCGCGGTTTTTTACTCTACCGCTGGATGAATAAAGATTCATTGTACAGCAGTGATTTTGTGCGGCCGGCAGCCGGTTTGCTTATCGGTAGTTAATAATCTCAGTTCTGGAGGAGAGAGAAGATGTTCAGCCAACGTAAAAAATGGTTGTCTACTGTGGTGGCGGGTGTGCTGATGGCGTCTTCCGCCGGCGCAGCGGCTGCTGATAAAACGCTGCACGTTTATAACTGGTCCGACTATATTTCGCCGGACACCGTGCCAAATTTTGAAAAGCAAACCGGTATAAAAGTCGTTTATGACGTCTTTGATTCCAATGAAGTGCTGGAAGGTAAACTGATGGCCGGCAGCACGGGCTATGATGTCGTGGCGCCTTCGTCGAGCTTCCTGGCGCGCCAGCTCCAGTCCGGCGTGTTCCAGCCGCTCGATAAGAGCAAGCTGCCCAACTATAAAAATCTCGATCCTGAGCTGATGAAAAAGCTGGAGCAGCACGATCCAGAGAATAAATATGCCATCCCTTATCTCTGGGCCACCACCGGCATCGGCTATAACGTAGAGAAAGTGAAGGCGGCGCTGGGTAAAGACGCCCCGGTAGATAGCTGGGATCTGGTGCTGAAGCCGGAAAACCTGGAGAAGCTGAAAAGCTGCGGTGTCTCCTTCCTGGACGCTCCGGAAGAGATTTTCGCCACCGTTCTTAACTATCTGGGTAAAGATCCTAACAGCGAGGATGCCAAAGATTATACCGGCGCGGCTACCGATCTGCTGATGAAGCTGCGTCCGAGCATTCGTTACTTCCACTCATCTCAATACATCAACGATCTGGCTAATGGCAATACCTGCGTCGCTATTGGCTGGGCAGGGGATGTGTTGCAGGCAAAAAACCGCGCGGTGGAAGCGAAGAATGGCGTCAATATTGCCTATACCATTCCTAAAGAAGGCGCGCTGGCGTTCTTTGATATGATGGCCATTCCGAAAGATGCTAAAAACCTTGATGAGGCTTATCAGTTCCTCAACTACCTGATGGAGCCAAAGGTCATAGCCGATGTCTCTAACCGGACGTTTTACGCTAACGGCAATAAGGCGTCAGTGCCGCTGATTAATGAGGATATTCGCAACAACCCCGGCATTTTCCCGACGCCGGATGCGATGTCGAAGCTGTTCGTACTGAAAGTGCAGTCGCCCAAACTTGATCGTGTGCGTACGCGCGCATGGACTAAAGTTAAAAGTGGTAAGTAACTGACCAGAGCGGGCGCGGCTCGCTGTTGAATAAACAACAGAGGCGCAGTGACCGGCCTCTGTTTTCTCTTTTTTACGGCCTGTTGGCCGTCATCCGTTAAGCGCCGGAGAGTAATGGTAGTGAACGACGCGATCCCCCGTCCGCAGCAAAAAGCGGGTAAGGCCCTGACGCCTCTGCTTGAGATCCGCAATCTGACCAAATCTTTTGAAGGTCAGCACGCGGTTGATGATGTCAATCTGACGATCTACAAAGGCGAAATTTTCGCACTGCTGGGCGCTTCAGGCTGTGGAAAGTCCACGCTGTTGCGTATGCTGGCGGGCTTTGAGCCGCCGACTTCGGGCCAGATCGTGCTCGACGGTCAGGACCTCTCCCATGTGCCTCCCTACCAGCGTCCGATCAATATGATGTTTCAGTCCTATGCGCTTTTCCCGCATATGACCGTTGAGCAGAATATTGCCTTTGGCCTGAAGCAGGATCGCCTGCCCAAAGAGGAGATTGCCAACCGCGTGGCGGAGATGCTGACGCTGGTTCATATGCAGGAGTATGCCCGGCGTAAGCCGCATCAGCTTTCCGGCGGTCAGCGGCAGCGCGTGGCGCTGGCGCGCAGCCTGGCAAAGCGGCCTAAACTGCTGCTGCTGGATGAGCCGATGGGCGCGCTGGATAAAAAGCTGCGCGATCGTATGCAGCTTGAGGTCGTGGACATTCTTGAGCGGGTCGGCGCGACTTGTGTAATGGTCACGCACGATCAGGAAGAAGCGATGACGATGGCGGGACGCATCGCCATTATGAACCGTGGGAAATTTGTGCAAATTGGCGAGCCGGAAGAGATTTACGAGAACCCGACCACGCGCTACAGCGCGGAGTTTATCGGCTCGGTCAATCTGTTCGAAGGGTTGCTGCGCGAGCGGCAGGAAGAGGCGCTGATCATTGACAGCCCGGGCCTTATTCATCCTCTGAAGGTCGATTTCAGCGCTGCGGTAGCGGACGGCGTGCCGGTTCATGTTGCGCTGCGTCCGGAAAAAGTGATGCTGTGTGAAAACGTCCCGGTGGGCGGCTGCAATTTTGCCGTAGGCGAAGTGGTACATATCGCCTATCTGGGCGATCTCTCTATCTATCACGTCCGGCTGCACAGCGGCCAGATGATCAGCGCCCAGCTGCAAAACGCCCACCGTTTCCGCAAAGGTGCCCCGACCTGGGGAGACGAAGTGCGTCTCTGCTGGGATGCGGACAGCTGTGTGGTTTTGACGGTGTAGTGGGGGAATCATGAGTCAACATTCTTCTGACACCAAGGCTCCGCCGCGCGTTCGCGCCGTGGGGCCGCTCGCCGCGTTTTTTGGCCGCCTGCAAATGAGGCAGGGGCGAAAGCTGGTGATTGCGCTGCCGTATCTCTGGCTGATCCTTCTCTTCTTACTGCCGTTTCTGATCGTGCTGAAAATCAGCTTCGCCGATATAGCCCGCGCGATCCCGCCCTATACCGATCTGCTCTCCTGGGCTGACGGCCAGCTGACGATGGTGATGAACTTTGGCAACTATCTGACGCTGACGGAGGATCCGCTCTATGTGGAGGCCTATCTGCATTCGATCCAGGTGGCGGCGATTTCGACCCTGGTCTGCCTGCTGATTGGCTATCCGCTGGCCTGGGCCATTGCGCACAGTGCGCCCTCGACCCGCAATATTCTGCTGCTGCTGGTGATCCTGCCATCGTGGACCTCCTTTCTGGTGCGCGTGTATGCCTGGATGGGCATCCTCAACAATAACGGCATTCTGAATCGTTTCCTGATGTGGACCGGCTTGATCGATCAGCCTGTGGCGATCCTTTATACCAATCTGGCGGTCTATATCGGTATCGTTTACTGCTATCTGCCGTTTATGGTGCTGCCGATTTATACCGCGCTGACCCGTATCGATTATTCGCTGGTGGAAGCATCGCTGGATCTGGGCGCGCGTCCGCTGAAGACCTTTTTCAGCGTGATTGTGCCCTTGACGAAGGGCGGTATTATTGCCGGTTCCATGCTGGTTTTCATTCCGGCAGTCGGCGAATACGTTATCCCTGAGCTGCTTGGCGGACCGGACAGCATTATGATTGGCCGCGTGCTCTGGCAGGAGTTCTTTAATAACCGTGACTGGCCGGTGGCATCCGCGCTGGCGGTGATTATTCTGCTGATCCTTATTTTGCCCATCATCTGGTTTCATAAGCATCAGAACCGGGAAACAGGAGAGAAGGGATGAGCACATTACCGACAGTCCGTTCGCCGTGGCGCATCGTCATTCTTGCGGTGTGCTTTTTCTTCCTTTATGCCCCGATGCTGCTGCTGGTCGTCTATTCATTTAACTCGTCACAGCTGGCCGCCTGGGAAAGCTTCTCGCTGCACTGGTATAAAGTGCTGTTCCAGGATGAAGCGATGATCGGTGCCGTCACGCTGAGTCTGACTATCGCCGCGCTGGCGGCGACGGCAGCCTGCGTGCTGGGCACCATTGCGGCGGTGATCATCGTGCGCTTTGGGCGCTTTAAAGGCTCCACCGGTTTTGCGTTTATGCTGACGGCGCCGCTGGTAATGCCTGATGTGATCACCGGCCTCTCCCTGCTGCTGCTGTTTGTGGCGATGGGGAACGCCTTTGGCTGGCCTGCCGAACGTGGCATGCTGACCATCTGGCTGGCGCATGTGACGTTCTGCACTGCCTATGTGGCGGTGGTGATCAATTCACGCCTGCGCGAGCTCGATCGCTCCATTGAGGAAGCCGCGATGGATCTCGGCGCCACGCCGCTGAAGGTGTTCTTTGTCATTACCGTGCCGATGATCGCCCCGGCTATTGTGACCGGCTGGCTGCTGGCGTTTACGCTTTCGCTGGACGATCTGGTGATCGCCAGCTTTGTCACCGGGCCGGGCGCCACCACGCTGCCGATGCAGATCTTCGCGACGGTGCGCCGCGGCGTGAATCCGGAAATTAACGCGCTGGCATCGCTCATTCTTTTTGTGGTGGGCATCGTAGGGTTTATCGCCTGGCGCTTTATGGCCCACGAAGAGAAGCAGCGGCTGAAAGATATTCAGAAGGCGCGGCGCGGGGGCCACTGAGAAATCCGTACAAAAAGAAAGCCTGTCCGCAGGGAACAGGCTTTCTTCAACAACGCGTACCGGCTCAGCTTACCTCTCTTCAGCCCAGCACTTTCACTACGCAGGTTTTAAAAATTTTCACGCCGATCGGCAGCGAGTTGAGATCGAAGCGCATCTCCGGATGGTGCAGGCCAGGCGTCAGCCCGGTTCCCAGCCCCCAGAAACCCGATTTTACCGCCGGACGTTGCACGGCATAATGGAAAAAGTCTTCGCTGCCGGGCGTTGCCCGAGCGGGCATCAGCGCCGCCTCACCCAGCACCTCGCCGATCGATTCGGCAATCAGGGCGGTCATCTCCTCATTAATTTCAGCGGCGGGCATCGCCTTGAGAAGCATCACTTCTGCCGTTGCGCCACTGGCCGCCACGCTCATTTTAATGGCCCGTTCCACGCGTTCCTGAAGCTGCGTCATCTCCTCATTTTCACCCGCCCGCAGATCGAAGACCACACGCGCTTCATCAGGTATAGAGTTGGTTACGCCAGCATCACAGAGGAAGCGGGTCGCCTTGGCGCTCCAGCTTTTACCTGGTGCCAGGTGAACCGCATTTACCGCCTGCACCGCACTGACTGCGGCATCCAGCGCATTGATGCCGAGATGGGGGCGCGCCGCGTGCGCGGTCAGCCCACGGATCGTCGCTTCCAGCGTTACGCAAGCTGAATAACGCACGGCCGGGATTGCTGTCCCCACGGCGCACTCTTCTGCCGGACGCAGGTGGAAGCCGAGGATCATATCCACATCATCAATTGCGCCGCCCGCGATCATCGCCAGGGCACCAGTGCCCAGCTCCTCAGCGGGCTGGAAGATTAGCTTCAGACGTCCCCGTTTTACCGCGCCTTCAGCGATCAGCTCCTGTGCGGCACTCAGCACCACGGAAGAGTGCGCATCGTGTCCACAGGTATGTCGCGCGCAGGGCTCGCCGTTAATAATGTGGCCCAGCGCATCCATGTCCGCACGCAGGGCCAGCGTCGGACCGGGCTGGCCGCTCTCCAGTAGGGCGACGATGCCCGTTGTGGCATTGAAATTATCCTCGACGCTGAAGCCAGCGGCTTTAAGATGGCGGCTGATATAGGCTGAAGTTTTAAATTCCTGAAAACCCAGTTCGGGAATTTCATGCAGGCTGGCGTAATGCTCAAAAACGTTTAGCACGTCAATTTCTCCCTCTGACAAAAAATCAGGCAACGAAGCGCATAATTAACATGGCGACAGTCGCGTTAAGAATGCTGGTCAGCATCAGCAGCGGCCAGTACTTTTTCGGCACGTCGGCGACGCCCAACAAACGCCCCATATACTGTAACTGCGAGCCCATCAAAAAAATGGCCGGGGCTAAAATAGTGATCTCCCCGCCGGTCAGTACGCCTTTGGCAAGCAGACTGACCGCCACGCCGGTGCCGGCAGAGGAGGAGAGCCATGCCGTCAGCAGCACGGTAATCGCCTCGCCCGGCAGACCGAATAATCCCATCAGCGGCGCGAACAGCTGACCGATAAAACCCATGACGCCCAGCAGATTCAGTATTTCAGCAATCACATAAGCCATTACCACATTAGGCATCAGATTATGAATAGCGATATGGAATCCCTTACGGGCGCCAATGACAAAGATATCAAAAGGATTGTGCGAAATGAGGGTTTCAGGCTTATTTTGCATGGGGGAAATCTCGCTGATAAAGGGTATTCAGCACCAGACGAACAAAGGCGGCGCCAACAAATTTGAGCACAAACATCACCAGCAGCGGTACTAGCACCGGCAGGGAAAGAGAAATAAAGAGGGCGGAACCAATGGCGAAATAGTTATTGATCAGGCCGGCACCGGAGTATTGCCAGGCGGCCATAATCACCACTTCCTTTTTGGTTATTTGCTTATCGTCATACAGCTCTTTCGTCAGGGCTGCGCCGGCGTCGGTACTTTGCAGATCCGTTATCAGCGCCAGACCGGTACGGCCCGGAATGCCTAAAATGGGCCGGAGTAGCGGCGTCAGTAGCCGGTGCGCGGCACGTATAGCGCCGTAGTGGGTAAAGATCTCCAGCAGCCCAAGCGCCAGCATAACCGTGGGAACCAGCGACAGGGCAAACAGGAAACCCGCCTTCGCGCCAAGGCCGCCTTTGCCGACAAAGGTGCTGTTTGCCGCGTCGGTAATGCTCCCGAACTGACCACCGAGCGTGGTGAAGTCGAATGCGCCGAGCCAGGCCATGCCTTCTCGTTTAAAGAATAAACCGGAAAAAAAGAGGATGGCCACAATCAGCGCCAGATAAGCCCCCAAACCTGGCGACCACTTTCTTTCTAAACTGGTTTCGCTTTCATGAATCAAAATAGTCTCCCCATAATTAAAAACGATGCAATAAGCGTATCGGGGTAACGAGTTCCCCTGACAGGCCTCAACAGAAAGCACATGGCTCGTTGTAGTATTTGCAGGGATCGTGCCAGGCTTAAGCACTGACCGGGAACGCTGTTATTCAGCCTGAATCAAGAACTGGCGCGGCTTTAGCGTGCGGATTTACCGTTCACCAACGCAATAGTGTTTATTAATTAGCCGGTGTGTTTGAGGGCGGTTTATGCTGGTACCCCAGACTGGCGCGGCTGCACTATAATGAAGCGGAAATGCATCAGGGAGGGTAAGGGCCATGTCAGAAGTGCTCAGAGAAGGACGGGCTGTCCTGCAATCGCCGTCAGCGATCCCCGTTCCGGTTCTCGTGGCGGGTATCGCTATTATTGCCATCCGCTGCCTGAGTGTTGCTTTGCAAATCCATGAGCTGGGCTTTGAAGAGTTGAGGAATTTCCTTCACCGCAGCGCGCAAGCCTGGGACTCCACGCTCATATTCATTGCCAGCCAGCTGCTGTTTTTTATTGAGTTACGCTGCGCTATTGCGCTGATGCGCGGTAAAAACTGGGGCCGGGTGGGATACGTACTGTCGCAGTTGGTGGTGCTGATTTATATGAGTATCGCCTCTATGGGCTGGATTTATCCGGAAATATTCAGCGTCAGCGGCGTTAACAATATGCATATTCTCCACCAGCTGATGGTGCAAAAACTGCCTGAGCTGATAATAGTGTTGCTGCTGTTTATGCCCGCCAGCAGCCGCCGCTTTTATCATCCTGGTTGATAATGGCGTAATATTTTGGGGCGCAGAGGCTGGCAAGATGCAGGCTAAGCGCCTGCCAGGAAGGTACCGTTCAGCTATCGTCAGGGCCGAACCAGCGCGCCTTAAGCGTCTCCAGCGTACCGTCAGCCTGCATAGCCTTCAGCGCCTCATTCAACTGCGCCTTCAGCTCGCTGTTGCCTTTACGCACCGCAATAGCCAGCCCGCTGCCAAAATAGCGGCTGTCTTTTACCGGGCTGCCAATCCTTTCCAGCTGGGGATGGGACTGGAGCAGCGCCTGCACGGCGAGCGTATCGCCAAAAATGCCGTCTAAGCGGCTGCTTCGCATATCCAGCAACGCATTCTGATAGTTGTCATAAGTTACGGCGACAATCCCGGGCCAGACCGCGTTCAACCAGGCCTGCTGGGTCGTTGCAGTGCCTACGCCCACGCGCTTACCTTTCAGCTGCTCAATCTCATCGTAGCGGCCTTTTGCCACCACCATCAGGCTGGAACTGTTCTGATAAGGGTCGGTGAAATCAACCAGCTTTTTGCGTTCAGCCGTAATATTCAGGCTGGAAATAACCGCATCGTAGCGAAGAAACTTCAGCGAAGGCAGCAGCATTTCAAAGCTGTTATTGGTGATGACACACTCTCTTTGCAGTCTTATGCAGAGCGTTTTCGCCAGGTCAATATCAAAACCGACCATTTCGTCACGGGCATTATAAAACTCAAAGGGGGGATTATTGGCCGTGGTCGCAAAGCGAAGCGGCTCAGCCGCCAGAGCATTGAGGCTGAGGCTGGAGAGCAAAAGAAAAAACAGGGGCATGAGCATGACAGACAATCCTTGCGTCAGATAACCGGCCTATTATCCGATGACGTGACGCAGGTCTATCCGCAGATTAGCCGCAAAACAAGGGCTCTCTCTTCGGGATCCCGGCGGAGCGAGCCTCCGCCAGCCAGTCAGCTACGTCTTTCAAAAGCCAGCGCCCGCCGCTCGACCAGACGCATCATCACCGTTAGCAGACCATTTACGCAGAGATAGATCAGGCCAGCCGCAGCAAAAACGGCAGCATCATAGGTCTGACCATAAAGCAGCTGCCCGTGTCCCATCACCTCCATCAGCGTAATGGTATAGGCCAGCGAGGTGCTTTTGAAAACCAGCACCACTTCATTGGAGTAAGAGGAGAGGGCGCGCTTGAATGCGTAGGGCAGCAGAATACGCAGCGTGCTTTTGCGATCCATCCCCAGCGCCGAGCAGGATTGCCACTGTCCGGCAGGAATGGCCCGCACGGCACCGTGAAAAAGCAGGGTGGTGTAAGCGGCGCTGTTCAGCGACAGGGCCAGCAGCGCGCAGAGCCAGGGCTGAGAAAGCAGATGCCACAGCCACGGAACCGCCTGAATGGCCGGAAACTGCCCCGGCCCGTAGTAGATCAAAAAAATCTGTACCAGCAGCGGCGTGCCGGTAAAAAGTGTGATGTAGACGCGAACGAGCTGGCTGAGCACCGCCACTTTCAGCGACAAAATCACGGTAAACAGCAGCGAAAGAACCAGCGCCAGCAGCAGCGAAGCCAGCGTCAGCGTCAGGCTGGTATGCAGCCCTTTTAAAAGTTCGGGTAGATAGCTCAGCATCAGTGATTCCCCTGCTCAAAGCGGGTCGTGCGGGTCTCAATGTGCTTCAGTACCTGCTGGCTCAGCAGGGTGATAACCAGATAGATAGCCGCCGCGATCATGTACCAGGTGAAAGGCTCCTGAGTCCGCGCGGCAATACTTTTGGTCTGCAACATAATATCATTTACGCTAATCAGCGAGACCAGGGCGGTATCTTTCAGCAGTACCAGCCACTGATTGCCCAGGCCCGGCAGCGCATGACGCCACATCTGCGGCATAATCAGCCGGAAAAAAATCGCCGTTTTTTTCATGCCCAGCGCCTGGCCAGATTCCCACTGCCCCACGGGAACCGCCTGTAGCGCGCCGCGTAGCGTCTGCGAAGCGTAGGAAGCGTAAAGCACCGAAAGCGCAATCACCCCGCAAAGAAACGGGCTGACGTCAAAATTTTCAATGTCGACCTGCACCGGAATGGCAAACAGGCCGACATTGAGGGTGAAGCCGTCGGAAAGGGTCAGCAGCAGCTGCGAGGCGCCAAAATAAACGAACAGCACCACCAGAATCTCCGGCAGGCCGCGGAACAGGGTCACCAGGCCGGTAGCGACCCAGGCCAGCGGCCGCCAGCGCGCCGACTCCCAGCCAGCAAAAATCATGGCCAGAATCAGCCCCGCCACCAGCGCACAAAGGGCAAGGCCGACGGTCATCCCGGCGGCGCTTGCAAGAGGGTAAAGTTCGCTCATTGGTTAATTACTGCTGAAACCATTTGCCGTAAATTTTTTCCAGGGTGCCATCCGCTTTCACTTTATCCAGCGCGGCGTTGAACTGGCTCTGCAGCTCGGTATTGCCTTTACGTACAGCAATGCCGAGACCGGTGCCGAAGTAGGCTTTATCGGTCACTTTCTCACCGAGCGGGGCAAGATTGGCGTTCTGCTTCAGCCACTCGTTGACCACGGCAGTGTCACCAAAAACGGCATCGATACGGCCATTTTTCAGATCGAGGATGGCGTTCTGATAGCTGTCGTAAGGCACGGTGGTTACGTCGTTCATTTTCTCAGACAGATATTTCTGATGCGTGGTGCCGTTCTGGACGCCAACGCGCTTTCCTTTCAGCGCCGCAACCGAGCTTATTTTGTCTTTCTGGGCGATAAAAAGAGCGGAATTGTCATAGTAGGCTTTGGAAAACAGTACCTGCTTTTCACGCTCGGGCGTGATATCCATACCGGCCATTACCGCATCGAAGCGGCGGAATTTCAGGCTCGGGATCAGGCTGTCGAAGGCCTGGTTGGTAAAGGTACAGGTCGCATTCATTTCGCGGCACAGCGCATTCGCCAGGTCGACATCAAAACCCTGGATCTTATTATCCGAATCGACAAACTCGAACGGCGGATAGGACGCTTCCGTAGCAAAGCGGATAGTTTGCGCGGCGGTTGCACTCAGGCTAAGGCTGGCCAGCAGTGCGGCAAGTACGACTTTTTTCATGAGGATATCCTGCGTTAGTGCGAGAGATAGTTGGCAAACGCGTCGGTTTGCGGCTGTGTAAAGCGGCTGGCGTCACCCTGTTCGACGATGTATCCGTTTTCCATATAAACCACGCGGCTTGCGGTTTTCCGCGCCACTTCCACTTCATGGGTGACGATAACCTGAGTGATATTCGTCTGCGCCAGTTCACGAATGATCGCCACGATCTGGGCGGTGATTTCCGGATCGAGCGCGGCAGTGGGTTCATCAAACAGCAGGACGGCCGGCTCCATCATCAGCGCCCTGGCGATGGCGACGCGCTGCTGCTGCCCGCCGGAAAGGTGCAGCGGAAAGCGGTCACCAAAGGCGGTCAAGCGCAGGCGCTCCAGCAGCTTGTCCGCCCTGGCGTGCGCTTGATCTTTACCGAGGCCGAGAACACGGCAGGGCGCTTCAATCAGATTCTGCCTGACGGTAAGGTGCGGCCAGAGGTTATACTGCTGAAAGACCATACCTACGTTCTGGCGCAGCTCGCGGATGGCCGCGTCTGATGGCGTCTTACTGAAGTCGAACTGCTTGCCCGCGATGCTCAGCGTGCCGGAACGCGGCATCTCCAGCAGGTTGAGCACGCGCAGCAGCGAGCTCTTACCGGCGCCGCTTGGCCCCAGCAGAACCAGCGTCTCGCCCTCGGGGCACGCCAGTTGGATATCGAACAGCGCCTGATGGGCGCCGTAAAAGCAGTTAATAGCGTTAAGTTGAATACTCATGCGCAAAAAGTGAATAGCAATTGATGCCGCAAATCTTAACGTTGACGGCATAGTTATGCAATCATCGTGCGTGAAAATGAGTCCAGATGCGGCATATTAGTGAAATGGCGGCACAACATATCGCGGCTTTACCGGTAATTTGGGTTAAGGTCGCCGTTGAGATAAAGCGTGCCGCACGCTGGCGGCACGAAAAGGCTAGCGAAGCAGCAGCTGGATCAGGGAGCCGCCGTTCAAATGCGGAGTCTGACTCAGGTAGCGGACATCATCAACGGTCCAGCAGGTGCCTTCGCGTACCATTAATATCTCATCCTGCCATTCCGTTGTTTTGTCGCCCTCGCGGGTTAACGCCACGCGCAGTGGAATATTACGGGCATCCGTATTTGGGATCCTGGAGGAATCTGCCACGCTGGCGGAAGTTGGACCGGCAGCCAGGCTGGAGAAAATATCGCCCTGGCGGAGCGCAGGCTCTTTATCCGTACCGGCGTTTGCCTTCAGCAGCGTCTGGTAAAGTTTCTCGCTGAGGTAGGGACGATATTTGGCCAGC
The DNA here is from genome assembly GCA_050410775.1 of Pantoea sp. FN060301. GTDB lineage: Bacteria > Pseudomonadota > Gammaproteobacteria > Enterobacterales > Enterobacteriaceae > Erwinia. The sequence continues at coordinate 1,417,430 of CP191229.1, forward strand.
AAAGCGGCGTCAGGCAGGCCACTGGAAGGCTGTTCAATATGAAGGTCGTAAAATTGCTGCGCAACAGAGTCCGGACCGCCTTCAACGCAGGGGCCGATACGCGTACCGATATCCTTATAGGCGGGTTCTACCGTGGTACAGGCGCTTAACAGCAGTGCCAGTGGAGCCAGTGCAGCAATCGCTTGGTATTTCATCTTGATTTCCTTATTGTTTCTGGATGATCTATTTTAGCATAAACCCCTACCAATCACGTTAGCTGCTAAAGCGGCATTCGCAAAGGGCAGCGAAGGAGAACCGAATGAAATTTTCAACGACCCCAACGCTTGAAGGACAGGTTATCACCGACTATTGCGGTGTGGTAACGGGCGAAGCCATTCTTGGCGCCAATATTTTCCGTGATTTCTTCGCGGGCATCCGCGATATCGTCGGTGGCCGCTCGGGAGCCTATGAGAAGGAGCTGCGTAAAGCGCGGCAGATCGCCTTTAAAGAACTGGAAGAGCAGGCGAAGGCGCTGGGCGCAAATGCCGTGGTGGGCATTGATATTGATTATGAGACCGTCGGTAAAGACGCCAGCATGTTGATGGTCAGCGTTACCGGCACCGCCGTGAAAATTCGCGGCTGATGCGTAAGCTGGGAGTTGCCGCCGCCGCGCTGCTGCTCAGCGCCTGTACGTCGTCCGGCTTTGAACAGCACGAGGGGTATGTGGTGGATACGCAGCATGCTGCCTGGGGGGCGAGACCGCGCGTTAAGGTGCTTGTGATCCACTATACGGCAGAGGAGTTTCCTGAGGCGCTCGCGACGCTGACTGCGCGCGAGGTTAGCGCCCACTATCTTATTCCCGCCGTGCCGCTTGAGAAAAGCGGGCGTCCCACTCTGGTCAGGCTGGTGCCGGAGTCTCAACTGGCCTGGCACGCCGGCCCCAGCTTCTGGCGCGGCGCCACCCGGCTGAATGACACCTCCGTCGGCATTGAGCTTGAGAATCCGGGATACACGCGGACGGCGGAAGGACGGAAATGGTATCCCTTCACCGCTCAACAGATGGCCGCGCTCAGGCCGCTGGCCCGTGATATCGTCCAGCGTTACGCGATCCCTGCCCAGAACGTGGTTGGTCACAGCGATATTGCCCCTCAGCGTAAACAGGATCCCGGCCCGCTCTTCCCCTGGCGCTGGCTGGCAGAGCAGGGCATAGGGGCCTGGCCCGACGAGGCGCGCGTCGCTTTCTATCTGGCGGGCAGGCCACCGGAGCTCGCGGTGGAGAACGAGAAACTGCTGGGCTTGCTGTCGCGCTATGGTTATGAGGTGTCGCCCGGAATGAGCAGTGAGCAGCAGCAAAGGGTCATTGCTGCTTTTCAGATGCATTTCCGGCCGGCGGACTACCGGGGCTTCGCGGATGCCGGCAGCGAAGCCGTTGCACAGGCGCTGCTTGAGAAATATGGCTCCCGCCAGGATGCAGGATGATCGCCTTACTGAAGCGGTCTCAGTAAGGCGGGAAACGAGGTTAACGCCGGGCGCGCAAAAAATCTTTCCAGTGCGCTACCAGCGTTTCCAGCGCGTGACGGTCAGCGTCCAGGTGCGTGACTAATCGCGTCACCGGACCGGTGCTCAGTAAAATGCCGCGCTCATGCATCCAGGCTTTCAGCGGTCCGATCTCCGCTTCCGGCAGGCGGACGAAGACCATATTGGTATCCTGCCTTGTGACGTCCACATCAATCTGCCGCAGCTGGCCAGCCAGCCAGGCGGCGTTATCATGATCCTCCTGCAGGCGCGCCACGTTATGTTGCAGCGCATATTGTCCTGCCGCCGCCAGAATGCCCGCCTGGCGCATCGCGCCACCGGTCATTTTACGCCAGCGGCGGGCGCGCTGAATATACTCCGCGCTGCCGCAAAGCAGCGAGCCAACCGGCGCGCCCAGCCCTTTAGAGAGGCAAATCGTCAGCGTGTCGCAGTAGCGGGCAATCGCCTCCAGCTCAACGTTAAGCGCCACGGCGGCGTTGAAAATGCGGGCGCCATCGATATGCAGCGCCAGGCCACGCTCCCGCGTGAAATCCCAAGCTTCCGCCAGATAGCTTAACGGCAATACTTTGCCATTATGGGTATTTTCCAGGCTGAGCAGGCGCGTGATCGCGAAATGAAAATCGTCAGGCTTGATAAACTGAGCGACCAGGTCGAGCGGCAGCGTGCCGTCAGCCGCCGCCGGAATAGGCTGAGGCTGAATGCTACCCAGCACCGCCGCGCCGCCAGCTTCATACTTGTAGTTATGCGCCTGCTGCCCAACAATGTACTCCTCCCCGCGCTGACAGTGGCAAAGCAGCGCGACCAGATTGGCCTGGGTGCCGGTGGGCAGAAAGAGGGCAGCCTCCTTGCCACTGAGGCGGGCGGCTTCGGCTTCCAGCGCATTGACCGTCGGGTCATCGCCATAGACATCATCGCCGGTTTCGGCTGACATCATGGCTGTGAGCATGGCGGCACCTGGCCGGGTTACAGTATCACTGCGTAAATCAATCACACTTGCGCTCCTTTTCTCTGAAAACGCCCCAGCGTCGTCAATGTCTTTGAAATGTTTTACCGCAGCCTATGCGGTTTTACCAGCGCAGGAGACGATCGTTATACGCTCTGATGATGGCGGATATATCTGCGTTAATCGCACATTACAGCTGGAGGGGAAAGGATAATGCGGGCTGGAGGAGGTTTCAGGAAAAACGTGCGGCAGGGATCGGGCCTACCGCACGGACGAAGGATCAGGCGAGGACAATATCGCTGACGGGTTTGCAGCTGCATGCCAGCACGTAGCCAGCGGCAATCTCTTCCTTGCTCAGCGTCTGAAGACTGCTGGTAGTGAATTTACCGCTTACTATCTGGGTTTTACAGCAGCCGCATACGCCGGAACGACAGGCGGCGACGATATCAACCGCATTTTTCTCCATCGCCTCCAGCAGCGTCGCGCCGGATGTGAAAGTGCCTGCCTTCTCCGCGCCGCTGACGCGCAGGGCCAGCGGCTGACCCTGGTCCGAAGCGTCCGTAGCCTGCATGGGCGTGAACTGCTCTTTCCACAGATCCACCGCCCCCAGCGCTCTGGCGAATCCTTCAACCTGCTGCATATAGCCTTCAGGCCCGCAAATCATGACGGTACGGCTGGCCATATCGGGCACCAGGGCGCTGAGTCTTTCAAGGGTTAGCCGCCCGTCTGGCATTTCCGCTGTGGGGTTGTCTTCGGCCACGATAACCAAATTCAGCCAGGGCTGTAGCGCGGCCAGCTCTGCGGCAAAAATCACCTCCTGCTGAGATCGTACGCTGTAACAGAGCGTTACGCTGCATTCCGGGCGATGAGCCGCCAGCCAGCGACACATAGAAATAATGGGCGTAATACCACAGCCAGCCGCCATCATCAGATAACGCTCTGCGGGATGCTGTTCGCAGCTGAATTCACCCTGCGGATCGGAAAGCCAGACATAGTCGCCCGGTTTCACCTGCCGGGTCAGCCAGCCTGAGCCCTGCCCCCCGTCGATATAACGCACGGTCAGCGTAATAAATTCGCTCTGGCCAGGCGTTGAAGAGAGCGTGTAGGCGCGCAGCTGCGCCGATTTTGCAATCTGCACCAGCGCAAACTGGCCCGCCTGCCAGCGGTAGAAATCATGATTAATTAACGCGATAGTCCAGACGTCGGGCGTCTCCTGCGTGACGTGGTGAACCTGCATCCGCCAGGAACATAATGGATTTGTCTGCATGGTCATCTCCTCAGGCGCTCAGCATAGCGTCGAGATCGTTTTCGACAGTAGTGACAGGCTGCAGGCCAAATTCGCTTTGCAGCAGCGCCAGCACGTTTTCGCTCAGGAATGCCGGCGGCGTCGGGCCGGTGCGGATATTTTTTACGCCGAGCGCCAGCAGCGTCAGCAGTACGACGATGGCCTTCTGCTCAAACCAGGAAAGCACCAGCGACAGCGGCAGATCGTTCACGCCGCACTCCAGTTTTTCCGCCAGCTTTACGGCCAGCATAATGGCGGAGTAGCTGTCGTTACACTGTCCCGCATCCAGCAATCGCGGCAGCCCTTCCAGCGTGCCAAAATCGAGTTTATTGAAACGATATTTGCCGCAGGCGAGCGTCAGAATCATGCAATCTTCCGGCACTGAGGTTGCCAGGTCGGTAAAGTAACTGCGCTTTTCACGGCTGCCGTCGCAGCCACCGATCAGGAAAAGGTGGCGCAGTTTTTTCGCCGCCACCAGGTCGATGATGGTATCGCTGGCATCCTGTAACACCTGACGACCAAAGCCGACGGTGATCTCATGCGGGATCTCAGTCCAGGGGAAGCCGGGCAGCGCCTGTGCCTGAGCAATAACGGGCGAAAAGTCATCGTTTTCCAGATGGTTCACGCCGGGCCAGCCGACGATACTGCGTGTCCAGATGCGATCCTGATAATTGCCGACGAAAGGGTCAATGATGCAGTTGGATGTCATCACTACTGGCCCGGGGAAGCGGGCAAACTCTTCCTGCTGGTTCTGCCAGCCGCTGCCGTAGTTACCGATCAGATGCGGGTACTGTTTCAGCAGGGGATAGCCGTGAGCCGGCAGCATTTCGCCATGGGTATAAATATGAATATCCATGCCGACGGTCTGTTCAAGCAGCATTTGCAGATCTTTCAGGTCGTGTCCTGAGATCAGAATCGCTTTACCGGCGACGGGACGGACATTAACGGCAACCGGCTGCGGATTACCGTAGGTAGTAGTCTGCGCTTCGTCCAGCATCGCCATAATAGTGAAGTTCATTTTGCCGATCTGCATGGCTTTCTCCAGCAGATCGTTCATCTCGTTTGGCTGCGTTCCCAGCCACGCCATAATCTCATGATACTGCTGATACACGCCGTTATCGAAGCGGCCATGAACATGTGCGTGCTCCATATAGGCCGCTGCGCCTTTCAGGCCATAGAGGCATAGCAGACGGACGCCAAGAATATCTTCATTATCATCGCCCCGGTTCAGCGCGAAGTCAGCGGCCTGCGCCTGAAGCGTAGCGATATCGTCACTCGCCAGCGTCAGATCGGCCAGCGGATGAGCGAGAGAAAGCGGACTCTGCGCCTGAAGGCAGCGCGCCTTCAGCTGGTCACGATATGCAATAGCAGTACGGGCATAGTCAACGATGCGTCCCGAGTCGAAGTTAACGTTGGTCAGCGTTGAAAAGAACGCAAGCGGGGCGAAGCTGTCAATTTCGTGCTCGATGATATTGTGCCTGCGCGCTTCCACGGCCCAGGCAGAGAGCCCCTGAAGGGCAGCAATCAGCAAATCCTGAAGATCGGAGGTTTCGGCGGTTTTACCACACATACCCTGGGCATAGGCACAGCCGTTGGCGGCTGGCGTGTGGAGAGTTTGCTCACATTGAATACAGAACATAGCGCGGCCTTTTTAAAGTTGCATTTAAAATACATCTTTATGCTAAGAGCAAAGGCGGCACTTTCAAAGACGTTGTGCTTTAAAACGCAAGGTTCATTGATCTGACGCAAACAGGCCGCCCTCAGGCAGCGAAAAAAGCGATCAGAATGGGGGCGAGCAGGCTCAACATAAAACCGTGGACGATAGCGGCGGGGACAATTTCCGTGCCGCCGCTGCGCTGAAGGACGGGCAGGGTGAAATCCATTGAGGTAGCGCCGCACAGCCCGAGCGCCGTTGAGCGGTGGCGGGCTATCAGCGCCGGGATAAGCATAATGGCCAGCAGCTCACGTAGCAGATCGTTAAAGAAGGCTGCACTGCCTATCACCGGACCAAAAGATTCCGTCATCAGGATGCCGGAAAGGGAATACCAGCCGAAACCGGAAGCCATTGCCAGACCGGTTTTTAACGGCAGTCCCAGTATCAGGGCGGCGATAGCGCCACCAGCCAGCGCGCTGATAAATACCACAAAGGCCACCATCATGCCGCGGCGGTTAATCAGGATCTGACGCAGCGTCATGCCGCTGCCGCGCAGCTGGAGACCGACGAGGAACAGCAGAAACAGCAGCGCATACTCACCCGCTTCACTGGCAAACTTCAGCGGCGTCCAGTGGCTGAGGCCGAGCAGGAAGCCGGCAATAACCACGCCGCAAAGCTTCAGCGACTCCAGCGCCATATGTAATCGTGAGGGCAGCTTCTGCTGACGGTGGTTATGCGCCCAGGGACGAAGATGTTCCAGCAGGCGCAGCGCCAGCAAATTACCGATAAGGATGCAGGCTGCGCTGATCAGGCTGTAGTTCACTATAGAGAGAAGATTGCGTCCCAGATCGTCCAGAAACGCCAGGCTGATACCCATAAAAAAGAGGATGACGTAGACCATCCAGCTCAGCAGTTTGTTAACCACTCTTTGCAGCGAGGGGGCTTTGACGGGCAAAAGATAACCCGCAATCAGCGGTAGGAGAATGATCAACAGTCCTGAATACATGTGGCGGGTCGTCCATGCGCAAAAGTTGAGGCGACAAGCTAGCGAAATTTTTAACCTGAGTAAAGCGCTCTTCCCGTCCTGCGCTTGACCGTCGCGGGTATGGGGGCCATTCTCAATAAAAACCACAGGAAATCCTGATGATACTGCAGCATATAGCCATTAGCGGGTTTCGCGGCATCAGTCAGCTTTCTCTGCCGGTGGAGCAGGGCAACGTGCTGCTTGGCGAAAATACCTGGGGGAAATCGACGCTTCTGGATGCCCGCCCCCTGCTGCTGAATGAGAACCCGGAAACCCGGTACATCCTATAATGCTGTCGGTGGCCTGGGGCCTCCTCACTCTGCTGCCGCTGCAAAAAATCACTACAACCAATCCGGGCGACCTTCTTTCACAGGTGCCGGTGGGCGATGTTTGCCCGGCCGATCAGGCAGGAAAGTTGCGTGGACGTATGGCGACTGAAGCCGTTGCTGAAATTTGCGCAAAGGATGGGGATTGAGTGGCACGTGCTGACCGATGGCGACGAGGCGGGAAACAAATATGCCACAACGGCGAAAAGCCAGCTTCACGCGGGGTTGCCAGATGAGCGCGAACGCCTGACGCAGTTACCCGCACTGGATATGGAGCATTTTCTGTACAAGCAGGGATTCGCAGAGGTTTATCATCGTACTGCCCGTTTGCCGTTGAAGGTGCCAATGAATATACGGCGCGTTATCGCCAAAGCGCTCCAGCATTCATCGAAACCGGAGCTGGCCGTGGCATCCGTACCGCCGTTGCTGAGAGAAATGTTTCATCGCCTGCAGGGACTCGCCCGGCGAAGCGGGGCGTAAATCTGATTCAGCCGCTTGAAAATCGGGCGCGCAGCCCAATCTTACTGGTATCGCCACGGAAAACCATAAAAATGCCAGCTTGCGTGGCTGGCATTTTGCAGTAGGGTTGGTCAGAATGAGTGAAGGAAAGGTCAGGCACTGACTGCCATTGCCATTTCCACAGGAACGATAAGACTGGCATGATTGCCTTTCGGTCCCTGATGCACATCAAACTGGACTTGCTGCCCGGCTTTCAGCGTTCTGTAGCCATCCATCTGAATCGTTGAGTAGTGGGCGAAGATATCTTCACCGCCATCAACAGGACAGATAAAGCCGAAGCCCTTGGCATTATTGAACCATTTAACAGTACCCGTCTCCATGCTTCTACATCCCTCGCAAGACATTCAAATTGAGTGAGGTGGCGAGGCGTACAGCCTCTAAGCTGGTTAAAACGCCATCAGCTTATGCACGTACTGTAAAGAAATGGCATGAAGCGTCAAGCAATTGGGGGCGTCGTGTGGCGAGAAAATCATCAAAATTTGAGGCAGTTAACGCTATTGCAAATTTTGTGATGGAGGTCGCGTAGCAACAGTTTGCAGCAAAATTTCATCGGCGTGAGTCCGCATTCTGGCCGTATTAAACATACGCTTAAAGAGGTCAGGCTGACGCAGTACGGTAACGTTTTCAAACTGGGTACGTATGGGAAACACTAACGACTGGCTTAACTTTGAACAGCTTGCAGATGACAAATTGCGTGAAGGACTCAAGCCGCCTTCAATGTATAAAGTTATTTTAAATAATGACGATTATACACCTATGGAATTTGTTATTGACGTACTGCAAAAGTTCTTTTCTTATGATGTTGAACGTGCAACGCAACTGATGCTTACTGTTCATTACCAGGGAAAGGCGATCTGCGGAGTGTTTACTGCCGAAGTGGCAGAAACCAAGGTCGCTCATGTAAACAAGTACGCCAGGGAGAATGCGCATCCGTTGCTGTGTACGCTGGAAAAAGTCTGAATAAGGCGATCTATTTGGGGAGGTGCCAATGCTCAATCAGGAACTGGAACTCAGTTTAAACATGGCTTTCGCCAGAGCGCGCGAGCACCGTCATGAGTTTATGACCGTCGAGCATCTGTTACTGGCGCTGCTCAGTAACCCGTCGGCCAGAGAGGCACTGGAAGCCTGTACGGTAGATATCGTGGCTCTCCGGCAGGAGCTCGAAGCCTTCATCGAACAAACCACCCCGGTCTTGCCGGTCAGCGAAGAAGAGCGTGATACGCAACCTACGCTCAGTTTCCAACGCGTTCTGCAACGTGCCGTATTCCACGTGCAGTCATCGGGCCGCAGTGAAGTGGCGGGCGCAAACGTGCTGGTCGCTATTTTCAGCGAGCAGGAATCCCAGGCCGCCTATCTGCTGCGTAAGCACGAGGTCAGCCGCCTTGACGTGGTTAATTTCATTTCCCACGGCACGCGCAAAGATGAACCCGGTCCCGCATCAGGATCGGAAAATCCGGTTAACGAAGAGCAAGCAGGCGGGGAGGAACGTATGGAAAACTTCACCACCAATCTCAACCAGCTTGCTCGCGTCGGCGGAATCGATCCGCTGATTGGACGCGACAAAGAGCTGGAACGCACCGTTCAGGTGCTCTGCCGTCGCCGTAAAAACAACCCACTGCTGGTGGGCGAGTCCGGCGTGGGGAAAACCGCCATCGCTGAAGGGCTTGCCTGGCGCATCGTGCAGGGCGACGTCCCTGAAGTGATGAAAGATGCCACCATCTATTCACTGGATATTGGTTCGCTGCTTGCCGGCACCAAATACCGTGGCGACTTCGAGAAGCGCTTCAAGGCGCTGCTGAAGCAGCTGGAGCAGGATAACAGCAGCATCCTGTTTATTGATGAGATCCACACTATCATCGGCGCTGGCGCCGCCTCAGGCGGTCAGGTTGATGCGGCTAACCTGATTAAACCGCTGCTTTCCAGCGGCAAAATTCGCGTGATGGGCTCCACCACCTATCAGGAGTTCAGCAATATCTTTGAAAAGGATCGCGCCCTGGCGCGTCGTTTCCAGAAAATTGATATCACTGAGCCTTCCGTTGATGAAACGGTGCAGATCCTCAACGGGCTGAAGCCGAAGTACGAGGCGCATCATGACGTGCGCTATACCGCGAAAGCGGTGCGCGCTGCGGTCGAGCTGGCGGTTAAATACATTAACGATCGCCATCTGCCGGATAAAGCCATTGACGTGATTGATGAGGCCGGGGCGCGGGCGCGTCTGATGCCGGTCAGCAAGCGTAAAAAGACCATCAACGTGGCGGATATCGAGTCTGTGGTAGCGCGTATTGCGCGTATTCCGGAGCAGAGCGTCTCAGCCACCGATCGTGACACGCTGAAAACGCTGGGCGATCGCCTGAAAATGCTGGTGTTTGGTCAGGACAATGCGATTGAAGCGCTGACGGAAGCGATCAAAATGAGCCGTGCCGGTCTGGGACAGGATCGTAAACCTGTTGGCTCATTCCTGTTTGCCGGACCTACGGGCGTAGGTAAAACGGAAGTGACGGTTCAGCTGGCGAAAGCGCTTGGCATTGAGCTGCTGCGTTTCGATATGTCGGAGTATATGGAACGCCATACCGTCAGCCGCCTGATTGGTGCGCCTCCGGGCTATGTCGGCTTCGATCAGGGCGGGTTGCTGACGGATGCGGTTATCAAACATCCCCATGCCGTCGTCCTGCTGGATGAGATCGAAAAAGCGCACCCGGATGTGTTTAACCTTCTGTTGCAGGTGATGGATAACGGCATGCTGACCGACAACAACGGTCGTAAAGCCGATTTCCGCAATGTGGTTGTTGTGATGACCACCAATGCGGGCGTAAGGGAAACCGAGCGCAAGTCTATCGGCCTGATCCATCAGGATAACAGCACCGATGCGATGGAAGAGATCAAAAAGATCTTTACTCCTGAGTTCCGTAACCGTCTCGACAATATTATCTGGTTCAAACACCTTGATACTGAGGTGATCCATCAGGTAGTGGACAAGTTTATTGTCGAACTTCAGGCGCAGCTGGATGCGAAGGGCGTTTCGCTGGAAGTCAGCGACGAAGCGCGCGACTGGCTGGCGGAGAAAGGCTATGACAAAGCGATGGGCGCCCGTCCGATGGCGCGTACCGTGCAGGAAAGCCTGAAAAAACCGCTGGCGAACGAATTGTTGTTTGGTTCACTGGTGGATGGCGGTTCCGTGTCGGTAGCGCTGGACAAAGAAAATAACCAGCTTACCTATCAGTTCCTCAGCGCGGCGAAGCGTAAGACGGAAGGTACGGTGCATTGATCTCTCTACCCCAGGCGTTCAGTCTGCTGAACGTCTGGGCAGAGTAGGGCAGGTGTCGTAAAATGCGAAAGGCCGGAGAATATTCTCCGGCCTTTTTTACAGATGCTGCGGCAACAGCGGCAGCACGGCAGAATGCTTGTTAGCGACTACGGAAGACAATGCGGCCTTTGCTCAGGTCGTACGGGGTCAGCTCTACAGTGACTTTGTCGCCCGTCAGGATGCGGATATAGTTTTTGCGCATTTTACCGGAGATGTGAGCGGTAACCACGTGACCGTTTTCAAGTTCAACGCGGAACATGGTGTTAGGCAACGTATCCAGTACGGTACCCTGCATTTCAATATTGTCTTCTTTGGCCATCGAATCCTCTAGGTGTTACAACCTTAGTTTTGAACCGGCAAGATAATGCCGAATTTCAAGTATTATGTAAAGAATTGTTGGTGATTTCACCAGCATCAGACCCTCTGTCACGCATACAGCGCAGAGGGACTCACGTTTAAAACGAGTAGTGTAACGACGTCAACGCGTGGGGGATTGTGGGCTAAGAATGGGTTTACAATCCGCTCATGCGCGATCAAAACCAGGTAACAAGGTGCGTAATATTCCCAGCCAGGCCAATCCCGGCTCGCCCGTAACAGAGGGCGAAGGGCGGACGACTTACCAAACGCGCATATTATATCACTCTTAGGCTTTCTTGCGTGGAAAACATCAAAAATAGCGCTAAAAAAGGGTTTGTTGTTGCCAGCAGTGGGGGGGCAGCGCCTGGGAAGCGAGCAGATTTAGCTGATTCAGGTAATCTGCCCTCGCGATCTCCTCCGCGCCCAGCGAGGCCGTATGCGGATTCAGTACCTGGCAGTCGATGAGTTTGCCGCCCTGTCGCTTAAAATAGTGGCTGAAGACCAGCAGAGCGGTCTTGGAGGCATTTTCACTGCGGCTGAACATCGATTCCCCACAGAAGATCTGACCCAGCGCCAGCCCGTAAATCCCCCCCACCAGCGTCTGGCCGAGCCAGACCTCAACCGACTGGGCATGCCCGGCGTCGTAAAGTTGCAGCCAGGCGCGCTTAACTTCATTGGTGATCCAGGTTCCCTCTTCACGATCGCTGGCGCAGCCTTCAATCACTTCCTGGAAGCTTTGGTTCAGCGTCACGCGATAGGGCGAGCGCTGATGGAAGCGCTTCATGCTGCGGCTAAGGTGAAATTTCTCAGGGTAGAGAACCGCCCGCGGATCGGGAGACCACCAGAGAATAGGATCGCCGGACGAAAACCATGGGAATATTCCCTGGTGATAGGCGCTGAGCAGGCGCGCCGGACTGAGATCGCCTCCCATTGCCAGCAGTCCATTCGGCTCTCTCAGCGCCATTTCCGGCGGTGGGAAAAGCAGGGAGTCTCTGGCGAGTTGAATCAAACGCATGTTTACAATCCCTCTCGATCGCGAGGCTATGACTATAGCGTAAACCGCTGGTGAAAAGACCAGTAGCGACCGCGTTTTGAGATTAATTCGGCGTGCTGCCCCTGCTCGGTAATCCGTCCGCCGTCCATAATACAAATTTTATCAAAGTCGTTCAGTCCCCGCAGACGGTGGGTGACCATGATAACCGTTTTCCCCTGGCCAACCTGGCGCAGCAGCGCAAGGATATGCTGTTCTGTTTCCGCATCCAGCCCTTCGGTCGGCTCGTCCAGCAGCATCAACGGCCCTTCATGCAGCACGGCCCTGGCAATCGCCAGCCGCCGCAGTTCACCGCCTGAAAGCTGACGGCCGCCTTCACCCTGCCAGGCATTCAGTCCCTGGCGGTCATCAAGTAGCTTCTCCAGACCAACCTGGCGCAGTGCTTGCGCAAGGCGCTGATCGTCGGCCTGCGGTGCCGCAAGCAGTAAATTATCGCGAAGCGTACCGCTGAACAGATGCACACGCTGGGTAACGACGCTGGTGGCCGCCCGCAGCGAAGCCTCATTCCAGCTTTTCAGCGGTACATCGTTAAAAGCGATCTCACCCGCCAGCGGATCCCATGCGCGGGTAAGCAGTTGCAGCAGCGTTGACTTTCCACAGCCTGTCCGTCCCAATAGCGCGATATGTTCACCGGCGGCGACTTCAAGTGAAAAATTTTGCAGCGCCGGGTCGCCGCTACCGTAGCTGAAGCTGAGATTTTTAATGCTGATGGAAATATTTTTGCGGGGATGAATTTCTGCTTCAGGAAAGCGCACGGCTGGCTGCTGTTGCACAATCTGCGTAACCCGGCTGGCTGAGGCCATCACCTGGCCAAGATGCTGGAAAGCGCCGCCAATAGGCGCCAGCGCCTCAAACGCGGCGAGCGCACAGAAGACGAAAAGCGCAATCAGCGCGCCGGGGTGGGCATTTGTCCCCAATCCGTCCGCGCTGAGCCACAGGATAAGCACGACGGTGAAGCCGGTAATCAGCATCAGCAGTCCCTGCGAGAAGCCGGTCAGGCTGGCCTGTCGCTGCTGGGCCCGTTGCCACTGCGCTTCCGTCTCATCCAGCGCGGCACGATAACGCGCTTCCATGCCGTAAAGTTTTAGCTCTGCCTGCCCCCGCAGCCAGGCGGTCAGCAGGATACGATATTGCCCACGCAGTGCGGTCAGGGCTTCACCAGCAGGACGGCCCGCGCGATAAAATAGCGGTGGCAACAGGAGTAAAGTCAGCAGCATCAGTCCCCCCAGCGTGACGGCAAGCTGCCAGTCAAGCCAGCTCAGGCCCAGGGTTACCGTAACGATCACCACCAGCGCGCCGGCCAGCGGGGAGATGACCCGCAGATAAAGATGATCGAGCGTGTCCACATCAGCGACAAGACGGTTAAGCAGGTCGCCCTGTTGATATTGCGCGAGGCCCGCTGGAGAGAGCGGAATAAGCCGGCTGAAGGTGAAAACGCGCAGGTGCTCAAGTACACGGAAAGTCCCATCGTGGCTGACCAGCCGCTCAAAGTAGCGGGCGGCGGTGCGGATAATCGCCGCGCCGCGTACGCCCGCCGCAGGAAGCATATAATTGAAGCTGTAAAGCCCCGCTACGCTGGCCAGTGAGGTGGCGGCAAGAAACCAGCCTGACAGGGTCAGCAGGCCAATACTGGCCAGCAGCGTAACAATCGCCAGCACAACGCCGAGTGACAACCGCCAGATGTGGCGGCGGTAGAGCGCTAAATAGGGGGCAAGAATTTTCATTCAACCGTCTCCTGTCGGCGGGACGCCAGTTCTGCGAAGGCGCCGGGCTGGTCGATCAGCCTGGTATAGGGGCCACGCTGAATAATTTTTCCTTCGCGCATCAGCCAGATTTCATCCCACTTCTCCAGGCGGTCGAGCTGGTGGGTAATCAGCAGGGTGGTCTGACTGAATGACGCCTTCAGCAGCGCTTCGTCCACGCGCTGTTCGCTGTGGCTGTCGAGGCTGGCTCCGGGTTCATCAAGCAGCAGCAGTTTGCAGCGCCGGTAAAGCGCACGCGCCACCGCAATACGCTGTGCCTGCCCGACAGAAAGGTTCCCCGCCTGTTCACCAGTTTCACTCTCCAGCCCCTGAGAAAGGCGTGAGACAAACTCCGTCACGCCAGCAAGCGCCATTACCTGCTCAAGCTGTTGAGGGGAATCGTCGCCATTCATTACGATATTTTCCCGCAGAGTCCGGGCGGGAAGATGCGGGTTTTGTCCAACCCATGCCAGCTGCTGGTGCCAGAAGTCAGGGTGTAGATCCCGGAGTTCAACGCCATTCACCCGCAGCGATCCCTGATAAGGCAGATTGCCCAGCAGAGCATTAAGCAGTGAGGTTTTCCCCGCACCGCTCTGTCCGACCAGCGCAACGCGCATGCCAGGCTTAAGCGTAAAGTCTAACGGCCCAGCCAGCACGTTTCCGCTTATGCTGGTGACAAAGAGCGCTTCGGCACAAATCGTCACGCCCTGTGCTGTATCAATCGTCTGTTCGCCAGCCTGGGGGGGCAGAGCGCCAGCGCCATTCAGAAATGCTTCCAGTGCGTCAGCGCCACCGACGGCCTGCGCTTTAGCGTGGTAAAACGCCCCCAGATCGCGCAGCGGCTGAAAGAACTCCGGCGCCAGGATCAGCGCCAGGAACCCGGCGAAAAGCGTTACGCCAGCGCCATAATGGCCGAAATTAAGCTCCCCAAGATAGGAAAAACCGAAGTAAACTGCCACAACGGCAATGGAAAGCGAAGCAAAAAATTCCAGCACGGCCGAGGAAAGAAAGGCTAAACGTAGCACCTCCATCGTACGGCTGCGGAAATCTTCAGACGCCCGGCGGATAGCCTCTGTCTCAGCCCCGGCGCGATGAAACAGCCGCAGCGTTTCCAGGCCGCGCAGGCGATCGAGAAAGTGACCGCTCAGGCGGGCCAGCGCCTTAAAGTTGCGCCGGTTGGCATCGGCAGCGCCCATGCCTACCAGCGCCATAAACAGCGGGATTAGCGGCGCTGTCACCAGCAGAATCAGCGCTGCCGCCCAGTTGACGGGAAAAAGGGTCAGTAAAATCAGGCCCGGAATAAAAGCGGCCAGCATCATCTGTGGCTGATAGCGCGCGTAATAGTCCTGCATATCTTCAACCTGCTCAAGCAGTAGAGTTGCCCAGCTCCCCGCCGGTTTGCCCTGAATCCACGCCGGACCGAGCGCATTTAGCCTGTCCAGCACCGTGCGGCGCAGCGCGAGGCGAATCGCCTTGCCATATTCAAAGCCGACCTTTTCGCGCAGCCAGGCAAGCAGAGCGCGTACCACAAAACAGAGAAACAGCAGGATAAACGAAGGGAGCAGGGCTTCACGCGGCGTATTGTTAACGATAAGCGCCTGTAACAGCGAAGCCAGCAGCCAGGCCTGGAGGAGAATCATCACGGCGCTCAGCATGCCCAGGCCCTGCGAGAGCCGAAGCCAGCGCTTACCCTGAACATTCTGGCTTTTCAGCCAGCGAAGTAACTGTTGTTGCCGTGTTTTGTCCATAGCCGCCATTACTCAGGGGAGATATGGCCTGGCCACAACATCCCTGCCTTTAATAGGAGAATTTAGCGGGAATGTTACTCTGCGAAACGCAAAAAGGCGACCGGTGAAGGTCGCCTTTGGCCAGATTAACTCAGTATTTTAACAACTTACTGAGAGTTTTTAACTAAACCATCCAGATAGCGTTCCGCATCAAGCGCGGCCATACAGCCCGTGCCGGCAGAGGTAATAGCCTGACGATAAATATGATCCATCACGTCACCAGCAGCAAATACGCCAGGTATGCTGGTCTGGGTAGCATTACCATGCAGGCCGGACTGCACCTTGATATAGCCATTCTCCAGCGCCAGCTGATCTTTAAAAATGGCGGTGTTCGGGCTGTGGCCAATCGCGACAAAAAGACCGGCAACTTCCAGCTCTTTCGTCTGCTCGTTATCAAGCGCAGAGCGCAGGCGCAGGCAGCTTACGCCCATCTGGTCGCCCATAACTTCATCCAGCGTATGGTTAGTATGCAGCACGATATTTCCGCTGCGCACTTTTTCCATCAGGCGGTCGATCAGGATTTTTTCTGCACGGAAGCTGTCGCGACGGTGAATGAGATGAACTTCAGATGCGATATTGGCGAGATAGAGCGCTTCTTCCACCGCCGTATTGCCGCCGCCAATCACCGCCACTTTTTGATTGCGGTAGAAGAAACCGTCGCAGGTTGCACAGGCGGAAACGCCACGGCCCTTGAAGGCCTCTTCAGAAGGCAGCCCAAGGTAACGTGCAGAGGCGCCGGTTGCGATAATTAGCGCATCCGCCGTGTATTCACCGCTGTCGCCGGTCAGCCGGAACGGCTGGTTTTGCAGATCGACGGTGTGGATGTGGTCAAAGATAATTTCCGTGTTGAATTTTTCGGCATGCTCCTGCATACGATCCATCAGCCCTGGCCCGGTCAGATCGTGCGGGTCGCCCGGCCAGTTTTCCACATCGGTGGTGGTGGTCAGCTGACCCCCTTTTTCAAGGCCGGTAATCAGAACCGGGTTCAGGTTAGCGCGTGCTGCATAGACAGCAGCGGTATAGCCTGCTGGACCTGAGCCCAGAATGAGTAATTTACTGTGTTTGACCGTACTCATGACACCCTCGTTTTTACTGGCAACTTTTGTGTGATTGTAGGGAATTTGCTGACGCAAAAAAAGCGTTCTCCAATGTTGTTAACGATATCTTCAAGCGGTCTGACCAATTGATCATCCTTAACAAGAGGTAAACCGGCTGCGCTAAAATGGGGCGTGCCTGCCGTCTGAGCGTGCAGATAAGGGAAAATAGTCATTTAAAAACAGTCACGCAGCGACACTTCTGGCATGTTGTACTGATTTTGATTGTTTTGCTTTGACAATCGGCTGGTCTTTTGCGAAAACAGTGTGGGAAGCAGAGCGTATTCAGGCGGCCAGAGCAGGTTTTTTAACCGGCTTTGCGCATTCGTCTGGATAAACTCGGTCTGTCATTGGTCATGACGCATGGTGTGGACAGACAACATGCGTCAGACGGATGGGCGTTTCAAACCGCAGCAGGCTCAACACTTCACCTCAATCAGTCCTGTAACATTGAACCGGTTCAGGGTATGGCAGGTAAAGGGAAGGCATTAAGAGAGACAATAATAATGGTAGACAATAAAAAACGACCGGGTAAAGATCTCGACAGAATCGATCGCAACATCCTGAACGAACTGCAAAAGGATGGTCGCATTTCCAACGTTGAGCTTTCCAAACGGGTAGGGTTGTCGCCAACGCCCTGCCTGGAGCGCGTCCGCCGTCTTGAAAGACAGGGCTTTATTCTTGGCTATACCGCGCAGCTGAATCCGCACTATCTTGATGCTTCTCTGCTGGTATTCGTTGAGATTACTCTGAATCGCGGGGCGCCCGACGTCTTTGAGCAATTCAATGCCGCCGTGCAAAAACTTGAGGAAACTCAAGAGTGTCACCTTGTTTCGGGCGATTTCGACTATCTGCTGAAAACGCGCGTACCGGATATGTCCGCTTACCGTAAGCTGCTGGGGGAAACCCTGCTGCGCCTGCCGGGCGTGAACGATACGCGGACCTATGTGGTGATGGAAGAAGTGAAACAGAGCAACCGCCTGGTCATTAAAACGCGGTAACACAGGGCAGGTGCAAAACCTGATGGATTTGGGTACACTCCTGTGAATTCATACAGGTTCAGCGTCGGGCTTGCCCGACGCTGTTGCCTTCATAGTTTACAGGCACCTGGAGAGAACTCTTGAGCCAGGAATACACAGAAGATAAAGAAGTTTCCCTGCAACCGCTGAGCAGTGGGCGTCGCCTGCTGGAAGCATTGCTGATTGTTGTTGCTCTGTTCGCCGTCTATCTGATGGTCGCTCTGATGAGCTTCAATCCTTCCGATCCCAGCTGGTCACAGACCGCCTGGCATGAGCCTATTCATAATCTTGGCGGCGGCGTAGGTGCCTGGCTGGCGGATACGCTGTTTTTCGTCTTCGGCGTGATGGCTTATGCGATCCCTCCTGTCATTCTGGGTCTTTGCTGGATCACATTCCGCCAGCGGCACGACCAGGACTACATCGACTATTTTGCCGTGTCGCTGCGGCTGATTGGCGTGCTGGCGCTGGTGGTCACCACCTGTGGTCTTGCCGCCCTCAACGCGGATGATATCTGGTATTTTGCCTCCGGCGGCGTGATCGGCAGCCTGCTCAGCAACGCGATGGCGCCCTGGTTCAACGGCGCTGGCGGCACGCTGACGCTGCTCTGTATCTGGGCCGCCGGCCTGACCCTTTATACCGGCTGGTCCTGGCTGACGATCGCTGAGAAGATTGGCGCTGCTGTGATGGGCGTGCTGACGTTTGCCAGCAACCGCTCCCGTAATGAGGAGCGCTGGCATGATGAGGAACCCACGTATGCCGAACCCGATCTGAAGCAGAGCGCCGAAGTTGGGGAAGAGGATGTGCTGCTGGCGGGCACAGGCAGGGGCCACGAAGAAGAGTTCGATCCGCTGTTAAGCCAGCCCGCTTCCAACGTCACGCCTTCGCCTGCGGACGAACCACGGCAACAGCCTGCTGATGCGCTTAAAGTGGCCGTTCAGGAGGAACCCTCCGCAGCAGCGTCGCCTGCACCAGAATTTGTTTCTGCGGCGCCAGCGATTTCTGAACCTGCAGCAACGCAGGAGAAGCCTGAGCTTTACCACTTTGAGATGCCGGCAGAAACGCCCGTGCCTGCTCAGCCGTCTGTTACGGAAGAAGCGATGCCGCGTTCTGTCAGCTGGCAGGAAAACACCACGTCGTCGCCATTTAGCACTGCCGCGCCATCTTCACCTCAGCCAGCAGAAGCGGCGGGCGCGCTGACCGGCGGTGATGCGGCCAGGCTGGCGGCAGTCACGGCCACTGCGGCAGCGCTGGCGCCCGGTGCGGGCGCAATGCCTGAAAGCGTCAACCCGCAGGTAAAGCAGGGAATTGGCCCGGCGCTGCCGCGGCCTAACCCGGTTAAGCTTCCTACCCGCCGCGAACTGGCTTCTTACGGCATTAAACTGCCTTCTCAGCGCATGGCTGAAGAAAAAGCGAAAGAGGAAGAGCTTCGCCAGCAGGAGCAGCCTTCTGACGATCGCGCTGCGGCACGGCAGGATGAAGGAAGGGAAGCGCAGGATGAAGCCCATCTCCGCGAAGCCTTTATGGCTCAACAGCAGGTGCGCTATGGCGAAGAGTTTGCTGAAGAGGACGAAGAGGCGTTGCAGCAGGCCAGCCTGGCGCGCCAGTTCGCCGCGCAGCAAAGTCAGCGCTATGGTGAAGAGCCGGAACAGCCCGCCTCGCCATCGCTTAAGCTGAATACAGCTGACGCCTTTAATTTTTCACCTGTGGACGATCTGGTTGATGAAGGTCCGGGCGAACCACTGTTCACTCTTTCCGCCACGCCTGAACCAGAGCAACCTCCGCTTCAACCGCAGTGGCAGCAGCAAAGCCAGCCCTCTCAGGATGTGGTTGCACCTCCGGTGACAGCGCCAGCCTGGCAGGAACACGCCAGCCAGCCGCAGGCGAGCTTTGTGCCTGCCGCAGCGCAGGAAGAGGCTTATCAGAACGTGTCAGAACAGGCCGTCATAACGCATAACGCATCCGTGCCTGTTGACCCGACGCCTGCCTGGCAGGCGGAGCCGGTCGCGCCACCGGTGGCGGCCGCTCCGCAGCAACCTTCCCAGTATGCAGCGCCGGCACAACCTGCTCAGACAACCGTTACTCAGCCGCCACAGCCTGCCGCCGACAGCCTGTTCCATCCCTTCCTGGTTCGCCACGAGCAGCCGCTGGAGAGGCCGACAACGCCGCTGCCTACCCTGGACCTGCTTTCGGCGCCGCCGGAAGAGGCCGAGCCGGTGGATATGTTCGCGCTTGAGCAGACGGCCCGCCTCGTTGAGTCGCGCCTGGCGGACTATCGTGTGAAAGCGGAGGTGGTGGGTATTTCGCCAGGCCCGGTTATTACCCGCTTTGAACTGGATCTTGCGCCGGGTGTAAAAGCCGCACGTATTTCAAATCTTTCCCGCGATCTGGCGCGCTCCCTGTCGGCGGTAGCTGTGCGTATTGTGGAAGTGATCCCGGGTAAACCTTATGTGGGGCTGGAGCTGCCTAATAAACATCGCCAGACCGTTTATATGCGCGAAGTGCTGGAGTGCCCCCAGTTCCGTGATAATCCTTCTCCTCTCGCCGTGGTGTTAGGTAAGGATATTGCCGGACAGCCTGTGGTGGCCGATCTGGCGAAAATGCCACACCTGCTGGTTGCCGGTACCACCGGTTCCGGTAAGTCGGTTGGCGTTAACGCCATGATTATCAGCATGCTCTATAAAGCCACGCCGGAACAAGTGCGCTTTATTATGATCGATCCAAAAATGCTGGAGCTGTCCGTCTATGAAGGTATCCCTCATCTGTTAACGGAAGTGGTTACCGATATGAAGGACGCGGCTAACGCCCTGCGCTGGAGCGTGGGCGAGATGGAGCGTCGTTACAAGCTGATGTCGGCGCTGGGCGTCCGTAATCTCGCGGGTTATAACGAGAAAGTAGAGATGGCGGAAGCGATGGGACGTCCTATTCCCGATCCTTTCTGGAAGCCGGGTGACAGCATGGAAACCACGCCGCCGGTGCTTGAAAAACTGCCTTACATTGTGGTGCTGGTCGACGAATTTGCCGATCTGATGATGGCGGTGGGCAAAAAGGTGGAAGAGCTGATTGCGCGACTCGCTCAGAAGGCGCGTGCGGCGGGGATCCATCTGGTACTGGCCACGCAGCGCCCGTCGGTTGACGTTATCACCGGCCTGATTAAAGCCAACATCCCGACGCGTATAGCCTTTACCGTATCCAGCAAAATTGACTCGCGCACGATTCTCGACCAGGCCGGGGCGGAATCCTTATTAGGAATGGGGGACATGCTCTATATGCCGCCTAACTCCTCAATGCCGGTGCGTGTTCATGGTGCCTTTGTGCGCGATCAGGAAGTCCATGCGGTTGTTCAGGACTGGAAAGCGCGTGGCCGTCCTCAGTATATTGAGAGCATCACGGCAGGCGAAGAGAGCGAGAACGGCAGTCTGGGCCTGGATGGCGATGAAGAGCTTGATCCGCTGTTTGACCAGGCGGTGTTATTTGTGGTTGAAAAACGCCGGGCGTCGATTTCGGGCGTACAGCGTCAGTTCCGCATAGGCTATAACCGCGCGGCGCGGATCATTGAGCAGATGGAGGCGCAAAGCATTGTTTCTCCGCCTGGCCATAACGGCAACCGCGAGGTGCTTTCACCGCCGCCCCATGAAATGTAGCGGCATAACCTGACAAAGTATTACCGTTACTGACGGGCCGGGGCGACCCGGCCCGTTGAGTTTTATAGGGTTTATCCCCATATCACTTACCACTGGCCACATTATTCAGCCTAATCTTCTGTTGACAGGGGTGTCGCCTGGCTACAGTTATCCATGAATGCTTCCCCGCTTCCCGGGATAAAAAAGTTTCAATAAGGATGCCGTAATGAAAAAATTAATGATCTCCTGCTGTTTGCTTACTGCTTTTACCTCTGCCGGTGCGCTGGCTGACGCCTCATCCGCTCTGCAGCAGCGCCTCGATAAGGTAAAAAGCTTTCATGCCACCTTTGACCAGAAGGTGACCGACGGCAGCGGGCAGTCCGTTCAGGAAGGCGAAGGCGAACTCTGGGTTAAGCGTCCAAATCTTTTCAACTGGCATATGACGGCTCCGGACGAAAGTATCCTCATTTCCGACGGTAAAACCCTCTGGTTCTACAATCCGTTTGTCGAGCAGGTCAGCGCTACCTGGCTGAAAGATGCCACCAGCAACACGCCCTTTATGCTGATTGCCCGTAACCAGAGCAGCGACTGGCAGCAGTATAATATCAGCCAGAAGGGCGACAAATTTGAGCTGACGCCTAAGTCAGCCGACGGCAACCTGAAGCAGTTCACGCTTAACGTTTCAGCCAGCGGCACCATCAACCAGTTCAGCGCCATTGAGCAGGACGGTCAGCGCAGCAGCTATACGCTGAAAAACCAGCAGAATGGCGCCATTGATGCCGCCAAATTTACATTTACGCCGCCGCAGGGCGTCACGCTGGACGATCAGCGTAAGTGAGGTTAGCGTGAGTAATCTGTCTCTGGATTTCTCCCACAACGAGTTTCAACCGCTGGCTGCCCGCATGCGGCCACGCACGCTGGCCGAATATATCGGCCAGCAGCATCTGCTGGCGCCCGGTAAACCTTTGCCACGCGCCATTGAGGCTGGTCATCTGCACTCCATGATCCTCTGGGGGCCGCCGGGCACCGGAAAGACCACGCTGGCAGAAATTATTGGCTACTACGGCAAGGCGGATGTTGAGCGCATTTCGGCGGTGACCTCCGGCGTAAAAGATATTCGCGAAGCGATTGAACGGGCCCGGCAGAACCGCAGCGCAGGCCGCCGGACCATTCTCTTTGTGGATGAGGTCCACCGCTTTAACAAAAGCCAGCAGGATGCCTTCCTGCCTCATATAGAAGATGGCACCATCACCTTTATCGGTGCCACAACGGAAAACCCTTCGTTTGAACTCAACTCTGCGCTTCTCTCCCGCGCCCGCGTATACCTGCTGAAGTCCTTAACCAGCGAGGATATAGAAGGCGTGCTGGAACAGGCGATGCAGGATAGTGAACGCGGCTACGGTAAAGACAATATTGTCCTGCCGGAAAATACCCGCAGGATGGTTGCGGAGCTGGTCAACGGCGATGCCCGCCGGGCGCTTAACACGCTGGAAATGATGGCGGATATGGCCGAAGTGAACGGTGACGGCAAGCGGGAGCTGACGAGCCAGCTGCTGAATGAAGTCTCCGGCGAGCGTAGCGCCAGGTTCGATAACAAAGGCGACCGCTATTACGATCTGATCTCGGCCCTGCATAAATCGGTTCGTGGTTCCGCACCCGATGCCGCGCTTTACTGGTATGCCCGAATTATTACCGCCGGCGGCGATCCTTTATACGTCGCCCGGAGGCTGCTGGCGATCGCATCGGAAGATGTTGGCAATGCGGATCCCCGGGGTATGCAGGTTGCCCTGGCCGCCTGGGACTGTTTTACCCGCGTGGGGCCAGCCGAGGGTGAGCGCGCTATTGCCCAGGCCATTGTCTACCTGGCCTGCGCGCCCAAGAGCAACGCAGTTTATACCGCTTTCAAAGCCGCGATGCGCGATGCGCGGGATAACCCGGATTATGACGTGCCGGAACATCTGCGTAATGCCCCAACCAAACTGATGAAAGAGATGGGGTTAGGGGCGGAATATCGCTATGCACATGATGAACCTAACGCCTACGCGGCAGGGGAGAGCTACTTCCCCGGCGAAATGGCGGATACACGCTACTACCAACCCACCGCCCGGGGGCTGGAAGGCAAGATCGGTGAAAAGCTCGCCTGGCTCGCCGCACAGGATCAAAATAGCCCGACAAAACGCTATCGCTGACAGTGGCGTTGCGGTAAGGTTAGCAAGGAATTCAACGCATTCGCAGGTCGGATGCGTCCCCTCTTTATTCACTCAATCATACTAAGCACAGGACAAGCATGCTCGATCCCAATCTGCTGCGTAACGAGCCAGACGCAGTCGCTGAAAAACTGGCACGCCGGGGCTATAAGCTGGACGTTGATACGCTGCGCGCTCACGAAGAGCGTCGTAAAGTCTTGCAGGTCGAAACTGAAACGCTGCAGGCAGAACGTAACTCCCGCTCCAAATCTATCGGCCAGGCCAAGGCACGTGGGGAAGATATCGAGCCGTTGCGTCAGGAAGTGAACGCGCTGGGTGAACGTCTGGACGCCGCCAAAGCGGAACTGGATACGTTGCAAAACGCCATCCGTGACGTGGCGCTGTCGATCCCGAATATCCCTGCCGATGAAGTGCCCGCGGGCAAAGATGACAGTGATAACCAGGAAGTAAGCCGCTGGGGCGAGCCGGCAAAATATGATTTTGCGGTACGCGATCACGTTGAACTGGGAGAAATGGCGGCCGGACTGGATTTTGCTGCGGCCACCAAGCTGACCGGTTCGCGCTTCGTGGTGATGAAAGGGCAGATTGCCCTGATGCATCGTGCGCTCAGCCAGTTCATGCTCGATCTGCATACTGAACAGCATGGCTACCTGGAAACCTATGTGCCTTACCTGGTTAACCATGCTTCACTGTATGGCACGGGCCAGCTTCCTAAATTCGGCGAAGATCTTTTCCACACCCGCCCTCTGGAAGAAGAAGCCTCCAGCAGCGACTACGCGCTGATCCCGACTTCAGAAGTGCCGCTCACCAATCTGGTGCGGGATGAAATTCTGGAAGAGGAATCCCTGCCGCTGAAGTTTACCGCTCATACTCCCTGCTTCCGTTCTGAAGCGGGTGCCTATGGACGCGATACCCGCGGCCTGATCCGCATGCATCAGTTCGACAAAGTGGAAATGGTGCAGATTACCCGTCCTGAAGACTCCATGCAGGCGCTGGAAGAGTTAGCGGGCCACGCCGAGAAAGTGCTGCAGCTGCTGAATCTGCCTTACCGCAAGATGCTGCTCTGTACGGGCGATATGGGCTTTGGCTCAACCAAAACTTACGATCTTGAAGTCTGGTTGCCCGCCCAGGAAACCTACCGCGAAATCTCCTCCTGCTCCAATATGGGCGATTTTCAGGCGCGCCGCATGCAGGCCCGCTGCCGCAGCAAGACCGAGAAAAAGCCTCGTCTGGTGCACACCCTTAACGGTTCCGGCCTGGCTGTAGGCCGTACGCTGGTGGCCGTGCTGGAAAACTATCAGCAGGCTGATGGCCGTATCGCCGTCCCTGAGGTGCTGCGTCCTTACATGAAGGGACTTGAATTTATTGGTTAATCACCATGCATTCCCTACAGAACCTGCGGCTTTCCCCGCAGGTTTTTTTTCGTCCGGACATAAGAACGTAAGCGGACTCAGTATGCCTGGGCTGGCAGGAAAACTTCTAAAAATAAATGTTATCGTGAGCAGGAGGGGTCTAAGGCGTAAAGTTGTCACTTTTCATAGAGATAATGCGACGCGCTGCCGTTTCGTTTGTCCCGCTAACCCTTTGTAGATAAAAAATTTTAATCGCTTCGCAGCAAATCGTGCTGGGCGCTTTTTTGAGACGTTGACTTTCGTTATTCCGGTGGCAATATGCGCGCAAAATCTTCCCTTTTTTGGTTGCATCCCCCACATGTCCACCTGGTCTCGCCCTGTTATCGTGCTGCTCTGCGGCCTTTTGCTGATGACGATTTCTATCGCCGTGCTGAACACGCTGGTTCCGCTCTGGCTTACCCATGATGCACTGCCGACGTGGCAGGTCGGCGTGGTCAGCTCCTCTTACTATGCGGGAAATCTGGCGGGAACCCTGGTAGCCGGTATGGTGATTAAGCGCCTCGGTTTTAACCGCAGCTACTACGCCGCCTCGCTGGTCTTTGCGCTGGCCTCTGCCGCGCTGGCGCTGGAAAGCGGCTTCTGGGCATGGACCCTGTGGCGTTTCACGGCAGGGATCGGCTGCGCGCTGATTTGGGTTGTGGTGGAAAGCGCGCTGCTGTGCAGCGGCACGCTGCGTAATCGCGGTCAGCTTCTTGCCGCCTATATGATCGTTTATTACATGGGAACGGTCGCCGGGCAACTGCTGGTCAGCAAAGTCCCTACCGGCCTGATGCAGGTGCTGCCCTGGGCGACGGCGATTGTGCTCTGCGCCATTCTCCCGCTGCTGTTTACCCGTATCACGGCGAAAGGTGATGATGAGGAGGCGGCGCCGGGACGGATGTGGCCGATGCTGCGTCGCCGCAATGCGCGTCTGGGGATTAACGGCTGCATTATCTCCGGTATTCTGCTGGGATCGCTTTATGGCCTGATGCCGCTTTACCTCTCCCATCAGGGCATGAGTGACGCCACGGTTGGCTACTGGATGGCGCTGCTGGTCAGTGCCGGCATTGTCGGACAGTGGCCTGTCGGGCGTCTCGCCGATCGCTACGGGCGCTTATTAGTTTTGCGCGTTCAGGTATTTGTGGTGATCCTTGGCGCCCTTGCCATGCTGGGCAATGCCGCCATGGCCCCCGCGCTGTTTATTCTGGGCTGCGCCGGGTTTACGCTCTATCCGCTGGCGATGTCATGGGCCTGTGAAACCGTTGCCCATCACGAACTGGTCGCCATGAACCAGGCCCTGCTGCTCAGCTATACCATCGGTAGCCTGATTGGGCCTGCCATGACCTCAATGCTGATGCAGAACTACTCCGATCGCGTGCTGTTTTTAATGATTGCCGCCGTAGCATTTGTTTATCTGGTTATGCTGCTGCGTAAGGCGGACAGGCATGCAACGCCGGTCGCGCACGCCTGATAAATTGTCGGGGAATTACATTCGTCGCGTCGGATGGAGTATACAGCGAAAAAAATGCCGGTCGTCTGACCGGCATTACTGCATTCAATACATGACCTTGTGGCCGTAGCTTTCGAGAATGCCTTTGACCCTGTCCATCGTTTCCGCTTTAGGCGGGTGAATGCCTTCCAGCTTGTACTCTTCTCCCATCGCTATCCACTTGTGTTTACCCAGCTCGTGATAAGGGAGAAGCTCAATTTTTTCAACGTTGCCCATATCGCGGGTAAACTCACCGAGCCGGTGCGCAGAGTCATCGTCGTCAGAATAGCCCGGCACCACCACAAAGCGGATCCAGGTGCGAATATTTTTCTTCGCCAGATAGCGGGCGAATTCCAGCGTCCGGTGGTTTGAGACGCCAACCAGAATCTGATGTATCTCGTCGTTGATCTGTTTGAGATCCAGCATCACCAGATCGGTTACTTCCAGCAGTTCATCAATGACCGGATCGTAGCGGCGCACAAATCCATTGGTATCCAGACAGGTATGAATGCCCTCAGCACGGCAGGCGCGAAACCAGTCGCGAACAAACTCTGCCTGGAGTATCGCCTCGCCGCCGGATGCCGTCACGCCACCGCCGGAGGCATTGATAAAATGACGGTAAGAGAGCACGTCCTTCATCAGTTCTTCAACGGTGATCTCTTTACCGCCGTGGGTATCCCAGGTATCCCGGTTATGGCAGTAGAGGCAGCGCATCAGGCAGCCCTGAAAAAAGGTGATAAAACGGATGCCCGGGCCGTCTACGGTCCCGCAGGATTCGAATGAGTGAATGCGACCTTTAACTGACATTGCGATGAATTCTCCATGGTAGACCTGCCGCACAGGCAGGACGCAGTCTTTAAGCTGCGTTAAGTCTGTTTTGCCAGCGGCCCGGGAGGTGCAGGGGAGGGTGGCTGGCAAAAGAGGCTGGAAAAAGGCTCCGCCAGAGCGGAGCCTTTAAGGCTCAGAAGGAGCTTACAGGGCGCTTGTGAAGGTACGCGTAATCACGTCCTGCTGCTGCTCTTTGGTAAGCGAGTTGAAGCGAACGGCGTAGCCGGAGACGCGGATGGTTAACTGCGGATATTTTTCCGGGTTATCCATCGCATCCAGCAGCATTTCGCGATTCATCACGTTCACGTTCAGATGCTGACCGCCTTCGATGCTGGCTTCATGATGGAAGTAACCGTCCATCAGGCCTGCCAGGTTAGCTTTACGCACGTCATCATCTTTACCCAGCGCGTTCGGCACGATAGAGAAAGTATAGGAGATGCCGTCTTTCGCGTAGGCAAACGGCAGTTTGGCTACCGAGGTCAGTGAGGCCACGGCCCCTTTCTGATCGCGTCCGTGCATTGGGTTAGCGCCCGGACCAAAAGGCGCGCCGGCACGACGGCCATCCGGGGTATTACCGGTTTTCTTACCGTAAACCACGTTAGAGGTGATGGTCAGTACGGACTGCGTTGGTACCGCATTGCGGTAGGTTTGCAGCTTCTGAATTTTTTTCATGAAGCGTTCAACCAGATCGCAGGCGATATCATCGACGCGGGCATCATTGTTACCAAACTGCGGATATTCACCCTCAATTTTGAAGTCAACGGCCAGACCATCTTCATCACGGATCGTGGAGACTTTGGCATATTTGATGGCGGAGAGGGAGTCAGCCGCAACGGAAAGACCGGCGATGCCGCAGGCCATTGTGCGGTAAACGTCGCGGTCATGCAGTGCCATCAGCGCCGCTTCATAGCTGTACTTATCGTGCATGTAGTGGATCACGTTCAGCGCGGTCACATACTGCTTAGCCAGCCAGTCCATGAAGTGGTCCATACGCGCCATGACTTTATCGTAATCCAGCACCTCATCCATCATTGGCGCTTCTTTCGGGCCAACCTGCATTTTCAGTTTTTCATCCACGCCGCCGTTGATGGCATAAAGCATGGTTTTCGCGAGGTTGGCGCGCGCACCAAAGAACTGCATCTGTTTACCCACGATCATCGGGCTGACGCAGCAGGCGATGGCGTAGTCATCGTTGTTGAAGTCTGGGCGCATCAGATCGTCATTCTCATACTGCACAGATGAGGTGTCGATCGAGACCTTCGCCGCGAATTTTTTGAAGTTCAGCGGCAGCTTCTCTGACCACAGGATGGTCATGTTTGGCTCTGGTGATGGTCCCATAGTGTAGAGCGTATTCAGGAAACGGAAGCTGGTTTTGGTCACCAGCGTACGGCCATCCACACCCATACCGGCAAGTGACTCGGTGGCCCAGATTGGGTCGCCGGAGAAAAGTTCGTCATACTCTGGCGTACGCAGGAAGCGTACCATACGCAGTTTCATTACCAGGTGGTCGATCAGCTCCTGGGCATCCTGCTCGGTAATGTTACCGGCCTGCAGGTCACGCTCAATGTAAACGTCCAGGAAGGTGGAGACGCGTCCGAAGGACATGGCCGCACCGTTTTGGGATTTCACCGCTGCCAGATAGCCAAAGTAGGTCCACTGCACGGCTTCCTGGGCAGTTTTTGCCGGGCCGGAAATATCACAGCCATATTTCGCCGCCATCTCTTTGATCTGCGCCAGCGCACGATGCTGGTCAGCGATCTCTTCACGCAGACGGATAGTGGCTTCCAGGTTGACGCCATTTTCCAGATCGCTCTGCAATGAAGCGAACTGGGCAAACTTATCTTTCATCAGCAGGTCGATGCCGTACAGCGCAACGCGGCGGTAGTCGCCGATGATACGACCACGACCATACGCGTCCGGCAGGCCGGTCAGTACGCCAGATTTACGGCAGCGCAGGATATCGGGGGTATAGACGTCAAACACGCCCTGGTTGTGCGTTTTACGGTATTCGGTGAAGACTTTTTTCAGGCCGGGATCCAGTTCACGACCGTAAACTTTACAGGAGCCTTCCACCATTTTGATGCCGCCGTACGGGATCAGCGCACGTTTCAGCGGGGCTTCCGTCTGGAGACCCACGATAGTTTCCCGTTTTTTATCAATGTAGCCAGCATCGTGGGAGGTAATGGTTGAGGCCAGGTCGGTATCAAAATCGACCGGCGCATGGGTGCGGTTTTCCAGCTTAACGCCTTCCATAACCTTATCCCACAGCGCTGTGGTGGCTTCAGTGGCGCCGCTCAGGAACGATTCATCCCCTTCATAGGGGGTATAGTTCTTCTGAATGAAGTCGCGAACGTTGATGCTGTTCTGCCATTCGCCTTCTGCAAAGCCTGCCCAGGCAACAGCCTGTTTTTCATTGTGCTCGCTCATTTGATACCTACCTTAATTACGTGGAGTTCTTTCAGTTCCCACGACCCTGTAGCGGCCGCAGGTGCCAAATGCAGTGCGGGGCTTAGCGGTGATCGCCGTCCCGCAGATAGATCACCCAGTACGTTAAACCTACCAGCAATCCGCCACCGATAATGTTGCCCAGGGTGACAGGGATCAGATTATCAATAACAAAGTTCTTAACGGTCAGCTGCGAAAACTGCGCGGCAGTGGTACCGGTTAACTGCCAGAATTCGGGAGAGGCGAAGTCTTTAATGATGATGCCCAGCGGGATCATAAACATGTTAGCGATACTGTGTTCGAAACCGCAGGCGACGAACATGGCGACCGGCAGCACCATCGCAAACATTTTGTCCGTCAGGCTGCGGCCGGAGTAGCTCATCCAGACCGCCAGACAGACCATCAGATTAGCCAGAATGCCGAGGCAGACGGCTTCAAGAAAAGTATGGTGCATTTTATGGTCAGCCGTTTGCAGAACATTTAACCCCCATGCACCATTCGCTGCCATAGGTTGGCCTGCAAACCAGATCAGCGCGATAAAGAACATAGCGCCGAAAAAATTCCCGATATAGACGTTAATCCAGTTACAAGTTAGCTGGCGCCAGCTAATACGCCCGCTCGCCTTGGCGACCATGGTTAACACGGTAGACGTAAAAAGATCGGCACCGCAGACCACGACCAGCATCAGTCCCAGGGAAAAGCATAACCCGCCCACCAGCTTAGTCATCCCATAGGGAAGCTCTCCGGCGCCGGTGGTGGCGGTGATATAAAAGACAAAGGCAATGGAAATAAATACCCCGGCGGTAATGGCCAGGAAAAAAGTGGTGAAAGGGTGCTTCGTTGCTTTATAGACACCCGCTTCTTCGGCTACTTTAGCCATTTCCGACGGTAGAAGCAGGTCAAACGGGCTGCCAGTTTTCACACTAACGTCTCCCAAAATTTTTCATCGGAGTGATACTAACAAAGGAGTATAGGGAAGAATTTGATATGGATCATAAATGGCCGGGTTAAAGCCCGCTAAAGCACTGTAATTTATAGGGTTTTTATATTCATCTTCTTGATAATAAAGGATTAAATATTTTTTAAAAGCCCAAAAAACATTTGAATTACCAGGCCAGGGACGGCGGAGGGAAGTAAATTATGGCAGGTGTTTGTAGCAGAATTGTGAAGCATCTTTAAAAGAAACTTTTAATAGATCGTTTTATTTAACTTTCCAGAAAAATCTCTGCGCTACATGAAGAAAATGACGGGGTTTACCGCCTGAAATAAGAACGATAAACCCCAATACTTTATTTCCAGTTAGTGCGTTTAGCCTGCTGCAGCTTTTCATAAGCCGCCAGCAGCGACTGGTGCGCCGGGAATGCCATCAGTTCATCATCTACGGCCTGCAGACCGAAGAAAGGCGTTTCCCCGCTTATCGCGGCTGAAGCGGCTTCCACCGCCTGCTGGCCATACATCCGCACAAAGGCAGTATGGTACTGCATCGGATCGCGCTTTTCTTCCTGGCTAAGCAGTAGTAGCGTCTGCAGACAGCGATAGTAATTAGCCCGCTCCGGTGTAAAGAGGGAACCGTTAAACTCCATGGTCCATTCAGTCCAGATCAGCGCTTGTTCAATGTCGCCACCGGCCAGCGCGAGCATCGCCTTCAGTTCGCCAATACGCAGGGTGTACCAGCCATTATCTTTGCCTGTCGCCAGACCAAGCAGCTCGCGTA
Source organism: Pantoea sp. FN060301 (assembly GCA_050410775.1). Classification (GTDB taxonomy): domain Bacteria; phylum Pseudomonadota; class Gammaproteobacteria; order Enterobacterales; family Enterobacteriaceae; genus Erwinia. Next base: position 1,448,744 of record CP191229.1, read on the forward strand.
CGCGCGTAAAGTCGTCATGGCCATCTTCGTCGAGCTGCTCAAGCAGCGCCAGATAGTCCGCTTTCTCCCAGCGGCTTTCCGGCAGCGACAACAGCGTTTCGCGCAGGTAGGCGCCCATACTGTTGTTTGCCAGCAGCAAATCTTCCGCAGGATAGATGTCGGACATGCCGGGGACGATAATACGGCAAGCGTACACGTCGAGGTGCTGGTAGTCAGCGATGTACACTTCTTTATCTTCTTTTTTGAAGATGTCCATCAGCGTGGCGAACTCTTCCTGCGTGGTGCCGTCGAAACGCCAGTCCACAAAAGGATAATCCGCATCGTCTTTAAACATATCCCAGGAGATCAGACCGCTGGAGTCAATGAAATGTGTTTCCAGATTGGCATGCTCAGCGACTTCCTCATCATCAAAGGTTGGCGGCGTGAAAACATCCAGATCTTTCAGGCTGCGGCCCTGAAGGAGTTCGGTAACGGTTCTTTCCAGCGCCACGCCGAAGTCCGGATGCGCGCCAAAAGAGGCAAAGCAGGTGCCGTTCTGTGGGTTGAACAGCACCACACAGATAACCGGATACTTACCGCCGAGCGAAGCGTCATAAGAGAAGATCGGGAAACCTTCCGCTTCCAGACTCGCGATAGAAGCCACGACGCCCGGATAGCGATCCAGTACCGCCTGTGGAATCGCAGGAAGGCTGATCGATTCGGCGATAATGCGGTTTTTGATATAACGTTCGAAAACTTCAGACAGCCCCTGTACACGCGCTTCGTCGGGGGTGTTCCCCGCAGACATGCCGTTTGAGACATACAGGTTTCCGATAATGTTCATCGGGATATAAACCGTCTGCCGATCGGACTGACGGGTAAAGGGCAGGGCACAGATGCCGCGATCGGCATTGCCGGACTGAAGATCGATCAGATCGCTGGCGCTGACTTCGTTTTCCGGATCGTAAAAGTCCTTCAGGCGCGGATCGAGAATGCCGGCAGGCAAGCTGTCATCTTCCGGCAGCGGGAACCATTTTTCGTCAGGATAGTGGACGAATTCTCCGTTAGCGATCTGCTTACCCAGCCAGAAATCGGCGAAAAAATAGTTGGTCGACAGGCGTTCAAAATACTCGCCCAGCGCCGAAGCCAGAGCGGCTTTCTTGCTGGCGCCTTTCCCGTTGGTAAAGCACAGCGGGCAGTCGCGGTCACGAATATGGACGGACCAGACGTTAGGGACCGGATTCAGCCAGGACGCTTCTTCCATATTGAAGCCCAGATCCTGCAATTTTTGCTGAAAGCGTGAGATGGAATCTTCCAGCGCGGCATCTTTGCCTGGAATATAAGTTTGCGTCATAGGGCCCACTCGGTTGGGGTTGTGCCGAAAGGGCGCAATGATACGGGGTTTCTCTCTGAATCGCTATCCGGCTGCCGGATTTTCATGCGTTTCTCCACTGGTCGGCTGACAGGATAAAACATTGCAGCAGAGGGGTGGCAATGATAAAACCGATAGCTGAATCGAAACGATTATTCAGAGAGTGGTGAGGGGAAATGAGTCAGGTTTTCAATTTTAGCTCCGGCCCGGCGATGCTGCCGGCAGAAGTACTGCGTCGTGCGGAACAGGAACTTTGCAACTGGCAGGGTTCAGGTACCTCGGTGATGGAAATCAGCCACCGCAGCAAAGAATTTCTTAAGGTGGCTGACGAAGCCGAAAAGGATTTTCGCGACCTGCTGAAGATCCCCTCAAACTACAAAGTCCTTTTTTGCCACGGCGGCGCACGCGGGCAGTTTGCGGCAGTCCCGATGAATCTCCTGGGCGACAAAACGACCGCTGATTACGTTGACGGCGGCTACTGGGCGCACAGCGCCATTAAAGAAGCGCAGAAATACTGTAAGCCGAACGTGATTGATGCGAAAACGACGATTGACGGTTTGCGTGCGCTGACGCCTATGAGCGAATGGGCGCTCTCAGAGCAGGCTGCCTACGTGCACTATTGCCCGAATGAAACCATCGACGGTATCGCGATTGATGAAGAGCCCGACTTTGGCGATAAGGTCGTGGTCGCCGATCTCTCATCCACCATTCTCTCCCGCCCGATCGATATCAGCCGCTACGGCGTCATCTATGCTGGCGCGCAGAAAAATATCGGACCTGCTGGTCTGACGCTGGTCGTAGTACGCGAAGATCTGTTAGGTAAAGCGCAGCAGGCGCTGCCCTCGATTCTGGATTATCAGGTGCTGAGCGACAATGACTCGATGTTTAATACTCCGCCGACGTTCGCCTGGTATCTTTCCGGTCTTGTCTTTAAATGGCTGAAGGAACAGGGCGGGGTTGCCGAGCTGGATAAACGGAATCAGGCGAAGGCAGACCTGCTCTACCGCACGATTGATACGAGTAGCTTCTACCGTAATGAAGTCGCCCCCCGCAACCGTTCACGCATGAACGTTCCTTTCCAGCTGGCTGATGCGGCGCTGGACAATCTGTTTCTGGAAGAGTCGCTGGCGGCCGGGCTTCATGCGCTGAAGGGGCACCGTGTGGTAGGCGGGATGCGCGCTTCAATTTATAATGCGATGCCGCTTGAGGGCGTGCAGGCGCTGACGGACTTTATGACCGATTTTGAGCGTCGCCACGGCTAAATTAGCTGTGACGCGCTGCAGGTAAGTTATACCCACTGAAACCCCGCAAGGCTGCGGGGTTTCACTGTAATTATTTTTGGAGAAGATGTTTCAGATGCAGGATTCCCTGACCTTACAACCTATCGCCCTGGTGGACGGCACCGTTAACCTGCCCGGCTCAAAAAGCGTGTCAAACCGCGCACTGCTGCTGGCCGCCATGGCCCAGGGCACTACCCGGCTGACCAACTTGCTGGACAGCGATGACGTTCGCCATATGCTCAATGCACTTCAGGCGCTGGGCGTTCACTACACGCTATCCGCCGACCGGACAGTATGTGAAGTCACCGGGCAGGGCGGTCCGCTGCATGCTGAGCAAGCCCTGGAACTGTTTCTCGGCAACGCCGGCACGGCAATGCGCCCGCTGGCTGCCGCGCTCTGTCTGGGCAGGAATGATATTGTGCTGACCGGCGAGCCGAGGATGAAAGAGCGACCAATTGGGCACCTGGTAGACGCGCTGCGTCAGGGCGGGGCGGTCATCCACTATCTGGAGCAGGAAAACTATCCTCCCCTGCGTCTGGAAGGCGGTTTCACGGGCGGTGAAGTAACGGTTGATGGCAGCGTCTCCAGCCAGTTCCTGACCGCGCTGCTGATGACGGCACCGCTGGCGAAAAACGATACGCAGATCCTGATCAAAGGCGATCTCGTTTCTAAACCTTATATCGATATCACCCTCAACCTGATGCAAAAATTTGGCGTCACCGTTGAAAATGACAATTACGGCGTGTTCCGCATTGCCGGAAATCAGCACTATAGTGCACCGGGCGATTACCTGGTGGAAGGCGACGCTTCCTCCGCCTCTTATTTCCTCGCTGCCGCTGCCGTTAAAGGTGGCACGGTAAAAGTCACCGGTATTGGACGCAGCAGCGTACAGGGCGATATCCGCTTTGCCGACGTGCTGGAAAAAATGGGCGCTGTGATTGAGTGGGGCGATGACTATATTGCCTGCACGAAAGGCGAGCTGACGGCTGTCGACCTGGATATGAACCATATTCCCGATGCGGCGATGACGATTGCCACGGCCGCGCTGTTTGCTGACGGCACCACGGTTATGCGCAACATCTATAACTGGCGCGTGAAAGAAACCGATCGTCTGGCGGCGATGGCGACGGAACTGCGTAAAGTGGGTGCCGAGGTTGAAGAAGGGCATGACTACATTCGCATCACGCCACCGGCGGAAATTCAGTACGCGGAGATTGGCACCTATAACGATCATCGTATGGCGATGTGCTTTTCGCTGGTGGCCCTATCCAGTACGCCGGTAACAATTCTCGATCCGGGCTGCACGGCCAAAACCTTTCCTGACTATTTCGAACAGCTCGCCCGCATTAGCCAGCCAGCCTGAAGCCACATTCCCGCTGCGTGACCACGCAGCGGTTTTTTGTCGGTTACGTCACGCCCTGTAGAGAAGTTGCCTTCCAGAATTTGTCTGAAATAGCTGAATTTATTCAGGCCGTCTATGCTTAAGGGGTAACGGTCGAAGCTGTAGCAGCGTATAATGTGCGTCGATATTTGTCTGCGCAGATTTTTTGCAGACATCCTACCGACAGGAGAACGACATGACGGCTATAGCCCCGGTGATCACGATTGATGGCCCAAGCGGTGCCGGTAAAGGGACCTTGTGTAAAGCAATGGCTGAGGCGCTACAGTGGCATCTGCTGGACTCCGGCGCGATCTATCGCGTACTGGCGCTGGCGGCACTGCATCATCAGGTGGATATCACTTCGGAAGAGGCGCTGGTGCCGATTGCCGCTCACCTTGACGTTCGCTTCGTCTCGACCAATGGCGAAATGGAAGTGATTCTCGAAGGGGAAGATGTTTCTGGCGAAATCCGTACGCAGGATGTCAGTAATACGGCGTCAAAAGTGGCCGCGTTTCCGCGAGTGCGTGAGGCGCTGTTGCGACGTCAACGCGGCTTCCGGGATGCGCCGGGCCTGATTGCTGATGGACGGGATATGGGGACAGTGGTTTTTCCGGACGCCCCGGTAAAAATCTTCCTCGATGCCAGCTCGGAAGAGCGCGCTCACCGCCGTATGCTACAGTTGCAGGATAAAGGCTTTAGTGTTAACTTTGAACGCCTTTTATCTGAGATAAAGGAACGTGATGAGCGCGATCGTAACCGCGCCATCGCACCGTTAATACCGGCAGAAGACGCGCTGGTGCTGGATTCTACCAGCATGTCAATTGAGGAAGTGATTGAAACTGCTCTCAATTATGCGCGTGAAAAACTTTCTCTGTCGTAACGGAAACCGGGCCTTCGTGGCCCGTCTGTTTTTATTAACCCTGTGATAAGGATGTCATGGGGCATGTGAAACAACCCCACCCGTCAGGATGTCAGGTGGACGTTAAATTGAAGAATCCATAAGATTATCAATATGACTGAATCTTTTGCTCAACTATTTGAAGAATCCCTAAAAACTATCGAAACCCGTCCGGGTTCCATCGTTCGCGGCGTTGTTGTCTCTATCGACAAAGACGTCGTTCTGGTTGATGCGGGCCTGAAATCTGAATCTGCAATTCCTGCAGAGCAGTTCAAAAACGCAGCCGGCGAGCTGGAAATCCAGGTGGGTGACGAAGTTGACGTTGCACTGGATGCAGTGGAAGACGGCTTCGGTGAGACCCTGCTGTCCCGTGAGAAAGCTAAACGTCATGAAGCTTGGATCACGCTGGAAAAAGCTTACGAAGACGCTGAAACCGTTACCGGTGTTATCAACGGCAAAGTTAAAGGCGGCTTCACTGTTGAGCTGAACGGCATTCGTGCGTTCCTGCCAGGTTCACTGGTTGACGTGCGTCCAGTGCGCGACACGCTGCACCTGGAAGGCAAAGAGCTTGAGTTCAAAGTCATCAAGCTGGATCAGAAGCGCAACAACGTTGTTGTTTCACGTCGTGCTGTTATCGAATCTGAAAACAGCGCAGAGCGCGATCAGCTGCTGGAAAACCTCCAGGAAGGCATGGAAGTTAAAGGTATCGTTAAGAACCTGACTGACTACGGTGCATTCGTTGATCTGGGCGGCGTTGACGGCCTGCTGCACATCACTGATATGGCATGGAAGCGCGTTAAGCATCCAAGCGAAATCGTGAATGTTGGCGATGAAATCAACGTTAAAGTTCTGAAGTTCGACCGCGAGCGTACCCGTGTTTCTCTGGGTCTGAAGCAGCTGGGCGAAGATCCATGGGTCGCTATCGCTAAGCGTTACCCAGAAGGCACTCGTCTGACTGGCCGTGTTACCAACCTGACCGACTACGGCTGCTTCGTGGAAATCGAAGAAGGCGTTGAAGGCCTGGTACACGTTTCAGAAATGGACTGGACCAACAAAAACATCCATCCGTCTAAAGTTGTTAACGTTGGCGATGTTGTTGAAGTTATGGTTCTGGACATCGACGAAGAACGTCGTCGTATCTCCCTGGGTCTGAAGCAGTGCAAATCTAACCCATGGCAGCAGTTCGCAGAAACCCACAACAAGGGCGACCGCGTTGAAGGTAAAATCAAGTCAATCACTGACTTCGGTATCTTCATCGGCCTGGACGGCGGTATCGACGGCCTGGTTCACCTGTCTGACATCTCCTGGAACGCTACCGGAGAAGATGCAGTTCGTGAATACAAGAAGGGCGACGAAATCGCTGCCGTGGTTCTGCAGGTTGACGCAGAGCGCGAGCGTATCTCCCTGGGCGTTAAGCAGCTGGCAGAAGATCCGTTTAACAACTACATCTCTCTGAACAAGAAAGGTGCTATCGTTAACGGTAAAGTGACTGCTGTTGATGCTAAAGGCGCTACCATTGAGCTGGCTGACGGCGTTGAAGGTTACCTGCGTGCTTCAGAAGCTTCAGTTGACCGCGTTGAAGACGCAACTCTGGTTCTGAGTGTTGGCGATGATGTTGAAGCCAAATTCACCGGTGTTGATCGTAAAAACCGCGTTGTTAGCCTGTCTGTTCGTGCTAAAGACCAGGCTGACGAGAAAGAAGCCATCGCTACTGTTAACAACACTAAACAGGAAGACGGTAACTTCTCTAACGCTATGGCTGAAGCTTTCAAAGCAGCTAAAGGCGAGTAATAGCCTCTGCTGTCAGGGTGGCGTAAGCTGCCCTGACGCTGCCGTTACTGTCAAAGTTTTTCCAGATGGAAATAACCGGAGGATTTATGACCAAGTCAGAACTGATTGAAAGACTTGCTGGCCAGCACTCTCATATTCCGGCGAAAGTCGTTGAGGATGCGGTTAAAGAGATGCTTGAGCACATGGCGACCACTTTGGCCCAGGGCGAACGCATTGAAATCCGGGGCTTCGGCAGTTTCTCTTTGCATTACCGTGCGCCCCGAACCGGCCGTAACCCGAAAACGGGTGATAAAGTGGAGTTGGAAGGAAAGTATGTTCCACACTTCAAGCCGGGTAAAGAGCTGCGCGACCGTGCAAATATTTACGGTTAAAGCTGTTCAGAACGCAATAAAACGACGCTTCGGCGTCGTTTTTTTTGCCTTTTTTGCAGGCATCCCTCTGACATTACCACCATCCGCCACGGCTTCTCATTCCTCTAAAGTTACAGTGCTGCTCCCAAAGCATTCAGATAACCATTAATTTGCAGCGAAAGTCTGCCGGACTACTCCAGACTTTGGATATTGCCTGCTGTCAGCGACGGTATTTAACAGCACACTCCTCGCAGAAAATGGAGAGCTGACATGCCTTACCCTCTTGTCCGGCTGGCTATCGCCGCAATCGCAGCGGCGCTGCCCCTTAATGTTCTGACTCAGCTTCCCCCTGTGGGATATAACCTGGGGATCCTCTGTATTGCGGGTGCGCTACTGCTCGCCGGACAACGGGCTACGACGGATATCGCAGTCGTTCTGCTGCTGTTTCTCTGGAGCGTGGAGGCGGGGCGGGAGGCTGAAAAGCAGATAGTATCGCTCTCTTCAGGGCCAGTTACGGCAGAGGTGCGTATCGAACAAATTCTTCCGCAGTCAGAAAGAGTGAAGGTACGAATTGTCAGCCAGGCGGGAAAACCTGTTTTCCCACCCGTTTTTGTACTGCTCACTGCCCAAAAGTTCTCTGACAATTTATGCCGCGGTCAGCGGTGGCGAATGACGCTCAGGCTGAAACCGGTTCATGCGCGGTTAAATGAGGCGGGATTTGACGCACAGCGCTTCGCTATCGCCATCAGGACACCGCTCGCTGGCCGGATGACTGTGCCGGTACTGCTTAATCCGGCATGCAGCTGGCGGGATCGTATCATCAGTAGCAGCCGGAAAAATTATGGCGGGCTGCCATGGCAGGCGCTGATCTCCGGACTGGCGTTTGGCGAGCGTGGCGAGGTAAGCCGGGAGATAAATCAGCTACTGCGTGAAACCGGTACGGCACATCTGATGGCGATATCCGGCATGCATACTGGCCTGGCCGCCACGCTGGGCTGGCTGATCGCCCGGCTGTTACAACTCCTCTTCCCGGCCCGCTGGATTGGCTACCGCTTTCCACTACTGCTGGGAATGCTCGTGGCATTGATATATGGCTGGCTTTCCGGCGGCAATCCGCCTGCGACAAGAGCAATAGTGGCTCTGGGCGTCTGGAACGTAATCCGGCTAAAAGGATGGTGCTGCTCTCACTGGCAGGTCTGGAGCCTTTGCATTGGAGCCATCCTGTTTTTTGACCCTCTGAGCGCGCTTTCAGACAGCCTCTGGCTCTCCGCAACGGCCGTGGCGGGTCTGCTTTCCTGGTATCAGTGGTTTCCGTTGCCGGCCCGCTTTATGCATAAAAAACGCTGGCTGCTCCTGCGCCTCCTTCATCTCCAGCTCGGCCTGTTGCTGCTGCTGATGCCGGTGCAGATGTTCATTTTTCACGGGATCAGCTTTACTGCCTTGGTGGCTAATTTATGGGCGGTGCCTGTTGTTACGCTACTTACCGTTCCGCTTATTTTTTGCGCCCTATTACTGAATTTTGTTACGCCGGCAGGCCAGTTTATCTGGTGGTGTGTGGATCGGACGCTGGCGCTGCTGTTTTTCCCGCTTGAAGCGCTTCCCTCCGGATGGATAGCCGTCAACCAGATGGCGCCAGCGGTCAGTTTGCTTATCTGGCTGGTAGTCATCGCCTGGCGGTTTAACTGGTTCCGCACCTCACCCCTCACTCTTATTGCGTTGTGCGCCTCTCTGTTCTGCTGGCGGCTCAATGTTGCCCGGCCTGAATGGCGCCTGGATATGCTGGATGTCGGACACGGGCTGGCCGTCGTCATTTCCAGACAAGGAGAAGCGGTGATCTACGATACCGGTAACCGCTGGCAAGGGGGGGATGCGGCCTTAAGTTATATTCTTCCCTGGCTGAGCTGGCAGGATCTTAACGTCAGACATCTGATTCTCAGCCATGGCCATCTTGATCATATCGGCGGGCTGGAAAGCGTGCGGGCTGCTTTTCCCAAAGTGGTTATTCACAGCAGCGCAGGAGTTAAGGCGAACCAACCCTGTCTGCGGGGAAACCACTGGCGCTGGCAGAACCTGACTTTCCGGGTACTGTGGCCGGAACGCAGGGAGACAAAAAGCGGCAATAATCAATCCTGTGTTGTCACAGTCAGCGACGGACGCTGGCGGGTTCTGTTAACCGGCGATATTGAAGCGCCGGCGGAGCTGGAACTGGTCAGGCAATACCGGCATGAACTGCGTGCGGATATAGTGCAGGTTCCGCATCATGGCAGCGGAACCTCTTCAACCCCGCCTTTCCTCAGAGCCGTGGCGGGCCAGGCCGCGCTGGCTTCTGCCGCACGCTACAGCGCATGGCGGCTTCCCGCATTAAGGGTAATCAAACGTTACAGAGAAAATCACTATAAATGGCATGACACCGCGGTTGAGGGGCAGATCAGCGTAAAATTTTATCAGCATAACTGGCAGGTTAGCGGCATGAGAAGGGAAATAATGCCCCGATGGTACCATCAGTGGTTTGGCGTCCCACGTGATTCCAGGTAGAATAAGCGGCTATTTCATTCAAAGCTGGTAAATAATGAATCAGGATAAAGATCTCTCCACCTGGCAGACATTCCGCCGACTCTGGCCGATGATTGTGCCATTCAGAACGGGTCTGATTGTGGCAGCGATAGCGCTGGTAATTAACGCGGCGGGTGATACCTTCATGCTGTCACTGCTGAAACCGCTGCTTGATGAGGGGTTTGGCAATGCGAACTCTTCCGTACTGGTCTGGATGCCGCTGGCCGTTATCGGCCTGATGCTGCTCCGCGGCGTCACCAGCTATATCTCCAGCTACTGTATATCCTGGGTTTCCGGCAACGTGGTCATGGGGATGCGTCGCCGTCTGTTCAGCCATATGATGGGGATGCCGGTCGCCTTCTTCGATCAACAGTCTACCGGGACGCTGCTTTCGCGCATTACCTATGATTCTGAGCAGGTCGCCTCTTCATCCTCCAGCGCACTGGTGACGGTTGTGCGCGAGGGCGCGTCGATTATCGGCCTGTTTATCATGATGTTCTATTACAGCTGGCAGCTCTCGGTAATCCTGATTGTGCTGGCACCCATCGTCTCTTTTGCGATCCGCCTGGTGTCTAAGCGCTTTCGCAATATCAGCAAGAATATGCAAAACATGATGGGCCATGTTACCACCAGCGCCGAGCAAATGCTGAAAGGGCATAAAGAAGTGCTGATCTTTGGCGGTCAGGATGTGGAAAGTGAGCGCTTCAGCCGCGTCAGTAATCGCATGCGACAGCAGGGAATGAAGCTGGTTTCCGCCTCCTCTATCTCCGATCCTATTATCCAGCTTATCGCCTCGCTGGCGCTGGCGTTCGTTCTTTTTGCCGCCAGCTTCCCGAGCGTAATGGAAACGCTGACCGCCGGTACTATTACCGTCGTGTTCTCGGCAATGATTGCGCTGATGCGTCCGCTGAAGTCCCTGACCAACGTGAATGCGCAGTTCCAGCGTGGAATGGCGGCCTGTCAGACGCTGTTTTCCATTCTTGACAGCGAGCAGGAAGAGGACAAAGGCACCCGCGTAATTGAACGTGCGAAAGGGAATATTGAATTCCGCAACGTGACCTTTACCTACCCGGGACGTGATACGCCTGCGCTGCACAACATTAATTTGTCGATTCCAGAAGGCAGAACGGTGGCGCTGGTCGGACGGTCGGGATCGGGTAAATCGACTATCGCCAGCCTGTTAACACGCTTCTATGACGTTCAGCAGGGTGAGATTTTAATGGATGGGCATGATTTGCGGGAATATACCCTCAGGTCCCTGCGTAACCAGGTTGCACTGGTATCACAAAATGTACATCTGTTTAACGACACTGTTGCGAACAATATCGCCTACGCGCGCAGTGAGCAGTACAGCCGCGAAGACATTGAAAAAGCCGCCGAAATGGCTCACGCCATGGACTTTATCAATAAGATGGATAACGGACTGGACACGATGATCGGAGAGAACGGCGTACTGCTTTCTGGCGGCCAGCGTCAGCGTATCGCCATCGCCCGCGCGCTGCTGCGCGACTGCCCGATTTTGATCCTTGATGAGGCAACTTCCGCGCTGGATACGGAATCTGAACGCGCGATACAGTCCGCTCTGGATGAACTTCAGAAAAACCGTACCTCGCTGGTTATCGCCCACCGTCTTTCAACCATTGAAAAAGCGGATGAAATTGTGGTGGTGGAAGATGGTTATATCGTTGAACGCGGCACCCACAGCGATCTGCTGGCGCAGCGGGGCGCCTATGCGCAGCTGCATAAAATGCAGTTTGGTCAATGATTGAACGCATCTGGAGCGGCCGCTCGCTGCTTTATCTGCTGCTGCTGCCGCTGAGCTGGCTGTATGGGGCGGTCAGTAATCTGATCCGCCTCAGCTACAGGTGGGGCTGGCGTAAAGCGTGGCGTTCGCCGCTACCGGTGGTGGTTGTGGGCAACCTTACCGCAGGCGGAAACGGTAAAACGCCGGTGGTTATCTGGCTGGTTGAGGCGCTCCAGCAGCGCGGCTACCGGCCAGGCGTCGTCTCCCGGGGCTACGGCGGCAGTGCGGCGCGCTATCCGCTGGTGCTGGATAATAAAACTCTACCGCGCGAGGCGGGAGACGAACCGGTGCTCATCTATCAGCGCACCGGGGCTCCCGTCGCCGTCTCTCCCGTCAGGGGGGACGCCGTCAGGGCGCTGGTGGAAAAAGGCGGGATCGATCTCATCATCACCGATGATGGGCTCCAGCACTACGCGCTCGCCAGGGATGTTGAAATTGTGGTGGTGGACGGCGTGCGCCGGTTCGGCAACGGCTGGTGGCTCCCGGCCGGGCCAATGCGCGAGCGGGCTGGAAGGCTGAAAAGCGTGGATGCCGTCATCGCCAATGGCGGTGTCGCCGCAGAGAATGAATTGCCGATGCGGCTGGTGCCGGGCGAGGCTGTAAACCTTAAAACCGGGCAGATCCGTGCGGTCAGCGCGCTTGATAATGTGGTGGCGATGGCTGGCATCGGCCATCCGCCGCGGTTCTTTACCACCCTGATGCAGTTAGGGGTCAGGCCAGTCAGGGAAGTTCCCTTCGCCGATCACCAGAACTACAGCGAAGCCCAGCTTGCCGGTTTGTCCGGTCCAGGTGAAACGCTGTTGATGACGGAGAAAGACGCGGTTAAAGCCCGCAACTTTGCCCACGAAAACTGGTGGTATCTGCCGGTCGACGCGGCGCTTCCTGAACCGGAAGCCAGCGCGTTGCTCGGCCATATTACTTCGCTTATTTCCCAGCGGCGTTCTCAGCGCACAGAAAAAACGCGCTAAACTCACTGCATCTTTCTTCAAAAGGTGCACCATGTCTTTACCTCAACTCTCGCTGAAGCAGGCCCGCCATCTTCATCTGGCAGCCCAGGGTCTGCTGCGCCCGCCAGCGCGTAAAGCACAATTTGCGGATATGCTCGCCGCGCTCCGTCAGATGTCGCTGTTGCAGATTGATACTATCCATGTTGTTGCCCGCAGTCCTTATCTGGTGCTGTTCAGTCGCCTTGGCGCTTACCCGCAACGCTGGCTGGAAGAGGCGCTTTCCGCCGGGGAGTTGTTTGAGTACTGGGCACATGAAGCCTGTTTTATTCCCACAGAAGATTATCCGCTGCTGCGCCACAGAATGCTCAACCCTCAGCATCTTGGCTGGAAATATAACGAGGCATGGATGCAAACCTGGCAGTCGGAAATTGCGGCACTGCTCAGGCATATTGAGCTACATGGTCCGGTCCGGTCTGCTGATTTCAAGGCGCCAGCAGGACAAAAACCGGGCTGGTGGGCCTGGAAACCCCACAAGCGGCACCTGGAAAACCTTTTTTCCGCCGGTGAACTGATGGTGACCGGGCGACGTAATTTCCAGCGGGTCTACGATCTTCGACAGCGAGTGCTGCCGGAATGGGATGACGCTATTCACGCGCTTAACGAAAAGGAGGCCGTACAGCATATGCTGCGGAACAGCGCGCAGAGTCTTGGCCTGTTCCGCGCCGCCTGGCTCTCAGACTATTACCGGCTTAAGCGCGCCCCGGTCGAAGAGAGCGTGCGGGAGTGGCTTGAAAGCGGAGAAGTTATCGCGACGGAAGTGGAAACGCTGGGTAAATGCTATCTGCACCGTTCCCTGATGCCTTTGCTGGAAAAGATGCCCGCCGCTACGCATACGGCGATCCTCTCTCCCTTCGATCCGGTGGTCTGGGATCGTAAACGGGCGCTGGAGCTTTTCGGTTTCGACTACCGCCTGGAATGCTATACGCCGGAAGCAAAGCGGCAGTACGGCTATTTTGTCCTGCCGCTATTGCACCAAGGGGTGCTGAAAGGACGACTGGATGCCAAAATGCTGCGCAAGGATAAGGTGCTGCAAATCCGGCAGATCTGGCTTGAACCGGGGGTACGCGTCAGTCAGCGCTTTACCGCTGACGTTCGGCTGGCGCTGACCCGGTTTGCCCGCTGGCAGGGCGCGGAAAGCCTGGTGATTGATAAACAACCCGCCGAACTGGCCGCAATATGGCTAAACGGCTGGCGCGTTTAAGCAGCTTATCATGGGGGTTAGCGGCTCTCGCCTGAGCTATGATATTCTACTGTTCTGTCTGTCCGGGTCCACCAGGGAGAAACCATGGATCATCGTTTACTTGAAATCGTTGCTTGTCCTGTTTGCCACGGCAAGCTCTATTACATCAAAGATCAGCAGGAACTTATCTGCAAACCCGATGGTCTGGCATGGCCTGTCCGTGACGGCATCCCCGTCTTGCTGGAGACAGAATCCCGCGCCCTGACGCTTGAAGAGAGCCACCCATGAGTTTTGTTGTCATCATCCCGGCACGCTTTGCTTCCACGCGTCTGCCAGGTAAACCGCTGGTTGATATCCACGGTAAACCGATGGTCGTCCATGTGATGGAAAGGGCGCTGGAGTCGGGTGCCGACCGCGTAATTGTGGCGACCGACAATGAAGCCGTGGCGGAAGCGGTCAGGTCTGCAGGCGGCGAAGTCTGTATGACGAGGGCCGATCATCAGTCCGGGACTGAACGGCTGGCCGAAGTCATTGAGCGCTATCAGTTTTCAGATGAGACAATTATCGTCAACGTGCAGGGCGACGAGCCGATGATCCCGCCGGTCATCGTGCGACAGGTGGCTGATAATCTGGCGAAAAGCGAGGCGGGGATGGCCACGCTGGCTGTCCCGATCGAGTCAGCGGAAGAAGCCTTCAATCCCAACGCTGTTAAGGTGGTCAGAGATGCCAGAGGCTATGCGCTCTATTTCTCACGCGCTGCAATCCCGTGGGATCGTGAACGCTTTGCGACCTCCCGCGAAACCATCGGCGAGACTTTTTTACGCCATATTGGCATCTACGGTTACCGGGCTGGTTTTATCCGCCGCTACGTGAGCTGGGAGGCGAGTCCGCTGGAGCAGATTGAACTGCTGGAGCAGCTGCGGGTGCTCTGGTATGGCGAAAAAATCCACGTTGACGTTGCCCAGGCTATCCCGAGCGTGGGCGTTGATACGCAGGAAGATCTCGTGCGCGTTCGTGCAGCTATGAAGTAATCTCTCGGGGCGAATTCGCCCCTGTTTCGCTTTTCTTAGCCAACTTTGATCTGACTCGCGGTAAAACTTGCTTCCCGGTCCATGATAATCAGAGTCGGTAAAGGAGGAGGAGATGGAACAACTTCAGTCAGAACTCTCCCTGGTACTTGGCGAACCGCTGAGCCGTCTTGAATGCATCAGCGAGCAGCCTTACGCCAGTCTTTATTCCCTTTATGACGGGAAAGGCCATGCTATGCCTGTGGTGGCGAAGTATTTTAACGTCAGAGGCATGGCGGCTCAGGAAGCCTTCAAAATCTCTATGCTGGCGCGCGACAGCGCCGTCCGTCTGCCCGCCGTCTATGGCCTGGTGATTAGCCAGCAGCCGCCGCAGCATGAAGTGTTGCTGATTGAACGGATGGGCGGCATTCCGGTTGAAGCGCCGCCAGGAACGCCAGCACACTGGCTGAAGCTACAGGATCAGATAGTCGATGCGCTGCTGGGCTGGCACCGGCTGGAAAGCCACGGGCTGGTCGGTACCGTAGACAGCACGCAGGAAAACCACTGGCCGGCGTGGTATGCGCAAAAAGTGGAGGTGCTCTGGGCTACGCTGGGGTTTTTACGCCCGCGGGTCCTGTCGATGGAGGACAATCGCGTGCTTTACCGCAGCAGGGAAAATCTGGGCAATCTGCTGGCGGATTTCAACGATCCCTGCGTCCTTATACACGGTAATCTATCGCTAAGAAGCATGCATAAAGCGGCCCGCAGCGACGATCTGCTGGGGATGATCGACCCGGGCATTATCCTCTGGGCACCGCGCGAATATGAGCTTTTTCGCCTTTCTGAACCCGGACTGGATGAATCGCTGCTTTATCACTATCTCAGCCGGGCGCCGGTCGCGGAGGGCTTCGTCGCGCGGCGCTGGCTTTACCTGATGTGGGATCAAATCGACCGGCTGATTAACGGCGGCCAGTTCGATCACGCCCGTTTCCGGGCGGCAGCGCAGGCATTACTTCCCTGGCTCTGTTGACGGCAGCGGTTTGCCGGCGGGCTTGATCCGCTGCCAGAGTCGTCCCAGTGATTCATAAATGGCACGCTCGCTGTGGCCCAGCCAGAATGCAGCGGGCAGCGCCTTCTCCAGAAAACCCAGCGGAGAAGTAATGGCCAGCTGGTTAGCCGGGGCAGGGAGAGGATGGAGTCCCTGACGCTGAAAGAAGATCATGGCTCGTGGGAGATGAGAGGCAGATGTCACCAGCAAAAAAGGCTGGTCGCCAGTCACTTTTGCCACTTCATGCGCTTCCTGTTCAGTATCTTTTGGTTTGGTGAGCGTAATAATCGCTGCGGCCGGCACGCCCAGCGACTGGGCGACGCGTGAGGTCACTTCGGCTGAACTGAGCGGATTGTCTGCCACCGCACCTCCGGTAAAAATCATTTTCGCGCCCGGGTTCTGCCGCCATAAGCGCACGCCCTCTGTCAGCCGGGGCAGGCTGTTATTAATCATATTTGAGCTGGGCGCCCACTCATCGTTCCAGGTATAACCGCCACCAAGTACCACGATATAATCGACTTTTTGCTGATTTTGCCATATAGGGAAGCGGTTTTCCGTTGGCGCCAGCAGACGATCGGCTACGGGCTGCAGGCTCAGTAACAGCAACAAAAGCCAGGCGCAGGAAATCGCTATTTTACCCGTTTTCTGCCAGCGGCTGAACCAGAGCAGCAAAAGCCCCACTGCCATAATAATCAGCAGGAGAGGCAGGGGCATCAGCAACCCACCAAGCGTTTTTTTGAGGGTGAAAAGCATGGAAAAGGCTTCCTTTTGTCTGAAAAAACGCCACCCAAAAGCAAGGCGGTGACGGAAAGGTTCATTCTCCCCCAGTGTATGTCAAAATAGCGCCCGGAATCACCCACCGACCAGCCGGAGCCGCATGATGCAGGATCGCAACTTTGATGATATCGCCGAGAAGTTTGCAAAGAATATTTACGGTACCACCAAAGGCCGTATCCGGCAGGCTATCGTCTGGCAGGAGCTGGATGAGATTCTGGCAACCCTGCCGGAAGGCCCGCTACAGGTACTGGATGCGGGCGGGGGCGAAGGGCAGACCAGCTGCGGCCTTGCGGCTAAAGGGCATCAGGTGCTGCTGTGCGATCTCTCTGAGGAGATGCTCCAGCGCGCGCGCCTGCACGCCGCCGAAAAAGGCGTGAGCGAAAACATGCAATTCAGACAAATTAGCGCGCAATCGGCCGCGCAACATTTGGATAAGCCTGCCGATCTGGTATTGTTTCACGCGGTGCTTGAGTGGGTCGCCGACCCCGAAGCCGCGCTGGCGGCCCTGTATGACGCGCTGGCCCCAGGCGGCGTGCTCTCCCTGATGTTTTATAACGTCAACGGCCTGATGATGCAGACGCTGGTATTAGGCAATTTTGGCTATATGCAGGCAGACTTGCGCAAGCGGAAACGGAAAACGCTTTCGCCAGATTTCCCCCGCGAGCCGGATCAGGTTTACCACTGGCTGGAGAAGACAGGTTTTACGATTGAACGCAAGGCAGGCGTCCGCGTATTCCACGATTATATGCGCGACAAGCAAAAGCAGACTGAACGTTTTGAGGAAGTTCTGGCGCTGGAGAAACGTTTCTGTCGCCAGGAGCCATTTTTAAGTTTGGGCCGATATATCCACGTTACCGCGCGGAAGCCCATAACCAGGACGAACCATGAGTGAATTTTCCCAGACCGTACCGGAACTGGTGGCTTGGGCACGGAAAAATGACTTTTCCGTCTCGCTGCCCACCGAACGTCTGGCGTTCTTGCTGGCCATAGCCACCCTAAACGGGGAGCGCATGGATGGCGAAATGAGCGAAGGCGAACTGATCGACGCCTTCCGCCATGTCAGTGAAGGGTTTGAGCAAACCAGCGAAACCGTTCTGATCCGGGCCAACAACGCCATCAACGACATGGTGCGCCAGCGCCTGATCAACCGCTTCACCAGTGAGTTTTCTGAAGGCAACGCCATCTATCGCCTGACGCCGCTGGCTATCGGCATCACCGATTACTATATCCGCCAGCGGGAATTCTCAACGTTGCGGCTTTCGATGCAACTTTCCATCGTGGCCGGTGAGCTGAAGCGCGCTGCGGATGCCGCCGTAGAAAACGGTGACGAATTCCACTGGCACCGCAACGTCTTTGCGCCGCTCAAATACTCCGTGGCGGAAATCTTTGACAGCATTGATATTACGCAGCGCATCATGGATGAGCAGCAGCAGGCGGTAAAAGATGATATCGCGCAGTTGTTGAACAAAGACTGGCGCGCGGCTATCTCAAGCTGTGAGCTGCTGCTTAACGAAACCTCGGGTACGCTGCGCGAGCTACAGGATACGCTGGAGGCGGCTGGCGACAAGCTTCAGGCAAACCTGCTGCGCATCCAGGACGCCACCATGACCAGCCCCGATCTGGGCTTTGTCGATAAGCTGGTTTTCGACCTGCAAAACAAGCTGGACCGCATTATCAGCTGGGGGCAGCAGGCCATCGATCTCTGGATCGGTTACGATCGCCACGTGCATAAATTTATCCGTACCGCCATCGATATGGATAAAAACCGGGTGTTTGCCCAGCGTCTCCGTCAGTCTGTGCAGAGCTATTTTGATCATCCGTGGACGCTTACCCATGCAAATGCAGAGCGACTTTATGACGTGCGCGATGAAGAGCTGACGTTGCGTAACGAAGAGGTGACGGGCGAACTGCCGTCCGAGCTGGAGTATGAAGAGTTTAACGAAATTCGCGAGCAGCTTGCCGCGATGATTGAAGAGGCGCTGGCGATCTATAAGGCGCAGCAAAAGCCGCTCAATCTGGGCGCCGTGATGCGTGACTATCTGGCGCAGTATCCGCGGGCGCGTCATTTTGACGTGGCGCGCATCGTTGTCGATCAGGCCGTGCGGTTGGGCGTGGCCGAAGCAGATTTCTCCGGCCTGCCCGCAGAGTGGCAGGTCATTAATGATTACGGAGCCAAGGTACAGGCGCATGTCATCGATAAATATTGAACAAGTGATGCCGGTCAAGCTGGCGCAGGCGCTGGCTAATCCGCTTTTTCCGGCGCTGGACAGCCAGCTGCGCGCCGGCCGCCATGTGGGCATTGAAGAGCTGGATAATCACGCTTTTCTGATGGATTACCAGGAGTTCCTGGAAGAATTTTATGCGCGTTACAATGTGGAATTAATTCGCGCGCCGGAGGGGTTTTTCTATCTGCGACCGCGATCCACGACCCTGATCCCGCGATCGGTGCTCTCCGAGCTGGATATGATGGTTGGGAAAATTCTCTGCTATCTCTATCTCAGTCCGGAAAGACTGGCGAACGAAGGCATTTTCACCCAGCAGGAGCTTTACGATGAGCTGCTCTCACTGGCTGACGAGAATAAACTGCTGAAGCTGGTAAACCAGCGTTCAACCGGTTCCGACCTTGACCACCAGAAGCTTCAGGAAAAAATTCGCGCATCGCTAAACCGTCTGCGCCGTCTTGGCATGGTGTGGTTTATGGGCAATGACAACAGCAAGTTCCGCATCATCGAATCGGTGTTCCGTTTCGGCGCCGACGTGCGTAGCGGGGACGATCCGCTTGAGGCGCAGCTAAGAATGATCAGGGATGGCGAGGCGATGTCTCTGGAAAATGGCCTGGCGCTGAATGATGAAAGCGATGAAGAGGGCGAGGCGCAAAGCGGCTTGTCCGGTAACGCGGAGGATGAACAGGCATGATTGAACGCGGAAAATTTCGCTCGCTGACGCTGATTAACTGGAACGGTTTTTTTGCCCGGACCTTCGATCTGGATGAGCTGGTGACCACGCTCTCCGGAGGAAACGGCGCGGGTAAATCCACCACCATGGCGGCATTTATTACGGCGCTGATCCCCGATCTGACGCTGCTGCACTTCCGTAATACCACGGAAGCGGGGGCAACATCCGGCTCGCGGGATAAGGGTCTGCACGGCAAACTGCGTCCGGGCGTCTGCTATGCGGCGCTGGACGTGGTCAACTCGCTGCATCAGCGCGTGATCGTCGGCGTACGCCTTCAGCAGGTTGCCGGCCGCGATCGCAAAGTGGACATCAAGCCATTCAGCATTCACGGCCTGCCAGCCAGCATCAACCCGACGGAGATTCTGACCGAAACCGTGAATGCGCGACAGGCGCGCGTGCTGCCGCTCAGCGAACTGAAAGAGAAGTTTGAGGCGATGGAAAGCGCCCAGTTCAGACAGTTTAATTCCATCACCGATTACCACTCGCTGATGTTCGATCTGGGCATCGTGGCGCGCCGGCTACGTTCAGCTTCCGATCGCAGCAAATACTATCGCCTGATTGAGGCTTCGCTCTACGGCGGGATCTCCAGCGCCATCACCCGCTCGCTGCGCGACTATCTGCTGCCGGAGAACAGCGGCGTGCGTAAAGCCTTCCAGGATATGGAAGCGGCGCTGCGCGAAAACCGGATGACGCTGGAGGCGATCCGCGTTACCCAGTCCGATCGCGATCTCTTTAAGCATCTGATCTCTGAAGCCACCAGCTACGTGGCCGCGGACTATATGCGTCATGCCAACGAGCGGCGCATTCATCTGGATGGCGCCATGCTTTATCGCAGCGATCTGTTTGCAAGCCGTAAGCAGCTGGCGGTAGAGCAGTATCGCCACGTCGAGATGGCGCGGGAGCTGGCTGAGCACAGCGGCGCGGAAAGCGATCTTGAAACCGACTACCAGAGCGCCAGCGATCACCTGAACCTGGTTCAGACCGCTATGCGTCAGCAGGAGAAGATCGAACGTTACGAAGGTGACATCGAAGAACTTACCTACCGGCTGGAAGAGCAGAGCGAAGTCGTGGCGGAAGCGCGTGAGATCCACGAAGAAAATGAAGCCCGTGCAGAAGCGGCCGAGCTGGAAGTTGATGAGCTGAAAAGCCAGCTGGCGGACTACCAGCAGGCGCTGGACGTGCAGCAGACGCGTGCTATCCAGTATCAGCAGGCTCTTCAGGCGCTGCAACGTGCCCAGGCGCTCTGCCAGATCCCCGATCTGAACAGTGACAATGCCGAAACCTGGCAGGAAACTTTCCAGGCGAAAGAGCAGGAGGCGACCGGGCGCCTGCTGATGCTCGAACAGAAAATGAGCGTGGCCGACGCGGCGCACGGCCAGTTTGAACAGGCGTTTGAGTTGGTAACCCGCATTGCCGGCCCCGTCAGCCGCAGCGAAGCTTATCAGACCGGACGTGAATTGCTGCGCGATGCGGGCAATCAGCGCTATCACGCCGAACAGCTTCAGTCGCTGCGTTCGCGTGTTGCCGAAATGGAGCAGCGTCTCAGGGAGCAGCAGGATGCCGAACGCCTGCTGAGTGAGTTCTGCAAACGGCAGGGGCAGCAGTACGATCCCGATGAGCTGGAAGCGCTACAGATTGAACTGGAAGCGCGGATTGAGCAGCTTTCCGAAAGCGTCGCTGACGCCGGTGAGCGTCGTATGGTGCTGCGTCAGGAGCTGGAGCAGATCCGCGATCGCATTGCGCTTCTTACCCGTCAGGCACCTCACTGGCTGGCGGCGCAGGAAATTCTCAGTCAGCTGAGCGAACAGACCGGTCAGGCGCTGGAAAGCAGTCAGCAGGTAACGGAGTATATGCAGCTGCTGCTGGAGCGCGAGCGCGAAACGAGCGTCGAACGTGATGAAGTCGCCGCCCGCAAGCGCAGCGTGGAAAGGCAAATTGAGCGTCTGAGCCAGCCGGGCGGCGCGGGTGACGCCCGCCTGAACACCCTGGCGGAGCGTTTCGGCGGCTTACTGCTCTCTGAAATTTACGACGATGTCAGCCTGGACGATGCGCCTTACTTCTCCGCGCTCTATGGCCCATCGCGTCATGCTATCGTTGTGCCCGATCTGTCGCTGGTACGCGAGCACCTCGACGGGCTCGAAGAGTGCCCTGAGGATCTCTACCTGATCGAGGGAGATCCGCAATCTTTCGATGACAGTGTGTTTAACGTTGAAGAGCTGCAAAAAGCGGTGGTTGTGAAATCGGGCGATCGTCAGTGGCGCTATTCCCGGTTCCCGAAAGTCCCTCTGTTTGGCCGTGCGGCGCGCGAAAATCAGCTGGAAAAGCTTCATGCCGAGCGGGAAACGCTGGCGGAGCGCTACGCAACCCTGTCGTTTGATGTCCAGAAAACGCAGCGCCTGCATCAATCCTTCAGCCGCTTTATCGGTACGCACCTGGGTGTGGCCTTTGAGCCGGATCCGGAAGCGGAAATTCGCCAGCTTAATGGCCGCCGCGGTGAACTGGAACGGGCACTCAGCGCGCATGACGGTGAAAACCAGCAGCAGCGTCAGCAGTTTGAGCAGGCGAAAGAGGGCATCTCTCAGCTCAACAGACTGATGCCGCGCGTCAGACTGCTGCAGGATGAAACCTTGCAGGATCGCTATGACGAACTGCTGGAAAAATTAGATGAGGCGCAGGAAGCCGCCCGCTTCCTGCAACAGCACGGACAGCAGCTGACCAAACTTGAGCCAATTGTCGCCGTGCTGCAAAGCGATCCTGAGCAGCACGAGCAGCTGAAGCTGGATTATGAACAGGCCCGTCAGACGCAGCGTGATGCACGCCAGCAGGCCTTTGCCATTACTGAGGTCGTCCAGCGCCGCGCCCATTTCGGCTATGGGGATTCCGCCGGGATGCTTGATGGCAACAGCGACCTGAATGAAAAACTGCGCCAGCGCCTTGAGCATGCCGGTGCTGAGCGCACCCGTGCCCGCGAGCAGCTGCGCACCCACCAGGCGCAGCTTACCCAGTATTCTCAGGTGCTCGCCTCACTGAAAAGCTCCTGGGACGCCAAGCGCGACATGCTGAAAGAGCTTCAGCAGGAGATGCAGGATATCGGCGTTCAGGCCGATGCCAGCGCGGAGGAGCGCGCCCGGCTGCGCCGCGATGAACTCTATTCTGCGCTCAGCAACAACCGCGCCCGCCGTAATCAGCTTGAGAAGCAGCTGACCTTCTGTGAAGCAGAGATGGATGCGCTACAGAAAAAACTGAAGCGCGTTGAGCGTGATTACCGCCAGAGCCGTGAGCAGGTTGTTTATGCCAAGGCGGGATGGGTGAGCGTTCTTCGTCTGGTGAAAGATAACGGCGTGGAGCGCAGGTTGCACCGGCGCGAATTTGCTTATCTCAGCGGCGATGAGCTGCGCTCAATGTCGGATAAGGCGCTGGGGGCGCTACGTCTTGCGGTGGCCGATAACGAACACCTGCGCGACGTGCTGCGCTTATCGGAAGATCCGAAACGACCAGAGCGCAAAATTCAGTTCTTTATTGCCGTCTATCAGCATCTGCGCGAACGTATCCGTCAGGATATTATCCGCACCGACGATCCGGTAGAAGCGATCGAACAGATGGAGATTGAACTGGGGCGCCTGACTGAGGAGCTTACCGCCCGTGAGCAGATGCTGGCGATAAGCACCCGCAGCGTGGCGAACATCATCCGCAAAACGATCCAGCGCGAGCAGAACCGTATCCGTCAGCTGAACCAGGGACTGCAGACCGTCAGCTTCGGCCAGGTGAAAAGCGTACGTCTTAATGTCAACGTGCGCGAGTCCCACGCCACGCTGCTGGATGTGCTCTCTGAACAGCATGAGCAGCACCAGGATCTGTTCAACAGCAACCGTCTGACCTTCTCCGAGGCGCTGGCGAAGCTCTATCAGCGCCTGAACCCGCAGATCGATATGGGGCAGCGTACGCCGCAAACCATTGGTGAAGAGCTGCTGGATTACCGCAACTATCTGGAGATGGAAGTGGAGGTCAACCGGGGCTCGGATGGCTGGCTGCGTGCAGAAAGCGGCGCGCTTTCAACCGGTGAGGCGATCGGGACCGGGATGTCCATTCTGGTGATGGTCGTGCAGAGCTGGGAAGAGGAGTCGCGGCGGCTGCGTGGGAAGGATATTTCTCCATGCCGTCTGCTGTTCCTTGATGAAGCGGCGCGCCTGGATGCCAAGTCAATCGCCACGCTGTTTGAGCTTTGCGATCGTCTTGAAATGCAGCTGATCATTGCGGCGCCGGAAAATATCAGCCCTGAAAAAGGCACTACCTATAAGCTGGTCCGTAAGGTCGTTAACAACGTCGAGCACGTTCACGTCGTGGGCCTGCGTGGGTTTGGTGCCGATCCGGTCGCGGCAAACGTCGTGACGGACGAAGAAGCCCGGCAGGTCTCATCCTGAGCTGAGCGAAAATATCCACCGCCGGATATGGAAAAATAACCGGTGGCGGATTATTCTACGCAACGGCATTGGCTGCTTTACAGCCAATGCCGTTTTCTTTTCTATACTTATAATAATGACCGTCGGCAGATGGCTTTCGTCTGTTCAGTCACTTACAGGAGGCAAGGGATGTTGCTGACAAATTCTAAATTCGCAAAAATTATCCTTCCGGGCTGCTTTCTGGCCATGACCCTTGGGCAGGCGGTGCCGGCCGCGGCGGGTATTCCTCCTGTTTCAGCGCCAGTGGCGGTAAAGCCCACGATTCAACAGGTACAGTCACAGCTGCTGGCCGCTTTCCCCAACGGCTATCGTCCCCATTATCTTACTGCGCTGGCTTCGCTCTATGCGACACATGACATGCAGCTCATGTGGCAGGACCGGACAGCGGTGCAGCAGTTTCAGCAGCAGCTGGCGGAAGTGGCTATTTCCGGCGTCCAGCCTCAGTTTACGCAGTGGGTCAGAATGCTGACCGATCCGGCCGTGATCGGACTGGCGCGTGATGTCGTGTTGTCTGACGCCATGCTTGGCTACCTGCAGTTTGTCTCAACCGTGCCTGTGAAAGGGGAAACCTGGCTCTACAGCAACGTGCCTTATAAGCTGGAAATGCCTGCCATGTCGGTGATCAATCAGTGGCAAAACGCGCTCCAGCAAGGTGCCGTCAGCACCTTTATTACTTCGCTCGCACCGCGCCATCCGCAGTACAGCCGCATGCACGAAGCGCTTAAGGGGCTGCTATCGGATACTCAGCCATGGCCTCAGCTGACCGATAAACAGACGCTGCGTCCGGGCCAGCTGAGCGATGATGTTCCGGCTCTCAGAGAAATCCTTCAGCGCACCGGGATGATGACGCAGGAGACGCCTTCGCCCAGGCCTGATGAGGATGTGATCGCGGGGAACAGTCTGTCCGTTACCAGGGACAATGACGCTGTCGTCATCAGCCCTTCTGCGACATCGCTGCCTGACAGCATGGAGGCGAGTTCACCAGAGATTGCCGGTAACGTAGAAGCTACCGCCGCGCCAGCTAACCCGACCCACATCTATTCTGCCGATCTGGTTGAGGCCGTAAAGCGCTTTCAGCACTGGCAGGGGCTGGAAACCGATGGCGCGATAGGCCCCCGCACGCGGGAATGGCTTAACGTTTCGCCTCAGCTGCGCGCTGCGTTGCTGGCGTTGAATATTCAGCGGCTGCGCCTGTTACCGGATGATATGCACAACGGCATCATGGTAAATATCCCCAACTATTCGCTGATTTATTACCTTAACGGCGATCGGATCCTCTCTTCCCGCGTGATTGTAGGGCGGCCAGATCGTAAAACGCCACTGATGCGCAGCGCCCTCAATAATGTGGTTCTGAATCCGCCATGGAATGTGCCAACCACGCTGGTACGTAAGGATATTGTGCCGAAGGTGAAGCAAGATCCAACCTATCTCTATAAGCATAACTACACGCTATTGTCTGGCTGGAGCAATGATGCCGAAGTGATCGATCCCAGCATGATTGACTGGAGCATGGTCTCTGCGGCTTCCTTTCCTTATCGTATCCGGCAGGCGCCGGGAGCAGGTAACTCGCTGGGACGTTACAAATTCAATATGCCCAGTTCGGATGCCATCTACCTTCACGATACCCCTAACCATAATCTGTTCCAGAAGGACATTCGCGCACTGAGCTCCGGCTGCGTTCGCGTCAATAAAGCTTCCGATCTGGCGAATCTGCTGTTACAGGATGCGGGATGGAACGACACGCGTATCTCCGGCACGCTTAAAGAGGGTAATACCCGTTACGTGCCGGTCCGCCACCGCATCCCCGTTAACCTTTATTATCTGACCGCCTGGGTCGCTGACGACGGCCAGCCGCAGTATCGTACAGATATTTACAATTACGATGACACGGCCCGTTCCGGCGCTCAGGTGCTGACTGAAGCAGGAAAGTTGCTTCTCTAACAATTGATTAATCTGCTTTTACCTCGCGAACCAGCCTGCCCGGACAATCCTCAATGCCGGGCAGGTTAATTTTTTCGCCCACCCGCGCTTTCTGGTGGGTTGACTCAGCATATTTACCTGGTTAAGGTTCGCAACAGTATTTTTTTTGTACCATTTATGCACATTTCGTCAGGTAACTCAGATTAATGGATAATTTCGATTCTCACCGCCGTAAGCTGCTTACCCTGGGTGGTGCCGCTCTCGGCCTCACGCTCCTTCCAGGCCAGGCTTTCGCTTCCCGCTCCACCTCCCGTCCCCGGGTATTAACGCTCAATAACCTGCATACGGGTGAAAAGCTTAAAACCGAGTTCTTTGATGGAAAGCGGTATGACAAGGCTGAACTGTCGCGTCTGAACCATTTTTTCCGTGATTACCGGGCAAATAAGATCACCAGTATCGATCCTCATCTGTTCGATCAGCTTTTCCGTCTTCAGGCGATGCTAGAGACGCACAAACCCGTTCAGCTTATTTCAGGTTACCGCTGCCTCGCCACTAATAACGCGCTTCGTTCCCGCAGCAGCGGCGTAGCCAAACACAGCTACCATACGCTGGGCCAGGCGATGGATTTTCACATTGAAGGTATCTCTTTAAGTCATGTACGCAAAGCGGCCCTTTCGCTGCGGGCGGGCGGCGTGGGATACTACCCGCGCAGCAACTTTGTGCACATAGATACCGGCCCGGTTCGCAGCTGGGCATAGTGAAATCCCGGTGAGCACAGAGCGAGCCGGTAACGGAGCGTTATGGAATATCAAGTTATACCGGTGACGGCGTTTGCCCAGAATTGTTCCCTGATCTGGTGCCCGGCAACCGGACAGGCCGCGATTGTCGATCCCGGTGGCGATGCGGAAAAAATTAAAGCGCAGGTGGCCGGAAAGGCAGTGACGGTAACGCAGATCCTGCTGACTCACGGACACCTTGATCACGCAGGCGCGGCGGCTGAGCTGGCGGCGTTTTACGCTGTGCCGGTGATCGGACCGCACAAGGCTGATGCTTTCTGGCTTGAAGGGCTGCCAGAACAAAGCCGGATGTTTGGACTTGCGGAATGCGCGCCGCTCACGCCGGATCGCTGGCTGGATGAAGGAGACACCGTCCAGGTTGGCAATATCACGTTCGAAATTCTGCTCTGCCCGGGCCATACGCCAGGACATATCGTTTTCTTCAGCCGCGCTGACCGGCTACTGATTTCCGGTGACGTCATTTTCAGCGGTGGAGTAGGACGTACCGACTTTCCTCAGGGCAGCCACAGCGATTTGATCCACGCGATTAAGCACAAATTATTGCCGCTGGGCGATGACGTGGCTTTCCTGCCGGGACACGGACCAGGCTCCACGCTGGGTCGCGAACGCATCTCAAATCCTTTTCTTCAGTAACCGGATACACCTGTAAAAAAAGCCTGCGTATGCAGGCTTTTTTTATCAGAATGACCGTTACAGGACGGCCACAATAGCTTCGCACAGCGGCGACATATTGTCCGGCGTCATCCCCGCGACGTTGACGCGCCCCGAGTTGACGGCGTAGACGCCGAACTCTTCACGCAGACGCACTACCTGATCTTTGGTCAGGCCGCTGAATGAGAACATACCGTTCTGATTAATAATGAAGTTGAAATCACCTTTTGCGCCTTTTTCCTGCAGCGTGTTAACGAACAGCTGGCGCATACGCTGAATACGCTGACGCATATCAGCCAGCTCCTGCTCCCAGATGCCGCGCAGTGCGCTGTTACCAAGGATTGTGGCTACCACTGCCGCACCGTGAGCGGGTGGGTTAGAGTAGTTGGCGCGGATGGTGTACTTGATCTGACTGAAAGCCTTATCGGCGATGCTGGCGTCAGCGGCGACCAGGGTCAGCGCTCCGACGCGCTCATTATACAGACCGAAATTTTTTGAATAGGAGCTGGCCACCAGCAGTTCCTGATGTCCTGCTGCAAAAATGCGCAGTCCTTCAGCATCCTCTTCCAGACCACGGGCAAAGCCCTGATAGGCGAAATCAAATAGCGGCAGCCAGCCGCTGGCCAGTGAAAGCCTGGCGAGTTCGGCCCACTGCTCAGCAGAAGGATCAACGCCGGTTGGGTTATGGCAGCAGCCGTGGAACAACACAATATCGCCTGCCTGAGCCTTACCCAGCGACTTCACCATGCCGTCAAAGTCCAGCGAATGGCTGGCCGCGTCGTAATAGTGATATTCGCATACTTCCAGGCCAGCAGACTCAAAGACGTTTTTATGGTTTGGCCAGCTTGGATTGCTGACCCAGACGCGTTTTGCGCTGGTCTGGGTGGCGATAAAGTCGGCAGCAACGCGCAATGCGCCCGTACCGCCCGGCGTCTGGGCCGTGCGCGCCCGCGTACCGTTAATCGCATTATTCTGACCAAACAGCAGCGCCTGGGTGCATTTGCCGAAATCCGCCAGGCCATCAATGCTCAGGTAATTCTTGGTCGTTTCGTTTTCCAGCAGGTACTGTTCAGCCTTTTTAACGCTGGTCAGCACCGGCGTCTGGCCGGTTTCATCTTTATAGACGCCGATGCCGAGATTAATCTTATGGGGACGGTCATCAGCGCGGAAAAGATCGGCTAAACCAAGAATAGGGTCGGCAGGTGCCGCTGCAATGCGTTCAAACATAGTCGGAGTCCGTTAGCGTAATCTGAAGCGAAGTGAAGCCTCAGGTTACCGCCACGGCGCACAAATTGCCAACCGTTTGCGTGAAAAAATGCGTGAAAGCAGGGGTAAGATCAACGGAGTAAGAGAAGGGGAATAGCTGAAAACAAAAACGGGGCCGAAGCCCCGTTTTATGGTTGCGCGAGGGTGAAGGCTCACCCCGGCAGGCAATTAGAACTGGTAAACCAGACCAACTGCTACAGTGTCACCAGAGTTCACAGCCAGACGGTTGTCATCGTCGATCTGGTTGATGATGTAGTCAACATAGGTAGACATGTTTTTGTTGAAGTAGTAGGTTGCGCCCACTTCAAAGTATTTAGTCAGGTCAACATCACCAACGCCCTCAATGTCTTTCGCTTTAGACTGCACGTAAGCGATGGACGGACGCAGACCGAAGTCGAACTGGTACTGTGCAACCAACTCAATCTGCTGAGTTTTGTTAGCAAAACCGACGTTACCTGAAGTCAGGTTTCCTACAGAGTTATCTTCAACGAAGGTAGCGTTACGCGTTTCGCTGTACATGGCTGCCAGATAGATATTGTTGGCATCATATTTCAGTGCGGTCGCCCACTGCTCAGCACGATCTCCACCGTTACCGAAGAAAGAGTTTACCTGGCCGTTAGTACGATCGCTGGAGCCATAAGCACCAGAGATAGCGATGCCAACTGGCAGGGTATAGGTAGCGGACATTGCATAGCCGTCACCATTTGCTTTGTCGATGCTGCGTGAGTTTGCCTGAACGCCGTCTTCATTTTTACCCTGGTACTGTGCAGCGAAGTCCAGACCATCAACCAGACCAAAGAAGTTGGTGTTACGGTAAGTCGCGAAACCGTTACCACGACCTACAAAGAAGTTATCTGAATAAGCTGCATCACCGCCGAACTCAGGCAGCATATCGGTCCAGCTCATTGGATCATAAACAACACCGTAGTTACGACCATAGTCGAAAGAACCGGCATCGCCGAATTTCAGACCGGCAAAGCCCAGACGGGTTTTATTGCCTTCCTGATAGTCATTTCCGCCTTCAGAGTGGTTAGCCTGAACGTTATATTCCCACTGGCCGTAACCGGTCAGCATGTCATTGATCTGGGTTTCACCTTTGAAACCAAAGCGCACGTATGTCTTGTCGCCATCACTTGCATAACCGTCGTCATCAGAGAAGTAATGCAGACCAACGGCTTTACCATAGAGGTCCAGCTTGTTGCCGTCTTTATTATAAATTTCTGCTGCATTGGCTGCACCAGCTGCTAACAGTGCTGGGATTACCAGTGCCAGAATGTTGCGCTTCATCATTATTTATTACCCTCATTGGAGTTATTTGGACACCTGCCACTGCCGTCAACAATTCTTTACAGAACCCTGAAGAGAGTTTGGTGTCTTCCTGTGTCTGCACGCATCTTTCCATTCGTAGCGCCGTTAATCTAGCCCGAAAATGCTACTAATCTCTTATTCTGGTTACAGGAGGAAAATATGTATTACAAAATGTAAAAATTACGGAACTTTGTGAGATACCTCATAATTTCCAAAAATAAAAAAAGGCCAGCGAAGCTGACCTTTAATATATATATGAATTTCTTATATTTAATGCGAAAAATCAGAAGCTGGCGTTGCGTGGCGTCCGCGGGAAGGCGATAACATCCCTGACATTCTGTACGCCGGTAACGTAGGCAATTAACCTTTCGAAACCTAAGCCAAAGCCGGAATGCGGTACGGTGCCGTAACGACGAAGATCGCGGTACCACCAGTAATCTTCTTTATTCAGGCCCATTTCAGCCAGGCGGGCATCCAGCACATCCAGACGCTCTTCACGCTGCGATCCGCCAATAATTTCGCCAATACCCGGTGCCAGTACATCCATCGCGGCAACGGTTTTACCGTCATCGTTCAGGCGCATATAAAATGCCTTGATATCTTTCGGGTAGTTTTTTACCACGACCGGGGCTTTGAAATGCTTCTCAGCCAGATAGCGCTCGTGTTCGGAAGAGAGATCGATACCCCAGGAGACCGCATTCTCGAACTTTTCACCGCAGGCGCTCAGGATATCAATTGCATCGGTATAGTCCACCTGAGCAAAATCCGTCGTCACGAAACGTTCCAGGCGAGAGACGGCATCTTTATCAACGCGTTCAGCAAAGAAGGCCATATCATCAGCGCGCTCTTCAAGCACCGCTTTA
Organism: Pantoea sp. FN060301; assembly: GCA_050410775.1. Taxonomy (GTDB): domain Bacteria; phylum Pseudomonadota; class Gammaproteobacteria; order Enterobacterales; family Enterobacteriaceae; genus Erwinia. The sequence continues at coordinate 1,479,391 of CP191229.1, forward strand.
AACACATATTTCAGCATCGCTTCCGCCAGGGCGGCGTTATCTTCCAGATCGGCGAAGGCCACTTCCGGCTCCAGCATCCAGAATTCCGCCAGGTGACGGCTGGTATGGGAGTTTTCGGCGCGGAAGGTGGGTCCAAAGGTGTAGATTTTGGAAATCGCGCTGGCGTACGTTTCACCGTTCAGCTGACCGGAAACGGTCAGAAACGCCTCTTTACCGAAGAAGTCTTCATCAAAGTTGATTTTACCTTCCGGCGTGCGCGGCAGGTTTTCCAGATCCAGCGTTGAGACACGGAACATCTCGCCCGCGCCTTCGGTGTCTGATGCGGTGATCAGGGGTGTGGAAACCCAGAAGAACCCCTGCTCGTCAAAGAAGCGATGCAGCGCCTGCGCCAGCGTATGGCGAACGCGCGCGACCGCACCGATCAGGTTCGTGCGCGGACGCAGGTGAGCAACTTCACGCAGGTATTCAATGCTGTGGCGCTTAGCTGCCATAGGATAGGTATCAGGATCGTCAACCCAGCCCACTACCTCGACGGCGGTGGCCTGAATTTCGAAGCTCTGGCCTTCACCCGGCGACTCCACGACCTTACCGGTGATAGCAACCGAGCAGCCGGTAGTCAGGCGCAGCACTTCATCCTGATAATTATTCAGAGAATTATTGACGACAGCCTGGACGGGATTAAAGCAGGAGCCGTCATAGACGGCGATGAAAGAAATACCGGCTTTTGAATCTCTTCGGGTACGAACCCAGCCGCGTACGGTAACTTCACTGTCAACCGCGACACGGCCGTGCAGTACATCCGCTACAGGCACAACGCTCATAAAAGTCTCTCACTATTAATCAGAATGGGAAATGTTACCCCGGATTCGGGGTAGTGCTATGTTACTTGCCGACAGGCGAGACACAAGAAGAATTCGTTGTTCTGCAGGAGATTTATGGGGAATTCAAGCGAAAAAAAGAGAAGATGGGGAGAGCACTCTTCTCTTTTTAATGAACTAGCTGGCTTTTTTTACCAGCGGCAGATCGAAGGCTTTACGCAACGCACGGACAAAGGCTTTATCCTGGCAGATCGTTTTGCCCGGGCTGTCGGAGAGCTTCGCGACCGGCTTGCCATTACACTCCACCAGCTTAATGACAATATTCAGCGGCTTGACGTCGGGAATATCGCAGGTCAGGCGGGTACCGATTCCAAAAATCACATTAGCTCTCTGACCAAAATGACGGTAAAGATCCAGCGCTTTATCCAAATCCAGATTGTCGGAGAAGACCAGCGTTTTAGTTTGCGGATCGATGCCGAGCGTCTGGTAATGGGCTATGGCTTTCTCTCCCCATTCAACCGGATCGCCGGAGTCATGGCGCAGACCCTGATAGCTGCTGGCAAAATGCTGACCAAAATCGCGCAGGAAGGCATCCATGGTAATGCAGTCGGTCAGGGCTATCCCCAGCCTGTCGGGATACTCTTCCAGCCAGGCCTGAAGCGCTGCCCGCTGGCTGTTTGCCAGTACCGGGCTGATCTGCTGATGCGCCTGAAACCATTCGTGGGCCTGGGTGCCGACAGGCGCAATATTAAGGCGGCGGGCAATATCATAGTTACTCGACCCGATAAGCCAGGGGAAATCCTGCTTCAGAGTGGTGACAATAGCGTTCTGCACCTCACGCGAGAAGCGCCGGCGGGTGCCGAAGTCCATCAGCTTGAAGCGTGACATATCCAGATCGGCTGTCAGTTTGCTGAAGTCAGCAAGCTTGCTTTGCAGCCGGTCAACGGCCATCCCGGCCCCAATCTGGGGTGAGCGATGGCGATGAACCACTTCACTGATCAGCGCGAGAAGCGGCACTTCCCATATGATCACTTCACGCCAGGGTCCGCTGATGCGGATATCCAGTTTGCCCTGATGATTGCGCACCTTAACCTGAGCCGGATCGTACCGGAACTGACGCAGGAAGGTGAGATAGTCAGCCTTAAAGAAGGGCAGGGTAGCGAGGTAGTCCGCCTCGTTGTCCGTCAGCGCCAGCGACTGCATCATGGCGATCTGCTCTGTTATCTCATCGGCATAGATGCCCAGTAAGTCGTCGCCCCGGCAGCGAAACTCGGCTACGACATTGACTTTCTGGTAGCGATGAAACACCGCCTGTTGCATATGAAGCTTATAGGCATCGGTGTCCAGCATCGTGGTCAGGATCGGGGTAGCATGTCGTGTCATGGTGCGTTTCAGCATCCTCTGGCGAAGAGCGTTATCCCTGGTTAAATAAAAGAAAAAGTCGCAGGAGTATAACTCGAATACGGTGTGATTGTACCTGATCTCAGCATACATCCGCGCGCGAGGTCGAGGGCAATCTGTGCGCTTGTTAATGCAATGTAGCTTTTTAGCCTTTTCCCCGGCCCCGGTGCGATTCGACGTGGCAACATAACGCTAACAGGAATAGACTTGAAACGGATAACTAATTACTGACGTGAGAAGGACTTATGACGCAACTGCCACAAGCCAAGAATCGCCACGATTATCGTGCGCCGGATTACACCATCACCGACATTGATCTGACGTTTAATCTGGATGCCAGCACCACGCAGGTGACCGCCATCAGCCGCGTCAAACGTCTGGGCCCGGCAGATGCCGTACTCTGTCTGGATGGCGGCGATCTGACGCTGGTTTCGCTGGAAATCGACGAACAGCCCTGGCAGCACTACCGGCTGGAAAAGGATGCTCTGATTATTGAGCAGTTGCCTGAGACCTTCACGATGAAGATCGTCAACGAGATTCATCCTGATAAAAACACCGCGCTGGAAGGCCTCTATAAGTCCGGTGAAGCACTCTGTACCCAGTGTGAGGCAGAAGGATTCCGCCATATTACCTGGTATCTCGATCGGCCTGACGTTCTGGCGCGTTTCACCACTACGATTATTGCTGAACAGACGCGTTATCCCTATCTGCTCTCCAACGGTAACCGGGTTGATGGCGGTCAGATGGAGGATGGCCGCCACTGGATGAAATGGGAAGATCCTTTCCCAAAACCTTGTTACCTCTTTGCGCTGGTCGCCGGTGATTTTGATGTGCTGCGCGACAGCTTTACCACCCGCTCTGGCCGCGACGTGGCGCTGGAAATCTTTGTTGACCGCGGCAACCTCGATCGCGCCGACTGGGCGATGACCTCGCTGAAAAACAGCATGAAGTGGGATGAAGAGCGTTTCGGTCTGGAGTATGACCTTGATATCTTTATGATCGTTGCCGTCGACTTCTTCAATATGGGCGCGATGGAAAATAAAGGACTGAATGTTTTTAACTCCAAATACGTTTTAGCCCGGGCTGAAACCGCCACAGACAAAGATTATCTCGGTATTGAAGCCGTGATTGGGCATGAATACTTCCATAACTGGACCGGTAACCGCGTTACCTGCCGGGACTGGTTCCAGCTGAGCCTGAAAGAGGGGCTGACCGTGTTCCGCGATCAGGAGTTCAGCTCCGATCTCGGATCGCGAGCGGTAAACCGTATTGATAATGTCCGCATTATGCGCGGCGCGCAGTTCGCGGAAGATGCCAGCCCGATGGCGCACCCTATCCGCCCTGAGCAGGTCATTGAAATGAACAACTTCTACACTCTGACGGTGTATGAGAAAGGTTCTGAAGTGATCCGCATGCTGCATACGCTGCTGGGAGAAGAGAATTTCCAGAAAGGTATGCAGCTCTATTTTGAGCGTCATGACGGCAGTGCGGCCACCTGCGATGATTTCGTGCAGGCGATGGAAGACGCCTCTAACGTCGATCTCTCCCAGTTCCGTCGCTGGTACAGCCAGTCCGGCACGCCTGTGCTTTCCGTTCGTGATGATTACAATCCCGAACTTGAGCAGTACACGCTCCATGTGACGCAGATGACGCCGCCAACGGCCGATCAGAAAGAGAAGCGTCCGCTACATATCCCACTGGATATCGAACTTTATGACGGCGAAGGCAACGTCATTCCTTTACAGCATAACGGGCATCCTGTTCACAACGTGCTGAATGTGACTGAAGAGTTCCAGAGTTTTATATTTGATAATGTCTATTACCAGCCTGTTCCTTCTCTGCTGCGTGAATTTTCCGCGCCGGTGAAGCTGGACTACAACTGGAGCGATGCGCAGCTTACCTTCCTGATGCGGCACGCCCGTAACGACTTCTCCCGCTGGGATGCGGCGCAAAGCCTGCTCGCAACGCATATCAAACTGAACATCGCCCGCTATCAGCAGGGACAACCGCTCTCCGTTCCGCTGCACGTCGCCGATGCGTTCCGCGCCGTACTGCTGGAGGAGAACAGCGATCCGGCACTGATGGCACTGATTCTCTCGCTGCCTGGCGAGAATGAAATTGCCGAACTCTTTGAACAGATCGATCCGCAGGCGATCGCCGAAGTCCGTCATGCGCTGACCGGCTTGCTGGCAACCGAACTGGCCGACGAATGGCTGGCGGTTTATCACGCAAACCAGAGCCAGGAGTACCGTATTGAACATGCCGATATCGGCAAACGGGCACTGAAAAACGTCTGCCTCGGTTACCTGGCCTTTGGCGACGTGACGCTGGCTGACAAACTGGTGAAAGCGCAGTTTGCTAAAGCCGATAATATGACCGACTCCCTGGCAGCCCTGTCTGCGGCGGTAGCGGCACAGCTGCCGTGCCGTGAAGCGCTGATGGCAGAGTTTGACGAACGCTGGCATCAGGATGGTCTGGTAATGGACAAATGGTTTGCGCTTCAGGCTACCAGCCCGGCAGCCGACGTGCTGGAACGTATCCGTGAGTTGATGAATCATCGCTCCTTCACGCTCAGCAACCCGAACCGCGTCCGTGCGCTGATCGGTGCTTTTGCATCCGCTAATCCTTCCGCGTTCCATGCAGAAGATGGCAGCGGCTACCGCTTTTTAGTGGAGATTCTGACCGATCTCAATACCCGTAACCCACAAGTGGCGGCAAGGCTGATTGAACCGCTGATCCGCCTCAAGCGTTACGATACAAACCGTCAGGCGCTGATGCGCGATGCGCTGGAGCAGCTAAAAGGGCTGGATAATCTCTCGGGCGATCTCTATGAAAAAATCACCAAGGCACTCAATGCCTGACGTTAAGGTCAGGGCTTAACAACGCGTGAAGGCAAAAAGTGGGCGATTTCAGCCCACTTTTTTATGCGCTGCGGTAAAATGGCCCCCTTAAAAGCCTAAGCAGCCCACCGCAGGCTGAAAAGCTGGATCGAAGTCAATGAAGCGGGATAATTGACGTCATTCCTTTTACTTTTTGGGAAAAGGACTTTACCTTTCTGTCCACGTTATTCCCGATCCCTTCAGGCATTCAGGAGCCTTCATGTATTACCCCCTCGTTCGAAAGGCGCTTTTCCAGCTCGATGCGGAGCGCGCGCATGAGCTTACGCTGCAGCAGCTTCATCGTATTTCCGGTACACCGCTTATTCATCTGATACGTCAGACGCTGCCGTTCAGGCCGGTTAACTGCATGGGGCTGACCTTCAAAAACCCGCTGGGTCTGGCGGCTGGTCTGGATAAAAATGGTGAATGCATTGACGCATTTGGCGCAATGGGGTTTGGCTTCGTGGAGGTTGGCACCGTCACGCCACGTCCCCAGCCCGGTAATGATAAGCCCAGAATGTTCCGCGTGCTGGAAGCGGAAGGGATTATTAACCGGATGGGATTTAATAATCTTGGCGTGGACAATCTGGTTGAAAACGTCAAGCGCTCACATTTTGACGGCATACTGGGTATTAATATTGGGAAAAATAAAGATACGCCGGTGGAGCAGGGGAAAGATGATTATTTAACCTGCATGGAAAAAATTTATCCTTATGCCGGTTATATTGCGGTGAATATTTCGTCGCCTAATACGCCCGGTTTACGCTCACTGCAATATGGCGAAGCGCTTGATGATCTGCTGATGGCGATAAAGCAAAAACAGCAGACGCTCGAGAAACTGCATCATAAATATGTTCCCGTGGCGGTAAAAATCGCCCCCGATCTTTCTGAAGAAGAGCTGATACAGATCGCCGATAGTCTGGTTCGCCATAAAATTGATGGCGTCATTGCTACAAATACGACGCTTGATCGTTCTCTTGTCAGTGGACTTAAATACGCTGAAGAAGCGGGTGGATTAAGTGGTCGCCCGGTGCAGTCGCGCAGTACGGAGATCGTTCGCCGTCTCTCGGAAGAACTCCAGGGCAGGCTGCCGATTGTGGGAGTGGGCGGCATCGACTCGTTGGTCTCCGCCCGGGAAAAAATAGCCGCAGGTGCTTCGCTGGTACAAATATATTCCGGCTTTATTTATAAAGGGCCACCGCTGATAAAAGAAATTGTGACCCATATCTAAGCCAGTATCGACATAAATATGCCAGGGGCTTTATTTTCGCCTCTGGCTCGTTTATATTTTGTTCTGTTTGGAATTATCCTGAGCAGGATAATTTCCCGGAGAATGCCGTAAAATTTGGCCTGAGTGGCGGATTAGCGTGCAGTCAGGCTTGCAGATAACAGGACAGATCATGAGGATTAAACCCGACGACAGCTGGCGCTGGCTTTATGACGCCGAATATGACCGCATGATGCTTGATTTGGCTGACGGGATGCTGTTCCGCTCACGTTTCTCCCGCAAGATGCTGACGCCGGACGCCTTCACCGTTTCCGGCTTTTGCGTGGATGATGCCGCGCTCTTTTTCAGCTTTGAAGAGAGTTGCCGTCGCTGCGAACTGAACGCCGACCAGCGGGCTGAACTGGTGCTGAATGCGCTGGTTGCCAGCCGCTTTCTCAAACCGCTGATGCCAAAAAGCTGGCATTTCGAAACGCTTCCTTCAGGCCATCCTCCCGCCGCAGGGGAGCTGGTCAGCGTAACGCTGTGTGAAACGGGTGAAACAGCCTGCCTGCTGGTGGTGGAAGCGGGTGAAAACGCCGCGCTTTGCCTGCTGGCGCAGCCTCAGCTGAGCCTCGCCGGACGCAGTATGGTGCTGGGTGATGCTATCAAAATCATGCACGACCGCCTTCAGCCCTTCGCCCGGGAAGAGCGCTTTTCCTTCGCGGCGGCCGTCTGATCGTTATTTCGTCGTCAGGACGAGATCCCCTGCGGGAATACAGCTACAGCTGAGGATTGTGCCGTCACCGCGTACCGCGCCCTGCTTCATCGGCTGCACCTCTCCGGAAACCAGCCTGACCTGACAACTTCCACAAATGCCCGCGCGGCAGGAGTAGGGGATTTTGTACCCCTGCATCTCAAGCTGCTCCAGCAGCACCTGCTGATTGTTTCCGCTGAACTCTTCACCCTGCCAGGCGATAGAAACGCGCTCTTCGGCATCGCGGCGTACATCAAGCGTTTCCGTCACGGTAGCAGCGCCATACTGACGTGGGCTTTGCGTTTCCAGAACCTCAAGTTCATCGCCAACGCGAAGGATCCCGCTGCTCCTTGCAACCAGATTCAGCCCAAAGTCGATATCACCACTGCCGTCGGTCGCGCTGCGGAATTTTTGTAACGTAGCCAGAGGTTCGCCAGAGGGATGCTTGCGGCCATATTGCGGACTAACGGTAGTCAGTACGCAGCGGCTACAGGGTTTAGGGACGTCAAAAATGATGTCGCCGATACGTACCCTGGCCCAGCCATCCTCTGCCCAGGGAGCTGCGCCATCGATCACCAGATTAGGGCGAAACTGCGTTAATTTTGTTCCTGCCGGGCAGCGCTGCCGCAAATCGTGCAGCGAGGCTTCATTGATCAGCAGGAAGGGATAGCCGTCAGCGAAACCCAGCGGGATCTGCCCGAAGCGCTTCACGCGGCGGTTCATATCTGTCCCCACCCAGCGGAGCTGAACAGGGCGGGGGAAAAAGCCGCTCAGCCATTCATTGATTGCGGCCGGTGCGATCTGCGAAGTAAAGCGGTTTCCCCAAACTTCCGTTGGCGAAGCTTCCTGCTGAAAATCAGCAAGGCGGATAGTGGCGCTGCTGCCGTCCGGCGCCGCAAGAAAAAGACCGTCGGGCGTCAGTGCAGGCGTAAACAGCACCATTTCAGGATACTGGCGCGCAGTAATAAAAGTGCCATCCGGGTCGGTAATCATGAAAACACGGTCAAAGGCGAGTCCGCTTTCCAGCGCCTGCGCGTGTGAGACCTGGGTTCCCCGCATCGATTTCACAGGGTGAATAAACAGACGAGACAGGCCGATCATGATGCTCTCCAGCAGAATAGGGTCGGGAATGAAAAAAAGCGCGATTGAGACGGTCGAAAAGAAGCTAACTTTATGACATAGGCCCGCGATTAGCTATAATGCGCAGCAATTTTCTGAAGACGATAAGTGACGCTATGAATTCTCTGTTTGCCAGTACGGCGCGTGGGCTCGAAGAGCTGTTGAAAACTGAACTGGAAGCGATGGGCGCGCAGGAGTGCCACATTGTTCAGGGCGGCGTGCATTATCAGGGCGACGATCGTCTGATGTACCAGAGCCTGATGTGGAGCCGCCTGGCTTCACGCATCCTGTTACCGCTGACCGAGTGCAGCGTCTACAGCGACCTGGATCTTTACCTGGGCGTACAGACTATTGACTGGCCGGCGATGTTTGGCAGTGATAAAACCTTTGCCGTCCATTTTAGTGGCCTGAATGAGGTGATCCGTAACAGCCAGTACGGCGCCCTGAAGGTAAAAGATGCCATTGTCGACAGCTTTACGCGGAAGAATCTGCCGCGTCCTGACGTGGATCGCGAGCAGCCGGATATCCGCGTGAACGTCTGGCTGAATAAAGAAACTGCCAGTATTGCGCTCGATCTTAGCGGAGAAGGGCTGCACCAGCGTGGCTATCGTCAGCAGACCGGCCAGGCGCCGCTGAAGGAAAACCTTGCCGCCGCGATTGTTATGCGCTCCGGCTGGCAGGCGGGCACGCCGCTGGTCGATCCTATGTGTGGTTCAGGTACGTTGCTGATCGAAGCGGCGATGATCGCCAGCGATCGTGCGCCTGGCCTGCATCGTAACCGCTGGGGATTTACCGGCTGGAGCAAATTTGATCCTGAACTCTGGAAGGAAGTTTCCAGCGAAGCGCAGGTGCGCGCTCGCCGCGGCTTGCAGGAGAATAGCACCCGTTTTTACGGCTACGATAATGATTCACGGGTAATTGAACGCGCGCGCGCAAACGCGCGACATGCTGGCCTCCCGGAGATTATCAGCTTTACCGTTCAGGATGTGCTGAAGCTGACGAATCCGCTGCCGGAAGGTGAGACCGGCACCGTGCTGAGCAACCCGCCTTACGGCGAACGCCTGGAAAGCGAACCGGCACTGATTGCGCTGCACAGCCAGCTGGGTCGCCTGATGAAAAGCCACTTTGGCGGCTGGAACCTTTCCCTGTTCAGCGCCTCACCGGAGTTGCTGAGCTGCCTGCAGCTGCGCGCCGATCGCCAGTTCAAAGCGAAAAACGGCCCGCTGGACTGCGTGCAGAAAAATTATCAGCTGGCGGCCAACTCGGCGGCAAATGTGGCTCAGATTGCGGAAGACTACGCTAACCGCCTGCGTAAAAACCTCAAAAAGCTGGAGAAGTGGGCGCGGCAGGAAGGGATTGAATGCTACCGTCTGTATGATGCCGATCTGCCGGATTACAACGTGGCGGTTGACCGCTACGGCGACTGGGTTGTGGTGCAGGAATATGCGCCGCCCAAAACCATTGAGCCGGCAAAGGCCCGTCAGCGGCTGTTTGACGTTATTTCCGCCACGCTAAGCGTGCTGGATCTACCGGCCAACCGGCTGGTGCTGAAGACCCGCGAACGTCAGAAGGGCAAAAGCCAGTATGAAAAGATGGGCGAAAAAGGCGATTTCTTTGAGGTCTCCGAATATAACGCCCGGATGTGGGTGAACCTGACGGATTATCTGGATACCGGCCTGTTCCTCGATCATCGTATTGCGCGTAAGATGCTGGGACAGATGAGCAAAGGGAAAGACTTCCTTAATCTGTTTGCCTATACCGGCACGGCAAGCGTCCATGCGGGCCTCGGCGGCGCACGCAGCACCACCACAGTCGATATGTCGCGGACTTATCTGGAGTGGGCTGAGCGTAATCTGCGCCTGAATGGCCTGACCGGACGCCAGCACCGCCTGATGCAGGCAGACTGCCTGAGCTGGCTGCGCGAGTCTGACGAGCAGTTCGACCTGATCTTTATTGACCCGCCAACGTTCTCCAATTCAAAACGTATGGAGGAGAGCTTTGACGTGCAGCGCGATCATCTGCTGCTGATGAAAGACCTTAAGCGACTGCTGCGTAAAGGCGGCACCGTTATGTTCTCCAATAACAAGCGCGGTTTTAAAATGGATCTTGAAGGCCTCGCCGCCCTGAAGCTCGTCGCGCAGGAAATTACCGCCAAAACCCAGTCGCAGGATTTTGCCCGTAACCGTCATATTCACAACTGCTGGCTGATTACTCACGCCGGTAAGGAATAAGTTTTATGTCATTAATCAGTATTCATGGTGCTTACCTGTCATTCAGCGATGCGCCGCTGTTGAATAACACTGAGCTTCATATTGAAGAAAACGAGCGCGTCTGTCTGGTAGGCCGCAACGGCGCCGGTAAATCGACGCTGATGAAAATCATCAACCGTGAACAGCCGCTTGATGATGGACGTATTATCTATGAGCAGGATCTGGTCATTGCGCGTCTGCAACAGGATCCGCCGCGTAATGTAAAAGGATCGGTTTATGACTTCGTCGCTGAAGGCGTAAACGAGCAGGCAGAGTACCTTAAGGCTTATCATGCGATCTCTCATCTGGTGATGACCGATCCAAGTGAAAAAAATCTCGACGAGATGGGACGCCTGCAAAGCATTCTCGATCACCAGAACCTCTGGCAGCTGGAAACGCGTATTCAGGACGTACTCAAGCAGATCGGCTTGGACGGCGACGCGCCGCTGTCGTCGCTCTCCGGCGGCTGGCTGCGCAAGGCCGCGCTGGGGCGTGCGCTGGTCAGTAATCCACGCGTTTTGATGCTGGATGAGCCGACGAACCACCTGGATATTGAAACCATCGACTGGCTGGAAACGTTCCTGAAAACCTTCCAGGGCAGCATCATCTTTATCTCGCATGACCGCTCCTTCATCCGCAATATGGCGACCCGCATTGTCGATCTCGATCGCGGCAAGCTGGTCTCCTGGCCGGGCGATTACGATCTGTTTTTAGTGGGTAAAGAGGAAGCGCTGCGGGTCGAGGAGATGCAGAACGCCGAATTCGATCGCAAACTGGCGCAGGAAGAGGTCTGGATCCGTCAGGGCATCAAAGCCCGACGCACCCGTAATGAAGGGCGAGTCCGTGCGCTGAAGGCCTTACGTAACGAACGTTCAGAACGTCGTGAAGTGATGGGCAAAGCCAATATGCAGGTGGGCGAGGCGAGCCGCTCCGGTAAAATCGTTTTCGAACTGGAAAATGTCAGCTACCGCGTTGGCGAAAAGCAGCTGGTCAGCGATTTCTCCGCTCAGGTACAGCGCGGCGACAAGATCGCTTTGATTGGCCCGAACGGCTGCGGAAAAACCACGCTGCTTAAGCTGATGCTCGATCAGCTGAAGGCAGACAGCGGCCGGGTGCACATCGGCACCAAACTGGAAGTGGCCTACTTCGATCAGCATCGCGCCGAACTGGATCCCGATCGCACAGTGATGGATAACCTGGCGGAGGGCAAGCAGGAGGTATTGGTCAACGGCAAGCCACGGCACGTGCTGGGCTATCTGCAGGACTTCCTGTTCCATCCTAAACGCGCCATGACGCCGGTCCGCGCGCTCTCAGGCGGAGAGCGTAACCGCCTGCTGCTGGCGCGCCTGTTCCTGAAGCCCAGCAACTTGCTGATCCTCGATGAACCTACCAACGACCTGGATGTGGAAACGCTGGAGCTGCTGGAAGAACTGGTCGATGGCTATCAGGGCACGGTACTGCTGGTCAGCCACGATCGTCAGTTTGTGGACAACACGGTAACCGAATGCTGGATTTTTGAAGGCAATGGTGAAATTGGCGCCTTTGTTGGCGGCTATCATGATGCCCAGCTTCAGCGGGCGGCATCGAAGCAGACTCGCGTCGCGGCAAAAGCGGGCAGCGCCTCGCGCCAGGAAAGCGCAAAAGCTGAACCGGCCAGGCGGTCTGCCAGTAAGCTAAGCTATAATTTGCAGCGAGAGCTTGAACAGCTGCCGCAAAAAATGGAGCAGCTGGAAAGTCATCTTGAAACTCTCCAGGCAAAAGTAGCCGACGGCGACTTCTTCAGTCAGCCCCATGAGGTGACCCAACCGGTGCTGGATGCGCTTTCACAGGCGGAGCAGGATCTGGAAGCCGCGTTTGAGCGTTGGGAATATCTCGAATCGTTAAAAAATGACTAATTAGTCAGAGGTGACATATGTGTTCGTCGCACCAGGCTGAAAGATGGATGCTTTGCCCGCAGTGTGATCTGATGACGCAGTTGCCGGAACTGAAGCCGGGCAGCAGAGCCAGCTGCCCGCGCTGCGAGACCACGCTGGAATCGCGCTGGGTGGAGCCGCGCAAGCGGCCTACTGGCTATGCGCTGGCAGCCCTGTTTATGCTGCTCCTGGCGAACCTTTTTCCGTTTGTCTCCATGCACGTCGCCGGCCTGAAAAGTGAAATCAGCCTCTGGCGCATTCCTGAGGTGATGGTTTCCGAGGACTACAGCAGCCTCGCCACGCTGTTTATCGTCTTTGTTCAGGCCGTGCCCGCTTTCTGCATGGTCTCTCTCCTGCTGCTTTTGAACAACGCCCAGCTGCCACCCTCCCTGAAGCGTGGCCTGGCAAAGCTGCTGTTTCAGATCAAGAGCTGGGCGATGGCCGAAATTTTTCTGGCCGGCGTGCTGGTCAGCTTCGTCAAGCTGATGGCCTATGGCGATATCGGCACAGGTACCAGCTTTATTCCCTGGTGTCTGTTCTGTCTCCTGCATCTGCGCGCTTTTCAGTGTGTCGACAGACGTTTGCTGTGGCAGCAGATTGCGCCTGTGCCACCGCTCCCTGCCGCACCGTTACCCGGCGTAAGCGGACTCAGACAGGGACTACGCTCCTGTCGCTGCTGTACGGCAGTGCTTGCGGCCGACCAGTTTGTCTGCCCCCGGTGCGGGACAGGCGGGCACGTCCGGCGCAGGCACAGCCTGCAATGGACAATGGCACTGTTAGTCACCTCTCTCATTCTCTATATTCCCGCAAATCTGATGCCGATAATGGTGACAGAATCGCTGGGCGATAAAATGCAATCCACGATTATGGGTGGCGTAATCCTGCTCTGGAGCGATGGCTCCTATCCGGTGGCGCTGATCATTTTTATTGCCAGTATCATGGTGCCTTCGCTGAAAATGCTGGCGATAGGCTGGCTTTGCTGGGATGCAAACGGTCGGGGTCACCACGATAGTGAAAAGATGCATAAAATTTACGAGGTGGTTGAATTTGTAGGCCGCTGGTCAATGATCGATGTTTTTGTCATCGCCGTGCTTTCTGCGCTGGTGCGCATGGGTCAGCTGATGAGTATCTATCCCGCAGTGGGCGCGCTGCTGTTTGCGATAGTGGTGATCCTTACCATGTTCGCCGCCATGACATTCGACCCCCGCCTGACATGGGATCGTGAATCTGATAAAAGTTTTAAGGAGCCAAGCATTGAAGGAAAATAATCACGATGTGGCCAGGGTCGATAAAATCAGACGCTGGTCAACCGTCTGGATCATCCCCATCGTTACCGTACTTATCGGCGCATGGATCCTGTTTTATCATTTCAGCCATCAGGGGCCACAGGTGACGCTGATCACCACGAATGCTGAAGGTATTGAAGGCGGTAAAACGGCCATCAAAAGCCGCAGCGTGGACGTTGGTATCGTCGAAAGCGCGGTACTGACTGACGATCTGCACCACGTGGAGATCACCGCCCGGCTTAATTCTGGTATGGAGAAATTGCTTAAGGGCGACAGCGCCTTTTGGGTGGTAAAGCCAGCGATTGGCCGTGAGGGGGTGACCGGGCTGGGGACGCTTTTATCGGGTCCTTATATTGAGCTTCAGCCTGGTACTAAAGGCGAGGAGAAAGAGCGATACGATCTGCTGGACTCGCCGCCGCTGGCGCCGCCTGATGCAAAAGGGATCCGCATCACGCTCGACAGTGACAAAGCCGGACAGCTGACGCCTGGCGATCCAGTTCTGTTCCGTGGCTACCAGGTAGGGTCCGTTGAGACCAGTAATTTTGACGCTGATAAGCGCATGATGACCTATCAACTGTTTATCGGGGCGCCTTACGATCGTCTGGTTACCACCAACGTCCGTTTCTGGAAAGATAGCGGCATCGCTGTCGATATGTCCGCTTCCGGCATGCGTGTGGAAATGGGATCGCTGACCACGCTGTTTAGCGGCGGCGTCAGCTTTGATGTACCGGATGGCTGGGAGCTGGGGCATGTTGCGCAGAATAAAGCGGAATATAAGCTTTTTGACGATCAGCGCAGCATCCAGGATTCGCTCTACACAGTACACAAAGACTACCTGATGTTCTTTGACGACTCCATCCGCGGCCTGCAGCCAGGTGCGCCGGTCGAGTTCCGCGGTATCCGTCTTGGAACCGTCGCGGAAGTGCCGTTTAAGACCCGGGATATCACCCAGCGTCTTGATACCGACTACCGCATCCCCGTACTGATCCGTATTGAGCCGGACCGCTTCCAGAGTATGCTCGGCAAAGATTTCGACTTCGAACAGCACCTTAAGGACGGTATTAAATCGGGGCTGCGCGCTTCGCTAAAATCAGCCAATCTGCTGACCGGGTCGCTCTATATCGATCTCGATTTTAATAGCAGTGCGAAACCGTTCACCGGGCCGTCTTCCTTCGCTGGCTTTGAACTTATCCCGACCACGAGCGGTGGGCTGGCGCAGATTCAGCAGAAACTGATGGATGCGCTGGATAAGATCAATAATCTGCCGCTGAACCCAATGCTGAACCAGGCGACGGGAACGCTGAAAGAAAGCCAGCGAACCCTGCGGGAACTGCAAAAAACGCTGGATAATATCAACCAGATTACCGGCAGTCAGTCGATGAAGGATCTGCCGCAAGATATGCAGCAAACGCTTCGTGAGCTGAATCGCAGCATGAAAGGTTTTCAGCCGGGCTCTCCGGCCTATACCAAATTGGTTGGCGATATGCAGCGCCTGGATCAGGTCATGCGCGAACTTCAGCCGGTACTGAAAACGCTGAACAGTAAGAGCAATGCACTGATATTCGAAGCAGAACCCGGTAAGGACCCACAGCCGAAGAGGGCGAAATAATGATGAGATGGATCCCCGTTGCGCTGGCGCTGATTATCAGCGGCTGTAGCAGTACGATTGAGACCCACTATTATCAGCTTCCGTCCGCCAGCAATGCGGCGGCGGCAACCAGCAATAGTGTTGATACCATGCGACCCACTGTATGGGTGGAACATGTCTCAGTGCCTGACTATCTCGCCGGAAATGGCGTGGTATATCAGAGCAGCGACGTACAGTATGTCATTGCCGCTAATAATCTCTGGGCCAGCCCGCTCGATCAGCAGCTACAGCAGACGCTGGTGGCCAATCTGAGCGAAGCCCTGCCGGGCTGGCTGGTTTCCTCAATGCCCCTTGGCGAGCAGCAGGATAAACTAAACGTTAACGTTACCCATTTTCACGGTCGCTATGATGGCCAGGTCGTGATCGGGGGTGACTGGGTGCTTGAGCATGACGGTAAAATTACTAAGCGCCCATTTTCCCTGACGCTTCCTCAAAGTGAGGATGGCTATGGGGCGTTAGTGAGAACGCTGGCGAAAGGATGGCAGCAGGAAGCTGGTGCAATGGCGCAGGTTATCCGCACCACCCATTAATTATATTTAAGTTTATTGCCAGCCTCTGTCTGCCGCAGGATATCATCTGCGTACAGACAGAGGCTTTTTTTGTTTTCAAACAACGGGTTATGTCTTTGATGGGTTTGTGAAGGGCTTAAGAAGCCTCTCATAATGATGTGGAAATATGACATTGGCGTGAATTTTGCGCGTTGATTTTTAAAACGGATAGCGCTAAAAATGATGAGTGGCTGCATATTCTGTGACCACTGATTTCTTTCCACCAGATTCCACCTGACCTGAAGAGGGGATTACAGGCATGATGAAGAGACAGAAACGAGATCGGCTCGAACGGGCACATTCAAGAGGTTATCAGGCCGGTATTACCGGGCGCTCTAAAGAGATGTGTCCCTATCAAATGATAGATGCGAAGTCTCACTGGTTGGGAGGTTGGCGACAAGCCATGGAGGACAGGACGGTTACCACGTAATCTGACTGTTCATTCTGAAGGGAGAACCTCCGCCTGAGCGGAGGTTTTTCATTTCTGACGCTTAAAAAGCGGTAGTGTCCTTAAACAGGCCCACTTTCAGATCCGTTGCGGTGTAGATAACGTGACCGTCTACCAGCACTTCGCCATCTGCCACGCCCATCACCAGCTTGCGGTTAATTACGCGCTTGAAGTGGATACGGTAAGAAACTTTCTTCGCGGTGGGCAGAACCTGACCGGTGAATTTCACTTCACCCACGCCCAGCGCACGGCCTTTACCTTCAGCGCCTAACCAGCCAAGGTAGAAGCCAACCAGCTGCCACATGGCATCCAGTCCCAGGCAGCCCGGCATGACCGGATCGCCGATAAAATGACAGCCAAAGAACCACAGGTCCGGATTAATATCCAGTTCGGCTTCGACAAAGCCTTTCCCGTAGTTACCGCCGTCTTCAGTCATTTTCACCACGCGGTCCATCATCAGCATGTTACCGGAGGGTAACGGTGGACCTTCAGCACCGAACAGTTCTCCACGGCCCGAGGCGATGAGGTCTTCTTTCGTATAGGATTCGCGTTTATCTACCATGTTGTTAATAAGCCTTATTTTAGTGAATCACGAAGGTTAGCGAACAGGTGTAAGCTGAACAAGTCCGATCAGCTCTGGTTAAACCAGTTCAGCCAGCGCAGCGGCCAGGGTCGGTGACGTGCATCCTGCTGAGTGATTTGCGCAATGCGCTCCTGTATTAATTTTAGCAAACAAGGGCCGGTTTCCCGATCCCACTCTGCCCCTGTCAGGAGTGGCAGAGCTTCTTCGACGCTGCTAACCGCCCATATGTGGAAATTTCCTTCACGCACGGCGTCCACCACTTCCTGCTGGAGAGAGAGATGCCGTACATTGGCCGCCGGCATAATTATGCCCTGACTGCCACTCAGACTACGTTGCTGACAAATATGGAAAAAGCCTTCAATCTTTTCATTCAGGCCGCCAACAGGCTGAACCCGCCCAAACTGATCGACCGAGCCCGTAACCGCGATTTGCTGCGTCAGCGGCTGTCCCGAAAGCGCACTGATCAGCGCGCACAGTTCGGCTAAAGAAGCGCTGTCGCCATCCACTTCCGAATAGGACTGCTCAAAGACGATAGAGGCTGAGAAGGGCAGCTGCTGGTCAAGCTCAAGTTCAGCAATGAGCCAGGCCTGCATAATCATCATGCCTTTTGCATGGATATTGCCGCCCAGTTCAGCCTTACGCTCCACGTCAGTGAACTCACCGTCACCAATATGCACCACACAACTGATGCGGGAAGGCTCACCAAAAGCGCGGGGATGGCCAGGGAACTCGATCACAGAAAGCGCATTGACCTGACCGACCATTTCGCCTTCAGTTTCAATCAGAATCTGGTCCAGCAGGATTTCATCACGCACACGTTCGGCCAGAAAACCTTCGCGCCATTCACGGGTTTCCAGCGCCGTACCCAGGCTCTCCCCGCTCAGTGCGCCGTCGCCGTGCAGCGCCGCGTCCTGGAGCTGGCGGGTAAGCCAGGCAGGGCAGAGCGGTAAAGTATCCTGATCGCCGGTATAGCGCACCGCTTCGCGGAGCAGCACTGGCCAGAAATCCCCGGCGATGGGACCGGCACCTTCGCTGGCCGCAACTTTCAGTACCCACTGCATCCACAGCCCGAGCGCTTCCCGATCGATGATTTGAATATTTTCTTCAAATTCGGAATAGAGCGCCTGTTCGGCAAGTTCCGGCTCCATCTCCTGAAAATCAGCAAGTGCATCGCGCTCGCCAGTCAGGATCAGGCGGAACTTCATAGGTAATGAAGGAATAGTGACGGGTAAAGGCCGCGTCTCATCGGGAGAATGCCAGTCAAATCGCTGGGTAGTAAGGATCTGCTTCAGCCGTAGCCAAAGCAGCGGCTGTGCCAGCAGCGCGCGCAGGGAAAGGATTAGCGTACCGCCATTAGCCTTATGGACAAGGCCGGGTTCCAGTACGAGCTTTTCTTTCCAGAGGCGTACGCAGCCGAACAGCTGTTCATTCTCTATCCAGTCCGCACGATGGATACCGCCCGTGCTGGCAAAATTATCCTGTTCTGACGTTGCCGGTTGTAAATCAACGGAGGTGCCGCTGAAATTGTAAGCCCCGCCAGTCAATACGGCTTCTTCCTCGTCGTGAAGCTCAACCATCACCTCCTGAAGCAAAGCCTGATATTCTACATTTTCAGGCGTTTTTATCAGCATCAGGGGACGTTTAGCCGGCGTTTTCAGCAGGAGAGCGAGACCGTTATACAGACGCGATTGCACAGCCGCAAAACAGCTGATATCGGCATCAGGCGCCTGTGCGTTCGGGGGCTGTACACCGTCGGTAACGGGCTGTAGGGCATGCCATTCAAGTCTGTTGTTGGTCAAAGTTATCGTATTTTTCTGAAATGAATAAAAGCGGCATTATACAATAATTCAGCCTTTTAAGCACCGCAGACGTGCACTTCACCTGATGTTCAGGCAGGGATTGCGATATTCGCCCCGTTTTCTCTGCCGCAGGGCTAAAAAAAGCTGTTATTCTAAGGCCGTTATAAAGTCAGCATGAGATTCCGATGAAATATCAGCAGCTGGAAAACCTTGAGAGCGGTTGGAAATGGAAATACCTGGTGAAAAAACACCGGGAGGGGGAATCGATCACCTGCTATCTGGAAAACAGCGCGGCGCAGGCGGCCGTTAGTGAGCTGCTCGCAATGGAAAATAATCCGGCAAATGTGCTTTCCTGGATCGGCAAGCATATCAATCCAGCGCTGGAAAATCGGATGAAGCAAACGATCCGGGCCCGTCGTAAAAGACATTTTAACGCTGAACACCAGCATACGCGTAAAAAATCGATCGACCTTGAATATCTCGTGTGGCAAAGGCTGGCAGGACTGGCGCAGCGGCGCAACTGCACTCTTTCTGAAACGGTTGTTCAACTAATTGAAGATGCGGAGCGCAAAGAGAAATATGCTACTCAGATGTCTTCTCTGCGGGAAGATTTGCAGGCGATATTAGGTAAACCAGACGTGAAGTAGCGCGAAAGCGCGAGAAAAGGTTCTCCTGCCTTACCGCACCGCTCAAAAAAGAAAACCCCGCCGGAGCGGGGTTTTTTCATCAAAGGAAACTTAGCCCTGTGGCTGAGTTACAACGTCTTTGATGCCTTTGACTTCGATTTCTACGCGACGATCCGGTGCCAGGCATTCGATCAGGGCATTACGGCCTTTCACGCTGTCACAGGTGTTGCCGGTAACTGGGTCAGATTCGCCCATACCGCGTGCAGAGATCTTGTCAGCAGGGATGCCTTTAGAAACGAGGTAGTCTACAACAGACTGAGCGCGTTTTTCAGACAGCTTCTGGTTGTACTGCTCGGAACCGATACGGTCGGTGTAACCCAGAACAACAACGGAACCGTCTTTAGGATCCATTGAGCTCAGCTGGGTGTACAGCTGATCCAGAGCCTGCTGGCCTTCTGACTTCAGAGAAGCTTTGTTGAAGGTGAACAGTACGTCAGACTTCAGGGTGAAACGCTTGGTTTCAACAACTGGTGCTGGCGCTGGCGCTGGTGCTGGTGCTGGAGCCATGTCGTCCTGACCAAAACGGTAGGAAACACCCAGGCTCAGCATGCCGTTATCTGGACGCGTACCCACGGTGTTTGCATCACCGATGTTGTTAACCCACTGGTAGTCCAGACGGGTTGCCCAGTTTTTGGTCAGCGCATATTCAACACCAACGGCGGCCAGAGGAGAAACACCAGTGTCGTGGTCGCTCTGGCGCTCGCCAGTTGCGGTAACCTGCTGAGTAGAGTCTGCACGCCATACCATGCCGCCCAGACGCGTGTACACGTCCAGATCGTCCATGACTGGGTAGCTCAGTTTAGCAGCCAGCTGAACGCCCTGTGCTTTGAATGCGCCGTTAACTTCGTTGCCTTTGTTAGGCATACGACCCAGCCAGTCATAACCCAGTTCAAAGCCCAGATACTGGTTAGCCTGATAACCAACAAAAGCACCAGCGCCAAGCTGACTTTCGTGAGTTGGGCCGTCGTTGTTAGTGTACTCATTACCGTAGTAACCCGTGTCATGGTACTGAGACCAGCCCAGTTTAGCACCGGTATACCAGGTGTCATCTTTAGGGGCGGCCTGCGCTACGGTAGCGAAGCCAGCCAGTGCCACTGCAATTGCGATAGCTGTCTTTTTCATTTTTGCGCCTCGTTATCATCCAAATAGGCAATGAGCTTTCATTAGCTCTTTGATTTAATCCTTCGCCGGGTTATGAAGCTCACTGGGACTCATCCAAAAAACGGTGAATATTGAGCACCCTGGCGACGTAAAGTCTACAACGTACCAGCAAACTTACAAGTATGATGTGAGGCGAGAGGATAAAAAAACAGCCGTTCATACACACATTTTCATATTTCTAAACGAGAAAGAACTGTTAACGGAAGTTCAAAAACATCGCTAACCCATTGTCACAGCGCGTCATCGTAGAATCAGAGGGTTATCACAGTTCCGAAAGAAATCCCCCGTGAGAAAATTCCCATTTTTACTTAATGATACAAACTAGAATGAATTTTTAGTTCATAGGAGGGTCTGGAGGTGGCAATTTTGACCCGGTCGGGTCGCATAATTAAACCTAGCGCCTGGCCGCGCGAAGCCGCTTTTTCCAGTTTGCGACGATCTTCTTCTGAAATCTCTTCCGGCAACCAGCCCAAAACGACACTGTAATTACCGGTTTGTAAGGCTTTTATCATCGCTTCGACGCAGGTAATGGCGCCTGACTGATGTACCTGCATCACTTTATCCAGCGGCAGGCCCGATGCCACCAGCCAGCTACGGCTCAGTTTCTGCTGAGGCGTCAGCCAAAGCTGCCAGCGCGACTGCGTTCCTAACTGTTGCAGCAGCGGCAGAAGCAGCATTTGCGTTAAACCAGGCTGATCCTCGCGATAGATCAGTTCGCTGATAAGTCCGGCCGCTGGCGCGCACTGGGTCGCGGCGCTGTGGGAGGCCTGACGAAAGCGGCGGTAAACAGAAGAAGGTTTCAGTGAAGGAGTATGCATTATGGCTTCGCTCGCTGCGTTACTGTATGGATGTACAGTATATGCAGCCAGGCTAAAGATCAACCTTATTTTCCTGAAAACGCTTCGCAAAAATAGAATGTAAACGACCGCAACGTCATTTATTCATTGAACACGTAACGGTTAATGCCTATTTTCGCAGCAACCACAGAAACGGAAGTATGCGGCGTACTGGCCTAAAAAAGGGAGAAAACAATGCGTGACTCAAAGCGGAAAATTGAACGAGCCAAGCAGTATCTTAACGCGCTGGGGGAGATAAACAGCCGGAGCCAGTTTGGCGGATACAGCTTGTCTGTCGAAAAAGTGGTGTTTGCCCTGGTCGCGGAAGGGGAACTCTATTTACGGGCATGTGAACAGGTTAAGCCCTATTTTATTCAGCGTCAGATGGCGATGCTACATTTCAATAAGCGAGGCATTCCGGTGGAGATGGATTACTATCGCGTGGACGAAACGTTGTGGCAGCAACCCGAACAGCTGATAGCATTGTCCAGGCTCTGTCTGGCGGGCGCGCAACGCCAGCGGCGGCATCATCAGAATAACCGACGTCTGAAAGATTTGCCCAACCTTTCCATGCGGCTTGAGCTGCAGCTCAGGCGGGCTGGTATAGAAACCGTGGATAAGCTAAAAGAGCAAGGGGCGAGAGCATGCTGGCTCCGGCTACGGGAGAGCAATAAGAACCTCAGTATCAATGTGCTCTTCGCACTGGAAGGCGCCATCCTTGGCCGCCATCAGCAAGCATTACCTGAAAGCGTTAAGGATGAGTTACGTCGCTGGTACAACACAGCGGCAACTCAGCCCTCTCAGCTTGCAGACTAAGCGGCGTGGTTATCGGCTGAAACCTGTTTTTTCAGCAGGGCAAGCTCCGGAAGCAGGCCCACCAGCAAGCCGACCTGCTGGAGCACCAGCGGCTCTTTTGTTGCCGGGTCGGCTTCCATCATTGCAATGCGTTCAGCAATATTGACCAGCCGTTGTTCCGCTTTTTGCTCATTTACGCTATCGGCATGAAGAAGATCGTCGACATAACAAACAGCATCATCCATCAGCTGCAGCATGGCAGGGCGGGAAAATTTTTCCCGGTGCGCGCCAAGTGCTGAAATGTAGCTAAGAAAAGAGTGATTCAGGCAGAGAAGACGGAACGCCTTCTCACGCAGTTCCGCTCCCGCATTTTTTTCAGCAGAGATGTTGGATACGACCGAGGCGAGTTCCGCATCGCTGTTGTGGGCATCGCGCCTGGCGATACGATAGTCGAGTCGGTTGTCTTTGCCCTGATGGTATTGCACCAGTATCGCATCAAGATAGCGGCAGTTGGCATTAAGTGTGCGCTTTGCCACCGCAGAGAGGCGGCGAAAACGCCAGTCCGGCCAGATGAACGCAACGGCCAGCCAGGCGATCCCGCACCCCAGCAGCGTATCGATGATACGCGGCACGGCGACTTCAAAACCTTCACCCAGCAGATTAAAACAGAACAGTACCAGCAGGGTGATAAACATGGTGGCGTGAGCATACTGAGACTGACGGAAGGCAAAAAACAG
Organism: Pantoea sp. FN060301; assembly: GCA_050410775.1. Classification (GTDB taxonomy): domain Bacteria; phylum Pseudomonadota; class Gammaproteobacteria; order Enterobacterales; family Enterobacteriaceae; genus Erwinia. Next base: position 1,502,258 of record CP191229.1, read on the forward strand.
TACGCCACTGACCACGATCAGGATCAGCTGCCCCTCAACCGAGGGAACCAGCCAGAGCAGCGGCAGGCCCAGGATGATGCCGGCAACCGTTCCGGCTATCCGCAGCGCCAGGCGGCGTTTGGTCGCATTATAATTTGGCTGGCAGACAAAAAGGCTGGTGAGCAAAATCCAGTAGCCGTGCTCAAGTCCGGTGATCTGAATAAAGGCATAGCCGGTGCAAAGCAGTAGTGACATGCGGACGGCGTGACGAAAAAGGGGGGATTCCGGCGTCAGGTGCCCGATAATGCGTAACCGGATATCTGCCCAGCCGGTCAGCCCCTCGCTGGAGAGGGTGCGATTACGCTCGTCATCACTATCCGCCAGGCCTTGTTCAGACTCTATTGTGGCCAGCTGCGCATCAATAGCTTTAAGATTGCTGAGCAGATAATGCATTGCCTTAAGATCGGGACTTTCAGGCTGTGCCTGGCTGAGTTTTTCGAGAGCGGCGTTCAGATGCTGGAAAGCGCGTTCGAACCTGGCATCATGCTGATAAATTTCCCGCATCAGAATGCAGTTTGCGAGCTGGCGGCAGGCTCTGGCCTGTAAGGTCAGCAGCCGCTGGAAGCGGAACAGAATATCACTGTAGCGATATTCCTGGCGGAGTACCTGATACCGGGCATGGGAGGAGCTTGCGCGCTCATGGATATCCTGAGCCACAAAGTAATAATGCAGCGTGCGGCGCGTGCCTCGCTGGCCCCGATCGCCTTTCAGGCGGGACTGGATAGAAATTTTTGCCTGGTTAAGCGTGGCGACAAGCTGACTGTTGGTCATGGCTACATCGATCAGCGACGCATTATCGTTATCTTCCATATCGGGATCGAACAGACCTGCTTTTGCATCCAGGTAAACGGCAAGCCCTTCAAAACAGCGGGCAATATTGATCTGAAGCGGACGGACGGGGAAGAGGATATGCCCCGCAAGCGTTAGCAAGTTGTACCAGATTGCACCAGCCAGCAGGAGGGCGGGCTGAAGATACCACTGCTGAAAAAGCCCCAGCCCCAGTAGCGTATAGATAGCGATGAGGAGCGCGCCAAACGCGATCGTCGCATAGCGCTGACCCAGCGCGCCCAGCAGAATAAATCCCCATGTTGACAGCGCCAGCCCAAGGGTAAACAGCCAGGGCATGGGTGAAAGTAGCTCAACGGAAACCGACGCGATGCAGAAACAGAGAAGCGTAATAAACAGATTACGCAATCTGCCGCTCAGGCGATCGTCAAGGTCAGCCAGTGCCGCTGCGACCACGCCAAGCGTCAGGGGAATGGTCCAGGCGATCTGACTGAGCCACCAGGGAACGCCAGCCGTACCCGCCAGCGCAATAAAAATACGCAGGTTATAAAGGAGGGCGCTGTTATAAGCGTAGCGCCGGAGATCCGGCGTAAGCGTTTTTAACATTGGGGTACTCAGTTAAAGCGGCTGCGGGCGTTCGCTTCACGAGCGGCCTGAGCCACTTCAACGGAAACGACACGGCGTCCGACCGGCCAGAGTGCAATGGCGGCAATTTTGAAGTTCGCAATGCCCACCGGGATACCAATCAGCGTAATACACTGAGCGATACCGGTCATTATATGCATCAGGCAAAGCCACCAGCCGAAGAAAATCAGCCAGAACAGATTCAGCAATGTTCCGCCGGAATTCATGATAACGCTTTTTTTATCGGGGTTGAGCATATCAACATGTACGGCTTCATTACCGTAGGGCAGTAGCGACAGGCGGGTTATCTCCCAGCAGGATCGCGTCAGCGGTAGCGTAAAGATAAAAATAATGCTGGCGAGCGTGGCGACTAGCCAGCTGAAGGTGGTCAGAAATCCGCCCAGGACAAAGTTGAGAATGTTCAGAACTGTACGCATTGATTGAAATCCTTCTGGTATGCGGAAAAGTATAAGTCAATCGGTTGATTGTACCGTGTTTTAACTCTGGAGCGGTACACTCCTGCCAGGTAAACTACAGCCTGTAGAAGACTACGGCAGCCAGGGTAAGATCATGGAACTGAAATCAACGTCGCTGGGTAAGCATCTGGCACAACATCCCTACAACCGGGTGCGGCTACTGGCCGCTGGCGTTGAGGTTAGTGGTGAAAAGCATGAGTACCTTATTCCGTTTAATCAACTTTTAGCCATCCGGTGTAAGCGCGGCCTGGTCTGGGGCGAGCTTGAATTTTCTCTGCCCGAAGAGAAAGTTGTCCGACTGCATGGCACTGAATGGCAGGAGACGCAGCGCTTTTATCATTATCTTCATCAGGCATGGCAGCGCTGGAGCGAAGAAATGAGCCTTGTGTCGGCTCAGGTGCTTGATGAACAGGTCGCCAGGCTCAACGCTTGCGGACATCAGGACAGATGGCTCAAACGCGCTGATATGGCAGGCTTCAGGTCCCTGATTCAGAACGCCTTTGCGTCACTCCCGCTGCCTCTTGAACGGCTAAACGAATTCGATAACTGCCGGGAGTCTTATCAGACCTGCCTTCGCTGGCTGGAAAACAGCGATGAGCAGCGTCAGCAGCATAACGCGCAGTGGACAGATAAAATCCTGATGCAACATGCGGACTTTTTCAGCGGCATAGAAACCTCCCCCCTGAATGCCTCGCAGGCGAGAGCGGTTGTTAACGGCGAGGATGCGCTGCTGGTGCTGGCAGGCGCGGGCAGTGGAAAAACTTCAGTGCTGGTAGCCAGAGCGGGATGGCTGATGATGCGCAAGCAGGCCACGGCGGAACAGATCCTGCTGCTGGCGTTTGGCCGTCAGGCCGCTGAAGAGATGAATGACCGCATTCGTGAGCGGCTGAACGGAGAAAGCATTCAGGCCAGCACCTTCCATGCCCTGGCGCTAAAAATTATTCAGCAGGGAAGCAATAAAGCCCCGGCGATAAGCAAGCTGGAGTCCGATACGGTACGACGGCATCAACTGCTTATTGATGTCTGGCGGGAGCAGTGCGAAGGAAAAAAAGCCCAGGCCAATGGCTGGCGACAGTGGCTGCAGGATGAGCTGGCATGGACGCTTGAAGAAGGAAGCTACTGGAAGGATGACCGGCTGGCAAAAAGGTTGGCTGCTCGTCTGGAGCGCTGGCTAGGGCTGATGCGGATGCATGGCGGCACCCAGGCGGAAATGATCGCCTCCGCGCCTGAAAACTGCCGCGATCTTTTCGCAAAACGTGTGAAGCTGATGGCGCCGCTGATGAAAGCCTGGAAAACGGCGCTGAAAGAAGAGGGCGCGGTGGATTTCTCCGGCCTGATCCATCAGGCGGTAAATATTCTCGATAAAGGACGTTTTATTACCCCATGGAAACATATCCTGGTTGATGAATTTCAGGATATTTCTCCACAGAGAGCCGCGCTTCTGGCCGCCCTGAGAAGGCAGAATAAACAGACTGCGCTGTTTGCGGTCGGAGACGACTGGCAGGCAATTTACCGCTTCAGCGGGGCGGAGATGACGCTGACCACCGCTTTCCATCATCACTTTGGCGAGGGCGACCGCGAGGTGCTGGATACCACCTACCGGTTTAATGAACGAATCGGTGAAATCGCGAATCAGTTTGTTCAGCGTAACCCACACCAGTTAAAGAAACCGCTGAACAGCCTGAGCAAAGGAAATAAAAAAGCGATTTCCCTTCTGCCAGAGACGCAGCTGGAGGCGTTGCTCAATAAAATCAGTGGATATGCCACGCCGGAAGAGCGTGTGTTAATTCTGGCCCGCTATCATTATCTGCGGCCCGACGTGCTTGATAAGGCGAAAACGCGCTGGCCAAAGCTCAACGTGGACTTCACCACTATTCACGCCAGCAAAGGGCAGCAGGCTGATTTTGTTCTGCTGCTGGGCCTGCAGGCGGGAAAAGAAGGCTTCCCCGCTGCGGCCAGAGAATCGGTAATGGAGGAGGCACTACTACCTCAGCCGGAAGATTTTCCGGATGCGGAGGAGCGCAGGCTGGCCTACGTCGCGATCACCCGGGCGAAACAGCAGGTCTGGCTCCTGTTTGATAAAGAAAATCCTTCGCCCTTTGTTGAGGAGTTCAGGCAGATGGGCGTCCCTCTGTTGCGCAAACCCTGATGAGCCCGCAGGCTGGCATGCTCATCAGAAGGAATTACTTCAGGCGTTGCTGCAGATAACGCTGATAGTCAGGGATGGTAATCTCAGCCTGCTGCGAGAACAGCGGAGAGTGAATAATAAAATCGGCGGTTGAGCGATTAGTGGCGACGGGGATATTCCATACGGTCGCCAGGCGCAGCAGCGCTTTGACGTCAGGATCGTGAGGCACCGCATTAAGCGGATCCCAAAAGAAGAACAGTACGTCAATTCTGGCTTCTGCAATCATAGCCCCAACCTGCTGATCGCCACCCATCGGGCCGCTCAGCATCGCCGTGACCGGCAGGCCGGTAGCGCGCTGGATCAGGTTTCCGGTCGTACCGGTGGCGTATAGCGTATGCGCTTTCAGAATCTCTTTATGGGTATCGACCCACTGCATCAGCGATGTTTTGCAGTGATCGTGCGCGACCAGCGCGATATGTTTCTTTTCCTGAATCTTACGTGTAGTTTGATCCATTCCAGCTTCCTGAGTTGACGTCAAAGGGGGGAGAGATGCGCTACGATTTTAGGCGGAGTACCTGCCGACATCAACTGGTACGCAGCGCCTGCATCAGCGTTCCGAACCGCTGACGAGTGGCGGCATCGACCTGCTGATACCAGAGCTGAAATATCCGCCCTGTAGGGTGACGATCGCTGACCAGATTGGGCGGACTGTCGTTGACAGGCGAGCTGCTGGTATGGGGCTCAGCAAAGCGCGGAACCGAGGCAACGTTGCCCTTCAGGTTATAGATCGCCATCGCCTGTTCATAGTTTTCGCTGCGGGTGTTTAGCAGGCGATCCTGCTGACTTTCCACCGCAGCCCCTTTTTCATCAACGAGCTGAAAATCGGGATTTTTGTTAAAGGCTTTACCCTGCTGTAGCGTGGCGAAAGAGGGATATCTGATAGTGATCGATTTTGCCTGAGCGGTAAACGTTACGATCAGCGGCGTGGAAATCCAGGCTGTGGCCGGATGGCCGTGTTTATGCAGGTTTTTTTCCACGCGAAACAAGAGCTGATGCTGTCCACGCTCAAGTTCCAGCCCCTCAGCGCCCTTCAGCAAAGAACCGGAAATTTTCCGGCCATCAAGGACCAGCAAATCGATGTCAGGGGCAAGTTTCAGTGTGGTAGCCTGGGCGGTCGCCGCAGCCAGCAACGCGATCAATCCTGTGATAACCAGACGCAGCTTCATTATTTCTCCAGATGCGCAGGAACGCGAAAAATCCTAATGTATCAAAGTCTTTCAGTATGGCAGCTTATTAACATTTTAACATACTTAATCGTGCTATACCTCCCTTGCCGGTACTCTTTTTACCGTCATTTTAATCAGACGCAAAACGGGCGCATAAACTAATAAAATCACATTCTGAGGAGAAGGCTATGCAAGATAAAACAATCGCCGATATTCTGACATCGACTCATCATATTGCGCTGGTGGGCGCCAGTGATAAACCGGCACGCGCCAGCCATGGCGTGATGGCTTATCTGTTAGCTCAGGGTTACAAAGTCACGCCGGTCAGTCCCAAACTGGCAGGCCAGACGCTACTGGGGCAGCTTGTCTACGGCAAGCTGGAAGAGATCCCTGAACCTGTGGATATGGTGGACGTATTCCGCAATGCGGAAGCGGCTTATGGCGTTGCCCAGGAAGCGATTGCCATTGGCGCAAAGTCGCTCTGGTTTCAGATCGGCGTGGTGAATGAGCAGGCGGCGGTGCTGGCGGGAGAAGCGGGTTTGCAGGTGGTGATGGATCGCTGTCCGAAAATTGAAATGCCCCGGTTAGGGCTGGAGAAGCGATAATAAAAAACCCCGCCAGGCGGGGTTCCGTTAATTTCTGAGGCGGGGTGCCTGAAGCTGTTCGCGGATTGAGGCAGCCAGCTCATCCAGTGAGGGCTGCTCGGGGTGTTCCCCCTGTAGCTCCCATGAAAGCTGGGCTTCGGCGAGATAAGTATGCACCGCTTCGCCTTCCTCATTCATCATCACGACATGGTACCAGGGCGCCTCACGCAGCGAGTCGCTTTCAGCAACATCATCGATCTGCGGATCGTCCAGAGAATATTCCGGATCCACATCCACGACCACACCTAAAAAACCGAGCAGCTTATGTCGTACCTGCTGGCCAAGCCCAAATTTGCTGGCAATCATCGTGACCTCCTGAGAAACATGCCCTGCTACCAAAATGGGGGCAGGGGCGTCGTTTTCAAGTCACAGTACGCGGCAGGCAAACCCTTTCAGGTACATCCCTTCCGGGTAGCTGGCGATCACCGGGTGATCGGCCGCCTGCCGGAACTGCTCTATAAATTGTACATCACGTTGGGCATCAAGCGCGGCGTCGGCGATGATTTTCTGAAATAAGTCGGTTGGCATCAGTCCTGAACAGGAGAAAGTCAGCAGCATTCCGCCGGGATTAAGCAACTGCATGGCCAGCATATTGATGTCTTTATAACCGCGACAGGCACCGTTCAGCTGATTTTTATTCTCAACAAATTTTGGTGGGTCCATAACGATCAAATCGAATTTTTCGCCACTGTCACGATAGCGACGCAGGAGCTTGAAAACATCGTCACGCAGGAATTCCGCTTTCGCCAGGTCCAGGCCGTTAAGCTCGACGTTCTGACGGGCCACATCCAGCGCGGCCTGCGAGGTATCCACGCTTATAACTTCTTTACAGCCACCGAGCAGAGCGGAAACCGCAAAACCGCCGGTGTATGAGAAGCAGTTCAGCACGCGGCGATCTTTCGCATAGCGGCGCGTAGCGAGACGGCTGTCGCGCTGATCCAGGTAATAACCGGTTTTATGTCCGGTCTGAATATCAACCAGCAGCTTCATACCATGTTCGGTAATGGGCAGCAGCTCCGGCGGAGTTTCACCCAGCACCACGCCCTGCGCCAGCGGCAGACCTTCTTTTTTCCGCACGGAAACGTCGGAGCGATCGTATATGGCGCACTCCGGGTAGCAGCTTTGCAGTGCTGAGATCAGAGCAGCACGCTGATATTCCGCGCCCGCAGAGAGCAGCTGTAGCACCAGAAAACGACCGAAACGATCGATAGTGATCCCCGGCAGCCCATCGGACTCACCTGCGATCAGTCGATAGCTGTCCAGATCGTCGCGTTCAGCCAGCCAGTCACGCAGGTGCTGGGCGGCCTGAAGGCGACGAATAAAGAAATCGATATCGATGGACTCATCCTGCTGCCAGCTCCATACGCGGGCGCGGATCTGAGAAGAAGGGGACCAGGCGGCGCGGGCAAGCCAGTTGCCGTTGCTGTCACAAACGTCCAGGGTTTCGCCCGGCTGGGCCTGGCCTTCCATCCTGGCGATAGCGCCGGAGAAGACCCAGGGATGGCGACGAAGAAGGGACTTTTCACGCCCTTTGGCAAGAATCAAACGAACACTCATATTTGCTATGCTTACTGTCAGGAAAACAGGCGTTATTGTCCGGTGCTGGCCGGAAAAATGCAATCTTGTATCGGCAGGAGGAAAAATGACAACAATTTGCACGCGTGCCTGGGTGCACGGGCGGGTTCAGGGTGTGGGATTCCGCTACAGTACGCAGCAGCAAGCAAAGGCGCTGGGCCTGAAAGGCTATGCTAAAAACATGGACGATGGCAGCGTGGAGGTGCTGGCCTGCGGAGAAGAAAGCCAGGTACAACGCCTGCTCGAATGGCTCAGAGCGGGCGGCCCCCGCAGTGCACAGGTTGATAAGGTACTGACCGAACCAAATTCACTGCACGAGGAGCCAGAAAGCTTCACTACTGCATAACGGCTACAGACATTTTACCGGTTTAGGCAGGCCCGCTATTTTAGTGGCCTGTTTAGCTGGCCCGTCCGGAAAAAGACGGAACAGATAGCGGCTGTTGCCTTTCTCCTCGCCATATTTCTGCGCCATGGCTTTAACCAGCATGCGCACGGCGGGTGAAGTATTAAATTCCAGGTAAAACGCCCGGACAAAATGCACCACTTCCCAGTGCGCTTTGGTCAGCGTAATGCCTTCTTCTGCCGCCAGCAAAGGGGCCATCGCTTCCTGCCAGTCGCTGCTGGATTTCAGATAACCCTGCGCATCGCGCTCAATTTCTTTACCCTCGAATAACACCGTTTCGCCTCAGAGTTGCCGTAAAGCGGCCAGTTTAGCAAACATTGCGGCGACAAAAAATAAAGCCCCGCAGGCGGGGCTTTGAGGTTATTGATAAAGTGCCGGCTCCGGGAACAGGGCCTGCTCGTAAAGACGCAAAAAGCATCGTCCCTGATAGCTCGGCCCGCGCCGTCCATGGCGCGGGACGCTTTACCCCCAGTCCCTGTTCCCGGGGCTTTACCTTTGTCAGCTGTTTAGTTACTACGGGACATACCGAGAATGCTCAGCAGGCTGATAAAGATATTGTAGATGGAAACATAAAGGCTAACCGTGGCGCGAATATAGTTGGTTTCACCGCCGTGAATAATGTTGCTGGTTTCCCACAGGATGGCACCGGAGGAGAACAGAACAAACATGACGCTAATCGCCAGGTGCAGCGCCGGGATTTGCAGAAAAATGTTAGCGACAACCGCAACCAGCAGGACGACGAAGCCGGCCATCATCATGCCGCCCAGGAAAGACATATCCTTGCGGGTGGTCAGCACATAGGCTGAACAGCAGAAGAAAACGAGTGCGGTACCACCGAGCGCAAGGCCAATCACGTCGCCCATTCCCGCAGAGAGCAGCGAATTCAGGATCGGGCCGAGGGAGTAGCCTAAAAAGCCGGTAAAGGCAAAGGCTGCCAGAATGCCCGCCGGGCTGTTAGCCAGGCGATAGGTCAGAAACATCAGACCGTAGAAGCCCACCAGCATGATAATCAGGCCCGGAGCGGGCAGGGCGAATACGGTACTGAGCGTGGCAGTCAGCGCAGAAAAGGCCAGCGTTAACCCCAGCAGGAAATAAGTATTACGCAGAACCTTATGGGTGAAAATTAACGAGCTTTCGCGTGTGCCGGAAACGATGCGATCCATAAAAATGCCTCTCAGGGTCACCAAATTAGCTGTGAGAATAAGGAAGGGAGCGAAACGGGGAAAGACGTTTTACCCTTCTTTACGCGTTAAGCCGCTGTTTGTGTGAGCAGGCTGGCGAAATTAACACCGGTTGTGGGCGGATTGGCTGTTTTTAAGGCATCTGATTCAAAAGCCACTTTACATCGCCTGAGAGGATGATTATAGTGCGCCTCATTGCGGAGGGGTGGCCGAGTGGCTGAAGGCACCGGTCTTGAAAACCGGCGACGGGAAACCGTTCGAGAGTTCGAATCTCTCCTCCTCCGCCATCGAATTCAACGGGTCAGCGAAAGCTGGCCCGTTTTCGTTTCAACGCGCCAGCTCACTTTTTCATCTCCTCTTTCCCCCATGCGTGCTTCCCGAAAAAAACGTTATAAAAGCATATAAATTCAACAAACTACGAAAATTAATGCTTGGCAAATGCCGCGTCTTCTCCTATACTGTGCGCCATCAGTTGTTCAGTAAGTTTTGTCAAAAACTTAAGGTATGACCGGTAAAGTGCGGAGGGGTGGCCGAGTGGCTGAAGGCACCGGTCTTGAAAACCGGCGACGGGAAACCGTTCGAGAGTTCGAATCTCTCCTCCTCCGCCATCAAATTCGACGGGTCAGCAGATGCTGGCCCGTTTTGCTTTCCGGCATTCGCCTGTTAAATTCCACGACAAAACGCACAAAACCTTCCGAAACATCCCTTTACTTTTCAAACTCATGATGCGTACCTATCGCAAAAGCGCTAGTCTGTTATAGTCACTTCATACCTGACCAACGGCTACGCCGCTCTCTCGTCCGGAGATCTGCGCCATGCAGCTGTTGCGTGTAACTGAGCATCCCCACTGTGACTGGATGACATCTCCTTGAATCAATGGAATAAACACATGATTAGAAAGTTTAGTCTTGGCGCGTTAGCGGTTTGCTCAGTATTGCCTGGCATTTCCGCCTGGGCCGCCGATGACAATTACCAGCTTGAGCAGGTGTTAATGATGAGCCGCCACAATCTGCGCGCCCCGCTGGCCGACCACGGCAGCGTGCTGGGACAGGCGACCAACAAGGCGTGGCCGAAGTGGGATGTACCGGGCGGTCAGCTGACCACTAAAGGCGGCGTGCTCGAAGTCTATATGGGGCATTACACCCGGGATTGGCTGGCTCAACAGGGCTTAATTAAGGCGGGAGAATGTCCTTCCAGTGATGCTATCTATGCCTACGCTAACAGTCTCCAGCGCACGGTCGCGACGGCGCAATATTTTATCACCGGTGCGTTCCCTGGCTGCGATATTCCTGTTTCGCATCAGGATGAAATGGGCGCCATGGATCCGGTATTTAATCCTGTCATCACTGACGACAGCGAAGCCTTTAATAAGCAGGCGCTGACCGCGATGAATAGCGCCAGCGAAAAGCTGACGCTGAAGCCGGCGTTTCAGCAGCTGGAAAAGATTATCGATTATAAAAATTCGCCTGCCTGTAAGGAAAATAAGCGGTGCGATCTCTCCAGCGGCAACCAGAATAAATTCAGTGCGGAAAATGGCAAAGAGCCGGGCGTCTCTGGCCCGCTGAAGGTCGGCAACTCGCTGGTGGATGCCTTTACGCTGCAATATTACGAAGGGCTGCCGATGAATCAGGTAGCCTGGGGACAAATCAAAACCCCCGAACAGTGGAAAACGCTCGCAGCCATTAAGAATGGTTATCAGGATACCCTCTTTACCTCACCAGAAGTGGCCCGTGACGTCGCGGCACCGCTGGTCGACTATATCCGCAGCCTGCTGGTGGATGAAGATAAAGCCAGTGCGCCTAAGGTGACGCTGATGGTCGGTCATGACTCGAATATCGCTTCCCTGCTGACGGCGCTGGACTTTAAAGATTACCAGCTCCCGGAACAGAATGAGCGTACGCCCATTGGCGGTATGATTCAGTTTCAGCGCTGGCACGACAAGAAAAACGATCGTGAGCTGGTGAAGGTTGAGTATGTTTACCAGAGCAGCGCACAGCTGCGTGAGGCGACGCCTCTTTCGCTGGAGACGCCACCAAAGCGTGTGACGCTGGCGATGAATGGCTGTCAGACTGATGCTAACGGATTCTGTCCATGGGAGCAGTTCACTCAGGTACTGAATAAGGCGATTCAGGGAACGCCTGTAGCGGCTAAAGTTGCACAATCTGCCGCTCCGGCCACAGCAGCCCCGGCGCAGCCTGCGGCAGAGAGCAAGGCGTCAGCGGCAGAACAGGCCGCTGAGAATAAGGCAAAAGCAGATCGGGCTGCCGCTGATAAAGCCGCTCAGGCTAAGGCTTCTGCGGAAAAAGCGGCGGCGGATAAAGCAGCGGCCGGGCAGGCAGCCAAAGAGAAAGCGGCAGCGGATAAAGTCGTCGCTGAACAGGCAGCTAAAGAGAAAGGGACGGCGGACCAGGCCCAGGCAGAACAGACGAGTAAAGAGAAAGCCGCGACGGAGAATGCAGAGGCGGAAAAAGCCAGCGCAGCAGAAGCAGAGAAAGCCAAAGTGGCGCCGCCCGCTGAGGATAAGCCTGACGCACCCTGAACAGGACGCCAGCCTTGCAGTAAAACATGATAAAAAGGCCGGAATATCCGGCCTTTTTGCTGTCAGATTTCCTCTCTGGCAGAGGGAACCAGATTAATGCGCTTATTCGCCGCTCACGACCACCAGCTTCTGGTTAACGAACTCTTTAATGCCAAGATCGGAAAGTTCACGCCCGTAGCCTGAACGCTTCACGCCGCCAAAAGGAAGTTCGGCAGAGGTATCGCTGGCAGAATTGATATAAACCATCCCCGTTTCGATGCGGGAGGCCATTTTCTTCGCGCGTTCAATGTCGCGGGAAAAGATAGCGCCGCCAAGGCCATAATGCGAGTCGTTCGCCAGGGTGACTGCCTCGTTGTCATCTTTTACCACGTAGACCTGGGCGACCGGGCCAAAGAACTCTTCAAACCAGGCCGGATTATCACGCGTAATATTGGTCAGGATTGTCGGCTCAAAGAAGCAGCCTTCACCCTCAATGGCCTTACCACCAAGATGAAGCTTCGCACCCTTAGCGACGGCATTATCGACCTGCTTCACAAGGGTATCCCGTGCGCTGGCTGAAGAAAGCGGGCCGAGAGTTGTACTCTCATCCAGCGGATCGCCCGTTTTAACTTCACGAAAGGCCTGGGTAAATTTTTCCAGAAAGGCATCAGCCACTTTTTCATGAAGAATAAAGCGCTTGGCCGCCGTGCAGACCTGCCCGCAGTTGCTGAGACGTGCGCCTACTCCCGCTTTTACGGCCTTTTCAAGATCGCAGTCGTCAAGCACTACAAAGACATCATTACCACCAAGTTCCAGCGTGGTTTTCTTCAGATACTTACCTGCCTGCTGAGCAACCGCGCTCCCGGCACGTTCAGAGCCGGTCAGGGCCGCACCCTGTACGCGATCGTCGGCAATCAGTGAGGCAATCTGATCGCTGCTCACAAACAGATTGGTCCATGCGCCTTCTGGCGCGCCGGCTTCACGGACAAGCTCTTCAAAGAGCGTGGCGCAATGCGGTACGTTTGCTGCATGTTTTGCCAGCACTGGATTACCCGCTGCCAGGTTAGGTGCCAGTACGCGCATCAGCTGGTAATACGGGAAGTTCCAGGGTTCAACAGCTACTAACACGCCAATAGGATGGTTTTCAACCCAGGCTTCGCCCAGCTCGCTAGGGTATTTGGTTGGCGCAAGAAAGCGCTCGGCGTTCTCGGCGTAGTAGCGGGCAATTTGTGCACAGAGCTGGACTTCGGCACGGCTCTGATTAATCAGTTTCCCCATCTCGATGCTGGCTACCTTCGCTAATTCATCTGCCCGGCTGTCGATCAAATCAGCCATCTTTTTCAGAACCTGAAGGCGGGGCTGAACGGGTCCTTTAGACCAGTCTGAATGATAGAGGTCATCCGCGGTAGCAAGCGCCTTTTCAACGTCGGCCTCACTGTGATCCTGCCAGTTTTTTATAAGTTTATTGTTTGCCGGATTAATTGTCTGATAAGACATACTTCACTCCTTTTGGGACAACTGCCTGACGTTCAGGCTTGAAACACATAGAGTTAAGCGTAGTAGACGTAACACCGGTTTCACAACGTCACTCCTGATGCGATAACTCCGAATCCGTAACCGGAGCATAAAAAAAGGCGGGTTTCCCCGCCTTTTAGGCTGACATGTTCGCTAGACGTTTTTGCGTTCAACAACCTTGTTGTCCCAGGTCAGTACGTCCTTATCAGTCTTATCAAAGGCCTTAAACAGGACCTCATCATTTCCCTGCTGCTCCCAGATTTCTTCAGCGAGCTTCTCATCGTAATTCGCCACTTCAAAAATGGCTTCGGCGATTTCAGGCGAGGTGGCGCGGATGCTGGCCCACTCTCCAACGTTATGATTTTTGGCTTGTTGCGTTGTCATAGTGCTCTCCTGTAATGAGTTTATCCGTTGAGTTTTACTGCCAGACTCGCTACATGCGCGCCCTGAAAGCGGGCTATTTCCAGTTCGGCTGCGCTGGGTTGACGGGATCCGTCGCCGCCAGCCAGCGTGGTGGCGCCATAAGGCGTTCCGCCACGCACTTCAGAAATGTCGAAAAGTTCTTTCGAGCCGTAGCCCAAAGGCACAATAACCATGCCGTGGTGGGCGAGGGTGGTCCAGGTTGACGTAATGGTCTGTTCCTGACCGCCGCCCGTGCCGGTAGAAGCAAAGACGCTGGCTAATTTGCCATACAGCGCGCCAGAAGCCCAAAGGCCGCCGGTTCGATCGAGGAAAGTCCGCATCTGTCCGGACATATTGCCGAATCGTGTTGGCGTGCCAATCAGGATCGCATCGTATTGAGGCAGTTCTTCTGGCGTGGCCTGTTCCGCAGGCTGATCTGTCTTTCCGCCAACCTGAGCAAAGCGTTCCGGGTCCATGGTTTCTGGCACCCGCTTAATGGTGACTTCTGCGCCATTAACGCCACGGGCACCCTCAGCGACTGCATTGGCCATCGTTTCGATATGCCCATACATTGAATAATAAAGCACTAAAATTTTCGCCATCCCTACGCTCCCTGGGTCAGTAGTTTCGTTAAATCAATGAGGGCGGCTGGGCGGTTGCGGACAACCGCCCGCCAGACATCAGGATTTCCTGGTCGGTTCAGAAGGCGCTTTAGGGGGCATTTTGTCACCCGATTCCGGAGCCTTGCGCGGATCGTCTTTAGCGTCAGGGCGTTTTTCTGTGTCAGTCATTACACTCTCCTGCTTGAGTCGTCAGTGATTTGCCAGAAAAGTAAGTATAGAAGAGAGGAAAAAGCGTGCAGCGGGATAGAGGGATTTTCTGTTTGTTTGACGCTTTTTAACTCAACACTCCAGATAAATGATTAACACTAATAATGTGATTACTCAGGCGTTTCGGGCCAGCGCTTCTCTTTAAAAGAAGAAATTATTAGCAGTTACTGGCGCGTAACCTATGCTTAGTAGCGCGGCTGGCTGTTTTAACTGGCTGCCCTGAAAACCCACCGTTGGGGTGGGTGAAATGCCTGAATGCAGTATGGTGGCTTAACTATTTGGAGGTCAGAAATGGCAGAGCATCGTGGTGGATCTGGAAATTTCGCTGAAGATCGTAAAAGAGCATCGGAAGCTGGCCGGAAGGGCGGTAAGGTCAGCGGAGGGAATTTTAAAAACGATCCCCAGCGCGCCTCCCAGGCCGGTGAGAAAGGGGGCCGTAACAGCCGTGGCAGTCGGGAGCAAACCTGATCTGAGGTTTCACTGGCGCAGGCGCATGCCCACACCGCCGGGCCTCACCCGGCGGTAATCTATTGTTTGTTGACCCACAGGTTATCCCTCTGCACACTAGTGCAAATTATCCAGAACCGGCCCTTTCATGTCTGCCTTTCTTTCCCGTTATAAACTCGCTTTCACCCGTCAGGAGAGCATTCTTGTTCTGATCACTATGGTCTGGGGCGGCACCTTTCTGGCTGTTCACCATGCGATGACCGTCAGCGGCCCGTTCTTTTTTGTTGGCACGCGTTTCGCCACGGCGGCACTGTTGTTAGCCCTTTTTTCATGGCGTTCCCTACGTGGCCTGACCCGGACCGAGCTGAAAGCCGGTGCGCTGATCGGCGTGGCAATCGGCTGCGGTTATGGCCTGCAAACCTGGGGAATGCAGACGATAAGCAGCAGCAAATCGGCATTCATTACCGCACTGTATGTGCCATTGGTACCGGTTTTACAGTGGATGTTTCTCGGCAGGTTACCGGGAGTGATGGCCTGGGTCGGTATTGTGCTCGCTTTTGCCGGCCTGATGCTACTGGCAGGGCCCGAGGGCGGCTCGCTGGCCTTTAATGCGGGCGAACTGGCCACCCTGCTCAGCACGCTGGCTATTGCGGCAGAAATTATTTTAATCAGCGCTTACGCGGGCAAGGTGGATGTTAAAAGAGTGACGGTGGTTCAGCTGGCGGTCGCTTCACTGTTTGCGTTCGTCCTGATGGCACCGAACGGCGAGTCGGTTCCGGCGTTCTCTCCTTATCTGGTTGGCAGTGCCGTGGGGCTGGGCATCGCCAGCGCCATTATCCAGGTCACGATGAACTGGGCACAGAGAAGCGTATCTCCCACGCGGGCGACCGTGATCTATGCGGGCGAACCCGTCTGGGCCGGGATAGTGGGCAGGTTTGCCGGAGAACGTCTGCCCGCCGTGGCGCTACTTGGCGGAGCGCTGATTGTCGCTGGGGTTATCGTCAGTGAACTCAAGCTGAAAGGCAAAAAAAGGGCGAAGGAGGAGCCTTCGCCGCAGGAGAGAGAGGCCAGCTAGCTGTCCTGGCGTACCACGCTCTGGCCGCTGAGCGCTGCGGCTCCACGACGGCTCAGAATGGCGTTAAGGAGTATAGCGCCGAAGGTCGCCGTCCCGATACCGCCCATGGTAAAGCTGCCGATCTGTAGCGAAAAGTCGCCAGCGCCCAGCACCAGCGTCACCGCGACCATAATCAGATTCCCGTTCTGGCCCAGATCGACATGGTTCTGTACCCAGATACGTGCGCCTGCGACCGCAATGAGGCCGAATACCACGATGGAGGCACCGCCGATAACCGGGCCGGGGATGGTGTGGATCAGCGCGCCAAATTTGGGTGAAAATCCGAGCAGGATAGCGATAACCGCAGCCGCCACAAAGACCAGCGTGGAATAGACTTTAGTCACCGCCATCACGCCGATATTCTCCGCATAGGTGGTGACGCCACTGCCGCCAAAACCGCCTGAAACCATCGTCGCCAGCCCGTCACCCACGAATGCCCGTCCCATATAGGGATCGAGATTTTTTCCCGTCATCGCCGATACCGCCTTGAGATGGCCCAGGTTCTCCGCCACCAAAATCACCGCTACCGGCGCAATCATAAACATTGCTTGGCTGGAGAAGGTCGGGCTGGTAGTGGTGGGCAGGCCAAACCACGGCGCAGCAGCTATCAGGCTGAAATCGACCGGCTTACCCAGCCCCAGCCCGTTAGTCAGCAGCGCATAAATCGCCCAGGCGGCGATCAGTCCGACCAGAATCAGCAGGCGCTGCACCATACCCCGCGTAAATACAGCCACCACACCAATACATAAGACGGTCATCACCGCCATCCAGCTGTCGAACATTGAGGCTGAAACCCCGCGAACCGCAATAGGCGCCAGGTTCAGGCCGATAGCCATGACCACGGCGCCCGTTACCACCGGCGGCATCATTTTTTCTATCCAGCGCGTGCCTGCTTTCATCACGATAAAACCGATCAGGGTATAAAGCAGCCCACAGGCGATGATGCCACCGAGCGCGACGCTAAGTGCAGGGTTGACTCCCTGACCGGTGTAGCCGGTTACCGCAATAACCACCCCAACAAATGCGGCGCTGGAACCCAGATAACTGGGTACGCGGCCGCCGGTGATAACAAAAAAGAGTAGGGTGCCGACGCCGGACATCAGAATGGACAGGTTAGGGTCCAGTCCCATCAACAGGGGCATCAACACCGTGGCGCCAAACATGGCGACCGCATGCTGAAGACCCATGACCAGCGTCTGGCCCAGCGGTAACATTTCATCCGGCGCAACTAAACCCTGTGCTGAGGCTGTCTGTTTACGCCAGTGGGGGAACCAGGAAGTTGCCATCGTCTTCTCCAAAGAAGTGAATAAAGCAGTAACCGCCGGGGCGGGGGATCAGGCTTCCTGCCGCCGTAAATGATGATAGCCACGATCGAAATAGATCAGGCCATGCGTGTCCTCACTGCATAAAAGCGCCTGCGCTTCACAGACGAGAATATCGTGCGTTCCCACGCTCATCACCTGAGTAACATGGCAGTCAAAGGAGGCGACCGCACCTGTCAGGATGGGTGAGCCGGTCACCAGGGTTGACCAGTCTGCGGCAATAAACCGCTCCTCCATCGGCGTTTTCCCGCCAAACAGCGCGGAGAGCGACTCATGTCCGGCAGCCAGCGTGTTTACGCAAAGGCGTCGGTTAGCGTTAAAAATCTCCCAGACCGAGGCGGAACGGTTCAGGCAGACCAGCAGCGCTGGCGGCGTATCGGTCACGCTGCAAACGGCGGAAGCGGTAAAGCCGGCACGCCCGGCAGGTCCGTCGGTGGTGATGATATTAACCGCTGCCCCAAGACGGGCCATCGCATTCCGGTAATCCTGTTTCTCCACGCCGTTAACAACCGCAGGCGCTAGTGTTGCCAGTGACATAGTCTTCCCCTTATTCAAACGTGCAGGCGATATTGAAGTCGAGCCTGGGCAGGCGCGCATAAACTTTTTCAGGATCGCCATAGCCGATATTGATCAACATATTGCTTCTCCAGCCGCTGGCGCTGAAAAAAGCCGCATCCACCGCATCGCGATCGAAACCGGACATCGGGCCGGTATCCAGACCAAGCGCGCGACAGGCGGCAATCAGGTAAGCGGCCTGGAGAGAGCTGTTGCGGAACGCGGTCTCTTCAGCCAGCGCCGGGCTGCTGGTAAACCACACTTTTGCATCAGCATGGGGAAACAGCATCGGCAGCTGCTCATAAAAGGCCGGGTCCCAGGCGACAATGGCGGTCACCGGCGCGGAAAGCGTTTTTTCAAGGTTTCCGCTGGAAAGCGTGGGTTTCAGCTTCGCTTTCCCCTCCCCACTGCTGACAAAGGCAAAGCGCGCCGGGCTGCAATTCGCCGAAGTCGGCCCCATTTTCAGCAGATCGTAAACCTGCTGAATCTTTTCCCGGGTGACGGGGCGATCCTGCCAGCCGTTAAAGGTGCGGGCGGCGGTAAAAAGGGTTTCCAGCGCGGTTGAGTTCAGGGCGTCTGCCATAATGGCTCCCGTTCAGCGGTTTCAGTCAGGGCCGGTTGGTTCGCAAGCCAGCCCAGTAAAAGTGCATTGAAGGTGGCGCTGGCGCTGACGCTCATGGCGTGCCCACCCCAGGCCATCTCTTTTAGCGTGGCATTGGGCAGGACCGCGCTCAGCGCGTGTGAGCAGCGCCACGGGACCAGCAGGTCGTCCTGCGAGCAGAGCAGCAGCACCGGCTGAGCGATCGCATGTGCCCTGGTGGTAAAGTCACAGGCCATTAAGGCATGCAGGCGGCGCAGCAGATTTTCCGTCCCCTGAAAATGGGCGGCGTGCAGTGCATCTTCCGCCTCGATTCGGGCCTGGTTTTCCGACAGCCAGTCAGCGGGATAGAGAAACAGCGGCTGTGCCCGGACGTAGCTCTCCACGCCGGAATTCAGCAGAAGGTCCTGACGGACGCTAAAGCAGCGTCGCGTATGGGCATCCAGCCTTAGCCAGCCGTTCACAATTACCAGACCGGCGAGGCGATCCGGGTAGTCCAGCGCCATTTGCATGGCGATCATTCCACCCAGCGCATGACCGATGACCACATACTTTTCGACGCCTTTTTCCGCCAGCGCTTCGGCAAGTTCTGCGGCCATATCGCGCATGCTGTAGCCGTCAGGGAGGGCGTCGGCGTTGTGACCCGTCCCGCGTTGATCGTAAGTCACCACCCGATAGCGCTCTGAAAGCGCATTGATCTGAGGCAGCCAGAAACTGCCGACGCCCCCCAGACCAGCCGCAAGAACCAGAGTACCTGCGCCGGGATGGGCTGAACCTGAAAGCGTTAAATGCATCAGACTCTCCGTTATTTAGCGATGTGGGCCACGCTGGCAATCTCAACTAAAGCATCAGGTTTAACCAGCCCGCACTGAATGCAGAAACGTGCCGGTTTTTCGCCCGGGAAATAGTCAGCGTATACGGCGTTCACCGCCGCATAATTGTCCCAGCTGGTGATAAAGATGGAGTTAAAGGTCACGTCATCCATCGTTCCTCCTGCGGTTTCGATCACGCGCTTGATGGTTTCCAGCACATGTCGCGTCTGGGCGGCAGCATCGCCAACGTGCACTACATTGTTATCCCGATCGAAAGGCAGCGTTCCTGAGACATACACGACACCATCGGCCAGTGTTCCCGGCACAAAAGGCGCAATAGGCGCACTGCTTCCCGCAGGGACGATCGCTTTTTTAGGCATGTTTCCTCCGGTCGGTCAGGCCGTCTGCTTTAACGGCGTCTGGTGGGGTTGTAAGGCTGAACAAAACGTAGTGACGTCAGACACCCAGCCAAAAAACGTTTCGATATTGAACAGCGCCGCCTGCTGTGCAAAGGGCGGGCCGGCCTGATGCGTCGCATCCTCAAGCACGATGCCGAAATATTCGAGGAAAAAGCCGTCACGCAGCGTCGATTCCACGCAGACATTAGTGGCGATACCGGTAAATACCAGATGCCGGATCCCTCTGCTGCGCAGCATGCTGTCGAGCGGCGTGTTGAAAAAACCGCTGTAGCGGGGTTTTGGCAGAACGATATCGCCCGGCTGGGGCTGAAGTTCATCGACCAGCGCATAATCCCAGCCGCCTTTCGCCAGTAATTTTCCTTCCAGTTCAGGCTGAGCGCGCATGGTTTTTAATGCGTTGGACTTATGCCAGTTCGGCGACCCCGGGCCACCAGCCTCCTGATAGCGGTCGTCCCAGCCGTTCTGGAACCAGATAATCTGGATGCCCGCCTCGCGGGCGGTTTCCACGGCCAGCTTGATATTTTCAATCACCGGGCGGGTAGCCGAGACATCAAAACCGGCTAAATCCAGATAGCCGCCGGGAGTGGCGTAAGCATTCTGCATATCGACTACGATCAGTGCCGTTTGCGACGGGGGAAAAGCGATAGCTTCCGGCCGGGCGTCAAGCGTAACGCTGTTTTTACCGGAGGCTGTCGTAGCGACGACGGTTTCTCTGCGGCTCATCATGCCACCTCCTTCGCGGCATCAGCGATGCCAACGCGGCTTTTCATCAGCGGCTGGATACGCTCACCAAAATCTTCAATGCCCTGTAAAAAGTCATCAAACGTGAGCAACACGCCCTCAGCGCCCTCTACGGTGGCAACTTCATCCAGCATGCGGGCGACGCTGGCCCATGAGCCCACCAGCGTTCCCATATTGATATTGACCGCCGAAGTGGGATCGGCCATCTGCCGTACGTTGGTATCGCTGCCGGAACGTTTGTCCTGCTGGCTTTGCGTGGTCAGCCAGGCGAGCGCTTCGTCATCCGCGCCTTCTTTATAGTGTTCCCAGCGAGCGCGCGCCGCCTCGTCGGTGTCGCCCGCAATGATCATAAACAGCACGTAGGATCCCACATCACGCCCGGCCTCATCCGCTGCCGCTTTCATCCGGGAGGCGGTGGGGGCGAAAGCGGTGGGGGTATTCACACCCTTGCCGAAGCAAAAGTTGTAGTCAGCATGTTTCGCAGAGAAGGCCATGCCGGCATCGCTCTGGCCGGCGCAGATGACCTTCATCGGCTTTTCCGGCTGCGGGCTGACGCGACAGTCGTTCATGGTAAAGAACTCTCCCTTCAGATCGGATTTACCGGTGCCCCAGAGATCGCGCAGTACGGAGACATATTCCGTCAGGTAGTCATAACGGCGTGAAAAGTACTCGTCGCCTGGCCAGATGCCCATCTGATCGTATTCCGGCTTCTGCCAGCCGGTCACAAGGTTAACGCCGAAGCGCCCGCCGGAAATGGAATCGATAGTGGAGGCCATCCGCGCCACAATAGCGGGCGGCAGCGTCAGGGTGGCCGCCGTCGCATAGATTTCGATGCGTGAAGTGACGGCAGCAAGGCCCGCCATTAAGGTGAACGATTCCAGATTGTGATCCCAGAATTCGGTTTTGCCGCCGAAGCCGCGTAGTTTGATCATTGAGAGCGCGAAATCAAAATTGTAGTGCTCTGCTTTCAGCACGATTTCTTTGTTCAGTTCAAAGGTAGGTTTGTACTGAGGCGCGTTAGTGGAAATTAGCCAGCCGTTGTTGCCGATAGGGATAAATACACCGATTTTCATAGGGATACCTTAATAAAAGCGTAAACAGGGTCATACGCGCTGCGGTGCATCCTGCGGCTTCCTGAGAGGCGGCGCTCAGAGTAATAATTGCAAACGGCGTGCCACTTTATTAATTATCATTAAGGTCAATAGGTTAACTAATTTGTGTTAGGTTGTTATGGAGCCGCTGGTCTGAAACGGACCATTTGGTAAAAAATATGCACGAAAAGCAGGCAGGCCTGTTCACTTTGAGTGCAGGCATTCTCGGGACGGCGGATAAAGCTTTTGCTATTATTCCAGCACCCTCATGGATCATGGAGTCACGGTGAGTTCAACTGACAAATTATCGACCAAGGCCCCGACGCGGCGTTCCCAGGCCGTTGCCGCCAAGCGCAGGGCGATCCTCTCTGCCGCGCTGTCGCTTTTCTCCCACTACGGTATCCATGGCACCAGCCTCGATAAGGTGGCGGAAGGGGCCGATGTCTCCAAAACCAATCTCCTCTACTACTTCCCCTCCAAGGAGCTTCTTTATGTTGCGGTGCTGAAAGAAATCCTTGATGTCTGGCTGGCGCCGCTGCGTGCGCTGCGTAACGATCAGCAGCCGCTGGAAGCGATACGAGACTATATCCGGCTTAAGCTTGAGGTATCCCGCGATCATCCTCAGGCTTCAAGATTGTTCTGCATGGAGATGTTGCAGGGCGCACCGCTGCTGAAGGGGGAGCTGGAAGGCGATCTGAAAGGGCTGGTGGATGAAAAAGCGTCGGTGATTGAGGGCTGGGTGATCCAGGGCAAGCTTGCCGCCGTGCAGCCGCAGCATCTGATCTTTATGCTCTGGGCAACGACGCAGCATTATGCGGATTTCGCCACGCAGATCGAGGCGGTGACAGGAAAGACCTTAAATGATGAGCGCTTTTTTAACCAGACGGTAGAGAATGTGCAGCGGATGGTGATTGAAGGGATCCGCGTCAGGTGAATGACGGGCCGTGAGGCCCGTCAGCAATAATCAGGCTTTTTTACGCTGGCGAAGCCACCAGCCAATACCGAGCATAATAAACCAGACCGGCGTTACCATCAGCGCCTGGCGGGTATCCTCCTGTAGCGTCAACAGCACCAGCACAAAGGCGAAGAACGCCATGCATACCCAGCACATCAGTTTGCCCAGCGGCATTTTATACGACGAGTCGGCGTGCAGCTCCGGGCGTTTTTTGCGGTACGCCAGGTATGAACAGAGGATGATCGTCCAGACGAACATAAACAGGATGGCGGAAACCGTGGTGACCAGCGTGAACACCTTCATCACGTTCGGGATGAGGTAGATCAGCGCAACGCCGCCAAGCAGGCACAGACAGGAGAAAAACAGGCCTGTGGTAGGGACGGCGCGACGGGATAGCTGACCAAACCGGCGGTGAGCAACGCCCTGCTGTGACAGACCATACAGCATACGGCTGGTGGAAAAGATGCCGCTATTGGCGGATGAGGCCGCAGAAGTCAGTACCACAAAGTTCACAATACTGGCCGCCGCCGGCAGACCAATCAGCACAAACATTTCAACGAAGGGGCTGCGATCGGCCACCACATGATTCCACGGCGTCACGGCCATAATCACCAGCAGTGACAACACGTAAAACATAATGATGCGCAGCGGAATGGCATTGATAGCGCGGGGCAGCACTTTCTTTGGATCGTGCGTTTCCGCGGCGGCTGTGCCGACCAGCTCAATGCCGACAAAGGCAAACACCGCAATCTGAAAGCCTGCAAAAAAGCCGCTCAGCCCTTTTGGAAACATCCCGCCGTGATCCCAGATATTGGAGAGTGAAGCCGTGCCGCCGCCCGGAGAAGGGTAGTGCATCGCGACCAGCACAATGCCGGTGACGATCAGCGCGACGATAGCGACAATTTTAATGATGGCAAACCAGAACTCCATCTCGCCGAACAGTTTTACCGTAGCAATGTTAAGCGAAAGAAAAACGGCGATACAAAGCAGGGCGCTCATCCAGATGGAAAAATTCGGGAACCATAACTGGAAGTAAGAGCTAATTGCCACCACGTCCGCAATGCCGGTCACTACCCAGCAAAACCAGTAGGTCCAGCCGGTGAAATAACCCGCCCACGGACCGAGCAGATCGGCCGCAAAATCGCTGAATGATTTATATTCCAGGTTCGACAGCAGTAGCTCACCCATCGCACGCATCACAAAAAACAGCATAAAACCGATGATCATATAAACGAAGATGATCGACGGGCCAGCCAGGCTGATTGTTTTGCCCGACCCCATAAACAGGCCGGTCCCAATAGCACCGCCGATGGCAATAAGCTGGATATGACGATTATGCAGGTTTCGCCGCAGCTCACCCGGCGCTTCCTCAGGGAGCGGTGTGGTTTTTGAATGGTCAACCATTACGTGGTTCCTGTCCTTTAAGTGATGTTATGTAAGCTCTGAAGGCTTTTTTGATCTGGCGCCGAAATCTTAACGTAAAAGCCCGCCTGAAACAGGTAAAGTTCGGTATAACGCGTCTGATTGCACAAAAACGAGGCTACACTTTTTAGCTTCAGGCGACTCAGGCATCAGGCCGCCACTGCCGGGGAGGGAGGTGAAAGGATGAAAGGACTACTTGCCGTAGCCATTGTGATTTTACTGGGGCTGGCAGCGATCCCGGTGCTGGAAAAACACCTGCCTTCAGCCTGGAATCCTTTTACGCCCCTGAATGTTACCGATGCGCCTACCTTTGTGACCCGTTACAAGCTCAAACGATTAGCCAGCGATGGGGAAGCCTGTCTGACTGTGTTGCAGAAAGCTAAGGAACAGGGTCATATAGCCTTTACCCGGCCGCAGCCTGTTACCGGAAACTGCGCGCTTCCCGCGCCTATCCGCGTGACAAATTTCGGTGATGTCCGCCTGAGCTCAAGTTTTCTGGCCAGCTGCCCTCTGGCGCTCAGTACCGCTATGTTTGTGGCCCAGTCGGCGAAGCCGCTGGCTGCGGCTGAACTGGGATCGCCGCTGGCACGCATTGACCATTTAGGCAGCTATGCATGCCGGAACATCTACCACCGTGCCCAGGGACGACTCAGCGAGCACGCCACGGCCGATGCACTCGACATCGCCGGGTTTCGGTTGCAAAACGGCGAGCGTATTTCGGTGCTGAAAGAGTGGCCGCGAGATGAAAACAAATCTCACTGGCTTCATCAGGTTTTTCAGCAAAGCTGTCAATTCTATGGCAACTCAATTGGTCC
This sequence comes from Pantoea sp. FN060301, assembly GCA_050410775.1. Classification (GTDB taxonomy): domain Bacteria; phylum Pseudomonadota; class Gammaproteobacteria; order Enterobacterales; family Enterobacteriaceae; genus Erwinia. The sequence continues at coordinate 1,526,896 of CP191229.1, forward strand.
CGACTATAACGCCGCCCACGCCAATCATTTTCACCTGGGCATGCGTGGATTTGGGGTATGCCGGTAAGCGCCATTGACCTCCTGACTATCAACAGCAGGGAGAGGCTATTCATTCGCCATAATGGCGGGTTTTGATTAGTTAAATTTATTTAAATGCTGAATAAATGCCTTTCAGATGAAGAGTTGTCATTGCATCAGCGACTTAACGATTCTCCTTTATCCCGTCAGCCTGACAGCCTGCTCTCAAGCCGCAGTTTTGCCTTTCATGATTATGCATTTAAAGTGAGTACTTAAATTAATATTATCATTTTTAGCGTGCGTTTTTTGAGCGGAAACAGCGAGTACCCCTGCCTGGGGGTATAACAAATTTTCCGGACGAAATAATGACAATAAATCTCGCCAGATAACAAATCCCCGCTCTCAGGAGGACTGAAAAGCCCTGCCTGCAATATTGATTTACGCCCGTTTATCTTTTTAGTGAAAGGCAAATAAGCAATGTATTTGTGGTTTATGCTAATTAAATCAATGTGATAAATGTTTTTTTGTTCAGGGGGTAATCATTTAGCCGCCGGGTTAGATTAAATTCAGTGAAAAATATCAGCGAAGTTTATCGCTATTTTTGCAGTCAAATTTATTGAATGTTTTCAGGAAAAATCCTATTCTACTCCGCAAGTCGTTAAGGGGCATACCTTTCAGCCGCTTGTTGTCCGGTCTGTTACAGTGTTCTCTTGCTAATGTATATGCATCATGTCGCTCGCCTTTTTATCTGTTTTCTGAACCCTTCTGGTCGGATTAAATTAAGGTAATCGACCTTTAATTTGAGATAACGGAAAACTGGTAGTGTCCCGTTTTTTGTTATGTCCCGAATAAATGAAACAATAATAACCAGAGCGGGGCATGCGCCCTGGCCCGGCGAGGCATAAATGGCATCTGACAACTATTTCTACTGGCGGAATGAAATGGAGGCCGAGTTGCGCTATCTGACTGAACCCTCGCAGGTGATGGCGGTTGTGGAGCAGCAAACGGCAAAGCTGGGGTTCGATTTCTACTCTTTGTATATTCGTCATCCCGTGCCTTTTACCCGGCCAAAGATGTTTATTAAAAGCAATTATCCTAAAAAGTGGTTAAAAACCTATCAGAAAGAGCGGTTTGAGAGGATAGACCCGGTGATCGTTTATTGTCAGATGCCGGGCAAACAGCTGCTGTGGAATGATGAAATTGCGCGGGAAGGGAGTAGAGTGTTTGATGCCGCAAAGGAGTACGGCATCTGTTCCGGATTTTCATGCTCAAGCATGGCGAAAAACCGGGCCATCGGCATACTTTCTATGGCGTCAGGTAAATCTTTTGAAAAGATAGCGTTGAAGCAGGAAACTCAGCTGAAAATGCAGCATCTGGTGGTGCTGATGCTGGAGGCCTTGCAGCGCGTAAAAGATATTTCTATGACCGTGGTCGATATGGAACTCAGCCCGCGTGAACTGGAAATCCTGCAGTGGACGGCTGAAGGTAAAACCTCCGCTGAAACCGCGCTGATCCTCTCTATTTCTGAAAATACGGTCAATTTCCACCAGAAGAATATGCAAAAAAGATTTAATGCCCCAAACAGAACGCAGCTTGCCGCTTATGCCGCTGCAATAGGACTGCTCTGAGCAAGGCGCAACTACTAAATTTAGTAGTTTCGTATTGGTAACCGGTTGTCTACCCTGCGCCCAGGGTGGACAGCCCCGATCGTGCCGTGAGGAGCGGCGTTCACGAGGGAATGCGACAGGGGTTCAATGATGAAGATAATCCAGACCAAGCTTAAGGATATGCCATCCTCTCTACTGGCAGAATTAGGGAGCTATCGCTACAGCGTTTTTGCGCGTGGCGAGGGCTGGTCTATTCCTTCCAGACTCAGCACCCCCGGCCAGGAGTATGATCGGTTTGACCGCTCCGACGTCAACTGGCTGATCGCATGGGACGCTCAACACGGCATTTGCGGTTGTGCACGACTGATGCAGTGGCAGGACCCTGAACCCGGCCCGGAGCAACAGGCACGGAAGCAAAGTGATAATCCTTCCCACCCGATCTGGGAAATGTCGCGTTTTTCCGCCAAGCTTGAAATCGATCCTGAACTGCCGTTAACGATTCTCTGGCACAGCGTCCAGCTGGCCGAACAGTCGGGCATCGACTATCTGTACAGCGCGGCCACGCCCATGCTTGAGCAGATGTTTGAACATAATCAGGTGCTTTACGAGCCGCTATCTGCCGGGGTTATCCAGTCTGAAGACAACTTGTTCGCCGTCAGAATCCCGGTCAGTCAGCCCCACCTGGCAGATAAGTTCCGCGGCGCAAGGCGCTTCAGCCCCGAAGAAGTTCTCCCCACGCTGGGCGTATCCGTAAGCTGGAACAGCCGGGGCCGCTAGCCGTGCCATTTCGCCCACAGCGCGATCAGCAGCCAGGCTGCGAGGCACCAGCAGGCCACGCCGCTGGCCAGCGCCCAGGAAAGGCGCATCACGCCGACAAAATACCAGAGTGACAGCAGATAAATAAAGTAGGGGATGATTGCCCACATGCCGAAGATAATGGTTGTCCTGAGCGCGTCAATACCGCGTTCGCTGGCGACAATATAGTGAGCAATGAGTGCGAAGGTCGGGAAAAGAGGCAGCAAGCCTGCAATGTAATAATTGCGGGTTTTCGACAGGATCCCTATCAGGACCACGACCAGCGCGCCCAGCACTGCTTTGAATAATAAGCCCATTGTTCCCTTAATCCTGAGAAAACAGTTACCTTGTTCCAGGAGAGGCGGAAAATCAATGGGCGCTACCGAATAAAACTGACTTACTGGCGATATGCCTGTTTGATCTGGCTGATGGTGCCGCTAAAGACTGCGGCCTGACGTTCATCGGTCAACTGGGCAATGTACTTTTCCATGTTGATGATCACTTTACCTGCATCAGCCTGACCCATACCTTTCAGCATAAACGTCACCAGCGCCTTCATACAGGCCATCTCTTCGGCCAGAGTTTTTGTCTCTTCACTGGTTGAAAAATCATTATCGCTCATGATGACTCCTGTTAACTTGTTCAACGTCGCTTATCCGCGTACGGCCACAAAAATAGCTAAACTAATGACAAGTATATCATACAAGTTTCAGCGGAAAGCGACTCATACGACGCTGAAAATAATAGGTTCCAGCAGAAACTGTCCATTTTTTCTGTTCATTCGCCGTAGGAAAAGAGGTAAGATCTCAGCCCAGGAATATATCCTGAAAGCCCCTGGTAACACCCATTTGGAGAGACCTGTTTGATAAGCGTTCTTCTTGTTGATGACCATGAACTTGTCCGCGCAGGGATTCGCCGCATTCTGGAAGATATAAAAGGTTTTCAGGTCGTGGGTGAGGCAAGCTGCGGTGAAGATGCGGTTAAGTGGTGCCGTTCAAACAGCGTGGATGTCGTGCTGATGGATATGAATATGCCGGGCATCGGCGGCCTGGAAGCGACGCGGAAAATTGTACGTTACACGCCTGATATCAAAATTATCATGCTGACCATTCATACCGAAAACCCGCTGCCCGCCAGGGTTATGCAAGCGGGGGCCGCAGGTTATCTCAGCAAAGGCGCCGCCCCGCAGGAAGTGGTTAACGCGATCCGATCGGTTAACGCCGGCCAACGTTATATCGCCTCTGATATTGCCCAACAGATGGCGCTCAGCCAGATTGAGCCGCAAAAAACGGCCTCCCCGTTTGAGAGTTTGTCGGAACGGGAATTACAGATTATGCTGATGATTACACGGGGTCAGAAAGTGTCTGAAATTTCCGAACAGCTGAACCTCAGCCCGAAAACCGTGAACAGCTATCGTTACCGCATGTTTAGCAAACTCAATATCAGCGGCGACGTGGAGCTGACGCATCTGGCCATCCGGCATGGCTTGTTTAATCCGGAGTCAATAATCAGCAGTGAATGATGTTTTCGATGCCAAATCCTTTCTGAAGTCCGTCACCAGCCAGCCAGGCGTCTACCGCATGTACGATGCTGGCGGTACGGTAATCTACGTCGGTAAAGCTAAGGATCTAAAAAAACGCCTGTCGAGCTACTTTCGCGGCAATCTCGCCAGCCGCAAAACGGAAGCGCTGGTAGAGAGTATCCGGCAGATCGACGTGACGGTAACCCATACTGAAACCGAAGCGCTGCTGCTCGAACATAACTACATTAAGCTCTATCAGCCGCGTTATAACGTCCTGCTGCGCGATGATAAATCGTATCCTTATATTTTTCTGAGCGGCGATGAGCATCCGCGTCTGGCCAGCCACCGCGGGGCCAAACAGGCCAAAGGCGAGTATTTCGGACCCTTTCCTAATGGTTATGCGGTACGGGAAACGCTTTCGCTGTTGCAAAAAGTATTTCCGGTACGCCAGTGTGAAAACAGCGTCTACCGCAACCGCTCCCGACCCTGCCTGCAGTATCAGATTGGACGCTGCCTGGGGCCCTGCGTGGCGGGACTGGTTTCGGAAGAGGAGTATGCCCAACAGGTCGCCTGGGTCCGGCTATTCCTCTCCGGTAAGGATGATCAGGTGCTCAATCAGCTTGTCGCCCGGATGGAAGCGGCCAGCCGCGAGCTGAAGTTTGAAGAAGCGGGGCGGTTACGCGATCAGATTCAGGCCGTGCGCCGCGTGACGGAAAGGCAGTTTGTCTCTAATAACGGTGACGATATTGATGTGATCGGCGTGGCCTTTGACGCGGGAATGGCCTGCCTGCACGTCCTGTTTATCCGTCAGGGAAAAGTCCTCGGGAGCCGCAGCTATTTTCCAAAAGTGCCGGGCGGCACCGAACTGGCAGAAGTCGTGCAGACATTTGTCGGGCAGTTTTACCTTCAGGGCAGCCAGGCGCGCACGCTTCCTTCGGACATTCTGCTCGATTTCACCCTGCCTGAAAAAGATCTGCTGGCCGACTCGCTGACCGCGCTGGCCGGACGAAAGGTAACGATCCAGAATAAACCCAGGGGCGACCGCGCCCGTTATCTTAAGCTGGCGCGCACCAACGCCAGTACGGCTCTGGTCAGTCGCCTGTCACAGCAGTCCACGATACATCAGCGTCTTCAGGCGCTGGCGGAGTTGCTTAAGCTGCCGGAAATCCGTCGCATGGAGTGTTTCGATATCAGCCACACGATGGGCGAACAGACGGTCGCGTCCTGTGTGGTGTTCGACAGCAACGGTCCGCTTCGCTCGGAATACCGGCGTTATAATATCACCGGAATTACCCCCGGCGATGACTATGCTGCTATGAATCAGGTACTGCGCCGGCGTTATGGCAAGGCGCTGGAAGAGAGCAAAATACCGGATCTGATCCTGATTGACGGCGGTAAAGGGCAGCTGGGCCAGGCGAAAAAGGTTTTTGCTGAGCTGGATGTCTCCTGGGATAAGTCCCGTCCGATTCTGCTGGGGATAGCGAAGGGAACCGATCGTAAAGCGGGTCTGGAAACGCTGTTTTTCGAACCCGAGGGGGAGGGCTTTTCGCTGCCGCCGGATTCCCCTGCGCTGCATGTTATTCAGCATATCCGTGACGACTCCCACAATCATGCCATTACCGGGCACCGCAATAAGCGGGCGAAGGTAAAGAACACCAGCGCGCTGGAGAGTATTGAAGGTATCGGACCGAAACGGCGCCAGCAGTTGCTCAAGTATATGGGAGGCCTTCAGCCCTTAATGAACGCTTCCGTAGACGAGATTGCGAAGGTCCCCGGCATTTCCCATGCGCTGGCAGAGAAAATCTTTTCTGCGCTGAAACACTAAGCATTGCAACACTTGGGGCAATGTAGGAACATAGGGACAAATTCCACTCAGGCCAGACAGTTAGCGTATCTATGCATTTTAATATTCCGACGTTGCTTACCCTGTTTCGTGTCTTTCTGATCCCGTTCTTTGTACTGGCGTTTTATCTGCCATTTCACTGGGCGCCTCTGGCCTGTGCACTGATTTTTATCGTCGCTGCGGTCACTGACTGGTTTGATGGCTATCTGGCGCGGCGCTGGAAGCAGACCACCCGCTTCGGCGCCTTTCTCGATCCGGTGGCCGATAAGGTGATGGTCGCGATGGCGTTGGTACTGGTCGCGGAATATTTTCACTCCTGGTGGATAACCTTACCGGCGGCGACCATGATAGCCCGTGAAATTATCATCTCTGCGCTGCGCGAGTGGATGGCCGAAATTGGCAAGCGGAGCAGCGTTGCCGTCTCCTGGATCGGCAAAGTGAAAACGACGGCCCAGATGCTGGCGCTCTTTGCACTGCTGTGGCGCTATGACAGTACGGTTATCGCTATTGGCGTAGTGGCGTTGTACGTGGCGGCGGTGCTGACTTTCTGGTCGATGTACCAGTATCTCAGCGCATCACGGGACGATCTGTTCGAACGGTGATCGATGCGATTCAAAAAGCAGCAAACGAGCAGGTGATGAGGATAATTTTATTGACTCATTGCTTCAGGTCAGTAGAATGCAACGCATCGAAAGGCAGCGAGTCTGCCAGAAGATAAAGTAAATCAGCAGCTTCTGCTGAAGGCGGGAATAGCTCAGTTGGTAGAGCACGACCTTGCCAAGGTCGGGGTCGCGAGTTCGAGTCTCGTTTCCCGCTCCAGATTTTGGTTATCAGGCACGCCTGGTAGCGAAGCAGTATTAAGGCGCGTTGGCAGAGTGGCCATGCAGCGGATTGCAAATCCGTGAACCTCGGTTCGACTCCGGGACGCGCCTCCACTTTACACCCTGCCCGGGTGGTGAAATCGGTAGACACAAGGGATTTAAAATCCCTCGGCTTATGGCTGTGCGGGTTCAAGTCCCGCCCCGGGCACCATATTTATCTACCGATTAAAACGAATAAAAACAAGCACATAGTGCAATGTCGTCGAACCGCCCAAGGGCGGTTTTTTTGTGCCCGTCGTTTCTGACTAACGTCCCGCCTGACATCATTTTTAGCGGAGTGAATAAATATTCACATTTACTGTCCGTCAGCAACCAACACCACTTTCAATTTCGAACAGAGTCGTCCCGGTTTTGCTTATCCAGCCTTGTTTCCTGTTTGTGCTGACGCTGCCTTCGCGCGACTTTATTATGGCTAAGCAAAGCAAAGATGCGATAAACAGCCGCATCCCTTAACCGCATAAAACATGACGGAAAACAGCAGCTGAAGCAGTGGCAAATACTGCCATCATCAACACGATTTTTACAAAAACTTTCTCCTGACGCCTCAAATGTAAAACAGATTAAGTATGATTGTGACTTAACCCATTGATCGGTCTACTCCTCCCTTTAGCTATGATTCAAAGGAAAAACCATGTCGAAACGGGCACTCCTATTAGTGAACCCCCGGGCACGTAATGGACGCCAGTCGGCGGAAGCGGTCGTTGCGATTTTGCGGCGGCAGGGGATTGAGGTTCTGCTGCCTGAAAGCGGGTTGACGCTAAATGACGCGGTGCTTCATTATGCCGACAAAGTCGATAAAGTTATTGTCGGGGGAGGGGATGGTTCACTTAATGGCGTTGCCGAAGCGCTTTGTCATACCGGCTTACCTTTGGGGATACTTCCGCTGGGGACGGCCAACGATCTGGCCCGGACACTGAACATCCCCCGTTCTCTTTCCCTGGCTGCAGCAGTGATTGCGCAGGGCAACACCCGCAGGCTGGATTTGGGTGTGGTTAACGGGCACCCTTTTTTCAACGTTGCCAGCATCGGCTTTTCCGCCTCGCTGGCGAAGGGCCTGACCGCGGAGTCTAAAAAGCGCTGGGGCGTACTGGGCTATGCACTGGCCGCCGCCCGGCTTTTCAGGCAGAGCCGGCCCTTCAGCATGACGCTTGATTATCATGGCCAGCGGCAACAGGTGAAAACCGTTCAGCTTTCAGTAGGTAACGGGCGCTTTTATGGCGGCGGCATGACGGTTGAACAGGCCGCCCGGCCGGATGATGGCCAGCTTGATGTATACAGTCTTGAACTTGATCACTGGTGGGAAATGGTGGCGCTGATGCCCTGGCTGCGTAAAGGGACGCAGGGCCGATGGAAGAAAGTCCGGGCATTCCCCGCCACTGAGCTGATGGTGACCACCCGCCGGGCCCACAGCATTAATGCCGACGGTGAAATCGTGGGAAAAACCCCGGCGCATTTTACTCTGCGTAAGGCGGCCGTCACCGTTTATGCTCCCTGATATTTGCCGCGGCTGGCGCCATGTATCGCTTCAGGTCACGAACGTCACCGGCAGCTAATGCGTGCCGGGATCGCTCTGATGCTGTTGACGAGTTAATTGTCGTCCTAAGTAAAACGACATCCTTTTTGCAGATATTACCCGTGCCAGACTCGCCGGACCGGGCAAAGACTTTTAACTGACCGAACTATCCGTATGATCCCTCTCCACGCTAATCTGGCCTGGCCCGCTAGCTAACAGGCAAAAAAACAGTGGCCGGGCAGCGAAAGGAACAGAATAACGGCCGCACTCTGGATGAGATTTCATGTCACGTCTGCTTCCCATCGTCTATTATCCCTGTTTATAATTCATCGCATTAATTAGTAAACTTCCTGATTATAAGGTTCCTACTGTTAAGGGCCATGGAGATCTATTTGAATTGCCTGCTTAATGCCACCCCCCATGGCGGGTGCCGGACGACAGAACGTCAGGGATGGATAAACGGTTTTGACCTGCAACCGGACGCCGTCATGATGATGGCGCAGGCAGAGAAGTTATATTTACATCTGCAAACCGAAGTACACATTTCGCCTGACGAACTGATTGTCGATCGCCGCCGTAACAGGATGGTGCTGACTCAACGTCTCCCTGGCCGGGCATAAATCGCGTGCGTACATCCCGTCCCGATCCTTTTGCCCCGCGTGAATGGGCACCCGGCGAAAAGCCGATGCTTCCCGGCTCGCCCTCTACGCCGCTGCATCCCGGCCATAAGCGCATCGCCTTTGGCATAATTGGTCTGCTGATCTCCATCACGGGCGCGCTGAGTAATGCGCTGGTAACGGCCAATATTACGAATTTGCAGGGCGTCTTTGGGGCCTACAGCAACGAAATTGCCTGGCTGCCGGCGGTTTACGTGATGGGCAATATCTCCATCAACCTGCTGCTGGTAAAATTCCGCCAGCAGTATGGCCTGCGTGCGTTTACTGAAGCTTTCCTGGTGCTTTACGTTCTGGTCTCTTTTTTTCATTTGCTGGTTAACGATCTCAGCTCGGCAATCATCGTGCGGGCTGCTCACGGCATGGTGGGGGCGGCGCTCAGCTCGCTGGGGATCTATTATCAGGTGCAGGCCTGGCCGGCAAAGCACCGGCTGAAGGCGCTCACCATTGGGCTTGGCGCCTCTCAACTGGCGATACCGCTGGCGCGTCTCTTCTCGACCAGCCTGCTTCAGCTTGATGAGTGGCGCGGTCTCTATCTCTTTGAGCTCGGGCTGGCCATGATCTGCCTTGGCGGCGTGCTGGTACTCAAACTGCCGCCTGGCGATCGTATGAAGGTTTTTGAAAAGAAGGACTTTATCACTTTCCTGCTGATGGCGCCGGGTATGGCGCTGTTCTGCGCGGTGCTCTCGCTTGGGCGCATCGAATGGTGGAGCAGTACGCCGTGGCTGGGCGTCGCGCTGGCGCTGGGGCTGGTGCTGGTTATTGCGGCGGTGGTGCTGGAGCATAACCGCAGTAACCCGCTGATTAACACCCGCTGGCTGGGGACGGGAGCGATATTCCGTTTTGGCATTGTCATGATCATGCTGCGCGTCACCCTGGCGGAACAGAACACCGGCGCGATAGGTTATCTCCAGCAGGTGGGATTGCTCAACGATCAGATGCAGTCACTGGCGCTGGCTATTCTCGCGGGCGTCGCTTCAGGTATCATCGTCAGCGCCCTGACGATCAATGTTAAGCATCTCAGCTGGCCAATCGTGGTCTCGCTGCTGCTGATCATGGTGGCCTCGCTGATGGACTCTCAGGCCAGCCCGCTGACCCGTGCAAACAACATGTACTTCAGCCAGTTTTTACTTGGCTTCAGCAGCACCTTTTTTATTGCGCCCGCCATGTTGCTCAATATCGGCAGCGTCGTTTCTCAGCCCAAAAACCTGGTCAGCCTGGTGGTACTTTTTGGGATGAGCCAGAATCTGGGAGGGCTGGCCGGATCGGCGCTACTGGGCACATTCCAGACCCTGCGTGAAAAATTTCATGCCAGCGTGATAGGCGACCAGCTCTCTCTGCTCGACCCAAACGTTACCGAGCGGCTGGCGCAGTACAGCAACCTGTTCAGCAGCCTTCTGGCAGGTGACGCCACGCTCCGCGGCGCCCAGGGCACCGCACAGCTTCAGGCCGCTGCCACGCTACAGGCAAACGTGCTGGCCTGGAATGACACCTATCTGCTGACTGCCGGCATGGCCTTTGTCACGCTTGTCTGGGTGCTATGGCGCCTGTCACGCCTGCGCTATCTTAACTGGCAGCAGGCGAAGCGTGATGCGGAGGCAGAACAGCGAGCGATGCAACATACCACCACGACGATCGGCACGGGGAAATAATGAGCCAGCAGGAACAGAGCCAACTTAATGAACGCGAGCGGAATAATAAACTGCGAATTTTATCCATTGCTTTTGGTGCAGGACTCGCTGTCGTCGGCGTACTGGTTATCCTTTATGCGTGGCAGCTTCCTCCCTTTACCAGCCAGGTGCAGACGACCGAAAACGCCTATGTGCGCGGTCAGGTGACCTTTATCAGTCCACAGGTTAACGGTTACGTTACCGCCGTTAAGGTCCTTGACTACCAGCCGGTTAAAAAAGGCGAGGTAATGATGACCATTGATGACCGGATCTATCTGCAGCGGGTTCATCAGGCGCAGGCGCAGGTGGCGATGAAAAAAGCGGCGCTGGCGAATAATGTGCAGCAACGCCGCAGCGCAGAGGCGGTGATAGAGCGAAATAAAGCGATTCTTGCCAACGCGAAAGCGCAGGCGATGAAGAGCGGCCTGGATCTTAAGCGCGTCGAAAATCTTGTTTCGGACGGATCGCTGTCGGTGCGCGAGCGCGATGCGGCCAGAGCCAGCCACAGCCAGACGATGGCTGACGTGCAGCAGGCCGTCGCCACCCTCGACGTTTCCCGCCAGGATCTGCAAAGCGTTATTGTGAACACTGCCGCGCTCCAGGCGGATGTAGCCAGCGCCGAAGCAGCCCTTGAACTGGCGCAAATCGATCTTGATAACACTAAAATCCATGCTCCCGCCGATGGGCAGCTTGGTCAGATCGCCGTACGGCAGGGGGCTTATGTCACGGCCGGCGCGCGACTGACCTCGATTGTGCCTGAGCAGTTGTGGATCATTGCCAATATGAAAGAGACCCAGATGGCCCATATCCGGCCCGGACTGCCGGTTACCTTTACCGTGGATGCGCTGAATGACGAGCGCTTTGAAGGCAAAGTGGAATATATCTCTCCGGCGGCCGGTTCAGAATTCAGCGCCATCTCGCCGGACAACGCGACGGGGAACTTTGTCAAAATTGCGCAGCGTATTCCGGTGCGCATCAATATCACCAGCCAAAACACGACGCGTCTGCGTCCCGGGATGTCCGTAGAGGTCAGTATCGATACCGCAGCCGCGTCTGAAGCGCAGGGGGAGAAGTGATGCGCTGGCCGGTAACGCTGATGGCCGGAGCGCTGGCTGCCATCCTCAGCGGATGTGCGACAGAAGTGGAAAAAGCGCCCGGTTCGCTGCCTATTCCTGCCGCGTGGCGTCAGCAGATAGGGCCATCTGCGCCGGTGGAAGCTGACTGGTGGCGGAGCTTTGGCGATGCCAACCTTAACCGGCTGGTAGATCAGGCGCTGCGGAATAATCTGGACATCCTGACGGCGCGATCGCGGGTCGATCAGTACCGTGCCGAGCTGCGCGCTGCGACAGGGGATAATTTCCCGACGCTTGATGCTGGCGTTGCGGCCACCCGCGCCCGTTCGCTCTCAGCGGCTACCGGTCAGCCAAGCGAAGGTGCCGTGTTTCAGGGCCTGCTCCAGGCTAATTATGACGTGGATCTCTGGGGGGCCAGGCGCAGCAGCATTGATGCGGCGAATGCGTCTCTGGCTGCCCAGCGGGCTGCGGCCTCCGCGGCGGAACTCACCGTTGCCAGTTCGGTCGCCTCGGGGTATATGACTCTGATTTCCCTTGACGAGCAGCTTCGCGTCACCGAAGCCACGCTTGCCTCGCGTGCTGACTCGCTGAAGCTTGCGCGCCGGCAATTTGAAACAGGTTATACCTCGAAGCTTGAGTGGCTCCAGTCGGAATCAGAGTATCAGACCGCCAAAGCTCAGCTTCCAGAGCTGCAACACCAAATCGCCCGCCAGGAAAATGCGCTCAGCATTCTGGCGGGAATGAACCCGCGCCAGATTGCCCGTCAGAGCCAGTTCGATCGCGTTGCGCCGCAGAAACTCCCTTCGGTTCTGCCTTCTGAATTGCTTCAGCGCCGTCCGGACATTGTCCAGGCGGAAAATCTGCTGTTGGCGTCAGACGCTTCTCTTGCCGCCTCGCGCGCGCGGCTGCTGCCCTCGATTAACCTCACCGCCAGCGGCACGCTGCAAAGCGGGGTCCTGCATCAGCTGGTGGACAATCCTTTTCGTCTCTGGAGCCTCGGCGGCAGCGTGCTGGCGCCTCTGCTTAACCGTGAAGCGCTGACGGCGCAGGTTGATATCGCGATGGCTTCCCGCAACCAGGCGCTGTATGGCTATGAGAAAGTGGTGCGCAATGCGTTTAGCGAAGTGAATGACGATCTGGATGCGATTAATCGCTATCAGCAGCAGCTGACAGAGCTGCAAAAACAGGAAGAGGTGGTCAGCGAAGCACTCCGTATAGCGCGTAACCGCTACCGAAACGGCTACGCCTCCTATCTGGATGAGCTGGATGCGCAACGTCTGCTCTTCAATACGCAGCTGAATGTGGTTCAGGTTAAAAATAATCTTCTACTGGCGCAAATCGATCTGTACCGGGCGCTGGGCGGCGGCTGGCGACCCGAGTAAGAGTGCCTTTCGAACTTTATCGATTGCCTTTGCGGCAATCAAAATTCACCAGGCGTTTCTGTCGCCTTCAGCGTCTCCGGGCAGTCCACCAGTATGGCTGCCTGAACGTTTCTCTTCTCCTTTGGCTAATAACCCGGAAAGCGTCGCTGTCCTGACAGTTTTTCCCGATAACCGGCAACCTGCCCAGTATTAAAAATAATGCGCGTCAGTTTCGACAAAAGCAGACACTCTGCCTAATGATCTGCTTCTGACTATTATTTTTTAATCGCTAAGTTAATTCCTGCCATCATCATCTCTGCCAATAAACGACTTTTTGCTGCTTTGCCGGGCCCTGCAAGCGCGTGCGGACTTAATTTATGCTTGCTATTTACGGTTCTATACTGATAATCACAATCAAAATAAAAAGCATTATCATTTGCAAGATAAATCAGGGAATTGTAATGGCGCACTCTTTAACGACGAATAGCGGCTTCCGACTCAGATTGCTGGCGGTCATGATCGGGTCTGCAACGGCACTGCCCATGCTGGCGTCAGCAGCGACCCCTTCTGCCAGTGATACTCATACCGCCTCTACGGCAGGCAACGCCAGCACGACAAACACAGAAGAAGAATCAACCCTTATCGTTGAAGCGGACGTTGATGATCAATTTACTTCCGGAGGTGACCAGCTGGTGCCAGCCTGGCTGGATGGCCAGGTTGCCAACGGCGGCCGGGTAGGGATGTTAGGTGAGCAGGATGCGCGTAACGTGCCATTCAACGTCATTGGCTACACCACGAAAATGATTCAGGATCAGCAGGCGATCACCCTGAAAGAAGTGGTGGCAAACGATGCCTCCGTGCAAAACGTTCAGGGCTACGGCAACTTCGCTGAAACCTATCGCATCCGCGGCTTCGATCTGGACGGCGACGATATGACATTGGGCGGCCTGTCGGGCGTTTTACCGCGGCAGGTTGTCTCCACGCAGATGATTGAGCGCGTTGAGGTGTTTAAGGGAGCAAACGCGCTGGTCAACGGATCGGCTTCTTCCGGCGTAGGTGGCATGATCAACCTGGAGCCTAAGCATGCGGAAGATGCGCCGTTAACTCGTGTGGGCGTGGATTACACCTCCTCCTCTCAGATTGGAACCACGCTCGATGCCGGACGGCGTTTCGGTGATAACAATGAGTGGGGCGCCCGCGTTAACCTGTTACATCGTGAAGGCGATTCTGCGGTGGACAATGAAAAACGGCGCACGACGCTGGCTTCACTCGGTCTGGATTATCGTGGCGAAAAACTGCGTACCTCACTCGATTTCGGCTATCAGAAGCAAACCTTTCACGGCGGCCGTCTGGGCGTGAATATCAGCGGCGTGGACTTCATTCCTGAGGTACCGCGCGCCACCAGCAACTATAGTCAGAACTGGGTCTACAGCGACCTGGAGAGCGAATTCGGCATGGCGCGCGCGGAGTATGATTTTGCCGAAAACTGGACGGCTTACGGCGCCGTGGGTGGGCAGCATGCGCATGAAACAGGGGCTTACGCTACGCCAAAACTGATCGCTGAGGATGGTTCTGCCACCCTGGGTCATATGGATACGAATAAAATCGTAGATGCCTTCAGCGGCATGGGTGGCGTGCGCGGCAGGTTCGACACCGGCGTGGTCAGCCACAGCGTAAACCTGGGCTACGCGGCGCAGACTAAACGTGAAAAGACCGCCTATGGCATGGCGCTCGCCGCCGGTGCCAAAGCGACCAATATCTATAATCCGACTGCAATCACCCCGCCAGCAAACACCTTCTTTGGTGGCGATCTTGACGATCCCCGCCCGACCAGCCGCATCCGGAGCCAGGGGATACTGCTGAGCGACACGCTGGGCTTTCTGGACGATAAAGTGCTGCTGACGGTTGGCGCGCGCCATCAGAAAGTGGTGATACGCAACTATGCGTACGGGACGGCGGTTGAAGATACGAAAGTTCGCTTCACCGAATCCCGCTGGACGCCGGGCTACGGCCTGGTGATCAAGCCCTGGGAGTCCGTCTCGCTCTATGCCAACCATATTGAAGCATTGCAGCCGGGTGAAACGGCGTCAAAAGATGCGGTTAACTTTGGTCAGGTATCCGGGATCGCGCTCTCTAAGCAAAATGAAGTGGGGATGAAATTTGATTCAGGTCGCGTCGGCGGAACGCTGGCGTTATTTGATATCAAAAAGCCCACCGGCATGATCGATCCACAAACCAGAGTGTTTGGCATGTATGGCGAGCAGCGTAACCGCGGCGTGGAACTGAACGTCTTTGGCGAACCCGTCTATGGCCTCCGCCTGAACGGTAGCGCCACCTGGCTCGATCCGAAGATGAGTAAAACCCAGGACGGCAGCAACGATGGCAAAAAAGCCGTTGGCGTGGCGAACTTCTATACCGTGCTGAGCGCCGAATATGACATTAAACCGGTTGAGGGGCTGACGGCGCTGGCGCGGTTGACTCATTCCGGTTCACAGTATGCTGATGCCGGGAATACAAAAAAACTGGAGAGCTATACCACCATGGATCTTGGCGTACGCTATCGCATGAGGGTAGAGCAGAACGATCTGACCTGGCGGCTGGCGGTGGAAAATATCACCAACGAGAAATACTGGTCTGGCGTGGAAAGTAACGGCACTTATATTTACCAGGGCGACCCCCGTAAGCTGAAACTTTCTTTCTCCTATGATTTCTGATTCTGAGACGCTCAGCAGAAAGAACGCAGCCTGAGGCGTCATGAGCGAAAACGCCAGCATGAAAGCCCGTTCCGCGTTACTAAATGCGGAGCGGGTCACCGCCTCTGCTCATCGCGTTGGCGAAACGGCGTTGTTCTCTTTTTTTGTTAAACAGGGCGGCAACCGCTGCTTTTGCAGCGCGGGAAGAAAGGGTATTCTCCCGGCGATTGTGGTAGAGTCGGTGGCGTCTGACTGTGCCTCGCAGGGAGCAAACCAGAGGGCAGACAAAGCATAACTTTCTTCGCTATGCTGGCTGCATTTCAGCGCTCCTTCACGCGTCTCGCCGGGACGATGTGACCTTCAGGCTTTGGCCTGAACGGCGAATTATTTGCCGGCACATGATGGCCTATGATGAAAGAAACTCCGCAGTATGATGAAGAGAGAGAGACCCGCTTCCCGCTTGACGACGCCCAGTTCGCTATAGTGGTACTTGCCGTCACCTCTTTTACTCTTATAATCTTTGTCCTGAGTATCACGCTGTTAATGAGTTGATAGTGTAAGAAGGAGAACGGGTAACATGGATGCAAGGGAAGATAAGCTGCTGGCGCTGATTGGGCTGCTTTCTGCTGGTCTGATTACCATAGTGGTACTCTTTACCCTTATCTGGTTTTCTGACGTGCGTAGCGGCGCTGAAAATCCGGTTGATCCTCAATCCTGCTTCAGCAAAAAACCTCATGCTACCTGATCGCCCCCTCCTGCATTTCTGATTTTGATCTGATGACTGCGAATAGCCAGCACGTAAGGTTCGCAGATCGTCCGGCTGCCGTTGGCATCAGGCAGGCCGAATAATCCGCCAGGCGCGCGCCTGTCATCAGCCCAGGAAGGGTAGTCAACCGCCGGGTAGATCGAAAGGCCTTCTATCTCTACCCCCCGATCCATCGCAAGGTTGACCTGCTCCACCACGCTGTTAAGCCAGGGCGCCCGGGCTTCGCCCTCCGCACCCGTTTCAGCAATCAGGAGGGGGCGCTGATAGCGTTGCCATACCTCTTCCAGCAGACTGGAAAGGGGGCGATAGCCGGGATGATGCGGTAATAGCGTTTCACCATTCGTCAGCCACTGATTATCGGGATAATAGTTGAGTCCGATAATGTCCAGCAGCGCGGGGTCGCCGCCGAGATCGGGCTGAAGACGGCCGCTCAGCATATCCCACACCTCATACTGGGCCTCATGTTGCAGGCGGGCCTCCTCGCTGGCCGCAGGGGAGGCATCAGGCGATGCGATATGAACCAGCGGATCGGTCAGCACAAAACGTGCGCCGGGCAGCTCTTCGCGGATGGCGCGCATCGCCGCAACCGAGGCTCTGACCAGCTGCTGCTTCAGCTCGCCACCCCGACCGGTAACGCCGGGGTTAAACATCGCCACCTCCGCACCAGCCCACGACCAGAAGGAAATCTGGTTCATCGGCGTGAAAAACGGGGCCATATAGCCTTCATCGCGCATCAGGCAGGCCATGGCGCGGGCAAAAGCGGCAAAGCTGTCAACGAAGCGGGGCTGCCAGATATCCAGATGCGCGGGCCAGCCAAAATGCGACAGCTCCCAGATCATCTCAATTCCCTGATTCTCCGCCGCGTGCAGCATCGGCATAAACGTTGACCAGTCATATTCGCCGGGCTTCTCTTCGATAAGATACCAGCGTGCGCCGTCACGGGCCGTCAGTAGCCCTTCGGCCGCCAGACGGGCATAATCCTTATCCAGCAGCGTATCGTGCCCGCTGCTGACCGTCAGATCCACACGTTTTCCTTCGCCACGACAGGCGGTGGAGCAGGCAAAGCTGCCCTGAAAAAAACTCTTAAACAGCTGCGGGTTGTGCCGGGCAGAAGAGGTTTCACGCAGTTCAGTCATCATCAGGTATTCCTTATTGCATTGACCTGGGGCAGAGCTATGCGCTAAGTCTAGACCAAATGCCATTATTAAAGGCTATAGTAACGGGCGCGCGGCATAATGTATCCGCCGGGCCGGTCAGTTCCGATCGGGATGCGGTCTGACAGGTAAGCGCTTACTGGAGAACACAACGCCGCAGGTGCGGTGATAAATGAAGGAGCACGCATGGCCGAAGCTTTTATACCCGATAACGAGGAGAGTCAGAGCGGAGGGACGCGCCTTACGCAGGCGATTACCCCTCTGGTTAAGCAACACCCTGAGCTTAGCGGTATTCATTCGCTGGCGGATGGGCTTGATGCCTTTGCGGCCCGTTATCTGCTGACGTCAATGGCGGAAAAGACCCTGGATATTCAGTACTACATCTGGCAAAACGATATGTCCGGGCGGCTGCTGTTCAGCGCGCTGTTCGATGCGGCTGGGCGCGGCGTCAGGGTGCGTCTGCTACTGGATGACAACAACACTATGGGGCTGGATAAAACGCTGGCCCGGCTAAGCAGTCATCCGAATATTGAAGTGCGGCTTTTTAACCCTTTTTCCTTCCGTACCTTGCGGGCGCTGGGCTACCTGAGCGATTTCGCCCGCCTCAACCGCCGTATGCACAATAAAAGCTTTACGGTGGATAAGCAGGTCACCATTGTTGGCGGTCGAAACGTGGGCGATGAGTATTTCGGCGCGGGGGAAGAGCCGCTTTTTTCCGATCTGGACGTGCTCGCTATCGGACCGGTGGTGGAAGAAGTGACGAAAGACTTCGATCGTTACTGGCACAGCCGGGCGGTGAAGCCTTTCGGGTCCGTGGTGGAAACGTCCGGGGAGGCGGACCGGGAAGCCGTAGCGCTCCCCGCAGCCTGGCGCAACGATCCCAAAGTGAAGCGCTACCTGGCGCGTATTGAGGCTGCCTCCTTCAGCACTCAGCTGGAAAATGGCGATCTTCCGCTGACCTGGGCAAAAACGCGGCTGCTCAGCGACGATCCCCGCAAAGGACTGGGCCGGGCTAAAACCAGTACGCTGCTGCCGCAGCGGATGCTGGAAGTGATCGGCAGGCCGGAAACGCAGTTTGACATCATTTCCGCCTATTTTGTGCCGACCAGGGCTGGCGTGGCGCAGCTGCTGTCGCTGGTCAGAAAAGGGGTGAAAATCGCCATACTGACCAATTCTCTGGCGGCCAATGATGTCTCTGTGGTGCATGCTGGCTATGCGAAGTGGCGAAAAAAACTGCTGCGGCACGGAATATCGCTTTATGAGCTGAAGCCGCATAACGATGCGCATGACGCACCGCACGATCGCGGACTTACCGGCAACTCGGGCTCCAGCCTGCATGCCAAAACCTTCAGCGTTGATAATAAAAAAGTCTTTATCGGCTCATTTAATTTCGATCCCCGTTCCGCGATGCTGAATACGGAAATGGGCTTTGTCATTGAGAGCGAATCGCTGGCCACCACTATCCACCAGCGCTTTGTCGACCGGATGTACGATCACGCCTGGACGCTGCGGCTCGATAAGTGGGGGCGGGTAAACTGGGTGGAATATCCCGGCGAGGGAGAGAAAGAGCGGGTACATAAGCATGAGCCCCGTACCCGGTTTATGCAGCGACTGCTGGTGCGCCTGGTCTGGCGTTTACCTATCGAGTGGCTGCTCTAGTGGTCTGGCAGGTACGCGCTGCGGCTTGCCAGAGAAGAGGAAGCGCAGTACCGGGACCCGTAAATGGATCTCATAAAGCGCAAACGCAATGCCGAAGACAAACGCCAGACCGATAAAGAAGCCCAGGGTGTTGTTGCCGATCAGGGGGGCGACAAAAATGCCGTACAGCAGCGTTAGCGGATGGTGCACAAGGTAAATGAAGAGTGAGGCGTTAACCAGATAAACTACCCGGGGCGAATGGGAATTCAGCATGCGGTAGCCGAGCGAGAAGACCACATTTACCATCCACAGCCCCATCATCATAGCGACCACCGCGTCGATCTCATACAGCCAGCCTTCTCCTTTGCTCCAGGCCTGATTGGCAACATAGGCGAAAAAGGCGAGTGCGGCTGCCACGAAAATCCCCGGCGAGGGTTTAACGAACAGGGTTTTGATGGCCGGATATTTCCATGACATTGCGCCGAGAATAAAGAACGGCAGGTAGAAGAGCGACTGCATTACCACGAAATTAAACAGGGCAAGGCTCAGAAGATCGGGAGCAAAAATAAAAATCAGCCGGCGAACGGTACCCCAGGCCAGGCTGCAAAGCAGAATGGCAAGGCTGAGTTTGCCCCAGCCCAGGTCGGAATAGTCTGCTTTTGCCCGTTTGCTGTCGCGCAGCCACTTAAAGAGCCCCACGCCAGCGACGGTCAGCACCACCAGCACCAGTAAAAACCAGAGGTGGGAGATCAAATGCCAGGAAAGAATATTAAATTTTTGCGATAAGTTGTAAGCATTCCAGTCACCTATTTTCGTCGTCCACTCTTTCAGCATAAAAAATTGCGGCAGGGTAAGCAGCGGCACGGCGGCGAGCATCGGGATGCCGACGCGCTCCAGACGGAGCTTAAGCCACTGCTGCGGCCGGTAGCGCAAATAAAGCATATAGGAGAAATAACCGGAAATGACGAAAAAGACCTGCATGCGAAACGCGTGGATAAATTCATTAAACAGGGTCAGCCATTCAGACGAAACCAGACTATTTACCGACCAGTTCTGTGAAGAATAAATGAGAGAGACGTGAAATGGCACGCCTAACAGCATCAGCCAGGCTCTGATGGAGTCCAGAAAATATTCTCTTTGCGGTGTGTTTTTACTCATAATACCCTATTAATCAAGTATTTAATTCGCTGACTCGCCCTGAGCCACGCTCATGCCCGGCGCTTACTTTAAGGGATAATGGACGCGTCGCCAATCGGGCGAATCTGTATCGATTAATCGTGGAAGAACAGGAAGGTAATGCCTTCTGAAAAGCGGAACTAAATTGCGGCGCAAGCTGTCAGAAAGCGAAATAATCCATTAAGATAGACGGGATTGATGTAAGCGCACGAAAGGGGGGGATGTGCTGATTAAAATGAAAAATAAGCCAAAACTGATGAAATTGCATTTATTAGGTGCAACAGTTTTGCTGTCAATGTATGCCAGCGCGGGCTGGGCTTTCACCATTGACGATGTGGCAAAACAGGCGAAAGATTTGGCCAGTAAAGGCTTTGAAGCACCAAAAAGCAATTTACCGTCCCAGCTGCGCGAAATGAAATATGCCGATTATCAACAGATTCAGTTCAATAGTGATAAAGCCTACTGGAGTAAGCTGAAGACCCCATTCAAGCTTGAGTTTTATCATCAGGGAATGTACTTCGACACGCCGGTGCAGATTAATGAAGTCACCGCGACAACGGTCCGGCAGATTAAATATTCGCCGGACTATTTTAATTTCGGCAACGTAAAGCACGATCCGGAAACGGTAAAAAATCTCGGTTTTGCCGGGTTTAAAGTTCTTTATCCGCTGAACAGCAAGCATAAAAAAGATGATGAAATCGCCAGCTTCCTCGGCGCCAGCTACTTTAGGGTGATCGGCGCAGGGCAGGTTTATGGCCTTTCAGCGCGCGGGCTGGCTATTGATACGGCGCTGCCTTCGGGAGAAGAGTTCCCGCGCTTTAAAGAGTTCTGGATTGAACGCCCGAAACCGGCGGACAAACATCTGGTGATCTATGCGCTCCTCGACTCTCCCCGGGCGACCGGCGCCTATCGTTTTCTGATCGCACCGGGCAAAGAGACCACGGTTGACGTGCAGTCAAAGGTTTATCTGCGCGATAGCGTGGGCAAGCTGGGCGTGGCACCGTTGACCAGCATGTTCCTGTTTGGGCAGAATCAGCCATCCTCCCAGGTTAACTTCCGGCCGGAGCTGCATGACTCTAACGGGCTGTCGATCCACGCCGGTAACGGCGAATGGATCTGGCGTCCGCTGAACAATCCGAAGCATCTGGCGGTCAGTACTTTTACCATTGAAAATCCACGCGGCTTTGGCCTGCTGCAGCGCGGTCGTGATTTCAGCCAGTATCAGGATCTGGACGATCGTTACGATCTGCGTCCAAGCGGATGGGTTGAACCGCAGGGCGACTGGGGCAAAGGACGCGTCGAGCTGGTTGAAATTCCTACGGCTGATGAAACCAACGATAATATCGTCGCTTTCTGGACGCCGGAACACTTGCCAGAGCCTGGCAAAGAGATGAACTTCAAATACCGTCTGCACTTTACCCGCGACGAGAGCCAGCTTCACTCTCCGGATGTGGCCTTCGTGAAGGATACGCTGCGCTCTGCCGGCGACGTGAAGCAGTCTAACCTGGTACGCCAGCCGGACGGCACCATCGCCTTTACCGTCGATTTTGCCGGAAAGGAAATGGGCAAGCTGCCACAGGACACGCCGGTAACGTCACAGGTGAGCATCGGCAAGAATGGCGAGCTGGTGGAAAACAGCGTGCGTTATAATCCGGTCACTCAGGGCTGGCGTCTGGTGATGCGTCTGCGCGTCAAGGACAACAAACAGCCGACAGAAATGCGTGCGGCACTGGTTAACGGTGACAAAACGCTGACGGAAACCTGGAGCTATCAGTTGCCTGCCAATGAATAAGTCTACTGTGATAACGACAGAATACCTCGATGCGCTACCCCTTCCGCCTGAGCGGAAGGAGGCGCTGCGTGCAGCGTTGCCTGAGGAAGCGGATGACGCCTTCAGCCAGCTGCACCATACGCTGGCCGACGGGGGGCCGGTGGAGAGCCGGCCCGATGACGCACCGCTGGAGTCGGTCAGAGCCCGTCTTGAAATGAGCTGGCCCGACTCGCTGGGCGAGGAGGGGCAGCAGCTCGACAAAGATGCGCTGGATCGTACCACGCTCAAAGCGATGCCGCCGCACACGCGCTCATCAATGTACCCTGAAGCCTGGCGGACTAACCCGGTTGCGCGCGCATGGGATTCCCTGCGCGGCCGCAAATCGACCCACCGTTATGCCACGGCGGAAGAGCAAAAGGCAGAGGAAAAATGGCGCCATGTTGGCTCCATTCGCCGCTATATTTTGCTTATTCTGACCATCGCGCAGACGGTCATCGCCACCTGGTATATGAAAACGATCCTGCCTTATCAGGGCTGGGCGTTAATCGATCCGCTGAGCATCATCGACCAGAACTGGCAGCAGTCCCTGCTGCAAATCCTGCCTTACATTCTGCAAACTGGCATCCTGTTCCTGTTTGCCGTGCTGTTCTGCTGGGTGTCGGCAGGCTTCTGGACGGCGCTGATGGGCTTTCTGCAGCTGCTGATGGGCAAAGATAAGTACAGTATCTCTTATAACAGCAACGACCAGGATCCCATCAATCCGGCGCACCGGACCGCGCTGATTATGCCGATCTGTAATGAAGATGTGGAGCGCGTCTTTGCCGGGCTGCGCGCGACCTGGGAGTCCGTGGTCAGAACGGGCGAGCAGCAGCATTTTGACGTTTACATTCTGAGCGACAGCTATAACCCGGACATCGCGATGGCCGAGCAGAAAGCGTGGATGGAGCTGGTTCGCGACGTTGGCGGGGAAGGGCGCATTTTTTACCGTCGCCGTCGCCGTCGCGTTAAGCGTAAAAGCGGCAACATTGATGACTTCTGCCGCCGCTGGGGCAGCCAGTACAGCTACATGGTAGTGCTGGATGCAGACAGCGTGATGAGCGGCGAGTGTCTGACCGGTCTGGTGCGCATGATGGAAGCCAACCCGAACGCCGGTATCATTCAGTCTTCGCCGAAAGCATCAGGCATGGACACGCTTTATGCGCGCTGTCAGCAGTTTGCGACCCGCGTTTACGGTCCGCTGTTTACCGCGGGTCTGCACTTCTGGCAGCTGGGCGAATCCCACTACTGGGGGCATAACGCCATTATCCGCGTGCAGCCGTTTATCGAGCACTGTGCGCTGGCGCCGCTGCCGGGTGAAGGCTCATTCGCGGGTTCCATTCTCTCTCATGACTTTGTGGAAGCGGCGCTGATGCGTCGTGCAGGCTGGGGCGTCTGGATCGCCTACGATCTGCCGGGCTCCTATGAGGAACTGCCGCCAAACCTGCTGGACGAGCTGAAGCGTGACCGCCGCTGGTGTCACGGCAACCTGATGAACTTCCGCCTGTTCCTGGTAAAGGGAATGCATCCCGTTCACCGTGCGGTGTTCCTCACCGGGGTGATGTCCTACCTTTCTGCGCCGCTGTGGTTTATGTTCCTGGCCCTCTCAACGGCGTTACAGGTGGTGCATACGCTGATGGAACCGCAATATTTCCTTCAGCCAAGGCAGCTCTTTCCGGTCTGGCCGCAGTGGCGTCCCGAGCTGGCTATAGCGCTGTTTTCCACCACTATGGTCCTGCTGTTCCTGCCAAAGCTGCTCAGTATCATTCTGGTCTGGTTCAAGGGAGCGAAGCCTTATGGCGGCGTGTTGCGCGTAACCGTTTCGCTGTTTCTGGAAGTGCTGTTTTCAGTCCTGCTGGCGCCGGTGCGCATGCTGTTTCACACCGTATTCGTGGTCAGCGCTTTCCTGGGGTGGGAAGTGGTCTGGAACTCGCCACAGCGTGATGATGACGCCACGCCCTGGAGCGAAGCCTTTAAACGTCATGGCTCCCAGATGGCGCTCGGCATCGTCTGGGCGGCGGGTATGGGCTGGCTGGATCTGAACTTTCTGTGGTGGCTGGCGCCGATCGTCTTTTCGCTGATTCTGTCGCCGTTTGTCTCGGTTTACTCCAGCCGTTCAACGACGGGCACAGCGTCGAAGCGCGCCAGACTGTTCCTGATCCCGGAAGAGACTGACCCGCCGCAGGAGCTGCTCGATACCGATCGCTACGTGGTACTTAACCGCGGGCGTGCGCTGAAAGATGGCTTTATGCATGCGATGTTCCATCCGTCGTTCAATGCCCTCGCCAGCGCGATGGCCACCTCCCGTCACCTGAAAAGCGACATTCTGGAGTTTGCCCGCGATCGCCGCGTTGAGCAGGCGCTGAGCGAATCTCCGGCCAGCCTGGACCGCGAGCGGCGCCTGACGTTACTCAGCGATCCTGTGACCCTGTCGAGGATGCATTATCGCCTCTGGCAGCATGCGGACAAGTACCATGACTGGTTCGAGCACTACAAATCGCTGAAGCTGAATCCGGACGCGATGAAGTCAGAGGCGCGCTAAAGCAGAGGCCGGGCATGTTCCCGGCCTTTTTTATGCCCTGCGCCGCTTAACGCCCGCCTCCCTGACACGCAGTGAAAGCGGACGGACTCAAAATGGTTAGGCTACAATTGGACAAAGATAACCGGTAAAGGGACTGGAAATGAAAAAGGCTATGCGAGTGCTACTGGCGGGTGCCTGCATGGTGATGCTGAGCGGCTGTGGCAGCATCATCAGCCGGACAATGCCCGGACAGGGGCATGGCAATCAGTTTTATCCAGGTGTGCAGTGGGATGTGCGGGATACGCCATGGCGTATTGTGACCATTATCGATCTGCCGCTGTCGCTGGTCGTGGATACGCTGCTGCTTCCCATCGATGCCCATCACGGTCCCTATGAGTAGTGCCCCCTGAAGGAGGCACCGGGTAACGGGCGGGCGGGATCAGCTCCAGCGGTCGGCGCGGTCCGGTTCCGGGTTATCGTCTTCCCACTCTTCGGCCGCGGCGGCGCCCTCTTCAGTGTCGGCCGGCGGCTCAAGCTGAAATTCACCTTCATCCCACTCATGCAGCGTATTTTCCGGCAGCCACTCCTGGCGCAGTTCGACCTCATCGAAGTCGCCGTCAAAGATGGCCTGAGCGGCTTCGCCACTACGTAATGACAGGCATTCGCCCTCATCCCCTTCATTCACGAAGAATTCCGCCTGCCACATAATATCGCCATCCTGCATCACGTACTTTTGCAGATTGAACTGGCTGACGGAAGCTTCCTCCTGTTCCATCTCCGGGTTGGCTGCCAGAAACTCTTCACGCGCGGCCTCGATGGCCTCTTCCAGCGTTGCGTACATGCTCATGGGATTTCTCCATAACGTCATTTTCAGTTTTAGAAAGAATAGTCGAAGAATCGCCGGGCAAAAGCGCCAGGGTGAAAAAAAACATCATGAGAATTTTATAAGCGGATCAGGCTTTTAGGCTATTTCCTCTATGAGAAGAGAACAACTGGCGATAAAAAAAACAGGCAGACTGATTTTTATACGGTTTAACCTGGATGGGCAGACGTACGGAAAGAAGCAAAAAGCAGCAAGAGGTTTGCTGACAGAAAAAGCAGGCTGACCTCCGTGGTCAGCCATCAGCAGCATTTTAATAGAGCGGAGGCTCGCCCGCAGGGCGGGTTTTGAAGCGGCGGTGCAGCCACATATACTGTTCGGGCGCCATCAGCACGCCATGCTCCACAACTTTATTCATTCGCGCCGCCGTCGCGGCCTCATCGTCCAGCGGCAGGGCTGCCTCTTCCGGCAGGATCACCATTTCATAGCCTTTACCATGCGGCAGGCGGCGGGGAACAAAGGGAATAACGGCGGGCTGACCGCTGCGAATCAGCAGGTAACTGCCTTTGGTGGTGGCAGCCTTCTCCACGCCGAAGAAGGGGACAAATACGCTGCTTCGTGGACCGTAGTCGTGATCGGGTGCATACCAGATGATATCGCCGTTTTTCAGAGCGCGGATCATGCCTTTGAGATCCTTGCGATCGAGCATGCTTTTATTGGAGCGCATGCGACCCCAGGTTTGCAGCCAGTCAAGCAGCGCATTGTCGTTTGGACGGTAAACGCCAATGCCGGGATTATGGATACCGAAGATGCGCGCGCCCAGCTCCAGAGTGAGGAAGTGCATGCCGATCAGCAACACGCCTTTACCTTCCTGATGCGCCTTATCAATATTTTCCAGTCCGCTGACGTGAAACCATTTGATAATGCGCCAGTCGGGCCAGAACCAGGCCATGCCGGTTTCAATTAACCCCATACCGACGGACTCAAAGTTGCGCACCACCATCGCTTCGCGCTCAGCTGCCGGCATTTCAGGAAAGCACAGCTCCAGATTACGACGCGCCACTTTCACCCGACGGGGAATAAAGCGCATAGAGAGACGGCCCAGGCCGCAGCCGAGGCGATAGAGAACTGGATAAGGCAACAGCACCAGCAGATAGAGGAAGCCTATACCCAACCAGGTAAACCAATAACGGGGATGCAGCAACGCACGGGAAAATTGAGGCAGCTGAGTCATGAGTTTCCAGATCGAAAAAAAAGGGGCACCATTATGCTGCCCGTTAATAAATAGTTATGGCCTATTGTGCCATTTTATGATGCCCGAAAGGAAATTCCCTGATCCTCCCGGTAAGCGTCAACCGCCTCCAGGCAGAAAAATGCCTGAAGGCGTCAGCATACTCACTCTTCTTTAAACAAACCTTTAACTTCATGGGGCTCGCAACGCAGATACTGATCCGGCGCGTGAACTTTTGCGCCCAGTTCGGCGGCCGCATGCCATGGCCAGCGCGGATCGTAGAGCATGCCTCTGGCCATGGCGATCATATCTGCCTGTTGCCCAACCAGGATAGCCTCAGCCTGTTTTGGTTCAGTGATTAACCCCACGGCAATGACCGGGATCGTCACGGCTTTTTTGATCTCCGCCGCGAACGCGACCTGATAATTTGGACCAACGTCAATTTTCTGCGCCGGTGAAAGACCACCGCTTGAGACGTGAATGTAGGCGCAGCCCTCTGCGGCCAGCGCCTTGCTGAGCGCGATGGATTGTTCGTTGTCCCAGCCGCCTTCAACCCAGTCCGTTGCGGAGATACGGACGCCAACTGGTTTTCCGGCAGGGAAGGCCCGGCGCACCTCACGGAAGATTTCCAGCGTCAGCCTAATACGATTTTCCAGCGATCCGCCATACTCATCTTCACGTTTGTTAGACAGCGGAGATAAGAACTCATGTAGCAGGTAGCCATGCGCGGCATGCACTTCCACCAGATCCAGTCCCAGACGATCCGCCCGGATTGCACTATCCACAAACGCCTGCTTAATTTCGTCGATACGGGCTTTAGTCAGCGCGGCCGGTGTACCATCGCTCTCATTATAGGGCAGGGCTGAAGGGGCCGAAGTCTGCCAGCCCCCCTCGGCAGGCTGAAGAAAGTTACCGCCGCGCCATGGCACATCGGTGGACGCCTTACGGCCCGCGTGGGCAAGTTGGATCCCCACAGGGATAGGCGAATAGCGGCGAACATCCTTCAGCACTTCTCCGAGCGCCTGTTCAGTTTCGTCATCCCACAGGCCTAAATCCTGCGGAGTAATGCGGCCTTCCGGCTCTACGGCAGCGGCTTCCACAATCATCAGGCCTGCGCCCGAAAGGGCAAGGTGCCCAAGGTGAATACGGTGCCAGGCGGTTGCCTTGCCGCCTTCGGCCGAATACTGGCACATAGGCGCAATAGCGATGCGATTACTGAGCGTTAACTTTTCTAAGGTTATCGGGGTAAACAGCTGACTCATTATTTTTCTCCGGTGTTGATCACATTTCTACTGTCAACTTCTAACTATAGGCAAATTTGTTGCTGGCGTTGAACAGGGTATGCTTTTCCGGGAAAGCGCAGCGCGTTTGGTGACCTTATCGCCTGTCAGGGCGAAACAGCCCGCTTTACGGTTTGATTTTCCGCCAATTCAGGTATGATAGCGCCCGCAAAATTTCTCTCTTGAACCCAGGAACGTACACCGTGCCAGTGTTACATAACCTTGTTTCCAATGAAGAGCTGAAGGCGCGCATGCTGGCTGAAACCGAGCCGCGTACCACTGTCTCTTTCTATAAATATTTCACGCTTGAAGACCCGAAAGCATTTCGCGACGCGCTCTATGTAGCAATGATGAAGCTGAAGGTTTTTGGCCGCGTCTATGTCGCGCCCGAAGGGATCAACGCCCAGATCAGCGTACCGGCCAGCCAGTATGAAACGATGAAAAGCATGCTTTATGCTTTCCATCCGGCGCTGGATAACCTGCGGATGAATATTGCGCTTGATGATGACGGAAAATCGTTCTGGGTGCTGCGCCTGAAGGTGCGTGAACGCATCGTGGCCGACGGCATCACCGATGAAAACTTCGATGCCAGTGACGTCGGCGGCTATCTGAAGGCTGACGAAGTGAATGCGATGCTCGACGATCCTGACGCCGTGTTCGTGGATATGCGTAACCACTATGAATATGAAGTGGGCCATTTCGACAACGCGCTGGAGATCCCGGCCGATACCTTCCGCGATCAGCTGCCGATGGCGGTTGATATGCTGAAGGAGAATAAAGATAAAAAAATCGTGATGTACTGCACCGGCGGCATTCGCTGTGAAAAAGCCAGCGCCTGGATGCGCCATAACGGCTTTGAGCAGGTTTATCATATTGAAGGCGGCATCATTGAGTATGCCCGCCGCGCGCGGGAACAGGGGTTACCGGTACGCTTCCGCGGTAAGAACTTTGTTTTCGATGAGCGGATGGGTGAACGGATCTCTGATGACGTTATCGCGCACTGTCACCAGTGTGGCGTAGCTTGCGATACGCACGTTAACTGCAAAAACGATGGCTGCCATCTGTTGTTTATCCAGTGTGCGGCCTGCGCTGAGAAATATCACAATTGCTGTAGCCCAATCTGTATGGAAGAGCTGGCGCTTACGCCGGAAGAGCAGCGCGCGCGCCGCGCCGGACGTGAGAACGGCAACAAGATATTTAATAAGTCGCGCGGCTTGCTGAATATGACGTTAAAGATTCCGAAGCCAGAGCAGTAATTAAAAAAGGCCGATCTTGCGATCGGCCTTATGCTTTAAGCGCTTCTACGACGCCAGCGTTGAGGCGTAGGGAGTTTCGGTGAGAGTAAAGCGTCCCGCGTCAGAGACGGCGCGGGACGAGCCGTCAGGGACGATGCTTCTTGCGTCTTTACGATCAACCGAGGCTCATGGGCAACGTACTGAAAAGCCGGAGCGGTTTTTGACGGCTACCGGATAACTACTGGCGAACACCTTCAACCGAAATCATCAGCTGTACCTGCTGAGAGGCCGGGCCGAGATCGGATTTGATATTAAAGTCTTTCAGCGTAAGCGTGGTCTCTGCTTCAAACCCTGCACGGTAACCGCCCCATGGATCTTTCCCTTCGCCCAGCTTCTTCGCTTCCAGCGTCACAGGTTTAGTTACGCCGTTCAGCGTCAGGTTGCCGGTAATATCCAGCTCTTCACCATCCTTTTTCACGCCGGTCGACACGAAGGTCGCCTGCGGGAATTTAGCGGCATTCAGGAAGTCCGCGCTGCGCAGATGCTTGTCGCGCTCGGCATGGTTAGTATCCACACTGCCGGTATCAATGGTCACGTTGACTTTATCTTTAGAGGGATCGGCCTCGTCTAAAGTGAAAGTGCCCTCAAAGTCCCGGAATGAACCGTAAAGCCAGCTGTAGCCCAGATGCTGAATACGGAACTGCACAAAAGCGTGCTGACCTTCGGTATCAATTTTATAGTCAGCGGCCACGGCACTACCGGCGCTCAGCAGCATGGCTGCGGTGGATAAGGCCAGTAAACTTTTCTTCAACATGGTGTTTCTCCCTTCCAGAGGTTAGTCGATGCGACGGCCCAGCATGCGTTTTAACGTCACATCACGATCGATAAAGTGGTGTTTCAGGGCGGCGAGGCCGTGCAGCACGGAAAGTATCACCACGCTCCAGGCCAGCCAGAGATGCACTTCGCCCGCCAGGTCGGCCTGTTCAGCAAAGCCTTCAATCGTTGCGGGTACTGAAAACAGGCTGAAAACGGTAACAGGTTTGCCGTCGGCGGTGGATATAAGGTAGCCGCTGATAAACAGGGCGAAGAGAATGCCATATAAAAGCAGATGCACAGCCACGGCGCCGAAGCGCGTCAGCGGCGAATAGCTGCTGAGCGGGCGGGGCGGGGGTGAGATAAAGCGCCAGATTGTTCTGAAGATCATCAGGGCAAACAGCAGAATGCCGATGCTCTTATGCAGTTCAGGCGCCGGATGATACCAGCTGTCATAATAGCCCAGGGTGACCATCCACAGGCCGAGCGCAAACATGCCGTAAACGGCTAACGCGATGAGCCAGTGCAGAAGCAGGCTGACATGACCAAAGCGAGAGGGACTGTTTTTCAGCGGCATAACACTATCCGTCGATGTTTTTTGCCAAGCATGGACAACATAAAATATAAAATCAACAACTAACTTACGCCATGAAATAAATAACAATATTCATTCAATATTATTGAATATAAACGTCGTTTTTAAACGGTTTATTCGTCTTATTTATTATCAATTGCCTGTAGCCACCAGATTTTCTATGCTTTACACGTAGGGTAGGCGCTGATGCGAGCACCTGATAATTTGATGTTATCAGGCCGTAGTGTCAGTGAAGCGTCAATTTTTGTCAGCAAGTTCACGCCTGAAGATATAAATATGGCTTAACTATATAGATCTGGCACAGACAAAACAGATAGCGGTCGTCCGGCGGAATTTCCCTGGTTTCAAAGGGCGAAATGCCGGTGATAATCCTGCCGGAACCGTTGCCTGGCAGATGAGCCAGGCAGACCTGAAAGCAAACATATCCTGTTAATGAGCGGCGCGGCTGCTAATAAATTTAATGCGCCATAAGCGGTTTTTTATATAGCCCCAAAGAGAATAAACGGTTTACTGAGTGCAATAAATATAATTGCAGTTTAAGCGGCGTTTTTGGTAGCAATATAAGCAGAGAGAAGGTTTTCTGGAAATTAACGGAAAGGAGGTCAATGAAAAAACTTTTTGTAACGACCCGGGATGAGCCGTTACGCTAAATCAAAAGCGCGACAGAGAAAAACGCGATAAATCAAACTGGCAATTTTTACCCTGTGCAAATTCTGCGGCAATTTCACCCAACACGGTAGCGAATTTAAAACCATGCCCGCTTAACCCGCTAATAATAAGCCGGTCGGGCGAGCCTGGCAGCGTATCAATAATAAAGTCTTCATCGGCGGTATTATCGTAGGTGCAGGCTGCTCCCCGCAGACAAACGCCGACGCCCGGCAGGAAGTGCCGCAGGAAAGAGAACAGCTCGCTGCCGTCTTCGGCAAGGGCGCCGAAAGGCTTACGCTGTTCGGGGGCGGAGATCGGCTGCCCACCGTTATGCTTGCCAAGTTTAAGCGCGTTATTGTCTGCCGGGAAACCATAATAATGAGTGCCGTCAGGCGTCTCGACGGTAAAAGCCGGGAACTTATTGTTCTCACTGTAGCGTCCATCGGCCTGATGCCAGGCAAAGACCTTTCTCACCGGCGTGACGGGCAGATCGGGAAACAGGGAGGTAATCCAGGTTCCGGCGCTTAACAGGAGCTTACGGCCGCGATACGTGCCGTCTGCGGTATGGACCAGCTGCAAACCGTCCCGCTCTTCCAGCGAATCTACGGCACAGTTAAAGAGTTGCGCGCAGCCCGCCTCTTCGGCGAGGCGGATCAGCTGGCGGATAGCCACTTCCGATTTAAGGTAGCCCGACTGAGGTTCAAATACACCGGTATAGCCATCCGGCACGTTTATCTGCGGCCAGCGGCGCATCACTTCTTCCCCGGTGAGGGTTTCAACGGGCAGATCAAATTCCGCGGCGCTGTCGCTGACGTTGCGGATAAAAGCAGAGTCGCGCGGGGCAAGATTAATCACGCCGCTGCGCTGCATCAGCCGCTCGCCGCACGCCTGTTCAAGTTCATCCCACAGCGCCTGCGCGCGCAGAACCAGTGAAACGTAATGGGCACCTTCGCCGTAGGCGTGGCGGATAAGACGCGTCTCGCCATGGTGGCTGCCTTCGCTGTGTGGCGGGTGAGCACGGTCAATCATCAGAACCTTCAGCCCGGCGCGGGTGGCATACCAGCCTGCTGCTGCGCCAACGGACCCGCTGCCGACCACTATCAAATCATAAACCATGAAACCTGCTCCTCTGTTATTCAGGCTGTAGCGCAGAATAGCAAAATGTGGCGGCAATGAAAAAGGCACCCAGCGGGTGCCTTCAGAAGGGATCGGGCAGAGATTAATGTTTCTTGTAATCGCGATCCAGGTAGTCTGTGGCTTCAATCTTAGCGATACCAGCCTCAAGGATAGAGATAAATTGTCTGGCAACGTCAGTGGTTAACCAGTATGTCTGACCCACCTCAGCCTCATCGTTCTGCTGTTCGCCTGAAGAAGGCGAGTGGAGACGGATCATCATGGCATCATAGCTGTCCACGGTACTGATATCCCACCCAATGAGGGGATGTGTCTGGATAACATCTTTGTTTCTGTCCATTATAACCCCCTTATTACTCGTGTTAATGATGACAACGAAGTGATTTATCGAGGTTCAATGCGGCTTTTTTTCCATAGAGCAGAATTATTATAACAGAAAACCCTATTCCCGCTGAGTGAAATTTATGCACGGACGATAAGGGTTTTTAATTCAGGAATAATTAAGCGGAGGCGGCAGAGAAATTAACCTGTCCGCTTTTTTGTAAAAACGGTGGCGCTAAGCCCGGTGCGATATATTAATCTTGCCGTGTCGCTTTTCCAGCTCATCCGCGAGGCGCGAAAAATGTCGCTGTCTTTTTTCATCATCTTCTTTCTGCGCTTCCTGACGAAGGTGATTTATCAGCGACTGGCTGGCGTTCTCATCTACGCTGGCTGAAAGGGATAAAAAAGCGCTTTCCAGTACGCTCAGGCGGTGCTGCTGATCGGCTATTAAGGTCAGCAGCTCACCAAACGTCATCGTTTCTTCGGGTTTTTCAGGTGTCATGGCGTTTATCTCCGTCGGAGAGGATCGGGAAACAGAGTCAGCCGATACAGTCTACAACGCCATGCGGATCCCGGCGAGTGTCGCCCGGAGGAAAAATAAAAAAGCCGGACGGCGAAATCCGGCAAACAACGGCAAAAGGGAAAAGCTTAATCAGTGATGAACCAGTCGTCGGCGCTTTCCCAGGTTTCCTGGAGGATCGCCGTAACCGCATCTTTCGCTTCTTTACCGCCGCCCATTACCGTCAGGTTGTTGGCGCCGGCATAGCGTACCGAGACGCTGTTCGCCATATCCGGGAACTGCTTGTCGATACGCTTAACAAGTTCCTGCGAGAGCGCATCGATAGCGCCTGCGGGGAGAGGGGTTGTTTTTGCAACAGTGACTTCAACACGCATAAAAGCCTCCGGTTAAGATACTGTAAATGTATACAGTATTTTCACCAAAGGCAATCTCTTTATGCGGCTGTCGGTTAAAGCGTGACGCGCCAGTTCAACGTTTCACCCGCCAGGAAAGGCACCAGAGAGTCGTCGCCCATCTCGATACGCTCCGGCACCGTCCAGGGCTGACGCGTCAGCGTTAACGTCCCTTCATTGACCGGCAAACCGTAAAAACGCGGGCCGTTTAATGAGCAGAAGGCTTCAAAATGCTCAAGCGCTTTCATCTCCTCAAATACGGTGGCGTAAGCGGGCAGGAAGGAGGGGGCATTAAAGACCCCTGCACAGCCGCAGCTGGCTTCTTTACGGTGCCGCAGGTGCGGCGCGGTATCGGTGCCAAGGAAGAAGCGCGCGTTGCCGCTGGCAATGACCTCCCTCAGCGCTTCCTGATGCACATTGCGCTTGAGGATCGGCAGGCAGTAAAGATGAGGACGCACGCCGCCAACCAGCATATGGTTGCGGTTAAACATCAGATGCTGTGGCGTGATGGTGGCGGCCAGGAACTCGTTTCCTTCGCGAACATACTCAGCGGCCTCGCGGGTGGTGATATGTTCAAACACCACTTTCAGCTCCGGGAACTGCTTGCGCAGCGGATCCATCACCGATTCGATAAAGCGTGCTTCGCGATCGAAAATATCAATATGGGCGTCGGTGACTTCACCGTGAATCAGCAGCGTCATGCCGATTTTCTGCATCCGCGCCAGCACCTCAGCGATGGCGGCAATGTTGGTCACGCCATGGCTGGAGTTTGTGGTGGCATGGGCCGGGTAGAGCTTGGCGGCGGTAAAAACGCCTTCGCGGAAGCCTTTCTCCACTTCATCGGGATCGAGCGAGTCGGTCAGGTAACAGGTCATCAGCGGCGTGAAACGATCGCCTTCAGGCAGCGCGGCAAGGATGCGGTCGCGGTAGGCAACGGCGGCGGCAACGCTTGTTACCGGCGGCACCAGGTTTGGCATCACGATCGCCCGGCCACACACCTCGCTGGTATACGGCAACACGGCCTGGAGCATCTCATCATCACGCAGATGGATATGCCAGTCGTCAGGGCGGCGAATAGTCAGTTGCTGAGGTTGTGCAGTCATCAGGATGCTCCGGCAGAAGTGAAATCAGTC
Source organism: Pantoea sp. FN060301 (assembly GCA_050410775.1). Classification (GTDB taxonomy): domain Bacteria; phylum Pseudomonadota; class Gammaproteobacteria; order Enterobacterales; family Enterobacteriaceae; genus Erwinia. The sequence goes on from CP191229.1 coordinate 1,561,730, forward strand.
AGAAATGGCTGGATTTGGCCGGGTACCAAGCATAGGGATAAAGTGCTGCGAATGCACCCGGTTTATTGCGGGCAGAATGAAAAAGCCGGCGTTCGCGGCGGCCGGTTTTGATAAAGCAGTGGGAGCAGCCCGCTGAGCCGTTACCCGTCAGCCTTTCCGGCGGGTAACGGCGGGCGAAGAAGTTACTCCGTGAAGGGAATAATCAACTTGCCTGGCTTCACTTCCAGTCCTTTCGCAAAGCGTTTTGCCAGCGACTCCGCCTTGCTGCGGTCGGCGCTCAGCACGTAAGCAGGCTTGCGATTGAAGTAATCCTTCAGCGATTGGTTGAGATAAGGGGTTAACGTATTCAGCACGCCCTGCATCTTCTCCGGAACAACCTGCACATCAACCAGCTCCATATCCTTAAGATAGACCGCCCCTTCTTCCCGGCTGAAATAAGGCAGGGCTTTCATTACCAGCTTCATCTCCGCCTGCTGAGGGCCAAATAGCGAGCTGATACTGACTTTCGCATTGCCGGTTAAGGTCACTTTATCGGGTTCCTGGCGGCCGATTTCACTGCTGAGGTCGGTCAGCACAATATGTGCATTAACCAGTCCCGCAACGCCGAGATCTTTTTCATAATTATTGTGCTTATGCAGCGCTTCGTTCACTTCCTGTTCACTGATGCTGTACTGCGTAAGCTGGTTGCAGCCGCTAACCAATCCGGCTAACAGCAGGGCGAAGGCCCCCCACAAAATGCTTTTCATTACTTTCCTCTCTGATTCTTGTCATCAGCAACCCTTCTGACGCAGACAATAGCTTGCCCGACATTGACCAGAGAGTCACCCGCAGAATGCGACAGGAGAGGAGGAAGAGGAGAAGGGCCGACTGGGCCGGCCCTTATAGCCGCGATCAGGAAGCGACGGAGGAGAGCAGGTTGACCTGGGTCTGTTTCGCCATATTGTCCCGGTAATCCGCGACCCGGCTTGGGTATTCAACGCCCGAAATCAGGGAAAGCGAACGCAGTACGGGGAAGAGATGAATATCGTCCATCGACAGCTCGCCGTTTACCGCGTTTGGCTTAACGATCAGCTTGTCGAGCTTGCGTAAGTCATCATTAACGTTCTTGATGAAACCCTCGGCATGGCGCTTAAGCTCTTCAAAATCACCCACGCTGGCTTCCTTCTTCTCTTTGAAGTAGCTACGCGCTTCCGGTGTGGCAAATTCAGCAAACGAAGCGCCGGCAATACGGGGCAGAATCAGCTTGTTCAGATAGCCGTTGATCTGCCGCAGCCAGTCGCTGATAGCCGGGTTGAGTTTACCGGTCAGCAGAGGCTCGCCGTCGAATTTATCCACATAGCTCACGATCTCCAGACTTTCAGGCATACAGCTTCCGTCATCCTTCATCAGGATGGGCGCTATTTTCTGACCAACCATTTTTTTCGGTGTGGCTTCATCATCGTTCTGCATTACCACCAGCTCAACCGGAAGATTCTTCAGGCCGAAGATCATGCGCGCTTTAACGCAGAAGGGACAGTGATCGTAAATAAACAGTTTCAAGAATGCCTCCTTACGGCGATCGGGGCGAGTATTCCCACCCTTAATCTTTTGAATGCCTTAGAGGAGTATGGAAGAGATCGGCAGAGAGGGCAAACACGGTCCTTTCCGCTTTAGTAGTGGCGCTTTCTGCGACAGGCGAAGTAAGCTGCTGGTGGATTCTTCACCCGTGATACGCGAGGTACCGATGCTACTGGGGCTTAATCATCTTACGCTGGCGGTTTCCGATCTGACGAGGAGCCTGGAGTTTTACCAGCAGGTTTTGCAGATGGACCTCCGTGCCAGTTGGGAAAACGGGGCCTACTTCAGCTGCGGTTCTCTCTGGCTCTGCCTCTCTTATGACGCAGCCCGGCACACTCTGTCACCAGAAAAAAGCGACTATACGCATTACGCTTTTTCTCTCCGCCAGCAGGACTTCGACGCTTTTACGGCGCGAATCCGGCAAGCCGGAGTCACTATCTGGAAACAAAATCGCAGCGAGGGTGACTCGTTCTATTTTCTTGATCCTGATGGCCATAAGCTTGAGTTGCATGTCGGAAGTCTGGACCAGCGGCTTAACGCCTGCCGGCAGGCACCCTGGCGGGGGATGGTCTTTTATGATGGCCGGGAAGCGAAATAACGATTTCCGCGCCCGACTGACGCATTTTTTCCGCTATTATCAGCAACATTGAATCTACAGAATTTCACCAGGCCGTTTTACCGGCGTCCATGCCGGGGGGTATAGTGTGGAAAAGAGCCGATAACGCCCTTCAGCGGCGCGCCATCCGGTGCAGGCTGGGATAGCGTAAAGGCTTACTGTTCTTGCTGGCGGCCAGTTTCAGGAGAAAAGATGTTTGGCTATCGTTCCGCTACGCCCAAAGTGCGCCTGACCACCGATCGGCTGGTCGTACGCCTCGTTCATGAACGCGATGCCTGGCGGCTCGCGGATTACTATGCTGAAAACCGCGCCTTCCTCAAGCCCTGGGAACCAGTGCGCGATGAGAGCCACTGTTATCCTTCAGGCTGGCAGGCCCGGCTCGGACTGATTAGCGATATGCATAAGCAGGGCAGCGCCTTCTATTTTGCGGTAATGGATCCGGATGAAAATGAGGTGCGCGGCGTGGCCAACTTCAGCAATGTGGTGCGCGGATCTTTTCACGCCTGCTATCTGGGCTATTCGCTCGGCGAGAAGTGGCAGGGGCAGGGAATGATGTTTGAAGCGCTACAGTCCGCCATTCGCTATATGCAGCGCCAGCAGCGTATTCACCGCATTATGGCAAACTATATGCCGCATAATCAGCGAAGCGGGGACCTGCTTGCGCGACTCGGTTTTGAGAAAGAGGGCTATGCCAAAGCCTACTTATTGATTGATGGCCGCTGGCAGGATCACGTGCTGACGGCCCTGACGTCCAGAGAATGGACACCTGAAAGACGCGGATAACCACACCATGAAAATGCTTTTGTCGCCCTTAGAGGCGCGTACGCTTGGCTGCCTGCTGGAAAAGCAGGTCACCACGCCGGAACAGTACCCGATGTCCCTTAACGGCGTGGTCACGGCCTGTAACCAGAAGTCAAACCGTGAGCCGGTGATGTCACTGAACGAGGTTCAGGTCCAGCAGACGCTGGATGAGCTGGTAAAAAAACATCTCGCCACCCCCCAAAGCGGCTTTGGCAGCCGGGTGACAAAGTATGAACACCGTTTCTGTAATACGGCGTTCGGGCAGCTCAAGTTTTCGCCGGGCGAACTGGCACTGGTGACCACGCTGTTGCTCAGAGGGGCGCAAACGCCCGGCGAACTCCGCACGCGAAGCAGTCGTCTGCATGAATTCACCGATATGAGTGAAGTGGAGCAGGCGCTGGAGCGGCTCGCCACGCGGGAAGATGGTCCTTTTGTGGTCAGACTTGCGCGGGAGCCAGGTAAGCGCGAAAGCCGCTATATGCATCTTTTCAGCGGCGAGGTCGAGGAGGATTCTCACGGCGTTAGTGCACCACAAAGTGGCGACGATCTCTCTGAAAGGGTGGCGGAACTGGAGCGCCAGGTCGCCGAAATGCAGCAACAGCTGGCTAAACTGACACAAGAGGGCTGAAATGAGACAACTCCGGATTGGTATCGTAGGGCTGGGAAGCATTGCGCAAAAGGCCTGGCTTCCGGTCGTGACAAAGACGGGCGAGTGGCAGATCGCTGGGGCATTTTCACCGAACCAGACGAAGGCAAAGCCGGTCTGCGACAGCTACCGCATTCCGCTTTTCTCAACGCTTGACGCGCTGGCTGCTTCCTGCGATGCGGCGTTCGTGCATACCTCAACCGACAGCCACTTTGCCATTGTTAAGCAGCTGCTGCTGGCGGGCGTGGATGTGTGCGTGGATAAGCCGCTGGCGGCGAAGCTGAGTGAAGCCGAAGAGCTGGTGACGCTGGCCCACCGTCACGGACGTAAGCTGATGGTGGCGTTCAACCGCCGTTTTGCCCCCCGTTATTTGCAGCTTAAAGCTGAGCTGACCGCGCCCGCCTCACTGAGAATGGACAAACACCGCGGCGACAGCGTTGGCCCGGGCGATCTCTTTTTTACCCTGCTGGATGATTACCTGCACGTCGTCGACACGGCGCTCTGGCTGAGCGGCGGAAGCGGCAGGCTCCAGAGCGGTATCATTCAGACCACGGAGGCGGGAGAAATGCTCTACGCCGAGCATCATTTCAGTATCGGATCGACCCAGGTGACCACCAGCATGCATCGTCGCGCGGGGACGCAGCGTGAGTCGGTGATGGCGATAGCGGAAGGCAGCGTCTGGCAGCTGCACGATATGCGGGACTACCAGCAGGAGACGGAAGGCAAACTGATTGTCGAACCCATACCGGGCTGGATGAGTACGCTGGAGCAGCGGGGGTTTGCCGGTGCGGCGCACCATTTCATCACCTGTGTGCAAAATCAGACTATGCCGCAAACCTCCGGCGAGCAGGCGCTGATGGCGCAGCGTATTGTGGAGAAACTCTGGCGGGATAGCGACCGCGAATAATCCGCTGTAACAAACGAGAGTGGTTATTTCCTTCAGCATCAGTAGACTATGCCGATTCCTGACCGGTCGCCCTGGCCGGTCAGATGCCCATTTTGGCTCAGTCACCTATCAAGTAGAAGCATCAGGAAGAACATGAACCTGTTAAAATCGCTGGCGGCGGTCAGTTCGATGACGCTGTTTTCGCGCGTGCTGGGATTTGCCCGCGACGCCATTGTGGCCAGAGTCTTTGGGGCCGGAATGACCGCAGACGCCTTTTTTGTCGCGTTTAAACTGCCCAACCTGCTACGTCGTATTTTTGCCGAGGGCGCCTTCTCCCAGGCATTTGTGCCAATCCTTGCGGAATATAAAAGCCAGAAGGGTGAAGAAGCGACCCGGGTATTTGTCGCTTACGTCTCTGGCCTGCTGACGCTGGCGCTGGCGCTGGTCACCGTGCTGGGCATGTTTGCCGCCCCCTGGGTGATTATGATCACGGCGCCCGGTTTTACCGACACCGAAGCGAAGTTCAACCTGACCACCTCGCTGCTACGCATCACTTTCCCCTATATTATGCTGATTTCGCTGGCTTCCCTTTCCGGCGCGATCCTTAACACCTGGAACCGCTTTTCCGTTCCCGCCTTCGCCCCGACGCTGCTTAATATCAGCATGATTGGCTTCGCCCTGTTTGCCGCGCCCTATTTTAACCCGCCGGTGCTGGCGCTGGCCTGGGCGGTTGTCGTGGGCGGCGTGCTTCAGCTGGGCTATCAGCTTCCTCATTTGCGTAAAATTGGCATGCTGGTGCTGCCGCGGCTCAACCTGAAAGACGCGGGCGTCTGGCGGGTGATGCGCAAAATGGGGCCGGCGATTCTGGGCGTTTCGGTCGGCCAGATCTCGCTGATAATTAATACTATATTCGCCTCTTTCCTGGTCTCTGGCTCGGTCTCCTGGATGTACTATGCCGACCGCCTGATGGAGTTCCCGTCCGGCGTGCTGGGCGTGGCGCTGGGGACCATCCTGCTGCCTTCGCTGGCCAAAAGTTTCTCCAGCGGCAACCACGATGAGTATTCGCGCCTGATGGACTGGGGCCTGCGCCTCTGCTTCCTGCTGGCGCTGCCGAGCGCGGTGGCGCTCGGCATCCTGGCGAAGCCGCTGACCGTCGCGCTGTTCCAGTATGGCAAGTTCACCGCCTTCGATGCGACCATGACCCAGCGCGCGCTGGTGGCCTATTCGGTCGGATTAATGGGGCTGATCGTGGTGAAAGTGCTGGCGCCGGGCTTTTATTCGCGGCAGAACATCAAAACGCCGGTGAAAATCGCCATCGTCACGCTCCTCGTGACGCAGCTGATGAACCTGGCCTTTATCGGTCCGCTGAAGCACGCCGGTCTGGCCCTGTCGATTGGTCTGGCGGCCTGTCTGAATGCTTCACTGCTTTACTGGCAGCTGCGCAAGCAGAAAATCTTCTTCCCGCAGCCGGGCTGGTTCAGCTTCCTGCTGCGTCTTTTTATCGCCGTAACGGTAATGGCCGCCTCGCTGGTGGGGATGCTGTGGGTAATGCCGTCGTGGGAAATGGGTAATATGGCCTGGCGACTGCTGCGCCTGGCGGCGGTCTGTGCCGTGGGGGGAAGCGTCTACTTTCTGGTGCTGGTGGCGTTGGGCTTTCGCCCGCGCGACTTTGCCCGCCGTACCAGCCTCTGAAAAAGCACAACCCCGGCGCAGTCTGGCTGCGTCGGGGTCTGAACCGCACTAAGCTAAAAAACGTACTTAAACTTTACGGCTGATAAAGCTGCTCGTGGTGGCCTGCCCGTCCGGACCATAGAACTTCTGCGTCTGGTGAGGTTTGAGAACTTCCAGCGCCTGTCCGGTAAAATCGATCTGGTGATTCAGTAGCAGGCCATTGTGCAGGTTGGTGTCCCGCAGCTTGACGGTCTGATCCTGAATGGCTGCCCAGCGGCGGGCCATATCGGGATGACGGCTGTAGGGGGCATGAACCCCGGCTTCTTTTTCAGCATCCCGGCGCATCTGCTCAATAAAATTCAGCGTGGCCAGCAGGGAGCTTTTGTCTTCGGTGATACGCTGCAGCAGGCTGCTGTTGATCTGCCCGCCGGAGAGCTGCTCCTGCTCCGCCAACATAACGTCGGCGAGACTACCCAGTACTTCAAGCATTTTATCCAGCGAGGTCAGCAGCTTTTGCATGTCGTTAGTTACCTTTCAGAGAATCTTTCGCTTCCTGAATCAGGGCATCGGCGATTTTGCCGGTATCCATCTTCAGTTCGCCATTACGGATAGCCGTCTTCAGCTCTTCCACGCGGGCGGTGTTAATATCCTGCGAGCTGGCTTTAGTCAGCTGCGATTGCGCGCCGCTCAGGACAACCTGAGTTCCGGCGACGGGAGATTTTATTTCTGCCTGGCGGGCCTTCGGTGCAGCAGGTTCGCTGGTTTCGCGCTGCTGAATAGTACTGCCCGGCTTGATTGGCTGAGTTCTGTCGATGCTCATATCTGACTCCGTTAATTTCAGGCAAAGTTCGCCCGATAAGCTTAAGTGTATGACGTCTGTTATTTACACTATCGGCAGCACGGAAGCCAGCTTTAGACATTTATAGCGATATAAGAATATTCCCATCCACCCCCACTTCGCCGTTCACAATCTGACCGTTATTCATGCGTACCCTGACCCGCTGTGCGGCGGTCGCATTATTCATTGCCCGGCCTTCGCTGGTAATGGCAAAACCTTCACCGCTGGCGGTTACCGTGACGTTCTGTCCTGCCTTCACGCGCCAGGGTTTTCTGACCATCATCAGCGACACCGGCTGTCCGGGCATGATATCGCGCAGGGCCACCGCATCGGTGACTTCTGCTGCGGTCATCACGGTGCGGGCAGGCAGCGTATCAAGACGTCCTTGCTGCAGCTTGATATCGTCGCCGGTCAGCGGCGTACCGCGGCGCACCGGACGCGCCGCCACGATATATTCGCCGGTGACCTGAAGCTGAACCTGAAGGTAACGGCGATTCTGGTCGCAGTTGGCCGCCACGCTCATATTGCCCCACATGCGGCTGTTGCCGGGCAGGGAAAACTGCGGGTTATCGCAGGCCGGCCACTGGGACTGAGGCGTTTTCACCACGACGGTGAGGGTATCGGCACGCAGTCCGCTTTCCCCATAGCGAGTGGTAAAAAATTGCGTTAGCTGTGCGGTCAGGTCGTTCGCACTGGCCAGGATTGGCAGCAGTCCGCAAAGGCCAGCCAGCAGGCAGAATAGTCCACGCATCGTCTCATCCCCTAATTCAACATGGCACCGATTCTACCCGTGAGTCTTCCCTGTTCAAGGCGCAAATTAGCGACGATTTTACGCGCTATTCCGCCGATAGTCCTTTTCACCCCGCGATATGCTGTTAGCTCTGAATTTTCATTTGCGGAGGAAGCATGCTCGACAAACTGGACGCGGCACTACGGTTTAACACCGAAGCATTAAACCTGCGTGCCCAGCGGCAGGAAATCCTGGCATCCAACATTGCCAACGCTGACACGCCCGGCTATCAGGCACGCGATATCGATTTCGCCAGCCAGCTGAACAAGGTGATGGAGCAGGGCCGTGCGCCTGGATCAGGAATGTCGCTGGCGGTGACGTCGGCACGCCATATTCCTGCGGAAACGCTGCAACCGCCTTCCATGGACCTGCTGTACCGAATCCCGGATCAGCCGGCAATGGACGGCAACACGGTAGATATGGACCGCGAGCGTACGCAATTCGCGGATAACAGCCTGAAATACCAGATGGATGTGACCATGATCAGCAGTCAGATCAAGGGCATGATGTCCGTGCTACAGGGGCAATAATTTATGGCTTTACTGAACATTTTTGATATTGCGGGATCGGCGATGAACGCACAGTCACAGCGACTGAACGTCAGCGCCAGTAACCTGGCTAACGCCGACAGCGTCACCGGGCCTGATGGGAAACCTTACGTCGCCAAGCAGGTTGTGTTCCAGACGGCAGCCATGCCGGGATCGCCAACCGGCGGCGTTCGTGTATCGCAGGTCATTGAGGACCCGACGCCCGCGAAGCTGGTCTACGAGCCGGGTAATCCGATGGCGGATGCTAAAGGTTACGTGAAGATGCCAAACGTGGATGTCGTGGGTGAAACGGTCAATACCATGTCTGCTTCACGCAGCTACCAGGCGAACGTCGAGGTGTTTAACACCGTGAAGCAAATGATGATGAAAACCCTGACGATAGGTCAATAAGGAGCAGGCAGATGGGTATTGCAGTAGGCGTTAATGAGTCCCTGGACTACAGCGCGATCAAGACAACAACGGCAACGACGGAGAATTCCTCGGCTGACCTGCAAAATAACTTCCTGACGCTGCTGGTGACTCAGTTAAAAAACCAGGATCCGACCAACCCGATGGATAACAGCCAGCTTACGACTCAGCTGGCGCAGATCAATACCCTGAGCGGTATCGAAAAACTGAACACCACGCTGGGATCGATCTCCGGTCAGATCAACAGCGGACAATCGCTGCAGGCTTCCGCCCTGATTGGGCACGGTGTAATGGTCGATGGTTCACAGATTCTGGTCGGCAGCGGCGACACAACGCCGTTTGGCGTCAGCCTGGAGCAGGCATCCACCGCCACTCAGGCCACCGTTACCGATGCGTCAGGCAGAATTGTCAAGACCATCGAGCTGGGGCCGCTTAGCGCCGGCGTGCATACCTTCGCCTGGGATGGCACCACGACTGAAGGTACCACCGCAGCAGATGGTAAATACCAGGTTTCACTCAGCGCCAGCAATGCGTCAGGCCAACTGGTCTCGCAGCCGCTGAACTATGCGCTGGTTACCGGGGTAACTAACGACGCCAGCGGTGCCGTTTTAGACCTCGGCACGTTGGGGAAAACCACCCTCGCGAACGTTCGTCAGATTATTTAACCAATTAACCCTTATCCAGGAGTGAACTCATGGGCTTTTCACAGGCAGTCAGCGGCTTAAACGCCGCTTCCAGTAACCTTGACGTTATTGGTAACAACATCTCCAACTCCGCAACGGTCGGTTTTAAATCCGCGACCGTGTCTTTCGCCGATATGTTTGCGGGCTCTAAAGTGGGCCTGGGCGTGAAAGTGGCGGCGGTGACGCAGGACTTTAACGACGGTACCACTACCTCGACCAGCCGTGGTCTGGATGTGGCCATCAGCCAGTCCGGCTTTTTCCGCATGGCGGATCCTAATGGTGCGGTCTACTACAGCCGTAACGGCCAGTTCACGCTGGACTCCGATCGCAACATCGTTAACGCCGACGGCCTGCAGCTGACCGGCTATCCGGCAACCGGCACGCCGCCAACCGTGCAGACCGGCGCCAACCCTGTTGGGCTGAGCGTGCCTACTACCGCAATGCCAGCGAAATCCACCAGTGCGGCGTCGCTGATAGCAAACCTGAACTCAACGGACAGCGTACCAGCCACTACGCCGCTGGATATCAACGACACCAGCTCGTACAACAAAAAAGCGTCGATGACGACCTACGATTCGCTGGGTAACGAGCATAACCTGAACCTTTACTTCACCAAAACGGCGGATAATACCTGGGCCGTGGACGTGAAGGATGGCAGCGCAGCGGACCCAACTGCAACCGTGGGCACCTTCAACATGGCCTTCAATTCCAGTGGTCAGTTGACTTCTACCCCGACTCAGGCCGTTACGCTGGCGGGTCTGAACGGTTCTGCCCCTACCAATTTCACCCTGAATATGGCGGGCAGCCAGCAGCAGAACACCGGCACTACCACTTTCGGTAACCCGTCTCAGGATGGTTATAAGCCGGGCGAACTGACCAGCTACCAGATCAACAACGACGGTACCGTAGTCGGTAACTACTCCAACGAGAAAACCCAGACTCTGGGTCAGATCGCTCTGGCTAACTTTGCTAACCCGGAAGGCCTGAAGTCTGAAGGCAACAACGTCTGGTCCTCTACCGCTTCTTCCGGCCAGGCGCTGGTAGGTCTTGCCGGTACCGGTAACCTCGGCTCCCTGACGGCGGGCGCGCTGGAATCTTCCAACGTCGACCTGAGTAAAGAGCTGGTGAATATGATCGTCGCACAGCGTAACTATCAGTCTAACGCCCAGACCATCAAAACGCAGGACCAGATCCTTAACACCCTGGTCAACCTGCGCTAATACGGCTAACAGGATCGTCTTATGGATCACGCGATATATACCGCAATGGGGGCTGCCAGTCAGACCCTCGAACGGCAGGCAGTAACGTCCAGCAACCTGGCCAACGCCTCCACACCGGGCTTCCGTGCGCAGCTTAACGCTATGCGCGCCGTGCCGGTGCAGGGGCTCTCCCTGCCGACGCGCACGCTGGTAACGGCGTCAACGCCCGGTTCGGACATGTCTCCCGGCGCGATGGACTACACCGAACGTTCACTGGACGTGGCGGTGAGGCAGGATGGCTGGCTGGCGGTTCGTGCCCCTGACGGCACCGAGGCCTACACCCGCAACGGTAACATGGAACTCAACCCGGCGGGACAGCTCACCATTCAGGGTAACCTGGTGATGGGTGATGGCGGACCGATTGCCGTGCCTCAGGGCTCGGAAATCACCATCGCGGCCGATGGCTCTATTACCGCGTTGAATCCGGGCGATCCGCCGAATGCGACCGTCCAACTGGGACGCCTGAAGCTGGTGAAAGCCACCGGGTCGGAAGTGATCCGCGGCGATGATGGTCTGTTCCGTCCGAACGCCAGCGCGCAGGCGCAGCGCGGCGCCGTTCTGCAAAACGATCCGACCATTCAGGTCATGCCTGGCGTGCTGGAAGGCAGTAACGTCAAGCCGGTTGATACCATGGTCGATATGATCGCTAACGCACGCCGCTTTGAGATGCAGATGAAAGTGATCTCAAGCGTCGATGAGAATGAACAACGCGCTAACCAGCTGCTGTCGATGAGCTAAGCGCAGAGGAAAACTGAATGATTCGTTCCTTATGGATTGCCAAAACCGGTCTTGACGCCCAGCAAACAAATATGGACGTCATCTCTAACAACCTGGCAAACGTCAGCACCAACGGCTTTAAACGCCAGCGTGCCGTCTTTGAAGATTTGATGTATCAGACGCTGCGTCAGCCGGGCGCGCAGTCCTCCGAGCAGACTACTCTGCCTTCCGGGATGCAACTTGGTACAGGTACGCGCCCGGTCGCCACCGAGCGTCTGCACACGCAGGGTAACCTGAACAAAACCGACTCATCGAAAGATGTGGCGATCAGTGGACAGGGCTTCTTCCAGGTACAGATGCCGGATGGCAGCCTGGCCTATACCCGTGACGGTTCGTTTCAGACTGACCAGAACGGTCAGCTGGTGACCAACGGCGGTTTTCCCGTTCAGCCTGCCATCACCATTCCGGCGAACTCACTGAGCATGACCATCGGTCGTGACGGTGTGGTCAGCGTCACGCAGCAGGGTCAGGCGCAGCCGGTGCAGGTAGGTCAGCTGACGCTGAGCACCTTCATCAACGACGCGGGCCTGGAAAGTAAAGGTGAAAACCTTTATCAGGAAACCCAGGCGTCAGGCGCGCCGACCGACAGCGCACCAGGCAACAACGGCGCGGGCCTGCTTTATCAGGGCTATGTCGAAACGTCTAACGTAAACGTTGCGGAAGAGCTGGTCAGCATGATCCAGACCCAGCGCGCTTATGAGATCAACAGCAAGGCGATCAGCACCTCCGATCAGATGCTGGCCAAGCTGACGCAGTTGTAATACGCGGTTTTTAATGCCGTAGTGGCCGGGCTTGCCCGGTCCTTGATAAAAGAACTCTTTTGATTATTAAAGGTAGTGATTCCATGGCGAAGCAAATCTCAGTGCCTGGACGTTTGTTGGTAGCCTTGCTGCTGCTGACGCTTAACGGTTGTGCTCTGGTTCCACGTAAGCCGCTGGTCGAGGGTGTGACAACGGCCCAGCCGCTGCCTGCTTCGCCGCCGGTCGTTAATGGCTCTATTTTTCAGGGGATGATGCCGATGAACTACGGCTATCAGCCGCTGTTCGAAGATCGTCGCCCACGTAATATTGGCGATACGCTGACCATTGTTCTTCAGGAAAACGTCAGCGCGAGCAAAAGCTCGTCAGCATCCGCAGGACGCGATGGCAGCAGCTCGCTGGGGCTGACCTCCTTGCCAAGTTCGCTGAACGGCCTGCTGGGCGGAGATAAAGTCAATTTTGACGCTTCAGGCTCCAGTGATTTTGCCGGTAAGGGCGGCGCTACCGCCAATAACACCTTCACCGGAACCATCACCGTGACCGTGAATCAGGTGCTGCCGAACGGCAACCTGAAGGTTATTGGTGAGAAACAGATTGAAATCAACCAGGGCACGGAATTTATCCGCTTCTCTGGGGTGGTTAACCCGCGCACCATCAGCGGCAGTAACAGTGTGATATCGACACAGGTGGCGGATGCCCGCATTGAGTACGTCGGCAACGGCTATATCAATGAGGCGCAGACGATGGGCTGGCTGCAACGGTTCTTCCTGAACCTGTCACCGTTTTAAGAGGCGTACATGCGTAAGATTATCCTTCAATTCGCTCTGCTTTTGCTGGCTGGCGTCAGCGCTCTGGCGCAGGCTGACCGCATCCGCGATCTGACCAGCGTAGGCGGCGTACGGGAAAACTCCCTGATCGGCTATGGCCTGGTTGTCGGACTGGATGGCTCCGGCGACCAGACCACCCAGACGCCCTTTACCACCCAGAGCCTGAACAACATGCTCTCCCAGCTGGGCATCACCGTGCCCGCTGGCACCAACATGCAGCTGAAAAACGTCGCGGCGGTAATGGTTACCGGCAAACTGCCCGCCTTTGGCCGTCAGGGGCAGGTAATTGATGTGGTGGTCTCCTCAATGGGGAACGCCAAAAGCCTGCGCGGCGGTACGCTGCTGATGACCCCGCTGAAAGGCGTGGACAACCAGGTCTATGCGATGGCGCAGGGAAATATTCTGGTAGGCGGCGCATCCGCAGCCGCAGGCGGCAGCAGCGTGCAGGTTAACCAGGTGAACGGCGGGCGTATCACCGGCGGAGCGACCATTGAACGTGAGCTGCCGAATAACTTCGGCACCTCAGACACCATCAACCTGTTCCTTAACCAGGAAGATTTCAGTATGGCGCAGCGTATCAGCGATGCCATCAACAGCCGTAACGGCTACGGTTCGGCGCAGGCGCTTGACGGCAGAACGGTGCAGGTTCGCGTTTCGGCAAATGGGACCTCTCAGGTTCGCCTGCTGGCCGATATTCAGAATATCAACGTCGCCATGCCGGTGCAGGATGCGAAAGTCATCATCAACTCCCGTACCGGTTCAGTGGTGATGAACCGTGAAGTTATGCTGAGCAGCTGCGCCATCGCCCAGGGCAACCTGTCGGTCACGGTTAACCAGCAGCAGAACGTGAGTCAGCCCGATACGCCGCTGGGCGGCGGCCAGACGGTGGTGACGCCTGAAACGCAAATCGACCTGCGTCAGAGCGGGGGCGCGCTGCAAAGCGTGAGAGCCAGCGCCAACCTGAACAGCGTAGTCCGTGCGCTGAACGCGCTGGGCGCCACGCCGATCGATCTGATGTCTATCCTGCAATCGATGGATAGCGCGGGCTGTCTGCACGCCAAACTGGAAATTATCTGATGAATACCCAATCTCTGATGGGCGCGGCCTATGACAGCCGCTCGCTTAACGACCTGAAGCGTCAGGCTGGCAACGATCCGAAAGCGCATGCTAAGGAAGTGGCAAAGCAGGTGGAAGGAATGTTCGTACAGATGATGTTGAAAAGCATGCGTCAGGCGCTGCCGCAGGATGGCTTGCTGAGCACCGAACAGACGCGGCTTTATACCTCTATGTACGATCAGCAGATTGGGCAGCAGATCGCCTCTAAAGGGCTGGGCCTGGCCGATATGATGGTTAAACAGATGGCGCAGGCCGTACCGCCGGATGAAAAAGCGGGCACCGTGCCGATGATGCTGGATAAAAACTTCATCAACACGCTGCCCCCGGTAGCGATGGCGATGGAAAGGGAGATGGAGCAGATTGTCCGCAAGGCCGTCCCGCGGCTGCCTTCGGCAGAGCAACCGCTGAGCGGTAGCAGCAGCGACTTTATCGCCCAGCTCTCTCAGCCAGCCAAAATGGTCAGCGCTGAAAGCGGCATACCTCATCACCTGATCCTTGCTCAGGCGGCGCTTGAGTCGGGCTGGGGACAGCGGCAGATCATGACCGAAGATGGTCGTCCAAGCCACAACCTGTTTGGCATCAAGGCCACCGGAAGCTGGCAGGGCAAAACGACGGAAATCACCACCACCGAATATGAAAACGGTGAGGCGAAAAAGGTGAAGGCCAAATTCCGCGTCTATGACTCCTATTTTGAAGCCCTGAACGATTACGTCAGCCTCATCACCAAAAACCCACGCTATGCGGCAGTGACCACCGCAGAGACGCCGGAGCAGGGCGCAAGAGCGTTACAGGCAGCGGGTTACGCTACCGATCCGAAATACGCGCAAAAACTGGTGGGGATGATTGAGCAGTTCAAAAATATGGGTGAAAAAGTAGTGAAGGCCTATACCCAGGATCTGGGTGATTTCTTCTGATTTTCCACTCAAGTTTGTCACGTTTGAACCGATAACTCATTCAGGCCGGACTCGCGTAAATCCGCTCCGGCAACCATTTATGCCGGCCCGTGCTGTGTCAGGGTAAACAAGGAACCGACATGTCCAACTTAATTAATACCGCAATGAGTGGGCTGGGCGCTGCCCAGGCCGCGTTGAGCACCACCAGTAACAACATCAGCAACTACAACGTAGCGGGCTATTCCCGTCAGACCACGATTCTGGCCCAGGCTAACAGCACGCTAAGCGGCAATAATTATTATGGTAACGGCGTGTCGGTTGCCAGCGTCAACCGCGAGTATGATTCCTTTATTACCAATCAGCTGCGCAGCGCCAGTACGCAGTCCAGCGCGCTGCAAACCCAGTACCAGCAGATTTCAAATATCGATGATATGTTCTCCAGCACCACAAACACGCTGTCGACGAACATTCAGGACTTTTTCAGCTCTATCCAGACGCTGGTCAGCAACGCCTCCGATCCCTCAGCCCGTCAGACGGTGCTGGGCAAGGCCGATGGTCTGGTAAACCAGTTTCAGGTGACCGATACCTATCTGCGCAACCTGGATCGCAGCCTGAATACCTCGGTAACTTCTACCGTCGAGCAGATCAACGGATACGCTAAGCAGATCGCTAACGTCAATGAGCAGATCATTAAGCTGAAAGGCGCCGGGGCGGGCAGCGAACCTAACGATCTGATGGATCAGCGCGATCAGTTGGTCAACGAACTGAATAAGCTGGTGGGCGTTACCGTCAGTCAGCAGGACGGCGGCAGCTATAACATCAGCATGAGCAGCGGTATCTCGCTGGTGCAGGGCAGTGGCTATAGCCAGCTTGCCGCCGTACCGTCAAGCAGCGATCCGGGCCGTACCACTATTGCCACGGTTGACCCGACCAGCGGCAAAACAACGGAAATCCCGGAAAAACTGGTCACCAACGGTTCGCTTGGTGGGCTGCTCGCCTTCCGCACCGATCTGGACAATACCCGCAATCAGATCGGCCAGCTGGCGCTGGCGCTGGGTGACAGCTTTAACGCCCAGCATGAGGCCGGTTTTGACCTCGACGGCGATGCCGGCGAAGCTTTCTTTAATCTGGGAACAACGTCTGCCGTTTCGAATGCCAAAAATACCGGTACGGGATCGCTGAGCGTGGCGTGGACCGATACCAGTAAAGTGCAGGCTTCCAACTATAACGTCACCTTTGACCAGGGCAGCGGCAGCTGGAACTTGACGCGCCTCTCCGATAACAGCAGCATTTCCGCGGCGGTGACCACGGAAAACGGCAAGCCCGTGCTGAGTTTTGATGGCCTGAAAGTGACCGTTGAGGGTACGCCTGCGGGGAAAGACAGCTTCCTGGTGAAGCCGGTTTCTGACGTTATTGTCGGAATGGGCGTCAATATCACCGATCAGGCTAAAGTTGCCGCTGCAGGTGCCGATGATGGTGTAAGCAACAACAACAATGCTCAGTCGCTGGTGAATCTGCAAACTAAGAAAGTGATCACCGGCAACAGTTCGCTGACCCAGGCCTACGCCAGCATGGTCGCCAACGTGGGTAACAAGACCAGTAACCTGGAAACAACCGGCGCAACCCAGGATAAGGTTGTCACGCAGCTGACGAACCAGCAGCAGTCCGTTTCCGGCGTTAACCTGGATGAAGAATATGGCAATCTGACGCGCTATCAGCAGTATTACACTGCCAATGCCAAGGTGCTTCAGACCGCCAGCACTATTTTCGATGCGCTGATCGGTGCAGTGAACTGATAGCGGAATAAGGAAAACATCATGCGTCTCAGCACTACCATGATTTATGACCAGCAAATGCGCGGCATCAGCAACTCGCAGGAAGGCTGGCTGAAAGTGGGCGAACAGCTCTCTTCAGGCAAACGCGTTGTAAATCCTTCTGATGACCCTGTTGCCGCGGCCCAGGCCGTGGTGCTGTCACAGGCGCAGGCGGAAACCGACCAGTTCAAAACAGCCCGTAGCTTTGCTACCACGGCGGTTTCTCAGGAAGAGACAAACCTGACGCAGGTCGTCAGCGTGATTCAGGATGCGCAGACCGCCATTGTTGCCGCTGCTAACGGTACGTTGTCTGATGATGACCGCGCCTCTTACGCCACCCAGCTGACAGGGCTGCGCGATCAGCTGCTGAACCTGGCTAACGCCACCGACGGCAACGGCCGCTATATGTTTGCCGGTTACAAATCCGACACGGCGCCTTTTGTTAAGGATGCCAACGGGGATGTGACGTATAACGGCGGAGACACCTCGATCAGCCAGAAAGTGGATGCTAACCGCACCATGGTGACCAGCCATACCGGCAAAGAGGTCTTTATGGCGATCACCAGCAATGCCGTGGCGGAGCCGAGTGGCAACCCGGCCGATAGTGAAAGCAGTCTGTTCGCCATGCTGAATAGCGCCATCACTTCCCTGAGCAAGCCGCTGGATAATGCCGATGACGCCACTAAAGATGCCGAAGCGGCGGTGATTGATAAAACCAACCGTGGTCTGCGTAACTCGCTGAATAACGTTCTCAAAGTGCGCTCAGAGCTGGGTATCCAGCTGGATGAACTGGGCAAGCTGGACGCTAAAGGGGATAGCACCGAGCTGAATCAGAAGCTCCAGATGAGCGCGCTGGTAGACGCCGATGTGACCAGCACCATCTCCTCTTACACCATGCAGCAGACGGCGCTGCAGGCCTCCTACAAAGTCTTTAGTGATATGTCAGGCATGTCCCTGTTCAAACTGAATATGTAATGTTGTTTTATTTTGGGCGCGCTTAAACCGGGTGCGTTCAGTTTCTCCCGCGATCGGCGCTAACCTTCCGATCGCGGGATTTTTTTTCCGGTTCGTTCTGCCTTACCTTTTCCTTCCGGACTTCCTACCGCTTTATGCCTCCAAAAATACGCCAGGATAAACCTCAGTGAACTTCACGCCTGCGGCATTGCAAAACTTCGTCTCTCCAAAAGCTTCGTCCAGAACAGCGGCCAGCGGTTAAACAAACGCTGATTCATCAGAAGCCATCAGCCCACAGCAATCGCTGCGTGAACGGTAGTGACAGAGATCAGGCCCGGTTAACAAACGAGGATACCGGGCGCAAAAGCCTGTCCTGGCGCGCACAAAACCCGCCAAAACCAGAAGTCACTTCAGCCCGGTTCTGGCCAGAGAACAGCAGATAATTATCGCCACGATCGGCGCTGCTTCAGCGCTCCTCGCCGTCCGGTAAAATCAGGAGAGACCTGACCGGCGGAATTGGTCATGACGACACCCCGAGCAGGCTCAGGCGTTCGATCCTTGCATCCTTACCTGCACGAAGGCGGATACGGATGTAAGGCCTGGGACAGCGCCCGGATAGCTCAGGTTTCAGTAAATGAATGAGGGAATACAGCAAGAGATGGGAGGGGAGCTTTGGGCTGAGGAATAAAAAAAAGCCCCGGTCAGATGAGCGGGGCTTTCATTCAGCTTTCGGACGACTATGGACGCGTAGCCGGTGCTGTCGCCTGATGGGTTGCCGCGTGACCGCCTGCGGAACCTTTGCCTTCAAAAATGAAGTCAGGACGTACCCAGTCACTGCCGCGCGCCGGTTCTGGCTGATAATCTGGCGCAGGCGCTTTGGTCATCGGTGCCGTGGCATGATGTTTATAAGCGGGCTGAGCCGTCGTGCTGGTGACCTCTGCCGCCACAGGCGCTACGGACGCTGCTACCGGCGCGGGTGCAGCCGCAGCTGCCGTCGCTGGCGTAGCAGGAACCGCTGCCGGTGCTGATGCCGCTGCTGACGTAGCAGGGGTTACAGCAGGCGCCTGAGCCGGTTCAGCTGGCGCAGCAGCAGGCGCTGGTGCCTGAGTTGGTTCAGCTGGCGCAGCAGCAGGCGCTGGTGCCTGAGTTGGTTCAGCTGGCGCAGCAGCAGATGCTGGTGCCTGAGTTGGTTCAGCTGGCGCAGCAGCAGATGCTGGTGCCTGAGTTGGTTCAGCTGGCACTACAGCAGAGGCAGAAACCGGCGCTGACTCAGCGTAAGCGGGGACAGCAGCAGGCGCTGAAGCGGTCACTGGCTCATCACGGGCCGGAACAGGTGCATGAGGTTCACTGGTCACCACTGGCTCATCCGTCACTACCGGCGCTTTCAGCACATCCTCAACCTGCTTTTCGATCTCTTCGCTGACATCTGAAGCATTAACGGCGGCAGGCTGCTGGGGCTGTTGCGCAGAAGCAGGCTCTTCAGCCAGTTTCGCTTCTTCAACGAGCTCTTTCACATCCTCAACGAAAGCGTTGTCAGCATGAGCCTCATCAGCAGGCTGCGCCTGTTCTGCTGTGGCATCGGCAACGGCTTCATCAGCGGCGGAAATAACGGCAGGTTCTTCATTCACCGGAACGTCGATTGCCTCCGTTTCTTTCGCATCAACCGGCGTTACCGCCGGCTGGCTTTCCGGCTGAGGCTCTGCCATATGCACCGGCTGAGCCTCGCTCTGCTGCGCATCAGCGGGCATTGCGTTGGCTGCGGCGGCAACGGCTACGGCATCAGCCGTATCTTCATGGCCATAATCCGGCACCACTGACTGTTCAGGCTCAGCATGCTCATCAGCGGCCTGGGCCACAGGATAGGTGATCCAGACTTTACCTGAAGCCATTTCCGGTGAGGCAGCGGCAAAGGTCAGCGGCATCGGCGACTGGTTCGGATAACGCTCATCGCGATAGCGACGACGGCGCTGGCCGCTTACGCGCAGGTGACGAGGCGAACGACGTGAGCGACGCGGCATACTGTTGCTTTCACGCTCTTCGCTTTCCCCCAGACCAGCGACATTCTCCGTAGCGGCCGGTAAGGCTTCGGCGGTTTCAGCAGCAGAAGGCTCTTGCGGTTCAAACGCACGGGCGGCCGTCTGCTCTGCCGTTTCAATACGCACCTTCTGGTCCAGCTGACGAGGTTTACGGCGCGGCATGACCTGAACGGTCTCTTCACCGGCTACCGCAATCTCTTCAGCGGCGACCACTTCTGGCTGCTTCTCTTCCTGCACGACAGGGCGTTCCTGACGGCGGCGAGTGCGGTCGTTGCGTTCACGACGAGGCTGCTGCTCACTGCGCGCCTCTTCACTCACTGGCTGCTGATCGTCCACAACCTCAACCGGCGCGACGTTGTTGCGCTTGTTACGGCGGTTATCTTCACGACCTTCCGCTGGGTTGGCGTCGCGCACCATACGCTCATTACGGTTGTTGTTGCGGTCGTTACGCTCAGGGCGGTCGCTGCGTTCAGGGCGGTCGTTGCGTTCAGGACGGTCGTTACGCTCATTGCGATCGGTACGTTCGCTACGTTCGTTAGTACGCTCGTTACGCTCCTTATTGCGATCGTTACGATCCCCGTTGCGCTCACTGCGATCGCCGTAGCGCTCACCGCTGCGGTCGCGACGGTTGTTGTTCTGACGACGGTTGTTGCGGCGCTCGCCACGCGGTGCGGCGGCAGGGGCTTCGGCCACGGTTTCTTCAACCACAGGCTGAGGTTCTGCAACCGGTGCTTTCTCTTCACCCGCAAACATCTTCTTCAGACCGCGAACGAAACGACCCAACAAGCCGGACGTTGCTTCGGCAGCAGGCGCTTTTGCCGGCGCCTCAGGGGCTGGCGCTGGCGCTGGTGCAGCGGCGGGTTCCTGATGCGCCGGTGGAGCGTCAGGCATAACGAAGGCGGCCAGCGCCGGCTGTTCAGGGCGTTTGCGTTCAGCATGCTCCTCTTCAGAAGGCAGAGCCATTTCGGCCTCATGCAGCTTCGGCAGGTGATAGCTGAGCGTCTGGGTCTCTTCGCCGGTGCGCACGCGCAGTACGGAGTAGTGCGGGGTTTCCATCTGATCGTTTGGCACGATAATCGCCCGCACGCCACCCTGGCGCTTCTCAATGGCGCTTACCGCTTCACGTTTTTCATTGAGCAGGTAAGAGGCAATCTGCACCGGCACAATGGCGTGGACTTCTTTGGTGTTCTCCTTCAGCGCTTCTTCTTCAATCAGGCGCAGAATAGAGAGCGACAGCGATTCGTTATCACGGATGGTACCGGTGCCGCTACAGCGTGGGCAGACGTGATGGCTGGACTCGCCCAGCGACGGGCTCAGGCGCTGGCGGGACATCTCCAGCAGGCCGAAGCGAGAAATATGGCTGATCTGGATACGGGCGCGATCCTGGCGGACAGCTTCACGCAGACGGTTTTCCACGGCGCGCTGATGACGAACCGGCGTCATATCGATAAAGTCGATAACGATCAGGCCGCCGAGATCGCGCAGGCGCAGCTGGCGGGCAATCTCATCGGCGGCTTCCAGGTTGGTATTGAATGCCGTCTCTTCGATATCGCCGCCGCGCGTGGCGCGGGCGGAGTTGATATCAATCGCGGTCAGCGCTTCGGTGGAGTCGATAACGATCGAACCGCCGGAAGGGAGGCGAACTTCACGCTGGAAGGCGGATTCAATCTGGGACTCAATCTGATAGTGGCTGAAGAGCGGGATTTCACCGGTGTAGAGCTTAATTTTGCTGCTAAAGTCCGGACGGCCCAGCGCCGCGATATGCTGACGAGCCAGCTCCAGCACTTTAGGGTTATCGATCAGAATCTCACCGATATCCTGGCGAAGATAGTCGCGGAACGCGCGCACAATGACGTTACTTTCCTGATGGATCAGGAAAGGTGCCGGGCGGTTTTCGGCCGCTTTCTTGATCGCTTCCCAGTGCTTCATGCGGAAGCTTAAATCCCACTGCAGCGCTTCGGCGGATTTGCCTACGCCGGCGGTACGGACAATCAGTCCCATGCCATCCGGCAGTTCCAGCGACGAGAGGGCTTCTTTCAGCTCGGTACGATCGTCACCTTCAATACGGCGTGAAATACCGCCGGCGCGCGGGTTGTTTGGCATCAGTACCAGATAGCTGCCCGCCAGGCTGATAAAGGTGGTTAAGGCCGCGCCTTTATTTCCACGCTCTTCTTTATCAATCTGAACGATAACTTCCTGACCTTCACGCAGCACGTCTTTAATATTCGGGCGGCCATGTGAGGAGTAATTGCTGGGAAAGTATTCGCGGGAGATTTCTTTCAGGGGGAGGAAACCGTGCCTTTCAGCGCCGTAATCAACGAAAGCCGCTTCAAGACTGGGTTCAATACGGGTGATTTTGCCTTTATAGATGTTGGCCTTCTTCTGCTCATGCCCCGGGCTTTCAATATCCAGGTCATACAGACGCTGTCCATCCACAAGGGCGACGCGCAACTCCTCCTGTTGAGTTGCGTTTATCAACATTCTTTTCATCGTAACTTACTCATTATTCTTACATTAGTGACAAAGCTACGGGCAATAGTAACGCTGGACGCGATCTCACCGATGGCCCCGTGTCTCATCGCAAAGCCGTCAACCTCCCGGTTGTCGCCTGCTCAGGGGCGCAAAATCTCGGCAGCCTGTTTCACATTAGGAAAAACAGCGCTTTTAAATTAAAGAGGGGAGCCGCCAGTGTAAACCTGAGTGAACCAATCCCGTCTTGTCGTCCAGGCCGCAACCCGCAGCCCGCTAAATGCCTGATTACCTAAAACGTCTTACGCCATTGCTGCGTGTATGGGCTATCCGGCAAAATTCCTTATTTACGCTATTTTCTTGTTTCACAAGGTTTGAACCAGGAAAACGATAACATTATTCCATCGCTAACCTTGTGATAGCAAGGTGACTTTTCCCACGTTGCGATGTTTATTCCAGCTTTTAGGAAGAATTGCATATCATCAATGCAAATTGCCTAAAAACTGGCCGCAAAAGCGCCGTGGAAAAGGCTTACAGACAGTTAAGCACAGAAAAAGAGGTGGCGCTATCCTCACGCCCTATTTAGAATCGCGAACCATGAAAACCAATACTCCAGCAGTAAAGATTGTGACGATTTCTGCCGATGAGGCAGGACAACGCATCGATAACTTTTTACGCACGCAGCTTAAAGGCGTGCCGAAAAGCATGATTTATCGCATTTTGCGTAAGGGCGAAGTGCGCGTGAATAAAGGCCGCATCAAACCGGAATATAAGCTTGTCGCCGGGGATGAAGTACGAATTCCACCCGTTCGTGTGGCTGAACGCGACGAGGTTGCTGTTTCCCCTAAACTGGACAAGGTTGCCGCGCTCTCAAAGGCGATTCTGTTTGAGGATGACTATATCCTAGTGATGAATAAGCCTTCCGGAACGGCCGTACATGGCGGGAGCGGACTTAGCTTTGGCGTGATTGAAGGATTACGTGCGCTGCGTCCGGAAGCCCGCTTCCTGGAGCTGGTGCACCGTCTGGATCGCGATACCTCAGGCATTTTGCTGGTCGCTAAAAAACGGTCTGCGCTGCGGTCGCTGCATGAGCAGCTGCGCGAAAAAGGGATGCAAAAGGATTACCTTGCGCTGGTGCGCGGTACCTGGCCTGCCCATATAAAGGCCGTACAGGCACCCTTGTTGAAAAACATTCTGCAAAGCGGGGAGCGTATCGTGCGCGTCAATAGTGAAGGGAAGCCTTCCGAAACGCGCTTTAAAATTGAAGAGCGTTACGCCAATGCAACGCTGGTGAAAGCCAGCCCGATCACGGGCCGCACCCATCAGATACGTGTGCATACGCTGCACGCTGGACATCCTATTGCCTTTGACGATCGCTATGGCGAAAGGGATTTTGACGCTCAGCTGGCAGGAACCGGGCTGAAAAGGCTGTTTCTGCATGCGGCTGCGCTCAGGTTTACCCATCCCAACACCGGCGAGGTGATGCGCGTAGAAGCGCCACTTGATGCAGAGCTGAAGCACTGTCTTGAAGTGTTGCGTAAAAACTCTCCGGCTAAGTGAGGCCCGGAGCCGTGCCCGTTACGTTTGTTATGCGGACAGAACAAAACGGAGCACGGCAACCGGCCTCAGTAAGGTGCATCTCCGCAGGAACGCCGTTAAGCCGTCCATAATGGCCTGGTCGCGCCGTCCCTGGCGAAACTGCACCTTACCGCCGCCCGCAGTTCAGAGCGTAACGGTGTGAGGAGATAACGGCCTGCTTTCCAAATCACGCTCAGTAAGTGTGGGCCACACTCAGCAGCCACTTCTTTTCACAAACACCTCATTATTACTGACCGGATGCCTCTTACGATTTCTGGAAGTTTCAGCGACTCACCACAGGGTACTTCTTTCGCTGGCCTGGCGGCCTGGAGCGACTTAACTTCCCCCCAGCGGATCCATGCCCGCTGCACGCAGCATCTCACAGAGCGCGATCAGCGGCAGCCCGACCAGCGTGTTTGGGTCGCGACCTGAGAAGCGCTCAAACAGCGTGATGCCTAATCCTTCGCTTTTGAAACTGCCCGCGCAGTTGAGCGGCTGCTCCTTACGGATATAGTGAGTAATCTCTTCTTCGCTGAGCGAACGAAAATTAACGCTGAATGGTTCGCAAAGGCAGTTCAGCTGCTGTGTACGGCTGTTACAGAGCGCCAGGCCGGTATAGAAGGTCACCTTCTGACCGCTGGCCAGCCTGAGCTGTGCGCGGGCATTCTCTTCCGTATGCGGCTTACCGGTAATTGCGCCGCCCATTACGCAGACCTGATCGGACCCTATAATAAGGTGGTCGGGATAACGGGCAGCCAGCGCCCTGGCCTTGGCGGCAGCGAGCCGCATTACCAGTTCCGTGGCGGTTTCGTTATCAAACGGCGTTTCGTCAACCTCCGGCGCGGCAGTGATAAAAGGGAGGCCCAGCTTTTCCAGCAGCGCTTTGCGAAAGGGTGAAGTTGAAGCTAAAACAAGTCGGGTCATATTTTTTTCCAGAATAGATAGCGAATTCGTCCGCCGCATTTTAAACTATGCGCCGCAATGGATGCGTATTATGGGGGAAAGGTGCGTTTAGACGGCCTTTTTCTTTGACTCTATCTCGTTACAAAGTTAATATGCGCGCCCTATGCAAAAGGTAAAATTACCCCTGACTCTCGATCCGGTCCGTACCGCTCAAAAACGTCTTGATTATCAGGGCGTTTACACCCCTGAACAGGTGGAGCGGATTGCCGAATCGGTAGTGAGCGTGGACAGTGATGTTGAATGTACGATGTCGTTTGCAATAGACAACCAGCGTTTAGCCGTACTTAAGGGTACTGCGGCGGTTTCCGTTACGCTATGTTGTCAACGCTGCGGCCAGTCTTTCCCGCATCAGGTCCACGTGACGTATTGTTTTAGCCCGGTCGTCACCGACGAGCAGGCTGAAGCACTACCGGAAGCGTACGAGCCGGTCGAGGTCAACGAGTTTGGCGAAATCGATCTGCTGGCGGTGGTTGAAGATGAAGTTATCCTCGCCCTGCCTGTCGTTCCGGTGCATGATTCTGAACACTGTGAAGTGTCCGAGGCGGACATGGTCTTTGGCAAATTGCCTCCAGAGGCGGAAAAACCAAACCCATTTGCCGTATTAGCCAGTTTAAAGCGTAAGTAATAGGAGTAAGGTCCATGGCCGTACAACAGAATAAACCAACCCGTTCCAAGCGTGGCATGCGTCGTTCGCACGATGCTCTGACCACTACCACTCTTTCCGTAGATAAAGTTTCTGGCGAAACGCATCTGCGTCACCACATCACTGCGGATGGTTACTACCGCGGTCGCAAGGTCATCGCTAAGTAATTCTTGCGGAACAGCGCGGCGATACTTTGACACGTGTGACCCTGGCAATAGACGCCATGGGCGGGGACTTCGGTCCCTGCGTGACAGTGCCTGCGGCAATGCAGGCACTGGCCTCGTATCCGCATCTGCATATCCTTCTGGTCGGCGATCCCGACATCATCATGTCATTCTTCGCAAAAGCTGATTCAGCGACTTTGGCACGTCTGGACGTTATTCCTGCCGAGTCGGTTATTGCGAGTGATGCCGTACCTTCACAGGCGATCCGCCACAGCCGCGGATCCTCCATGCGCGTGGCGCTGGAACTGGTGAAAGCGGGCAGGGCGCAGGCCTGTATCAGCGCCGGCAATACCGGTGCGCTGATGGGGCTTGCTAAATTGCTGCTCAAGCCGCTTGAAGGCATTGAGCGTCCGGCGCTGATGACGGTGCTGCCCAATCAGCAGGCGGGCAAAACGGTGTTGATGGATCTGGGCGCCAACGTGGATTCCGACAGCACTATGCTGGTTCAGTTCGCCTTAATGGGCGCCGTTATGGCAGAGGAAATCCTGGCTGTCGCTTCGCCGCGCGTGGCGCTGTTGAATATCGGCCAGGAAGAGACCAAGGGGCTTGCCAGCATCCGGGAAGCCGCAGGAATTCTGCGCCAGACGCCGGAAATTAACTATATTGGATATCTCGAAGGCAACGATCTTCTTACCGGGAAAACGGATGTGCTGGTCTGCGACGGATTTGTGGGCAATGTGACGTTAAAAACCCTGGAGGGTGTGGTAAGAATGTTTCTTTCGCTGTTGACATCACAGAGCGAAGGTAAGAAAAGAGCGTGGTGGATGCCGCTGGTAGCGCGTTTTGTTAAAAAACGCCTCAGTAAGCGCTTCGGCCATCTTAATCCCGACCAGTATAATGGTGCCTGTCTGTTAGGATTACGCAGCACGGTGATTAAAAGTCACGGTGCCGCCAATCAGCGCGCATTTGCAGCGGCAATTGAACAGGCAGAGCAGGCGGTGCGACGGCAGATTCCCGAGCGAATTGCCGCGCGTCTTCAGGCTGTATTACCTAAGAGTGACTGACGTACATGTATACGAAAATTATCGGTACGGGCAGCTATTTGCCCGAACAGGTGCGGACTAACGCCGATCTGGAAAAAATGGTGGATACGTCGGACGAGTGGATTGTCACCCGAACCGGTATTCGTGAGCGTCGTATTGCCGGGCCGGATGAGACCGTGGCCACGATGGGCTTTCAGGCTGCGCAACGCGCGCTGGAAATGGCCGGCATCGACAAGGACGACATCGGGCTGATTATCGTGGCGACCACCTCATCAAGCCATGCTTTCCCCAGTTCAGCCTGTATGATCCAGCAGATGCTGGGCATTAATGACTCCGCATCTTTTGACCTCGCGGCCGCCTGTGCCGGCTTTACTTATGCCCTCAGCGTCGCCGATCAGTACATCAAAAACGGCGTGGTAAAAAACGCGCTGGTGATTGGTGCTGACGTGCTGGCGCGCGCGCTCGATCCTGCAGATCGCGGTACGATCATTCTGTTTGGCGACGGCGCTGGCGCTGCGGTACTGGGTGCCAGTGAAGAGCAGGGCATTATTTCCACCCATCTTCACGCGGATGGCCGCTATGGTCAGCTGCTCAGTCTTTCTTATCAGGATCGCGCACGCCAGGATCAGCCGTCATATCTTACTATGGCAGGCAACGAAGTCTTTAAAGTGGCGGTCACCGAGCTGGCGCACATCGTTGACGAAACGCTGAAAGCGAACAACCTTGAGCGTGAGGCTATCGACTGGCTGGTGCCGCACCAGGCTAACCTGCGCATCATCAGCGCAACCGCCCGTAAGCTGGGTATGGGCATGGATAAAGTGGTGGTGACGCTTGACCGTCATGGCAATACCTCTGCCGCTTCCGTTCCTGCCGCGCTGGATGAAGCCGTGCGCGATGGCCGTATCCAGCCGGGCCAGCTGGTATTGCTGGAAGCCTTCGGGGGCGGTTTCACCTGGGGCTCGGCGCTGGTTCGTTTTTGATTAAAAGGACATCACAATGACGCAATTTGCAATGGTTTTTCCGGGTCAGGGATCGCAGACGGTGGGCATGCTGGCAGAGCTGGCGGCTGAAAATCCGACAATTGAAGAGACGTTTCGTGAGGCTTCCGATGCGCTGGGCTACGATCTCTGGGCGCTGGTTCAGAACGGCCCTGCGGAAGAACTGAACAAAACCTGGCAAACTCAGCCCGCGCTGCTGGCCGCCTCTGTTGCTATTTTCCGCGTTTGGCAGGAAAAAGGCGGTTCAGCGCCCGCAATGCTGGCGGGACACAGCCTTGGCGAGTATAGTGCGCTGGTTTGTGCCGGCGTACTCGGCTTTGCGGATGCTATCCGGCTCGTGGAGCTGCGCGGCAAGCTGATGCAGGAAGCGGTACCGGAAGGTACAGGCGCCATGCAGGCCATCATCGGTCTGGATGATGCAGCTATCGCAAAAGCCTGTGAAGAATCCGCTCAGGGTCAGGTTGTGTCACCGGTGAACTACAATTCTCCGGGACAGGTAGTTATCGCCGGCAATAAAGAAGCGGTTGAGCGTGCAGGCGCGGCTTGTAAAGCAGCCGGTGCCAAGCGTGCCCTGCCTTTGCCGGTCAGCGTGCCTTCCCACTGTGCGTTAATGAAACCGGCGGCGGATAAACTGGCTGCTGCGCTGGAAGCACTGACCTTTAACGCTCCGGCTTTCCCGGTAGTCAACAATGTTGATGTCCGGTGTGAAAACTCGCCGGAAGCAATCCGCAGTGCGCTGGTTCGCCAGCTCTACAATCCGGTTCGCTGGACAGGCTGCGTTGAATACATGGCGGCGCAGGGGGTGACCTCGCTGCTGGAGATAGGGCCAGGCAAAGTGCTTACCGGCCTGACCAAACGAATTGTTGATACCCTGACGGCAGCGCCGGTAAACGATCCGGCCAGCCTGTCGGCGGCGCTTTAACAGTCAGACGAGGATAAAGATGAGCTTCGAAGGAAAAATCGCGCTGGTTACCGGTGCAAGTCGCGGCATTGGCCGCGCTATCGCGGAAACGCTGGTTGCACGTGGTGCTAAAGTTATCGGTACGGCGACCAGCCAGAGCGGTGCGGAAGCCATAAGCACCTGGCTTGGTGACAACGGCAAAGGCATGCAGCTGAACGTGACCGACAGCGCTTCCATCGAGAGCGTGCTGGAAAATATTCGCGCTGAGTTTGGCGAAGTGGACATTTTAGTGAATAATGCTGGCATTACGCGTGATAATCTTCTGATGCGTATGAAGGAAGATGAGTGGCAGGAGATCCTGGACACCAATCTGACTGCCGTATTCCGCCTGTCAAAAGCGGTAATGCGCGCTATGATGAAGAAACGCGTAGGCCGAATTATTACCATCGGTTCCGTTGTTGGAACCATGGGTAATGCGGGCCAGGCAAACTACGCAGCAGCAAAAGCGGGTTTGATCGGCTTTAGCAAGTCACTGGCGCGTGAAATCGCGTCACGTGGTATTACCGTTAACGTCGTGGCTCCTGGTTTCATTGAAACCGACATGACGCGTGCGTTGAGTGAAGATCAGCGTGCGGGCATTCTGGCGGAAGTGCCAGCGGGTCGTCTTGGCGACGCGCAGGAAATCGCCAATGCCGTTGCATTTTTAGCCTCTGACGAGGCAGCCTACATCACTGGTGAGACGCTGCACGTCAACGGCGGGATGTATATGGTCTGATAATCACGAAACTATTTGCGTTATTTGCGGTAATGCCCGCAAAATAGCGTAAAATCGTGGTTTGACCAGCCGGGATTTAGTTGCATCTTTTTCACCATTTTATACACTACGAAAACCATCGCGAAAGCGAGTTTTGATAGGAAATTTAATAGTATGAGCACTATCGAAGAACGCGTTAAGAAAATCATTGGCGAGCAGCTTGGCGTTAAGCAGGAAGAAGTTGTTAACACTGCCTCTTTTGTAGAAGATCTGGGCGCTGATTCTCTTGATACCGTTGAGCTGGTAATGGCTCTGGAAGAAGAGTTTGATACCGAGATTCCGGACGAAGAAGCTGAGAAAATCACGACCGTTCAGGCTGCTATTGATTACATCAATGGTCACCAGGCTTAAGTGAGCATCTCCAGGCGGTCATTCGACCGCCTGAGTTTTATCTGTACGTCCCACTCCACTATAGTGTCATTTTTTCCCTCCCTGGAGGACGAACGTGTCTAAGCGTCGTGTAGTTGTGACCGGTCTTGGCATGTTGTCTCCTGTCGGCAATACCGTAGAGTCTACCTGGAATGCTCTTGTTGCCGGTCAGAGTGGCATCAGCCCGATCGACTATTTTGATACTAGTGCCTACGCAACGCGTTTTGCTGGCTTAGTAAAGGACTTTAACTGTGAAGAGTTTATCTCGCGCAAAGATCAGCGCAAGATGGACGCCTTTATTCAATATGGAGTTGTCGCTGGCATTCAGGCCATGCAGGATTCCGGACTGGTCATTACCGAAGAAAACGCCGATCGTATCGGTGCGGCTATCGGTTCTGGCATCGGCGGACTGGGTCTGATTGAAGAAAACCACGCCTCGCTGGTCAACGGCGGACCGCGTAAAATAAGCCCTTTCTTCGTTCCTTCCACCATTGTTAACATGATAGCGGGCCACCTGACTATTATGTACGGCATGAAAGGACCGAGCATCGCCATCTCCACGGCCTGTACTACCGGTGTGCACAATATCGGTCAGGCAGCGCGGATCATTGCCTATAACGACGCTGACGTTATGCTGGCAGGCGGCGCGGAAAAGGGCAGTACGCCTCTGGGCATGGGCGGCTTTGGTGCTGCGCGCGCGCTTTCCACCCGCAACGACGATCCGCAGGCGGCAAGCCGGCCCTGGGATAAAGATCGCGACGGCTTCGTGCTGGGCGACGGCGCGGGGATCGTGATGCTGGAAGAGTACGAACACGCGAAAAAACGCGGCGCGAAAATTTATGCCGAGCTGGTAGGCTTTGGCATGAGCAGCGACGCGTACCATATGACCTCGCCACCGGAAAACGGTGCAGGCGCGGCGCTGGCGATGGCAAATGCGCTGAAAGATGCTCAGCTGTCGCCTGAACAGATTGGCTATATCAACGCGCATGGCACCTCCACGCCGGCGGGTGATAAAGCGGAAGCGCAGGCGGTGAAGTCGGTCTTCGGTGAGGCGGCCAACCGCGTGATGGTCAGCTCCACCAAGTCAATGACCGGCCACCTGCTGGGTGCCGCAGGCGCGGTAGAGTCGATTTACTCGATCCTTGCGCTGCGTGACCAGGTCATTCCCCCGACCATCAATTTGGATAACCCGGATGAGGGCTGCGATCTCGACTTTGTGCCGCATACCGCACGTCAGGTTAAGGGGCTGGAGTACGCCTTGTGTAACTCCTTTGGCTTCGGTGGAACCAACGGCTCGTTGATTTTCCGTAAAGTCTGATCCCGATCTGAAATGCTGAAA
Organism: Pantoea sp. FN060301; assembly: GCA_050410775.1. Lineage (GTDB taxonomy): Bacteria > Pseudomonadota > Gammaproteobacteria > Enterobacterales > Enterobacteriaceae > Erwinia. Next base: position 1,592,889 of record CP191229.1, read on the forward strand.
AAGGCCCGCATCGCGGGCCTTTTTAATGTCCTTCCCCACACTTCTTACGCTTCTTCTATGCCAGTCAAATCGTAAAACAGGCCCCAGCGGGCGGCGATGCGCTTATGCCGGACTCTCTTGACCATCTCCGGTCAAGGTGAGACGTAATGTGCTGCAGGAAACGAGGTAATCTCGCTGAGAGGATCAGCAGGGTTGCGGCTGGTATTCACCCCTGTACAATTCCCTCCAGACAGAGGAAGCCACTAAGCGAGGCGTATCCAGGGGATCTTATGATTTGGATTAATGGCGAACCAGAAACCCGTATTAACGCGAACGATCGAGCTGTCCAGTTCGGCGATGGCTGCTTCACAACTGCGCGCCTTATTGACGGTGAGGTGGTGGCGCTGGATCAGCATATTGAGCGGCTCAGCCAGACGTGCCAGCGGCTGCTGATTGAGCGCGTTGACTGGCATGCGCTGCGCCAGGAGATGATCCTTGTCAGCCGTGGTCAGGAAGAGGGCGTGCTGAAGGTGATCCTCTCCCGGGGAGCCGGCGGACGGGGCTACAGCGCGACGGGATGTGGCAACCCAACCCGGATGCTTTCCCTCTCCCCCTATCCCGGCCGTTACCATCAGCTCCGTCAGACCGGCGCCAGGCTGGCGCTAAGCCCGGTGCGCCTGAGCCGTAATCCCCTGCTGGCGGGTATCAAGCACCTTAACCGGCTTGAACAGGTCCTGATCCGCACACAGCTTGAGCAGACCGGCGCGGATGAAGCCCTTGTGCTTGACACTGAAGGTATGCTGGTGGAATGCTGTGCGGCTAATTTATTCTGGCGTAAGGGTGGGGACGTCTTCACGCCCGACCTCAGCGATTCCGGCGTCAACGGTATCCAGCGTCAGCGCGTCATACGTCTGCTTCACGAGCAGGGTATAACGGTTAAAGAGGTCCGGGTACCGCCTGAGACGCTTGCTGGCGCGGATGAAGTGGTGATCACTAACGCCCTGATGCCGACATTGCCGGTATACCAGATTGAAGACTGGCGCTGGAGCTCGCGCCAGCTGTTTGAGCTGATAAGGCTCCAGGATAATTAACATGGATATTTCATGACCGCAAAGCGAAAACTATTTACCGGGGCCATCCTTATTCTTGTCGCGGCTGTCGCCTTCAGCTACTGGCAAATCCGTCAGTTTGCCGCCTCAACGCTGACCATCGATAAGGAAACCATTTTCACGCTGCCGGCAGGGTCAGGACGACTGGCGCTTGAGGCCAGCCTGAATAAGCAGCATATTGTGCCGGAAAGCCCCTGGTTTGGCTGGCTGTTAAAGCTGGAACCTGACCTGGCGAATTTCAAAGCCGGTACCTACCGCTTAACGACGGGAATGAGCGTGCGCCAGCTTCTCGCTCTGCTCTCAGAGGGCACGGAAGCGCAGTTCCCCATCCGTTTTGTTGAGGGAACGCGGATGAAGGAGTGGCTCGCCTCGCTACGGTCGGCGCCTTATATCAAACATACCATCCCGGATGATGAGCTTGCCGCAGTGGCGGCGGCGCTGAAAATCAACGAGCAGGATGTGGAAGGCTGGTTTTATCCCAATACTTACCTCTATACCGCCAATACGACGGACGTAGAGCTGCTTAAACGTGCGCATGAGAAAATGACCAGCCTGGTTGAAACGATCTGGCAAGAGAGAAAGGAAGACCTCCCTTATAAAGATAAAAACGATCTGGTGACCATGGCTTCCATCATTGAAAAAGAAACGGCCGTCAGCAGCGAGCGTAGTAAAGTGGCGTCGGTTTTCATTAACCGTCTTCGTCTCGGGATGCGTTTGCAGACCGATCCGACGGTGATCTATGGCATGGGCGACAGTTATCAGGGCAACCTGACAAGAAAGGATCTGGAGACGCCCACTCCCTGGAATACTTATGTCATCGCCGGGATGCCGCCGGGGCCTATCGCCATGCCGGGCAAAGCGTCGCTTGAAGCCGCTGCGCACCCGCTGAAAACCCATTACCTCTATTTTGTCGCAGACGGTAAAGGCGGGCACACTTTTACGACCAATCTGGCAAGCCATAACCGGGCGGTTCAGGCCTGGCGCAGAAGCATTAAGGAACAGAATGAACGGTAAATTTATCGTGATTGAAGGGCTGGAAGGTGCCGGGAAAACGACCGCCAGGGATCGGGTTGTAGCGGAACTCCGGCAACAGGGCGTTGAGGAAATCGTCTTTACCCGTGAACCCGGCGGAACGCCGCTGGCGGAGAAGCTTCGCGATCTGATTAAGCAGGGTGTGGAAGGTGAGCGTGTGACTGACAAGGCGGAGCTGCTGATGCTTTACGCGGCGAGAGTGCAGCTTGTGGAAAACGTCATCAGGCCGGCGCTGGTACGCGGTGCCTGGGTGGTGGGCGATCGTCACGATCTCTCTTCTCAGGCCTATCAGGGAGGCGGACGCGGAATGGATACGGCGCTGATGGCGCAGCTGAAAAGCAGCGTGCTGGGTGAGTTTGCCCCCGACCTGACGCTTTACCTCGACGTGACGCCGGAAATTGGGCTGCAACGCGCGCGCGCGCGCGGCGAGCTGGATCGCATTGAGCAGGAGTCGCTGAACTTTTTTATCCGGACCCGCCAGCGCTATCTCACCCTTGCCGCCAGCGATGACCGGATCAAAACCATTGACGCCACCCAGCCTCTGGAGCAGGTCTTTGAGGCTATTCGTCAGACGCTCGCTGACTGGCTGCGGGAACAGCGATGATCTGGTATCCGTGGCTGAACCAGCCTTATCGTCAGCTTATTGGCCAGCATCAGGCCGGGCGCGGTCACCATGCGCTCCTGATCCAGGCACTGCCGGGAATGGGCGATGCTTCGCTGGTCTGGGGGATCAGCCGCTGGCTGATGTGCCAGCGCCGCGACGGGTTAAAAAGCTGCGGAACTTGTCATGCCTGCCAGCTGATGCAGGCCCATACCCATCCTGACTGGTATAAGCTGGAACCGGAAAAGGGCAAAAGCTCGCTGGGTATTGATGCCGTGCGTAGCGTTACGGAAAAACTCTACCATCACGCCCAGCAGGGTGGCGCCAAGGTTGTCTGGCTGCCTGATGCAGCGCAGCTGACCGAAGCGGCGGCCAATGCGCTGCTGAAAACGCTGGAAGAGCCGCCGGCCAATACCTGGTTTTTGCTGAGCAGCCAGGCACCCGCGAAGCTGCTGGCGACCCTGCGCAGCCGCTGCCTTAATTTTCATCTGGCACCGCCCGACGAGCGCCAGAGCCTGCTCTGGCTGCAAAAGCAGCGCTCAGTCCCGGAAAGCGACAGTGTGACCGCCCTGCGCCTGAGCGGTGGCGCACCGGCCGCGGCGCTGTCGCTGCTGGATGAAAAAATCTGGGCCGCGCGTCAGGCGTTATGCCAGGCGCTGCCTGGTGCACTACAGGGCGATATGCTCAGCCTGCTGCCCGCGCTGAATCATGAGGAGGCGGCGCGGCGCGTCGGCTGGCTCTGCACGCTGCTGGTGGATGCGCTGAAGTGGCAGCAGGGCGGCGGGGCGTTTATCGCCAACGTCGATCGGCAGGCGCTGATCGCTTCGCTGGCGATGCAGCTGCCGGGCAGCGCCCTCGATCAAAGCGTACGCGACTGGATTATCTGCCGCGATCGCCTGCTGAATGTGGTGGCGGTTAATCGTGAACTGCTGCTGACCGACCGGCTGCTGGGCTGGGAGCAGATGCTGCATTCCAGCCAGGCCGGCTAACCGAATCAGAGAGTTATTATGTTTTTAGTGGATTCACACTGCCATCTTGATGGCCTGGATTACGAGAACCTTCATCAGGATATCACCGACGTGCTGGCCAAAGCCGCCGCGCGCGACGTGAAGTTTATGCTGGCCGTCGCCACCACGCTGCCGGGCTATAAGGCCATGACCCAGCTGATTGGCGATCGTCCAGAGGTGGCCTACAGCTGCGGCGTCCATCCGCTTAATCAAAATGAGCCTTATGACTTTGCCGAACTCCGTCAGCTTGCCGCCGACCCGCGCGTTGTGGCAATGGGCGAGACGGGACTGGACTACTATTATCAGCAAGAGACCAAAGCGCAGCAGCAGGCCTCATTCCGTGAACATATCCGCATTGGCCGCGATCTGAATAAGCCGGTGATTGTTCATACGCGTGACGCGCGGGAAGATACGCTGGCGATCCTGAAAGAGGAAAAAGTGGAAGGATGTGGTGGCGTACTTCACTGCTTTACGGAAGATCGTGAGACGGCAGAGAAGCTGCTGGATATGGGCTTTTACATTTCCTTCTCCGGAATTGTGACCTTCCGTAATGCGGAAACGATCCGCGAAGCGGCACGTTACGTTCCGCTGGACAGAATGCTGGTTGAAACGGATTCGCCTTATCTGGCGCCAGTACCGTACCGGGGTAAGGAGAATCAACCAGCTTATACCCGTGACGTGGCGGAATATATGGCAGTACTAAAAGGCGTGAGCGTGGAAGAGATGGCTCAAGCGACCACGCAGAACTTTTCCAGACTGTTTCATGTGCCCCTTTCCCGCCTTGGTCAGGCTCAGCTATAATTTTATAGCTCGTAATTAATTCCCGAAGATCGTAGAGTGCAGCGCCTGGCAGAGGCGATGCGCTTTTTTTCGCCGCAAAAAAGGGTATTTTTCCGAAAAATTTTCTGCCCGTTTGCGGGTTGTTGAGTGAAACGTGATAGCCATCAAATAAATTTTTACCGATTTATTTTAGAGTTCTAAATAAATACCGGACGCGCCAAGACGTCCTCCCGACGGCAGATCCTCCCCCTGCCGTCACGCGCACTGCGCGTAAAAAAGCACTCATACTCAGGAGTTCCACAATATGTTCAAAAACGCATTTGCAAACCTGCAAAAGGTCGGTAAATCGCTGATGCTGCCGGTCTCGGTTCTGCCGATTGCCGGTATTTTGCTGGGCGTCGGTTCGGCAAACTTCAGCTGGCTGCCGGCGGTAGTCTCTCACGTCATGGCCGAAGCGGGCGGTTCCGTCTTTGCCAATATGCCCCTGATTTTTGCAATCGGCGTGGCGCTGGGCTTCACCAATAACGATGGCGTCTCTGCGCTGGCTGCGGTGGTCGCTTACGGGATTATGGTCAAAACCATGGCGGTGGTCGCGCCGCTGGTGCTGCATATGCCCGCTGCTGAAATCGAGGCCATGCACCTGGCGGATACCGGCGTATTAGGCGGTATTATCGCGGGGTCTATCGCTGCGTATATGTTCAACCGCTTCTACCGCATTAAGCTGCCTGAATATCTGGGCTTCTTTGCCGGTAAGCGTTTTGTGCCAATCATCTCTGGCCTGGCGGCCATTTTCCTCGGCGTGGTACTCTCCTTTATCTGGCCACCAATTGGTACGGCTATTCAGACATTCTCGCAGTGGGCGGCCTACCAGAACCCGGTAGTGGCCTTTGGGATATACGGTCTGGTTGAGCGCTCCCTGGTGCCATTCGGCCTGCACCATATCTGGAACGTTCCATTCCAGATGCAGATTGGTGAGTTCACCAACGCGGCGGGCCAGGTCTTCCACGGCGACATTCCCCGTTATATGGCGGGCGACCCAACGGCGGGTAAACTCTCCGGCGGCTTCCTGTTCAAAATGTATGGTCTGCCTGCGGCTGCGATTGCCATCTGGCACTCCGCTAAACCGGAAAACCGCGCCAAAGTGGGCGGTATCATGATCTCCGCTGCGCTGACGTCATTCCTGACCGGTATTACCGAACCGATCGAATTCTCGTTCATGTTTGTGGCGCCTGTGCTGTATGCCATCCACGCCATCCTGGCCGGTCTGGCTTTCCCAATCTGTATTCTGCTCGGAATGCGTGACGGCACCAGCTTCTCTCATGGCCTGATCGATTTTGTGGTGCTGAGCGGCAACAGCAGCAACATCTGGCTGTTCCCTGTCGTTGGGGTGATTTACGGTCTGATCTACTACACCGTGTTCCGCGTGATGATTGCCAAATTCAATCTGAAGACGCCGGGCCGTGAAGAGACGACCAGCGAGCAGAGCACCGGTACAGCCAATGAAATGGCGGGTAACCTGGTAGCAGCGTTCGGCGGTAAAGAGAACATCACCAACCTTGATGCCTGTATCACTCGTCTGCGTGTTAGCGTTGCGGACGTGTCGAAGGTCGATCAGTCTGGCCTGAAGCGTCTGGGCGCCGCAGGCGTGGTGGTTGCAGGTTCCGGTGTCCAGGCTATCTTCGGCACCAAGTCTGACAATCTGAAAACCGAAATGGACGATTACATCCGCAACACGTAATCGCTGACGGCAGAAAAACGTTAAGTTTGTTAGTCGTCTGAAAGGCCCGCTCTGCGGGCCTTTTTTTATGGTCAGGGCAGGGAAACGCGCTTAATACGGCAGGTCACAGAAAGAAAAGTGACGGGAAGGTTGAAAGAAAACAAATTTCTCGCTCATACTGCCATGACTTAACTCCCCCGCTTAAGGATATGCACTATGGCTGAAGAAACCTTATTCAGTAAAATCATCCGCCGTGAAATTCCGGCCGATATCGTTTATCAGGATGATCTCGTGACGGCCTTCCGGGATATCTCGCCTAAAGCGCCCACCCATATTCTGGTCGTGCCAAATATTATTATCCCTACCGCCAACGATGCGGTGGCGGGCCATGAAGCAGCGCTGGGCCGGATGATTACCGTGGCGGCAAAAATCGCTAAAGAGGAGGGCATTGCTGAGGATGGATATCGTCTGATTATGAACTGCAACCGGCACGGCGGGCAGGAGGTATACCATATCCACCTGCACCTTGTTGGCGGGCGTCCTCTGGGGCCGATGCTGGCGCAGTAAGCCTACTTTTATGATGGGTAAACACTCAATGATGCGGACTGTCGCAACGGGCATGACGCTGCTGGCTCTTTTAAGCGGATGCAGCAGTAATCCCACCACCATCAACACCTCACAGTCGCTGATCATGGAGTCCGCGGTGCTTTCCGCCGGGATTACCACCGACGAGCCGGTGATGTCCGAACGCGACGGGCAGCAGCGGGCTTCTTCCGTGCTCTATAACCAGCAGGAGAAACCCGTGACGCTGCATTACCGCTTCTACTGGTACGACGCTAAGGGGCTGGAGATCCTTCCCTTTGAGCGACCGGGAACGGCGGTTGTTGCACCGCATGAGGAAGTTGAAATATCATCGCAAACCGGTAACCTGACGGCCAGTAAAGTCAGACTCTACCTGTATCTGTAAGAGGTAACGCGTGAAAAGGAATATTACCAAACTCTCTGGCGTGCTCGGCCTGGCGCTCATACTCAGCGGCTGTATTACTGAGCAGCGTACGCAGCCCCCGGCCCCCGTCGAACCGGTCCAGCCTGCGCAACCCGTCCCACCGCCGGTGCCGGAGCAGCCTGCTCCAGGGGAAATGGTGCCGCAGCCGCCGAAAATGCAGACCATCAACTGGGATGCCACGGTCACGCCGCTGGTGACGCAGATGCTGAAAGCGGACGGCATTACCGCAGGCAACATTCTGCTGGTGGACAGCGTGAAAAACAGCACGAACGGCAGGCTGCAAACGGCGAAAGCGACGGCGGCATTGCAGAGCGCGCTGGAAAACAACACGCAGTTTACGCTGATCGCGCCTGAGCAGCTGGCTCAGGCGAAACAAACTCTCGGGCTTTCCGCCGAAGACAGCCTGGGCTCACGCAGTAAAGCCATCGGGCTGGCGCGCTACCTTAGCGCCCAGTACGTGCTTTACAGTAACGCCCAGGGCGACGTGAAATCGCCGAAGATACAGATGCAGCTGATGCTGGTGCAGACGGGTGAAATTATCTGGTCAGGCAACGGTGCCGCACAGTATTGATCCCGCACTCAGCAGGCTAATCGCACAACAGTTTCCGGCGGCGCAATCCGCCGGTTCTTTTTTTCCGCTGTCGGGACTGACCGGTCAGACGGGAAAGGTTGAACTGGCAGGGAGAACGCTGCTGGCGCGCAGGCAGCTGGCCGCTTCTCCCATCCCCGGCGTCAGTCGCCGTCGTGAATACCGTATATTACGCAGGCTGGCGGGCAGCGGCCTGGCTCCCGCTGTACTGGGCATCAACCCTGAATGGCTGCTACTGACATGGCTGCCCGGAGAGATGCTCTACGGCAACCACGTTTCAGCGCGGCTGCCGTCGCTTACGGATCTGGTCATTAGGCTGCACCGGCAGCCGCTCAGCGGTTACCGGCTGGAGATGCTCAGGCTGCTTGAAGCGTACTGGCTGCTGAGCTGTCCGTCACGCCGGCATATCGGCTGGCTGCGGGCGCTGAAAGCCTGTCAGGCGCGGGGTGAGCCAAAGCCGCTGCGGCTGGCACTGCTGCATATGGATATCCATGCGGGGAATATCATTGTTGATAACGGCGATCTGCATCTGATTGACTGGGAGTACGCCAGCGATGGCGATGTGGCGCTTGAACTGGCGGCCATGATCGCAGGCAATGGGCTGGGTGTGGCAGAGCAGGCAAGCCTGATTGAACACTATGCCTGCACACAACGGCTGGATATCAGCAGGCTGCATCAGCAAGTTCGTCTGTGGCAGCCATGGCTACGCCTGCTGATGGCCAGCTGGTATGAACTGCGCTGGCAGCAGAGCGGTGAAGCGATTTTTTACGCGCTGGCGGCAGAAGCCTGGCAGCGCGTGTTATCCGATTAAGAGGTGAAGTGTGGGACCGGTAATGTTAGACGTGCTCGGCTACGAGCTGGATGCGGAAGAGCGCGAAATTTTACAACACCCGCTGGTAGGGGGGCTTATCCTCTTTACCCGTAATTATCACGATCCCGCCCAGCTGCGGGAGCTGGTAAGGCAGATCCGGGAGGCCTCTCGTCATCGTCTTGTGGTGGCGGTGGATCAGGAGGGCGGGCGCGTACAGCGTTTCCGGGAAGGCTTCACTCAGCTTCCCGCTATGCAGGCCTTTGCCGCGCTGAACGACGAGGCTGATGCGGTGAAGCTGGCGCAGCAGGCAGGCTGGCTGATGGCGTCTGAAATGATCGCGATGGATATTGATATCAGCTTCGCGCCGGTGCTGGATATTGGTCACGTCAGTGCGGCCATAGGCGAACGCAGCTTCCACGAAGATCCGGAAATCGCCCTGAGAATGGCGGGCCATTTTATCGATGGAATGCATAGCGCTGGCATGAAAACCACCGGCAAACACTTTCCCGGTCACGGTGCGGTCAGCGCCGACTCGCATAAAGAGACGCCGCGGGATAGCCGGAGCGAGGCGGAAATTCGCCGTCACGACATGCAGATTTTTAAGGCGCTGATTGCCGGGAAGAAACTGGATGCCATCATGCCTGCCCACGTTATCTATACTGAGGTGGATCCCCGACCGGCCAGCGGCTCGCCGCACTGGCTGAAAACGATTCTGCGCGGTGAGCTGGGCTTTGACGGCGTGATTTTCTCAGACGATCTGTCGATGGAAGGCGCAGCGATAATGGGCAGCTATGCGGAGCGGGGGCAGGCTTCACTGGACGCGGGCTGCGATATGATTCTGGTGTGTAATAACCGCGCCGGCGCGGTCAGCATTCTTGATAATCTGTCACCGATCAAGGCTGAACGCGTCACAACGCTTTACCATCAGGGAACATTTACCCGCCAGCAGCTGCTCGGTTCTTCACGCTGGAAAGCGGCGAATCAGGCGCTGAGCGCGCTGCATTCGCGCTGGCTGGCGCACAAGAGCAGCTAAATGACTTAAGCAGAGAGGACGACGAGCGATGATCATTTATCTGCACGGCTATGACTCAACCAGCCCGGGCAACCATGAAAAAGTGCTTCAGCTGCAGTTTATCGATCCTGACGTGCGGCTTCTAAGCTACAGCACGCAGCACCCTAAGCACGATATGCGTTTCCTGCTGAACGAAACGGATAAGCTTTTGCAGGGCGGTAATGATGAGCGTCCTCTTATTTGTGGCGTGGGGCTGGGCGGCTTCTGGGCCGAGCGGATCGGGTTTTTAAGCGATATCCGGCAGGTCATCCTTAATCCGAACCTGTGGCCGGAAGAGAACATGACCGGCAAAATTAACCGGCCAGAGGAGTATGTGGACATTGCGACCAAATGCGTCAGTAATTTCCGGGAAAAAAACCGCGATCGCTGCCTGACTATTCTTTCCCGCCAGGATGAGGCGCTGAACGTTCAGCGCTCGGCGGAGGCACTGCAAAGTTACTATGAAATTATCTGGGATGAGGTGCAGACCCATAAATTCAGCAATATCGCCCCGCATCTTCAGCGCATTAAGGCTTTCAAAAACCTCGGTTAATCCTCTCGCGGCAGGGCGCTGGCGAAGTAACTCACCGGGCGCTGTCGCGTCATTTAAGCGCATTCCTGAAAGTTTGATGTGGATCAATTTTATCAGGACTGAGGTTTTCCCCCGTGCTATTCTGCCTTCAGATAGCGAATTAATGTCGCCAACCCTATGTTAATTAAGGATATTATTTTAACTTTTAATTAACTATTGGTTCACAATTTGAGGGGGTCGTTTGACTACACCAATGAAGAAGATTGTTATTGTCGGCGGAGGCGCCGGAGGTCTGGAACTTGCCACCCAGCTGGGCCATAAGCTTGGCCGTAAGCATAAGGCAGAAATTACCCTGGTGGACCGCAATCACAGCCATCTGTGGAAACCGTTGCTGCATGAAGTGGCGACCGGATCGCTGGATGAAGGTATTGACGGCCTGAGCTATTTGGCACATGCCCGTAACCATCATTTCCAGTTCCAGCTAGGCACGCTGACCGATCTTGACCGTGAAAATAAGCGCCTTCGCCTCTCGGAAATCCGGGATGCCCAGGGCGAGCTGCTGGTTCCCGAACGCGAGCTGGCCTATGACACGCTGGTGATGGCGCTTGGCAGCACCTCGAATGACTTTGGTACGCCGGGCGTGAAGGATAATTGTATTTTCCTCGATAACCCGCACCAGGCGCGCCGCTTCCATAACGAAATGCTTAACCTGTTCCTGAAATTCTCCTCAAGCGAGGGCGGGCAGGGCAAAGTAAATATCGCCATCGTGGGCGGCGGGGCGACCGGCGTTGAGCTTTCTGCTGAGCTGCATAACGCCGTCAAACAGCTGCACAGCTACGGTTATAAAGGGCTGGACAATCAGACGCTGAACGTAACGCTGGTCGAGGCGGGTGAACGGATCCTGCCTGCGCTGCCGCCGCGTATCTCTACCGCCGCGCACCAGGAGCTGACCAAGCTGGGCGTGCGCGTGCTGACGCAAACCATGGTGACCAGCGCGGAAGCGAAAGGGCTGAATACCAAATCGGGCGAGTTTATCGAAGCGGACCTGATGGTCTGGGCGGCCGGCATCAAAGCGCCTGACTTTATGAAGGAGATTGGCGGGCTGGAGACGAACCGCATCAATCAGCTGGTGGTGGAGCCAACGTTACAGACCACGCTCGATGCCGATATTTACGCGATTGGTGACTGCGCCTCCTGTGCGTTGCCTTCCGGTGGATTTGTGCCGCCGCGCGCGCAGTCTGCTCATCAGATGGCTTCCCGGGTATTGAGCAACATTCTGGCAGAGATGAAAGGGCAGCCGCAAAAGCCTTACGTGTATAAAGATCACGGTTCGCTGGTGTCGCTTTCACGATTCAGTACGGTCGGCAGCCTGATGGGCAACCTGATGCGGGGATCGATGATGGTGGAAGGGCGTATTGCACGTTTCGTCTATATCTCGCTTTACCGGATGCACCAGGTCGCCCTGCATGGCTACTTCAAGACCGGGCTGATGATGCTGGTGGGCAGTATCAACCGGGTTATTCGTCCACGGCTGAAGCTGCACTAAATCGATTCAACAAGAACAGTACCGCACTAATTTGAGTTAAAAGGCTTGCTGATGATTCCACTGTCGTAAGCCTTTCTCTTTTTCAGCCCCTGGCTGCCGCGGCTCGGAAACCTCTTAAAAGCGTCCCGCTCAGAGCCATTGCCTCTATTTCCTCCTGTTATCTTATTGTCACATTTGGTCCTGATGCGCAAAATTTAACGCATCAGTCACGGCGCGTCGCGCACGCCGGGCACACAACTCTGCTGCGGCAGACAATGCAGTATTGCGCGGTAACACTTTCAGGAGGGTGTCCTGTGAATAAATCAATGTTGGCGGGTATTGGGATTGGCGTGGCGGCAGCGCTTGGCGTCGCGGCTGTGGCAGGCATGAACGTTTTTGACCGCGGGCCGCAGTTTGCTCAGGTACTCTCTGCCACACCCATAAAAGAAACAAGCAGGAATCCGCGTCAGGAATGTCGTAACGTTACGCTGACGCATCGTCGCGCCGTGCAGGATGAACACCGGATCGCCGGATCTGTACTTGGAGCGGTCGCAGGCGGCGTGCTGGGCCACCAGTTCGGTGGCGGACGCGGGAAAGATGTGGCGACCGTCGCGGGAGCGCTGGCGGGTGGCTATGGCGGCAATCAGGTACAGGGCGCTTTACAGGATCGTGATACCTACACTACTACCGAGCAGCGTTGCAAAACGGTTTACGATAAGCAGGAAAAAACTATGGGTTACGATGTCACTTATCAGATTGGTGACCGTCAGGGTAAAATCCGTATGGACAACGAGCCCGGCGCCCGTATTCCGCTGAACAGCGATGGACAGCTGATCCTGAATAATCAGGCGTAAGCAAAGCATAAGCTCTGACAGCGAACGTGCAGCGTCGCAGACCTCAGGCGAAGTAAAGCTGTGACAATAAGCCTCATTTTTCTGATGGGGCTTTTTTACGTTTATCGCATTTTACCGGAAAAGGCTGCGGGGAGTTTCAGGGAGCAGGAGTCTTTATCCGGTCTCCGTAAGCCATTCATTTGTGATCTTAAACATTCATTTTCATCAGAAAATGGCGAAGCGGCTGGTAAGTTTTGTAGCCAATACAGAACTAACTACCTCTACTGCTGCTTTCAATGACTGAATGTTAATCCATGCCAGCTCTATTTATTATCGCCTGGTTAAGAAGAGAATAAATATAGTCTCATTTTGGAATGATTCACTACTCTTCTAATCTCTTTTCCTTTTCCAGTTTCCCTTTTTTTATTAGTGCTACCCTGAAGCGGGCCTTCAGGATCACTGATGGTCACTGGTAACGAAATAACATTGATCTAAATCAATATGATGTTAATTTTTAAACAATACCCCAGCATTTCTAGTTTTTTAGCGATAAGTATTCGCGTTTCATTTTAATGGCAGCCGGTTTTTCTGCTATGGCAGAATATTTTCCTGTTAACAGGTAAAAGAAAATTCTTAATATTTTCATTTCCGTATATTGAAAAGAGTAAAGATTGATTATTGAAAGGGGGTTACTTTATTATCCCGTACAAAGGACTGTAGTGTAAAAATTCACAAAGTGATAAACAGAGGGATGAGTAAATGGCGGACAGCTTCCAGAGTGAAGTGCCTAAGGCACGTATTAATCTAAAACTCGACCTGCACACGGGCGGTGCGGCAAGAAAAATGGAATTACCGCTGAAATTACTGGTGACCGGTGATTTCAGCAATGGCCAGGAAAAGGCGCCCTTATCGGAACGCGCGAAATTGAACGTCAGTAAAAATAACTTAAACAGCGTTCTTTCTGAATATTCCCCAAAAGTTAATCTCACCGTTGCAAATACCCTGGCCGGTGACGGCAGCGAAGAAAACGTCAGCCTCACCTTCAGGGATATGAAAGACTTCGAACCTGAACAGGTGGCCCGCCAGATCCCCCAGCTTAAAGCCATGCTCGCCATGCGCAGTCTCCTCCGTGACCTCAAAGCCAACCTGCTGGATAACCAGGCGTTCCGGAAAGCGCTGGAAAATATCCTGCGCGATCCGGCCCTGAGCGCGGAACTCCGGGCCGAACTCTCTGCCCTGGCCCCGAAGCAGCCCTGAACGGCAACACCCTTTTAACGGATTAACGGAGGAATGCTGATGTCTGTAAACAATGAAAATGTGGCCGGCGGTGAAAGCGTGGTGCTGACGCAGCCGGCAGGGGGCAGCGTGTACGCGTCCCTGTTCGAAAAAATCAATCTGAACCCCGTCTCTGAACTCAGCGCGCTCGACAGCTGGCAGGATACGCAGGCGATGTCCGACGCCTCCGCCGGCGAGCGCCTGACCGCCGGGGTGCAGGTTTTCCTGGAGTGCCTGCGTAAAGCGGGTTCGAAAGTGGAGCGGCTGGACAAAACGCTGATTGACCACCATATCGCGACGCTGGACCACCAGATCAGCCGCCAGCTGGATGCGGTCATGCACCATGAAGCCTTTCAGGCCGTGGAGTCCTTATGGCGCGGCGTGAAGTCGCTGGTGGATAAAACCGACTTCCGCCAGAACGTCAAAATCGAGCTGCTGGACCTCTCCAAAGACGATTTACGCCAGGACTTTGAGGACTCGCCCGAAATCATTCAGAGCGGGCTCTATAAACACACCTATATCGATGAGTATGACACCCCCGGCGGCGAGCCGGTCGGGGCGCTGATTTCCGCCTTTGAGTTTGATGCCTCCGCGCAGGACGTGGCGCTGCTGCGCAATATCTCTAGGGTCTCGGCGGCGGCGCATATGCCGTTTATCGGCTCGGCCGGACCGCAGTTCTTCCTTAAGGACTCCATGGAAGAGGTCGCCGCGATTAAGGATATCGGCAACCACTTCGACCGCGCCGAATACATCAAATGGAAATCCTTCCGCGAGACGGACGACGCCCGCTATATCGGTCTGGTGATGCCACGCGTGCTGGGGCGCCTGCCGTACGGCCCGGATACCGTGCCGGTGCGCAGCTTCAACTATGTGGAGGAGGTCAGGGGGCCGGATCACGACAGATACCTCTGGACCAGCGCCGCCTTTGCCTTTGCCGCCAATATGGTGAAAAGTTTTATCAGTAACGGCTGGTGTGTGCAGATCCGCGGCCCGCAGGCGGGTGGCGCGGTGCAGGATCTGCCGATCCATCTCTACGATCTGGGCACCGGTAATCAGGTGAAGATCCCGAGTGAGGTGATGATCCCGGAAACCCGTGAGTTTGAGTTTGCCAGCCTGGGCTTTATTCCGCTCTCGTACTACAAAAACCGCGATTACGCCTGTTTCTTCTCGGCGAACTCCGCCCAGAAACCGGCGCTGTACGACACGGCGGACGCGACGGCCAACAGCCGCATCAACGCCCGACTGCCCTATATTTTCCTGCTGTCGCGCATTGCGCACTACCTGAAGCTTATCCAGCGTGAAAACATCGGCAGCACCAAAGACCGCCGTCTGCTGGAGCTGGAGCTGAACACCTGGGTGCGCGGTCTGGTCACCGAGATGACCGATCCGGGCGATGAACTTCAGGCCTCCCATCCGCTGCGCGATGCGAAAGTCACCGTGGAGGATATTGAGGATAATCCGGGCTTCTTCCGCGTACAGCTGTTCGCCGTGCCGCACTTCCAGGTTGAGGGGATGGACGTCAGCCTGTCGCTGGTGTCAAAAATGCCGAAGGCGAAAGCATAAGGCAGGAGTAATCAGGGATGAAGATTTATCGCCCGTTATGGGAAGACGGAGCCTTTCTGGCTCCGCAACAGTTTCAGCAGCAGGCGCTGTGGGATGCGCATGTGACCGACTCTGTCGCACGGATGGGGCTGGCCCATCCGTGGGGAGTGGTCGCTGCTGAGTTTGACGATGCCGGACTGGCATTGTCCCGTCTCAATGCGACCCGTCTGGTAGTGCGGTTCGCAGATGGCACGCTGGTAGACACCGACCTGTCGGACAATCTGCCGCCAGTCTGTGACCTGTCGGCGGTAAACGGTCAGGACGCTGTGGAGGTAGTTCTGGCGCTGCCGTTACTGAGCGCCAACGGCGGCAATCTCGATGACGGGCGCGACAGTGAGCGTCCCCGCCGCTGGAAAGCGGAGCGGGTCCCGGTGCAGGAGCTGGCCGGCAGCGAACGCGGCGAGCTGGCCATTCTTCGCCATGCGATGACGTTACGCCTCTCTTCACAGGAAAATGCCGCCTGGCTGACCTGTCCGGTGACGCGCCTTGTTCGTAATGCGCAGGGGCAATGGATCCGTGACATGACCTTCGTTCCACCCTTGCTTGCCCTGGCCGCATGCCCCTGGCTGGTGACAGAACTGCACGACGTCCTGAAGCGCTTGCAGGCGCGCCGCCAGCGTCTGATGGCTATGCGGCGTGAAAGCAATGAACGGATGGCCGATTTTGCAGTTGCGGATGTCTCCCTGTTCTGGCTGCTGAATGCCCTGAACAGCGCTGAGCCGGTACTGGCAGAACTGTTACAAAACCCCACCCGCCATCCGGAACTGCTGTACCGGGAACTGGCTCGTCTGGCCGGCAGCCTGCTGACGTTTTCACTGGAGCATGACGCCGGTGATATTCCGCTTTACCGGCATGAGATGCCGGAGCAGGTGTTTCCGCCGTTGCTGGCGCTGCTTGATAAGCTGCTGGAGGCCAGCCTGCCATCCCGCGTGGTCAGTATTCATCTCGATCACCTTGAGCAGATCTGGAAAGGCTCACTGCACGATGCCCGTCTGCGTGAAGGGGCTGATTTCTATCTTTCCGTTCGTTCCTCCATGCCGAACCATGAACTGCAGGTGAAGTTCCCACAGCTCTGTAAGGCTGGCAGCTTTGATGATGTCTCCGAGGTGGTGAACGTCGCTCTGAGTGGCATGGTGATCAAACCGCTTAGCCATGTCCCGGCGGCTATCCCATTGCGCCTTGAAAATCAGTACTTTGCGCTCGATTTGAGTACCGATGCCGCCCGGGCAATGCTGGAAACCGGTAGCTGTACCTTCTACACCCCGAAATCCCTGGGGGATGTGAAACTGGAACTTTATGCGGTACTGCGTACATGAACAGATCCGATCTCAGTCAGATAGAACGCATTTTTTACCCCGGCTGGCTGATGGCGAGCCAGCTGCGTGGCGGGCAGGAAGTCCGGGAGGGGGAGAGCCTCTATCGCCAGGCTCGTCGCCTGGTGGAGGAAGCCCGTCTCGCGCTGTCCGATGCCGGTTACAGCGAAACCCAGCGGGATCACATGATCTATGCGCTGTGTGCCCTGCTGGACGAAAGCGTGCTCAACCGGGGCACGGCCGATGATGGTTATCTGACCTGGCGCAGGGATCCATTACAGGCTCATTTCTTTGGCACCCTGAACGCCGGCGAGGAGCTGTGGGAGCGCATCCGCACGATCCTGAAAGAAACAGCGCCGGATATGGCAGTGCTGACCTGTCTGTATCGCACCCTGCAACTGGGCTTTGTCGGCCAGTACCGGGCGCAGGATGATGAGCGTCGTGAGGATGTGATTCGCGCATTAGGTGAGCGGGTGCCTGCCTTTACCCTTGCGCAGGATGCACCGATTGTCGTCAGGGCTTCCCGTCTGCGCAGCGGCCGGCGTCTTTACTGGTTGTCATGGGCAGCAGGCGCGGTGGTACTGGCTGCGCTCTGGTTCTTTCTCTCTTCATCCCTCACTGAACTGGTGAGTCAGACGGTCAGTCCGGGGTAAGTGATGCGCGATATTTACCGGAGTCTGTTAACGGCTCTCGCGGCTGTTCTGGCGTTGTGGCTCATCCTCGGGTTCTGGCCACTCTCTGCTGGCAGCCGCGTGGCACTGAGTTTGCTGGTTGTACTGGTCTCCGGCGTGGTGCTCTGGCGACAGTGGCGTGCTTCTCAGGCGCGTGCAGAGGCAGTCAGGGATCTTGTGGATGAAAACCTGCCGCCGGAAGATTTTCAGGGGGCGGTTATCTTCGCCTGTGGGGACAGTACGGCTCTGTTCGGATCCGGAACCCGATACCGTGAAACCCGCCAGGGGTGGTACCTGCTGGTCAAGGATGCAGAACAGCTCCCATTGCTGGCGCAGCACCTGAGTATCATGCGGCCGGCGCTAACGTCACAGGTTTCCGTAATGCTGGCGACGCTGCCTGAACAGCATCAGAGTCAGGATGACTTCACCCAGAATCTGCGGGGCTGGCAGCGCGCTGTCGTGCAGTGTCGTTTATGGCTGAGCGGTTTACCGCCGGTATGGAGCGTGACCTGGGTTTCACCGCCGGGAGCCTGTATTGAGGAAGCGCCTGCCTGGTTTATCACCAGTGAGCACCGTACCGGTTTGCAGGTTCATCAGCCGGGACAGGGAAATCTGCAACTTGCTGAGTGGATAAACGAAAACGAGGCATCCGGGCGGTTCGGTCGCCTGAGTCAGGTGCTGTGGCTCAACAGCCTGCTGGACTGGCAGAGAACAAGCGTGGAGAGCGTGCTGACGGAAAACCAGGGGGAATTGCCTGCGCTCAGACTCTGTGCACAGGGCTTCTGCATGGTGCCGGTCAGCGGGCAGTCCGGCAGCCTCTGGCAACAGTATATTGCCGGCATAACGACCCTGTCGCCAGAAAGGAGTGAGCAGACAGACGCGCTTCCTCTGCCAGACCTGCTGCTGCCCGCTTTGCCGCGACGCAGGGGGATTAGCGGGCAAATGGTGTTCTGGCGTCAGGCCGGCCTGCTCGGGGGTATTTTTCTTATGCTGGCGATGCTGGCGTCTTTTGTGAATAACCAGCGGCTTATCCGCAGCGTGGGCGATCATCTTGCACTTTATCACCACCTCACTGGTAAGCCACCTGCACCGAAATTACAGGCTCAGCAGCGTCTGCGCGCCGACGGGGCACTGCTGGATGACTGGCAGCGGCGTGGCGAGCCTCTGCGTTATCGCCTTGGCCTGTATCAGGGGCTGCGGCTGGTGGCACCTGTGGAAGCGGCGGTCAGTGACTGGGCTCCGCCACCTCCGCCGCCGCCGGTCATTAAAAAGATAGTTCAGGGACCGAAGACGGTTCGCCTCAACAGCATGTCGCTGTTTGATTCGGGCAAATACGTACTGAAAACCGGCTCCACCAAAATGCTTATTAACTCTCTGGTCGATATTAAAGCTAAACCTGGCTGGCTGATTGTGGTCGCCGGGCATACGGATAACACCGGTAACCCGCAGCTGAACCAGGAGCTCTCCCTGAAGCGTGCCGCAGCGGTACGCGACTGGATGCGTGATACCGGAGACGTGCCGGAAAGCTGTTTTGCCGTACAGGGTTATGGCGCAGGCCGCCCTGTGGCAACTAACGACACGCCGGAAGGCCGTGCGCTTAACCGCCGTGTTGAAATCAGTCTGGTACCCCAGGTCAACGCCTGTCAGATACCGGACACCGCATCAGCGTCATCTAAGGATGATGACGTTACTGACAATTAAATGGAGAAAAATCATGGCAATACCCGTTTATCTTTGGCTGAAGGACGACGGCGGCGCGGACATTAAAGGGGCCGTGGACGTGCAGGATCGTGAAGGCAGCATCGAAGTGGTGGCTCAGGAACACAAGCTGTACATCCCGACCGACAACAACACCGGCAAGCTGACCGGCACCCGGATCCACACGCCTTTCCTCTTCACCAAGGAGATCGACTCCTCCAGTCCCTACCTCTACAAGGCGGTGACCAGTGGCCAGACGCTGAAATCGGCCGAGTTCAAATGGTACCGCATTAACGACGCCGGTCAGGAAGTGGAGTACTTCAACACGAAGCTGGAAAACGTGAAGGTGGTGAAGGTGAATCCGGTGATGCATGACGTCAAGGATCCGGCTTTCGAGAAGCATAACCATCTGGAGCAGGTTGAGCTTCGCTACGAAAAAATCACCTGGACCTACAAAGACGGCAACATCATTCATTCCGATTCCTGGAACGAACGCGCCACCGCGTAATTGCCCGTCATAATTCGCGCCGCAGGTGCGTTAGCTGCGTTCGCTCACCCCGATCACATAGTTCCTGTGCTCCCGGGGATTAATGAGGGACATCCATGTCCCTCACCGAAGGCAGCCTTTGGCTGTTCAAATTCGTTCCTGACGAATTTGTCACGAACTTGCCGCCTTCCTGCAGCGCGAATTATTTAGGGCAATAGCCCTGCGCGGACAGCTTTTTCTGTCCGCCGTTTTTGCTGAACGTCTGCCGGTACGGGCTTTCAGCAAAGAAACCCACAAACTGCCAGCCCGACCGTATGCGCTCTGGTCCCCTTAACGGGAACAGCGAGGGGCGGTAGCGTGTCCAGGAATCGATAAAGAGAGAATCTCATGGAAAATCCAGCCATCCTGCTGCGACGTCTGAACCCTTACTGTGCCCGTGCGCTGGAAGATGCCGCTTCACTGTGCCAAACCCGTACCCACGCGAAAATTTTGCCGGAACACTGGCTGCTGAAATTGCTGAAATTGCTGGAACAGGGTGAGGGGAGCCTGACGGTGCTGGCGCGGCGCTACGAATGGGATAAGGATGCCCTGTGGCAGGATTTGCTGGCCTGGCTGGATAAGCAGCCACGCTCGGTACGCCATCGTCCGCAGTTATCGGTGAAGCCTGGCTGATTGCTTCGCTCAATGGTGAAGAGCATAGCCAGTGTCTTAAACGCCCTACGGCCTGACCACGCATCTCGAAGAGAGCCTGTATGACGTGCTGAATGCCGCCTGTTTGCTGCCGGACACCGGCGCGCGTAACGTCGGTAGCCTGCTGAATCAGCAGATTCTGCCGGTGCTGAGGCAGCAACTGCTGACCCATATGGCTGCAAAGCAGAAACCACACTCACTGACGCTCGGCTGGAATGATGAAGCAGGGATTGGACATGAATTTTCAGGCGCGGCTAAGAGCTAATCCGGAGGCAGAGAATGACCATTCATGAAGGTAGCATGAAGAAAAAGAAGAACGGCAAAAAACAGGACGATGATTCCGTCAGAAAATTGACCACCGGGGAAATCGCCTTAGCCAGAACGGTATTTGTTAACAGGATCAATTACGAGAAGGTAAAAATCCATCGTGGGAGCTATCTGCCATTTGGGCTGCAGGGTGAACATACAGCAATGACGCCTAATGGTGAAATATATTTCCGGTATTGGTATCGCGATGACTTCTCAAAAAGCTTGCCATTTTTACGGCATTTATTTATTCACGAAATGAGTCATGTTTGGCAGAGAGAACGGGGAATGAACGTCATTGCCAGAGGATTGGTAAGCTGGTTGGTGAGCTATCGGTATGCGCTCGATGGACGACTGTTAAGCGAATATCCAATGGAACAGCAAGCACAAATCATTGCAGATAATTTTGCTTTGCAAAGTGAAGGATATTATGGCTGGTTAAAACTGAGGGTTGACCATATTATAACTTTGGATGGTGATATTTCTGAGTCTGCCATTAAACAAGGGTATAAAAACGCGTTAAGAGGATTTCCATGGTAATTCCGATAATTTCCCGTGTTCTGCGTGCAAGCCTGCTTGCTGTTATATGTTTGCAAACCTTAACAGGATGTCCGGGGCCTGGCGACAGACTGAAACCAGATGAAGAGGGGTATATCATTGTTAATGATGGGAGTGTTTGCTTCTCTGTCAATGGTGGCGATGACTATGTATTAAAGTACATATCTATTAATCCCCGGGGAACAAAATCTAAAGATGAAAAAATAATATTCAGCCCACAGTTACGGATAAGTAATGAATTGCTTTGCATTCCACCATCGTTTTATAAGTTCAATAAAGATGGCCAGTATTTCATTCAAGCCAGCTTTGCCTCTTTAAGGCATGCAGACCGTCCTCGACGTATTGTTTCAGCGCTTGAGGTGAGTAAAGGCGTGGTTCATAGCATACGACCCAACGATATGGAGATCCTAAGGCAGTATGATGAAATGATTAAGGATTGATGAATAGCAGCATCGGGAAAAAAGTAATTTTCTTTATTATGCTCGTTATTGCTATCGTTTTGTTTTTTTAGATGGCTTTATATTCAAGTCTGTTAAGCACGTAATACCCATTAGCGGTCACGGTAATTACAGCATGAGCAATTTTGAAATGACCGTATAACTGATTAAAGCCCTCGTTGCGCTGTCGGGGCTGGAATTGTAAAAAATTTTTCGTACTCGCTGAGTACTTAAACCTGTTACTTGCCCTTCGGCAAGAGAGTCATGGAAAGCAGGTTATCCCATGGAGTCGATATCATGAGTCTGACAGATACGCTTAAAAACACCCTGTCTGCGCTAACTGAAGGCGGATTGAACCGTTACCGTCTGGATATACCGTCCTGTACAGCATCACTGGATGTGGAAGAGTTTAACGGTAATGAGTTCATGAGCGAGCTTTATACCTATACCATCATATTTACCAGCAGCGATCAGAATATCAGTTCAGCGCAACTGTTGACCAGGCCTGCCACGTTGACCATGGGAACAGGGCCACTGACAGGGCTGACCGGGCAGAAAGTGGTCCATGGCGTGGTGACGCATTTTAAGCGTATCAGTGGTTCACGTGACCAGGCGACGTACCAGATTATTATTGAGCCGTTCCTTTCTCTGCTGCGCAAGCAATTCCGTACCCACCGCTTTTTTGTCAATAAGTCGGTACCGGAAGTTGTCACCGAAGTATTACAGGAACATGGACTGAAAGGCTGGGAGTATGAGTTCACCCTCAAAACCGACTATCCGAAGCGTGAGCAGATAAACCAGTACAAGGAAAATGACCTCGCTTTCATAGAGCGCCTGCTGGCCGAAGTGGGGATTTTCTACTTCTTCACCCTGCAGCCCGACACCCGGACCGAAGTGGTGCATTTCGCAGACAAGCAGAGTGCATGGACGTTCGGTAAGTCTCTGCCGCTCAGCAGCCCATCGGAAATGAGTGATAATGAAGCGGACTCGGTATGGGGGGTTAACGTCCGACAAAACGTGGTTGAGCGCTCTGTCACCGCCAGTGATTATAATCACCGTGAAGCTCAGAATATCCTGACCTCTGTACCGGCGGACATGACCCGTGGCGAAGGTGACGGCGTGACCTACGGTGAGGTTTATCACTACCTGCCGCGTCATCTTGAACGTGGCGACAAAATCACACCTTCAGCGGAAACCGGCAACTTTTGGGCCCGCCTTGAGCATGAGCGTTTTCTGTCCGGACAAACGACGGTCAGCGGATGCAGTAATGATGCCCTGCTTTCTCCGGCACAGGTGTTAACTATCAGTGAACGTGTGGTACCACGGACACTGCCATCAGAAACGGACAACGGCATAATCATTACCCGTACGGGCTATATAGCCAGCCGTAAAGATGCCCTGATAGTGATGTGGGAGGGGATGCCATACTACGAGAACCGCTGCTGGCGTCCTGCCGCGAAAAAGCGGCCGGCGATCAGCGGCACCCTGACGGCACGCGTGACCAGCGCCAAAGAGAACGACATCTACGCCTGGCAGGATGCGTCGGGGATGTACCGGGTAAAATTCGATGCTGACCGGGATGAAAAGGGCCAGGGGCAGGAAAGTATGCCGGTGCGCTTTGCCAAACCTTACGGTGGTGACAAATACGGCTTCCACTTCCCTCTGATACAGGGTACTGAAGTCGCCATTGCGTTCCACGAAGGCGATCC
Organism: Pantoea sp. FN060301; assembly: GCA_050410775.1. GTDB lineage: Bacteria > Pseudomonadota > Gammaproteobacteria > Enterobacterales > Enterobacteriaceae > Erwinia. The sequence continues at coordinate 1,616,207 of CP191229.1, forward strand.
GGACCGGCCCTACATCGCCCACGCCCTGCATGACTCACGCCACGTTGACCACGTTACTGAAGCTAACAGCACGCGCAATGTTATCCGCACAGCTGGCCTGAACAAACTGCGCATGGAGGATAAACGCGGTGAGGAGCATATTAAGCTCAGTACGGAGTATGGCGGTAAGACGCAGCTTAATCTGGGGCATAATGTCAATGTTTCCAGGGCATTGCGGGGAGAGGGGGCGGAATTAAGAACCGACCGGCATATCTCAATACGTGGTGGTGCTGGTGTACTGATTAGTGCGGATAATCAACCAAAAGCCCAGGGTGAAATGCTGGATATGAATGCGGCAGTCGCCCAGTTACAGAACGCATTACAGCTGGTTACTGCGCTTGCACAAAGTGCCGGAACTTCCGGCGCGCTGGATGCGGATATTGATTCGCAGCAGCAGCTTGCCCAGACGCTGAACCAGCTAAAAGAGGCAGGATTGCTATTATCAGCACCGGCAGGTATTGCTGCCACAACGCCAAAAAATATTCAGCTTTCTGCCGGCCATACCCTGACTGCAACAGCGGGCGAAAATGTGGATATGACTATATTCCGAAGGCTGACAGTTGCGGCTGGCGAAGCGATCAGTCTGTTTGCTCAAAAGATGGGGGTAAGTATTTTTGCCGCCCGTGGGCGGGTAGACATTCAGGCACAAACGGATGCAATGAGATTACAATCCCAAAAAACCATGAATATTAATAGCGTCGGTGATGAAATTATTATCAATGCGGCGAAAGGGATCACTCTCACCAGCACGGGCGGCGCTTATATAAAAATCAAGGATGGCGCGGTGGAGATTGGTGCGCCCGGGAAAATTCATTTGAAAAGTACCAATATTCAGTGGGGTGGAAGTGCATCCCTGGAAAAAGCACTGGTACCTGTTTCGGTTAGCGATCCTGTCTACCAAAATACGATGAATGCCGGGTTCAAGGTAGTAGATAAAAGCACCGGGGAGCCTAAGGCGTATATTCCCTATCGTATTGAAACGGCGGATGGGAAGGTTATTCGTGGTGTGACTGATGAAAATGGTTATACGCAGTCACATTATGGACTGGATCCGAGTAAAATTAATTTTTTTTATGAGTAAAAGGATTTAATCAAATGAGTGAGCAACAGTCGCCAGTAGCTGATAATACATTGAGTAAGAGTGAGAAAAATGTCATTGCTGTTCATCATACCTCCTGCCAGTGTTATTTTCGCCCTGAGACGGGGGATCTTATTTTTCTGTCTGAATCAGACTCCGGAATATTCGATGATTTAACTCAGCAACTAAGCCGCTTAATGGCGCTGCTCGATGACGCCAGAAAAAAATACTCGGCTGCTATGCAGGAATATTGTAATAAGAAAAACGATATTGCTAATCAGGAACAATTACCTTTATATTTTAATGCTGTAGCTTCAGCGGAGCAGGAAGTTGAAAAGGCCACTAAAGTTATTCAGCAAGAAGTAGGCGGTTTTGATAATGAAAAAGGGTATGCATATATTGTGGAGCTTATTCCACTGGAACCGCTAAAAAAAGGCGTCTATGGTCGCTTTTATTGCTATTTAAAGAAATCGGACTATGAGTCTTTTAAAGAAAAACTAACGGTTTTTAACCTGAAAAACTTTGGTTCGGAAGATTTTTATCAGCGCGATAAAGATGGCAAAATTATTGCCATTAACAAGGATGAACTTATTGATAGATATAATAAAATAAAGCAGTCTCTTACTGAAATGGCTGATGGGAAGAAGTCATTTAGCATCGCAGGAGAGTACGACAAAAGTCTGACCGACTGGGCTGATGCCTGGAACAACAGAGATGATTATAATATGGAAGGTCAGGTTATTGACGTTTCCGCGGGGGCTCAGTTTTTACGTTTTTCTTCTAATGCAGGAGCGCTGGCTGAGTGGAATCCCAAAAAAGGGCAGGGGCACATCAAAGGTGAGGCCCATGCCGAGTTAATACTGGCAGCAGCACATGCCAGTACGACCTTTTATCAGCCCGATCGCAGTGGCTGGCAACTAAAGTTTATTATCAATGACGAAAATAAACAGGCTAATCTTGGTGTATTACGCTCTAAGATAGAGACGGCGCTAACCGGTTTTGCCGGTGCCTCGGCAAATATTGAAGGCAATTTGCAGTTTGTGGTCAGCGATGGTAAGCAGAAATTGATGGGTGTACGTGCGCCTTTTTCCCGCCTTGAAGAGCGGCAGCGGGGCGTCCTGGTGGAAACGGATAAGGAATCTCCGGTAGCGGGTGAAGTCAGCGGCGAGTTGTTCGCTGGCGTAAAAGCGGGCGGAACCTTTGGCGGTGCGCTGCAGTGGTTAAAGCCCTTTGATTCTCTGGTTGAACACCTACCCGACATGTTAAGAACCTTTGGACTTGACGCGGTGCTGTCCGGCGATAAGGTGCTGGATAAGGTGCTGGAATCCCGCGATGAGTTAACCGGTAAAACGGCAGAAAAAGGTGAATTTACCGATTTTGCCGCTTTTACCATTGGCGCGGAGGTTCAGGTGGGCGTGGGCTTGTCCGGGGATTTTGAGTTTTGGTTTGAAGACGGCAGGTTTAAATTTCATATTTCTGCCGGCATCTGTCTGGGGCCTGGCGCTAAAGGCTCGGCGCAGGGCGATGTCAGCCCTAAGCAGTTTACAGAGTTTGCCGTCTGGGCGGTCTATCAGCTCTATGGTATGGATTATCACCATTTTAAAGTCTTCGCCAAAGATACCTTCATGGCGCTGACCTATATTTTGCTGATGGGCGGAAAGTCTGTTTATGAAGATTACTTTAAGAGGCTGAGGGTTAATATCAACACAGTATTCGAAGATTTTGATAACTTTATAAAAGAAATCGGGGCAGATATAAGTGGTGCGGTTGAGGCATCAAATAAGCGCAATCAGTTTGCCGAATCCATTAACCGTTCCCCCTCAAACGTATACGCCTTTACCCCGGAAGGCAAAGGCATTGCCCTTTACCTGCTGGTTCAGGATGGCAGCTATGACCGTATTGATCTCAACAACCACCGGCTGGCCTCCGTTATCGATAATACTGAAAACGGCCCGTTCCCGCTGCCGGATACCGGCCACGAACGTAAAAAAGCGGTACTGACCATTCTCAGCAGCATTCAGACCCGCCGGGAATGGGTTGAGGTACTGGTCAGAATGACCGCCAGCGGCGAGAAAATAACTCTGGCCATGCCAGAGGCACTGCAGGTGGAGCATCAGGAGCAGGTTATTCGTACCTTTCTGCAGATTGGCCTTAACCAGGATAAAAAGCTGGACGAGCTAATCACACAGCTGAAGCTGCGGGACTTCCGGGAAACCTACCAGCGCCTGAAGGAGAAACCCGCCTTTGGTTACCCCTTTGCCCCCAACTGCAGCAAACAGTATGCCCTGTTTTGTGACGATAACCCCTGGTATACCTCGCTGTGCTATATCGTACCGCAGGACCCGACCATCAAACACCGACTGGAACCGATGAATAAATGAAACAACTTATTCCCTTCGCGCTGCTGCTGATGATCAGCGGCTGTGACCGTCAGGAGGCGCCGTCAGCGGCACTTTCCGCAGAGCAGAAAAAAGAGCTGGCCGAATTTATCCAGCGGGAGAAGTCAGACATGGTCTATATGCCGGCGGGCAGCTTCCTGATGGGGGATTTCTGTCGGGAGATGAACCACGGCGGACTGAACTGCTCGGCAAAAAAAGATGATAAACCGCTCCATCAGGTGGCGCTTTCGGCCTTCTCAATCTCTAAGTTTAAAATCACCCATGAGGATTATGATTTTTATCTGAAAATGAGTGGTCTGCCGCCGCAAAAATTTGAAGAGGAACGGCGAAATAAAACGCTGGCGAAAATGACCGCATTAAAAAACAGCCCGGCGATTATCAGCTGGGGCGAGGCGGATAATTACTGCCGCTGGCTGAAAAAGCAGACCGGCCTGAACGTCTCCCTGCCAACTGAGGCGCAGTGGGAGTATGCCGCCCGTGATAAGGGGAAATATATCGTGATAGCCACGGATGACGGCACGCTGCGCTATAACAGAAAAACGGGACGGGGCGAAAACTTTGCCACTGATGAAGACCGCGATGTAGCCGCCGGGCAGTTGGGGATTCTTTTTCTGCTTATCCATTTCCCGGTAGATCAGTATCCCCCCTCGCCGGCGGGGCTGTACGGTATGGCGGATAACGGCAGGGAGTGGGTGCTGGACTGGTATGACCCGGAGTGGTATCAGAAATCCCCCCGCCGGGACCCGCAGGGGCCGGAAAAGGGCGTGATAAAAGATGATGAAGCAGGGCAGTACTGGAAGGTGCTTCGTGGAGCTGATCACCCCGCCCCTGGCCGGCCCTCCGGGATGACCTTCAGCCGCAGCTATGAGGTGCCGGAGCCGGGTTATCCGGCAGGGGTCACGGCCCGCTGCGTGGTGAACGAGCCTGAGCCGTTAAACGGCGCGGCGCGCTGAGCCTGATTCCGTAACCGGCAGGGAGCCAATAAATGAAACGCCTTATTCCCTTCGCGCTGCTAATGATGATCAGCGGCTGTGACCGTCAGGAGGCGCCGTCACCGGCACTTTCCGCAGAGCAGAAAAAAGAGCTGGCCGAATTTATCCAGCGGGAGAAGTCAGAAATGGTCTATATGCCGGCGGGCAGCTTCCTGATGGGGGATTTCTGCCGGGAGATGAATCACGGTGGGCTGAACTGCTCGGCGGAAAAAGATGATAAACCGCTCCATCAGGTGGCGCTTTCGGCCTTCTCAATCTCTAAGTTTAAAATCACCCATGAGGATTATGATTTTTACCTCAGAATGTCCGGACGCCCGCCTCAGCGTTATGATGAAGAAGTGCGGGATAAAATGCTGGCGGATATGACCGCATTAAAAAACAGTCCGGCGATTATCAGCTGGGGTGAGGCGGATAATTACTGCCGCTGGCTGAAAAAGCAGACCGGGCTTAACTTCTCCCTGCCAACGGAGGCGCAGTGGGAGTATGCCGCCCGGGATAAGGGGAAATATATCTTGATTGCCACGGATGACGGCACGCTGCGCTATAACAGAAAAACGGAGCGGGGCGAAAACTTTGCCACCGATGAAGACCGCGATGTAGCCGCCGGGCAGTTGGGGATTCTTTTTCTGCTTATCCATTTCCCGGTAGATCAGTATCCCCCCTCGCCGGCGGGGCTGTACGGTATGGCGGATAACGGCAGGGAGTGGGTGCTGGACTGGTATGACCCGGAGTGGTATCAGAAATCCCCCCGCCGGGACCCGCAGGGGCCGGAAAAGGGCGTGATAAAAGATGATGAAGCAGGGCAGTACTGGAAGGTGCTTCGTGGAGCTGATCACCCTGCCCCTGGCCGGCCCTCCGGGATGACCTTCAGCCGCAGCTATGAGGTGCCGGAGCCGGGTTATCCGGCAGGGGTCACGGCCCGTTGCGTGGTTAACACCCCGCAGCCAGTGAAATAGCGGGGGGGTATATTATGACAGGAGTGTATATTATTTTTTTGATATCGGTTTTTTGGATGCCCTATCGTTAATTTCAATATTTTTTATTTTTATAGATAATAAAAGGATTTGTTATGAATTCAGTTGCTCGTATTATTAATGGTTTTTGTTGTGTGATCGGTGTTTTTATTGGTTTGCTGGGGTTTTTACTTAGTGGTTTGATGGTGTCACTTTTTCCCGGGGTTGAGGTATTTGCCGCGCTAATAACACTTGTTCCTTTTATTGTCATTATATTATCTGTAATAGGCATTTATGGTGTTATCAAAAACAACATAAAAATACAAATGGCATTTGATATTTGCTTGTTGCCTGCATGGTATGTCGGGACGGTTATTGGAGGGCTATGCCTGCTATTTTTTTATCTTTCCTATAGAAAACAGCATGCAACACAAGCGCAAAGCGTAACTGGCGGCAATCAGATTTGATTTTAAAGTGAGCCACTATCTCATCAGGAGGTGGTGACTCACTTTCCAATTCCGACCATTATGGTTAATGATAAAAATGCATTCGTTTTGGTAATAAAATAAATGTTCCAGACGAGGATGGATTATGCCTGGAGTTATTCGAATTGGTGATACCACATCAAGTGGTGGAAAAGTCTTACAAGGGAGTGCTGGCGTTAAGTTTCAGGGAAAAGAGGTATCCTGTCTTGGTGATAAAGTATCTTGTCCTGCCCATGGAGAAACAACTATCGCGGAAGGTGATGAAGGCTCAAAAATTAATGGTAAGCCTGTTGCCCTTCATGGACATCGTTGTGGATGTGGTTGCCTGTTGATTACCTCGCTGCCTAATGCTGGAAAACGTTAATCATGCCCATTGAATTAAAGAAAATACCCGAAAAGCTTATGGTGCCGGAGCCACCGGTAGCCTTACGATGGCTCATCATTATTATATTGATCACCGTGCTGGGTGTAATGCTGGCGCTTTATTTATGGCCCGAGACGATGTCCACGCACTCCGCATGGTTCTGGTTTTGCATTCTTGCTATACCGCCTTCATGTGGGTTTATCTGTTATGCTTTTCGGCTACGTGCTTATGAAAATGACCGTGATCGAGTGAACCACTGGAATCGCCTTCATCAGGAACAGTATGAATTACAGGTGATTAGAGGACAGCGTTCCGCTGGGTTGCTGGGGAAAGCCTATATAACCCCTATTGCCTGTAATAAACTGACTTCCGCACTGTTAAGTTACGGTAGCCCGTTACAGTCAACCTATTTTTCTCGCCTCCAGCGAACACTGACCACGGCCCGGCTTGAGCCTTCCGTCGATCATTTCTCGGAAGAAAGCTACAGCATAAGGTTAGCCAGTTATATGACTAACATTATCCATATGCTGGAGCCTGATTTATCTGCGCTCCCTGCTGAAAGACTCTCTGTTCGACTTCGGCATGATGGTGCTCTGGATAATGCACAAATCACCCGGATCTGGCAGGACATATTTCCTGCATCCTATGCCGTTAATGAACTGGTCGCGGAGGCCGGGGGGGATGGCATGATGTGGATAGATACCTGGCTCGATCGGCGTGAGGCTATGATCATGCTTTCTGTCGAAATTAATCTGTTTATGGAACCCCGCGACTACCAGTCTGAATCGGTATCGGCAATGCTGCTGGCTTCACCTGAATGGCTTGCTCAACATGATGTTGTACCTGAGGCAGTCATTCACCGTCCTGTTACAGCCACAAAGGATATCTCTACTCTGGAAGATATGCTGCGTTGGGGGAAATTATCAGCGGATGAAGCGCACACTCTCTGGCGAGTACAGGTTGATAAAGATGCTCTGACGAACGTCATCCAGCAGGCTGAAAGGATCGGTTATTCACCGGGGCAAAGTGAGAGCTATATCCTGGATGATTTGTTTGGTGATCCCGGTGCTGCAACCGGAAATATTGCTTTGCTCTGTGCCTGTGAGTACACCATTACGTCTGGCCAACCACAGTGGGTGATGATGACTGATAAAACGACGCATCAGGCAATTGTGCGTCAGACAAAATGTTGAAGGAAAGCAGCATGGTAAAGAAAAAACGGATAAGCACTTGGATCATTGTTGCAATTATTATTCTCGTGGGTGCCGGATTAATTTGGTTAAATAACCCGCTTGTGCGGCTTGATGGGCAAGAGAAAAAACTGATTGCGTCGCTTATCTTAGTCGTTATTTGTCTGGGGATTCTGCTGTTTGATGAGTTGTTTGTGCGTTTATGGAACTGGCTGGTTTCTTTAAGTTTCATTAAGAAATTTAAAATGCTGACCGGGCAGAAGCCAGGGCTGCCGGAGTATGAACAGAATAAAAATAAGCATGATGAAAACGTTAAAAAGGTCCGTCAGTATCTTCGTGAAACCTACGGCCCTTACTGGGGCAATAAGCTTCGTATCCTGCTTATAACCGGTACGCCTGCAGAAGTGGAACAACTGACCCCCGGCCTCACCAGCCAGCTCTGGCAGGAAGATCGCGGCACACTGTTACTGTGGGGCGGTGACCTCAGTATCCCGGCGGATAACGCCTGGCTGACCGCGCTGCGTAAAATGCGCCATCGTCCGGTGGATGGACTGGTATGGGTGACGTCAGTTTTTGACCAGCTGTCTGCTTCAGGTCTGGAACAACCATCACCGGTCCCGTCTGAAAGCACCATGGATAACCTTTCCCAGACCATCAATGACCGCATGGATATGCTGGGCTGGAAAATTCCGCTCTATGTCTGGTCCCTGCATCCCCGTGGCGGTAAACCGGAAGGGCGCGTTGTGCAGGCGACGGGCTGTCTGCTGCCTGCCCGGTGTCGTGCTGAGGATCTGACTGAACAGCTCACCGCTCTGACACCCGCACTGATCGCGCAGGGGCTTGAGCAGACCTGTGGTGAAGTGAAGCATAACTTTCTGCTTAGTCTGGCCGACCAGCTGATCCGTCAGCCGCAGAGTGTGACAGATCCACTGGCGGTAATGCTCAATCCATACCGTCCGCTGCCGCTGGCTGGCGTGGTGTTCAGCCAGCTTTCAGCCGGTGCTGAGCGCGCTGTACCGCATCACTGGGGAATGGATAAGCGCTGGGATGTGCTGCCTGATTCAGCGCGCTCCCTGCCTGCTGCGCTGCGTCCGCGCAAACCGGGCTTACCCTTGGGTAAAATGCTGGTTTCTGTCGCAGCGCTGCTGATGGTTGCATGGGCGGTCTGGATGGCTGTCGCGTATGTCAGTAACCGCAGCCAGATTAAAGGCGCAAATGCACAGGCCGCGCTGACCGCGCAGCATAACCAGTCGCTGACCTCGCGCCTGCATGCGTTATCTGAGTTGCAGAAAACGCTGGCCCGTTTGCAGTACCGCTCAGAGCATGGCGTACCATGGTACGAGCGTGCCGGGCTGAGCCAGAATGACGCGCTGCTGGCCGCACTCTGGCCACGTTATCAGGACAGCGCCTTGCCGCTGTTGCGGGATGCGGCCGCGGACCATCTCCAGACACAGCTCAGCGCCTTTAATGCCCTGCCGCCGGACAGCCCGCTGCGTGAGCAGATGGCAAAAATCACCTATGACCAGCTGAAGCTTTATCTGATGCTGGCGCGCCCGGAACATATGAATGCGGCCTGGTTCAGCACAACGTTGCTGCGTAACTGGCCAAAGCGTGACGGCGTGAAAGAGGGTGTCTGGCAGGCTCTGGGCCCGTCACTGCTGTCGTTTTACGGTGCACAGCTGGCGGCCCATCCACAATGGCGGCTGACTGCGGACGAAAGCATGGTCAGCCAGGCGCGTTCTCTGCTGGTCCGCCTGATGGGGATGCGTAACAGCGAATCCAGTCTGTACCAGAAGATGCTCGCGAAGGTGGTGAAACAGTATGCCGATATGCGTCTGGAAGATATGACAGGCGACACCGATGTTTCCCGTCTGTTCAGTACTACAGAAAGCGTTCCGGGAATGTTCACCCGTCAGGCCTGGAAAGAGGCGGTGCAGCCCGCTATTGAGAAAGTAGTGAAAGAGCGCCGCGATGAACTGGACTGGGTACTGACCGACAGTAAACAGAAACCACAGCAGGTAGATTCACCGGAAGCGCTGCAGAAACGGCTAACGGAACGTTACTTTGCTGATTATGGCGGCGCCTGGCTGGCGTTTCTTAACAGTCTGCGCTGGGAGCGTGCTGCCACCCTGTCAGACTCCATTGATCAGCTCACGCTGATGGCCGATATACGGCAGTCTCCGCTGGTGGCGCTGATGAATACCCTGAACGTCCAGGGGCGTACCGGGCAGAGCGGTAAAGCGATATCTGACTCGCTGGTGAAGTCGGCGAAAAACCTGCTGGGTGGAGAAAACAAAGATGCCATTGACCAGAGTGCCGGCGTTCAGGGACCGCTGGATGCTACCTTCGGGCCGGTGCTGGCTTTGATGGATAAAAACCAGCCCGGTGGGCAGGCTCAGAGTTTACAGAGTTACCTGACCCGGGTCACCCAGGTCCGCCTGCGTCTGCAGCAGGTCACCAATGCGGCTGATCCACAGGCGATGACGCAGACGCTGGCGCAGACCGTTTTCCAGGGTAAAGCTGTGGACCTGACGGAAACCCGTGATTACGGCAGCCTGGTGGCGGCAGGCCTCGGCCAGGAGTGGAGCGGTTTTGGCCGGACGGTGTTTGTTCAGCCGATGGAGCAGGCCTGGCAACAGGTGCTGACACCCGCAGCGGAGAGCCTGAATGTTCAGTGGCAGCAGGCAGTGGTCAGCGAATGGAACGGAGCCTTTGGCGGACGCTATCCTTTTAGCAGTACCAGCAGTGATGTCTCTCTGCCACTGCTGGCAAAATACCTCAATGCCGACTCCGGGCGCATCGCGCAGTTCCTGCAGGCACGTCTTAAGGGCGTGCTGCACCGGGAAGGCAGCCACTGGGTGCCGGACAGCATCAACGCGCAGGGGCTGACTTTTAATCCGGCATTCCTGCAAGCCATGAATACGCTGAGTCATATCTCTGATGTGGTGTTCACCAATGGCGAGGCCGGACTGCACTTTGAACTGCGGCCAGGAACGGCAGGTGGGATTGTGCAGACTGACATGACTATTGACAGCCAGAAACTCACCTATGTTAACCAGATGCCGCAGTGGAAGCGCTTTACATGGCCTGCGGATACCGAAGCGCCGGGCGCAACCCTGAGCTGGATAAGCACCCAGGCAGGCACCCGCCAGTATGCAGATATGCCTGGCGCCTGGGGCTGGATACGGTTACTGGGTAAAGCCGCTGTCAGCGCGTATCCGGGTGTGAGCAGCAGCTACAGTCTGCGCTGGAAAGCACAGGATGGGCGTGACCTCAGCTATACCCTGCGAACAGAAGCGGGCGAAGGGCCGCTGGCTTTGCTCAGACTGCGTAGCTTCCGTTTGCCAGCAGCTATTTTCAGTGTCGATGTTTCACAGATGCCAGTCTCCCTGTCCGGATCGAGTGAAGTAGATGTGCAGGAAATCTATTGATGTCATAAAAGCTGTCCGTACTGCCTTACAACATAGTGGTTAAAAATCAACGGAAATTAATACGAAATGGACGACTTAACCCTGCGCTATTTTGATGCGGAAATGCGCTACCTCCGTGAAGCTGCAAAAGAGTTTGCTCAGACTCACCCCGATCGGGCAGCCATGCTCGATCTGGACAAGGCCGGCACCCCCGATCCTTATGTCGAACGATTATTTGAAGGCTTCGCTTTCTCAATGGGGCGGCTGCGCGAAAAAATTGATGATGACCTGCCGGAGCTGACCGAAGGGTTGGTCAGTATGCTCTGGCCCCACTACCTGCGCACGATCCCGTCACTGTCTCTGGTCGCTTTCACGCCTGCGCTGCAGTCGATGAAAATGGCGGAACGTGTTCCGGCTGGGCTGGAGGTTTACTCACGGCCTGTAGGACCCAAAAACAGCGTTTGCCGCTATCGCACCACCAGGGACATGATGCTGAATCCGCTCAGCGTGTCCGGCGTCACTATGACTACTGAACCGGACGGGCGCTCGCTGTTGCGTATCCGTTTTGCCTGTAGCGGTCAGGCAGACTGGTCGCAGGCTGATTTGAGTCGTCTGAGTCTCTATCTGGCGGCAGAAGCCCCGGTCAGCAGCCAGCTGCACCTGATGCTGATGCGGCGGCAGGCGGCAATATATATGCGCCTGCCGGGGCAGGGTGACCGTATCCGCCTTGACGGTTACTTCTCGCCGGGAGGCTTTGGTGAAGACGATGGTCTGTGGCCGAAAGGCGAAACGGCCTTCAGTGGCTACCAGCTGCTGCTGGAGTATTTCACCTTCCGCGAAAAGTTCATGTTTGTCCATCTTCATGGGCTGGATGGCATCACGCCTCCGGCAGGCGTAACGTACTTTGATATAGAAGTGGTACTGAGCCAGCTATGGCCATCAGACCTGCCGGTAACGGATGACGCCATCCGCCTGCATTGTGTTCCCGTTATCAATCTGTTTACGCTGGAGGCAGACCCGCTCACGATTACGGGGCTTGAAAGCGAATATCTGCTCAGGCCCAAACGGCTACAGGACGGGCATACCGAAATTTATTCCGTTGATGCCGTCACCGGGTCCGGCCGCACCGGCGATGCCACATACGTGCCGTTCAGCAGTTTTCGTCATAAAGGTGGCATGATGCGTCGTCATGCGCCACCACGTTACTATCACACCCGCGTGAAGCGCGGCGTCACCGGGCTTCACGATACCTGGCTAATCCTGGGCGGACACCAGTGGGAAGATGACCGTAGCCTTGCGCGTGAAACGGTCTCATTACGTATCACCGGGACCAACGGCCAGCTGCCGCGCCGTGCGCTGCAGAGTACGCTGCTTGACCGCTGTGAACAGGTGGTGCAAACCAGCGTCTCCGTCAAAAATCTCAGTAAGCCCACGTTGCCGGTTTATCCCCCGGCGGAAGACCGTTTTCACTGGCGCGTTCTGAGCCATCTGGGGTCCGGCTTTCTCAACATGATGAGCAGCGCAGAAGTCCTGCGCGGCACGCTGGCGCTGTATAACTGGCAGGAAGACGAGCTGAATAACCGCCGTCTGGAGGCGATTCAGCATGTACAGCACCACCGTATCCAGCGCTTTGAGGACGGTTTCCTGCTGCGCGGCCTGGATATCGAGGTGACCCTCGACAGCAATGGCTTTACCGGCGAGGGTGACGTTCATCTTTTCGGTGAACTGCTCAACCGCTTCTTTGCCCTTTATACCGATATGAATCAGTTTAACCAGCTCACGCTTATCGTACAGCCAGAAGGAAAATGCATCCGGTGGAAAGAGAATCACTGTCCGCGCCTGCCCGGCTGATGGAGGCGCTGGGCGACCGGCTGCCGCACACCCACTTTTACCGTTTCTGCCAGCTACTGGAACAGAGCCAGCCAGACCAGCCCGTTATCGGCAGCAGCTGGCAGGTCCGTCATGAGCCGGTGCGCTTCCGGCCCCATCCGGGAATGGGGTTTCCCGCATCGGAAATCAAAGGCCTGGAGTCACCTGAGCAGCCGCACCTGCCGCCGACCGTCCGGGTCACTTTTATGGGGCTTTACGGGGTGGAGTCGCCGCTGCCGACGCACTATATCGACGATATCACCCAGCGGCGGGAAGGGTATGAAGCAACGGCGGATTTCCTCGATATCTTTAATCATCGCCTGATCGCTCAATATTACCGCATCTGGCGCAAGTACTCATACCCGGCCACTTTTAAGGCGGGAGGAAAGGACCGGACTTCACAGTACCTGCTGGGTCTGGCAGGGCTTGGTATTAAAGGCTGTGCAGAGAATATCGCCACGCCCGCTTCCCGTTTTCTGGCAATTTTGCCCGTAATGCTCTTGCCGGGGCGCACAGCAGAAGGAATGACGTCGCTGGTGAGTTTACTGGCGCCGGGGACCCGCGCGCAGGTCTGGCACCATGACCGGCGGCGTATTCTGCTGAAAAAGCCGCTGGCCATCAGCGTCCGCCAGCCGGTCAGTCTGAAAGGACGGCCGGTGATGGGTGCTTATGCAACCGATGTCAACAGTCAGGTATTGATGCGCCTGACCACGACAGATCCGCAGGAAGTGGAGGGCTGGCTGCCCGGCGGCGGGCTGCATACTGACCTGATGGCATTGCTGCATGTCTACCTCGGCGCTCGTCTGGACGTCCGCCTGCAGTTGTGCGTTGGCAGAAGTCTGCTGCCTGATGCGCAAATGCGCACTGTGCCTGGCCTGTCAGGTGGCCTGCTGGGGCGCACGGCGGTGATGAAACCGTTAAGGGACACTGAAGCCCTGACAGGAAGAACAATCATAATCAATCTGGGCCGCTATGAGCGTGTTCAGGAAAATATTCACCGAAGGGAGACCGATGAAGATGGCGATTACTGCTGGTAAAACGATTGCTCTGGTTCTGGCATCAGGTATAGCCCTGGTGCTTAGCGGCTGTGGACTGACGCAGAAAGTGACAGACGGCACCCTGGCCGTGACGAAATCTATCTTCTATAAGCAGGTAAAAACGCTGCACCTTGATATCCGGGCCCGCGAAGCAGTAAACAGCAATGCTGGAAATATTGCGCTCTCAACTGTGGTTCGCATCTATCAGTTAAAGGATCGTAAAGCCTTCGACAGCACTGATTACCCGTCGCTGTTTGCCAGTGACAGCCAGGCTATCAAGGCAGATCTGGTGGCAAAAAAAGATGTCAGGCTTACGCCTGGCGGGGCGGTAATGGTGGAGATGCCGATGGAAGAGGGCGCACAGTATGTGGCCGTGGCCGGTATGTTTATATCACCAGACCTGGTGAAGGATAGCTGGCAGATCGTACTGAGCCGTGACGATCTCGATCCTGATAAGGCCAGAATTATTGAAGCTGGCGATAATCATCTGACGCTGAAACCGATTAAGGATAACTAAAATGCCACGCCCGTCACTTTATGAAATGTTGTATGGCAACTTTGCTGGCGGTCTCGACCTGCATCAGCTCAGCGAAGAAAACCAGGTCATTCTGTCAGTGCTGGATAATATGCAGCGTATTCTCAACTGCCGTGCCGGCACCCTGGCACATCTTGAGGACTATGGCCTGCCGGATATGACCAGAATCCTGCAGGGGATGCCGGGTACGGCGCATCAGTTGATGAGTACGCTCTCAGCGGTGTTGTTAAAATATGAGCCCCGGCTGAAGAGTATTAAGGTGGCCATGCTGGAGCAGGCCATCCCCGGCGAACTCCGTTACGCTATAGATGCTGAGCTGAAGGGGATCGGTCTGGTGCGCTACGGAACCGAGTTTATGCCGGAAGGGCGGGTGCTTATCCGTCATATGAAGCAGCAGCAATACCTTGAGCGTAGGGATGCCAGCCTGGGGCGCCGTGGATAAAACCGAACGTTTTGAAAGGTGTAATATTGCCACTCTGCTGTCGGTTTAGTGAAAATGGTGCAGGAGGTGCCATTTATATTATGAAAAAAACTTTCTTACTTTTTATGGTTATCTTTCCCTGGATTGATGGTATTCATTCCGGCTGAGAAAAACACTGAAATAACCACAGAGTCATAAAAATAAAATTTTTCCTTTTTTTAACCGGCATCCATCTGCGTGTTTTTAACCTAAGGAGCAGACAGAATTCGTAAATAAGTTGTCCGCGCTCGCGCCATTTTTAATAACTTACTGTTTGAGCGTCAGCCACGCTCAGGCGTGTCCAGTATTATTCCCGGATTCATTTTTGGGGAGAATGTGTTGGTACAAAGGAACCAGCAATAAATTGAGACCGTGAACTTACTGTCCGGCTCTGAAACTAACAAGGATTGAGGCTGTTTATGAACGTAAATTCAACAAATACTTCCCCGGCATTTAATTTCATGTCCTGGCTTGCGCTGGTCGGCGGCGTGGTGGTCTATCTTATCGGGCTCTGGCGCTCCGATATGGCGTTGAACGAAAGAGGCTATTACTTTTCCGTAATGCTGCTGGGGCTATTTGCTTCGGTATCTCTACAGAAAACGGTACGGGATCGCATTGAGGGCATCAAAACAAGTCACATCTATTACATTGCCTGTGTTGCCTCCTTTGCTATCGCCATACTTCTGCTGGCGATTGGTCTCTGGAATGCAACGCTGTTGCCGAGCGAAAAAGGGTTCTACGCCATCGCTTTTTTTCTGTGCCTGTTTTAGCCTGATGTTAGTGGAGTTGCTGTGCTCAATCGCCTCGATCGGTTTCTGATTCATCCTCCTGCAATGACGCGCACTGGCGTCGCTCGCTCAGGAATAGAGTTTCTCTGGTTCGGCATTAAAGAACTTCGCGCCTGTCTGTTTGCCGGGCTGTTTTTTATCGCAATATTTTGCGTTCCCCGCGCCGGACTGGCAGGGATTACCCGCTACGATCTGCTGTTATTTATCGCTCTGGCGATCCAGTTCATCATGGTGGCAACAAAGCTGGAAAGCTGGGATGAACTAAAGGCGATTACGCTGTTCCACGTGCTGGGGTTCGGACTGGAATTGTTTAAAACCTCTTCAACTATTGGGTCATGGCAATACCCGGAAGCTGGGTGGAGCAAAATTGGCGGAGTGCCGCTGTTCAGCGGATTTATGTATGCGGCAGTTGGCAGCTATATTATTCAGTGCTGGCGTCTTTTCGATCTGAAAATTCGTCACCATCCGCCGGTTATAATGGCGGCAATTCTCGCGTTGGCGCTGTATGTGAATTTTTTTACACACCATTTTATTGGTGACTACCGTGGCTATATTGCCGCCGTTGCGCTTGGCATGTATGCACGTTCCACGGTGATATTTACGCCCTATGCTCGCGCTTATCGTATGCCGCTGCTGGTGGCTTTTGTTCTGATTGGATTTTTCATCTGGCTGGCAGAAAACCTGGGATCGTTCCTCGGCGTCTGGCAGTATCCAAATCAAATTGGAGCATGGGCGACCGTGCATCCTGGAAAGTGGGGCGCCTGGTCAATGCTGGTGATGATGACGTTTACCATCACGCTGTTTCTGAAGGACATAAAAAAACGCATTCATATTGCGCAATGAGTGTGGGCGGTAATTACCGTCAGCTAGCGTTATTTGGAGGCAATTCAGGCCTGATAAAACCGTTCTCCTCTTTTCTAATCGTGAACGAAAAGCGGGTCACAATTTGCTCTGCAAAAAGCGGGTCACAATTTGCTCTGCAAATGGCTCAGGGCGGCTTATCAGCTAAGCATGCCCCCTGAGCCAGAAGTGATTCAAAATAGTATTCAGTACTGTCCGCCTCACCCAGCCGGTAAAGAAAACTCAGCTTTATTACCGGCCGAGCGCAGGGGAAGATATCAGGCCGCATTCGCCAGGATCTGATCCATAAACTCCCGGACCCACTTCATACGGACCTTACGCTCACCAAGATCGCGGATAAACTTCAGCTTAGCCGGGCCATCAAGCCGCCAGTGCTGCGGCTCTTTCTGCATCAGGCTAATCAGCCAGCCCGGATCGGCCTTGTTCTTCTCGGCGAATTCAATAAAGCCGCCTTTATCGCTCGCTTCCACGCGCCGGATACCGATCAGCTTCGCCACGAGACGTAGCGCCGCCACATCCAGCAGATTACGTGCCGCATCGGGCAGCTTGCCAAACCTGTCGATCAGCTCCACTTTCAGATCTTCCAGCTCACCTTCCTCCTGCGCGCTGGCGATGCGCTTATAGAATGAGAGGCGCGTATTAACGTCGGGGATGTAATCATCCGGCAGCAGCGCAGGGATGCGCAGTTCGATATCGGTCTGGTTGCTGGTGAGATCTTCCAGCGAAGGTTCCCGGCCCTCCTTCAGCGCATCCACGGCGTTTTCCAGCAGCTCCATATAGAGTGAGAAGCCGATGGTTTCCATCTGTCCGCTCTGATCTTCGCCAAGCAGTTCGCCGGCGCCGCGAATCTCCAGATCGTGCGTCGCCAGCGCAAAGCCCGCGCCCAGATCCTCCAGCGAAGCGATCGCCTCAAGCCGCTTCTTCGCATCGGTGGACATCGCTTTCGGATGCGGCGTCAGCAGCCAGGCGTAGGCCTGATGGTGCGAACGACCCACGCGGCCACGCAGCTGATGAAGCTGGGCAAGGCCGAAGTGGTCAGCCCGCTCGATGATAATGGTATTGGCCGTCGGGATATCAATCCCGGTTTCGATGATCGTGGTACAGACCAGCACGTTGAAACGCTGATGGTGAAAGTCATTCATCACCCGCTCCAGATCGCGCTCGCGCATCTGGCCGTGACCAATCGCCACGCGCGCCTCAGGCACCAGTTCCGACAGACGGTTAGCCGCTTTCTCAATATTCTCCACATCGTTGTAGAGATAGTAAACCTGGCCGCCGCGCAGTACTTCGCGCAGAATCGCCTCACGTACCACCAGATCGTCAAACTGGCGCACAAAGGTTTTAACCGCCAGGCGGCGTGCGGGTGGCGTGGCGATAATCGACAGATCGCGCATGCCGCTCATCGCCATATTCAGCGTGCGCGGGATCGGTGTCGCGGTTAGGGTCAGAATATCAACGTCGGCGCGCATCGCTTTGATTCGCTCCTTGTGACGCACGCCGAAACGGTGCTCTTCATCAACAATCAACAGCCCAAGATCGCGCCACTTCAGATCGTTTGCCAGCAGCTTATGGGTGCCGATCAGAATATCAATTTTACCTTCCTGCGCTTCGGTCAGAATTTGCGCCTGCTCTTTGGCGGTGCGGAAGCGGGAAAGCATTTCGATGCGTACGGGCCAGTTGGCGAAGCGGTCTCGGAAGTTATCATAGTGCTGCTGAGCGAGCAGGGTGGTGGGGACCAGCACCGCAACCTGCTTATGGTTTTCTACCGCGAGGAAGGCGGCGCGCATCGCCACTTCGGTCTTACCAAAGCCTACGTCGCCGCAGACCAGACGATCCATCGCCAGCGGCTGGCACATATCGCTGAGGACAGCATTAATCGCCTGCGCCTGATCGGGGGTGGTTTCAAACGGAAAGCTTTCGCAGAAGAGCTGATACTGTTCGCGGTCATGCTTAAAGGCAAAGCCCGCCTTGGCGGCGCGCAGCGCGTAGATATCCAGCAGCTCGGCCGCCACATCGCGCACTTTTTCCGCCGCCTTTTGCCGGGCGCGGGACCAGGCATCGCTGCCAAGCTTGTGCAGTGGGGCATTTTCGTCCGCGCCGCCCGCATAGCGGCTAATCAGATGCAGCGAAGAGACCGGCACATAAAGTTTGGCGTCGCCCGCATAGGTCAGTATCAGATATTCGGCGGTAATGCCGCCTGTTTCGAGCGTGGTCAGCCCCATATAGCGCCCGACACCGTGTTCAAGGTGCACTACCGGCTGCCCGGGGTGCAGTTCGGCCAGGTTGCGGATCAGCACGTCAGGGTTGATCGTACGGCGGCTGTCCTGACGGCGACGGCTGACGCGCTCACCCAGCAAATCGCTTTCACAAATCAGCGCGCGCTGGCGGAGCCCGTCGATAAAACCATGCTCACTGGCGCCGATGATCAGGTAATAACCGGGTTCAGCCGCTTCGTTCAGCTCGCTTATCGTTTTCGGCACCACTTTGATGCGCGCCAGCAGCTCCTGTAACGCTTCGCGGCGACCTTCGCTCTCCACGGAGAAGATGACCGGCCCGTCAAAGCCCTCGATAAAGCGGCGCAGGGCATCCAGCGGCGCTTTTGCCTGTGCCTGTACGGCAAGATCGGGCAGCCCCTGATAGCCCAGGTTGGTATTGGCGGCTTTTTCAGGCAGCGCCTCGCCGGCAAGCTGGATGCGCGGCCACTTTTTCAGTTCGCTGAACAGTTCATCGGTGCGCAGCCAGAGAGACTCCGGCGGCAGCAGTGGGCGCATGGGATCCACACGGCGGTTTTCATACCTTGAGGTCACATCCAGCCAGAAACGATCGGCGCTGCTTTCCAGATTGCCCGTATTGACCAGCAGCGTGTTATCGGGCAGATAGCTGAACAGCGGCGGCAGCGACTGCTCAAAAAAGAGCGGCTGCCAGTACTCGATTCCGGCGGGCAGGGTGCCTTTGCTGACCTGCTGATAAACGTGCTCGGCCTCACGCCGGACGTCAAAATGCTCGCGCCACTGCGAACGGAACAGCTCAATGGCCGCTTTGTCCGTGGGGAACTCATGGGCGGGCAGAAGGTTGATGGCCGCCACTTCTTCCAGCGTACGCTGGCTGTCTGCGTCAAACAGCCGCAGGCTGTCGATTTCGTCATCAAAGAAGTCGATGCGATAGGGCCTGTCGCTGCCCATCGGATAGAGATCCAGCAGCGCGCCGCGCGTGGCGTACTCGCCATGCTCCATAACCTGATCGACGTGGCGGTAGCCAGCCTGCTCAAGCTGATCGCGCAGCTTGTCGCGGGAGAGGCGCTGCCCCTTCTGCATGACCAGCGCATGACCGTGCAGGAATTCATGCGGGCAGACCCGCTGCATCAGCGTATTAACCGGCAGGATCAGCACACCCCGGGCCATCATTGGCAGACCGTAAAGCGTGGAAAGGCGCGAAGAGATGATGTCCTGATGCGGAGAGAAGCTGTCGAAAGGCAGCGTTTCCCAGTCGGCCAGGCTGAAAACCGGTTCGTGGGTAAACTGTTTGATTTCATCATACAGACGAAGCGCGTTTTGCATATCCGGCGCGATCAGCATGACCGGTCCATGATGACGCTCAATAATCTCCGCGCATTCCACCGCACAGGCAGCGCCGGTCAGTTGACCCAGCTGCCGCTGATCGCCAGCCTTGGCTGGCAGAGTATATCGGGTATTTTCAGGCATAATCAGTCAGATGGTCTCTTCGCAAATGGGAGAGCGGGACGCAGATGCGAGCCCGGTTCAGCTAACCGGAGTATACCTCTATTTCGACGACTGTTGGGTGTAGTGCATTCTGGGTCGGTCAATGTTTGCCCAAATCAGCTCATTTTCGCTGTGATAGCTATGGTTACCATCATCCCATTTCACGTAATAGCCCGCCGGAGCCGCGCCCTGATCGAAGACATTGACGATCATTCCCTTAATCTCACCCGTTTTGTGTCTGACAATACTGCCTTTAGGAAATTTAGACATCTTTACCACTCCTGCACTTACACTGTGACGTTACCCCTCTTAAAGTAGGACCGTTTACTCAGAGGGGTTTACAAAGAGTTTACGCCGGATTGCGTGGAGCAAACGCGCAATTAACGCGCAATTTTTATCTGTTGCTGCGCTGAAATGCGGATTTACAGGGAAAGAATCAAACTAAGCTGACGAGTCAGCGGCTTAGAGGTTCCATAACGCCGGCCTAACCTTTATTATCTTCGATCACTTTTTGCCAACGCTATCGCCAGAAGACGGAATACATGTATCAACCTGTCGCGTTATTTATCGGTCTGCGCTATATGCGTGGACGAGCTTCCGACCGCTTCGGGCGGTTTGTATCCTGGCTCTCCGCTATTGGCATTACGCTGGGCGTGATGGCACTGGTTACCGTGCTGTCGGTCATGAACGGCTTTGAGCGTGAGCTTGAGCAGAGCACCCTCAGCCTGATGCCTCAGGCGCTGATTACCAGCGCAAAAGGGTCCATTAACCCTCAACAGATGCCGGCGGCATCACTGAAGTTATCGGGCGTCAGCCGCATCGCGCCGCTCACTACCGGTGATGTGGTGCTGCAAAGCGCCCGCAGCGTCGGCGTCGGCGTTATGCTGGGCGTGAACCCCGATGAGCCCGATCCGCTAACGCCGTTCCTGGTTAACATCAAACAGAGCGATCTTCAGCCCGGGCGCTATAACGTCATTATTGGCGAACAGCTTGCAGGCCAGCTCGGCGTTCAGCGCGGCGAGCAGATCCGTCTGATGGTGCCTTCCGCCAGCCAGTTCACCCCGATGGGCCGTCTGCCCAGCCAGCGTCTGTTTACCGTTGTTGGCACCTTTGCCGCCAATAGTGAGGTTGATGGCTACCAGATCCTGACCAATCAGCAGGATGCCTCACGGCTGATGCGTTATCCGGCGGGCAATATTACCGGCTGGCGACTCTGGCTGGATAAGCCGCTGGCGGTTGACGAGCTCAGCCAGCAAACGCTGCCGCAAGGGCTGATATGGAAAGACTGGCGGGAGCGGAAGGGCGAGCTTTTCCAGGCGGTCAGGATGGAGAAAAATATGATGGGGCTGCTGCTCAGCCTGATCGTCGCCGTCGCCGCCTTCAATATCGTGACTTCGCTGGGACTTCTGATCATGGAGAAACAGGGCGAGGTCGCCATTCTGCAAACCCAGGGGCTGACCCGCAGGCAGATTATGATGATCTTTATGGTGCAGGGCGCGACAGCGGGCATTGTTGGCGCCGTGCTGGGCGCGCTGCTCGGCGTTCTGCTAGCCAGCCAGCTTAACACCCTGATGCCGTTAATTGGTGCTTTCCTGGACGGCGCCGCGCTCCCGGTGGCGATCTCCGTGCCGCAGGTGGTGACGATTGTGATTACCGCCATGATTGTGGCGCTGGTTTCCACGCTTTATCCTTCCTGGCGCGCCGCCGCCGTTCAACCCGCTGAGGCTTTACGTTATGAGTAACCCGATTTTGTTGCAGTGCGACAACCTGTGCAAACGCTATCAGGAAGGCAGCGTCGAAACTGATGTCCTGCGCAACGTCTCTTTCAGCGTGGCGCCTGGCGAAATGATGGCGATTGTCGGCAGCTCCGGCTCCGGCAAAAGCACGCTGATGCATCTGCTGGGCGGGCTGGATACCCCCACCTCGGGCGATGTGATTTTTAACGGCAGTTCGCTGAACGGCATGTCCTCCTCCGCGAAGGCGGGGCTGCGTAACCGTGAGCTCGGGTTTATCTACCAGTTTCACCATCTGCTGCCTGACTTCAGCGCGATGGAAAACGTGGCGATGCCGCTGCTGATTGGCAAAACGGCCAAAGGCGAAGCGGAGGCGAAGGCCAGGGAACTGCTGGCTGCCGTCGGGCTGGAAAAACGGGCGGCGCACCGTCCGTCGGAGTTGTCGGGCGGCGAACGGCAGCGCGTGGCGATAGCTCGTGCGCTGGTTAATAACCCGCGGCTGGTGCTGGCCGATGAGCCGACCGGCAACCTGGATGCCCGCAACGCGGATGCCATCTTCGATCTGCTGGGCGAGCTTAACGTCCGTCAGGGAACCGCTTTTCTGGTGGTGACCCACGACCTGCATCTGGCAAAACGGCTTAACCGCCAGATGGAGATGCGGGATGGACAGCTTACCGGCGACGTCACGCTGGCAGGAACGCTGTAATGGGGTCGCTCTCTCTTCTGCTCGGCTTGCGCTTCAGCCGGGGACGCCGCCGCAGCGGCATGGTTTCGCTGATCTCCGTTATCTCCACGCTGGGCATCGCACTGGGCGTGGCGGTCCTGATTGTGGGCCTGAGCGCCATGAACGGCTTTGAGCGCGAGTTGAATAACCGCATTCTGGCCGTCGTCCCTCATGGCGAGATCGAGCCGGTTAACCAGCCATTTACCGGCTGGCAGTCGCTTTTGCCGAAGGTGGCGGCCGTGAAAGGCATCGCCGCTGCTGCGCCCTACATCAACTTTACCGGACTGATAGAGAGCGGCGCCCGGCTTCAGGCAGTTCAGGTCAAAGGCGTCGATCCGCAGCGGGAAAACCAGCTCAGCGCGCTGCCGTCGTACGTTCAGGGTAACGCCTGGCAGCGCTTCAGCGCGGGCAGCCAGCAGATCATCCTGGGGCAGGGCGTGGCGAACAGCCTCAAGGTGAAGCAGGGCGACTGGCTGACCATCCTTATTCCCAACAGCGATCCGCAGCACAAACTGCTGCAGCCGAAGCGCGTGCGGCTCAAGGTCAGTGGTATTCTGGCCCTGAGCGGCATGCTCGATCACAGCCTGGCGTTGGTGCCGCTGGCGGATGCGCAGCAGTACCTGGGGATGGGCGATAACGTGACCGGCATCGCGATGAAAATGACCGACCCGTTTGCGGCGCAGAAGCTGGTGCGCGACGCCGGGGAAGTGACGCACTCTTATGTTTATATCCGCAGCTGGATCGGCACCTACGGTTATATGTACCGTGATATCCAGATGATCCGCGCCATTATGTATCTGGCGATGGTACTGGTCATCGGCGTCGCCTGCTTCAATATCGTCTCCACGCTGGTCATGGCGGTGAAAGATAAAAGTGGCGATATTGCGGTATTGCGCACGCTCGGCGCGGGTGACGGCCTGATCCGGGCTATTTTTGTCTGGTACGGGCTGATGGCCGGGCTGGTAGGCAGCGTCAGCGGCGTCATTGTCGGCGTACTGGCCGCCCTTAACCTCACGCCGATTATTCGCGGGATTGAAACAGTGACCGGTTATCATTTCCTTTCCGGGGACATCTATTTCATCGACTTCCTGCCCTCGGAACTGCACTGGATGGACGTGGGGATTGTGCTGGTCACCTCCCTGCTACTCAGCCTTATCGCCAGCTGGTATCCGGCCCGGCGCGCCAGCCGCATCGATCCGGCGCGTGTGCTGAGCGGGCAGTAAGCGATGGCGAGCTATTACGGCTTTGACGTCGGCGGCAGCAAAATTGCCCTGGGCGTTTACAATGCCCGGCTTGAGCAGGTCTGGCAGCAGCGGGTGCCAACGCCGCAGGCGTATGATGAACTGCTGGGGACTCTCTGCGCGCTGACCCATGAGGCGGATGCGCGCTGTGGCGAGCGGGGCAGCGTGGGCGTAGGCGTGCCGGGTTTGCCGGTGCCCGATGACGGTACGCTGTTTACCGCCAATATCCCCGCTGCGCGCGGCAGAACGCTGCAGGCCGATCTCAGCCAGCGCCTCGGGCGCGAAGTGCGCATCGACAACGACGCGAACTGCTTTACGCTCTCCGAAGCCTGGGATGAAGCGTTCCGCGCCTACCCGGTGGTAATGGGCCTGATCCTGGGCACCGGCGTGGGAGGCGGGCTGATCGTCAACGGCAGCCCGGTAACGGGACGCAATTATATTACCGGCGAGTTTGGCCACATGCGCCTGCCGGTAGACGCGCTTGAGGTACTGGGGCGCGACGTGACGCAGCCGCTCTGCGGCTGCGGTAAGCGGGGATGTATTGAGAGCTGGCTTTCCGGGCCCGGGTTCTCCCGCCTCTGGCAGCACCATTATCATCACGCTCTCAGTGCGCCTGAAATCATCACCCGCTATTATCAGGGTGACGCCCAGGCCATCGCCCACACCGGGCGTTATCAGGAACTGCTGGCCGTCTGCCTCGGGAATCTCCTGACGCTGGTGGATCCACACCTGGTGGTGCTGGGCGGTGGACTGTCAAATTTCGACGCGCTTTATGAGGGGCTGGCCGAACGCGTGAAGCCACATCTGCTGCCGGTTGCAAGATTGCCCCGATTTGAAAAGGCGCGTCACGGAGACGCAGGCGGAATGCGCGGTGCCGCATTCCTGCACGTTAAGGATTAAATTATGATTCGAACCCCCCGTCGCCGACTGAGGCTGGCCCGCTACAAAAAAACGCGCCGCCAGGTGCACCAGCGCTTTCGCCAGCGTATTTTTGAGCGGGATCGCACGATTGAAATGGCCAGACATCCCCTGCCTCGCGTGGTTGTACTGACCGGCGCGGGGATCTCCGCTGAGTCAGGCATTCGTACCTTCAGAGCCGCAGATGGCCTGTGGGAAGAGCATAAGGTGGAGGACGTGGCGACCCCGGAAGGTTTTGCGCGCGATCCTGAGAAAGTGCAGGCGTTCTACAACGCCCGCCGTCGCCAGCTACAGCAGCCCGATATCCAGCCGAACGCCGCCCATCTGGCGCTGGCGGAACTGGAGGCGACTCTGGGCGATCACTTCCTGCTGGTCACGCAGAACATCGACAACCTGCATGAACGCGCGGGCAACAGTAACGTGATCCACATGCACGGTGAGCTGCTGAAAGTGCGCTGCGCCACCAGCGGTCAGATCCTGCACTGGACGGAGGATGTGAAGCCGGACGATCGCTGTCACTGCTGCCAGTTTCCGTCCCCGCTTCGTCCGCACGTGGTCTGGTTCGGCGAAATGCCGCTACAGATGGATGAAATCTACGAAGCGCTGAGCGGGGCGGACTACTTCCTGGCCATCGGCACCTCGGGCCACGTTTATCCGGCGGCGGGATTTGTGCATGAGGCCAGATTGCAGGGTGCGCATACCGTGGAGCTGAATCTGGAACCAAGCCAGGTCGGCAGCGAGTTTGAAGAGAAGGTTTACGGGCCAGCCAGTGAGGTTGTGCCCGCCTTTGTCGCTTCACTGCTGGAACAAATCGGGAAATAACTTTCCAGGCGGCATGGAGGCCGCCCGTCACCGCGCTTCTTTTATGCCCGCCCGCCAGACGCGGATCGGGTGGCGATCACCCTGCAAGCGGCCGGTCACGCTTCGCCACTGAAAAAATAAGCTGTGCCATCACGCCACCTGCCAGCCCCCAGAACGCGGCGCCAATCCCCAGCAGGCTTACCCCCGATGCGGTAATCAGGAAAGCGATCAGCGCCGCTTCGCGCTGTTTATCATTTTCCAGCGCGCGTTGCAGGCTGCCCGCAAGGGTGCCGAGCAGCGCCAGACCGGCGATAGTATGGATCAGCGCAGGCGGCAACGCGCTGAAAAGCTGCCCGATCGCCCCGCCGAACAGCCCCGCCAGCAGATAGAAGAAGCCCGCGCAGGCGGCGCCCCAGTAGCGTCGTTGCGGATCGGGATGAACGTCCGGCCCCATACAGATAGCGGCGGTAATGGCCGCGATGCAGACCGAAAACCCGCCGAAAGGCGCCAGCAGCAGCGAAGTCAGCCCTGTCCAGCCCATCAGCGAAGAAACTGGCGTCCGGTAACCTGCGGCCTTCAGAGTGGCGATGCCCGGCGCGTTCTGCGAGGCCATGGTCACCACAAAAAAGGGAATACCGATGCCAATCAGCGATGAAAGCGTAAAGTGCGGCGCAATAAACGCCGGAATGGCAAAGGTCAGCGGCTGACCGGAGAAGTGAATATCGCCCTGCACGGCTGCGACGGCCAGGCCCGCCAGCAGCGTCAGCAGAATGGCATAACGTGGCAGAAAGCGTCTTGCCAGCAGATACGCCAGGCACATGCTGAACGTGAGGTAAAAGTTAAGTTCCAGTGAGGCAAAGGCATCCAGGCCAAACCGCAGCAGAATACCTGCCAGCATGGCAGCAGAAATGGCCTGGGGTATATGGTTCATCATCCGCGCAAAGAGTCCCGTCACGCCGCAAAGCAGGATCAGACCAGAGGCAAATACAAAAATCCCCACGGCATCGGCAACAGGCGTGCCGGGCAGGCTGGTGACCAGCAGGGCGGCGCCGGGCGTTGACCAGGCCGTCAGAATGGGCGTGCGGTACCAGAGCGAAAGCCCGAGCGAGGTCACACCCATCGCCATGCCAAGCATGGTTAACCAGCCGCCGGTGGTCGCTTCCGAAGCGCCTGCCGCGCTGGCGGCCTGAAAGATGATGGCCGCCGAGCTGGTATAGCCCACCAACACGGCAACAAACCCGGCAATAACAGCAGGCAGTGAAAGATGGCGAAATGAGAAAGGTGGACGCATGATCGTTTCCGGCTTGTGCGTTATAGCGCACAATGTAGCACCGTGCGTTATAGCGCACAAGCCGCTATACTGCGCCAACAGCGGAGGAACTATGAGCCACTATTTTCCCAATCCGGGACAAACCCTGAAGGCGCTGCGCCTGTCGCGTGGCTGGAGCCTGACCCTGGCCGCGGCGCAGACCGGCGTCAGTAAAGCCATGCTGGGGCAGATTGAGCGCGGGGAATCCAGCCCGACGGTGGCAACCTTATGGAAGATCGCCACCGGATTTCACGTTCCCTTCTCCCAGTTCATTGCCGATACCCTGCCGCAGGAAGCCACGAAAGTTGTTCGCAGCGGATCCGCATCGCAGTGGCAGCAGCAGAATGCCGCAATGCGCGTCGCGCCTCTGTTTCCGTTCGACCACCAGCTTGGGTTCGATATGCTTTGTGTCGAACTGGCTGCCGGAGCGGTGAGTAACTCCTCGCCCCATGAGGCTGGTGTGATTGAACATGTGGTCGTTATGCAGGGGGAACTGATCCTAATCGTTAACGACGCGGAGTACAGACTGTCCGTGGGCGAGGGGCTGCGGTTCCAAGCCGACGGACCGCACACTTACCGCAACGACACGGCTGCCACCGTCCGCTTTCAGAGCCTGATTCATTATCCGCAGCCCCGGCTGCCGCTATCCTGATAAGGGCAGGGCAATTTTATTCTGCCCGGTCTGTTTACCGGTAAGCGTGGCAAAACCCGCTAAAATCAGGCTGGACGGGCAGAAAGGTGGCAGGCAACAGGCTGCTGAAGTGACCTGACGCAATATCCGGCGGGAAAAGGTTCCCGATAATAGAGGCCGGCAATCAAAGGGAAGGCAAATGGACAAATTACTCGATCGTTTTTTGCATTATGTTTCGTACGACACCCAGTCAAAAAGCCACGTGCGTCAGGTTCCCAGCACGGAAGGTCAGTGGAAGCTGGCACATTGCCTCACGGAAGAACTTAAAGCGTTAGGCCTGAGTGACGTGACCCTGAGCGAGAGTGGGATTGTAATGGCGACGCTTCCCTCCACCGTATCCTGGCCCGTGCCGACGGTAGGCTTTATCGCCCATATGGACACGTCGCCAGATTTCACGGCAAAAAACGTCAACCCCCAGATTGTGGAAAAGTACCGCGGAGGGGATATCGCTTTGGGTACAGGCGATGAAATCCTCTCGCCGGTTATGTTCCCCGTGCTTCATACGCTTACCGGGCATACGCTTATCACCACTGATGGAAAGACGTTGTTGGGCGCCGATGATAAAGCGGGCGTGGCGGAAATCATGACCGCGCTGGCCCGCCTGATTGATGCCAGGCTGCCTCACGGGGATATCCGGGTCGCCTTTACGCCGGATGAGGAGATCGGTAAAGGCACCCGCGCGTTTGACGTGGCGGCGTTTGCGGCCGACTGGGCCTATACCGTGGACGGCGGCGGGATGGGCGAATTTGAGTATGAGAACTTTAACGCCGCTTCCGCCACCATAAAGATTACCGGCAATAATGTGCATCCCGGCACGGCAAAGGGCGCGATGGTCAATGCCCTGGATCTGGCGATGCGCTTTCATGCAGCCATGCCGGCAAAGGAAGTGCCGGAGCTGACTTCAGGCCACGAGGGCTTCTATCACCTGCACGGCATCAAGGGTGGGGTGGATAAAGCGGAGCTGCACTACATTATCCGCGACTTTGAACGTGAAGGCTTTGAGGCACGCAAGGCGACGATAAGAAGTACCGCCGCTGCGCTGTCGGCGCACCTTCAGGCTGGCTGCGGCATCGAGGTGCAGATTGAAGACAGCTATTACAATATGCGGGAAAAAATCGAGACTCATCCGCATATTATCGAAACGGCACTCCAGGCGATGCGCGACTGCGATATCGAGCCCGTGGTGAAACCGATCCGCGGCGGCACGGATGGCGCGGCGCTCTCTTTTATGGGGCTGCCGTGTCCAAATCTTTTCACCGGCGGCTACAACTACCATGGCAAACATGAATTTGCCTCGCTGGATAATATGGAAAAGGCGGTTACGGTGATTATGCGTATCGCCGGATTAACAGCTGAGAAGGCCAGAGTCTGAGGTGAGGGAGCCGGCTTAACGGATAAGCATTATGGCACATATGTGACAGGGTCACGTTCAGGAGGGTCGCCGGAGATAAGCCTTTCCCGCAGCAAGGCTGCGGGAAAGAGTTTGCTTATTCTTCTTCGCCAAAATACCAGTAGCCGCTGTTAGCCAGTGCGGCAAGCTGTGCGAGGAATGAAGGATCGTCCAGCGCCGGGCCCAGCGCGTCCGCATTCAGGCTATGGTGGTTAGCCAGCGTTTTCAGCACTTCGCGGTGTGGTGATTCAAGCTGTTCGCCATTAACGAAAACGGCATGGCCGATGGAGATAACGCGTAGCCCGCCAAGGCGGGTCAGCGTGTCGCCCTGCTGGAGCGCATCATAAATCTCATCGGGCTGATAAGGCGGTTCAGGCGGCGCGACATCCAGCTCGTGACGCGACTGCGAAATAAACTCGCCAAACCACTGGTTAAACTGCTCCGGCTGTCCGAGAAGCTCCAGCATCATGGCGCGGATCCCGTCGATCTCCTGCGGCAGTATCTCAGCGGGATTTTCCCTCGCAGGGATTTCAGGATCGCTATAGCGATGGCTGCCTAACTCGCGGGAGAGCACGTAGTCAGCAAAACCGCTAATCAGCTCCCTGCCGCTGGGCGCCCGGTAACCGACCGAGTAGTTCAGGGAGTTTTCCAGCGAATAGCCTTCATGCGGAAAACCTGGCGGAATATAGAGAATATCTCCCGGCTCCAGTTCTTCATCGATGATAGCGTCAAAAGGCTCTACCTGAAGCAGGTCAGGGTGAGGGCAGTGCTGCTTCATCGCCACTTTTTCCCCCACGCGCCAGCGACGGCGGCCCGTTCCCTGAATAATAAAGACATCATACTGATCGAGGTGCGGACCAACGCCGCCGCCCGGCACCGAAAAAGAGATCATCAGATCGTCGGTGCGCCAGTCAGGCAGCGCGCGGAAAGGGCGCATCAACGCGGCAGAAGGCTCGTGCCAGTGATCGACTGCCTGCACCAGCAGAGACCAGTTGTTCTCGCCCAGATGATCGTAGCTCTCAAAAGGGCCATGGCTCACCTGCCATTTCTCATCCTGATGGCTGACCAGGCGGCTGTCGACTTCATTCTCCATCGCCAGCCCGGCAAGTTCGTCCGGTGAGAGAGGATCGACAAAGTTTTTAAAGCCGCGTTTGAGCACGACCGGCCGTTTTTGCCAGTAGCGCTGGATAAAATCGGGCCAGTTGAGATCGAGCTGATAGTCCATGATGCGGGTTCCTGAAGGGCAGAATTTTAACGATTATAACAGTGCCAGGCGGAGGGGTGTAATGCATTTGCGCCGCGAGTGATAAGCGTTAATCAAGCGGTTTTTGCGAACGAACATCCGCAAAGGCGGAATACCCTTTATCTGACCCTGACTTGACGACGCTGAAGCTTCCGTCTGACTCAAGCACCACCGCATCAATCTCTTCCAGTGCGGGATGGCCGCTGGCGCGTACGGCGGCGTGGATCTCATCTTTGGTGACCCGCGCGGATCGCATCGCCTTTGCAAGGAACTGGCCCTGGAAGAACAGAAGCCTGGGTTCACCGGTGATCAGTTTGCTGAACCAGCTCGCCCTGACGCTTGTCCAGGTCACCGCATACTGTAAAGCAATCAGCAGCGCGAAAGCGAGCGTCCCCTGAGCCAGGGAAACGCTGCGGTTAAGCAGAATGGTGGCGAATGTGGAGCCCAGCGCTACCGTAATGACCAGGTCAAACGCGTTCATTTTAGAAAGCGTTCGCAGGCCGGAAAGACGCAGCAGAATAACAAGATTGATATAGGCCAGTATGCCAATCACCAGCGTGCGCACAAGCAAGCTGCCATTGCTGAAAAACATTCCTTCCATATTCTCTCCTGTATAAGAGTAAAAATCTTACGCGACGGTAAAAACCGGTGCAGCGCCGCGTTCACACTAAGGGTAGTGCAGTTCACCTTCACCTGGGACAGGCTATTAGCAGTGAGCGTTATTTCTCAGGCCGGATAACGCGTTTCGTCAGCTTGCCGACGGTGGTGCCCTGCACGAGAATAGAGAAGACCACTACCAGATAGGTTAGAGAGACAATGGTATCCCGGGTCTCGCCTGCCGGAAGGGAAAGCGCCAGCGCCACGGAGATGCCGCCGCGCAGGCCGCCCCAGGTTAATACGGCCCAGGCGCCCTCAGGTAAGCGAAAGAGCTTGTTAAACAGCACGATGGGCAGGCCCACGGTCAGCAGACGAGCAAAGAGCGTGAGGAGGATGACCATACACGCCACGCCGAGCAGCGTATGGGTGAAGTGAAGTAAGATCACTTCAAGCCCGATCAGCACAAACAGCACGGCGTTAAGGATTTCATCGATAAGCTCCCAGAACATATCAACGTGCCGCTCTGTTTCCTGCGACATGGCGTGGGATCGCCCCTGATTACCGATAATCAGCCCCATCACCACCATCGCCAGCGGCCCGGAAACTTCCAGCGCGATCGCCAGCGCGTAGCCGCCTAAAACGGCTGCCAGCGTAAGCAGCACCTCTTCCTGATAGCTGTCGATGCTCTTCAGCATCAGGTAGATGATATACCCCAACACGCCCCCCAGCAGGGCGCCGCCGCCTGCTTCCCTCAGGAGAAGCATTGCCGCGCCCGATGCCGTTGGCGCTTCGGCACCGACCAGCATGGCCATAAGCAGGGAAAACAGCACCACGCTGACCCCATCATTAAAAAGTGACTCACCCGACATCACCAGCTCCACATTCTTCGGCGCCCCAACGGAGCTGAGAATGCCAATCACGGCAATCGGATCGGTGGGGGAGATTAAGGCACCAAAAATCAGGCAGTAAAGGAAGGGGAGCTGGATGCCGGTGAGAGAGGCGATCCCCCATAAAGCGACGCCGATAATGGCGGTTGAGAGCGCGGTCCCTACGATGGCCAGTGAGGCAACCTGCCAGCGGTAAGCGCGCAGCTGTTGCAGGTTGACGTGAATAGCACCGGCAAACAGCAGCAGGGAGAGCATCCCCTGCATCAGCAGGTCGGAAAAATCCACGGATTCTACCAGCGATCGCTCAAGCAGGCTTAAGGTATGAAACCCCAGCACGTCAGCCAGCATATTTAACAGGGAGAGCACCAGCGCAATCGCCATCACGCCGATGGCGGGCGGAAGGCCGACGTAGCGGCGGTTAAGGTACGCCAGCAGGGCGGTAATCGATAAAAATATGGCTACAACGTTCAGCATTCGGTCCATCTCCGGTCAGGCTGCCTTTTGGTCGGCAAAACCGCACCCTCTGGCTGCGGAATATTTATTCACAGGGGCGGCGCTCAGCATACTGTCAGCCGTGCGCACCGCTCTTCTTGATATGCAGCAGTAATATTAGCAGGCGGGCAGGAGAGGTCTGGCTGGAAAACAGGCAAAGCGTGTTATGCCGGGAAATGCGGGGAATTGCGCCCGGCTGACGTGGGTAAGCTGAACTTTTATAACAGGATGTGCCGGGGCGTATTTGCAGAGGATGGAAAAACAGGTGGGCTGACCGGCTGGCGGATAATGTAGAAACAGGTGGGGTACGTCCGCCGCCAGGTAGTTGGTACGCGTGACGCTTAATCTTCCCCGGCGTCCTGCATGCCGCCCTGTCGCCTGAAAATCACCTCCATGCGCGCGCCGCCCAGCTCGCTGGTGGAGGCGATAATATCCCCTTCGTACTGTTCCAGAATATCCCGGGCCACCGCCAGGCCAAGTCCCTGGCCCGGACGCAGCGTGTCGGCGCGCTGTCCGCGGATAAAAATCATATCGCGCTTACTGGCCGGGATACCCGGACCGTCATCTTCCACAATCAGGTGCAGCTCATCTTCCGACTGCCTCGTGCTCACTTCGACAAACTCCAGACAATATTTGCAGGCGTTATCCAACACGTTGCCCATTACTTCCATAAAATCGTTTTGATCGCCGATAAAAGTCAGCTCCGGGGTGATGTCCAGCGTCAGCTCCACGCCCTTACGCTGATATACCTTATTAAGCGCAGAACAGAGACTGTCCAGCAGGCCGGGAACTGAATGCAGATCGCGCTTCAGCACGTTGTGGTCCGCCTGCATACTGGCCCGGTGAAGGTAGTAACCAATCTGCTGTGAGATACGGCTGATCTGCTCCAGCATAATCGGCTCAGCCTGCTCAATGGTCAGATTTCCGCGCAGCGAGCGCAGCGTGGTTTGCAGCACCGCCAGCGGCGTTTTCAGGCTGTGCGTCAGATCGCTGAGGGTGGTGCGGTAGCGGGTATAACGCTTCTGTTCATTATCGAGCAGTAAATTCAGGTTACGCACCAGGCTTTTCAGCTCCTGAGGCGGTTGGGGATCGAGGGTGTCGCGGCTGCCGGTTTCCAGTTCGCGCACCTGGCCTGCCAGATTGCCAATGGGCCGCAGGCTCCAGTGGGCTGCCAGCCATAACAATGGGATCACCAGCAGCAAATTCACCAGCAGCACATAGCTGAACCAGGACCAGACGACATCCGAATGCTGTAACTCCTGCGGCATCGAGTCAACCACCACAATCGTCAGCGCGGGCAGGTTCGGCGTTGCACTGTAGCGGTTAACGGCGACCGAGTGGGTAAAGGAGTCGTTGTTATCATAGTCGTAGGCGGTCAGCTGGTTCTGCGCTTCCTGATTATTTCCGAGCGCCTGACGGCTGGTGCTGTTATCCGTATCAATTTCATAGAAATCCGCCCGCTTAAGCCATTCTGGTTTAATTTTTTGGCGGATTTCCGGTACGTCGCGCAGCTGCCACAGCAGCTTGCCCTGGTCGTCATAAATAAAAATAAGCGTAGGGAAGTTGAGCGAAACGCGTTCGGGCTGGGCGATGGTGAGCTTCCCTTCACGCCACTGGGCAAGCATAAAGTAGAGGTTGCTTTCGCCCCGCATGACCCGATAGGTATTTTTATCGAAGCTGACGACATAGCCAAACACCGCCACCATGCCGTAGGAAAGTGAGAGGATCAGCACCACGGCCGCCGTCGCCAGCAGAAAGCGTGCGCGCAGCGAGAACGGCTTTTTGGCGGCTGAACCTGTCATAGGTCAGAGATCGAACCTGTAACCCTGACCGCGTACGGTCGTGATGACATCGACCGGATGTTCCGCCTGCATTTTCTTGCGCAGCCTTCCCATCAGGACGTCGATAGTATGACTTTCACGTAGTTCCGCGTCAGGATAGAGTTGCAGCATCAGAGAGTCTTTGCTGACGACTTTGCCCGCATTGCGGATCAGCGTTTCAATTATGGTGTACTCAAAAGCGGTCAGTTTAATTTCATGGTCGTTGATCGTCAGCTCCCGGCGGGAAAGATCGATCTGGAACGGCACCAGCGAGATAATCTGCGAGGCCAGTCCGCTGTTGCGACGCATCAGCGCCTGCAGGCGCGCCGCCACCTCTTCAATATGAAACGGCTTGGTCACATAGTCATCCGCTCCGGCCTCAAGCGCTTCTACCTTCGCCTGCCAGCCCTCACGCGCGGTCAGCACCAGAATAGGTTGTTTCACTTCCTCACCACGCCAGCGGCGGATCAGCGCCATGCCATCCTCATCAGGAAGGCCCAGATCGACCAGCGCGATATCAGGCGTATGTTCGCTGAGAAAATAGTCTGCCTCTTTGGCGTCTTCCGCAGCATCCACCTGATGGCCCATATCGCGCAGCTGTACGGCAAGGTGATGACGAAGCAGCGGATTATCTTCCACAACCAGTACGCGCATAGCGTTATCCTTTCTGACTGAATAGAGAGTGGCGTAAAGCCGGAGAATATAACGGGCAAAGTATAGGTGAAAACGGGTAAACGGCAGATTAACACGGGCCGGATTTCACCGACCCGCAGGGAGGGTTTACTTCAGATCGTCAACCATCTGCACGGCACGGCCCAGATAATTAGCCGGCGTCATCTGCTTCAGGCGCGTTTTCTCTTCTTCCGGCAACGCCAGCCCGTCGATAAACGCCTTCATGCCGGCGGCATCCACGCGCTTGCCGCGGGTCAGCTCCTTGAGCTTCTCATAGGGCTTTTCAATGCCGTAGCGGCGCATCACGGTCTGTACCGGTTCGGCCAGCACTTCCCAGTTATGGTCCAGCTCATCCAGCAGACGGTCACGGTTCACTTCCAGTTTGGCAACGCCTTTCAGCGTGGCCTGATAGGCAATCAGCGCATAGCCGATGCCGACGCCGAGGTTACGCAGCACCGTTGAATCGGTCAGGTCACGCTGCCAGCGGGAAACGGGCAGTTTGCTGGCCAGATGCTGCATCATCGCGTTAGCGAGGCCCAGGTTGCCTTCTGAGTTCTCAAAGTCGATGGGATTGACTTTATGCGGCATGGTTGAGGAGCCAATTTCGCCGGCAATCGTCTTCTGCTTGAAGTGGTTCAGGGCAATGTAGCCCCAGATATCGCGGTCAAAGTCGATCAGAATGGTGTTAAAGCGCGCCATGCAGTCAAACAGCTCTGCGATATAGTCATGCGGCTCGATCTGGGTGGTATAGGGGTTCCAGGTAATGCCCAGTGAGGTGACGAAGCTTTCGCTCAGCGCATGCCAGTCCACTTCCGGATAAGCGGCGATGTGGGCGTTATAGTTGCCTACTGCGCCGTTGATTTTGCCCAGGATCTCAATGCGCTCAAGCTGACGAAGCTGCCGCTCAAAACGGTAGGCCACATTGGCCATCTCTTTCCCCAGCGTGGAGGGCGTGGCGGGCTGGCCGTGGGTGCGCGAGAGCAGAGGGATATCCCGGTATTGCACGGCGAGATCTTTTACCGCGGCAATGATTTTTGTCCAGTAAGGCAGGATGACATCGCGGCGTGCCGTCTCCAGCATCAGCGCATGGGAGAGGTTGTTGATATCTTCTGAAGTACAGGCGAAGTGAATAAATTCAGACACGGCGTGCAGCGCGGCAACCGGCTCCACTTTCTCCTTCAGGAAATACTCAACCGCTTTGACATCATGATTGGTGGTGCGCTCAATCGTTTTGATGCGTGCTGCGTCTTCTTCACTGAAATTGACGACGATTGCATCAAGGTAAGCGTTTGCGTCAGCATCAAATGCGGGAACTTCCCTGATCTCTGCGCAGGCGGCCAGTTTCTGTAACCAGCGAACTTCAACCTCAACGCGAAACTTCAGCAGGCCATATTCGCTGAAAATGCTGCGCAGCGGGCTGACTTTGTCGCCATAACGACCATCAACGGGTGAGACGGCAGTCAGAGAGGATAATTCCATCAGTGCAACTCCTGGGAAGGTTATCAAATTAGAGTGAAGTGTCGGTCATTCGGGAAAGCATTTTCTTTGCCTCACCGGCAAGACGATTACGGGAAAACATGAGCTGGAAGCGCCCGCCGCCAACCTGCTGCCAGAGCACCGCAGCACGAATGCCGGCCAGCAGAGCGGCACGCACCTTGCTCTGGATCTGCGCATTTTGCAGGACAGCAGGGGAGCCGGTGACCTGAATGCGCGGCCCCAGTGGGCTGATAACGTCCACGTAGATCGCCGCCATCGCGCTCAGCAACGTATCGGAATCTAAATCATAGTGCGCCAGCTGCCGGTCCAGCTGACCAATGCGCCCGGAAAGCTCATTCATGGCGGTTTTGCTGGCGCTCAGCTTGCGTTCAAGCACCATCATGCTGAGGGTGTAGCGGGTCAGCTCCGCCCCTGCACCCTGACGGCTGCTGCTGTTCAGCACCGCCAGCAGCGTTTCCAGCCCGAAGCGCAGGTTATTTTCATCATTGCCAAACACGGCCAGCGTGGAGGCGGGATTAAGATCCATCACGCTTTGCAGTGAAGTTTTCAGCGCATCCGCAGGGCAGTGGCCCTGATGAGCCAGCTGCTGTACCAGATGGGCTGACTGACAGATGCCTGCCAGGGCCAGCGTGATATCGTAATAATTTTTCGCCACGGTAACTCCAGTTTACGCCAGCGCGGGCTGTTCAAATTCCTACCAGAAGCGTCCGGTCGGGAAGGTTCAAAGCAGCGGCATGCGTGCTTCGATAATGCCCCCGCCCAGGCAGATCTCATCAAGGTAAAACACGGCAGACTGGCCGGGGGTGACGGCGGCGACCGGCTCATCAAAGCGAACCTCAATGCGATCGTCGCCCAGCGGCGTGACGGTGCAGGGAATATCCGCCTGCCGGTAGCGGGTTTTGACCGCGCAGCGCAGCGGCCCGGTCAGAGTCTGGCGGTCGACCCAGTGCAGCTGCTGCGCCGTCAGGCCAACTGACATCAGACGGGGATGCTCATGGCCCTGCGCCACGACCAGCAGGTTGTTCGCCACGTCTTTATCCACCACGTACCAGGGCTCATCGCCCGCCTGCTTGAGGCCGCCAATGCCCAAACCTTTACGCTGGCCGAGGGTATGATACATCAGCCCCTGGTGTTCGCCGACAGTTTCCCCTTCCGTATTGACGATTGCGCCCGGCTGGGCAGGGAGATAGCGCCCCAGGAAGTCGCGAAACTTACGCTCGCCGATAAAGCAGATCCCGGTGGAATCTTTCTTTTTCGCCGTCACCAGTTCCAGCTCCTCCGCCAGACGGCGGACTTCAGGTTTGGCAAGCTCGCCCACCGGGAAGAGGCTCTGCGCGATCTGCTCGTGGCCCAGGGTATAGAGGAAATAGCTCTGGTCTTTATTGCCGTCCAGTCCACGGAGCAGGCGGCTTTTGCCCTCCGCATCCTGCCGGCGCACATAGTGACCCGTGGCGATAAAATCGGCGCCAAGATCTTCAGCGGCGAACTCCAGAAAGGCTTTAAACTTGATCTCTTTATTGCAGAGAATGTCCGGATTTGGGGTACGGCCAGCCTTGTACTCTTCCAGGAAATGCTCAAAGACGTTATCCCAGTACTCGGCAGCAAAATTCACCTTGTGCAGATGAATG
This sequence comes from Pantoea sp. FN060301, assembly GCA_050410775.1. Lineage (GTDB taxonomy): Bacteria > Pseudomonadota > Gammaproteobacteria > Enterobacterales > Enterobacteriaceae > Erwinia. The sequence continues at coordinate 1,654,029 of CP191229.1, forward strand.
CCCAGCTTGTCGCATACCGCCTGCGCGTCGGCCAGATCTTCCGCCGCGGTACAGTATTCCTCACCGTCATCCTCCTCCCAGTTTTTCATAAACAGGCCTTCCACCTGATATCCCTGCTGTTGCAGCAGCCAGGCGGAAACGGAGGAATCAACGCCGCCGGACATACCGACGATTACTTTTTTCTGGTTCAGAGACATGAGGAATACCTGACTTTAGTGGCCGTTAAAGGCGGCCCTGTAAAATTGCGGCGTAGTTTACCATGCGTCAGCGGCGGGCGCATCCTCGCTAAACGGCCACTGGAACGCGCTCAGCACCGACAGCGGGTAGCGCTCCGCCTGCTGATAGATCAAAACGCTCTCCGCAACCAGCGGAGAACGCAGCTTTTTTGCGGTCAGGAGCTGCTCCGGGAGGAGCCACCAGCAGCGGTCAATATCGCGATCCTGAGGGTAGGTTGGCAGCATTTTCGGTAAATCCAGCGCAAATAAAAAGCGCAGGAAGGGGGTGCTATCTGGCGCAATCCACTGATGCAGGCGGAGAAATGACTCGGGAACAGCCTCAAGGCCCGTCTCCTCATAAAGTTCGCGAGCGGCGGCCTGTAGCAGCGTCTCATTCGCTTCAAGATGTCCGGCAGGCTGGTTCCAAGTTGCGCGCCCGCGCACCATCTCTTCGACGACCAGAAAATGCCCCTCGGCCTGGACGACGGTTGCTACGGTAACGTGCGGTTTAAACATGCCTGACTCCTTGCGGTCGATAAATTTTTAAAGAGGGAAGTGGCTGGTCACATCCCGCCATTCTCCCGGCGGCAGCTTTTCCAGTTCCAGGTTGCCCATCGCGAAACGGATCAGGCGCAGGGTCGGGAAACCGATATGGGCCGTCATGCGCCGTACCTGACGGTTTCGCCCTTCAGTCAGGGTGATTTTCAGCCAGCTGGTGGGAATCGCTTTCCGCTCACGGACAGGGGGTTTTCGGGGCCAGAGCCACTCGGGTTCCGCTACGTGTTCCACGCCTGCGGGCAGGGTGGGGCCATCTTTCAGATTAACCCCATCCCGCAGGGCCTGGATTGCGGCCGCATCCGGCTCCCCTTCGACCTGCACAAAGTAAATTTTGCCGGTACGTTTACCCGGCTGCGTCAGCGTCGCCTGGAGGGCGCCATCGTTGGTCAGCACCATCAGGCCTTCGCTGTCGCGGTCCAGGCGTCCCGCCGCATAAACGCCGCTGACCGGAATATAATCCTTCAGGGTGCGGCGTCCTGCCTCATCGGTGAACTGTGGCAGTACATCAAAAGGTTTGTTAAAAGCGATCACACGGCGCGGGCCCCGGTCGGGACCTTTCGCGGCTGGCGGCCTGCTGAATCGGTTAACTTGGTGATTCTTAACGGAAGATTTACGCATGGTCTTTGCACTCAGTCATAATGAGCGCATTATACCGCAAACCCGTGATGATTGGCGCGGGGGGAATATTCAAGTAGTATTGACCCGCATCTTACAAATCATTAACAAAAAAAGCGTTCGAAGGAGAGGTTAATGGAAAGCAAAGTAGTTGTTCCGGCGGAAGGTCAGAAAATCACACTGGATCAGGGGAAACTGAACGTTCCTCACAACCCAATTATCCCTTTTATTGAAGGTGACGGCATTGGCGTTGACGTTTCTCCAGTGATGATCAAAGTTGTCGATGCCGCTGTGCAAAAAGCCTATAACGGTGAGCGTAAAATTTCCTGGATGGAGATCTACACCGGTGAGAAGTCGGTCGCCCTGTATGGCCAGGATGTCTGGCTGCCGGAAGAGACCCTCGACCTGATCAAAGAGTACCGCGTGGCCATTAAAGGTCCACTGACCACCCCGGTCGGCGGCGGTATTCGTTCCCTGAACGTGGCCCTGCGCCAGCAGCTGGACCTCTATATCTGCCTGCGTCCCGTCCGTTATTACACCGGCACGCCAAGCCCGGTGAAACGCCCTGAAGATACCGATATGGTGATTTTCCGTGAGAACTCCGAAGATATCTATGCCGGTATCGAATGGAAAGCCGGTTCGGCTGAAGCGGATAAAGTGATCAAGTTCCTGCGTGATGAGATGGGCGTGTCGAAAATTCGCTTCCCTGAGCAGTGCGGTATTGGCGTGAAGCCGTGTTCAGAAGCGGGCACTAAGCGTCTGGTTCGTGCGGCGATCGACTATGCGATCACCAACGATCGTGATTCCGTGACGCTGGTTCACAAAGGCAACATCATGAAGTTCACCGAAGGCGCTTTCAAAGACTGGGGATACCAGCTAGCGAAAGAAGAATTTGGCGGTGAGCTGATTGATGGCGGCCCGTGGATGAAGATCAAGAATCCGAACACCGGCAAAGAGATCGTGATCAAAGATGTGATTGCTGATGCGTTCTTACAGCAGATCCTGCTGCGTCCAGCCGAATATGACGTAATCGCCTGTATGAACCTGAACGGTGACTACATCTCCGACGCCCTGGCGGCGCAGGTTGGCGGTATCGGTATCGCACCAGGCGCTAACATCGGTGACGAGTGTGCACTGTTCGAAGCGACCCACGGCACGGCACCTAAATATGCAGGTCAGGATAAAGTGAACCCAGGTTCCGTTATTCTCTCCGCAGAAATGATGCTGCGTCATATGGAGTGGTTCGAAGCCGCAGACCTGATTGTTAAAGGTATGGAAGGCGCAATCGCTGCCAAGACCGTGACCTATGACTTTGAGCGTCTGATGGATGGCGCTAAGCTGCTGAAATGTTCAGAGTTTGGCGACGCGCTGATCGAGAATATGTAACGGTAGTTTCGTAACATACTGCCAACATAAATGGTGAGTTTATGTTGGCTTTTTATTGTTAATAGTCTTTCCCCAAACCCCCCCCAAAAAACTGTACAATAAATAGTCAAAATTAAGTGCATTTTAATGGGCATGACAATTGAGCTCGGCTTTATGCAAAAGCTCAAACGATATTAATGCCGCCACATATTTTTCTATTTCTGCATGACTCCCTGTTAAAAAAGCATAATGACAGGCTTTAAAAAAATCTTATTCAGCCAGTAACGAACTGTTTTTTAGCTAATGGCTATGATAGTTGGCTGAAAATAACCGAAACGGTTATCCCTGTTATCTCCGCGATGGAGGACTATGCCGTCCGGATGTTCCGGTATACGGAAATGTGCCAGCGTCAATACTACCTTAACAGCCAGGGATAATAAAATTTTGCCGGGCGGCGTTGAGAGACCTAAGGATAGGCGTTAAAATTCAAGACAGAATTTATCAATAACAGGTAATCCCATCTAAGCTATTATTGAGCCAGCAGTGAACAGTCATTATTGGCATGCGCTTTAGCACGATAAACCGGTGAAGTGAGGCGGCAATTAGTTCTCAGGTATCAGTTTTCCGATAATAATATTTTCCTTCTTAGTATAAACCGTACAGTTGTCAGGAAGGTCCTTATTAACAAAGGACATAGCGCCAAGAGAAACATTACTGCCAATATGTAAGCTATCTGCGATTACACAGCTGTTGGATCCCATAAAGAAATTATCACCAATAACGATTTTTCCGGCATCATCTTTGCCGACGCTGCCAATGACGCAATTTTGCGTAAGTTTGAGATTTTTGCCAATGACTACTCTTTTTGTAAGCACAATCCCTACATGATGAGCAATCGTTAATCCAGGACCGATATTGGCCCCAAGCATAATGTCGCAGGAGAAATTTTTCTTTAGCCGTGAGTGGATTTTATAGGCGATCCGTTTATAGCCATGAGCGTAAAAATAACTGGCCAGTCTCCACCAAAAAACGAATTTCAATCCTGGCTTATTTCGCATCCGGCTATAGAGACGAAAAAAAGAGAACTTTTTATCTTCGCCAACGATCTCATAATGCCAGAAAGATAACAATTCCTTAATGTTTTGCATGGTTCCCTCAGAGATGAATCACATTTTAAATGCCTGGCTCTATTATTCACATTTTATTATAAATATACAGCGTTACTTGCAGGCGTGAGAGAGTGAACTGCATCAATAATGCACAGAGTATGGCAATAGTTTTCTGAACCGGGGGCTGTTTTAAAGACAGGGATGACCATAAAAGCGGATGTTTTAGCCTTACTGCCTCGCATGAAAAGCGTACCGGGATGCGGAGAGTTAGCCATTATTAAAAACGATGGTCAAGATGTTACCGGGAAGGGAAAGTATATGTGCGCCGTCAGGGCTGGTTGAGAGAGCCAGCAATATTTAGCGCTTTCGCTCAGAGAGCGATTATCTACAGAATCCTTCCCAGAGAATCAACGAGTAAGCTGTCTGGCGGATAGCAGGGCGTCGGCATCAAATCAGCGCTGGCGCTAAATTTCTGTGAATCAGGCTGCAAACAGCAACAATCTGTCTTCATCCGGATGAGCGGGAGGCTACACTTCATTTACCCATAACGGGTAACCGGAGGTACCTATGTCTGAACGACCTGATGTTGTCGATCCGCTTCCTGATGATGAGCAATTCCCTGACATGCCAGAAGATGGGTCGGGTGAGGGGCTTCCTGATACGGAAGATGAGGATATTGCTGACGAAGAAGACGTTTGATCCTCAAATAATCAAGCCGCCTGCGATTGGGCGGTTTTTTTACCCGTGCATCTTCACCAGAACCAGGAGGACATGGTAATGCAGTAAGCCAGCGTAATGGTGAGCAGTGCAAGTTCAACAGGTTTGAATAGGTGCATAGTTTGTATTACGTTTAGGATAAGTGCCTACTTACATCGGTCCCGTGGATAAAAACTTTAGCACTGACTGACCGGTTTTCTCGATTTTTTACTCAGCGTCGTAGTAATGCATCCCGGTTTATCAATCACATAGCGCACTTAATCTGCTGTTGAGTATTGTGTCCCTCGCTGAAATAAGAAATAATCCTGTTTATTGAGAATAGAAATCATTAACAGGGAGTTCCCGTGGTTAAGTTAAGTTTTCTTGCCGCAACATTATTTCTGACCGCCTGCACCGCGCCACCACAGAACGTGGAAAATGTCACCGAACCTAAAGCGCTGACCAAAGCGCCGCCGGTCTACCCCCCTTATGCCTGGAATAACGGACTCAGCGGATACATTAAGTTTGAGTATGATATTGGCGCTGATGGCAAAGTCAGCGAAATCCGTATTCTTGACAGCAAGCCCCGATACCTCTTTGATGATGCGATTGTTAAGGCGGTCTCCACCTGGCGTTTTGAAAAAGGGCATGCTTACAGCAATATTCAGCAGACAGTGCGTTTCCGGTTGCGTAATCCCGATTTTATTCTGTGATGCCAGGGCGCCTGGCCATCTGCGGTTTCTGGGAAAACGAGATTTTCAGGGCGTGCTAAATCTGACGGCGGCAATGAAATAGTCCCCAAATCAGCACCAGAAATAATTTCAGAAAATACTCACGCGTACGCATTTCCCACACTAACCTATTACTATCGACTGCAACAGCATAGTCAGACCGGGTTGTTTAAGCCCTGGCGTCGGCCAGGGCTTTTTTATTTCTCAATTTTGAGAACATACCGTAAAGAAGGGGGCAATATGTTTGATCAACTTATAGCAGTAAGTGCGAACGCGGTAACGTTCTCGGAGGCAGGGGCGCTCGATCATCTGGGAGGAGTCAGCTACAGCGTCATTTTTGGTGCTTTCGCCGGTTCTGTTTTCTATGTCGCCACCGCATGCGATCTGAGATTGGTGGTAAAAATAGCTTATTTTCTCGTTTCGATGATTGTCGGCGTATTTGGTGCCGGGTTAGCAGGGGCAAAGCTTTCCCAGCTCTTAGGTTACAGCGACAGGCCGCTGGACGGGCTTGGCGCAATACTGCTCTCTGCGCTGGCAATTAAAACCCTAACTTTTTTCAGTCAGCAGGACCCCGCGCTCTGGCTGGCACGCCTGAAGGGAGGTTTCCATGGTCACAAATGATCCTTTGGTCATCACCAACGTCGCAACGTGCTCGGCCATTGTGTTGCGTTTAATGTTTTATAGTACGAGAGGGGAATTACATCAAAGCTGGGCATCCTGGCTGGCTTATATCATTATCCTTGCCTATGCCGCGGTACCGTTCAGATTTTTTTTCGATCACTACGATCACGCCACCTGGACATCGGTAATGTTTAATCTAATCTTCTGTGCTGCGGTTTACAGGTCAAAGGGCAATGTTGCACTTCTGTTCCGGGTTCTGAGGCCGCAAAAGTAATGTCCAATCCCATTATCGCTGCGTGCAGGCCCTGTTGTGCTATTTAATGTAGTGACAGGGCCTCTCCTTGCGATCATCTCTTTACCCTTCACGCACAACTCACCTGATATAAAATGGATCTACAGGCTTCGGATTATTCGCAGGATACCTTTCCTTTATATTAATTTCTTTTTTTAATTTTAATGAAAAGCAAAACAAATGCGTTTATAACCTCGCTGGGGCATCATCGCCCTCGGTATGGGCAATCTGATGGCTTTGGGAAATTTTTCGCAGGCTGCCCGGGAAGAGTTGTTAATTTAATGTAAATTATTTCCGGGATTTTCATCTTCATCGCTGACTAACGCCTTTAAATAGCAATGTTTACATCCTAAGTAACTGATTAAGATATCTTAAAAACTTAAATGTATCACCATTACTGCATGGTAATACTGTTTAAAGCTACAGTCAGAGTGTTATAAACCAGATAAAATCCCTTTTTTAAGTGGGTAAGTGCGATAAAAGGCTCAATTGAGACTGAGAGAGAAATGAAGGGTTGAGATGGCGGCGTAAAAATACGTAAAATAGGGCCAAAACCCAAATCAGGAGAGTCTTGTGTCAGAAGTAGCGTCCATAGAGCAATATCCAGAGCGGCTGGAAGAGGCAAAAAACATCGCCCTGGGCTGGCGCATCGTAGGTCAGATTGAGCCGCAAACGTTAGAGGATGCTATTCAGATGCTGCGCGACAGTTCAGCCCATGCCGCTAAGGTCTACGAGATACTCTGTGCAGAGATAGCGCAGCGTACAAAAGGTTAGACGCTATTTACCCGCCGGTATGGCCTGGTTCTGCCGATCTTAAGCGGGACCAGGACTCCCAGCACAGTAGCGGATCGATATCAGCCCCGCCGCAAGCAGGTTCCAGATACCGGGCAATAGGCTCCGGTATCGAAACGCGAATCGCGCCATCACGTATCGCTTCCACTTCCTGACGTGTTAATAAGCGGCCTTTTTGCCGTTCTGCCTGGAACAGCAATTCCGTCAGTGACGGCAGATAGATAATCGTCATTCCCCTTCCCCTGAAATCGGTGACTGATGCTATTTTCGGCGCGCTGCGAAAAAACTTTAGTCAGAGGGAGGGCGTGACAGCGATATAGCGGGCAGGTTGCCGCAGCGGAAAGGGGAGCGGCGGCAGGGGGATCAATAATCTTCTGAAACCAGCCACTGATCGGCTTCATCAAACATTTCTTCGATGATCCTCATCATAACGGATTTGTCGCTTTTGCTGGCATCGGTTTTCACCCCGTTAGCCTGCATAGGTTTGACCCGTACTTCCGCATCGGGAAAAACGCGCTGAATACGTTTTTCCAGCTCGCTTAAAATCAGCTGTTGCGCGTCAGGGAGTCCGGCGACGTTTCGCTTATCGTAAATCAGTTCAACAAACATTCGGTTATCCTGGTTATTAATGCTGGATAAAAATACAGTTATTTCCATCAGGCTTCAATCAAAATCTGCTTCTTCAGGCCTCTCTTTTCGGCCCCTGACGCTGTGTCTTCATATCCCGGGGCAGAGTGTGCGCAACATTCATCAAACCCGGACGATCCCTTAAGCTACACTCGTTACCAAGAAATTCCCTCAAGGAGATACAAGATGAAAAAAACGCTGATGTTTCTCTCAGTGCTGACGGCAGGCATCGTGATGTCTGGCTGCGCGGACAACCACATTCTGCATATGAAAGATGGCACCACGAAAGTCGTTGAAGGTAAACCCGAGCTCGATAAAGCGACCGGTATGATCCTCTACACCGATGAATCGGGGAATCAGCAGGCGGTGAAGCAGTCGGAGATCGCAGAGATGGATTCGCTTGATAACTGATTAAAGCCCCGGCGCCGGGCAGGCTTATTTTGGGGTTTTACTGACTTGCCAGCGGTTCTGTGCCAGAATTTTGCCTGACGTGAATCAAATCAATAAGAACCGGAGACTCCCGCCCATGATCCGCACGATTGCCGCTGGCTGCCTGCTTGCCTCTGCCTCTTTCGCCGCCTGGAGCGATACCGGATCGCAAAATACCCAGTTTCAAATCACCTGTGACGGACGCCCGACGATGACCGTTACCAAAGCCCGCTATGGATTGACCACGCTTAAGTGGCCCGGTAATCACTTCCAGGTTGCTTCGGGGCATAAGCGCTCGCATCTTGATAGTGGCACTAAAGTCTCGATCGTACTGTTCCGCAACGGCGATCAGATGATCGTCAATAAATCGAATGACGATACCTATTTCTCTTTCGACGGCGTGGGTACGCTGGTGCCGTGCAGCAGAAGTCCTGAACGTGAAAACCAGGCCGTCCAGCTACAGAGAACGGATGCCTCGGGAAAACTTGAATCCTGATTGGGGAGTAAAGCGTGGATATAACAGTATCGCACGATCCTGCACCGGAAGAGCTCGCAGAGGTACGGGCAGGGCTGATGGCTTATAACGCGAGGCATATCAGCCTGGATGACATAAAAAATATCGCGGCTTTTATTACCGGCGCGGATGGCCGGAAGCAGGCTGGGCTGACCGGATCCACCTGCGGCAACTGGCTGCGCATTGATATGCTCTGGGTATGTGACGCACTGCGCGGCCAGGGCGCCGGTAGTCAACTGATTCAGGCCGCAGAGGCGGAAGCCCGCCGTCGGGGCTGCCGTTATGCGCAGGTCGATACGGCGAGCTTTCAGGCGAAGCCTTTTTACGAAAAGATGGGCTACAGCGTGCGCTTTGTACTGGATGAGTATCCGCGAACACATCAGCGCATCTATCTGACAAAAACGCTCTGACTAAACGTGCCGCTGGCGAAGATCCCGCGGCGCGTTCTCTGCTTCATCAAGCAGCGACAGCCACTGGCGCGTATCCACTTCCTGCCACGCTTTATGACCCGACGTGGTGGTCATCAGCACCACGTCCGGCCTCAGCGCGCGATAAAACTCCAGCGTCTTGCGCAGATCGGCCTCATTGCTGTCGGGGACCAGCACGGTGACCCAGTTTTCGCCATACAGAGAAAGCGTATCGCCCACAAACAGATACGTTTTACCAAAGGGCGAAGCGTAGAGATAGGTTGTACTGTCCGGCGTATGTCCGGGCGTTGGCACAATATGAAAACTACCGCAGTGCAGCTCTGCCTGAGTAAAAGTGTCGTCGGGCTCGGCATAAGGACTGATCGGTCCCAGCGCGCGGTTATGGCAGTAAAGTGCCGAGTTAAACCGCTGCTGAAGAAGGCGCGTTCCCGGCCCCGCTTCGTGCCAGTGTGTCAGATAATGGCGGATAATGCCGCCTGAATCGGCGATGGTCTGGTGATCTTCAGGCTGCTCTGTCCGGGAAATCAGCAAATTGCCGCGGCTGTGCTGAAGCAAATAACCATGCATCATCAGCGCCGGGTTCTGCTCGTTCTCTGGAAACTCCGGTGTGGAAACCCAAAGATCCTCATACAACTGTTTCATGGGCGCTCCCGGATGTTAACGCAGCGTGGGATGTCCTGATAACGTCAGCGAACCCCGCGTACCTTCTACCTGTAAATGACCGCAGGCCCCGAGTGGCAGCGTCACGGTATTCCAGCCGTGGCCGAATTCCAGTCCGGTCACCACGGGAAGGCGCGTTAGCTGACGTATCAGCGTCCACACGCTGTCAAAGTCGTAGCCATTGTCATAGTCGGTCAGGCGGGCGTGAGTAAAACTGCCGGTCACGATAGCTTTCTGCCGGGCCAGGACGCCGCTCTGAGCCAGCTGAAGCAGCATTCTTTCCACTTTATAAGGATGCTCGTTAACATCCTCAATCACCAGAATGCCCTCTTCAGTCACCGGCAGCCACGGCGTACCGGCCAGTGATGTAATCATCGCTAAATTGCCGCCCCATACCGTGCCGCTGAGATCGACCTGCTGCTCCGGCGTCTGCCATTCAAGCTTAAATTTAGGCGAAGTCAGGGCGCGCCAGAAATGATCCAGCGTGAAATCAGATAAAGTCTTAGCGCCAAAATTGCCTGCAAGCATCGGGCCGCTGAAGCTGATCAGCCCACGGGTCAGCAAGGCAAGCTGAATAGCAGTGAAGTCACTATGGCCGCATAGCGCGACGGGCTGGTCACGCAGGCGGGCGCTCAGGGCGTCACAGTTCAGATCGGCAAGAAGACGGCTTGCGCCGTAGCCACCCCTTACAGCCAGCACGATATCCGGCAGGGAAGGCAACTCCGCCAGTCCGTTCAGCTCCGCCAGACGCTCTGCGTCGCTGCCGGCAAAACGTCGATCCCGGCGGGCAAGGGCGGCCCGGTTTTCAACGTTATGCCCCTGAGTAACAAGACGTGATACCGCCAGCTGTGCCGCTTCCTGATTAACGCAATAGCCAGAAGGCGCAATCAGGTGAAAGGTGCGCGGCGTAACGGATATCATCTTCACTCTTCTCCTCACAAAGGCCTGCGGTGGCCATATTTCAGTGAACTTGCTGTTCTGACTGGATCGAAACCCTCTTTTAAGGCAAATTGTTGGTTTCTTATACGAAGCGGGAAAATTTGTTCACCCAGCATGCCTGATGATGACGAAAAGCGTGAATGAAGTCATCAGAGATTCGTTAAGTTTAAGAATTACGGTAATTTTCTCCAGCCCGACGGACGGTAAGATAGAATGCGAGGCTAAGGCTCAGAGGAAGAACATAACGTGAAAAGGGTTAAAGCAGCTGTCATTTTGGGGGTTCTGCTGCTGGCAGGATGTGCCAGTCAGTCTCATAAAGCGACCAGTGGCGGTCAGCCGCAGACGCCGTTGACCAAAGCGCCGCCGAAAAAGGTGTCACAGGCCTGGTCGGCACTGTCAGAAAGCGCGGCCAATAACTATGGCGTCGATCGGAAACTGGTGGATGCTATCATTGCCGTAGAGTCGGGCGGTAATCCAACGGTAGTGAGCAAATCGAATGCTATTGGCCTGATGCAGATTAAAGCCTCCACGGCGGGTCGTGAGGTTTATCGCGTTCAGGGGCGTCGTGGCCAGCCAAGCAGCGCGCAACTGCGCGACCCCGCAACCAATATCGATATCGGCACCGCCTATATCAAAATCCTTCAGGAGCGTTCGCTCGCGGGTATTCGCAATCCTGAAACGCTCCGCTACGCGACTATCGTTTCCTACGCTAATGGTGCCGGTGCGCTGCTGAGGACGTTTTCCTCTGACCGGAACCGGGCGATAGCGATGATTAACGCGATGTCTCCGGAAGAGTTTTACCAGCATATTCAGGATAAACATCCTGCCGCTCAGGCACCTCGCTACCTCTGGAAGGTCACCACCGCTTTACGGACTATCTGATAGTTATCCCCGCTCCTTAACGCAAAGGGCGGGGAATTTATCAGAGTTTACTCTCGGCATAGCGTGAGGAGCGGTTACCTGTCTCCTTTTCTTCCTCGTCTTCCGTTTCATTTGACGCCAGCCCTGCCACCTTGACCTGAGGTAATTTTCCGCCGGTAAATTCAATCCGGCGGGTCGGGAAGGCGAAGCTAATTTCCAGCGCCTCAAGGCGTTCCATCAGCTGGAGGTTAATCTCTTCCTGTACGTCCATATACTGATTGTAATCGGCTACCGTAACGTAATAGACCACTTCGAAGGTTAACTGGCTTTCATCGAAAGAGAAGAAGTGACCACGGTCGAAGCGGGTATTATCCGTTTGCTCAATCACTTCACGCAGCAGCTGGCTCACCTTGCGCATTTTTTCCGCTGAGGTTTCGTAGCTGATGCCGAACCGGAACAGGATACGTCGCTCATTCATACGCTTGTAGTTATGAATGGTTTGCTGAAGAAGGATGGTGTTAGAACAGACAATCTGTTCGCCGCTCAGGCTGCGCAGACGCGTCGTCTTCAGCCCGATATGCTCAATGGAACCGGCGATATCGCCAAACACAATAAAATCGCCGTGTTCAAATGGCTTATCGAAGCCGATCGCAAGCGAGGCGAACACGTCGCTCAGCACCGTCTGAATCGCCAGGGCGATCGCAATACCGCCCACGCCCAGACTGGCGACCAGCGCGGTAATGTTAACCCCCATATTGGAAAGAATTGCCAGCAGCAGCATCGCCCAGACAATTACGCGCAGCATTATGCCGATAATCACGGTCGTGACGGGATTACGCACGTGTGTAGGGTCGCGCTTCATGCCTGACAGCCAGAGGCGTATACCGCAGTCCAGCCATAACGCAATTTGCAGTAGAAGGGCAACAAACCAGCCGTGAGCCGCCAACGCTTCCCATCTGGGCGGGAGCGCAATAAATTTCAGGGCAAGCAGAAACGAAAAGATCAGCAACAGCATGTTACTGGTGCTGTGCAGGATTTCGATAGCAACGCCGTACAGGAACTGACCGCGCTGGTGTGGCGACGTTGAGGTCCGTTTGGTCAGGAAGCGGATTAACGTACGCAGTATCGTGAAAATAACCAACGTGCCGCCCACTAAAATGGCGGTATTAATCCAGAACTCCCGGTTGAAAAGCAGGGATAAATTCAGGGAAGTTAGCCAGTTTTCCATAAGGTTAATGCTCCTTTCTGGTGAGCCGGTAATCAGGCAGGATAAAAAACAACAGGGCTAAGCCTGGTGCAGAATGACCGGTTTCGCCAGTGAGCGTGAGGGGGCAAGGCTTGAGAAAGAGGGAAAGGCACGACGCTGACCTGCCCGCGGGAGCGGGCAGGGGGGATTACATAAAGCGACTGGCCTTTTCGCGTGCCAGCCGTTCAAGCGAAAAGATGACCTGCTGAAGCTCGCGCTCCTGACCGGTATTCAGCGTCACGTAACGGAAGCTAAGGCGGGGCGTGACGACAGTTTCGTTTTTGTAGCCCACGATGCTGCGTTCGCCGATATTAATTAACTGCGCGTCCACTTCAAAACGGCCAAACTCACCCATCTCGACCCGCAGCTTCCTGAAAAGTTCGCCGCCCTGAATGCTTTCCGGCACTTCGCTCTCTGCGAGCACGCCGATCCCGCCCAGCGATAAATCCTGCAGACGCATGCGGCTCTCACCGCTGCCGTCCGGCCACTTCACATAGCAGTAGAAAACCGGGTCAAGCGGCGCATTCACCCGGAAATACTCACGGCGCTGGATCATACACAGCTCGTCAGGCAGATCGGCGCCAAAAGCGGGGAGTCCGTCGTGGCTGCCGCTGGTCAGGGCGGGAAGGGTAAACTCCACTTTCGCCCCCCGGGTTTCAGCGGTGAGATGCAAATCCTTCGCCGCCAGCGCCAGCTGGTTGTCGCTTTCGTTGCTGCCCCAGTCAATCAGCAGGGTTTCCCGGTCGGCGTCCAGAAGTTTGGTTATAAACTGGCCTCTGGCATGAGATACCATGACAGGCGTCTGATTTTTCATCAGCTCTTTCAGTACGTTCAGCACGGCCAGCGGACCGCGCTTAATGTACTGTTCTTTATCTTCCTCTTTCACATTGACTCCAGTGGCATCTCAAATCACACTTTTTAAGCTGATACGTCATTTTATCGGCACCGTTAGTCAACCCTTTAGTTTTAAAGAAGATAAAAGGGTAACTAAAAAAAATGGGTGGTTCTCACAGATCGATTTTTTTAGACTATACTTGCGAAGTTTAATCTACAACAAGGGATGGAGTAATAAATGGGTATTTTGTCTTGGATTATCTTTGGCCTCGTCGCAGGGATTATTGCTAAATGGATCATGCCAGGGAAAGATGGCGGTGGTTTTATCATCACAGTGGTGCTGGGGATTATCGGTGCCGTAGTCGGTGGTTGGATCAGTACGCTGTTCGGTTTCGGTAAGGTAGACGGATTCAACTTTGGCAGCTTTGTGGTGGCGGTCATTGGTGCAATCGTTGTCCTGTGGATTTACCGTAAAGTTAAAAGCTGATCGCGATTAATTCAGAAACTAAGGGAGACGCCTGGCGTCTCCCTTTTTTTATGGCTGCGGATCAGAAATCGTAGCCGACGGTGGCGACGATGGTGCGCTCTGCTCCCCAGTAGCAGTAGCCCGTACCATAGCAGGCGGAAACATAGTCCCGATCGGTCAGGTTATTGGCATTAACCTGCACAAATGCGCCTTTAAGACTGCTGTTCCATGCCCCCAGATCGGCCCTGACAGAGGCATCAAACAGGGTGGTTGAAGGCAGTCGGGTAGTGTTTTCATTGTCAGCCCACTGCTTGCCAATATAACGCACGCCTGCGCCAATACTCAGACCATAATCGAACTGGTATTTTGCCCAGGCAGAAGCCATAGAGTTTGGTGTGACGTAGGGAGTATGGCCGTCGTTACCGTCTACCGAATCCTTAAAGCGCACATGATTCAGCGAATAGTTGGCGATGGTGCTCAAACGTGGGGTGATCTGATTATGCGCTTCCAGTTCAATCCCCTGAGAGTGAACCTTACCGGCAGGTTCAAAGTAGGATCCCACAACCACCCGATTTCCCACATCCTTCTGCGTTAAATCGTAAACGGCGATGGAATAGAGGTCGGAGGTGCCTGATGGCTGGTATTTTACCCCAGCTTCATACTGCTCCGCAGTGGTTGGTTTGAGCAGATTGCCATCCGCTCCGGAAAGCGACTGCGGCGTAATAGCCTGGCTGTAGCTGGCATAAGGTGAAATACCATTATCAAAGGCGTAAAGCAGCGCGGCACGTCCGCTCACGTGATCGTCCTGACGGCGGAATTTTTCTGATGTGCTGTATTTTTCGTTTTGCGAGACAATCCGGTCGTAGCGGCCTGACAGATCCAGATGCCACTTGTTCCAGATCATCTCATCCTGCAAATAGATCCCCGTCTGATAGTAACGGCGTTGCGAATCGGCGAACGTATAGTCAAAAGCGGGTCCCACCGCCTCGCCAGTAATGGCATTCAGCTGATTAGCACTTCCGCTGGCATCGCTCAGATCGTTTTTATATTGGTGATATTCCGCACCCAGCACGACTTTATGCTCGACTTCACCAGTAGCGAAATCCGCTTCCAGCTGGTTGTCGATGGCGAATGCGTCCAGCGAGGAGCGCGAGCCGGAATAGTAGCGATTTAACAAGTTGGGATCGTTACTGTCCCAGCCAATCTGATAAACCTGATCGAGATCGACATTGGAATGTGAATAGCTGGCATTGGAACGGAAAGCCCAGGTGTCATTAAATCGATGAGCGAATTCATAGCTGTAAATCTGCTCGTTACGCTTGAACTGATCGAGAGAGCTGTCGCCGTCGTAAAAACCGTTACTTAACTTGCGCCCGTTGTGTTCGGTGATACTGCCATCGCCAGGCACCGCGCTGTGATAGCCGCCCGAAGGATCTTTTTGTAAATAGGCTCGCAGCAGCAGCGAGGTATCCTCATCGGGTTGCCAGAGGAGAGAGGGGGAAATAGCATATTTCTCTTCGCGCGTATGGTCGTATTGCGTATCGCTGTTACGGGTTATACCGGTAAGCCGGAAGGCCCACTCATTGTTGATGGCATTAGTGTAATCAAACGCTGCGCTGTTGGTGCTGTTAGTGCCAGTGGAAAGGCGGAAATGACCTTCAGGGGTAAATTGAGGGCGTTTAGAGGTTAACATCACCAGCCCGCCCGGCACCGTCTGACCATACAGCGCAGAGGAAGGGCCTTTAATCACATCGATGCGATCCAGGAACCAGGGGTCAACCTGTAACACATTATAACTGCCCGGATCGCTCATCAGGCGAAGGCCATCAAGGAAGATATTATCCACGTCCCCGCCGTGGAAACCGCGCAGCGAAACGGTATCGTAACGGGTGGCCGCGCCGGCAAAATTGGTAAAAGCACCGGCAGTATAATTCAGCGCCTGGTTGACGTTCATCGCACCCTGATCTTCCATTTGCTGACGGGTTACCACCGAAATGGACTGTCCTGTCGTAATCAACGCGCGCTCGGTTTTAGTCGCGCCTTTACTGGTCTTGGCGGTATAGCCTTCAGTCGGGCTGGTGGCGGTTTCCGCAGGTTGAGCGGTTACCACCAGGGTCTCAGCTGCGTGAACAGCCATAGGGGCAGAGAGAGCGATGGAGCAAAACAGAACAGAACGCTTCAGGGTGAAAGGCATTCTCATTGTCGATTCCCTTACAAATTAATCTGATTATGATCCGTTGCGCAGAGATAAAAAGGCACAAACGCGCAGGGACGGCAGGATAAGGCTAATGATAATCTCAATGAGAATTGTTATCTTTCAGGAAAAATTTAGCAAGCAGTCTGTAACATTTTAAGCGTAACGCTACGCCTGAAAGGAAGAAGGTAGGGGAGAAAACCCGGCGAGAGGCTCGCCGGGCAGGGGAGGTTACTGTTTTTTAGTGATATCGCCGACGTTATTACAGACCACATTTTTCGGACAGTAGAGATCCATCAGCTTAAGCGTGACGCCATTGGTCCAGCCAAAGCCATCCTGAAGCGGGTATTCACCACCACCGCCGCCGCCTAAATCTTTACCCTCTACCACATATTTCTCAACCAGTTTGCGCTCCTTATCATAAGTAGCCTGCACGTTTTGCAAGAAGCGCATACCTATATCTTTTGCCAGCGCCTGTTTACCGTAATTATTCAGGCCCTCAACTGCCGCCCACTGAAGCGGTGCCCAGCCATTGGGCGCATCCCATTGCTGGCCGGTGTTCTCAGTAGTGGTAGCCAGGCCGCCCTCTTTCAGCAGATTAGCCCGGACGGCCGCCGCGGTTTTATCCGCTTTATCGTCAGTGGCCGCCTGCAAATAGAGTGGGAACAGCGCAGCGGCGGTCAGCTGTGGATGGACTTTGGCAGTTTTCCAGTCGTAATCGGCGTACCAGCCATCTTTCTCATTCCAGAGGTAGCGGTTGATGGCATCCTGATGGGTTTTTGCGACCTTCACGAAGTGCTGACTCGCCTCTCTGTTACCCGCGACGTCATTGGCATGCGCCAGCGTTTTTTCCAGATGGAAGATCAGCGCATTAAGATCAACGGCCGCAATGCTGGTCGTGCGGACAGAGGAGAGATCGCCCTGCCTGGTAAACCAGCGTGAGCTGAAGTCCCATCCCGAAGCCGCCCCGGCACGTAAGTCACGGTAAAGCTGTGCTTTCTTCTCATCGCTGATGTTTTTCGCCGTGGTAATGTCATCCATATAAGATTCGGTTCTGGGCACGTCGCGGGCATCCCAGTAGCGGTTCAGCAGCGTCCCATCTTTTAGCTTCACAACACGTTTACTGGCTTCGCCGGGTTTGATGCTTTGCGCATCAGCCATCCAGTAATCGTATTCCTTCTGTAGCTGAGGCAGATACTTAGCGTAAGTTTCCTCACCTTTCTGCTTCGCCAGCAGATCGACCATCAGGCTGAAGAAAGGGGGCTGGGAGCGGCTAAGGTAGTAACTCCGGTTTCCGTTAGGAATATGGCCATAAGTGTCCAGAATATAGGCGAAATTATCGACCATATCCTCCACGAGATCCCAGTGACCGCTCTCGGCAAGGCCGAGCATTGTGAAATAGGTATCCCAGTAATAGACCTCGCGGAACCGGCCCCCCGGTACAACGTAGGGCTTCGGCAGCGACAGCAGGGAATCCCAGCGCCCCGCTTTATGCGTGGTACGGGTCAATACTGGCCAGAGACCATTAATGTGCTCACGCAGGCTCTGGCCGGCAGGCGGAATATAGGTTTCCCTGTCAGCAGGAAGCGTGAAATTGGCGTTAACAAAGCGACGCAGATCGAAGTTGCTTTGCTTTCTTTGCATCTGCCAGTCGGCAAGAATTGAAGTGGGATTGCTTTTGGGAACCGCATCCGCAAACGTTTTCTGATCCGGGAACAGTTTTGCCGACTGCACGGCATGGAAAAGCGGGCCCAGCAGGACATCAGGCGGTTGCGGCGTTTCGCTTAACATATGCTGCTGACTGTCGGTTTGTTTCGCATAACTTGTTTGCACCAGCGCGGCAGAAACCAGCAGCGGCAATACCAGCAAGGCTTTCCAGTGACGTTTTTCAACTCGTTGCATTGGTTATTCTCCATGTCCAGACCAGACCCGATCTGTAAGCTATTGACCCTCAAACAAACTTTAGACGAATATTCTGAAATCGCGCGTGGGCAAAACGTGAAATGTGAAGCGGCTGGAGTTTTTAATGGGAAAGCGCAGCGGCAGAAATTAGCGCGATGATACAGGCGCAGTAGTGGATTTTGATGAGTTAACCAGGGTTGCAGGAGACAAAAGCGCAGCCTTCACGCGCTTAAAAAGGCATGATAATCGAGGGGGCATGGGGTTATCGCTCACCCCGCTGCCCGGACATACCTGGCTTTATGGCCTTCCGTTATAGCCATCCCAGTAAGTTGCGGTGGCCCCCTCCAGCAAAATCTCGCTCCGTTTCTCTGGCCGATCGGCCTCATATTCATGATTGATAATCTGGCTTTTCTGTTGGCCGGGCGCAAAGGGGGTATCGTCAGAAATAACACCCTGGCGATCCCGGTTAAAGCTGGCGACCCTCTGCTGCGCCTGGCGCTGCGTTAACCCGGCTTCCCGATCTTTTTTTCCCAGCGCATAAAACTGACTGAGAAACTGGGCCATCAGCCGGGCGTTATCTGCAACCAGTGGGCGGGTATTGGGATCGAAATGCGTCTGGGCTAAGCGAAAGGCCGTGTGGCGGGCATTTCTGTCCACGCTGTTCTGTGGCCCGGCGCAGGCGGAGAGGAGCAGGGCTGCAAACACAGCAGGGAGAAGAGTCTTGAGTGGCATTCTTAATTCCTTATATCGAATTCCATCGTAAAAAACGGTTCTTTAGATCTGACGTCATCTTTTAAGCGGTCAGGGTGCTTTGGCATGCGACAGCTACCAGACATTATCCTCCTGTTTACTCTGCTATTACCATAATTATCAAAGCGATATTTTTAGAAGAAGGACGAAATTCTGAACGGAAACGCCGTAAAAACGCGGACGTGAGCGCCGGATGACGTTATTTAATTACAACATACTGAACATTACGATTATCTCCCCGCCTGAGCCTGAGGCGTTAAATATCGGTCAACCAATGGCTAAGCAGAAGGGCGTCGCTGTCCATCCGGCCAACACTAACCCGGTGCATATGCATAACAAAACCCCACGCCAGAGCGTGGGGTTTGTCTGCCGTGAGGTCAGCGCGTTGAGTATTAACCCGCTTTATTCTCCGGCAGGGTGATTCCGCTGCTGACCCGCAATCCTGCTTCATCAAAAACCATACACTGATGAGGATAAAAAGCGGGTCTCAGCGTCTGATAAGGGCGGAAATGAACGTCGCCGGGCAGCAGCATTTTAAAGCCGTCGTGACCGTAGCACTGACCAAAAAGAAAGGTGTTATTGCCCAGCCGTTCGACGACCTCGCAGTGGAAATCCAGCTGAAGCGGCGCATCAGTGTTTACCTGTAAATGTTCAGGGCGTATCCCCAGCGTTACCGGAGCGCCAGGGGTTAGCATCATCAACGGCGCGGGAAGGGTAAAGCTATATTCACCCTCGTTGACGCTGACCACCAATGCAGCAGGGTTGCAGCTTTCCACCCGTGCTGGCAGGAAGTTCATTTTCGGCGAACCGATAAAGCCTGCGACAAAGCGGTTAACCGGGTTGTAATAGAGTTCCATTGGCGAACCAACCTGCTCGACTTTGCCGTAATTCATCACCACGATTTTATCCGCCAGCGTCATCGCTTCGACCTGATCGTGCGTCACATACACCATGGTTGTTTTCAGCTCCTGATGCAGTTTGGCGATATGCAGCCGCATATCAACGCGCAGTTCAGCATCAAGGTTGGAAAGGGGTTCATCAAACATAAATACGCGGGGGTTGCGCACGATAGCGCGGCCAATCGCCACGCGCTGGCGCTGACCGCCAGAGAGCTGTCTGGGTTTACGATCCAGCAGATGCGACAGCTGCAGCGTTTTTGATACCATCTCTACCTGATGACGGATCTCCGCTTTCGGTACACCATTCACCTTCAGGCCATAGCCCATATTTTCCGCCACGGTCATATGCGGGTAGAGGGCATAAGACTGGAATACCATCGCCACGCCGCGGTGGGCAGGGGCGACATCGTTCATCACCTCATCCCCAATCAGAATTTCGCCGCCGCTGACCTCTTCAAGACCGGCGATAAGCCGCAACAGCGTCGATTTCCCACAGCCGGAAGGACCGACAAATACGGCGAACTCGCCATCCTCAATATCCAGCTGAACATTTTTCAGCGTTTCCGTTTTGCCAAAGTATTTGGCGACGTTTCTCAGTCTGATGCTGGACATGCTAATCCTTACCCGAAAAGGAGCGTTGCCGCGTTGATTGTATTACGTATAACAAGTCTTGAGGCGCCTGTGATTGCTGATTCTGATAGGGTGACTATAACGCTGCCCGGAAACAGTCCCTACGGCCTGTTTTCATTTTTGTAATACGGATCACATATCGGAAATTCCGGGGTGGAGGGGTTGCCCGCTTGCGCGTAGCTTATGCTCTCAGTATGCGGTGGCAGACGTCGGACTGACGATTTTTTCTGCTGCTATTGTGACGTGTTATGCCGAAGTGCAGCGTCAATAAAATCAAAAATGTTATACCTTCACATGGGGTCAGCAATGAAAATCAGAACGACCGTCACGCTGCTTTTGTCAGCCTTAGCGCTGAGTCAGATGGCGCAGGCCGCACAGCAACTTACCGTTTGGGAAGATATTAAAAAATCGGACGGGATCAAAACCGCCGTTGCCGATTTCCAGAAGCAGTACAACGTGGAGGTGAAAGTGCAGGAGATGCCTTTCGCCCAGCAGATTGAGAAACTGCGCCTGGACGGGCCTGCCGGTATCGGGCCTGATGTGCTGGTTATTCCTAACGATCAGCTTGGCAGTTCCATTATTCAGGGACTGCTGAGCCCGATCTCCCTGAGCCCTGAGCAGCAGGCTGCCTATACGCCTTCAGCCATGACCGCTTTTACCCAGGAAAAAGTGGTCTACGGCGTGCCTAAAGCCGTGGAAACGCTCGTGCTGATTTACAACAAAGATCTGCTGCCCGCACCGCTGAAAACCCTTAATGACTACCGTGCATTCTCTGCGAAACAGCGGGCGGCGAAGCAGTATGGTCTGCTGGCGAAATTCGATCAGCTTTACTACAGCTGGGGCGTTATCGCGCCGATGGGCGGCTACATCTTCGCGAAAAACGATCAGGATGCGCTGAATGTTAACGATGTGGGCCTGAACACGCCCGGAAGCGTGGAGGCCGTCACTTATCTGAAAAGCTTCTTCACCGACGATTTGCTTCCCCGGGGCATCCTTGGGGATAACGGCCTGAATGCAATCGACTCCCTGTTCACCGAGAAAAAAGCGGCGGCAGTGATTAACGGCCCCTGGGCGTTTCAGCCTTACCAGGCCGCCGGGATTAACTATGGCGTCGCACCCCTGCCAGACCTGCCCAACGGCAAGCCGATGAGTTCCTTCCTGGGCGTGAAGGGGTATGTGGTATCGACCTGGAGTAAAGATAAAGAGTTGGCGCAGCAATTTATTAACTTTATCAATCAGCCCCAGTATGTGAAAGAGCGTTATCTGAAGACTCAGGAGATCCCGCCGGTGGTCGCGCTGATGAACGATCCCATTATTAAAGATGATGAAAAAGCCAGCGCCGTAGCGTTGCAGGCCACCCGAGCATCGGCGATGCCGGGCGTCCCTGAGATGCAGGAAGTCTGGGGACCGGCCAATGCGGCGCTGGAACTTAGCGCCACCGGCAAGGCGGAACCGAAGGCCGCGCTGGATAACGCCGTCAGCCAGATCTCGATGCAAATCGAGGCGATGCAGGCCAGTAACCAGTAAGCCACTTCGCGGGATATCCCGCACTGATGAGGATCGTGGTGTGATTTTATCTCCCAGTGAAAAGCTGACGCTGGACAAGCGTCAGCGCCGACATGCCGTTACCGGACTGCTGTTTGGGCTAATCCCCGGTTTCGGCCAGTTTTACCATCGCCAGTGGGCCAAGGGGGCCTGTTTTTTCCTGTTGTTGAGCAGCTTTATCGGCGTGTTTCAAAACTTCCTGCACGAAGGACTGTGGGGACTGGCGACGCTGGGTGAGGAAGTGCCGCGTGATAACTCTATCTTCCTGCTGGCAGAAGGCATTCTCAGCGTACTGATCGTCGCATTTGGGCTGACGTTATGGGGGCTCTCGCTGCGTGATGCCTGGGTAAACGGCCGCAGGCGCGACGAAGGACAGCAGTTAAACAGCGTACGTAAACAGTATCAGCTGCTGCTGCGGGAAGGCTTTCCCTATCTGATGATCACGCCTGGCTTTGTCCTGCTGGTCTTTGTGGTGGTGTTTCCCATCCTGTTTGGCTTCGCCATCGCTTTTACCAATTATAACCTCTACCACACGCCGCCGGCGAAGCTGGTGGACTGGGTCGGCTTTAAGAACTTTATCAATATTTTCACCCTGTCGATCTGGCGTTCCACCTTTTTTGACGTGCTGCAGTGGACGGTCGTCTGGACGCTGCTGGCCACCACCTTGCAGTGTACGGTTGGCGTCATGCTGGCGATCCTGGTCAATCAGAAGGACCTGCGCTTTAAACCCCTGATCCGCACTATCTTTATTCTGCCGTGGGCGGTGCCAGGGTTTGTCACCATTCTGGTTTTTGCCGGGATGTTTAACGACAGCTTCGGCGTGATTAATAACGCTATTCTCAGCTTCTTTGGCATAGAGCCGATCGCCTGGATGACCGATCCGTTCTGGAGCAAAACCGCGCTGATACTGATGCAAACCTGGCTGGGCTTTCCCTTTGTGTTTGCCATGACCACTGGCGTATTGCAGGCAATCCCCGACGATCTCTATGAGGCGGCGATCATGGACGGCGCCAGCGCCTGGACGAGGCTGAAAACCATCACTTTGCCGCTGGTGCTCTACGCCATCGCACCCATCATCATCACGCAATACACCTTTAACTTTAATAACTTCAATATTATCTATCTGTTTAACAATGGCGGACCGGCGGTAGCGGGTTCCAATGCAGGCGGCACCGATATTCTGGTCTCCTGGATTTATAAATTAACCATGTCTTCATCGCAATATGCTATTGCCGCCACCATCACCATCCTGCTGTCGATCTTCGTGGTCGGGCTGGCGCTCTGGCAGTTCCGCGCGACGAAATCGTTTAAGCAAGATGAGATGGCATAAGGAAGCGAACATGGCAAAGTCTGTCAGTATCAAACGGGAAAAGTGGCTACGCCTGACCCTCACCTGGCTGGTGGTGTTAGCGGTGTCGGCGATCATCATCTATCCACTGGTGTGGACGGTCGGGGCGTCGCTGAATGCCGGTAACAGCCTGCTCAGCAGCGCAATTATTCCTGATAATCTCTCATTCCAGCATTACCAGAATCTGTTTAACGGCACGGTGCCGTATCTCACCTGGTACTGGAACTCGATGAAAATCAGTTTTCTGACCATGCTGTTAACCTTAATCAGCGTAAGCTGTACTGCCTACACCTTTTCTCGTTTTCGCTTCAAGGGACGGCAAAACGGCCTGATGCTTTTTCTGCTCTTACAGATGATCCCGCAGTTTTCCGCGCTGATCGCCATTTTTGTGCTGTCGCAGCTACTGGGGCTGATCAACAGCCATCTGGCGCTGGTGCTGATTTATGTCGGCGGCATGATCCCGATGAATACCTATCTGATGAAGGGCTATCTTGACGCCATTCCGCGCGATCTGGATGAGTCGGCGCGGATGGACGGCGCCGGTAATTTCCGCATCTTTATTGAAATTATTATGCCGCTCTCGAAGCCCATTCTGGCCGTGGTGGCGCTGTTCTCTTTTACCGGCCCGCTGGGCGATTTTATTCTCTCCAGCACCATATTGCGCACCCCCGAGCAGTTCACGCTGCCGATTGGGCTTTATAACCTCGTGGCGCAGAAAATGGGAGCCAGCTACACCACCTATGCGGCAGGCGCGGTACTGATTGCCGTACCGGTCGCCATACTTTACCTGGCCTTGCAGAAATACTTTGTTTCAGGCCTGACCTCGGGCAGTACTAAAGGATAAAACATGCGAATCAGACCTCTGTTTATTGCCCTGGCGCTGGCCTGGGCAACGCCTCTGCTCGCGGCAAATACCGCGGCGGACCCGCAGCCTACCGGTTTTGTGAAGGGTGCCGATATCTCAACCCTGGCGGAGCTGGAGAAACAGGGCGGGAAATTTTATAACGCGAACAATGAGTTGCAGGACCCGATTGCGATCCTGAAGGCGAACGGCATCAACACTATCCGCCTGCGGCTGTGGGTCGATCCCAGAGACAGCAGCGGCAACGTCTACGGCGGCGGCACCAACGATCTGGAGACCACGCTGGCGCTGGCAAAACGGGCAAAAGCGCAGGGCATGAAACTGCTGCTGGATTTCCATTACAGCGATTTCTGGACCGATCCTGGCAAGCAGTTTAAGCCGAAAGCCTGGGAAAACCTCAGCTTCCCCCAGCTGGAAAAGCAGGTCCATGACTATACCCGTGACGTTATCGCGCGTTTCAAGCGGGAGGGCGTACTGCCGGAAATTGTTCAGATTGGTAACGAGCTGAATGGCGGCATGCTCTGGCCGGATGGCAAAAGCTGGGGGCAAGACGGCGGCGAGTTCGATCGGCTGGCGGCGCTGCTGAAGGCGGCTATCGGTGGGCTGCGGCAAAACCTCAGCGATCCCGCTGAGGTGAAGATCATGCTGCATCTGGCGGAGGGCACCAAAAATGAGATGTTCCGCTGGTGGTTCGATGAAATCAGCCAGCGGCAGGTGCCATTCGATGTGATAGGTCTGTCGATGTACACCTACTGGAACGGACCGATCGCAGCCCTGAAAGCCAATATGGATGATATCAGCCAGCGCTATCAGAAGGATGTGATGGTGGTGGAGGCGGCCTACGGCTACACCCTGGAAAACTGCGACAGCGCGGAGAACAGCTTTCAGGCAAAAGAAGAGAAGGATGGCGGCTATCCTGCCAGCGTCGCCGGACAGACGGCCTATCTGCTTGAGCTGATGCAGGCGATCCGCACGGTGCCGGAAGGGCGCGGTAAAGGGCTGGTCTACTGGGAGCCCACCTGGATTGCGGTGCCGGGTAATAGCTGGGCCACGCCTGCCGGCATGAAGTATATCCACGACGAGTGGAAACAGGGTAACGCCCGCGAAAATCAGGCGCTTTTTGACTGCAAAGGGAAAGTGTTGCCGTCAATTCAGGTATTCCATTAACACATTAGCGTTAGGGCTGATGTTTATGACAGTTCCGAGGATCAGATATGAGTAAATTTCCACCGCTGAGTGCCAGAGTGAACGCGTTACTGCATGGCGCGGATTACAACCCCGAACAGTGGGAAAAGACGCCGGAAATCATTGAAGAAGATATGACAATGATGAAGCAGGCGCACTGCAACGTAATGTCGGTCGGAATTTTCAGCTGGGCGAAACTGGAGCCCAGTGAGGGAAACTACGATTTCGGCTGGCTGGACCAGATCCTGGGGAAGCTGCACCAGAACAATATTGCGGTATTTCTTGCCACGCCGAGCGGCGCGCGGCCGGCGTGGATGTCGCAAAAATATCCGGAAGTCCTGCGCGTGGGGCGCGACCGCGTGCCGGCGCTGCACGGCGGGCGGCATAATCACTGTATGACTTCTCCGGTTTATCGTCAGAAAGTGCAGGCGATGAATACGCAGCTGGCGGCGCGCTATGCGCACCATCCGGCGGTGATTGGCTGGCACATCTCAAATGAATATGGGGGCGAATGCCACTGTGAACGCTGTCAGAGCGCCTTCCGTGACTGGCTGCAACGGCGCTACGAGACGCTCGATAACCTGAATCATGCCTGGTGGAGTGATTTCTGGAGCCACACCTACAGCGACTGGTCGCAGGTTGTCTCTCCTGCGCCTCAGGGCGAGCTCTCCATCCATGGCCTTAACCTCGACTGGCGACGCTTTATGACCGATCAGGTGACGGATTTCTGTGCCCAGGAGATTAAACCGCTGAAGGCGGCCAATCCAGGTCTGCCCGCCACCACCAATTTTATGGAATATTTTTACGACTACGACTACTGGAAACTGTCGCAGCCGCTTGATTTTATCTCCTGGGATAGCTATCCGATGTGGCACAGCGAGAAGGATGAAACCACGCTGGCCTGCTACACCGCCATGTATCACGATCTGATGCGTACGCTGAAGCAGGGTCAGCCGTTTGTGCTGATGGAGTCGACGCCGAGCGCCACTAACTGGCAGCCTACCAGTAAGCTGAAAAAGCCGGGTATGCATATTCTCTCATCATTGCAGGCGGTGGCGCATGGTGCGGATTCCGTGCAGTACTTCCAGTGGCGGAAAAGCCGGGGGTCCGTCGAGAAATTCCACGGCGCAATCGTCGATCACGTCGGGCATCTGGATACGCGTGTCGGACGCGAGGTCAGCGAGCTGGGGCGCATGCTGGCGGCGATGACCCCGGTACAGGGAAGCCGCGTGGAAGCGAAAGTGGCGATTATCTTCGACTGGGAGAGCCGCTGGGCGATGGATAACGCGCAGGGTCCCCGTAACCTCGGCCTCCATTATGAAAGTACGGTAGCCGGACACTATCGTACCTTCTGGGAGCAGGGGGTGGCGGTCGATGTGATCAACGCCGATGCCGATCTCAGCGGCTACTCGCTGGTCATTGCGCCGATGCTCTATATGGTGCGGGACGGATTTGCCGGACGTGCTCAACAGTTTGTTGAGCAGGGTGGAAACTTTGTCGCCAGCTACTGGACAGGGATCGTGAATGAAAGCGATCTCTGCCATCTCGGGGGATTCCCCGGGCCGCTGCGTCCGCTTCTCGGGATCTGGGCGGAAGAGATTGACAGCCTGGCGGACGGTGAATTTAACGCCATCCGCGGCGTCAGCGGGAACTCGCTCGGGCTGAGTGGTCCGTATCAGGTACGCGAACTTTGCGAACATATCCATCTGGAAGGCGCGATTTCACTTGCCAGCTATCAGTCAGATTTTTATGCCGGTAAGCCTGCGGTGACGGTGAATGAGGTGGGGAACGGCAGGGCCTGGTATATCGCCTCGCGCAACGATCACGCCTTCCATCGCGATTTTTACGGTTCACTGATCGTAAGGCTGGGGCTGCCAAGGGCGCTGGCGGTGGATTTCCCTCCTGGCGTTACTGCACATCGTCGTACCGATGGCGAACAGTCTTTTATTTTCATTCAGAACTTCAGCGCGTCAGCGCAAAGTCTCTCTCTACCAGGAGAGATGCGCGATCTGATTGATGACGAGCCGGTAAGCGGATCGCTGACGCTGGCGCCGTGGGGCTGTCGGGTTCTATGCGCTCCCTTATAAGGATGCCATCCACTGAAGGGCGGCAGCAGTGCCGCCTACGGAGAGAGTAATGGTCAGTCTTAAATCGTTCAAAAACTACTTCAGCCGCCAGCCGCTTCCTCCTGCCAGCGCGCCGGTAGATACGGCATTGCTGGACCAGCTGCTGCGCTGCTTCGGCGGGCGGGATAATATCGTGCAGGTGGACGCCTGTATGACGCGCCTGCGGGTGAGCGTGAAGTCGCTGGCCGCCGTTGATACCGCAGGGTTACAGCAGGCGGGCGCGATTGGCGTGGTGATTCTGGGCCATGAGGTACATGCTATTTTTGGCACGCAGTCCGATCGTCTGCGGCAGCTGCTGGAAGCCCGCTTTTTTCAGGGGGCGTAACGTCGGCTTGAGGTGTAGTAACGCCTCCTTCTGGAAGCCAGTCCGGGCGGGGGCGGAAAAGGCTGCGGGATGGCCAGGGTTTGCGTCACCAAGTTAAAACCACTCTGATACTGCCTCCATTTTCTTCACGGTAACGTTATCAGCTATCAGCAACCAGGCAGGATAACCGTTCGCGGTTATCCTGCCTCAGCACATGCAGCCCTTATGGAATGACTGCCTGCGCCCTCCTTACCACCAGGCTTCGACCTGCACGCCGAAGTTCCAGGTATTATCGGCGGTGCCGTCCTGAAAACTGTTGCCCTGTTCGGAGTCGTTCAGGTAGGAGGCAAACACGCGCAGTTCCGGCCGTGACATAAATTCCGGCCCCGCCGCCAGCCCCAGCGCGAGCGTATATTTCTGTCCGGCCTGTTTGTAGTCGCTGCCGTCGCGGTTTTTATCCTTCTGCCAGAATCCGCCCGCCTCGCCGATACCCCGGACATAGTCGGTAAACTGATATTGTGCGCGTCCAACCAGCGACAGCAGCGTGCTTTCATCGGTAAACGCGGTCACCTTATCCGCCGAGCCCCAGGTAAAGACCTGATTGATGGAGAACTTGTCCGTCACCGGCAGCAGACCGGTATTGATCACGCGATAGCCTTTCGCGTCGCTGGTATCGTTCCACATATCGTACCAGCCGCCACCCTGAGAGATCATATTCTGCGCCAGGCCTTTATCGGCGTACTGCACTACCAGCTTCTGGTAGCCACCCCAGATATCCTGGCTGATTTCACCGGTCAGCATCACACCATTATCGGCGTCATACAATCCGCCATACTCTTTCTGCTTTTTAGTGGTATTTGGCATGGCGTAATCAACGCCAAACTCTGTCCATGCGCCATTCCAGGGCTTCCAGCCGGCGTAGCGGAGATCGATATAGTTGATGTTAACGTCATTGTCGCCGTCAACGCGATAGTCGACATCATTGGCGTCGCCCCGCAGCCAGGCGACAGAGATGGCGCCCGGACCAAGGGTATAGTTTTCAATACCGGCACCGGAGCCGGAAATATTCCAGTATTTGGTGTCAATAATATGCAGGTCGTGGCGCTGGTAGTAACGTTTCCCGCCCCAGATTACGGCGTTTTTGTCGCCGGGGATCAGGCCTTTGATCTGGAGATTAAGCTGCCGCAGGCCAAACTGCGCATCGTCACCAAGGGTCGTTTCGTTATCATTTGAACCATCGGAGAACATGCTGACCATAGTATCGATATAAAAACTGACGTCGTCCTTTTGATAAACCTCGCTGCCCAGCTCAATTTCGCCGTAGGTATCGCCTTCATTTCCCAGACGGCCGAGTTTGTTTTTTTGCCACTCTTCTATGCCGCCATCCTGTGACACACCTACGCCACCACGCAGATAACCGTGAAAGTCGAGGTTATCGATAGCGGCAGAGAGGCCAGGAGAAGTCAGCGCTGCGGCGAGCGCCACGGCGATAGTACAACGTCTTGTGTTCATGTTTCCCTCTTGTTATTTGTCATACGTTCACATAATGCCGCTAGTTAACGCCGGGAAGGGAATTGCAGGCAATCTCCTGGTGGAAATTGTGTGAGTTAGTGCAACAATTTGTGGCGAAAGAGTAACGAAAGGTGAGGTTGATCACCGGGCATGTATGTTATACGTCATACTTACTGGCCGGACGTCACAAGATGAGCGGGTAAACTAGGCCCGCAGAAGGGGGGCTGATATAATTCCCTTCGTCAACAGTCAGAGAACCGAGAGATGAAAGTGAAAAGTGCTACCCTGGAGGACGTTGCACGTTCTGCCGGGGTCTCATACCAGACGGTTTCACGCGTCTTAAATAAGTCCGCAAACGTTTCAGAAACGACGCGCCGCAAAGTCGAAGAGGCTATTGAGACGTTGCGTTACGTGCCGAACAGGATGGCGCAGCAGCTGGTCGGCAAGCATATTACGACGCTGGGCCTGGTCACCACATCGCTGGCGCTGCATGCGCCATCTCAGGTCGCCGCAGCGGTGAAGCGCTATGCCAGCGAGGCGGGCTATCAGGTCCTGATTGCGATGCTGGATGAGAACGTCGGACAAAGCCTGCAGGATGCGATCAATGAGTTGAAATCGCAACGGGTTGATAAGGTCATTATCAACGCGCCGATGGAGACGGCTGACGCTGAGCGTATCGCTGAAGATAATCGCGATATTATTTGCCTGTTTCTTGATGTTGATCCCTACAGCTCGGTATTCAACGTCTCCTTTAACCCCGCAGACGGGACCCGCGCCAGCGTCAAATACCTTTACGAACAGGGACACCGGCAGTTTGCGCTACTGGCCGGTCCGCAGCACTCGGTCTCCGCCAATCTGCGACTGAAAAGCTGGCTGGAAACGCTGGAGCGCTATCGTCTGGCACCGGTCAGTATTATTCACGGCAACTGGGATGCGCAGAGCGGTTATGCGGGAGCGTTACAGATGCTGCGTGAGACGCCTGACTTTACGGCGGTGCTGGTCGGAAACGATCAGATGGCGCTGGGTGTGCTGAGCGCCTTTCATCAGAACGGCGTTGCCATACCGGGGCAGAAGTCGGTGATTGGCTATGACGATACTTATGAAAGCGCCTTTTTCCATCCGGCGTTGAGTACCGTTTCGCTGGATCTTGATTTACAGGGCAAAGAGGCCGTTGAGCGCCTGCTGCGGGCAGACGAGCATGATAACAGCCGTTCATCATCTATCCTGCCCGCGCGGCTGGTCGTGCGCCAATCCAGCGGCGCGGTGGAGCGGCAGCAGCAGGATCTCCGGCAAATTGCGGATGAACTGCGGACCATCGCCAGCCGGCTGAGTTTGGCCCAGAAATAGGATAGCCCCCGGCATCACTCCCTGCGGATGCATTTAGCTGCGCAACAGGGAGATTTTCTCACCGGCCTAATCCGCTGTGCGGGCGGCGTCCGGTCCAGGACTGCGCCTGAAGATTGTGATAAGGTTTCGCCCAGGACGACCCCATGGTCTGCCGCAGCGGGAACCGGCTTCGCCCCGAGGCGGCAGATTACCTGGCAGCCTCTCAGTTCCGCGCATAACACATTACTTTGCCGGCGATCTCTCTGGGCCAGATCGGTGAGGGGAGTTCTCTGCGGACTCCATTACCGTGGACGCCTGGCGTGGTCAACGTCCGGGCGCGATCCTACGGATGAAACAGGACTATTTTCAACGATGCGAAAAGAAAAAAAGCAGTTCATTACTGCCGTTGTCATTGTGCTGCTGGTTGCCCTTAGCGTTATGTCTAAGGCGATGATTGGCGGGGCGATAGATGAGTACCATATACCCGTCAGTGACTGGTCAGCCAGAATGCTGGTGACCCAGCTCTTTATGATTGCCGTTTACTCAATGGTGTTTACCGGCCTGCTTTCCATTCCGCTGTGGTACTGGTTTTTAGGGGAAGAGGGTAAAGACGCTGGCTGAGTCCGGCTCCGGTTTTCGCGACCGGCAAAAATCATTCTGCGGAGTGTTTTAATCAGCGCCTTGTGACGCTGAGATCCTTTAAATGCCTCTGGTCCTGACTGCACCAGAGGCATTTTTCACACTATTAGTTGAGTTGGGTAAAGGCTTTGCTGCTGATGAAGCACGCTATGCGGGGCAACAAGACCAGGCCGTCGCCCCGCGGGCATATCATCAGAACCAGGCTTCAAACATCCCGCCTACGTTAAAGGAATCGAGCTGCGTATCCGTATCGGTGCCGTTAACCCGCGCGGTGCGGCTGTTATCCACGTCGCCGCCGGTAACGTAAAAGCGCAGCATTGGACGGAACTCCGGACCCATCGCAATCGTCATGTTCTGCGATAACGTCAGCTTCCAGCCGTGGTTGTCGCCGCCCGTGTCATAATCAACCCGCTGATAACCCGCTTCCAGCCAGGTTGAGTGCACATCATTCCACCAGTACATCGGACGCACGATCGCACCGTAGTTTTTGCGGTTATCCGTGCTGTCAGCACTGTTGTCATAATCATGGAAGGCCAGCAGATATTCGACCTGCGTCTGCTGCGTGAATTTATAAGCGCCCTCGAAGCTGGCATAAATAGTTTTCAGCTCGTCGGTTTTGTTATAGACGCTGTTATCTGAGTTATCAGAGTAGCGCGCGATCACTTTATTGACGCTGTTGTCGCCCGTATGGCTTAACACCACGGCTCCCTGCCAGGCTTTGGTGCGCTCATCGCTCTCTATCGCTTTGGAGTCGAAACCATAGTTAGCGTAAATTTCAAAATCCAGCGGGCCCACTTTCATGCCGTGGATTTTTGAGGTCAGCGCGTAGTTACCTTTATCGCCGGTTCCCGATCCGCCGGTACAGGTGATGCGTGATGGGTTGGCCTCATCCTCCATCACCTCCGGGCTACAGGATTCCACAGCGGCAACGGTGGCGAGGTCAAATTTTACGCCCCCGATATCAAAATCTTTAATCCCGGCGCCCTGGCCATCGTGGTTCATCCAGAAGTAGTCGTTGATACCCTGCTGTGGACGCTGGTGGAAGTCGCGGCCCGCCCAGATATAGGCGCCGGGGTTGGAGGCCAGCACATTGGTTACGCCCGCATAGGCTTTCTTGAGGTTCACTTCGTCACCCCAGTGATCGATCATCACGTTAACGTCCCAGACGGCGCCATTGTCACCTTTGAACGCTTTGGAGAGCTGGAATTCGCCGCCGTTACCTTCATTGCCCAAACGGCCGATTGCGGAGGCGCCATTATAGGAGCCATCCACGCCGACAAACTTCTGATCGCCGCCCTGGAACTGGGCACCGTAGCGGGCGTAGCCGGTAAACTTCACGCCGAAGGGGATCGCCATATCGGGCGACTGCGCCGCGCTTTCCGGCTCGTTGATAATGTCCGCTTTCTGATTTAACGCGGTATCCAGTTTGGCCTGCCGCTCGGCGAGCGCCTTATCCACCGCTCTGGCGACAATGGCGTCGATCTGTTCCTGAGTAAATTCTTGTGCCGCTACGGTTCCCGAGCAGAGCGAAGCCATAACCAGCATGGAGGTTGAAATCTTTTTATTTGTATTCATTGTTGTCTCAATATAGTTAATTATTTTCAGACAATAACTTTCCCACCCGGCGCAGGCGTAATAATCCCTGCGCCCGGGCAAGTTATTTTAATTCACAGAGGTGGTTTTTATTTTGCTATCAAATTTTATTTTATATTCCTTCCGGTCGTTTACTTCATGGCGGTTATCTCTGATAGAGGTGAATTATCTCTTCAGATAATTCTCTGGCCAGCATGGACGTCATTAAATGATCCTGAGCATGTACCATTATTAACGTCATAGGCTGCCTCCCTTCACCGGCATCCTGCTCTATCAGTCTGGTCTGCATCTTGTGCGCCTGTCGGGCAAACCCGTCGGCTTCGACCAGCAGGCTTCTGGCGCGGTCGATGCTGCCGTCACGGGCCGCCTGTAACGCTTCGAAGCAGAGGCTTCTCGACTGTCCGGCGTTCACGATGATCTCCATCACGGCTTCTTCTAAATCAATCATGATTTTTTACCTCATCAAATCCGTTATTCACCGATGTTGCGGCAAACCATTCACCACTTTTTTTAACGATGCGCTGCTGGCTGACTAAATCAAGCTGAACGAAGCCATAGCGATTTTTATAACCGTTGCACCACGACCAGTTATCAATAAATGTCCACATGTGATAGCCAAGGCAGTTACATCCCTCGCTGAGGCCTTTATGCAGCCACTTCAGGTGTTCAGAAACAAATTCGATGCGGTAGTCATCTTCTATTTTCCCGCCCTGAACAAACCGCTGTTCATTTTCCACGCCCATACCGTTTTCCGAAATAAAGCAGCGGGGGTTGCCGTAATTTTCCCGTAAGTTGGTGAGAATGTCATAAATGCCCGGCTCGTAGATTTCCCAGCCGCGATAAGGATTCATTTTGCGGCCCGGCATCTCGTAGTTTTCAAAAAACCATTCGGGCATAAAGGGCGATTCAGGATTCACGGCGCTGTCGCGACATTTCACCCGGCGCGGCTGGTAGTAGTTAACGCCCAGCAGGTCGATTTTCCCTTCGGCGATCAGCGCCGCATCGCCGGGAAGGCATTCGGGAAGCTGCCCGTGGCTTTCCAGCAGGGCAACCAGATCCTGCGGGTATTCGCCACGTAAGACCGGATCCAGGAAGCTGCGGTTAAACAGCAGATCGGCATGATGGGCGGCGGTAAGATCTGCCGGCTGCTGCGAGCGAGGGTAGGATGGCGTCAGGTTAAGAACGATGCCGATTTCACCCTGATAATCTCCGGTACGGAAGGCCTGCACGGCGGAAGCGTGCGCCAGTACCGTATGATAAGCCACCGTTGCCGCCCGTTTGAAGTCAACAACGTTCGGGTAGTGGAAATCATAGAGATAGCCGCCTTCAACCGGCACAATTGGCTCGTTGAACGTGAACCAGTGCGATACCCGATCGCCAAAAAGCGCAAAACAGACCTCAGCATAACGGCGGAACGCGGTAACAACCTCCCGGTTTTCCCAGCCGCCTTTCTCCTGCATCGCCATCGGCATATCGAAGTGAAACAGAGTGATAAATGGCGTTACGCCCTGCGCCAGCAGTTCATCAATGACGTTGTTATAAAAGGTCACCGCTTCAGGATTGACTTCACCGCTGCCGTCCGGGATCAGTCGCGACCAGCTGAGCGAGGTGCGGAAACTGTTGTGATTCAGCTTCTTCAGCAGCGCGATATCCTCACGCCAGTTCTGATAAAACCCGGAGGTCTGCGCCGGACCGATCTGCTGATGAAAGCGCCAGGGCTGTTGGGCATACCAGGCATCCCAGGTGGTGGCGCTTTTTCCGCCGCCCAGGCTTTCGCCCTCGGTCTGCAATGCGGAGCTGGCGCTGCCCCACCAGAAATTTTCAGGAAAGCTGTATTTCATCGTTCTTATCTCCGGAATCAGTTACTGCCGACGGTTTCAGCCTGCGGCATGCTGCTTTGCGCTTTTTGCTCTTCGGTTTTCAGCACTGAACGTTCATAGGCACGCAGGAACGGCAGGTACATCAGCGCCGACATCGCCATACAAACCAGACACATCACCAGCGGGCTTATCGCCCAGTTTGCCGCCCACGACGCGCCTAAAGGTGCCGGCGTGGTCCATGGGGTGAGGGAAACAACCTGTGCCAGCCATCCCATTTTGGTTGCGGTGTAGGCGAGAACGGCGTTGACCATTGGTACGCAGACGAACGGGATAAACAGCATCGGGTTCATGATAATTGGCGCGCCAAACAGGATAGGTTCGTTGATGTTAAAGAAACTGGGCACGATGCCTAATTTACCGATGGTACGCAGGTGGGTGAGGCGGCTACGCAGCAGCAGGAAGGCCAGCGGCAGCGTTGAACCCACGCCCCCGATAAGCAGATAGTGATCCCAGAAACCCTGCAGATAAATGTGAGGCAGGACGTTCCCGGCCGCCAGTGCCGCCTGATTAGCGGACAGGTTGGCCATCCAGAACGGATTCATTATGCCTGTCACGATCAATGCTCCATGGATACCGGCAAACCAGAATATCTGACACAGCAGCACCGAGAGCAGAATGGCAGGCAGCGAATCGGATGCTGATACCAGCGGTTCCAGCAGGTGCATAATCGCCTGGGGAATGATCATGCCGGTCTGCGCTTCAATAAATAAGTTAAGCGGATGCAGCGTGGCCATAATCACCATTACAGGGATCAGGATTTCAAAGGAACGGGCAACGCCTGTTGGGACTTCTTTAGGCAGGCGGATAGTAATGTTGTTTTGCTTCAGCCACGCATAGACGCGCGTTGAGTAGATGGCGGTGATCAGGGCCGTAAAGATCCCCTGTCCGGAAAGATATTGCGTGGAGATGGTGTTGTCGGCATAGGGCGCCGCAACCAGCAGAAACGCCATAAACGCCAGCAGGCCGGACATCACAGGATCGAGCGAAAACTGGCGCCCAAGGCTGGCACCGACGCCGACAGAGATAAAAAAGGTCATCACGCCCATGCTCAGATTAAAAGGCAGCATCAGCTGTTCGCGATAGGTGGTGGAAAAATCCAGCCAGGCGCGGGCAAAGCCGTTGGTCGTGGTTTCAGCAAAAGGGGGAAAGATAAACACCAGCATAAAGGAGCCGATGATCATAAAGGGCAGGGCGGCGGTAAACCCATCCCTGATGGCGATAACATATTTCTGTTGCCCGAGACGTCCGGCCAGCGGCGTAATCGATTGCTCGATGACCGCTATCATAGACTGATATAACGTACTCATAAGCGCACCTTTTTAGTTAGTCGCATTGATCAGCGACAGAGCGTAATCCAGAACCTTGTCACCGCGTTGCATGCCGTAGTCCATCATATCGATGGGCTGCACCGGGATGCCCTGCGGCGCCGCTTTTTCTGACAGGGTTTTCAGCATGTACTTCACCTGAGGTCCGAGCAGGACGACCTGATAGCGGGGGAACTGCTCGTCAAATTCAGCGATGCCATAAGCCTCAATTTCCACCGGCTGACCGCGCTCCTGAGCCACTTCTTTCATTTTCCGTACCAGCATGCTGGTGGACATTCCCGCCGAACAACACAACATAATTTTAAACATCGACTGCCATCCTCAGAACGTAACGACTTTGTGTAAGGGCGATTGGATATCATATGGAAACCGGTTTCCATAAAGAGTGTAAAGAAGTGTGATAGCTATCAATATCTGCCTCTGAATGGCTGTTTTTCTTAGAGAGAGGTCACATAATTCTGGCGGTTATGGACAGTATGAGCGTCCACATGGAAAATAAGTTTCCATGACTGAGGGAAATGGCTATACTTCGTGCAGGAATATGCGCGCTGAATGCGATGTTAATTTTCAGACTTTACTCAGGGGTCACGGAGAAAAAGATGGCAACAATCAACGATGTATCGCGTCTGGCTGGCGTTTCTAAGGCCACGGTGTCGCGGGTGTTGAGTGGTTCACGCGGCGTGAAGGAAGCCAGCCGTGTTGCCGTATTAAAAGCCGCTGAGGAGCTGAAATACCGGCCTAACGTTATTGCGCAATCTCTTTACAGTCAGTCAACCAACTGTATCGGCGTTATCTGCGCGCAGGAAAACGTTAACCAGACCACCGCCTACCTTTATGCGCTGGAAAAGCAGCTGAGTCAGCATCAAAAGCATCTGTTATTACGCTTTGCCCACACGAAAGCGGAGATTATGACTGCGCTCGATGAGCTGAACTGCGGACTCTGTGATGACGTATTGATCATTGGCGCCCGGTTTCCGCTGAATATTGAGGATGACAACGTTATCCTGATTAACTGCACGGAAGCGGAATCGCCCAACAGCATCCAGTACGATCACGCTTTTGCTGCTGAGACCGCCTGTAATTTCCTGATTAACAATGGTAAAAGGCAAATCGCCCTGATTCACCCGGACACCGCCGGGGCTGCCGATCGGGTGCTGTTGGGCTATAAGCTCGCGCTGGAAAATAATTTCCTGCCCTTCAATCGTAATCTCGTCTTTATGGATTCGCTCTCGACATCCGTGGCGCTACAGGTGCTGCTGAACAATGCCAGCACGGTGAATTTTAACGCGCTGCTGGTGGCAAACGAGCAGGAGGCGCAGAACGCCATTTCTCAGCTGCAGGCGTTCAACAAGTCCGTCCCTGGCGACATCATGGTCTTCAGCCTGGCAGGCTCGCTCGATCTGCCCGGTATTCCCACCATCCCGGCGATTGAATACTCCATGGATGTCATGGCGTCCCAGATCGTCAGCTGGCTGACCGAAAAAACGCAGCATATGCTGGGCTCGTCTGTCCTGCGTGGCGATTTGATTATTCCGGATATGCGCAAGCGCTAGGTATTTACTGCGCTCTGGCCGTCAGACCGGCAGTGACGGCGAGGCTGTCAACGGCACTGCGCCTGAGTTATTACGGGGAGTGGGGCGTTGTCCGCTGAGGTTATGCTCAGCGATCGCCAGCGCCATTACCTTTCCGGGGTGGAAAGGGCAGGGTGACCGGCAGGCTTAATCACCTGCCCGATCGTGCTGTTTATTCATAAAATCGGCGATGCAGGCGTCGACGAGTTTCTCAACGGCTTCGCTGCGGTTAAGGTCTAACCGGTAAGCCATGCGGTCGATTTTTCGGATCACCGACATTCTGAGAGAGAGAGAAACCGCTTTTTTCTTTTCCTTGTCCAGAAAAACCATGCTGCCATGCGCTACCGCCTGATCGCCGATATTCTGCTGCGCCGTCAGGGCATCGCGCATTCTGCGGATGACCTTCGGGGTCAGTGACCCTTTGTCCGTCATGGTGAAGCTGTGATTCGCTTTGGTATAGCGAATTTCGACTGAGTACGTTTCCCGCAGCTCCTTCAGATCGCGCGTAAGAGTGGGATCCGAGCACTGTAACCCGGTAACAATTTTCTCTTTGCCCACCGGCTTGCCCGGGCTTAACATCACGGCCAGCGTGAACTGCCGCATTTGCTTACTATTCAGTAACATATACCCACACCACCAGAAGAACGGAAGCCGCTATTGCCGTGCAACAATGAGAACGTTATCCATGTCGGTTGTCGTTCTTACACCCATATATTTTGCGCGCTCAAGAATTGCGGCGGCCCACATGCTGTGCGTTGCGGGCTCACACATTGCACCCTGTAACTTAAATACAGCCTTAACGGATGAGAGAATGTGTATGGCATCTTCATAATCATCAGGTTCCACCCTAAGCGCATGATAAATATCATCGAGCTGCCCGGGGTGGATCGCCGTTTTGCCCACCAGCCCGTGTGCCACATCCAGCTCCAGCTCCCTTTTCAGGATGGCTGGGTTATCAATCAGCTCACAAACGGGCGCGGTAAGATAAAAGCCTCTTGGGCTGAAGACGGAGACCAGCATTTTAATCACGTAGCCCAGAGGACCATCGTAGAGCGTCATACTGCGCGGGCGGCGCATACCGATCACGCTCATCAAATCGTTACCGCCGATCCGTAATGCGAGGATGCGATCGCGGCAGGGATGTGCCACCAGCGTTTCCGCCAGTTCGGTCATTCTTCTGACGTCATAAACCTCACTGGTTTCCAGCGTCGGCATAAGAAGCAGGCTGGTAGGGCTCAGCACTTGCCACCACTCGCCAAGGCTCGCCTGGGTAAACTTGGCCAGCACAAATCCATCGACGGCCGAAAGTTCTTCGGCGGCGATAAGTTCGCGCGCCATCTGCACGTTGCGCGGGCGGATGAAAACGAGCGGCCATTCTCTGCCATTGCCGTTACGTTTCTCTTCGGCCATGACGTGGAGCAGCGTGCTCAGTTTCTGAAGCGCCAGCGGCACATCCCGATCGGTGACCGCATCCTCCAGGCAGATCACCAGCGAGCGTAAGCCAGCGATTTTGCCGTGCATGATCACCTCTGCGATATCATCGCGGAGGGCCGGCATATAGAGCGTTCCACCCAGCATAAAAGGTGAAATTGGTTGCTTCATATCACACCACCTTTCTGATGATTGTTACTGCGCTGTACTGACCAATCGCGCTACCGACCTCCTGCACCGGGATGCCTTTCTGCGCCGCCAGATGGATTAACAGCGAAACGTTGGCGTCGGATTTATCTCTTACCAGAACATGCTCAGGAACGCGACGCAGCACGGCCCGCGTCGCCTCTGCGATGCCGGGTTTAATGCGGTTGATGCTGCTGACCTGATATTTTTCACAGAGCGCTTTAACGACTTTCAGGCTGGAATCTCGCTGGTCATTTTGCTGCGAAGCCAGGGGGATCGCCGCAGGGATCTCATCACTATTAAGACGACGGCGGCAGTCGTCCACGGTGTCAACCAGCTGCTGGCTGCACTCAAACTCCTTCAGGTGATCGCACAGCACGCAGCCATGGAACCCGGATTCAGCCCAGATCGAGCGGGAAACCAGACCGGAGACGGGCGCGCCCATGATGCCAAAAGGAATAAGCCAGTCATCATCTGAGGCAGCCAGCCATGCGCACCCTGCTGGATCGGCAAGAACGACCAGCCGCGGCATGTCGCCATAGCCCGCGCGATGGCGGAGGCTGGCAACCAGCTCGCCCGTGATGGTGCCTTTTCCCGTCCAGCCATCAACAAAAACAATACTCTCCGCCCCATGGCGTTGTTCAATCCAGGCGAGCGCGGCGGCGTCGATCCCCCGGTCGCGGATAATACTGATGCCATAGTGACAGGATGTTTTTCCCATATCGCTGAGCGT
Source organism: Pantoea sp. FN060301 (assembly GCA_050410775.1). Lineage (GTDB taxonomy): Bacteria > Pseudomonadota > Gammaproteobacteria > Enterobacterales > Enterobacteriaceae > Erwinia. Next base: position 1,693,968 of record CP191229.1, read on the forward strand.
ACGCTGAAGCATCACGCCCAGAGGTACGCCTGCCCGGACAAGACTGACCAGGACCACAGGCTTGTCGCCAAATTCAGCAGCCAGTCCCTTCGCCAGCATCACCACCTCGCGAGCCATACGCGGCGCACCGTCATCAAGCGACCGGTAAAATATGTTGAGGTGCTCGGCAGTAGGGGCCGGCTCCTGACTGAGCATCTCCGAATAATGGCGTACGCCTGACTGGATCAGCCGTTCCTTCTCTTCCACAGGCGTCATTTCGAGCGCAACAGGCTTCAGTAAAAACTGCACATCTGTCGCCCGGTATGCGCCATGGAAAGGTTCTGCGTCTTGCATCGGTTTCTCCTGAAACAGGTTTTCATGGATGGCGCTGGCGAACTGGCTGCGTGATGGCATCCCGAACCAGGTGCAATGCTGCATAAAATGGTAATCGCTCAGGCTATCGCCCATGCCAAGGACAGGGAAAACGCCACGCTCTGCACGGAGTTTATCGAGCAGCCATAACACGGCGTGCCCCTTCTGGACGCACGCCGGTAACCAGGCGACATTGTTGCCGTTGCGGTGAATATAGAAGCCGTCCGTAGCGTGGCTTTGCATCATGCGTTCGTTGAACGCATAGAGCTCCTCAATCTGCGTGCTGTCGCGATGCTTCATCACAAAATAGATCGGCTCGCCCTGATACTCGGTATTCATCCGGCACCACGCGTTCAGGCCTTCCCGTTCAAGCTGCTCGCTGAAGTGCTGACACAGGAAAAGCAGACGCGCTTTTACATTCGCCAGCTGAGTGAGCATGATGTCCTGCCAGTCGGGGTCTAACGTGCCGTCCGGGCGGGCGATCACGGCGCCGTGGGTCATCACTTTCCACGAGGAGAAGGGAATCGCGACGCGGGATGTTTCTTCGGTTCCGCGGGCGGTAACCGGAATGAAGTCCGTGGTCTGTAATAACCACGCCACCATCGCCGCCTGTTCCTGATTCATAAAGCTGCGGGGCTCGTTGCTCCGGTCGAAAGCACCTACCTGAACCGGGATTTCACCCAGTTCGTCCGTCATCTTCCGGCGAGTCTGAAAAAGCGTGTCATCCAGATCGCACAGTACCGTCGGCTTATTCATAGCTGATTACCTCGACCCGGGGGGCCACAGACTGCCGTAATGCCTCAAGCAGGGTATGGCAAACCGATTCCGGCGCGGTTTCCACACAAATGATTATGCGATCAAACTGCTGGTGGGCAACGTTATAGACAAAATTAGGAATACCCAGGCCGTAGTTATCGCTGAAGGCGAGGGTGGACTGAATCGCATGCCCCGGCGCGATGGGCGAACGGGTCAGGGAACTGAACTTCACTTTTGCGCCCTCCCGCTCCAGCTGTTCTGCCAGTAAAAAGGGCTGCCAGACGAACTCCCCCGATCCCAGCACCAGAATCCGCTCGCCTGCGAAGTCAACAGGGTGCGTGGTGAGATTGCACGACGTTTCATCCATTCCCAGACGCCCCCAGTCCTGCCGCTGTGACACTGGCCAGCTGCCGCGCGCGGTCACATTTACCGAAGGCATCTCCGGAACGGGCGCATCGGGGCGCGGCGACCATGCCCAGCGCCCGTTAACCAGGGAGATAACGTCAACCGGCAGGGGAGAATTTTGCGCAAGCGCGTCGCCACTCCAGTCGGTCAGGGTCACGGTCACCACGCGTTCAATCTGTATCAGTCCGGCATTGCGCAGCGCCTCCAGCAGGTTGATGAAGGTGTTGCCCGTCGTGGCTTCGTCGTCGATTAACACCAGGGTCCGGGCAGTGAGCGCCCGCTGGCGTAACTGAGGCTCCTGCGGTTGATAAATCAGATGATCGGTGGCGTGACTGTGGTTTTCTTTGAACTCACAGAGCAGCTCGCCATCAACCGGATGGCGGGTGCTGGTGATAAAAACCGGTTCAGCAATATGCTGCCGCGCTGCCCGGAAAATGCCCGCAGCCATTCCTACTGCGGTTTCAGCCAGGCCGATAAAGAGCACCGGTCCCGGCAGGATGCCAGGGATCTGCTCCGCTAACCGGACGTAAGTCTCCTGCATCGTTGACGGGCTCACCGGAATATGACGCCCCAGGACTTTGCTGACAAACAGAAACGCCCGCTTTGGATTTTTGCGCTCAGCGATGTCAAAGAGCGTCTCCAGAGGGAGATCGGAGGCGGTGGTGACGCTCAGCGTGCCGCCGGATAATTCACGCTGATAGAGTTGTTGGGGCTGTGGCATAGTTTAATTAACCTGAGATAAAGAAGGTGCAGCATAAGTGAGCAAGTTTGGCAGCGTTGAGGGCACAGGCTGAACGGCGTGTGTCGGCTTAACGGTCAGTTCCCGGAACGTATGGGCAGCCGCAGCCATGGCTGACTCGTCCGCCAGCCCAAGCTGCCGCAGGGCGAAAAGCCCCGGCAGGTTAACGCCGCTGTGCAGCGTATACCCCACGCCGCCTGAAGGGCGCAGATTTGTCTCCAGCAGATAGGGCTTACCATCTGTAAAATGACGGGTCTGGACGTTAATCAGCCCGTCCGCTTTCATCACTTCCGCACAGGCGATCGCGAGTTCATATGCCTCGCCGCTCTGCTCCAGTATCTGTCCTTCGCTGGTTTTGCAACGTGAGACCGCCGCCAGGACGTTTCCCTTCTCAACGACCATATCCACCGATCGTTCAGGGCCTGGCAGCCAGGGCATAAACAGCATCGGCGGGCTGACCGTTCCGGCATTTTCAGCCTCTTTCAGCGCCTGGAGATAGGTATGGGGATGCACCCGACGCCGGTCCGTTTGCTGGAAGCAGGCCATCAGAGGCGCATTTTTATCCAGCATCCAGAATCCCATACCATAGATGCCCTGCACGGGCTTAATGCAGGGCAGCACTTCTGCTGCTGCATCCTGATCGTAATGATCGTTCAGCAGGGTGGCCAGCTCGTCCGCAGTGCTGAAAACTTTTGCTGCGACAACGGGCAGTCCGTGCCGCTTCATATGCTGACTAAACGCATATTTATCATCAGCAAGCTCGAAGGTGGCATGGTCAAGGGCGCCGGTCGTCAGCCTGACGCCCAGACTTTCAATGGCCTTACGGTTTTCTTCAAACCAGGCGTAATTTTTGCCGGTATGAAGGGCGCGGACAGACTGCGCGGCCACCACATGGCGAATAAACGCCAGGCGCGCGTCATCAGCGGCGGGTTCAAGGTAGGCGTAGTCAGCCTCACCCAGAATTTCTAAACGTGGCTGGCGATGGGACGCAATAATGCGGAAATCCGCGCCTGCCGCCGCGCGGGCTTTTTGCACCGCGGTCAGAATGTCCCGCTGACACGACAAGCCTTCCATAAACCAGATTGCTGAACCCATGTGATCCCCGCTTGGTGATATCGATTTTTAAATAGCGAATCAGTGTAAGTGCGCGCTACGCGCTATGTCAATCATATTATGACTAATGCTCTGTTATTGGAATTTATGTAAAGTTAAGCAATTTAATTTAAACTTAATGACTCCAGTAAATAATATAAAATGATTATATATCATAAAGTTGTTATAATTTACAAATCATAAGATGATTGAATACTTGAAGATTAAGATTCACATGTTATGATTTGGATGTTTCGGGCTTGATGCTCACCTCACACAGCGACTGTGCAACTCAACATTAAGGATTTACGATGGTCTCTTTGCGCAAGAATCAGACGATTTCTCTGGCTAAACAAAGCAGCGCCCTCTCTCAGATTCAGTTCGGTTTGGGCTGGGATCCGATCAAGAAAAAAGGAGGATTTCTGGGTGGATTGTTCGGTGGTGGCAGTGACAGCATCGATCTCGACGCAAGTTGTGTACTGCTTGATGCGCAGGGTGGGGTGATTGATACCGTCTCTTTCCGCCAGCTCAGGTCGAAAGATGGTGCCATCGTGCATACCGGTGACAACCTGACCGGCGAAGGTGACGGTGACGATGAAGTCATCAAGGCCGACCTTAGCCGCCTGTCGCCCAATGTTGAATTTCTGGCGCTAACTGTAAACAGCTTCCGCGGGCAAACCTTCAACGAAGTGGATAACGCCTTCTGCCGCGTATTGGATCAGACCTCGAAAGAGCTGGGCCGGTTTCAGCTGACCGAGCAGGGTTCCCATACGGGCGTTCTGATTGCCTCACTGCGCCGTAGCGGTGGCGAGTGGAACTTCACCGCCCAGGGGCTGGCCTGCACGGGGCGTACTGTCGAAGATATGATTGGTCAAATCGTTGCTGCGGTGGTGGTCTGATGAAACTGACGCCAGGGGGGAACGCCCCGATCCAGAATCAGCCAGTGACGGTCCGCGTGGTCTCCAGCGCGCCGGTCGACGTCTCATCGTTCCGCCTTTATGACAGCGGCAAGGTCCGCGGCGATGCGGATATGATTTTTTATGGCCAGCCGGAAAACGATGATAAAACGGTGCGTTATTCGACAACCGGCAACGACGCCCTTTTCACGGTGAATCTGCCCGCGTTAGGCAGTGACGTCCAGAAAATTGCCTTCAGCGCCACCTGTGAAGGCAGCCAGCATATTTCCAGCCTGAATAAACTCACTATTCAGATTGAAGTGAACGGCGCGGTGCAGCTGCTGGGCGAAGTGGAAACCGGTGGACGGCAGGAGGCGGCATTAATTCTTGGGGAGCTTTACCGCCGGAACGGCGAGTGGAAATTCCGCTTTATCTCGCAGGGATTTAATGGCGGCTTACAGCCTCTGGCGGAGCATTTCGGCGTGGAGATTGCGGATAATCCTGCTCCCACACCGGCACCACCGCCCGCGCCTAAAGTGAATCTCAGCAAAGTTTCCCTGACCAAGGAGAAACCTACTATCAGCCTGGAAAAACGCGCTGATTTTGGCGAAATCCGGGTCAATCTGAACTGGAATCAGAGCACGCAAAAGGCGGGCTTCTTAAAAAGCGCCTTTGGCGGAAATAAAGGCATCGATCTGGACCTTGGCGCCTTCGTCAGGCTACAGGATGGTCACTGCACCGTAGTGCAGGCTCTGGGAAATATGTTCGGCGATCTCACCCGTGAGCCTTACGTTCAGCTACAGGGTGATGACCGTACCGGCTCACTCTCGACGGGCGAATGGTTGCATATCAATGGCAAGCAGTGGAAAGAAATTAAAGAAGTGCTGATCTACGCCTATATCTATGAGGGTGCGGCCAGCTGGGAAAAAACCGACGGCATGGTGACTGTTCACGTACCGGGGCAGCCGCCGATAGAGAGCTTCATGAACGAAGGGGACAACAAGCGCAACATGTGCGCTATTGCCCGCCTGGTGAATGAGGGCGGAGCAATCAACGTGGAACGGGTGAACCGCTTTTTCTCGGGGCATTCTGACATGGACAAAGCGTTTGGCTGGGGTTTCCGCTGGAAAGCGGGTTCAAAATAGGCAGGAGTGAAAAAATGAGTTTTTTTAATAAAGTGATGGGCGCGGTCAAATCGGGTCGCGAAGAGTTGAGCAAGCAGGTAGGGCGCTTTAAAAACCGCACTTTCCTTGAAGGGACAATTGCCGTGTGCGCCCGTATCGCGATTGCCAGCAATGGCGTGAGCGCCGAAGAGAAACAGAAAATGATCGGCTTTCTGCGAAACTCTCCCGAACTCAGCGTGTTCGACAATGAAGAAGTGATCGCTGTTTTTGAGAAAATGGTGAAAAGCTACGATTTCGATTTTGAAATCGGCAAAGGCGAAACCATGAAATACATTCTGGCGCTGAAAAACAAGCCAGAGCAGGCGCAGCTTGCTGTACGTGTTGGTATTGCTATCGCCAAAAGCGATGGTGATTTCGATGATAACGAAAAAAGTTCCGTGCGCGAGATTATCACTGCGCTGGGTTTGCAGACGCAAGATTTCGATCTGTAACTGAAACACAATAATAAACATTATCAATATCGAAGGGTAAATTTATGGAGTCCACACACATCGGCTTCCCGATAGAGACAGTAGCCGTTTTTATACTGCTCTCCGTCGGCGCGATTATTATTGACCTGTTTATGCACCGGGGAGATCAGCCTATCTCCCTGAAAAGCGCCTCTTTGTGGTCCGTTTTCTGGATCGCCATGGCGATGGCATTCGCAGGCTTTCTGTACGTTCACCATGGCGCTGAGGTGGCCAGCCTCTTTATCACCGGCTATGCGCTGGAGAAAGTGCTTTCCGTCGATAACCTGTTCGTGATGATGGCCATCTTCTCCTGGTTCGCTATTCCCGATCGCTTCCGCCACCGCGTGCTTTACTGGGGGATTATCGGCGCTATCGTTTTCCGCGGCATCTTTGTGGCGATCGGCACAAGCCTGCTGGCGCTGGGCCCATGGGTTGAGGTGGTCTTCGCCTTAATTGTGGCCTGGACGGCTGTAATGATGCTGAAAAGCGGTGACGATGACGATGAGATCGAGGACTACTCACAGCATATTGCTTACCGTATGGTAAAACGCTTCTTCCCAATCTGGCCAAAACTGCGCGGCAACGCGTTCGTACTCAGTCAGAAAGAGGTAGACGACGAGCTGGCTAAGCCTGAAAACGCGGACGTTAAGATTGGTCGCGTGACGAAAGCAGCACGCTACGCCACGCCAATGCTGCTCTGTCTGGCGGTCGTTGAGTTGTCGGACGTGATGTTTGCCTTTGACTCCGTGCCGGCGGTCATTGCCGTCAGCCGCGAACCGCTGATTGTTTACAGTGCAATGATGTTTGCTATTCTGGGCCTGCGTACACTCTACTTTGTACTCGAAGCGCTGAAGCAGTATCTGGTGCATCTGGAAAAAGCGGTGATTGTCCTGCTGTTCTTTATTGCGGCGAAGCTGGGTCTGAATGCGACCGACCACTTCTTCCATCACGGCATTTCGATTGATGCAATGACAAGCCTGTTTGTGGTTATCGGTGTGCTGGCGGTCGGTATTGTGGCCAGCCTGATCTTCCCGGGTAAAGAAGCGAAATCGTAACCGGCAGAACAAACCCCGCGACTCAAATTAAATACAAGTGAATTGAGGATATCTGATATGGCAGTAACACTCTCGAAGGGCGGTAATGTTTCACTGGCTAAAGCCGATCCGACCATGAAAAATGTGTTAATTGGTCTCGGTTGGGATAACCGTTCAACAGACGGACAGGATTTCGACCTCGATGCCTCTGCGTTCCTGTTAAAAGCGGATGGCAAAGTACGCAGTGATGCGGACTTCATTTTCTACAACAACCTGAAAAGCGCCGACGGTTCCGTGGCGCATACGGGAGATAACCGTACGGGTGAGGGCGATGGCGATGACGAGTCGCTGATTGTGAAACTCGACACTATCGCCAGCGACGTTGATAAAATTGTCTTCGTCGTCACTATTCATGATGCGCAGACGCGCCGTCAGAGTTTTGGTCAGGTGGCGAACGCGTTTATCCGCCTGGTCAATAATGACAGCAAATCTGAAGTGGCGCGTTATGACCTCTCTGAAGATGCCAGCACCGAAACCGCGATGCTGTTCGGGGAGCTCTATCGTCACAATGGCGAATGGAAATTCCGTGCAGTGGGGCAGGGTTATGCGGGCGGACTGGCATCCGTATGCGCCCAGTATGGCGTTAATGCTTCCTGATCGTTGTTAAAACAGTTTTCCTTAGCCCGCTGCCGCGGCGGACGGGCTTACCACTCTTAAAGTAAGGACAGAAATCATGGCTGTATCTCTTGTTAAAGGCGGTAACGTTTCACTGACCAAAGAAGCGCCAGGAATGACCAAAATCGTTGTGGGTCTGGGCTGGGATGCGCGCGTAACTGATGGCGCAGCGTTCGACCTGGATGCGTCTGTTTTCATGGTGGGTGATGACGGTAAAGTGCTGAACGATAAATCCTTTATCTTCTTCAACAACCCATCAAGCGCGGATGGCTCCGTGGTTCACCAGGGCGATAACCGTACCGGTGAAGGCGAGGGTGATGACGAGCAGGTTAAAATCAGCCTGTCTGGCGTTCCTGCCGAAGCCAAAAAGCTGGTGTTTGCGGTAACCATCTATGATGCGGAAACCCGTAAGCAGAACTTTGGCATGGTCAGCAACAGCTATATGCGCGTTGTGAATGAAGATAACAACAGCGAAATCGCCCGCTTCGATCTTTCCGAAGATGCCAGCACCGAAACCGCAATGATCTTTGGCGAACTCTATCGTCACAACGAAGAGTGGAAGTTTAAAGCCATCGGTCAGGGCTTTGCCGGCGGCCTTTCTGCACTGGCCTCGCAGCACGGCGTATCAGTCTGATAGCCTCAGCCTGATCTCTGCGCCTGCAAACCCTGTCCCCGGACAGGGTTTTTTTTCTCAACTGGCATGCCCGAAAAGGGAGACCAGCCAAATTTAAGGGTAGGTAATGGAATTAACCTCAGGGCAGAATGCCCCTCTTAACGCTACAAACCTGACCGTACGCATTAAATACCGCAAAGAGGCTTGCGTGAGTGATGTGGACCTCTCTCTGTTCATGCTGAACAGTGCAGAGAAAGTACCCGGCGACGAATCATTCATTTTCTTCAATCAGCCACGGAGCCCGGATGGTTCAGTGTCAATGCAGAGCGGAAATGAGGAAGGGTCGTTTCACCTGAATCTCTCAGCAATCGAACCGGCGGTATCTAAACTTGCCTTCACTCTCGTGGTTGATGGAAATGACACAATTAACGGACTCGGCAGTCTGGTTTTAGAGGCCGGAGACTTCACCTACAGAGTGCCGTTGGCCGGACGCGCTGAAAAAGCGCTTATCCTTGCGCAGATATACCGGCATCAGGGAAACTGGAAAATCAGGGCGCTCGGCCAGGGGTTTAATGGTGGGCTGCATCCGCTTGCGTTGCATTACGGTGTGGATATCGCGTCACCCGAAACACCTTCTGCTCCACCAGTGCCAGCCCGGGTCAGCCTGGAGAAGAAGTTACAGGATAAAGCTCCGCATCTTGTTAGCCTGGTAAAACCTATCACGGTCAGCCTTGAAAAACACAGGCTGTCCGGCGTCAGGGCGAGGGTTGCATTTGTCCTGGATGCCTCCGGGTCAATGACCGCGCAGTACAAAAAAGGCTATGTTCAGAAAGTCATGGAACGAATTGCCGCTCTGGCCGTACAGTTCGATGATGACGGTTCGATGGATATGTGGGCGTTCGGTGCTAACCACCGTAAATATGAAGACGTGACGCTCGATAACCTTGAAGGCTATGTTGAAAGATTACAAAAGTCCGGTAAAAAAGGAAGGTTCGAATTAATACCCGAACTGGGCGGTACAAATAATGAACCTCCTGTCCTGGCCAGTATTATCGAGCATTTCCGCGATACGACAGAACCCGTTTATGTTGTTTTCATCACGGATGGTGGCATCGACAAAACAAGATTGATCAAAGAGAAGATCCGCGAGTCGGCCATGCTGCCTGTTTTCTTCAAGTTTGTTGGACTGGGCGGCAGTAATTACGGGATCCTTGAGAAGTTAGATACGTTCACCGACAGGTTAATCGATAATACCCACTTTTTCCCTATTGATAATTTTAATCACATTACTGATGATAAATTGTACGATTCGCTTTTAACGGAATTCAGGGAATGGCTTGATGAAGCGAAGGCGAAACGGATCATCCGATAATTAAACCAGCCAGCTCTGTCAGCTTATGTTGCCCCGAAGCTATCCCTGTGACAGTAAAAGACGAAACGCTAAGCGTTCGTCTTTTACTGATATTCAACATCACAGGAAATGGGCGGCCAGTTTCATTAGTTCGTTTACGATCAAATAACAGAAGGCGCCGTAAGCCGCCGCAAGGGGAAATGCCAGCGTGCTGAAATCCAGCGTCGCAAGCAGGCGCCAGGGGCTGGTGAGCAAACGTGCCACAGCGATGCCCGGACGACGGATGCCGGGGGCGTATTTCGGCCAGACCGACCAGAGCACCAGCCATTCAATCAGCGCCAGAAACAGCGGGACCAGCCCGGAAAAGCCTTCGCCCTTTGAGGGCATACTGCTTATCAGAATAAAGAGTACCCCGATAAACAGACCGCACAGCATAAGCAGTGAAAACAGGCATTCCACCCCTAAAAACAGCCCCATCAGTCGCTGCCGTCCTTTCAGGCTCATTAATATCAAATCATTGATATAAATGTAAAAAATGATAGCGCCGCCCGCTAACCATCCCAGTTCAGAACCCTGCGGGGGGGCTGGCCAGACGTAATGCAGAACCGTTCCCCAGAATAGCAGCAGAAACATTCCCTGCCAGCTCAGCGCATACTGGGGCTTACTGATAAATTCGAGTACGGCAGGATTCAGGCGTTCCACAAGTTCAGGAAAAGAGGCATAAAGCTTATTCCTTTGCTGCGTCATTCCGGCGATCAGTCCCGGCATCAGCCGCACCCAGAACGGGCAGACGCTCCGCTCACTGCACAGCAGCTTCAGCGCCGTACGGTTTAACAGATTACCGTGCGTCTTTTCCAGGGCCACTTTTTTCCAGGCCTGTTCACGTTCGGTCACCCGGATCTGCTGATAAAGCGCATATTGCAAATGCTGGGGCACCAGATAGCTGCTGCTGTACTGGTCAAGCCCCCAGCCCAGCCGATCGCTGACCTGTTCCAGTAACCATTCCGTCAGGTCAGGCTGTTCCGCCAGCTTCGCGGCTACATCCTGATGAAACTGCTGCTGTTGCTGTAGCGTGCCCTTATGGGTCGTCTCCTGGTAAAATGAACTCAGCGCGTTGAGGCCCTGCATTGCGTTTTCAAGCAGCCCGGAGACATGTTTTTGCACCTCTTCAGGCGAATAAAGCGGGCTTGATGAGAGTTCAAATTCAGCAGGGTCAGGGTGACTTTCAGTTACCTTGATAGCGGATAAATATCCCCCACTCTTAAGCGCCATCTCCACCTCTTCCGGGGTTTCCACGACTTCTGAGGCGCTCACGGCTTCCGCTTCATCCTCCTCCTCTTCGACGTGCTGATACCTGGCCATCTCCTTCACCCGTTCAAAAGCTTCACGAAGTTGCTGATACCCTTCAGGATCGCTGTCCGGGCGATGCTGCTTCAGCTGCCGTGCGTAAGCGCGACGGATCAACGTCTCATCAGACGTGGGGTCAATGCCCAGAATTTGCCAGCTGTTCATTGTGGCGCCTTCTCATCAAACTGCGCCAGCGCGTCCTGAACTTTCTGGCGCACATCAGCAATACGGCGCTCATCCTGGCTGGCAAGAGCCTGTTCAAAAGCGCTCATCACGTTATCGATCCAGGCACGCTCTTCGCCAAGAAAAAACTCAAACAGGCGCGAGCCGCGAAGCAGCAAGTCGCGGTTTTCCGGACGATCGCGGGGATGACGTTTCAGATCGTTCAGCTTTTGCAGGCTCTGCTCAATTTGCTGCGCACTCATCTGGCCTGGCACCTTTTCAATTACCAGGCGGGCGGTAACCGGGCTGTCGGTATGCTGGCAGGTCACCTCAAGCAATCCATCGAGGGTATAGGTAAAACGGACATCCAGTGAAACCTCACCGGCGGGGCGGGGAGGTACATCAATGCTCATTTCACCAAGATAGACGTTATCCTTCACCCGGCGCCCCTCTCCCTGATAAATCTTAAGCAGGACGGAAGTCTGATTATCGGCGACGGTGCTGACTGTTTTACTTTTACTCACCGGCAGCCAGGTGTTGCGCTCAATCAGGGGCAGAAAATAGCCGTCTTCGAGTTTGCCATAACTCTCTTTCACGGTTTCCATGCCCAGAGAAAAGGGCATCACATCGGTCAGGATAATATCTTCAACCGCCGAGCCTTGCATAATCATGCCAGCCTGCACGCCGGCACCGAGCGCTACCGCTTCATCGGGATGAAGGTCATAGCGGGGGAAGCGGCCAAACAGACGGGCCACCGCCTGCCGGACCAGCGGCATACGCGTCGCACCGCCGACCAACAGCACATGATCGAGTTCCTGGAGTGAAAGACGGGCATCGCTCAACGCCTGCATCAGCGGCTGCTGCAAACGGGTGAGCAACGGCTGGCAACAATGAGCAAGGTGTGCTTCATTCATCGTCCAGCTAAAGCGCTGTCCCTGCCATAAAAGCTCAGCGCTGGCTTCTGTCATACTGCTCAGGGCTCGCTTCAGCTTGTCGGCCTGTTCCAGTAATACTGGTCTGATTCCGGGCAGCGCCGCCTTCAGTTCCGTCTGCTGGGAAAGCATCCACTGACAAATCGCTTCGCTGAAGTCATCACCGCCCAGCTGAACATCGCCGCTGCTGGCGCGCACTTCGACTACCCCTTCAAACATATCAATTACGGAGACGTCGAACGTGCCGCCGCCTAAATCGAACGTCAGATATTTTTGCTCACGATTCTCCAGTAGCCCAAAAGCCAGCGAGGCCGCGGTCGGTTCATTTAACAGGCGCAGCACATTCAGACCCGCCAGTTTCCCGGCTGTTTTCACCGCACGACGCTGAACGTCATTGAAGTAAGCGGGCACGGTAATCACCGCATTACTGACCGCTTCGCCAAGCCAGTGCGCCGCATCCTCTTTCAGCTGGCGCAGCACCATGGCGGAAAGTTCTTCCGCGCGAAAAGATTGTTTCCCCAGCTTCAGGGTGGCCTCGGTGCCCATATAACGCTTGAAGCTGGCCTGGGTGAGATGTGGATAAGCGCTGAGCCGCTCGTACGCTGCCTGGCCAACAATGATATTGCCTTCATCATTCAGCCCGACCACGGAGGGGGTCAGCAGAGCACCAGATTTGTTGGGGATCAGCTGCGATTTGTCAGCGTGCCAGAGGGCTACCGCGCTGTTTGTAGTTCCAAGATCGATTCCTAATATCTGCCTGGCTGGCATACATGCTCCCTGTGAAAACAATTCCGATCGTATCAGCCAGGCGTCATTCAGGCTGATACGATCGTTGTGAGTGGAACGGGTAATTTGTTTAATCTGTTTATCGTCGCGTCGGGCTATATCTTTAAAAAATTACATGCGGTTTATTCGCAGCAAAGGTTAGTTATTAGCTATTGAAGCGCTCAGGCGCACAGGCTAAAAATTTGCTGCCAGATAAAGCCTGCGGGCCTGGTACACGTTTTGGCCTTGATTGTTTTAAGCGTTATTTTAGCCACAGGAAAAGCCGGGGGAATCAGGTATATCCCACCGAACGCCTGTTTTTACTGTGATTTTGATAAAGAGTGTGAAATTTTCGTTAAAGCAATTTCATGCGGCTGATGGGCGATTAGCTGGGAGGAGCTGGGCGATAAGGTGAGATTTTATCTGTACAGCGAATCAATTGTTAACGGCAGGAGGGGACTGCTTGAGGGACAGAGCAATAAAGCGCCTTGCGCTTATCTGCTTATCTCACCGCACTGATAGAACCTGGGCCGGGCAGATAACTGCTCTGATCCAGATTCGCCAGCCCGTTGGAAATTCGCTACTATCCGCTGCCACTCTCCAGCCGGACAGCCTGATGTCTACGATTATCGATACCTTTATTGCTCCGCCGTGTCATGACGAGATAGAAACGCTTTATCAGGATGAGCATCTGGTATTAATTAATAAACCCGCCGGGCTGCTCAGCCTTTCGGGGAAAAATCCGCTAAACAGGGATTCGGTGCATCACCGGCTGGTAAAGATATTCCCTGGCTGCACTCTGGTGCATCGCCTTGATTTCGGGACCTCCGGAGTGATGGTGATTGCCCGCAATAAGGCGATCAATGCCGCCCTCTGTCAACAGTTCAGCCAGCGTACGGTGACCAAGGTGTACAATGCGCTGCTCTGCGGACATCTGGACGACAACGAAGGGGTGATAGACGCCGCGATTGCTAACGACCCCGCGCTGTTCCCGCTAATGTCAATTTGCGCCATCAACGGTAAGCCCGCGCGTTCCCGCTACCGGATCGTTGAGCGCTTTTATCATACGCAGCAAGACGGAAGGATACTGCCCCTGACGAGGGTAGAACTCACACCGGAAACAGGACGCACCCATCAACTCCGCATTCACTGTCAACAGTTAGGTCACCCTATCTGGGGCTGCGATCTCTATGGCGGTCGGCTGCTGCCGGGCACTGAAGGGACGCCGCGAATGATGCTGCACGCCAGTGAACTGCGGTTTGTGCATCCCGCTAGCCAGGAGAGGATTAAGGCCCGCAGTGCCTGCCCGTTCTGAAAAACAATTATCATGGATGATGGCGGCGTAAAGGTTTGTTGTTAGCTTCCCTGCTAACAAAGGCAGGCGCTTAACCGGCCAGGGAATCTTCAGTCACTAAGAGCCTTTTGCTTTCAGCGACGCGTTCCGGAGGTTTCAACGGGCATCTCCACATGCTCCATCGCTATCGGAATACTTTTATAGGCAGGTATGCCACTCCGGTCATCATAGCTATCCAGGGGCACCAGCACATTAGCTTCCGGATAATAGGCTCCTACCGATCCTGGGGCCATATCAATCACCACAATAGTCAGGTTATGCATACGCCGCGAGGTCGGGTTACCCTCAAAATCGAGCGCCACAATATTGACCCGATCGCCGACGCGCACCTGGCGTTTCTCTGCCTCCTCCGCACTGATAAAGAGCACGTCTCGCCTGCCGGTAACGCCGCGATAACGGTCGTTCAGGCCATAGAGCGTGGTATTGTACTGATCGTGACTGCGCAACGTAGTCAGGACCAGGTCATGGCACTTCAGCGAGCGCGGGTCCTCATTAATACCCTGCATTACCCTGAACTGGGCTTTACCGGATGGGGTGTTCCAGACGCGCTCCGATGCGGTATTCCGCAAGCGGAAGCCGCCCGGCTTTTGGATCCGTTCGTTAAAATCCTCAAATCCCGGGAAGACCGCTTCGATAGCATCGCGGATAAAACTGTAGTCGCCGATCATTTTATCCCAGTTAACCACGGTCTCTGGCAGGGTTGCTTTAGCAAGCCCGGCGACCAGGGCCGGTTCCGATTTCAGCCAGGGTGACGCGGGTTTCAGCGAACCGCGCGAAGCGTGAACCATCGACATGGAATCTTCTACTGTCACACTTTGTGCGCCGGACGCCTGGATATCGGTCTCCGTACGGCCCAGCACCGGTAGCAGATAATTATGCTTACCCAGAAGCAGGTGGGAGCGGTTAAGTTTGGTCGCCATATGCACGACCAGATCCAGCTTGCGCATGGCCGGGAAGGTGACCTGGGGATCGGAAATCGCCTCCGCCAGATTACCCCCGAGGCAAAGCAGGGCTTTCGTCTTACCGTCGCGCATCGCCTGAATGGCCGCGATGGCACCATGCCCATGTTCCTGTGGCGGCCTGAAGCCGAAAACCCGTTCAAGGCTGTCCAGCATCGTCTGTGAGGGGATTTCCGTGATACCGACGGTGCGGTCGCCCTGCACGTTTGAATGGCCGCGTAACGGACAAATGCCCGCGCCTTTTTTCCCGATATTGCCACGCATCAGCAAAAGGTTAGCAATCTGCTGGACATTTTCCGTGCCGTACTGATGCTGGGTAATCCCCATGCCGTAGCAGATAATAGAACGGCCGGCGTTGGCATAGAGCCGGGCAATATGCTGGATTTCATCACGCGCCATGCCGGATACCTTAAGGATATGCTCCCATTCTGTGGCATCGAGATCGGCTTTCAGCTCGTTAAACCCCTGCGTATGCCCGCGGATAAAGTCCTCGTCAATAACGCCAGGTTCGCCTTTTGCTTCTGCTTCCTGATGCATCGACAGCAGGATTTTCATCA
Organism: Pantoea sp. FN060301; assembly: GCA_050410775.1. Classification (GTDB taxonomy): domain Bacteria; phylum Pseudomonadota; class Gammaproteobacteria; order Enterobacterales; family Enterobacteriaceae; genus Erwinia. Next base: position 1,709,589 of record CP191229.1, read on the forward strand.
CCCCTTTTAACATTGCCGCATCGCCGCCGACGCGTACTTTATAATAGGTGGAAGCGAGCTCGGTAGAGCTTAACGACAGCATTTCGATTGGACTCTGTGGCGAGGTAAAGCGCTCCAGGCCCCGCTCGCGTAACGGGTTTATCGCCACGATAGTGGCGCCGCGCTTTGAAACTTCCCGCAGCGTCCCCAGCATCCGGGGATGATTCGTGCCGGGATTGTGGCCAATACAGAGAACCAGATCGCAGTGGTCAAAATCCTCCAGCTCTACCGTACCCTTACCAACGCCAATGGATTCCGGCAGACCGACGCTGGTCGGTTCATGGCACATGTTAGAGCAGTCCGGAAAATTATTTGTGCCATATTCGCGGGCGAAAAGCTGCCAGAGAAAGGCCGCTTCGTTCGAGGCCCGGCCGGAGGTGTAGAATTCCACGCTGTCGGGATCCTCATAGCCGCGCAGATGCGCACCAATCTCTCTGAAGGCGGTTTCCCACTCAATGGGCTGGTAGGTGTCGCTGGCCGGATCGTATTTCATCGGATGCGTCAGCCGGCCTTCACCTTCCAGTTCTAAAGCGTTACGTTCCCATAATTCGTTCACGGTATGGGCGGCAAAGAATTCAGGTGTGGTTCGCTTACTGGTCGCCTCCCAGGATACGGCTTTCGCACCGTTTTCACAAAATTCAAAGGAGGAGGCGTGCCGTGGATCGGGCCAGGCGCAGCCCGGGCAGTCAAAGCCCTGAGGTTGATTCACTTTGAACAGGGCAATAACGTCCTGCTTCACCGACATCTGACCACGGATTGAATCGGCAACAGCTTTTAACGCGCCCCAGCCGCCTGCCGCGCCACCGTAGGGTTTAATGCCGGTTGTCCGGTTTTGCTCTTTCATAATGCTCCACATCAACTTTATTGGCTGTTTTTTTAAGCCTGGTACAGTAATTGCGTGAAAGCTGGAGATAAGTGTCAGAAAAATTGCGTAAAGGTTTTCGAAATGTTACGGCAGGCGTTTGCGATCGCTTCACAATAGGTGGGAACAGGGGCAGGGCGGCTGTGATCGTAAGTATTGATCCTCCATCTGAATCTTAACGCTGACTGTCCTGATAAATCCTGAGCGTGCGCGAAGCGGTTAACCAGAATGTTTTTCAGGCAGGAACTGCACCTGCTGGAAGAAGTAGCCGGACGTCTGGCGATGGAGGGTGCAGTAAACCACCCATACGGTAGCGATAATTACTTTCAGAATGCTTTATTCTGCAATTGGGAGAGCCGGGCACCGGTTTAACGGACGCCGGGTCAGCAAACCGGTTGAACCTGCACGCCGCTGAACGACGTGCCTGTATAATGGCGTGACTGGCGGGCTTTAAGCCCAGGGCCAGACCTCTCTGAAAGGGCATTACCACATCAAATCATCGGGCACTTTGAAATCGGCGTAGGGATCTTCTTCGTCCTGCTCTTCCCGGCTAAGCGCACTGTTTAAGACAATACTGTTTGCATCGCGCTGCGCGATTTTATCAGCGACGCTCGCGGGGATAACAGCATATGTATTTTCGCCGCCGTTATCTGCAACCAAACGGGCAATGGCGAGGCGACCGCTAATCAGCTGAGCCTGGGTACTCTTATCCACAACGATTTTTTTAATTAAATTATTGTCTGTGAAGTTAAAAGCAATATCGCCTTTTGGGATAGCGATTCTATTCATTTCAATAAGCTGCTTCACCTGAGCTTTATACTCCTTCGATAACGCAGCCTGTTTTTGCTGTTCGTTAAGCTGCTTATCGCGCTCGAGCTGCGCTTTTTTATTTTCTTCCACTGCGGCCCTCGCCTCACGAGCCTGAACCCGTGATTTTTTAGCCGTTCTCTGGACCTTATCCATTTTTTTGCTGGTGACTAATCCCGCTTTTAACATCTGCTCTTGTAAGGTAAGTTTTGTCATCTTCGTTTCTGAACCCGTTGCAAAATTTGTGGGATTATACCTGTAATTACTGGGTCTGTAACAGGGCGCAGGACCCGATCGCTATGTGGTTTTCGTTTGCAGAGGCTCTTTGCTGCGGAGGTGAACTTGTCTGTTTGCTTCTGGCCCGGGGCACGGGCAAAGGCATTAACATAACGCTCTTGAGCGCGGTGGGGCACAACATGGCGAAAGGACTGCCAGATGAAAGGGGTTGAGAAAGAGTTGGCTATCACGGCGTACTGAGGTCAGTAAGCGTGGCTGAGATCCTGCCTGTGACTGGCGGAGGATCTCAGCAAAGGGGCAAAGTCCGGGTTAATTCAGACCTTAAGCAGTTTTACCGTCGCATCGATGTCTATCTCTTCTTCCGAGAAGATCAACGTCGTTCCCTGGAAGGTGGTGATCGCCAGTTTTTTCAGTGAGCGCATCTCATCAGGCTTAGCGGCTGTTTTCGGCCTGATGTTCCCCATCAGCACCCCGACAGAAAGCACCGCATTTTCTTTATCAATGCGGGTGTCGGCAGGCACTTCTTCGCTGTAAACCAGGTAAGATTTAATCGCCGTGAGCTTAAGGCGCTCGCCCGCGATATAGATGTATTTGCTTTCCGCCGCGACTTTCACCGCATAGGCTGACAGGCCCTTGTTATTCGTGGTGGGTTCGAACGTCACCGCCGCATTTTTTTTGATTAGCTCAGGGTTAGCGACCTTAATCACATGAAAATAACGGTTATCCCCGTTTTCATCTTTGATAAATCCAAACCCTTTATCCTGAAACCAGGTTGTGATCGTTCCGTTCATCGCCATTACCGCCTACCTAATCGTTATCTACTCAGTTTTTGCAGCGCGCAGTGTAAAGCACAATGCCTGCGCAGACTACGCCTTTGGTTTAAGTCTGGACGATAAATTTCGGCTATGCGAGGGCGGCTGCCAGGCAAAAATGGAAGCAGCGCAGAACGAAGCGCTTTGCGCGGTCGTGAGGAGAGCGGCGATATATAAAATCTGGCTGCTAAAGAGAGCCAGAAGAACGTTATAAGCGGCGTCTGGGCATAGCGGAAAGCATCGGGAAATTACCCGATGGTCGGGCTACAGTGAGGATGGAGGAGATAAAGGGAGTTGGGCGACGTTTGAGAAGGAGAAGCGGACAGAACAACACCAGTTTGTATCCTTCTCAAAATGGTCAGGTCAGATACTACTCATTGCCCCACTGGTTTAAGAAGTTAGCGATCTCATCAATGCGTTGCCCGTCAATACCCGCTTCACTGGCCATCTCTTTCTGCGCATTTTCGCTGATTTCTTCGTTATTCGTTAAGCTGGTGATCAGCAATTGAAAATAACGCGCCAGAGGTTCACGTTCTGACTCGCTTACAGGCTGTGCAGATTCAGTCGTATACTCATCCACGATGTCAAAATATTTGAGCGGTACTTCATTGTTCATAAATCATTCCTGTGGTTAAAGCCTGTGCCGATCGTTGCCGCACCGGCTGGCTGAGATCGTATCAAACTTACCCGATCGGTTACTGGGAAATCATTGGATCGTGATTAAGCAAAGCAGAAGCGGTCAGAAGAGTCAATGAGGACGGGACCAGCCTTGAAAATGGCCTGGGTTTTCATCCGTTAGGAGGAGATTTTATAGCCGAAACGGCAAGATTATGTGCAAGCGTCAGCTTCGGATCGGGTATTACTGCGCCATTATGAGATATATTGGGAGCACTCCGTAACACTATCACTTTTGTAACAGGTAACATCAGCAATGGCACTGATCCCAAAGAACTACACCCGGCTGGAAAGCGGCTACCGTGAGAAAGCGCTAAAAATCTACCCCTGGGTATGTGGGCGCTGCTCGCGGGAGTTTGTTTATTCGAACCTGCGCGAATTAACGGTTCACCATATCGATCACGACCATACCAACAACCCGGAAGATGGCAGTAACTGGGAGTTGTTATGTCTCTATTGCCACGATCATGAACATTCTAAGTACACGGAAGCTGATCAGTACGGCTCAACCGTTGTAGCGGGCGAGGATGCGCAAAACGATATTGATGCAGCGACCTACAATCCCTTTGCTGACCTGAAGTCGATGCTGAATAAAAAGAAATAGCGGCTTAAAGGTCCGCTGAGGGTAGACGGCGGACCGCCCCGTTTCTGAAGCTTCACATTGCGCAGTGGGAACTGAAACGGGCACTTCGACTGGCTACCCGGAAGCCGGGCGTACTCATCAACTTCGCAGTTACTGCCCAGTTGGGTGGGGCTACTGGATGACGGTCGCCTGTTATCAGGCACCGGACGGACGCCGCAGCGGATGCCGCGCGTCAGTAAGTTCTCTTCATACCGGTTCTCTGCACCGCTATCAACAGCCAGCCACGTAATGGCGAAACGACTACTGATTAACTGAACGCGGATAGAATTATCCACCGCTATTATTACCTGGTGCCGGGTCTCTCCCGCACGGGCGGCGTATTCTGTTTAAACAGCGCTATTAAACGCTTCAGGACTGTTTCAGAAAGCATATACAGCAGCCGCAAACTTAGCAGGACGAGAGCGGAAATGGCATCAAAGGTTGCAGGATATTTCTGATGTGGTACGGTATAAAGACCTAAAGTTAACCAGGAGCGAATATTACGGAACCCAGAGAAATTATTATCCGGTCCGTTGCCAAAAAATTATGATCATGAATAATTTCGCAAGCCAACTTAACTCTTATAATATGCATCTGCGTTACTCCCGCCACCATTTCGACCATTAATCCAATAAGAAAATAAGCCTGTCTCTTCTCCTTCCGGAGAAGGATTTCATTCGCCTGTACGATCCCCCAGGAAAATATTAAGGTTATTAATTATGAATAAGAAAAATTTCCTCGCTTTATTTCTCACCTCGTTAATCAGTTCACCTGCTGTTTTAGCCGCCGATCTGCCGGGTAAGGGTATTACGGTTTTACCTGTACAGAGTACGCTCCCGGAGGAATCGTTTCAGACCGAATTGATTAACAAGGCCCTGGAGAAGCTGGGTTACCAGGTTAAACCTACCAAAGAAGTTGAATACAACGTCGCTTATACGGCGATTGCTGCGGGAGATGCAACCTATATGGCCGTAAACTGGGAGCCATTGCAGAAGGATATGTATAACGCTGCCGGCGGAGACGATAAGTTTTTCCGCAAAGGAACCTATATCAGCGGGGCCGCCCAGGGTTACCTTATTGATAAAAAAACGGCGGAAAAATATCACATTACGGATATCTCACAGCTGAAAGATCCAAAAATAGCAAAAATTTTTGATGCCAATGATGATGGGAAAGCCGATCTTGCAGGTTGTAATCCGGGGTGGGTTTGTGGTCAGGTTATCAATGCACAAATTAAAGCGTACGGTCTGAGCAATACTGTGCAGCAGAATCAGGGTAATTATTCTGCGATCATTGCAGATACGTTGACGCGTTATAAAGCGGGAAAACCTGTTCTTTACTTTACATGGACACCATATTGGGTAAGTGATGAATTAAAACCGGGCAAAGATGTTGTCTGGCTTACCGTGCCTTTCTCAGCGACGCCGGGAACGCAGAAAAACGAAGATACCTCGCTAGCTAACGGTAAAAATTACGGCTTCAAGCCTAATAATGAGCATATTGTCGCTAATAAAGCCTGGGCGGAAAAGAACCCCGCAGCGGCAAAATTGTTTGCAATCGCCAGCCTGCCGCTGTCAGACGTTAATGCACAAAATCAGCGTATGCACGCTGGCGAATCCTCCACTGCGGATGTGCAACGTCATGTAGAAGGCTGGATACATGCGCATCAGAAGACTTTCGATGGCTGGATCAGGGAAGCCGCTGCTGCTGCCGAAAAGTGAGCAGGGGTTATAATTCCGTGTCCCTTTATGGCTGCAGCCCTCTGGCTGTGACTGCGTCGCCTCAGTTAATTTATCGTCACTGAGTTAAGCACGCCGGATCGGTTGAGGTCCGGCGCTTTAGCACCCGACCAGCGCGACAGAAGCTAAAAATACTCCTTTCCTGATCTGCTACGGAGCAGTCTAAGCAAATTGTTCTGTCACCTCCCGGATGGTTCTGGGTTGCAAGCCAGCCGGTGATGCTTTCCGGAAATCAAAACCGCGTTCGCTTATCTTTTGATGACGTAAACTGCATGCAGGTAATTTATCCCTGAATAAATAGCAGTCCTGAAAGACCGCTTACAGGCCTACGACCGGCATATAGCGGAATCAACTACCAACTGTACTTCTGACATTCAAGAGTCAGTCAAACCACAAGCTTCCTGATGAGTAACGCGAGGTAATTTTCTATGTAATATAATTATAAAAATAACATTATGAAATAGGGTTATACTTTGTACGCTTTTTTTTATGATTTCAGTCAATATTTTCTTTTTTCAAAAGCGTAAAGTGCAGTCAGTCTGTTAATCAATTCAGCGTGACCATCATGTTCCGGAAAATTAGCGGTTTTGAAATTGAATCTGATATAAAAGAACTTAATTCTGCTGTCAGTACGCATTTTGAATGGGCTAATCGTTTGATTGCTACTGCGCTTTTCAGAGACCCTGCGGACAGCAAAATGACAGATAGCGAATCTCATCTTCACTGTCATTTCAGTCGCTGGCTAAATATCAGTTTGGATCTAAATGACAATCAGATAACAGGTCTGGATATAATTGACGCCACACACGCCAGGATGCATGAAGCTATGCGATTGCTTTTAGGGTCAATACAAAGCAGTGAGGAAAACCGTACAGGGCTGGAGGGATACTATACAGCTCAGCGAGCTTTTCTTGATGCTGTTGATCGCTACAGAAGCAAGCTGATAACGTTACGAAATAAGCATGATTCGCTTACCGGCCTTCCTCTCAGGCAAGTTATGTTCACACAGTTCCAGAAGATCAAAGAACATGCCCGCCTTAACGGTAAGCGCCTGTACATAACTTTATTTGATATAGATTATTTTAAAAAATTCAATGACAGGTATGGGCATATCTCAGGAGATGCTCTCCTCAGAGAGATGGGAAGCTATCTTTTATTTCTGGCCAGCAATAAAGAAAAAGTTTACCGTTTTGGTGGCGAAGAGTTTATTTTTATTCATGAATTTGAAAATAATGAGCAATTTTTTTCTGCGCTGTTCAGGATAAGGGAAGGGTTACAGTCCCATCTGTTTATAAACCTCTTTGACACTGTCAACATCACCGTTACCTCAGGGTCCTGTCCGGTGGCGGCTGGTGAGACACTGCAGTCTTTGATAGAAAAGGCTGACTATACTATGTCTCTTGGCAAAGAGCAGGGACGGGGGCGTGCTCTTTACAACGATCACGGTTTAATCAAAACAGTCTGTAAATAAGATCATCAACCTGTTATATAAATAATTCAAATTTGCTTATTTTAATGGATAAAGTAATTAATTATATATGTCGCAATATTTTTCTGCATATTCAGATCAGGATGCATACTTATTATCCACCGCAGTTATAAAATCCGCCTTGCGTAAAACCTCCTTTAACCGGTCATTGCTGGGAATGCCGCAGGTTTAACTTCATAATATCGTAATGAACAGATCGACGTAAACTTATCTTTTCTGGTCAGATTATCTTGTTGCAAGTATGGCTCTCCTCATTTATTTGAAGCACTGCCAGAGTTTTCCATCAGGGCAACGCTCCAGAGTAAATAAACAAGATTTAATGGTATATTTGCGCCCTACAGAACTGTTAACTTAATGAACAGGGAATGTCATTACGTCCTTTACCATATCATCGATAGCACTCTTAACATCTTCAACAGTGATGGGTGCACTGCTGTTTGAAACGGTTTTACCGTAACCTTTGCGGATAACTTTGACCACCGGCTGATTGGTTGAAACATCAATTGCTTCGGCTTCCAGAAACAGTTCAGCGTCCTGGCTCCGGTGTCCGGTAACAGCCATCGTTCCAGCCAGTACCGCTGCTACCGGGACCACTTCATAAAACTGCACATTCTCATTTTCAGCCGTAACGGCCGTGATGGCTGTTTTAATGATTAACCCACCGGGCTGCGGCCTGTCACTCAGTTTATGCCGTGTGCTTTCTGCATTTTTTAGTTGTCTTTCAGTGTAGAGACGGACCAGTTCAAGCGTTGATGCGCTGACCCGGCTGTCAGGTCTGGGGCGAGGATAATAAACAACAGGAGAAAAATAGACGCTCGTATATTTATCTGACTGATAGTCGGGCGAAATCCAGCGGAGTGTTTCATGACCGCTTTCAGTTTTAACGGGCTGAAAATGAGAATAACTATTAAGAAAGCCTGAATATTGTGATTCATTAGCTGTTTCAGACGCACAGTTAGTTAGTGTACTTATCATTAACGCGGCGCCTGCGGCAGCGAGCACCCTTTTACAGATAAACATGTGTGACCTCTCACCTGTCATAATTTCATAGAAGGATTTGCTAGAAACTCTATTATATTTCAGCCATTTAATAACCTTTGCTGATTAGAGTTTCATTACGTGTGTCAACCTGTGATAACTTTCACCGGTTTGCTCATAACACTATGATAACCACTATTTAAAATTAGCAGGGCAGAAAGGTTAATAATTTGGTCAGCAGATATAATTCTGAAATTATACCTCAGGGGCAAAAGGCTACGCCATAAGAAAACGCAAGTAATTTACTGTGCGCAGAAGGTTTTTAAGAGAGGTTGGAAACCGATGAGATGCCATTGTATAAAAACAGAGATGCTGCGCCTGAATAATCAAATTCAGATTTCCGTCCAGCAGGAATGTTGCTAAAAATTTATGTGCAGTGTGTTAATCGCAATTGTTGTTAATTGATTGGAAAAAATAACCCACTATTTTGTTATTTGATGCAATATGTTTCCGTAAGCGTTTAAAACAAGCAATAAATATATATATTGTCATTATGATTAACGCTGTTAACAATATCCAGGCTTATAAGCGCACCGATAATCAAAAGGAGTTTTTAACCTGGTGTAAATTAAAGGAACAATATAACGGTATTAAGACGCTCAGAGATCCTCACTATGCCGCAGGAAATGCGTTTTTTTTACATGAGCAGTAACGTTAAAAGGCTCATCAAAGCTGTTAATAAACATTATTCATTATACCTTCAGCTTGATAAAAGAGCTGATGGAACAACAGGCATTAAAAAAACCGATCCTTTCAGCCATGGTAATAACACCAGCATGGAAAGGATTTTTATTCCACCAACCTATGATAAAACTGGTGCTGTAGGCGATAGCAATGCCAGGTATGAGGATCTCAGAGATTCAGGTTATTATCCTGAAAAGCAAATGAAAAAAGAGGTGATTAATGTTTTTCATGGGAAAAAATTTTTTTCAGTAAAATATAAGTATGACCCACTTACAGGCATATTTTTCAGTCCCGTTCTGAATGAAAGGCTTTCTCTTCTTGCAAAAAATAAGAGGTTTCTGGGTAATTTTTTATATTTTACTCTAATAGAGATCGGGGATGTTAAAGGTCCCAACCCCGGCCATGCTTTCCCGGTTGAGGGTAACTTATTAGCAAAGGCAATGAGCATGATCGTGACCGGGGCGAAAGAAGGGTGTGAATATTATTATCTTCCTGGAGGTCCTGGCCTGATACTGCACACGTGTAAAAATCGCGCATCCTTTTTACGTTCTATTTATAAAATTTTAAATCACATTAAGTTTTATCACCTTATTGTGGCCAAAGGCTTGCAGCCAGCTCACTTTACCTGTATCTCAACGCTGGTCGGTAAAAATGATAGCCTGGACAGCGTGTTAAACAGAGCGTTTCAGGCAAAACCCCAGAATAAGCAATACGGGAGTAATTGCTGTATATTCATCGACAGTAAAGGAAATATCGTGAAATTATGAGAGTGGTAACTGACAGAATATCCTCATCTGCTTTTGTGCAAATGCCGTGGACGAGTCGTTTACTGAACTGTTTACCTGTTTTAAGGTATCGTAGCGCTGGCAGCGTCCATTTTGGTACAGGCGGACAGCCATAAAAAAATCCACGCAGCCGCGTGGATTTTAATAAATTTGCCGGTCATTTTGAGATTCACTAAAACCTCATAAGACTGTAGCGATTAGACGTTAAACAGGAAGTTCATCACGTCGCCATCTTTAACGATGTAATCTTTACCTTCCGAACGCATTTTGCCGGCTTCTTTCGCGCCCTGTTCACCCTTATAGGTGATGAAGTCTTCATAGGCGATGGTCTGTGCGCGGATAAAGCCTTTCTCGAAATCGGTATGGATTTTGCCCGCTGCCTGCGGTGCCGTAGCGCCCACTGGAATAGTCCAGGCACGCACTTCCTTCACGCCAGCGGTGAAGTAGGTTTGCAGGTTCAGCAGGGAATAGCCGGCACGGATCACGCGGTTCAGGCCCGGCTCTTCAATGCCCAACTCGGCCATAAATTCTTCACGATCGGCATCTTCCAGCTCGGCGATATCCGACTCAACGGCGGCACAAACGGCAACCACCACAGAACCTTCGCCAGCGGCGATCTCACGGACTTTATCCAGGTATGGGTTGTTCTCGAAACCGTCTTCGTTAACGTTGGCGATATACATGGTCGGCTTCATGGTCAGGAAGCTCAGGTAGCGGATGGCCGCTTTATCTTCATCGCTCAGATCCAGCGAGCGGAGCATCCCGGCGTTCGACAGGTGCGGCAGGCATTTCTCCAGCGCGGCCTGTTCTGCTTTAGCATCCTTATCGCCGCCTTTGGCTTTCTTCTGCACGCGCTGTAAGGCACGTTCGCAGGTATCCAGATCGGAAAGGGCCAGTTCGGTGTTGATAACCTCAATATCGTCAGCCGGATCGACCCGGTTGTTGACGTGAATGATGTTGTCATTTTCAAAGCAGCGCACCACGTGGCCGATAGCCTCGGTTTCGCGGATGTTGGTGAGGAACTGGTTGCCCAGGCCTTCACCTTTAGAGGCACCTTTCACCAGTCCGGCAATATCCACGAACTCCATGGTGGTTGGCAGGATACGCTGAGGCTTAACGATTTCCGCCAGTTTATCCAGACGGGAATCAGGCATTGGCACCACGCCGGTATTCGGCTCAATAGTACAGAACGGGAAGTTAGCTGCTTCGATGCCCGCTTTGGTTAACGCATTGAACAGGGTGGATTTCCCGACGTTTGGCAGGCCCACAATACCGCATTTGAATCCCATGTTTGAATCACCTTAATTGCTTGATAATCAGGCTATTATAGAATGGCCTGATGTCTGAGTAGGTTGTGTCACTAAAAAGTTTCCGCACATTATACACGTAAATATCGCCGGTATGGCGGGGATTTGTGGCCGGTCAGCTCAGATAGAGGTTGAGATCTCACTCACATTTCCCGATACTGGGCCGACTTAACCGCTAACGGAGACGATTGCAGATGCCTGGCTTCCTGCTTACGCCACCCTGAGTGTTCCCCTTTCTTCGCGGCTGCCGCTGCGTCTCTCATCCCCGGATGAGTCTTACTGTGCCCGTTACGCGGGGGCAGAAATCACCTGCACATAAAAATATCTGGAAATAAGCATGTTTAATTTCAGCAACCTCAGGGCTGCCGACGTGAAAAATGACGTCCTGGCCGGCGCCGTTGTCTCCGTGGCGCTAATTCCTGAAGCCACCGCGTTTTCACTGCTGGCCGGACTCTCTCCGACCATTGGCCTGCACACTGCCTTTATTCTCGGGCTGGTAACCGCGCTTTTTGGCGGCAAGCCGGGGATGATCTCCGGGGCCGCCGGATCGATAGTGGTGGTGCTGGTCAGCCTGATTCAGACGCATGGCTATGAATACGTGCTGCTGGCCACTATTTTCGCCGGGCTTATTCAGCTCGCTATCGGCATATTTCGCCTGGGGAAATTCATTCGACTGGTGCCTCAGCCAGCGATTTATGGCTTTGTTAACGGCCTGGCGATAGTGATCGCGCTGGCGCAGATCCCGATGATTAAAAACCAGGGGCCGGTGATGTATGCGCTGGTGGCGCTGGCAATGCTGATTGTCTGGCTGTTTCCTAAATTTACCCGCGTCATCCCGGGATCGCTGGCTGCGCTGATTGCCATCAGTGCCATCGCCATCGGCTTCGGTCTGGATACCCGCCGCGTAGGCGATTTGGCGGATATCTCCGGCACGCTGCCGTTTTTCCATCTGCCGGAAGCGCCGCTTAGCTGGGAAACGTTGAAAATCGTTCTGCCTTATTCGGTCATTATCGCGCTGGTTGGGCTGATTGAGTCACTGCTGACGCTGGCCGTGCTCGATGAGATGGGCAGTAAGAAGGGGAGCGGCAATAAAGAGTGCGTGGCGCAGGGCATCGGCAATACGATCTGCGGCTTCTTTGGCAGCTTTGCGGGCTGCGCGATGATTGGCCAGTCGATCATTAACTTCACCTCCGGTGGCCGTGGGCGCATTTCCAACCTGGTCGGTGCCATTCTGCTGATTCTCTTTGTCATTAGCCTCTCGGATTATATTGCTTTGCTGCCGGTCGCCGCGCTGGCGGGGATTATGTTTGTGGTCTGTATCAACACCTTTGAGTGGAGTTCGCTGCGCCGCCTGAAGCGTATGCCAAAACCCGATGCGGTGATTATGATTACGGTTACTATCGTGACCATTTATACCGATCTGGCAATGGCGGTTATCTTTGGCGTTATCGTTTCGGCGCTGGTTTTCGCGTGGCAGCATGCGCGCATTACCATCCTTGAGCAGCAAGAAGAAGAGGGCCAGAAGACCTATAAGCTGGAAGGGCCGCTGTTCTTTGGTTCCTCGGCGAGCTTCAATGAGCTGTTCCATCCCGACCAGGATCCCGAAACCGTGGTAATCGATTTTGCCCGCACGCGAGTGATGGATTCCAGCGGCGTCGAGGCCATTGATAAACTGACCAGCCGCTACGTTGAGGCGGGAAGGAACGTACGGTTACGCCATCTCAGCCCGGACTGCATCAGCCTTCTCAGACAGGCGGGTCCTTTCTGTAGCCATGAGCTGGACGATCCGGATTATAAAGTGGCGGCAGATAATAGCTGATGCTTAAAGCTGTCGGCGGAGCTGCCGATAACGATAAAAATCGTCGTATTGATTACCAGTTTTACAGAGTGAACGTCTAAAGTTTATCTGTACGACGATTTTTAGCACTGGCAGGACGCCCGCACATTGGCTTGATGGCATGAAAAATGATTATTTTTGCGTCCCCATACACACGCTTAGCGGAGAGATCGTGGCGCTCGATCTCAGGTCGGGGGAGAGTAACGATCCCTCCGCGCCGCCGGGAGAAGATCCTGAAACCGTACTGCTTAACCAGCTGCTGACGCTGGAGCAGTATGCGGACTATTTCAGTCAGCGCGGATTATTATGCAGCATCAGTATTAATTTTCAGCTGGCAAAAGCGGTGGTGAAGTCCAGCTTCCTTCAGCAGATCTTAAGCCACTTGCCGTTTGTCCGGCTGAAGCTGTCAGAGGATTTTCCGAACCTGCACGACGGCCCTGATAATCCTATTTTACGGGAGCTGACAGGTCAGCTTAATATTCTCTGGCTGGATGATTTAGGCGCAGGAGATGCAAACCTGAATGCGCTGCAGTCGAGTATGTTTGAAGCGGTTAAACTCGATCGCCAGTTCTATCTGGATAATATCGATAAGCCCTTTTTTACCATTCTGATTGCACATATCCGTCAGTATACCAACCGGGTGATCGTCGAAGGAGGAGCCGGCGGGCTTCAGTTAGAGAAACTGGCCGCCAGTAAAATCTGGGCGGTGCAGGGCTATTTTGCCCCGGCGGTGGCGCTGGAAACGCTCTACTGAGCAGAGTGAGGGTGCCTGTTAACAGCCGGCACCCAATCTGTTCTGCGCAGGCCAGGCTATTTGATGCCATATTTCTTATTCACGACAAACTGCGGTGGAGCCCAGTGAGGGCCTTCACTGATATGGCCCGTTTCATCTTCCTTAAGCTTACCTTCATCCACCATTTTTGTGGTGATACGCATAAGCTCGCCGCTGGCGATAACGTCAGATTTATAGTGTAGGAACCAGTAGTCAATGCGGTGCCAGGGCAATCTGGGGGCGAGAAAAAGTAAGATATCTTCAACGCTTTCATTTTCAATTATGCTTTTTAAATCGATCATACTACCTCCCTCATTCCATGAGTCGCTTGTGCCTCCTCAGGCTCTGGCCGGCCTGGAGGCTGTGCTTATTATCCAACTTAAAGGGTATATCCTGTAGTGAAGGACATTATTACAGCCGGTTTCTGAACCGATTTTAAGTGATTTATTGTCTGGCGCAATTTGGACAGCGATCGTTTTGGCAGCGGCCCCAGCCGCCGCCGCGTTTAAGCCTGGCTGTTACGCTTTATAGCTGTGCAGGCGATTCATCGCCTTAAGGCGATCTTCCTTCAGCCACACTTCGGTACAGCGGGCCGCTTCATCAATGGCGCCGTCAATCAGCGTCTGTTCAGCCGCCTGAGGTTTACCCAGCACAAAGCCCACCACTTTATTCCGGTCGCCGGGATGCCCAATGCCAATGCGCAAACGGTGAAAATCGACGCTATTACCGAGTTTGCTGATGATATCTTTCAGCCCGTTGTGGCCGCCATGACCGCCGCCCTGTTTAAACTTCGCCACGCCGGGCGGCAAATCCAGCTCATCATGCGCGACCAGAATCTCTTCCGGTGCGATGCGGTAAAAGGTCGCCATTGCCGCCACCGCTTTCCCGCTCAGGTTCATAAAAGTGGTCGGCACCAGCAGCCGGACATCTTCTCCGCCGATATTAAGACGGGCGGTATAACCATAAAACTTACTTTCTTCTTTCAGAGACTGGTTGTGGCGTCCGGCCAGTAAATCGACGTACCAGGCGCCGGCGTTATGGCGCGTTGCGGCGTACTCGGCGCCAGGATTGGCCAGGCCGACAATCAGTTTAATGCTGCTCACGTGTCTGTTTTCCTGAGAAATACGATAGGGAAGGGGCATAGTGTACGTTGACCGGCGGCAGAACTCAAAACCGGGCCGAAAAGTGCGGCGTGGATCGCAATAATTACAGAGCGTGATAATACATTTTCTATAAAAAATCAGTCTGTTAGCCGTAAAGTTTTGTCAGGCAATAAGCGATAAATGTGATCGATAACTCATCGGATACGGGAGCCATTGCTTAAACTTATCTTACTTAGCACAGGATTGTGCTTATCAAGCACGCTGGAGGTTAAAGATGAGACGTAAACATGCCAATCTTACCGGAAATGCCCTGATGATTCTGGGTCTGATAGTGATGGTGGGCGGCGTCGGCTATGCGGTACTGAATCAGCTGCCTCAGCTTCAGCTACCCCAATATATGGTACACGGCGCCATTTTCAGCATCTTCGTCGGCGCACTCCTCTGGCTGGTCGGTGCCCGCATCAGCGGTCGCGAGAAAGTCTGCGATAAATATTACTGGTTAAGGCACTATGGCGATGAGCGGTGCCGCAAAGCTTCTCATCACAGCCACCATTAAGTTCTGTCTTCTGCGCCTCCAGAGTGAGGCGCTATTTCCCTCACCACCGCGCTTTGAGCGTGAGGCTTTATCCCGCGCCGTTTTTACCCTGTAATGCTTTCCATAAATAAAACTCAGCAGAGGGCGAGACCTCTGGCGGACTGACACAGGCCTAAAGTAACTGGCTCAAAGGCGGGCCGGGGAGTGCAAAAGATGCTGGCGGTGGGCTAGAAAGAGGCGCAGAACGGGGGTTTTAACAAAAAAGAAGTGGGACGGGCGAACCCGTCCCGCAGGCTATTAATGCTCAAACATCGCAGAAATAGACTCTTCGTTGCTGATGCGACGAATCGCTTCAGCGAGCATGCCGGAGAGCGTCAGCGTACGCACATTTGGCAGTGCCTTGATCTCTTCCGGCAGTGGAATGGTGTCGCAAACCACCACTTCATCAATCACGGAATGACGCAGGTTTTCCACGGCGTTGCCGGAGAAAATCGGGTGGGTGGCGTAGGCAAAGACGCGTTTAGCACCACGTTCTTTCAGTGCCTCCGCCGCTTTGCACAGCGTACCGCCGGTGTCGATCATGTCATCAACCAGCACGCAGTCACGGCCGGCAACGTCACCGATGATATGCATCACCTGGGAAACGTTGGCGCGCGGACGGCGTTTATCGATGATGGCCATGTCCGTGTCATTCAGCAGCTTGGCAATAGCACGGGCACGCACGACGCCGCCGATATCCGGGGAAACCACGATAGGATTCTCCAGACCGATTTGCAGCATATCTTCCAGCAGAATAGGGCTGCCGAAGACGTTATCAACCGGAACGTCAAAGAAGCCCTGGATCTGTTCAGCATGCAGATCCACGGTCAGGACGCGGTCAACGCCTACGCTGGAGAGGAAGTCAGCAACAACTTTAGCCGTGATAGGAACGCGTGCAGAACGTACGCGACGATCCTGACGGGCATAGCCAAAGTAGGGAATAACGGCAGTAATACGACCAGCTGAGGCGCGACGCAGGGCATCGACCATTACAACCAGTTCCATCAGGTTATCGTTGGTCGGAGCACAGGTGGACTGGATGATGAAAATATCACCACCGCGTACATTTTCATTGATTTGTACGCTCACTTCACCATCACTGAAACGACCGACGGCGGCGTCGCCCAGGCTAGTGTAAAGGCGGTTGGCAATACGTTGTGCTAGTTCCGGTGTGGCGTTACCAGCAAAAAGCTTCATATCAGGCACGAGAAGAACCTCAGGCTTTGCGTCCAGAGAATGAACAACGTCGTTGCGGCACTGGGCGTGATACTGCAACGACGGTTTCATACGGGTGTAATAGAGTTTCGTGCGGCATCAGGAACAGGGGGATGCCTTCACGCAGACTCCGGGTGCTCGGAAAGGCAGCGGTGCAGCGGCGAAACGTTAACGCCTCGCGCAACAAAGCTCTGCCACTCTTTCGGCGCCAGCTCAAACACCTGGCGGGCCGCGCACTCGGTGTCGAATTCGGCAAACACACAAGCGCCGGTTCCGGTCAGGCGCGACGGCGCGTATTCTAGCAGCCAGGAAACGAGCTGTTCAACCTCGCGAAAACGTTTTCTTACTACTGGCTCACAATCATTGCTGAATTGCGTGTGTAATAACTCACTGATTTGCCTTACGGGCGTGTCTCGTTTCAGCAACGGATCGCTGAACACCACCGGCGTGGCAACGCTGATACCCGGATGAATAACCAGATACCATTTCTCTTGCGGGCTTGCTGGGGTGAGTTCTTCTCCCACCCCCTGCGCCACCGCGGCAAAGCCCCGCACAAAAACCGGCACGTCGGCGCCCAGTTTCAGCCCGAGCGCTGCCAGCTTCTCAAAACTGAAGCCGGTCCGCCACAAATGATTGAGGGCAACCAGCACGGTGGCGGCATCGGATGAGCCGCCGCCCAGGCCGCCGCCCATCGGCAGGCGCTTCTCGACGGCGATCGAGACGCCGGCGCTGGTCGTTGCACGCCCGCTGAGAATCGCTTCCTCTTTGAGTAACGCGGCCGCACGAACCACCAGATTTTCCGGGTCCGCTACGCCTTCAACCGGCGTCAGCAGCCTGATGTCGCCGCTGTCGTCCGGCTGAAAGCGGAGTTCGTCGCCATAATCCAGAAACTGAAACAGCGTTTGCAGGTTGTGGTAGCCGTCGGGACGGCGTCCGGTCACGTAGAGAAACAGGTTCAGTTTAGCGGGCGCAGGCCAGGCGACGCTGCCGGCTTCCCGCGGCTTATTGCTTCCTGCGATCATTTCACCGTCCAGCTGTCCATTTTCAGCTTGATGCGCTGATTACCTTCACGCAGTTCAAGTCTGGCGGGCAGGGCGGGCTGCTGCTTCTCGTCATAATCCTGCCAGGTGACGGTCCACTGCTGGCCGTTGCGGCTGTAGTGCAGCTCGCGAAGGCGATAGCGATCGTCAAGCGAATAGTCTGTTGCGTCGCCAGGCAAGCCCATCATCCACTTACGCAGGTTATTGAGGGGGATATCCATACCGGTAAGCTGAGAGATCATCTTCTCGGCGTTGTTGCTGACGTAGCGTTTGCCCTTATTGTCGACCAGCTGTATCACGCTGCCCTGAGCATCGAGCTGCAATTCCGTGCTGCCAAGGGGGTTGGTGAGCAGCAGGCGGTAGCGATCGGGTGCCGTTTGCTGCCAGTTAAAACGCGCATACACTTTCTGGCTATCGGAAAGATAGGCAAAAGCGCCGCGGGTCTGATACTGGGTTATTTTTTCCACAGCCTGCTGCTGCTGCTGCCATTGCGGCGAGGTCACGCTCGGCCCGGGCCCCTGGGGTTTGTTGACGCTACAGGCTGCCAGCAGCACGCTGGCAAGCGGTAAAAGCCGCATCAGGCGGCGATTCTTCATAAACATAGAGACGTCAGCTCCTCAGACTCCGTTCGGGCGTTCTTGCCCACAGTAACCGTCCACGCTATCGGCCCGCTGAGGCGGCGTCAATGCTCAAATTGTCTTATTTGCCGCATAAACGCGCTATCTTGTTACAGTGAA
The DNA here is from genome assembly GCA_050410775.1 of Pantoea sp. FN060301. Classification (GTDB taxonomy): domain Bacteria; phylum Pseudomonadota; class Gammaproteobacteria; order Enterobacterales; family Enterobacteriaceae; genus Erwinia. The sequence continues at coordinate 1,727,963 of CP191229.1, forward strand.
GGGCAAAGGATGGCTTTTCTTGATCTCGCTCATCTTGTAGAATGCGCATCACAAAACCCTATCAACTGTGGGATAACCCAGACCAAACCACCATGACGTTGCTGGCTCTCGGAATTAATCATAAAACGGCTCCTGTTGCTCTGCGCGAACGCGTCACGTTCTCGCCGGAGACGCTGGATCAGGCCCTTAACAGCCTGCTGGCTCAGCCGCTGGTGCAGGGGGGCGTTGTGCTGTCCACCTGTAACCGGACCGAGTTATACCTCAGCGTGGAACAGCAGGAAAACTTGCAGGAGCAGCTGGTTAACTGGCTTTGCGACTACCATGGTCTGAGCGCGGATGAAGTGCGTAACAGCCTCTACTGGCATGAGGATAACGCGGCGGTCAGTCACCTGATGCGCGTCGCCAGCGGCCTCGACTCGCTGGTGCTGGGCGAACCGCAGATCCTGGGGCAGGTTAAAAAAGCCTTTGCTGATTCTCACCGTGGTCATACCCACGCCAGCGAGCTGGAGCGGATGTTCCAGAAATCCTTTTCGGTGGCGAAGCGGGTCCGTACCGAGACGGAGATCGGCGCCAGCGCCGTCTCCGTCGCCTTTGCGGCCTGTACCCTGGCGCGTCAGATTTTCGAATCCCTCTCCACGGTCAACGTACTGCTGGTGGGCGCAGGAGAGACCATTGAGCTGGCGGCCCGCCATCTGCGCCAGCACAACGTGAAGAAACTGATTATCGCCAACCGGACGCGTGAGCGTGCGCAGGTGCTGGCCGATGAAGTTGGCGCAGAGGTTATCGGCCTGGCCGAGATCGATGCCCGCCTGGCCGAAGCCGATATCATCATCAGCTCTACCGCCAGCCCGCTGCCGATTATCGGTAAAGGGATGGTGGAACGCGCGCTGAAGCAGCGCCGCAATCAGCCGATGCTGCTGGTGGATATCGCCGTACCGCGGGACGTGGAGCCGGAAGTCGGCAAGCTGGCTAACGCCTATCTCTATAGCGTTGACGATCTCCAGGCCATTATCGAAAACAACCTGGCGCAGCGCAAAGCCGCCGCGGTACAGGCTGAAACCATCGTGATGCAGGAAAGCAGCGAGTTTATGTCCTGGCTGCGCGCGCAAGGCGCCGTTGAGACCATTCGCGACTATCGTTCCCAGGCGGAGCAGGTTCGTGCCGAGCTTGAAGCCCGCGCGCTGGCCTCGCTCCAGCAGGGGGCGAATGCTGAAGATGTGATGCGCGATCTGGCCCGCAAACTGACCAACCGTCTGATCCACGCCCCGACCAAATCTCTTCAGCAGGCTGCCCGCGACGGGGATGACGAACGCCTGCAGATTTTACGCGACAGCCTCGGGCTGTAGCGTTTTCGCCCTCTTTTCAATACAGGTAAAACAACACCCATGAAGCCTTCTATTGTTGCCAAACTGGAAGCCTTGCAGGAGCGCCACGAAGAAGTGGAGGCGATGCTGGGCGACGCAGGCGTGATCGCCGATCAGGAGCGTTTCCGCGCGCTGTCGCGGGAATATGCTCAGCTGACCGACGTCAGCCAGTGCTTCCGTAAATGGCAGCAGACTCAGGATGATATCGCCACTGCCGAAGAGATGCTTGGTGACGCGGAAATGCGCGAGATGGCGCAGGAAGAGCTGAAAGAAGCCCAGGCAGCCAGCGAGCGGCTGGAGCAGGAACTCCAGGTATTGCTGCTGCCGAAAGATCCTGATGACGAACGCAACTGTTATCTGGAAGTGCGTGCCGGCACCGGCGGGGATGAAGCCGCCATTTTTGCCGGCGATCTTTTCCGCATGTACAGCCGCTACGCGGAAGCCCGGCGCTGGAAGATTGAAGTGATGAGCGTCAACGAGGGCGAACACGGCGGCTACAAAGAGATCATCGCCAAAGTGATCGGCGAGGGGGCCTTTGGGCGACTGAAGTTTGAATCGGGCGGTCATCGCGTACAGCGCGTGCCGGAAACTGAATCCCAGGGGCGCATTCACACCTCCGCCTGTACCGTGGCCGTCATGCCGGAGCTGCCTGAAGCCGAGCTGCCGGAGATTAATCCTTCCGACCTGAAAATCGACACCTTCCGCTCCTCCGGCGCGGGCGGTCAGCACGTTAACACCACCGATTCCGCGATTCGTATCACCCACCTGCCGACCGGTATTGTGGTGGAGTGTCAGGACGAGCGCTCGCAGCATAAAAACAAAGCGAAAGCGCTGGCGGTACTGGGCGCGCGCATCCGGGCGGCGGAAGTTGCCCGGCGTCAGCAGGACGAAGCCTCAACCCGCCGCAACCTGCTGGGCAGCGGCGACCGTTCTGACCGTAACCGCACTTACAACTTTCCGCAGGGCCGCGTGACCGACCACCGGATTAACCTGACCCTCTATCGTCTTGATGAGACGATGGAAGGCAAGCTGGACTTCCTGATTGAGCCTATTGTGCAGGAATATCAGGCGGACCAGCTGGCCGCACTGTCAGGCCAGGAGTAATGGAGATTCGCCAGTGGCGAGCTGCCGCTATCGCGCAGCTTGCTGAAAGCGAAAGCCCGAAACGCGATGCGGAGATCCTGCTGGAACATGTGACCGGCAAATCCCGCAGCTGGCTGATCGCCTTTGATGAGACCCTGCTGGCGCCGGCGCAGCTTGAACGTCTCAGCGCGTTAATCGCCCGCCGCGCCAGCGGTGAGCCTGTTGCCTATCTGACAGGCGAGCGCGAATTCTGGTCATTACCGCTTCGGGTGTCCGGCGACACCCTGATCCCCCGCCCCGACACCGAACTCCTGGTTGAACTGGCGCTTGCCCACCTGCCGGCGAACGGTCCGGCGGTCCTCGATTTAGGCACCGGCACCGGCGCGATTGCGCTGGCGATCGCCAGCGAGCGGCCCGACGCCCGGGTGACCGGCGTTGATTGTGTGGCGGGCGCGGTTACCCTGGCGCAAAGCAACGCGCAGCGGCTGGCGCTCACCAATGTGCATTTCTGCCGCAGTGACTGGTTCAGCGACGTCGGGCAGATGCGCTACTCGATGATTGTCAGTAATCCTCCCTATATCGACGAAGCGGACGAGCACCTTCTTCAGGGCGATGTGCGCTTTGAACCCGCCAGCGCGCTGGTGTCGGGCGATAAGGGGCTGGCAGATATCAAAACAATTGCCGCTCAGGCTGGGCACTATCTGCTGCCGGGAGGCTGGCTGATGTTTGAACATGGCTGGCAGCAGGCGGAGCAGGTGCGTGCAATCCTGCTCGATCATCACTTTGAGCAGGTTCAGACACGCCAGGACTATGGCGGTAACGATCGCGTGACTTTTGCCCGGCTCCCCGTTTAAAGGAGATAAGAATGGCCGCATGGTATGGCGTAATAAAAAATCTTCATATTCTGACCGTGGTGATTACCATCACGCTGTTTATACTGCGGTTTTACTGGTTACAGCGCGGATCGCCCAGCCTGAGGCATCGCTGGGTGCGTATTGTGCCGCATATCAACGATACGCTGCTGTTACTTTCCGGTATCCTGTTGGTCATGATAACGCGTTTCTATCCCTTCACGCCGCAAGGCAGCTGGCTGACTGAGAAGCTGTTTGGCGTTATTATCTATATCGCACTGGGTTCTGTCGCCCTGAGCCGCCGGCCCCGGGGACAGAAAGTGCGCTGGATTGCATTTATTGTGGCGGTGGTCGCTCTGGTGCTGATTTATAAACTGGCCACGACGAAGATGCCACTGTTGGGGATTGTATGACGTCAAAAGCAACTTTAGATACCACGGCGCTTCCGCTGTGTGAGGCGGTAATCGCAGCCACTCAGGCGATCCGCCCCGACTTTCCTGCTGAAGACGTAAAAAAACAGCTGGCTCAGCTGGTCGATGAGGCGCGTAACGCCATTCCGGCCCAGCTTGAGCAGGATTGCCAGCTGGAAAAGCTGATCGAGCTCTTCTGGCATACGTGGGGATTTGGCGGCGCGAGCGGCATTTATCGCCTCTCCGATACGCTCTGGCTGGATAACGTACTGAAAACGCGTCAGGGGACGGCGGCGTCGCTGGGCGTGATTTTCCTGCATATTGCTGGCGAGCTTTCGCTGCCGATGATGCCGGTTATCTTCCCCACGCAGCTGATACTGCGCGCAGACTGGATTGATGAGGAGATGTGGTTCATTAATCCGTTCAACGGCGAAACGCTGAGCGAACATACCCTGGAAGTCTGGCTTAAGGGCAATATCGGGCCAATAGCCGAGCTGTACGATGACGATCTTGAGGAAGCGGAACCGCATCAGGTCCTGACTAAAATGCTGGATACGCTGAAGTCGGCGCTGATGGAAGAAAAACAGATGGAGCTGGCGCTTCAGGTCAGTCAGGTACTGGTGCAGATGGACCCGGAAGATCCCTATGAGATCCGCGATCGCGGACTGATCTTCGCCCAGCTGGACTGCGAACATGTGGCCTTAACGGATCTCACTTACTTTGTTGAGCACTGTCCGGAAGATCCCGTCAGTGAAATGATAAAGTTACAAATTCATTCGATTGAACAAAAACAGATCACGCTGCACTAATCTGTAAACTCTGCATATATAAGGCGAACGCATGAAACAAAAAGTGGTTAGCATTGGAGATATCAAGGTCGCAAACGACCTGCCGTTTGTGCTCTTTGGTGGCATGAACGTTCTTGAGTCACGCGATCTCGCGATGCGCATCTGTGAACATTACGTGACCGTGACCCAGAAGCTGGGCATCCCATACGTGTTCAAAGCCTCTTTTGATAAAGCCAACCGCTCCTCTATTCGCTCCTACCGTGGACCGGGCCTGGAAGAAGGGATGAAAATTTTTCAGGAGCTGAAGCAGACCTTCGGTGTGAAAATCATCACCGACGTGCATGAAGCCAGCCAGGCGCAGCCGGTGGCCGATGTGGTTGATGTGATCCAGCTGCCGGCGTTCCTGGCCCGTCAGACCGACCTGGTCGAAGCCATGGCGAAAACCGGTGCGGTCATCAACGTCAAGAAGCCGCAGTTCGTCAGCCCTGGCCAGATGGGTAACATCGTAGAGAAATTTGCCGAAGGCGGTAATGAGAAAATCATTCTTTGCGATCGCGGTGCCAACTTCGGTTATGACAACCTGGTTGTCGATATGCTCGGCTTTAACGTTATGAAGCAGGTTTCTCACGGCAGCCCGGTGATTTTTGACGTCACCCACGCGCTGCAGTGTCGCGATCCTTTCGGCTCAGCCTCCAGCGGCCGTCGCGGTCAGGTGACCGAGCTGGCCCGTGCGGGAATGGCGGTTGGCCTGGCGGGCCTCTTTATCGAAGCGCACCCGGATCCGGCGAACGCCATGTGTGACGGTCCGTCAGCTCTGCCGCTGGATAAGCTGGAGCCGTTCCTGGCACAGATTAAAGCGATTGACGATCTGGTGAAAAACTTCCCGGCGCTCGACACCAGCAGCTGATCCTAATGGCGGCGGGCATCCGGAAGGGCCCGCCGTTTTTTTTGCGCTGATGAAAGCTGAGATGCTTAGCGGCTTTTTCAGGCCGCCCGATAACCGCAACGAAATGGAGTTTACTGATGAAAAAAGAAGCTGCGCTGCTGATGGCGGCGATGGCAATCGCGGGCTGTAGCGCGAATAGCGCGCAGAATGACGAGGCCGTGAAGCTTGCCGATCGTTACTTTGTGCTGACCAGCGTGGATGGCGAAGCGATCGGGTTACCGGAAGGCGTGAAGCCGGGCATCCGCTTTGGCGAAGGTATGCACGTTAGCGGCGTGATGTGTAATCGCTTCTTTGGTCAGGGAAAACTGGAGCGGGGCGTGCTGAGCCTGCCGCAGATGGCCTCCACGCGCATGCTGTGCAGCGATCCCCGGCTGAACGAATGGGAAACTATGCTCGGTAAGGCGCTGACCCAGGGCGCGAAGCTTACGCTGGATCAGCAGACGCTGACGCTGACTGGCGCAGGCCATAAGCTGGTTTACAGGGCAGAACAGTAAGCCGCAGAGCCGGGCGTCCCCATGGTGTCCGGCTTCATTTCCCCACCTTCCGGTCACGATATTCCCCTCTCTTCTTACCCATACGCTTATTGTCAGAGAGTGGCAGGCATAAAAAAACCAGCCTTTGCAGGCTGGCCTTTTACTAAAGCTTACCTCGCCGTGTCCTACAGCATGATCGTCATCAGATAGCCGATAAACAGCGCCAGATGGGCGGTGCCGTTAAGCACATTGGTGCGGCCGGTCGAGAACGAAATCTGGCACAGCAGCAGGGCGGCCATCAGCATCACCATCTGCGGCGGCTCAAGGCCAAAGATAAGCTGCTGGCCGGTCAGCGTGGCGATAATCGAAACCGTCGGCACGGTCAGCGAGATGGTCGCCAGCACGGAGCCAAAAAAGAGATTCATGGCGCGCTGTACCTGATTCGCCAGCACCGCCTTGATCGCACCCAGGCCTTCCGGCGAGAGGATCAGCAGGGCGATCAAAAAGCCGGTGAACTGCGCGGGCGCGTTCACTTCCGTCAGCAGCGACTCCAGGGTGTAAGCGTTCATTTTGGTGACTGCAATTACGGCAATCAGATGAACGATCAGCCAGATCGTATGCCACAAGCTGGAATGCACCGAGGGTTTGCCGTGGTGGGGATCGTCACCTTCATCTTCATGTTCATAAACAAACAGGCTCTGGTGCGTTTTGGTCTGAATAAGCAGAAACACGCCATACATTGCGGCGGAGATGGCGGAGATGAGTAAAGCCTGCGTCACCGTGAAATTACCGCCCGGCAGGGCGTTCGGAAACACCAGCACCAGAATGCCAAGCGGAAAGATAGCGATCAGATACTGTTTCACACCGGCAAGGTTAACGTACTGCGTGGCGAATTTGCGCCCCCCTAACAGCAGCGAAGCGCCGACCAGTCCACAGGTTACAATCATAATTATGGAGTAGAGCGTATCGCGCATCAGCGCCGGAGCCGCATCTCCTGTCGCCATCAGCGCGGAAATCAGGCTGACCTCAAGTATCACTACCGAGAGGCTGAGGATCAGAGAGCCGTAGGGTTCTCCCAGCCGGTGAGCCAGCACATCGGCATGGCGTACTACGCTAAAGGCGCTGCTGAGGATCGCCACCAGCGCCAGCAGGTTGATGCCGATAATTACCGGTAAGGCGGCCGACGCTCCCCAGAACCAGAGGATTGCCAGAGCGGCAAGAGGGAAGATGAGAGAATATTCGGTATGGCGAGTTTTGCCGCTTTCATGCGCACTCATAGGCGTCGTTTTCCTTATACAGACCGGTTTAGCCTGAGGTCACGTTGATACCAAAGGCGATGCATTTACCCTTTCGCTGTCAGATTCAAGTATATGACAAGTCGTCAAGTGTAGTGGATCGGGAGTGGGTTTGCCTGTCAGTTTACGTAATTTTACTGCTTTTTCATGTTTTTGTGTTTAACGCCATCTTTGACAATGTAATTCATGATAATTTATTGAAATATATAACTAATTAATTTATATATTTATTGTTTAATGAGCGTTTAATTATCATAATATTGTTATTGTTTCTCTGAAATAGCCTTGTTAAAGGTTTATTGGTTCTTGCGGACGCAAATGGACATCTGGAAAAAATGGCGCCTTTGCACCAGGCTTATTGTTTCACCCAACAGGAGACGTACTATGCCTTATGATTCACGCTCATCGCTTCCGGACAACGTTAAAAACGTGCTGCCGGCTCACGCACAGGATATCTATCAGGAGGCATTTAACAGTGCCTGGGATCAGTACAAAGAGAAGAAAGATCGTCACGGTGATGAATCACGTGAGGAGGTTGCCCATAAGGTGGCCTGGTCTGCCGTGAAGTCAAAATATCAGAAGGGCGACGATGATAAATGGCACCCTAAAAGTTAACCTCAGCAGGGCGATCGCGCTCGCCCTGTTACGCCCAAGCTTCGCTAAAGCCTGCCTGTAAGAAATTTATTTACCCCCACCTGAAGTTTTGCCTGCCTTAGCCGATGATCTCTTTAAGTGAAATTTAGCTATTTGTGCCGCCAGCTACCTTGATCGCTGCGGCTGAATGGCTTAGGGTCATGGTTAATAGCGAAACGGTGAGTTTAACAAACAGGCAACGCTAACGTTGTTGGTCAGGCTCTGACGGTAATGAGATAGAGCAGCAGGAGGGGCGATGCTGACACGAGATTTCCTGTTAAAAGCAGATTGTAAAACGGCTTTTGGTGATATTGAGGAATCGCTGTTCTGGAGCTGTGAACAGCGTGCCGCCTCACTGGCCGCGACGCTGGCCTGCCGTCCTGATGAGAGTCCGGTATGGGTATTTGGTTATGGCTCCCTGATGTGGAACCCCATCTTCGAAGCTGAGGAAGTGGCCGAGGGGACGCTGAGCGGATGGCATCGCGCATTCTGCCTGCGCCTTACCGCCGGACGCGGGACCGCCAGCCAGCCAGGCCGTATGCTGGCGCTGAAAGAGGGGGGTAGCACCACCGGTCTGGCGTTCCGTCTGCCGGAGGAGAGGCTGCATGAGGAGCTGGCGCTGCTGTGGAAGCGTGAAATGGTGACGGGCTGCTATCTTCCCAGTTGGTGCGAGCTGGCGCTTAGCGACGGCAGAGTAGTTACCGTGCTGGCGTTTGTAATGGATCCCCGGCACCCGCTTTATGAGGCAGACTCCTGTCCACGCACCATCGCGCCGCTGATTGCCCAGGCCAGTGGACCGCTGGGAAGCAACGCGCAATACCTGTTTCTGCTTGAGCAGGAGCTTGAAAAGCGCGGCCTCTATGATGACTGCCTGACCGATCTGGTGCAGCGCGTACGTGACCTTCAGGAGTGCCATAACGGGCTGGTGGGGTGATCCCCACCGTTACTGGCCTGGGTTGATTAGCCAGGTGCCCGCCCGGTTAACCTCCAGCTGATGGCTGTAGACGGCGGTGCCGGTCTGAAGCTCGATTTTATAGCTGCCCGCCGCCAGATTCAGCGAGGCATAGCCGCTCTTGTTCGGCTTCACTTCGGTGGGCGTCCCGTTAAGCAGCAGGCTGTCTCCGCTTCCCAGCTTCACATAGACCGTCGCCAGCATCGGCACGGCGTCATTTGCCGTCCGGGCTTCGCTCGCCGTGCCGGCATCCGCCGCGCTTTCCGCCGCGATGGCTGGATTTTCAGGATGCTCCCCGGTCCCGCTACGGTTAAGCCAGGCGATTAGCACCACCAGCACCAGTACGGTCACGCCGCTCATGATAACCAGCGGTTTTGAGAGTTTGCGGGCATCACGCGGCGTGACGGGCTCCGCCGAGCCTGCGGCCGGATTGACGGCCATGATGACCGGTTCCGGTTCCGGCGTGGCCGGCGGCTCGATCGCGTCCTCAACGATTTCAGTATGGGTGGTGCTGCTAACCAGTTGCTCAACGCTCGCGACAGGCAGATCGATCAGCGCCGCCAGTTCATCAATCGTCTGGGGGCGATCCTGCGGCCTCATGGTCAGCGCCTGGTCAATGGCGTTTAACAGCGAAAGGGAAAAGCCCTCCGGCCGGAGCTGGGTAAGCGGCTGATAGCGATCTTCAATACAGCGCACCACGCTCACCGGCGGCGGACTGCCGGTAACCAGCGTATGCAGCACCGCCCCGAGCGCATAGATATCCGTCCAGGGGCCCTGGTCGGTATCGCTCTCTTCGCTGTACTGTTCAATCGGCGCATAGCCCGGCTTCAGCATAATTTCGGTTTCATCCGACAAATTGCCGATCTCCTTGCGGGCAGAGCCAAAGTCCAGCAGCACCGGCAGATGGTTATCCTGAATCTGGATATTGTCGAGTGAGATATCACGATGCAGATAACCCGCCAGATGGATGGTGTTGATCGCACCGAACAGCGGCGGCAGAAGCTGCCGGATCCAGGCATCATTGATCGACTCCGGACGGCCCTGCTGCCACTCTTTAAGGGTCATCCCGCTATAGTAGAGGGTGCCCATGTAGGCGGTGCCATTCTCTTCCCAGAAGCGCAGCACGTGCAGCAGGCCGGGATGATTAAAGCGGGCCAGCAGGCGGGCTTCCTGGATAAAACTGTTCAGACCGGCGGAAAAAAGCTTCTGATAGCGTTCTCCCCGCAGGACAATCGTCAGGTCCTCTTCGCGGGAGGCCAGTGAGATCGGCAGATACTCTTTGATGGCGATGGTGCGCTCAAGAAGATGATCCCAGGCGCGATAGACGATGCCGAAGCCGCCGCCGCCAATGACTTCCTTAATTTCAAATTCGTTAAAACGGTGCCCTGCCGGAAGGGCATTAGGGACGTTTTTTACATTATCGTTCGCCGACATAGTTACCACTCTCTCAGTGCTAATGCCCTGGCAGGCCCGGGCTAGTTTACGGTGCGCCAGGCGCCAATAGCCGGATCGGCCAGATCTGCATGCAGTTCATCTACCAGCAGCACGTTTATTTTGATCTGCGGGCTCACGATGCCGCCCCAGGTTTGACGAAGGCTCTCAATGCGCTTTTTAAGCGCAGCCGCATCGGTCGCCTGGTTTTTGTCCATTTTTACCAGCAGCGTTCCCTCAAAAGACCAGACGTGCAGCGTCGGGTTAAAGGGCAGTATCAGCCAGCTTTCCGGCGCGGTCTCCATTGCGGCAACCAGACGCTGATTATTGGCCGCAACGATGTCAAGGCTGTCGGGCTCAGGATGCACGTTACGCAAGGGAAAGCCCTGATAAAACTGGACCGGAATAAGCTGGTTTTTGCCTTCGCTGGCGAGCGTCAGCTCGCTTTTCCCCTCCAGCCAGCCTTCCGTGGAGCAGGTCAGGGTTTTGCCTTCGGGAATAAACAGCGACTGGCCGTTCTCATCCCACCAGGTGCGGAAATGGCAGCCTTCGGGCAGATCGAAATGGTGCAACGGCTGGCTGTTGGCCGGCTGTGAGATATCGAGCGGCGCAGCGTTGCTTGCCGTGGCGGCTGCGGTGGCATCGGCCAGCACAATCGGCCGCCAGCCTTGTTCTTTGGCCGCGGTACCCGTCGCCAGTACCATTCCCTGCGGGTTAGTCATCTGCCACGGCAGCTCTGTCAGCTTACCGCACTGGTTCTGAAGCAGGTTACCTACCCGGGGCAGGAAGGTGTTCAGCACGCTGGACTCTTTACTCTCGCCGGAGAGGATGCGCAGGTGGATCGCCTCCTGACACCAGTCGCGGGGCGCCTTGCTGGCAACGTTATCAATAAAGACTTCCAGCGCCAGGCTGGGGGAATAAACCACGCGGTAATCCTCCGCGCGGACGGCGGAAGCAAACAAGAGTATGACGGTGGCGGGCAACCAAAATTTCATAGCGTTCCTTGGTGTTAATCACGCGGCGGTAAAAAGCGGGCGGAATCCGTCATGGACTGAAACAGCGTGGTGTCCTGCGGCGACCCCACCCAGACAGCCACGGCGCTCAGATTATCTTTTTTCTCACTGCGATTGATGGCCTTTTGCATCAGCGCCAGCCACTCCTGTGGCGAGTTTACCATGCGCAGCGCCTGTTCCATTTCCTGCGGCGTCAGGCTGCACCAGAAGCCGTCGGTGCAGACAAGAAAGGCATCGCCATCTTCAAGCGGCAGCGCCTCGCTGTTGCTCACCGGCTGGGTGCCTTCCGCGCCGAGAGCATTATAGAGTAAATTACTGTTAATTCCGGTATTTTCGTAGCCCGCGTCACGCATTTGCTGCGCCAGGCTGTGGTCACGGGTGACGGCATGAATAAATCCCCGCCGAAAGTGGTAAACGCGACTGTCGCCCGCGTGAGTCCACCATGCGCGCTGGTCATCACGGTCAATAAACAGAGCCGCGAGGGTGGTGCTCATGCGTTTTAAATGCGGATTGACCTTCTGTGCGCCGAGAATGGCCTCCTCGGCCAGATGGATCCAGCGCCCGGTTTCGTCAGGGGTAATCGGATGCTCCTCCCTGAATTCGGCAAGCAGCGTATCCCGCGCCAGCTGAGCCGCCATTTCGCCGCCCTCCGTACCCGCCACGCCGTCACAGACCATAAAACAGGCGCTGTGCTTGCCCAGCACCGCCCCGGTTTCATCCTGATTACTCTCACGTGCGCCAATCTGCGACGTCGAAGCAAAGTTTATGTTCATTGTTCTTCCTGTCGGGTTTGCGAGTCTTTGTACTGATTGACTTCCATGTCGTACGCCTGAAGGAAAGCATCACCGAACAGGGTATGGAAATCATCCTCGATCTCACCTGAGGTACTCTGATAATGCCGTAAAAAATAGTCCCACAGCGCGGCCTTTTTCGAGGCGGTCAGCGCATATTTCGGCACCTTGCCGTCGCGGCGGGCGTGCTCCTCCATCCGCTGCGGATTAAAGGATTGCAGCATCGCGGCGATAATCGCGCGGATACCGGCAATCATGCCAAGCTGGTGCGCCTGAAGATCGACCAGCGCATCGCGAACGGCCTGCTCAGGCGGCATAAAGCCGGGCATCTGGCTCTGATAAATCTGCATCAGAACGGTCTTTCCTGAAGGAAGGATCTTAAACGGGTTATTCGCCTCGTTCAGGATCATCGTCATCTCCGCTTTCACACCGCGCTTAAGAATCGAGCGCGAGGAGAGCAGGGCGACCGTCCCCTGCGAAAACAGGCTCAGCATCCGGCCCGTCGTGCGCATCTGTTCTTCGGTCAGGGAGGGCCTGTCCGGATGGCTCTCCAGTCCCATTCCCTCCAGCAGCGCCGCCAGCAAACGCTGCTCGTGACTCTGCGAAGCGTGGCGCTCGCCGGGCAACGCCGCCTCATTACTGACCGGATCGATAGCCAGCCTTGCATCAGTTGGCCGTACCGGCCGCGCCGCCGCGTGTGAGACGGGAGGGCACTCTTCGGGGTGCACGAAAAGCGGCTCCACCTCATGCAGGATCCCCAGCGGGTCTTCAACGGTCGAAGCGCCATCGCCGAACAGCATAAGCGGGTCAATATCATCGGCAGACGTCTCCTCCACGTGGGAAGGATCGCTGACCACAATCTGATAATCGCCAATGCCCAGCACGTCGCCATGATGCAGCGTGGCCTGGCTACCCCGGGCCAGCGGGTTATGATTATGCAGAACCGCGATAACGCTGCCCTGATTTGTCAGGCGGCATTCACCGTCAGGCGCAACATGCACCACCGCCTGCAGCCGTGAAATGGCGCGTTCGGTATCCGGAAGAACCAGATCGTTATCCAGACTCCGCCCGATGGTGCCGCCGGGTGGGGTAAAATCACAGTGAGTAACGGGTGCCTCGGTCCTGCTATCAACAAGGGTAAATCGCATGCGCTTTTCCTGAAGCCATGGCCCACAGGCCAGCTAACTCTATTCAAACATTGGCGGATAGAGTCCATGTCGCCCCGGTGCCGCGACGGCGGCCGGATCGAATAAAAGTGAAAACAGCTGTGCCGTCAGATTTCCGCTGTGCTTGTGGCTGGCCAGCGGATAGCCGTCGCTCTGATTGGTCCACCAGTAGCTGGTGTACTGCATCGGATCGAAACGATCGGCCACCTCCCGCCAGGCAAGCGAGCAGGGCAGATCCTGATAGCCTATGACATCCATAATAGCTGACTGCCCGTTATCGGGTAGCGACAGCGGCATCAGCGAGCGCAGCGATTGCGCCAGCTCATCGGGCGTTGAGGGCGTACTAACCGCCCGGTGCAGCGTCTCTCCCAACTTCAAAAACCAGTCACCGGAAACCATCAGCTGCGCCGGATGCCAGTGGCTTACCGGCACGCTTTGCAGCGCAATCAGAGGCCACGCCCTTCCCACGCGATCGCGGGAGGGTAACATGCAGCCAATTTGCACCCGCTGTACGCCAAGCGTGGCAGGCAGCGCAAAATTCCAGACCGGCGCCCGGCGAAAGGTCTCGCTGCCCCCTTCGTTATGGTGGTGCAGATGGTTCAGCCCCTGCTGAAACCAGCCCGACCAGCTGGAGACAATGGATTCGGGCAGCCTTTGCTGTAAAAAATCACCGGTATTGGGCAGCTTGCCATACCATCCGAGGTCATACCTTTCTGCCATAGTGATGACCTTCTCTGTCAGTGAACAATCCCGGTAGTCCGGCCTGTCGCGGGAATAAAGGCAGATGAAAATTCACTCTGCTGACCCGCATTATCGAGATGAATCGCTAGTTTTCTCATCATCAGCGCATTATCCCGGGCGAACGGGGAGATCTGAACCTGCCGGTCCAGCAGCTGGCTGAGATGCCAGTCAAGCTGCTGGAGCTGGCGTGTGGTCACGCCGGCAGGCAGAGTATGCTGTAAATTCTGCATCACCCAGGCGCGCAAAAACTCGCCGTCATAGGAGCGCGGCTGATAGAGCATCTGGTAAGCGCGCAGCGCATTGCGGCTGAACTCGCTGTCCTCTCCCTTATCGTTGCGCAAGGTGGCGGTAATATTTTTTGCCACGCGGGGCAGCAGTAACGTTTTCAGGGCGTTCTGGTAAATACCCATTGCCGCGTCGCCGATCTGACCGCCACGGTACAAACCGCCCCGCATGCTGAGCGGCGGAGCGTCGGGCGAAAATGCGTCGCTTTGCGGCAGCGCCACCAGGCTGTTCAGGAAAGGCAGCAGGTCGAGAATGGTCCCGCTGCTGCTGGCTGAAAGCCGCTGCGCCTGTTGCTCAATCGCAGGCAGACGTTCCGCGACCTGGCTCAGGTAGTGCTGGTTTTTATAATAGCTGGTACTCCACAATAGTGTGGCGACCAGCAGCGCCAGGCTGAGCATGCCATAGCCGACCCAGTGCAGCAGACGATTGCGGTGCTCCCAGGAGCGGTCGCTGCCGGCGAGGTGACTCTCCTGGAAGATCATGTCGCTGAGCAACGCGCGGATAAAATAGCTCTGTTCCCGGTTGGCCGGGATTGGCGAGTTACGGTTCACGGTATCCCAGCTGGCGATGGTGTGGCTGAGGGGCTGCGGCAGCTGGAGCTTACGGGTCAGCTCACCCATGATGCGATCGAAAGGCAGCCCCTCCTGGGTGCCGCTGGTGAAGAAAATACCGCGCGGCGCCCACGGCATCTCTTCCTTCTCCGGCGAGAAGACGATATCGAGATACTCGGCCAGCAGTGGCCGCAGTGAGGCAAACTCCTGAGGAAACAGAAAACACTCGGCGCGCTGGCTCAGATCGCTCTCTTTCGCCATTCTGCCGGCCAGGTCTTCCATCAGCCTGGTTGAAAGCGCATGAAACTTCTCTTCGAACAGGGTATTGACCGCTGTTTCACCCTGCCTGTCCGCTTGCCAGGGAAAGGTAAAACCCCATACCCGATCGCGCTGGCTTTTATCCAGCGAGGCGTAATAGCTCATAAAGCCTTTCAGCAGATCGGTCTTGGTCACCATGACGTAAACCGGAAAGTGGATGCCGGTTTGCTGATGAAGCTCCGACAGGCGCTGACGCAGCGAGGTCGCCTGGGCGAAACGCGCTTCCGCCGAATCGCTCAGCAGATCGGCCACGCTGAGCGTCATGATCACGCCATTAATCGGCTGGCGCGCCCGGAAGCGCTTCAGCAACGAAATAAAGGAGTGCCATTCGCTGGCATCACGGGCACGCTGGCTTTCCTGAAGGGTATAGCGGCCGGCGGTATCGAGCAGTACCGCCTCCTGGGTAAACCACCAGTCGCAGTGACGGGTGCCGCCAACGCCGCGCAGGGCGGTTTTTCCCAAAGTATCGCTGAGCGGAAATTCCAGACCTGAATTGACCAGCGCCGTCGTTTTGCCCGCGCCGGGCGCGCCGATAATCATGTACCAGGGCAGTTCATAAAGGTACTGCGCCTGAAAACGCTTAAACCAGCCCCGTTTTTGCCGGTTTTCCCGGCCAGGAAAATGCGCCTTTTTCAGCATGGCGATCGCTTCACTAAAGCGGGAAGCGAGCATCTCTTCGGTAACCGCCTGCTCTTCACGGTCAACGTCAGGATTCTGAAGATTAGTGATCAGCTTACTGTTAAACCAGGCGCGGTAAAGCTGCGGGATGAGCTGAAAGAGAATCCATAAAAAATAGCAAACCCCGATGGCAACCTGGCGGTTAAGCACGCTTTCCAGCCAGTGGATGCCGCTGAGGGAGAGTTGCGGACCGCCGTTCCAGATCAGCGCGGCCAGGGCAGTAATGCCGAGGAAGCCCAGGAACAGGCGGCTTAAGAGAAAAGAGAGTAGGGTGGACATCAGGGGGTTCCCGCCTTGCTGTTGCTGCCGGGCTGAACTTCCGGCACCGGTAATAACGTAATCTCCACCCGTCGGTTCTGGGCCCGGTTCTCGTCACTGTCATTCGGCAGCAGGGGATTGCTGTCGCCCCGTCCTTCACCGCGCACTTCATGTTCCGGCTGTGTCATCTGCTGCTTAAGCAGAGTCGTAATAGCACGAGCCTGGGAGAGTGAATACTCATAATTCGAGGGGAAATGGCTGGAGCGAATGCGTTGATTATCCGTATAGACGCTGACCATAATTGTGCCTTTAATCGTATCCATTGCGGCAGCGATACGGGAGATAACAGCCCGCCCCTGCGGCGTCAGGTCGGTGCCTGCGTTGGCAAAAAGCGTGTCGGAGGGAACGATGACCTTACTGCCGTTGGTGCCGTCAGCAACGTCAAGCTGTCGTGCCGAGATCATATCATCCAGCCGCGTACGTAAATCCAGCAGCGCCTGGCTGGCGCTGCTGCGGCTGTCTATCCCGCCTTTGGGCAGAGGCGTTTCCCAGATAGCCCGCAGCACCGGCTCCGCGGCGTTGCCCAGCCGCCAGTTAAGGCCGGAATAGATCAGGCAGGCGATAAAGGCCGTGACGCTGACGCAGACCCACAGCGGCACCGGCGGTCGCCAGAGCGTACTTTGCCCGGAGGGGATCAGCGGTTCCGGACTGGCCGGCAGCGCCTGGACGCCCCGCGTATCGCTAATCAGCTGAGCCAGACGGCTGCGCACGGCGTCGCGCTGGAGGCGGCCCTGTTCAGCCCCGCGATAGCGGCCTTCATAGCCCAGCAGCAGGCAGTAATGGATCACCTCAAGCAGCCAGAGATGCTGAGCGGGCGTATGGGAAATCCGCGATAAGAGCTGGAAAACCTTTTCGCCGCCCCAGATTTCGTTATGGAAAGTCACCAGCAGGCCGTTGCCTGACCAGATGCCGCGCGATCCCCAGGGCGTCTGGGCGGCAGCTTCGTCCAGCACGCTACAGAGACAGTAGCGCGCGCCGATAATCATATCGAAGGGGAGGCCCGCCTGTTTGCAGCGTATTTCGAACTGACGGATCTCATCGACCAGTTGCTGGCGCAGACCGGCGGGATCGTCATGTGTTGCCGCCAGGCGAATCTGCACAATAGCATTCAGCAACGGCGCGGCGGCAGTGAGTAACGGATTGTCTTGGCTGACCGGGGTCGGCAAGTCAGCGGCGTGTTCCTGAGTCATCTGGGTTTTACGGTCTCTGCTGATGGCACCGGTCAGGCAGTGTGGCTGCCCGGCCCGTCGAACGGGAGAATATTGCCATCCCTGGCATACCCCTCTTGTCCGGATTGCAGCGCGTCAATGAACCTCTGTACCACGAACTGTGCGTGGTGAGAGAAACACTGGCTCCCCTGCAAGCCTCTGTCTGAGGGTATAAGGCGATTATTCCAGAATCCAGGTTGCGGTATCGTTATTGCGACAGGCTTTGCTTTTCCCGCCGACATCGACGCAAACCTTATTGGTGCTTTTGCGGGGCTTGGGCCGATCGCTGCGCACGGTGGCGTCATAAAGATCGCTTTTGACGCCCGCTTTGAAAGGCACGTAGCCAATCAACTCAAGCTGCTCTTCATCGGCGATCGCCAGCCAGTGTCCCTCTACCTGCCCCAGCACGTTGAAGGGCTTACCGTTTTCCAGATGGCGAACAATTTTGCCGCCAAAATCTGGACGGGTCATCACCGTGGCGCCGTAGAGCGCCCGGTAAGTCTCATTGACCGGCGTAAAAGAGTGTGGCGGCTGCACCGCATAGCGGTGGGTCAGCGTCACGCCATCGACTTCACTGGTGACAACCGTATCATCGGTCACAGGAGGAGGAGGCGCTTTACATCCGGCCAGGGTCAGGGCGGCCAGCAGGGTTAACGCGATGCTTATTTTCACAGAGATCCTCGTGCATTTCATCAGTGAGTCTTATAGTCCACAGGCGAAACACCACTTAATTTTTCCTGAAACTGGCCGCGGGCGGGCGGTGGCAGGACAAAAATTACGCGGGTTTACAGAAAGATAAAATCGTTAACAGTCTACCTTACGTATTTGAGATTGGGAACCATTGCAGTGCAGCAGATGACATGATATTAGCTGCCGCCAGCCTGTTACAGGAACAGATAAAAATAAATGGTCGTAAATTCGATAAATAACAATGAACTGTCCAGATTGCACCGTCACGCATTCGATCGCCTGAGGCAATATAAAGGGGTTTTACAGGAAATTATAACCATAAGCCAGGTTAACGATTAACAGCGATAAAGAATATTTTTTTCTGCGTTCTTTCCGCCTCACGGCGCTATATCCCCGCTACTTAACCCTGTCCGGCATGATTATTGCTTAATTTAAGCTTCGTCCCTCTTCAGGAGAAGCGTTTATGCCTACCCAGGTTCCATCGGCACGCGCCTATCTGATGGCGTCCCGTCAGTCTGAGATTGCCAGCCTGCAAACCTTGCTACAGACCGGTCAGCTAACCGGCGAAATCAGCCAGCTTGTCCATGAGCTCCAGCGCGAGCGTGGCGTCAGCAATATCTGGCTCTGCTCACAGGGGAAAATGTTTGGCGATGAGCTGCCGGTCCGGGAGCGTCAGGTCGCCAGGACGCTGGCCAGTATGCTGGCCAGCCTGCCGCCGCTGAACGGGGAACAGGCTGCGCCGCCGGGCCACGTCAGAGTCTACAGCCGGATAGCGGCCGCGCTGCATGCGCTCGGCGCTCTTGCGCCGCTCCGGCACAATGTGCGCCACTTCAGGCTCAGCCATGACGAGGCGATGCGGCAATTCAGCCATATCATCCGCCAGTTGCTTAATCTCGCCTTTGAGATGATCGACACCGCATCCGACCCTCAGGTCTCCCGCGCGCTGATCGCGATGTTCAGTTTTATGCAGGGTAAAGAGCTGGCTGGCCAGGAGAGGGCAACGGGATCGGCTGGCTATGCGGCGGGCAGCTTCTCTGCCGGGCAGCGTGAAAGGATGCTGGGGTTGATTGAGGCGCAGGAGCGCTGTTTTACCCACTTTTGCCATTTTGCCGATGCGAAAAGCCTCCAGCGCTGGCGGGGTCTGGCGGAGGGCGAAAGTGACATTGAGCGGCTTCGTCGTATCGCCTGCACGCGCAGCGCGCCTGAGGACGACGGGGCGGAAATGGCGCTGCGCTGGTATCAACGGATGACGCGCCGCATTGACGGCCTTAAGCAGGTAGAGGATGAACTGGCGCAGCATCTGATGCAGTGCTGCCGGGAAAGTATTCGTCAGGCTCAGCACCAGCAGGAGGCGCAGGAGGGGGATATTGATGCGCTGATGGCGCAGATCGATACCGGGCCTGCTTTCAGCGTCTACGTGGCGGGTCAGAACTGGCTTAAGCAAGAGGGACAATCTCTGGACACCGGCGGCCTCACTCCAGGGCTGGGAAGATCGATACTGGGGCTGGTTGAAGCGCAGTCCCGTCAGCTGGAAGCGCTGGATGATGAACTGGCCGCTATGCGGGCCACGCTCAGCGACCGTAAGCAGATCGATCGGGCCAAAGCCCTGTTGATTCGCCACCATCACTACAGCGAAGAGCAGGCGTGGCAGGCGTTACGCAAAATGGCGATGGATCAGAACCGGCGCATCGTGGATATCGCTGAGGCGCTGCTTGCGGTGGCGGATGTTTTTCCTGCTACCCCTAAATGAGTAGTTGCACAAAGTGCGGGCGTTTATGCCTCATACCGGGGCAGAAACGGCGCAATTCAGCCGAACGTTGCCTGCCGGTAGTGGAGAACAGGAGCGCCAAAACCGGAAATAAATAGCCTGCTATTTTGCGGCGTTAGCCCGTTATCTCCATCTGACAGGCACTACACATCCTCTCACCACTTTTCTGGCACAGCCTTTGCAATAACTTAAATTACATAGCTGCATTTGTTTCGCCAACGGCGGTGATACGAGTGTTTTGGATAAAGGCGTCCAACCCCATGCGCTTCGCATGGTGGTCGGGCGCCTTTTTTTATTTCTTTCAGGAAGCCAGAAGATGAGCAAAACGAGTTTTCCGCTCTCCAGACGACGATTTCTTACCGGCAGCGCCTTACTGGGCGGCAGCTATCTGGTTCCCGGACTGATGAACAGCGTCTGGGCGGCAGGATCGGACGCGCCGGAGAAAAAAACCGTCCGCGTCGGCTTTATCCCTTTAACCGACTGCGCGCCAGTAGTGATGGCGGCCGTCAAAGGCTTTGATAAAAAATATGGCATTTCCCTTGTGCCGAGCAAAGAAGCCAGCTGGGCAGCGGTGCGCGATAAACTGACCTCCGGAGAGCTGGACGCCGCCCACGTACTTTACGGCATGCTCTATGGCCTGCAACTTGGCGTGGCGGGACCGCAGCATGATATGGCGAATCTGATGACTCTGAACCAGAACGGTCAGGCCATTACGCTCTCTAACCAGCTGAAAGAGGCGGGCGTCACCGATGCCGCCGGCCTGCAGAAAAAGGTGAGCGCCAGCCCGGCAGGCACCTACACCTTTGCCCATACCTTCCCCACCAGCACCCATGCCATGTGGCTTTATTACTGGCTGGCCAGCGCCGGTATCGATCCCTTTGCCGACGTCCGCACCGTTGTCGTACCGCCGCCGCAGATGGTGATGAATATGATGATTGGCAATATGAGCGGCTATTGCGTCGGCGAGCCCTGGAACCAGCGCGCTATCGCCGAGCAGGTCGGATTCACGGCGGAAACCTCACAGGGCATCTGGCCCGATCATCCGGAAAAAATCCTCGGCACGCGTGCCGCCTGGGTTAACGAGAATCCCAATACGGCGCGGGCGCTTACCGCCGCCGTGCTTGAAGCGGCCCGCTGGATTGATGCCTCAGACGAGAACCGTAAGGAGACCGCCAGCGTCATCGCCGGGCGCGCCTACCTGAATACCAAACCCGACATTATTGAAGGCCGCATGCTCGGCTACTACGAAAACGGCCTCGGTAAAAGCTGGCAGGACCCGCACGGCATGCGCTTTTTTAACGATGGCGAGGTCAATTTTCCCTGGCTTTCGGACGGCATGTGGTTCCTTACCCAGCAGAAACGGTGGGGGTTATTACAGGAGGATCCGGACTATCTCGCCGTCGCCAGACAGATCAACCGTATCGATATCTATAAAGCGGCCGCCGCCGCTGTGGGTAACGTGTCGCTGCCGCAAAGCGAAATGCGCAGCAGCACGCTGATTGACGGCAAGGTGTGGGACGGCAGTCAGCCCGCGCAGTACGCCGCCAGCTTTGCCATTAACAAAGGAGGTCAGAAATGAAAAGCGAGGCCCGTATCGTTCCGCTGGTGGCAGAACCCACCCCGCCAGAAGCTGAGATCATCACCCTGAAAACCCGCCCTGACCCGAGGCCAGTCGCCCGCCGTCGCGTTTTACGACCGCTGATGCAGCGCATGCTCCCCGGCGTATGCGGCATAGCGTTGCTGCTGGTCGTCTGGCAGATTGCGGCGCTGAACAGCACTGGCTTCCCCGGCCCGGTTTCAACCTGGCAGGCGGCGGTCACGCTCTTCGCCGATCCCTTCTATAACGCCGGTCCCAACGATCAGGGTGTCGGCTGGAATGTGCTGGCGTCTCTGCAGCGCGTGGCGGTGGGGTTTGGCCTGGCGGCGCTGGTGGGGATCCCTGCCGGTTTCCTGCTCGGTCGCTACCTGTTTCTGGGACGGATGTTCAGCCCGATCATCTCGCTGCTGCGCCCGGTCAGCCCCCTTGCCTGGCTGCCGATCGGCCTGCTGCTTTTCCAGCGTGCTGAACCCGCTTCGAGCTGGACCATTTTCATCTGCTCGATCTGGCCAATGGTTATCAACACCGCTGAAGGCGTACAGCGCATCCCGCAGGATTATCTCAACGTGGCGAAAGTCCTCAGGCTTTCTGAGTTCACCATTATGCGCAAGATCCTGTTTCCGGCGGTGCTGCCTGCGGTCCTGACCGGCGTCCGGCTCTCCATCGGTATTGCCTGGCTGGTTATCGTCGCGGCCGAGATGCTGACCGGCGGTCAGGGGATCGGCTTCTGGATCTGGAACGAGTGGAACAATCTCAATGTGGAAAACATCCTGATCGCTATCGGCATTATCGGCGTGGTCGGGCTGCTGCTGGAGCAGGGACTGATGCTGCTGGCGCGCCGGTTTTCCTGGCAGGACGGACAGAAGGGGGGCAACTGATGCAGAACATTATTCAGGTACAAAACGTCAACCAGCGGTTTAACAGCGCTCAGGGCGAGTTCCTCGCGCTGGATAACGTCAGCTTCAGCATCCGCCAGGGCGAAACCCTGAGCCTGACCGGCCACTCGGGCTGCGGCAAATCCACCTTGCTCAATCTGATTGCCGGACTGACCAGCCCGAGCGAAGGGGTGCTGCTGTGCGATAACCGGGAGATTGCCGGGCCGGGTCCCGAGCGGGCGGTGGTGTTCCAGAATCACTCGCTGCTGCCCTGGCTGACCGCCTATGACAACGTGGCGCTGGCGGTCGGCCAGGTGTTCAGAAACAGCATGAGTAAGGCGGAGCAGCATGAGTGGATCCTGCACAACCTTGAGCTGGTGCAGATGCATCATGCGCTGGACAAGCGGCCCGGCGAACTTTCCGGCGGCATGAAGCAGCGGGTCGGCATTGCCCGGGCGCTGGCGATGAAGCCGCGGGTGCTGCTGATGGATGAACCTTTCGGCGCGCTGGATGCATTAACCCGGGCGCATTTGCAGGATGCGGTGATGAGTATTCAGGAAAAGCTCAACACTACTATCGTGCTGATCACCCATGACGTGGACGAAGCCGTGCTGCTCTCCGATCGGGTAATGATGATGACTAACGGTCCGGCGGCAACGGTGGGCGAAATAATGGAGGTCGATCTGCCGCGCCCGCGTTCAAGAGTGGCGCTGGCCAGCGAGCCGCGTTATCACCAGCTGCGCCAGCAGGTGCTGCACTTTCTCTACGAAAAGCAGTCGGTGGCGTAAGGAGAAGGCGATGGCGGAACATCTGGTGGTGATTGGCAACGGCATGGCGGGCATGCGTATGGTGGAAACCTTATGGCAGCTTGCGCCTGAGCGTTACCGCATAACCGTGATTGGCCGCGAACCGCTGGGCAATTACAACCGCATCCAGCTCTCGCCGGTGCTGAGCGGTGAAAAAGCCTTTGCGGAAACGGTGCTGCACGATCTGGCGTGGTATCAGCAGCGCAACATCCGGTTTCTGAAGGGCGAAGAGGCGCTAGCGCTTGATACAGCGGCGAAAACGGTCACCACTTCGCAGAGAAGGCTGCACTGGGATCGGCTGGTGCTGGCGACCGGATCGCAGCCGGTTATGCCCGCCATCCCCGGCAACGATCTTCCGCACGTCATGGGCTTCCGGACCCTGACCGATGTCAACCGCATGCTGTCCGGGCGCGGGCCGGTCGTCGTCCTTGGTGGCGGATTGCTCGGCATCGAAGCGGCGGCGGCGCTACGGCTGCGCGGGCGTGAGGTCACGCTTATTCACCGTAACGGCTGGCTGATGGATCGTCAGCTCGATGCACATGCGGGTGAGTTACTGGCGCAAACGCTGCGCCAGCGAGGGATAACCTGCCGTCTTGCCTGCGAAATCACCCGCATTGAAGCGGACAGCGTCACGCTGAGCGAGGGAAGCGTCATTCCCGCCGGGCAGGTCATTGTGGCCACTGGCGTGTCACCGGAAATCTCACTTGCTTTTGCGGCGGGTATTGCCTGCGGGCGGGGCGTGCGGGTTGATCTTCAGTGCCGCACGGCGGTCCCGGACGTCAGCGCGCTCGGGGAGTGTTGTGAAATGGCAGGGGAAACTTTTGGCCTGGTGGCGCCCTGTCTGACTCAGGCCCGCGTGCTTGCGCATCGCCTTGCCGGCCAGCCCGTGGCGGATTTTATCGCTGAAGACGCCGGGACCCGACTCAAGGTCACCGGCACAGACGTGTTCAGCGCCGGGCTGATTTCTGACGCGCCCGGCATCACCTCGGCGCAGGCCTTTGACCCAATTGATGGCCACTATCGCCGCCTTTTTTTCCGCGACCGCCAGCTGGTAGGCATCCTGCTGTATGGCGACACAAGTGACAGTGTCACTTTAAGCCGGCAGCGGCAAAGCGGCATGCGCTGCGATCCGCGCGTGCTTCTCGATCCTGATTATTCAGCGCAGCCAGCGGCTGCAGGACAGACAAAAATGAGCAAACCTACATTAGTTGTTATCGGACATGGCATGACCGGCCACCATTTTCTTGAGCAGATGGTCGCGTGCTCGCTGCATCTTCAGTATCACATCGTGGTCTACGGCGAAGAGCGCCACGCGGCCTACGATCGCGTGCATCTCTCCGACTACTTTGCCGGCAAAGGGGCGAAGGAACTTTCCCTGGTGAGCGAGCACTTCTTTGCCGACAGCGGCATTGAGCTGCGGACCCATCGTCCGGTGGTGGCGATCGATCGTGAACGGCGCTGCGTGCGCGAGGCCAGCGGCCATGAGATGAGCTGGGATAAGCTGGTGCTGGCGACAGGCTCCTACGCCTTTGTGCCGCCGGTGCCGGGCAGCGATGATGCCAGCTGTTTCGTCTACCGCACGCTGGACGATCTGGATGCGCTTGCCGCGAAAGCGAAACAGGCTCGCCGCGGCGTGGTGATTGGCGGCGGGCTGCTGGGGCTTGAGGCGGCCAACGCGCTGACCCGGCTGGGACTGGATACCGCCGTGGTGGAATTTGCACCACGCCTGATGGCCGTTCAGCTGGATGAGGGCGGCGCGGCGATGCTGCGGCGCAAGATTGAGGCGCTGGGCGTCCAGGTGCTGACCGACAAATCGACCCAGCAAATTGTCCGCCAGGCGGACGGCTCGCTCCAGTTAAGCTTTGCCGACGGCAGCGTTCTGGAGACCGATCTGGTGCTGTTTTCCGCCGGGATCCGCCCCCAGGATCGTCTTGCCGCCGATGCCGGCCTCAGCCTGGGGCCGCGCGGCGGCATAGCGATAGACAGCGGCTGTACCACCTCCGATCCGGACATCTATGCCATTGGCGAATGCGCCCTGTGGAATGGACAGATCTTCGGCCTGGTGGCGCCGGGCTATCAGATGGCGAGAGTGCTGGCCTCACAGCTGGCAGGCGAACAGGCCGCCTTTACCGGTGCGGATATGAGCACCAAACTCAAGCTGCTCGGCGTGGAGGTGGCTTCCTTTGGCGATGCGCACGGGCGCACGGCGGGCAGTCAGAGCTATCACTGGAACAATGAACCGCAGGAGATCTACAAAAAAATCGTGGTCTCCGCCGACGGCAAACGCCTGCTGGGCGGCGTGCTGATAGGCGACAGCGGCGATTACAGCACGCTGCTGCAAATGATGCTGAATGAGATGGCGCTGCCTGCCTCACCGGAAGGGCTGATCCTGCCGCAGCCGCAGGGCGCACCGGCGAAGGCGCTGGGCGTGGCGGCGCTGCCAGACAGCGCGCAAATCTGCTCCTGTCACAACGTCAGCAAAGGCGACGTCTGTGCCGCCGTTTCCGCGGGCTGTGGCGATATGGCTTCGCTGAAAAGCTGCACCAAAGCGGCGACCGGCTGCGGCGGCTGTACGGCACTGGTTAAACAGGTGATGGAATATCAGCAGAGCTGCATGGGCGTGGAGGTCAAAAAAGACATCTGCGAACATTTCGCCTATTCCCGCCAGGAGCTGCACCATCTTATCCGGGTGGGCGAAATCAAAACCTTTGATGCGCTTATCGCCCGGCATGGGCAGGGGCTGGGCTGTGAGATCTGTAAGCCGCTGGCCGGATCGCTGCTCGCCTCCACCTGGAATGAATATCTGCTCAAGCCGCAGCATCTGCCGCTTCAGGACACCAACGATCGCTATTTTGCCAATATCCAGAAAGATGGCACCTACTCGGTAGTGCCCAGGATCGCCGGTGGCGAGATTACCCCGCAGGGGCTGATTGCCATTGGTAAAGTGGCCGAACGCTACAACCTTTACAGCAAAATCACCGGCGGTCAGCGCATCGATCTCTTCGGCGCAAGGCTCGATCAGCTGCCGGCCATCTGGCAGGAGCTGCTGGCGGCAGGTTTTGAAACCGGCCACGCCTATGGGAAATCCCTGCGCACCGTAAAATCGTGCGTCGGCTCTGACTGGTGCCGCTACGGCGTGAAGGACTCCACCGGCTTCGCCATCGCGCTGGAAAATCGCTATAAGGGACTGCGCGCGCCGCACAAGATCAAGATGGCGGTGTCGGGCTGTACCCGCGAATGCGCCGAGGCGCAGAGTAAAGATATCGGCGTGATTGCCACGGAAAACGGCTGGAACCTCTACGTTTGCGGCAACGGCGGTATGAAGCCACGACATGCCGATCTCTTTGCCAGCGATCTGGATGACGCCACGCTGATCCGCTACGTCGATCGTCTGCTGATGTTTTACGTGCGCACCGCCGATCGCCTGCAGCGTACCAGCGTCTGGATGGATAACCTGGAAGGGGGCTTAAGCTACCTCCGCCAGGTTGTGATGGAAGATTCGCTGGGCATTGCGGAAGAACTGGAGCAGGAGATGGCGCGCGTGGTCGGGAGCTATCAGTGTGAATGGCAAACCACGCTGGATAGCCCGGAACGGCTGGCGCTCTTCAGGCCGACGCTCAACAGCGACCAGCCGGATGAAACGGTACGCTGGGAGCAGGTGCGCGGTCAGATCCGGCCCGCCACCGCGCCGCTTCCCGCCGCATCTGCCCATCCGCTTGTCTCCTGGACCGCGCTCTGCGACCTTGATGCGATCCCCCCTCAGGCCGGGATTGGCGCGCGGCTCGGCGCTCAGCGTATCGCCCTGTTCCGCCTGAATGAGCAGGTCTATGCGCTGGACGATAGGGAGCCGGGCACCCAGGCCAGCGTACTTTCACGCGGCCTGCTGGGCGACAGCGGCGGCGAACCTATCGTCATCTCGCCGCTCTACAAGCAGCGCTTTCGCCTCTGTGACGGTCAGGCGCTCGATAACAGCGGCGCGGCGGTACGCTGCTGGGCGGTGAAAGTGGAGGCGGGGCGCGTCTGGGTCGCCAGCGAGGAGATGGCGCTGGCGCAGGCGGTGGCCTCATGAAAAGCACCTGCCCTTACTGCGGCGTGGGCTGCGGCGTGGAGATCGCCACTGACGGGCAGGGCGGCTGTCGGATCGCGGGCGACGCCACGCATCCGGCCAATTTCGGTCGCCTTTGCGTAAAGGGGGCCGCGCTGGGCGAGACGCTGGGTCATGCAGGCCGGCTGCTCTCTCCTCAGGTGGATGGCGTCCGGTCCAGCTGGTCGCAGGCGCTGGATACGGTGGCGCAGCGGCTCAACGCCGTTATCCGTGAGCACGGGCCGCAGGCGGTGGCGTTCTACGCCTCAGGGCAGCTGCTGACCGAAGATTATTACGTGGCCAATAAGCTGATGAAAGGCTTCCTTGGCGTGGCGAATATTGATACCAACTCCCGGCTCTGCATGGCGTCGGCAGTGGTGGGCTATAAGCGGGCGCTGGGGGCGGACGCGGTGCCCTGCTGCTATGAGGACTTTGCGCAGGCCGATCTGGTGGTGCTGGCCGGATCAAATACCGCCTGGGCGCATCCGGTCGCCTGGCAGCGGCTGGTGCAGGCGAAGCAGGCGAAACCTGAGATGAAGGTTGTGGTCATCGATCCACGCCGGACGGCGACCTGTGACGGCGCGGACCTGCATCTGCCGCTCAGGCCGGGCAGCGACGCGGCGCTGTTCAGCGGGCTGCTCCACTGGCTGGATCTGCATCAGGGCGTGGATACCACCATGCTGCCTCACCTTAACGGCGTGGAGGAGACGCTGCTGGCGGCGGCCGAGTGGCCGTTAGCGAGGGTGGCGGAGTTTTGCCGGCTGCCGCCGGAGGATGTGGAGAGGTTTTACACGCTCTTTCTGAATTCGCCGCAGGCGCTGACCCTCTACTGTATGGGGATTAACCAGTCCGCCAGCGGCAGCGATAAATGCAATGCCATTATCAACGTCCATCTGGCGAGCGGCAGGATAGGACGGGCAGGCAGCGGGCCTTTTTCACTGACCGGTCAGCCTAATGCGATGGGCGGACGCGAAGTGGGCGGACTGGCGAATCAGCTGGCGGCGCATATGGACTTTACCCCGCAGAATGTTGATCGGCTCCAGCGCTTCTGGCAGAGCCCGCAGGTGGCGGATCGGCCCGGCCTGAAAGCGGTTGAGCTGTTTCAGGCGGTGGCGCGAGGCGAGATCAAGGCGATCTGGATTATGGGCACCAATCCGGCGGTGTCGCTGCCCGACGGGCTGGCGGTGGCTGACGCGCTGCGGCGCTGTCCGCTGACCATCGTTTCTGACGTAACGGCGCAGACCGACACTGCTGCGCTGGCGCATATTCTGCTGCCCGCCCAGGGCTGGGGGGAGAAGAACGGCACGGTGACCAACTCCGAGCGGCGCATCTCCCGCCAGCGGGGCTTTGTGCCACCGGCGGGCGAGGCGCGCCCTGACTGGTGGATCCTCGCCCAGGTCGCGCAGCGTCTTGGCTTTCAGGCAGCGTTTAACTGGAACCATCCCGCCGCTATTTTTCGCGAGCACGCCGCGCTTTCCGGCTTTGAGAATGAAGGAAGCCGGGCGTTTGATATCAGCGGGCTGGCGTCGCTGAGCGATGACGGCTGGGATCGGATGAGCCCTCTCCAGTGGCCGGTCAATACCCGCTATCCCGCCGGCTGCGCCCGGCTGTTCAGCGACCGGCAGTTTTATCATCCGGATGGCAAAGC
Source organism: Pantoea sp. FN060301 (assembly GCA_050410775.1). GTDB lineage: Bacteria > Pseudomonadota > Gammaproteobacteria > Enterobacterales > Enterobacteriaceae > Erwinia. The sequence continues at coordinate 1,756,726 of CP191229.1, forward strand.
CAGGCTGATCCCCCTGACGCCGCGCCTGCCTTCTTCCCGGCCCTCACGCGCCTATCCGTTTACGCTGAACACCGGCAGAATTCGCGATCAGTGGCACACCATGACCCGGACCGGCAGCGTGCCGCGTCTGATGCAGCACTACAGCGAACCTTTTGGCGAACTGCATCCTCTGGATGCCGGGCGCAACGGCATTGCTGAGGGCGATTTGATGCGCGTGCAGTCCGCCAGCGGCTGGATGATCTGCCGCGCCCACCTCAGCGAGGCCCAGATGCCGGGCAGCCTGTTCATTCCCATGCACTGGAACAGTCAGTATGCCAGCCACGGGAAAGTGGATGCGCTGGTGGCAGCGGAAGTTTGTCCGCTCTCCGGCCAGCCGGAAAGCAAACAGACGGCGGTGCGGATTGGCCGCTGGCAGCCCGACTGGCAGGGCACGCTCTATGTGCGGGAAGGCGTAGTGACAGGCGAAGGCGGCCCGCTATGGTGGGTGCGGATCCCTGAAGGCGAGGTGACGCGCTATTTAGTTGCCGGGAAGGGCGATCCGGCGAGCTGGCTGGCGCAGCAGGGAGTGACCAGCGGGCTGATGCTGCAAACTGCCGGAGCCGGGGAGGATTTTTATCACCTGCTTGGGTGGCGCAGCGGGCAGCTCGATCTGGCCTTTTTCAGCGGCGCACGCCCGGCGGTGGCGCGGGAAGCCGTGCTGGCCGCGTTCAGCGATCCGCCCGCCACGGCGCAGCAGCGCTTTGCCCTGCTCAGCGGAAGAGCGTCAGCAGGGTGCGCTACGGGCCGCACGGTATGCAGCTGTTTTGGCGTGGGGGAAAACCAGATTAACGAGGCGATCGCGACAGGTTGTGACAGCACGGAGGCGCTGGGCGTGCGGCTTAAGTGCGGCACCAACTGCGGCTCCTGCCTTCCCGAATTATCGCGGCTGATCGCCCTCGCGCGAACGGCTGCCTGAGTGAGGTAAATGATGACGACAATCCTTCCTTCGCTGGAAAAACTGTTAACCAGCGCGCAAAGCAATAAAGCGGGTGCGGTATGGCTGGTCGGCGCCGGGCCAGGCGATGTGGATCTGCTGACGGTGAAAGCCCTGCGGCTGATCGAAAATGCCGAAGTGGTGGTATTTGACCGCCTGGTCAGCGATGAAATTCTGGCGCTGATCCCCGCCACGGCGCTGAGCATTGATGTGGGCAAAACGCCCGGCTTTCATGGCCTGAAGCAGACGCAGATCAATCAGCTGCTGGTCGAACTGGCCGCTGCCGGACAGCAGGTGATCAGGCTGAAAGGCGGCGATCCCTTTATTTTTGGCCGGGGCGGTGAGGAGATGAGCTGTATCCGGGATGCCGGGATCGCCTGCCATATCGTGCCGGGTATCACGGCGGCGACAGGCTGCGCGGCGGCCACCGGGATCCCGTTGACGCACCGGGATATGGCGCAGTCGGTGCGCTTTATTACCGGCCATGGCAAGGATGGGCGTCCCGACCTGGAGTGGCAAAGCCTGCGGGACGCCAGGCAGACGCTGGTGTTTTATATGGGGCTAACCTGGTGCGGGGCGCTGAGCGAACGGCTGATCGCTAACGGACGCCGGGCTGACACCCCGGTCGCCATTGTTGAAAAGGGAACAAGATCCGATCAGCGGGTCATTGTCACCACGCTGGCTGAACTGCCGGAGACGGTCAGACAGCAGTCACCGCAGTCGCCCTCGCTGCTCATCCTGGGCGATGTGGTCAGCCTTTACCGCGCGACCAGCACCTCTACGCCCAGGGCTTCGAATGCTGCGGCAGAAGCGTTCCAACTTGAATCGCATTGACACATTTTCCAGACGCTTTAAGGAGGATCTGATAAAGCAGGATGTTAAACAGAAGTGCCAATCTAAAGCGGGACTTGTCACAGTGCAGCCTTCATCCGCTCGCAACGTTAAACGAGTCCAGAGAGCAGACGGAAGCGATACACGCGGCGCGGCGCTACGCTCAGACGCTGGAAGGGCGGCTGGCCTCGCCGCACGAAGGGATAAAGATAACGCCGGATAAGCTGTGATCCGGATACTGTTGGCGCTGAAAAAAACGACAGGAGAAAGCCTGACAGTGGTAAAAAGAGTGAGTATGATTAAATCCTACCTGGCGGGGAGATAAGACAATGCGAACAACACAACAGATGAGTATCACTTTACCCAATGAAATGGCCGCCCAGATAAAAGCCCGGGTGGCGAGCGGAGAATATGCCTCAGAAAGTGAGGTGATCCGTGAAGGCATCCGCGCACTGGCAGCCCGCGATCGGGCAGTGGAAAACTGGCTACGGGAAGAAGCCGTACCGGCGCTGAAAAGACTGAAAGCCAACCCGGAGAGTGGGATCAGCAGCACTGAACTGCGGGCAAAGCTGGCGGAAATGCATAAGGAAAAGTAAATAAGCATGGAGCATTATCAGGTCATCTTCTCACCGGAAGCCGAAATGCAGGTTATGGAACTATGGCGTTATCTCGCTGAGGTGGCAGGTGAAAAAACGGCAACCTCATATACAGAAGGCATCATCAGCTACTGTGAAAGCCTGAGCCTGTTCCCGCACAGGGGAAACGTCAGAGATGATCTGATGACGGGATTGAGAATAACGAACTATCGGAAACGAGCAATCATCGCGTTCGAGGTGGAGGATGGGCAGGTCCGAATCGCAAGTATCTGGCATGGTGGTCAGGACTATGAAAGCAGTCTGATGCCGGATGAAACAGACTGAAGCCCTAAGCTGCCTGAAGAGCGAATGGGTCGAGACTGGCTATTCCGGCAGTCTGACCAATAAGAACAACCCGGATCGCCAGCATGACAAAGGAATGGGGCCACTTCCCCGGGAGACGTATCAAATTGCGGGGCATTCTGCATGCAAAGGGCCTTATACGATTCTGGAGGATTTTTATCAGCGGACACGTCTGGCGTTGCTGAGTACGGATCAGCGCGCATCCTGTCTGTGGTTCCTTGAAGCAACATATGAGGAATGGAAAACAGATAAAGCCCGTCAGGTTGAGTAACATTAATCCCCGGCCAGCAAGAGGCCGGGTTCTTCTCTTCATCCTTCCTCGCCTCCTGGCTTGCAGGCGGCGTTTAACCGGAGCCGCCCGGTCGCCATTTTTCGCGAGCATGCCGCGCTTTCCGGCTCTGAAAATGAAAGAAGCCGTGCTTTTGATATTACGGCCTGGTGATGCTAAACGAGATCCCGGGCGATGTGGTCAGCCTTTACCGCGCGACCAGCACCTCTACGCCCAGGGCTTCGAACGCCGAGATCGCCCCGGCGGAAATGCCGCTGTCGGTGATCAGATAGTGAATATTGCTCCAGTCACAGGGCAGAGCGAACATTGACACTTTGTCGATTTTGCTGGAGTCGGCCACTACGTAAACCGTGCTGGCCGATTTGATCATCGCGCTTTTCACTTTGATATCGGTTTCGCTCGGAAAACTCAGACCCAGCCGGGGTGAGATACAGGCCGTGGCGAGAAACAGCTTCTCCGCCAGCACGTTTTCAAAAAAGCTGGCGGCTTTTTCGCCGGAGGTGGAGAGCGTGGGAAACTTAAAAGTGCCGCCGGTCAGCAGAATGTTGATCCCCGGCTCGCCCCCCAGCATCAGCGCAATATTCACCGCCGTGGTCACTACCGACAGCTTGCGGATATGACTTATCTGCTGGGCGATGGCGGTGGTGGTAGTACCGGAATCGAAAATCACCGTATCTCCGTTTTCAATATGCTGGGCAGCCAGCCGGCCTATCGCCTCTTTTTCGTCGAGGTGGGTCTGCCTTTCCAGCATCAGCGCGCCGGTATTCTGTTTCCCCGTCACCAGCGTTGCCCCGCCGTGAAACCGCTGCACATAACCCTCTTTTTGCAGGATACGCAGGTCGGTACGGATGGTCGCTTCCGTCAGGCCAAAGGCGCTGGTCAGCATCTTGACGGTGACCGTACCGTCTTCGCGGATCATCTCCAGAATTTTTTCGCGTCGCTGCTGCATATCCGCTAACTGCTCATTCTTGCTTTTCAACCGAAACTCTCCCTAATCCTGATTGACGGGCATCAACCCGCGTCAGTCCTGCCGTCAGGGCAAATATTACGCGCCGTTCCCGGCGAATGCGAGCGCATCCGGCAGAGAATGTGACTTTCAAATGAAAATAACGCTGAGAAGAAAGCAGCTATTTTCCCCCTTTTTTTGCCGGATTGATCCCTTCCTTACCCGTGCGCATGGTGCAATTAATGCAAAATCAGTAGGTTGCGATTTTTATCTGCTTTTGTTCGAAATTTGATCTGCGCCACAATGCGGCATTAAACGATAGCGTATATTTTTATTCGAAAATGAAAGGTCGCAGAAAGCCACCTGGCGCTCCGGCCTGCGGCACCACAGACGACGAGGTGAGGATGGATATTCAGGCAATCAAACGGACAGCGCGGCAGGCCCGACGCTATGTCCTGCAAATGAATCACCGGGCCGGCAAGGGGCATACCGGCGCCGACCTTTCAGAGGTGGACATCATCTGTACGCTTTATATGGCGATCATGAACAGAGAGGCTGAAAGGCCGGATCAGGATCGTTTCATTCTTTCCAAAGGGCATGGCGCGGGAGGTCTGTACTGTAGCGCCGCTGCCATGGGGCTGATCGACCCTGAGGTGCTGGATCAGTTTATGGGCGACGACACGCTGCTGGCCGGGCATCCGGTGCGGCAGAAGCTGCCGGATCTGGTGGAGATCAACTCGGGTGGCCTGGGCCATGGCTTGCCCATCGGCGTCGGGCTGGCGCTGGGCAATCAGCTTTCAGGCAGGGGCCACCGCCGCGCTTTTGTGCTGCTGGGCGATGGTGAACTGGCGGAAGGATCAAACTGGGAAGCGGCGATGTCCGCCAGCAAGTTCAAGCTGGATAACCTGATCGCCATTGTCGATCGCAACCGCTTACAGCTCGCCGGGAAAACGGAAGAGATCATGCCGCTGGAGCCGCTGGCGGATAAATGGCTGGCCTTTGGTTTCGAGGTGCTGGAGTGCGACGGTCACGATCCGCAGGCGCTTATTGACGCCATTAACCGGCCATCGGCGGGCAAACCCCGCGTGATCCTCGCCAATACGGAAAAGGGCCACGGGATCTCTTTTATGGCGAACGTACCCGCCTGGCACCATGCGGTGCCGGACGATGAGCAGCTGGCCCTTGGGCTGGCAGAGCTGGAGGAAGAATGATGCAAGATTTACGTGATGCCGTGATCGCCACGCTGGTGGACGAACAGAATAATGGGGCGAACCTCAGCGTAATGGTCGCTGACTCGACTTCAACGTCAAAGATCGCTCCCTTTGAGAAAGCGTTTCCTGATCGGGTGATCAATGTCGGGATCGCCGAGCAGAACATGGTCGGCATGGCCGCAGGCGTGGCCCTCAGCGGGCGCACCGTTTTCACCGCCAACGCCGCGCCTTTCCTGTTCGCCCGCTCGAATGAGCAGGTCAAAAACGACATCTGCTACACCGAAACCAACGTCAAAATGCTCGGGCTGAATGCCGGTTTCGCCTATGGTCCGCTGGGGGCCACCCACCACTGTACTAACGATATTGCCATTGCCCGCACCTTTGGCAACCTGCAAATTTTCGCCCCGGCGGATGCGGTGCAGGCCAGCGCCATCGCCCGCTACGCCATCCAGCATCATGGTCCGGTCTATATCCGCATGGACAGCGATAAGGTGCCGGTGCTGCATGATGAAAGCTACCGTTTTGTGCCGGGTAAACCTGAGGTTTTACAGCAGGGCGAAGGGACGCTGGTTTTCTGCCTGGGAACGGTGGCGCATGAGGCGCTGGCGGCGAAGGATGAAGGTCTCACCCTTGTTTCGCTGCCTTCTCTGTGGCCGCTTGATGAAGCGGCGGTCGTGGAGCTGATTACCCGCCACCAGCAGGTGATCACCATGGAAGAACACGTTCTGAGCGGCGGCCTGAGCAGCATTATCGGTGAAATAATGCTGCGGCACGGACTGCATCAGCGCTTCACCCCGCTTGGGATCCCCGCTTATGAATTTACCCACAGCAGCAGCCGGGCCGCGCTGCGCCGGCAGTTCCGGATTGATGCCGAAGGGCTGAAGACCACGCTGCGCCACGCTGTCGCCGCCGCCTGAGGAGAGAGTGATGAGTAAAGAATATGACGTCAATCTGCGCTATGGCGTGGATATCAATATGGATTTGAGCGGCAAAGTGGCGATGGTGACCGGCGGCCTGGGCGGGATTGCGATGGCCAGCAACGAGATGCTGCTGGCGAAAGGCGCCAGCCTGGCGCTGCTCTATCCCGCCTTTGAACAGGATAAAGTCGGGGAGGTGGCCGGACAGTTTGACCGCGATCGCGTGCAGTTTTTCGAATGCGACGTCACCGATCCTGACTCGGTAGAAAAGGCCGTATCCGCAGTGGAAGCCCACTATGGTCAGATCGATATTCTGGTGAACTGTGCGGGCTACGTGATGCTGCAACCGGTACTGGAAACCGACTTCAGCGAATGGCAGAAGCAGGTGGCGGTTAACCTGACCGGCCCCTTCCTCTGTTCGCAGGCGGTGGCGAAACGGATGGTGAAAGCGGGCCGGGGCGGGAAAATTATCAATATCGCCTCACAGGCCGCCTCCATCGCCATCGATAACCACGTCGCCTATACCTCCGCCAAAGCGGGGCTGCTGGGCATGACCAAAGTGATGGCGAAAGAGTTCGCGCCGCACAAAATCAATGTAAATACCCTGTCGCCGACGGTAGTGCTGACGCCGATGGGCGAAAAGGCCTGGCGAGGCGAAAAAGGCGAGGCGATGAAGCAGCTCATCCCGCTGGGACGCTTCGCCTACACCGATGAAATCGCCGCCGCCGTGCTCTTTTTCGCCGGTAACGGCAGCGACATGATCACTGGTGCAGACCTGATGATCGATGGCGGTTTCACCATCTGGTAAGGCTTTATGTCAGACAAATAGTGTTCCAGCTCGTGTCGTACCCTACAAAAAAACCGATAACACTAGAGAGAACATCGTATGAAAATCCGTTTAACGTTGTTAGCCCTTGCCACAGCCTGCGTGATTTCCCCGGCGGCACTGGCCGCAGAGAAAGGCACCATCATGATCCTGGTAAACTCGCTGGATAATCCCTACTACGCCTCCGAAGCCAAAGGGGCCAATACGCGGGCGCAGGCGCTGGGTTACAAAACTTCCGTGCTTTCTCACGGTGAGGACGTGAAAAAGCAAAGCGAGCTGATCGATGCCGCCATCGGCAAAAAGGTCCAGGGAATTATTCTCGACAACGCCGACTCCACCGCCAGCGTGGCGGCGATACAAAAAGCGAAGGATGCGGGGATCCCGGTGGTGCTGATTAATCGTGAAATTCCGGTTGATGACGTGGCGCTGGCGCAGATCACCCATAACAACTTCCAGGCCGGCTCCGACGTGGCGAACGTCTTCGTCGAAAAAATGGGAGAAGAGGGGAAATACGCCGAGCTTACCTGTAACCTGGCGGACAATAACTGCGTCACCCGCTCCAAATCTTTCCACCAGGTCATTGACCAGTACCCCGATATGCAGAGCGTCGCGAAGCAGGATGCCAAAGGCACGCTGATTGACGGCAAGCGCATCATGGACAGCATCCTGCAGGCGCATCCGGACGTCAAAGGGGTGATCTGCGGCAACGGGCCAGTGGCGCTGGGCGCCATCGCCGCGCTGAAGGCCGCCGGACGCGATGACGTGATTGTGGTCGGCATCGACGGCAGTAACGAGGAGCGCGATGCGGTTAAGGCGGGCTCGCTTAAGGCGACCGTCATGCTTCAGGCCCAGGCGATTGCCGCGCAGGGCGTCACCGATCTTGATAACTATATTCAGAAAGGCACCAGCCCGGAAAAACAGCGCGTGATGTTTCGCGGCATTCTGATCGACCAGCAGAACGCCGGTAAGGTTCAGGATTTCAATTTCAAATCCTGAGGTATCACCATCACGACACTGGCGCGCCCCTGAGGGGGCGCGAAGGAGAAGCGTTATGACCAGGCGAATCTGGCTGGCAACGGCCGCGTTACTGCTCGGCGGCTGCCGCATCGTGTCGCAGCAGGAGCTGGCCGAAATGAAAAACCCACCCAATCCCCATATGGCCGATGTCAGCGCCGTTTACGCCAGCAAAATCGTCCCACAGGTGGTGAAGGAGGCCAGGCCGCTCGGTGAGCTGATGAAAGCGCTGGCGGCCGCGAAGGATTTCGACAGCGCCTGTCAGCAGCTGGGCTACCGCAGCCAGGCCGAAAATCCCTGCGTCTTCAGCGTGAAGGTGAGCGGCACCGTCTCGGCGGTCAATACCACCTCGCGAAGTGGAAAAATGACGCTGACAGAGGCCGATGGCCAGAGGGTACGGGTGCAGATCGGCCCCATCGTTCGCGGTACTGCCCTGCGTGATGTCTATCGGGGCGTGAGTTACCAGGATTTCAACGATCAGGTGCTGTTTGGCGACTACGGCAAAGCCATTAATACGCTGGCCGCAGACGAGGTCAAAAAACTGCAGCCGAAAGTGGGCGACCGTCTGGAAGTGAGCGGCGTCTTCAGCAGCTGGGATCTGCCGCAGCGTGCGCCAGATATCACGCCAGTGCGCGTGGTCCGTCAGGGAGGAGGCGATGATGGCACAAAGTGAAATCGATTGTCTGAACCCGGCCGGCGAGCAGCCGGAAGTCATTATCGAAACGCGCAACGTATCGCGCCTCTACCCGGGCGTGACCGCGCTCGACCAGGTGAACTACCGCGTTTACCGCAACCAGGTCAACGTGCTGATTGGGGAAAACGGCGCGGGCAAATCCACCATGATGAAGCTGCTGGCCGGTGTGGAGGTGCCTTCGTCGGGCCAGATCCTGCTGGATGGCGAGCCGGTCACGCTGGGCTCAACCCAGCAGGCGGAAAAGCATGGCATCAGCATTATTTTCCAGGAGCTGAACCTCTTTCCCAATATGAACGTGATGGACAACATTTTTATCGGCAACGAGTTCTTTCAGCGCGGCAGAATCAACGAGAAGTACCAATATCAGCTTGCCAGAGCACTACTGGAGCGGCTGGAGCTGGACGTGGATCCCTACGCCGCGCTGAACGAACTGGGCATCGGACACCAGCAGTTGGTCGAGATTGCGCGTGCGCTCTCAAAAGATACCCGCGTGCTGATTATGGATGAGCCAACGTCCGCCCTCAGCCAGTCTGAGGTCAAAGTGCTGTTTAACGTTATCGCTGCGCTGAAGCGGCGTGGCGTCACCATCATCTATATCTCTCACCGTCTCGAAGAGCTGATGGAGATAGGCGATCACATCACGATTTTCCGGGACGGGCGCTTTATCTGCGAGCGCGAAGTACGGGACGCCAGCGTGCCCTGGATCATTGAACAGATGGTGGGCGATAAGAAAAAGCATTTTGACTATCAGGCGGCTGAACAGCACGAGACGGTGCTCGACGTACAGGGCCTGACCGCGCTGGCGCAGAACGGCGGCTATAAGCTGAATGACATCTCGTTCAGCCTGCGTAAGGGAGAGGTGATTGGCATTTATGGCTTGCTGGGCGCCGGACGTACCGAACTCTTTAAGGGCATGATCGGGCTGATGGATTGTCAGAGCGGTAGCGTGAACCTTAACGGCGAGGCGCTGGCGGGTCGCAGCTTCCAGTACCGGCTGAAAAAAGGGCTGGCGCTGGTGCCGGAGGATCGGAAAGGCGAAGGGGTGATCGAGCTGATGTCGATCAGAACCAACATGACCCTCAGCGATCTGAGTCTGAAAGGGTTCCGCCGGGCGCTGAACCCGCTGCGCCCGCAGCAAGAAGAGCAGAGCGTTGAGCAGATGATCCAGCGGCTGGCGATCAAAGTCAGCGACGCGGAGCTGCCCATTACCTCGTTAAGCGGCGGCAATCAGCAGAAAGTGGTGCTGGGGAAGGCGCTGATGACCCGGCCAGAAGTGGTCCTGCTTGACGAGCCGACCCGCGGCATCGACGTAGGCGCCAAGACGGATGTTTATCATCTGATCGGTTCCATGGCGCGTGAGGGGCTGGCCGTTATGTTCTCCTCCTCCGAACTGGATGAGGTTATGGCGCTGGCTGACCGCGTTCTGGTGATGGCGGATGGCAAAATCACCGCCGATCTCAGCCGGACAGAAGCCACCCGGGAAAAGCTTATCGTCGCCTCCACACCACACGATTAATCAGGCATTGGCTCCCTCCCGTAAGGGACGTTGAGGAACACACCATGAACCAGAAATACCTGCTCTATATGTATCTGCTTAAGGCGCGCACATTTATCGCGCTGCTTATCGTGATCGGCTTCTTCAGCGTGATGGTGCCGAATTTCCTTACGCCCTCCAACCTGCTGATTATGACCCAGCATGTGGCGATTACCGGGCTGCTGGCCATCGGTATGACGCTGGTGATCCTGACCGGCGGCATCGATCTTTCCGTCGGGGCGGTCGCGGGGATATGCGGCATGGTCGCCGGGGCGCTGCTGACCAGCGGCATTCCGATCTGGGGCGGGAATATTCTGTTTCTGAACGTACCTGAAGTGATCCTGGTCGTCGCGATTTTCGGCATTCTGGTGGGCTTAATTAACGGCACGGTAATTACGCGGCTGGGTGTGGCTCCCTTTATCTGCACGCTGGGGATGATGTATGTGGCGCGCGGCGCGGCGCTGCTGTTCAACAACGGCGGCACCTATGCCAACCTGGTCGGTGAGCCGCCGCTGGGCAATACCGGCTTCGCCATTCTCGGTTCCGGCACGCTGCTGGGCATCTACATTCCGATCTGGCTGATGGTCGCCTTTCTGCTGCTGGGGCTCTACATCACCCGGAAAACGCCGCTGGGGCGCTATATCTACGCCAGCGGCGGCAACGAATCTGCAGCGCGTCTGGCCGGGGTGCCCATCGTGAAGGTAAAAGTCTTCGTCTATGCCTTCTCCGGCCTTTGCGCGGCACTGGTCGGGCTGGTGGTCGCGTCACAGCTGCAAACCGCGCACCCGATGACCGGAAATATGTTCGAAATGGACGCCATCGGGGCGACGGTGCTGGGCGGAACGGCGCTGGCAGGGGGACGCGGGCGCGTTTCCGGTTCGATCATCGGCGCTTTCGTGATTGTGTTTCTTGCTGACGGCATGGTGATGATGGGCGTCAGTGATTTCTGGCAGATGGTGATCAAAGGGCTGGTGATCGTGACCGCCGTGGTGATTGACCAGTTCCAGCAGCGCTTACAGAGCAAGGTGGTGTTGATGCGTCGTCATGAAAAAAAGCAGGCGGCCGCGCCGCTCTCTGAGGTCACCCATGGCTAGAGAAGTGATCGTGGCGCTGGATGAAGGCACCAGCAACGTTAAGGCGGTGGCGATTGACGCCCGTGGCCGGGTGGTGGCCAAAGCGTCGCGTCCGCTGACGGTCAGCACGCCGCAGCCGGGCTGGGTGGAGCAGGATGGCATGCTGCTGCTGGAGATGTCGCTTACCGTGATGCGGGAAGTGATACAGACGGTGGGTGAAAACCGCGTGGCGGCGCTGGCTGTCAGCAACCAGCGCGAAACGGTGATGGGGTGGACGCGGGCGGAGGGGAAACCGCTCGCGCCGGCGCTCACCTGGCAGTGCTCGCGAACGGCGGACTTTTGCGACCGGCTCCGCCGCGAAGGAGAGGAAGCGCGGATCCGCGAGGTGACCGGGCTGCCCGTTGCGCCGCTGTTTTCCGCCTCGAAAATGCGCTGGCTGCTGGAGAGCGTCGAAAACGGCGTGGAAAGGGCGACGAACGGCGACATCTGCCTGGGCACTATCGACGCCTGGCTGCTGTGGCAGTTTACCGGTGGCCGGCAGTTCCGCTGCGACACCTCCAACGCGGCGCGCACCCAACTGCTGAACCTGCAAACCGGGGACTGGGATGCGGAAATGCTGACGCTGTTTGGGCTGCCCCGCGCGGCGCTGCCGGATATTTATCCCTCCTGCGGCCTGTTTGGCACCACCTCGGGCCTGGACGGGATCCCCGATGGGCTGCCGGTGATGGCGATGATCGGCGATTCTCACGCGGCGCTTTACGGCCATGGGCTGGGCGAACCCGGCGGCGTTAAGGCGACCTATGGCACCGGCTCTTCGGTGATGGCCCCGCTGGTGACGCCCGATACCAGCATTACCCAGCTGGCGACCACCGTCGCCTGGCACGATGGCAGCCGGATCCTTTACGGGCTGGAGGGCAATATCCCCCATACCGGCGATGGGGTCGCCTGGATGGCGCAGGCAACCGGCCTGACTGACGGTAAAGGAGAGGTACTTTCGCGCGCGCTGCATGAGTTGCCCGCCAGTATTGACTCCACGCTGGGCGTCTATTTTGTGCCGGCGCTGACCGGGACCGGGGCGCCCTGGTGGGACGATCGCGCCCGCGGCGTGATCTGTGGACTGAGCCGGGGCGTCACGCCTGCCCATCTGATCCGCGCGTCGCTGGAGGCTATCGCCTATCAGATAGCTGACGTTATCAGCGCGATGCGCCAGCATCCCGACTTTCATCTTCAGAGGCTGATGGTCGACGGCGGCCCGACGCAGAATCCCTGGCTGATGCAGTTTCAGGCCGATCTGCTGGGCTGTCCCGTCGCCCGCAGCACCACGCCCGAACTTTCCGCGCTGGGCGCAGGCCTGCTGGCCCGCCGTGCCGCAGAACAGCTCAGTGACGATCAACTCCGGCTGCTGCTGCCGGAACATGAGATCTGGCAACCGGATGAAGACCGGCATCAGCAGCGCCAGCAATCCTGGCAGGGCTGGCGCGAGGCGGTCGACCGCACGCTCTGGCAGCCTGCCAATCCGTCCCGTTAAGGAGAAAAGTATGAACCGTAATTTTCAGGGGAAAACCGTGGTGATCACCGGGGCCTGTCGCGGCATCGGCGCGGGTATCGCCGAACGCTTCGCCCGTGACGGCGCCAATCTGGTCATGGTGTCGAACGATGAACGCGTCTTTGCCACGGCAGAGCGGCTGAGAGCGGAAGCGGGCGGCGAGATTCTGCCGCTTCAGGTTGATGTCACGAATGAGACAGAGGTTGAGGATCTCTATACGCAGGCAGCGGCACGCTTTGGCACTATCGATGTTTCGATCCAGAATGCGGGCGTGATTACCATTGCGGCATTCGACAAAATGCCCAAGGCGGACTTTGAAAAGGTGCTGGCCGTCAACACCACCGGCGTCTGGCTCTGCTGTCGCGAAGCCGCGAAGCAGATGGTGAAGCAGCGTTCGGGCAGCCTGATCAATACCTCTTCAGGCCAGGGACGTCAGGGATTTATCTACACGCCGCACTATGCTGCCAGCAAAATGGGAGTAATCGGCATCACCCAGAGCCTGGCGCATGAGCTTGCGCCCTGGAATATCACCGTCAACGCCTTCTGTCCGGGCATTATCGAAAGCGAAATGTGGGACTATAACGACAGCAAATGGGGTGAAATCCTCAGCAGCGAGCGTAAGCAGTATGGTAAGGGAGAGCTGATGGCGGAGTGGGTTGAGGGGATCCCGCTCAAGCGGGCAGGGCAGCCGCAGGACGTGGCCGGACTCGTCGCTTTCCTGGCGTCCGATGATGCGCGCTATATCACCGGACAGACCATTAACGTGGATGGCGGTTTGATTATGTCCTGAGGCGATCAGTCGTTGCCGAAGCGGCCAACCAGTCCGGCGGCGCCCAGCGCATGACCTTTCAGACGGCCCAGCAGCTCCTCTCTGCTCAGGCCGCGCGTCAGGACGTTCGCCGGGAGATCGGTCGCGATAAGCGTGAAGTTGTAGTGGTGAGCGCCGCTGCCTGCGGGCGGGCAGGGGCCATAGTAGCGCAGGGTGCCGGGCGTGTTCGTGCCGCCGGTAAAGCCTGTGCCGTCGCTCAGATCGCTCTGGGCAAACTGGGTGCGGCTGGCGGGAATGTTGTATGCGACCATATGGTTCACGCCCAGTCCTTTCGCCCCCACCAGATCGTCCACGATCAGTACATAACTTTGCGTTCCCGCCGGGGGGTTCTCCCAGCTTAGCGCCGGAGAAATATTCTCCCCGGTGCAGGCCGCTTTCCCTGCGGCATTGCCGGCGAACTTTTTGTCGAGCAGGGCATTATCGTTAAAATCGGGGGAGCTGAGCGTAAACGGCGGCGTTGCCGCTTCTGCCGCAGCGGCAAGGCTCAACAGCAGAGACACAGAGAGCAGCGTTTTCTTCATCGGATAACCCTTTTGTAAAATGGCCTGCAAACAGCCTGGCCGATAACTTATCTCTTCGCCAGGCCGCCATCATGCAGCCTGATTGCGTAACGCTTCACCCTCTTCTCGCCGTTACGGGTTGTCTCTCATGGCCGGAATTATGCTAAGGTAACCTTTCGCTAATTTTGTGAGACACCTTACGTTTTCAGCTAAAAAACATATTGCCTGACGGCACATTATGAGGTTATGAGCAGACTAAACGCCCTCTCTCCCGCATTCTCCGCGCTGCTGGCGGCCCTGATTACGGTGCTGCCCGGTCTGCGATCCGCCTTCGCGCTGACCACGCCAACGACCGTTGCGGATGCCCCTTTCGAGGATCCCGCCCGCTTCAGTAAATTGCAGAGTCAGCTGCCTGAATTAGGCAGCGACAACGATGCGGCGGCGCAGGCGCTGGAAAAACGCATCGCAGAGGCGATGAAAAGCATCGGCGAAGCCAGCATGAACAGCGACGACAATGTTTCGCTGGGCGAACAGGCCAGCCAGTGGGCGTTTACGCAGTTTCGCGACGAGGCGACGCGCCGCGCTGAAGATGAAGCGTTACAGCTGCTCTCGCCTTATGGCCGCGCGGACCTTTCCCTGATGGTCGATGCCGAAGGGAGTTTCAACGGCACCACCGCACAGCTGATCACGCCCTGGCAGGATAACTACCAGTATCTGACCTTCAGTCAGTTAGGGCTTGAACAGACTGACTATGGGCTGGTGGGCAATGCCGGACTCGGGCAGCGCTGGCTGGTGGGAGACTGGCGGCTGGGTTATAACGGGTTTATTGACAGCCTGCTTGAGTCGGACCAGCAGCGCGGTTCGCTGGGGGCAGAAGCGTGGGGGGATTACCTGCGGTTTTCCGCCAATTACTATCAGCCGCTCTCAGGCTGGCGCGACCGGACGCACACTTCACAGATGCGCATGGCGCGCGGTTATGACATCACCACCCAGGGTTATCTGCCGTTTTACCGTCAGCTCGGTGTTTCGCTCAGCTATGAACAGTACCTGGGGAAAGAGGTGGATCTCTTTAACAGCGGCACAACGGCGACCAATCCCTCTGCCGTCAAGCTGGGCGTGAGCTATACACCCGTCCCCCTCTTTACCCTGACCGCGTCGCACAAAACGGCGGATACGGGCGAGACGCAGGATCAGGTTGGGCTGAAAATGAACTACCGGATCGGCGTGGCGCTGAGTAAGCAGCTCTCGGCGCAGAACGTTGCGGCGGCGCACTCGCTAAGCGGTAGCCGCTACGATGCGGTGGCCCGCAGCAACACGCCAGTAATGGAATTTCGCCAGCGCAAGACGCTCTCGGTATTTCTTGCCACGCCGCCGTGGCAGGTGCAGCCGGGAGAAACGCTGCCGCTGAAGTTGCAAATCTATAACGCTAATCCCATCAAGGCGATTAGCTGGCAGGGCGATACGCAGGCGCTCAGCCTGACGCCGCCGCCCGACAATACCAGCCCCCGGGGATGGAGCATCATTATCCCCGCCTGGGACAGTTCGCCGGAAGCCAGCAACGAATACCGCCTCTCGGTCACGCTGGAGGATGAGAGGGATCAGCGGGTCACCTCGAACTGGATCACGCTGAAGCTGACCCCGCCGGTAAGCCTCTCTACGGGTAGCAGCCCTCAGTACAATCTGATGGCGCCGCTTAACAACAGATAAAGCCGCGGGCTGTCAAGATGGGCTCAGGAAATAAATGTGATTAAACTCACAAAATAGTGCTGGGAAGCGGCGGCGGAATTTGCCAGAATCGGCAAAAAATTGACTCGCCTGCCTATCATGATCGTCCGACCGCATCGCCACTGGTTTATCCGCCTGTTTGCCTGGCACGGCTCTGTGCTGCCCGGCATTCTGTTTCGTCTCAGCCTGAATTTGCTGATGTCCGTCGTCGCCATTTTTTCTCTGGAGTGGTATGAAACGCTGGGCATCAGGCTGACGCTGGCGCCCTTCAGCCTGCTTGGGGTTTCCATCGCCATCTTCCTCGGCTTTCGCAACAGCGTCTGCTATGCGCGCTTTACCGAAGCGCGGCAGCTGTGGGGCGGCCTGCTGATTGCCTGTCGTACTATTCTGCGGCAGGTTGATGCCATCTCTCCCGCCAGCGGGCCACGCATTACCGCGCTACTTATGGCGTTTTGCCACAGCCTGAAGCACCAGCTGCGCCATACCGACCCGCGGGCGGATCTGCAACGCTATCTGGGGGACGAGGCGAAGGAGATTCTGCGTCTCCGTGCGCCAACCAACGCTATTGAAATGAAAATCTCCCGCTGGCTCAGCGAACAGCGGCGTAGCGGGGCAGTGTCGGACGTTGTGTATGCCCAACTGGATAGCAGTATCCATCAGCTTTCACTGGTGCTTGGAGGCTGCGAGCGCCTGGCCAGTATGCCGCTTCCGTTCGCCTACGGGCTGCTGCTGCACCGCACCGTCTATCTCTTCTGTACGCTACTGCCTTTTGCGCTGGTGCCGGATCTGCACTACATGACGCCGCTGGTCTCGGTGTTTATCGCCTACAGCTTCCTCTCGCTGGATACGCTGGCAGAAGAGCTGGAGATGCCGTTTGGCTATGCGAATAATCACCTGCCGATGGACGCCATGTGCACCAATATTGAAATCAATCTGCTGGAGATGACTGACCAGCCCGGTCTGCCCGCCACGCCCGTCCCGGATGCCTGGTATCGTCTGACCTGAGCAGGGAAAAGGCGTCTCCTGAAAAGGGGGCGCCGTCGTATTCTTTGCCAGACTCCAGACCCCAGACTCCAGACCCCAGACCCCAGACCCCAGACCCCAGACCCCAGACCCCAGACCCCAGACCCCAGACCCCAGACCCCAGACCCCAGACCCCAGACCCCAGACCCCAGACCCCAGACCCCAGACCCCAGACCCCAGACCCCAGACCCCAGACCCCAGACCCCAGACCCCAGACCCCAGACCCCAGACCCCAGACCCGCAAAACCTGCCAAATCTACTAAATCCGCCAACTCAGCCAAATCCGCGCCTTTCCGGCTGACCTCCTTTAGTGAAGCTGCGCCAAAAGGGTGCAGAATTTGCCCCTTTTTGACACCTAATTCCGGCTGCGATCACAAAAGCGATATTTTATTTTATCTTTGCATAATTCTTCTCTTTTTTATGCGGGAAGAGAGGCGCCATGTCATTATTATTCACTTTTTATGCATTAAGAGTGAATGGCGTTATGCTTTAAGTTATTGATATTGTGTTTTCTGGTTGAGTTTATGCAGTTTTATCGCTGGCTGGCATGAACTCTGCAACTTACAGTGAGGGCCAGATGAATCATTTCATTAACATAATTCAAACGTAAATTTCACCTGCCAGCGCGCAGTCCAGAGAGGCCGTCATGCAATCAGAAGTCACCCGCGAAGATTTTGACCGTTGGATCGTTCCAACCTATGCGCCCGCCAGCTTTATTCCGGTCCGGGCGGAAGGATCCACGCTCTGGGATGAACAGGGCAAAAGCTACATCGACTTTGCCGGCGGCATCGCCGTCAACGCGCTGGGACACGCCCATCCGGAACTGCAACAGGCGCTGGTTGAGCAGGCGGCCCTGCTCTGGCATACCGGGAACGGCTACACCAACCAGCCCATTCTGAAGCTGGCGAAGCAGCTGATCGACGCCACCTTCGCCGACCGCGTTTTTTTCTGCAACTCCGGTGCGGAAGCCAATGAAGCGGCGCTGAAGCTGGCCCGCAAAGTGGCGCATGACCGCAGCGGAGCCGGGAAAAGCGGCATTGTGGCGTTTAAAAATGCCTTTCATGGCCGTACGCTGTTCACCGTCTCTGCCGGAGGGCAGCCTGCCTATTCTGCCGATTTCGCGCCGCTCCCGGCCGATATTCACCATGCTGTTTATAACGATCTTGCCTCGGCGGCCGCGCTGATCAACGACAACACCTGCGCCGTGATCGTGGAACCCATTCAGGGCGAAGGGGGCGTGGTGCCCGCTGAGCCAGAGTTCCTGCGCGGTCTGCGCGAGCTTTGCGATAAGCATCAGGCCCTGCTGATTTTTGATGAGGTGCAGAGCGGTGTGGGCCGCACCGGTTCGCTTTATGCCTATATGCACTACGGCGTAACGCCGGATGTGCTGTCAACCGCCAAAGCGCTGGGCGGCGGCTTCCCGGTCGGTGCCATGCTCACCACCGAAGAATATGCCAGTGCGCTCAGCGTGGGCACCCACGGTACGACCTACGGCGGGAACCCGCTGGCAGGTGCCGTGGGCGGTAAAGTGATGGAACTGATTAATCGCCCCGACGTGCTGGAAGGGGTGGCTGAACGCCATCGCTGGTTTGTTGAAGAACTGAACGCGATTAACCAGCGGCTGCATCTTTTTAGCGAAATCCGCGGGCTGGGCCTGCTGATCGGCTGCGTGCTCAATCAGGATTACAGCGGCCAGTCCAAAGCCTTCAGCCAGGCAGCGGCGAAAGAGGGGCTGATGGTGCTGATTGCGGGTGCCAGCGTGATCCGTTTTGCGCCATCGCTGATTATCAGCGAAGCCGAAATCCGGGAGGGCCTGGCGCGCTTTGAGCTTGCCTGCCGGACAGTGACTGAAGGAGCCGGCGCATGATGGTTATCCGTCCCGTTGAGCGTGACGATCTTGCGCAGCTGATGGCCCTTGCGGAAAAAACCGGCGGGGGGCTGACCTCGCTGCCCGTCGACAGCGAAACCCTGGCAGCGCGCATCGATCGCTCCATTCAGACCTGGCAGGGCAAGCTGCCGCGGGCGGAGCAGGGCTATGTGTTCGTGCTTGAGGAGAGCGACAGCGGCAAAGCCGTGGGCATCTGCGCCATTGAGGTGGCCGTTGGGCTGCAGGACCCCTGGTATAATTTTCGCGTCGGCACCCAGGTTCACGCCTCGCGTGAGCTGAACGTTTATAACATCCTGCCGACGCTGTCGCTCAGTAACGATCATACCGGCAGCAGCGAACTCTGTACGCTGTTTCTCGATCCTGATTACCGCAACGGTAAGAACGGCTATCTGCTCTCCAAATCCCGCTTTCTGTTTATCGCGGCCTTTCGCGACCGTTTCACGCAGAAACTGGTGGCGGAGATGCGCGGCGTCAGCGATGAGCAGGGGCATTCGCCGTTCTGGGAAAGCGTGGGCAGCCGGTTCTTCTCGATGTCCTTCAGCGAGGCGGATCATCTGTGCGGGACCGGACAGAAGGCGTTTATTGCCGAGCTGATGCCCAAGCATCCTCTCTATATTGACTATCTGTCGGAGGAAGCAAAGGCGGTGATAGGCACCACGCACGAGCAGACATCGCCAGCGCGCGCCGTGCTGGAGGCGGAAGGTTTCCGCTACATGAATTATATCGACATCTTTGACGGCGGTCCGACTCTTGAGTGCGATATCGACCAGGTACGCGCCGTGCGCCAAAGCCGTCTGGTACGGTTTGAGACGGGCGTACAGGACAGTACGCTGCCGCTCTGC
Source organism: Pantoea sp. FN060301 (assembly GCA_050410775.1). Classification (GTDB taxonomy): domain Bacteria; phylum Pseudomonadota; class Gammaproteobacteria; order Enterobacterales; family Enterobacteriaceae; genus Erwinia. The sequence goes on from CP191229.1 coordinate 1,776,325, forward strand.
CTGGTGGCTAATGAGCGCTATGAGACGTTCCGCGCCGCCGTGGTGCATGGCGATCCGCAGGCCGACACGCTGATTATCAGCCAGGCGGATGCTGAAAGTTTAGGCTGCTCGCCGGGTGATTCCCTGCGTGTGGTGACGCTGAATTGTGAGGAGAAAAAAGCATGACGCACTGTATTAACGGGCAATGGGTGACGGGTGCAGGTGACAGTGTCACAAAAAGCGATCCGGTGAGCGGGGAACTGCTGTGGCAGGGGAACGCGGCCAGCAGCGGTCAGGTCGGTTCTGCGTGTGAAGCGGCCCGCGCGGCTTTCCCCGGCTGGGCGCGTCGTCCGTTCAGCGAGCGCCAGCAGATCGCGGAGAAATTCGCGGCGCTGCTGGAGGAAAATAAAGCGGATCTGACCGCCACTATTGCCCGTGAAACCGGCAAGCCGCGCTGGGAAGCGCAGACGGAAGTGCAGGCGATGATCAATAAAGTGGCGATCTCGGTGACGGCTTATCACAAGCGCACTGGTGAAACCAGCGAAGGTGAAACTTCTCTGCGCCACCGTCCGCACGGCGTGATGGCGGTATTTGGCCCCTATAACTTTCCGGGGCATCTGCCGAACGGCCATATCGTACCGGCCCTGCTGGCAGGCAATACGGTGGTGTTTAAGCCGAGTGAACTGACGCCCATGACCGCTGAGAAAACCGTCCGGCTCTGGCTGAGCGCCGGGCTGCCGCCGGGCGTGCTTAATATGGTACAGGGAGGGCGCGCCAGCGGACAGTTACTGGCGCAGCATTCAGAGATTGATGGCCTGCTCTTTACCGGCAGCGCTAACACCGGCTATCAGCTACACCGGCAGTTTGCCGGCCAGCCGGAGAAGATGCTGGCGCTGGAGATGGGCGGCAATAACGCTTTGATCGTCGAAGATTTTGAAGAGGTAGATGCGGCGGTCAACATAGCGGTGCAGTCGGCCTTTATCACCGCCGGCCAGCGCTGCACCTGTGCCCGCCGGTTGCTGGTTAAGCGCGGAGCCGCAGGCGACGCTTTCCTGGCAAGGCTGGCAGAGGTGGCGGGCAAGATCCGTACCGGGCGCTGGGACGATGAACCGCAGCCGTTTATGGGCAGCGTGATCTCTTTCCAGGCGGCCGAACATATCTATAGCGAATGGCAGGCGAGGGTGGATGCCGGCGGTAAAGTGCTGCTGCCGATGCGCTGGCCTGAGCGAAGCAGCGCGCTGCTGACGCCCGGTATTATCGACGTCACCCACCTGCGCAATATGCCGGATGAAGAGGTCTTTGGTCCGCTGCTGATGGTGATCCGCTATGACGATTTTGACGAGGCGCTGCGCCTTGCCAATGCGACCCGTTACGGCCTCTCCTGCGGGCTGATCTCTCTGCAGAATGAGCTGTTTGATCGCCTGCTGATCGAGGCCAGGGCCGGCATCGTCAACTGGAATAAACCGCTTACCGGCGCGGCGAGCACCGCACCCTTCGGCGGTATTGGCGCGTCGGGAAATCACCGTGCCAGCGCGTTCTACGCCGCAGATTACTGCGCATGGCCAATGGCCTCCCTGGCTTCTGCCAGCCTTTCCCTGCCGGCCACGCTTTCTCCCGGGCTGGACTTCACTCCAGCAGGAGGCGGGCAGTGAGCGCGCGTGAGGTTAACTTTGACGGGCTGCCTGGCCTGACGCACCACTATGCCGGTCTGTCGTACGGTAACGAAGCCTCAACCCGTCATCAGCATCAGCTCTCTAATCCGAAGCTGGCCGCTCAGCAGGGGCTGATGAAGATGAAAACGCTGGCCGATCTCGGTTACGTGCAGGGCGTTATTCCGCCCCATGAGCGGCCCAACGTGGCCGCGCTGCGGCAGATTGGTTTCAGCGGTACGGATGCGCAAATAGTGGAAAAAGCGGCCCGACAGGCGCCGCAGCTGCTTTCAGCCGCCAGTTCGGCGTCGGCTATGTGGGTGGCGAATGCCGCTACCGTTTCGCCGTCCGCCGACAGCGCTGATGGGCGTGTTCATCTTACGGTCGCCAATCTGAATAACAAATTTCATCGCGCGTCGGAAGCGCCCACAACGACTGCGTTGCTACGGGCGATTTTCCACCACCCGCAGCATTTTACCGTCCATGACGCGCTGCCGCAGGTCGCGTTGTTTGGTGATGAAGGTGCGGCTAACCATAACCGGTTCTGCTCTCAGCACGGTGAGCCAGGCGTACAACTATTTATTTACGGGCGCGACGATCGCCACAGCGGGCTGATCCCGGCGCGCTATCCGGCTCGTCAGTCGCTGGAGGCGAGTGAGGCCGTAGTAAGACTTAACCAGCTTAATACCGATCGCGTTATTTTTGCCCAGCAAAACCCGGCGGTGATCGATCAGGGCGTGTTTCATAACGACGTGATTGCCGTCAGTAACCAGCAGGTTCTGTTCTGTCACGAGCTTGCCTTTCTTGAGCAGGCTGAGTTGGTAAAAACCCTTTCTTCGAAGGTGCAAGGTTTCACCCTCATCGAAGTGCCGGACAACCAGGTAAGCGTGGCGGATGCGGTGTCGACCTACCTCTTTAACAGCCAGCTGCTCAGCAAGCCCGGTGGCAAAATGCTGCTGGTTCTGCCGGAGGAGGCGCGTAAACATGCTGGCGTATGGCGCTACCTCTGCAATCTGATTGAAAGCGGCGGGCCGATAGATGAACTGAAGGTATTCGATCTGCGTGAGAGCATGTGCAACGGGGGTGGGCCAGCCTGCCTGCGGCTGCGCGTGGTGCTGAACGAGGCTGAACTGGCGGCGGTCAATCCTGGGGTAATAATGAATGACAGCCTGTTCGTAACCCTGAATGGCTGGGTGGAAAAGCATTACCGCGACCGCCTCTCTCAGCATGACCTGGGGGACCCTCAGCTGCTGACTGAGGGACGGGAAGCGCTGGATGAGCTGACGAAGCTGCTAAACTTAGGGAATGTTTATCCGTTTCAGCAGTAGCGACGGATAAAAAGCGCCTGACGGCCCCTGACGCTGGCTTGACGCCATACAGGGAAACGCATCCGCACCAAGGAGAAAGCATGCAGGATTTACTTAAGCTCACCCTCAGCGGCGGAAAGCCCCACCCGCTCTCCGGCAGCAACGCGCATCTGAACTGGCAGTGGCTGGATGAGGGGATTGTTGAGATGACCCCGCACGCGTGCAGCGCGCAGGCGGTGGTGATCTCAGCAGGGATCCACGGCAATGAAACCGCGCCCGTGGAGATCCTGAACGCGCTGGCCAGCGAGCTGCTTGCGGGGACGCAGCCGCTGGTACCGCGTCTTTTAGTGATTTTTGGCAATCCTGCCGCGCTGCGTGAGAATAAGCGCTACCGCACCATCGACGTGAACCGGCTGTTTGGCGGCCGCTGGCAGCAGCATGAGGATTGCTCCGAGGCCCGCCGCGCCTGGCGGCTGGAGCAGGCGCTGGAAACCTTCTGGCAGGCGGGCGATAGTGAGGAAGTTCGCTGGCATCTTGATCTGCATACGGCGATCCGCGGCTCTTACCATAGCCGGTTTGGCGTGCTGCCGCAGCGCGACACGCCCTGGCCGGAGGAGTTCTTACAGTGGCTTACCGCCGCCCGGCTGGAGGCGCTGGTTTTCCACCGGGCGCCGGGAGGCACCTTTACCCACTACAGTTCGCAGCATTTTCAGGCGGCAAGCTGCACGCTGGAGCTGGGCAAGGCGCAGCCGTTTGGCACCAACGATCTCAGCCAGTTTTCAGCGGTGCGCGACGCTCTGGCCGCTATGCTCTCCGGCAGGCCGCTGCCCGAATCAGCCAGCGCGCCGCAGCGTTATCGCGTGTCGCAGCAAATTACGCGCGCCTCACAGGCGTTCCGGCTGCATATGAGCGCAGAGACCCTGAACTTCACCGCTTTTCCTCAGGGAACGCTGCTGGCTGAGGATGGCAGTAAACGCTATTTCGTCCAGCAGGCCAGAGAATATGTCCTGTTTCCTAATCCAGCCGTGGCGACAGGCCAGCGTGCCGGACTGATGCTGGTTGAGGATAATCAGCATAATGAGGCGCTGAGCTGATCCTCAGCGGTTGCGGGTCACATCTGCCGTAGAAATACGGCAGTTCCCCCATTTTCCAAACTGACAATTTCCTTTCCCAATCCTGCTCGCTGCATTACACTCCTCCATAATTCCTGCATTAATCCCTTCAAATTCATATTTCTTAGCATTTCCTCACGCTATTCTTCGCATTCTCTCCATGATTGACCGCATTTTGTCTTTTATGCTTTCAGGGCTTTACTCACCCTCTGAGTACTTGACGTTGAACACAATAAACTTGTTTTCGACATCGCGACACAACGTCGCTACTGAAATAAACAGTAAGGACATGATTATGCGTAAATTGACTTCTCTTGTTATGGCTATGACTCTGGCTTTGGGTGCGGCGAACATTGTTCATGCGGCCGTGGATAACATCACACCGGCGCCGGCTGGGGCAGAGAAATCGGCCATGCATAAGCCACCACGCCACGGCGGTATGCACGGCATGTTTAAGGGGTTGAACCTGACTGACGCGCAGAAGCAGCAGATGCGTACCATCATGGACGACGCGCACAAAGATATGAAGCGCCCCTCTCTGGAAGAGCGCCGCGCTATGCACGACGTCATTGCCTCTGACAGCTTCGACACAGCCAAAGCTGAGGCTCAGGCCACCCGGATGAGTACAGAAGGAAAAACGCGGACCCTGAAAATGCTGGAAACGCAGAATAAGCTCTATAACGTATTAACGGCGGCGCAGAAAAAACAGTTTAATGAGAACTTTGAAAAGCGCCTGACGGAAAAGCCGCATCACAAAGGTGAAATGACGCATACCGAAGAGTAAGGCTTAACGACACCGGCTGAAACCGCCGGCGTTGCTCAGGAAGTCCCGGGCAGCGCTGGCGGTTTTTTTGCGGTTCAGTAAAGGGGGACGATGGGATATTTCCCGCTCAGAACAGGTTTGCAGAGGATTTTGTAACCGTCGCTGTCAAACCCCTTTGGCGTGGAGGTCAGATGGCGCGCTTCCGCCAGATCGCTGACGGAGCCGAGATAGAACCAGTTATTAATCACATGAATCTGCGTCTGGCTTACCCCTTCTTCCACCACCCCAACGGCGCCTTGCCACGGCCAGCACATCACCCTGACGCGCTCCAGAGCATCCATCAGGCGCTGGTGGTGATCCTCAAGCGGCTCTCTGCCACAGCAGGCTCCGGCGCAGCGCCCCAGGCTTGCCCGGAAGCAGGCGCGGTTTTTACCCAGGCTCTCCAGCCCCAGCAGCCCCAGGCAAAGACGCTCCTCATCCGCGATGGTCTGCAGCCGTTCCAGCGCCGCACGGCGGCTGGCGTAAAGGCCAAACAGATTAGGCGTATGGGAAAAATCCACCTCTTTGGCGAAGACCACGCTGGGCTTATGCTGACTGATATGCAGGGAACAGAGCTGGCGGTTTTTACGCAGTCGCTTATTGAACAGCGGCTGCTGCACTTTGATCATCTGCGCTTCCAGCAGCAGCGCGCCCAGATCGCCCGCGGTGGTGATCCAGGTGACGTGCCTGGCCTGGCGCAGCATTTTGGCCTCATCGGCCGTGCGGAAATGCGACATTACCCGGCTGCGCAGATTGACGCTTTTCCCGATATAGAGCGGCATGGTTTCGCTCTCGCCGTGAAAAATATAGACGCCAGGCAGAGCGGGAAGCCCTTCCAGCGAGGGGCGAAGATGTTCGGGATACTGATAGATTGCCGCCGGTTCGAATTCCAGGCGATGAGAGACGACGCGTCTGACCACTTTGCACTCCGGTTACTGTTTACTTATACAGTGTAACAGGGGCGTGATGGATAAAAAAGCGCCGCCGTAAATCTGAGCGCCAGAAAAAGGGCGGCCAGCGCCGCCCAGATTCTGAAAAATCGATTATCTTTTCCAGAAATCGTCAAACACGGTTACCGGCGGACGGCGTTTATGTTCCGTCTTCAGATACCAGCTTTCGATCACTTTCGCCGCTGACTCATCAATCGTTTTCCCTTCCAGATACTGGTCAATCATCTCGTAGGTTACGCCAAGCGCGACTTCGTCCTGAAGGCCTGGCCGGTCGTCTTCGAGGTCTGCGGTAGGGTGCTTGAGGTAGAGATGTTCAGGACAACCCAACGCTTTCAGCAACTGTTTCCCCTGGCCTTTGTTCAGGCGGAAGAGCGGGTTAATGTCGGTTCCGCCATCGCCATATTTGGTAAAGAAGCCGGTTATCGCCTCCGCGGCGTGATCGGTGCCCACCACCAAGCCCGAGGTCATTCCGGCGATGCTGTACTGCGCCTTCATGCGCTCACGGGCTTTTTCATTACCGCGAACGAAATCAGAGAGTTCCACACCGGCTTCCCGGAGCGCTTTCTCGCTGGCCAGCACCGCTTCTTTGATATTCACGGTCAGCACGCGGTCAGCCTTGATGAAATCCAGCGCATCCTGACAATCCTGCTCATCGGCCTGTACGCCGTGGGGCAGGCGGACGGCAATAAACTGATAATCGGCGTTGCCCGTCTCTTCACGCAGTTCGCTAATGGCCATCTGGCTGAGTTTACCGGCCAGGGTCGAATCCTGCCCGCCGCTGATACCCAGTACCAGCGTGCGGATAAAGGAGTGCTTTTTAACATAGGCCTTTAAAAAATCAACGCTGGTGCGGATCTCCTGGCTGACGTCAATCGTGGGCTTAGCGCCCAGCGCGTCGATAATTTCCTGTTGCAGTGCCATTTACCTCTCCTCAGATTCAGTGCCTGTTCAGGCGGCAGGGGCGAAAACCTCTCTACTAAAACTAACGCGCCTGGCGGCAAACAACAAGTTTCAATCAAGCTGTTCGCGCGCCTTTAAGCGCTTATGCAGACTGTTCCGGCTTTTTGGCCAGCAGGGCAAACATCGCGATCGCCAGCATATAGCAGCCAAAGATAGTCAGGGTCATCGTCAGTACCGAGGTGCCGCCAATGCCGGTGATCGGCACGGCGATGCCGCCAAGCGTAAACATCGTCACGCCCATCACCGCCGAGGCGCTGCCCGCCCGGTGGCCCTGGCTTTGCATCGCCAGCGAGGCGGCGGCCACCCCGACCGCGCCGTTGCTGGCGACGCTGAAGAAGAGGGTGACCAGCACAACCGGTAGCGCCGCGCCGGTCAGTCCCGCAATCAGCAGGCTGCCGGAGGAGACGAATGCCAGCGTCAGTGCGCCTTTAAGCACCCGATATTCACCCCAGAGCGGACTGAGTCTGGCGCTAATCTGCGAGGCCAGGATAAGCCCGATGCCGTTGGCCGCAAAGCAGAAGCTGAACGCCTGGGGCGACAGGCTGTAAATCTCCTGCAAAACAAAGGGTGAGGCGCCGATATAGGCAAACATCCCGGACATCATAAAGCCCTGGGTGAGGCAGAAACCCATAAAGGGGCGATGTATCACAATCTGGCCCAGCGCCGCCCATGCGGACCACACGGAGCCTTTGCTGCGTCGTTCCGGCGGCAGCGTTTCATGAAGCTTAAGCCGGGAAAGCACAAACAGCAGTACGGCAATGACCGCGATCGCCATAAACAGACCGCGCCAGTCGAGCACTGCCATCAGCGCGCCGCCCATCACCGGCGCGGCGATGGGGGCCAGACCGTTGACCAGCATCAGAAGGGCAAAGAAGCGGGTCAGATCGTGCCCGCTGTACATATCCCGCGCAATCGCCCGTGATAATACAGCCCCGCCCGCGCCTGACAGGCCCTGGAACAGGCGCGCCAGCAGCAGCTGGTTAATGTCCTGCGCCATTGCGCAACCGACAGAGGCGATCAGCAGTAAGACCAGCGAAAGCAGCAGGGGGTTAATACGGCCAAATTTATCGCTCATCGGGCCGAAGATAAGCTGGCCGAGCCCGAGGCCCAGCAGCCCGGCCGTCAGGCTGAGCTGCGCGGTGGCGGTGGGCGTATTGAGATCCTGAGCAAGCCCCGGCAGGGCGGGCAGATACAGGTCGATACATAGCGGGCCGAGCGCGGCAAGCAGACCGAGCGTAATGGCATAACCAAAGCGGACAGGTTGTGCAGGTGTCATGAATCCTCTGTCTTAAAAAGTTGTTCGATAAGTTGTTGGTAAAGGGTACAAAGCTGCTCTGGCGAAGCTTTCTGCGGCGCCAGCCGGCGAAATGAGGTGCCTTCAATCAGCGCAGCAAGCAGCTCAACGCCAGCCCTGACGCGTTCATCACTGAGCGCAGGATGCGCTTTTTTGACGTTAAGGCAGGCCTGGACGAACATACGCTCGTCCGCATCGACCAGCATACGGGCCACCACCGGGTTGCGGGTGGCTTCTGCGGCCACCTCCAGCATCAGGGCGTCATCCTCTTCAGGATGAAGCGTACGCGAGGCCAGCAGGCGCGGCAGGTTGACGGTGGACGCCGCCTCTTCCATGTGGATCAGACGGGCGTCAATAATGCGCCTGACGATCTCCTCGATAATCGCTTCTTTGTTAATAAAGTAGCGGTAGATTTGACCCACGCTCAGGCGAGCTTCTTCGGCCAGCCGCGCCATGCTGGCGCCGTGAAAGCCTTCCCGGCGAAAGCAGCGCCTGGCCGCCCGGATAATCTCATCCTGACGCTGATGGTGTCTGGCATCGCGGGCTTCGTTAGGCGTCATTATCCTTACCTCATTACACGGCATGCTGCGCACTATACGCAGGGCAGAAAATGAGAGTGAACGTTCATTCTCATCGGGCGCAGTATAAAGCGACCCCGGAAAATGAAAAGGGTTTTTCGTGCGGCATCGCAGAGAACAATCTGAGCACATGTGGACCCCTGGCATCTCTTTAACGGAGTAAAAAGTCCTAAAGTTAATGCCGGTATAGGAATTTCTGCGTTACAAAGTTGAACAATCACCACTTATGTTCCAGGCTTAATGCCACATGGACAATCAATGAGGAATAAAAATATGAATAAAGTAACAGGATTTCTTGGTGCTGCTGTGGCGCTGGCCGTATTGTCTGGCTGTACTGCATACGATCGTGCTGAAAGCTACGTGACCAAACCCGTGGTGCAGGATGTGAAAAAAGGTATGACCCGTGAGCAGGTGCGTGAAATCGCCGGTCCGGCCTCAACGGAAGTGACAATGGTTCATGCCCGCGGCACCTGCCAGACCTATGTTCTGGGTGAGCGCGACGGCAAGGCACAGACCTATTTTGTCAGCTACAGCGATACGGGTCGCGTAATGAACTATGGCTTCCAGAGCTGTAAAGACTACGATACCGATCCGCAGGCCGCTCAGTAACCTGCCGGCAGTAACGGCTAAAACGACGCTATTATCAGAACCCGCCAGCGCATGCGCTGGCGGGTTTTTTCCTGTTCATATTCTTTTGTGACGTTCGTCCTGATATCCCCAAACGGCTGATAATCACTTTTCCGTTTGCCCGAAAGAGTAATTCCTTTATTAACGTCCCTGAGTAATCGTCTTCAATTCTTTACTGCCATTGTAACGGCTGCTGCCTTTGTGACGCCCTGCGCTGTGGGATTGATAAAGGCGCGGCGTTTATCACGTCGCGTTTTGCCTCTTAAGAAGGAAGGGCGATACGCTATGCGCATAGTATGGTGATAGCAAGTGAGTGAGAACGGTGACAGCATCGGGCAGGAAGTTTGATGCGATTTGCGATGAAGTGATCGTGATGGCTTTTTATGGTGAAAGGTGTGGCAGATAAACCTGCTCTGCCACACCTTAATGGCTTAAACCGGAAGAAAGGTTAGGCCGGAACGCTCAGCGCCTTCTGGCTGCGTGACCAGATTCGGTGCGCACCCATGGCGGAAAGGAATTCGCTCATCAGCACACCTTCCGCCTTGCTGTCTTCCACGATGCCTTCTTCACGATCGCTGTCGCCAAGGCCGAACTGCGGCTTAAAGCGTCGCGCGTCCCCACTCAGGCCAATCACCTTAAGATGCTTGTAGGCTTCCAGCAGGAAGTAGCAGGCGTCGCCGTTCAGCAGCAGGGCATCTATATTGCCGTCCGGCACGATGACCGCATCGAAGGTCAGGGAAGGCAGGCCGCTGAAGGTGGCGTCAATGGGCAGATCCGAGCCGTCATCCGCGCGGACCTGACCCATATGCTTCGCCAGCAGCTTGGCGTGCACGCCCTGCGCCTTAAGCTCTTGCAGGATAGCGAGGACATCGGCCGCCACGACCCCGTCACTGAGCAGCAGCGCGACCTGGCGTCCCTTGATGGAACCGCTTGGGATCGCGTAAAGGCTCAGGCTGGCATCCTTTTTCAGGCCGTTTACATCCTTCGGCGGCGCGGTATGCATTTTCTCGTCCGACAGGGCGATGCCCAGGTTTTCCGCCACGCCGTTAGCGAGCGATACGTCTATATGCACCAGATGATCCACCACGCGCTCGCGAATATAGGCGCGGGCTACCTTGCTCAGCTCAAAAGAGAAGGCGTCAATGATGTGCTGTTGCTCCACCGGCGTCTGGCTGTTCCAGAACAGGCGCGGCTGGGAATAGTATTCGCCGAATGAAGGGCTGCGCTCGCGCACCTTATGCCCTTCAATACGCTCCTGATAGCTCTCGAATCCGCCGCGATGCGGGGAAGGAGGCGTCTCACGAGGCCAGTTGTCATTGATGGAATTTGGCTCATAGTTTGCCGGATTGGTGTCGATATCCATCCGGTGCATGCCCTGACGCTGGAAGTTATGGTAAGGGCAAACCGGGCGGTTAATCGGGATTTCATGGAAATTAGGCCCGCCAAGGCGGCTGATCTGCGTATCGGTATAGGAGAACAGACGGCCCTGTAACAGCGGATCGTTGGTAAAATCCATTCCCGGCACGATATGACCCGGATGGAAGGCTACCTGCTCGGTTTCGGCAAAGAAGTTATCCGGATTACGGTTCAGTACCATCTTACCAATCAGCTCAACCGGCACCAGCTCCTCAGGAATGAGCTTGGTGGCATCCAGCAGATCGAAATCGAACTTGAATTCGTCCTCTTCCGGGATCAGCTGTACGCCCAGTTCATATTCCGGATAATCCCCCGCCTCGATCGCTTCCCACAAGTCGCGACGGTGAAAATCGGGATCGCGTCCCGTCAGTTTTTGCGACTCATCCCAAAGCAGGGAGGCTTTACCTGCTACCGGCTTCCAGTGGAAGCGGACGAAGGTGGCTTTACCTTCCGCATTGATAAAGCGGAAGGTATGGATGCCGAAACCTTCCATGGTGCGATAGCTGCGCGGAATGCCGCGATCGGACATGGCCCAGATAACGTTATGCAGCGTTTCCGGCTGGAGCGAAACGTAATCCCAGAAGGTGTCGTGGGCGCTCTGCCCCTGAGGGATTTCGTTGTGCGGCTCTGGCTTAACGGCATGCACGAAGTCCGGGAACTTGTGGGCATCCTGAATAAAGAAGACCGGCGTATTGTTTCCGACAAGGTCAAACACGCCTTCATCGGTATAGAACTTGGTGGCGAAGCCGCGAATGTCACGAACCGTGTCCGCCGAGCCCGCGCCGCCCTGGACGGTGGAGAAGCGCACAAAAACCGGCGTCTGCTGCTCGGGGCTGCGCAGAAAATCCGCTTTGGTGAGGTGGCTCATATCGCGATAGGGCTGGAAATAGCCATGGGCTGCCGAGCCGCGGGCGTGCACAATGCGTTCCGGAATACGCTCGTGGTCGAAGTGGGTGATTTTCTCACGCAGGATAAAATCTTCCAGCAGCGTCGGGCCACGGGTGCCGGCTTTCAGTGAGTTCTGGTCATCGGCGATGCGTGTTCCCTGATTGGTCGTCAGTGGGAAATTCTCGCCGCCCTTGCGGAAAGTGTCGAGCGCATCAAGTTTGGCGTTATGCGTTTGCGGGGCTTTCAGGCTGCCGGGTGCGGTAGGCTCTTTTCCGGGCGGCGTGGGTTCAGAGGAAGGTTTGTGTGAGCCATCTGCCGGGGCGAGCGAATCGAGTCCGGGCTTGGCCGATTCCGGTCCGGTGGAGGGGGCGTTATGGCTCAGTTCCTTATTGTCAGTTTCTTTCGACATCTTCACTTGCTCCTGATAGTCGTTCTAAGATTGCAATAACTATAGAACAGTCAGGCCAGTACGCCTGGAAAGCGCAGGGTTAAATGCAGGATGAGGGAAAAATTAAGAGGATTTACGACGTAAGGGGTAAAAAAAGGGCCGGCAGATGCCGGCCCCTGAAGTACGGTTAGCGGTGAGCAAGCTCAACGTCGTTTTCAGCCTCAGCGTTCAGCAACGTTTTATCGGTCTGCTTCAGCCACTGGCTGGTCAGCGTACCGGCCGTCATTGAGCCGTTCACGTTCAGCGCCGTACGGCCCATGTCGATCAGCGGCTCGATGGAGATCAGCAGCGCCACCAGCGTGACCGGCAGGCCCATAGTAGGCAGCACAATCAGCGCCGCGAAGGTCGCCCCGCCGCCCACGCCAGCCACGCCGGCAGAACTGAGGGTGACAATTCCCACCAGAGTGGCGATCCAGAGCGGATCGAACGGGTTGATGCCGACAGTAGGAGCAACCATCACCGCCAGCATTGCCGGATAGAGCCCCGCACAGCCGTTCTGGCCGATAGTCGCGCCAAACGAGGCGGAGAAGCTGGCGATAGACTCTGGCACGCCCAGCCGGCGCGTCTGTGCTTCCACGTTAAGCGGAATGGTGGCGGCGCTTGAGCGGCTGGTAAAGGCGAAGGTGATCACCGGCCAGACTTTGCGGAAAAAGCGCTTCGGATTGACGCCGTTAACCGACAGCAGCAGGGCATGTACGGCAAACATCATCGCCAGACCCAGGTAGGAGGCGACCACAAAACCGCCCAGCTTAACGATGTCAGCCACGTTGGAGCTGGCCACGACTTTGGTCATCAGCGCCATCACGCCGAACGGCGTCAGCTTCATGATCAGACGTACCAGCTTCATCACCCACGACTGCAAAATGTCGATCGCCGCCAGCACGCGTTCACCTTTCGGCTTGTCATCACGCAGCAGATGCAGCGCCGCCACGCCCAGGAAGGCCGCAAAGATGACCACGCTGATAATCGACGTCGGGCTGGCGCCTGCCAGTTCCGCAAACGGGTTTTTCGGAATAAACGAGAGCAGCAGCTGCGGCGTGGAGAGGTCGGCAACCTTACCGGCATAATTGGTCTGCAACGCAGCCAGTCGCGCCGTTTCCTGCGCGCCCTGTACCAGACCGTTGGCATTGAGGCCGAACAGCCAGGTCACAAAGACGCCGACCAGGGCGGAGATTGCGGTGGTGAACAGCAGCACGCCAATTGTCATCACGCTGATTTTGCCCAGCGCCGACGCGTTATGCAGACGGCCCACGGCACTCAGGATCGAGACAAAGACCAGCGGCATGACAATCATCTGCAACAGCTGCACGTAGCCATTACCGACAATATTGAACCAGCTTATCGACTCTTTCAGTACAGGGCTGTCAGAACCATAAATAGTATGCAGCACGAGGCCAAACAGCACGCCGATGACCAGGCCTGCCAGAACTTTTTTGGACAGGCTCCAGTTTGTGCTGCCGCTTTTCGCGAGAATAACTAACAGCGCCACAAAGGCGGCGAGGTTAGCAAGTAGTGGAAGATTCATCCCCATGTCTCCAGTCAGAACAGCGATTTTGCCTTCGCCGTATCGCTTCATCTAGTTTTATCGCGCAGCAGATGCGCGCAGTGCCAGCATGGTAGCAGTTCATTTCTGCGCGGCTATATACTCAAATGGAATGGGTTATAACTAAATGCTGTTTTTCGCTGGCTTAATGAGCGGACTGAGCGGGAATCAGGCGATCAAGCCCATTTTGAACCCAGCTCACCATATCTGCGGGCCAGCCTGAGGCGCCAAAAGGCGTCATTTCAGGCTGAAACCACAGGGCGCAGCCGATCAGCATCAGGCACAGAGTGCGCTCAAGCTGATTCCCATTCTGGCTTCTGAGTATAGGGAAGCGGAACCGCCAGCGGCAGGGCCAGAGCAGCGGCACGCCCGCAGGCGTGAGCATATCGGCCACGATATGGCTGAGGTAGCCCAGCACCATACCCTGTAAGGCATCGGCGGGGATAAACGCGCCCTGAGGGACCTTGAGCTGAAACAGCGCAATGCCACCCAGCACCGCCAGCAGGCTGTGGGTAAATCCACGATGTCCAAAAGCGCGGGCGATGGGCTGCGAGAGCCAGCGGAACCGCTGACCGAGAAACGATTTGGGATGATCGATATCGGGCAGCAGGCAGGTCAGCAGCGTCGCCGGAACAACGTGCCACCAGTCGCCGTTAGCCAGTTCGGGAGTCAGTTCCGCCCGTTTGGCAAAAATAGCGCTGGCGATGGCGAAAAGAAGATGGCCCTCGGCCGTCATGGGAAATACCTGGCTGCATTGCTGTCAATCCATCCAGTATAGGGGATATATACAGTAGAATAAATATGTGACGCTGTAACCAAAGATAAATATTTTAACAAACTGATAAAAAGTGCGCTTTAACCCCGCCAGTTTCCTTTTTAACAGTCAGCAAACCACTAGGGCACTGCGCTGCTGATTCATTCCGGCCCTCGCCGGCAGCGATTTCTGCGGCCGGCCGGCCCATTACTTATTTTCCATGCAGATGCGCCGTGCTCAGCGCCTCAAGAGAGGAGAGTTTGACATCGGCCAGCGCCCAGCGTGCATCATCTGCAAAATCAGGCGCGGGAATAACCACAGAGCGCATGCGGGCAGCTTTGGTGGCAATCATGCCGTTAACGGAATCCTCCAGCGTGACGCAGTTAAGCGGATCGACGCCCAGCTGTGCCGCCGCGTCAAGATAAACCTGCGGATGCGGCTTGCTGTAGGGCAGTGATTCGGCAGAAACGACGGCATCAAAATAGTCACGCAGGTTAAACATCTCCAGCACGTGCTCCAGCATATGCAGCGGAGAAGCAGAGGCCAGCCCGATTTTTAAGCCTTCCGCCTTGCAGAGTTTTAGCGCTGACTCCACGCCGGGCAGCAGCGGGCGGGTTTCCTGCACCAGATTCAGCGCCCGGGTAATGATGCGCTGGGTAACTTCCTGCTGACTGGGGCCGTTCCAGGGCAGGGTTTCATACCACATCCGCACGACCTGATCGATGCGCAGTCCCAGCGTGTCCGGCAGTTCGCCACGGCGGGAAAGATCCACCTCCAGCGTGGAAAAAATGTCCATCTCAGCGCGATCCCACAGCGGCTCTGAATCAATCAGCAGGCCATCCATATCAAAAATCGCAGCAAGCACAGGGCGGGAATAGGACATTTTACGGCTCCGTTAAACAGTTTGTGAACACCTTAGCATGAAGTGCCGGCAGGCAACATCCGTGGACTCGCTCTCTCTGCCTGGAAGGCTCGCTTCCTGCGCGGGCAGAAGGGAGCCTGATGTAGCCGATGCATAACAGCATCACTTTTTTCAGGCACATTTTACCGGCTGAGGGTAAACTTAGAGCCTTACATCAAAAGGACAGGAGAAAGCATGACATATCAACAGGCTGGCAGAGTTGCGATAGTGAAGCGCATCGCTGGCTGGATTATTTTTATTCCGGCACTGATTTCCACGCTGATTTCACTGATGCTTTTTCTGGAAAAAAGCCGGGAGCAGCGGGAAGGGATCAACGCTGTAATGCAGGATTTTTCACACGTTATGATCGATATGATCCGCTTCAATACTCCCTTTCTTAATGGTTTCTGGAGCCGCTCCCCGGTGCCGGACTTCAATCATGCCAGTAATCTCAGCTTCTGGTTGATCTACTTACTGATTTTCGTTGGACTGGCGCTTCAGGCCTCGGGAGCCAGAATGTGGCGTCAGTCGAGGCATCTGAAAGAAGGGATTGAGGATCAGCTTATTCTGGAGAATGCCAGAGGCGCTGAAGGCCGCAGCCGTCAGCAGCTGGAAGAGAAACTGGTCGTGCCGCGCCACACCATTTTTTTGCAGATATTCCCCCTCTATGTGCTGCCGATCCTTATCGCTGCGGGCGGCTATTTCATCCTTAAACTGCTCGGCTTTATCTACTGATAAGCGGCGGCGCGCGCCCGCCTCAGGCCGGGCGGGCGTGCTGTTTTCCCAGCTCATCTTCATCAAGCAGCGCGCCCACCGCCTGTTGCGCCTCGCCCAGCCAGTGACCGCCAAATACGTTCGCCCGGTTGAGCAGGTAGTAGAGCTGATAAACGGACTGACGCTGCCGGAAGTCGTGGGGAAGAGGCCAGACCGACTGATAGCCTTCAAGAATTTGACGGGGCAGCGTGGGGTACCAGGCAAGCATCGCCAGATCGCATTCCCGGTCGCCCCAGTAGCAGGCCGGATCGAAAATCCATGGACCACTGTCGCTGCCGCCGCAGTTGGCGGGCCAGAGATCGCCATGTAGCAGGGAAGGCTGGGGCTGGTGGGTGCTCAGAACGCGCTGGGCGCACTGAACGATCAGCTCGATATTGCCATACTGAATGCCTTTTTCCGCTGCCAGCTGAAGCTGCCAGCCAATACGCTGCTCGGCAAAAAAGACGGACCAGCGTCGCAGCCAGCTGTTGGGCTGGGGAGAGGTGGTGATATTGTTATCGTAATCAAGTCCAAACTGCGCCTGCTCGCTCCACTGATGCAGCTGTGCAAGCTGTTCTCCCAGCTGCCAGGCGCTCTGCTCATCAAGCGGGCGCAGGGGGATATATTCGAGCAGAAGAAAGCTGACATCCCGATCGCTGCCAACGCCGTAAACTTCAGGCACCCTTACTGTCTTTGTCCGGGCCAGCATCTGCAGCTGGTCAGCCTCCCAGGTGAAGAGATCCAGCATTTCGCGGCTGTTACACTTCACAAAAACCTCCCGTTCTCCGTAGCGGATACGCCAGGCGGGGTGGACGTCGCCGCCCGGAAGTTCCGTACGCTCGCTGATTTCTGCGCTGCCTGAGTACTCGCTTAACAGACGACTAATGGCTGACCACATCGGGTTTTCCTCTTTTCGCTGTACATTGCAGAGATGCTGATAGTAACGCTTAAATAATAACCAAAACCAGCGGTTGCGCACGGCAGAGGCGATCTTTTACAAAATATTAGCTTTTACTCTCCTGCTGGAACGCTTCCCAGGTCTGTATATCCACCTCAGGCTTCTGCCCCAGCGCCATTTCTGCCAGGCCTTCAGCCTGCTGACGGACGCTCTCTTCGTCCAGCGCGCTGACCATGCCAAAACTGTTGGTGCCCAGCTCATGAGGATGACCCTCTTTATCGCTAAGCGCGGTGGTAAAACCTCCGTTAACCAGGGCACTGTTAAGTTCAAGAATATCGGTCAGTCCCTCTTCCTGATAGCGGAAAGTCACTACGTATTGCACAACATCTGATGTACCCATATTTCACCTCGTTAAATCTGAAAACATTAAAGAATGATGGGGCTGTTTAAAGAGCTGATGCTAATGGGGGCTGAGAGCAATCTGGCCATTTCACTAAGGAGCGCTACCCGAACAAACTCTTCAATTAACTGCGGGTTATAAGCATAGTCCATCCGCGGCGAGGGCAGGGAAGAAGGAAATGACAGGTTGATAATGAGATTAATTATCATTACTATCTTGCGACCTTTTTTATGCTCTGGAGCCTGACGTGCTACCTGTTCTGAAATACGCCTCTCTGACCACGCTGCTGGCGATCTCCTCTTCCGCTTTGGCAACCACTTATCCCGTCACGCTGACCGACCTTGAAGGCCAGCAAATTACCCTTAAAAAAGAGCCTCAGCGTATCGTGCTCCAGGACGGACGTGACATTCTCGCTCTGGCTTTGCTGGATCGCGATAATCCGTTCCATCGTCTGGTTGCCTGGAATAATTTGCTGAAAAAAAGCGACAGCGCTACCTGGTCGCTGATGAACAAAAAGTGGCCTGAGTCCGGTAAAATTATCGATATGGGCTACAGCGACAAAGGTGAGGTGAATCTTGAAAGCGTAGTGGCGCAACATCCTGACCTGATGATTGCGCAGCTTCGCTCCAGGCCTTCACTCGTACAGACCGGCGTACTGGACAAAATGAAGCAGCTGGACGTGCCGGTACTGTTTATTGATACTTTTGAAAAGCCAGTCACCGATACGCCCGCCAGTATTACCACGCTGGGTGTGGCGCTGAATCGTGAAGCAGAAGCAAAAGCCTATACCGATTTCTACCTGCGCCACTATCAGGCCATTATTGATAAAACCCGCAGCATCAAGCCGCAACCGCTAGTGTTTGTAGAAGCGAAGGCGGGGCTGGGCGGACTCGAGTCCTGCTGTTTCACCCATGCGCACGTAGGCTGGGGCGCGATGGTGGAAGCGGTTGGTGCGAAGAACATCGGTTCAGAACTCCTGCCCGGCGCCACAGGTGATGTTTCGCTGGAGAAAGTTATCGCCATGAAGCCGGATACTTACATTATTTCCGGCGCGCAGTGGGCAACCAACACGAACGCCGCCGTGCCTTTTGGCTATAACGTCACTCAGGCTCAGGTCAACGCTGCGTTTAACAACATGAAGCAGCGTCCCGGCTTTGCGCAGGTTTCCGCCGTCAGCAACGGCCATTTCTACGGTATTTATCACCACTTCTATAACCATCCTTACAACATTGTCGGGCTGGAGTATCTGGCGAAGTTTATTTATCCGCAGCAGTTTACCTCGCTGGACCCGAATCAGACCTGGAAAGAGATCGTCACCCAGTTTACCCAGGTGCCGTTAGGTCAGGGCATATTGGGTGCGCAGGCGCCTTCAGAGTGAAACGCAGCGCATAAAGATACAGTGAAAACGTCTTCATTGAGGGAGGCGTTTGATTGAGTAGCGAATGGAGTGCAGAAGCGCATACCTACTTAGAGCAGGCTGCTTTATTAAGAAACATTTTTCAATCAACCAGATACATCTTGAAGAAAAATCTTATTTACACCCTGCTGTAAAACGAGCCAATACCCTCTATAATCCGCGCCGGTAATGGGAATGCTCCCATTTGAGTGACTTTCCCACTTCGCCAGCGGAAAAAAGCGCGATTTAATAAAATGTTACGATTTCAGGCGTAAATTGCATTGATCGCCCTTCAAAACTCTTCAGACTCCCTTTTTTTCACATTGTCGTATGGATCACATTTAATGAAAGCGCTTAACAAGCTCTCTGTAGTTCTTTTGCTCGCCGGTGGCGCGCTCTGCCAGCAGGCAGTGGCTGATAACAACGTGTTTACGGTCATGGATGATCCGTCCACGGCAAAGAAAGATTTCGAAGGTAACGCGTCGGCGGGTTATCTTGCTCAGACTGGCAATACCACCAGCTCTTCGCTGTCGGCGAATACCAATATGACCTGGTATCAGGAAAGAATGGCCTGGAGTCTTTGGGGAAATGCGACCAATACCTCATCGAATGATGAGCGTTCAGCGGAAACCTATCAGATCGGTGGGCGTTCACGTTTCAACGTCAATAATTATGACTATCTCTTTGGCCAGGCAAGCTGGCTGAGCGATCGTTTTAACGGTTACGATGGTCGCTCCATTTTCGTAGCCGGCTACGGTCGCCAGCTGCTGAACGGCCCCATCCACTCGCTGCGTCTGGAAGCGGGTCCTGGCGTACGTTACGATGACTATCACGACGGCGGCGATGACACCCAGGCGCTGGCCTACGGTGCAGTAAGCTATCAGTGGCAGCTGACGGATACGACAAGGTTTGTGCAGGGCGTTTCCGTTCTGGGCAGCGATGACACTACCGTCAACTCCGAAACGGGTTTACAGGTAGCCATTAACGCTCACTTCTCGCTGAAGCTGGCCTATAACGTCACCTGGAACCAGAATCCGCCTGCCTCTGCGCCGGATAAAACGGACACTAAAACCTCCGTCATGCTCTCCTACGCAATGTAGTCCGCCGTGGGCTGGTTTATCGCCGGCCCATCGCAATATTCTTGTGCGGGCTACTTTGCTACTAAGCCCGCAGCCCGACCGCACTTTTCTTCCGCGATTAACGCAAAGCGTTCTGATTTCCCTTAAAGCAGCTTTCATAAGCTCCCATTCTTAAGTTGATGATGTCAGTCGGTTTACTGATTCAATGTGCCAGGTGGTCGCGTCGTGCAATTTCTCTCCATGGCGTGTAAGATGTTCGCTTCTCAAGAGTTTTTTGCCAGAGGCAAACTTTTGTTCAGGTATACCAGGCTGTGTACCAAACTGGCAAATGTGAGTCGGTTTCAAGTGCTAACAGCTTGTTGTATAAAGTGAAAAATGACTTTTGTATGTAGCCTTGCGTATGGGTTACCACTGCAATTAAGGATGTTAAATGCCCGTAATTACTCTTCCTGATGGAAGTCAGCGTATTTTCGACCACGCCGTCAGCGTGATGGACATTGCTCAGGATATCGGTCCTGGCCTGGCGAAAGCCTGTATCGCCGGTCGCGTAAATGGTGAGCTGGTGGATGCCGCCGATCCGATTACCGACGATGCGAATGTCGCTATCATCACCGCGAAAGACGAAGCAGGTCTGGAAATTATCCGCCACTCGTGCGCACACCTGCTCGGTCATGCTATCAAGCAGCTGTGGCCTGACACCAAAATGGCCATAGGCCCGGTTATCGACAACGGCTTCTACTACGATGTCGACATTGACCGTACCCTGACTCAGGAAGATATTGAGCTGCTGGAAAAGCGTATGCACCAGCTGGCCGAAACGAATTATGACGTCATCAAGAAAAAGGTGAGCTGGCAGGAAGCGCGTGACGCGTTTGCCGCCCGTGGCGAAACCTATAAGATGACGATTCTTGATGAAAATATCAGCCATGACGACCAGCCTGGCCTTTATCATCACGAAGAATATGTGGACATGTGCCGTGGGCCTCACGTGCCGAACATGCGCTTCTGTCACCATTTCAAACTTCAGAAAATTTCCGGCGCTTACTGGCGCGGCGACAGCAACAATAAGATGCTTCAGCGCATCTACGGTACTGCCTGGGCTGATAAAAAGCAGCTGGCGGCTTACCTGCAGCGTCTGGAAGAAGCGGGCAAGCGCGACCACCGTAAAATTGGTAAGCAGCTTGACCTCTACCATATGCAGGAAGAAGCGCCGGGTATGGTCTTCTGGCACAATGATGGCTGGACGATCTTCCGCGAGCTGGAAGTTTTTGTGCGCAGCAAGCTGACCGAATATGACTACCAGGAAGTGAAGGGTCCGCTGATGATGGACCGCGTTCTCTGGGAAAAAACCGGACACTGGGAAAACTACAAAGAAGCGATGTTCACCACCTCTTCGGAGAACCGTGAGTATTGCATCAAGCCAATGAATTGCCCGGGACACGTGCAGATTTTCAATCAGGGTCTAAAATCATACCGCGACCTGCCGCTGCGTATGGCCGAGTTTGGTAGCTGCCACCGTAATGAACCTTCCGGTGCGCTGCATGGCCTGATGCGCGTTCGCGGCTTCACGCAGGATGATGCTCACATCTTCTGTACGGAAGAGCAGGTGCGCGCCGAGGTGAACAGCTGCATTCGTATGGTTTACGATATGTACGGCACTTTCGGTTTTGAAAAAATTGCGGTAAAACTCTCTACCCGTCCGGTTAAGCGTATTGGCACCGACGAGCAGTGGGACCGTGCCGAGGCTGACCTGGCCGCCGCGCTGGAAGAGAACAACATTCCGTTCGAATACCAGCCGGGCGAAGGCGCCTTTTACGGCCCGAAAATTGAGTTTACCCTGCACGACTGTCTTGACCGCGCCTGGCAGTGCGGCACCGTTCAGCTGGACTTCTCGCTGCCGGGTCGCCTCAGCGCCTCTTACGTCGGCGAAAACAATGAGCGTCAGGTGCCGGTGATGATCCACCGTGCAATCCTGGGTTCTGTGGAGCGCTTTATCGGTATTCTTACCGAAGAGTATGCCGGTTTCTTCCCAACCTGGCTCGCTCCTGTACAAGTAGTGGTGATGAATATCACCGATGGCCAGTCCGAATATGTTGCAGAATTGACCCAAAAACTTCAGAATGCGGGCATTCGGGTAAAAGCGGACTTGAGAAACGAGAAGATTGGCTTTAAAATCCGCGAGCACACTTTACGTCGTGTCCCGTATATGTTGGTCTGTGGTGATAAAGAGGTGGAAGCAGGCAAAGTTGCCGTTCGCACCCGCCGTGGTAAAGACCTGGGAAGCATGGATGTAAATGACGTGATCGCGAAGCTGCAGCAAGAGATACGCAGTCGCAATCTTCATCAACTGGAGGAATAAAGTATTAAAGGCGGAAAACGAGTTCAACCGGCGCGTCCTAATCGCATTAACAGAGAAATCCGCGCCACAGAGGTACGTCTGACTGGCGTCGATGGCGAGCAGATTGGTATTGTCAGTCTGAATGAGGCTTTAGAAAAAGCTGAAGAGGCGGGCGTTGATTTAGTTGAAATCAGCCCTAACGCCGAGCCGCCCGTTTGTCGTATCATGGATTACGGCAAATTCCTTTACGAAAAAAGCAAATCTTCTAAAGAACAGAAGAAGAAGCAAAAAGTTATCCAGGTTAAGGAAATTAAATTCCGTCCTGGAACCGATGATGGCGACTATCAGGTAAAACTACGCAACCTGATTCGCTTTCTCGAAGAGGGCGATAAAGCCAAAATCACGCTCCGTTTCCGCGGTCGTGAAATGGCGCACCAGCAGATCGGTATGGAAGTGCTTAACCGCGTCCGTAAAGATCTGTGTGAAGACATGGATCTGGCGATTGTCGAATCCTTCCCTTCGAAGATCGAAGGTCGTCAGATGATCATGGTGCTCGCTCCGAAGAAGAAACAGTAGGCTTAAAAGTAATAAACGCCGCCGCGGCTTCGCGCTGGGCGGTTTTTATTCGCCTGTCTGGTTCATTTTATTAACAATGCGAAGTGGATTTTTTAAATGCCAAAGATTAAAACTGTACGTGGCGCCGCCAAGCGCTTCAAGAAGACCGCCTCTGGCGGCTTCAAGCGTAAGCACGCTAACCTGCGTCATATTCTGACCAAAAAGTCTACCAAGCGTAAACGTCACCTGCGCCCTAAAGGCATGGTATCTAAAGGCGATCTGGGTCTGGTTATTGCCTGCCTGCCGTACGCTTAAGTAAACCCTTTTTAGTACCCAACCGCTTCCGGATGGCCGCCAATGGCGTGGCACGATGGAAGGGGGAAGGTAAAACAGAATATTAACAGGAGAGCTAAATGGCTCGTGTAAAACGTGGTGTAGTTGCTCGCGCACGTCACAAAAAAATCTTAAAACAAGCTAAAGGCTATTACGGTGCACGTTCACGTGTTTACCGCGTTGCCTTCCAGGCTGTTATCAAAGCTGGTCAGTATGCTTACCGTGACCGTCGTCAGCGTAAGCGTCAGTTCCGTCAGCTGTGGATCGCGCGTATCAACGCAGCGGCACGCACTAACGGTATTTCTTACAGCCGTTTCATCAATGGCCTGAAAAAGGCATCTATTGAGATCGACCGTAAGATTCTGGCTGACATCGCCGTATTCGACAAAGTGGCATTTACTGCACTGGTAGAAAAAGCGAAATCAGCTCTGGCGTAAGTCAGATGGAAGAGGGAGCTTGTCTCCCTCTTTTATTTTATGTAACCTTCGCAAAAGTTTGACATTTCTGCCGCTGCGCTTTTCAATAGCGGGCACGTTGCAGAATCGGGCAGGGTAACAAGGTACACAAGCATGAACGCCAATTTTCGTTTCTTTTTTTACTTTAGCACCTGAGCATCGGGGGCTTCTGCGCAAAGAAAAGAAACGAAAATTCGCGCCGAAAGCCTCCCTCGTGGAGGCTTTTTTGTTTCTGGCGTCGCTGATATCGGACGACCCGTCGTCCCCATAAAAAAACAGACCGGCCACGGCGGCTGGAAGAAGAGGAAAGCATGTCACATCTAGCAGAACTGGTGGCAAACGCGCAAGCGGCCATTGCGGATGCCCACGATGTTGCCGCGTTAGACACGGTACGCGTTGAATATCTCGGGAAAAAAGGGCATCTGACGCTGCAGATGACCACGCTGCGCGAGCTGCCTGCGGAAGAGCGTCCGGCAGCCGGTGCGGTGATTAATGAAGCGAAACAGCAGGTTCAGGAGGCGCTGAATGCCCGTAAGAACACGCTGGAGTCCGCCGCACTGAACGCACGCCTTGCAGAAGAGACCATTGACGTTTCGCTGCCGGGACGCCGCATCGAAAATGGCGGACTGCATCCGGTGACCCGCACCATCGACCGCATTGAGACGTTCTTTGGCGAGCTGGGCTTTGCCGTGGTAACCGGCCCGGAAATTGAGGATGACTATCACAATTTCGATGCGCTGAATATCCCGGGTCATCACCCGGCGCGCGCCGACCACGACACCTTCTGGTTCGACGCCACGCGTCTGCTGCGTACCCAGACTTCCGGCGTGCAGATCCGCACGATGAAAAACCAGCAGCCGCCGATCCGCATCATCGCTCCTGGCCGCGTCTACCGTAATGACTACGATCAGACCCACACGCCGATGTTCCACCAGATGGAAGGCTTGATCGTAGATAAGAACATCAGCTTTACCAATCTGAAAGGGACGCTGCACGATTTCCTGCGCAACTTTTTTGAGGAAGATTTACAGGTACGTTTCCGTCCCTCTTACTTCCCGTTTACCGAACCTTCCGCTGAAGTGGACGTGATGGGTAAAAATGGCAAATGGCTGGAAGTGCTGGGCTGCGGCATGGTGCATCCGAACGTGCTGCGTAATGTGGGCATCGACCCTGAGGTCTATTCAGGCTTCGCCTTTGGTATGGGGATGGAGCGTCTGACCATGCTGCGCTATGGCGTGACCGATCTGCGCGCCTTCTTCGAAAATGATTTACGTTTCCTCAAACAGTTTAAATAAAGGCGGGTCTTCCGATGAAATTCAGCGAACTCTGGTTGCGTGAGTGGGTTAACCCGGCCATCGACAGCGCAGCACTCTCAGAACAGATTACCATGGCCGGCCTTGAAGTGGACGGCGTGGAAGCCGTTGCCGGCGCTTTCCATGGCGTGGTGGTGGGTGAAGTGGTTGAATGCGGCCAGCACCCGAACGCGGATAAACTGCGCGTGACCAAAATCAACGTTGGCGGCGATCGCCTGCTTGATATTGTGTGCGGTGCGCCAAACTGTCGTCAGGGCCTGAAAGTGGCCGTCGCCACCATCGGTGCGGTACTGCCGGGCGACTTTAAAATTAAGGCGGCCAAGCTGCGCGGCGAGCCTTCTGAAGGGATGCTTTGCTCCTTCTCCGAACTGGGTATTTCTGACGACCATAACGGCATCATCGAGCTGCCGCTGGAGGCGCCAGTGGGTACCGATATCCGGGAATTCCTCAAGCTTGACGACAGCACCATCGAAATCAGCGTTACCCCGAACCGCGCTGACTGCCTGAGCATCCTGGGCGTCGCGCGTGATGTGGCCGTGCTGAATAAGCTTCCTCTGACCGAACCGGAGATTACGCCTGTTGCGGCCTCCATTCAGGAGACGTTCCCAATCCGCGTGGATGCGCCAGATGCCTGCCCGCGCTATCTGGGCCGTGTGGTCAGGAATATTAACGTGAAGGCGAATACGCCTCTGTGGATGCGTGAAAAGCTGCGTCGCTGCGGTATCCGCTCCATCGATCCGGTTGTTGATATCACCAACTTTGTGCTGCTTGAGCTGGGTCAGCCGATGCATGCCTTCGATCTCGACCGTATTGACGGCGGGATCGTTGTGCGCATGGCGGAAGAGGGCGAAACCCTGACGCTGCTTGACGGCACAGAAGCGAAGCTTAATGCTGATACGTTAGTGATTGCCGATCACCATAAAGCGCTGGCCATGGGCGGGATTTTTGGCGGCGAGCACTCAGGCGTTAATGAAGAGACGACCAGCGTCCTCTTTGAATGTGCGTTCTTCAGCCCGCTGTCGATTACCGGCCGCGCACGCCGGCTGGGGCTGCACACCGATGCCTCCCACCGTTATGAGCGTGGTGTCGATCCGGCGCTACAGTTTAAAGCGATAGAGCGCGCTACCCGCCTGCTTCTTGATATCTGCGGCGGCGAAGCTGGCCCGGTCATTGATGTCACCAGCGAAGCTTCATTGCCACAACGCGCCACCATTACGCTGCGTCGTGAAAAGCTGGATCGCCTGATTGGTCATGTTATCGCCGATGGGGATGTCACCGATATTCTGAGCCGCCTGGGCTGCGAAGTCACTGCTACCGAGGGTGCGTGGAAAGCGGTCGCGCCGAGCTGGCGCTTCGACATCGCCATCGAAGAAGATCTGGTGGAAGAAGTCGCGCGCATTTACGGCTATAACAACATTCCAGACGTTCCCGTTCAGGCCGGTCTGGTAATGACCCGTCACCGTGAGGCCAGCCTGTCACTCAAGCGCGCAAAAGCGATGCTGGTGGACAAAGGCTATCAGGAAGCCATCACCTACAGCTTTGTCGATCCGAAAGTTCAGGCGCTGCTGCACCCTGGTGAAGAGAATCTGCTGCTGCCAAGCCCAATCTCGGTAGAGATGTCCGCTATGCGCCTTTCGCTGTGGAGCGGCCTGCTTTCAGCGGTGGTTTACAATCAGAATCGTCAGCAAAGCCGCGTACGTCTGTTCGAAAGCGGGCTGCGCTTTGTGCCTGATACGCAAGCAAACCTGGGCATTCGCCAGGACGTTATGCTGGCGGGCGTAATTAGCGGTACCCGCTATGAAGAGCACTGGGATCTGGCGCGTCAGGCAGTTGACTTCTATGATTTGAAAGGTGATTTAGAATCCGTCCTGGATTTAACCGGCAAACTGGATGATATTGAGTTCCGTGCTGAGGCGAATCCGGCGCTGCACCCAGGTCAGAGCGCCGCCGTTTATTTGCGCGGTGAACGGATTGGTTTTATCGGTGTGGTGCATCCGGAACTTGAACGGAAACTGGATCTTAACGGCCGTACCCTGGTCTTCGAACTGGAGTGGGATAAGGTGGCAGACCGCGTCCTGCCTGATGCGAGCGAGATTTCGCGCTTCCCGGCAAACCGCCGCGATATCGCCGTTGTGGTGGCTGAAAATGTCCCGGCAGCAGATATCATCGCGGAGTGTAAGAAAGTTGGCGTAAATCAGATAGTTGGCGTAAACTTGTTTGATGTGTACCGTGGTAAGGGCGTAAATGAAGGTTTTAAGAGCCTCGCTATCAGCCTGATTTTGCAAGATACCAGCCGGACACTCGAAGAAGAGGAGATTGCTGCAACCGTCGCCAAATGTGTTGCAGCGTTAAAAGAGCGATTCCAGGCAACCTTGAGGGATTGAACCTATGGCGCTTACAAAAGCTGAAATGTCTGAATACCTGTTTGAGAAGCTGGGTCTGAGCAAACGGGATGCCAAAGAGCTGGTTGAGCTGTTTTTCGAAGAGGTACGCCGCGCTTTGGAAAATGGTGAACAGGTCAAGCTGTCAGGTTTTGGCAACTTCGACCTTCGCGACAAAAACCAACGTCCGGGTCGTAATCCCAAAACCGGTGAAGACATTCCTATTACGGCGCGCCGGGTGGTGACTTTCCGCCCGGGGCAAAAGTTGAAAAGCCGGGTTGAGAACGCCTCACCAAAAGAAGACTGATTTCTGCCAGTAAAAAAGGCCGCATAAGCGGCCTTTTTCATATTTACCTGCTGGCAATAAGAGGGATCTGCTGCCGCGTTACAGATCGTAGCGGTTGCGTACTGATACTGAGATAAATGACTGTACTATCATCCCTGAAAGAACGCGCGGCGCGTCACCAGCAGCGCTGGCTGGGTGGCCTGCTGCTGTTCACACTCCTGATGTTTCTGCTCAGCCTGTGCGCCGGGGAGCGCTGGTTGTCGCCTGCTGACTGGTTTACTCCGCAGGGCGAGCTCTTTGTCGGGCAGCTGCGCCTGCCGCGCACGCTGGCCGTACTGCTGGTGGGCGCCTCGCTGGCCGTCGCCGGAGCAGTTATGCAGGCGCTGTTTGAAAACCCGCTGGCGGAACCTGGTCTGCTTGGCGTTTCGAACGGCGCGGGCGTCGGGCTGGTGCTGGGCGTCTTTTCCGCCACGGACGCAATCTGGCAGCTCAGCCTGTTTGCCGTCGCGGGCGCGCTGACCGTCACGCTTATTCTGCTGCGCTTCTCACGCCGCGCGCTTTCGAACAGCCGGCTTCTGCTGGCGGGGGTAGCCCTGGGGATCATTTGCAGCGCGTTGATGACCTGGGCCGTCTACTTCAGCAGCAACCTTGACCTGCGTCAGCTAATGTACTGGATGATGGGCGGCTTCAGCGGCGTGGACTGGCGCTATGGCTGGCTGATGCTGGCGCTGGTGCCTCTTCTGGTCTGGCTCTGCTCCCGCTGGCGGGTTCTTAATCTGATTGCGCTGGGCGAAGTTTCCGCCCGCCAGCTGGGGCTGCCGCTGCTGCTGTGGCGCAACCTGCTGGTGGTCGCCATCGGCTGGCTGACGGGCGTGAGCGTGGCGCTTGCGGGCGCTATCGGCTTTGTCGGACTGGTAGTGCCCCATATCCTCAGGCTCAACGGCCTGCACGATCACCGCACTCTGCTGCCCGCCTGCGCCCTTTCTGGCGGAGCCGTGCTGCTGGCTGCTGACATTATTGCCAGACTGGCGATCTCCTCGGCAGAATTGCCCATAGGTGTGGTGACGGCCACGCTGGGCGCGCCGGTCTTTATCTGGCTATTATTGAAAAATCGCCCCTGATAACGGGGGTTTCTTTCCATGACAACAGGATAAGCCCATGACTATTTTTGATACAGAACTGGTTACGCTAGATGGTGAACGCACGACGCTGGCCCGGTGGCAGGGCGAAGTATTGCTGGTGGTGAATGTGGCATCAAAATGCGGCCTGACCCCACAATATGAGCAGCTGGAAAATATTCATAAAGCCTGGCATCCGCAGGGATTCTCCGTTCTCGGCTTCCCCTGCAACGCCTTTCTCGGCCAGGAGCCGGGCAGCGACGAAGAGATCAAAACTTTTTGCAGCACCACCTACGGCGTAACCTTTCCGATGTTCAGCAAGATTGAAGTTAACGGCCCGGATCGCCATCCGCTCTATCAGCAGCTGATCGCCGCCAAACCGGAGGCCGTTGCGCCGGAAGAGAGCGGTTTTCTGGCGCGGATGGTCAGTAAGGGACGTGCGCCGCAGGCGCAGGGCGATATCCTGTGGAATTTTGAAAAATTCCTGATTGGTCGCGACGGGACTGTGGTCCAGCGCTTTTCCCCTGATATGACGCCAGAGGATCCCATTGTCATGGAAAGTATCAAAATGGCGCTGGCAAAATAAATGCTGCTTGCGTGTCGCGAGGTCGCGGTCAGCCAGCGCTTTTCCCCTTTCAGCGCTGAGGTTCGGCAGGGGGAACTGATTCACCTGCTCGGCCCCAACGGGGCAGGGAAAAGCTCGCTGCTGGCCGCGCTGTCGGGGTTGCTGCCTGCCAGCGGCGACATTCTGTTTGCCGGTAAAAGGCTTGAGGCGTGGCCGGCGAACAGCCTGGCGCGGCGGCGGGCTTACCTGCATCAGCAGCAGCTTCCGGCAGGAAGAATGCCGGTCTGGCACTACCTGGACCTGCACCGGTTGCCGCGCACGCAGGATGATGAGCAGAGGCTGCTGGCGCTTAGCCAGACTTTTCAGCTGGAGGAGAAGCTGGACCGGCCGCTCACCCAACTCTCCGGTGGGGAGTGGCAGCGCGTCCGGCTGGCCGCTATGTTCTGCCAGATTGCCCGGCCAGAAGGCAAACTTCTGCTGCTTGATGAACCGCTGAGCGGACTGGATCTCGCCCAGCAGGCCGCCTTTGATGCGCATCTTGCCTCCCTGATTGCAGAGGGGCTGACCGCGATTGTCAGCGGTCACGATATTAATCATACCCTCCACCATGCCCAGCGCGTCTGGCTGATGAAAAAGGGAGAGATGGTCAGTCAGGGAAGCGTGAAGGAGGTCCTTCAGCCAGTGACCCTGAGTGCGGTGTATCAGGTGCCGTTCCGGCGTTTAGCCGTTGACGGCTACGAGATGCTTTCCACCCATTCATAACCCTGCTTCAGAGATTGTCAGCTGACGTGATGAGCAGGTAGAGTAGAAGGCTCTTTTAAAGGATTTTTCGATGCGCTACTGGCTACTGCTTATTATTGTTCTGCTTGCGGGCTGTAGCAGCCACGCTCCGCCCCCGGATGGACGCCTTGCCGATTCCGTCATGGTGATTGCGCAACTCGACGACCAGCTTAACGCATGGCATGGGACGCCCTATCGCTATGGGGGGACAACGCATCGTGGCGTTGACTGTTCGGGTTTCGTCCTGCTGACATTCCGCGATCGTTTTGGTATTCAATTGCCAAGAACCACCGCAGCCCAGACCAAAATCGGCACCAGAATAGATAAAGATCTGCTGTTGCCGGGCGATTTGGTTTTCTTTAAAACCGGCAGTGGCGAAAACGGTCTGCATGTAGGTATCTATGATACCAACGATCGGTTTATTCATGCTTCTACCAGTCGGGGCGTTATCCGCTCATCGTTAAATAACGTTTACTGGAAAAAGGTATTCTGGCAGGCGAGACGGATTCAGGCTGATGGGTAACCAGGCTGCTAATAATATGTCAGGAAAAGTATGATATTTGATCATTTGATTTAACAAAGGAGGATTAATGCCTGGGGTTTTAAAGCATTCTCTCTGAGCCGGCGATGAACCTATGCCTGACCGTAAGCTAAGTCGTGTTCCCGGCTCAGCAATAAATCCATGAGGGGCTGATACGGGCGTCTCCTGTTTTTCTTTACCGGGGTAAGTATCTTTTATAAAAATTATGTGTCAGGTTAAGCTATTCTAACGGACATAATTTATACCCGTCATTTTTCAAAGTGCAGAGGCGTTGGCGTCGCTCAGTACCCGGATCGCTCTATTATTATATCTACCGGGCCTTTCAACTGCCGCTTTTGTATTCTGAGTCACTGAGGGTATCGTCTGGTACTCCTGGACTTTTCATCAGACGCCGATCGTAAAAATGGTCGTTTCCCGAAGATGAGAGTGAAGGTCGCCAATTCATCATGGCTAAATATAATGAAAATCCATCAGGCAGCGGATTATAAGAGTTACCCTACTTTTTACCCTATCTACAGTTTTACCGGCAAGCTTATTGCGGTTGAGCTGATGACACATTTTTCCCACAGCACGGCTAATGTGATAATCCCCCAGGAGATGTTGCTGCCGCAGTTAGATAACGACCAGCGAATTATTTTATTACAGAAGCAGATTAACAGCCTTGAAAAGCACCATGATTTCTTTTGCCGGCATGGCGTCAGAATGGCAATGAATATTGATGCGCCGACCGCACGTCTCCTGCTGGATAACGAGATTCTTGTGCGGAAACTGGCTTTACTTCAGGGACTGGAACTGGAGATTAACGAAAGCTTTACCGACTTTATGCTGGGGTGTGGGAATACCTGCCTGATGGCGCTAAAGGCGCGCTTCGATCTCAGTCTGGATAATTATGGCGCTGGCAAAGCCTCATCAAAGGCGGTTTACGACAATCTTTTCACTACGATAAAACTGGATAAGGGTTTTATTCAGCAGCATTTCAATAGATTGTCATTCAGACCCTTTATCAACGCGATGCTGGAACATATCAAACCCCATTGCCAGCGGGTCATTATTCAGGGCGTTGATGACCTGTCCGGTCTGGAGAGAATCAGCGAATTTCCCTTCGATGGTATTCAGAGTTCGCTGTTTTCGCCCGCCAGCGATGACTCGCTGGAGGCCTTAATTCATCCGCCTGAAGCCTTCGCCGAGCGACAATTCTGATACTCCTGCAATGTGTCTGTGTTCACTCTTTTCCTGAGGGGTTACACTTAAGACTATTGGGACGCAAGCCTGATGCTGCTGCGTCGGCAGATCTGGAGGGGAAGTCATGCAATTCAATAACACCTGGCACCGCGAACTTGAGGGGTTTTATACCGCCCTCCAGCCAACACCGTTAAGCCATTCCCGCCTGCTTTGCCACAGCCCGTCGCTGGCACAGGAGCTGGGGCTTGA
Organism: Pantoea sp. FN060301; assembly: GCA_050410775.1. Lineage (GTDB taxonomy): Bacteria > Pseudomonadota > Gammaproteobacteria > Enterobacterales > Enterobacteriaceae > Erwinia. Next base: position 1,808,155 of record CP191229.1, read on the forward strand.
TGAAAGCTGGTTCAGAGAAGATAAGACACCGCTCTGGAGCGGTAAAACGCTGTTGCCCGGCATGCAGCCGCTGGCTCAGGTCTACAGTGGGCATCAGTTTGGCGTCTGGGCCGGTCAGCTGGGCGACGGGCGGGGCCTGCTGCTCGGAGAACAACAGCTGGAGGATGGCAGGAAAATGGACTGGCATCTGAAAGGGGCCGGGCTGACGCCCTATTCACGAATGGGCGACGGCAGGGCGGTGCTGCGCTCCTCCCTGCGGGAATTCCTTGCCTCTGAGGCGATGCATCATCTTGGCATACCGACCACCCGCGCGTTAACGGTGGTGACCAGCGACGAACCCGTCTACCGCGAAACGCCCGAGCGGGGAGCCATGCTGCTTCGCGTCGCCGAAAGTCACCTCCGCTTTGGCCATTTTGAACACTTCTTCTATGCTGGCGAACCGGAAAAGGTACGTCAGCTTGCCGATTACGCTATTCGTCATCACTGGCCGCACTTACAGGAAGAGGCCGATCGCTATTTGCTCTGGTTCAGCGACGTGGTAAAGCGTACTGCAATAATGATCGCTCACTGGCAGAGTATTGGCTTCGCCCATGGCGTAATGAATACGGACAATATGTCCATCCTGGGGCTGACGCTTGACTACGGTCCCTACGGCTTTCTGGATGACTATAAACCCGATTTCATCTGTAACCATTCCGACTATCAGGGGCGCTACAGCTTTGAGAACCAGCCGATGATCGGCTTGTGGAACCTGAACCGGCTGGCCCATGCGCTCTCCGGTCTGTTAAGTACGGAGCAGCTTAAGCAGGCGCTTTCTGGCTATGAAACTGAGCTGATGCGCTGCTGGGGCGAACAGATGCGGGCGAAGCTCGGGCTGTATACTCAGGAGAGCGATGACAACGAGATACTGACCAGCCTGCTGGCGATGATGAGCCGTGAAGGCAGCGACTATACGTTAACCTTCCGCCTGCTGAGCGAAACGGCGCAGCAGCAATCGACATCGCCGCTGCGTGACGAGTTTATTGACCGCGAGGCGTTTGACAGTTGGTATAACATCTATCGTCAGCGGTTACTTAAGGAAGGGATCGGTGACGAAGAGCGCCAGCAGAAAATGAAGCAGGTGAACCCGGCGATAGTGCTGAGAAATTACCTGGCGCAGCAGGCGATTGAGCGGGCAGAAAAAGATGACGTCAGCGTGCTGTCGCGACTTCAGCAGGCGCTGAGCCAGCCATTTAACGATGCGCCTGAATTTGCCGATCTGATGCGCCGTCCGCCTGACTGGGGCAAGAAGCTGGAAGTGAGCTGTTCAAGCTAAAGCCGTGAGCGTGAAAGGGCCGGTATACCAGCCCTTTGAGGTTATTGGAAAAGTGCCGGCTCCGGGAACAGGGCCTGCTCGTAAAGACGCAAAAAGCATCGTCCCTGATAGCCCGGCCCGCGCCGTCCATGGCGCGGGACGCTTTACTCCCAGTCCCTGTTCCCGGAGCTTTACCTTTGTCAGCAGTCTGAAAGGGCCGGTATACCAGCCCTTTCAATCGCAGGATGCCTAACAGAATCTGGACTCAACCGCACCGGCCAGCATGGCCAGCACGGCTTCGCTGTCATCCCATCCCAGACAGGGATCGGTGATCGACTGCCCATAGACCAGCGGCGTACCGGGGGTGACTTTTTGCGTCCCTTCCTGAAGAAAACTTTCAATCATCACGCCGGCAATCGCCCGGCTTCCTTCGCGGATCTGCTGAGAAACGGATTCAGCCACCGCCAGCTGCAGACGATGCTGCTTCAGGCAGTTGCCGTGGCTGAAGTCGATAACCAGCTGTTCAGGCAGCTTGAACGCTTGCAGACTTGCTGCCGCCGCGGCGATATCTTCCGGATGATAATTCGGCTGTTTGCCGCCGCGCATAATCACGTGGCCGGAAGGATTGCCGCTGGTCTGATAAATCGTCATCTGGCCGTGCTTATCCGGCGAGAGAAACATATGGCTGGCACGTGCTGCGCGGATCGCATCTACCGCGATCTGGATATTGCCATCCGTGCCGTTCTTGAACCCAACCGGGCAGGAGAGCGCGGAGGCCATCTCACGGTGAATCTGACTTTCGGTCGTGCGTGCGCCGATCGCGCCCCAGCTGATCAGGTCGGCAATAAACTGTCCGACCACCATATCCAGAAATTCGGTCGCGGTTGGCATTCCCAGCGCGTTAATATCCAGCAGCAGCTTACGGGCGGTTTCCAGTCCCTGATTGACGCGGAAGCTGCCGTCAAGGCCGGGATCGGAGATCAGACCTTTCCAGCCGACGACCGTACGCGGCTTCTCGAAATAGGTACGCATGACAATTTCAAGGCGGGAATGGTACTTCTCACGCAGGGCTGTCAGTTTCTGCGCATATTCCAGGGCTGCTTTGGGATCGTGCAGGGAGCAGGGGCCAATTACCACCAGCAGGCGGGGATCCTCACCGGAAAGGATCCGGGCAATGCGCTGGCGGGAGGCCGTGACGTTGGCTGCAATGGCAGGCGTGATCGGATGCCGCTTAGCCAGTTCATCAGGCGTAATCAGACTCTCGATGCGCGCGGTCCGCAGTTCATCTGTTTTGTTCATGGTAATCTCTGAAAATGGATTCTTCTCTGCGGCAGGGGTGCCGGGAAGTGATGCCGATCACAATAAACCAAAACGGCATCATTTCAACCGGAAACCGCGCTTAAAAGAGGTTAACGCGATAAACATCACTTTTCAGCAGGTTTAACGCGGCGCCCGGCGCTGAAAAAATCAGTACATGCGGCGCGTCAGCCCCATAATATCCAGAATCTTGGTGGCGATTTCCTCTACGGAATAGTTGGTGCTATTGAGATAGCGAATCTGATGAGTGCGAAAGAGCGCTTCCACTTCGCCCACTTCCAGCCGGCACTGGCGCATTGATGCATAGCGCGTATTTTCAGCCCGCTCCTGACGGATCGCCGCGAGGCGCTCAGGATCGATAGTCAATCCAAACAGCTTATGCTGGAAGGGTTTCAGGGCAGGGGGCAGCTTCAGGTTATCCATATCATCTGCAATAAACGGATAGTTCGCTGCCCGGATGCCAAACTGCATGGCGAGATAGAGACTTGTGGGCGTTTTGCCACACCGCGAGACGCCTAAGAGGATCACCTGGGCATCTTCCAGCCCGCGCAGCGAAATGCCGTCATCATGGGCCAGCGTATAGTCGATCGCCGCGATACGGGCATCATATTTGCCCAGGTTATTCGCGGTTAACCCATGCGTCCGGTTGGCAACGGGCGCGGGCGCTATGCCTAACTCCTGCTGGAGTGGGGCCACCAGCGACTGCACAATATCCTGACAAAAGCCGTCGCTTTGCAGGATAATTTCGCGGATTTCGGGCGTGACGATAGAAATAAACACCAGCGGGCGCATCCCGCTTTTCTCATAAAGCGCGTTAATCTGCGCCTTAACGGCCTGCGCGCGCTGCACGTTCTGTACAAAGGGGAGCGTGACGCTGTTGATGCCCACGGGAAACTGCGACAAAACCGCGTGGCCGAGCACTTCGGCGGTGATGGCGGTGCCATCAGAAATATAAAAAACGCTGCGTTCGCTGTTCACGTCCATTTTCTCTCCCGTCATGAATGTCTCAGCAGACTAATTTAAGCGGCTATAAAATTGCAAATAGTGATGCGCTCAGCAACGCAGAATAAATAAGCAATTTGCTTTTTACTGAAACGCTCTTTTTCAGATAAACGGTAAAGCGCATGTTTACATCTATTTATGAAATGACGTTTCTAATTTGCATTCGTAAAATGCAGGCTAATTCGTAAAAGCATTCTTTTCCGGAATTAAGTTTTGTTGCGCAACGCAATCTGGTCTGAAAAAGTTGCGTCATATAAAAGTTCATTATAATCAATTATTTAAATGTTAACCTGGTTGCGCAATAAATCGCCATCAGGGCGGAGTTTTCTTAAAACGGCTTTTTTGAAGCGCTTGATCGATTCAACAGTTTCATTCCTGAACAGGAATGTGCCAGGCTCAATCCGCATTACTCTGTCCTCAAAACTTAATTAAATCTGAAAAGGATTGCTTCAATGTCCAATAAAGGCGAACTGCCGCTAGTGCTCTGGTATAACCAGCTTGGCATGAATGATGTTGATCGGGTGGGAGGCAAAAATGCCTCTCTGGGCGAAATGATCAGTAATTTGTCTTCACTGGGTGTTTCCGTACCCGATGGGTTTGCCACAACCTCAGAGGCATTTAATCTTTTCCTCGATCAAAGCGGCGTCAATCAGCGTATTTATGACCTGCTGGATAAGACCGATATTGATGACGTTGACGAACTGGCCAAAGCAGGTAAGCAGATCCGCCAGTGGATAGTAGATACTCCTTTCCAGCCGGCGCTGGAACAGGCCATTCGCGAAGCCTACCAGCAGCTCTCCGCCGATGATGCCGACGCCTCCTTCGCGGTAAGGTCTTCTGCCACCGCCGAAGATATGCCGGATGCCTCCTTTGCCGGCCAGCAGGAAACCTTCCTGAACGTGCAGGGTTTTGACGCTGTGCTGATCGCCGTTAAGCACGTTTTTGCTTCCCTCTTTAACGACCGCGCCATTTCCTATCGCGTCCACCAGGGCTACGATCATCGCGGCGTGGCGCTTTCAGCGGGCGTACAGCGGATGGTTCGCTCTGATCTGGGATCGGCAGGGGTGATGTTTACGATCGATACCGAATCAGGTTTTGATCAGGTGGTATTCATTACGGCTGCGCTGGGCCTGGGCGAGATGGTGGTACAGGGCGCCGTCAATCCGGATGAATTTTACGTCCATAAACCAACGCTGGCGGCGGGCCGTCCGGCCATCGTGCGCAAAACCATGGGCTCGAAGAAAATCCGCATGGTTTATGCTGACTCCCGCGAGCATGGCGAGCAGGTCAGGATTGAGGATGTGCCGGCACAGGAGCGCGACCGCTTCTGCCTGACCAGCGAAGAAGTGGAGGCCCTGGCCACCCAGGCCGTGCTGATTGAGAAGCACTATCAGCGCCCAATGGATATTGAGTGGGCGAAAGATGGGCACACCGGCAAACTTTTCATCGTCCAGGCGCGTCCTGAGACGGTACGTTCAAATGGCCAGGTCATGGAGCGTTACACGCTGCATGGTAAGGGCAAGATCGTGGTGGAAGGGCGCGCAATCGGCCACCGTATCGGCGCAGGTGAAGTGAAGGTGATTCACGACATCAGCGAAATGAACCGGATACAGAAAGGCGACGTGCTGGTCACCGATATGACCGACCCGGACTGGGAACCGATTATGAAGAAGGCTGCGGCCATCGTCACCAATCGTGGGGGCCGGACCTGCCATGCCGCCATTATCGCCCGTGAACTGGGCATTCCTGCCGTGGTGGGGTGTGGCCATGCGACCGACGTCCTGAAGGATGGTCATAAGGTAACGGTCTCCTGTGCGGAAGGGGATACAGGTTACGTCTATGATGAGCTGCTCGACTTTGAAGTAAAAAGCTCACAGGTGGATGAGATGCCACCGCTGCCGCTCAAAATCATGATGAACGTCGGTAACCCTGATCGGGCATTCGATTTTGCCTGTTTGCCAAATGAAGGGGTGGGACTGGCGCGGCTGGAATTCATTATTAACCGGATGATCGGCGTCCATCCTAAAGCGTTACTGGAGTTTGACCAGCAAACGCCTGAAATCCAGCAGCAAATTCGCGAAATGATGAAGGGTTTTGACGATCCGGTGGAGTTTTATATCGCCCGTCTGACGGAGGGGATCGCCACGCTGGGGGCCGCTTTTGCGCCAAAACGCGTTATTGTTCGCCTCTCCGATTTCAAAACTAATGAATACGCGAATCTGGTGGGCGGCGAGCGCTACGAACCGGAAGAAGAGAATCCCATGCTGGGCTTCCGTGGAGCGGGTCGCTATGTGGCAGACAGCTTCCGCGACTGCTTTGCGCTGGAGTGTGCGGCCGTCAAACGCGTCCGTAACGAGATGGGGCTGACCAACGTGGAGATCATGGTGCCGTTTGTCCGCACTGTGGCGCAGGCTAAGGCTGTGGTTGAAGAGCTTGAGCGTCAGGGGCTTAAGCGCGGTGAAAACGGGCTGAAGCTTATTATGATGTGTGAAATCCCTTCCAATGCGCTGCTGGCGGACCAGTTCCTGGAATATTTTGATGGGTTCTCTATTGGTTCTAATGACATGACGCAGCTGGCGCTGGGGCTCGACAGGGATTCCGGGGTAGTCTCCGAACTCTTTGATGAACGCAACGACGCGGTCAAGGCGCTGCTCTCCATGGCGATCCGTTCGGCGAAAAAAGCGGGTAAATATGTCGGCATCTGCGGCCAGGGGCCGTCCGATCATGAAGATTTTGCTGCCTGGCTGATGGAAGAGGGGATCGACAGTCTGTCACTTAACCCCGATACCGTGGTACAGACCTGGCTGAGCCTGGCGGAGCTGCCGAAAAAATAGCCGCATTCTTTACTGTAGAAATCAAAAGGCCAGTCTGACTGGCCTTTTTTACGTTTTTCAGCATAAAAAAAAGCCCATCACATGGGATGGGCAAAGACTACACACAGCAATTCTTTACTTTGACTTGGGGAAAGCTTGTTTAAAAATCAGCATGTTGATCCTAAACATGCTGTTCATACTATTCAGGCAGGCTCTCTGAGTCATTAAGAATCCTCTTATTAGTTTAAAAGCCATAACCTTTTATGACATTTTCCCAGGGCGGGTCGCCTGAAAACCGTTTATTTGCTAATCAATTGGCCCTAAGGACAACTCAAATGCCTGAAAAACCGCTTTTTCAGGTTAAGTTTTCTGAATGCATTAGTTATTACCCGATGAAAATATTTCCTGCTGCTTATGAAACCGGCCAGTCGGACTGGCCGGAAAAGAGAATTAGCCTGTCCCGGTTTTCTGCTGATGCTCAACTTCTGCCATCGTTTCAACCACCTTATGCGGATCCGCTTCGGGGGCGGGCGCTTCATTAATCCAGGCTGTCAGCAACCGGTAAGAGACAGCCAGTACCACGGGCCCGATAAAAAGCCCTATCATGCCAAACGCCACCAGTCCGCCAATAACGCCGGACAGAATGAGGATCATCGGCAGGTCGGCTCCCATGCGGATCAGCATCGGGCGAAGAACGTTATCCAGCGTTCCCACCACGCAGCTCCATATCAGCAGTACGGTGCCCCAGGTCGTATCACCGCTCCAGTAGAGCCAGATAATCGCCGGGATCAGCACAACCAGCGGGCCGAGCTGCACCAGGCAGGCCAGGATCATCAGCACAGTCAGCACAGTGGTGTAGGGTATGCCCGACAGCGCCAGGCCAATGCCGCCCAGGACGCCCTGTACCAGGGCGGTAACCACCACGCCCAACGCCACGGCCCGGATCGCCTGTCCGGCCAGCAGAACCGCCGCGTCGCCGCGCTGCGAGGCGAGCCGGAACGCGAAGTGGCGGATGCCCTGACCTACCTGCTCGCCGCGCCAGTAAAGCAGAATGCTGAAGAGCAGCATCAGAGCCAGGTGCAGCATAAACCGCCCGAAATGGCCCGCCTGAGCAAACAGGAAGCCGCTGGTACGCCCGATATAGGGCTGCACTCTGGTCATCATGGCGCTGCCGCCGCCTTCGACAAGCGTGTGATAAGCCGAATAGAGTTTATGCCCGACCAGCGGAAGGTTATTCAGCCAGAGCATTTCGGGCAGCCGCAGATGGCCCGATGTCGCCCAGGCTATTACCGGCCTGCTGCTGTCAATCAGACTATTAACCAGCAGCGCGACGGGAATAATAAAGAGCAGGATCAGCAACAGGGCCATCACCACCACGGCAAGCGAGCGGCGTCCCCAGAGCAGATGCTGAATTTTAATCATCACAGGCCAGGTGGCGATTACCACCATGCTCGCCCAGGCAAAACCCAGCACAAAAGGCTGGACTACCCAGAAACTGGCTACGATCAGCAGGGTGATAAACATCAGTGAGAAGACGATTTGCGGCAAATCCGATCCTTTCTGCGCATTCTTCATGGTGCAACATTAACCTCAGGTAAATAAAGTGCGGTGCGGGTCATACTGAAAAATCTTCCGTTTCCTCAGCGCCCGCTCTCCCGGATGTATTAAACGCATTTTCACATGAAACGGCACGTTATTCTTTTCCGCGGCCTTTTTGAGATCGCGACAGCTCATAAAAAAATGTGATAAAACCATGAGATTAAGTGCAAACGTTTACCTAACATTCTGGTCACCCGACAATGATCCCACAAATTTCTCAGGCGCCAGGCCTGGTTCAACTGGTGCTGACTTTTTTGCAGGCGCTACAGCAGCAGGGCTTCACCGGCGATACCGCCACCAGCTATGCCGATCGTCTTACCATGTCCACCGATAACAGTATCTATCAGCTTCTTCCGGATGCCGTACTGTTTCCCCGCTCAACCGCTGACGTCGCCCTGATTGCCCGGCTGGCAGGAGAGCCACGTTTTGAGAGTCTGACCTTCACCCCCCGCGGCGGTGGCACCGGCACCAACGGGCAATCCCTCAACCAGGGGCTGGTGGTGGATATGTCCCGCTATATGAACCGCATCCTGGAAATTAACCTTGAACAGGGGTGGGTAAAGGTTGAAGCCGGCGTGATAAAAGATCAGCTTAATGCCTGGCTTAAACCTTACGGTTTCTTTTTCTCTCCAGAGCTTTCCACCAGTAACCGCGCCACTCTGGGAGGCATGATCAATACCGACGCCTCGGGGCAGGGCTCGCTGGTTTACGGGAAAACCTCCGATCATGTCCTTGGACTGCGTGCCGTGCTGCTCGGCGGCGATATTCTTGATACCCGTACCGTGCCCGTTGCGCTGGCAGAGAGGCTGGCGCAGGAGGCGAGTCGCGAAGGGGAAATCTACCGGACGGTACTGGAAAGCTGCCGGGATAAACGGCAACTGGTGACGGATAACTTCCCTCAACTCAACCGATTCCTGACCGGTTACGATTTGCGTCATGCCGTCAGCGAGGATTTAGAAAGGGTCGATTTAACGCGCATTCTCTGCGGCGCTGAAGGCACGCTGGCGTTTATTACCGAAGCCCGGCTGGATATCACGCCGATCCCGAAAGTCCGGCGTCTCGTTAATATTAAATATGACTCTTTTGACTCCGCGCTGCGCAGCGCGCCTTTTATGGTGGAGGCAAAAGCGCTCTCCGTGGAGACGGTCGATTCAAAGGTCCTGAACCTCGCCCGCGAAGATATCGTCTGGCACTCGGTGAGCGAGCTGATCGCCGATGTCCCTGACCGCGAAATGCTGGGGCTGAATATTGTTGAGTTCGCCGGTAACGACAGTAGCGTAACAGATGCGCAGGTAGATGCCCTTTGCCGGCAGCTGGATACGCTGATGATGCGGGGCGAAGCGGGCATTATTGGCTATCAGCGCTGTCACGATCTGGACGGTATTGAGCGCATTTATGCCATGCGTAAAAAAGCCGTGGGGTTGCTGGGCAACGCGAAAGGCCGCGCCAAGCCGATCCCGTTCGTGGAAGATACCTGCGTTCCTCCCGAAAAGCTTGCAGACTACATCGTCGAATTCCGGGCGCTGCTCGATAATCATGGCCTGAGTTACGGCATGTTTGGTCACGTTGATGCCGGGGTCCTCCACGTTCGTCCGGCGCTGGATATGTGCGATCCGCAGCAGGAGATGCTGATGAAGCAGATCTCGGATGAGGTGGTGGCGCTGACGGCGCGCTACGGCGGTCTGCTTTGGGGGGAACATGGGAAAGGTTTCCGGGCGGAATACAGTCCGGCATTTTTCGGTGAGGCGCTTTTCTATGAGCTTCGCCGTATCAAAGCCGCTTTCGATCCGCAAAACCGCCTCAATCCTGGCAAAATCTGCACCCCACTGGGCGTCGATGAGCCGATGATGAAAGTAGATGCGGTCAAGCGTGGGACGTGGGATCGCCAGATTCCGATCGCTGTTCGTAGCGACTGGCGGGGCGCGATGGAGTGTAACGGCAACGGTCTGTGCTTCAACTTTGACGTCAGAAGCCCGATGTGTCCCTCAATGAAGATAACCGGCAACCGCATCCATTCGCCGAAGGGCCGGGCGACGCTGACCAGAGAGTGGCTGCGCCTGCTGGCGGAGCAGGGCGTCGATCCGCTGGTATTGGAAAAGCGTCTGCCGGAGAACAGAGTCAGCCTGAGAGGCCTGATTGAGCGCACCCGCAACAGCTGGTACGCCAGACGTGGCGAATATGATTTCTCCCATGAGGTAAAGGAGGCGATGTCAGGGTGCCTTGCCTGCAAGGCGTGCTCCACCCAGTGTCCGATTAAAATCGACGTGCCGGGGTTCCGTTCACGTTTCCTTCAGCTCTACCATACCCGTTATCTGCGCCCGGTTAGCGACCACCTGGTGGCTGGCGTTGAAAGCTATGCGCCTCTGATGGCGAAAGCACCGCAGCTGTTTAACTTTTTTCTGCGTCAGCCGCTGGTGCGTAACCTGAGCAGAACCCATATCGGTATGGTCGATCTCCCGCTGCTCTCCTCGCCAAACCTGAAGAAGCAGCTGGCCGGGCAGCCTGCCATGACCACTACGCTGGAACAGCTGGAGGGTATGAGCAGCGAACAGCGGGCAAAATATGTGCTGGTCGTACAGGATCCCTTCACCAGCTATTACGAAGCCCGGCTGGTGGCCGATTTTGTCCGGCTGGTGGAAAAACTCGGCTACCAGCCGGTGGTTCTGCCTTTCTCACCAAACGGTAAGGCGCAGCACATTAAAGGCTTTCTGACGCGCTTCGCCCGGACCGCGCAAAAAACCGCGGATTTTCTGAACCGCGTCGCCAGGCTGGAGCTGCCTCTGGTCGGCGTCGATCCCGCGCTGGTGCTCTGTTATCGGGACGAGTACCGCGAGATGCTTGGGGATAAACGGGGCGATTTTCACGTTCAGCTGGTGCACGAATGGCTGATTCAGGCGCTCCCGCCTGCGGAACAGAAGCCGCAGAGCGGTGAGGCCTGGTACCTCTTCGGGCACTGTACGGAGGTAACCGCGCTACCGGCCTCAACGAAGCAGTGGGAAGGCATTTTTGCCCGCTTCGGCGCCAGGCTGGAAAACGTCAGCGTGGGCTGCTGCGGCATGGCGGGAACCTACGGGCATGAGACGCAAAATCTGGCCAACTCGCTGGGGATTTATGAGCTTTCCTGGCATCAGGCGATGCAAAAGCTGCCGCGCCAGCGCTGCCTCGCCACCGGTTACTCCTGCCGCAGCCAGGTTAAACGCGTCGAGGGGAACGGGATGCGTCATCCGCTTCAGGCTCTGCTGGAGATTATCTGATGGCGATCTGGAAACGTGTCGCCACGCTGGAGCAGATGAACCAGCGCAGCCAGGGCACGCTGGTGGCGCATCTGGGCATCTGCTTTACCTCGCTTGAGGAGGGCATTATTGAGGCGACCATGCCGGTGGATGAGAGAACGCGTCAGCCTTTCGGCCTGCTGCATGGCGGCGCCTCAGTCACGCTGGCCGAGACGCTGGGATCGATGGCCAGTTATCTCTGCACCGAAGCGAGTGAAACCGTGGTCGGGCTGGAAATCAATGCTAATCATCTCCGCGCCGTCAGGGAAGGCGAGGTGCGGGGAGTCTGTAGCGCCGTGCATGTGGGACGGACGCATCAGGTATGGCAGATCGAGATCTTCGACGCCCAGCAGCGCCTTTGCTGCACCTCACGTCTCACCACGTCGGTTTTGTCAGCCAGGGCAAAAGAGTGATATTATACTGCGCGCTGAAAAGGGACTTCACATAATCCATGCGGCATGCCTGACAAATTCGCTTTGCAGCCGGCTGGCGCTGTCCCAGTCGCCGTTGATAGCCAGCTGATGGCACAAACGGGTCAGAGAGTGGCGGGCCAGTTGCCAGGCTTGCATACGGAACAGCCGGTCGCGTTGGGCATCGCCTAACTCCTGGATCAGGCGGTGATGCAGTTTACCCAGCGCATGCAAGTAGCTCTGATCGTCGCCGTTAAGCTGGCAAATTTCGGCCATATCAAGGCAGGTGTCGTTGAACTGACGCAACTGTTCCAGCGTGCAATCAGGCCGGTTCAGTTTCGCCTCGGCCATATAGAAGTCAACGGTAATGTCGCGGATAGAAAACTTATAATCGTCAATTTTATGTTGTAGCCAGGCACTCATCGACAGCGTCATCTCGGGACCCATACTCGTTAATGATAATCATTATCATATTACAAGCTGCACAATATTCAATGTCCCGGCGCAAAATTTTATCCATAAATGCGGCCTTTCAGAATAATTGGTCATAACTTAAGGCGGCGCAATGGTTAGCGTTAAAACAGGCATTATCCACAGTCGGCGCAGCGCGGCAATTATTAACTATCCATTATTCAACGCGTTATCAGCACGATAAAAGGTTGCATGACGCAAATCGTAATCCTCTTAACAGGGTCTAAACTGTATAAAGAGGGCCAAAAAAGCCCTGTTGACCTAAATCCCTGCAAAACAAGAGGTTGAAGCGATATCCAATATCACTAACATAGGGGTATTAGCCCGCAGGGCTATCGACTCGCGAGGTAATTCTATGCCATCAGCAACTACTGCTTCTTTTTCTCCTGACGACTTCGTCTGGAAGGGCCTGACGCTGACCGACAGCGCCGCTAAGCAAATCATTGCGCTGGCCGCTAATGACCCCCACGTGAAGGGATTAAAGCTGGGCGTAAAGTCTTCCGGCTGCGCGGGTTTTGGCTACACCATGGATCTGGTTAAAGAGCCAGCCGATGACGATCTTGTTTTCACCCATCAGGGGGCGCATCTCTATGTTCCCCTTCAGGCCATGCCGCTGATTGACGGAACGGAAGTCGATTTTGTCCGTGAAGGCCTGAATCAGATTTTCAAATTTAATAATCCTAAAGCTCAACACGCCTGTGGCTGTGGTGAGAGCTTTGGCGTTGAGTAAACCATATGTCTCGAAACACTGAAACATCGGACGACGTGCAGGTCTGGGAAGGAAACCACCAGAAGTACAAAGAGGGGTTCTTCACCCAGCTGCAAACCGAAGAGTTTGAACACGGCATCAGCGAAGATGTGGTGCGCGCCATCTCGGCCAAGCGTAACGAGCCAGAGTGGATGCTCGAGTTCCGCCTGAAGGCGTACGCCGCCTGGCTGGAGATGGAAGAGCCGCACTGGCTGAAGGCGAACTACAAATCGCTGAACTATCAGGATTACAGCTATTATTCAGCGCCCTCATGCGGCAACTGTGATGACAGCTGCTCCTCCGAGCCGGGCGCGACGCAGGCATCGGGTTCACAGCCTGCCAACTACCTGACGGAAGAAGTGGAAAACGCCTTTAAGCAGCTGGGCGTGCCGGTGCGTGAAGGGCAGGAAGTGGCCGTAGATGCCATCTTCGACTCCGTTTCCGTTTCCACCACCTATCGCGGCAAGCTGGCGGAGCAGGGGATTATTTTCTGTTCGTTTGGCGAGGCGATTCACGAGCACCCGGAACTGGTGAAACAGTATCTGGGCACCGTGGTGCCGGCGAACGATAACTTCTTCGCGGCCCTTAACTCCGCCGTCGCTTCTGACGGCACCTTCGTCTACATCCCGAAAGGGGTGCGCTGCCCGATGGAGCTTTCCACCTACTTCCGCATCAACGCGGCGAAAACCGGACAGTTTGAGCGCACTATTCTGATCGCAGATGAAGGCAGCTACGTCAGCTACATCGAAGGGTGTTCCGCCCCGGTGCGCGACAGCTATCAGCTTCACGCTGCGGTGGTGGAAGTGATCATCCATAAGGATGCTGAGGTTAAATACTCCACCGTACAGAACTGGTTCTCCGGCGGCGAATCCGAAGGCGGTATCCTCAACTTCGTAACCAAGCGTGCGCTGTGTGAAGGCGAAAACAGTAAGATGTCCTGGACGCAGTCGGAAACCGGCTCGGCCATTACCTGGAAATATCCCAGCGTGATCCTGCGCGGCGATAACTCTATCGGTGAATTCTTCTCCGTGGCGCTGACCAGTGGACATCAGCAGGCTGATACCGGCACCAAGATGATTCATATCGGCAAGAACACCAAATCCACCATCATCTCTAAAGGGATTTCGGCCGGTAAAAGCCAGAACACCTATCGTGGACTGGTCAAAATCATGCCGACGGCTACCAACGCGCGTAACTTCACCCAGTGCGACTCCATGCTGATTGGCGCAGACTGTGGCGCGCACACTTTCCCCTATGTGGAAGTGCGTAATAACACCGCTCAGCTTGAGCATGAAGCGACGACCTCCCGTATTGGTGAAGATCAGCTGTTCTACTGCCTGCAGCGCGGGATCAGCGAAGATGATGCGATCTCTATGATCGTGAACGGCTTCTGTAAGGATGTCTTCACCGAGCTGCCGCTGGAATTTGCGGTGGAAGCACAAAAACTGCTGGCGATCAGCCTTGAACACAGCGTGGGTTAACGCCCCACGCTTACGGTCACTGAGTGCAGTGCCGGACGGCACTGTCAGGGAAACACTATGTTAAGTATTAAAGATTTACAGGTTAGCATTGAAGATAAAGAGATCCTGCGTGGGCTGGATCTTGAAGTGAAACCTGGTGAAGTACACGCCATCATGGGCCCGAATGGCTCAGGGAAAAGTACGCTTTCCGCCACGCTTGCCGGGCGTGAAGAATATGAAGTCACCGGCGGTTCCGTCAGCTTTAAGGGCAAAGACTTACTGGAGCTTTCTCCGGAAGACCGTGCTGGTGAAGGCATCTTTATGGCGTTTCAGTATCCGGTAGAGATCCCTGGCGTCAGCAACCAGTTCTTCCTGCAAACGGCCGTCAACGCCGTGCGGAAGTATCGCGATCAGGAGTCGCTGGATCGTTTCGACTTCCAGGACTTTATCGAAGATAAAATTCAGCTGCTGAAAATGCCGGAAGATCTGCTGACCCGTTCCGTTAACGTCGGCTTTTCGGGCGGCGAGAAGAAGCGTAATGATATTCTGCAGATGGCGGCGCTGGAGCCTGAGCTCTGTATCCTTGATGAAACCGACTCCGGACTGGATATCGATGCGCTGAAAACCGTGGCGAACGGCGTTAACACGCTGCGTGACGGCAAGCGCGCTTTCATCATCGTCACGCACTATCAGCGTATCCTTGACTACATCAAACCGGACTTTGTTCACGTGCTCTATCAGGGCAAAATCGTGAAATCCGGTGACTTTACGCTGGTTAAACAACTGGAGGAGCAAGGCTATGGCTGGCTTACCGACCAGGAGTAGTGATAACGCCCTGCAACAGTGGCATCACCTGTTTGAAACGCACGGCGAGAACCGTTCGCTACAGGCTCAGCAGCACTGGCAGCAGGTCCTGCGCCTGGGGCTGCCGACGCGCAAGCAGGAAAACTGGAAATATACGCCGCTGGAAAGCCTGTTTGACCAGAACTTCGTTCTGCCTCAGGCCGCAGAGCTGACCGCCGGCGACGTCGCAGCACAGGCGCTGGCGATTGACGCCATTAAACTGGTTTTCGTAGATGGCCGCTTTAATGCTGCCCTCAGCGACAGTGAATTCGGCGAGTTTGAGATTCAGGTAAGCGGCGCGGCTAAACGTCGCGAGCTTGACGCACCGTTGCAGCCCGAAGTCTTTCTGCATCTGACTGAAAGCCTTGCGGAAGAGGTCACCGCCATCCACCTGTCTCGCGGTAAAGCAGCTACACGTGCCCTTTATCTGCTGCATATCAGCAGCGGCAGCGCGCAGGCAGAGATGAACACCTCTCATTACCGTCACCATTTGCAGCTGGATGACGGCGCAGAAGCGACCATTATTGAGCACTATGTCAGCCTGAATGAGGCCAGCCACTTTACCGGCGCCCGTTTTACGGCGACGGTAGGGGATAATGCCCAGCTGACGCACTACAATCTCTCCTTTGAGCACAGTAGCAGCTTCCACTTCTCGCATAACGATCTCGCCATTGGCCGTGATGCGCGCGTGCAGAGCCACAGCTTCCTGCTGGGAGCTGGACTTTCGCGGCATAACACCAGCGTTCAGCTAAACGGCGAGGGCAGCGAGCTGGGCATCAACAGCCTGATGCTGCCTGTTGAGAAAGAAGTCTGCGACAGCCGTACTTATCTTGAGCACAACAAAGGGCACTGCCAGAGCCGTCAGCTACATAAAACTATCGTTCGCGATAAGGGACGTGCGGTGTTCAACGGTATGATCAAGGTGGCCAAACATGCGCTGAAGACCGACGGGCAGATGACCAACAACAACCTGTTGCTGGGCCGCCTGGCCGAAGTGGATACCAAACCGCAGCTGGAAATCTACGCCGATGACGTCAAGTGCAGCCACGGCGCGACTATCGGCCGCATCGACGACGAGCAGATGTTCTACCTGCGTGCGCGCGGGATCAACGAAGAGTCTGCACAGCGTATGATTATCTACGCTTTTGCAGCGGAATTAACCGAAGCCATTAAGGATGACGTGCTGAAAGAGGCGGTGATGCAGCGTATCGCCCGGCGTTTTCCTGGAGGCATTCAATGAGTTTTGACCTGGCGCGCATCAGGGCAGAGTTTCCGGTTCTGGCGCGGGAAGTAAATGGCCAGCCGCTGGCCTATCTGGACAGTGCCGCCAGCGCGCAGAAACCCTACTCGGTTATTAATGCAGAAAGCCATTTTTACGAGCATGGTTATGCGGCGGTGCATCGCGGCATCCATACCCTGAGCGCTCAGGCGACCACGGACATGGAGAATGTGCGCACTCAGGCGGCGCGTTTTCTGAATGCCGCTTCGCCAGAAGAGATCGTGTTTGTCAAAGGCACCACCGAGGGGATCAACCTCGTGGCCAGCAGCTGGGGTGGCAGCCAGCTGAAGCCCGGCGACAATATTCTGATCACCGAGATGGAGCACCACGCCAATATCGTTCCCTGGCAGATGGTGGCCGAGCGTACCGGGGCCGAGGTGCGGTTTATCCCGCTGACGGAGAACGGCGAGCTCGATCTCTCCACGCTCCCTTCGCTTATCGACAGCCGCACACGTCTGCTCGCCGTGACGCACGTTTCCAACGTGTTGGGGACGGTCAATCCGGTTAAAGAACTGGTTGCGCAGGCGAAAGCCGCAGGCGTGGTCACGCTGATTGATGGCGCCCAGGCGGTTATGCATCAGAAAGTCGACGTTCAGGATCTGGAGTGCGATTTTTACCTCTTCTCCGGACATAAAATTTATGGCCCGGCCGGGATAGGTATTCTCTACGGCCGTAAGGCGCTGCTGGATGAGATGCCACCCTGGGAGGGCGGCGGGGCGATGATCTCTACGGTCAGCCTGACCAGACCTACTACCTATGCCGCCGCGCCGTGGCGCTTTGAAGCGGGTTCACCGAATACGGGCGGGATTATCGGCCTGGGCGCCGCGCTGGCGTGGATCACGGCGCAGAATCTGGATGTCATCCAGCAACGCGAGCAGGCCCTGATGCGCTATGCGCTTGATAAGCTCTCCTCGGTGCCGGATCTGACCATCTATGGTCCCCGCGAACGCGCTGGCGTGGTTGCCTTTAATCTCGGCCAGCATCACGCTTATGACGTGGGGAGCTTTCTCGATCAGTACGGCATCGCTATCCGTACCGGACACCACTGCGCCATGCCGCTGATGACACATTACGACGTTCCTGCCATGTGCCGGGCCTCCTTCGTTCTGTACAATAGCGAAGAAGAGGTCGATCGCCTGGTGGCGGGCCTGATACGTATACATCGTCTGCTGGGCGGCTGAGGCCGCAGGCAGGCAAGGGAGGCTTGAATGGCAACGTTGCCAGATAAAGAGAAACTGGTCCGCAATTTTACCCGTTGCGCGAACTGGGAAGAGAAGTACCTGTACATTATTGAGCTTGGCGCGCTGCTGCCGGCGCTGCCCGAAGCGGAACACAAGCCGGAAAATGCCATATCCGGCTGTCAGAGCCAGGTATGGATCCTGATGGATCAGGAAGAAAACGCACAGGTAATGCTGCATGGCGACAGCGATGCTGCCATCGTAAAAGGCCTGATTGCGGTTGTATTTATCCTTTATCAAAAAATGACGCCGGCGGAAATTCTGGATTTTGACGTGCGTCCCTGGTTTGAACAGCTGGCGCTGGCTCAGCACCTCACGCCCTCCCGCTCTCAGGGGCTGGAAGCGATGATCCGGGCGATTCGCCTGAAAGCTCAGGCGCTGAACGCAGGCTGACTTACCGTTAACTTCTCGTCACGTCTCCCGCATAACTCGCGGGAGACCGTTCCGATCGCTACCGGGAAATTCGCATGAAACCTTTGTTATCCTCCGCTGCCTTTCTGTTCCTCACCTTCGCCTCTGCCTACAGCGCCTGCGCGACTGAATATCCTTTGCCGGCCGAAAACAGTCGACTGATTGGCGAAAACATCGCTTATACCGTTCCACCCGATGGCCGGTCCCTGGAAGCGATCGCGGCGTCTCATCAGACCGGTTTGCTCGGTATGCTTGAGGCAAATCCTGGTACGGACCCCTGGCTACCTGAAGCAGGTAAAGTCCTGACTATTCCCACGCAGATGCTGCTGCCGGATACCAAGCGTGAGGGGATTGTGGTTAACGTCGCCGAGCTGCGGCTTTACTACTATCCGAAGGATGAAAACAAGGTCATTGTCTATCCCATCGGTATAGGTCAACTCGGTGCGAACACACCAGCAATGGTCACCCGCGTCAGCCAGAAAATCCCGAATCCTACCTGGACGCCAACGCCTAATATCCGTAAACGGTATGCGGCGGAAGGGAAAACGCTGCCGGTGACGGTACCTGCGGGGCCGGAAAACCCGATGGGGCTGTTTGCCATGAGGCTGGCTTATGGAAAAGGGCACTACCTTATCCACGGCACCAACGCCGACTTCGGCATCGGGATGCGGGTCAGCAGCGGCTGCATCCGGTTGCGGCCTGACGATATCGAGGCACTTTTTAACAGCGTGCCTGAAGGCACCCGCGTGCAGATTATCAACCAGCCGGTCAAATATGCTCTGGAGCCGGACGGTAAACGCTACATTGAGGTGCATCAGCCGCTTTCCCACAACGAAAATGACGATCCCCAGACCATGCCCATAACGCTGACCTCCGGTGCGAAGAAATTCATCGGCAGCGAATTAAGCGATCGGGCGGTCATTAAAGAGGCCATTAAGCGGCGGTCAGGCATGCCTGTGCTGGTCAATGAAGGTGAAGCGGTGGCTCAACCAGACGTTTTGCCGGAAATCATTGCTAAAACGCGCCCTGAGGACGTTAAGGCATAGAGTTACGCCCATAGGGTTGCCGGAAGGATTGCGGGCCGTAGCGCCGGATCTGCGACGTCAGGATACGGGGTTAAACAATGGTAAGCGAAGAAAGCGGCCAGGAGAAGTAAAAGGGCTGGTATAAGAAGGGCAAAAAAAAATGGCGCACAATGTGCGCCATTTTCATTACCAGAACTCTTACTTACGGTAAGAGTGAGCCTGGTTGTCCAGACGCTGGTTAGCGCGTGCTGCGTCGTCTTTAGCAGCCTGAACGTCAGAACGCATTGCGTTCACGTCGTTGCTCAGCTGGTCAACTTTAGCGTTCAGAGTCTGAACGTCGGTAGACAGCTGATCAATTTTAGCGTTGCTTGAACAGCCAGCCAGCAGAGTTGAACCCAGGATTACCGCGCCCAGTACCAGTTTAGTACGATTCATTATTTATACCCTCTAGATTAAGTTAATCTCCATGTAGCGTTACAAGTATTACACAAAGCTTTTTCTAATGAGAATAAATTTTTGATGAGAAAGTGCTTAATTTTGATCGTTCGCTCAAAGAAGCATCGTCTTTTTAATTGCGGGCAAAAAATTTAGCGAAAACAGGTAATTTTAATCGGATGCATCTTTTGTTAAACCACAATTGCATCGTTATTTTCGATTGGCGCTTTTCTGAAAAGCTATTACGCGAGGCATAAAAAAAACGCCCTTCAGGGCGTTTTTAAACTGTCCGGCGTAAAATTTAATTACAGGACGTGGACAGACGCGGTATTAGTGGTTCCGCTAGGGACCAGCGCGCCAGAAACCATTACGACAACATCGCCTTTCTGACCGTAGCCGCTGGCAACCGCCGCTTCCTTACCGATACGGTAAAAATCATCGGTTGAAGCAATTTCTTTCACCACAGAAGTGATAATGCCTTTGCTCAGGATCAGCTGACGGGCGGTCTGCTCGTTAGTGGTCAGCGCAAGGATAATGGCGTTAGGGAAATATTTACGCACCGATTTCGCAGATTTTCCGCCTTCGGTGGCGACAACGATGATAGGCGCTTCCAGATTCTGCGCTGTTTCAACCGCACCACGGCAAACGGCTTCGGTGATACGCATTTTACGGTTGTCATGCTGACTATCAATGCGGCTTTTCATTACGCGATCGGTGCGTTCGCAGATCGTCGCCATGATCGAAACGGATTCCAGAGGATATTTTCCTTTGGCGCTTTCACCAGAAAGC
The DNA here is from genome assembly GCA_050410775.1 of Pantoea sp. FN060301. Lineage (GTDB taxonomy): Bacteria > Pseudomonadota > Gammaproteobacteria > Enterobacterales > Enterobacteriaceae > Erwinia. The sequence continues at coordinate 1,828,561 of CP191229.1, forward strand.
ATCACCGCATCGGTACCGTCGAGAATAGCATTCGCCACGTCACCGGCTTCCGCACGGGTAGGGCGGGGGTTTTTGATCATGGAATCGAGCATCTGGGTGGCAGTGATCACCACTTTGCGTGCGCGGTTACATTTTTTGATCATCATCTTCTGCGCGAAGATCACTTCTTCAACCGGGATTTCAACACCCAGATCGCCACGCGCAACCATGATGCCGTCGGACGCATCCAGAATCTCGTCAAAATTATTCAAACCTTCCTGGTTTTCAATTTTGGAGATGATCTGAATATGCTCGCCGCCGTGCTGCTTAAGGTGCTCACGAATTTCCAGCACGTCGGAACGCTTACGGATAAAAGAGGCCGCCACGAAGTCGACACCCTGTTCGCAACCGAAAATCAGGTCGCGCTTATCTTTTTCCGCCAGCGCTGGCAGTTGAATGGAAACGCCCGGCAGGTTAACGCCTTTGTTTTCGCCCAAATCGCCGTTGTTAAGCACTTTACACACCACGGTGTTTTCGGTGACTTCAGTAACTTCCATGCCAATCAGGCCATCATCGACCAGCACGGTGTTGCCAATTTTCAGATCGGAAGTGAAGCCTGCATAGGTCACCGCAACGCGCTCGTTGTTACCGATCACCGCCTGGTCGGTACTGAAGGTGAACGTCTGACCCGCTTTCAGCGAGACATCATTACCGCCTTCCAGCTTCATGGTGCGGATTTCCGGACCTTTAGTATCCAGCAGAATGGCAGCCTGATGGCCGCTTTTGTCCATGACCGCACGCAGGTTCGCGATGCGCTGGCCATGCTCTGCATAATCACCGTGAGAAAAGTTCAGACGCATTACGTTCATACCTGCATCAAGCAGGCTGGTCAGCATTTCTTCAGATTCGGTTTTTGGGCCGATGGTACAAACAATTTTGGTCTTTTTCATGACAGATTATCTATAAAGTTGTGATGGATGAGAAAAGGGAAATGCCGGCAGTCTGCGTAAGACAGCCAGCAGAAATTTTTCGTAAGAGCATACTGCGGTACAGATTAAGAATAGGAGAAGGTAGAAAAGCGTGCAGAGGAAGTTGAATCGCGGTTTCAGCGCGCGTGCGCAGGGAGGAGGCGCAACAATCTACTGTTTTTAATAAAGGGTCAACCATTCGCTGAAACCATTCAGGTGAAACAACGTTTTATATTATAGACGCTAAGTATGCGAAAACCAATAAAAAAAGCGAGCGTTGCGTAACGGAAGCTTGCGCCATGTCAGGTTATTGCGCAAAAAACGGCAGAGAGATTTTTAAGATTAAACGCAGACGGAATGAGGTAACGAAGAGGAAAACGAAAGATGGTGCGTTCTAGAGGACTCGAACCTCCGACCCCCACCATGTCAAGGTGGTGCTCTAACCAACTGAGCTAAGAACGCAGAAGAATGGTGCGTCCGAGTGGACTCGAACCACCGACCCCCACCATGTCAAGGTGGTGCTCTAACCAACTGAGCTACGGACGCACTGTGGTGCGTTCTAGAGGACTCGAACCTCCGACCCCCACCATGTCAAGGTGGTGCTCTAACCAACTGAGCTAAGAACGCGCCGATTGCTGTCTTGCTGACAGCGGGGACGAATATTAACGACAGCGCCATCGCCTGGCAAGCGGAAATCCGCTTTTTTCTGCGTGACTGCTGCTACCTTGTGCGAAGCGCAGCAATTTTAAACACGCAGAGGGCAAAATTACCGAAAAATTAATGCGCTGCGCGGGAGAGAATAGCCTCCGCCGGCTGCCGCTGAAGGCGCAGTATCCGCCAGACCATCATCACCGCAGCGGAGGTCAGGCCGATAATAAAGCCGGTCCAGAAGCCTGCCGGGCCCATCGGCGCCACCACCCAGTCGGTCAGTGCGAGCACATAACCGCTCGGCAGACCCAGCACCCAATAAGCGACAAAGGTGATAAAGAAAATCGACCTTGTATCTTTGTAACCCCGCAGAATGCCGCTACCGATCACCTGAATGGCGTCGGAGAACTGATAAATGGCGGCCAGCAGCATAAGCTGCGCGGCGAGCGTGACTACCTCCGGGTTATCGTTATAGAGCAGGGCGATCTGTTCGCGGAAAATGACCGTCAGCAGGGCGGTCATCATCGCCATCGTAACGCCCACTGCCTGAGCGCTCCAGGCGGCGACTTTGGCTGCTTCCGGCGAACCCTGACCCAGACGGAAACCTACCCGGATGGTGGTGGCGACGCCCAGCGACAGCGGCAGAACAAACATCAGCGAACTGAAGTTCAGCGCGATCTGATGACCGGCAACCTTAACGATCCCCATTGGCGAAACCAGCAGGGCCACCACGGCAAACAGCGTCACCTCAAAAAAGAGCGCGAGCGCAACTGGCAGACCCAGCGTAAACAGCCGCCAGAGGACTTTTCTGTCCGGCGGGCTGAAGCGCGCAGGCAGCCGGATATCGCGCATTGAACGCGCCCGGCTGACCCAATACCGCATGGCGATAAACATCACCCAGTAGACGGTTGCAGTCGCCACGCCACAGCCGACGCCGCCCAGCGCGGGCATGCCGAAGTGGCCGTAAATAAAGATATAGTTAACCGGAATATTGACCAGCAGGCCGATAAAACCCATGACCATGCCCGGTTTGGTTTTTGACAACCCTTCGCACTGATTACGGGCAACCTGGAAAAAGAGGTAGCCCGGCACGCCCCACAGCAGCGCGTGCAGGTAGCCCACCGCTTTGCTGGCCAGCAGGGGATCGACGTTTTGCATGGCGTTAATCACGTATCCGGCGTTATAGAGCACAATCATGATCAGCAGAGAGGAGAATCCCGCCAGCCAGTAAGCTTGCCTGACCTGCCAGGCAACGCGATCCCGCCGCCCGGAACCGTTATATTGCGCAACGACCGGCGTGAGGGAGAGGAGCAGGCCGTGGCCGAAAAGAATAGCGGGCAGCCAGATCGATGTGCCGACCGCGACGGCAGCCATATCGGTCGCGCTCACGGAGCCGGCCATAATTGTATCAACGAAGCCCATGGCGGTTTGCGCAACCTGCGCCAGGATCACCGGAATCGCCAACGCCAGCAGCTGGCGGGCTTCTGTAAGGTACTTCTGCACAAATACACCTGTTTATTTGAAATTTAAAGGAAAAGCCTGACGGCGACAAATGCGTTAGCGGATGGCGAAGGCGAAGTGCTGCAGGCCACTTAGTGTAACGCCCGCAAGGTAAATAGCTACTCTTAAGCGGAAAGAATAGCGCAATGAAGTGCGGTCTGGTGGGGGGAGAGTTGGTTTTAAAAGGCAGCCAGGGCAAACTAGTGGCAAAGACTATGCGATATGAGGCTATGACTATGTTTACCGGGATTGTTCAGGGCACGGCGGAAGTGCTGGCCATCGAAGAGAAACCGAATTTTCGCACCCATATCATCAGGATGCCGGAAGCGCTGTTGCCGGGTCTGGAGCTGGGCGCATCCGTTTCACACAACGGCTGCTGTCTGACGGTCACGGAGATCGCCGGAGACCGGATAAGTTTTGATCTGGTAAAAGAGACGCTGCGGATCACCAATCTGGGGGAGTTAAAGGTTGGCGATACCATTAACGTGGAGCGCGCGGCAAAATTCAGCGATGAAATCGGCGGTCATCTGATGTCGGGGCATATTATGACCACCGCCGAAATCAGTAAAATCATCGCTTCGGAAAATAACCGGGAAATCTGGTTCAGGCCGCAGGATGCCCAGCAGATGAAATATATTCTCCATAAGGGATTTATCGGCATTGATGGCATCAGCCTGACGGTGGGAGAGGTCACCAAAACAAAATTTTGTGTCCATCTCATTCCTGAAACGCTGGCGAGAACCACGCTGGGCGCAAAGCGCCTGGGGCATAAAGTGAATATTGAAATCGATCCTCATACCCAGGCCATTGTGGAAACGGTAGAGCGCGTGCTGGCGCAGCGTGAAGCTACGGTGGAAACGCTGACCAGCGGAACATAAGGTAAAGGGCCGGGTATTGTTTGCCATACCGGCCCCCTTTACAGACTGGCTCAGCGCGGTACGCGCAGGCCGCCCTCCACGCCGTGGGAAAACAGTACCTGCCAAAGCTGAATGTCCCTGGCACGAAAGGCGCCGGCGCAGGCATTCAGGTAGTAGCTGAACATCCGTTTAAACCGCTCGCCGTACGCCTCCGCCAGTTCCGGCCATGCTTCCAGGAAGCGCTGGTACCAAGCCATCAGCGTTAAATCGTAATCCTGGCCAAAGTTATGCCAGTCTTCCATCACAAAGTAAGGTTCATGCGCATCGGCAATATGGCGAACAGAAGGAAGGCAGCCATTGGGGAAAATATATTTATTGATCCAGGCATCCACGCTCTCGTCCGTTTTATTCGCACCGATGGTATGCAGAAGAAACAGCCCGTCAGGTTTCAGATTGCGGTTAACCACGTTAAAATAGGTTGCGTAGTTTTTGGGGCCGACATGTTCGAACATGCCGACTGAGGCGATGCGGTCAAATTGCCGATCCAGGTCGCGGTAGTCTTGCAGTAAAATCGTGACATCCAGCCCTTCACAGCGCTGCTGTGCCATTTTTTGCTGCTCTGCCGAAATGGTCACGCCGGTTACTGTCGCGCCATAATGGCGGGCGGCATATTCAGCCAGTCCGCCCCAGCCGCAGCCGATATCCAGTAACGTCATCCCCGGCGCCAGCTGTAATTTCTCACAGATGATCTTCAGCTTGGCTTCCTGAGCCTGCTCCAGCGTTTCCGCTTCTTTCCAGTAGCCGCAGGAATACTGCATATAAGGGTCGAGCATGAGGGAAAAGAGATCGTTACCTAAATCGTAATGCTCCCGGCCTACTATCCAGGCGCGCTTGCGTGACTGGAGATTGGTCAGCCGCGCCGCCACCACGCGCAGCGTATCTCTGAAATGATGGGGAAGTTCCTGATCGAGTCTGGCGGCAAGCACACGCTGGAAAAACATATCCAGCCGTTCGCATTCCCACCAGCCATCCATATAGCTTTCGCCCAGCCCCAGCGAGCCTTCCTGCAGAACGCGTTTAAAAAAATCGGGGTTAGTTACCTGAATATCCCAGGGGTGAGAGCCGCCTACGGTGACATCCGCTTTGCGCAACATTTCCTGGACGATCTGAAACCAGTGGTTTTCTGCCAGGTCCACTTCTTCTATACACGATGAACTCATAGTCTCTCCATCACCCGGTGTGATTGAAACCTGAGAAAAAGCATAGACAATTTCTGCAGGATTGTGAGAACCCGCACGGAATGACCGTACGGATGATATCCGACGTTACAGAGGTTGAGTAAGAAGGCCCGCAGAGGTGCGCAGCGAACGCCGCGCGGAAAACAATTTTGACTACCCTGTCAGGTCTTAAAAGGAAATAGCGTCATTATTATTAGCCTGGAAATGAGTATATGCTCACCCCAGGCATAATTCAAACCTAAATCGTTAGGTTGCTAACTGAATAAGTTCAGGCAGTTAGTGTGCGCCTGACAAGACCGCCCTGGGGGCTTTTCCACGTTGTAAAACGTAGCCCATCAGCGCCAGGAAAACCGTGGCCAGCATCACCAGCGAGCTGGTCAGCAGCGGCGTGGCGATAAAGGTGGAAATCAGCAGGCTGGCCAGGCAGCACAAACCGAGCTGTAGCGTATTCTGAAGCGCAGCGGCTTTACCACTCGCCTCCGGGAAGGGCAGCAGAGCATTGGATACCACAATCGGGTAGAGCGCGCCGTTGGCAAGCGCAATGCCGCAAAACGGCAGCAGCAGCCCCCAGACGGAAGGCGAAGCCTGCTGGGCAGCGATAAAGAAAGCGATGATGCTGAAACTATAGATAGCGAGCAGCCAGGGGAGCAGAGCGGCGCCTTCCCGGCGTTTTAACAGCGTACGGCAGCCATAACCGCCCGTCAGGAACGCAAGGGTCTGGGGGAAATAGCTCAGACCAATGCTGCCCGGCGACATGCCGAGGGAAGCAAGAATAAACGGTGACCCCGTCAGCCACGCGAAAAAGCTTGCCGAACAGGCGGCATAAATCAGCACATTACCGCTGTAGGTCGGCGATTTCAGCAGGGTAAGAAAGCCCGTGCCTTTGCCCGATGATGCCGTGGCAGCCGCCCGGCGTCCGCTGGCAAGAAACAGCGTACAAAACAGCAGTGCGACAGAGATTAACAGCAGAGCAACGAAGATCGCCCGCCAGCTAAAGTGGTTGAGCAACCATGCGCCAAGCAGGGGAGCAAGTGCCGGCGAGAGCGCGACCAGCGGCATAATAGTGGCAAAGACTTTGTTTGCCTGCGCGGCGGGATAGCGGTCCACCACCAGCGCCTGCCAGCTAACGGCCGCCGCACAAATGCCGATAGCCTGCACAAAACGCAGCACCAGCAGCATCGTCGCATCGGTGATCCACCACATCGCGCCGCAGCTGAGCGAAAACAGCCCGAGGCCCATCAGCAGGACAGGTTTACGGCCAATCCGGTCAGACAGGGGCCCCCAGAAGAGCTGCGCGCAGGCAAAACCGGCCAGGAACAGGCTCAGGCTGGCACTGATCGCCCCGGCTTCGGTGTGTAAATCCTGCTGCATCGCACCAAACGCGGGGAGATACATATCGGTCGCGAGAAAACCCACAATGCTCAGCATCGCGAGATATAAGGTGAATCCTTTTGACGGCATGTTTTTGCTCTTAATAGTGATGAATGAAACGCGGCAGAGTGTAATACCGTGCGAAAGGGGTTGTGAAACGCTAATATTTGCGGGGTGCGTTCAAAAAATTTGCAGGCAAAATATGTGGTCCGAACATTCTCTTGAAGTGATTGATGCCGTTGCCAGAACCGGCAGTTTTACCGCGGCGGCCAGCGAGCTACACCGCGTGCCCTCCGCGATAAGTTACACCGTCCGGCAAATGGAAGAGTGGCTGGCCGTGCCGCTGTTTGAACGACGGCATCGCGACGTGGTGCTGACCGAGGCGGGCGCGGTTTTTATTCAGGAAGGTCGTAGTGTCATCAAAAAAATGCTTTCCACCCGCCGGCAGTGTCAGCAGGTCGCCAACGGCTGGCGCGGACAGTTGAATATCGCGGTTGACCGGATTGTGAAACCTGGCAGAACCCGCCAGCTGGTGGTCGATTTTTATCGTCATTTTCCCGATATGGAACTGCATTTATCGGAAGAGGTGTTTAACGGCGTCTGGGATGCGCTGGCCGATGGCCGCGTGGATGTGGCAATTGGCGCCACCCAGGCCATCCCGGTGGGAGGGCGTTTTGCCTTCCGTGACATGGGCGCGCTGAACTGGCGATGCGTGGTGCAGGCCGGGCATCCGCTGGCAGGGCGTCCGGGCGCCCTGAGCGAAGAGGAAATCCGCGAGTGGCCCTCACTGGTTCTGGAAGACACCTCACGCGCCCTGCCTAAAAGAACGACCTGGACGCTCGATAATCAGCGCAGGCTGGTGGTGCCCGACTGGGAGAGCGCGTTTGACTGCCTGCTGGCGGGGTTATGCGTGGGGATGGTGCCGGGACATCTTGCCCGGCCGCTGCTGAAAAGCGGGGCGCTGAGTGAAATTACGCTCGGCGCCGCCTTCCCGGACAGCCCCTGCTGCGTCAGCTGGTCACAGCAGCAAACTTCGCCTGCGCTGAACTGGCTGCTGGAGTATCTGGGGGACTCAGAGACGCTGAACGGTGAATGGCTGAGTGAGGGAGCCTGAAGCAGGGCCCGCACCCTGCTGGCCGGAGAACAGGGTACGGCAGCGGCTTAGCGGCGATAGTCGACGAAGGGGCCGTCGGCGACGGAGCGGCGCTCAATCAGGCTTGGATGCACCTCAATGGTTTGTGACTCTTCGCGCTTGCTGGTAATGCGATCGAGCAGCATATCAAAGGCCGTTTCGCCAAGCCGTTCTTTGGGCTGATGGACGGTTGTCAGGGCCGGAGTAAAATAGCGGGCGTTGCGCACGTTATCATAGCCGATAACCGATACATCCTGTGGAACCCGTAATCCCATCTCATCCGCTGCGCAGATCGCCCCCATCGCCATGACGTCACCGCCGCAGAAAACCGCGGTAGGTCGCTGCTTGCCGGAGAGAATCTGCTGCATGGCGCGATAGCCAGATTCCGGCTCAAAATCGCCCTGAACCAGCCATTCGTCGCGAAGGGTAATGCCCGCTTCAGCAAGCGCCTTAAGGAAGCCAGCGTGGCGGCCGCCGCCGGTATTGCGCTCCAGCTGACCCGGGATCGCGCCGATATCGCGATGGCCGCGATCGATAAGATAGCGTCCCACCATATAACCGCCCTCAAAGGCGTTATCCAGCACGGTATCGGTAAAATCGCCACGGGACTCGCCCCAGTCCATCACCACCATAGGAATATTGCGGCTGTCCTCGAGCATTTTGATCAGCTCATCGGGATATTCTGAACACATCACCAGCAGGCCATCAACGCGCTTTTGCGCCATCATGGAAAGGTAGGCCTGCTGCTTCTCTAAATTGTTGTGGGCATTGCCAAGAATCAGCGTATAGCCTTTGGCGAAGCAGCGATGTTCCACCGCCTCAATAATTTCGGCAAAGTAGGGCGCTTCGCTGGAGGTAGCCAGTAAGCCTATCGTTTTGGTGTGGTTCACCTTCAGGCTGCGTGCCACCGCGCTTGGGGAATAGTGCAGCGCCTTGATCGCATCCCAGACGGCTTCCCGCGTCTCATCGGCGACAAAGCGGGTTTTATTGATGACGTGGGACACCGTCGTGGTGGAAACACCGGCGCGTTTGGCCACATCTTTAATTGTTGCCATTAAATAGCTACTCCTTCACTTATCTTAATTCGCTGATAAGTCTGTTGTTAATCGTTTGCCTGCCGCGGGCGTTCTTTCTGACGTCTGGGGGGCGTTTTTGTAAAATCATTCAGCAACGTCAGGAAGGAAAGAAGACAATCGGGGCCTGCTGTTGCGCGTCCAGGAGTCCATAAAATCGTTCCGTTGCGCAACGAAAGTGGGATTCTAACAAGGCCGGCGTGAGAAAACGAGATTTTTACCGTTAACTGTGGGAAAATCTAAAACGTTATTAACTGTAAGGGTATTGAGGGCTGAAATGGATACGGATTTGAAATATTCTCTGCTGACTACCGCTGGTGTACTGCTGATGATTATTGCCTTTAGCTTTACCGCGGTCATGCACTAAGTTCACGGGGCCTGCGTCATGCGAGGCCCCGATATCCCCATCTTAGCGAATGCTTCCCGGCGTCATTACCCGACGCGCTCCCACATAATGCTGCCGCCAGTAGTTATCTCCCAGCGCGCTAACCTGAATATCCTTGCCGGTGCTAGGCGACTGGATAAATTTGCCGTTCCCCAGATAAACGCCAACGTGATCGGCCGTACCCCGTCCGGTGATGCGGAAAAACACCAGGTCGCCTTTTTCCAGCTCGCTGCGCTTTACGGCGGCGGCGTCGCGCAAATGATACATCTCATTCGCCGTACGGGGGATTTTGAACCTGACCAGATCTTTATAGGCGTACCAGACCAGGCCGCTACAGTCGAAGCCGGTATCAGGTGACGCGCCACCCCGGATATAGGGCTTACCCAGCTGACCCATCAGCTTGCTCATGGCAGTCTGACGCGCCTTCTGATAGCGGGCGCGATGCGCTTTGCTGAGCCTGAGCGGAGAAGCGTTAGCGGTGGTGATGGGCGTGGCATGAGATGTACTGGCGCGGGGGCGACCTTTTTTAAGCGCGGCTTTCTTCCCCGCCGACGCCACTTTGATGCCTGTGCTATCGGTCCTATGATGAGAAGTTTGCGATGCCGCGGGTTTTGTCTGCTTTCGCTTCGTCAGGGAGGAGGACCGGGAGCGGATGGTGTCGGCCGCTTTACTTTTCCCGGCCGTAGCGGGTTTCTCTGGCCGCCGCTTGCGGCGAGCCTCATCGCGGAGACTCTTTCCGTCAAGATTCTGCTGATGTGGCTTTACCGACGCGTGCGGCGAAGCGTGAGCCAGATTGAACAATAGCTGGCTGCAGACCAGCGTGATGAGCAGGATGAGTGAACGCATCGTTACCGTTAACAGTTTGTGCTCCCGCCAGCGGCGGAAAGCTGGCTAAATTTCACTATCTGCCCGGCGGCAGAGGATTCTGGAATTCTAATCGAACTCCTTAAGCAAACGTAAGCGCTTTTTTGTATCAATAATACCAGAGCGGTAATTAGCGAAAAAATACGCTAAATCAGCTTGTTATATAATCAAAAGGCGCTTTTTTTGGCACTGATTGCAGGATGCCTTGCGTAAGAAGAGAGTATGTTAGCTTCTCGCTGTGCACGCCGCGTTGCCCCCCTTAACAACGGCGGGTGAAAATGTCGTTTTCAACAAAGGAAGAGAGTCGCTACAATAAACAAACACGAAGTATCCGTTTAAGGAAGGCATTTATGAGTACTGTTGAAAAAATCGAGCGCCAGATTGCAGAAAACCCGATTCTGCTTTACATGAAAGGTTCACCGAAGCTGCCAAGCTGTGGCTTCTCTGCCCAGGCCGTACAGGCACTCTCCGCCTGCGGCGAGCGCTTTGCCTACGTTGATATCCTGCAAAATCCGGAAATTCGTGCCGAGCTGCCTAAATACGCCAACTGGCCTACATTTCCACAGCTGTGGATCGACGGTGAGCTGGTCGGTGGCTGCGATATTATTATTGAGATGTATCAGCGTGGCGAACTGCAACAGCTGATCAAAGAAACGGCGCAGAAATATCCCTCTGACGCGGCTGAATAAGCTGCTCTGAAGAGATCCTGGGGAATATCCCCCGTTGAGAAGCGCTAATGAACCCCACCGACAGGTGGGGTTTTTTTTGACGTTAACCCGCTGAGAGCTTACTGCGCGTCGCTTTCCATGACCGGCAGAGGCCAGCCGCCTAAGCGTTTCCAGCGATTGACCAGCTCACAGAACAGATCGGCGGTCTGCACCGTGTCATAGAGAGCGGAGTGGGCCTGGCTGCTGTCAAAAGGCATCCCGGCAGCAAGGCAGGCCTTCGCCAGAACGGTCTGTCCCAGCACAAGGCCGCTGAGCGCGGCGGTATCAAAAGTCACAAAAGGGTGGAAAGGATTACGCTTCAGGCCAGCGCGTTCTGCGGCGGCGTTCATAAAATTGAGGTCGAAGGTCGCATTGTGGGCAACCATGATGGCGCGGTTGCAGCCCTGATCTTTGATCCCCTTACGCACCAGCTTGAAGATGGCATGCAGCGCATCATATTCACTGACGGCCCCACGCAGCGGATTAGCGGGATCGATGCCGTTAAACGCAAGGGCTTCGGGCTGCAGAATGGATCCTTCAAACGGCTCAACGTGGAAATGCAGCGTTTCATCTTTTTCCAGCCAGCCATCGTCGGTCATCTTCAGGGTGACAGCGGCCACTTCCAGCAACGCATTGGTTTTGGCGTCAAAACCGGCAGTTTCCACATCAATTACTACCGGATAAAAACCGCGAAAACGGCTACTGAGGGCGTTAAGTTCGTTCGGTTCAGACATCAGGATCTCACAGGCAAAAAAAGCAGGGCGCATTATGGCAAATTTCAGCGAGGGATGCAGCAGAGGAAGAAGGGAGAAGGGTGCCGGAAGCACCCTTAAATATCAGTTGCCGAGGCCGTGACCAGCCTGCTTGTTTTCAATCAGTTCGATTTTGTAGCCGTCCGGATCTTCCACAAAAGCGATAATGGTGCTTCCGCCTTTCACCGGGCCTGCTTCACGGGTAACGTTACCGCCATCTTTACGGATACGATCGCAGGTTGCCGCCACGTCATCCACGCCCAGCGCGATATGACCATAAGCGTCGCCCAGATTGTAGCTCTCCACGCCCCAGTTATAGGTCAGTTCGATCACCGCGCCTTCGCTCTCTTCGGTATAACCGACAAAGGCCAGCGTATATTTATATTCAGCATTCTCACTGGTACGCAGCAGACGCATACCTAAAACCTTGGTGTAAAAATCGACGGAGCGTTGCAGATCGCCAACGCGAAGCATGGTGTGAAGTAAGCGCATAACATCCTCTTCTGTTTTTTGTGTAACGTCATCGTCCGATAACGAAAAATTAAGTATAGCGTTGATTTTGCTGGGCGTTAACCCCAGGCGTTCGGTCACTTATCCCGCGGATCAAAAAGGCTGCGCGCGCGCAGCCTTGAAGACACCTTATGCCGGTTAGTCCGCCAGCGTCGGATAGTCTGTGTAACCTTTGTCGCTACCGCCATAGAACGACTCTGGCTGTGGCTCATTCAGCGGCGCTTTAGTGCGGATACGCTCAACGAGATCCGGATTGGCGATATAGGCGCGGCCAAAGGCCACTGCATCGATCAAACCCTGCTCAATCAGCGTTTCCGCTTTTTCCGCCGTATAGGCGCCGGCGCCGATAATCACGCCCGGATAGACGGCGCGGATAGCTTTGCGGAACGCGTCGCTGTAAGGCTTGCCGCCTGCCCAGTCCGGTTCGGAGATATGCAGGAAGGCCAGATTACGGCGCGCCAGTTCGCCAATGAAGTACAGCGCGGCTTCTTCCTGATCTTCACCGTTATCCAGTCCGTTGAACGGACCCAGAGGGGAGATACGGATACCGATGCGATCGGCGCTCCAGCCGTCGATCGCCGCGTCAACCACCTCAAGCGCAAAGCGGGTGCGGTTCTCAATGCTGCCGCCATAGGCGTCGGTGCGCTGGTTAGACGCGGGCGAGAGGAACTGATGAATCAGATAGCCGTGCGCCGAGTGCAGTTCCACCAGGTCGAAATCGGCCTCGCGGGCGTTGATAACCGCCTGGCGGAAATCATTGACCACCTCTGCGATTTCATTTAGCTCCAGCGCACGAGGCGTCGAGGTGGCTTCACGAATGGCCTGGCCTTTCTCGTCACGCAGGGAGGTACGGGTTTCAGCGTTGATCGCTGAGGCTGATACGGGCGCTTTGCCTTCAGGCTGTACGCTGGTATGGGAAATACGACCGGTATGCCACAGCTGCACGGCGCTGTGGCCGCCTTCCTGATGGATACCTTCGTTAATGCTTTTCCATGCCGAAATCTGTTCGGATGAGTGCAGGCCCGGCGCGCCAGCATAGCCCTTTGCCTGGGCAGAAATCTGTGTCGCTTCGGTAATAATCAGCCCGGCGGTAGCGCGCTGGCGGTAATATTCGCCCATCATCGGCGTGGGAACGTCACCTGGTTCAATGCTGCGCAGGCGGGTAAGCGGCGCCATAAATATGCGGTTCGGCACGGTAATCGCGCCCGTTTTCAGCGGGGTAAAAAGCTTTTTGAGTTCCATACTCTCTCCTGGTAGACCGGTCTTCTAGTCAGACTGTTTTTTTTAAAGTGGCGCTGGCAGCATCCGGTTAATCTCCTGCCATGCAGAGTTTAAAGGCATGATATCGCGTGAGATTTTGCTTTGCAGGCTGGCACCAAGCCATAGCATATAAATATTCTGAGCGCAGGCGGAGGCGGTATTGCCGGGCAGCTTAACTGTTCCCTGCCGCTCCGCACGCTCAATCGCGGCAGTCAGCGTAGTAATCAGCGCTTTTGAGCCTGCATTCAGCGCGTTGCGCATAGTTTCTGACAGATCGCACACCTCTGCGGAAAGCTTAACGGACAGACAGCCCGAAAAGGCGTGATCCTGGCAGAAAGTCGTAATCGACTGCTGATAGTAATCCAGAATGCGCTGGCGCTGCTCTCCCTGGTGGTCAGCCAGATACGAGCTGAACCTTTGATGGTAGAGGGCAAAATAGCGCTCCAGCATCGCGACGCCAAACGCCTCCTTGGAGGCGAAATAGTAGTAGAAAGAACCCTTAGGCACTTCAGCCACTTTCAGTAACTCGATCAATCCCATGCCGGTAAAGCCACGATGCACGCAGAGCTTCTCGCCGGTAATCAGAATGTGTTCTCGCGTATCCTGTCGGGTCGTTTTCATGCTGGTTACCTTAACAGACCGATCGGTCTGATACAAATGACCCCCAATGGCCGTGGCACATTCTGCTTAGTGCGTCACTTTATGGCAAAAGCGCTAATTAATCTGCTTTCAGACTTGCCAAGGCGTGACATGCGATCTTCAATTGAAGTCAGTCTATGCATCAGGAGCGACGGTGGCAGAACAACTAGAGTTTTTTCCCGTACCCAGTCCCTGTCGGGGGATTTGCCAGTCTGACGAACGAGGCTACTGCCGGGGCTGCCTGCGCAGCCGCGATGAACGCTTTAACTGGATGCGCTTCAGCGATGCGCAGAAGCGGGAAGTACTGCGGCTGTGTCATCAGCGCTATCTGCGGCTGCAGCGTGCCGCCAGACCCGATCTGCCCGATGAACCAGAGCAGCCTTCTCTGTTCTAATCTGCGCGGCTTCGCAAAACGCCTTCGCCATTCATATTCTCACAAGCTTTCCCGCTCGCCCGCTGCCATAATCGGCGCACCGTTACGGGGAGGTTATCTCCCGTTTTCAGCCAGTTAATCAGAATAATTAAGGAATTTTTATGCTGCAACGTTTGCCGATTGCGCCACAGGGGCCGGAATTTTCAGAAATGGTGATGGGCTACTGGCGGCTGATGAGCTGGTCGTTCACGCCGCAGCAGCTGGTCACTTTCATTGAACAGCATCTGGAACTGGGCATTACCACGACGGATCATGCGGATATCTACGGCGATTATCTTTGTGAGGCGGAGTTTGGCAAGGCGCTTAAGCTTGCGCCTTCACTCCGCCAGCGTCTTGAGCTGGTCACTAAGTGTGGCATCGCCACGACGGCCGATCCGCGTAACGCAATCGGTCACTATATTACCGACGCTGCCCATATCGAAAAGAGCGCTGAGAATTCCCTTCGCCATTTCTCTACCGACTACCTCGATCTGCTGCTAATCCATCGCCCCGACCCGCTGATGGATGCGGATGAAATCGCGCAGGCCTTTACCCATCTCCATCAGAGCGGGAAGGTCAGGCACTTTGGCGTATCCAACTTTACGCCGGCGCAGTTCTCCCTGCTGCAGTCCCGCCTGCCGTTTACGCTTGCTACTAACCAGGTTGAGATCTCGCCGCTGCATCAGCCTCTGCTGCTGGATGGCACCCTCGATCAGTGTCAGCAATTGCGCATCCGGCCCATGGCCTGGTCCTGCCTGGGCGGCGGCCGGCTTTTCAGCGAAGCGGAATGCGGCCCGCTGCGTAATGAACTGGCAGCCGTCAGGGATGAAACGGGCGCGGAAAATATTGAGCAGGTGGTTTATGCCTGGATTATGCGCCTGCCTTCACGACCGCTACCGGTGATTGGCTCTGGTAAAATTGACCGCGTCCGGACGGCGGCTGATGCCACCCGTCTTGAACTCTCCCGCCAGCAGTGGTTCCGCATCCGTAAAGCGGCGCTCGGCTACGACGTTCCGTAAAGATCCGTCAGCCTTAACGTTTTATCAGGCATTTTCTCTGAAAATGACCAGGCTTAAAGCTGCGGAAATAAAATGAAGGAGAGCCTGTGAAACGATTAACTCTGATTACGATGTTGCTGGCGACGTGCTCGTTCGCGCACGCCGCCAGCGAAAAGGTGGATATTAAGTTGGCGACGCCGCAGGGGGCGGGGGAAAGCATTGGGTCCGTAACGATTGAGGAGACCTCCTATGGGCTGACTTTCACGCCCGATCTGAAGGCTCTGCCGCCGGGTATCCACGGTTTCCACGTCCACGCCAACGGAAGCTGTGAGCCGCAGACCAAAGAGGGCAAAGTCGTTCCGGCAGGCGCAGCCGGCGGCCATCTGGATCCACAGAATACCGGTAAACATCTCGGCCCTTACCGGGAAGGGCACCTTGGCGATCTGCCTGCGCTCTACGTCACCAGTGACGGTATGGCGACCTATCCTGTTCTCGCACCACGCATCAAAAAACTTTCCGAAATAAAAGGAAAGGCGCTGATGGTGCATGTTGGCGGCGATAATCATGCCGATGAACCTAAACCGCTGGGCGGTGGCGGCGACAGGCTGGCCTGTGGCGTCATCTGAGTTTACTGACCGCTGCCGGCGTCACTTTCCGCTGGCAGCGCCTGGGCGAGCTGAGAAAGCGAATAGGCCAGGCGCCAGATCATCCCCGCCAGCGCCCGATCCTGAAGATCTCCGGCAGCAAGCAGGTTAACTCTTTCCTGCATCACTCTGAGCGTTGCCTCAAGCGAACGATGGTTTACGCCTCGTTCACTGATGATCTGGTGCAGCGCCTGTAACGTCTCATCACGCACCGTTCTATGAGCGGCTACCTCCGTTTGCCATTCTCTTAACTGCCAGACCACGTGCGAGCAGTTAAGCAGCACCACGCCCCAGCGCAGCAGCCAGAGGCGGGCGGGCTCATCGCTGCTGGCGCTGAGCTGATTGATGCGATGATAAATCAGCGATTCAAAGCGATTCTGACTCAGGCTGGGCCGCCGGCTGAGCTGGTCGAGAAACTCCCGCCGTAGCGCACGAATATGGCGGCGGCTGCGGCGCTTATCCGAACTGGGGCGTAAAATCTGAAACGCCAGCCAGGCCAGTAATACGCCGCAAACCTTCGCCAGATTATCGTTCAGAAACTGCTGGTAATCCCATACCGGAGGGTTGGTCACGGCAATAAAAGAGCCCATAAAGACAATCAATTGCCCCCACAGGCTGGCGTATTTCTTCTGCTGTAACTTGAAAAGCTGAAGCGTCATCAGCATCGGAAACAGAAAAAGTAAAAACTGCCACAGCACGTCAACCTGGATCATTACGCCGAATTTGATCAGAAAACTGAACAGCGTCAGCAGCAGCAACGTTTTCAGCAGCAGGGAAACGCTGTCGGCGGGCGAGGGCGCCGACGAGTAAAGCACGCAGCTGATGGCCGCCAGGGTCAGCGCCGCCTCGCCGGCATCCCACTGCGTGGTCAGGGTGAAGGCGCAGCCGAGAAGGATCACCACGAAGGTCCTTAGCGCGCTCCAGCTCGCCTCCGCGCTGTCCGTATGCCGTGCCAGCGCCGGGACGGCGGGCGGCGACAGACGGGTATCCGCATCGGCACGCTCAAACTGCCGCAGCCAGCGACTGATGTTGAGATAGAGCCAGCAAAAATAGCGCAGCCGGTGCCAGAAAGCATGGTGCCGGTATCCGGCAGACTCACCGGGCGCCGCCGTGCGCAGAATCTGCGCCAGCCGGTATTTATCGACGTCGCTGCGGGCAAGCTCATCCAGCAGCTGATCCAGCGCGGTAAACATCACCTCGGGCGGGTTGGGCCAGTTCAGCAGCATACGGCGCAGGCTGGAGATGACGCTGGTCAGGCGCAGCTGCTGGTGCAGAACATAGTTGAGCACATTGTTCTGACGGCGAAAGCGATAGTGGCTCCAGAAAGCCTGTATGCGCAGCAGATTCATGGTGAGGATTTGACTGATGACATTTTCATGGGCGCTACGGATCTGCCCGCTCGTTTCGCGCTGAAGCAGCAAACCTGCGTGGGTGAGCAGCCTCGAATGCATCTGCTTGAGGGATGTTATCAGCGCATCGCCATCGGAGGTACTGGGCAGGATCATCATCATCAGCCCTCCGCAAAGGATGCCGGTGATCACTTCACACACGCGGGCCTGGGTAATGATCCACAGTTGCGAAATGTCGGTGATATTGACGGTGGTAAAGGCGATGATGGCGGCGGTATAACCGGCCAGCGAGAAGGCGTAGGCCACATTGTTTTGATAGTGATTTGCAATCCAGGTACACAGCGCCAGCCAGGCCGCGATGGCAAATGCGAACAACCAGGGCTCATTCAGCGTGTGCCCCGCAATCAGCAGGGCGGCGGCGGCTCCCAGCAGGCTGCCCGCAATGCGGCCCAGGCTTTTGCCGATGGCGCCGCCCAGCGTTGGAAAACTGACTACCGCCGCAGAGGTCATCGCCCAGTAGGGCTCATCCAGATCCAGTCCGTAGGCGATACTCAGCGCCAGGCACATGGCGAACGTATTACGTAACGCATACCGCCACTGGGCGCCAGTTGCTTTGACCCAGGGAAGCCTGTTCCAGGCGAGGACGTTCAGGTTCATGGCTGGATGGAAACGGTACAGGTGGTGCCGGAAATGAGCGGCAGACCCTCCGGCACGTTAAGGAGACGAATGCGTACAGGGACGCGCTGCGCCAGCCTCACCCAGGGAACGTTGGGTTTGATATCGGGCACCAGGCCGCTGTCCGTCTCCACGCTTTGGTCGTAAATAGCGCGACCAATACTCTCGACTTCGCCCTGTAACTCCCGATTGTCACTGTAGAGCCGGATTGTGGCCCGGCTCCCTGGTCGTATATGGCGAAGTTTGGTCTCTTCAAAATAGCCGGTCACGTAAAAAGAGTGACTGTCCACCAGCGCGAAAAGCGGGGAGCCGCTGGTGGCAAAGTTACCGGGGCGGACCTGGAGATTACCGATCCAGCCGTCGGTGGGGGCGAAAATCTGCGTTTGTGACAAATTCCATTTTGCCTTCTCGAGACGGGCTTCGGCCACTTTCGCCGCCGCAGCCATCGCCTGCGCGTTAAGGCTTGCCGCATCAAGTTCCTCGGCGGAGATCGTATTGCGGGGCAAATTTTGCCGGCGGCGGGCTTCATGCTGCGCCTTTAACAGGTCAGATCGCGCCTGATCCACGCCGGCTTCCGCATCCAGCACCTCAATACGCCAGGGTTTATCGTCCAGCTTGAGCAGCTTTGTCCCTTTGGTGACGAACTGATTATCTTTTACCAGCAGCTGCGTAATTTGACCGGAGACCTGCGGCGTAATGCTGACCAGTTCAGCACGCACTTTGCCATCCCGCGTCCAGGGAGACTGCATGTAGTAGTTCCAGAGCCACCAGCCAGCCAGCAGGGCAGCGGCAAAAAAGAACAGGGTGATAAAATATTTAAGCGTGCTGAATTTCATGCGATCACCCTGAGAAGCCACATTGCGGCGCTGACGCAGAGAACAAAGAGTGAGAGATCAAGCAGCGTCGGATGCCAGATCTCACCTGAGTAGATCCAGTCCCGCAGCAGCCGGTGCAGCAGCAGCCAGAGGAAAAAGCCCAGCAGCACGGCTTTAAACAGCGGCGGGAAGTAAACGGAAGCCCCGAAAATCAGGTCAGTCATGGGCACAGCAGAGGAAAAGAGCGTATCGTTCACGGGAGAGATCCTTCTTTCCGGGCCAGCCGCCGTAGGGCCAGTCACCATCCCGGATGGGTAAATGCCGAATTTGTATTTTGTCCTGTAAACTCGCAGAATAGAGTAAAATGCGGATTGATAGCTAGCAAGCTAATTATAAGGAGATGAAATTGGATACCCCTCTAGGCACGGATCTCGCAAGATTAGTACGCATCTGGCGCTCGCTTATCGATCAGCGCCTTAAGCCGCTGGCGCTGACTCAGACGCACTGGGTCACCCTGCATAACATTCATCAGCTACCCCCTGAGCAGTCACAGATCCAGCTGGCCAAAGCGATCGGTATTGAGCAACCTTCGCTGGTGCGTACCCTCGATCAGCTGGAAGAGAAGGGGTTAATTACCCGCACTACCTGCGCGAGCGATCGCCGCGCGAAGCGCATCAAGCTAACGACCGAAGCGGCGCCGGTTATCGCTCAGGTCGAGCACGTTATCGACGCCACCCGCGATGATATTCTGGCCGGCATTTCACAGCAGGATATCGACAGAATGGTCACGCTCGTCGCCCGCCTTGAGAAAAACATTCTGGAACTGCAGCATCGCGACGAATAAAAAACCGGCTTTCGCCGGTTTTTTATCATCAGGTTAGCGTGGTGAGACGGTAATCTGGCTGCCGTTAGAGGCGAGCATTACGCGCTGGCCGACGGCGTAGCGGCTTGCCGCCTGCTTCTGAACGACCAGAATGGTGTTGCCATCATCCTTACGGATTTCCAGCTCAACGCCCTGCGCTTTATTCATTGAGCCCTGAACACCCTGACCCGCGACGCCGCCCGCCACGGCGCCGGCTGCCGTCGCCAGGCTGCGGCCCGTGCCGCCACCCACCGTATTACCCAGGAAGCCACCCAGCACCGCACCGCCGATTGCACCGATCACATTACTGTCATCGCCGCCCTGAATCTGTACCGGACGAACTGAAACCAGCGTACCGTAGGAGACGCTCTGGACCTGCTTGGCTTCACTGGCGCTGTAGACATCGCCTGAGAGCGTGTCAGTGTTAGTGCATCCTGCTAACGTCACGCCGGTAAGTGCCACGATTAATAAACGTTTGAACATCGTCATAACTCCCTTTTTATCGAAGTGGTGCGGTCATTTACGCAACGACCGGTAGCCATAATTATATGGCACAAGTTGCGCCTGTTTCATCCAATCATAGAAAAAAACTGTTTAAGATCGTAATTGAGGCGAGTTAAACCACTACTCAATCAAAGCATTAACGAATAAATCAACAGGTAAGCGATACCCTGCGCAAAAAAGGCAGTTATTCATAGAATTACAGCGCTAATTTTGCGAGGCTGTAGAGAGAACCTCACTTTTACTGATGCGGGTAAGGCCAACAATGAAATCAGGACGTTATATTGGCGTAATGTCAGGCACCAGCCTCGACGGCGTTGACGTGGTGCTCGCGGCGATTGATGAACGGATGGTGGCCCAGCAGGCAAGCTACTGTCATCCCATACCCGCCTCCCTGCGCGACGAGATTATGGCCGTTTGTCAGGGGCAATCCCTGACGCTCTCCCAGCTTGGGCAGCTTGATACCCGACTCGGGCGGCTGTTTGCCGAAGCGGTGCAGACGCTGCTTACGCGCCAGGGGCTGGAAAAAGAGGATATCACCGCGATCGGCTGTCACGGCCAGACCGTCTGGCATGAACCGCAAAGCGCAGCCCCTAACACCCTGCAAATCGGCGATAATAACCAGATCGTTGCCGCGACGGGCATTACCGTCGTAGGCGATTTTCGCCGGCGTGATATGGCGCTGGGCGGTCAGGGCGCTCCGCTGGTTCCCGCCTTTCACGAGGCGATTCTGATGCACCCTGGCGAACGGCGGATGGTGCTGAACATTGGCGGCATCGCGAATTTATCGCTGCTTATCCCCGGCAAACCGGTGGGCGGCTATGATACCGGCCCGGGGAATATGCTGCTGGACGCCTGGATCTGGCATCAGCAGGGAGAGCGCTACGATAAGGATGGCGGCTGGGGAAGCCGTGGGCGCGTTGTCTATCCTTTACTTCAGGAGCTGCTGTCCGATCCCTGGTTTTCACTCTCCGCGCCGAAATCGACCGGCAGAGAGCATTTCAACCTGGCGTGGATTGAACAGCGGCTGTCGCGCTTCCCGGGGCTGGCACCGGAAGACGTACAGGCGACGCTGGTGGAACTGACGGCGACCACCATTGCTGAGCAGGTGATGTTAAGCGGTGGCTGTGAGCGGCTGCTGGTTTGCGGCGGCGGCAGCCGCAACCCCTTGCTGATGACGCGGCTTGCTGCGCTGCTTGCGGGCACGGAGGTGATGCCTACCGACGATGCCGGGATCAGCGGCGATGATATGGAAGCCCTGGCCTTCGCCTGGCTCGCTTACCGTACCCTTTCAGGCAAGTCCGGTAATTTACCTTCGGTAACCGGGGCGCGTGAAGCGTCGATACTTGGCGCGATTTACCCGGCGAATAACGCGGATTGCTTTTAGCCTGAATGCGCGTTTTTTCTGAAACGCGCACTCACACCTCAGGAGAATTTATGAAAAAAAAGCTGCTGGCCAGCACGGTCATTCTGCTTTCGGGCTGTAGCTTGATGCACAATCAGGAACAGCCCAAAACGCTCCACTATACCTGTGGCACCATGCCGCTTACCGTACAGCTCGACAATGCGCAACAGCAGGTCAAACTGATCCTGGACGGAAAGCCGCTGACGCTCACGCAGCAGGTCTCCGGCTCAGGCACGCGCTACAGCGACGGCAACTATCTCTTCTGGTCTAAAGGGGATACCGCTTTCATTGAGCGAAACGAGAAAGTCATCATTAATGACTGCCGCCTCAACCCCGGTTAACGCGTTGAAATTCAACTGAGTGAGGCGCACAATGCCTTATCCTTTTTCAGCCGAAACCTGAACCATGAACGACGAAAACTTACAGCACATTGCCCACCTGCGCCGTGAATATACCCGTGGCGGCCTGCGCCGCAAAGATCTTCCCGCCGATCCGCTGACACTGTTCGACCTGTGGCTCAGTCAGGCCGTGGAGGCACAGCTTCCCGATCCTACCGCCATGAGCGTGGCGACGGTGGATGAAAAGGGTCAGCCCTACCAGCGTATCGTGCTGCTGAAGCACGTTGACCCGCTGGGCATGGTTTTCTATACCAACCTGGGCAGCCGCAAGGCGCATCATCTGGAAAATAACCCCCGTATCAGTCTGCTTTTCCCGTGGCACGCGCTGGAGCGCCAGGTCATGGTGCTGGGCCGCGTGGAAAAACTCTCCCTGTTCGAGGTGATGAAGTATTTCCACAGTCGTCCGCGGGAAAGCCAGATTGGCGCCTGGGTGTCGAAGCAGTCGAGCCGCATTTCGGCGCGGGGCGTGCTGGAAAGTAAGTTTCTGGAACTGAAGCAGAAGTTCCAGCAGGGTGAGATCCCGCTGCCCAGCTTCTGGGGGGGATTTCGTATCACTATCGACTCGATGGAGTTCTGGCAGGGCGGCGAACACCGGCTGCATGACCGCTTTTTCTACCAGCGTGAAGACGAGGGCTGGAAAATCGATCGTCTGGCGCCCTGAATGCGCGAAATAATGCCCTTAAGCGCTGGTACAGAGTGCGCCTGCGCTTTATTCTATACGCCTTATTTTATCCGCTAGTCAGCGGAAAGCTGTGTACCAGCATAGGTGCAGACTTTTTTTTATGGAGTCACAGATGGCCAGCAGTAACCTGATCAAACAATTGCAAGAGCGGGGCCTGGTAGCCCAGGTAACGGACGAAGAGGCGTTAGCAGAACGACTGGCGCAGGGGCCAATCGCACTCTATTGCGGCTTCGATCCGACCGCCGACAGCTTGCATTTGGGGCATCTGGTCCCGCTCCTCTGCCTGAAACGCTTTCAGGATGCAGGTCACCGCCCGGTGGCGCTGGTAGGTGGGGCGACCGGCCTGATTGGCGATCCCAGCTTTAAAGCGGCCGAACGTAAGCTGAATACCGCGGATACGGTCAATGAATGGGTAGAGAAAATCCGCCAGCAGGTGGCCCCTTTCCTGGATTTCGATTGCGGTGATAACAGCGCCGTTGCGGCAAATAACTATGACTGGTTTGGCAGCATGAACGTGCTGACCTTCCTGCGGGACATCGGCAAACACTTCTCTGTTAATCAGATGATCAATAAGGAAGCGGTTAAACAGCGTCTGAACCGCGACGATCAGGGCATCTCCTTTACTGAATTCTCCTATAACCTGCTGCAGGGCTACGACTTTGCCTGCCTCAATGAGCGCTACGGCGTGGCGCTGCAGATTGGCGGTTCCGATCAGTGGGGAAATATCACCTCCGGTATCGATTTGACCCGTCGCCTGCACCAGAATCAGGTCTTTGGACTGACCGTGCCGCTGATCACCAAGGCTGACGGCACCAAATTTGGTAAAACGGAAGGCGGCGCGGTCTGGCTTGACGCTAAAAAAACCAGCCCGTACAAATTTTACCAGTTCTGGATCAATACCGCGGATGCTGACGTTTACCGCTTCCTGAAATTCTTCACCTTTATGAGCTTTGAAGAGATCACGGCGCTGGAAGAAGAAGATAAAAACAGCGGTAAAGCGCCTCGTGCTCAGTACGTACTGGCGGAGAAAGTGACCCGTCTGGTTCACGGCGAAGAAGGCCTGGCGGCCGCACAGCGTATTACCCGCAGTCTCTTTTCCGGGGCGCTGAGCGAAATGACGGAAGCGGACTTTGAGCAGCTGGCGCAGGACGGGATGCCGATCGTGGAGCTGGAACGTGGGCAGGATCTGCAACAGGCGATGGTAAATGGCGAACTGGCTCCTTCACGCGGTCAGGCCCGCAAGCTGATCGAATCCAAAGCCGTCAGCCTGAATGGCGAACTCCAGAGCAGCGCGGAGTATGCGTTTGAAGAGGGCGATCGCCTGTTTGGCCGCTTTACGCTGCTGCGTCGCGGTAAGAAAAACTACAGCCTGATTGTCTGGAAATAAACTACTCTTCAGGCCGGTCTGACCGGCCTTTCTTCAGGCAGGGTTGTGCGGATTACATCATGAAAAACATTCTTTCTATACAGTCGCATACCGTTTTTGGCCATGCGGGCAACAGCGCATCAGAGTTTCCGATGCGCCGCATGGGCGCCAACGTCTGGCCGCTTAACACGGTGCAGTTTTCTAACCATACCCAGTATGGTCACTGGACTGGCGTAGTCATGCCTGCCACCCATCTGACCGATATTGTAAAAGGTATTGCCGATATCGACAGGCTGAAAACCTGCGATGCGGTACTGAGCGGCTATCTGGGATCGGCAGAGCAGGGCGAGCAAATTCTGGAGATCGTGCGTCAGGTAAAAGAAGCCAATCCCGATGCCTGGTACTTCTGCGATCCCGTTATGGGGCATCCGGAAAAAGGCTGCATCGTGGCGCCCGGCGTGGCGGAGTTTCATACCCGCTCGGCGCTGCCGGCCAGCGATATCATTGCGCCTAACCTGCTGGAGCTGGAAATGCTCAGCGGCGAAGCGGTCACTGACGTGGAGCAGGCGGTCAGGGCAGCCCGCTCGCTGATCGCCAAAGGCCCGAAAGTGGTGCTGGTGAAGCATCTTGCGCGTGCCGGCCTGCGCAGCGATCGTTTTGAAATGCTGCTGGTCACCGCCGGTGAGGCCTGGCATATCAGCCGTCCTCTGGTCGATTTTGGCGTGCGTCAGCCCGTCGGCGTCGGCGATCTGACCAGCGGGCTGCTGCTGGTGGATCTCTTGCAGGGCAAATCACTCCAGGATGCGCTGGAGCACATTACCGCGGCCGTGTATGAGGTGATGCTGAAAACCCATGAGATGGGCGAGTATGAGCTGCAGCTGGTCGCGGCTCAGGAAGGCATTGCCCATCCTCAGCAGCATTTCGCAGCGGAAAAGATCTGATAACAAGGGTTCCCTCTCCCTCAGCCAACAGGGTGGAGGGAACTCATGTTGTACAGCGCTTAGACGGTCGGTTGAGTGAGCAATTCCGACTGCGCTGCTTCAGCCGCGCCCATACCTTAACGCTGCTGGCTGAGCTACTCCCAGGCATTCATTCTTTCAGTCCTTCCCCCTGAAGCGCCGCCACCACGGCAGGGCGCTCAGCCACCCGCTCATACCATCCGTTCAGCGCATCCAGCCCGGACAACGCCAGTTCCACCGGCTTCGCCCAACGCATCACCGTAAACAGACAGGCGTCGGCCACGGTAAAGTGCAGCCCCATCAGCCATTGCTTCCCTTCAATCTGGTCATTCACCCAGCGAAATTTTTGCTGTAGCTGCTCGCGGACCTGTAAACGGTACTCGTCAGGGACGTCTGAGCGGAAGAGGGCATAAAAAGGCTCCTGTATCTCAGTAGCGATAAAATTGAGCCACTCCAGCGTCTGATAGCGGGTCAGGCAACCCGTAGGGGCCAGCAGCTGGCGATCGGGCTTCCGATCGGCAATGTACTGAACAATCGCCACGGTTTCCGTCAACACCGTGCCGTCATCCAGTGCCAGAGCGGGCACTTTTCCCTTCGCATTCAGGGTAATAAAGTCCTCGTTCTGCTCGGTTCGTTTAGTCTTTAAATCCACCGAGACCACGGTGAAATCAAGTCCCGATTCATGCAATACAATATGCGGCGAGAGTGAACAGGCTCCGGCCTTGAAATAGAGTTTCATGCATGCTCCTTCAGCTCAGTAGCAAAAGATCTTATGAGCTTACCCGAACTGGCTAAAAAGTCAGCGCAGAGTCCGTCACTTTTGCCAATAATCTGTCTTTTTCTTAACCGGCGTCATGCTTTCCGCCTGCAGGCAGGCCAGGGCTGAGAGCGCCTCCCGGGCCATATCCCAGAATGCGCGCACCTTAGCGGGCATATATTTCAGATTCTGCGTCACCAGTTGTACAGGCAACGCCGCAGGACGACTTTCCGGCAGCACCTCACACAGCGTGCCCTGCTGAAGATCCTCAAAGGCCTGATAGGAAAGCAGGCGCGTAATGCCTTTGCCTGCTCTGGCGGCAATCAGCTGCGTTTCCGCCTCGTTGACCATAAACGTGGGCTGGATGCGGACGCGCTCCTGGTTACCGGCCGGGCCAAAGCGCCACTCCCTGAGCGAACTAACGGAAGTCCCGGCTATCAGCGAGTGCGCGGCTAAATCGGCTGGCGTCGCCGGGCAACCGGCACGCGCCAGATACTCAGGGCTGGCCAGCAGGATACGTTGTACGGTACCTGTCTCAACAGCAACCAGCGAGGAGTCACGGAGTTGACCGATGCGCACCGCAATATCCAGCCCCTGTTCCAGCAGGTCCTGATAGCTGTCGTTGAGCAGCAATTCCACCTGGATACCGGGATAACGGTCAATAAAGTCGAGCACCAGTGGGGTGAGATGCTTGCGGCCAAACTGCACCGGCGCGGTAATGCGCAGCAAACCATTGAGCTGTGATTTAGAGGAATCCTGAATGGCCTGCTGATAATCGTTAAGCAGCGTTTTCGCCCGCTCGAACAGCGCAATGCCAGCAGGCGTGGGGGACATATTACGCGTAGTGCGTTCAATCAGGCTGGCGGCGAAGCGGTTTTCCAGCGAGGCCAGCGCGCGGGTAATCGCGGGAGGAGAGCGCCGCAGCTTTCTGGCCGCCGCCGCCAGGCTACCCTGTTGCACTACCGCGACAAACACCGCCAGTTCATCAAGTTTATCCATCATTATTCCGCATTAAGAAATTATGAATTGCCATATTGCGGGTATTCCGTCGTTTGCTGCAAGAGTAAGCTCAGGGAAACTGAAGAGGAGATAAGTATGACGGCACTAACGCTCTACAACACCCCGCTTTCCGGTCACGGTCATCGGGTAAAATTGCTTCTGTCCATGCTGGATCTGCCTTATGAAGAGGTGGAAGCCGGCGCAGAGATACGCAAAACGGCGCGCTTTCTGGCGCTGAATCCACAGGGTCAGGTACCTGTATTGGTCGATGGCGAAACCGTTATCGTGGACAGTAATGCCATCCTGCTGTGGCTGGTGAAGCGTTATGCGCCTGAGAGCCACTGGCTGCCGAAGGATCTGTTGCAGGAAGTGGAAGTGCACCGGTGGCTGGCCAAAGCCGCCGGGGAAATTCGCTATGGTGTGGCCTCCGCCAGGCTTATTAAGCAGTTTTCAACGCCGGAAAATTATGCATCGGCCTGCGCCGTGGCGGCCAAATTCCTGCCGCAGATGGAGCAGCACCTGGCCGGTAAACGCTGGCTGGCCGGCGAACAGGCGACGCTGGCTGACCTGGCGTGTTACGCCTACGTTGCCTGCGCGCCGGAGGGCGGCATCGCTCTGACAGATTATCCTGCTATTCAGCAGTGGCTGCAAAACGTCGAAGCCCTTCCCGGGTTCGTCGGGCTTACGCCGCTGCCGCACCCGGAAGTGGCTTAGCGATGTTCCATCCCGGTGAGAGAAGCGCGCAACAGCGGGCGGGCTATGGCACGGTGAACGCTGCCATCTATTCCGCCATGCCGGATCAGCATCGCCAGTTTTTTGCGGGCCTGCGGACCTTTTACCTGGCGGCGCTGGGAGAGGATGGCTATCCGGTGGCGACCTTATTGCAGGGAGAGCCGGGGGTTATCCAGGCTCCTGAGGCTGGGCTGCTGACCATTGATCAAGCCTCCCTGGAGGCGGCTCCCTTATTGCCCGCGCTGAAAGCGGGAATGGCAATAGGGGGGCTGGGCATTGATTTCTCAAACCGCAGACGTAACCGGGTCAATGGCGTGGTGCGTAAGGTGACTGAGCAGGGCACTGAGATTACGGTGCTGGAAAGTTTTGGCAACTGTCCCCAATATATCCAGAGACGCGATCTTCCTTACGATGCCCGCAAAGGCCCGGTGAAGGTGGAACCGCTTGAGGGGCTTGATGCCGATGCCCGTTATGCGCTTAGCGCGACAGATACGTTTTTTGTCGCCAGCGTTGCGCCACGAAGGGATAACGCTGGCGGGGTGGATATTTCCCATCGCGGCGGCCTGCCAGGATTCGTCTCCCTGGAGCAGGGGAAGCTAAAAATCCCTGATTATGCTGGCAACCGCTATATGAACACGCTGGGCAATTTGCTGGTCGATCCACGTTGTGCGCTGCTTATTCCGGATTTCCAGCAGGGCGCCGCGCTGCATATTCAGGGCAATGCGGAGATAGAGTGGCAGAGGGGCGGCGGGCTGACTGAACGCTTCTGGTACGTCGACATTAAAACAGTGTGGCGCATCCGGCAGCTTTTCCCTCCGGCCGGTCTTGGCGTCGAATACGCTCAATCCTCAGTTGATGCCGGGTAACCGGCAATAAAAAGGGCGACATTTCTGTCGCCCTTATCACGTTAAGCGCTTCGCTTACGCTTTGGCACGCTGTAAATCGTTCGCGTCGTCCTGCGTCATCCGGTTCAGCTTAGGCGCTGCCATAATCATCAGCAGGGCAATCACGCCCGTGGCGATACCAATTTGCAGGAACACGTCGCCGTAAACATTCAGAGAAAGCAGCGGATCGGTAATGTTCTCCGGTACGGCCATCAGATTCGCGACCTTCCCCGCGATCATCGCGGCGCCCGCAGTGGTCAGGAACCATGAACCCATGATAAAGCCCATCAGACGCTGCGGCACCAGCTGCGCCACCATCGCCAGACCCAGGCCGGAGATCATCAGCTCGCCGACGCTTTGCAGCGCGTAGCTCAGGATCAGCCAGTTAACCGAAACGATACCCAGATCGGTGGCAAACTTCGCGCCCAGCGGCAGAACGAGGAAAGCACATGAACAGAGCACCATACCCAGCGCAAACTTATGCGGCATCGGCAGACGGTCGCCCATCTTGTTATAGATAGCGGCCAGCAGCGGGCTGAAAAGCATAATCCAGAACGGGTTCAGCGCCTGATACTGTTCCGGCTCAAAGGCAATGCCCAGAATGCTGTGTTCAACGTTGCGGATAGCGAAGAAGTTCAGCGAGGTTGGCATCTGCATATAGAGCACAAAGAAGACTACCGCTTCCACCATCAGTAGAAAGGCGACGATCATTTTACGCCGGGCGGCACCCTGCATCGCAAAGGTTTCTTTGGCGAACACCAGCACGATACCGAGCGCGATAAGGCCCAGAACGAGGCGGGCGATACCCTGGTTATGCAGCAGCCAGGTTGCCAGCACGATCAGGGCAACAACGCCAACCAGCGTGGCGAACAGCTTGCCCATATGCAGCGGTGCAAAATCAGGTTTTGAACCATACTGCTTCACCCATCTGCGGCAGACCATAAAGTTAACCAGGGTGATCAGCATACCCACGAACGACAGCGCAAAAGCGGTGCTCCAGCCGTAGTGGGCCGCCAGCCATGGCGTTGCCAGCATGGAGATAAACGAACCGATGTTGATCGCCATGTAATACATGGTGAAGGCGCCATCGAGACGGGGATCGTCTTTTTCATAACAGGTTGAGAGCAGGGCAGAAGGGTTAGCCTTAAACAGACCATTACCGACGGCGATAGTTGCCATCCCCATATAGACCATTGCCACATCGTGTCCAGACCAGGCGACCATGCCGTAGCCAAGCGCCAGAACCAGCGTACCGAGAACGATAACACGCTTGGTGCCGAGCACTTTATCCCCCAGCCAGCCGCCGATGGCAACCATGCCGTAGACCAGCGCGCTGAAGGAAGAAAAGAGCGTGATCGATTCGGCTTCGGACATCCCCAGCATTTTGACCAGGTAGACCGCCATAATGCCCTGAAGGCCATAAAAGCCGAAACGTTCCCAAAGTTCGATCGAGAAGATCAGATAGAACGATTTAGGTTGCTTAAAAGCATTGAGACTCGGTGTCTCGTGGTGTTTGTTTGCAGTAGACACTAATACCTCTGAAGTTCGTATCCTGTTTCGACATAATAATTAAGCCGATGTCATACAAGGTGGGCATTCGCCGCATGATTATAAGATGGGAAAAGCGGCGGTTAATTTCTCCTATCCGGCGGCCTCAGGCAAGTCTTTTTTCACTCTTTGTCAGGAGCGCTCTGCTTAGTGTTAATGGGAAGGTTCTTATTTGTTAATCAGGGTAATGTGTTGATTAAACTGCCTTATGTGGGTAAATATTCTAAAAAAAGACGCCAGTCTACCCTTCCCCTGAAACTCCCTGCTGGCTTACGCGTCAATAGAATAAAATACCAACACAATCTTACTTAGCAAAATATCCATCCAGTAATTGCCATCTTACGGCGCTAAGAAAAGGCACAATGCGCCGGGATCAGATTTATCATCTTAAGGAAAATTGAATTTGTGATTTTCGTCACAGGTTGACGGGATATTATTACTTGAAAAATAAGTATTTAACTCTTTTTCAAAAAAAACTTCCGAAAAGTACTGGAAACTGAGGGCGTGGCCGGTTTTCGTAAAAAAAATGTGCGTTTCGTAACATTCGCACCGCCTTACCGGTACGAGAGTGACATTTCAGCGCCTGAATTGCTGGCCCTCATTCCTTTAACTATGACCGCGGATGACGGATCGGGCAGGGAGTGGGGGCGCTTTTTGTTTTTTATTGATTGAGCGTTCAATATAAAATGACTATAATAAAGATTATCTAATAGTTAAAACCGATGAAATCATGCCAAAAGTAGGAATGAAAGCCATCCGTCAGGCGCAGCTCATTCGCGCCACCCTGACCGTTATCGATCGTGTCGGCCTTGCCGACGCCAGCCTGGCGCTGATTGCCAAAGAGGCGGGCGTTTCGACTGGCATCGTTAGCCACTATTTCGGTGATAAAAATGGCCTGCTGGACGCCTGCATGCGCCAAATCCTCTCCGACCTTTACGCTGCGGTGCAACATAACCGCAAGCAGGCGGACGAAAGTGCAGAGGGGCAGATCCGGGCGATCGTCGACGGGAAT
The DNA here is from genome assembly GCA_050410775.1 of Pantoea sp. FN060301. Lineage (GTDB taxonomy): Bacteria > Pseudomonadota > Gammaproteobacteria > Enterobacterales > Enterobacteriaceae > Erwinia. The sequence continues at coordinate 1,859,442 of CP191229.1, forward strand.
TTTGACGTTTCGCAGATTGACGCCCCTGTACTGAAGACGTGGCTGGCATTCTGGACCAACAGTTTGCACCAGCCAGACCTACAGCGGCTGCAACGCATTAATGACCGCCGTCTCTATTCGAACCTGACGGCGCAGTTTGCCCGCGTGCTTACGCCCGGGCAGGCGCGCGACGCCGGAGCCAGCATGGCGGCGCTTATCGACGGGCTCTGGCTACGTATGACCCTGGCGCCGCAGCCAATGGCGCAGGGAATTGAACAGGCCCGGGCCCTTTGCTATCAGAATCTCGCGATGTGGCTTAAAGGCCCCGCACACTAACCCCAAGGAGGAGACATGGCAGATATGCAACGCCGTGGACTTTACATTAATGGCCGGGAAGAAGCCGGTCATGGCGACATCTTCACGACCATCAATCCCGCTAACGGCCAGGTGCTGGCGGAGGTCACCGCCGCCAGCCAGAAGGATATCGATCGTGCCGTCGCGTCCGCCCAGGCGGGCCAGCGCATCTGGCGCAGCTATACGCCGGTTGAGCGCAGCCGGGTGCTACTGAAAGCCGTGGCGCTGCTGCGTGAGCGTAATCAGGCGCTGGCGGAGCTGGAAACGGCCGACACCGGTAAGCCCATCAGCGAAACGGCTTATGTGGATATCGTCACCGGCGCGGACGTTCTGGAATATTATGCGGGCCTGGCCGTTGCGGTGGAAGGGGAGTCGATTCCGCTTCGAGACAGCGCGCTGGTCTATACCCGTCGCGAGCCGCTGGGCGTGTGTGCCGGTATCGGGGCATGGAACTACCCAATCCAGATAGCCCTGTGGAAAAGCGCCCCGGCGCTGGCAACCGGTAACGCAATGATTTTTAAGCCCAGCGAGGTCACGCCACTGAGCGCGCTTGAGCTGGCAAAAATCTATACCGAAGCGGGACTGCCCGACGGCGTATTCAATGTCGTTCAGGGGGCGGGGGCTACGGGTCAGGGGCTGAGCCAGCATCCCGACATCGCGAAAGTCTCTTTCACCGGGGAGGTTAACACCGGCAAGCGCGTCATGGCGGATGCGGCGCTGGCGAATCTCAAGTCGGTGACGATGGAGCTGGGAGGTAAATCTCCGCTGATTGTTTTTGAAGATGCGGAACTGGAGCGGGCGGTTGATGGCGCCATGATGGCTAACTTCTACAGCAGCGGCCAGGTCTGTACCAACGGCACGCGCGTTTTTGTGCACCGTTCGCTGCTGCCGTCCTTCGAGCAGCGCCTGAAGGAAAAAATGGCGGGCATTAAATGCGGCGACCCACGCGATCCTGAGGTGAACTTCGGTCCGCTGGTCAGCGAAGAGCATTGTCAGAAGGTCGTTTCTTATCTGGAAACCGGTAAGGAAGAGGGCGCCCGACTGCTTGCCGGTGGAAACCGTATCACTGAAGGCGCAATGGCGAAAGGCTGCTACGTAGAGCCGACCGTTTTCACAGACTGTCACGACGGGATGCGCATCGTTCAGGAGGAGATCTTCGGTCCGGTGATGAGCATTCTGGCATTTGATGACGAGCAGGAAGTTATAGCCCGTGCCAACGACACGCATTATGGCCTGGCGGCCGGTGTGTTTACTACTTCGCTCAATCGCACTCACCGCGTAATTCATCAGCTCGAAGCGGGTATCTGCTGGGTTAATAGCTGGGGCGAATCGCCTGCCCCTATGCCGGTCGGTGGCTACAAACAGTCCGGTGTCGGGCGTGAAAACGGGCTTGAAACCCTGCTTCACTACACGCGCACCAAATCGGTTCTGATTGAAATGGGCGACTATCCGTCCGCGTTCTGATTGTATGGTCGCGGCGCTTCGCCGCGGCTTTATGGAGGTTTAATGCAGAAGTTTGATTACATCATTATTGGGGCGGGGTCCGCCGGGAACGTGCTGGCAACGCGACTGACTGAGGATGCTGACGTATCGGTACTGTTACTGGAAGCAGGCGGAAAAGATCACCGCTGGGACTTCCGTACCCAAATGCCAGCCGCTTTAGCCTTTCCTCTGCAGGGCAAACGCTATAACTGGGCATTCGAAACGGACCCGGAGCCTCATATGGATAACCGCCGCATGGAGTGCGGCCGGGGCAAAGGGCTGGGCGGCTCGTCCCTGATTAACGGCATGTGTTACGTGCGCGGCAACGCGATGGATTACGATAACTGGGCAAGTAAACCCGGTCTGGAAGGCTGGTCCTATCTCAACTGTCTGCCGTACTTTCGCAAAGCAGAAAAACGCGACGTGGGTGAAAACGATTATCATGGCGGCGGCGGCTATCTGAGCGTAACGACGCCAAAACAGGGCAATAATCCGCTGTTCCGCGCGTTTATCGATGCGGCAAAGCAGGCGGGCCATCATGAAACGGACGATCTGAACGGCTACCGTCAGGATGGCTTTGGTCCGATGGACCGTACCGTCACGCCGCAGGGCCGTCGATCCAGCACCGCCCGGGGCTATCTGGACGTAGCTAAACAGCGCTCCAATCTGACCATTATCACGCATGCCCAGACCGACCGTATTCTGTTTAGCGGTAAAACGGCCACCGGCGTGTGCTGGCTCCGTAACGGACAGGAAGATCGGGCGGAAGCAACGCGCGAAGTGCTGCTTTGCGCGGGTGCCATCGCCTCACCGCAAATCCTGCAACGTTCTGGCGTGGGTCCGGCAGAGTGGCTACAGGAACTCGATATTGATGTGGTTCATGCGCTGCCCGGCGTGGGACGCAACCTTCAGGATCACCTGGAAGTTTATATGCAGTTCCGTTGTAAAAAGCCCGTCAGCCTTTATCCGGCGCTTAAGTTATGGAACCAGCCTGCAATTGGCGCAGAGTGGCTTTTTAAGGGAACGGGCGTGGGCGCCAGCAATCAGTTTGAAGCGGGTGGCTTTATCCGCAGCGACGACAAGCCTGACTGGCCCGATTTACAGTATCATTTTCTGCCGGTGGCGATTAACTACAACGGCAGCAGCCCGGTGAAAGAGCACGGTTTCCAGGCGCACGTTGGGCCGATGCGTTCGAAGAGTCGGGGTCGCGTTAAGCTGACTTCGAAGCATCCTTACGCGGCGCCGTCGATTTTCTTCAATTACATGTCTGAAGCGCGCGACTGGGAAGAGTTCCGCAGCGCGGTGCGACTGACCCGGGAAATCATGCGGCAGCCCGCGCTGGCCGAATACTGCGGTGAGGAGATTCAGCCCGGCCTTGCGGTGCAAAGCGACGAGGAGATTGACGCCTTTATCCGTGAGCATGCGGAAACGGCCTATCATCCGTGCGGAAGCTGTGCGATGGGCAGCGATGAGATGGCGGTTGTGGATGCGGAAGGCCGCGTGCACGGCATGCAGAATTTGCGGGTAGTGGATGCGTCAATTATGCCGCAGATCACAACAGGCAACCTGAATGCCCCAACGGTGATGATCGCTGAGAAGATGGCCGATTTGATCCGGGGTAAAACGCCGCTAAGCGCTTCAACCGCGGATTACTATCAGCTCCAGCGTGAAAAAATGGAAGCGGGTCAGGCTTAACGTTTCCCTTCTGGGCAAGCAGTGGAGAGGCAGGGGGCTGTCGCAGGGATGCGGTAGTGAAGCTGCCAGAGATGGATTCACGGCGTCCCGGTGTTTTGCCACTTATCGGAGCCGGTCTCCGGTGCTGCATTTATCGTCTGGCAGTAAGGTTAAGTCGCTTCAGGCTGGTGGCAAAGCTGAAGGCGTTGCCCGTAACGCGGACACGCCGTAAATACATCCCTGTAGGCTTGGTTCGCGCGTCCCTGCGCTCAACAGTCCGCTTATCCGGGCAACGCCTTCCGCCGGTGGGCAGTGGAGTTGCTGTAATAGTAGTCTGAGAATCTACGTATTGTCTGCCAGCCTGGTTTACCTTCAGACAACTCAGCAGCCAGCGGGCGAGGATAAGTGGACAGATAAGCCGGGTCTCTGCCGCAGGGAGGCGGCAGCGAAGCCTCCAGCTACCGTCTTGAACGTCAAGCCGCCAGTCCGTAATTTTCATCGTAACAGCACTGATGTTTCAGCACTGCATAACACTGATGCACCAGCTTTCTCATTACTGCGCCCAGCGCTGACATTTTACACTTTCCTGCCGCGAGCAGACGCCCGTAAGTGGCTTTCAGCTGCCGGTTGTATTTCACTGCCATCATCGCCCCGATAAACAACTTCGCTCTCAGCTCTGCCGGGCCGCTTTTGGATAGCCGCGCACGGTAATGTACCGAGCTGCCCGAGCGCTTTTCTTTCGGCACCAGCCCGAACCAGGCCGCCGCCTGTTCAGCACTGCTGAAGTTATGGCTCCTCAGTGCAGCCAGCATGTTCGGACCGATTTGTGGCCCCACGCCTTTAATTGAAATGAGATAACCGAGGTCCCGCTTCAGGCCGGGATGGTTGTCGATATGGCTGTTAATGAACTGTTCCACCGCATGGAGTTCGGCGTAAAGCACGGCTATCATTTTGCGCACGGATGCTTCAACCAGAGGCGAGGGGCGTGTTGAGAGGATTTTTTCAAGCCGGTTATCTTCACGCATTGCATCTTTGAGAAGCGCATCCCGCCTGCGCAGTAGGGCTCTGAGCTCTGAGATTTCCGGCGGCGGAGGCGTCCAGACTTCCGGGCTCCGCAGCTCACCGTAACAGGCGAGAACAAATGCATCCACCGTATCTGTTTTTGTCAGGATACCCATACCCCGGGCAAAGTCCCTGACGCGTGCCGGACTGGCAAGTACCACCCTCACTCCCTGCTCATGAAGTCCGTAAGCAAGGTACTCATGGTACGTTCCGGTCGGCTCCAGCACCACCTGCAGGCAGGTGATATCCACCTTCTTCGCGGCAAGCCACTCAAGAACGGCCGCCGCAACGGAAGGCGTGTTTTTCAGCACTTTGGTTTTCTTTCTGCCCTTTGAACCGTCAGCAAGCAGGCAGAGGTCAATTTTGCTTTTACCCACATCAATACCTAACTGAACCATCATGTATCTCCTTTCACATGTAACCATCACGCCCGTTATCCTTGTGCATGCGGAGTCAGTGCTCCCGGCAACCGTTCAAAGTCTATGCTGGCGTGAAAGGTGAAACAGGGGATTTAAGCTGGAGGCCAAGGTATAAAGCCTTATGGAGGGATCAAATTCACCCTGTTTCAGGTGGTGGTAGCTAACCACCACCCACTACATAATTCAAGATACAAGGGAGGGATCCACGGCGTCCCGGTGTTCTGCCACTTATCGGAGCCGGTCCCCGGTGCTGCATCTATCGTCCGGCAGTAAGGTTAAGTCGCTTCAGGCTGGTGGCAAAGCTGAAGGCGTTGCCCGTAGCGCGGACACGCCGTAAATACATCCGTGTAGGCTTGGTTCGCGCGTCCCTGCGCTCAACAGTCCGCTTATCCGGTCAACGCCTTCCGCTGGCAGACAGTGGAGTTGCTGTTTAAACTGGCTGTGATTGAGATGAGTTCTACCCCGCCAGTTTTCCCTCCAGACAACACCGCAGCCAGCGGGCGAAGATAAGTGGACAGATAAGCCGGGTCTCTGCCGCAGGGATGCGGCAGCGAAGCCTTCAGGGCGGGATTTACGGCGTCCCGGTGTTCTGTCACTTACCGGAGCCGATCCCGGAGCGGCATTAATTTCCACCTTCAGACATCAAAGCCTGCTGGATAAAAATAATTAATGAGTTATTTCTCCGGCTGGTACATCCCTCTTAATAAATACACACCACTCAATATGGTAAATGCTCTTTAATTCGTATGTTAAATAAGATGGAGCCATGAGAATTGCATCAGATACAGGACTCGCTGCGTAAGCGTTTCATCATAAAAGTCTGAGGGAGATAAGCGTGAAGATATCCAGAATAGATCATGTCCATGTCTACGTTGATGATGTAGCACAGGCTGAAGACTGGTACAGGGAAATCCTGGGGTTTTCCCGCGAAGTCTCGCTGTACTTCTGGTTTGAACAGGGAGGACCGCTGGTGATCAAAAACAACGATGCGTCACTTTCCCTGTTTCGCCGCAACGGTCAGGCTCCTGGTCATACAATAGCCTTTCACGTCGGGGCATCCGCGTTTAACAACCTCTTGCCACTCCTGGCTAATCGACAGATAGCCTTCACCGTCTGCGATCACGAAGTCTCTATGTCGGTATATTTTAGCGATCTGAGTGGCAATAAAATTGAAGTGACTTCCTATGAATATAGCCAGGCCAGGCAGATCATTATGGGCGCGGAAGCGATGCGCTGACAAAACGTTGCCTGATGGCACATCGCCAGCGGCCAGATCGCTTCATTTTCGGAACCAGTCAAATGACAGATATCGCATCTCTTCTTGGCAACTATTCCACCTTATCCCGGTACTCGCATAAATCTTCAATCAGGCAGGCGCCGCAGCGGGGTTTACGCGCCACGCAGGTGTAGCGGCCATGCAGGATAAACCAGTGATGGCAATCCACCTTGAACGCTTTTGGCACGACTTTCAGTAGCTTCTCTTCAACCTGCTCAACGTTCTTACCGGGCGCAAAACCGGTACGGTTACAGACGCGGAAAATATGGGTGTCCACGGCGATGGTGGGCCAGCCGAAGGCGGTATTCAGCACCACGTTGGCGGTCTTGCGGCCCACGCCGGGTAACGCTTCCAGCGCTTCGCGGTTCTCCGGCACCTCGCCCTGATGTTTTTCCAGCAGGATGCGACAGGTCTTAATTACATTTTCCGCTTTGCTGTTGAACAGACCAATCGTCTTGATGTACTCCTTCACGCCCTCCACGCCCAGTTCCAGCATCGCCGCCGGCGTATTGGCGACGGGGTAGAGCTTTGCCGTAGCTTTATTGACGCTGACGTCGGTCGCCTGGGCGGAGAGTAGCACTGAGATCAGCAGCTCAAAAGGGGAGGTGTAAACCAGTTCGGTAGTCGGATGCGGATCGTTATCGCGCAGCCGCGTTAAAATAAGCTCTCTTTTTTCCTTGTTCACAGCGCGCTCGCTTTTCCTTCAGTCAGGTTTTCCTGTGCTTTACTTGCGGCCAGCGCCGCACGGGCTGACATCTTCTGATCGATCACATATTTCGCCGCCAGTAACATCCCCAGGCCGATAAACGCGCCCGGCGGCAGCATGGCTAGCAGCATAGGCGAGTCAAAATGCACCACCTCAATGCGCAGCGATTTCGCCCAGGGGCCGAGCAGGCGGTCAGCGCCGTCGAACAGAGTGCCGTTACCGATAATTTCCCGCATCGCACCCAGCACCACCATCACGCTGGTAGCGCCGGTCCCGATAGCGAGGCCATCAAGGGCGGAGAGCGGCACGCTGCTTTTTGAGGCGACCGCCTCGGCGCGGCCGACCACGATACAGTTGGTCACGATCAGCGGTATGAAAATGCCTAATGACTGATAAAGCCCGTAGGCATAGGCGTTAATCAGCATCTGCACGCAGCTCACCACGGCGGCGATGATCATCACATAGATAGGAATACGGATCTCGGACGGCACCCAGCGGCGTGACGCTGAAACCGCCGAGTTGGTAAAAACCAGCACCAGCGTAGTCGCCAGGCCAAGGCCTAACGCGTTGGTTACGGTAGAGGTGACCGCCAGAAGCGGACAGAGCCCCAGCAGCTGGACCAGCGCCGAGTTATTTTTCCACAGCCCGCCGACGAGCAGGGTTTTCGCTTCACTCATTGGGATCTCCGCAGGTTGGCAACGAGGCAAGCTGCCCCGGCAATGTTTCACTATAGAGCGTGGCGCGTTTGGTCGCATTCACCACGGCGCGGGGCGTAATCGTCGCCCCGGTAAACTGATCAAACTCACCGCCATCTTTCTTCACGGCAAAACGGGGATCGTCCCGGCCGCTAAGGTGTTTACCGCTGAAATGGGTTATCCAGTCAGAGATGCGCAGATCGATTTTATCACCCAGGCCCGGCGTTTCATGATGCTCAACGACACGGACGCCCAACACTGTACCGCTGAAATCGGCGCCCACTAGCATATGAATAGCGCCAGAATACCCGTCCGGCGCGGTGGCCTCAACCGCCACCGCTACGGGCCGCGCATCTTTTCGAGCGATATAAAGCCCATGCGGGCCGCTACCGAGGGCAGGATCGGTGACAACGTAACATTCATGCTGCATATCATTATTGTAAAGTTCTGGCGGAACAACCTGATCCAGCAGGATTTTTTGCTGCAAGACTGTCTGATGTTCGATGGTGGGTTTCGTCACCGTATTGATCACTGCCGTCAGGCCGGTGGTTACGGCGGCAAAAATCGCCAGGGTCACGCCGTTTTTACGAATGGCATCAATCATTACGGTTCCTTCCTGTGACCGTACACGCGCGGCTGCGTGTAGTAGTCAATCAGCGGCACGGCAATGTTTGCCAGCAGCACCGCAAAAGCCACCCCGTCCGGATAGCCGCCAAACCGCCGGATTAGCCAGACCAGCAGGCCAATCAGCACGCCATATATCAGCCTGCCTTTATTGGTTGTCGAAGCGGTGACTGGATCGGTCGCAATAAAAAACGCGCCCAGCATTGTCGCGCCGGAAAAGAGATGGATCAGCGGTGATACCTGACTTTCAGGTGACCAGAGCCAGCCAAGGGTGGAAAACAGCCCCAGCGAAAGCAGAAAGCTGGCCGGGATATGCCAGCGGATATTGCCGCTCCAGAGTAAAAACAGACCGCCGGCCAGATAACCTACGTTGACCCACTGCCAGCCCAGTCCGGCAATAACGCCGCCGTAGATCGGCTGTGACAGCAGCTGCTCCGGGCTGTGTCCGGCGCGCAGGCCGGTTTTAAAGGTGTCGAGCGGCGTGGCCTGGCTGATGCCATCAACGCTGAGCTGTAGCTGCTGCATCGTATGGCCGTCAAGAGTATAGCCGTGGAAAATCATACTCAGCGTATCCAGCAGCCCCGGTGTGACCGCCTGAAGGGCATCGGGCGGGAGCCAGCTGGTCATCTGTACCGGAAAGGAGATCAGCAGTACCACATAGCCTACCATCGCCGGATTGAACGGGTTTTGTCCCAGACCGCCGTAAAGCTGTTTTGAGATCACAATGGCAAATACCGTGCCGGTGACGATGACCCACCAGGGCGCGAGTGGCGGGATGCTGATCCCCAGCAGCAGGGCGGTGAGCAGGGCGGAGTTATCGCCAAGCGTTTTGCCCAGCGGCAGCTTGCGTAGTCTCAGAACGGCAGCCTCGGCGGTCAGTGCGGCGGCGGCGGCAATCATGACCTGGATAAGGTTACCCGGGCCAAAAAAATAAAACTGGGCGGCGAGGCCGGGCAGTGCCGCGAGCAGCACCAGCAGCATAATAGTGCTGGTGCTGCGGCGGTTGTGCGTATAGGGCGAACTAGCGATGCGAAAAGCCATTTAATCCTCTTGCGTGGAGTGCTGCGCCTTGCGCGCTTTTACGCGGGCAATGGCGGCTGCCACGGCAGCTTTACGGGGATCGTCGGAGGTATCCGTCGTATCCTGAATAGTATTTTCCTGCACCGGTTGGGCATCAGCGCTTTCAGCGGCTTTTGCGGCCTTCTTCGCTTTGGCGCGAGCGACGGCGGCTTCGATGGCGGCCTTGCGCGGATCGAGTGGAGCATCCGGCGCGGCGCTTTCCGTTCCGGCTGCTGCGTCAGCGCTTTCAGCAGCTTTCGCCGCCTTTTTCGCTTTGGCGCGGGCGACGGCGGCCTCAATGGCGGCCTTACGCGGATCGACCGGGGCATCCGGCGCGGCGTTTTCTGGTGCAGGCGCTGCTTCAGCACTGTCCGTTCCGGCTGCTGCGTCAGCGCTTTCAGCGGCTTTTGCCGCCTTCTTCGCTTTAGCGCGGGCAATGGCGGCTTCAACAGCGGCTTTACGTGGATCAACAGGCGTATCCGGTGCGGCGCTTTCCGTTGCAGGTGCTGCGTCTGTTCCGGCAGTGGTTGCGTCAGCGCTTTCAGCGGCCTTTGCCGCCTTTTTCGCTTTGGCGCGGGCGACGGCGGCTTCCACGGCGGCCTTGCGTGGATCGACAGGCGCATCCGGTGCGGCGTTTTCTGGTGCAGGCGCTGCTTCAGCACTGTCCGTTCCGGCTGCTGCGTCAGCGCTTTCAGCGGCTTTTGCCGCCTTCTTCGCTTTAGCGCGGGCAATGGCGGCTTCCACAGCGACCTTGCGTGGATCGAGCGGGGCATCTGGCGCGGCGCTTTCCGCCAGGGGCTGCGCCGTTTCTGCATTTTCAGCAGCAGTTGCGGCCTTCTTCGCTTTAGCGCGGGCAATGGCGGCTTCCACGGCGGCTTTACGTGGATCAACAGGCGCATCCGGCACGGCGCTTTCCGCCAGGGGCTGCGCCGTTTCTGCATTTTCAGCAGCAGTTGCGGCCTTCTTCGCTTTGGCGCGGGCAATGGCGGCTTCAACGGCGGCCTTACGCGGATCGGCTGGCGCCACGCCTTCAGCGTCCGCCGTTTCTGGCCGGGCTGCTTTTTTCGCTTTAGCCCGGGCGATAGCGGCTTCAACCGCGGCCTTGCGCGGGTCTTCCGCCTGGCGGGTGGCCGGCTCCGTCTCCGACTGTGTTTCCGCCTGATGCGCCCGCGCCATCGCTTTACGGGCCTCACGCTGGGCCACGATCGATTCGCTCTCGCGTGGCGTCTCTGCCGGTGCTTCCGCGGCCTGTTTCTTCGCCTTCACTCTCTCCAGCGCGGCGGCGACTTCTCCGTTATCGCTGCTGCCGGCGGTGCGTTTCGCCTGCTGATGGCGTGCTTCACGCGCCTGTTTTTCCCGCTCCAGGCGCGCCAGTCGGGCTTCAAAACGGGTTTTTGCCTGGGCGGTACGCTCCGCCTCAAGATCGATAGCGCGGATCTCTGCCTTTTCCTTACGGTAATACTGCACCAGCGGAATGTTGCTCGGGCAGACCCAGGCGCAGGCGCCGCACTCAATGCAGTCGGCGATATTATGGCTGCGGGCTTTATCGTGATCGCCGCCCCGGCTGTACCAGTAGAGCTGCTGCGGCAGCAGGGCCGCCGGACAGACGTCAGCGCAGGCACTGCACCGGATGCAGGATTTCTCCTCTTCAGGCTCCCCTATCTCACTGGCGGAAGGGGCCAGAATACAGTTGGTGATCTTGACCACCGGCACGTCCAGCGTCGGCAGGGTAAAGCCCATCAGCGGGCCGCCCATCACCACCATCTGCCGCGGACCAGGCGCAAAGTCCGCATTATGCAGCAGATGGCTGACGGGGGTGCCGAGGCGTCCCCAGACGTTGCCCGGTTCCCTGACCGAGCCGCCGGTCAGCGTCACCACGCGTTCGGTCAGCGGCTCGCCGTCAATAATGGCGCGTTTGACCGCCCAGGCGGTGCCGACGTTCTGCATCAGCACGCCGATATCGGTGGAGCGTCCGCCGTGCGGCACTTCAAGCCCGGTCAGAATTTTAGTCAGCTGCTTCGCGCCCCCGGAGGGATATTTGGTGGGAATTACGCGGATCTTAATATCCTGCGCGCCGCCCAGCGCCTTTTTAAGCGCGGCAATCGCCTCCGGTTTATTATCCTCAATGCCGATAAGCACCCGGTCGGCGTTCAGCACCCAGGCGAGGATCCGGCTGCCTTCCAGCACTTCTTCAGCGCAATCCTGCATCAGACGATCGTCTGCGGTGATGTAAGGCTCACACTCGGCGGCGTTAACAATCAGCGTCTTAACGCCGCTCAGGCCGCCCTTAAGTTTGGTCGCGGTCGGAAAACCTGCGCCGCCCAGCCCGGCAACGCCAGCCTGATGGATGCGGTTAACCAGCTCGCTACGGTCGACGCTGCGGTAGTCATCCAGCCGCTGACGCTCGCACCAGCGATCTTCGCCGTCTGGCGAAATGAAAACGCATATCTCCGTCAGCGCGGAAGGATGGGCTGTGGTATGCGGAGCGATGGCCTCAACGGTGCCGGAGGTTGGAGCATGGACCGGTAGCATTCTGCCGCGACCAAAAGTCAGCGGCTGGCCGCGCAGCACTTTGTCGCCGGGGCTCACCATCAGTTCGCCCTCGTGACCAATATGCTGCTTGATCGGCACGATAAACTGCGACGCGAGCGGCAGGTGGCGCAGCGGCGTACCGTTGGAGAGGGTTTTCATCTCAGGCGGGTGGATGCCGCCCTGAAAATCCCAAAGCGGCTCTTTTTTGAAGAAATTGAACAGATTACGCATGATGTTCCACGGGGATCACTTTGACCGGGATCGTTTGCAGGTCCCACTTCCAGCTCGCCGGGGTCGGGGCGACTGGCCGCATCTCGATGCAGTCAGTAGGACAGGGCGCGACGCAGAGGTCACAGCCGGTACAGACGTCGCTGAGCACGGTGTGCATGGCGCGCGTTGCGCCCACGATGGCATCGACCGGACAGGCCTGAATACATTTGGTGCAGCCAATGCAGTTTTCTTCGTCGATCCAGGCGACCTTCCGCTCCGGCTCCCGCGCCTCTTCATCGCCCAGCGGCTGCGGTTCTACGTTAAGCAGCGCGGCGAGCTTCAGCATAGTCTGCTCGCCGCCAGGCGCGCATTTGTTGATCATCTCGCCATTGTTTCCGACAGCATCCGCATAGGGCCGGCAGCCGGGGTAGCCGCACTGACCGCACTGGCTCTGCGGCAGGATGGCATCAATCTGCTCGACGATGGGATCTTCTTCAACCTTAAACCGGCGCGAGGCGTAGCCCAGCAGGCAACCAAAAAACAGGCCCAGCGCGCTTAATACGGCAACGGCAATCCATACAGCGCTCATTAAAATTTTACCAATCCGGAGAAGCCCATAAACGCCAGCGCCATCAGCCCTGCGGTGATTAGCGCAATGGATGAGCCTTTAAAAGGGGCAGGCACATCGGCCAGCACCAGACGTTCGCGAATACCGGCAAACAGCACCATCACCAGTGAGAAGCCGACAGAGGCGCTGAACCCATACAGCGCGGCTTGCAGGAAACTGTGATTCAGGTTCACGCTCAGCAGCGGAACGCCCAGCACGGCGCAGTTGGTGGTGATCAGCGGCAGGAAAATCCCGAGCAGGCGATAAAGCTCAGGGCTGGTTTTACGTACCACCATTTCAGTGAACTGCACAACCACCGCGATCACCAGGATATAAGACATGGTGCGCAGATAAACGAGATCCAGCGGCAGCAGAATAAGGTGGTTCACCAGCCATGAACAGATCGAGGCCAGGGTGATAACAAATGTGGTGGCGAGTCCCATGCCAATCGCCGTTTCCAGTTTTTTGGAAACGCCCATAAAGGGACAGAGGCCGAGAAACTTCACCAGAACGAAGTTATTCACCAGCACTGTGCCAATAAAAAGAAGCAGGTAGTCGGTCATTAGTTCGCCTGAGAAATTGAAAAGCCGCCTATTATCGGACATTGGCAACGCCACGACAACACGTCAACGCTAAGGATAACGGAATACCGCACTGAGGATTAAATTCTGGCGCTTTTTTTCCGCATCAGGATTCAGTAAAGGTGTTTTTGACGCGCTGTGAGCGCTTGAAGTAGGGCACCAGCACGGCGGCGGCCAGTAAGGCAATCAGCAGCGTGCGGATGGCGGCGGCATCACTCACCGGCGAGAACGCAAAGGTCTTGATCGCCAGTAGCACCGTTATCAGCAGCCAGATAATATAGTGGCGCGGCAATTTGCGGGAACGTTTGCAGAAAATCCATGTCACCCAGATGCTGTAACACCAGACCAGCAGCGAGGTGATAAGCGACACGCTCCATTGAAGCGTAAAGGCGTGAGTATTGTTAAACAGGGCACTCCGCAGTTCCGGGTTCAGCAGCGCACTCAGATACATGGCGACCACCAGAGCGCTGGTCAGCATGGTCATAATCAGCCAGGCGAGCGGGACAAGCAGCAGCCCGGCAATGCGCGTTTTTGAATCTGAAGCCACGATAAATCCTTGAAAGTAATGAGCGGCCCGGGTACAAAAGCCTGGCCGCGTAACGTAAAGCCAATTATACGGAAAAAACAGGCCAGGTCATTAATAAGCTGAGGGTTAAACAACGTAGCGCCAGACGGACTTCGGCACGCGGCCGAGATCAAACAGGCGGCCTCCCGAAGCCAGTTCGGCGCGTCGGTGATCGGCAGCGCGATACATATTCACCAGTTCGAGATTATCAGTCAGGGAATAATTCAGATGATCGTAGAGCTTTTCGAGGCTTTCCAGCGAACTTACTTTGCGAAATTTAAGCAGATAGTCTTGAACCGTCATGATGGCCGTTGCAGGTCAGAATTGAGAGGCTCCAAGTATAGGGAGGGCCTGCGTTCTGTCCACAAAAGAGCAGGGTACAGAGGGCAGATTCAGACTAGAGAGCAAGGCAAAAGCCGGGAATAACCTTTTATAATGAATGGGCATTCCTCCTTTTGGCAATTATTATGGTACTAAGGCTGTGTGGCATAAATCACATTTCTGAATATTGCCGAATCCTGCTTTCCCCTGGCTGAAACGACAGAAGCTAACCCGGTGCTGTAATCGCTTTCATGGGTCGCGGCGTTAAACGCTTATGTTTATTACATTTATTTACACCTGCTACTGGGCCTGAACAGGCGATTTATCCATATCTAACGCGCTGTCCTCAACGGCTTAACCGCACGTAACCTCCTTTAATTATTGTATTTTGTGAGCATTGTCGAAAATGTTCCTGCGGCTTTAGTCCAGGCTTGTGGGGCTGTTGATCCTACATTATTAAATCCCATCAGAGGAAAACTGACCATGTGGAAGCGTTTACTTTTAACCACCCTTATCAGCGCCAGCCTCACCGGCACCGCGCTGGCTGAATCCATGACGGTAGGCTTTTCGCAGGTCGGTTCCGAATCCGGCTGGCGGGCGGCGGAAACCAGCGTGGCGAAAAGCGAAGCTGAAAAACGCGGCATTACCCTGAAAATTGCTGACGGCCAGCAAAAACAGGAGAATCAAATCAAAGCCGTACGCTCCTTTATCGCCCAGGGCGTGGATGCCATATTCATCGCCCCGGTGGTGCAGACAGGCTGGGAACCGGTCCTTGAAGAAGCGAAGGATGCGGAAATCCCGGTCTTCCTTCTCGACCGCGCCATCTCAGTAAAAGACAAATCACTCTATATGGCGGTGGTCACCGCAGACAACGTCTACGAAGGCCAGCTTATCGGCGAGTGGCTGGTGAAAGAGCAGGGCGGCAAGGCTTGTAATGTAGTGGAGCTACAGGGCACCGTAGGCGCCAGCGTCGCTATCGACCGTAAAAAAGGATTTGCTGAAGCCATCGCCGGTACGCCAGATATCAAAATTATCCGCTCCCAGTCTGGCGATTTTACCCGCAGTAAGGGCAAAGAGGTGATGGAAAGCTTCATTAAGGCTGAGAACAACGGCAAAAATATCTGCATGGTTTACGCCCACAACGACGACATGGCTATCGGTGCTATCCAGGCGATCAAAGAAGCCGGGCTGAAGCCGGGCAAAGATATCCTGATTGGCTCTATTGATGGCGTGCCGGATATCTATAAGGCGATGCTCGCTGGCGAAGCCAACGTCAATGTCGAGCTGACGCCGAACATGGCCGGCCCTGCCTTTGATGCGCTGGAGAAGTTTAAAAAAGACGGTACCCAACCACCAAAGGTTATCAAAACCGAATCGAAGCTTTTCCTGCCTGCTGATGCGCAGAGCGAGCTGGATAAAAAAGGCGGCATGGGATACTAAGTTAACACTACCGCACCGCCCACTCCTGGGCGGTTTTTTTCACGGTGAGGCGACGCGCTATGACCACCCAATCCTCTTTCCCGGCACCGCTGCTCAGCATCAGCGGCGTCAGCAAAGCCTTTCCCGGCGTCAAAGCGCTGGATAACGTCTCCTTTGATATCCGCCCGGGCGAAATTATGGCGCTGCTGGGTGAGAACGGCGCCGGAAAATCGACGCTGATTAAAGTGCTGACCGGCGTCTACCAGCGTGATGCGGGCACCGTCGTGCTGGATGGCATGCCCATAACGCCCCACAACACGGCAGAGGCGCAGGCATTCGGCATCGGTACCGTTTACCAGGAGGTCAACCTGCTGCCCAATATGTCCGTGGCAGATAACCTGTTTATTGGCCGCGAGCCGCGCCGGTTCGGGTTTGTTGACCGGGGCACGCTGATCCGTAAATCCCGCGAACTGATGAACAGCTACGGTTTTGAACTGGATGTCACCCGGCCGCTGGGGCAGTACTCCGTGGCGATGCAGCAGATTATCGCCATTTGCCGCGCGGTGGATCTTTCCGCCAAAGTGCTGATCCTGGATGAACCCACCGCCAGCCTTGACGCCAGCGAAGTGGAAATGCTGTTCACGCTGATGAATCAGCTGAAGGCGCGCGGTATGGGGCTGATCTTCGTTACCCATTTTCTTGACCAGGTCTATAAGGTCAGCGACAGAATTACCGTTCTGCGTAACGGCCAGTTCGTGGCGACGCGTGAAACGAGCGAGCTGCCGCAGATTGAGCTGATTAAGCTGATGCTGGGGCGCGAGCTGCTGGAAACCGCACTACAGAGAGCAGGCAGCACCCTGAAAAGCAACCAGCCCGTTGTGGAATTCAAAGATTACGGCAGGAAAGGCACTATCGCCCCCTTCAGCCTGAGCATCCGTCCCGGCGAAGCGGTGGGTCTGGCAGGTCTGCTGGGATCAGGGCGTACCGAAACCGCCGAGCTGCTGTTTGGCATCCGCCGGGCTGACAGCGGCAGCGCCTGGATAAAGGGCAAGAAACAGTCGATCCGGACACCCGCACAGGCCTCGCGGCTGGGGATGGGATTCTGTCCCGAGGATCGCAAGACCGACGGCATCGTCGGAGCCGCCTCGGTAAGGGAAAATATTATCCTGGCGCTTCAGGCGCAGCGTGGCTGGCTCAGGCCGATTAAGCGTCGGGAGCAGCAGCAAATCGCCGAACGCTTTATCAAAAGCCTGGGGATCCGTACGCCGCATGCCGAACAGCCGGTTGAGCTGCTTTCTGGAGGCAATCAGCAGAAGGTGCTGCTGTCTCGCTGGCTGGTGACGCGCCCGCAGTTTCTGATTCTGGACGAGCCGACCCGCGGCATTGATGTGGGCGCGCATGCTGAAATCATCCGACTGATCGAGACGCTCTGCGCGGATGGGCTGGCATTGCTGGTGATCTCATCCGAACTTGAAGAGCTGGTGGGCTATGCGGATCGCGTTGTGATCCTCAGAGATCGTCAGCAGGTTGCTGAAATCCCGCTTGAGCAGCTTTCCGTCTCCGCTATCGTCAATGCTATTGCGGCGGGAGGGGAGCAACATGCTTGAATCACATCTGGTGTCGGGGAAAACGCCCATGATAAAACGCAAGCTGCCGGCTGGCATGCCGCAAATTGCCGCACTGTTACTGGTGCTGCTGATTGACAGCCTGGTGGCGAACAGTTTTTTCTCCATCAACGTGCAGGACGGACGGCTGTTCGGCAGCCCGATCGATATTCTTAACCGGGCCGCCCCCGTGGCACTGCTGGCTATTGGTATGACGCTGGTGATCGCGACTGGCGGGATCGATCTTTCGGTAGGCGCGGTAATGGCTATTGCCGGTGCCACAGCGGCGACGCTGACCGTCGCCGGCCACAGTCTGACATACGTGGTACTGGCGACGCTGGGAACGGGAATTTTATGCGGGCTCTGGAACGGCGTGCTGGTATCGTTGTTAAAGATACAGCCGTTCGTCGCCACGCTGATTCTGATGGTGGCGGGGCGCGGCATTGCTCAGCTGATCACGCAGGGCCAAATCGTCACCTTCAACAACGGGGCGCTGGCCTGGTTCGGTAGCGGAACCTTACTGCTGTTCCCCGTGCCGGTCTGGATAACGCTGGCCGTGGCGCTGTTTGTCTGGCTGCTGACCCGAAAAACGGCGCTGGGCATGTTCATCGAAGCGGTGGGTATCAATTTGCGCGCCGCGCGCAATGCTGGCGTAAACGGCTGGCTGATTGTGATGACAACCTATGTGATTAGCGGACTCTGCGCCGCCGTGGCGGGATTGATTGTGGCGGCAGACATCCGTGGCGCCGACGCCAACAATGCCGGGCTGTGGCTTGAGCTTGACGCGATTCTCGCGGTGGTGATTGGTGGCGCATCGCTGATGGGAGGGCGCTTTAATTTAATGCTGTCGCTGATCGGCGCGCTGATTATTCAGTCCATGAATACCGGCATTCTGCTGTCGGGTTTCCGGCCCGAGCTGAACCAGGTGGTCAAGGCGGTGGTGGTGATGGCGGTACTGTTAATCCAGTCCCCACGCTTTATTCAACTCTTTAAGAGAGGGCGCAAAGGTGGTTAAACGTCATCTGCCGTTAATGATTACGCTGCTGGTGTTTGTGGCGGGCTATCTGTTCTGTCTGTCGCAGTTTCCCGGCTTCGCTTCCACCCGCGTTATCGCTAATATTCTCACCGATAACGCTTTCCTGGGCATTATCGCCGTAGGGATGACCTTCGTGATCCTCTCTGGCGGTATTGACCTGTCGGTTGGCGCGGTGATCGCTTTCACCGGCGTTTTTCTGGCGCGGGTGATTGGCGATCTGAATCTCGATCCCTGGCTGGCGTTCGCGCTGGTGATGGTCATGGGGTCAGCCTTTGGCGCCTTTATGGGCTGGCTGATTGACGCCCTGAAAATCCCTGCCTTCATTATTACGCTGGCAGGGATGTTTTTTCTGCGCGGCAGCAGTTATCTGGTGGCGGAGAGTTCGATTCCAATCGATCATCCGCTCTACAGCACGCTCTCCTCAATGGCCTGGAAGTTGCCGGGCGGCGGGCGGCTCAGCCTGCTGGCGGTGATTATGCTGGTCGTTGTGGTGTTCGGCATCGTGCTGGCGCACAGGAGCCGGTTCGGTAATCAGGTTTACGCCATCGGGGGCAACGCCACTTCGGCACAGCTTATGGGCATTTCTACCCGGAGCACTACTATCCGTGTCTATATGCTTTCATCTGCGCTTGCCACGCTGGCCGGGATAGTTTTCTCTATTTATACCTCAGCGGGCTATGCGCTGGCGGGAATGGGCGTGGAGCTTGATGCCATTGCTTCAGTGGTGATCGGCGGCACATTGCTTTCCGGTGGCGTCGGCACCGTGCTGGGTACGCTGTTTGGGGTGCTGATTCAGGGTCTGATCCAGACCTGGATTATCTTCGACGGCACGCTCAGTTCGTGGTGGACCAAGATAGCGATTGGCGTCCTGCTGTTTGCTTTTATCGCTCTTCAGCGTCTGCTGACGGTGATGTGGGACCGCCAGCAAAGTGCGCCGGTGAGGCGACTGGCATAAGCAGGTCATAATGCGGTGCGCGTCCTTTATATTCCTCCGCGCACCGCGCCAGACTTCCACTCAGGGTCCAGTTCGTATCAACATCGCTTTCAGACCCTGGCAAAGCTGAAGGCGTTGCCCGTAACGCGGACACGCCGTAAATACATTCCTCCAGGCTTGACTCACCAGATCTTCTTGTCGCTGTCAGGCTGGCGGCAAAGCTGAAGGCGCTGCCCGTAACGCGGACACGCCGTAAATACATCCGTGTAGGCTTGGTTCGCGCGTCCCTGCGCTCAACAGTCCGCTTATCCGGTCAACGCCTTCCGAGGTGGGCAGTGGAGTCGCTGTTTACATCTTCTGTGAGTTCCCTGATTGCCTGCAAACCTGGTTTTACCCGCAGACAACTCAGCAGCCAGCGGGCGAGGATAAGTGGTCAGATAAGCCGGGTCTCTGCCGCAGGGAGGCGGCAGCGAAGCCCCCACGGATGGGTTTACGGCGTCCCGGTGTTCTGCCACTTATCGGAGCCGGACTCCGGAGCGGCATTCGTCGCAGGCTACTGTGGCTTCAGGTTTGAAAGGTCGCTTCAGGCTGGCTGCAAAGCTGAAGGCGTTGCCCGTAACACGGACACGCCGTAAATACATCCCTCCAGGCTTGGTTCGCGCGTCCCTGCGCTCAACAGTCCGCTTATCCGGGCAACGCCTTCCGCAGGTGGGCATTGAGATCGCTGCTTACGTTTTCTTCGATCCCGCATACTACCAACCAGCCTTACTTACCCGCAGACAACTCAGCAGCCAGCGGCGATGATAAGTGGACAAATAAGCCGGGTCTCTGCCGCAGGGATGCGGCAGCGAAGCCTTCATGGATGGATTCACGGCGTCCCGGTGTTCTGCCAGTTATCGGAGCCAGGCTACGGAACGGCATTCGTCGCGGTCAGCGGTGGGTTCAGTTTTGTGGATAAGATCAAGGGCAAAAAAAGCCGGCTGCCCGGCTTTTCAGTTAGTCATCAGTCAATTGCTCTGGTTGGCAATTGTACAAGTCCGCCAGCTTCTGCAAATTCAGCTCGCGTGGTTTTTCGCTTTTCTCCATCGCTGATACAGAGGCTTGTGTAATGTTCAGTGCTTCAGCAACCTGCTTTTGCGTTAAACCACGATATAGACGCCACGCAGCATGAAGCGTAACGCCTTTCTGAATAGAAATATCGACCACTTCACCAGGGATAAAGGCATCATCATTTTTCCCCGCAGCATAGGGTACTGGCTCCCACAACTCAGGAAGATCAGAATTTTGGACCATCTTTTCAAATAGCTCAATTGGCACTATCGCCGCTTTGCGTTTCCCGGCGCTGTCAGTGATAAATTCAATCATATCGTTTCTCATTCAGGTAGACCGGTAGTAAAGAGGTTAGGCCGCTAAACCGGCCCTAGCTTAATAAGTTTTGCTGGTGCGCCGTGCAACTTGCTGGATGGCGATTATCTTGGGTTCCTCGTCTTTAACATAGTCGAATAACACACGATAGTTTCCCCATCTTAATCGGTAATCAGCTTCACCTGCCGTCAAAGGCTTTACATCCAGATTGGGTGGATGAAGCGGGAACTTTTTTAACTCCTTCACCGCTTCATTGATCGCTTCTCTGTCGCTTTTGTCTCTGATAGCAAGAAGCTGTTTCCGCGCCGCCTTGCGCCATTTCAGTTCCGGCATTCCTTTACCTCACAATTCTAAAACAGATCCTCAACGGATGATATATAATATAGGGCTTAAGATCTATATTATCAGGGGTTATATAGATATATTTAATGATTTCATCTATATTTTAGCGTTTGCTATGGTTTTCGGCTGTCATAGTAATGACTAAGCGCATTGACACTACCCCAAAACAGCAGCCAGCGGGCGATGATAAGTGGACAGATAAGCCGGGTCTCTGCCGCAGGGATGCGGCAGCGAAGCCTCCATGGAAGGATTCACGGCGTCCCGGTGTTCTGCCAGTTATCGGAGCCAGGCTACGGAGCTGAATTAGTCGCAGGCTACTGTGGCTTCAGGTTCGAAAGGGCGCTTCAGGCTGGTTGCAAAGCTGAAGGCGATGCCCGTAACACGGACCCGCCGTAAATACATCCGTGTAGGCTTGGTTCGCGCGTCCCTGCGCTCAACAGTCCGCTTATCCAGGCATCGCCTTCCGCTGGTAGGCAGCAGAGTCGCTGTAAAAGTTGGCTGAGAATCCACGTATTGTCTGCCGTTCAGGTTTTACTGCCCGATAACACCGGAGCCGATCTCCGTGTGGATTTCGTGTTGCGAAAATAAGCTAAAGTCACTGCGTACTGACGGAACCGTAAAATGCAAAGAAAAAAAAGCCTGCGGAAATAATCCCGCAGGCTGGTTTCATCTTCAGCGCCCTGAACGTTAGCGCTGATTTAACCGGTAATACGCCTCGTTCCAGCGCAGCGCGTCTTTGAAGCCGTGCAGCGTGGTTTCTTCATCAATCACCACAACTTCAATACCATGCATTTCGCCATACTGACGCATATCATCAACCGTTAACGCCTGGCTGAACACCGTATGGTGCGCGCCACCGCCCAGAATCCAGGTCTCGGAGGCGGTAGCCAGTGATGGCTGGGCACGCCACAGCGCACGGGCCACCGGCAGCTTCGGCAGCGGTTTCGGCTGTTCGATAGCGTCCACCACGTTAACCAGCAAACGGAAACGATCGCCCATATCAATCACGCTGGCGTTGACGGCACGTCCGGCTGGCGTGGAGAAAATCATCCTGGCCGGATCGGCTTTGCCACCAATGCCCAGATACTGTACGTCAATCAGTGGACGCGTCTCCTTCGCAATCGACGGGCAGACTTCCAGCATATGGGAACCCAGCACCAGTTCGTTGCCTGGCGAGAAATGATAAGTGTAATCCTCCATAAATGAGGTGCCACCCGGCAGTCCGGTCGCCATCACCTTGAAGATATGCAGCAGAGCTGCCGTCTTCCAGTCGCCTTCACCGGCAAACCCGTATCCCTGCTGCATCAGACGCTGAACCGCCAGGCCCGGCAGCTGCGTCATGCCATGTAGCATCTGGAAGTTGGTGGTGAAGGCCATGCAGCCTTCGTCCTGCAAAAAGCGCTTAATGCCCAGCTCAATGCGCGCAGCATCCAGCACGTTCTGACGCTTTTCGCCGTTAGCGGCAGCGGCAGCGGTGAAATCATAAAGGCTCTCATATTCGTCAATCAGCGCATTGATATCGCCTTCGCTGACGCCGTTGATCACCTCAACGAGATCGCCCACGCCCCAGCCGTTGACCGCATAGCCAAACTGAATCTGCGCCGCAACTTTATCTCCTTCGGTGACCGCCACTTCACGCATATTGTCGCCAAAACGCGCTACCTTCAGCGTCTGGCTGGCCTGCTTCGCCGCCGCCGCCCGCATCCATTTGCCGATGCGTGTCTGCGCCGTTTTATCCTGCCAGTGGCCGGTGATCACGCTGTGCGGCAGGCGCATTCTTGCGCCGATAAAACCGAACTCACGGCCGCCGTGCGCGGTCTGGTTCAGGTTCATAAAGTCCATATCCATGCTGTCCCACGGGATCTCCGCGTTGAACTGGGTATGAAACTGCAACAGCGGTTTGTTCAGAATGGAAAGACCACCAATCCACATTTTGGCCGGAGAAAAGGTGTGCAGCCAGGTCATCACGCCCAGGCAGGACTCATCATGGTTTGCCTGACGGCAGAGAGCGAGCGCTTCATCAGGGCTTTTGACCAGCGGCTTCAGCGTCAGCTGAAACGGCAGATTGCCTTCACGGTTAAGCCCGTCCATGACCTGCTGAGCATTTTGTTCCACCTGACGTAAGGTCTCCGCGCCATAAAGATGCTGAGTACCAATCACAAACCAGACATTAAGCTGAGCCATCTATTTCTCCTTAAACATTTGAAGGGTGCGCGGCGAACTGCGGTTCAGCCACCTCACACCACTGAAGGTAACGTTGATAAAGTTGCTGATAGCGTGCGACACGCTCAGCATCGGGCTGAAGGGTGGTCTCGATGGGGCTGGCCATCTGCTTCTGCGCGGAGGGGACATCGGAATAAACGCCTGCCGCGACGGCTGCGAAGATAGCCGCGCCGAGCGCACAGCATTCATCAGAGGCAACGATATCCAGCGGACGGTTCATTACGTCACAGCACACCTGCATGATTGCCGGAGATTTACGCGCGATGCCGCCCAGCGTGAGAATGCTTTCCACCGGAATGTCCTGCTGCTCGAAGCACTCCATAATGGCGCGGGCGCCAAAAGCAGTTGCGGCGATAAACCCGCCAAACAGCGTTGGGGCATCGGTGCCGAGGTTGAGATCGCTGATGACGCCTTTCAGGCGCTGATTGGCAAAAGGCGTCCGGCGTCCGTTAAACCAGTCGAGCACGACAGGCAGATGATCCAGCTGTGGATCGGCGGCCCAGGCCTGAGTCAGATCGTTCAGCAAATTCTTCTGAATGGCGGTCAGCTCGCTGCGCAGGTGAGGGTGCTGCTCTGCGGCCTGCACCAGCGGCCAGCTCAGCAGACGGCTGAACCAGGCATACATATCTCCGAACGCCGACTGGCCGGCCTCAAGCCCGATAACATTGGGGACGACGCTGCCATCAACCTGCCCGCAGATGCCTTTAATAGCACGGTTGCCAACACGTTCTGCGTCCGCGATCAGGATATCGCAGGTAGATGTTCCGATAACTTTGACCAGGGTGTATGGACCAGCGCCAGCGCCCACTGCGCCCATATGGCAGTCGAAGGCGCCGCCAGAAATGGCCACGCCGGTATGCAGGCCGAGCCGTTCTGCCCATTCGGTAGTAAGGCTGCCGACCGGCAGATCGGCGGTCCAGGTATCTTCAAAAAGCGGGCAATCAAGCTGGGTTGTCAGCAGGGGATCCAGCGCATTAAGGAAATCTTTGTCCGGCAAACCCTTCCAGTCTGGATGCCACAGCGATTTATGCCCGGCGGCGCAGCGTCCACGGCGGATAGCTTCAGGGCGGGTCGTGCCGCTGAGCAGCGCCGGAACCCAGTCGCACAGTTCAATCCACGAAACGGCGGCTTCGCGCACCGCGGCATCTTCGCGGCTGACGTGAAGGATTTTGGCCCAGAACCACTCGGAGGAGTAAATGCCGCCAATATAGCGTGAGTAATCTTCAAAGCGGCCGCTGTGACAGAGGGTAGTAATCTCTTCCGCTTCTTTAATAGAAGTATGATCCTTCCACAACACAAACATCGCATTGGGGTTTTCAGCAAACTCCGGGCGCAGCGCCAGCACACGGCCCTCACGGTCAATTGGCGCGGGCGTCGAACCGGTCGAATCAACGCCAATGCCCACAACGTTCAGCCGCTGTTCGGGCGTTAATTTTGCGACAACGTCACGAATGGCCGTTTCGAACGCGTCAATATAATCCTGGGGATGATGGCGGAACTGATTAATACGGCTCTGGCAATATTTTCCTTCCTGCCAGCGGGAATAGTTCACGACATGCGTATGTAACTCTTCGCCGCTGGCGCAGTCTACTGCCAGGGCGCGCACCGAGTCGCTGCCAAAATCCAGTCCAATTGTGATGGCACCCAACTGCATTTTCTCTCTCCAGACGGTTTCTGTTTCGGTCTGAATACCCTAAGAAGTTGTGGCGCGCGGCGTTAGGCTAAGGACGCTGTAGATATGCACATTCCTGTCATCACAAGCGCTTTTGTGATGGGCTTCAAATGTTAGCTTCCGGTTAAATTAGCTAAATATATGTAATAACCTGCTGTAATTGCAGGGTGTGATAGCGCTCTCCCTTTCTGATGAAGCTTGCCGTTAAAACTAGCCCCTGTCGGCGGCGTTAATCGCATCTGAGCGGAAACGCTAGCCGTTTTAAGCCCCTGAACGGGGACTATTCCGATTGTTACCGTTTACACCACACCGCGAAAAGCGGGTACTGAGCCGGAGAGCCTCATGCACAAATTTACCCACGCGCTGGCCGCCGTTGGCCTCGCCGCTCTTATGTCACATTCGGCTATCGCCGAAACGATGAAGTTGGGTTTTCTCGTTAAGCAGCCAGAGGAACCCTGGTTCCAGACCGAATGGAAGTTTGCCGATAAAGCCGGAAAGGAAATGGGATTTGAAGTAATCAAAATCGCCGTTCCCGACGGTGAAAAAACCCTGAACGCGATCGACAGTCTGGCGGCAAACGGCGCCAAGGGGTTTGTGATTTGTACTCCGGATCCTAAGTTGGGCTCCGCCATTATGGCGAAAGCGCGCAGCTACGATCTTAAAGTGATTGCCGTGGATGACCAGTTCGTGACGGCGAAAGGCAAGCCGATGGACACCGTACCGCTGGTGATGATGGCCGCCACGAAAATTGGCGAACGTCAGGGGGAAGAACTCTATAAAGAAATGCAGAAGCGCGGCTGGAATGCGAAAGAAACCGGCGTGATGGCGATTACTTCTGATGAACTTGATACCGCACGCCGTCGTACCACCGGTTCAATGGACGCGCTGAAGGCTGCTGGGTTCCCGGAAGCACAGATCTATAAGGTTCCGACCAAATCAAACGATATTCCAGGCGCTTTCGATGCAGGCAACTCGCTGCTGGTTCAGCATCCTGAAGTGAAGCACTGGCTGATTATCGGTATGAATGACAATACCGTGCTGGGCGGCGTACGTGCGACGGAAGGACAAGGCTTCAAGGGCGCGGACGTTATCGGCATTGGCATCAACGGCGTGGATGCGGTCAGTGAGCTTTCCAAAGATCAGGCGACCGGTTTCTACGGTTCACTGCTGCCAAGCCCGGACGTGCATGGTTATAAGAGCATCAAAATGCTGCATGACTGGGTCACTAACGATGTTGAACCGCCGAAATTTACTGAGGTGACTGACGTGGTGCTGATCACCCGTGACAACTTCAAAGAAGAGCTGGCGAAAAAAGGCCTGAACTAACAGCGGGTAAACCGGGTGCAGGGCTGTTTTAAACGGCCCTGCAAGTCTGTACGGCAATGTTTGCAGGAGTTATTCATGTCTCAATCCCCGTATCTCAGCTTTCATGGCATTGGTAAAACCTTTCCCGGCGTCCGTGCGCTGCATGAAATCAGCTTCGACTGCGAGGCAGGCCAGATTCACGCGTTGATGGGTGAAAACGGCGCCGGCAAATCCACGCTGCTGAAAATACTTAGCGGCAGCTACCAGCCTTCCAGCGGCGAAATCCGCCTGAAGGGAGAGCCGGTTCGCTTTACGCATACGACTGATGCGCTGGATGCCGGCGTGGCGATCATCTATCAGGAGCTGCATCTGGTTCCGGAAATGTCGGTCGCAGAGAACATCTATCTGGGACAGCTTCCACACCGGGCGGGCTTCGTGAACCGCTCGCTGCTGCGTCATGAGGCTGGCCTACAGTTACAGAATCTGGGTATGGATATTGACCCGGACACTCCTTTAAAAGATCTTTCGCTCGGACAGTGGCAGATGGTGGAGATCGCCAAAGCGCTGGCGCGTAACGCTAAAATCATCGCCTTTGACGAGCCGACCAGTTCGCTCTCCGCCCGTGAAATTGAACATCTGTTCCGCGTGATCCGTAAACTGCGCGAGCAGGGACGCGTGGTGCTCTATGTATCGCACCGCATGGAGGAGATCTTTGCGCTCAGCGACGCTATTACCGTGTTTAAAGATGGTCGCTTTATCCGCACCTTTAACGATGTGCCGGGCACAAGCCATGACCAGCTGGTTGAAGCGATGGTAGGGCGCGAAATAGGGGATATTTTTGGTTACTCACCGCGTCCTCACGGCGAAGTTCGCCTCCAGCTCGACAACGTGAAGGCCAAAGGCGTTCGTACGCCGGTTTCGCTCAGCGTGCGCGCCGGAGAAATTGTCGGCCTGTTTGGCCTGGTCGGTGCAGGACGCAGCGAGCTGATGAAAGGGCTGTTTGGCGCGACGCGGATTACCGGCGGCGAGCTGCGCATTGACGGCGAGCTGCTTGATATCCGTGAGCCTGCACATGCTATCCGTGCCGGACTGCTGCTCTGTCCGGAAGATCGTAAGGCCGACGGCATCATTCCTGTTCACTCCGTTCGCGATAACATCAATATCAGCGCCAGGCGTAATAACCTCACTGCAGGCTGCCTGATTGACCATCAATGGGAAAGCAAAAACGCCGCTTCCCACATCCGCTCGCTGAATATTAAAACGCCCTCCGCTGACCAGCCCATTATGAACCTCTCAGGAGGTAACCAGCAGAAAGCGATTCTGGGACGCTGGCTGTCGGAAGAGATGAAAGTGATCCTGCTCGATGAGCCAACCAGGGGCATCGATGTCGGGGCCAAAAATGAAATTTACAGCCTGATTTATGCGCTTGCAGAGCGGGGCATTGCGGTCCTTTTTGCCTCCAGCGACCTGCCTGAAGTGATGGGTCTGGCGGACAGGATCGTGGTGATGCGCGAGGGCGCGATTGCCGGTGAATTCAGCCATGACGATGCCACCGAGGCCCTGACGCTGGGGCTTGCCATGCCAAAAACAACTCAACAAGCCGCAGCCGTGGCCTGATCTGAAGGAGCAATCTGATGTCATCAACAACCTCTTCGGCCACGCCGCCAAAATCGTCACAGCGCGTCAATCTCAGCCGCGTCTGGGACAATTTCGGTATGCTGGTGGTGTTTGCCGTACTGTTTATCGGCTGTGTTATTTTTGTGCCTAACTTTGGCTCACTCATCAATATGAAAGGGCTGGGGCTGGCGATGTCGATGTCCGGCATGGTCGCCTGCGGTATGCTGTTCTGCCTGGCTTCCGGCGACTTCGATCTCTCCGTTGCCTCCGTCATCGCCTGCGCGGGCGTCACCACTGCGGTGGTGATCAATATGACCGAGAGCCTCTGGGTCGGTATCGGCGCGGGTCTGCTGCTCGGCATGGCCTGTGGCTTTGTCAACGGCTTCGTTATCGCCAAACTGAAGATCAACGCCCTGATCACTACGCTGGCGACGATGCAGATTGTACGCGGCCTGGCCTATATCTTTTCCGACGGTAAAGCGGTAGGGATCGAGGATGAGCGTTTCTTCGCCCTGGGCTACACCAACTGGCTGGGCGTGCCTGCGCCGGTCTGGCTGACCATTGCTACCATGGTTATCTTCGCTTTTTTGCTGAACAAAACTACCTTTGGCCGTAATACGCTGGCGATTGGCGGGAATGAAGAAGCAGCAAGGCTGGCTGGCGTGCCGGTTGTGCGCACTCGCATCATCATCTTTATGCTTTCCGGGCTGGTGTCGGCGGCGGCGGGCATTATCCTGGCTTCACGTATGACCAGCGGCCAGCCGATGACCTCGCTTGGCTATGAGCTGATTGTCATCTCTGCCTGCGTCCTGGGCGGCGTCTCGCTGAAAGGCGGCATTGGCAAGATCTCCTACGTGCTGGCTGGCGTATTGATCCTGGGTACGGTTGAAAATGCGATGAATCTTCTGAATATTTCACCTTTCTCACAGTATGTTGTGCGCGGTCTGATACTGTTAGCGGCGGTAATTTTCGATCGCTATAAACAGAAAGCCAGAACGGCCTGAGAAGGGAGGCGGTATGTATCATCGTTTAACACCGGTCGCGCAGTCCAACCCGCTGCTACCGGGCTATCCGTTTAACGCCTGGCTGGTGGCCGGGCTGACGCCAATTAACGCCGGCGACTCGCTCGATTTTTTTATCGACCGTCCCGCCGGGATGAAAGGCTTTATTATCAACCTGACCGTCAAAGGACGGGGGCAGGTATTCAGCGATCAGGATGCTTTTGACTGCGAACCGGGCGACCTGCTGCTGTTTCAGCCGCAAACGCCGCACTATTATGGTCGTTCGCCGGAAAGCGACTGCTGGCATCACCGCTGGATCTATTTCCGTCCGCGCGCCTACTGGAGCGACTGGCTGATGTGGCAGGATGAGAAGCGCGGCGTCGGACGCCTGAGGCTGCCGGAAAGGTTGCGCGGGGAGTTTGACCGGCTGTTTGCCAATATTGAACAGACGCACACGTCCGGACGCCGTTTTGCGGAAGAGCTGGCGATGAACCTGCTGGAGCGACTGCTGCTGCGCGCCGTGGAAGAAGATCCGCGTAGCCATCAGCAGATTCGTGACCCGCGCGTGATTGAGGCCTGCCAGTACGTCACCCAGAATCTGGCAGGAGAGGTGAAAATTGACGAAGTCGCTAACCATGTTTGCCTCTCACCGTCACGGCTGGCGCACCTTTTCCGGGAGCAGATGGGCGTCAATCTGCTGCGCTGGCGGGAGGATCAGCGCGTGATCCGCGCGAAGCTGCTGCTGCAAACCACTCAGGAGCCGATCGCCACCGTAGGCCGCATTGTTGGCTATGACGATCAGCTCTATTTTTCACGCGTGTTCCGCAAGCGGGTCGGCGTCAGCCCGAGTGATTTCCGCCGGCGTTCCCTTGATGCACACGACGCGCTGGTGGCGCAGGAGACCTGGGATTTACCCAGAAGCGCCAACGAGTAAGACGCTCTTCGCAGTCCCCGGCGGCAATGGCTTTCCGACGCCGGGGACTGGCGAACGGCTAACATCCGTTCCCGCGATACCGCACCTTGTAACAATTCAGTTAATTCTCCCTTGTTCTTACCTTGTTGATGGTCTTAAATGTGCAGGTTATGAATCAGGAGGATGAGAGATGAGCGACAAAATTCGTACGGGATTGATCGGCTACGGCTTCGCCAGCAAGACCTTCCATGCCCCGCTAATTGCGGGCACCGCCGGACTCGAACTGGCGGCCGTCTCCAGTAGCGATGCCGCAAAAGTGCACGCTGACTGGCCTTCGCTTCAGGTAGTTTCCGATCCTCAGGCGCTGTTTGAGGATCCCTCCATTCAGCTTATTGTGATACCCACCCCCAACGATACCCACTTCCCGCTGGCGAAGGCTGCGCTGAACGCCGGTAAGCATGTGGTGGTTGATAAGCCTTTTACCGTCACGCTCTCTCAGGCGCATGAACTGGACGCACTGGCAAAACAGAAAGGACTGCTGCTTTCTGTTTTCCATAACCGCCGCTGGGACAGCGACTTCCTGACCCTTAAGGCGCTGCTGAAAGAGGGCACTCTGGGGGAAGTCCGCTATTTTGAATCCCATTTTGACCGCTTCCGTCCTGAAGTCCGTAACCGCTGGCGTGAGCAGAAGGGCGCAGGCAGCGGGATCTGGTACGATCTCGGACCGCATCTTGTGGACCAGGCGCTACAGCTTTTTGGTTCCCCGGTCGCCATTAATGTCGATCTGGCCGAACTGCGTACCGGCGCACAGACAACGGATTATTTCCATGCGGTGCTGACCTATCCGCAGCGCAGAGTCGTTCTGCACGGCAGCATGCTGGTTGCAGCGGAATCGGCCCGCTATCAGGTACATGGCACGCGCGGCAGCTACGTGAAATATGGCCTCGATCCCCAGGAAGATAACCTGAAGTCAGGGGCAAGACCGCCGCAGGAAGACTGGGGCTATGATATGCGGGATGGTGTGCTGACGCTGGCTGATGGCGATATGATGGCGGAAGAGTCGCTGCTGACTATTCCGGGCAACTATCCTGCTTATTACGCGGCTATCCGTGACGCAATCACCGGTGACGGCGCGAACCCGGTATCGGCAGAAGAGGCTATTCAGGTGATGGAGCTGATTGAGCTCGGCCTGCAATCAGCGGCGAAGCGCCAGACGCTGTCGCTGAAGTAGCCAATAAAAAGGGCGAGGTTATCGCCCTGAGAAGAGAAGCTGACCCGATCGATCTATATCAAATCGATCGGGCTTTTTTATGCAGAGGAAACAGCGTCCGGCAGTCGCTTGTCGCGTCATAAGCAGGACGCGACGGAGAGGCAATTATGCGGCAACCTTCGCACGAATGGCCGCTTTTTCCGCCTCGCTCAGAAAAGCGATTTTCAGGCCATTTTCCTGAGCGGTACGGATGTGTGCCTGGCTCAGACCAGCCTGAGGCGCGGCCTGTTCATATTCATACGCCAGCTCAATACCCTGAACCGCCGGATCGTCCGTATTGATGGTCGCCAGAATACCGTGGTCGAGGAAGGTGACCAGCGGATGATGGGCCAGCGAAGAGACGGTGCTGGTCTGGATATTGGAGGTCAGGCAGGATTCAATACCAATCTGGTGTGCGGCGAGGAAGTCCATCAGCGCCGGATCCTCCACCGCTTTCACGCCGTGACCGATACGTTCTGCGCCCAGCTCACGAATAGCCTGCCAGATGCTTTCCGGGCCTGCCGCTTCGCCGGCATGAACGGTAATGCGCAGTCCGGCGTCGCGGGCGCGGGTGAAGTGGCTCAGGAACTGGCTGCCCGGGAAGCCGAGTTCATCGCCCGCCAGGTCGAGCGCGGTGATATGGTCACGGTGCGCCAGCAGGCCGTCCAGCTCCTGAAGGCAGGCGTCTTCACCGAAGGTACGGCTCATAATGCCGATCAGGCGAACTTCGATATCATGCTGCTGACAGCCGGCGCGAATGCCGTCAATAACCGCTTCTACCACGCCCGCGACGGGCAGGTTATGCGTCATCGCCATATAGCCTGGTGAGAAGCGTAGCTCCGCATAGTGAATGCCAGCCTTCGCGGCATCCTCCACATTCTCCTGCGCCACGCGGCGGCAGGCATCGAGCGAGCCGAGCACCTTCACGCCCCAGTCCAGCTTTTGCAGGAAGCTCACCAGGTCCGGCTGCGTCTCGGTGACCTGAACGTGCGGGCGCAGCGTGTCCAGCGTGGTGGCGGGCAGCGTCAGATTAAATTCACGGCCTAAATCAAGGATGGTTTGCGCACGGATATTGCCATCAAGGTGGCGATGAATATCGGTGAGGGGAAGCTGGGAATCGATCATGTCGGCGCACTCATTTATTTATTGTAAAGTGCATAACAGTATAAAAACAATTTGCGCAACTCCGCCAGCGAATTGCGCAATCGGTGTCTCAACTGCGGTTTATTTATGCGTATGGCTAGTCTTTCCAGTTGTTGTCGCCCACTGGCGGCGGTGTTGTCTGGAGGTAAAATCAGGCTGGCAGACATTATGTAGATTCTCAGACAACTATTACAGCAACTCCACAGCCCACCTGCGGAAGGCATTGCCCGGATAAGCGGACTGTTGAGCGCAGGGACGCGCGAACCAAGCCTACAAGGATGTATCTACGGCGTGTCCGCGTTACGGGCAACGCCTTCAGCTTTGCCATCAGCCTGAAGCGACCTTTCAAACCTAACGCCACTGCAATCTGCAACGCCTTCAGCTTTGCCACCAGCCTGAAGCGAACTTTTAAACCTGACGCCACTGCAATCTGCAACGTCTCCAGCTTTTCCACCAGCCTGAAGCAGCTTAACCTTATAGCGGCAAACAAAGTCTGCTCCGTGACCTATCGCCCGCTGGCTTCAGCACGGTCTGCCTTTAATCGCAGACAGCAGCGAATACCATTAATCAGCCGGGTCAGACCTTCATCCAGTTTACTCCGTGGGCAGCCGACGTTCAGGCGCAGGTATCCTTTGCCTTCACTGCCATAAGTCATGCCGGGCATGATCGCCACTTTTTGCTGACCGATCAGCGTTTTTTGGAGCAGGTCATCATCAAGCCCCAGCGGATTTAAATCGATCCAGGCCAGATAGGTTGCCTGCGGCGGAACCCAGTTCAGCACCGGAAAAGCATTATTCAGCCGCGAGGCTACATGAGCCAGATTAGCGGCAAGGTAGCGACGCAGGGCGTCAAGCCATTCGCCTCCCTCCCGGTAGGCGGCGATATGAGCGGCTATCGCCATCACTGCCGGCGATGACAGCCCGTCAACACTCTTCAGCGCCTGAAACCAGGCGGCCCGATCCTGTTCATCGCTGATAAAACCATAGGCGCCGGTCAGAGCGGGCACGTTAAAACTTTTTGAGGCAGAAGTGAAAAGGGCGAAACGGTCATTCGCCACTGCGAGCCAGGGCGTATGCGCGCTGTCCCCGGTAACCATATCCATATGGATCTCATCACTGATAACACGAACATCATAGCGCTGGCAGATCGCGGCCATCTGCTCAAGCTCCTCGCGCCGCCAGACTTTCCCGGTCGGGTTATGGGGGCTGCACAGCAGCAGTATCCGGCATTCTCCCTTCGCCAGAAGCGCCTCAAGCTCACTCGTATCGCAGTACCATTCCGCCCCCCGTTTGCGCAACGGCAACGGGAAACAGCGGCGATGATTCCCCTCAATCGTTTTATAAAAAGCATCATAGGCAGGCGTATGCACGGCAACACCCTCGCCGGGCTGCGACCAGTGCTGAATCAGCCGGGAGATCATATAAATCACCGAGGGACCGTAAACAATCTGCTTCTCATCAACAGCCAGGCTGTAGCGTTGCTGATACCATCCGGCGATGGCCGAAAGAAAATCCTGATGCTGCCAGCGGCTGTAGCCGAATACGCCGTGAGACAGGCGCTGTTGCAGGGCGGCGAGGATGCAGGGCGCGGTGGGGAAATCCATATCTGATATGGTAAAAGGCAGTAAATCGTCCTGACCGAAGCGATCGGCAACAAAATCCCACTGGGTGCACCAGCTGCCGTGGCGGTCAGTCACGCGATCGAAATCAAACATATCAACCTCAGTTAAGGCGGGAGCCTCAGCCCCCGCGCGCTGTCACGATGATGCGGGCTGCATCATGCTGGTCATCTCATCTTTCACCGACTGAACCTGTGGCCCAATCACAACCTGCAAATTATGCGGACTGAGATGCACCACGCCGATAGCGCGGTTTGCTTTCAGCGCCGCGTCATCGACCAGAGACATATCCTTCACCGAAAGACGCAGGCGGGTAAGGCAGTTATCCAGCGAGATAATATTGTCCACTCCGCCGAGCGCAGCGAGGATAGCTGGCGTGTTGTATCCTGACTTCCCCGCCACGGCGGAGACACTTCTCTCAACCTGGCTGGTCTCCACGTCGCGTCCCGGCGTGCGAATATTAAAGTGGCTAATGGCGAAGCGGAAAATCAGGTAATAACCGATGAACCAGATTGCCGCCACCACCGGCACCATATACCACTTGGTGGCAAGGCCGTGAAGGATACCGAAGACCACGAAATCGATAATGTTGCCGTCAGTATTACCGATAGTCACGCCAAGAACGGCCATCACGGTAAAACCGAGTCCGGTTAACAGCGCATGGATAAGATAAAGAACCGGCGCCACAAACAGGAAGAGAAACTCAATCGGTTCGGTGGTGCCGCCCACCACGCAGGCTACGACGCCTGAAATCAGCAGACCTTTTATCTTGTGGCGGTTCTCCGGACGGGCGCAGTGATACATCGCCAGCGCGGCGCCCGGCAGGCCGCCAAGAAAGGCGGGCATTTTACCTTGTGACAGAAAGCGGGTTGCACTCTCACTGAAACCGCCGGAGGTGGGGCAGGAAAGCTGCGCCTGGAAAATCGTCAGCGCGCCGCTCACCGTATGACCGCAAACCTCCTGGCTGCCGCCCGCATCGGTAAAGCGGATAATCGCCACCAGAATATGCTGAAGACCAAAGGGCAGCAGCAGGCGTTCCCCTGTACCGAAAATCATTGGGCCAAAATCACCGGCGCCGTTGATCACCCAGCCCAGCCCGGTGATGGCGGCGGCAAAAGCAGGCCAGATAAGCGGAATAACCAGGCCCACGATGCCCATGACCAGCGTGGTAATAATCGGGACAAAGCGTGTGCCGCCAAAAAAGGCCAGCGCATCCGGCAGACGGATAGTATGAAAACGCTCGTGCAGATAAAAAACGATAATACCGGCAATGACCGCGCCCAGAATGCCGGTATCCACGGACTGAATGCCAATAACGTTCTGAATATTGTTCGCTTTCAGCACGGCGGCATCGGTAGTGGGCAAAATGCCTTTGGCCGTAAGCCAGAAGTTCACCGCGAGATTCATCACCGCGTAGCCCACAAAACCTGAGAAAGCCGCCACGCCCTTATTGTCCCGCGCCATCCCCAGCGGTATGGCAACGGCAAACATAACGGGCAGATAGCTGAAGGCGAAAGAGCCCACTTTGCTCATCCAGGTAAAGATCAGTTGCAGCAGAGGATTCCCCAGAAAGGGCAGCAGGGTAATCACGTCATGACTGCTTAATGAGCTGCCGATGCCCAGCATAATGCCGCAGAAAGAGAGCAGCGCAACGGGCAGCATAAAGGTCTTGCCGAGTCCCTGGAAAAACTCCCAGAGCGTGATTTTTGGTTTGCCTGACGACATAAGTTCTCCTGACGCTATCGCTCAGCCGCTGCTGAGGTAAAAAATGATAAAACGTTTTATCAAGCAGGAATGCGCTATTGATCACACTCCTAGTGGATGTCAGAGGGTGGAAAGTCCATAATAGGGGTGTAACGTTTTAGCTACAGGGTGCCCATCCAGAGGCAAGCCATTAAATAGCAGCGACTGAGTAACGATGTCACAGAAGAAGATCACGATTCATGATGTTGCCGGCGAGGCGGGTGTATCGGTCACCACGGTGTCGCTGGTACTTTCCGGCAAGGGCAGGATCTCAGCCGGGACGACGGACAAGGTGAACCGGGCGATAGAGACGCTGGGTTTTGTACGAAACCGCTCAGCCTCCATGCTTCGTGGGGGAGAGAGCGGCGTGATTGGCCTGATAGTCAGGGATATCTGTCATCCTTTTTATGCTGAAATGACCGCTGGCCTGAGTGAAAGCCTGGAGAAACAAGGGAAAGTATTAGTACTTACCCAAAGCGGGGCGCAGGGGCAAAATATTGACCGCTGTTTTGATACTCTGGCCGCGCAGGGCGTTGAAGGCATTGTGTTGGGCGGCGGGGCGGAAAAGGCCGATCGCCTGGTGGACCGCGCCCGCGAAGAGGGGATTGCGCTGGTCTGCGCATCGCGCGCCAGTAGCCTGGAAGGGACGGACACAATCCGGCCTGATAATCTTCACGCGGCTCAGATGGCGACCGAGTATCTGATTAAACGCGGCCACCATTGTATCGCCTGGCTCGGCGGTTCCGGCGCATCGCTGACCCGTGCCGAGCAGATTGGCGGCTATTGCGCCACGCTGATGCAATATGGCCTGCCGTTTCGCAGCGAGTGGATTATCGAAAGTGGCCGTTCTCAGCGTGATGTGGCCAGCCTGACCGAAACGCTGATCCATCAGCATCCCACCATTACCGCGATACTCTGTCATAACGCATCGGTGGCTTTGGGCTGTTATTTCGGCCTGCAGCGTACCGGCAGAAGCATTGGCAAAGGCGGGATGGACAGCTATTACGGTCAGGAGATGGCGCTGGTGGGATTTGGCGACGTGCCGGAAGCGGAACTGACCGATCCCCCGCTGACCTTTGTCAGTAGCTCCGCGCGTGAGATTGGCCGGCTTGCGGCACAGAAACTGCTGCAGCGGATAGCGGACAGCGCGCGCCCGGTGGAGAATACGATTCTGCCGCCGCTGCTGATTGTGCGCGGTTCGGCATAAAAAAAGGGCGCGAGAATCGCGCCCTGACGTCAGAAAGGTTAATTACTGCGGCAGCCCCAGTGGCAGCGTACTGCCCAGCATATAGCGCGCGAGGAAGCTGTCGAGCGGCATCTTCTCACCGTTCATGGTGATCTGACCGGTAGCGTACTGCAGGCTGGTGACGATGTTGTCATCCTGCTGCGTCGTCAGCTTGAACATCTGGCCCATCGCCGCCAGCCCTTTTACCTGCTGATCCGCGAGTTTGGCCGCTTCTTCCTTCTTATGGCCTTCGGTCATGGCCACGTGCGTCATCAGCTCCGTCGCCATATCCATAGAAATGTTCAGTTTCGCATCCAGCGTTTTCAGGACGTTATCTGCCGCCTGACCTATGTTTTGCGGCTGCGCAGTGCCCGTGGCGGGATCTTTAAAATGAACGGAGAGGTTGAAGCTGCTCTCGCCTTTATCATTTTTCCAGCTCAGCGGCGCGATATTCACGACCGGATCGCCTTTCAATAGCAGCGGCAGGTTATCGCTCAGGGCCTGGCTCATGCGCTGCTGATAAATCAGTGGGTTTTCAACGGCGGCGGGATCGTTCATCAGCGCCTGTACCTGCCGGTTATAGCTTTCCGAGAAGGCTTTCATGGCGTTGGCGTCAAACTGGGAGAGTTTAACCGACAGCTTGCCCTCGCCGAACGCCTGATTCTGAATCTTTAAGGAATCCAGCGCGTAGTCAATATTGCCCGAAATCTGGCTGTTTTCAGAATTAAAGGAAGACTTACCGTTCAGCCCTTCGGCGGTAAAGGCCTGCTGGCCGTTAACGGCGGCAGACAGTTTTTGCAGATTAATGCTCTGGTCGCCAATGCGGATCCCTTCAGGGGTCAGATGG
Source organism: Pantoea sp. FN060301 (assembly GCA_050410775.1). Lineage (GTDB taxonomy): Bacteria > Pseudomonadota > Gammaproteobacteria > Enterobacterales > Enterobacteriaceae > Erwinia. Next base: position 1,896,844 of record CP191229.1, read on the forward strand.
GTGTTGGCTTCCATTTTCAGGCCGTTAACCGTAAACAGAACCGGCATATCCAGCTGGTTTTTGGTGGTCAGCAACACGCTTTCCAGGTTGCCGTTAAACCCGACCTTATCGCCCTTAGCATCAGCGCTGACCGCAAACGTACCGCCGTTGGAGGCGAAGCGCTCGCCGGTTTCGCCGTTCTGGTAATCCAGCGGAAGAAGATTGATATCAGAGGCCGTCGCGCCGCTGTAACCTACGCGGGTTTCAGCCTGAATGATGGACTTGCCTTCCGTCATCTCAAACAGCTTTTTCACCGCATCGGTATTTTCCAGCTGCGTGTGCACGGATGCCATGCTTGGGATCAGATTGAATTTTTTCAGCTGGGCTAAAGGGAAGGGGCCGTGATCGATCTTCTCACTGAAAATAATGCTCTGGCCCGGCTTCAGCAGGCCGTTATCTTCGGTCTGCGAGCTGGACTGCAGGACCAGGCGCGTGGTGCTGCTGAAAATGCCCCGCTGAAAGTCCTGCCAGCCGAGCTTCAGGCGACTTTCCGGAGACGCCGCGTTTATCCGGGCATTGGCGTCCTGCACCAGCTTGTCCATGTTTTGTTCCAGCTGTTTACCGGTAAACCATGCGGCTCCGGTCCAGATTACGCCAAGGGCAATCACCACGCCGACTGCTATCTTTGTTTTTTTCATCTGCTACGTCGTCCTTTTTTATTACTGGTGCCGGCAAATCCATCCCGCTGGCAAATGCCCGGCGAATAAAAAACGCCCGTCAGGCGTTTTTTGTTTAAAAATCTGATTAATCATAGCAATTGTGGCTGTTTACGTCAGCCGCATTCGCTTAAATCGGTGTAAACGCGGGCCACGCTACCGCTGCCGCTCAGGCTCAGCGGCGCATCATCCGCCGCCACAAAACAGGAGTCGCCCGGCTTAAGCGTCAGCTGGTTTTTACCACAGGTGACGCAGGCGTCACCCTCTACGCAAAACAGAATCGCAGCGCCCTGCTGGCTGAGACGGCAAGGGGCGTCGTTCAGGTGATGGAGAGAAAAGGCGAAATCGTCTACCGGAACAGGAAAGGTGGTTGTATTGCCTGACCGCACCGGCTGCGTCAACAGGCTGTCAAAGGGCCGCGCCTCAAATTTCAGGTTAGCCATCAGTTCAGGGATATCGATGTGTTTTGGCGTCAGCCCGGCGCGCAGAACGTTATCTGAGTTAGCCATCACCTCCAGTGCCACGCCTTTCAGGTAGGCATGCGGCGTTTCGGCATAGAGGAACATCGCTTCGCCGGGCTGAAGTTCAATAACGTTCAGCAGAAGAGGCGAAAAAAGACCGCAGTCGTCGGAATAGCATTCGGCAATCTGCTTAACGGTGTCCCAGGGCTCGCCGTGCTGCGTGTGCAGCGTCGCTTTCAGGACATCCAGCGCCAGCGATTTTTCCTCACCATCGGCGGAAAGCAGGGCAGTAAAGAGCGTTTTTAAGCCTGTCATATCGGCTGACTGAAGAAAGTGGGCAATGGCCGGGTGGGCACCGGCTACCGGCTGCAATAACGAGACGGTCTCATGCAGTTCGCGAAAACCATTGATCGCCTTAAACGTCGTCAGAGCATAGACCAGCTCGGGTTTATGGTTAGCATCTTTGTAATTACGCTCAGGGGCTGAAAGCGGGATCCCCTGCGCGTTTTCTCTCGCGTAGCCGGCTTCAGCCGCGGATTTGCTGGGATGCACCTGGATGGAAAGCGGCTGATCGGCACAGAGGACCTTAAACAGGAACGGCAGCTCGCCGAAGCGCTGCGCGACCGCTTTGCCCAGCCATTTCTCCTTATCAGCGTCGATAACGTCGCGCAGCGAACGGCTCATGCCGTCAATCTCAATTGAAGAGGGACTTTTCGGGTGGGCGCCCATCCACAGTTCAGCAAGAGGCTGCTGCTGGGGGTTGGCAATACCGTAAAGGTCAGTCAGGGCTGTCCGGCTGCCCCATGTGTAATTTTGCAGCGAATTGATTAATTTATGCATGATTACTCACAGTGAATTCGGGGTTACTGCCTGTATTAAAGCAGAAAACGGCGGCAAAAAAACAATGCGTCGTGTAATAAGGACGAGCAGGTCGCATAATGTTAAATTATTGTATGTCACACTACGGCCCGCGCTAAACGCCCGGACGGGCGATGAAGGGTTTACTCACTATATTATTGTGCTTAAGGAGACAGTCATGTCCGCCAACCGCATTGAAAAAGACTCAATGGGTCCCATCGAAGTACCGGCAGATAAACTTTGGGGCGCGCAGACGCAGCGCTCGCTGGAACACTTTCGTATCTCCACGGAAAAAATGCCCGTCGAATTAGTCCGCGCGCTGGCGCTGACCAAACGTGCCGCCGCGAAGGTCAACAGCGATCTGGGCCTGCTGCCAGCCGAACGCGCAGAAGCGATCGTCACTGCGGCAGACGAAGTGCTGGCAGACAAGCACAGCAGCGAATTCCCGCTGGCAATCTGGCAGACCGGTTCCGGTACCCAGACCAACATGAATATGAATGAAGTGCTGGCTAACCGCGCTAGTGAAATTCTGGGCGGCGAGCGCGGCATGTCGCGCCTGGTGCATCCGAACGACGATGTGAATAAAAGCCAGAGCTCAAACGATGTCTTCCCAACGGCGATGCACGTTGCGGCAGTGGTGGCGGTTCAGGAACATCTGATCCCACAGTTGAAAACCCTGCAAAAAACGCTGAATGACAAAGCGGAAGCGTTTAAAGATATCGTTAAAATTGGCCGTACGCACCTTCAGGACGCCACGCCGTTAACGCTTGGTCAGGAGATTTCCGGCTGGGTCGCGATGCTGGCGCACAACCTGAAGCACATTGAGCAGAGTCTGCCACACGTGGCGGAACTGGCGCTGGGCGGTACGGCGGTCGGCACCGGACTGAATACTCATCCGGAATATGCGGTTCGCGTGGCTGAAGAGCTGGCGCGTCTGACCAGACAACCTTTCGTCACGTCGCCAAACAAGTTTGAAGCACTGGCGACCTGCGATGCGCTGGTTCATGCTCATGGCTCGCTTAAAGGGCTGGCTGCTTCGCTAATGAAAATCGCCAACGACGTGCGCTGGCTCTCCTCCGGTCCCCGCTGCGGGATTGGTGAAATTGCTATTCCGGAAAACGAGCCGGGCAGCTCTATTATGCCCGGCAAGGTGAATCCGACCCAGTGCGAAGCCATGACCATGTTATGTTGTCAGGTGATGGGAAACGATGTGGCGGTTAATATGGGCGGCGCTTCCGGTAACTTTGAGCTGAATGTGTATCGTCCAATGATTATTCATAACTTCCTCCAATCGGTCCGTATGCTGGCCGACGGCATGGACAGTTTTAATCATCATTGCGCGACCGGTATTGAGCCAAATCGCGATCGTATTACTCAGCTGCTGAATGAATCGCTGATGCTGGTGACCGCGCTGAATACCCATATCGGTTACGATAAAGCGGCAGAAATTGCCAAAAAAGCGCATAAAGAAGGCCTGACGCTGAAAGGGTCGGCGCTGAAGCTGGGTTATCTGACCGAAGAGGAGTTTGATGCCTGGGTGCGGCCAGAAGATATGGTTGGCAGCATGAAGTCCTGATATTTCTCACCAGAGAAGAGCGGAACCTGTTCCGCTCTTTTTTTTGCCTGCGCCCTTTACCAGCAATTAATGTAATCTGTCGCTATAGAGATGTAGCCTCGGGATAACCGGATAAAGGAGATTCGCCTGTGGCTTAAAACGGTGAGAAACATTCTTCGCATCGTAATTGAGTAATTCTCCGATTTTGGGTACGCCAGCCGAATTTGCACAGAGCACCAGCAGGGGGGAAGGGCAGGCCAGCTGGGTCTGTTTCTGGCTCTCTTTATTCCAGATGCGGGCGATGGGTTGTACCTTGACCGGACGTTTAATTTTCAGCTTTGCCGAGGTGGGGAGGGAATTAATAACGTCGGCTTCTTCTGCCAGTTTTTCCGCCCACTGCTCACGACTCCAGGGGGCCATCACCCGGCCAGACTCCACGCTTTTTTTCAGCTTTTCCAGGATCGCTTCGCGGCTCACGTTCTGAATAATATGTTTATTCGCCCAGCCAAAACGTACGGAGTCCGCAGTATCCAGCAGCGTAATAGTCCGGTAAGCATTAAGCGTAATTAACCCGCGCTGATGAGTGTGAACAAACTCAAACCTTTCTTCGCTGGCTACGCCAGATTCAACGGTAACAATCTGCTCCAGGCGGCGCTTAAGATTATTTATATTGTCGACAAGCTGGTGGATACGGTCTGCCTCTTCCATGGACGTTTCCAGGCATATTACGCCCGGCAGCCTCACGGCAGCCTTGGTACTGATCGTTTCTGACTGGTCCTGCATAAACAGACGACAGTAATGCTGCAAGCTACGATCTAATGCCGCTTTCGCCAGATGTTGCTGAACGGAAATTTCCGTTACCGGATCGTGCTCCTGGCCTTTATATACCGGCGGGAGTTCAAACACTCGGGCCGCCAGCAGGCGACGCTGCGGCAGCTCTGCCGCCAGCAGGGAAAGCGCTTCCTGCAGGGAAGCGACACAGCGATGCAGGTTATCAACGGCATCATATTTGCTCATGGTAGCCCCTTAGTTACAACATATTTTCCAAGATTAACAGAATGCAAATAGCAGTGCAGTAACGGCAGGATAAAAACAGAGAGGAAATAAAAATAAGAAGAAAGGGTAGGGAAAGAAAGCCACGCCGGAATAAAGCCGGCGTGGCAGAAGATTAAATCAGGAAATCTTCCAGTTTCTTACCCTGATCCAGCGCCTGCTTGATCACCGCCGGCGTACGGCCCTGGCCGGTCCAGGATTTGGTATCACCGTTTTCATCGGTGTACTGGTATTTCGCCGGACGCGGGGCGCGTTTGGCGCGGGATTTTCCGGTGTTATTTTCTGCCGAAGTCAGCTCACTTAAATCGATGCCGTCATCAAGAAGCATCTGGCGATATTTTGCCAGCTTCTCTTCTTTTTCTTTGATTTCAGAAGCGATGGCCGCTTCCGCATCGCGGCGTTCATTCACGACAGCTTCCAGTTTTTCCAGCATCTCTTCAAGCTCAGATAATGAAACTTCACGAGCCTGTGCACGAAGGGTTCGAATGTTATTTAATACTTTCAGCGTTTCGCTCATAAAGGAATCCGTAGCGTTGTGTGGTTTAAATTTAATCAGCGTATGTATCAGGGGCTAGTGTACAGAGAAATTGTAGAGTAAAAAACACCTGATTTAAAAAATGCGCGCTTATTTTTTCTGTTTTCACCTGTTTTTTGCAGTTGCTCACTTATCAGGACAGACGTTATATTTACGTTAATGAGACAAATCTTAACAAAAAAAAGTGATGAGGTTTTGGGATAATCTTAACGAACGCGGAATAATTCGCCATTAATTGCATAAAAGCGCACGGAGAGATAAATAATAATGAATGTCTCCTGTATCTGAATACGACAGCCTGGCGCTGGGCAGAATCCTTTTATAGCCAACTCGTTAAGGCAGCGCTGAAGCTTATAAGGCGTGCGGACGGCGACATATTTTAACAATAATGGTCATTCCAGAGCAGTTAATCCTCCTTGCTGCATCGCGTACAACTCACAGGGCGAAAGTAAATAATGCTAAATATTTTTTAGTTACAACATACAAATAATGCTTAAAACCTTATGTGGCTGTGAGATGGCGGTAATCTGCCAGCTGCGCATCGCGAAAATATCTTCAGGCAGAGAGCGCTCATTTTGTGCCAGAATAAAGGACAATTATCTGAGCAGGAGCCAGGATGAACCCGATCGCTGTTCGCTGGACCGGAATGATTCTTCTCTCCGGCCTGGCCGTTGCAGGCCTGGAAAGCCTGCATCTGCCCGCCGCTCTGCTGCTGGGACCAATGGCTGCGGGGATAGTCTTTGCCATTCGCGATAAGCCGGTGACTATCCATCGCTATCTGCTTTATCTGGCGCAGGGCGTCGTCGGTTGTATGATCGCCCGATCGATCCCGGTGACCATCTTTGCGGAGATAGGGAAAAGCTGGCCGCTTTTTGCCTTCACCATTTTGGCCGTTATCGCCACCAGCACGCTGCTGGGGGGCCTGCTGACACGCTGGCAAATATTACCCGGCTCAACGGCTATCTGGGGCGCGTCTCCCGGCGCGGCAACAGTAATGACACTGATGTCGGAAAGTTACGGTGCAGACAGTCGTCTCGTAGCCTTGATGCAATATATGCGGGTGATGGTGGTGGCGATTATTGCCACCCTGGTGGCGCGGATATGGGCTCCGCCAACCGGAACTGTCGCCAGCGCGAGCTTCGATCTCTTCTCGCCCGTTATCTGGTCATCATTTGGTGCCACGGCGGCGCTTATCATCGGCGGCATTATGCTCAGCCTGGTGTTGCGTATTCCCGCCGGCCCTTTACTTCTTACCCTGGCGGGTGGGGTGATCGCGCAGGATACGGGACTTCTGACCATTGAATTACCGCCAGCGCTGCTGATGACTGCTTACGCAATTATTGGCTGGAGTATTGGCCTTCGCTTTAACCGCGCTATATTGCTCTATGCGGCAAAAACCCTTCCCCGTCTGCTGATGTCTATTGCGGTGCTGGTGGCTATCTGTGGCTTTTTTGCTTACCTGCTGGTGAGATTTGCGGGTATTGATCCGCTGACGGCTTATCTCGCTACCAGTCCGGGCGGCGCAGACTCTGTGGCGATTATTGCCGCCGCCAGCCATGTGGATATGCCTTTCGTGATGGCGATGCAGACAGGGCGATTTATTCTGGTTCTTCTGACGGGCCCTGCGCTGGCGCGCTGGGTAACGAGGATGATGTCTGACCGCTGGCGCAAGAAAGAAGAGGATAGTTCTCCCTGAAGGCGGCTGGTAAAACATCCGGCAGGAGAAGGGCGCCGATTTGGACAGAATAAAAAGGCCACGCTTCAGAGTGGCCTTAGTCTGCTGGCAATTGTAAAGCGAGGGGAACAGGGACTGGGAGTAAAGCGTCCCGCGCTATGGACGGCGCGGGCCGAGCTATCAGGGACGATGCTTTTTGCGTCTTTACGAGCAGGCCCTGTTCCCGGAGCCAGCGTGTTGTCAAAAATCGCAGGCCACTCTTCAGAGTGGCCTTTAAATATCCCAATCAGGTTTCGGGGAAAGGCATGGTACTGCCTGGCGCTTCCCGGTGAATATGCAGGAAGGTTAAATGCCGTTCATATTGATCCAGAATATCGTTAATGATCTGCTCGCGGGTGTAGTCCATCAGGTCATTGCCCTGGGTGCCCTCTAGCAGGAAAGTCTCCAGGCGGAAATAATCCGATTTACCGCTGCGCGCCCGATAGGTAAAGCCTGGTACGGAATAACGCTGAGGCCAGATCTGATAGAGGAAGCTCTGCTCTTCCCCCAGGTTCACCAGCATCTCCAGGTGATTGAGACGTTCATCCTCAAGCGGGGGCAGTTCACTTACCTGAACTTTCGCGCCACGGCGCTCCAGCTCCATCGCCACTTCTTCCATGGCAGGACGGCAGACGGTATCGAGCATTTTCTTCGTATGCGTGCTGCCTGGATAATGCATTACGCGGGAAATTCGCTGCTTCCAGTTCAGACGGTCTTCGCGCGTCACCGGAATAGGTGGGGTACTCACCGTACAGCTTGCCCGGCGATGGTCTTCGACCTTAAGTGATTTATAAAGACCGGCCATCACAAAGAACATAACAAAGCTGAAGGGGAGTCCCATGATCACCGTGGTTTTCTGTAGCGCAGTGATGCCGTTAACCATCAGCATTCCCAGCGTCAGTAAACCGATCGCCAGCGACCAGAAAATGCGCAGCCAGTTTGGCGCATCGTTATTAATATCGGCAAGGCGTGAAGTGAAATTGCCCAGCACAAGCGAACCTGAATCCGCCGAGGTTACATAAAACAGCAGTCCCGTAATGGTGGCAACCGAGGCGCTGAAGGTGAAAGCGGGGTACTGCGCCAGCAGACTGTAGAAGCCGCGTTCCGGGTGCGCTATGGTTTCCTGGGCCAGCGCGAGATTGCCGTGAATAATTTCATGCAATGCGCTGTTACCAAAGATCGACAGCCACAGCAGGGTGAAGATAAAGGGAATGGTCAGCGTACCAACCACAAACTGGCGGATGGTTCTACCGCGGGAAATGCGGGCCAGAAACAGTCCCACAAACGGTGACCAGGCAACCCACCATGCCCAGAAAAACAGCGTCCAGTTGTTCATCCACTCCGTCGGGCGGTCAAAGGCAAAGCTATTGAGGGTCATGCCCATAAAGCGGTTGATGTAGTCGCCAACGTTCAGCACCAGCGCATTAAGCAGAAAACTGGTGTCGCCCATAAACAGAACGAACAGAATCAGGCCCAGCGACAGCAGCACATTCAGTTCTGAAAGAAGACGAATCCCTTTATTCACGCCGGAGGTGACGGAAATGGTCGCCATAATCACCGAGAGCACGATCAAAGCTGCCTGCGCGGTAAGCCCTTCGGGGACATCAAAAAGGACGTTCAGGCCATAATTCAGCTGGACCACACCGATACCCAACGTGGTGGCGATACCAAATATAGTGCCGATAACGGCGGCAATATCCACCGAATGGCCGATGGGCCCATTAATGCGCTTGCCGAAAATAGGGTACAGAGCGGAACGGATGGTCAGAGGCAGACCGTAGCGGTAGCTGAAGTAACCCAGCGCGATCCCCATCAGGGCATACATCGCCCAGCCGGTCAGTCCATAGTGAAACAGGGTCCAGACCATTGCCTGACGCGCGGCCTCCATCGTCTGGCCCTGGCCTTCCGGCGGCATCATATACTGCGTCACCGGCTCTGCAACGGAGAAAAACATCAGGTCGATGCCGATACCGGCGGCAAAGAGCATGGCTGTCCAGCTCAGCAGGCTGAATTCAGGCTTCGACTGTTCCGGCCCAAGCTTAATTGAACCAAAGCGGGAAGCGGCGATAAATACGACAAAGACAATATAGAGGGTTGCTGCGAGCAGATAATACCAGCCAAACGTATTTGACACCCATTCCAGCACGCGATCGATCCCGCGGTCGGCGAAATCAGTAAAAAAGATCGTGGTGAATGAAAACAGCAGGATCAGTAATGCGGAAGAGTAAAAAACCACAGGATTAATGCGGTCCTTTTGGGGCGTTTCTTGAATAACAGTCACGGGCATACGTTCTCCAATAACGTGCAGAAGAATTGACCTGACCTTCACAAAGCGTGCCTTAGCGCATACTGGGAAACCCGCCGCATATCCGCTAATTACACTGGGGAAGCACTCAGGAGAGGATTTAACCTGTTGTTTTAACTATTTTAATTATTGAATTTAACCGCCTCCTTACCATTTGACAGAAAATATTTAACGACAAGGATAGGTTTTATTGATTGAGTGTTCAATTAAAAATAACCAGAAAATTGACGGATGGCGAAATTTAAACCCCTGAAAGGGTAATGTTATGACAGGCTAATTTGATTTAGGCACAGCTTGTGAAAGGGATTGTTGGCTTTTATGGAGAAGGTGCTGAGCGGACTGAAAAGAATAAACGCGTATAGGAAAAGATATAACAGCCATCACGCCATCAGCGGTGGACCGCTAACGGCATGATGGCGGCTGTTATTTATAGATGACGGCGGTGCCATGCAGGTTGTTCTGACCAGAGGTCGAAGTAATGCGGAAAGACTTTGCACCTGCAACTTCGGCTTTCTCCGCCAGCTGCGCTTCAAGCGAGGTCAGATTGGAACTTGCCGTAGCGCTGACCACGCCGGCTTTCTGCTGGTCAAGCGGCGCGCTGTCAACCAGCTCGGCAGCAAAGCTGGTGAAAGACATAGAAGTCAGTGCAAGGGCGGCCAGGGTCATTTTCAGGTTTTTCATGATGCGATCTCTCTTCAATTCAGGTGAGGTTTGTCTCGTTCTTGCTATTTACTAGCAATCGTTAATTAAATGCTATGCCTCCTGACGCCGCGGGTCAATGATATTTTATTATCGATCGTTAAATTAAAGGTCAACCCATTGATCTTTAATCTGATAAATTTTTTGAAAAGGACGATAAAGGCCTGCATTTTGCGGGCCAGATCCGGTAAAAAGAGAAACCTCGACAGCCGTGGGTAAAATTTTTATAATGATCGGTAATTTATTTCAGTAGCGCATCAGCTAAGTGAGGATGTATGACTGACCGCCCGAGTGATTTGCCTAAAAACCGGGGACGGCCAAAAACGTTTAACCGGGAGGCCGCATTAGATAAAGCGCTTGAGCTTTTCTGGCGTCATGGCTATGAAGGGACTTCGTTGTCTGACCTGGTGGAAGCGACGGGAGCCAAAGCCCCGACGCTTTATGCCGAATTTACCAATAAAGAGGGGCTGTTCTGCGCGGCCGTTGAGCGCTATACGGAAAGATTTTCCGGACAGCGAAAAACGGCCCTCTGCTGCCCGGAACTCAGCGTGATGGAGAGCGTTGAGCGCTATTTTCGCTCTACGGCGCTCTGTTTTACCGACGGCAATAATCCGGCGGGCTGTTTCTTTATCTGTACCTCAACGGCCCTCTCAGCTGACTCAGCGGGCGTTGCCGATATGCTCCGCGAGCGCCATCGCCATCAGGAAAATGAACTGAAAACGTTTCTGCTTGAACGTCAGCAGAAGGGAGAGCTGGAGGCCGGAACCAATATTGACAGACTGGCAGGCTATCTGGTCTGCCTGTTACAGGGAATGTCAGTCCGGGCGCGCGAAGGGGCGACCCGTGAAGATCTGGATGAGATTATCACGACATTGATGCAGCAATGGCCTACGCTTAGCCGGCTGGGCGCTGATGTAACCGAAGCCGTAAGTTTATAACAGGAGTCTTCATGACCTTAGAATATGCAACCATCGCCGGAGGCTGCTTCTGGTGTACCGAAGCGGTTTTCAAACAGATTAACGGCGTCGAAACCGTTGAAAGCGGCTATACGGGCGGAGAGGTAGCTAATCCTACTTACCGACAGGTCTGTAACGGCGACACCGGCCACGCCGAAGCGATTCGTCTGGGTTTCGATCCTGAGAAGATTAGCTACGGAGAGCTGCTCGATATCAGCTTTGCCACCCACGATCCTACTCAGCTTAACCGCCAGGGTAACGATATCGGCACGCAGTACCGGTCAGCCATTTTTCCGGCCAGCGAAGCGCAGGCCATCGAAGCCAAAGCCGCGATTGCCCGTGCTCAGGCCGATCACAGCGACCCTGTGGTGACGACGATTGAAAAGGCAGCGGAATGGTATCCTGCCGAGGATTATCACCAGAACTACTGGGAGGGTGAAGGGCAGGAGAATCGCTACTGCATGGCGGTGATCCCACCGAAGCTGCAAAAACTGCATAAGCGTTACGCAGATAAAACGAAGTAAACCCTGAGCTTTCTAAAACGCCAGCACCTTTCCGAAGCTGCTGGCGCGCTTACCAGAAGCAGAATACGCGCATCTTCCTTTCCGATCGTCCGTTCATCCTCTTCCCAGATTTCTCCCGCTAAACCTGCTTTTTGCTCAGTTTCAGCCCTACCAGCAGCGCCACTCCAAGCAGCGAAGCGATAAAGGCCGTGATGCCGCCCCAGCCAAAATGCGTCCAGAAAATGCCGCCCGGTGTCCCGGCCAGGCTGGAGCCAAGATAGTAGCTGAACAGGTAGAGAGATGAAGCCTGACCCCGCGCCCGCCGTGCCCGTGGGCCTATCCAGCCGCTGGCGACGGCATGGGAGGCAAAAAATCCGGCGGTGAAGAGCATCATTCCCGCAAAAATTCCCCAGAGGTGGCTGCTCAACGTCAGCAACGCCCCGGCTAACATTACCGCTGTGGAGAGGAGTAATACCGGCGCGCGGCCATACCGGGCGGTCAATGCGCCCGCCCGCGGAGAACTCCAGGAGCCGGTCAGATAAACAACCGACAGCAGACCCACTACCGCCTGACTCAGTGACCAGGGCGGCGCCATCAGGCGGTAGCCGATATAGTTAAACAGCGTCACAAAGGCGCCCATCAGCAGAAAGCCTTCGGCAAACAGCAGCGGCAGGCCTGGATCGCGCCAGTGCAGGCGGAAGCCGATCGCCAGACTTCGCGGCTTCAGCGACGCAGGCCGGAAGTGTCGGGAAGGGGGCAAAATTTTCCAGAACAGCAGTGCAGCAGCCAGCGCGAAACAGCCCGTCACGGTAACGGCGAGCCGCCATGAGCTGAAATCGGCAATAATACCGCTCAGCAATCTGCCGCTCATGCCGCCGATGGAGTTTCCACTGATATAGAGTCCCATCGAAAAAGCCAGGGCGGAGGGATGCACCTCTTCGCTCAGCCAGGTCATGCCAACCGCCGCTACGCCGCTCAGCGCCAGCCCAGTCAGCGCCCGCATCGCCAGGACGCCGTGCCAGCTGCTCATGCCGGCAGAGATCAGCGTGAAAACGGCGGCCATCAGCAGGGCGGTTACCATAACCGACTTGCGGCCAACGGCATCTGACAGCGGGCCGGTAATCAGTAAGCCGAGCGCCAGCAGGCCAGTCGAAACCGACAGAGAAAGACTGCTGGCGGCCGGTGAAACGCCAAACTCTTCAGAAAGCGCGGGCATCAGTGGCTGAACGCAATAGAGAAGCGCGAAGGTGGCAAGCCCGGCAGAGAACAGCGCCAGCGTGGCAAGCAGGTAGTCGCGCGTCCCGCGTTTAATATGTTCACTGCCTGAAACGTCGGACCGCACGGCACGCTCGCGGCTCTTTTTCAGCCTGGTGAGCTGAGCAAAGTGATTCACATCGGATTTCCTGAGAGAAGTGTCAGAACACTGTAATAAGCAGTGAATATGCTGTCTAATATATTAATACTCTTAAATGATATGTTTAAAATATGAATATTGAGCTGCGCCATCTGCGCTACTTTATTGCCGTTGCCGAGGAGCTGCATTTTGGTCGGGCTGCTCAGCGGCTGAACATCTCGCAACCGCCACTCAGCCAGCAGATCCAGACGCTTGAACAGCAGATCGGCGCCAGGCTGTTTGCCAGAACGAATCGCAGCGTGCAGCTCACGGTGGCCGGTCAGGTATTTCTGGTGGATGCCCGCCAGATTCTGCACAGCGTGACGCTGGCAGCAGATAAAGCCTCGCGGCTGCACCGCGGCGATGAGGGCGAACTCAGGATCGGTTTTACCTCTTCAGCACCCTTTATCTCTGTGGTTTCCGATGCGCTTTTCACCTTCCGGCAGCGCCACCCGTCGGTGCATATTCAGATGCAGGAGATCAATACCCGTCAGCAGCTGGAGCCGCTGAATGAGGGGCGCCTGGATTTGGGCGTCATGCGCAACACGGCGCTGCCCGCAACATTGCAGCACCAGCTAATCCTGCGGGAACCGCTGTTTGCCGTGGTGCACCGGGCGCACCAGCTGGCGGGAAAAGCATCGCTCTCTGTGTCCGACCTGGCGAGTGAACCTTTCGTTTTCTTCGATCCCAGCGTGGGCACGGCGCTTTACAGCGAGACGCTGGCGCTGCTTGAACGTTATCAGATCGTGCCGGACATCGCTCAGGAAGTGGGCGAAGCGATGACGATTCTGGGGCTGGTGGCGACCGGTTTGGGCGTCTCCATACTGCCTGACTCATTCCGGCGCGTGCGGCTGGAAGATCTCTGCTGGATCCCGCTGCGGGAGAAAGATGCCTGGTCTGAAGTCTGGCTGGTCTGGTCAGCACGGCGGGAAATGCGGGCGGTCATGCAGCGGATGAAAAGCTTACTTTTACAGGCGCATGGCTGACGTTTTTTCGGGCATTACCACGATTTTATGTGCGGCTAATCACATTCCGAATCAAATATTTGACGCCGTGTGGCGAAGTGTTTCACCATGACAGAATGGTTTATTTTGAAGCGCGAAAATAAGTGGGAGCAGGGGTGTGATAACGGACGGTCAGCCTGGCCATATTGACCAGATCAAACAGACAAATGCCGGAGCAGTGTACCGGCTTATCGATCGGTTTGGCCCGATCTCGCGCATCGACCTGTCCAAAAAAGCCCAGCTCGCCCCCGCCAGCATCACCAAAATCGTGCGTGAAATGCTGGAAGCTCACCTGGTGCAGGAGACCGAGTTTCAGGATGCGGGCAGCCGGGGTCGTCCGGCGGTGGGCCTGATCCTGGATACCGTCGCCTGGCACTATTTATCGGCCCGCATCGGCAATGGCGAGATCACTTATGCGCTGCGGGATCTGAGCAGCGCACTGGTGGTGGAAGAACTTTGCCCGCTGCCGGTAGAGGATGATGAGCCGCTTCTCGCCCGTATCGTTGCCGGAATTGACGCATTTTTTATCCGCCATCAGCAGAAACTGGAACGCCTGACCGCCATCGCCATTACCCTGCCGGGTATTCTCAATACGGATAAAGGCATCGTTCACCGCATGCCGTTTTATCATGTGGAAGATATGCCGCTGGGGGCCGAACTGGAAAAGCGCACCGGCCTGCCGGTTTACATCCAGCACGATATCTGCGCCTGGACAATGGCGGAGGCGCTGTTTGGGGCTTCTAAAGATGTCAGGGACGTGATTCAGGTGGTGATCGATCACAACGTAGGAGCGGGCGTTATCACCGGCGGCAGGCTGTTGCACAGCGGCAGCAGTACGCTGGTGGAGATAGGCCATACGCAGGTCGATCCGAACGGCAAGCAGTGCTACTGCGGCAATCATGGCTGTCTGGAAACCGTCGCCAGTACCGAAAATCTGCTTGAGCTGGCCGCGCAGCGCATGCAGACCTCGTCAGAGACGAGCCTGCATAACTATCCGCTAAGCCTGGACACCCTGTGCGATGCGGCGATGAACGGCGACCGGCTGGCGAAAGAAATCATTACCGGCGTCGGTCAGAGCGTGGGGCGCATCCTGGCGATTATGGTTAACCTGTTCAACCCACAAAAAATTTTGATAGGTTCTCCGCTTAACCGGGCTAAGGAAATTCTCCATCCCGCCATTGCCGACGCTATCCGCCGTCAGTCGCTCCCCGCCTACAGCGATGATATCGAGGTGGCCTCCACCCATTTCTATAATCTTGGCACCATGCCCGGCGCGGCGCTGGTTAAGGACGCGCTTTATAACGGCACGTTGCTGGTCAAACTGCTTCAGGGATAAATTTTCCTTCCCCACCGCAAAATCGCACTTTGTGACAAAATATTGCGCTAACGCAAGCTGCTTTGTTACGCCCTGACCTAACATTTCCCGCTTGTAATGTTAACCAGTGTTTATCAGTTATGGTCAAAGCAGGCCTGGGGTGGAGCATGTTAAAGCGTTTATTTGTCACAGGCACCGATACTGAAGTCGGGAAAACGGTAGTCAGCCGGGCGTTATTACAGAAACTGGCTGAAGGGAATAAACGCGTGGTGGGCTATAAGCCTGTCGCTAAGGGCAGTCAGCAAACAGCACAGGGATTGCGTAATAAAGATGCGCTTATCTTACAGGCATCTTCCTCTCTGGATCTGCCTTATTCCGCCATCAATCCCGTTACGTTGATAGAGGATGAAATCAGTACCAGCCAGGATATGCCGGTCGATTACCGGTTGCTGAGCCAGGGGCTGGCCTCGCTGCATGCGCAGGCGGATCACGTTGTGGTGGAGGGCACCGGGGGCTGGCGCAGCCTGATGAACGATCTGCGCCCGCTTTCAGAATGGGCGGTAGAGGAGCGGCTGCCGGTCGTGCTGGTCGTCGGCATCAAACTGGGCTGTATCAGCCACGCGCTGTTAACGGCACAGGCCATTCAGCAGGATGGACTGCCGCTGCTTGGCTGGGTCGCCAATCGCATCAATCCGGGGCTGGCGCACTACGCGGAGATCATTGCGGTTCTCAGCCAGAAGATTGAGGCGCCGCTGCTTGGAGAGCTTCCTTATCTCCCCCGGGCGGAAGGGCGGGACCTGGCAAAATATATCGATCTCAACAGCGCTCAACAGGAGCGGGCATAGTGTTCGCCATCAGTTTAAAACGCACTGCGTCAGCTTATCTGACTTATCACAACCTAAACAAAGCGCCCTGTGGGCGCTTTTCTCATTTAACTGCCTCCTTCACCGAACGAGGCGGGGAGCGCAGGTTCAGTCAGCCCTGATTTAATGCGCGGCGGGTGCGGCCGGAACTCAGGTAGCCTGCGATGTAATCCTGCGAAATTTCACCGCTGTAGCGACCTTCTTCATCGACTATCGGCATCCAGACAAGGTTATGCTCGTAGAGTTTGGAGAGCACGACGCGGAGATTCTCTTCGGCGTGGGCGGTAACGGTAAACTTATTCAGCATGTCGGAACAGTGACCGGCCGCCCCTCGCGCCTCGCGGCGTTTCACAAAGCCCAGCGGTTTGCCATCATCATCCACCACCGTAATAAAGCGCAGATCGTTATCATCCATAGTGCCAAACGCTTCGGCCAGCGGGGTGGACTTCCGTACCGTATGGGTGGGCTGCTGATCGGTCACATCCCCGGCCTGTACCAGCAACAGACGCTTCAGCGTGCGGTCCTGGCCCACGAAAGAGCCAACAAACTCATTGGTCGGTTTGGCCAGCAGCTCATCCGGGCTGGCGCACTGGACGATTTTTCCCTGGCCAAACACGGCGATGCGGTCACCCAGCTTCAGCGCTTCATCGATATCATGGCTGACCAGCATGACGGTTTTTTTCAGCTGGCGCTGCATATCCAGAAATTCATTCTGGATCACTTCCCGGTTAATGGGGTCAACCGCGCCAAAAGGCTCATCCATTAACAGTACCGGTGGATCCGCCGCCAGTGCGCGAATCACTCCGATACGCTGCTGCTGGCCGCCGGACATTTCGCGCGGGTAGCGGTGCAGAAATTTGGTCGGATCCAGCGCGACCATGCTCATCAGCTCAGTGGCGCGCTCGCGGCAGCGTTTTTTATCCCAGCCCAGCATTCTTGGCACGACCGTAATATTTTCTTCAATGGTCATATTGGGAAACAGCCCAATTTGCTGAATGACATAGCCAATATTGCGGCGCAGCGTCACGGTATCCAGGCCGCTGGTATCTTCCCCGTTAATCAATATTTTGCCGCTGGTCGCGGGAATAAGGCGGTTGATCATCTTCAGCGTGGTGGTTTTTCCGCAACCGGAAGGGCCAAGCAGGACGCACATTTCCCCTTCGGGCACGTTGAGGCTGACGTTATCCACCGCGTTAAAGGCAGTGCCTTTCTGGGTAAAGGTTTTGGTGAGGTTTTCCAGTTTTATCATTATCGAATCCCCTTAGGAGTCAGCGCCAGCTGCAGGCGGTGCAGCAGCCAGTCGAGAATTATTGCCAGCAGGCAAATCATGACTGCGCCTGCAATCAGCTTGCGGATGTCGCTGCCGCTGATGCCGTCTAAGAGCAGCAGGCCAAGCCCTCCGGCGCCAATCACGGCGGCGATCGCCATCACGCCGACATTCATCACCACGGCGGTGCGAATACCACCAAAGATAACCGGCAGCGCCATCGGGATCTCAACCCAGCGCAGCCGCTGCCAGAAGGTCATGCCGATACCGCGTCCCGCTTCGCGCAGGCCGCCCGGCAGGTTTTCAAGCGCCGTGTGGGTATTGCGCACGATAGGCAGCAGCGAGTAAAGAAAGACGGCGGAGACCGCCGGTACCACGCCAATCCCCTGACCGATCATTGAAAATAGCGGGATCATCAGCCCAAAAAGCGCAATTGACGGGATGGTCAGCACAATAGTGGCAATGCCGAGCACCGGCGTCGCCAGCCATTTGGCACGCACAATCAGAATGCCCAGCGGCACGCCAATGACAATCGCCAGGCCGACCGCCACGCCGACCAGCCAAAGATGATGGAAGGTCAGCGCGGCAATATAGCTCCAGTTATCCATCATAAAATTTAGTGTTTCCATACCGCCTCCTCAGAGCAAACCATGGGATTTCAGGAAATCGCTGGCCACTTTTCGCGGCGACTGATGATCAATATCCACGCGTTTGTTCATTTCGGTAATCGCCTCATTAGTGATCAGCGGCGTCAGCGCATTCAGCGCCTCTGCCAGACCGGGGTTGGCATCCAGCGTCTCCTGAGTGGCTACCGGCGTGGCGGCATAGCTGGGGAAGAAGCCTTTATCATCCTTGAGCACTTTAAGATCGAAGCCGTTGATCCGACCGTCGGTGGTGTAAATCAGACCGGCTTCCACAAAGCCGTCACGAATGGCGTTGTAAACCAGACCCGGGTCCATCTGACGGATTTGGGGACGATCAAGCTTCATGTTGTAGGTCTTCTGCAACGGTTTCATACCATCAGAACGCCCTGCAAACTCCAGATCGAGTCCCAGCATCCAGTTATTATCGGGATCGTTTTTACGGATCTCATCCATCTTTTCCACCAGCTGAGAAATCGTTTCGATATGCTCCTTTTCGGCCCGTTCCCGCTGCATGGCGAAAGCATAAGTGTTATTCATCGGCGCCGGATCCAGCCAGACCAGACCCAGTTTGGCATCAAGCTTTTTCACTGTCTGATAGGCTTCTTCTGCCGACATTGGCTTTTTGATGTGGTTGTAAATGATCAGCGAAGTGCCGGTATATTCCCAGGTGAGATCCACCTGCCGGTTAACCATCGCGTTACGGCCGATAATGGCGGCGATATTGGTGCGGGGTTCAACGGTGAAGCCTTTTTTACGCAGATATTGCGTGGTCATCGCCGAAAGGATGTGCTGCTCGGTAAAACTTTTAGTGGCAAACACAATGGGTTCGGCAGCAAAAACGGGACTGCTTAGGGTCAGCGTGGTGCCCAGCGCCAGGGCAGTGAGGGATAGCCAGCGGAATAGACGGCTTTTCATAAGTAACTCCTGTTCAGACTGCCGCGTGCGGACTTAAAAGGCGGCCTAAACCTGCCAGCAGCAAATCCAGAATCAGCGCAAAGAGAGCCGTGGCGGCCGCGCCAAGAATAAGCGTGGGAAAATCATTAAGGTAGATGCCGGGAAAAATCAGCTCGCCATAGCTGCTGGCACCAATCAGGAAGGCCAGCGGCGCCGTACCGACGTTAATTGCCGTCGCGATACGAATGCCGGAAAGCATCACTGGCCAGGCGTTGGGGAGTTCAACCTGCCATAACCGCTGCATTTTAGTCATGCCGATGCCGTTGGCCGCCTCGATCAGCGAAGCGGGAACAGAGGAGAGGCCGGCATAGGTGTTGCGGACAATCGGGAGCAGGGAAGCGAGAAACAGCGCAATGATCGCCGGGCGGTCGCCGATGCCGATAATCACCATTGCCAGCGCAAGAACGGCCAGCGGCGGCAGGGTGTTGCCCACGTTAAAGATTTGCATCACATACTCTGCCCAGCGACGGGAGGCGGGGCGACTGAGGATAATGCCGCTCGGGATGCCGACCAGCAGCGCAAACAGCATCGACCAGAAGACTAACAGCATATGTTGCCGGCCAAGATAAATCAGATCGACCTGCCGGGCTTTGATGGTTTCCAGCCCCAGTCCATAAACCAGCAGGCCCAGCACCGCTGCGATAAACAGGACGGCAAGCGCGGCACGCCGGAGAAGCGTTGCGTTTTGCATTGAGTAGATTCTCCCAGATGATCAAATATCAGACACCCTCTGCGACAGGAGGGTCACAGAAACGCCCTTTTTATGCGTAATCGCGAAGCAAAAGAGAGGCTGAAAACGGCTGCGCCTTTCAATAGCGGTATCGCAGTTTCTTACAGAAAAAACTCACTTTTCGGCACCTCCCATAAGCGGGGAGGCGAAAGTGCCTTAAAATCTATAGCAGCCTGAAGCGCCAGTTGCCAGTTTCTGGCGGAAAATCAGCAGGATAGTTTTTACGCATATTCCGCTTAAGCCGTTGCGGTAACAGGCCTTATGTCGACAGCAGAAAATAGCGGCCCCTTAAGTGACAATGTCACATAGAGAACAGCACAATTCGGAAACTTCCTCCTGAAAATCAGGCCAGGATGAAAAGAGCAGAGGAAGGAAAGCGATGACTGAAACAAGTACAACTCAGGTGGCGCACCGTCACTGGATACTGATCGCCGCCATGCTGGCGATGTTTATGGCGGCGATTGAGGTCACCATCGTGGCCACGGCCATGCCGACCATTGTGGCCGAGCTGGGCGGATTTTCGCAGTTCGGTTGGGTCTTCTCTATTTACCTGCTGACCCAGGCCGTAAGCGTGCCCATCTATGGCAGGCTGGCCGACTTATGGGGGCGTAAACGCGTCTTTTTTATCGGCACCACGCTCTTTCTGGTGGGATCTGTGCTCTGCGGCTTCGCAACCAGCATGGCATGGCTGATACTGTTCCGTGCGTTTCAGGGGCTTGGCGCGGGCGCGATTATGCCGCTTACGGCAACCATTATTGCCGATGTCTATGAGCCTGAAGAGCGGGCAGGTATTCAGGGCTGGCTCTCCAGCGTCTGGGGGATTTCTGCGATTGTCGGCCCGCTCAGCGGCGCCTGGATTGTGCAGCATTTTAACTGGGCGCTGATTTTCTGGGTGAACGTTCCGATCGGCATTATTTCCATGCTGATGCTGGCCCGCTGGTTTCCGGAATCGCGTAATGAACAGGGCCAGAAACTCAATCTGGCCGGTAGCGGCCTGTTAATGCTGACCGTCACCGCGCTGCTGGCGGCGCTGCTGCAGGCAGAGTCGCTGGGCTACTGGATTATCGGTCTGCTTGCGCTCGCCTTAATGGCTGGCGGCGCGCTTTTACGCCATGAAAAAAGATCGGCTGAACCGCTTTTCCCGCTGGCGATCTGGCAGAGCCGCACCATCGTGGCGGGCAACGCCGGAAATCTGGTTATCGGTGCCGCGATGATGGGGATCAGTGCCTTTCTGCCTACCTGGGTCCAGGGCGTGAATGGCGGAACGCCGCTACAGGCGGGCAGCGCACTGGCAATGATGTCGATAGGCTGGCCGCTCGCCAGCACGCTTAGCGGCAGGCTGATGCTCCGGACATCCTATCGCTTTACCGCGCAGCTTGGCTCGTTATTGTTGATTGCCGGCACCGCACTGCTGCTGACGCTGAACAGCAGCAGCGGTATCCTGCACGCAGGGGTTTCCGCCTTTGTGATTGGCACCGGAATGGGCATGACCAGTACCACCTTTCTTATTGCGGTGCAGAACAGCGCGGAATTTCATATCCGCGGCATCTGCACCGCCTCCATTATGTTCAGCCGCATGCTGGGTTCCGCGCTGGGTACGGCAGTGATGGGCGCAGTGCTTAATTACAACCTGATGGTCCGCCTGCCGGAACACAGCGATCCGGTACAGCAGCTGATGTCGCATACGCAGCGTGAGGCGCTGAACTCAGGAAGTCAGGGGCAGATGGTGACGGAAATCGCCGCTTCGCTGCACTGGGTTTTTGCGGTATCGGTAGGCATTGCCGTTTGCAGCCTGCTGATTGCCCGCATGATACCGGCACAGAAGCCCGCCCGCAGAGAAACATAATGCAGCTAAGGCGTAAAGAAGGAGGCGGTAGCTAAAACTGGTGTTTAGAAGATATCGGGATTATTTCGGATCGTATCTACTGGCATAAAGTTAATTTTACCACGCTCTCCGTAAGGCATTCCGTCTGTTGACAGTTAAAGAAAGGGCCGCCTCAGCGGCCCTTTGCCATTATGCGGCGGGGGTATCTTCGGAAGAACCGGCCGCCGCCGGAGCGGTGGTGTCACTCTCCATACCGCCACGCTTATAGACGATTTTGTGAGAGTCATTCTCACAGTGGCCGACAACCTGTCCGCCCGCCTGGTCAGCCTGATCGTTGGGCACAATTTCCAACGTAAAACCAGACTCAGGCACGCCGTTATTAATAATCTTCTGGCTGATATCTGCCTTTACTGATTCGCAAGATGCCTGAGCAGCCAGCGGTGCAACAACCAGCAGTGCGGGGAAAATCCACTTTATACCTTTCATCATCTTATCCTGTGCAATGAACTCGTGATAACTATAGCAGTCCTGAGCGGATCAGGGCATAGCAGGACGTCCGGTACGGCGATCGAGACAGCGCAGCGTATTCGGTTCCCAGTACAAGTTCACGTTCAGGCTTTGCTCGCAGCTGTCGCGGGTATCAAAAGCACGATCGGTTTTGTCGAACTCTTTTTCAACGCGGGTATTCACTTTGCTACGCAAACGATTGGTTTCATCCCACTGCTCTTTTTGCTGCCGCGCTTCTTCGGTGGTCAGGGCGTTATTTCCATCCTGAATGATCAGCCGGTCAGTTCTGGCCTGGGCCGCGTGCTGTATGCTGAAGAGGGCGCTAAAAAGCACCAGCGGCAGAGCCATCCTGGCCAGCGGTGCCTGCCAGTTTTTCATGGTCATTTTCATCTTAGGTTCCTTTATGGCAGAGAAATCGCTAACCGGAGCGGCTGCGATAAACGCTCTAAACAGTATATCATCAGTATAAATGGGCTCACCAGCGACCGCCCGTCCGTTTAGCATTCAGAGACTATTTCATGCTGTTAAAGACTTCACTGCTGTTTTTCCTGACCGCGCTGGCCGAAATCATCGGCTGCTTTCTTCCCTGGCTCTGGCTGAAAAAGGGCGGTCCGGCGCTGCTGCTGCTCCCGGCGGCAGCCAGCCTCGCGCTCTTTGTCTGGCTGCTAACGCTTCATCCCGCAGCCAGCGGACGTGTCTATGCTGCCTATGGCGGCGTCTACGTGGTGACGGCGCTAATATGGCTGCGCCTGGTGGATGGCGTGAAGCTGAGTCAGTATGACTGGCTGGGGGCTGCGCTGGCGCTGGGCGGGATGCTGATTATCGTGGCGGGCTGGGGACGGGCTTAGCGGATTAAGCGGCATTGCTGCCGCTTGCGAATAGCTCACTGCCAGGGCCGGAGAGAACGCGCTGGCTCAGCCTTTATGTACCTGAAGCCCCGCCAGCGTCTGGCCGACCGGCATCATTTCCAGCGTATTGATATTCACATGTTTTGGCAGCGTGGCCACCCAGTAAACCGCCTCGGTAACATCCTCCGCCGTCAGCGGTTCCGCACCGTCATAGACGCTTTCCGCTTTAGCATCGTCACCCTTAAAGCGCACGTTTGAAAACTCGGTGCCGCCCACCAGCCCCGGTTCAATATCCGTTACGCGAAGCGCGGTGCCGTGCAGGTCGGTGCGCAGATTAAGGCTGAACTGGCGGACAAACGCTTTGGTCGCGCCATAGACGTTGCCGCCCGCATAAGGCCAGCTGCCGGCAATCGATCCCATATTGATAATATGGCCGGCGTTGCGTTCAACCATGGCGGGCAGCAGGGCGCGGGTCATATACACCAGCCCCTTGTTGTTCGTATCAATCATATCTTCCCAGTCATCAATGCTGGCCTTATGAGCCGGCTCAACGCCCAGCGCCAGGCCTGCGTTATTGACCAGCACGTCGATATTCCGCCATTCGGCGGGCAGGGTGCTCAGCGCCTCTTCAATCGCCGCCCGGTTGCGAACGTCAAGCTGTAGCGTATAGAGGCTTTCGCCCAGCTCTTCTTTCAGGGTTTGCAAGCGCTCCTGCCGGCGGCCAGTGGCGATAACCTTATGGCCCTCAGCGATAAAACGGCGGGTAATACTTTCGCCAAAGCCAGCGGTGGCACCAGTAACAAATACAATCATCTCACTGTTCCTCAACATATTTGGGTTTATGCCACCATAGCACTTCATGCCCAAAGTGATAAGCCGTCATCGTCCCCAGAAAATAGGAAATAAATGCACGAAAAGAGTGCAAAACGGGGGCGTCACGCTTCGCGACAGTGCGTGGTATTACTGCCTGCAGAACATTATTCATATCCCGGCGGGCGGAAATATAAAAAGTAAACGGTTGCGAAGAAAAGCAACCGGTTGCGCATACGCTTACGTTCTGAATAGAGCAACTTAACGCTACTTTAATGCTTAATTAACTGATAAATAAACTGAAATGCCATATTCAGCATATGGCATAACAATTGCAACTTGTCATGCAGGTCGCCCCTGCATTAGCTGGAGAGAAGGCCGACATTTTTCAAAAGGAACACTTATGACAGAGCGCGTAACCCGGGCTATTCGTGGAAGCTTTTTTGATATCACCACTGCGGCGATTAACCCGCAGAAGGCCGCCGATCACGCCCGTTATATTGAAGATGGGTTACTGCTGCTGAACGGCGGTGCGATCGTCGCACTGCAAACCTGGGAAGAGGGACGCCATCAGCTGCCCGATGAGTGCGAATTCACGGATTATCGCGGCAAGCTTATCGTGCCGGGTTTTGTGGACTGCCACATTCATTACCCGCAAACGGAAATGATTGGCGCCTTTGGCGAACAGCTACTGGAGTGGCTCCAGCAGTACACCTTTCCGGTTGAAAGCCAGTATCACTGCGAGACCCATTCCGCTGAGATGTCAGCCTTTTTCCTCCACCAGCTCCTTAGTAATGGCACCACCACCGCGCTGGTCTTCGGCACCGTGCATCCGCAATCGGTGGACGCGCTGTTCAGCGCTGCCGACCGGCTGGATATGCGCCTGATTGCCGGAAAGGTAATGATGGATCGCAACGCCCCCGATTGCCTGCTGGAAACGCCGGAGCAGAGCTACCGGCAGACCCGGGAACTGATTGAGCGCTGGCATAACCGGGGGCGCCTCAGCTATGCTCTGACGCCCCGTTTTGCCCCCACATCCTCTCCGGCGCTGCTGGCAAAAGTGGCGCAACTGCGGGAGGAGTTTCCGGATACCTGGCTGCATACGCATCTCAGCGAAAATCACCAGGAGGTGGCGTGGGTAAAAACGCTTTTCCCGGAACGCAACAGTTACCTGGACGTCTATCACCACTCCCGGCTGACCGGCAAACGCAGCGTTTTCGCGCACTGTATCCATCTTGAAGAAGAGGAGTGGACGTGTCTGCAGGAGACCGATTCCTCGATCGCCTTCTGCCCCACCTCAAATCTGTTTCTCGGCAGCGGCCTGTTCAGTCTGAAAAGCTGCTGTGAAAAGGGTGTCAGGATGGGTATCGGCACCGATGTTGGCGCGGGCACCACTTTTAACATGCTGCAAACCCTTGGCGAAGCTTACAAGGTCGGGCAGCTGCAGCAATACCGGCTGGCCGCCTGCGAGGCGTTTTATCACGCCACCCTCGGCGGCGCCCGGGCGCTGGATCTGGACGATCGTATCGGCAATTTTCTGCCGGGCAAGGAGGCTGACTTTGTGGTGCTCGATCCAGCCGTGTCGGCGCTACAAAAGATGCGTCAGGCGAACAGCCGCGATATCTGGGAAAAACTCTTCGTACTGATGACGCTTGGTGACGATCGCAATATTGCGTTTACCTGGGTTAACGGTCAGTGCGTCTGGCAACATAACAGCGTGGAGAAGGTCGTATGATCCAGTTTTTACTGAACCAGACGCTGGTGAGCGAAGAAAATATCGATCCTAATCTTACCGTGCTTAATTATCTGCGCCGCAATCAGCGCCGCAGCGGTACCAAAGAGGGCTGTGCCTCCGGAGACTGCGGCGCCTGTACCGTCACGCTTGGCCGGGCGGAACAGGGCAGGATGGTTTATGAAACGGTCAACAGCTGCATAACCTTTGTCAGCGCCCTGCAAGGCAAGCAGCTGATAACAGTAGAAGATTTGAAAGAGAATGACCGTCTGCACTCTGTGCAGCAGGCGATGGTCGACTGTCATGCATCGCAGTGCGGGTTCTGTACGCCGGGTTTTGTGATGTCGCTGTTCACGCTGCAAAAAAACACGGGCGGCTGGCAGCACAAACAGGCAGAACAGGCGCTGGCGGGAAACCTCTGCCGCTGTACCGGCTACCGGCCGATAGTGGCTGCCGCACGGCAGGCCTGCGAACAGCAAGAGGAGGACAGCTTCAGTCGGCAGGAGGCCAGTACGGTAAGCCGTCTTGAGGCATTAACAGCGACGGGAGATGAGGAAATCTCGGCTAACGGCAATCGCTGTCTGCTGCCCATTACCACGGAGCAGCTGGCGACGCTGTATGCGGCTAATCCCAAGGCCCGGTTGCTGGCGGGCGGCACCGATCTGGCGCTCAGGGTGACGCAGCAGGCGGAAGCATTGCCGCTGACGATCGCGCTCGATCGGATAGCGGAGCTGAAGCGCTGTTATCAGCAGGGAGATGAAATTGTGCTGGGAGCGGGCGCGTCGCTGAGCCACTGTTATGAGGTGCTCGCTGCCCGCATCCCTGCTGTTGCGCAGATGCTGACGCGTTTTGCCTCACAGCAGATACGTAATCAGGGGACGCTGGGCGGCAATATTGGCAACGCTTCGCCCGTGGGCGATACGCCGCCAATGCTGCTTGCGCTGGACGCTTCGCTGATGCTGCAACAGGAAGGGCGCATTCGCCGCCTGCCGCTGGCCGATTTCTTTCTCTCTTACCGCAAAACGGCTCTCCGCGAGGGGGAGTTCATCCGCACCGTAAGGGTGCCGGAAGTGACAGGGTCACAATTCTTTCGCGCCTGGAAAGTGGCAAAACGCGCCGAGGATGATATCTCCGCGGTGCTGGGCGCATTTATGATTGAAACGGATGAGGCGGGAAACGTCTGTCGGGCGCGGCTGGCCTTTGGCGGCATGGCCGCGATCCCCATGCGGGCAGTGCGCTGCGAACAGCTGCTTACCGGCAAGCCTTTCACAACGGAAAGCCTGGAACTGGCCTGTGCCATGCTGGAACATGAATTTGCACCCGTAAGCGATTTCCGCGCCAGCGCCGGTTACCGGCTGCTGGTGGCGAAAAATTTACTGCGGCGCTATCACGCTTCGTTTACCGGGGAACTTAACCTGCTGGAGGTGTCCGACTATGTCTCATAATCGTCCTGTCAGAGCAGAAGAGGTTATCGCTGAGCAGTACCGTGAAGGCGTGCAAAGCGGCGTGGGCAGCAGTCATAAACATGAAAGCGCCGCCGGGCACGTTTCCGGTGAAGCGGTCTATATCGATGACCGGCCGGAACTCCCCGGCATGCTGCATCTCACGCCACGCCTGAGCGAGCACGCCCATGCGCTAATCACCCGCCTTGATACTACCCCTTGCTACGCCATTCCGGGCGTTATCAGCGTTATCACCTGGCAGAACGTGCCGGGGGAGCTGGATATCGGTCCCCTTGAGCCCGGCGATCCGCTGCTGGCGAAAGATCGGGTGGAGTATGCCGGACAGATCGTGCTGGTGGTGGCTGCCGAAACCCCTGCTGCGGCGCGTCTTGGCGCAGAAGCCGCCATTATTGAATACCAGCCGCTGACTCCGGTGCTTGATGTCAGGGAAGCGCTGGAGAAGCAGCACTTTGTTCAGGCCCCCCACGTCCACCAGCGCGGAGATGCCGAAGCGGCGCTGAGAAAAGCGGTACACCGGCTTCAGGGCGAGTTTCATATTGGCGGGCAGGAGCACTTTTATCTGGAAACGCAGGTGGCGATGGTGATCCCTGGTGAAGAGCGTGCGCTACAGGTTTACTCCTCCACCCAGAACCCGACCGAAGTGCAAAAGCTGGTGGCGTCAGTGATGGGTATCAGCATGAATAAAGTCACCATCGACATGCGGCGGATGGGCGGCGGCTTTGGCGGCAAGGAGACCCAGGCGGCAGGCGTAGCCTGTTTGTGTGCGGTGGCGGCCCGGCTGACAAACCGGCCGGTAAAAATGCGCCTCTCACGGCGGGATGATATGCGCATCACCGGCAAGCGCCATCCTTTCTTTGTGCGTTATGACGTGGGTGTGGATGACGAAGGGCGCTTCAGCGGCGTTAAAATTGACCTCGCGGGGAACTGCGGCTACTCGCTCGATCTCTCCGGTTCCATTGTCGATCGCGCAATGTTCCATGCTGACAACGCCTACTATCTTGGCGATGCGCTGATCACCGGCTATCGCTGCCGGACAAATATCGCTTCCAATACCGCCTATCGCGGCTTTGGCGGACCGCAGGGCATGGTGGCGATTGAGCAGATTATGGATCATATCGCCCGCGAGCTGCATCTCGATCCGCTGGAAGTGCGTAAGCGGAATTACTACGGCAAACATGAACGTAACATCACGCATTATCACCAGCAGGTGGAAGATAATTTGCTCCAGGAGATCACCGCGAAGCTGGAGGAGAGCGCCTCTTATCAGGCACGACGCCAAGAGATTACGGCATTCAATGCCAGCAGTCCGTACCTGAAGCGGGGATTAGCGCTGACGCCGGTAAAATTTGGCATCTCTTTTACCTCCAGCTTTCTCAACCAGGCCGGTGCGCTGATCCTGATTTATACGGACGGCACGGTCCAACTCAACCACGGCGGCACGGAAATGGGCCAGGGGTTGAACACCAAAGTGGCGCAGATCGTGGCAGAAGTGTTGCAGATTGAAGTGGACCAGATAGCGATTACCGCCACCGATACGGGAAAAGTCCCGAACACCTCGCCGACCGCCGCCTCAAGCGGCACCGATCTGAACGGCAAAGCGGCGCAGAACGCGGCGGAAATTCTGCGCGACCGGCTGACGGAGATGCTCTGTCGGTTGCATAACTGCACGGTGGATGAGGTCAGCTTCAGCAACGGTATCGTTAAGGTTAAAGAGCAGCATTTCGCCTTTGCGGACGTTGCTCAGATGGCCTGGCTGAATCAGGTGCCGCTTTCGGCCACCGGTTATTATAAGGTGCCCGGTATTCACTACGATCGTCAGGCCGGTCGCGGCACGCCCTTTTACTACTATGCCTTTGGGGCGGCCTGCGTTGAGGTGATTGCCGATATGCTGACCGGCGAATACCGTCTGCTGCGGGCCGACATCCTGCACGATGTGGGCGCTTCCCTCAATCCGGCCATTGATATCGGTCAGGTCGAAGGGGGTTTTGTTCAGGGCGTGGGCTGGCTGACCTGCGAGGAACTGGTCTGGAACGCGGAGGGCAAACTGATGACGGACGGCCCCGCAAGCTACAAAATCCCGGCCATCGGTGATGTTCCGGCCGACCTCCGCGTCACGCTGCTGGAGAACCGTAAAAACCCCAAGGAGACGGTTTTTCACTCCAAGGCCGTTGGCGAGCCGCCCTTTATGCTGGGCATTGCGGCCTGGTGCGCATTACAGGATGCGATTGCGAGCCTCAGCGACTATCAGCTTCATCCCGGCCTTGATACGCCCGCCACCCCGGAGCGGGTGCTGCTGGGGGCGGAAAAACTGAAGCGGGAGGGGAGATATGCGCCCTGATGAATGGATCCCCATCCTCGCCACGCTGAACGAAAAGCGGGAGTCCTGCGTCCTGCTGACGGTGCTTGAGGAGAAAGGCTCAGTGCCGCGCGACAGCGGCAGTAAAATGGTAGTGACCCGGTCACAAACTTATCTGACCATCGGCGGCGGAAATCTGGAGTTCCAGTGCATCGCCACGGCCAGAGAGCTGCTCAGCACGCCGCAGGCCCGTCCCGATATCAGGCGCTTCAACCTGGGCGCCACGCTCGGGCAGTGCTGCGGCGGTATGACAACGGTCCTGTTTGAGCCGCTGGTTCTGCCTCAGCCACAGATAGTCGTATTTGGCGCCGGGCATGTCGGCCAGGCGCTGGTCGCGATTCTGGCAACGTTACCCTGTCACGTATTCTGGGTTGACGAGCGGCCTGAACAGTTTATATCGGTGCCGCCAAGTGTGACGATCTGTCCGCTGGACGATCCCACAGAGCAGGTGGAGCGGATGCCCCCAGATAGCTATTTTGTGGTGATGACTCATCATCATCCCCGCGATCTGACGCTGTGCGAAGCGATACTTAAACGTGGAGATGCCCGCTATTTTGGCGTGATTGGCTCAAAGACCAAGCGGCAGCGTTTTGACTACCGGCTGGCCGGAAAAGGCTTCACTGCGGCGCAGCTTGAGACTATGCGCTGCCCGGTCGGCCTGCCGGATGTGAAAGGTAAACTGCCGGCCGAGATCGCGGTGGCGATCGCGGGCGACATTATCGCCACCTACAGCGTGCCGAAGGTATTGGCCTGAGGCCGTTCACAGCCTATGCTGAAGTTTTACGATAAGGAAACGGCGTTATGCAAAACAACCCTTTCAGCCAGCCTTCCACGCTGCCGTATCAGGCGCCGCCGTTCGACAGGATCGCGGATGAACACTATCGTCCCGCGCTGGAGGAAGGGATGCGGCAAAAACGTGAAGAGATCCGGCGCATCGCTGACAATCCAGCTGAGCCGACGTTTGCCAACACCTTTGAAGCGCTGGAGGAAGCGGGTCAGATGCTGCGGCGGGTGGAAAATGTTTTCAGCGCCATGACCTCTGCCAACACCAGCGACTTCCTGCAGGCGCTTGATGAAGAGATGTCCCCCGCGCTTACCGCGCTGGAAGACGATATCAAACTCAATTCCCGGCTCTTCTCACGACTGGATGCGGTCTACCGGCAGCGTCATCTCTCTGACCTGAGTCCCGAATCGCTGCGGCTGGTTGAGGTCACGTGGCAGGCTTTTCAGCTGGCCGGCGCCAGCCTGGGCGACCAGCAAAAAGCGCAGCTCAAAGCCCTTAATCAGGAAGCGGCCATGCTGAGCACCCGGTTTGGCAATCAGCTTCTCGCTGCGGCCAAAGCCGGTGGCCCGCTAGTGACCGACAAGTCGCTGCTGGCTGGCCTGAGCGAGGCAGAGCTTGCGGCGGCGGAACTGGCCGCCCGCGAACGCGGCGTGGAGGGCTGGTTACTGACGCTGCAGAACACCACGCAGCAGCCCGCGCTGCAAAATCTCAGCAACCGCGAAACCCGGCGGGCGCTTTTTACCGCCGCCCGGGACCGTGCCGAAAAGGGGGATAACAATGACACCCGGGGTCTGGTCGCCCGGCTGGCGCAGCTGCGGGCGGCCCAGGCAGCGCTGCTGGGCCACGACAGCTATGCGGCCTGGCAGCTTCAGGATCAGATGGCCGGAACGCCGGAAGCCGCGCTCGGGTTTATGCGCAAAATCGTGCCTGCGGCCACCGCCAGAGCCGGACGCGAGGCGAAGGCGATTCAGGACATGATTGACCGCGATGGCGGCGGTTTTACTCTGGCGGCCTGGGACTGGCTGAGATACGCAAGCCAGGTGCGGCGTGAGCAATACGATCTCGATGAGGATGACATTAAACCCTACTTTGAGCTCTGGAACGTGCTGGAGAAGGGCGTTTTCTTTGCGGCCAGCGAGCTGTTTGGACTGAGCTTTACAGAGAAAACAACCTTCCCGGTTTATCATCCGGACGTCCGCGTTTATGAAATTTACGACCAGGATGGCGAGGCGATGGCGCTCTTTTACGCCGATTTTTTCAAGCGCGACAACAAAAGCGGCGGCGCATGGATGGGGAATTTTGTCGGGCAGTCGACGCTGCTGGAAAGCCAGCCTGTAATTTACAACGTCTGTAATTACGCTAAACCGGCTGCCGGTCAGCCCGCGCTGATCTCCTGGGATGAGGTTATCACGCTGTTCCATGAATTTGGCCACACGCTGCATGGCCTCTTCGCCACCCAGCGCTATCCGACGCTTTCCGGCACCGAAACGCCGCGCGATTTCGTCGAGTTTCCCTCGCAGTGCAATGAGCACTGGGCCAGCCATGACCGGGTATTCGGGCACTACGCCACGCATTACCAGAGCGGAGAAGCGATGCCCGCCTTGCTGCGTGAAAAACTTTTCCGCTCCAGCCGTTTTAATAAAGGCTATGAGATGACGGAACTGCTGGCTGCGGCGCTGCTCGACCAGCACTGGCATGCGCTTCCGGCAGAGGCGCCTCAGCAGGAGGTGGCGCATTTTGAGCAGACTGCGCTCAGATCGGAAAATACGGATCTGGAAGCGGTGCCGCCTCGCTATCGTTCCAGTTACTTCCAGCATATCTGGGGCGGAGGATATGCGGCGGGCTACTACGCTTACATCTGGACGCAGATGCTGGCTGATGATGGGTACGCCTGGTTCACCGAACGCGGCGGCCTGACCCGCGAGAACGGCAATCGCTTTCGTGAAGCGATACTTTCCCGGGGGAACAGCGAAGAGCTGGGCGAGCTTTACCGCAAATGGCGGGGCAGGGATCCGGCGATCGAGCCTATGTTAAGCAACCGTGGCCTCACCGGAGACGGTGAAGAGTAAAAGCAGCAGGGGCCGGAGCGGCCCCTGGTTTCAGGCCAGCGGACCACCCTGAATGGTGTCGCACAGGCCACGGATAATGCGCTCGCCGGTTTCGCTTTCCAGCTCCTCATACCATTGGCGGGTAACGGCCATCTCTTTGCCGTGCGTCACATCGCAGCGTTTACGCGCCTTAAGCACCAAATCTTTGACCCGATCCGCACGCTTCTCCTGATAATGCAGCAGAGCCTCGCCGATATCTGATGCGTTAGCCTGCAATACATCAGCCAGCACCACAGCGTCCTCCATCGCGGCGCAGCCGCCCTGACCGATATCGGGCGTAGTGCTGTGAGCGGCATCGCCCAGCAGCGCCACCCGGCCTTTGACCAGCTGACTGAAGGGGTCGATGTCATGAATTTCGATACGGTTGGTCGTTTCCGGGTTAATTTTGTCGATCAACTTCTGCACCTGGGGCGCCCA
Source organism: Pantoea sp. FN060301 (assembly GCA_050410775.1). Classification (GTDB taxonomy): domain Bacteria; phylum Pseudomonadota; class Gammaproteobacteria; order Enterobacterales; family Enterobacteriaceae; genus Erwinia. The sequence goes on from CP191229.1 coordinate 1,929,198, forward strand.
GCCGCTGAAATAGCGCTTCAGGTCATCGCGCAGCGTCTGGCGATCTTCCGCCAGACCCGCCGGCAGCGGGACATCGAAGAAGAAATAGAAGCGATTGCCCGCCACCGGCATCAGCGAGACGCGCTTGCCCTCGCCAACAAAGGTGGTCCACTGGGTGAGCGGTGCGAGAGACGCATCCATCTCAACCAGCCCGTTCCAGTTAACGTAGCCCGCATAGCGGCGTTCGGTGCGCTTCCCCAGCACGTAAGGACGCACGGCCGAGTGGGCGCCATCGCAGGCGATCAGCAGGTCGCCCTGGTCGCTGCTGCCATCGTCGAACCAGGCGGTCACACCCTGCGCATTCTGTTCAACGCGCACCACGCGCTTGCCAAACTGCACCTGTTCACGGCCATAGTGGTCCAGCAGCATCGCCTGAAGCTCAGCGCGGGCGACGGGATAAGGACGTTCACCCACGTCCGCCACCAGCGGATCGAGGCTGAACTCGGTCAGGGTTGCGCCCGTCTGATGCGTTTTATACGCCATGGTTCGCATATCGCCACCCAGCGCGCGCAGGGGCGCTTTCAGCCCCAGAAGGTTCAGGCACTTTACGCCGTTAGGCCAGATCGAAATCGCCGCGCCCGCCGGGCGGATCGTTTTCACCGCTTCGAACACGGCCGTATCAATACCAACACGCTTCAGGGCTATCGCCGTACACATTCCGCCGATCCCGGCGCCAATCACAATCGCTTTCATCCGTCTCTCCTCTGTGACAGTAAAGGAGTAAAGCAAGATGTGTACCAGGTGACCGGGTCGCGGCAAAGCAGGCCTGAAAGCAGGTAGACAAGGTTTTAAAACAGAGTTTCACTATGCTGAGGCACTGCTCTGGGGCAATGCACACTTATGGTGACGGCATAAGGAAACTTTCGCGTTATGCCCACAGGATGTTGGCAGCGGCGGTGATATTTGTCACAGTGGGGGAAACCACAAGGAGATGCCACCGATGGCCGTTATTGCCTGTCTTCACGCCGCACGAAGCAACATTGCCGTTTTTGAAGAGGCGCTGCGTGCGCTGGACTATGAGGATATTGAGCTACTGCACCGCGTTGAAGAGGGCCTGCTGGCAAGCGCCATCGAGGCCAGCGAGGTTACGCCGGAGATCGCCGGGGCGACCCGCCAGGCGATCGAAGAACTCTGCCAGCATGCCGATGTGGTGATCGTCACCTGTACCACATTAGGCGTGGTGGCATGGGAGGCGAATGCCTTCAGCCGCCCGGTATTCAGGGTGGATGCGATGCTGGCGAAAGCAGCGTCCCGCTACCATGGCTCCATTCTGGTGCTCTGCACCGCGCATTCCACGCTGCCATCAACGACCCACCTGTTTGAAGCCTTTATTCCGGGCGACCGGCTCGCAGTTGAGCTTATTCCGCGTGCCTGGGCGCTGTTTAATGCCGGAGATACCGAAGGCTATCTCCGGGAGATTGCCCATTACATTCAGCACCGGCCCGAATGTCCGCTGGGCTGCATCGTGCTGGCGCAGGCCTCGATGGCCGGAGCGGAAAAATATATCAACAGCACGCTGGCCGTGCTGACCGGTCCCGGCGTCGCGCTCCAGGGCGCGATTGAGGCGCTCTACTGAACGGTGAGATCTAAAAAGGTGGAGTAGAGCGGCAAAGCATTTTATTCTGTCCTCATAGTCACTTAGCGCGTTATTCTTTTCAGGGAATCCAATGTTTGATATCACGCTTTTTATCCTGGTTGTCCTGGCGGGACTGAGCTACTTCAGTCACAACATCACCGTTGCGCTTGCGCTGCTGGTGCTGATCCTGGTGAAAGTGACGCCGCTTAACGCCTTCTTCCCGTGGATTGAAAAGCAGGGCGTGACGGTCGGCATCATTATCCTCACTGTCGGCGTGATGGCGCCTATTGCCAGCGGCGCTCTCCCTACCAGCACGCTGATGCACGCTTTTATGAGCTGGAAATCGCTACTGGCCATCGCGGTGGGCATATTTGTCTCCTGGGTGGGAGGCCGGGGCGTCACGCTGATGAGCGGCCAGCCGACCATCGTGGGCGGGCTGCTGATTGGCACGCTGATTGGGGTCTCGCTGTTTCGCGGCGTGCCGGTCGGGCCGCTGATCGCCGCAGGGCTGGTCTCTCTCTTTATCGGCAAAATGTAGCCGCGCCGCGTCAGCCAACCCCAGCCTGTCTTTCCGCGCCGGCTCTGCTATGATTGCGCTCTTTTTTAAAGGGGAGCGTCGCGGTGAGCAGTAAACAGGATAAACGAAGCAAACGAGCCAAACTCAAGGCCAGGCAGGCCAATAACGCCCGCGCCCGCGGGCGTCAGCTTGATGCCGAAGGCCGCCAGAGCTATGTGGCCACGCCGGAAATGCTGGCGCTGTTCGCCACGCTCCCTGCGCTGGATGACGAGGGTTCCATGCCCTTTGTTGCGGATATTTACCGCTGGGCTGCGGCTGAGTATGGCTTCGATGCGGACAGCCGTGAAAATGACCAGCTGCAGGTAGCGGCCCTCTGCGTGCTCTATATCCACTGGCGCACCAGCGGCGGTTCTCTCTCTCTGATGCAGAATGAGATGCTCGAAGCGGCTATCCGTCTGACTGAGGAAAACGAAACCTTTAAAGCGGCCTTACGGGAAGCGGAAGCGACCGGCATCGATCCGGTATAACCCGGGGCGTCTGACAGACAGTGGGACTGGCGGGAAGGAATGGCGATCTGGCCGCCCGTAGCGGGCGGCCATCGGGCATCAGCCCGGGTAAATACCGCGATCTTTACGGGCCATCAGGATGCGTTCGCAGGCCACAATATAGGCGGCGGTGCGCAGGCTGCACGATTTCTCTTTCGCCTTCTCCCAGACGTGGACCATCGCTTCGGTCATCAGCTTATCCATGCGATCGTTAATCTCACTCTCGCTCCAGAAGAAGCTGGCCATATCCTGCACCCACTCGAAGTAGCTGACCGTTACGCCGCCGGCGTTACAGACCACGTCCGGCACCACGGTGACGCCGCGTGAAGCGAGCACGTCGTCAGCGTCGGGATAGGTCGGGCCGTTAGCGCCTTCCAGCACCAGCTTACAGCTGAGCAGCTCAGCGCGTTCGCGGGTGATCTGTCCTTCCAGGGCGGCCGGGATCAGAATATCCATCTCCACTGACCAGAAGGCTTCGCTCTCGATCTCTTCTGCGCCGGGGAAACCGGCGATGTTCTTATTACTGCTCTGCCACTCGGCCAGCGCACTCAGATCGATGCCTTTGGCGTTGAATAAGGTGGCCGAATGGTCCTGGATCACCACGGCACGCGCGCCTGCCGCCACAAAGAGGCGGGCGGCTTCGCTGCCGACGTTGCCGAAACCCTGAATGGCGATTTTCGCGCCTTCGATTTCGATGCCTGAACGGCGGGCGACCTCACGGCCGGTAATAAAGACCCCACGCCCGGTCGCTTTTTCACGCCCCAGCGAACCGCCAAGGTGAATCGGCTTGCCGGTTACCACGCCGGTAATGGTGGTGCCGTGATTCATCGAATAGGTATCCATCATCCACGCCATCACTCTGGCGTTGGTGCCGACGTCCGGCGCGGGGATATCTTTTTGCGGACCGATGATCAGGCCAATTTCGCTGGTGTAGCGGCGGGTCAGACGCTCAAGTTCGCCTTCCGAGAGTTTGAAAGGATCGACGCGAATACCACCTTTGGCGCCGCCATAAGGCAGGTTTACCGCCGCACACTTGATGGTCATCCATGCCGAAAGCGCCATAACTTCATTAAGGTCAACGTCAGGATGATAGCGGATACCGCCTTTGCCCGGACCGCGTGACAGATTGTGCTGCACGCGGAAGCCTTCGAAATGGCGAATTGAGCCATCATCCATCTGCAACGGAATATCAACAATCAGCGCGCGCTTCGGATGGCGAAGGGTATCGATCCAGCGAGTAAGATCGCCCAGGTAAGGGGCCACGCGGTCGATCTGCTGCAGATAGGTTGACCAGGCCGTTGTGCTGCCTTCAGATACGTAAGAGAGCTTGTCCATAACAAACCTTTAAATTAGTTATATGTGCTGCGAAACCGGGAAGTAGTTAGTGCATATCACCTATGCGGGGCTAAATTTATCACTAAATCCTCTCGCTGAATTTTTTAAATTTATGTGAAAAATGTTACGTGCATGTTTTTGTCGGCGGGGGCCGAATAAATAATTACTTCTCCCTCTGCCTGAAACCGGGAAGGAGGTGAAATAGCCATAATTATGCAGCTAAAGTGCATAGCAGCCTTTTTGATGTTATTTTTCAGATCTTTGAATGCGATCATACTTTGCCGGAAACGGCCAGGCGCTTACGGAGGAAAACGGATGGATGAGAAAGAGCGGCTGCGATTAAAAGCGGCTTTTCCCCTGGTCAGCGCGCTCTGCAAGCTGGAGCCGGTCACCTGGATCAACACCTCGGCCACGCAGGCCGCAGAAGGGCTGACGTATGTCGGGCTGAGCGCGGCGCAGGTTGAGGATGCCGCGGCACGACTACAGCGTTTTGCCCCCTGGCTGGTCAGGGCGTTTCCCGAAACCGCACCTGCGGGCGGCATCATTGAGTCGGAGCTGGTGGCGCTGACGCGGATAGGGCGGGTGCTAAACGCCCGTTACGGCACGGGGGCGGGAGGACGACTGCTGCTGAAAAAAGACAGCCACCTTCCTATCGCCGGCTCCATCAAGGCGCGGGGCGGCATTTATGAAGTGCTGGCTCATGCGGAAAGGCTGGCGATGCAGGCCGGGCTGCTTCAGGAAAGCGACGACTACGGCAAGCTTGACTCTGACGCCTTCCGGACCTTCTTCTCCCGTTACCGCATTGCCGTAGGCTCTACCGGCAATTTGGGACTTTCCATTGGTATCGTCAGCGCCAGGCTGGGCTTTTCAGTCAGCGTACATATGTCAGCGGACGCCCGCGCCTGGAAAAAACAGAAACTGCGCGAGCATGGCGTCAGCGTGATCGAATATGCGCAGGACTATGGTATGGCGGTCGAACAGGGCCGGCGGGAAGCCGCCAGCGATCCGGACTGTTTTTTTATTGATGATGAAAACTCCCGTACGCTGTTTCTGGGCTACGCCGTGGCAGGCGACCGGCTGAAGCAGCAGCTGGCCCGGCAGCAGATCCGCGTCGATAAGACGCATCCGCTGTTTGTCTATCTCCCTTGCGGCGTGGGCGGCGCGCCTGGCGGGGTGGCGTTCGGACTGAAGCTGGCGTTTGGCGATAACGTGCATCTGTTTTTTGCCGAACCGACGCATTCGCCCTCTATGCTGCTCGGGGTTTATACCGGCCTGCACGATAAGATCGCCGTGCAGGATCTGGGAATTGATAACCAGACCGCCGCCGACGGCCTGGCGGTGGGGCGCCCTTCAGGCTTTGTCGGACCGGCGATGATGCGGCTGCTGTGCGGTTTCTTTACCCTGAGCGACCAGGAGATGTATGACCTGCTGGCATTGATGGCAAGGGAAGAGCAGCTGCTGCTGGAGCCTTCCGCGCTGGCAGGTTTGCCCGGTCCCTGGCGTCTGCGCCAGCACGCCGGGGCGCTGGCGGCGCAGGGCATCAGTGAGGAGATGCTGACCAAAGGTACGCATGTGGTCTGGGCGACTGGCGGCGGAATGGTGCCAGACGACGAGTGGGAAACATATCTTTCAGCCTCGGTACTTTAGCCGTCTGAGTCCACACCGTTCACCGGGACGGCGTCGTTTTGCCGCTCTACACATTTTTTGTTACATTATAACAACGCGTTTTCTGCCGCAGCGTTAAACTCATGAGGTCTTTCCCTGTCAGAAACTCCGCACGATAACCATAAGGCCTTTTACAGACGGAATCTCTGTTGCTGGCCCGCCATTCATTCGCAATAACGACATAATAAATGAAAAAACTGCACTTTCTGACCCAGAGCCGGGTCTGCTGCTTCATCGCCTTTTATATTGGTGTTCTGCTTAATCTGCCCATTTTTCTTCGCCGCTTTCATCAGCTTCATGCTGACGCGGCGCTCTCAACCGGCATTGAGGTGCTGGCCGCTTTTGCCCTGGTGCTTTTTACCACGCTGCTCGCCTCGCTGGCGGGACGCCTGCTGTTCCGCATCCTGACCACGCTGCTGGTGGTGTTCTCGGTGGCCGCCAGCTATTACATGATTTTCTTTAACGTCACCATCGGCTACGGCATCGTGGCCGCCGCCATGGCGACGGACAGCCTCGATCTTTCCCGGGAGTCCGTCGGCTGGCACTTTTCCACCTGGCTGGTGCTGGTCAGCCTGCTGCCAGTGCTGATGCTCTGGCTCGCCCCGATGCCGGAAGCGGCGCTGCGCCGCCGCAACGGCTGGGCCTTTTTACGCCGCAGCGGCGTGATGATGGCGGCAGGCCTCTGCTGCTGGGTGCCTTTAAAAGTGATGGGCGATCATCAGGATGAGCAGGATCGTATTAACAACCGCATGATGGCCAGCTACGGCGGCGTGGTGGCGGGGAGCTACTCTCCTTCTAACTGGCTGTCAGGAATGGGGTTGCTGGCCTACAGCAGCTGGAGCGAAGCAGAAGATAACCGCAACCTGTTTGATCCTGCGGAACACTTCACCTATACGCCGCCGAAGGATGTTAACGACCTCTATATTGTGTTTGTGATTGGCGAGAGCGCCCGTCGCGATCATATGGGGATTTACGGCTACGATCGTGACAATACGCCGAATCTGGATAAGGAAAAAAATCTTGCGGCGCTGCAGGGATATTCATGCGATACCGCCACCAAGCTCTCGCTGCGCTGTATGTTCGTGCGCGAAGGCGGGGCATCGGAGTCCCCTGAACGCACCTTGAAAGAGATGAACGTCTTTTCCGTGCTGAAAAAGCAGGGCTTCTCCTCGGAGCTTTTCTCCATGCAGAGCGAAGCGTGGTTCTATAATAAGACGATGGCAGATTACTACGCCCTGCGCGAAACCATCCAGTCTGAGAAGCGCAACGTGGGCAAGCCTATCGACGATATGGCGCTGGTCAGTGAGCTGAGAGATTCTATCGACCGCCATCCGGATGGCAAACACCTTGTCATTCTGCACACCAAAGGATCGCACTATCTTTATACCGAGCGTTATCCGCGTGCCTGGGCCCGCTACCAGCCTGAATGTCTGGGCATCGACGATCAGTGCTCGACGCAGGAGATGGTCAACTCTTACGACAATAGCCTGCTCTATACCGATCACGTGCTGAAGTCGGTCTTTGACCAGTTAAGAAACCGTAACGCCATCGTGTTCTACGCTTCCGATCACGGCGAGTCGATTTCTGAGAATATGCATTTCCACGGCACGCCGCGCAATATTGCGCCGATGGCCCAGCGCACCATCCCAATTATGGTCTGGGCGTCGGACAAGTTTCTGCAAAAGCCTGACCATGCGGCAGCTTTTGCCCAGCTGAAAAAACTGCAGCGGGCGAAAACGCCGGTCTTCCATGAGAAGCTGTTTGACAGCATCCTGGGCTGCGCGGGCTTTACCTCACCGGATGGCGGCATTAATGAACTGCGCAACTGGTGTCACGTAAGTTCATGATAATGTGAACGACGACGCCTCAGGCAATAGTCGGGCGAAGAATGAACAAAAGGGGCAGTAGAAGCGTCGCCGGCAGCGATAAGCTGCCGTCGGCTTTGCCTGAATCGCCACAAGCAGGTATTCTACTGCCCGTATTTACTCAGACAGTTTCTATTGAGGTCAACATGATTATTAAACCACGCATTCGTGGCTTTATCTGTGTTACTGCCCATCCGGCAGGTTGCAAAGCTAACGTTGAAAAACAGATTGAGTTTGTTACCAGCCACGGCAAAATCGCCAACGGTCCGAAAAAAGTGCTGGTGATCGGCGCATCCACCGGTTATGGCCTGGCGGCCCGCATCTCTGCGGCCTTCGGCTGCGATGCCGATACCCTGGGCGTCTTCTTTGAGCGTCCGGGTGAAGAGACTAAACCGGCCACGGCAGGCTGGTATAACTCAGCCGCCTTTGAAGAGCTGGCGGAAGCGAAGGGCCTCTATGCGAAAAGCATCAACGGCGACGCATACTCTGACGCAGTGAAACAGAAAACCATTGAGCTGATCAAAGAAGATCTGGGTCAGGTTGACCTGGTTGTCTACAGCCTGGCCGCGCCGCGCCGCGTTCATCCAAAAACGGGCGAAGTGTTTAACTCCACCCTGAAGCCGGTCGGCAAATCTCTGACTACCCGTGGTCTGAACACCGATAAAGAAACCATCACCGACATTACCCTTGAGCCCGCTTCCCAGGAAGAGATCGACGGCACCGTGGCGGTAATGGGCGGCGAAGACTGGCAGATGTGGATTGACGATCTTAAGGCGGCCGGCGTGCTGGCTGAGGGAGCAAAAACCACCGCGTTCACCTACCTTGGCGAGCAGATCACCCACGATATCTACTGGAACGGTTCTATTGGCGAAGCGAAAAAGGATCTGGACAAGCGCGTCCTGACCATCCGCGATACGCTGGCAGAGCAGGGCGGCGATGCCCGCGTTTCCGTGCTGAAAGCCGTGGTGACCCAAGCGAGCTCCGCTATTCCGGTTATGCCGCTCTATCTGTCGCTGCTGTTTAAAGTGATGAAGGAAAAAGGCACCCATGAAGGCTGCATTGAGCAGGTCTACGGCCTGTTCAAAGATAGCCTCTACGGCGCCTCACCGGTTCTGGACGATACCGGCCGTCTGCGCGCGGACTATAAAGAGCTGATGCCGGAAGTACAGGATGAAGTGGTTAAGCTGTGGCCAACGGTGACCAATGAAAATCTGAATGAGATCACAGATTTTGCCGGTTACAAGCGCGAGTTCATGCACCTGTTCGGCTTCGGCCTGGACGGCGTGGACTACGAGGCTGACGTTAACCCGGACGTGAAAATCAAAAACCTGGTTCAGATGTAATTCTCTGCCGGTAGCCTGATAGACGTCAGGCTTGACGCTGTACCCCAAAGACGGATATCCCGCTGAGTAAGGTGCAGTTTTTTATGCGCGCTCCGCAGCATCTGTAACGCCTGCGCTGGCGGTTACGCTTCAGGCAGCCGGACAACGATCTCTTCAGCGATACCAAAGTGCTCGATAAGCAGTTTCTGCTGCGCCTGGTGCGTGAGTGCTGAAAACGTTTCTGAACCGTCCGGATGGCGGGTCACGCGTTCACCCTTCACAATACCGGTGATGCTCTCCTTCCCGGCGCGGCGGATCAGCAGCGCGCCATCAAACCGGCTGTTATGACGGCTGGCTTCATGGCGGCGGGCATACTCACGGCCTGGCGCATCCAGATCCAGCAGGCAACAGTCCAGGGCTGGCCTGCCCAGCGGCTTCCAGTTAATGCACCAGCGGCCCTCGCTGTGATGAACATGCGTCCCCCACACAGGATGTTCATGCTGCTGCTCAGCCAGCGGCAGCGGCACGCCGTGCAGCATAGTGGCATCAATCGCAAAAATTGTTTCATCCATCCTGACAACTAGGGTGCCGTGCCCCGGTGAGTCACTGCTGACAGGGCGCTGCGAAAGCATGGCTGAGATAGCGTAATGAATGGAGAAGCCCAGCTGCTTCAATAGCGCCCGGAGCGCACCATGCGATGCCCAGCATGTCCCACCGGTACCAAAGGCTAACCAGTGTGAAAAAAAATCTTCCGGGGTGGTGCCGGGCAGTGGCTGTGTGGCGTTACCAGGACTGGCTATTCGCTTTCTGATGTTATCGAAGGGGACGGAGCGGCACCAGGCCTGGTAGAGGCTGGCCAGGCCAGCTTCGCTAAGCGCCGGGCCTGTGGTCATACCCAGTTTTTCAAGCACTCTTTCAGTCAGCCCAAGATCTAGCGCCTCACTGGTTTTATGCACTGGAAGTCTCCTTTTTGCAGAGAGGAAATGGCGCACCGGTTAACGCGCGGACTGGATGTCCAGCAGGCTGACCATAGCCCGCAGATTAGCCGTTTCTCCATTTTTCCGCCAGATCAGCCAGATGGCCAGTTTTCCTTTTCCGTCCGCCAGTGGCCAGGCCTGCACGCTTTCCCGGCCGGGCATCGTCTCAAGCATACTTCTGGGGATCATCGCCAGCCCGGCGCCGGCGCTGACGCAGGCCAGAATACCGTGATAGGACTCCATCTCAAAAATTTTACCCGGCGCGGCATTTTCCCGGGCAAACCAGTTTTCAAAGCGGCGCCGGTAGGCGCAGTTCGCACGGAAGGCGTAAATCGTTGCGCCGGAAATCTGTGCTGCCTGCGTGACCGGCGGATGATTAAGCGAAGAGATAAGCACCAGCTCCTCGCTGAAGGCGGCGATGCCCTCCAGCTGAGGATGTCTCGGCGGCCCGTCGATAAATATGGCGCTGAATTTCCCCTCCAGTAGCCCGTCAATCATATCCCCTGAGGGGCCGGTTGAGAGATCAAGTTCCACGGCAGGCCACGTCTGGTGATAACGGGCAATCAGCGGCGGCAGCCTGACGGCGGCGGTACTTTCGATGGCGCCTAAGGTAAAGACGCCGGCGGGATGCTGCCCGGAAACCCGCTCTTTTGCCTCTTCGGCGAGGGTGAGCAGGCGGGTGGCGTAGTCCAGTAATGTTCTGCCCGCATCGGTGATATGCAGACGGAGCTTCTCGCGCCGGAACAGCTCGACGCCCAGTTCGTCTTCAAGCTGGCGCAGTCGGGTGGAGATATTTGAAGGGACGCGATGCAGCTTGCCTGCGGCGGCGGTGACGCTGCCTTCCTGCGCAATGGCGCGAAACACTTCCAGCTGGGTAAGGTCCATACATTCTCATTTCAGGATAATTACATTCATTATTATTCATTTTTCAGGAAAGCATGACAAGCCTATGATAACGCTTATTCACCGAAACCGATTTTTGCAGGATAACGCTTCCTGCTACCAGGAGTTAGTATGTCAGGTGCCGTTTCCCGTAATCCTTTTACCGGTGTGGAAATTCGCCACACCCCTTTTGCCTCTGCGACAGAGGTTGAAACCGCGTTAACCGAAAGCAGCAACGGCTTTAATCAGTGGCGCAACAGCGACATCAGCGACCGCAGCGAGCTGCTGCGTTCGGTTGCCGGTGCGTTGCGCAGCCACGCCCGCGAGCTGGCGGAGATGATGGCGGATGAAATGGGCAAGCCCGTCACTCAGGGCCTGGCGGAAGTGGAGAAAAGCGCGCACTTATGTGACTGGTATGCGCAGCACGGACCTGCTTTTCTGGCGCCAGAACCGGCGCTGGTGGCAGGTAATAACGCCTGGGTGCAGTATCTGCCACTGGGGCCGGTACTGGCGGTGATGCCGTGGAACTTCCCTGTCTGGCAGGTATTACGCGGCGCAGTCCCCATCATGCTGGCCGGCAACAGCTATCTGCTGAAACCTGCGCCTAATGTGATGGGCAGTTCGCTGTTACTGGCAGCAGTGCTGAAAAAGGCTGGCGTGCCGGAGGGCGTTTTCAGCGTGCTGAATGCGGATAACGCCTCGGTTGCCACTATGATCCAGGATCGTCGTATCGCCGCCGTTACGCTGACCGGCAGCGTACGCGCCGGTGCGGCCATCGCCGCGCTTGCCGGGGCCGCGATCAAAAAAAGCGTGCTGGAATTAGGCGGCGCGGATGCCTTTATCGTGCTGGCCGATGCGGATATCGATGCGGCGGTGCAGGGTGCTATATCAGGCCGCTTTATGAACGGGGGCCAGATCTGTATCGCTGCCAAGCGGATTATCGTCGAGGCGGCGGTCTTTGAGGCGTTCCGCAGCAAATTTGTGGCGGCAGTTAACGCGATGACGCTGGGTGACCCGCGCGAAGCCTCGACTTTTATCGGCCCGATGGCGCGTTACGATCTGCGTGATGAGCTGGATGCTCAGGTACAGGCGACCATTGCAGAAGGAGCTGAATGTCTGACAGGCGGTCATGCGCTGCCGGGCGAGGCGAACTTCTATGCGCCCACCGTACTGAGCAACGTCAGGCCGGGGATGACCAGCTTCCGGCAGGAGCTGTTTGGCCCGGTTGCCTCGCTGATCCGGGCAGAGGATGCGGAAGACGCCATCGCAATGGCGAACGATTCAGACTTCGGCCTCGGCGGCAGCCTCTGGAGTCGTGACGTCGAAAAAGCCGCGGCGCTCGCTTCACGCATCGAAACCGGCGGCGTGTTTATCAACTCGCCCAGCTTCTCCGATCCGCGCGTGCCGATCGGCGGCGTCAAACAGAGCGGGTATGGCCGCGAACTGTCTCACTTTGGCATCCGGGAGTTCACCAACGCCCAGACCGTCTGGAAGGCGTAAGCCTTTGCAGGCCGGCCAGCGTCTCTGTTTCGCTGGCCGGCCCGGAACCCTGCCGCCCCAGATTGCCACGCCAGGCTAAAATAACCAGAGTGACTGAATGTTAACGGTGGGATTCTCCACCGTTCTGACTCTCTGGTGATTATATGTCTTCTGTTTCTCCCTCATCTTCCGGCGCAGAACGCATTGTGCTCTACGACGGCGTCTGCAAACTGTGTAACGGCTGGGTCCGGTTTCTGATCCGCCACGATCGCGATCATACCGTGCGGCTGGCTGCGGTACAGACGGCAACGGGCGCTGAACTGCTGAAAAAAGTGGGAATGTCGCCTGATAACGTTAATACCATTGTGCTGATGGAAGGGGACAAAACCTGGTTTCGCGCTGAGGCGATTTTCCGGGTCATGAACCGGCTTCCCTGGCCCTGGCGTCTGTTCAGCGTGCTGCGCTGGTTTCCCAAAGCGATCGGCAACCGCTGCTACGATCTTATCGCCAGCAACCGCTACCGACTGTTTGGCCGCTACGATGAGCAGCAGCAACCCAGGGCGGACCATCCCGGACGCTTTCTTGAGCAGGCGCCAGAGCTGGAGAAACAACGCGGTTCCTGAGCAGTGCTCTGCAATCCATCGACGGCTTGCCGGGTGACATGGAATTGTTCAGCGCGGGCCTGGACTGTTACAGTGCGTGCTCAATCCAGACGTTTACACAATAACAACGACAGTGGAGGTTTCCTTGCCGGTTAATGAATATCAACAGCCCGTTGGCGAACCGCTGGCCGGGTGGGGCGCCCGTCCATGGCCAGAGCGCATCACCATGCAGGGGCGCTTCTGCCGCCTTGAAGCTCTTGATGGTGGGGCGCATGGGGAAGATCTCTGGGAGGCCTGGCAGCAGGCGGAAGATGGCCGGGACTGGACCTATATGCCCGTTGGCCCTTTTGAGGATGCGCAGGCCTTTCGCCGGCATCTGAATACGACGGCGGGCAGCAGTGACGCGCTGCACTATGCGGTTATCGATCCGGTCAGCAACCGCGCTATCGGTACGCTGGCGCTGATGCGTATCGATCCTGCGCAGGGCACGATGGAAGTGGGTTACGTCACGTTTTCGCCGGCGCTCAGGCGCAGCCCGCTGTCGACGGAAGCGCATTTTCTGCTGATGAAATACGCCTTTGATCGGCTTGGCTATCGTCGCTACGAATGGAAATGCGACAGCCTGAACGGGCCCTCATGGCGTGCGGCAGAGCGGCTCGGCTTCCGTCACGAAGGCATATTTCGTCAGGCGGCAGTTTACAAGGGACGTACGCGGGATACGGCGTGGTTCTCGATTATTGATGCGGAGTGGCCCACCGTGCGCGGCGCGCTGGAACGCTGGCTGGCGGCGGATAATTTCGATCATCAGGGAAATCAGCTGCACGGCCTGGCCTCGCTGCGCAACTGAAAATGAGCTTTCTGAAAAGGGACAGCGGCATGCGCTGTTCCTGCCTGAATCAAACCCGCAGTGCCTAACCATTCATTTTTATTCACATTATTCCACACAATGTCATCATATTAACTAACCTTTGACAGAACCGCGTGACGGTTGCCGACGTTTTGCTGACCTCTCCCACCTGTTTAAGGAGCTTATGAATGACTGCCCAAGTTAACCCCCGGCATTCTGCTTTTGCTGTGGCCGTTTACTCCCTGCTCAATCCGGTTCCGTTAGGCTTTTTTGTCGCGGGCTGGCTGTTTGACATTATCTACGTCTACAGCACTGAAATCAGCTGGATGCGGGGTGCAAGCTGGCTGATAACGATAGGGCTGGTGCTCTCCATTATTCCGCGTCTGATCAATCTGGTTCAGGTCTGGGTCGGGGCCTCCTGGCCGCAGGGTTCGGCGGTAAAGGTGCACTTCTGGGCCTATCTGGTCGCCATTGTGCTGGCGATTTTCAATGCCCTGATCCATACCCGCGATGCGTACGGCGTTGTGCCTGAGGGCGTCATTCTCTCCACGCTGGTCGTGGTGCTGATGCTGTTCGCCAATGTGCAACTCGCCCTGCGCGATCGTACCGCTTAAGGAGGAGACCTGATGAAAAACAAGAATCTGCTATCCCTGCTTGCCATCTCTGTCGCGCTGGTGCTTGCCGGCTGTGACGATAGCGTTAATGGTGACGCGCCCCACCAGACCGGACCCAATCCTGAACTGCCGCCCGCCAAATCATTCCTGGTGCCGCCGATGAAGGTTCCCTCCGCCGCGCAGTGGAAGGAAGGCGAGACGCCAAAAGTGGCGGAAGGGCTGAAAATTGAGAAAGTGGCGGGTGATTTTAAACATCCCCGCCAGCTCTATACGCTGCCTAACGGCGACGTGCTGGTGGTCGAAGCCGCCGGCCCTAAAACCCCGATCGCCATGCCCAAACAGCTGGCGACCGGTCTGGTTAAAAGCGCCTCCGGGAAGGGCGGCGAGGGCGGCAACCGGATCACGCTGCTGCGCAACACTAGCGGCGACGGTAAAACCTGGGAAAGGCATATTTTTCTGGAAAACCTGAGCTCGCCCTTTGGGGTACAGCTGGTAGGGAACACGCTGTATGTGGCAAATGCGGACAGCCTGGTAACCTATCCCTACACGCCTGGCGCGACCCGCATTAGCGATCCCGGTACCGTGCTGACCGAGCTGCCCGCCGGAATTAACCATCACTGGACCAAGTCGCTGCTTGCCAGCCCGGACGGGAGCAAGCTCTATGTGGGCGTCGGTTCCAACAGTAATATCACTGAAAACGGCATCGGCATTGAGTATCGCCGCGCGGCAATTCTTGAGGTGGACGCCGCGTCAGGCGCCAGCCGCATATACGCCAGCGGCCTGCGTAACCCAACCGGACTTCAGTGGGAGCCGCAGACCGGCAGGCTCTGGGCCATCGTTAATGAACGCGATGAGATTGGGGCGAATCTGGTGCCGGACTATATGACCGCCGTCGAGGAAAACGGCTTTTACGGCTGGCCCTACAGCTATTTTGGCCAGCATCTGGATCCCCGTGTTAAGCCCGAACGGCCCGATCTGGTGGAAAAAGCGATCAAGCCGGATTATGCGCTGGGCTCTCACGTCGCGCCGTTGGGCCTGTGGTTCTACACCGGCACCAATCTGCCGGAGAAATACCGCGGCGGCGCGTTTATCAGTGAACACGGCAGCTGGAACCGTGACCCGCTGAACGGCTACCGGGTCAGCTGGGTGGCGTTTCAGGACGGCAGACCGGTCGGCGATCCTCAGCCGGTGGTGACGGGATTCCTGACCGACGATCGTGAACAGGTGCGGGGCTTACCGGTCGGTCTGACGATGGATAACCTTGGCGGCCTGATGATTGCCGATGACGCTGCCAATGTGGTCTGGCGCGTCACTAACGCCAGCGCGCCCTGACTGAGCTGGCATAGCCACGTTATCTGCTTTACTGCCGGTTTTCAGAATGCTTAAAGCGTAGATTCAACATCAAAGGATCCCTTGCGGGTCCTTTTTTTTATCTGAGTCCCGCAATATCTTCCGGGGCAGGCTTCACCCGCTATAACCGCACAAATTCCCACATCGCGCCCCCATTTCCGCTTGCGCTTAAGATATATCATAGATATATTTTCCGCCTTAAATGAGAATCATTCATAAATGATTCCTGCCTCCCTTTCGCATTGCCTGGAGATTTAACATGCCGGAAACTCAACCTGGTTCCCGCCTGCCGCAGCGGGTCAGAAACGAACTCTCTATACGCCCGGTCACCGTGGTGAGCAAGCAGCTCATCGCCGGTCAGTTTTACCGGATCGAGGTGGGCGGGGAAGCGCTTCAGGGCTTCAGCTCGGCGGGGTTTGACGACCACGTGAAACTCTTTTTCCCTGATGCGGTGAGCGGTGAGCTGCCGCTGCCGACGGTGACTCCTGAAGGGATTGAGTGGCCGGAGGGGAGCAGACCGGCCGCGCGGGACTATACGCCGCTCAGCTTTGATGCCGAAAAAGGGCAGCTGACGCTCGACTTCTATCTGCATGAGGCCGGACTGGCCAGCGACTGGGCCACGCAGGCAACCCCTGGTGACAGGCTGGCGGTGGGCGGCCCGCGCGGATCGCTGGTGGTGCCAGAGGATTATGCTTTTCAGCTCTACGTCTGTGATGAAACGGGCCTGCCTGCTTTCCGCCGCCGCCAGCAGACAATGTCCGGGCAAAGCCTGCAACTTTTCGCCTGGGCCGATGAGGCAGTGGGCCAGGCGTATCTTGGCGATCTCAGCAACATTGAGGTTACCTGGCTGGGCAGCGGAGAGATGAACGAGGCGGCGGTGGCGAAGCTTATTACCCGCTTCGAGGAGTTAAGGCTGCCCGATGAGGATTATTTTATCTGGCTGACCGGCGAAGGGGCTGCGGTGAAAACGCTCAGGGACTACTTTATTACTCAGCGTGAAAGGGATGCGGAAAGAGTACGTGCGGTCGCCTACTGGCACCTGAAGTAACCTGCCGTTCTTATTGAGTTTTAACCGGGGGCAGCGTACGCTTTCTCCCCTTTCACTGACGCCGGGCTGAGAATGAAAGAACCACATCATCATCGTACTGACGACCTGAGTGACAGCGGGCCAGGCGGCTGCGCCAGGCGCCGGAAGCGCCGGGAAAAAATGCTGGATGCGGGGGATATCCGCCTGCTGATCCTCTATTTTATCTCTCAGGGCGCCGCGCACGGCTACGAGCTGATTAAATCGATCGAGGATCTTTCCAAAGGGGAGTACACCCCAAGCCCGGGTCTGATCTATCCTAATCTGACCCTGCTCGAAGAGATGGAATGCATCAGCGTGACGGAACCACAGGCGACACGCAAAGCATACCGTCTGGCAGAAAAAGGGCAGCAGCAGCTGATCCAGGGCAACGCGGCGCTGGAAGCGATACTTGAACGCCTGAGCTCGCTGGCGGTACTGGTCACTAACCGCAGCCGGCCAGAGGTGGAAAGGGCGATCAATAATATGAAAAGCGCGCTGAACAGCCGCCTCTCCGGCGCCACGCTCTCCACGCAGACGCTGCACACTATTATCGATGCGCTCGATGAGGCTGCCAGAAAAATCGAGCGCAGCTGAATGGCGTTTCGCCACGGCCATTGCTTATCATCGTCCGGCTCTGAACGTATTTCGCTGTTTCCGCCACCGCCTTCCTTTTTATACTGCATCATTAATCCCGCCCACAGCCTGCCGTCTGGCCGGCGCCGTGCAGTCCCCCCGGCAATGGCTGAGTAACCTGCTAAACTGTGGGGAAAACGAGCTATGGCAAGTCTGGCCGCGCAACTTTTTATCAGGCGCTGGCAGGCTGGCTGTCATCCGGCATGCATGCTGAGGGTAAACAAGACTATGTTAAGTGAAAAGCAGAAAGAATCAGTGAAGGCAACGGTGCCCGTGCTGAAGGAAAGTGGTGAGGCGCTGACGGATTATTTCTACAAACGTATGTTAAATAATCATCCCGAACTCAAAGAAACCTTCAATATGGGGCATCAGCGCAGCGGCGCTCAGGCGAAAGCGCTGGCGGGCGCTGTACTGGCCTATGCCGAAAATATTGATAATCCGGGCGTGCTGGCGCCGGTTATTGAGCTTATCTGCCATAAACACGTCAGCCTGAATATACAGACGCCCGATTATGATATCGTCGGTGAAAACCTGCTTCACTCGATAAGCGAAGTGCTCAGCATCCCGATGGAGGATGAGCTGATTACGGCGTGGGGCGCCGCTTATCAGCAGCTGGCTGATATTTTTATCGCCACTGAAAACCGCCTCTACGAAGAACATAAAAATAGCCGGGGCAGCTGGGTGGGCTGGCGTAACTTTATCGTGGATCGGAAAGTAAAAGAAAGTGCGGAAATTACCTCTTTCTATCTGATCCCGGAAGATGGTCAGGCGCTGCCGGACTGGAAGCCGGGGCAGTATATTACCTTGCGGTTGCAGGTTCCCGATCTGGGCATTAAACAGCCCCGTCAGTACAGTTTATCTAACAGTCCAACGGATAATTACCTGCGTATTTCGGTGAAGCGTGAAGACCCCCGCTCGGAAGGACAGGATCCTGGCTATGTCTCATCAACTTTGCATACGACCGTTGACAAAGGCGACGTGGTGGAGCTGAGCGCGCCGACCGGGAATTTCTATCTGATGAACCCTGACGCCACAAATGTGCTTATCAGCGCCGGCGTTGGCCTGACCCCTATGATTTCCATGGTCAATCATCTGCTGGCGACCCACGCCGATCCCCATTCCCATCCCGCCACCCGCGAAGGCGTGGACAGCGATGCGGAACTCAGCGCAGGGGAAAAGAAAGCGATCTATTTTATTCATGCCGCCCGTAATTCCGACGTACACGCATTACGCGATGAGCTGCAAAATTTAGCGGAGGCAAATAACAATCTTCATCTCTTTATCGCCTATGAAGAGGTGAAAGAGAATGAAGTCGCCGGCCGGGATTATCAGGCGCAGGGCAGGCTGAACATAAAAGATCTGCCCGCTGAATATCTTCCCGCAGAGGCGGATTATTACCTGTGTGGCCCGGCTCCGTTTATGC
The DNA here is from genome assembly GCA_050410775.1 of Pantoea sp. FN060301. Classification (GTDB taxonomy): domain Bacteria; phylum Pseudomonadota; class Gammaproteobacteria; order Enterobacterales; family Enterobacteriaceae; genus Erwinia. Next base: position 1,947,935 of record CP191229.1, read on the forward strand.
AGGCGCAGTATCGCGCTCTGACTGACGCAGGCATTCCGGCTGAAAGGATTTTCAGTGAGGCATTCAGCACCGGCGGGCTGCATCTGTAGTTAATCTGTTTAGTGACACCGTCACAAGTTGAGAATAATGGGAGGCGGAGCTGGCCGTCTCCCAGAGGAGGCGTCTGTCGGCAATAAAGCATTACCGGTAGAGACTGTATGCATTTTAATCTCTGCCCGCTACGGGAATAGAGTTTTTAACAAAACGCGGTCAGAACCGGATATTGTCCGCCAGCCAGCGGCGCTGCAAAGCACACAAATTGCTAAAGCCAGAATGGCATGAATTAACGGCGGAGCAGGCTGCCGAGCTCTGCCGGTAACATTTTATGCTAAAAATAACCGCTATCGCCGCTCCCGCTCAGCCTGAAAAATAGGCCATCATTTCACAATCCACTGATTTATATAATTTAATAAATCGCTGCTTACACTTTTTTTCTCAGCCTGCTGAAAAAATAAATTATCACCATGGCGAAACTGTCACGCATGATTCATAAATTAAACAGATTATTCAATTAATCTGTTTTTAGTTAAATTTACATTATCCTTTTGTAATGGAGCGTAAGGGTAATGGTTGTCCAAATGTATATGCTGAGAGATCAAAATGCTTAAATTAACCAGTATTATTATCGCGATTGTGGGAATCGCGATGCTTTATATGGGCGGAAAGTTGCTGCTCATCGGGGGATCGCCTTTTTACGTGGTGATGGCCATCGGGCTGCTTATCACCGCCGTTGCGCTGTTTAAAAATAAAAAAATTGCCCTGTCTGTTTATGCCGTCCTGATGTGGATTGTGCTGGCATGGATGATTTATGAAGTGGGCTTTGATAAATGGCAGTGGATCCCACGCGGCGATCTGATTGGTCTGTTTGGCCTCTGGCTGGCCATGCCGTGGATTGTTCGCCCGCTCAGCCGCGCTCAGAATCCTGCTGATGCCCGCGGTTTCCATCCTTTCCTTGGCACGACCGTCATTGTCATCGTTGCGCTGGTCATCGGCATGATGTTTTATGACCCGTACCCGCAGGAAGGCAACATTACCACCAAGCGTAATCCGTCCGACAGCAATGTCGCTCAGAACGACTGGGCGGCCTACGGCGGCACTAACAGCGGTCAGCGCTTCTCTGGTCTGAAGCAGATCACGAAAGAGAACGTTGATAACCTGGAAGTGGCATGGACGTATCACACTGGCGATCTGCGTAATGCAGAAAAGGATGCGACCGAATATACCTTTGAAGCGACGCCGCTGAAGGTTAATAACACGCTCTACTTATGTACGGCGCATAACGAAGTCCACGCCCTGAATCCTGAAACGGGTGAAATGAAGTGGAAGTATCAGCCGGAGAAAGATCGCTCTTATCTGCAACAGCACCAGACCTGTCGTGGTGTGAGCTACTACGCGCCAGCGGCCGACGAAAATGCGGCTCAGCCTGCTCAGCCAGCCGCAACTGTTGCGCAGGCCACCGCACCGGCAACCTGCCGTAAGCGTATTTTCAACGCCGCTAACGATGGCAAACTGCTGGCGCTGAATGCCGACACCGGGAAGCTTTGCACCGATTTTGGTAACAACGGCATTGTCGACCTCAGTGATAATATGGGCAAAATTCGCCCTCATGCGCTGATGGAAACCTCTGCACCGCTGGTGGCCGGTAACCTGGTTATCGTCGGTGACTCCGTAATGGATAACGGCTTTAACGCCGGTAACCCATCCGGCGTGATCCGCGCCTATGACGTGATTACCGGTAAACTGGTCTGGAACTTCGACCCGGCGAACCCGGAAAGCACCGATCCCATCGCGGCCGATGGCATCTATCCTCAGGATACGCCTATCGCCTGGGCTACCCTGAGCGCTGACCTGAAAAACGGTCTGGTCTACGTGCCTTTTGGCAACGCCTCACCGGATGAAGTGGGTCTTAATCGCGATCCGAACAGCAACACCGAGAAATTCCGTGACGCGCTGGTGGCGCTGGATCTGAAAACCGGTGCCTTCAAGTGGCTCTTCCAGACCTCAAAACACGACTTGTGGGACCGCGATATTCCATCACAGCCTTCACTGCTTGATATCGATTATCAGGGCAAGAAGCAGCCCGTGGTGGTGATGCCGACGAAGACCGGTAACCTGTTCGTGCTGAACCGACTGACCGGCCAGCCTGTCTATCCTGTTAATCAGGTTGATGTGTCGACTAAAGGCATCAACGGCGAAAACTATTCGCCTACCCAGCCGGTTTCCGCACTGAACTTTATCCCCGATCCACTCAGTGAAAAATCGATGTGGGGCGTCACGCCGTTCGACCAGATGGCGTGCCGTATTGACTACAAATCCCTGCGCTATGACGGCAATCCGTGGACGCCAGCGACCGAGAAGGGTTCTATTGTCTTCCCGGGCAACATTGGCGTGTTCAACTGGGGCTCGGTCTCTGTCGATCCGGAGCGTCAGATCCTGATTGCTGCGCCGGTTCGTCTGGCTTACAAGTACACCCTGATCAAACGTACCGCTGAAACCGCAGACAAGCGTATGTTTACGGCGGACAATACCCCGTACTGGAACGAGAACTTCCAGGGCGACTACGCGATTCATATTCAGCAGCTCTCCTCAAGCCTGGGCATTCCTTGTATTGCGCCGCCGTGGGGCCGTATGGTGGGTGTGGATCTGACTACCGGTAAAACCGAATGGCTGCGCCGCGTGGGCACCACCAAAAACTTGAAGACCTCTTTCCTGCCGGGCCGCTTCCCGATTGGCTTCCCGATGGGCATGGTGGCGCACGGCGGTCCGCTGACGACCGCAGGCGATCTGGTTTTCCATGGCGCAACGGCGGATAACTTCTTCCGCGCCTACGACATCAATACCGGTGAGCTGTTATGGCAAACCGAGCTTCCGGCAGGGGGACAGGCAACGCCTGCCACCTATATGGGCGCTGACAAGAAACAGTATGTGGTGATTGCCGCAGGCGGTCACGGCTCGCTGGGCACCAAAGAAGGTGACGCCGTGGTGGCTTACCGTCTGAAATAAGCGTTGATCGCAGACTGCTCTTCAGGCTATTACCCTGTACGGGCCGTTAGTGATTAACCTCAAGGGGCAGCATTCGCTGCCCCTGAAATTATTGATAAAGTGCCGGCTCGGGAAACAGGGCCTGCTCGTGAAGACGCAAAAAGCATCGTCCCTGATAGCTCGGCCCACGCCGTCCATGGCGCGGGACGCTTTACTCCCAGTCCCTGTTTCTCTCGCTTTACCTTTGTCAGCAAGCGTTCGCTGCCCCTTTTTTATTGCCGCCTGAAGAGAGAAACAGCTGTAGTGATGCAAACAGATTCAGGCGTCCTCCTCCTGAGAGGAGATCGCATGCGCGGCACAAATCAGGGCCAGATGGCTCAGCCCCTGAGGGAGGTTACCCCGCCAGCTGTTTGTCCGGACATCGAACATTTCATTGAAGGTTTCAACGTTGCCCTCTTGACAGATGACCGCGAGAATAGCCTGCATAGTCTCTTCCGCCTGCGCCTTTTTACCCATCGCCGCCCAGGCCTCCGCCAGCCAGAACGAGCAGGCGACAAAGGTGCTTTCTTCGCTCTCCACGCCTGAATAACGGTAAACCATCGGGCCGTTGTGCCCCAGCTCCTGATGGATAGCGTCAAGAGTGGTCAGCATCCGCTCGGGAGAAACCGCGCGGCCATAGTCATGCGTCAGCGCAATAGCCGCATCGAGCGAGTCACTCCCGGCGTAAAAGGTGTAAGCCCGGCGGTTTTCCGACCAGCAGTGCTCCTCCACCCATACGCTGATCCGGTCGCGTTCCCGCTTCCATCGCTCAAGCCATGTCGGCTCAATATGCGTGCCCTCGGCCAGCTTCACTGCCCGGTCAAGTGCCATCCAGCAGGCCATTTTTGAATGGGTGTAATGCTGCTCTTCCGGTAGCTCCCAGATCCCTGAATCTTTCTGGCGCCAGCTGTCAGCACAGTGGTTGGCAAGCTCTCCCAGCAGGCGGGACGTGGTGAGGTCCAGCACGTGGCCTGCTTCAATAAAGAGCTGGGCGGTCGCCAGCATATCGCCGTACATGCTCAGCTGGGTCTGATCTCTGGCGTTATTGCCCACCCGAACCGGCTGCGAGCCCTGATAACCCTCCAGCGGCAGAAAACGCTCTTCCGGCACCGTCTCGCCCTCCAGCGTATAACAGGTGCGCAGCGGGCAGCCGTGTTTAAGAATGGTGGCGGATAGCCAGGAAAAGGCAGCCTTACACTCCTCAAGCGCGCCAAGATAGACGAAGGATTTGATAATCAGACAGGCATCGCGTACCCAGGCGTAGCGGTAATCATAATTCTTGCTGCCGCCAATCCCTTCCGGGACCGACGTGGTGGCGGCTGCGGCCAGCGCACCGGTAGGAGAGTACCAGAGGAATTTCAGCGCCAGCGCGGAGCGATGAACGTGTGGCAGAAAGGCCCCTTTGTAGCTCAGGCTCTTGATCCAGTCCTGCCAGGCGAGGTGGCTGGTTTCAATGCGCTGATCGATCGACTCCAGCGTCGGGACGGCCAGCGGCTCCTTTGCCGTTGCCAGCAGGGCAATCAGCGAGGTGGAACCTGGCGAGGTGCGCAGCGTGCCATGCAGGCCCGCGTCGTGCTCCTCAATCTTCTGCACATCATCAGAATGCCTGAGCATAATCATCAGATCGCCGACGTGAAACACCGGGCCGTGCTGCGTCTCGTTCAGCCAGGGGCTGCGCGTTTCCGCCACGGTGCCCAGCTTAAGCGTGATCTTAAGCGTGACTTCGCCTTTCACGCCATCAACACGGCGTGCAATTTCACTCCAGGGCAGACGGCCTGCCAGGGTGCTGTTAATTGACTCGGTCAGCAGCACCGTGCCGTTTTCCGTTTTATAGCGGGTTTCCAGCACGTTACTGTTTTCGCGGTAGCAGCGACTTACGCTATAGGGTTCATCAGGTTCTATCTGAAAAAATCCGCCAATTTTGCTGTCCAGCAGGCGGTCAAACAGGGGGGGAGAATCAAGGTTGGGTGAGCACCACCAGTCGATGGCGCCGTCCGGCGCAATCAACGCCACGGATCTTCCTTCACCGATAGCAGCATAATCACCGGGATCGGCAAATCCGTCGCGCCTGGCGGGCTGGCGATAAACGGCATTTTTCATCATTATTTCCTGAGTTGTACCGGGGGGTGGATCAGCCGCCGGGTCTGGCCCGGCAGGGCAAAATCAAATGTGGCCGCCAGTTGGCGGCCACAAAGGGTGACAATATCGCTACGTGGCGTTACAGCGTGCCGGTACCGCCATCAGAGCACCAGACCTGACCGGAGGTGAAGCTGCTCTCGGTCGAGGCCATGGTGACGTAGAGCGGAGCGATCTCCGCAGGCTGACCTGGGCGACCCAGCGGGGCGGTCGCGCCGAACTCCTGGACTTTTTCCTGCGGCTGACCGCCGCTGGACTGGAGCGGAGTCCAGTAAGGACCGGGTGCTACCGCGTTAACGCGAATGCCGTCGCCGCCCAGCTGCTTAGCCAGCGCCTTGGTAAAGGCCACGATAGAGGCTTTGGTCTGCGCATAGTCAAGCAGGATCGGGCTTGGGATATAGGCCTGCACGGATGAAGTGTTGATAATAGCGGCGCCGCGCGGCAGGTGTTCCAGCGCTGCCTTGGTGATCCAGAACATGGCGTAAACGTTGGTTTTAAAGGTCGCGTCAAAATCTTCCGTGCTCAGGGTGCGGATAGATTCATTAAACTGCTGACGCCCGGCGTTATTCACCAGAATATCGAGGCCGCCCAGCTGGCTGACCGCGTCGCTGACCAGCTTCTGGCAAAATTCTTCGGAGCGGATATCGCCCGGCAACGCCACGGCTTTGCGGCCTTCAGCCTCAATGAGCTTGATCACCTCTGCGGCATCAGACTCCTCCTCGGGCAGATAGCCAATGGCCACATCGGCCCCTTCACGGGCATAGGCGATGGCGACGGCGCGACCAATGCCGGAATCACCACCGGTGATCAGCGCTTTTCTGCCCTCAAGGCGACCGGAACCGCGGTAGCTCTTCTCACCATGATCGGGAACAGGCGTCATTTTGCTCGCCAGACCGGGGGCTTGCTGCGGCTGTTCGGGAAAAGGCGGGGTGGGATATTCAATGGTCAGCAGGGATTTTTTAGACTGTTCGCTCATTCTTTAGCTCCTTCTTCTCAATGATTTCACAGCACTAAGCGTAGTAGAGATGTGAGCATTGTCACGCTTAGCCGGGAAAGCGGCGGCAAAAAAAGCGCGCGCTAAAGTCTGGCATGGTTCTGTTTTGTCGGGAATTACAGGCAGGGGAAAGGGCGGTGAAGCTCGCTGGCGGGGCGGTTTTTCAGCGCATTCTGAGTTGAAGGAGTAAAGGGAGTGCCAGAAGGCTTCCCCACGCAGCGCGTGGGGAAGCGGAAAGCGCCCTTATTCAGCGGCGAGACGAAATGCGGAAACGGACTGGGTAAGCGAGCGCACCTGCTCTTCAAGCGAAGCGGAGGCGGAAGCGGATTCCTGAACCAGCGAGGAGTTCTGCTGCGTCACGCTGTCCATCTCCGTGACCGCCTGCTCAATCTGCCCGATCCCCCGGCTCTGCTCTTCAGAAGCGGTGGAGATATGCTCCATCAGCACGTCAACCTGGGTGACCGAGGCGATGATGGCGTTAATGGCATCGCCGGTTTTACTCACCTGATCGGAACCCGCCTTGATATTGGCTACCGACTCGGAAATCAGTCCCTCAATCTCTTTCGCCGCCAGGGCGCTGCGCTGGGCCAGAGAACGAACCTCACCGGCCACCACGGCGAAGCCGCGACCCTGTTCACCGGCTCTGGCCGCTTCCACCGCGGCGTTCAGTGCCAGAATATTGGTCTGGAAGGCGATGCCGTTAATGACGTTAATAATATCTTCGATCTTCTTCGAACTGCTGTTGATAAGCCCCATGGTGACAATCACCTCACGCGAGACTTTTTCGCCAGACTGGGCATTTTTCACCGCTTCCTGCGTCAGACGGCTCGCCTCATGGACGTTCTCGGTGTTCTGTTTCACCGTCGCGCCCAGCTCTTCCATACTGGCTGCCGTCTCGGTCAGCGCGGCGGCCTGTTGCTCAGTCCGCGATGCCAGATCGATATTTCCGGCGGCGATCTCCTGAGAAGCGCTGGAAACCGTGTGCGTTGAGTCACGCACCTGAAGGATGATGTGGGTCAACGCCTGGCGCATCTGCTCCATCGAAGACATCAGCGTCTGAATTTCATTACGTGAAGACGGTTTCACCGGCACCGGGTTATCCAGTATGCCTTCAGCAATCTGACGACAGTGATCCCGCGCCGCTAACAGCGGGGCGAGAACATGGCGACGGAGCATTATCAGCACGGCGGCGATAACAATCAGGAACAGTATCCCAAAGGCGGCGATAAGACCCAGGCCAGAAACGAAATGGCTCTTGGCATCACTGTTAAGGCGTTTTGCATACTGTTCATGCAGCGCCAGCACGTTATCCAGCACAATCTCATACTGTCTGTCGAGGCGGATGACGTTCGCTATCTGCCCGTCAAAGGCGCGGCGGTCGTTCACTTCTGCCGCCTTAAGCAGGGGCAGCAGTCCCTGCTGACGATAGGTCGTCCAGGCGCTGCTGTATTGATCGGCAAGGGCCTGTTCGCCGGGGCGTTTGGGGGCATCGACGTAAGACTGGAAAGCCGCATCGGCTTTCTTCAGGACTTCATTAACCCCGTCGAGCGTTGGCCGGGTGGACTGAAGATTGCTTTCCTCCAGCATTTTCATATATTCCATCAGCCTTACCCGCAGCGTACGGCTGTGGTTAATAGGATCGATGATGGAGAGAACAACGTGAATTTCCTGATTCACGTCGTCCAGAGAGTCGTTGCTGCGCGTCAGCAGCCAGAGATTGGAGAAAATGCTGGTAAAAAAGAGAATAAACAGCAGCAAAAGCGCGAGCAGGGATGACTTTTTGAGCGACATCAGGACTTCCTTAACGGTACGTGAAGTCAGTAATATCGGCCAGTCTGCCGGAAAAATTAGCGTCATCCCGCCCGGAATAACTGTCAGATCGTCTTAAAAAAGTGAATGTTATTGAATATTAAAGTATTAAAAGCACATTCCACCATCACCCTCTCTGCCGGCGCAGCGTCAGCGCAATCTCCGGCATCCTGAGCATGGCATGGCGGAACAGCGGCCCGGATAGGACGTGATAAAAGTGCTGGCGAACCGTGCCAACGTAATAAAATATCACAAGGTGATGCAAAGGAATGTTGGCAACAGGAATAGTGGCTTAAAGACGACATTGCGGCAGAGGGGCATGAGGGTTATTGTTCTCCGCCACCTACAAAGCGGAGATTGGCTGACTGGCACTGTGAATAAACCGCCAGAAAAGCGCCATTTCCCTTAAGTATGCCCGGTTTTTTACAAAATATCTTAAGGCGGACCTGGCCCACTCTAAGTCATGCTATCTCGTGGCATTTGCTGGAGTTTTTGCTGAGTTCTTTTGACCATTTCTGTAGGTATACGTCAAATAAGACAGTAATCAGTACCATTCATAGTGCAATAAACCCCCGCTCTGCTCGCATAATTATTGAGCAGCTATACTTTTTACAGACTCATAGCCCCGTGACGTTGCCTTGTCGTGGGGTAAATGCGGCTCTGAATGTTCCAGTCATTATTACAACTCTGACTCTTCTGACAGCGTGCAACTGACTTCAACCGAAGCGGCTGACCTCCGCTGTTTTTATTGATCCATTTTTTTCTGTGCAGTTACCGAATTCGCGATCCTGACGGACGCTGATTTTTGACACCATCGGGGGTAAGACATGACGGCCAGCGGGCAGAAAAATCTTGCCAGCTCGCCCTACGTCTCTTTCTGGCAGGGAGGATTCGAGGGAGCTGATCACATTACGCGGCAGGGTATTCCTTTATCGATGACCGAATCCAACGGCCATTTGCAGCAGGTCGCCGCCGATTATCGTGCTCTGGCCGCAATGGATATCCGTACCGTGCGGGAAAGCGTCGGCTGGCGGTTGTGCGAAAATGCTCAGGGGTATGACTTCAGCCGCGTCCATGCGCGTATGCAGGCGGCCAGTGAAGCGGGCGTACAGATTTGCTGGACCTTGTGCCATTACGGCTGGCCGGCTGGTATCGATCCGTTTCATCCGGCCTTTATCTCTCGCTTTGCCCGTTTCTGTGGCGCGCTGGCCGGCACGCTGGTGCCTTATTATGCCCATCCGCCTGTCTATTCTCCGGTTAATGAAATCTCCTTTACCAGCTGGGCCATGTCGGTAGGGTTTTTCCCCTCATCCATTGGACCCGGACATAAGACCGGTCTGCTTGCGCGGCAGCAGCTGGTGCGGGCGACGCTGGCGGCCTGCGATGCGATCTGGCAGGCCGATCCCCGTGCACGGATTATGCATTGCGATCCGCTCATCCATATCGCGGCTGCCAGTGACGATCCCGGCCTGGGCGATATCGTGAAGGAAGAAAATGATGCGCAGTTTCATGCCTGGGACATGCTTTGCGGCACCCGGGAGCCGGAACTGGGCGGTGCACCGCGTTACCTTGATCTTATCGGGGCCAACTATTACCACGACAATCAGTGGGAGCACGGCAGCAACCGCCGGCTCTTCTGGCATCTCGGTGATGCCGGGCGGATCCCCTTTCATGAAATGCTGCATACCCTGAACCGGCGCTATCAGCGACCGGTGCTCATTGCCGAAACCAGCCATGTTGGCAGCGGCAGAGGGGCCTGGATCCAGCATATTGCAGCCGAAGCCGCCCAGGCAATAAGCCGGGGCACTGAGCTGCTGGGACTCTGTCTCTACCCGGCAATCGATCGTCCCGACTGGGAAGACCCCGCCAGGTGGCATCACAGCGGACTCTGGGATGTGGTCAGCGACGCTGAAGCGCCGTTTCGCCGGAAAAAAGTGATTTTATATACAAAAGCGCTGCTTGAGGCGCAAAAACTGCTTAGTCAGTTTCAGTCCAGATGGGCCTACGGCTCTATGAGTAAGGAGAGTGTCATGAAGGTTAATACAGTGATCGTTTTCAGCCATCTGCGCTGGGACTTTGTTTTTCAGCGTCCACAGCAGATTCTCACCCGTCTCGCCAGAGACTATCGTGTGATCTTTATCGAGGAACCGGTCTGCGAAGAGGGGGAGGCGGGGCTGCACCTCTCATCGCCTTATGCGAATATCACCGTCGCGCGCCCACATACAAATGTGCCACAGCCCGGTTTTCATGACGATCAGATTGCCCGTCTGCAACCCTTGCTGACACAGCTCTGCTCGCAGGAAACGCGGCCCATTGTCTGGTTCTATACGCCTATGGCGCTGCCCTTACTCAGCGATCTCTCCCCCTCGCTGGTGGTCTACGACTGTATGGATGAGCTGGCCGCTTTTGATAATGCGCCCCGCCAGCTGTTGCAGCGTGAATCCGCGCTGCTTAAGCGGGCCGATCTGGTCTTTACCGGCGGCCCCAGTCTCTATGAAGCCAGGCGTGCAAAGCATCCCGCCGTACACTGTTTTCCAAGCAGCGTGGACGTGGTGCATTTCGAGCAGTCTCTTGACCGCAGTAATGAACATCCTCTTCAGGCGGACCTTCCCCATCCCCGTCTCGGTTATTACGGCGTGATAGATGAACGGATCGATACTGATCTGATCGCGCTGCTGGCGGACAGTTATCCTCAGTGGCAGTTCATCTATGTGGGGCCGGTGGTAAAAATCGATCCGGCATCGCTGCCCGTTCGCGTCAATATTCACTATTTTGGCATGCAGCCTTATCAGGCGCTGCCGCAATTTCTGGCCGGTTGGGACGTCTGTCTGATGCCGTTCGCCCTTAATGCCTCCACACAGTTTATCAGTCCGACCAAAGTGCTGGAGTATATGGCGGCGGAACGCCCCGTGGTCAGTACGAAAATCAGGGATGTGGCGCAACCCTATGGCGACCTGGTGATGATTGCGGAAAACGGCGCGGATTTTGTGCGGTACTGCGCAATGGCGCTGGATCTGAGTGAGCGCGAACGGGCGTCACTGGCACAGCGGATGAAAGCCGTGGTCGGCAAGACCTCATGGACAAACACGGTTGATGCGATAAGTTCGCTTATCACTACCGCGCTGAAGAGCGTGGAGGAAATAAAACCTGCAAAATCTTTGTCCCAGGCTGTCGCCAGTGTGGAACATTCACGAATTAGCGGCGCCATAAAAGCGCGGCATCTTATTCTGGGCGCCGGACCAACGGGGCTGAGCGCCGCCCTACATCTGGGCCAGGATGCGGTTCTGCTGGAACGCAATACTGATGTGGGGGGCTGGTGCCGCTCGGTTGAGGAGGCGGGGTTCGTGTTTGACTACGCGGGCCACATTATGTTCTCCAATGAGCCTTATGTTCTGGAGATGTATAAGCTGCTGCTGGGCGATAACCTGCACTGGCAGATGCGGGAAGCCTGGGTCTATACCGAAGGCGTTCATACCCGCTATCCGTTCCAGGGCGCGCTTTACGGGCTGCCGCCGGCGGTGATCAAGGAATGTGTGCTGGGAGCGATTGAGGCGCGTTACGGTGAGAATGAGGGGGTGTCGGCCGGTGGGCCGGTTATCCGGGACTGCTGTGCGGATGGGAGCGTAGTGGAACAGGCCGCCGGCGTCACCAAAAGCCAGAGCCAGGCACCTGAGAATTTTGAGCAGTTCATCTATCAGACCTGGGGGCGGGGTATCGCACGCCATTTTGCCGTGCCTTACAACCAGAAGCTGTGGAAGGTCCCCCTGAACGAAATGGAAACATCCTGGCTGGGTGGACGGGTTCCGCTTCCCGATCTGGCACAAATTATCGACGGCGCGCTGGAGCCGGTCAGTAAACCCGTGGGGCCGAATGCCCGTTTCGGTTATCCGCTCCGGGGTGGCTTTCAGGCGCTGATGCGCGGCTTTCTGCCGTTGCTGAAGGGCACGCTTGAGACCGGCGCCGATATTGTACAACTTTTCCCGCAGCAGCATATCGCCGTACTGGCCGACGGGCGGCATTATCAGTATGAACAGCTTATCAGTACGGTTCCGCTGCCGGCCCTGATCGCCATGCTGGGCAGTCAGGCACCTGCGGAAATTCAGGCCGCCGCCGCAGGACTACGTCACACCTCTGTCCGCTGCGTCAATCTGGGAATAGGGCGCGCTAATCTTTCCGGGAAGCACTGGATCTACTATCCCGGCAGTACGATATTTCACCGCGTCTTTCTTCAGGGCAACGCAAGCCCGCACTGTAATCCTGAAAACGGCTTTGGGCTGATATGTGAAATCACCTACACGGATCAACAACCTCTGCCGCTTGAGGGAGAAGCCCTGAATCAGCGCTGTATTGAAGATTGCATCAGCGTGGGGCTATTTAAGGAAAGCGATCCAGTTATCACGGCCACGCAAACGGATATCCCCTGCGCCTATGTCATTTACGATCACGACAGGCTGCGTAACGTTACGCTGATCCGCGAGTGGCTGCTTAAATACGATATCACGCTGGCCGGGCGCTACAGCGAGTGGGAATACTATAATTCCGATCACGCGTTTCTTGCCGGTAAGAAAGCGGCAGAAAAACTGACCGCGCAGCCTGCATCGCGCGGTGCAGTTTCATAAGCGCTATCTGAAGCCCGACGGCATCCGGAGGCGGAAGTGCATTACCCGTCCTCCGGATGCAAGATTATTCCGGAAGCATGTGCAGTTACGCGCACTCTCTGCCAGGCTTAAGGGGAAGGTTATTATTACAGGAACCGATCATCCCATAAGGAGAAAGAGAATGAAAAAGACCCTTGCACTCGCTGCGCTGTTGGCTTTTAGCTTTTCCGGGTTTGCTCAGGAAGGCGGATTTAAGGGCGGAGAGCCGCCGCCGCAGCAAAAGGATGCGGGCTCGAAAGGCACCGAAGATACAGGTGAGAGCAAAATCGACCAGATTCGTGACATGCGTAAAAACGCCTGGGTAACGCTGGAAGGGCATATTCTCAAAAAGACGGCGGAGGAATCCTATACATTCCGCGATGAAACGGGAACGCTGGATGTCAATATTCCTCATGCTGTCTGGGACGGGAAAGAGTTTAACGCTGATGATATGGTTCGCCTGAGCGGCTACGTTAAGGGCACAGGTGAGCAAACCAAACTGAACGTTGAACGGGTTGAAAAACCTTAGGTCATGTCGGTAAAACTGCACTGAGGGCTGTCCGGCCCTCATATCCCGCTTTTGCTCTATCATCCTGTCTGCAATTAGAAAACCACTACTGTCATCTTGATAAAACGGTCATGCATCTATGCCTTTCCCTGATGATCATTTTTAAAGATTGGGAAGCAGTGAATACCTGTTAAACTCCGGAAGCTGGTGGTCCTGATAATATAAGAGCGACGCGCCTGATAGCGGACGCTGAGTCACGCACTAAGGCGACTTTCTTCGTTAAAGTTGAAACCTTCCCGGAGATTGCGTAGTCCTGGAAGAATTTCGCCTTTCCGGACGCTTCTGCCAGCCAGCTATGACCGCACTGTTGGGCTCAGGGGAAGATTGAGCAAACGACGTGGAAGTGCTAAGCGCCGGTTCATCCTGCCGGGTAAACAGACCGTTGTCCTTTTCGCTCTGCGGCTGATAATAGGCCTCCAGCCAGCGCATATAGCGCGCGACTGTCGCCTGCCGATCGCTAACGTTATTCAGCCGGCAGATAAACAGCCAGGCGGCCGGTTCGCGTCCGTCGCAGAGATAAAGCTCCATAACCGGCTCTTCTGGCGGGCCGCTCGGTACCGGAACAACTTTTATCAGGCTGAAACGAATCTGGGACCATTTGTTGAGCAGGGAATATAAACGCAGTCTGGCCATGGGCGCTCCACATCAACGCAATCGTAAACCCGTAGCGAAACAGTCTGAAACTGTCGCTACAACGAGGTGTGATCCCTGATATAAGCCGCCGGTTATGCCCGGCAAAAGTAAACTGCTTTCATTGAACTTCCCCGTCAGGCGGGTGATGATAAAAGGTAAAAAAAGGCGTCCCCTAAGTCCAATTTTAAATCAGTAATTCCTGCTCTTTCGGAATGCACCTGGAAATAATGTGGATGTTTCTGGAAATGCCTTCCCTGGCTTTTTGCGGTGTTGAGAACGGTTACTGGGACGATGACAAAAGCTCAGCGCAGTGCGTGAGCGAGAACAGCGCGGCGTCATTAATAACCGTCTCACTGTCACCCTCGAAATGACGCAACAGGCTTTCCACCTTATCCGGCAAGCCCCAGCCGAACCAGATAGTGCCGGCTGGCGTGCCATCTTCACCCCCATCCGGGCCGGCGTAGCCGCTGATAGCCAGACAGACAGCTTCGCCGGTTAACGCTTTCGCGCCCGCCACCATCTCCCTGACGGCGGCTTCACTGACGGCACTTTGTTCACGCAGCGTTGTTTCGCTGACCTGTAATACGCGATGCTTGGCCTTATCGGTGTAGGTGACAAGGGCAGTGGTAAAAAACTCCCCGCTGCCGCTTGCGGCGCCAAGTGCCGTGCCGATCAGTCCGGCCGTACAGGACTCTGCCGTCACGACCTTTATTCCTTTTGCCTTGAGTACCTCACCCAGAGCCTGGGCCGCTTCCTGTAATGCTTTATTCATCGCCGTCTCCTGTTAATGAGGAAAGATTAAGACTGAAGTCTGCTTGCACGTTTTACCTTACTTGTTGAAGACAGTGGCCACATCTGCGGCTTTTCACGCTGTTAAATTTTGCATGTATGTCAAAAGGCTGATGAGGTGGCTGAATGGCAAGTGCAGACCCAGGGATTGTGATTATTACGCCTCAGACAGGCATCCACAAGCTGAGCCAGGCTGGTGGGCGCGCGCTCCGGATTCTGTGACCTGCATCTGATAAATGCTTCCTGAGTGTCAAGAAGTGTAGGTCATCCGCCAGGGAGAGGGAGAAAAGCCGACAGAAATGTGATCTGCCTCAAACCTGCCCAGCGGAAAGCGGGCAGGGGAAGGATAAAAGCGGCAGAAAGGTTAGTCAGCCCGGAGGCTGATACGTCAGGAATGATGGGCTTTAGCAGGGCTGCGTTCCTGAAAGGCAGGCGATATATTTCTCCGCTGAACAAGTAACAATTTCACCGGCCCGCGCGCGAATATCCTGTCCTTCGAAAGCGCCATACAGACGGTCGAATTTAAGCTGCTTCGCTTTATCCGCCATGGTGGCCACTTCCGCAGCCGGTAATGGCAACAGGTTAGGATAGCTCCACATAAAAGAGACCCGATCGGCGCCCGGGGTGACCTGAATAATATCGCCAGCCAGTAAAACGCCATCGCCTTTGTGCCAGTGGAGAACCGTTCCTCCGGCAAAGTGGCCTCCCATCCTGATCAGATTGACCTCTGGCGTGAGTTGCAGTGAGTCTCCCTGCCAGAGTTGAATGGCCGGACTGTCGCGCTGTATCCACTCTCTGTCATCAGCATGGAGCCAGACAGGGGCATTGAAGGCCGCAGCCCAGTCCTGCATCCGGGTGTAGTAGTGGGGATGGGAAATAGCAATGCCAGTAAGGCCGCCCAGCGCCTCAATAATACGCAACGTGGCCTCATCGAGATGAGCAATGCAGTCCCAAAGCAGGTTGCCTTCAGGCGTCTGCAGCAGAAAGGCTCGCTGGTTGATGGCAAAGGCGGGGACGGTTTTCAGGCTGAGCAGGCCCGCCTCATGCTGGGTCCATTTATTAGCATGATGGGCACTTAAGTCCCCGATATTCGTCCATTTCTGCCCATCAACGGGCACATACTGCCGCTCCTCTTCGCAGATTGCGCAGTTATTCAGGGTAGATTCGGGATCGTCATAAGAGGTGCCGCAGGTGACGCAAACTTTGATCATGCTTTCTCCTTAGCAGAGGAGGCTGAGTAAATTAATAATGTAGCCGACGGGTGGGTGTTGTGCTGGAGAGGAGGAGGACCAACTGGGGCCTGCCAATGCATTATTAGTTACAACATCCTAGTCTCTCTTTCACCTGATACCTCAGCTAGTGTGCAAAGTTGAAGCAGTAAAGAAGGTCGACCAGCCATGATGATGATCACTTATTCGGAGGAAAGAGGGGATAGATCCTGTGCCCGGTTTGGAAAACGTAAATATTGTAGGGTAAGCCTGTTGTTTCCGGCCATTGCGCTGTTACCCCTGAGCGGCTGCGCCAGTCGCCCGGATTATACCCTGAATCCGCCGGTGAGTAGCGACTGGGTGAGCGTAGAGTTACCGCCTGAAACCGAAGCGCTGCCGCTGGATGTACTGTACCGCTCAGAGACATGCCGGAAAGAAGTCTATGACAATACTTCCGCATCGCATGTCGCCAGGGTCAGGGGCGTCAACCCTCAACGGGTCTCTCTCGGTCAGGCGGACAGTAATGGCCGTCGGGAAGCGAAGATAGCCATAAATGGCGGCGGTAAATGTGGCTGGAGGCTTAGTGCTCTAAGGGTTGATATACAGCTGAAAGGGGATGTTCCGTTAGCCTCTGGAAAACATATTATTCCAACAAGCTATGTTTTTGGTTTTGACGATGAGGCCTATGGGAGCGGTGAAGTTTTCCGTTTCCCAAACGCCCCCAGGTAACACAATCCGGTAAACTGGTCTGCAACATCGCATGGCAAAATACGCATCAGCAAGCGGTAACCGCGATCGCATCGCCCGGCCCGTAAAAGGTCGGGGCGGTATGTTTCCCTGAACATAAGGCTGTCAACGAATGAAAAAAATCGGGTTTTTATCCTTTGGTCACTGGACGCCCTCAGCGCAGTCGGCAACGCGAACCGCTGCTGACGCGCTGCTCCAGTCGATTGACCTGGCCGTTGCCGCTGAAGAGTTAGGAGCAGATGGCGCCTATTTCCGCGTCCACCATTTTGCCCGCCAGCTCAGCGCCCCTTTTCCTTTACTGGCGGCCGTTGCCGCCAGAACGAAACGTATTGAGATCGGCACCGGCGTGATCGATATGCGCTATGAAAATCCGCTCTATATGGCCGAAGAAGCCGGGATTGCCGATCTGATTAGCGGTGGACGCCTCCAGCTGGGCATCAGCCGCGGCTCTCCGGAACAGGTTGTGGAAGGATGGCGCTACTTTGGCTATCAGCCCGAAGCCGGGGAAAATGCTGCGGATATGGGACGTCGTCATACCGAGAAGTTGCTTGAGGTGCTGCGTGGAGAAGGCTTTGCCACACCTGAACCGCAACCGATGTTTCCTAACCCGCCGGGTCTGCTACGCCCAGAGCCTTATTCTGAAGGGCTGCGCGAGCGTATCTGGTGGGGATCGGGCTCTGACGCCACCGCGATCTGGGCGGCGAAGCTGGGTATGAATCTGCAAAGCTCAACGCTGAAGGATGATGAAACCGGAGAGCCTTTCCATGTCCAGCAGGCAAAGCAGATACGCGCTTATCGCGCGGCCTGGCAGGAAGCTGCTCACACCCGTACGCCACGCGTTTCGGTAAGTCGCAGTATCTTCCCGCTGACCAACGCTCAGGATCGCGCCTGGTTTGGCAGCAGCGGGGAGGGCGGCGATCAGGTCGGCTATCTTGATGAAAAAACCCGGGCCATTTTTGGGCGCAGCTATGCGGCAGAGCCTGAGAAGTTGATCGAACAGCTGGCGCGCGACGAAGCTATCGCTGAGGCCGATACGCTGTTACTGACGCTGCCAAATCAGCTGGGCGTGGCGTACTGCGCGCATGTAATGGAAGCGTTTCTGACTCAGGTGGCTCCGGCGCTGGGCTGGCGTGATCGGTAAGGATGGCGGTTTGGTAGCGAGCTGACGTCTGAGGACGTCTCTGCGTTCTGTTCCGTAAGAGGATGCGTACCGGAGGCCATTTTCGCCTCCGGCAGCAAAAGAGCAATTAGCTTCTCTCGTCCTGAGAGGCCGCTCGTTTTTCAAAAACAGGCTTGTCCCGCGTGACCGAATAAGCAATATGGGTGACTTCTGTCGGCGTCGTTGTGATTTCCACCGGCTGGATTGTCACGCGTCCAAACAGCGTCGGCACGTAGCCGCCAACTTTGTGTTCTCCGGGGGGAAGACGTAGCTCGGTGCTCTCACCACGGGTGAGTGCGCCAGCCTCGTTACCGTCTACCGTCAGCATAACGGCTGAGCCATCATCGGCCTGCGTTACCAGATGCGAAATATTAACCCGCGTTGGCCCGTTAAAAAACTCGGGTGAAACCTGGGCGGTCTGCTTAGGGGCACAACCGGTCAGCAACGTAGCGGCCGTCACTGCGGCCATGGCGAAACGAAAAATCATTATACCTCGCTTACCTCTGCAACTTCAGAAGCGGCTATTTTAGCGCTATCCCGCGCTTGTTAACAGCCTGAAACCGCTCAGTATCGTCTCAAAACGCTACTGGCCGGTATGCGCATTACAAGTGACAATGTCACTTGTCGCGCGTTGACCACCAACAGATCAGCGAGCCCAGGCTGACCATCGACGCTCCCTGCCAGAAAGGCACGGAGAGATCGGCATCGAGAATAAACGCCGCCAGCAGCGCGGAAAAAACAGGGATGAAATAGGACGCCGTAGCCAGAACGGTAACGTTGCCATGCAGGATCCCCAGGTTCCATGCGGCATAGCCGAAGCCCATCGCGGCGGCGGCCAGAAGCAGGCTGACTACCACCCGGGTGCTAACCTGCATCTCCGGCTGCGGTGAGGAAAAGAACTTCACCCACAGCGCCAGAGCGGTAAGCATAAAGAACAGCGTGATGCCGTTGCTGCCGCGGGCCATCTGCTTTGTCACCACGCAGTAGACCGCCCAGATGATGGCGCCGCTGAATGCCAGCCCATAGCTGAGCGGGTTGCTGTAAAGGCTGTTGCCAATCTGCATAAATGAAAATCCTTCTCCGCCGCCCAGCACGCGGCATATGCCAGCCAGGGCAAGCAGCAGGCCGGGGATCAGGAGAGGCCGGATTTTTTGCCGGCTGACGCAGACGGCCAGCAGGATCGTCATGCCGGGCCAGAGATAGTTAACCATGCCGACCTCAATCGCCTGCGTTGGCGTAGCGGCAAAGCCGAGCGACAGCGAAAGACAAAGCTCATAGCTGACAAAAAGCAGGCTCCCCACAAGGAGATAGCCTCGTGGAAAGGTGCTCAGTCTCGGGAAGCCCACCGTAAAAATCAGCAAAACGGCGCTCAGCGTATAGATCATCGCTGCGCCGCCCACCGGCCCAAGTCCCTCGCTAACGCTGCGGATCAGGCCGACGATGGTACTCCAAAGCAGAATCGCGGACAGCCCGACAAACGTTGCTCTTTGTTGCGTCATTAAGGTGAAACCTCAGAAAAAATTGTCCAGGGACCGCCAGGCGGGCGACGGAAGGAACAGGAGGGTTATAACCAGATGAAATCAATACCATTTATGCGGCCAGCCTGTAAAGTTTTAGCGCGCGATCTCTGGCAGCAGCCTCTGCGTCCACCCCGACCGTTACCGGGAAGAGGCGCTTTAGCTTACCTGCGAAATTTGACTTAGCAGATAAATACGTAAGCCTGACGGCATGACAGTTCGGTTTTTGCAGATTCGTCTATGATTGATTTCATACGCTTGACCTTCAATATTCACTTTCAGTCATAACGAGGCAATCGAATGGAGTTCAAATCATTTCCTGGAAGTTGGGGGGCCGATTATGTGGCTGAGGACGAGGTGCGTTTCCGGCTCTGGGCATCTGGCCAGAAGCGCGTAACGCTGCGGCTTTCCGGTGAAGACCGTGAGATGGCGCCGGCCGCTGAGGGCTGGTTCGAACTGCGGGTTCCCGGCGTTTCCCCGGGTGCAGAATATAATTTCGTCCTTGCCGACGGCATGGTGGTCCCGGACCCTGCGTCACGGGCGCAAAAAGCGGATGTTAACGGCCCATCGCTTGTGATTGATCCCAGCAGCTACCACTGGCAGAACGCCGACTGGCATGGCCGCCCGTGGATCGAAACCGTGGTCTACGAGATGCATATGGGGACGTTCACGCCTGAAGGCACATTCCGCGCCGCGATCGAAAAACTTCCTTATCTTGCGGCGCTCGGCATTACCATGATTGAGGTGATGCCGCTCTCCCAGTTCGGCGGCAACCGCGGCTGGGGCTATGACGGTGTGCTGCTCTACGCGCCGCATGCTGCCTATGGCACCCCGGACGATTTCAAAGCCTTTGTCGATGCGGCGCATGGGCACGGCCTCTCTGTCGTGCTGGATATTGTGCTTAATCACTTTGGCCCGGAAGGCAATTACCTGCCGCTGCTCTCTCCCGATTTCTTCCACAAGGAGCGCGTGACGCCCTGGGGGGCCGGGATTGCCTATGATGTTGATGCGGCCAGGCGTTATATCCTGGAAGCGCCGCTCTACTGGCTGGAGGAGTACCACCTTGACGGCCTGCGCTTCGACGCGATCGATCAAATCGAAGACAGTTCAGGCGAGCATGTGCTGACCGAAATCGCTGCACTGATCCGCGACAGAATCGTTGACCGCCCGGTTCATCTGACGACGGAAGACTGTCGCAATGTGATTTTCCTGCATCCTTATCAAGACGATGGTTCCACGCCGCTGTTCACCGGTGAATGGAATGATGACTTCCACAATGCGATGCACGTTCTTGCCACCGGCGAAACGCACGCCTACTACAATGACTTTGCTCATGAACCCGAGAAGCTTGTTGCGAAGATCCTCACGGAAGGCTTCGCTTACCAGGGCGACGTTTCGCCGCAATCGGGTGAAAAACGGGGGGTGCCGAGTGCCGGACAGCCGCCTGTCGCGTTTGTCGACTTTATTCAGAATCACGATCAGGTCGGCAACCGCGCCAGGGGTGAAAGGCTGATTACGCTGGCTGGCGCCGGGCGAACCAAAGCGCTTCTCGCCACGCTGCTGTTATCGCCGCACATCCCGCTGCTGTTTATGGGTGAAGAGTATGGCGAGACCCAGCCTTTCCTGTTCTTCACCGACTTCCATGGCGATCTAGCCAAAGCGGTGCGCGAAGGGCGGGCACGGGAATTCGAAGGGCATAGCGATCATGAAGGCGAAAGCGTGCCCGATCCGAACGATGCGCAAACCTTTGCCATGTCAAAACTGGACTGGGATAAACAGGAAAGCGGGGAAGGGAAAGCCTGGCTGACGCTGACCCGGCATCTGCTGGCACTGCGCCAGCAGCATATTGTCCCTTTGCTGGCGACTGCCAAAGGTAACAGCGGCAAGGTAGTGACGACAGCGAAAGGTTTTCTCGCCGTGTCATGGGTCTTTCCTGCGGGAACGCTCTCAGTCGCGCTCAATGTAGGCGAATCTGCCCAGCCGCTGCCCGATCTGCCTGGCGATACCATTTTTAGCTGGCCTGAAAACCAGAACGACCTGCCACCGGACGGCGTACTGGTTCGCCTTGCCTCAGGAGAATCAGCGTGAAGATACCAACCTCGACTTACCGGATTCAGTTCCGTAACGGCATGACCTTCGATCGCGTCACGGGTTTAGTCCCTTATCTGAAGCGGCTCGGCATCAGCCATCTTTACGCTTCGCCGATATTTACCGCCACGCCCGACTCAACGCACGGTTACGACATTACCGATGCGAATGAGATTGACCCGGCGCTTGGCGGGCGGAAGGGCTTCGATCGCATGGTGAGCTCGCTGAAAAAGGCGGGACTCGGGCTGATCGTTGATATCGTGCCCAATCATATGGCCGCCTCGCTGGACAACGCCTGGTGGCGGGATGTTATCGAACACGGCAGTAAAAGCCGCTATGCGCGTCACTTTGATATCAACTGGTCGCGCCGCCTGACGTTGCCTTTTCTGGGTGATACCTTCGAAAACGTGCTGGAAAACGGTGAGATAAGCGTCAAACCCGACCCGAAAACCGGTACGCCTGCGCTGGCCTATTTTGAGAATTATTACCCGCTTGTGCCGGAAAGCTGGCAGGGGCGTGAAGCTGAAGTGCTGGCCATTAGCGATAAGGCTGCGCTTACCGAACTGCACGATCGCCAGCCCTGGCGGCTGATGTCATGGCGGGATGCGCCTCACGATCTTTCCTACCGGCGTTTCTTTGAGATCACCGGTCTCGCGGGCGTACGGGTGGAGGATAATGAGGTATTTGATGATACGCATCAGCTAATCCTTGAACTTGTCCATTCCGGAGCCGTCGACGGGCTGAGAGTGGATCATGTGGATGGGCTGGCCGATCCGCAAGCCTACCTTGAACGTCTGCGGCAGCAGGCCGGAGCGGAGTGCTATATCACCGTCGAAAAAATTCTCGGTAAAGGAGAACATCTCCCCGCCGACTGGCCGGTCTCAGGCACGACCGGTTATGAATTTATCGCGTCGCTCTCTGACGTACTGGTTGATGATGAGAAAATCAGCGATCTCCGCAAGGCCTGGAATGCAGTGGTCGGTAAGCCGGTAGACATGAAGGCCGAACTGCGCGCGGCGAAGCTTCTGATGGCGGACCGCAATTTTGCCGGCGAATTTAACACGCTCTCGCAGCTGGCGCTCTCCATCGCCGGACACGAGGGCGTGACGCAGCACGAAGACACCCTGCGGGCAGCGCTGCGCGAATTACTGGTTGCCTTTCCGGTTTACCGCACCTACGGCACGCCGGCCGGAATGCCACCAGCCAGCGCCGGGCTGCTGAAACAGATTGCCGATAAGGTGAGAACAAGTGACATCGCACCCGACGGCGCCGCGCTCGACTTTATCGTCGCGCTTCTGGCGGGCGATGTTTCTGACCGTGCTACCGGTGAGGCGGCACACTTCCGCACCCGCTTCCAGCAGCTTACCGGCCCGCTGATGGCCAAATCGGTCGAGGACACGCTTTTCTTCCGCCAGAACATGGATCTGGCGCTGAATGAGGTTGGCGCGGAGCCGATGCCGCGCGCGTTCTCCCTGGAGCGCTTCCATGCAGAGATGAAAACGCGACTCGAACGGCAGCCCGATGCGCTTTCCGGCACCTCGACTCACGATACCAAACGCGGCGAGGATGCACGGGCAAGGCTCTATACGCTGACCGAAGCGCCACAGCGCTGGGCCGAAAGCGTTGCCCGCTGGCGTGAGATGAACCAGTCTCAGGTGATTAACCTTGAGGATGGCCCGGCACCGAGACCGGCCGTCGCCTGGATGCTCTTTCAGGCGCTCGCCGGAGTCTGGCCCGTCACGCTTCGCCCCGATCAAACCGCAGAGCTGGCAAGTCTCGAGGCGCGCTTTCTGGCCTTCGTCGAAAAAGCGCTGCGGGAGGCGAAACTGCGCACCGACTGGGCCGACAGTAACGAAGCCTATGAGAAAGCGGTGCTCGATTATGCCAGCCACCTGTTATCACCCGATAACCAGGCCTTTTTGCAGGATTTTTGCGACTCGATCCAGCCCTTTATCCGGGCTGGCCTGGTTAACGGACTGACCCAGACGGCGATCAAACTCACTGCGCCGGGCGTGCCGGATATCTATCAGGGCAGCGAAGCGCTGAACTTCAGCCTCGTCGATCCCGATAACCGCCGGGAGCCAGATTTCGTTACTCTCGATCAGATGTTGTCCGCTGATGGCGATAAGGCGTTCACGCCAGCAGGGCGGCTGAATGGCGCACTGAAGCAGCAGCTTATCGCCAGAATGCTGCATTTCCGGCAGCAGCAGCCGCAACTGTTCCGTCAGGGCGCTTATTTGCCGCTTACCGTAACGGGGGCTCATGCGGAAAACGTCATTACTTTTGCCCGGGAGGATAACCCTACGGCGCTCATTGTGATCGCGCCTCGTCTTGTCTTCAGCGAGTCTGAGGAAAACGCTGACACTACTTCTGACCAGGGCTGGGCACAGACGGAGATCCGCCTGCCTGCCTCGCTGGCCAACCGACGCTATCGTGACATTCTGAGTGGAGAGGAAACTGAGGTAACCGATCTGATACGGCTGGATGCTGCCGTAAGCGGTTCGCCCGTCATTCTGGTAACGATATAAGTTTGTGAAAATAAAAACGAATCGCCTGTGCGAGTAAAACGCAACATTCGAAGGAGAGGAATGAATGTCTAACGATAAACCTTTTGAAATAACAGCAGGGTCTGGTCATCATCTCGGCGCTAATTACGATGGCGAAGGCGTTAACTTCGCTATCTTCTCAGCGCACGCGGAACGCGTGGAACTCTGTCTGTACGATCCGAGCGGTCAGCATGAGATTGCAAAGCTGGCGCTGCCGGAATATACGCATGAAATCTGGCATGGCTATGTGCCCGGCCTGAAACCCGGTGCGCTTTATGGCTTTCGTGTTCATGGTCCTTACGATCCGGAGAACGGACACCGCTTTAATCCCAACAAGCTTTTGATCGATCCTTACGCCCGGGAGCTGGCCGGCGATATTGAGTGGAATGAAGCGCACTACGTCTATGATTTGCTTCATGAAGATAAGGATCTGACTTTCGACACGCGCGACAGCGCGCCCTATATGCCCAAATGTCGCGTGGTCGACCCTAATGAGTATGAGTGGCAGGATAAAAACCGGCCGGAAATCGCCTGGCCGAATGCGGTAATTTATGAAACCCATGTGAAAGGTTTTACGCAGCTAAACCCGGCTATTCCGCCCGAACTGCGCGGCAATTTTGAAGGCATGGGGCACAAAGCCTCCGTCGACTATATCAAAAGCCTGGGCATTACGTCGGTAGAACTGATGCCCGTTCACTGGTTCCCTGATGACCAGCACCTGCTGGACCGGGATCTGAAAAACTTCTGGGGCTATAACACCCTCGGTTTCTTTGCGCCCGCGTCACGCTATTACGGGCCAAAGGGGATTCAGGGCTTCCGCGATATGGTGCGCGCCTTCCACGATGCGGGGATCGAGGTGATCCTCGACGTTGTTTATAACCACACGGCGGAAGGGAATGAACTTGGCCCAACGCTCTCGCTTAAGGGCATCGACAACTTTTCCTATTACCGCACCATGCCCGATCAGCACCGTTATTACATCAACGATACCGGCACCGGCAATACCGTCAATACCTCGCACCCGCGTGTGTTGCAGATGGTAATGGATTCGCTGCGTTACTGGGCGGAATCGATGCATATCGACGGCTTTCGCTTCGATCTGGGTACTATCCTCGGGCGTGAACCGGAAGGGTTCAACGAACGCGGCGGCTTTTTTGATGCCATGATGCAGGACCCGGTGCTGTCGAAACTGAAGCTAATTGGTGAGCCTTGGGACATAGGACCGGGCGGCTATCAGGTTGGCGGCTTTCCGCCGGGCTGGGCAGAATGGAACGATAAATACCGCGACACGGTCCGGGAATACTGGCAGGGAAATAATGTCTCTACCGATTTCGCCGCACGCCTGCTTGGATCGGGCGACCTTTACGATCAGCGGGGCCGGCGTCCCTGGTCCAGCGTTAACTTTGTAACCGCCCATGACGGCTTTACGCTCAACGATCTGGTCTCTTATAACGACAAGCATAATGAAGCGAACGGCGAAGACAATAACGACGGGCATAATGATAACCGCTCCTGGAATTACGGCGCCGAAGGGCCAACCGAGGATGCGGAAATCAATGCCGTTCGTGAACGGCAGAAGCGCAACTTCCTGGCCACGATGATCTTCTCGCACGGCACGCCGATGCTTTTAGCCGGCGATGAGTTTGGTCGTAGCCAGATGGGTAACAATAACGGCTATTGTCAGGACAGCGAAATCTCCTGGGTCCACTGGGACGATCTGCCGGAAACCTGTGAGGCATTGCGTGAGTTTACCCGTCACATCATCAGGCTGCGGGCTGAACAGCCGCTGCTCCGCCGTGAAAGCTGGCGTGACGGTATGGTGATCGAATGGTTTAATGCCGGCGGCGGTTACCAGCAGTCAGAGCAGTGGGACGAAGGCTCGACGCTGGGCCTCTATATCAGCCGTCCGAATTTGCAGGATGAAGAGGGGATCTGGCACGAAGTGCTGATGTTGTTCAATCCGTTCGAAGGGAATGTGCCGTTTATGATCCCGCAGTCTGGAGAGGGCGGCTGGGTGCTGGAACTGTCCACTTCTGAAAACGATCAGCATGGCCTCGTAATCACTAAAGAAAAGAACTTTGAGCTTGAAGGGCGCAGTATTGCGCTGTTCAGACGCCCCTAGTTTCTGACGGCCATACTCTGGCCTGAAAGGGTAAACAGGCACTGGTGAATCTTTATCAGTGCCTGACTTGATGTTATAGCTGAAAGGTTTTTCCCCGCCAAAAAACGCACCGCGGTACTATCAGGATAAAACCACGACATAACCCTCAGAGAAAACATGTCATTTTATCATTTAAGAATTGCGCGCCCGGTTAAGGATTTGGAGAGAAGCTGCGAAATGTACTGCGCGGGCCTGGAGCTTAGCAAGATAGGGGAGTTTACCGATCATGCCGGTTTCAGTGGCTGTATGATAGGCAGTCAGGCGCTGAGCTGGCATCTTGAATTCACGCTCTGCCACCAGCATCCTGTGCCCCCATCTCCCTCTCCGGAAGATCTTCTGGTGCTCTATATCCCGGAACTACAGCAGTGGCAGGAAGCCTGTGACCGAATGAAAGAGGCCGGTTTTATCCAGGTCACCGCGTTTAATCCATACTGGGATAACAAAGGGGCAACGTTTGAAGACGTTGACGGTTACCGGACAGTGATACAGAAGATGCGCTGGGATCCTTCCTGATGTTGTCAAAGGGGACGTACGGTCAGTCAGTCCCTGACAAAAATCCCGTCTTCCGGCGTAAAGTAAAGCCAGGCTAGGCTAGGTAGACATCAACGTGCAACTTTTTCTGGCTACCCAGCCATGGAGCAGCAATGACTGGAAAAAGCGGGCGGGTGAAAATCTGAGGCAATAATTAACTGTTCCGTTTTTTCAGGCGCCAGCAGCAGGCGCTCCTCCATTTGCGCTTCAGCTCCTGCGGAATGCGTTCAGTGTTGCTGGCGATGGAGAGCATGCCCGCCCAGGCCGTAAGTTTTCCATCAAAATCAGCGGCGGCGATCTCTCCGACAATTTCAGCCGCAATCTTTATCCCACTTCAGGCAGCAAGCCCAGGACAATCAGCAGTTGAATGGCAATCACGCCGATACCGCAAAAAAAGATAAGTAGTAATAAAGGCGCGCCGCCCGCAACCCGGTAAGTGGCTGAACCGTGCTGCTGACGGCTACGCCATGCGAGCAGTGACGGAATAATCAGCGCCAGTACCGCCAGGGCTATGCCGGCGTAGCCGAGCGCTAATATAAAGCCTTGCGGATAGAACAGGGCAAAGAGCAGCGGCGGCAGGAAGGTCATCAGCCCGCTCTGCATCCGGCCGGTCACGCTGGCGTTACGCTTACAGAGGTCGGTCAGATAATCGAACAGCCCCAGCGAGACGCCCAGGAAAGAGGTCGCCAGCGCCAGCGCGGCAAACAGATGTATCGCCAGCTCAACATGGGCAGAAGCAACAATCTCGCGGATCGCCTGTAACAGGCCGTTCAGACCGGCATGGCTGGCGAGAAGGGCGCTGAAGGCATTTTGTTCAATAGCGCCAAGCGTCGCCAGCTGCCAGAGGATATAAGCCACCAGCGGAATGGCACTGCCGGTAATAAACACCCAGCGTAGCTTACGCAGATCGCCATTCAGGTAGCTGACGATGCTGGGTATGCTGCCGTGAAAGCCAAAAGAGGTGAAGATGACCGGGATAGCGGAAAGCACCAGCCCCTTTTCCAGCGGCAGCGTCAACAGGTTAGTCTGATGGATATGCGGCAGCATCAGCCCCAGCAGCATCACCAGCAAAACGATCTTGGCGCAAAACAGTACGCGGTTAAACATATCCACGATATGCGTACCAATTGAGACAATACCCCCCGCAACCAGCGTAAACAGGAGTACGCCGCTGCCGGAGGAGACGGTGAAAGAGAACCACTGGCTCAGGCTCGCCGCCAGCAGCTCGCCGGCGCCGCTTATATAGGCGGCAGTTAAGGCATACATTAAAAACAGCATTCCTGAACCTGTCAGCCACTGGCCCGGCCGGCCAAGATAGCGACGCGTCAGCGTTCCCAGCCCGGTATTTGCCGGGGCGTGCTGATAAACTTCCACCATCAGCAGCGCGGTGTAGCACATCAGCGCCCACAGCCCAATCAGCAGCAGCACCGTTATGCCCGGCCCAATACCCGCTGCGGCTAATGGCATTGCCAGCATGCCGGCACCAATGGTCGTGCCTGCAACAATAAAAATACTGCCTAAGGTGCGGTTCTTCACGCCTTCCTCTGGATGTCGTTCTGCCGGTAAAAAGTGTACGCAGGGTAAGTGAAGCTTTACAGGGCGTCAAATATTCATTACAGATAGCCGACGTGGCTGTTTTACCTCGCTTCAGACTCAAGCAAGCGAAAGCGGTGCTGGCAGGAAAGCGGCCTGCAGAGCGCTATCAGCCATTTTGCGTGGGGAGGTGGCCATTAACAATACTGTTTGAGCAGTGAATGATATTCCGCCTGTAAACGGTAACGATACACCGGCCTGCCGGTGGCGCCATACTGTATGGTGGTGAACAGAATATCTATTTCGGCCAGCCAGATAAGATATTTACGGCAGGATACGCGCGAGATATTCACTTCGCTGGCTAATTCATCGGTGGAAAATTCGCTGTCGGGATGCGCATCAATCCACTGACACAGCGTGCGTAAGGTTTGCGACGTTAATCCTTTGGGTAATCTTTTCTGTTTACTGCCGGCTGATGCGTTGCCGTGAATCAACCGATCAAGTTCCGCCTGCTGATAGTACTGCTGATTATCCATCTGCGAGCGCTTTTGCCGCCAGTGGGTCAGCGCTTCTTCAAAACGCGAAAACTGGAAGGGTTTAATCAGATAATCGGCCACGCCGTAATTAAGTGAGGTTTTGATGCTGGCCGCATCGGCAGCGGAAGAGATAATGATAACGTCTACATGATGGTGAGCACTACGCAGTTCCGCGAGGAGATCCAGGCCGTTCTCCTGCTGCATATAAATATCCAGCAGGATAAGGTCAACCGGCGGGTCGGTTTGCAGTAACCGATCTTTTGCCTGTTGCAGGGAGGAGGCAGTACCACAGCAGGTAAGGCCTGAAATCTGACCGATATAACAGCGGTTAAGTTCCGCAACCATGGCGTCATCATCAACCACTAATACATTCATCATTACGCTTTATTTCCTTTAACCCACGGAAGTTGTACAAAGAACTGGGTATAGACGCCTGGCTCTGATTCAACGCTGAGATTACCGCCAAGCGTTTCGGTCTGCTGTTTAACCAGAAACAGTCCCATACCGCGATCGTTGCCTTTTGAAGAGAACCCTTTGTCAAAGATAGCGATTTCCAGTTCAGGCGGAATGCCGGGACCATCATCACTGACTTCACAAGAGAGCCATCCGTTCTGGTAATGCAGCAGGAGATGAATCTCACCTTCCTGCTGCTGCTCCAGCGCTTCCAGCGCATTCTCAATCAGGTTTCCCAGCACCAGAACCAGCGCCGTCACCTGCTGCTCACTGCCGCTGTCAGGCAGGTAGCAGTCATCGCTGAGAAGTAAACGGTGGCCTTTATCAGAGGCCCGGTTAATTTTACTCAGTAAAAACCCGGCAATAACCGGCGATTTAATACTCTGTAGCAGAGAGCCAATTTCCGTCTGGTAATTATTCGCGGTTTTTAAAATATAGGTTTCCATCTGGGCATAATTTTTCATATGCAGCAGCCCAAGAATCACATGCAGCTTATTCATAAATTCATGGGAGTGTTCCCGCAATGCATCAACATAGTTTACCATGCCGTCGAGACGCTGCATCAGCTGGCTGATTTCGGTCTTATCACGGAAGGTACACACTGCGCCTATAACGCGCCCCCGGCTGCGAACCGGTACTGTATTACTGATCATAATACGTTCCCGCACGTTGAGTTCTTCATCGTGCCGGGCTTTACCATCATGCAGCGCTTCCCGCAGATGGCTCAGCATCAGCGAATCCTCAGGGATGCGATCGCCGCTGAGGGGCGCTTCAATCGCGCTTTGATGCAGCAGCTGCTGCGCGGCCTGATTGATAAGCGTGACGCGCGCGCCGGCATCCACGGCGATAACCCCCTCTTTGATGGAATTCAGGATGGCCTGGCGCTGCTCAAAAAGAGTGGAAATCTCATGCGGTTCCAGACCAAGCAGCATCCTTTTCAGGCGCCGCACCAGAATCAGTACGCCCAGCACGCCTACCGAACCGCCCAGCAGAATGGTCCAGAAAACATTCCAGCGACTTTTATGGATCTGCGCCGTGACATCGCTCAGTGAAATACCAATCGCCACCACGCCAATCTGCTGATGTTGTGCGTTGAATACGGGGGTAAATACGCGCAATGCTTTAACCAGCGTTCCCCGGTTATAGGCAATATTTTCATGACCTGACAGCGCGGGTAACAGGTCATCGCCCTGAAAACGTTTATTTATCAGGCTGCTGTTTGGATGGGAATAACGGATGCCTTTCATATCGGTAACCGTGACGAACAGTAAGTTGTTACGCTTTTGCACCGCGAGGGCGATGGGCGGGATAAGCGCCTCACTGGCGGGCAGGGCGAGACTACGCTGAACCTCAGGATCTTCTGCCAGGGTGCGCGCAACGGCCAGCGCCTTATCCCTGACGTGAGCATGCGTGAAATTATCGATCTGAATGAAGTAGAGAAGATGAACGCTAAGCAGCACCGTCGCTATGACCGCGACCATCATTAATGTCGCAAGCGTGCTGAGTTTCATTGGGCGCTTATGCGCAATCCTGGACTGTGTTGCTGGGTTCATTAGGCTGCTTCAAAGGAAGGGGAGCGGTGATTATAACAAGTGAAACATACGCTCAATAGCCCGGGCAGTACAGTTATGGGGCGCTTGTTAGCAGGACGGTCCTTGTCTGAAAGGCATATGCGCAAAGATCGGCCTGTTTTGTAACTAAAGTCATCTGTGGTTCTGTTTTTTTAATTAAAAAACTAAAAACAAATCAACTATTCGGTAACAATATTTTAAAATCATCAGACTTTTCTTAACCATCACCGCAACAGATTGAAGATTAAGCATGATTAAATCAACAAAAGTACTGCCTTCACTTTCCCTTTTGGCTCTGTTAGTGACTTCCGCTACCCACGCTGAAACCGCCCCTGAGAAAACCGATGTCCTGCTGATTGGCGGCGGCATTATGAGCGCCTCATTAGGGACATTTCTTGAAGAACTTCAACCTGACTGGAAACAGATCATGGTTGAGCGTCTCGACGGTGTCGCACTGGAATCCTCCAATGGCTGGAACAATGCGGGTACCGGTCACTCAGCGAACATGGAACTGAACTACACGCCAGAGCGTGAAGACGGTTCAATCAACGTGACCAAGGCGCTGGAAATTAATGAAGCCTTTATGATCTCCCGTCAGTTCTGGACGGAGCAGGTTAAGCGTGGCGTGCTGAATAACCCACACTCTTTCATTAACTCCACGGCGCATATGAGCTTTGTCTGGGGCGATAAGAATATCGATTATCTGAACCGCCGTTATCAGGCTCTGCAAAAGACCGTCCTGTTCCAGGGCATGAAATTCTCTACCGATCATAAGCAGATTGCGCAGTGGTCGCCGCTGATTATGGAAGGCCGCGATCCGCAGCAGAAAGTCGCCGCTACCTGGACGCCGGTCGGCACTGACGTTAACTATGGTGAGATCACGCGTCAGCTGATTGGCAGCCTGAAAAAGAACGATAACTTCACGCTGGAAACCTCGTCTGAAGTGACCGGTTTTGAACGTAACAGCGATAACTCCTGGCATGTCAGCATTAAGGATGCCAAAAGCGGCGAGATGCGCGCGGTTGATGCCAAATATGTCTTTATCGGCGCGGGCGGCGGCGCGTTAAAGCTGTTGCAGGAGACCGGTATTCCTGAAGCGGATAACTATGCGGGCTTCCCGGTCGGCGGTTCTTTCCTGGTGACGGAAAACCCGGCGCTGGCCAAACTTCACAGGGAAAAAGTGTATGGTCAGGCTTCGGTCGGTGCGCCGCCGATGTCTGTTCCGCATCTGGATTCCCGTTATCTGGACGGCAAGCAGGTCATTCTCTTTGGACCTTTCGCGACTTTCTCTACCAAATTCCTGAAGAACGGTTCGCTGTTTGATCTGTTAAGCTCCACCACCTTTAATAACGTGGGGCCGATGATGGATGTCGGCATTGATAATTTCGATCTGGTTAAATATCTGATTGGTCAGGTAATGCTGGATGATGAAGATCGTTTAGCCTCACTCAGAGAGTACTATCCAGACGCGAAGGCGGAAGACTGGAAGCTGATCCAGGCCGGTCAGCGCGTGCAGATTATCAAGAAAGACCCGGAGAAGGGCGGCGTCCTGAAGCTGGGAACCGAAATTGTGACCGATCAGCATAAAACCGTTGCGGCATTGCTGGGCGCTTCGCCGGGTGCATCAACCGCGGCGCCGATTGCGCTGAATGTGGTCAAAGAGCTGTTCCCGGAACAGTTTAAGTCTGCGGAATGGCAGGAAAAGATCCATCACTTCGTCCCGAGCTACGGCAAGAAGCTGAATGACGATGCTGAGCTGGCCCAGAAAGTCTGGGATGACACTGCCGCCACGCTGCAGCTGACTAAACCCCCTGTGATTGATATGACGGGCAAAACCGCAGAAGCACCATCGGCACAACCGCAGGCGCAGAAAGCGGCAGAGCCCCAGCACGATATGGCGCTGTAACGCAGGTTTACTAAGCGGATTCTTTTATAAACTGTTGCGATAATTGAATACGCAAAGAGAAAGGCTGGTCACTGACCAGCCTTTTTTATTTAGTATCTGCTCTCTTGATAACGTATTTTCCCTGCTCAGGTGAGTCCGGCATCGGAAAGGATTTCCAGCAAAAATTCGCTGAAGGCCCTGACGCGCGTCGAAGCGGATAAATCCGCATGACTGACCAGCCAGAGATCTTCTGAAAAGACTTTTGCTGCCGGCAGTACTTCTACCGAAAACCTGGCAACTGCCAGGTCTTTTCTGAGGATTACTTCGCTGGGTTTTGTGCTGCTTCTTGTCTGATCTCGTCAATCGTGTCACGCATATTGCTTAGACATTCTGCGGCAGGAGTTCCAGCCTTCTCCAATACTGGTTCTGCCTTCGCGAAATATTCCTCAATCTTCCTCTGATTTGCATGTGTGATTAAAGGTATACCGCATACCATTGATGCGCCGAACCGCTGCTTTAAGGGGTCGGGACTCTTGTCGAGCGATTTGGTTGCGTTAATTACAGATACTGGGTCTTTAATCAGCGCCATGCTAAGAGCTGTCGTTAGCTCCTCAGTGTACTCTGCGTCGAGGGTATCACCAATAATGTCAATTTTTCCCGAAAATGCATGGAGCGTTTTGTTGTCTGCCTGTTCTATCAGTTGAATATAAACTTTCCATTGTTTTGAAGATGCCATGCAGGAGGACGAGATAATGCAGGCGGCCAGCAAGATGGTTCGCCAAATCATCTTACAACCTCCAGCGTCTTATCTGTTGATTGGATGATTTTTGTGCGAACAACTGGCCCAAGAATTATGCAGCCCTCAGAGGCGAATCCAGGTACTTTCGGCGGCTTCCGCTCCCCGTGGATACGAAACAAAGAACGGCCATAACTTTCGCCAGATGTTTGCGTTAAATTTATGGTAAATGGCCCCTTTGAACTAGTATGCCCGCCAATATGCCAGGTGCCACGAGGAATTGGCCCCATACCTTTAACATGTTGCCGATCCGGGTTATTTTTATTGGTCAGATTCCCTGAATAACCTTTACCCATTAACTTACCGTTATGCCACAATTCGCCGGTACTTTGGTGGTATATCCATGCCATGTGTTGTTCTCCTATGCCGCGCTGCGCTCTTTCCTGGAATCAGAGTGAATAATATTGCCGTCCAGATATTTCCACGTGATTTTTTCATACGTCACTTCCATCACTTCAAGGTGATCGCGACGTTCGTAGTCCGGGTCTTTAACATCTTCCATAAATGGTACGACACAGGTAATGCGGGCATTCTCAAGAAATACGTTAAAATATTCTTCTTCCTGCCCAGCATAATTAATGCGATAGAATTTAAGTTCGGCAGACTTTAAAACCTTCCCAGAGATAACGAATTCATAAAGGTATGGACTGGAAAAGTCCAACGCTTTGGTGAGGATAAAGGGCGCATGTTCGCAAGTTGCCGTTATCTTACCGGACAGATTATCTGTAGGGAGCGACACGCAGTGAGCCAGTGCGGTTATCTCTATGCTTCCCTCACGTTGTTGCACATCAACAGAGCCTTTGACGGGATTCCCACCATCGTCCTTCAACCATAAATACACAGGTATAGCCATTAAATGAACTCCTTTTCGTGATTAAAGGGGATGATTATCACCTTTAGTTTCTTTATAGAGGAAATACCACCTGAAATTTTATTGATTTAAATCAATAAAATGAATTGCTTTTGATTTTCGCTTCAGACGAAAAGACGTGGCGCGCGATATGCCCGTTTTCTTTGCCACCGCTGTAAATGATTGTCCCTGCCGGACGTGTCCGGGGCTGATAATGTGGCGCTGTGAGATTTTCTGACGAAATTTACAACAGATGCCATTGCAGCAGACCGACCGTCCCAGCAAGTTACTGAGGTGATCGGGGCATTTCTGCCTTCCTGCGCGAAGCGCGCCCGACGGGAATAGCGCTTACGGGCCAGATGCCACCGTAATCTGCTTGAAAATGCAGCAAAAATTAACGCCGCTACGTGAAAAATGCAGGACTACGGTGCCGCCAGCTTTACAGATTTTACGTAGCGCGATCCGTTTGTTTTTGCGTCAATTTTGACTGAATTAGCATTAAGTGAAGTGTGCTCAACATTACGGCAAGCTCATGTTTGAGAACGCGCTCCAGCTTGCCAGAGCCAGGGGAATGAAATATCTCTGGCTGGAAGTGCTGGAACAGAATGCAGGCGGCCGCAGGTTTTATGAGAAGCAGGGTATGCGATATATCCGGGATACCATTTTCAGCACCCCTTCCCAGCAGAGCAGGCTCAACATTATGGGAATGCCGGTCTGAAAATGCAAAGGTGCAGGGGAGCCGCACTGCTCCCCCTACGTTCGGAATTAAACATCCAGCCGGTGAATAACGTTTACAAACTCATGTACGCCGCTATTGATCTCCCGCAGGCTACGCGACAGTTCGCTGATCTTGTCCTGCTCGGTAACCATAAACTCTTTCACCGTATCCAGCTGCTGATGCATCTGCTGGATCAGCTGCGTGTTCAATTCCACCACGGAAGTGATCTTCTGGGTGGCGCTGGCGGTTGAAGCGGCAAGGCGGCGAACTTCAGCCGCAACCACGCTAAACCCCCGGCCAGCTTCGCCAGCGCGGGCCGATTCTATTGCGGCGTTCAGCGCCAGAATGTTGGTTTGAGAGGCGATAAGGTTGATGCTATCAACAACATCGCGGATGTTTTTGGCGGATGCATTCAGCTTTTCGCCAATTGCCGTAGCCGCATTCACCTTATCAGCAACCAGTCCGGAATTGCGTACCGTATCTTCCAGGACTTCGTTCGCATTATGGGTAATTTGCGAGGTCTGTTCCGAGGTGGTGACAGCAATATCCGCCACGCGTTTTGCCGCCTCAACCCGGCTAGTAATGTCTGAGGCGATCTTGATCACTTTACATACTTTGCCGTCGGCGTCATATACGGGATTGTAACTGGCCTCAAGCCAGATGCGCTCGCCGCTGGCGGTTTTACGCTCGAAGCGGCCCACGAAGTGCTGGCCTTTGCCAATCTTTTTCCAGAAGTCGGGGTTTTCCCGGTAAAAACTGTCATAGCAAAAAATACGGTGATGCTGACCCGCAAGGTCATCCAGCGTATAGCCCATATGGGTGAGGAAGTTGCTGTTGGCCGTAATGATTTTGCCGTCAGTCGTAAACTCAATCACCGCCATGGAGCGATCGAGTGCGGTAATCACCGCTTCCTTATGCTCCAGCTCTTTATGGCGTGCGGTGATATCGGAAGCAACTTTAATGACTTTATAAACGTTGCCTTTGTCATCGCTGACGGGAAAATAGGTCGCGCTGAGATAGAAACGCTGATGCGCTTTGCTGAAGCGCTCAAATATGCCCGTTATCGATTCGCCCGCCGCCAGCGTTTGCCAGAACGTAGTGTAATCCGTTGAGCGGCAGTAGTCCGGATGACAAAAAATCCGGTGGTGCTTCCCCTGGATTTCTCCCAGAGAGTAGCCGCTAAGCTCCAGGAACTGCTGATTGGCGCTGAGTATTTCCCCATCGGGCAGGAATTCGATCCACGCCACGTGTTGCTTAATCGCACCGATATCCTTCACGATGCTGCTGCCTCTGGATAAAGGCAGAGAAAGACCCGATTTTTTTACACCAAACATATCTAACCCCAGGAAGTTATCTTTATCTCGATGATTCAGTTGCCGGCGGGCAAAGCGCGTCACCACCATGGCAAAAAAATCCTGTATGGCCATTTGGGCCATATTTTTCCCAGCGGGATACTCCATCATTCACCAGCGCGTGGTGAAACGTATCTCTTAACGCATTGAGGAGCGGATGCGGGGACCTCTGTTTTAACTTGCCTGATGTAATCAAAATAAAATGACGAACCGGTTCAGGTTTGTCCTGTAACTGGTATCGGCAGAGGCGCTAAAAGTTTGAGCGGTTTATGCCGATGATGAGAGACGTTGCACGTTACAAACGATGGAAAGTTGCAGGGCATAACTTTGTAAAGGGGAGGGCATGGCTTCCCCGGATGGGGTAAAAACCTTTTTACCTGGTACTTTTTGGATTCATCACGTCAGCCATTTTAGCGGCAAGACTTCCCTTACTCTGGATGGAAATTCCTGTTTGTGGTCAGGGGGCGCTTACTGACATAATCAGGGCGCTGCTAAGCCAGAGAGTATCGCGCCAGGAAAGGCGAGAGCTCTGCACATTTTTTCACCTGAGTTTTATCATCAGTAAATCACTCAATTTCAGATAGTGATGTTTAAGGTATGAATATGAAAACAGGATTTTTCTTTTTACCCGCATTGTTTATGGCGACACCTGTGGATGCCGCTTCGCCCATTCAGTTTAAACCCGCCGTGCTGAATGCCGCGCTATTATTTAATCACGATCCGAGTGTTGGCCACGTAAAACATAGTTTGCAATGGATCAGAAACAGTGCAGGGGAGCTACAGGCGATGACCGATGTCTGGTATGACCGGACTGGTTGTTTCACCCGGGTGAATATGGTTAATAAAATTAACGGCACCGAATTTCATCTCGAAAATAAGGATGGCGGGATAATCTCTCATAAAGGTCAGTATATCGCGGGTAAGGTCAATCAGGCTTGTCAGCTCACGGAGCTGGAAAATGAGAGCGGTAAATACCGTTTAAGCTACAACCCCCAGGGGCTTTTAGAGACAGTTACCCGTCAGGATACCGGTAAGGTCATCACGCGCTATGAATATCGCTATGGTCAGTTTCCGGTACGGGTTCGCGATTATGAAAATCATACGGATAGTATTCTCTCTTATCACGCAGGAAATCCGCAGTTCCTTGATTTCCAGTCATCGTTAAAAACCGGGGAAAACACAACCTGGTTAAAGCAGAGCTGCAGCTATCAAACCGACGGTAACGCCAGACTTTGTTCAATCGTTACGGCGGAGGATGAAAACTACCGCGAGGGTGCAGTGATGATGTTTTCAAATCATCAGGCGACATATTACTGAAGCGGAAAGCGGGGTTTGAACTGCGAACCTGGGGCGATGGATGTCTGGGTTCATCGTGAAGGAAGTAGGGAAGTTGCCGGGTAAGCATTTGATTCGATGACAGATGAAGGTATTTATCCAATTTAACATAATATACATTATGCGCACCGAGGTTAGCTTAGGTGGATTCTGGTTATCTGGTGCTACTCGTTTGCTCATCATCTTCATTGCTGCGGCATTCAAGCTGGCTGATTATGTCCCTGGATAAAGTGAACGTTATTGCCGGATCATATCCGTAAATGATTACGGCACATTTGCTTGCCCATCTATACCCGACAATTTCTGCCTGCTAAGAAATAGGCTCGGATAATTTCATAATTGGTTTAACCTGAGTCAATCAGAGGCCCGGCCATAATCTTTACTCGTCCTGAAAAAGAAACGTATCCTGTGAATATTCGTTATACCCTCCACCGACTGAGCCTTTTGCAACAATGGCATCGTGACAGCACTCGCCTGATTTTCTTTCTTATTTTTCTGCTGGCTTTCTCTGCGGTAGTCGCCTGGATTCTTCCGCTTTTTAAGCATGGGAATATTTATGCCGGTTTTATTGGCCTGGCGTGTGGGCTGGGGATCAATTTCTGGCTGACGTGTATCTCACAACTGCATGTGGCACGTCAGGAACAGCCGCTTTCATTAAAAGTGTTGCTTCAGCGTTGCAACTACCACGAAATACCACAAGGCTATTACACGCTTCAGGTCGCTCACTATAAGAAGTCTAAAACTCAGCGAATCTATATTGACCTTAAAGATGGGATGACCGTACTGCCCGGCCCTCATAATATTTTAAGAAAGATTGCCCGGCGGCTTGATGAAGGCTCACGGATTTGAAGGGAAACGCTGGATAATAGCTCTTGTTGAAGACGACGAAAACACCCTTCGCTGCCCTGCTCTTTTACCGCTGATAAGGCGTTGATCTTGAGCCCGGCAGAATTTCCGGGTTGCTGAAAAATCTCACTGCCGGCCTCCGTAAATTCAGGTGCCGGCAGCGAGTAAGCCTTAACGCTTATCGCACGTCCTTTTGATCGCGTTCACTCAGTTCGTGCAGAGCAATCTGACGGGAAGGCGCGCTTTCCAGCTCCCCGGCGTAGCGCTCACTGAGATCTTCCAGGCTGGTAAACTGCCCGTCCAGAAACAGAAAACTGAGATGTTGTTCCACGTCGCGCAGCATCGCCTCAACGGAATCACTGTCGCCCTGCTCTTCATTACCATCAAGCTCCCATTGATAGCGACCCGCCTGCTCAGTAGCGCCACCAATATCCACGAGGTGGCCATCAATATTCTGCACCAGTAAGCGATCCTGGATATAGAAAAGATGGTAAGGCATTAAATCCTGATTGTTTGACATTGTTCCTCCGGTGCGGATAAATCGTTCCCTTTCAGCATAGTCAGCGTTTTTTGAGCCTGCCGGAGAAAATCTCCCGGCGCCCGGCAGAGCCGCGGAACCCAGATACCCCCGGAATTTTGTACTACACTTAAGGCCTGATAAGTCAAATTCATCATTTCAACCCACTGTTTATCCTCAATTAAGTTCAAGTCATGCCGGGTGATCTGGTACTGGCGCTGAGTGATAAGAAACTTGATACAGGAGCCTACATGTCGAATTCATCCCGCACGCAACCTTCCATTCCTGCTCAGCAACAACAATGGCCCGGCAGCACCCGTGATATGCAGCCGCTGCCCGATCATGGCGAAGAAAGCTATAAAGGCTCGGGACGCCTGACCGGCAAAAAAGCGATTATTACCGGCGGGGACTCGGGCATTGGCCGTGCGGTCGCCATCGCCTATGCCCGGGAAGGCGCGGATATCCTCATCTCTTATCTTGATGAACATGAAGATGCAAAAGAGACCGCGCGTCTGGTTGAAGAGGCCGGGCGAAAAGCGGTGCTGGTTCCCGGCGATATCACGGAAGCGGCACACTGTAACGCTATTGTGCAGCAGGCCGTTGAGGCTTTTGGTGAGATCAATATCGTGGTAAATAATGCGGCCTACCAGATGTCGCGCGATTCTCTGGATGAGATCGGCGATGACGAGTTTGACCGGACCATGAAAACAAACATTTATGCCATGTTCCGTATCTGTAAAGCGGCCGTGCCTCATATGCCTGCGGGCGGCTCAATAATCAGTACGGCGTCGGTCAATGCTGACAGCCCTAAACCGAAGCTTATCGCCTATTCTGCGACCAAAGCGGCCATCATCAATTTCTCCGGCAGCCTTGCGGCGCTGCTTGCTGAGAAAGGCATTCGTTCGAACTCTGTCGCGCCAGGCCCCATCTGGACCCCGCTTATCCCTTCGACCATGCCCGCAGACCAGGTAGAAGACTTTGGCAGCGTCGTCCCGATGCAGCGCGCCGGTCAGCCTGCTGAATTAGCCGCGGCATACGTTATGCTCGCCAGCGATGAAGCCAGTTATATTTCCGGTGCCAATATTGCCGTTACGGGTGGCGTTGCTGTTATTTGATTTTACCGGAGTAGAGCCGTTCAGCATCTGGATGGCGCGTTGACAGGATAAGGCTGGGGAAACCCAGCCTTTCAGATCCCGGCTTAAAAAGTATTTTTCCCTGAGGCTGTTTTTCGCCATATGGATGTTACTGCCTCTGCTTGATAAGTGTCTGCCCTGCTCCTTCTGACCCTTTCTCCTGCCCCGGTCGTCTTTTTTCATTACCGCCAGCCGGCTTTACCGCAAGAAAAAGCGGCCGCAACATTCACCGTTGCGGCCGCTTTGTTAAGCTTAAAACCAGGGATTAGCCGGGCTTTCTGGAAACATGCTCCGCTGCGGCGTCGTTAGCGATACTGACGGCTTCAGCCAGCGTCTGGCCCTTGCTTAGCGCGGTACAAAGTACGCCCGTGAAGCAATCGCCAGCCCCATGCGTGCTGATCAGCTCAATCTTTTTCGCCGCAATACTCTGGCTTACTTTGCCCGTTTCACAATACGCCACACCATGTTCACCGGCGGTCACCACAACCTGCGGGAACTGTTGCGCCAGGGTTTCGGCCGCTTTTTTCGCGGAGGCTAAGTCGTTGACCGGCACGTCACTCATGTCACGCGCCTCAATGGCATTCACGATCAGCAGATCGATATTCGCCTGAAGCTCAGGGCTCAGAAGCCGTGCTGGCGCGGCATTGATGCAAACCTGAATCCCGCGCTGCTTTGCCGCTGCCGCCGCCTGCTGATTGATCCTGTCGGGGACTTCATTCTGTAAAATCAGCAGCCTGACGTCACGCCAGAAGCTTTCCTGAGAAAAGGTCTCCAGCGAAATATGCTGATTGGCATTGGATACCACTACCGCGCCGTAATCCCCCTCCGCATCAGTAATGGCGACGCTCATGCCGGAGGGGATCTCTGCAATAACCTCAACGGCATCCGTATTCACCCCGGCACGCTGAAGTTGGTTGAGCAGAAATTTCCCCTGCTCGTCAGCGCCGACGGCGCCGGCAAAGAGCACGCTGGCACCGGCTGAGGCCGCCGCAACCGCCTGGTTGCCGCCCTTGCCACCAAATTTATAACTGCACGCTGAGCCCATTACCGTTTCGCCTTTTTCCGGGCGATGGTGGGCATCCAGCATAATATCGTAATGCAGGCTGCCGGTTACTGCGATCTTGCTCATGGCTAGAATTCCCTAAGGTCCTGAACCGCATGCTGCGTTTTCATCAGGTTTTTCTCCGCTCGCTTCAGATCTTTCTTGGCGATGGCCACAAACAGTGCGTCCAGAATATTGAGCTGGGCAATGCGTGACGCGGCGTTTTCCCCTAACAGATGCGATCCCTGAGATGTTGAATTGAGCACGACATGCGCGTTGCACGCAATCGGCGACTCGGCGTAATTAGTAATTGCGATAACTTTGGCACCGTTGCGCACCGCCAGTTTGACGGGGTCGTTAACCGCACGCGTGGTGCCCGAGTGACTGATGGCGATGACAACGTCATCGTCAGAAAGTACCGCCGCCGACATCAGCATGATGTGCGCATCATCGTAGGTCGTCGATTTGATACCGATTTTCAGCAGCTTATGCGACAGGTCGCGGGCGACCGTTGCGGAGCCGCCCACGGCATAGAGATCGATGTGGCGCGCTTTATACATAATGTCAGCTGCCCGGTTGAATTCAGAAACGTCCAGAATCGACAGGGTTTCTTCGATGGCCTGAATTGACGTTCTGAACACTTTTGACAACAGTTGCTCCGATGAGTCATCGGGCTCAATTTCCGCATGCAGCCCCGCTACTTCGGACTGCTTGTAATAGACCAGGCTGCTTCTGAAGTTTCTGAACCCCGTGAAGTTAAGCTTCTTGGTGATTTTCACAATCATCGCTTCAGAGACATTATTCTCCTGCGCAATCTCTTTTAATGACGTTTGCTCAGTGATGTCGTCTCTGGCCGTCACGGCTTCAATGACGCGGCGTTCTAACGGCGTTAGCTGGGGCAAACGCATGCGGATTTGAGCACCAATGGCTCGCGGATCTTGCTTCATTACTTGCCTCGGGTCGCTCTGTCAATCAACATGGCAATGATAATAATAAGGCCAGTAGCGAGCAATTGGTAAAACGCCTGAATATTCATAAGCGTCAAACCATTACGTAACGCGCCCAGGATAATCACCCCAATTAGCGTACCGAATATGCTGCCCTTACCGCCCATCAGCGAAGCGCCGCCGATAGCCGCTGCCGCGATCGCATCCAGCTCCCAGAGATTACCAATCGTCGGTTCCGCCGCGCCAAGACGGCCAATCAGGATCAGCGAGGCTAACGAGGCTAAGGCACCGGAGATAACATAGACCGTTACTTTGGTTCGTTTAACCGGGACGCCTGCTACCCGCGCCGCTTCTTCATTGCCGCCAATCGCCAGAATATATTCTCCGAGCGGAGTTTTATTCATTACCGTCCAGAGTACCAGCGCGATGACAGCGACAATGATTATCGGGGTAGGAATGCCGAACACCGTGCTGTTGATAAGGCTGCGAAACTCCATCGGGATGCCGAAAACAGGACTACCGCCGGTATAGATCAGCGCAAGAGCGCGGAACAGCGAGAGCCCGCCGAGCGTCACGATGAAGGGTTGCAGTCCGGCATAAGCAATCAGGGAGCCGCTGAAAACGCCGCACATTGCGCCGATGCCGAGCGTCGCCAGCACGGCCAGCGGCACAGGCACGCCCGACACCATCAGCGTAGCGCCCAGCACCGCCGACAGCGCCGCCGTTGGGCCGACTGACAAATCGATACCGCCCGAGATAATAACCAGCGTCATGCCAAGCGCAATTAAGGCATTAATAGAGGACTGCTGCAAAATATTCAGCATATTGGGCACGGTAAAAAATACCGGCGACAAAAATGAGAACGTTACAACGATAATCAGCAAGCCAATCAGCGTACCGGCATCGCGTAAATTAAATTTAAACATCGCCGGGGTATGGGAGACCGGCCGGGCAGTAGTTTGTGTCGTCATGGTTATGGCCTTTAAATAAATAACAGGTGAAAGCGTTAAGCGGTCTCTAAATCTTTAATCGCATAACGGGCAATGTTCTCTTCAGTGATGGCACTGCCGGTGAGCTCTTTAGTGATCTTGCCCTCTCTCATCACCAGAACGCGGTCAGAGATGCGCATGATCTCGGTCATTTCGGAGGAAACAACCACTATGGCTTTGCCTGCCCTGGCTAACTTTTCTATCAGGTTATAAATCTCAGACTTGGCGCCGATATCGATGCCCCTGGTGGGTTCATCAAACAGAAATACCTGAGCATCTGCGGCGACCCAGCGGCCGATAATCACCTTCTGCTGGTTACCGCCGCTGAGGGTGCCGATGGTCTTTTCAATATCGAGCGGGCGAAGGTTAAGTTCGCTCATCACTTCGTGCGCCACGCGGTTGAGCTTTTCCTTTTTGATTAACCCGCCCAGCGTAAAGTTGCGCATTGACGGCAGAGCCATATTCAGCTTCACTGCGCGCTCTTTAATGATGCCCTCTTTCTTACGATCTTCCGGCACCAGACCAATGCCTGCGCGAATGGCCGCACTGACATTGTGATTGGGTACCGCACTGCCGTTTACCTGTACCGTACCGCCGCTGCGTTTATCGATGCCGGCGATAAGTTTCAGCAACTCCGTACGGCCTGCGCCAACCAGGCCCGCAATGCCAAGCACTTCCCCTGCCCGTACGGTAAAGCTGGCTGGCAGGACGTGGCTGCCGCGCGCGAGGTTTTCCACCCGTAGCACTTCGCGGTCAGTGACATAAGCGTTGTGCTCCAGTTTCTCGATTTTCCTGCCCACCATTTTGGCGACAATGCTCTCTTCGTCCTCATCTGCGATATTGACCACGCCAACCTGCCGGCCATCACGCATGATGGTGGCGCGATCGCACACCCTGAAAATCTCATTCATTTTGTGCGAAACGTAGATTAGCGAAACGCCCATCGATTTCAGATCCGCAATCAGCTCGGCCAGGCGATCAAATTCCGTCGGCGTCAGGCTGGAGGTCGGTTCATCCATGGCGATAATTTTGGCGTCATCCAGCATGGCGCGGGCAATCTCAACAATCTGCTGCTGGGAAACCTTCAGGTTTTTGATCGGCTCATTGGGATCGATAGTGGGATCGAGCTGCTTAAGGATCAGCTTTGCCCGCTCGACCTGCCCTTGTTTATCCACCCAGCACCCTTTTGCTTTGGTCAGCGGGCGCCCAAGAAACATATTCTGGGCAACGGAGAGCTCCGG
This sequence comes from Pantoea sp. FN060301, assembly GCA_050410775.1. Taxonomy (GTDB): domain Bacteria; phylum Pseudomonadota; class Gammaproteobacteria; order Enterobacterales; family Enterobacteriaceae; genus Erwinia. The sequence continues at coordinate 1,992,262 of CP191229.1, forward strand.
AACGTGCTGTAACTCCTGATGAATCATCGCAATGCCGGCATGGCGGGCACTGAGCGGATTCTTCATCTGCACCTGCTGGCCATTAACGCTGATCTCACCGTTGTCGGCACCACGGACGCCGGACAGGATATTGAGCAGGGTCGATTTACCGGCGCCATTTTCACCAATCAGGGCATGAACCTCGCCGGGCTTCACAAAAAAATCCACATCCTGTAAAGCGACGGCGCTGCCGTAGGTCTTATTGATGCCGCGCATCATTAGGCGATACTGTTCCATACGCTCTCCACCTGACTTATTGTTGGACCAGCAGCTGACGCAGCTTAGCTTCATCTTTGGTTGAGAAAGCGTCAGCGTTCTCTTTGGTGATCAGCGCCTGTGGGGTTGAAATGACGCGTGAAAGTTTCTGTCCGTCGATCAGACGCAGCATCACTTCCATGGCCACTTCGCCAGTCAGCACAGGAAAGCTGTCTACCGTGCCGGTCAGTTCGCCGCGTTTGATAGAGGCATACGCATCCGAAATGCCATCCGTACCGAATACGGCTGTCTGCTCAGATTTGTTCTGTGAGCGAACGGCCTCTACCACGCCGAGCGCCATCGTATCGTTGTTGGCATAGAAGCCAATCAGGTCGGGATGCTGTTGCAGAATAGTGGAAGCATCATTAAAAGCCTTCTCACGGCTCCAGTTAGCGGGAACGCTGGCGACGATATTGAATTTGCCGTTTGCCTGAAGCGTTTCTTTGAAGCCGGCCGTACGCTGGCCTGCGGCGTACACGCCAGGCTGACCTTCGATGACGGCGACTTTTCCGCCCTTCGGATGGTGGGTAATAAACCATTCCGCTACGCGCACACCGTTATCTTTCTGCACGTTGCCGACGTAATACTGTACGTTGGGCATCACGGCATCGTTAACGTTAACCACCGGGATGTTTTTGCTGTTGGCGGTTTCCAGCGCCGGCTCCAGGTTGATATCGGTTTGTGGGGAAACCAGCAGGCCATCAAAGCCCTGGGCAATCATGGTTTCGGCAATTGACAGCTGGCCTAACTGATCGTCCTCATTCGCCGCAGCCAGATAGGAGACGTTAAAGCCTTTTTTGGCGGCAACGTTCTGATATCCCTTGCCAAGCGAGCGCCAGTATTCATTGGTCAGCGTCTTCGACACGCCACCAATTCTCAGTTTGGGATTGGCAGCCGGCATTGGGCCGTATTTACTTTCGAGCTGGGTCCAGTCGGTGCGATCCGGCTCGGTATCCGATTTCAGCGGAGCCAGTTCAGCGGCATAAACGGTGGTCGTTAGCAGTGAAGATAAGAGTGCAGAGAGTAAGAGTTTTTTCATGTTATATAACCTTTAAAGCGCTTCGCGTCAGGGACGTCAGCGGGGTTTTATTGTTATCTGGCCAGCATAATGTCGTTCACGATCAGCTGGGATGCCACGGCATCCTGACGGCTAATCGCGTCTGACAACGCTGCGTTGTCGTGCAGTTTGTCGCACAGCTTCAACAGACGCGTGACGGTTTCGATATTGGCTTCAGCTTCGCGGATTGGGTCGAGGCCGCTGGCATCCGGGAAGGTGTCGAAGTAGTAGGCGCCTTTATAGCCGTCACGCTGCATCTGCCAGAGGAATTCCAGCGTGGCGCGCGGATTCACCGAGCCAGCCATCAGGCCGTCGTCGCGCTTGCCCCAGCCATCATTCAGATCCAGGCCTAACAGACGAGAGCGACGGGCGACCATGGCGGCGGCATAAGCAGGGATTTCATTAGCGAAAAGCACATGGGCAAAATCGAGCGTAATGCCCAGGTTCGGGCAACCCGCTTCTTCCACTGCTAACAGGCAGGTGGGCGCGTTCGGGAAAATACTGTAGGCGCGCGGTTCATTTGGTTTGTATTCGATGCTGACGTCCACATCGGGCGCATATTCGGCCACTTCGCGTACGGCGCTGACCGCGTCTTCCCACATTTTTTTATAGTCGGCCTGGAAGCAGTAATCGAAGCCATCCTGCCCCATCCACAGCGTCATCAGCGATGAACCAAACTCACGACCGGCGTCAATTCCGCGCTTGGTCAGCTCAATCGCTTCCCGGCGGATCTTCGGGTCCGGGTTAGTGTAAGCGCCAATTTTGAACTGCGGGGCATCCCAACGCATCTGCATACCGTTGACGGCAAGACCAGCATCAGCGATCGCCTGACGCATCGTGGCAATGTCGCTGGTCATGTGTTGTGGATAGTTCAGATCCAGGTGCGTCAGACCTTTAACTTTACCCGCGCGGGCAATCATCTGAAGTACTGATGGTTTGCCCTGCAAGTCAGGCCAGTAGCGGTGTGCCCCTGAGGCAAAGGAATTCAGACGCGTAGCAAATTTCAGTTCCGACATGGGGAAAGCCCTTCAAATTAGGTTGTGATGTACTTTTCATGTTCACGATATGTTGTGAAGTTGTTTATCATAGGCGCCATCTGAAATAATAAACAAGGGGGCATAATCGCTAATCATCGGTTTTGAGATGAGGCTCACGAAAGGGAGTGAAATGTGAAAAGGTACTGAGGGCTTTATCGCTATTAGCAGGCGTGAGGTTTGACGTTGAAGAATTGCAGGGTGCTGGGCCTGCTTAAAGCGCAGCAGAAAAGCGTGCGCCTGTCAGGATCTCCGCTTAACGCCTGGCAATATTTTAATGAAAAAAACTTATGAGATCAGTAATCTACTCTCTTTGGCAGGCTTGCCTGCTATCACAAAATTAACCTCAGGAAGATCTATTGATATGCGCCCTATTCGTCAGTCCCTTATTTTCCTGCTTGTTGCACTCAGTCTTCCTGCGCTGGCCCATCAGGCAACCCTGAATAAAGTGAAAGAAGCTGAAGCGCAGCTTGGTGCGCGAGTGGGCTATGCGGAGTTGGATCTTGCCAGCGGACAGATCCTGGAAAGCTATCGTCCTCAAGAGCGCTTCCCGATGATGAGTACCTTTAAAGTTCTGCTGTGCGGCGCGGTATTATCACGTGTTGACGCTGGCGAGGAGCAGCCCGGGCGTCGTATTCATTTTCGCGAGCGCGATCTGGTCGAGTACTCACCTGTGACTGAAAAACATCTTGCCGGGGGGATGACCGTGGCCGGATTATGTCAGGCAGCTATTACGATGAGCGACAATACGGCTGCTAATCTGCTGCTCTCCGCTATTGGCGGGCCGCAGGCATTAACCGCGTTTCTGCGTCGAACGGGCGACCCGTTTACCCGTCTCGATCGCTGGGAACCGGAACTGAACGAAGCCCTGCCTGGCGACGCGCGTGATACAACCTCGCCTGAAGTGATGGCACGAACGCTTCACCGGTTATTACACGGCAGGATACTTTCAGCGGTTTCGCGCCAGCAGTTAACAGACTGGATGGAGGCGGATAAAGTGGCTGGCCCCCTGATACGCTCGGTACTTCCTGCGGGCTGGTTTATTGCCGATAAATCGGGCGCAGGCGAGCATGGTTCCCGGGGGATTGTTGCGATACTGGGCCCCGATGGCAAACCTTCCCGTCTCGTCGTGATCTACTTAACGGAAACTCAGGCAACGATGGGTGAACGAAATAAGCAGATTGCAGAGATAGGCGCTTCACTGATTAAGCACTGGTAACGATAAAAGGCCCTCAGACAGGGCGAATTTCGCGATAAATCTTAAGCTATGCTTCCCACTCTGGGCCTGAAGAAGGCCCTCCTGGCGATTCTTTTTCAGACTGGGTTTTATTTTCTTCCAAGCCGGAACAGGCAATAATGTGGGTAAAGTTATCTGCTGTTTTTGATGTAATAATGTTTTGTATGTTGTAACTATTAAAACATGCCGGACTACCCTTATTTCTGAAGAGCCGGAGGCTACAGCTTACGCCTGACGCCTGTAAAGCATGCGCATCAGGGGTGAATATAGTGCGGCAAACCGGCGGTTCAGACGACCTCAATAAGCTGAAACTCTTCCGCTATCAGCTCCATCTCCTCTGAGAAAGTCCCTTCCCGCGTGAAAAAGGCCTGATGTTCTTTGCGCCAGTATGCAAGGCTTAAATCCCCTTCGCCCTCTTTTCTCGCGAACTCTTCCGTGATGTCGCAGAATTTCACCAGCCGCATGGAAACCATTCTGATAACGCATACGGGTTCCTGCTGGCCGTTAAGAATAATATGGTAGCTTCCCACCTGAGGTGCCGCGCTATCCGACATAAAAGATGCCAGCGAGCCGCAGGATGCGGTCTTCTGCCCCGCCACCACAAGCGCCGCCAGTTCATCCGCCATCTGCGGATTATCGCCAATTGCCCATGCCAGCGCGTGGGGGTATTTGGCCTGCAATTGGTTAATCATGGTCATCGCCTACTCCAGGTTGATTGACAAAGCTTCAGTCGCTTTTATTCTTCCAGTTCGCCCAGGGATCTTCCTCTGCCGGGACATTTTCCGAAACAGCCTTATCGGTCAGCGACTCGATATAGAGAGCTTCTACTTCTGCGCGCGCCCATGGCGTACGGCGCAGGAACTTGAGGCTCGACTTAACGCTGGGGTCGCTTTTAAAACAGTTAATCTTGATGCGGCTGGCCATCACTTCCCAGCCGTAGCGGGCGACAAGCGCATTGATGATGGCTTCCAGCGTAACGCCGTGTAAGGGATCTTTTGAAACGTGAGCGTTCATCTGTTTTCCTTATTAAAGCAATGGCGAACACCATACTGACTCCGCACGGCAGGTGCAAAACTTATCAGCAGTCTGAACTGCCGCACCATTAAGTGACACTGTCACTTAATGAGTTTTTGCTTCCACTGCCTGAAAAGAAAAAGCCAGCGCATTGCTGCACTGACTTCAGGAAGCTGTCATGCCGTCCGGTTAGAAATCGGCTTTCAGCACCACGCGGTAGTTAGCCTTACCGGCGCGAACGTGATCCAGCGCGTCGTTGATTTTGGACATCGGGAAGAACTCCACTTTTGGAGCAATATTCGCACGCGATGCCAGTTTCAACAGGGAGCGCAGCTGGCCTGGCGAACCGGTCGAGGAGCCGGTGACGGATTTATCACCCATAATCAGGTCAAAAGCCTTCACCTGGAACGGTTTCATCACGGCACCAACTGTGTGGAACTTGCCCTGAGGAGCCAGGGCATCAAAGTAGGGTTGCCAGTCAAGATCAACCGCCACGGTGCTGAGGATCAGGTCAAAACGTCCTGCGTTCTTCAGGTCTTCCGGATCGCGGCTGTTGACCACTTCGTCGGCGCCCATATCCAGGATGGATTGCTTTTTATCTGGCGTAGAGCTGAACGCGACAACTTCCGCGCCCATCGCCCGCAAAATTTTGATCGCAATATGGCCAAGGCCGCCAATACCAATCACGCCGACCCGGCTGGTCGCGGTGATATTGCTCATCAGCAGCGGCTTAAAGACGGTGATACCGCCGCAGAGCAGCGGGCCTGCGCTTTCAACATCCAGATTTTCGGGTAGCGGAATAACCCACTGCCAGTCAGCACGCAGCTTCTCGGCAAAGCCGCCGTGATTCAGAATAGTCGGCGTTGTACCCTGCTCGCAGTTAACCTGTTCGCCATTGATGCAGGCATCACAATGCTGGCAGCTTTTCGCCGTCCAGCCAATGCCCACGCGCTGACCGGGCTTGAGGCCCTTCGCTTTAGCGGCTTCGCCCAGCGCCGAAACGCGGCCAACAACTTCATGGCCGGCGATGGTAGGATAGCTGGAGATGCCCCATTCATTGTCGATCATCGACAGGTCGGAATGGCAGACGCCGCAATATTCAACCTCGACCTCGACTTCCTCAGGCCCCAGTTCCCCCGCGTCATACTCATACAGTTCCAGCGCCTGACCGGGCTTCATTGCCGCGTAGCTTTTAATTTTCATTCATTACCTCAAATACGGTGAGTCGTCGGAGTGGAGTGTAGCAAAACGTTCCTCCGTCCATGGACCAAAACGAGTCATCAGCGTAATAACGCCTTCTGAATGAACAAAAAGTGAGTTTTTAGCTTTTCGCAGGCTCAGTCGCTCAGTTGATGGGTAACATGCCCTATCGCTTCCACAACCTGGGCTGAGTTAGACTGAATATCCATTATCACATCCCCTGCTTCTTTAACCAACGTCACGCCCTGGTCTGCTCTGACCAGGTTAGTCGTAATGTGTTTCTGTGCCTGACCTGCCAGGGTTTTATTATCGTCCACCACGTCAGCAATCTCTTTACTGGCGCTGTTGATATTGGCCGCCAGGCTGCGCACCTCATTGGCGACAACCGCAAAGCTGCGGCCATGAACACCCGCCCTCGCCGCTTCCACGGCGGCATTAAGCGCCAGCAGGTTGGTTTGATTGGCGATGCTGCGTATCGTATTCACCAGGGCCCCGATCTGGGAAGACTGGCTGCTCAGACCATTGATATCCTCCGACACCTTGCGCAGATCGCTGGCGATTTCATTCATCTTCTGCACGCTGTTTTCAATAACGGTGACGCCAACACGAGTATTTTCGCTGGTTTCCAGGGCGGCGTTATAGGCGTGGGCTGCCGCTTCCCGCTCCCGCTGGTTCTTTTCCACCTGGGCCGTTACGTCAGTGGCGAACTTTACGACTTCATACAGTTTCCTGTTTTCGTCGAAAACAGGATTGTAGGTTGCGCGAAGCCAGCGGGTATTTCCCTGCTTATCTATCCGCTGAAACTGACCGGAGATAAAGTCTCCGTGGCGTAACTTGCGCCAGAAATCGGCGTATTCCGCGCTGCTGCTCAGTTCAGGCGAGCAAAACAGTCTGTGGTGCTGGCCGGTAATATCTTCACTGCGGTAGCCCATCGTTTTAAGGAAGTTATCATTGGCGCGCAGCACTTCGCCCTGGGGATTAAAAGCGATAACGGCCATTGAACGGTCGATGGCATTGGTCATGGCGCGCAGCTCCTGAGCATCCAGAATGCGTTCCGTGATATCCGTTGCCAGTTTAACAATTTTTATTACCCGTCCGCTTCGATCCTGAACCGGTACGTAATTGGCTTCCAGCCAGACAGGACGGCTATGCCGGGCCAGGCGGAGGAATTTGTCGCTGAAGCTCTCCCCCCGACGCAGCCGCATCCAGAACTGGGTATACTCAGGGGAATTTATCAGCGCATCCGGACAGAAGAGCCGGTGATGCTGACCGATTATTTCAGCGGCCGTATAGCCCATGCGTTCGAGAAAAAGCGCGTTAGCCGAGAGAATAACCCCCTCTGGCGAAAATTCGATCATCGCAATCGCTTCGCTTAATGAGTTCAACGTCTTCCGGGAATGCCGGGCAGTCGTGGCAGAAAAGCGTGATAAAACGCCAGATTTAATCGTACCGATCATGCTGTAACCTTTTTTGTCATATTTATGGTATTCGTCACAAAACGGTTATCGGCAGCCTGAGCGAAAGATTCAGATCTAAATAGCGCGCAAAATAAGGGCGCGCTATTTACTTAGGGGTGTTTTAAGAGAGGGGCGACGAAGATGGCGCAATCGTGGTAATGATAGCTACGCCTGTTAGCCAGCCTGCTTTACGGTGAAACCTTGATTAACGATTGATTAATAAGAATAAAAAAATACGATGCGCATATTTTTACATCACGCATGGTTTAATAAATAAACACGTACTTATCTACAGGGCTGATAAGGCTGATCGTTGCGCTCTCCCACCGCCTTTTTCGTTTACAAAACGGCGCGCGCTCATTGGCAAAGGAGCCGCCGGTTTAACCCTTTATTTCCGCATTTGATTTTAAGTCAAATCGCCTAAAGTAGTGATGAACCCGGATATTTACTTTTTACCGACCCCGGATCCCTGACTAAAAAGGTCTTTTTGCGTGGCTAAAACATTTTTACGCAGCGGAAGTCTGGATGCTGTTCTCGCCCTTGGCGTGAATGGACAGCCTGTTTTTCTGTCAGCTCTCCAGTTGCGCGAAACGCTGCGCCTGAGAAAACAGCAGCAGATTGCTGACTGCCTGGCGATCCCACAGCCGAATGACGCAGGCGATCGTCTGGACTGGTATGCTCCCGTTTCCGGCAAGGTCACCTCATGGGCCGCCGCCGATGAGAGCGTCCGCAGCCATGCGCTCAGTCAGCTGGAAGCCTGTCAGCAGGCCGTAGCCGAGATATGTCAGCGTGCAGAGCGGGCTGACAAACCGAGCCAGAAGCTATTCGGCGCGCTGCTGGCAAAAGCGATACAGTTCCCTGACCGGAATTTCGTCTATCTGGTCGGCGGCAAGCCGGTTATCACCTTCTGGGGCTTTGTCAGCCTTGAGAAAAAATATGCCGATGCGCTCGACTCTCTGCGTGAGACGCTGGCTGTCGAACCGCCGCTGACGTTGTCGAAACTTGCCGAGCCCGATGAACCGCTGGTTCCGGCGCCGGTCCTGGTCACGCCTGCTGTTGCTGTCGTGGCGGCCGCCGCACCGGTGGCAGCAGAAGCGATCACGCCAGCCCAACCTGAACCTGAACCTGAACCGCAGCCTGCGACAGAACTCGCTAAACCAGTGGCCTCAGAGCCTGCTGTGGCAGCAAAACCGATCAAGGCGGCCCTGCTCCGCTATGGCTGGGCGCTGCCGGCGGCAGCTCTGCTCATTACCTTTGGCATTCAGTTAAAAGGCTGTACGCCACAGGAGGCTGCGACGCCGTCCGCGACGGAAATCAGCAAACCTGTTGCAGCCCCAGCCACAGCCGCTCCGGTGGAAAAACCTGCGGCGCCTGTTGAAACGAAACCCGTTGAGGCAGAGAAGACGCCGGTCACGCCTGAAGTGACACCACCTGCCGATCCGGTAACGGCACCTGACACGGCCCTGCCTGTTGCGCCCGCTCAGGTAGCCCCGGTGAAAGAAGAAGCCACCGTGGCGGAACCCGCAGTAGAAGACGCTAAGCCGGCAGAAACAGTGCCTGATAAACCGGTAGCGGCAGACGATCTCGTTATGCCTTCACTGTCGGTCAAACTTGGCACCACCAAATTCCTGGATGGTAAATGGCGCGTCATTGTCCACATTAAAAATCCGCTGACCGGCAAGCCGCCAAGCCTGCGCTATCAGTTCAAAAACGGCAAAGGGCTGGCGAGAATGACGCAGGGGAATGGCAGTGAGTGCCGCGTGACGGTCTATGCTGGACTGATGCAGTCGGGCAACCTGGTGATCAACAGCCGCACAACGGCAAAATGCAGCGACGGCTCGCGTTACAAGATGCCAGAACTGGTTTGCTCACAAGGGGCCAGTGGCCCGGCAGAGTGTAACGGCGTTTATAATGCCGATACGGTGATACCGATGACGATGAAGCGCGAGAGTAAATAATGATGCTGGCGACTATCGCTGATTTTAAACCCAATATGACGCTGATCCAGAATAGCGGCATACAGTTCCTTGATTTTGCTCTGACGCCCCGTCTGGACGCCGACATGCCAGGGAAATTTGTTCGCCAGACGGCGAACGGCCCGCTGCTGCGCCTGCATTTTAATGCCCAGAGCGGCAAGTATCTTCTGCCTGTCACCGCAGGCAGCCTGCCGGAAGTGGTCAAGCCGGAGTTCAGCTTCCCGCTGGAACAGTCGCTCCGTCTGCTGAACGGCGTCTGGCTGCCGCTGCCCTTTTTCCGTTTTAACCCCCCGCGCACCTTCATCGGCGGTCCCGATAACTGGGCGCGCGTGCAGATTATCGCCCTTGATAAGCCCGATTCTAACGGCAAAACGCACCGCATCTGCCTGGCCTTTGAAACGCGTGTCTGGCCAGAAGGCGAAGATGAATCGCTGGCGCTGAATGAGAACGACGTGAAAAACGGCGTCAGCTTTGCGCTGGCGCACGGCAGCGAAGAGCTGGGTGAGTTCCTGGACCATACCTGGATTGACGGCTGGCTGAGAGAAGTCTTCAGCCAGCAGGTGGCGCTGGTTGAGCAGCGTCCGCAGGTCAACGTCCGTAGCGCGCTGCGTGAGTTCGAGTATCAGGCACACTACCTGAATATCCTGTATCTGCTGGGGGATCAGCTTGCCCTGCCGGAATTAAAGATCAGCGCCGCTACGCTTCAGGAACCCGCGATCCCGGTCGATCTGATCCTTGACGTTGGCAACTCTCATACCTGCGGGATCATGGTGGAAGATCATGTTGACGACCACCACGGCCTGAAGCATACCTATGAACTGCATCTGCGCAACCTCAGCGCTCCGCATCAGCTTTATAACGAGCTTTTTGAAAGCCGCGTTGAGTTTGCTCAGGCCAGCTTCGGCAAGCAGAACTTCTCGGTTGAGAGCGGGCGTGATGATGCCTTTATCTGGCCTTCGGTGACCCGTGTGGGACGTGAAGCGAGCCAGCTGGCCTTGCAGCGTCTGGGGACCGAAGGCGCGACCGGTATCTCCAGCCCGCGCCGCTATCTGTGGGATGAAGAGAGCTATACGCCCGGCTGGCGCTTCAGCCGCACGGCGGGCAACGCCGCGGTGGAGCCGCTGGCCATTGCACGCCCGCTGATGAACCTGGTGAATGATGAGGGCGAGCCGCTCTACAGCCAGCCGCTTGAGGAGCGTCTGCCGGTCTTCGCGCCGCAGTACAGCCGCAGTTCTGTGATGAGCTTTATGCTCTCCGAACTGCTGGCGCAGGCGCTGATGCAGATGAACAGTCTGGTCCAGCGCCAGAAGATGCTGCACAGCAGCGCCCCTCGCCAGCTGCGCAATATCATTCTGACGCTGCCTTCTGCCATGCCGAAACCAGAACGCGAAATTTTCCGTCGCCGGATGCAGGAGGCGATCGCGCTGGTCTGGAAAGCGATGGGCTGGCACCCGGCTGATGATGACTTCAGCAGTGAGAAAGACAAGGCTAAAAGCCTGGTGCCGGTGCCGGAAGTGCAGATGGAGTGGGATGAAGCGACCTGTGGACAGATGGTCTATCTCTACAACGAAACGCAGGTTAACTTCGGCGGTCGTGCTGAAGACTTCTTCGTCAGCATGGCCCGGCCCGATCGCGCCCGTGCCGCTGATGAGCAGCCAGGCAAAACGCTGCGTATTGCTTCTATTGATATCGGCGGTGGCACGACCGATCTGGCGATCACCCAGTACCGTCTGGATGATGGCGTGGGCAACAATGTGAAAATTATGCCCCGCCTGCTGTTCCGCGAAGGTTTTAAACAGGCCGGGGACGACATCCTGCTTGATGTGATCCAGCTTTACGTGCTGCCTGCGCTTCAGGCGGCGTTTAAGCAGGCCGGCATCGCGAATCCGGAAGGGGTGATGACCCGTCTGTTTGGTCACGAGGGGCGGCTTGACGGCCATTCAACCCTGCGCCAGCAGGTCACATTGCAGATCTTTATTCCTGTCGGCCAGGCTATTCTTGAAGCTTACGAAGGTTTTGATCCGCTGGAGCTGAACGCGGAAGTGGATGGCCGCTTCGGAGAACTGGTGGCGCAGAAGCCTACCCAGAAACTGCTCGACTACATCAACCGGGAAATTCAGCGCGAGCTGCCGGGGGAAGCGGAAGCCTTTGATATCCTGCGCGTGCCGCTGGTGGTGAAACTGAGTAAGCTGCATGCGGAGTTTCTCTCTCCGCGCATGAATATCACCCACAGCCTGCGTTCAATGTCAGAAGTTGTCGCCGTGTATGATTGTGACGTGCTGCTGCTTACCGGTCGCCCTTCCCGCTTCCCGGGCGTGCAGGCGCTGTTCCGCCACCTTCAACCGCTGCCGGTGAGCCGTATATTGTCCCTCGACGGCTATCATACTAACGACTGGTATCCCTTTAATAAGCAGGGCCGGATTGAGAACCCGAAATCAACGGCGGCGGTAGGCGCGATGCTCTGCCTGCTGTCGCTGGATCTTCGCCTCGCCAACTTCTGGTTTAAGGCTGGCGATTTCCAGCCCTACTCCACCATTCGCTACCTGGGCATGCTGGACAGCAATGGCGCGCTCAGTGGTGAAAACGTCTGGTATGAAGACATCGATCTGGATGCGGACAGCTTCAGCCTGGATGCCAGGGCGCGCTTTCAGGTACGTGGCGCACTGACGCTCGGCTTCCGTCAGCTTGATAATGACCGCTGGCCAGCCTCACCGCTCTACACGCTGTCGATTGCCGATCCGATGCTGGCACGCAGCGTGGCCGGTGATAAAGTATTGAAAATCAAACTGGCGGTGGCGAAGGCTCAGGGTGAGTTCGGGCCTGAACGTTTCGAAATCGCTGAAGCTTCGCTGGATGACGGCACTCGAGTGCCGCTGGAGCAGCTGAAGCTGAAACTGAATACGCTCGCCAGCAGCGGGTCAGGATTAACGCATTACTGGATCGACAGTGGGAGCGTATACAAGAAATGAAACCGTTAACGCCTAAACAGTTGTCGGGACAGATCGGCAAAAAACTGGATGCCGTACTAAAAGGGATCGACCGGTCGGTCGAATGGCTCGACGGCGCACGGAAAACCTCACCCCGTCTCGATCTTGAAGCTGACCGGCTCAGCGTCAGGCTGCGCCGGCAGCGCAACCGTGCCGCGCATCTCGCTGAGGCCGCCGGGAAAGAGCCGGCGATTGGCTTCTTCGGGCTTTCCCAGGCGGGAAAGTCGTGGCTGATCAACGCGCTGGCCGCCAGCGATAAAGGCCGGCTGGAGATCGCGCTGGGCGCGGCGACCTTCGATTATGGTCAGCTGAATCCGCAGCAGCAGACGGCCACCATGGTGATGCGTTTCACCGGCCAGCAGGTGCGGGTGGATAACGACTGGCCGGTCAGACTGTCGCTGCTAAACGAGTCAGATTTGGTGGCTATCCTTGCTGGCGTCTGGCGCTCACGCACCGGCGAAAACCCGCCGCTGCTGGACGAGCAGCAGCTCACTGAACGCCTGAAAAATATCTCGATGTATCGCCTGCCTGAAGAGATGGACGGCATGGGATGCAATGATGTGGTGACGTTGTGGGATCGGATTAGCGCCCTGCAGTTACCTAATGCTAAAGCGCTCGATTCCCACTTCTGGCCACGCGCGATTGAACTGGCTCCGTCGCTGAGCGTGGACGATCGCGCACGGCTGTTCTCCATACTCTGGGGAGAAGAGCGTGAGTTAAGCGCGATCTATCGCCAGCTTGCCCACGTGCTGCATCACGTTTCGGGCGCCGCCACGCTGCTTGCGCCTCTGGCGGTGCTGGATGACGCTTCGCTGAGCATCCTTAACGACAATGGCCTGCGTTACTTTAACGCCTCCGCCGATCGGGTTATTCAGGTTGTTCCTCAGCATAATGGCCGCTCCCTGAAACCGGTTAACCTGGCGCTGAGCGAGCTGACCCTTCTGGGACGTGAAGTGCAGCTGCCGCTTTACAGCGCCCCACGTGAAACTATGTTCGAGCAGATTGATCTGCTCGACTATCCCGGTTTTGAACAACCTGCGCTGTTGCCCGACGATTTGCAGCATGAAATGGCGCTCGCGTTTCTTACCGCCAAGCGCCCTCTGCTGCTGACCCGCGCCGCCGGGCATCAGGATGTCGATCGTCTGATGGTGTGCAGCGCAGCCGGTACGCGTCACGATACGCGGGCAGTTGGCCGCGTGCTTGACGGCTGGGTTAAGCAAACGCAGGGAGAAAACAGCCAGGTACGCAGTCGCCGTAAGCCCGGCTTGATCTGGGCGCTGACGCCGTACGATCAGCGCGTCACCCAGGGCCATAATTATGATGCTGCCGTACAGCGCTACGTCGGCAATCCCGGTGACGCCTGGGGACTGATGCTGACGATGGATGATAAGGGCGTGAGCCGCATGGCAAGCTGGCTGATGACGGAGGTCCAGCGTGAAAGCAAACTGGCACGCCTTCAGGAACAGCTGGACGAGATGCGCCGCGAACTGAGCGATAACCTGCTTGGCCGCTGGTATCTCGCTTCCGAGCAGGAAGATCCGGCGGCCCGGCTGCACATTGCGGAAAGCCTGCTGAAGGCGCTACAGTCGCGCACTGGCGTTCACGGCGAGCTGCTTGAGCGCCTGCTGCCCTCACGCGAAACGCTGCGTCACCTGTTTTTGCAGCGCAAGCATAAAGGCGATCGCCCACTGACCGAAGAGTTTGCCCTGAGCGAGGACGATCCCTTCGGCATCGGCGTGAGCATCGACCTGCTGAGCGATGAGCCCCTTTCCGGCCTGCTGACGCCGGAGGAGCACGCCCCGGCCAGCGAAGAGCTTGAGGCTGAATTTGCGCAGCAGGTCTATCGCCACTGGATCAATATTCTGCGCCAGCTGCCGGACAATGGTCCGCTGCTGGAGCTGCTGGGCATCAGCAAGCCGACGCTGGAAATGCTGACCGAGGAGCTGGTGACCGCCAGTATCCGGCTCGATATTGAAGGTGCGCTGGTGAATATGCTTAGCGATCCTGAATCGGGCGGCGTCCCGGCTGAAATGATTGCCGACCGTCAGGTTTCCCGCGCCCTCAGCGTACTGGGCGATTTCGTCGCCTGGCTGGGCTTCCAGCATCTGCCGGAAGCGCAACGCCCGGAAAGTAAGATCAACCGCGGTCAGAAAATTTTCGCGAAGCCGGAAACCCAGACCGCCAGCCTTGGGCCAGGCCAGCGCCTGACCCGGCTGGCGCTAAAGCCCAACAACCATGCCGCTTATTACATCTATGACTGGCTGGTCGGGCTGAATGAGATGATCTTGCTGAACGCGGGGTATTCCGCCGCGCGGGAGATAGATAGCGAACATCGTGAGCAGCTGGCAGCGATCCTGAAGCAGTTTCGCTAACCACCAGCAGAAGCGGGTTTGAATAAAAATAGCGGCAAGGCGCCGCTATTTTTTTACGTTACCCTCAACTGAAAAAGGCCGTCCAGCGCCGTTTCCGCCTCACGCATGACGAGGATCGCATCAGCAAACTGTGCCGGATCTTCATGGTCGTGAAGATGGCGTAGCGTAATGCGCGCCGGTAAAGCAATCATCCCGGTCAGCGCATCCCAGAGGGCATCAAGATTAGCGCCAAACTCCCCCTCTATCGCAAAGTGGCGCGCAAACTGAGCGTAAAAATCCTTAATATTACCTGTCTCTCTGAAGTCAATGGTGACGCATTTCATCTTATTCCACCTGCTCAACGTGGCGATAATGATCGCGGGTGAGATAGATAAGCCCATCGCTGGAGTAAAGCAGCCGTTCGCTGCCGCGCCGTCCACAATGGTAGTTAACGTCCGCTTCAAACCATTTCCGTCCCTGGCTGGCTGGCAGATGCGCTTCCCGGTTATGGAAGCGGTCGCCGCCGATCGCTTTACCGGGCAGAATATCGCAAAGGTTTCCCTTTTCGGACTGCCATCCCCGCCGCCTCGCTTCCTGTTTTTTGAGATAATAAGGCGGCAGCTGCCGGTGCTGTTGCAGATAACGGGTCACACGCTCCTGCCGGGTCAGCTCGCTGATACTCTCGCGCTCTGTAGCGGTATCGTTTTGCGGTAGCGTTTGCTGCTCACTCTGACGCAGGCCCATGTAGGTGGCCACAACGGCAAAAATGACCGCGATAATCAGTTTCTTGTTCATATATATCTTACTCGCGAGTCAGGCGGGCATCTCAGGCTTCAGACGCACGCGATTGCCCTTATCCATTTAATGCCAGATTCATCACCAGCATCAGCAACGGCGTGGTCAGCGCCGAAAATACCGTAGAGAGCAGCATACTGGAGGCCGTCGGGCCGGTCAGCGCATTAAACTGACGGGACATCAGATAGACATTGATGCCGATCGACATTGATGCCAGCAGCACCACTACTTTGCTCTCCAGCGGCGGCAAACCGAGCAGCCACGCCAGTCCCCAGACCACCAGCGGCTGTACAATCAGCTTAAGGAGGCAGATCGCGTAGCTCTCCTTCATCCCCTCTTTCATCTTGTAGGCGGCAAGGGACATCCCCAGCGTCAGCAGTGCCAGCGGGACGGCGATTTGCCCCAGCATAGTCAGGGGATCGTCAATCATGCGCGGCAGAGTGTATCCGGAGAGGCTGAAAAGCGTACCTGCCAGAATGGCAATAATCAGTGGATTGCGCAGCACGCCCGCCGCCGTCTTACCAAAACCCTTCAGATTGAACGCGCCGTGCCTGGCCCATTCCACCGAGACGGTGGCCAGCGTCCAGAGGATCAGCCCGTTAAAAACCAGCACCAGCGCCACGGCCGGAATCGCCTCCTCGCCCAGCATTACGGTCGCCACAGGCAATCCGATCATCACATTATTTGAAAAAATGCCCCCCAGCGCGAACACCGAACCCGCCACGCCATCAAGCTTAAAAACGTGAGCGGCAATGAGGCGTCCAATGACGAAGACGATGAGGCAACCGCCAAAGAATGCGATCAGCAGCCGCGCATCCACCGGTGGGCTTTTACTGAAGTTGCTCATCAGGCGGAACAACATAGCGGGCAGCGCGATT
Organism: Pantoea sp. FN060301; assembly: GCA_050410775.1. GTDB lineage: Bacteria > Pseudomonadota > Gammaproteobacteria > Enterobacterales > Enterobacteriaceae > Erwinia. Next base: position 2,008,542 of record CP191229.1, read on the forward strand.
TTAAACACCAGACGGTTCAGGGATTCACTGACGCTGTCCGGCCACTTGCGCCAGCGTACCAGCAGCCAGCCCACGGCAATCAGACTGAACAGCGGCAGGGAAAGCAGGATTTGATGCAGTAACGTATCCAGCAAGGAAGACATGAGTGGCTTATTCTCAGCTAATAAAGGCAGTAAAAAGGCCGGATGAGCCCGGCCTGAGCATCCCATTTGCCGGCGACTGAGCGCCGGCAGCATAATCGCTTAAATCAGACTGGCGTGACGCAGTTCGCTTTTCAGGTAAGCATAGTAAACCGGGGCCGCCACCACCCCGGCCAGCCCGAAGGCGGATTCGAAGACCAGCATCGCCAGCAGGATCTCCCAGGTTTTCGCGTTAATGCGGGTGCCAAATATCTGCGCATTAATAAAGTACTCAAGCTTATGCACGAGAATCAGGAAGATCAGCGCAATGACCGCCGCCTCCAGCGATATAGAGAGGCCGATCAGCACAATTACCGTATTGGAAATCAGGTTACCGATGATAGGCAGCAGCCCGGCGATAAACGTCAGCACCACGACCGTTTTGGCAAAGGGGAAATGGAGGCCAAACAGCGGCAGCACGCCAAACAGAAAGCCGCAGGTGAGCACCGTATTAACCAGAGAGACCTTAATCTGGGCGAAGACCACATTGTGAAAGGATTCGGCAAGCAGGGTTAGCCGCTGAAGCAGCGATTGTCTGAGCGGCGCATGGGCGTGATCGTTGCTGCTTATCCGTAACGAGATAATCGCACCAAGCAGCATGCCAATCAGCATAGTGGCAAAGGTATGCGCGGCGATCCGTCCCAGAGACTGCACCACGACCAGATGTTCACGTAGCCAGGTAATGACCTGATGCTGTAACTCATCAATATCCGCAGGCAGATAGCGAGTGACTACGGGCGACAGCGTATTTTGCGCATCTTCCAGCAGTTTGCTGGCCGCGACGTGGAACGCTGCCGGGTTGCGGAAGTCATGCAGCAAAAAGCCGATCAGCTTGGTAATGCCCAGCACCAGCGACAGCACGATAATCACGGTCAGGAAAAAGATGATGATCCAGCGGGCCAGCGGACCCTTCACCAGCCGCTCTACCCAGGGGGTCAGCGCAAGAATGGTTTCATAAACGATGAACCCTGCCAGAAAGCAGGGAAGCAGCCGCAGAGGAAAAATCATAAACAGCGCGATAAATACCAGCGCATAGCTGGCGGCTTCGCACCAGCCCTGTTTGTTCAGTTGCCGCATCTCCATGCAAAATCCTGTCTGAAAGTGAAAACCTAATATATTTCAGAGAGTATACAACGCAAGCGGCAACTTTGGCGCACTTTAACAGAGTCGGCTGCTGGGCAAATCAGGCCCTCGCGCCGACCTGAACCTGACGACGCCAGGCGCCCGGAGACTGGCCGAACTGACGTTTGAAGCTGCGGTTAAAGGACTGCTGGGAATCGAAACCAAAGGAGATAGCCACGTCCAGAATCGGCTCGCCGCCTCTTGCCAGGCGTTCTGCCGACTTTTTCAGACGGCGCGCGCGAATATATTCACCCAGCGCATAGCCGGTATGCTGCTTGAACATACGCTGCAGGTGCCATTTGGAGTAACCGGCGCGATCCGCCACGGTGTCCAGATCCATTTTTCCTTCAATGTGGGTATCGATCCACTTTACAAGATCGTTAATAAAATCATCATGGCTCATTACTATCCCCTTGGCGCTTTTGTTAGTAGCCTGGCTTGACCTCTTGCCCGCGGCAGGGTAAAAGGTAACTTTAATGAATGCATATACGCTAAAGCACCCGTCCCATTAATGCAAGTTTTATTGTTGCATTAAATGCGGTGCACTGGCATGCTTGCTGCCGCCCTCCCCGCCTTTGTTCACATTTTGCCACGTTTACTGACAATAAAATGCTAAAGGCAACAATTATGCTTGCCGTTTATTTTTACTCTTCATACACTCCCTCCGTTTAATGCAATTAACATAATTGCATTTTATGCATTATGCCGTGCACTTTCACGTCGTCCAGCATCTGTAACAGGGATTAATCAACATGAGATCATTCACCGCGCCGCGCCTGCGCACGATAGCGCTTCCGCTTCTCTCCGCTTTCTGGCTGATGGGATGTGATTCCAGAGGGGCAGAACAGAGCGCGCCGCCTGCTCCACAGGTCAGTGTGGCAGAGGTTCAGCAACAAACGGTCAGCCAGTGGGATAACTTCAACGGGCGGATTGAGGCGGTTCAGAGCGTGCAGCTCCGGCCCCGCGTAACCGGTTATATCGCTAAAGTGAATTACACCGAAGGCCAGGAAGTTAAAAAAGGCGACGTGCTGTTCACCATTGATGACAGAACTTACCGGGCGGAACTTGAACGTGCGCAGGCCGAACTCGCCAGCGCACGCACTCAGGCTCAGCTGGCGCGTAGCGAATCGGGCAGGACGGAGAAACTGATTGGCAGCCAGGCTATTTCCCGTGAGGTCTGGGAGCAGCGCCGTGCCGCCTCTGCACAGGCGCAGGCCAGCGTGCTGGCAGCGCAGGCGGCTGTAGATATGGCCCGGCTGAACCTGGATTTTACTCAGGTTACCGCGCCTATCGATGGCCGCGCCAGTCGGGCAATGATCACTTCAGGCAATCTGGTGACCGCCGGAGACAGCAGCAGCGTTCTTACCACCCTGGTTTCCCTGAATACCGTTTACGTTTACTTCGACGTTGATGAAGCGACCTTCCTGCGTTATCAGCAAATAAGCCGTCAGGGCGAGAGTGCTGCGAATGCGCATCATGCCCTGCCGGTGAAAATCGGTCTGGTCGGTGAACAGGGCTACCCGCATGAAGGCAAGGTCGATTTTACCGATAACCAGCTGACCGCCAGCACCGGCACTATCAGGATGCGTGCGTTAATGGATAACAGCCAGCGTCTCTATACCCCCGGCTTGTTTGCCCGCGTTCAGCTGCCGGGGCGTGCTGACTTCCCTGCCCTGCTGGTCAATGACAAAGCGGTGCTCACCGATCAGGATCGTAAGTATGTCTGGGTGATAGATGCCGAGAACAAAGCGCAGCGGCGCGATATAAAGCCTGGGCAGATTGCCAACGGCCTGCGTATCGTCCAGCAAGGTTTGCGCTCTGGCGACCGGGTGATTGTGGATGGTGTCCAGAAAGTGTTTATGCCGGGGATGCCGGTAAATGCCAGAACGGTGCCCATGGCGCCAGCCTCCCTTTAATCTGAGCTGCGGAAACTGATATGGATTTTTCCAGATTTTTCATCGACCGGCCAATATTCGCGGCCGTACTGTCGATTCTGATCTTTGTCGGCGGGCTGATTGCGATTCCCCTGCTGCCAATCAGTGAATACCCGGACGTGGTCCCACCGAGCGTGCAGGTGCGGGCTGAATATCCCGGCGCTAACCCGAAGGTCATTGCAGAAACCGTGGCGACACCGCTGGAAGAAGCGATTAACGGCGTCGAGAACATGATGTACATGAAATCGATCGCCGGTTCCGATGGCGTGCTGGTGACGACCGTCACCTTCCGTCCGGGTACCGATCCGGATCAGGCGCAGGTACAGGTGCAAAACCGCGTTGCGCAAGCTGAGGCTCGTCTGCCGGAAGATGTTCGCCGTCAGGGTGTTACCACGCAGAAGCAGTCGCCGACCATGACGCTGGTTGTGCATCTGGATTCCCCTTCAGGCCGTTATGATTCGCTCTACCTGCGAAACTATGCGCAGCTGAAGGTGAAGGATGAGCTGTCGCGTCTGCCGGGTGTGGGTCAGGTGCAGATATTTGGCGCCGGTGAGTACGCAATGCGTATCTGGCTGGACCCGACCAAAGTGGCCGCACGTGGTATGACGGCTGGCGATGTGGTGACCGCCATTCAGGAACAGAACGTCCAGGTTTCTGCCGGACAGTTGGGCGCAGAGCCTATGCCCAACAAGAGTGATTTCCTGCTGTCGATCAATGCTCAGGGCCGCCTGACCAGTGAAGAGGAGTTTGGCAATATTATCCTCAAAAGCGGCGAAGAGGGACAAATTGTCCGGCTGCGCGACGTGGCGCGTATCGAAATGGGGTCAGGAAGCTATGCGCTGCGTTCCCAGCTGAACAATAAAGATGCGGTAGGGATCGGTGTTTTCCAGGCGCCTGGCGCGAACGCAATCGATCTCTCAAACGCCGTCCGGGCGAAAATGGCCGAGCTGGCGACCCGCTTCCCCGAGGGCGTGGAGTGGAAGGCGCCTTACGATCCAACTATTTTTGTCCGTGATTCGATCAGCTCCGTGCTGCATACCTTGCTGGAAGCGATCCTGCTGGTCGTGCTGGTGGTGATCCTGTTCCTGCAAACCTGGCGTGCTTCCGTTATTCCCCTGCTGGCGGTCCCCGTCTCGGTGGTCGGCACCTTCTCCGTGCTCTACCTGCTGGACTTTTCGCTTAACACGTTAAGCCTGTTCGGGCTGGTACTGGCGATTGGTATTGTGGTGGATGATGCGATTGTGGTGGTGGAAAACGTCGAGCGCAATATTGAAGAAGGGCTGGCGCCGCGTGCCGCTGCGCATCAGGCGATGCGCGAAGTATCCGGTCCGATTATCGCTATCGCGCTGGTGCTTTGTGCGGTATTTGTCCCGATGGCCTTCCTCTCTGGCGTGACCGGTCAGTTCTATAAGCAGTTCGCGGTGACCATTGCTATTTCAACCGTGATTTCGGCTGTTAACTCGCTGACGCTCTCTCCTGCGCTGGCGGCGTTACTGCTGAAGCCGCACGGGGCACCCAAAGACCGCCTGACGCGAATTATTGATGCCCTGTTTGGCTGGCTGTTCCGTCCGTTTAACCGCTTCTTTAACAAGAATTCCGAACGCTATCAGAGTGGCGTCTCCCGCATCCTCAAGCGTCGCGGCGCAGTGTTTGGTGTGTATGTCCTGCTTTTGATTGGCGCAGGTATAATGTTTAAAGCCGTTCCCGCCGGGTTTATTCCCACCCAGGACAAGCTCTACCTGATCGGAGGCGTGAAGATGCCGGAAGGGTCTTCGCTGGAGCGCACCGATAAAGTGATCCGGCAGATGAGCGATATTGCGCTGCACACCGAAGGCGTTGCCGATGCGGTGGCCTTTCCTGGCCTGAACGCGTTGCAGTTCACCAATACGCCCAATACTGGCACGGTGTTCTTCGCGCTGAAACCGCTGGATCAGCGTACGCGGTCTGCGGCGGAAATTAACGCCGAGATCAACGCTAAGCTGGCGACGATTCAGGAAGGGTTCACTTTTTCGATTATGCCACCGCCAATTTTAGGGCTGGGCCAGGGCGCGGGCTATTCGCTCTATATTCAAGATCGCGCGGGTCTGGGGTACGGCGCATTACAGGAAGCCGCTAATGCGATGGCGGGTACTATTATGCAAACGCCCGGGCTGCACTTCCCTATCTCCACCTATCAGGCTAACGTGCCGCAGCTGGATGCGCAGGTTGACCGCGATAAAGCCAAGGCGCAGGGCGTGGCGTTAACCGATCTGTTTGGCACGCTACAAACCTATCTGGGATCGTCATACGTCAACGACTTCAACCGCTTTGGCCGGACCTGGAAAGTCTATGCGCAAGCTGACGGCCAGTTTCGTGACAGCATTGAGGATATTGCTAACCTGCGCACCCGCAATGCGGCCGGAGAAATGGTCCCCATTGGCAGCATGGTGCATATCGGCACCACTTATGGACCGGATCCGGTCATCCGCTACAACGGTTTCCCGGCGGCTGACCTGATTGGCGATGCCGACCCGCGCATACTCTCCTCTGCGGAAGCGATGCAGGCGGTACAAGGCATTGCTGACCAGATCCTGCCAAACGGTATGAACATCCAGTGGACTGACCTGAGCTATCAGCAGTCAACGCAGGGCAACGCGGCGATCATCGTCTTCCCGGTCGCCGTACTGCTGGCCTTCCTGGTTCTGGCGGCGCTTTATGAAAGCTGGACGCTGCCGCTGGCGGTGATCCTGATTGTGCCGATGACTCTGCTCTCCGCGCTGTTTGGCGTCTGGCTGACTGGAGGCGATAACAACGTGTTTGTGCAGGTGGGACTGGTGGTGCTGATGGGACTGGCCTGTAAGAATGCCATTCTGATTGTGGAGTTTGCCCGCGAGCTGGAGATGCAGGGCCGCACGATTGTACAGGCTGCGCTGGAATCCTGCCGCCTGCGTCTGCGCCCGATTGTGATGACTTCTATCGCCTTTATCGCCGGAACTGTTCCGCTGATGCTGGGCCACGGCGCAGGCGCTGAAGTCCGCACCGTAACCGGCATTACCGTGTTTGCAGGCATGTTGGGCGTGACGCTGTTCGGGTTGTTCCTGACCCCGGTCTTCTATGTTGCCCTGCGTAAGCTGGTGCACAAAGAGGAGCCTCTCGTCGGGAGTAAACCTGCCTTTGAAGGCTGAGAGTAAAAGGCCGCGAAGTTAACCGACGTAAAGATTAAGAGAATCAGAAAATGGGAAGCGGTTTGCTTCCCATTTTTTTGTCTCTCAAACCCCGTCGTTATCACCTTCCCGGTAAAGGGCTTGCGCCATACTAACGTTGTGCGCACGTTTCTCAGACTATTGCAGGATCAAAAAAGGGCGGACAACTTTGCGTTGTCCGCCCTTTTGTCGGGGTAAACCGATCTACGAATCCGCTGCTTCGCGGGCTAATAATGCCTCGCAGCTGCCTTCCGGATTACGGCGGTCACGCTCGTAAATCTCGGTCAGCGCATCCGCTACCGTACGTTTGGCCAGCACGTTGAGCGAAGCCTGCTCTGCTTCACGGGCCAGCTCCTTAAAGAACCAGCAGGTATTGGCGCTCACCAGGCAGCGGGCCGGCACTTCCGGGCGCCCTGCCAGCAGCGGCTTATCTTCCAGTACGGAAAGATAAATATCACATAATGTGATCTCTTCAGCGGGACGGCCCAGGCGAATAGTGCCGGTGCGGCCAAGCGTGGAGACAATAATGCCATCGCGGGTCAGCGGCACCATCATCTTGCGGACGAAACTGGGATTGGCCTCAAGGCCCATTGCCAGAATTTTGCTGGTGCTGCGTTTACCTTCCCGCTCCGCCTGGGCTACGCTGAGCACCATGTGTAAGGCTGTAGGAAAACGAATATCAAGCATGTTCAGATCCTTGCTTTTAGCTGTGCATCACCGTTTGAGCGGTGCTCTTAAAAAGCCTTTAAAATCAGTCAACTAATAAAAATAGCGTTCAGTTAATATAACAAATATTGTTGCTTTTTAGAAGGACCGGCTTAAGCGATTACTGCTATTCCCTTTATCACTATGAAAAATATGGGATTATGGTCACAAGCCAGGGGCTGTTATAAAACAGGTAAGTTTTGCACGTTGGCGGACGTTATCCGCAATAGCGCCAGTTTTTGGCGTATATTGTACTTAACCAGGCCTGCCGCAGACGCCATCAAACCATCACCGGACAATAAGCGTCTGAAAGAGCGCTCCGTTCGCTAAGAACGGCCCTTCTTCGACCTGAGTTTAAAGCCAGGTAGGGAACTATTCCCGCTAGCTGTCGGCGCCCTGCGCTAGCTTTACTGTACCTGAAGAGCAGGTATATTGGGTGGTTTAGTCGCAGGCTCCCTGGGCGGCCCGGCAGGTATGGCAGCGGGTGTTGTGGGAGGAACGATAGCCGGCCAGTACACCTGTTAATTATCAGATTACGCCCCCTGATGCAGGCAATCTTGATGAAAAAAATTGTAGCTATTCTTGTATACCTGATTTTATTTATTATTGGGTTCACACTACTCAGAAGTGCTCATATTCTTGATTTAAATTCTGCTTCAAGAAGCGAGTCCATTTCTAAGTTTATTATAATGATTGTTGTTCTTATCGCTATAACGCACTGGGGAATGAAAGTCTGTAAAAAGCTGACGAGTCAGAAATAGTTTCGTGCCAAAAATAAAAAAGCCGAATCCCTTTACGGGATCCGGCCTGTTCAGACGCAGCTGGCGTATCAGGTGCCTGCTTCTTCCTGCGCTTTTTGCGCATCACAGCTGCCTTCCGGATTTCAGATCTTTGCTTTCATTTGCCCCTCACTGGAGGCGCGACCGTCTTAAAAAGCATTAAAAATCAGTTAACTATAAAAAATTTCACCCGTTTAATATAACAAACTGTGGCCGCTTTTAGAAAATAAGGCGTAAGCGTTTACTGCTATTGCGCTTATCGCCCTGAAAAGTATGGGATTATGGTAAAAGCTGGTTAGCCCGGAGCACCCTTTCCAGTTCCGGTCGCTGACTGATGTTGTGGGCGATGCTGGCAATCTTCGGCGCATGTTGTTCAAACCAGGCATGGCGGGGTTTCCAGCTTACCAGCACCGGGAACCAGGCATCCAGCAGGCTAACCTGTTCGCCAAACCAGTAAGGGCCATCGCCCGCCTGCGCTTCCAGCCAGAGATAGAGATTTTCACGGTGTCGATCGGTTGAGGCTTGCAGCTCCTGCGGAGCCTGACTCACCCAGCGTTCCGGGTAATCCCCATAGGTCAGCGTCGCATAGACGTTGGCGACCATCCAGACCAGCAGCCGGTAAAACTGCGCGCGTTGTGGCGTCCCTGCGGCGGGCGCCAGCTGAGGATTCTCGTCCAGAAGAACTAAGGCAATGGCCGCACTTTCCGTCAGTACGGTCCCATCTTCACGCACCAGCGTCGGAACCTGACAAAGCGGATTGAGGGCGAGCAGTTTATCGCGGGCGGGCCCGGGACGATCGAATCCTTCCACATCAATCAACTGGTAAGCCTCACCGGCAAGCGAAAACATAATCTCCGTAATGGCCGAGCCCCAGCCCGGTGCACCATATAATTTTTGCATACTCACCTCAGGTTCAGGAGACCGGCAACCGGCCGGCACGGCTTATTCATTAAGCCTGGTCCCTGACGTGGAAACCGCCAGCGCCACGCAGCGTAATAACGTGCAAAAACGTCGCCGCTGCGGCGCGCCAGTTAATCCGGCTATCCTGTAGTTAAGATTGTCCAGCTAAGCTTGCCAGAATACATAACTCGTTATTGTCCGGATGCCGCTGTTTTTCATTATTAACAGCGGCCCGAACTTCTGAAAAAGGTCAACCGAACTTGTTTACAAAAAAGGCAATATTTTCGTGTCATCGGACAGATAAATAAAACACAATATGCACCAGTCTCCTGAATTTCGCCCGGGCGAAATTAACCTTTAATCAACAATTAGTTAACCTTGATGCAATCAAATACCGCTTCACGCAAAACGGCCTGGCTACGCGTTATTATGTTAGCCATTGCCGCCTTTATTTTTAACACTACCGAGTTTGTGCCGGTCGGGCTGCTTTCTGATATCGCCGCCAGTTTTTCGATGAAAACGGCCCAGGTCGGGCTGATGCTGACCATCTATGCCTGGGTCGTGGCGCTGATGTCTCTGCCGATGATGCTGCTGACGCGCCAGGTTGAACGACGCTTCCTGCTGATAACGATCTTCCTGCTGTTTATCGGCAGCCATATTCTGTCGACCTTTGCCTGGAGCTTCAGCGTTCTGGTGGTTTCACGTATCGGGATTGCGCTGTCGCACGCTATATTCTGGTCGATCACCGCCTCGCTGGCGATCCGTGTTGCGCCTGCCGGCAAAAAGACCCAGGCGCTAAGTATGCTGGCAACCGGCACGGCGCTGGCGATGGTGCTCGGGCTGCCCGTTGGCCGCCTGATTGGTCAGTATCTTGGCTGGCGGATGACCTTTGCGGTGATCGGTGCCGTGGCGCTGGTTACCCTGCTTTGTCTGGCGAAGCTGTTGCCAAAGCTGCCAAGCGAACACAGCGGCTCGCTGAAAAGCGTTCCCATGTTATTTAAGCGCCCGGCGCTGGTGTCACTCTATATGCTGATCGCCGTGGTAGTGACCGCCCATTACACCGCGTACAGCTATATTGAACCCTTTATCCAGAGCGTGGCCGGAATGAGCGATAATTTCACAACATTCCTTCTGCTGATATTTGGCGCGGCGGGCATTATTGGCAGCCTGTTATTCAGCGCGCTGGGCAATAAGTTCCCGGCAACCTTTTTACTTGCCGCGATCGCATTAATCACGGTCAGCATGCTGACCTTATACCTGGCGGCAACCCACAGCGTGGCGATTTCTCTGCTCTGCATTATCTGGGGAATGGCGATGATGGTTATTGGCCTGGCGGTACAGGTGCGCGTCCTGGCGCTGGCACCTGACGCCACGGACGTGGCGATGTCGCTGATGTCGGGCATTTATAATCTGGGGATTGGCGGCGGCGCGCTGCTGGGCAATCAGGTCAGCCTGCATCTGCATATGGAAAACATTGGCTACGCAGGCGGGGCGATTGGCCTGCTGTCGCTGACCTGGTGCGCCTGGAGTCTGCGACGCTACCCGCAGCTGCGGATAAACGGCTAAAAAAAAGGGCTGAGCGCAGATTGCGTTCAGCCCTTTTCGCTATGTCACGTACTATGGCAGATAGAAGACCGGCAGAAGTTCTTCACTGACCGGACTGCAATCCTCATTTGACGGCATCAGTTCACACATTGAGCGCCACCAGCGCTGGCAGACCTCCGTTTCCGCAACGGCATTCCAGCGCGCTTCCGATTCGATCTCCACCACCGCAAACAGCAGGCTGCGCTGCCTGTCCAGAAAGATACTGTAGTGATGGGCACCGTGCGCCTTCAGCGTCTCCGCCAGCTCTGGCCAGATCGGATTGTGGCGCTGCTGATACTCCTCATGCCGGTCAGGATGCACCTGCATCACAAACGCCTTACGCAACATGATGATGTTCCGCATCCAGCGCCGCCTGCCAGGGCTTCACGCCGAAACGTTCACCCAGCGCAATCAGCTCCGGCGTGGTGATACTTTGACGCATACCGCCCATGGAGATGACCTTCACCACCACCTCTGACGATTTTTCCGCAGTGTCAATCAGGCCGAAGGTTTCATCAAGCGTCGGGCCTGCACCAAAGATGCCGTGAAACGGCCACATTACCAGGCTGTGCGACGCCATCTGTTCTGCGGTCTTTTCACCAATACCGTCAGTGCCAGGTACCATCCAGGGGACGATGCCCACGCCGTCCGGAAACACCACCAGACACTCCGTACTGCCTTCCCACAGCAGGCGGGTGAAGCTGGCGGAATCGAGTTCCACCACATAGCTCAGCGACATGAAATTGGTGGCGTGGCAGTGCATAATCACCCGGTCAGCGCCGTTTGTCGCCTGCATCCGCACGCTGTGCGACTGGAAGTGGGATGCCAGTTCAGACGTCGGCAGGCCGCCGTTGGTCAGACCCCAGTGAATGCTATAGGCGCGGCCATCCTCGCTGACCTGCAGCAGGACCAGGCTGTCGGCCGGATCGAGCGGCACGTTGCGGAAGAACTTTCCGGAGCCGGTGACAAGGAACCAGCAGCCCGCCAGCGCTGGCGCTGGCTGAGTAAGCTCAACCGTCCGCGGCTCAGGGTAAAAATCCGCCGCATACGGCTGCACTTCTTCCTCCAGCAGACGCAGGCTGACGTTGCCCCCGTTGCGCTCATCCCAGCCTTTCAGCCACATATCGCCGGTCGCTTTCACCATTCCCTGGACAAACCATGAATTCAGAATCTGTTGCATCAAGTAATCCTTAACGTTGGCTGAGAGTTGTTTGTTCATAGTCACGGACGTCGCTTAACCAGTCAGCTCCCGTGGGGACTTCATTGCGCAGGCACCATGCATCCCAGACCGCCTGCCATGGCAGCGATTTCTGCTCTTCAAGCAGGGCCAGCCTGGTAGTGTAGTCCCCTTCACGCTCCAGCTTCTGTAGCTGTTCAACCGGCTCCAGCAGCGCACGAAGCAGCGCTTTTTTAGTATTACGTGTACCGATAACCCAGGCCGCGATACGGTTGATGGAGGCATCAAAGAAATCCAGGCCGATATGCACCTTGTCGAACAGACGCTGCCGCACGATTTCGCTGGCAATCGCCTGCGTTTCATCATCAAGAAGCACAACGTGATCGCTGTCCCAGCGAACGGGACGGCTGACGTGAAGCAGCAGGCGCGGCACGTAAAGCATGGCGGTGGAGATCTTATCTGAGATAACTTCCGTCGGATGGAAGTGGCCCGCATCGAGCGTCAGCGCGGTCTGGCGGCTGGCGGCATAGCCCAGGCAGAACTCATTGGAGCCTACCGTGTAGCTTTCCGCGCCGATACCGAACAGCTTACTTTCCACCGCATCAATATGGTGCGCCGGATTCAGCTTCTCACTGATGATCTCATCCAGAGAGTCCATCAGGCGCTGACGTGGGCCAAAGCGATCCACGGTGACATCTTTCATGCCGTCCGGCACCCAGATATTCATGATGGAGGGCGTGCCAAGCTGCTCGCCGAACGAGGCGGAGATCCTGCGGCTGGCTTTGCAGTGCTCGATCCAGAACTGCCGGATCTCCGGATCGGTGTGCGCCAGCGTAAAGCCGTCTGCGCTCAGGGGATGCGAAAAGCAGGTCGGGTTAAAGTCAAGGCCGATGCCGTTCGCTTTTGCCCACTCAACCCACTGCGCAAAATGTTCAGGACGAATATCCGTACGTTCTACCGGCGAGTCGCTCTCCAGATAGATAGCGTGCAGGTTCAGGCGTTTTGGACCCGGGATCAGCGACATCGCCCTGTCCAGATCGGCACGCAGCTCGGCGGCCGAGCGGGCTTTACCCGGATAGTTGCCGGTTGCCTGAATACCGCCTGTCAGCGCGCCTTGTGGGTTCTCAAATCCCCGGACGTCATCCCCCTGCCAGCAGTGCATGGAAACGGGCAGCTTATCCAGCTGCGCCATAGCGGCGTTGACGTCGACGCCGATATCGGCAAAACGCTGACTGGCGAGTTCAAACGCCTGTTCAATTGCGCGTGTCATATACAGAGCTCCTTAACCGTGTGTGTCAGTGACTGAAACTTCGCCCAGTTCTGGCGGTAAACGTCACTGGCGTGAGGGGTATACGTTTTCAGATGAAAATTTTGTTTAATAAGCTGGCGAAAATGCGGCACGTCCTGCACCGCCCCGGCGGCAATCAGCTGGCTGCCGATATTGCCCAGCGTTGAAGCCTCCACCGGACCGGCAATAACCGGAATGCCGCAGGCGTCGGCGCAGAGCTGATTAAGCAGTGGGTTCTGACAGCCGCCGCCAACGATGTGCAGCCAGCTGAAGGCGCTGCCGCGCACTTCGCCCAGCTCCTGAAGCACCTGGCGGTAATAAAGCGCGAGACTGTCGAAAATGGTGCGTGCGAGCGACGCGGCGTCAACGGGTGCAGGCATTCCCTGTTCCACACAGGCATCCTGAATTTCCCGGACCATGCTGGCCGGGTTAATAAAACGATCGTCGTTGGGATTAATCAGCGAGCGGCAGGCTGGCTGGGATTCCGCTCCCTGCACCAGCGCCCCTAAGTCACTGATGTTAAGCTCCGAGCAGACGCGCTGGAGCAGCCAGAGTCCCATAATATTTTTCAGCACGCGGTAGCGACCTTCCGCGCCGCCTTCATTGGTCACGTTTGCCGCCAGCGCCGCGTCGTCGGTGAAAGGAACAGGGCTTTCAAAGCCCATCAAAGACCAGGTGCCGGAACTGAGCCAGGCCGCATTGGTGCCGGCAACCGGGGCGGCAACGACCGCGCTGGCCGTATCGTGCGTCGCCACGGCAATCACCGGAACCGCCTCGCCCGAGGCCGTTGTCCAGTTGCCGGTCAGGCTGCCCGGCTGGGATGTCGGACCGAACCAGGAGGGATTAGCGCCCGCCCAGGCCAGCAGCTCGTTGTCCCATTCTCCGCTGTGGATATTAAGCAGCTGCGTCGTGGTGGCATTGCTGTACTCCCAGTTCAGCTTACCCGTGAGGCGGAAATGAAAATAATCAGGGATTAGCAGCGCGTGGCGAACGTCCTGCAGCCACTCAGGTTCTGCATCGCACAGTGCCCGGAACTGGTAGAGCGTGTTAAAAGGCAGAAACTGAATGCCTGTTTTCTGATAGATAGCTTCCCTGCCCAGCTCAAGCTGCGCCCGGCTCATCACGCCTCTTGTACGATCGTCGCGGTAGGCAACCGGCAGCCCGATGCGCTCGCCCTCAGCGTTCAGCAGCACATAGTCAACGCCCCAGGTATCGATGCCGATGCTGTCAGGGACAATGCCCTGCCCGACCAGCTTATCCAGCGAGGTAAAAATGAAGGATTCCAGAGCATCGAGATCCCAGCACTGATGACCCTCAACGCTTATCAGCTGATTGACGCAGCGGGCAATCTCCTCAAGAGAAAGTTCGCCGGTTTCTGTGTTAAAGCGCGCCAGCATCACGCGGCCGCTGGAAGCGCCAAGGTCAACGGCAACACAATTTCGTAAGCTCATGGTCGTGGCTTCCTGTCAGTTCGATAGCCACAGTCTAAAAGCCCGTCATTCTGGCACCTTCCCGCCAGTGCCAGGCCAAAAGATGGCCTGGCAGCCTGGCAAAGATGAACGTGAATCAGCTCACAGTTTTACTTTTCACCGGCGGGCGCAGCGGATGTGACACGACGCTCACTTCTGATCACAGAGAGGCAGTTTCTTGAAAAATTGGCCTTTTTACGCCGCATCCGTGTCGAAAATTTAAGGTCAGCTCCCCCTGCCCGGCAGTAGACTCGTCGCAAACCAGCAAAGAGGACGAATCATGACCGTGTTACATAGCGTGGATTTCTTCCCGGGCGGAGGCCTGCCGGTTACCATTGAACCCCGGGCACCCCAGGGTGCATTTCCTGAACATCATCACGACGACTTTCACGAGATCGTTATTGTCGAACAGGGCGCGGGGATCCACGTCTTTAACGGCGAACCCCAGTCACTCTGCGGTGGCTGCGTCTGCTTTGTCCGCGATCACGACCGCCATCTCTATGAGAAGACCGACCAGCTCATCCTGACGAACGTGCTCTATCGCGGACCGGAGGCGTTTCGCTTTATCACCGGCTTTCAGCATCTGCTACCGCAGGAACAGGCCGGCAATTACCCTTCACACTGGCGCATCAGCAGCAAGGTGCTGAGTCAGGTTAAAAAGCTGACCCGGGCATTAGAAATCGCGCCCACGCCGGACTGTATGGAAAGCTGCGTGGAGCAGGAGATGACCTTTATGCAGCTGTTGATGCTGCTGCGCAAAGGCTGTCGCGAAGAGGCCAGCGACGATCAGGATGGCCGCCTGCGGCAGCTGCTGGACTGGCTCTCAGAGCATTACAACGAAGAGGTGGAGTGGGAAGCGCTGGCCGCGAAGTTTTCCCTCTCGCTGCGGACGCTTCATCGCCAGCTGAAGCAGCAGACCGGCAGTACACCGCAGCGTTATCTGAATCAGCTCAGGTTGTTGCAAGCCCGCCATTTGCTGCGCCACAGCGAAATGCGCATCACCGATATCGCCTTTCACTGCGGATTTGGTGACAGCAATCACTTTTCCACGCTCTTTAAGCGCGAGTTTGGCACCTCTCCGCGTACCATCAGGCAAAATGACCTGTGAGGTGAGCCGTGAACCATCCCCTTCGTCTGGCGAGAGCCGACTATTTTCCCTCTGAATTGATGCCGGTGGCGGTTGCCGACCGCGCCCCGCAGCCCTCTTTTCCGCCTCACGTTCATGAGTTTAGCGAGCTGGTGATTGTCTGGCGGGGCAATGGATTGCACGTCATGAACGAGCGTCCCTGGCTTATCACCTGCGGCGATCTGTTTTATCTTCGCCCGGAAGATTGCCATAGCTATGAATCGGTAAACGATCTGGTGCTTGATAATATTATTTACTGTCCTGAACGTTTCACGCTGGGAATGAGCTGGCAGCAGTTTCTTCCGCCGGACGAACAGCGCAGCTGGCGGCTGACCACGCGGGGACTCGCTCTGGCGCGCGGCGTGATCCAGCAGCTGGGCCAGGAGAGCCGCAAAAGCGACCGCCTTTCCCGCCAGCTGACCGAGGCGCTGTTTTTACAGCTTATGCTGATCCTTCAGCGTCACCGCTATGCGACCGACTGCGCCCGCCAGCTTCCCGAAGGTGAACAGATGGATTTGCTGATGTCCGCCATCCAGGGACAGCTGGCCGTTCCCTTTGATCTGAGCACTTTCTGTCAGCAGCATCAGCTTTCCGAGCGTGCGCTGAAGCATCTCTTCCGCCAGCAGACCGGCATGACGCCCGGCCACTATGTCCGTCAGCTACAGCTCTGCCGGGCAAAGTATCTTCTGCGCTGCAGCGACTGTCTGATTGGCGAAGTGGCCGCCCGCTGCGGATTCGATGACAGCAATTACTTTTCGGTGGTGTTTACCCGGGAGACAGGCATGACGCCAAGCGCGTTTCGCCAGCAGTTTATTCATGCCGGATCGCGCAGAACGGCGATCCGGCATGAAGGAGAAGTGAGGGAGTAAGGCCGTCAGGACATCATGCCCATGCCAACGATATTCGCCGCCAGAATAATCACAATGCAGCCGCCGCACAGGACGCCAACCGGGCGGCGCCCGACATTTTTCCACTCTTTCAATACCAGTCCAACCAGTCCACCGCACAGGACGTAGAAGCTCATATGCAGCATCCAGCTGATGAAGTCATACTGCGCCGGAATGCGCGCATGGCCCCAGGCATAGAAGAAAAACTGCAGATACCACATGGTTCCGCCAAGGATGGAGAGCAGCACGTTGCTGATAAGCACGGTCTTGATCACCGAGAAATCCGCCCTGACCGACAGCGTCGACTGGGTGGCAAGACGGTAAAAGCAGAAGCCAAGGTTTATGACCGCCCCGCCGCCCATGATCACCACGTAGCTGGGCAGTGCAACATAGAGCGGATCGATACCCAGCGCGGCAGCAGCGTCATGCATCGGTTTTGCGGCATTCATAGCGAAAGACATCCCTGCGGAGAAGATGCCGCAGAGTACGGCCAGCATCAGACCTTTCTTCAGATTGAACTCTTCGGCGGTGATCCCCATCGCCCGCTCTTTCATCAACCCCGCTCTGGAGACAATCGCCACGCCGACCAGCGCAACCAGCACGCCCAGCAGCGTAAGACGTCCGCCCGCTGAACTGAAGAGCTCCACAAAGCGTCCCTGGAGCAGCGGCGTCATCAGCGTACCGACGACCAGGGTAATGCCGATGGCAATACCAATGCCCATGGACATGCCGAGATAGCGCATGGTCAGACCGTAGTTGATGTTCCCGATGCCCCACATGGCGCCAAAGAGGAAAACCGGCATCAGCTGAGCGAGAGAGAAGCTGCTGTAGTAGGCCCAGAAATTGGGCAGCAGTACCGCGCTGACGGCCCAGGGCAGGATTATCCACGACATTACCCCGCCAACGGACCACATGGTTTCCCATGACCAGTTACGCACTTTCTTAAAGGGCGCATAGAAACAGGCGGCGCTGGCGGCGCCCACCAGATGCCAGAGTATGCCAGACAGGATAGCTTCACTCATTATTCTCTTCCTTCGTTGGGGGGTAAGGTTCCCGGTAGGATGGAGTCTACGAAGGATTACAAGGCAGAGACCTTAGGCTGGCTGCCCTGGCAGGCAGGAAACTGGCAAAATACAGCGCCTCCCGCCGACCGCGATCACACTTCAGTATTCTGTAAGCTGCGGTGGCCGCAGGGCTGAAATTCATCCATTCTTTTGATTTTTATTACAATTTCAATTTTTTCCGCCTTCATCACCCTGTTCTTCTTTTCCCTGCCAAATCTCTTCAATGAGTGGCAGCGACAGAAAGGTCATTCTGGGGCGGGCAGGAGACTATTTTAATATGCAACATTTTCTTAACTGACATATAAAAAAACGTTCACGGAGAATCCGCCATGTCTGTCCCTCAACATTGCCTGTATATCAATGGCCAGTTTGTCGAAAACCGCAGCGATCGCTGGATTGAGGTCATCAATCCGGCTACCGGCGCACTGCTCTCACTTATCCCTGAAGGTGACCGGGAGGATGCCGATCGGGCGATTGACGCCGCTGAAGCAGCACAAGCCGGCTGGGAAGCCCTGCCCGCCGTGGAGCGTGGTCAGTGGCTGCATAAAATCGCCGCAGAGATCCGCCGCCGTGAACCCGAGATTGCGGCGGCTATCGTCGCTGAGGGCGGCAAAACGCAGCAGCTGGCACAGACAGAAGTGCTGTTTACCGCCGACTATCTTGACTATATGGCCGAATGGGCGCGCCGCTACGAAGGTGAAATCCTTCAGAGCGACCGGCAGGATGAAACCATTCTGGTGTTCAAAAAGGCGATTGGCGTTACCGCAGGCATATTGCCCTGGAACTTCCCCTTCTTTCTGATTGCCAGAAAAGCCGCACCGGCCCTGGTGACCGGTAATACTATCGTGATTAAGCCCAGCGAGCTGACGCCCAATAACGCGATGCTTTTTGCCGAAATCGTGGATGAGCTGGGCCTGCCGCCGGGCGTATTTAACCTGGTGACGGGGTACGGACCGGAAGTCGGCCAGGCGCTGGCAGCAAACCCTAAAGTCGGCATGATCAGCCTGACCGGCAGCGTTAACGCGGGCGTGGCGACCCTGAAAGCGGCGGCGGATAACGTGACAAAAGTGTCGCTGGAGCTGGGCGGTAAAGCGCCAGCTATCGTGATGAATGATGCGGATCTTGATTTGGCCGTTAACGCTATCGTCAGCTCCCGGATGATCAATACCGGACAGGTCTGCAACTGTGCGGAGCGGCTGTACGTGCAGTCTGGCGTTTATGATGAGGTGGTAAAACGGCTTAAGGTGGCCTTTGAGGCGGTCACCTACGGCGATCCGGCCAGCCGTAGCGATATCGATATGGGGCCGCTGATCTCCGCGGATGCCCTGGCGCGCATTGAGGAGAAAGTCGCGAAGGCGCTGGAGCAAGGCGCAACGCTGGTGACCGGCGGCAAACGAGCGGGCGGGAACGGCTTCTTTTTCACGCCCACGCTGCTGACTGATGTCCGCCAGGAGATGGATATCGCCCGGGAAGAGACGTTCGGTCCGGTGCTGCCGGTGCTGGTTTTTGACACGCTGGACGAAGCCATCAGTCTCGCCAATGACAGCGAATATGGGCTGACCTCCGCCCTCTATACCCGCGATCTGAACACAACCATGCGCGCCCTTAAGCAGCTGAAATTTGGCGAAACCTACGTCAACCGGGAAAACTTTGAGGCGATGCAGGGCTTCCATGCCGGCTGGCGGAAATCCGGCATTGGCGGGGCCGATGGCCGTCACGGACTGGAAGAGTATCTGCAAACGCATGTGGCTTATTTGCAGTACCGCTAACGCGCTACTCCTCCCACGGCTGTCGCCGTTTTAACCGGTGGCAGCCGCGCTGTTTCCTCTTCTTTCAGTTCCTCTGCCCGCCGGAGACCGGCGGGCCTGAGCATTACTTGATATCTACCTGATAGAAAATGTGTTTGCCGAACGGATCGATTTCATAGCCGCTGACCTCTTTACGGACCGGTTCGAAGATGGTTGAGTGAGCGATCATCACCGCCGGTGCCTGGTCATGCATAATCTGCTGCGCCTGCTGGTAGAGCTGGATACGTTTATTGTGATCCTGCTCTGAACGCGCTTCGGTGATCACCTTCTCAAAAGGTTTATAACACCATTTTGACGAGTTGGAGCCGCCATTGGCCGAGGTGCAGCTGAACAGCGGACCGAAGAAGTTATCCGGATCGCCGGTCGCGGTTGTCCAGCCCATCAGCGCCGCCTGATGCTCGCCGCCTTTGACCCGTTTGAGATACTCGCCCCATTCGAAGCTGACAATATTCGCCTTGATGCCCACCTTCGCCCAGTCGGCCTGGATCATCTCCGCCATGCGGCGGGCATTCGGGTTATAAGGCCGCTGTACCGGCATCGCCCAGAGATCGATAGCGGTGCCAGGCGCAATGCCCGCCTCCTTAAGCAAAGCTTTGGCTTTTTCCGGATCGTAATCGTAATCTTTCAGATCCTTCGCTGCGCTCCAGACGCCGGGCGGCAGGAGATTTTTCGCCACGGTGCCGGTTCCCTGGAAAACAGCCTCAATGATGGCCGGTTTATTGATGGCCATCGTCAGCGCCTGGCGAACTTTGACGTTATCCAGCGGTGCTTTCTGGGTATTAAAGGCCAGGAAGCCGGTATTCAGCCCCGCCTTCTGCATCAGCGCGATCTCTTTATTCTCCTTCATCCGCGTCAGATCCGCCGGGTTCGGGAACGGCATGACCTGACACTCGTTTTTTTCCAGCTTGGCGTAGCGCACCGAGGCATCCGGCGTGATGGAGAAGACCAGCCGATCCAGTTTGGCTTTGCCCTGCCAGTACTCAGGGAAAGCGCGATAAAGAATACGGGAATCTTTCTGGTATTTTGCCAGCGCAAAGGGTCCGGTACCGATTGGTTCCTGATCCACTTTTTCCGGCGTACCCGCTTTCAGCATCGCATCGGCATATTCGGCGGAGAGGATAGAGGCGAAGTACCAGCCCAGATCGGCCAGAAACGGCGCTTCAGCATGGGAGAGCGTGAAACGAACGGTGTTGTCGTCCACTTTTTCGATGCTCTGGATCAGGGAACCGAATTCCAGGCTTTCGAAGTTAGCGTAGGTACCGTTGGAGACATTGTGATAAGGGTTATTCTTATCCTTCTGGCGCATAAAGGAGAAGATGACGTCATCGGCATTGAAGTCCCGCGTAGGTTTAAAATCCTGGTTACTCTGAAACTTAACGCCCTTACGCAGATGGAAGGTATAAACCTTACCCTCTTCACTGATGTCCCAGCTCTCAGCAAGGCTGGGTATTAACTCTGTGGTCCCCAGTTTGAAATCCACCAGCCGGTTGTAGATTGGCACCGCGCTGGCGTCCACGCTGGTCCCGGAGGTGTAAAGTTGCGGGTTGAAGTTTTCTGGCGATCCCTCTGAGCAGAACACCAGCGTTTTCGCCGCGGCCCCAGAGGCAACTGCCAGCGTCAGCGCGGCTAAGGCCGTTCTTATTACCGTTTTTCTCATCTCCGTCCTCGCGTTATCGTTGTTTAATGTCTGTCCAGACAGTAACAATCTAAACGCGATCGAAGCGGGTAGCCAGAAGAAAATAGCCGTTTTGAGGTATTGTTTTTTCTTATAATTCAGGGAATTGTAAAATGGCGGGCGTTGCTTGCGGGAGGTCTCCCCGCCACGACGGGCGGGGAACAAAACTGGCGCAGATCAGTTAAGCGTATAGTCGAGAGAGATGTCGGCGTTAACTAACTGTGAAACCGGGCAGCCTTCTTTCGCCTGGTTGATAATTTTCTCAAAAGCGTCATTCCCGATACCAGGCAGTTTAACCTGGCTCTGAAGCGCGATTGCGCTGATTTTGAAGCCATCGCCCGACTTGACCAGCGAAACATCGGCAACGGTATCAATACTTTCCGGAACGTAACCTTCGTTACCCAGCATCAGCGAAAGCGCCATCGAAAAACAGGCGGCGTGTGCCGCGCCGATCAGCTCTTCCGGGTTGGTACCGGCCTTACCTTCAAAACGGGTGTTAAAGCCGTAAGGCTGCTCTTTCAGCGCACCGCTTTCGGTGGAGATAGTGCCTTTCCCCTGCTTGATATCACCTTCCCAGTGCGCCTGCCCTTTCTTATGAATGGTCATATTTGTCCTCCCGTTTGTTTATCACAGTTGTTGAGTATAGTGACTTCTCAGCACTTCGCCGGATAAAGGCTTGCAATTGGTCACGGCGTGACCGTTAATAGAGAATCCAGAACGAGGAGAAAAACATGTTTAAACAAGATGATGTGGTTCAGTCCAGGACCGGCGGCCCGAAAATGATCGTGCTCCAGGTTAAAGGCGATACGCTGTTTTGTGCCCGGGTGGACGATGCCGATAAGAAAGAAATTGAAGTGTCGGCGGATTCGGTCAACCTCTACCACGAAGAAGGTGATTTTGGCGTTTGCTGAGCTGGCTGAGATCGTTCCGGCGTTAAAATAAGTAAAATAAAAATACACAACATCAAGACAGAGCACAGGAAAACAGAATGGATCAGGCACTGGCTAATCAGCTGACTTCACGCTTCTTTCGCTATCTTTCCGTTACCAGCCAGAGCAACGCGGCGGCAACCCAACTTCCCAGTACGCCAGAGCAGCATGAAATGGCGAAAATGCTGGCAGATGAACTCCGCGCAATGGGGCTTCAGGATGTGGTGATTGATGAATATGCCACGGTGACCGCCGTCAAACCCGGCAACCGCCCCGCCGCGCCGCGCATCGGCTTTATTACCCATATTGATACCGTGGATGTCGGGCTTTCCCCCCATATTCACCCGCAAATTCTGCGCTACGAGGGCAGCGATCTCTGCCTCAATGCGGAGAAAGATATCTGGCTGCGTACCGCCGAACATCCGGAAATCGCCGCCTATCCCGGTCAGGATATTATCTTCAGCGATGGCACCAGCGTGCTGGGGGCAGATAACAAAGCGGCGGTTACCGTCGTGATGACGCTGATGGAAAATCTGACGCACGATATCCCCCATGGCGATATTGTGGTGGCTTTCGTGCCTGATGAAGAGATCGGCCTGCGCGGCGCCAAAGCGCTGGACCTGGAGACGCGCTTTAACGTCGACTTTGCCTGGACTATTGACTGCTGTGAGCTGGGCGAGGTTGTGTTTGAGAACTTTAATGCGGCCGCGGCGGAAATCACTTTTACCGGCGTGACCGCACACCCGATGTCGGGTAAAGGCGTGCTGGTCAATCCACTGCTGATGGCGCTGGATTACGTGAGCCACTTTGACCGCCAGCAGACGCCGGAGCATACCGAAGGCCGCGAAGGCTACGTCTGGTTTAATGAGATGACAGCTAACGCCAGCGAGGCGAAGGTAAAAGCCTCTGTCCGTGACTTTGACCTGACTTCCTTTGAGCAGCGTAAGCAGAAAATCGCCGACGTGGCGGAGAAGATTGCCGCAGCGTACCCGACAGGCAGCGTCAATTTCAGCATTACCGATACCTACAGTAATATCAGCAACGCAATCAGCGAAGATCGCCGGGCAATCGATCTGATCTTCAGCGCTATGGAAGCACTCGATATCACGCCTAAAGTCACCCCGATGCGCGGCGGTACAGACGGCGCGGCACTTTCAGCAAAAGGGCTGCTGACGCCTAACTTTTTCACCGGCGCGCATAACTTTCATTCAAAGTTCGAGTTTCTGCCGGTCACATCCTTTGTAAAATCCTATCTTGTTGCCGAGAAGCTCTGTCTCCTGGCCGCAGAATAGTGAAACAATCAGGACGCCCGGTGGCGTCCTGATAAAGATAGTTTCCGCAAACAGACCGCCGCCTACTCTTTCACGCTGACGTCGATGCCGGGAAAGAACTTCGCCGCCAGTTTTGTCACGGTGCCGTCCGCCTGAATTTTAGCGATGGCCGCATCCAGTTCCTGTTTCAGTCCGGCATCATCCTTACGCAGGCCAAAACCGATCCCCACGCCGAGCACGCCTTCATCCTCTACCGGTCCCCCGGCGAAGCTGAAGCCTTTCCCCTGTGGCTTATCCAGGAACGCAGACTGTCCGGCAGCGGACATCACCAGCGTACCGTCAAGACGCCCGGCAAGCATATCGTTATAGACCTGGTTCTGGTCCTGATAGGAAGTAACGGTTACGCCGCGAGGCTCCCAGTGTTTTTTCGCAAAAGTCTCCTGAATCGACCCCTGCAGTACGCCAATATTTTTGCCCCGCAGCGCCTCAGCCTCCGGCTGCAGATTTTCCGTCTGCCTGGCGATCAGCTGGCTGGGGATGCGGTAGATGGGCTGCGTGAACGCGATGCTTTTCATTCGCGCTTCAGTAATGTTCATTGCTGAATTGATCGCATCAAATTTTTTCGCCATCAGCCCCGGGATCAGGGCATCGAAGCTGCTTTCCACCCAGCTGCAGTTAAAGCTTCCCGCCTGACAGATCGCCTTGCCCAGCTCAATATCAAAGCCTTCCAGCTCCCCGGCGGCGTTACGGCTCTCAAACGGCGGATACTGCGATTCCAGACCATAGCGCAGCGTACCACCAGCGGCTGCCGACAGGGATGACATCAGGCCAACGGCCACCAGCAGTGCGTTCAGTTTTTTCATTCAGTTTCCCTCAGGGTTATTTAGCGAGCCGTCACCCGACAGAGCGCTTCCGCGCCCGCCCGCAGCGTAGCGTCATCTTTTGCGAAAGAGAGACGGATCAGTTTATTGTCAGTGCCATCCGTGTAGAACGCCGAGAGCGGTATGGTGGCGACGCCGTAATCGACAATCAGCCGTTTTACCATTTCGCTGTCCCGCTCGTCACTGAAATCCGCATAGCTTGCCAGCATAAAAAAGGAGCCGGCAGAAGGCAGCAGGCGGAACGGCGAATTTTGCAGCAGTGAGGCCAGGGTATCGCGCTTGCGCTGGAAGAATTCGCCCAGCCCAAGGTAATGCTCCGGCTGGCGCAGGTAATCAGCAAAGGCGACCTGCATCGGCGTGTCAGCGGAGTACATCATAAACTGATGGTTTTTCACCAGCTCGTCCATCAGCAACGCAGGCGCAAGGCAGTACCCTACCCGCCAGCCCGTGACGTGGAAGGTTTTCCCGAAGGAAGAGACAATCACGCTGCGCCGGGCCAGCTCCGGGTGCGTCGCCATGCCCTGATGCTGTCGGCCATCAAACAGAATGTGCTCATAGACTTCGTCAGACAGCACCACCACGGAGGTGTCACGGATAATGGCCGCCAGCCGGTCAAGATCCTCGCGGGTCAGTACCTGCGCGCTCGGGTTGTGCGGCGTATTGATAATGATCATCCGCGTGCGCGGCGTAATGGCGGCCTGCACCTCATCCCAGTCAATCGTAAACGCCGGGACCTGAAGCTTCAGCCCCACCGCCGTCGCTCCCTGGAGCCGGACAATGGGCGCGTAGCTGTCAAAGGCGGGTTCAAAGAAGATCACCTCATCGCCCGGATGGACCAGTGCGGCAATCGCCGAATAGAGCCCCTGGCTGGCGCTGCCAGTGATAAGAATTTCGCTGGCGGCGTCATACTGCTGGCCGTAAAGCGTGTTGACCTTGTCGGCCAGCACCTCTTTCAGCGCGCCCAGCCCTGTCATCGGCGCATACTGATTATGCCCCTGCTTCATTGCCCGGGTAACGGCCTCTGTCAGCGCAGGATCGCAGGGGAAATTCGGCGCGCCCTGCGACAGGTTGATCGCGTTATGCTGCGCGGCCAGCTGACCAATAACGGAAAAAATCGTGGTGCCGACATCAGGAAGCTTAGGGTGTGGCTGCACGGAAGAGAGAAGAGTCATGCTGTCTCCGGTTGACGGGATAAGACGCAAAGGTTTATTCAACGTGAGCCTGCTTGAGCGGACAAGCGAATTATGATCATAATAGCCATGATAAAAACTCATTGCTCAGGGACCTCTGATGTCACGCCGCCCGCTGCCGTTAAATGCCGCCTATGCCTTCACCGTTGTCGCCCGCCACCTTAATCTGACGAGGGCGGCGCAGGAGCTTTGCGTTACTCAGGGCGCAGTAAGCCGTAAAATCGCCACCTTTGAGAACTGGCTGGGCTTTGCGCTGTTTGAGCGGCACGCGCGCGGGCTGCATCTGACCCCGCGGGGCGCCAGCCTGCTGCCTGCGCTGAAAAACAGTTTTGAACAGATGAGGCAGGCCGCCGAACAGGCCAGCCAGCCTCACGCCGCCCTGCGCCTGAAAGCCCCTACCTGTGCCATGCGCTGGCTGGTGCCCAGGCTGGTGGCGCTTGAACAGGCCCGACCCGATCTGCATGTGTCGCTGACCACGACCGTGGATCACAGTACCCAGCTGGAAAATTACGATGCCGCAATCCTTTACGGTACGCTGCCGCCGGGCGGCCATCGCCTGTTTGACGAAGTGCTGACGCCTGTTATCGCTCCGGCGCTCACGCCATCGGGGAAACTGGCTTATGAAGATCTGCCAGGCTTTACTTTTCTTCATCCCACGGCGGATGGACGGGACTGGATGCTGTGGCTGAATGCCCTGGGTATCCGACCATCAGTCAGCCGTCATCAGCATTTCGATACGATGGATCTGGCGATCAGCGCAGCCGTGCAGGGGTTTGGTATTACCGTGGCGGACGTAACGCTGATTGAGGCGGATCTGGCAGCAAAGCGCCTGATCGCTCCCTTTAGCGAAACGGTGAAGACCGGTGCGGTTTACAGTCTGATCCAGCGTCCTTCAGAGGCGTCTTCTGCGCAGCTGGCGAGCCTGGTGGCGTGGCTATGTGAAGAGAGTGAACAGGTGTGACACGCCCGGGCTGGTGTGGCTTCAGGCGTTTGATACAAGAGAGCCACCCGCCTTTGCAGCAGGTGGCCTGAACATCAGAAGGAAACCCACTCGTCGCTGGCAGCGGCAGCCGGTTTGGTCGCTAATGCTTTCACCGCTGGCGCAGCGCTAACCCGTGAAGCCGGCTTCACTAACGCCGCCGTTTCCGGTGCCAGGCGGAAGCGGGAAACGGAACGCGTCAGTTCTTCCGTCTGTTTCTCCAACGAGCTGGCGGCGGCAGAGACTTCCTGCACAAGCGATGCGTTCTGCTGGGTAACGCTATCCATTTCCG
Source organism: Pantoea sp. FN060301 (assembly GCA_050410775.1). GTDB lineage: Bacteria > Pseudomonadota > Gammaproteobacteria > Enterobacterales > Enterobacteriaceae > Erwinia. The sequence continues at coordinate 2,034,963 of CP191229.1, forward strand.
TGATTGCCGTCCCGACCTGCGAAATGCCCTTGCTCTGCTCTTCGGAGGCCGAGGCGATCTGCTTCATGATCTCCGTCACTTCACCAACAGATTTCATGATTTCATCCATGGTCGAACCGGCGTCGCCCACCAAACGTGAACCGTTATCCACCCGGTTAACCGAATCGGCGATCAGCGTCTCAATCTCTTTTGCTGCACTGGCACTGCGCTGGGCCAGGTTACGGACTTCACTGGCGACCACGGCAAATCCGCGTCCCTGTTCGCCCGCACGCGCCGCTTCCACCGCCGCGTTCAGCGCCAGAATATTGGTCTGGAACGCGATGCTGTTAATCACGCTGGTGATTTCAGCGATTTTTTTAGAACTGCCGGAAATGCCCTGCATGGTGGTGATCACATCACCCACAAGCTGGCCGCCTTTACCGGCGGTAACCGACGCGTTCTGCGCCAGCTCGCTGGCCTGGCGGGCGTTATCGGCGTTAAATTTCACCGTTGCGGTCAGCTGTTCCATACTTGCCGCCGTCTCTTCCAGCGCAGCAGCCTGCTGCTCGGTACGTGAAGAGAGATCGTTATTGCCTGAGGAAATTTCTGCTGCGCCACGGTAGATGCTGTCGGTTCCGCTGCGGATGGCGCTGACGGCTTCACGCAGGCTCTCCTGCATCGCGCCAAGTAATGGGACCAGTTTACCCACGCAGTTACGGCCAATATCTACCAGCGGCTGGCTGAGATCGCCCTCCGCGATCAGGCGAAAGTGCTCGCGCATCCCTTCCAGCGGGCGTACCAGCATTTTGACCAGGTAACGGTCGGTAAAAAGCAGGATCAGCAGACCGGCAATGACCGCGACCACAATGGTGCTTTTGGTGATATTGGTCAGGCGGTCTACTGTCACCCGCGTGACATCCAGCTTATCTCCTGCTGCGATATTGAATTTTTCCACGCTGGCGCCGAAAGCGCGGCTCAGCGCCGGCGTGACGCTGACGGCGTGACGACGGAAGTCATCCAGCGAGGGCTGCTGCGCCAGGCGCATTTGCGGCAGTACGCCTTCATCCAGCAGCTTCTGCCAGTTAGCGATGACCGTATTGGCATAGTCAGGCGCAAGCGGGCCGGGCGCCTCTGCCTTAAAGGTTTCCAGCTGTTCCGCCATACTATCGAGCGCTTTTTGCACCGAGGCCATGTCAGCATCGGCCGTGGCGGCACCCACCTCGCGTGAAGCCACTGCGCGGGTCAGACGGGTGATAAAGCGGAAATATTGATCGTTGCCCTTGCTCAGCGTGGTCATCTGATTTACCAGCTGACGATCCACCTCATTACCCTCTGCGAGCGAGTTGAGAGAATAGACGCTGTAGAGGCCAACGGCCGTCCACAGCAGGCAAAAAATGCCCAGGATCCCCAGCATCACGCTGCGGATGGAAAAATTCTTTAACAGGTTCATAACTGCTCCGTAACGGTAAAAATATCGGGTCAACGTGTCCTTGAGTGCGGACGCCTATATCCCGTTATCGGCACCGGAAAGGGAACCCTGAGGGATGAAATCTGGTCTTTCATGCCCCTCTTCCGGCCTTGCAGTGCATAAGTATTTCATCTGGCAACGTATTTACAGATGAGGTCACGTTTAAATCCGCTAAAAAAGAATGTTATATAAACGTTATGTTAAAAGTTATTCCTCCAGCCGCACCATGCTTTTCATCAGCAGGCGAAACAGCTGGGTACGCCGGCGCATAAACCGTTTCTCCAGCTTCAGCACCGCTTGCCCTTTCTCACCAAAACGCATAATCCGATCGTCTGATGGCCGCCAGACCGGCCAGCTGATTTCGCCGTTGAGTTGGTGGGAAAAGAGAGTCGCCTCGCGGGCGAAGTTCAGCCAGTACTCGCTGACCCTGCTGGCGAACTCGCGATCTTTAGCGGTAAAGGGCCTCTCCGCCATCTGCTCATAAAGCGCATCAAGCGTGTTCAGGACGTAGGGAATTTCGTTACCGTGCCAGGTTCCGTCAGGATAGATGTCCCTTGAATTTTCGGAGACATAATCGAAATAGTAACGCCACGCCGGCACGCCTCTGTTGTGCTGAGCCAGCGCCGCCACGTAGCCCATGGTGGTGAAAGTCATGTCCCTTGCCACCTGCCGGCCCAGGACTTTATCGTCATAAACGCCTTCGTACAGGCAGCGGATCATTTTCATCCGCAGGCCGATGCGCTGCGTCTGACGTATTCTGGCGATGACGCTCGCCGGGTCTACGCCAAAATAGCTGAGCACGCTGGCTTCATCACTGTTGCTGCCAATCATCAGCGGTAAGCGATGCTGTCTGCCTGACGTAAATACCTTAAGCATCGGCTCAGGCAATACGCTGTCTCCGGCAATGGCGACCGGGCCGTTGGCCATCTGACGATCCAGGGGCCAGAATGCCTCTGCCGGAAGCGCCCGCAGCTGGCTGGCAGTGGCCCCCTCCAGCGAAAAGTGCCGGGCCAGCGCCTCGCCATTTTTCAGCGCCTTGTGGCGCGGGATGTCCGGCAAGGTATAGGCACTCTGCGCGATACCTTTATGAAAAAGCCCGACCGAGAGCGGCGAGGTATAAAGAGAGAGGACGCTACGGGCGCCGGATGATTCCCCCATCAGCGTGACGTTATGCCTGTTACCGCCGAAAGCAGCAATATTGCGCTGGATCCACTGCAGGGCGGCAATCTGATCCAGTAACGCAAAATTATTCACCACTTCGCCCTCGGGATACTCCTTATCCAGCGCGGGATGGGCAAAAAAGCCCAGATGACCGAGGCGGTAGTTGAGCGTCACCATCACCACGCCGCGAGCGGCCAGCGCATGACCGGCATAAGGGGCCAGTCCGCCCGACCCGATAGTAAAGCCGCCGCCGTGAAGCCAGACCATGACCGGTAGCGGCGATGAGGGAGAAATATCCGGCGTCCAGACATTCAGATAAAGGCAGTCTTCACTGAACGCCCCCGGATCGCCGCCGCCCACGGCAACGCAATATTCCCGGTTCTGCCAGCTGGCATTCCCCCATTGGGTGGCGTCCCGCTCGCCTTCCCACGGCTGCACCGGTTTTGGCGGCTGCCAGCGCAGCGGGCCGACCGGGGGCGCGGCGTAGGGTATCCCTCTGAAAACAAATACGTCTTCCTCAAGTACGCCGCGTAAGCTGCCTTCCGCCGTCCCGGTCCTTATCATGCGATCGTTTTTCATGCGTTCTTCCACTCATAGTCTGCGAATCATTATTTGTAGCTGTGAGACGAAAGTCCAATGTCCGGGCGCATTTGCAGATTAAGCTTAAAAAAAACTCACTAAAGCGGCGCTTACCGCCGCCGGCAATCAGAAATCTGGCCGCTTTAGCCTTATGAAATCAAAAAGTTCAGAATCCGGTTAATTCTCTTTCCCCGGTCAGCACGCCTTAAAGGTCAAATAATATTGGCCGGTCGACCTGGAGATACCGCCATCATCCGAACGGTAGCGCTTCCGGCGTTCCCTTAATTAATGCAGTGCAAAAGCGCTGAGCAGAGGCTGAAGGAATAAGAATAAATGATGGGGGTTACGCTGGCTGACCTGGTGGCAGGTCTCTGCATATTACAAGCAGCTGTACGGGACAGCAAAAAGGAAAGAGCTGCCCGCTCAACCCTGCGGGCTGACTTAATATCAACCCGACGGTTTCCAGCTTACCTGCCAGAGGCGGCAAGCACGCCCGATGCGTTACAGTGTAACAAGCTGGCTATCTCACGCTGCCAGTAGAGGGCAATTTCATCATGCACCGGAGAGCCCAGCGCCGCCTCGAACGCCTGCTGGCTGGCGTTTCCTGCCGATCTCGCCTGGCTTTCTCCGCCCAAGTTGGACTGAAAAATGCCCGCCGCGCTGACCGGTAAAAAATCTTCATAAATCACCGGCGAGGCCGTTAAACAGCCTTCGGCCACAAGCTTTTCCCGATCGGTTTCAGCCGCAATCAACTGCGGATTAGCTTTGCCCTTTTCGGTCAGCGACCAGCTGAACCAGGCCAGTTCATGCTGGCGCAGCGTCTTCTCATTATCAGGAAAGGCGCTGAAGGCGACCTCAAGCTGGCGCTGTTGAGTGACGTTGTCACTTGCGGTACCCGCCTGCGCCAGTAAGCGATCGTAAAGCGCCCGGCCTTTTGCCGTCAGCGCAATACCCCGCTGTTCAATCTCCCCAAACCGGGCGGTATGAGTCCCCTGGGCGTTATCCGTAAAGCGAACCTTTTCCTCCAGCGCCCTGAAGCTGGTTTGCCGTAGCAGCAAGGGGATTTTCCGCGCCGGCGGGCCCTCAATGGTTGCTTTCGGAGTGATGCCCGCTTCCGGCATCAGCGCCTGAACACGATCGATATCCAGCGTACGGGGCGTCAGGTGGTTAATATGGCAGCCTGGGAAACAGACCACGTCGGCAATCAGCCGGTGCTGCTCATGCAGCGCGTGATAGGTTGTGCTGTCGACAAGCGTTTGCTGGTGCCAGCGGAAGGTTTCCAGCGCTTCGCGGATGAATTCCTCCGCCTGAGCCGGGGTGAAGCCCCCTTCCTGCTGATGAAGAGCAACCAGCTCCCTGCAACGGGGAGTAAAGATATCCCGCGCTGCCAGAATGCTGACCGCTTTTTCCCGCAGGGCGACATCCTCTATCAGTTCGGTGCGCAGCAGCGAGGTAAACAGCCGGAACGGGTTCACCTTCAGCGCCGCCTCATCCAGCGGACGAAACGCTGTGGAGTGCACCGGTACGCCCGCCTGTGAAAGATCGTAGTAGCCGACCGGAAACATCCCCATGATAGCGAAGATCTGACGGAGCATCGTCAGTTCAGCGCCGGTGCCGACGCGAATAGCGCCATGCCGCTCCACGCTGAGGCGGGCTAGTTCACCCTGTTGCTCAAGCTGCAGCCTGAGCGCCGGATTCTGCGCCAGCACCTCGTCATTCACCTGTTTAACCAGTCTCAGCAGCGTGCCGTACTGCGGCACCTCCTGCTGATACATATCAGACATTGCACTGGCAAAGCTGGTGCGAAGCTCGTCGGCAGTCACCCATCCGTTTTCCATTTTCTGACCCTTCTGGCCTGAGGAGAGGATATTCAGATTACTGGAAAGCGGCGGGCGCGGAGAAAAGAATTAGCAAACTGTGATCCTGCCCGCCCGGCTGGGAGCGCCTTTTCCGTTACCGCTGGCGGACATAGCCGAAACGGTACTTCGCCAGCAGAAGTAGCGAGGTCAGCACCGCAACAACCGCCAGAAAGGTAAACACTTCCGTAATATGCCAGCCCACGGAGAGCATCTGGGCCCCGGCGAAGGCGCTGAGGATTGCCCCTGTCCGGCCAACACCGTGCATCCAGCTTGAACCTGTTGCCCGCGCATGGGTGGGATAATAGCTGGCTGACAGCGCGTTCATGCCGGTGTTGGCACCATTCAGGCAGAAGCCGCTGCTGAACGCAATCAGACTGAGAATCAGCGTGCTTGCCGGGGCGTACCCGATGGCGAGCGTGCCTGCCGCGCCGGCAAAATAGATGGCCGCGAGCGCCAGATTGGCATTGAAGCGATCCATCATCCAGCCAGCAAAGAGCGAGCCTACCGTGCCGCCAGCCTGATACATCGCGGTAACGATCGCGGCCTGGGCGATGGTCATTCCCATCCCCTTTACCAGCAAAGGCAGCCAGCTGCCAATCAGGTAGACCAGGAACAGCCCCATAAAGTAGCCTCCCCAAAGCAGTACGCTGCCGGAAAGATAGGGTCGGGTTACCACCAGCCTGATCGCGCCTGAACGCTGCGTTTTTTCTGGCATGACAAACTGACTGTCAGGCTGGGCGAGGTCCGGTGCCAGTTTACCGACGACGGCACGAATCTGCGCAACAGACCCCTGGCGCGCAATCAGAAAACGGACGGACTCAGGAAGCCACATCAGCAGCAGGGGAACAAGCAGCAACGGCAGCAGGCCGCCCATAATCAACACCGCATGCCAGCCAAAGTTGGGGATAAGCCATGAGGCGGCGAATCCCCCGCCGGCTGCCCCAAAAGTGAATCCACAGAAGACGATGGTGATCAGAAAGGCTCTTTTACGTTCGGGTGAATATTCCGCTACCAGCGTACCCACATTGGGCATCGCCGCGCCAAGCCCCAGCCCCGTCAGAAAGCGGAACAGCATCATCTGCTCCAGGTTCCGGGAAAAAGCGGTCACCAGCGTGCAGAGGCCAAAAAAGAAGACGCTGCTGATAATTATCCGCCGGCGACCGAAGCGATCGGCCAGCGGCCCGGCAAACAGGGCACCCAGCGCCAGCCCGGTCAGCGCGGCGCTGATCGCCACGCCCAGCTGTGACGTTGTCACATTCCAGCCGCTTTTCAGCGCCGGCGCGATAAACCCCATAATGGCGATATCAAGCCCGTCCATCGCGACCACGGCGAAACAGAGGATAATAAGCCGTTGCTGAAAGCGGCTCAGGCTGCCCTGATTGATCAGGGCACGAACATCGATCGCGGCAGAATGCTCCACGTTAGCGCTCCATGGTGCCAGATTGGGTCTGTGTAGCTGGCAGGTTATCCAGAATTGTGAGCCTGAGATGATACCGGAATGAGCGCAGTTTCTCTCCGAAAAAATACCCCTTGCGCATCAGGCACCGCTCATCAGACCAGCCCGGATGAAAAGCCGATCGATAAGCTGAGTGAATAGTAAAAGCGGGCGCGGCGTAGCCGAAGTAATAGATAAGCGCTTTTCAGGCGCAAATGTTAATAAAAAATTGCAATAAGGTTAACAGATTTGATGGCGGAGGCTTGCCGGGCTGCCTGCCCCTGTTTACCGTAAAGTATGGATAAAAATTACCTGTTTAATCAGCGCATTCGTCTGCGCCATCTGCATACTTTTGTGGCCATTGCTCAGCAAGGGACGCTTGGCCGCGCGGCGGAAACGCTCTCACTGAGCCAGCCTGCGCTGTCGAAAACCCTCAATGAGCTGGAGGCGCTGGCGGGTGCCCGGCTGTTCGAGCGCGGCCGCCTCGGTGCACAGCTGACTACGATGGGTGAACAGTTTTTGACGCATGCGGTGCGGATCCTGGATGCGCTGAACCATGCCGGACAATCTTTCCGTCCTGCCGACCTCGACGAACCCGCCGTACTCAGAGTGGGCGTGCTGACCACGGTAGCGCTGGGGATGTTTCCCTCGATTCTCGAACGTTTTCATCAGCAGCAGCCGCAGGCCATTGTGCAGGTCGCGACGCTGCATAACAACGTCCTGCTTGCCGGACTCAGGGCGGGAGAGTTCGACGTCGGGATAGGCCGGATGTCTGACCCGGAAATGATGACCGGACTGACCTACGAACTGCTCTTTCTTGAATCACTCAGGCTGGTGGTGCGGCCTAACCATCCGCTTTTAAGTGACAACGTCACGCTGTCAAAAGCGCTGGCCTGGCCGGTGGTGATCTCGCCGGAAGGGACCGCCCCACGCCGGATAGCGGAAGCGATGCTCAGGGAGCAGAACTGTCGTCTTCCCGCCACGCTGGTGGAAACCTCATCCACCTCGCTCGCCCGTCAGCTGGCGCTGCGCTATAACTACGTCTGGTTTGTGCCTTCCGGCGCAATACGCGACGATTTACTGCATCACTCGCTCGCCGCCCTTCCCATCGCTTCTCATGGCCCCGGCGAGCCGGTCGGCATTATCACCCGTTCAGGGACGCGGCTCAGCCTCAGCAGTGAAGTTCTGATGGCTACCATACGTAAGAGCCATCCGGGCTGATTGCTCAGCGGCTGCGTTTCGCATGGCGCTCCCGGTTCTCCAGACGGGCCTGTTCACTTTTGCGCAGGGCGACGTAGCAGGCGCCGCTGCCGCCATGATGCGGCTGCGCGGTGCAGAACGCCTGAACCGCCTCAAACTGCTGCAGCCAGCGGGCAAGGTAGCTCCGCACTATATTGGCATGCGACTCATCTTCACGTCCTTTGCCATGGACGATAAGCAGATTACGCATGTTATGGCGCTGCGCCTGAAGCATAAAGGTATAGAGCGACTGGCGGCATACCTCCACCGGCTGACGCAGCAGATTAAGGCTGGCATCCTGCTGATATTTACCCAGCCGCAGCTTGTCGAGCACCCCTTGCTGAATACCTTCGGCTTTATATTCCAGCGGCGTGGTCAGAGGAACAATGGTCAGAAAACCGCTCACCAGCGGATTATCCAGCTGCTCCTCATCAGGATGCTGGCGCTGCGGTCTTGCCAGGGGGGATTTCAGCCAGTGTATGTTCGTCGCCTCTTTTAGCGGCGTGACATCACCCATTGCCGTGCGGAACAGCTCTTCATCTTCAAAGTCTGTCATGGTGATCCCCCGTGTGACCCACGCCAGCAACATCGCCCGCGTGGGTAAAGTGATTACCCGGCTAGTTTAGCAAATCTTCTCCCTGATGCGATCCCTACCCGCCTGGCAGGCTGGCTGATAAGGCCCGGTAAGCGTGCAAAGTCCCCCGGCATCAGCACGATGATAAATAAATCTCAGCACGCAGATATTCCCTTTTTCAGCGTCTATTCATTTTGCTATGAATTATTTTGAATTTGAATAATAACGGCCGCCGTAATGAAATGAAAAACGAATATTGGCCCGCATTAATTCAGGTCACTTTACGCATTATTGAACTCTTAATGCTAAAACGTATTGCCAGGCCGTAGAGTAAACCGGTGGCTGGCGAGGCTTAAGGTCCTTATTTTATTGATTATCTCGCCTCTCTGGCGGATATAAACCCTGCTTATGAACGATCCCGACACTGTGAGAGTGGGTATTTTTATTAGTAATTTCAATAATATACTGAAAAATCAGGGCAACCCTGGTTTTTATGTGGCTAAAAGGCCCCGGATCGGTTCCATTTCAGCCCGGAAGAATGTTAAAATTGACCTCAGTCAATAATCAGTCGAGCGTAAATTATGATCCCGGAAAAGCGTATTATCTCAAGACGCATACAATCTGGCGGCTGCGCGATCCATTGTCAGGATTGCAGCATCAGCCAGCTCTGTATTCCCTTCACGCTGAACGAGCATGAACTCGATCAGCTTGATAATATCATCGAACGTAAAAAGCCGATTCAGAAAGGTCAGACGCTGTTTAAAGCGGGTGACGAGCTAAAATCGCTTTATGCTATTCGCTCCGGGACCATCAAGAGCTACACCATTACCGAACAGGGCGATGAGCAAATCACCGGCTTTCACCTGGCGGGCGATCTGGTGGGCTTTGACGCCATCAGTATGGGACAGCACCCGAGTTTTGCACAGGCGCTGGAAACGGCGATGGTCTGTGAAATCCCGTTTGAAACCCTCGACGATCTCTCCGGTAAAATGCCCAGCCTGCGTCAGCAGATGATGCGTCTGATGAGCGGTGAAATTAAGGGCGACCAGGAGATGATCCTGCTGCTCTCCAAGAAAAATGCTGAAGAGCGCCTGGCGGCCTTTATCTATGGCCTGTCGCGCCGTTTCGGCCAGCGCGGTTTTTCCCAGCGTGAATTCCGTCTGACCATGACCCGTGGCGATATCGGTAACTACCTTGGCCTGACGGTGGAAACCATCAGCCGTCTGCTGGGCCGCTTTCAGAAAAACGGTATGCTGGCGGTAAAAGGCAAATATATCACTATCGAAAACCATGAGCTGCTCTCGCAGCTGGCCGGTCAGAGCCGCGCCATTGCCTGACGTGATGCCGGGCGATTCCCCCAGCCCGGCTTCTCTTCCCGACCGCTCAAACCGGCCCCGGCCTCACCCCACAAACTATTTGTTATAATATTGATCCCGCTATAACTTTTTCCTTCTGCGTGAGCCTCGCTTGGGCTATCTTTAAGCAAACACGCTCAGCGTATGGAGAAACCGTTATGGTTAAATATCAACACATTCTCGTGGCCATCGATCCGCAGCAGGACGATCAGCCCGCCCTCCGCCGCGCGGTCTATCTGAACCAGCGTCTGGGCGGCCGCATTACCGCTTTTCTGCCAATTTATGACTTCTCGTATGAGATGACCACCCTGCTCTCGCCGGATGAACGCACCACTATGCGCCAGGGGGTGATTAGCCAGAGGACCGAATGGATCCGCGAGCAGGCACAGTCTTATCTTGATGCGGGCGTGAATATCGATATTAAGGTCATCTGGCATAACCGTCCTTTTGAGGCGATTATTCAGGAAGTGATCGAAGGCCGTTACGATCTCCTGCTGAAAATGGCCCACCAGCATGACCGTCTTCAGGCGGTGGTCTTTACGCCGACGGACTGGCACCTGCTGCGCAAGTGTCCCTGCCCGGTGTGGATGGTGAAAGATCAACCCTGGCCGGAAGGCGGTAAAGCCGTGGTGGCCGTTAACCTTGCCAGCGAAGAGCCCCATCACGATCCGCTCAACGCCAAGCTGGTGCGGGAGACGCAGGAGCTTGCGGCAATGGTAAACCATACCGAAGTGCATCTTGTCGGCGCCTATCCCGTTACCCCCATTAACATCGCTATCGAGCTGCCGGATTTTGATCCCAGCATCTATAACGATGCTATCCGCGGGCAGCATCTTCTGGCAATGAAGGCGCTACGACAGAAATTCGGCATTGATGAAAAATTCACGCATGTGGATAAAGGGTTACCTGAAGAGGTCATCCCCGATCTGGCCGACCATCTGGATGCGGGCGTGGTGGTGCTGGGTACTATCGGGCGAACCGGCCTTTCGGCCGCCTTTTTGGGGAATACCGCCGAGCAGGTTATTGACCATCTCCGCTGCGATCTGCTGGCAATCAAGCCTGACGGCTTTACCTCGCCGGTCGAGCTGGATGATGACGAAGACGATTAAAAAAACCCGCGCCGGAGCGCGGGTTTTTTATCGTTAAGCCAGCAAGTTATGCTGGCTAGCTCAGCCGGGTCTCCCCGGCTTTTTTACAGCGCTTTCAGAATGGCATCGACCGTTGCTTTCGCGTCGCCAAACAGCATCTGCGTATTCTCTTTGAAGAAGAGCGGATTCTGGACGCCGGCGTAACCCGTATTCATTGAACGCTTAAAGACCACCACGTTACGCGCCTTCCACACCTCCAGCACCGGCATACCGGCTATCGGGCTACGCGGATCGTCCTGCGCCGCAGGGTTAACGGTGTCGTTAGCGCCGATCACCAGCACCGTATCGGTGCCGCTGAAGTCGTCGTTAATCTCATCCATTTCCAGCACGATATCGTAAGGCACGCGGGCTTCTGCCAGCAGCACGTTCATATGCCCCGGCAGACGACCGGCAACGGGGTGAATGCCAAAGCGCACTTTGATCCCGCGCGCACGTAGCTTCTCGGTTATTTCAGCCACCGGATACTGCGCCTGCGCCACCGCCATGCCATAGCCGGGAGTAATGATCACCGTCTCCGAGTTTTTTAACAGTTCAGCGGTGCCTGCAACGTCAATTTCCCGGTATTCGCCCTGCTCTTCGCTCTCACCGGTAGAGCTGCTGTCGGTACCGAAACCGCCGGCAATCACGCTGATAAACGAGCGGTTCATCGCCTTACACATGATATAGGAGAGAATCGCACCGCTTGAGCCGACCAGCGCACCGGTCACGATCAGCAGGTCGTTGCTGAGCATAAAGCCCGCCGCCGCCGCCGCCCAGCCGGAGTAGGAGTTAAGCATCGACACCACGACCGGCATATCGGCGCCGCCGATGGAGGCCACCAGATGCCAGCCGAACGCCAAAGCGATCAGCGTCATCAGCAACAACGCCACGACCTGCAGGCCGGTACTGTCGGTACGCACAAAAATGATAAGCAGGCACAGCGAAACAACCAGCGCTAGCAGGTTCAGCTTGTGACGGTGCGGCAGCATCAGCGGACGCGAGGAGATTTTGCCGCGCAGTTTGCCAAATGCCACGATGGAGCCGGTAAAGGTCACGGCACCGATAAATATCCCGACAAATACTTCGGTCAGATGGATATTTTCAAGTATCGCCTCCATGCCGGGGCCGTGATCGATATAACTGTTGAAACCGACCAGAACGGCTGCCAGCCCCACAAAGCTGTGCAGGATCGCGACCAGCTCCGGCATTTCAGTCATTTCGACTTTCTGCGCCAGACGAATACCGATGGCTCCACCAATCACCATCGCCAGCAGGATCCAGGCAACGTTATGGCTGTAGGGTCCTGCGATGGTGGCGATCAGGGCGATGGCCATCCCGGCGATGCCGAACAGATTTCCTTTTTGGGAGGTTTCATGTTTTGAGAGCCCTGCCAGGCTCGCGATAAAAAGCAGTGCGGCAACAATGTATGCTGCAGTAACTAATCCGCCAGACATTGTCTATCCCCTAGTTCTTACGGAACATTTTCAGCATGCGCTGAGTGACGGTGAATCCACCGAAGATGTTTATGCTGGCAATCAGTACCGCAATAAACGACAGGAAGCTTACCCAGCCCCCGTGGCCGATTTGCAGGACTGCGCCGACCACGATAATGCCCGAAATAGCGTTAGTGACAGACATCAGCGGGGTATGGAGAGCATGGCTGACGTTCCAGACCACGTAATAGCCGACCACGCAGGAGAGCGCGAAGACGGTGAAGTGGGAGAGGAACGACGGCGGCGCCACGTTAGCCAGCCAGCCAAACAGCAGAATGGCGAGCGCAAACAGCCCATATTTACGGTAAGGCGAAGCGGGTTTTTCTGCCGGCTTTTCAACCCTGGCTGCGGCCGGGGCCGCTTTGGGCGCCGCGGAAACCTGAATGGGTGGAGCAGGCCAGGTAATTTCGCCGTCAAGCACGACGGTCACGCCGCGGATCACTACGTCTTCAAAATCAATGGCGATCTCACCGTTCTTCTCTTTGCACAGCAGTTTAAGCAGGTTAACGAGGTTCGTACCGTAAAGCTGGGAAGACTGGGTCGGCAGGCGGCTTGGCAGATCGGTATAGCCGATGATCTTAACGCCGTTTTCCGTGACGAAGACCTCATCTGCCACGGTCAGCTCACAGTTCCCACCGGTCTGCGCGGCCAGGTCAACAATCACGCTGCCGGGCTTCATTGACGCCACCATTTCCGCCGTGATCAGCTTCGGTGCCGGACGCCCCGGAATCAGCGCGGTGGTGACGATAATATCCACCTCTTCGGCCTGCGCAGCGAACAGCGCCATCTCCGCTTTAATAAAGGCTTCTGACATCACCTTCGCGTAGCCGTCTCCGCTGCCCGCCTCTTCCTCGAAGTCCAGCTCCAGGAACTCGGCACCCATACTCTGCACCTGCTCCTTAACTTCCGGGCGGGTATCAAACGCACGAACGATAGCGCCAAGGCTGCCTGCCGCGCCAATCGCCGCAAGTCCGGCCACGCCTGCGCCGATCACCATCACTTTGGCGGGTGGAACTTTACCGGCGGCGGTGATCTGACCGGTGAAAAAGCGGCCGAATTCATGAGCGGCTTCCACGATGGCGCGGTAGCCAGCGATATTCGCCATGGAGCTTAGCGCATCCAGCGACTGGGCGCGGGAGATACGCGGCACCGCGTCCATCGACATCACGGTGACCTTGCGGGCCGCGAGCTTCTCCAGCAGTTCCGGGTTCTGGGCTGGCCAGATAAAGCTTACCAGCGTGCTGCCTTCGCGAGTCAGGGCGATCTCTTCATCATCCGGCGCGTTGACCTTAAGGATGATATCGGCCTGCCAGACGCTGGCCGTATCGGTCAGCGTTGCGCCTGCGGCAACATAAGCCGCGTCATCAAAGCTTGCCAGTTTCCCAGCGCCACGCTCTACCGTCACGCTGAAGCCGAGCGCCAGCAGCTGCTCCACCGTTTTTGGCGTAGCGGCAACTCGCGCTTCGTTGGGCAACCTTTCTTTGGTTATTCCAATTAGCATAATATTCCCTTTCATCAGTAGGAGGATGATGGTTGGTCCTGCCTCCGGCGGCCGGCGTGACCTTCAGAGGATTTGTGTCAAACTGTTTATAAGCTACTGAAATTGTGTCCGGCAATCCAGCTTAGCCCGGCCCGTTTCCGCACATTGCCGATAATCATTCAGATACAAGGGGCTGAGACGCTGTTGATCTGCTGAATTTAGGCAACTCATACAGATAATGTGCTGGCCAACAATCGGGGTATTCCCACGCAATACGCATTAAAAACATTAATTAACAAAGCATTAACTTGCCCGCGCTGGCTGCTGGTCCGTTTAATCGCTGATAACCTGGTATGACTTCCCTCTGGTGCAACGATTTCACCTTTTCATTTCAGTCCCTCTACTGCCCGCAACGCAATGGCTCAAAATGGCTGAGACAGGGGCATTATTACATGCAATAATCGGCAGCTAATCTGTTACACATCAAGAGTCCAGCACGTTTTCGTACTCATTTTTTTGCGCAAGGCGAAGGATTATTTTTATGAAGCTGAAGATTACCATTCTGGCATCAGCCCTGTTATCACTCACAGCATTAACCGCCCAGGCGGCACAGGAACTGACGCCGGAAAAAGCGGCAGCGCTGAAGCCATTTGATCGTATTACGCTTACCGGGCGTTTTAACGCCATTGGCGATGCCACCACGGCCATCTCTAAACGTGCCGATGAACTCGGTGCCGACGCCTTTTACGTGCAGGGCATTAACGACACCAACGGTAACGGCGGCAACTGGCGCGTGGTGGCTGACCTCTACCATGAGGATGCGCCTGAAGCGAAAGAAAAAAGCCGCGACCGCGTAATTAACGGCGTGCGTGAGCTGAATAAGCAGGAAGCCTACAAGCTGGAGCCGTACGATACCGTGTCCGTCAGCGGCTTTTACCGCAGCCAGCCCGACGTGAACGACGCTATCACCCGGGCGGCGAAAGAGAAAGGCGCAGCCTCTTTCTTTATCGTGCGCCAGGTTGACGCTAACAGCGGTGGCAATCAGTATATTACCGCCTATATCTACAAAGCGGATGCGCCCGAGCGTAAGGTGCAGTCTCCTGACCTGATTCCGGCAGACTCCGAAGCGGGTAAAGCGGCGCTGGCCACCGGTGGCGCTGCGGCGAAAACGGTGCAGATTCCGGGCGTCGCCTCTTCTGAAGCACCGAGCACCAAGGTGGGCCGTTTCTATGAAACGCAGAGTTCCCGCGGTGGACGCTATACGGTGACCACGCCGGACGGCAAGAGCGTGCAGGAGGTGAATGCCATCACCGCCGCCCAAATGCAGCCCTATGACAGCGTCACCTTCACCGGCCACTTCGGCACCCCAACCGAAATTTCCGAGGCCGTTGGCCGCGCCGCGATCGATAAAGGCGCGAAGTACTATCACATCACCCGCCAGTGGTCTAATCAGAGCGGCGGCAACCTGACCGTTTCAGCCGATCTGTTCAAGTAATTCCCCAAGACGGCCTTCGGGCCGTCTTTGCTCCGCTCTGCATAGCATTCCGCTTTTTTTTGCATAAACACGCATTTATTCCCCCTCTTCGCATTGCATCTGCTGAACGCACTCCGTAAAATCGCCAGCCGGTTTCAGGGCTATACTCGGTATTCATGCGCTTATACCTGCATGAAACGCGAGCAGTCGCTCTGAACATGGTTTTTTATTCTGCTATCGGGATGATTTCTTGGACAAAAAATTAGGTCTTACCGCGCTGACCGCGCTGGTGTTGAGTTCCATGCTCGGCGCAGGCGTCTTCAGCCTGCCGCAAAACATGGCGGCGGTGGCCAGTCCGGCAGCCTTGCTGATTGGCTGGGCGATAACCGGCGTGGGCATTATCCTGCTGTCTTGCGCCCTGCTGCTGCTGACCCGCCTTAAGCCGGAGCTGGACGGTGGTATCTTCACCTATGCCCGGGAGGGATTTGGTGAACTGGTCGGCTTCTGTTCCGCCTGGGGCTACTGGCTCTGCGCGGTGATAGCTAATGTCTCCTATCTGGTGATCGTCTTTTCAGCGTTGAGTTTCTTTACCGATTCGCCCGGCCATGTGGTCTTTGGCGACGGCAATACCTGGCAGTCAATCCTGGGCGCCTCCGTGCTGCTGTGGCTGGTTCACTGGCTGGTGCAGCGCGGGGTTCAGACCGCTGCCAGCATTAATCTGGTGGCGACGCTGGGCAAACTGGTGCCGCTGGGGTTATTCATCGTTCTGGCAGCGGTGGCTTTTAACTACGACCGCTTTACGTTTGATTTTACCGGTCTCGATCTCGGTACGCCGGTCTGGCAGCAGGTGAAAGACACCATGCTGATTACGCTCTGGGTGTTTATCGGCGTGGAAGGCGCGGTGGTGGTATCGGCCAGGGCGCAGAATAAAAGGGATGTTGGAAAGGCAACCCTGCTGGCGGTGGTGGCAGCGCTGATCGTTTATCTGCTGGTTACGCTGTTGTCTCTCGGCATTGTCCCCCGGGCTGAGCTGGCTGAGATGCGTAATCCTTCTATGGCGGGCCTGATGACGCGGCTGATTGGCTCCTGGGGCGATCTGATAATTGCGCTGGGGCTGGTGGTCTCGGTCTGCGGCGCCTATCTGAGCTGGACGATTATGGCGGCTGAAGTGCCGATGCTCGCGGCCGAAAAAGGCGCATTTCCCCGCTCGCTCGCCCGGCAGAACGCACGGGGGGCGCCCGCCGCTTCCCTCTGGCTGACCAACCTCAGCGTGCAACTCTGCCTGATCCTGATCTGGTTAACGGGCTCGGATTACAACACCTTACTGACTATCGCCTCCGAAATGGTGCTGGTGCCCTATTTCCTCGTCGGCGCTTATCTCTTTAAGGTTGCCCGCAGCCTGAAAAAACCGGGCGTGATGGCAGTGGCGGCTGGCGCGAGCGCCTACGGTCTGTGGCTGCTTTACGCCTCCGGTCCGCTGCATCTGCTGCTCTCCGTGGTGCTTTACGCGCCGGGCGTGATGCTGTTTCTGTTCGCCCGCCGTGACGGACGCGGCGAGGGGAAACTGAGCGGTCTTGAAAGAGTGGCGATGGGTGTGCTGGTGCTGGGTTCTGCGCCTGCGCTCTGGATGCTGGTGCGCTAGCTTTTCCTCTGTTTCCCGGTTTAAACAGCAAACCGATCCCGCCGTAAATCTTCGGTAACCCGCTTCTGCGAACAGCTATCCCTCCGGGCTTCGTCAGCTCGCTGCCGGATTAGCTAATCAAAAAAATGTACAGTACGTCGCCGCGTCGCCGTCACGGCATCACCCGTCACTATCAGAGAGAACGTTTGAGAAGGCCGGTCCCAGCTAGTGGGAAGAGAGAGGGATGCGAACCGTTAAGCGGTCGCTGCCCTGCTGAAGGTCCAGTGGCTTAACATACTCTTTGCGAATCGATTCAAGCTGCGTCTCTGAGAGCGGGTATGGCAGCAGAATGTCGAACAGACGGATGCGCTGCTGTTCGGCCAGGGTGATCAGGCGGGCGATATTGATCTCATCGCTGACCTGAGTAGAAATGATCTGCAACGCCAGCGCTTTCAGCCTTTCAGAGGGGGCATGCGGCAGGTCAGGGGAATTTTTTGTCACCATGCCAAAGATGGGAAGAACGCCATAGATAGCATCAACGAAGCGCCATCGCTTCTTGCAGGAAGCAGAGAGAAAGTCGATATAATTAAGGCAGATAGGATCACTGTGCACCGCAGAAGCCAGCTCTTTATCAGACACCCGTTTACTCCTTTCACAATTAATGACGCTCCACAGGTTGTCTGAACAACCCTGCTAATATAATGGCATATTTTACGCGCCATATACTACTCATTGAGCTTTATTTAGCGTCTGACAATGGCCGGCAAGAGTAACAACAGGTAATCTTGGTGCCTCTATTTCTGAAAAAATCCCCTATGAACAGAATCGTATTCGTTGAAGATGATCCGGATGTGGGTTCGCTGATAGCCGCCTATCTCAGCCGCCACGATATTGACGTGATCGTCGAAGCCAGAGGTGACTGTGCCGAAGCCACTATCGCCGCCGCCAATCCCGATTTGGTCATGCTGGATATTATGTTGCCGGGCAAGGATGGAATGACGCTGTGCCGGGATTTACGTGCCGGTAAAAGCTGGTCGGGACCGGTCGTGCTGCTGACCTCGCTGGACAGCGATATGAACCATATCCTCGCGCTCGAAATGGGTGCCAGTGATTATATTCTGAAAACCACGCCGCCGGCGGTACTGCTGGCCCGGCTTCGCCTGCATCTTCGCCAGGCCAGCAATGGCCATTACGATAGTAACGACAGAATCGCACCCCAGATGCAGGTTCAGAAGCCGCTGAGCTTCGGCACGCTTTCCGTTGACCCCGTTAACCGCCAGGTAACGCTGGGGAGCGAGATAATCCCCCTCTCCACCGCGGATTTTGATCTTCTCTGGGAACTGGCCACGCACGCTGGCAGGACCCTGAACCGCGATGCCCTGCTGCAATCCCTTCGTGGCGTCGCTTATGATGGGCTGGACCGCAGCATCGACGTCGCCATTTCACGCCTGCGCAAAAAGCTGCTGGACAGCGCTACCGAGCCCTACCGCATTAAAACTATCCGTAACAAAGGCTATCTGTTCGCCCCCCACGCCTGGGGTATGCCGTGAAAAAGCTCTTTATCCAGTTTTACCTGCTGCTGTTCGTCTGCTTCCTGGTGATGGCGATGCTGGTAGGCCTCGTCTATAAGTTCACCGCCGAGCGCGCCGGCCGCCAGTCGATGAACGATCTGATGAAAAGCTCGCTCTATCTGATGCGCAGCGAACTGCGGGAGATCCCGCCCCGCGAGTGGAACAAAACCATTGATAACCTCGATCTGAATCTCTCATTTGATCTGCATATTCAGCCATTGAGTAAATATCAGCTCAATCCCGCTATGATGCGCCAGCTGCGTGCGGGTGAGATTGTGGCGCTTGATGATGAGTACACCTTTATCCAGCATATCCCGCGCAGCCATTACGTGCTGGCGGTTGGCCCAATCCCCTATCTGTTCTTTCTGCACGAGATGCGGCTGCTCGACATTGCGCTGCTGGCATTGATCGGCATCTCGCTGGCGCTACCGGTCTTTATCTGGATGCGCCCCCACTGGAAGGAGATGCTGCGGCTGGAGTCGGCGGCGCAGCGTTTTGGGCAGGGGCATCTTGATGAACGCGTGCATTTCGACACGGCCTCCAGTCTGCTGCGGCTTGGGGTGGCGTTTAACCAGATGGCGGATAATATCAATACGCTGGTGGCGAGCAAAAAACAGCTGACGGATGGCATCGCCCATGAACTTCGTACGCCACTGGTGCGCCTGCGCTACCGTCTGGCGATGAGTGATAACCTGACAGAAGCGCAGGCAGCAGCGTTTAATCGCGATATTGGCCAGCTGGAATCGCTGATTGATGAGATGCTGACCTATGCACGCCTCGACCGTCCTGAAGTGGCGCTGCACCCGCAGTGGCTGGATCTGACCAGCTGGCTCGAAGAGCGGCTTGCGGATATCCGGCTCGTCAATAGGGGCTTTATTTTTGAGCTGGACAGACCGCAACAGCCGCTCGGCAGCGTGACGGACAGCCGCCTGATGGCGCGCGTGCTGGATAACCTGGTCAATAACGCGCTGCGTTACGCCACGGGCCGGATACGTGTTGGCATCAGTCTGGATGCTGAGTTCCTCTCTCTTCAGGTGGAAGATGATGGTCCCGGCATTCCGCTTGCGGAGCGCGAGCGCGTTTTTGAGCCTTTCGTACGGCTCGATCCCAGCCGCGATCGGGCGACCGGCGGCTGTGGCCTCGGTTTGGCGATTGTCCACTCTGTCGCGCAGGCGTTCGGCGGGCGCGTGTCTATAGATGCCAGCCCGCTGGGCGGCGCGCGCGTTCGCTTTTGCTGGCCGGTTAATTTACCCTTACCTTCTCCCTCGCTGCCTGTCAGCGTCTGATAACTACAAGGAATTTTATGTCATCTGCCTATGAGAACCTGACAAAAACCTTTACCCGGCTGTCGCGTTTTGGCCACCTTTCGGCGATCGCGGGCTGGGATATGTTTACCATGATGCCGCCCGGCGGCAGCCAGGCCCGGGGCGCGGCCCTGGCGGAGCTGAGCGTACTGCAACATGAAATCCTTACCGGGAAGCAGGTGGGTCAGTGGCTGGACGAAGCGGAGCAGGCGTCGCTGAACGATGTGGAACAGGCCAACCTGTTTGAGATGCGCCGCGCCTGGCAGCAGGCGTCGCTGCTTCCGGCCTCGCTGGTGGAAGCAAAATCGGTAGCGGGGTCGCGCTGCGAGCACGCCTGGCGACAGCAGCGCCCGGCCAACGACTGGCAGGGTTTTGCGGCAAACCTGAAAGAGGTGGTGTCGCTCAGCCGTGAGGAAGCGGAAATTCGCGCCCAGGCCAACGGCTGTTCACGCTACGACGCCCTGCTGGACGTGTTTGAACCCGGCATGACCAGCGCCAGCCTCGACAAAACCTTCGGCGACATTAAGCAGTGGCTGCCTTCGCTGCTTCAGCGCATCGTGGACAAGCAGGCGGGCGAAACCGTCAATGTTCCCGTCGGCCCTTTCGCCGTGGCCTCCCAGAAGCAGCTCGGCCTGGCCATTATGAAGCAGCTTGATTTTGACTTCTCCGCAGGCCGGCTGGACGTCAGCGCGCACCCTTTCTGCGGCGGCGTGCCGGAAGATGTGCGCATCACCACCCGCTATAACGAAAACGAATTTATCAGCGCGATGATGGGCGTTATCCATGAAACGGGCCATGCGCGCTATGAGCAGAATCTGCCGAAGCAGTGGGCAGGTCAGCCGGTCGCCCGCGCCCGCTCAACGGCCATTCATGAATCCCAGAGCCTGTTTTTTGAAAAACAGCTCGGGCGCAGCGCGGAGTTTCTGAGCCTGCTGTTGCCGCACGTTAAGCAGCTACTGGGCGATGATCCTGCGCTTGAAGTGAACAACTTCATCGCCCTTAATCAGCGCGTCAAGCCAGGTCTGATCCGCGTGGATGCTGACGAGGTCAGCTATCCGGCGCACGTCATTCTGCGCTATGAAATTGAAAAGGCCCTGATCGACGGCGAGATTGAGGTTGCCGATATTCCCGCGCTC
Source organism: Pantoea sp. FN060301 (assembly GCA_050410775.1). Classification (GTDB taxonomy): domain Bacteria; phylum Pseudomonadota; class Gammaproteobacteria; order Enterobacterales; family Enterobacteriaceae; genus Erwinia. The sequence goes on from CP191229.1 coordinate 2,055,818, forward strand.
TGGCAGGAGAAAATGCAGGCGATGCTGGGGCTGGATACCACCGGCAACTACCGCGATGGCTGTATGCAGGATATTCACTGGACCGACGGCGCCTTTGGTTACTTCCCGACTTATACGCTCGGGGCCATGTATGCGGCACAGCTCTTCCGGTCGCTGAAAGAAGCGCTGCCTCAGGTCAGCGATCTGCTTCGTGAAGGCAACCTGCAACCAGTGTTTGACTGGCTGAGGCAGAATATCTGGCAACACGGCAGCCGCTTCAGCACCCGTCAGCTGATTGAAAACGCAACCGGCGAAGATCTTAATCCCCAGTGGTTCCGTCAGCATCTGGAAAATCGCTATCTGAACGGCGGCTGATGCTGTCACCGGGCAGGCTTCGCCTGCCCTCAGCCGGTTTACCGGCGGGACAACAGCGGAAAAGTACAGCGTACGACGCCATGGACGGCGCAAACTACATGGCCAGGAAAGACGCTTTTTATATATCAACGTTATGCCCTTGTTTCTCACGCCGGAGCCTTACCAACAGCCCTGCTTTTCCAGGGTTGTACAATCCGTTACACGCCGATACCAACCACTCACTGAATCCTTCCTCTTTTTCTCATAGAGTCTCTCTACCGGCCCAGTGAGGGCTGACCTATAAATGTGAGGGTTTGCAATGAAAAAATTATCTGCTCTGGTTGTTGCTGCGGCGATGAGTCTCTCTTCTGTAGCGTTCGCGGCGGAAACCGCACCGGCAGCAACCCCTGCTCCGGCGAAAACCAGCATGACGCATCATAAAAAGCATCACAAACAGCATAAGCCTGCCGTGCAGAACGCGCAGGCTGCCAAAAAACATGCGGGCAAAAACGTTAAAAAAACGCACCATAAAACGGTCGCAAAAAAAGCGGCAGCGCCACAGGCGTAAATCAGCGCGGGGAGACCCTTTCCCCATACTGATGGAATCTGGTCTCCTTTCAGGACCAGCAACTGACACACCCGGCATGCCGGGTGTTTTACGGAGTCGCGGAGAATGCTGCGTCGCTATCGGTTCGAAATTATCCTGGTTACGCTGATCCTGTGCGGGGTAACCGCAGCGGGCTTCTGGTTATAGCTCCGTAGCGTGCTGATATTTAAAATTAAACTCCCTATTGTTTTATTATCCGTCTATAGTTATTAACACTTCGTGGTTTTTATTCACTCCATTCGTTCTCCATTCTGAGAGAGAAATGCGCCTGAGAGCTCTGTTTTTAATTGGGTGTTTAGCCTGTACTTTTTATACCCACGCTGACGATGCGTCAGGCGATGCCGACATCAAAACCCTTTTTTATGGTAAAGATGACCGTAAACCCATTACCGATTCCGCCACCCAGCCCTGGGAAGCCATCGGCCAGCTTGAAACCGCCAGTGGCAATCTCTGTAGCGCAACGCTGATCTCCGCGCATCTGGTCCTGACGGCCGGACACTGCCTGCTGACGCCGCCCGGAACGATCGATCCGGCGGTTGCCCTGCGTTTTATTGCCGGTGAGAGCGGCGGCTGGCGCTATGAAATCCGCGATATCGAGACCCGGGTCGATCCGGATCTGGGGAAAAAGCTGAAGGCGTCGGGCACTGGCTGGATCGTGCCCTCTTCTGCCGCGCCTTATGATTACGGACTGGTGATCCTGCATAATCCGCCCTCCGGCATTACGCCGGTGCCGATGTTTGCCGGCAGCCGTGGTGAACTGACCGCCGCGCTCAAGCGCGATAACCGCAAAGTGACCCAGGCGGGCTACCCGGAAGATCACCTCGACACGCTCTATTCCCACAGTGACTGCCTGGTCACCGGCTGGGCACAGAAAGGCGTACTTTCCCATCAGTGTGACACCCTGCCTGGCGACAGTGGTTCACCACTCCTGCTAAGGGTGGACGACCAATGGCAGCTTATCGCGGTGCAAAGCTCCGCCCCGGCGGCGAAAGATCGCTATCTGGCCGATAACCGGGCGATTGCCGTCACGGCTTTCCGCGATAACCTGGAAGCGCTGGCGAAGTAGAATACCCGCTGTAAAAAAGGGCCATCATGGCCCTTAAACGTTCACTTTTCACTATCCCGTCAGGCGGCGGAAATTTCATCCATCGCCTGCTGGATGCGCTTTTCCGAAACCGGATAGGGCGTGCCAAGCTGCTGAGCAAAGTAGCTGACGCGCAGCTCCTCAATCATCCAGCGGACAGCCTGCACCTCTTCATCATCCCGGCGCACCGGCGGCAGCTTATTGAACCAGCTGCTCCAGGCCTGCTGAATTTTTTCCACCTTCAGCATCCGGGCGCGATCGCTGTGCGGATCGACCGGTAGCTTCTCAAGCCGACGCTCAATGGCCTGCAGATAGCGCAGCGTGTCACCCAGCCGCTTCCAGCCGTTCTGCGTAACGAAGCCGCGATAGACCAGCCCGCTCATTTGCGCTTTGATATCGGCCAGGCTGAGCGCCATCGTCATATCGACGCGCCCTTTCAGCCGCTTATTGATAGTGAATACGGCGGTCAGGATCTGCTCCACCTTTTTCGCAATATCCACGACCGTCTCGTTGAGTTCCGCACGTACTTTCTCATGCAGCTTCGCAAAGGCTTCTTCCTGCCAGGTTGGCCCGCCGAATTCGGCGATCAGCTGGTCAACGCCGCAGGCGATGCAGTCATCAATCAGATCCAGCACTTTACCGTAAGGGTTGAAGTAAAGACCCAGCTTGGCTTTGTTAGGCAGCTTTTCATGAAGATATTTGATTGGGGATGGAATGTTGAGCAGCAGCAGACGACGCTGGCCACGCCACATCGCCTTCTGCTGCTCGTGCTGGGAGTCGAACAGCCGGATGGCCACGCTCTCTTTCTCATCCACCAGCGCCGGCCATGCCTTGACGCTGTAGCCGCCGCGCTTCTGCTCAAAGTGATCCGGTAAATCCCCAAAGCTCCAGATGTGCAGCCCGCTCTGCTCCAGCCCATCATCGGCCACGTTGGAGAGCGTTTCCTGAACCTTGCCCTTAAGCTGAAGTTTCAGCGCGGAGAGATCGCGTCCCTCCCCCAGCTTGCGGTTATTTTCATCCACCACGCGGAAGGTCATTTTCAGATGATCGGGGACCTGATCCCACTGCCACGCCTCGCGCTCAATCGTCACGCCGCTCATCCGCCGGAACTCGCGCTCCATCGCGTCGGTCAGCGGCTGCTCAAACGGCGTGGCGCGGGCCAGAAAGGCTTCCGCATAGTTAGGCGCCGGCACGAAATTACGGCGCAGCGGCTTCGGCAGCGATTTAATCAGCGCGATGACCAGTTCACGTCGTACGCCTGGTATCTGCCACTCAAAGCCGCGCTCCTCAACCTGATTCAGCAGCGGCAGTGGAATATGCACCGTGACGCCATCAGCATCGGTGCCCGGCTCAAACTGATAGCTCAGGCGCAGCTTCAGGTTACCCTGCTGCCAGAAATTCGGATAATCCAGCTTGCTGACGCTGTTTGCCCCATCCTTGATCAGCATCTCTTTGGCGAAATTAAGCCGTTCGGGTTCTTCGCGGCTGGCCTGCTTCCACCAGCTGTCAAAATGGCGCGCGGAGACAACCTCATGCGGAATACGCTGGTCGTAAAACGCAAACAGTGTCTCTTCATCTACCAGAATGTCGCGGCGTCGGGACTTATGTTCCAGCTCCTCCACTTCTTCGCGCAGTTTGAGGTTAGCGCGAAAGAAGGCATGGCGCGTCTGCCAGTCGCCTTCCACTAACGCATGGCGGATAAATAGCTCACGGGAGAGCGCTGGATCGATTTTACCGTAATTGACTTTGCGCGCCGCGACGATGGGCAGACCATAAAGCGTCACTTTTTCACTCGCCATTACCGCGCCCTGCGCTTTCTCCCAGTGCGGTTCGCTGTAGCTTCGCTTGATAAGGTGCTGGGCAATCGGCTCAATCCACTCCGGCTCAATCCGGGCAGCAATGCGCCCCCACAGCCGACTGGTTTCCACCAGTTCGGCCACCATCGTCCACTTCGGCGGCTTTTTGAACAGGCCGGATCCTGGAAAAATGGCGAAGCGGGCGTTGCGCGCGCCGGTAAATTCCTGCTTTTCGCTGTCTTTCTGTCCGATGTGGGAGAGCAAACCGGTCAGCAGCGCGGTATGCACGCTACGGAAGTCGGCCGGTTCACTGTTGAGCGGGATCCCCAGCTCACGCACCACCTGGCGAAGCTGGGTGTAGATATCCTGCCACTCCCGCACGCGCAGATAGTTGAGGAAATCCGATTTGCAGAGCCGGCGGAACTGGCTGGAACCCAGCGCCTTCTGCTGCTCCTGCAGGTAATCCCACAGGTTTACGAACGACAGGAAATCAGAGTCTTTATCCGCAAACCGGCGATGTTTTTCATCCGAAGCCTGCTGTTTTTCCACCGGGCGCTCGCGGGGGTCCTGAATGGAGAGCGCGGAGGTAACGATCATCACTTCACGCGTGCAGCCATATTTCTGCGCTTCAAGCACCATTTTTGCCAGCCGCGGATCGACCGGCAGCTGCGCCAGCATCCTGCCGGACGGGGTCAGGCGGTAGTGCTGGTTCTCAGCCTGGGTGATGGCCCCCAGCTCTTCAAGCAGCTTCACGCCATCCTGAATATTGCGTTTGTCCGGCGCCTCAACAAAAGGAAATGCGCTGATATCGCCCAGTCCGAGCGCGGTCATTTGCAGAATGACCGAGGCCAGGTTGGTGCGCAGAATTTCCGGATCGGTAAATTCAGGGCGGCTTAAGAAGTCATCTTCTGAGTAAAGACGGATACAGATCCCTTCCGAGACGCGGCCACAACGTCCTTTACGCTGGTTGGCCGACGCCTGAGAAACGGGCTCGATCGGCAGCCGCTGCACTTTGGTACGGAAACTGTAGCGGCTGATGCGGGCGGTCCCAGGATCGATAACGTATTTGATGCCGGGTACGGTCAGCGAGGTTTCCGCCACGTTGGTCGCCAGCACGATACGCCGGCCCCCATGGGACTGAAACACGCGGTTCTGTTCGGCGTTTGAAAGCCGGGCGTAGAGCGGCAGAACTTCGGTATGCGGCAGGTCGCGCTTGTTGAGCGCATCGGCCGTATCGCGAATTTCCCGCTCGCCGCTCATAAAGATCAGAATGTCCCCGGCGCTTTCCCTGCCCAATTCATCTACCGCATCGAATATCGCCTGTAGCTGATCGCGATCGGTATCATCGGCCTCTTCCACCACCGGGCGATAGCGCACCTCAACCGGATAAGTCCGGCCCGATACTTCAATCACCGGCGCATTGTGGAAATGGCGCGAAAAGCGCTGAGGATCGATGGTCGCCGAGGTGATAATCACCTTAAGATCGGGACGGCGCGGCAGCAGCTCGCGCAGATAACCCAGCAAAAAATCGATGTTCAGGCTGCGCTCGTGGGCCTCATCGATAATGATGGTGTCATACTGCATCAGCAGACGATCCTGCTGAATTTCCGCCAGCAGAATACCGTCGGTCATCAGCTTCACTTGGGTGGTGTCGCTGACGCGATCGTTAAAGCGAACCTTATAGCCAATGCAGCCGCCGGGCGTGGTTTCCAGCTCTTCCGCGATACGGTCGGCCACGGTGCGCGCGGCCAGGCGGCGCGGCTGGGTGTGACCAATCAGGCCGGTGATGCCGCGCCCCAGCTCCATGCAGATTTTCGGCAGCTGGGTGGTTTTGCCCGAGCCGGTTTCACCGGCAACGATCACTACCTGATGCTCGCGGATCGCGTCGGCGATATCTTCTTTTTTCTGGCTGACCGGCAAGTTTTCCGGATAGCTGATACGCGGGGTCGCCGCACGGCGCTGGGCGACGCGCTGCGCGGCCAGCGTGATTTCCCCGCCCAGTTCTTCAGCGAGCGCCTGCTGGGCGGCGGGGTTTTTCACTTTTTTTGCGCCATGCAGGCGCTTCAGCAGACGCTGCCGGTCGCGCAGCATTAGCGAATCAAGCTGCGGTATCAGGGCCGCCAGCGGCGATTGGGGTCTCTCAGACATAGGGTATAGCACTCGCTCTGTTGCCGTTCAGCCGGTCAACAGCTGATGTTTCTGATGGAAAAAATTTTGCGTATTGTAACACAGACAGCGACTTAGCGGCGGCGCGGCCTGGGCCGGTTGTTCAGTAAATTCGAACATTGGCCTCAGAATATTGCACTATCACTCAGGCCGTTTTCTCCCTAGAGTGTATCTCATTGAGCGGAAGGTCCTCCGCATAACAGACAGGAAATTATCATGAGCAAAGTTTTAGTGCTGAAATCCAGTATCCTCGCCGGTTACTCACAGTCAAACCAGCTGGTCGATCATTTTGTAGAAGAGTGGAAAGCCGCTCACGGTAGCGATGAACTGACTATCCGCGATCTGGCCGCCGACCCTGTTCCTGTCCTGGATGGTGAACTGGTTGGCGCGATGCGCCCTTCCGAGGCGGCATTAACGCCACGCCAGCAGGAAGCGCTGGCCCTGTCTGATGAACTGATTAACGAAATCAACGCGCACGACACCATCGTTATTGCGGCGCCGATGTACAATTTCAACATCCCGACTCAGCTGAAAAACTACTTTGACCTGATCGCCCGTGCTGGCGTCACTTTCCGCTACACCAGCAACGGCCCTGAAGGCCTGATCACCGGTAAAAAAGTGGTGGTTATCTCCAGCCGTGGCGGCATCCATAAAGATACCCCGAGCGACCTGCTGACGCCTTATCTGAAGCTGTTCCTGGGCTTTTTGGGCATGACCGACGTGGAGTTCGTCTTCGCGGAGGGCATCGCTTATGGACCGGAAGTGGCCACCAAAGCCGCTAACGATGCGAAAGATGCGCTGAAGCAGATCGTGGCCGCGTAATTACGCGCCTGCTGCGGATGACAGGCAGCCTTCTGGCTGCCTTTTTTATTCGCCTTTTTTAAACCACCTGCCGTTAATCCCCCGCACGTATTCCCCAGGCAGCGCCCGCTCCACCAGCTTTTGTCCGGCAATGCTCGCCACCCCGTCAGTCGTCAGCCTGTTTTCCCGCGCAATACGCTGATACTCAGCCCGGCGGCCCTGATTGATCTTTTCAACCAGCGCCTGCGTTTCTTTATCCTCTGCGCGAGGTGCAATATAGCCCGAAAGCGTTTCGCCTACGCGGCCCTGCTGACGTCCTTCGTCCAGCGTCAGCGCCAGGGCGGACGGCGAGAGCAGTATTGCCGCGATTATTAGTCGTTTCAGCCTGTTCATGATGCCGCTCCTCAGAAGAGATCGCTCTGGTTTTTCAACAACGCTTCGACATCTTTATCGACCTTGATATGAATTTCATGCTCAATTTTCACATTCATATTGATGGTGATCGGCTCTTTGGGCGCCGCGACCTCAATACGCGGAATACAGCCACTGAGCAGCAGCGTACTGACGGAGAGCAGCAGGCTAATGCGTTTCATCTGAGTTTCCTTTTTGCGGTGGCAGGGTGGCGTGCTGCTCCACCCAGGACTGGAGGTTATCGCCAAAGCGCAGGCTGCGCCAGAGCTGAAACAAGTTCTCCTGCTGCGTGTAGTTAAGCGACACGCGCTGATCCTTATCACTGAAGCGGCTGGTTCCTTCCACCTGCGCCTTCATGGTCAGCGCGCCCAGATTATCCAGATCGAGCGTGGCCCAGCTGCGGGAGATTTCCATATAGCGCAGCCAGTCCATCGCCGCGCCCGCAGCAATGTTATTACTGGAGATGGCGTCGGCAAAGTCATTATCCAGCCGCACCGTAAGCGGTCCGCTGTTGGCCAGCCAGCCATCCTTAATCAGCCAGCGGGGATGCGTCAGCCAGAGCGGCAGCTCGCCATTAACATGACCGGACATCGCAATCTGTTTCGGTTTTATCGCGGTGATCAGCTCGCTGAGGCTAATCTGGTTCAGCCGCACCAGCGCCGCCTGCGTTTGCGGCATTTGCAGGCTTGCCATGCTCAGCCTGCCGCCGAGCAGATCCACGCTGACGTTGCTGAGTTGCAGCGGCTGGCGGGCGCTCCAGGGATACCACCCCTGTAAGTCCGCCGTGATGTTTTGCAGGCTGAACTGATTTTTAATCTCTCTGATACGCAAGGAGACGGGCTGCCTGGCACCAAAATGCCACTGGTGATCCTTCAGGCGGAACGGCAGCGAGAAGTTCACTCCCCTAATCTCATTATCCGGCGTTCTGACGCTGCCGTCGCTGACCACCCAGTGGCCGCCCGCTTCAAAGCCCTGATCGCTGGCGGCGGAAAAGGCGACCTGCGCCTTAAGCTGGCCGGACTGAATATGCAGTTTCAGCTCCTCGCTGAGCAGCGGCTGAAACACGCTGAGCGGCTGCTGTGGCCACCATCCCTGCCCGCGCAGGCGCGCGCCGTCCCAGCGACCCTGCACGCGCACCGGGCCGATCGCCTCCGCCTGCAAATCGCCGTCATAAAGGAAGTCGGAGGGATCGCGTCCCTTCAGGCTAACCCGCAGCGTTGCCGGCGGCAGATAGCCGCCGTTGCTGAAGTCGGTCTGCCGTGCGGAGAAGGTGAACCCGCCGCTGAAAGCAGGATGTGCCGGATCTCGCAGCCAGCGCACGGGAGCGCTGAGCGTCAGGCGTGGCTGGTCAACGTTGACGCTGCCATAATGGATGCGATCAAAGCCTGTTGAGAGCGCGCTGAGTTCAATGAGCCTCTCCTGCCAGCGTCCGCGTCCGCTCACGTCCCATCTGGCGGCAAGCGGCGCCATAAAACCCTCGCCCCAGTAGCGCCAGCGCCAGCGCCCCCGGTCAGGCCAGAACGCCTTCGCTTCACCATCAAGATGCAGCCGGAAGCGACCCATCTGCGCATCATGCGCGCTCAGAATCGCCTGCAGACGACCATCGATCCCGGCCAGCGAGAGGGTTACGCCAGCCAGCGGCCAGCGGGCTTCATCCACTTCCAGCGTGGAGAGCAGCCGTCCCTTCATGCGCAGCAGCGCGCCGGGCGCAAGGCGTATTTTGGGATCGAGCAGCGGCCCCTGCACTTCGCCAGGCAAACCGGCATAAAACTGTAGTTGCGCCAGTTTGCTGACGCCCGTGATGCGAAACGGTAACGCGCTGTTAAGCAGATCGAGATGGCCAGGCCCCAGCGTCAGTACCACGTTGCCCTTGCCGCCGCGCCCTTGTGTCAGCACGTTCAGGCGGCCGGTGATTTCCGTCCCAGAAAGCCCCTGTCGCCAGTTATGCAAACTGAGCGAGACGCCGCCGGAGAGCGGCTGCATGGCATAAGGCCAGCGCCACTGTCCCTGGTTAATTTCAATGCGTTCGCCGCTCGCCTGCCAGGGCAGCGTCATTAGCGGGTCCCGTTCGCCCTGCTGCAACAGCACGATGCTTCCCTGCTGCTGCTGCCAGGTCAGCGCCATTTGCAGTGGGGCTGGAAAGCCCTCCAGCGCCAGGCCGGCAGCCAGCCTGCCCTCGTCAGGAAGGGAATCAGGTATTTCAGGGAGCTGCACGGTTCCGGCGATCTGCACAGGTTCGGCAAGGCCCGGCGTCTGTAATCTCAGCGACGCAAGATTCAGCTTCTGCCCGTTGAGGGAGGCCTCAAGCGACAGATTCGCTGAGCGCCAGGTGATGTTCTGCTGGCGGCTGTCCAGATTAAGCTTCAGCGCCCCGGCCCAGGCGGCCCAGGGCACCAGCGTCAGCTTCGCAATGGTGATATCTGCGGCGGGCAGCATCGCCTGCCACTCTGCAAGCGATCTGGGCGCGGAGGGCTGTTCAGTTTCGGGCAGATGACCCAGACAAGCCCGATCAAGGGTGAGCGTATCCGCCGCCAGCTGCCAGCGTCCAGACTGGCGGCCCAGCGTGACGTGGCTGGCAGCGGCAAGAGCACAATCATCCGCAAAGTAGTGGATGCCGGGCAGAAACAGCTTGCCGTTTCGCCAGCCCGGACGCCCATCCAGCACCACGCGGGTGCCTGCGGGAAGCCACATGCCGGCCAGCTGCGGCAGCCACCAGGGTACGGTCAGCGCCACACCCGCGATGGTCAGGACCAGCGTCAGCGTCACCGCAGTAAATACCTTCCAGCCCCGACTCATGGCAGTGAAATCCCTCTCTTCCCGTGAATAACAGCGTGCTGAATGATGGCACGTAATGCTCTGATGGAGAAGTTTTTAACCCGAAATCAGCCGTTATGATCTTATTTTTCGCCGGGTCACGGCGAGAGGCGTAGCTTGCTGAGAATTATTGTTAAACTGTAGTGAGAGATATTCCATTACGGCGACAGGAGATCAACTGTGAAACTTGCGGTATACAGCACAAAACATTATGACCGGACCTACCTTGAGCAGGTCAATGAAAGCTACGGCTTTGAGCTGGAGTTTTTCGATTTTTTGCTGACGGACCGCACGGCTAAAAACGCCGTTGGCTGCGATGGCGTCTGCCTGTTCGTTAACGACGATGGCGGTCGCGTGGTGCTGGAGGAGCTGGCGGAATTGGGCGTAAAATTCATCGCGCTGCGCTGCGCAGGCTTCAATAACGTCGACCTGGATGCGGCAAAGGAGCTGGGTCTGCATGTGGTCCGCGTGCCCGCCTATTCCCCTGAGGCGGTGGCGGAACATACGGTGGGCATGATGATGACCCTTAATCGCCGCATTCACCGCGCCTGGCAGAGAACCCGCGAAGCCAACTTTTCCCTGGATGGCCTGATTGGTTTCAATATGCATGGGCGCACCGCAGGCGTAATCGGCACCGGTAAAATTGGGCTCGCTACTTTGCGGATACTGAAAGGCTTTGGCATGCGTCTGCTGGCGTGCGATCCCTACCCTAATCCTCAGGCGCTGGAGATTGGCGTTGAATATGTGGATATTAATACTCTGTTTCGCAAAGCTGATGTGATCAGCCTGCACTGCCCCATGACCCCGGAAAATTATCACTTACTGAATATGGCCGCCTTCCAGCAGATGAAAGATGGCGTGATGATTATCAATACCAGCCGGGGCGGGCTGATCGATTCTCAGGCCGCTATCGATGCGCTGAAGATGCAGAAAATCGGCTCGCTGGGTATGGATGTCTATGAAAACGAACGCGATCTGTTCTTTGAGGACAAGTCGAATGACGTGATCCAGGATGACGTGTTCCGCCGGCTTTCCGCCTGCCACAACGTGCTGTTTACCGGGCATCAGGCCTTCCTGACGGCGGAAGCGCTGACCAGCATTGCGGAAACCACGCTGGAGAACCTGAAGCAGCTCGACCGGGGCGAACCCTGCCCTAACGAACTGACGGCACAGTAAGCGAGAATTGCCCCTGACCGGCGGCCTCCCTTTTAGCGGATACAGCTGCCGCTGGTCAGCGCGCCTTCATCGCAGCGGCGGCCATTGGCCAGCTGACACATCCCCACCGCAGAGCCGTCCAGCTGACGCGACAGCGCCAGACTTCCCCCGGCGCCGGAGCAGGCGCTGGCCGCCAGTTCAGACATGACGACCTTTGCAGGAACGTGTGCGCTTGTCGCCTGCTGCGGCGGTTCATTGTCGGCGTCGCTGCTACAGCCTGCGAGCAGCAGTACAGCGGTAGCCAGCAGAAAGGGCGCTGCTTTCATAGATTCACTCCGGTTGGGGGGTATGGCGTTTGCCAGCATAAGCCAGGTTTTCTTATGGGTCGAGGGCTGTCACGAATATTTACCAAATTGTGCGGCATGAAAATGCAATAGGCCGTCGTCTTATTTTATCGGGTAGGTTAAATGCCCTTCAGGAACAGAAGCAGCAACTGCCAGCAGAGCATAACTTGACAGGTGACACTGTCACATATTAACCCACAGAACCTGGTAAAGCAGACTTTTTTGTTGCGCTCACGCTGACGGCATCATTTTGCGGCGACGCAGTTAACCTAAAATGCGCTTAACCTGCCGGAAGGCGCCAGCAGCCTGAAGAAGCGGAAAAACTGTGGCATTATGCGCTAATGCGTTACCGGAATGGCTGACTCTGGCGTCAGCGAATAGATCCCGGTTTCACGTCCTTTTAGCAAAAGTATCAACCAAGGAGATAGAAATGACCGATAAAAACATCCTTATCGTTGCGAAATTCACCGCCCGGCCGGGTAAAGCCGATGAGCTGAAGAAAGTGCTGAATAATGGCGTCAAACCTGCGCGTGCCGAGGAGGGATGCCTGCACTACGATCTCTACCGTAGCGTTGAGGACGGCAACGTCTTCCTGTTCCATGAGACGTGGAAAAACGAAGCGGCGGTGACGCTGCATGGCGAACAGCCCCATTTTCAGACGCTGATGGCCGACGCCGGTCCGCTGCTGGCTATGCCGCCGGAAGTTATTAAAATCGAGAGGTAATCCGCCTCACGGCGCGGTTAATGCGCCCCCCGCTTTCCGGTGATAAAACCTGCCCTTTACGGGCAGGTTCAGACTGCCGACAAAGGTTGGCTCCGGGAACATGGACTGGGAGTAAAGCGTCCCGCGCCATGGACGGCGCGGGCCGAGCTATCAGGGACGATGCTTTTTGCGTCTTTACGAGCAGGCCTTGTTCCCGGAGCTGGCACTTTATCAATAACCTCACCTGCCCTTTACGGACAGGTTTTTTTTGGCAGCCGGTCTGGGTAACGCTGGCTTACTTCAGCAGAAGAGGACGGCAGGACTTGCCTTTAATTTTGACCTGCTGAAGCTGCTTCACGGCATTGCGCGCGCTTCCCTGGCGGATAGCGACATACGCATGCGTCGGCGCGATATCGATTTTACCAATCAGATCGCCGCTCAGCCCCGCTTCGCCGGTAAGGGCGCCAAGAATATCGCCCGGACGAATCTTCGCTTTGCGTCCACCCTCCAGGCTGAGCGTCGCCATCTCCGCCAGAAGCGGTCGTGGCGTCACGCCTTTCAGTTCGGCAACGCTTTTCCAGCTCAGCTTCTGCTGAAGATAGTCTTCCAGCGCATGCGCCCGGATCATCTCGTCAGGGGCGACAAAGCTTACCGCGCTGCCCTCTTCGCCCGCACGGGCGGTACGCCCGATGCGGTGAACGTGGACTTCAGGATCGAAAGAGAGCTGATAGTTGACCACCATTGCCAGCGACTTAATGTCCAGACCGCGGGCGGCCACGTCGGTTGCCACCAGCACACGACAGCTGCCGTTCGCAAAACGGATCAGCACCCTGTCGCGGTCGCGCTGCTCCAGATCCCCGTGCAGCGCCAACGCGCTGATCTGGCTGCTTTCCAGCGCCCGGGCAATATCATCGCACTCGCGTTTGGTATTGCAAAACACCACGCAGGAGGCAGGCTGTTGCTCACTGAGCAGCCCGATCAGCGCGGGGAGTTTCTCTCTTGCCGAAGCTTCATAGAATGTCTGCTCAATGGCGGGCAGATCTGAAACGTCGTCCGTCTCGACGGAAAGCGGATCGCGCTGAATACTCTGGCTGATTTGGGCAATGCCCTGTGGCCATGTCGCAGAGAAGAGCAGCGTCTGCCGGGCGGGCGGGCAGTAAGCGATGATCGCATCAATATCTTCACGGAAGCCCATTTCCAGCATCCGGTCAGCTTCGTCGAGAACCAGCGTGGCGACCTGATCCAGCTGGAGCGTTTCACGCTTCAGGTGATCGAGAATGCGGCCCGGGGTTCCCACCACGATATGCGGAGGATGCACCAGCGAATCGCGCTGGGCGCCCATCGGCTGGCCGCCGCACAGGGTGAGAATTTTAATGTTCGCGGCAAAACGCGCCAGGCGGCGCAGCTCTTTGGCTACCTGGTCAGCCAGTTCGCGCGTCGGACAAAGCACCAGCGACTGGGTGACAAAGCGGGTCGGATCAATACGATGCATCACGCCAAGCCCGAACGCCGCGGTTTTACCGCTGCCGGTTTTCGCCTGGGCGCGTACGTCGCGCCCCTCAAGGATGGCGGGCAACGACGCCGCCTGAACGGGCGTCATCGCCAGGTAGCCCAGCTCGGTAAGGTTAGCGATCTGGCTGGCTGGCAGGGAAGTCAGGGTTGAAAAAGCGGTCACAAAATACTCTCTGATAAAATCGGCAGGGCCTGTTGGCGCTGAGTGTAGCAGACAACCGCCTCAGGCGGTTACTCCCGGAGCGCAGGAAGATGATTTCTGTGGGCGCAACGGGCAGCGGCGGCTGAAAAGGCGCCATCCTTTATCAACAACCGCGTTCAACAGCAAAACCCACTGGCTTTCCCCGCCGTAATCCGTACCATACACGCCATACTTTTACCGGCTGGCGGAGATCACAGCGGTAAACCTTTATTTATTGTTGAACAGACGGGCAAAACGTACGCGCGCATCAGGGATTAGCAGCATAAACGCCAGGCCTGGGAGCGGGCTGCTGCGTGTAGCGCCCCCGTCTGTTGCCCCTTTCGAATGTGAGCCACACTACAATGCAAGACAAACAGCAAGATTCCAAAGCCCGCTACAACCTTAATAAGCTGCAGAAGCGACTGCGTCGTAACGTGGGCGAGGCGATTGCGGATTACAATATGATTGAGGAAGGCGACCGCATTATGGTCTGTCTTTCCGGTGGCAAAGACAGCTATACCATGCTGGAAATCCTGCGTAACTTGCAGCAGAGCGCGCCGGTCAACTTCTCGCTGATTGCGGTCAACCTCGATCAGAAGCAGCCCAGCTTTCCTGAGCATATTCTGCCCGAATACCTGCAGGCGCAGGGCGTGGAATATAAAATTGTCGAAGAGAACACCTATGCCATCGTTAAGGATAAGATCCCCGAAGGCAAAACAACCTGCTCTCTCTGCTCACGACTGCGCCGCGGCATTCTCTACCGCACCGCAACGGAGCTGGGCTGTACCAAAATCGCCCTGGGCCACCATCGCGATGACATCCTGCAAACCCTGTTTCTGAACATGTTTTACGGCGGCAAAATGAAAGGCATGCCGCCCAAGCTGATGAGCGATGACGGCAAGCATATTGTGATCCGTCCCCTCGCCTACTGTCGTGAAAAAGACATTGAGCGTTTTGCCATTGCGCGTGAATACCCGATTATTCCTTGCAACCTTTGTGGCTCACAGCCAAATCTTCAGCGTCAGGTGATTGCCGATATGCTGCGCGACTGGGACAAGCGTTATCCTGGCCGGATTGAAACCATGTTCAGCGCCATGCAGAACGTAGTGCCTTCTCATCTGGCGGATATCAACTTGTTTGATTTTAAAGGAATTGCGCACGGTTCAGAAGTGGTGGACGGCGGCGATCTGGCGTTCGATCGTGAAACCTTGCCGTTACAGCCTGCTGGCTGGCAGCCGGAAGAAGATGACGACGCTCCGGCAAGGCTGGACGTCGTACAAATCCGTTAATTTCCTCTTCAGGCCGGTTCAGAGCTCTTTTCTGAAGTCCGGCCTTCCCCTTCATTACATATGCGGTGGCGGATCGAGAATCGGATCGGGTTCGCCCGGCGGCGGATCGGGCATCGGTTGCGGCGTGGGGATCGGCTCAGGAATGGGGGTCGGATCAACCGGAACCGGATCGGATGCACGGGGAGTATCCATTAGGCTTACTGATAACATCTTGTGCTCCTGTTACTTGGCATGTCTCCTAAGCGTAGGCAACAGTCACGGCGCTGGCAAATGGGCAAAAAAAACCGGCACAAGGCCGGTTTATGTGAATTAAAAGTGCTATGCAGTAATTCAAAATAAGGAAGTAAGACAATATGGAGCGCAACGCCCATCGCTTGACGTTGCATTCACCTGCGGAAAGAAGTTTGCCTGAGTCCCCGCCCGCTGATATTGATGTCGATCAGCTTTATCTCGCTTTCTTCGCTTCCCGTACGTCACGTTTCGCCTTACAGCCAGTTGCGCCGCCGTAACCATACGGCGACCCCTAATGCCAGCAGTACCAGCAGCAGACAAAAAGTGGCAAAACCGTAGCGCCATTCGCCGCCGGGGATGCCGCCCAGATTGACGCCAAACAGGCCGGTCAGAAACGTGGTCGGCAGAAACAACATCGCCAGCAGCGACATTGTGTAGGTACGGCGGTTCATCGCCTCGGCCATCACCGTACTGATCTCATCGGCCAGCACCGTTGTGCGCGCCACGCTGGCATCAAGATCGTCAAGCCCGCGCCCTAAGCGATCGGCGATGTCCTGCATCCGGCGACGGTCATCGTCGCTCATCCACGGCAGACGTTCGCTGGCTATGCGGGAAAAAACGTCGCGCTGCGGCGCCATATAGCGGCGCATAACGATCAGCTGTTTACGGATCAGCGCCAGCTCACCGCGCGGCGGGATCTGCTGCTCCACCACCGCATCCTCTAAGCCAATAATCTTATCGTGCAGATCCTCAATAAATTCGCTGGTGTGCTCGTTAAGCGCCTCACAGACCTCAACCAGCCAGCTTCCGCCGCTGATCGGTCCGTTGCCGTTTTGCAGGTCGGTCAGTACCTCGTCGATGGCAAAGACTTTTCTCTGCCGGGTGGAGACGATCAGCTTCTCATTGATAAACACGCGTATGACCACCAGCTGATCGGGCCGTGACTCGCTGTTCAGATTGACGCTGCGTAACGTAATCATGGAGCCATCCCCCAGGCGGCTCAGCCTGGGTCGCATACTGTCGCCGCCCAGCGCGTCGCGCACGGCATCCGGGATAAGCGGCGTGGACATCAGCCATTCAGCGCTCTCCCGGTGCGTATAATTGAGGTGTAACCAGCACGGGCGATCGCACTCCAGCACATCTTTGTCGCTGATGGGGATTAACCCGCCCTTCCCGTCCAGCTGGCAGGCGATGATGGCGTCTGAAATCTGTAAAGCTTTACCGGCAATAGCGTCCACGGCTGCTCCGCTTTTAAATATTCTCAAAGGGCTACAGTCTAGCCTGCCACTCCGCCGATGCAAAACGGCATGGCGGACAAGAGGCAACGGTCAGTCAGAAACTGTGGCGCAAAAAAGCCGATGCTATGACGGAGATGCGCTAATCGCAGCCACGCTGCCCGATGCGCATTTCTGCTGCGCCAGTGAAGAAAGCTGCGCACTTCGCGCCGTGGCATGTTTGCGTGCGAGGCCTTTGGCCACGCCGTTACCGATGCCAAAGTCTCCCATAAACGCCAGAACGGTCAGCCCATCAAATTCGCCGGTTTTATCAATCTGCGCGTCAACGTCCCGCTGACGGGCGATCTCCTGCTGCACGCCGCCGCAGTCAAGCTGGCTGGCCTGCAGATCGTCGATCGGCGGAGAGGCAGGATAATGTTTCAGCACGCAACCGGAGAGCAGCAGGCAGCTCCCCAGCAAACAGATTATTTTGACCATAGCTTTTCCGGCAATAAAGGACGATGGTGAATTATTGCGCGAAAGCGTAAGGCGTGATGACGGGAGCAGAGTGGCTTAACGGGGCTTTATCCGGGCATCAATGCGGGCGGGCCAGAAGGCCCGCCGTGCGGTCAGTGTTTAAGGATATATAACTCGCGGCTGTAGGCCACGTCTTCCGGATTGGTGATCGGATAGCCTTTCACCCAGGGTTTGATCAGGCGACCGTTGGTATACTGATAAATTGGCGCAATGGGCACCTGGTCGGCGATAATCTGCTCGGCGCGGTTGTAATCTTCATTACGCACTTCGGGACTGGTTTCCCGGCCTGCTTTTTTCAGGACTTCGTCATAATCCGCATTAGAAAATTTAGCGATATTTCCGCTGTGCGTGGAGGTCAGCAGGCTGAGGAAAGTGGACGGCTCATTATAGTCCCCTACCCAGGAGGCGCGGATAACATCGAAGTTGCCGCTGTTGCGGCTGTCAATATAGGTTTTCCACTCCTGATTTTGCAGTTTGACCTCAACGCCCAGATTTTTCTTCCACATGGAGGCGACCGCAATCGCAATTTTCTGGTGATTCTCAGAGGTGTTGTAGAGCAGCGTCAGCTTGAGCGGATGCGTCGGTCCGTATCCTGCGGCCGCCAGCAGCCCCTTCGCCTGAGCATTGAGTTCCTCCTGAGAGTGCTGCTGCAAAAAACCTTTGGTCGGGCGGAAACCTGCGGTCACATCCGGCGTAAAGTGCCAGGCCGGTTTTTCACCCGTTCCTAACACTTTTTCAGCGATAATTTTGCGATCGATGCTCCATGAGAGCGCCTTACGCACCCGCACGTCCGCCGTCGGCCCTTTTGTGGTATTAAACGCGTAGTAATAGGTGCCCAGCTGGTCCGGCGTATAGACCTGATCGGGGATCTGCTTTTTTAACAGCCGGTACATATTTTTTGGAAAGGATTCGGTGATGTCGATATCGTCCGAGCGAAAGCGCTTGGTCGCGCTGGATTCTTCATTGATTGGCACAAAGGTGACTTTGGTTAAGACCGAGCGGTCATTGTTCCAGTAGTGGTCGTTGCGCACCAGCACCAGCTTTTCATTCACCACGCGATCCTGCAACTGATAGGCGCCATTGCCGACCAGATTGCCGGGTTGCGTCCAGTCCGCGCCGGCTTTTTCAATCGCCTGCCGTGGAACTGGATAAAGGCTGAAGTTGGCGGTAAGGCTGACAAACCAGGGGACCGGCTTATCGAGCGTGACCTTCAGCCGGTGTGCGTCCAGCGCCATAACCCCCAGCTTTTCCGGCACCATTTCGCCCTGCGAGATGGCCTTCGCGTTCTGGATACCCGCCAGTTCAGCAAACCAGGCGAAGGTGGACGCAACGCCAGGATCGACCAGCCTGCGCCAGCTGTAGACAAAATCGTCCGCCGTGACCGGGCTGCCGTCGGACCAGCGCGCCTCTTTACGCAGGGTGAAAATCCAGGTTTTATTGTCCATCGACTGCCACTGGGTAGCCACGCCCGGCACGATATTGCCCTTCGCATCCTGATTGGTCAGCCCTTCGAACAGATCGCGTATGACCTGAATCTCCGGCAGGCCAACGGCTTTAGCCGGATCGAGTGAGGCGGGTTCATCTTTGATATGGCGCACAATTTCCTGACGTGCGGCCAGTTCGGTCCCGGATGGAACCTCAGCGGCGAAGAGGGACGGGCTGAGCACCAGCGCGATAGCCGCCAGCGTGAAGTGAACTTTGTTGTTCATCGGGGCACCTTTTAACAGTCCTGGTCAGATTAACGGAACCGACTTTGTCAGGCACTTTAGCGCAAATTGTTATGCGGACAACAGCCTATTTCACTTCGCGGCGCCTGGCGAGGCAGAAGAGTGATGTGTGCGGCACTTTTGTTCCCCACGCTTTTACGCTAGCTTTAGGAAAACACTCCGGAGTTAACGTCATGTCACTGATACATCCGCGTCCGTTGCGCGGCAGGCTGGATGCTGCAAGTCAGGTTTACGGCACTTCGGTGCTGGGGGCACCACTGCTGTGGTTTCCGGCTCCGGCGGCGGATGCGCAGAGCGGTTTAATTCTGGCAGGCACTCATGGCGATGAAAATGCCGCCGTGGTTACGCTTTCCTGCGCCATGCGTACCTTACAGGAGAGCCATCGTCGCCATCATGTGGTGCTGGCGGTCAATCCGGACGGCTGCCAGCTCGGGCTGCGGGCCAACTCACGCGGCGTGGATCTGAACAGGAATTTCCCGGCGGCGAACTGGCAAAACGGGGAAACGGTGTACCGCTGGAACAGCATGGCGGATGCGCGAGACGTGCGGCTTTCCACGGGTGAACATCCCGCCTCCGAGCCGGAAACCCGGGCGCTGTGCGAGTTGATCCACCGGCTCGCTCCGGCATGGATAGTGACTTTCCATGAGCCGCTCGCCTGCATTGAAGATCCGCACAAAAGCCCGCTGGGTGAGTGGCTGGCCGGTAAAATGGCGCTGCCGCTGGTCACCACCGTCGGCTACGCCACGCCGGGCTCATTTGGCAGCTGGTGCGCCGATCTCGGTTTGCCGGTGATCACCGCCGAGCTGCCCCCCGTTTCCGCCGACGAATCCACAGAGAAGTATCTCGCCGCGATGGTTGATTTACTTACCTGGCAGCGGTGAGACGGCTGCGCGCCTTAACGCGCAGTCGTGCTGGCAAACATAATGCGCCCACAGCTGAACGGCAGGCCCGGATCCACGTCTGCCGCAAGCCAGGTTGGACCGTCGAGATCGACAAAACGGGCCATATTGACCAGCGGTAACGCTGCGCTAATCGCCCTTGACGTGCAGAGCATACAGCCTAGCATCACCTCAAGCCCCGCGGCTTGTGCCGCTCGGGCCAGCGCCAGGGCTTCGGTCAGGCCGCCGGTTTTATCCAGTTTGATGTTGACCATTTCATAGCGCCCAGCCAGCTCTGGCAGGCTTTCCCGCGTATGGCAGCTCTCATCGGCACAAATCGGCAGCGGATGAATAAAATTTTCCAGCATGGCGTCGTCACCGGCAGGCAGCGGCTGCTCCAGCATCACCACCCCCAGATCGGCCAGCAGCTGACAGCGTGCCGCCAGCCCCTCCGCATGCCATGACTCATTAGCATCCACAATCAGCGTTGCCTCCGGCACCGCCGCGCGTACCGCGACCAGCCGCTCGGCGATCAGCGAGTTGTCCATTTTGATTTTCAGCAGCCTGGCGCCGTTCTGCCACAGCGCCAGCGCACCGCTCGCCATCATTTCGGGCGTATCGATGCTGATCGTCTGCGCCATCTCGATCGCTTGCGGCATCGGCGTACCGGTCAGCGCCCAGAGATTTTCACCCCGTTTACGCGTCTGCAAATCCCACAGCGCAGAATCGATAGCGTTGCGCGCGGCGCCGGCAGGCAGGCGCTGTTGCAGCTGCTCGCGGGTTAATCCCTGTTCGATTTCGCCCAGCAGCGCGGTGATCTGCGCCAGAACGGAGGCTTCGCTTTCACCGTAGCGGGGATAAGGCGTGCACTCGCCCACGCCTTTAATCCCCTCTTCCTCGAGCTCCACCACCACCACCCCCGCCTCACGGCGTGCCCCGCGTGCAATCACGAAGGGGGTATGCAGCGGCCATGCTTCCGGGTATACCTTCACTGATCTCATTAACTCTTCCTTTCGGGTGAATGGAGAAAACCTTTCAGACACCATAGCCATTCCCGGCCAGTTTTGGCAATGCGTTAACCCTGGTTACTGATTTTTCTGTCTGTCCTGCCGCGCATGTCATACACTCAGTGCACTGTTAAACGCGCTAATAAGGAAAGATCATGTCTCAGACCGTTCATTTTCAGGGCAATCCGGTGGCTGTTGCTGGCGAACTGCCACAGGCTGGCCAGCAGGCCAAACCCTTCACGCTGGTTGCCAAAGACCTTTCTGAAGTCTCGCTTTCTAACTACGCCGGCAAGCGTAAAATTCTGAACATTTTCCCCAGCGTTGATACCGGGGTCTGCGCCACTTCCGTGCGTAAGTTTAATCAGTTAGCGGGCGATGCGGAAAACAGCGTGGTGCTCTGCATCTCTGCCGACCTGCCGTTTGCTCAGTCGCGCTTTTGCGGCTCCGATGGCCTGAGTAACGTGGTGACGCTCTCCACCTTACGCGGCAGCGATTTCAAACAGGATTACGGCGTGGCGATTGCGGAAGGCCCGCTGAAAGGACTGGCAGCCCGTGCCGTTGTGGTGCTGGATGAAAAAGATAACGTGCTCTACAGCCAGCTGGTCAGCGAAATCACCACAGAACCGGACTACGACGCGGCCCTTGCCGCGCTGAAGTAATTCCGGCCACGGTGAAAAAATCAGGTCCTGTGGCCTGATGCCTGTCCGCCAATGTTGGTACAGATGATTTCAGACTGCTATTTCATCCGGAATAGCAGTCTTTTTATTGGGTAACAATTAGCCGATTCCCTGGATGTTTTGGAGCAACTTCAGGTGAGGTCTGCAATGAGCGAGGAGCGGACGTTATACCATTGAGCCATCTTTGTCCGCACTGGCTATAAGCTTCTTAACGCTAATGTAATATAGCGACATTAAGCGTAGCGTTTGATAGGTGCGCTTCTGTTCATTAAATAAACGGTTGTCTTTGTTGAAGGAAGCGTCATTATATCCTTTTATCTTAAAAGGATTTTTATGAGTGATTCTGTATATACCTCAATCGGACTGCTCTTGTTTCCTGCTCTTACTCAGCTTGATCTAACCGGCCCGTATGAAGTGTTTGTAAGGGCACCAAACACAAAGGTCCATCTCATCTGGAAAAATCTGGACCTCGTAGTTTCTGATCGTGGTATGGCTATACAGCCGACTACCACATTTAACATGTGCCCAGAATTGGATGTAATTTGTGTGCCTGGCGGCCCTGGGCAAATGAACCTGATGGAGGATGAAGAAGTTCTTTCGTTTATTCGTACTCAGAGTAAACGGGCAAAGCTTGTGACGTCAGTATGCACCGGATCGCTTGTTCTGGGCGCAGCAGGGCTTCTACAGGGATACAAAGCCACGACGCACTGGGCTTCTCTGGATCAGCTCGCTTTGTTAGGTGCAGAGCCGGTAAGTGAGCGCGTAGTACGCGATCGTAACCGTATAACCGGCGCGGGTGTTACGTCAGGTATAGATTTTGCTCTCAACGTCGTTTCAGAAATGTATGGAAGTGATACCGCGCAGAATATACAGCTGCATATGGAATATGACCCTGCACCTCCCTTCACTTGTGGCTCACCCCGCACTGCATCTGAAGAACAGCTAAAAAAAGCACAGCAACAGGCTGCACCATTTATTGAAAAGAGGCGACAGGCTACTTTGAGAGCAGCAGCTAGACTTCAGAAATAAGGGCAGGCGGGATTTCCCACTTCATATTTAAATGTCCGCTTCTGGCTGTGAGTTCAACCGATGGATGCAACACTATCCTGCCTGATGAAAATGAGTACGTGCCTACTTTTTTATGGCAGGCACATGATTTTTAGCGACTCAGGGTGGCGTTTAAAGCATCAATTGAAGTTTGTAATCCAGCTTCTACGCTCATTGTCAGGTCTTCCATTTCCAGTGAGACATCACCGTCATAACCTGTCATACGTAATACAGAAAAGAACTCTTTCCACCATTTCAGATCCTGACCGCACCCAACCGCCACATAATTCCAGGTCCTTGTTTTGACATTGGTTACCGGCTGATATTCCATTAGACCATCAACGTCGGCCAGACCGCGTTCGATACGCGCATCTTTACCATGCACGTGGAATACCGCGCCTTCGAGTTTACGGGCAGCTGCGATAGGATCGGCGCCCATCGCTATAAGGTGAGACGGATCGAGGTTAATACCAATCATGTCGTCCACTGCGTTACGCAACCGCAGCAATGTAGAAGGATTGTAAACCAGCTGGCACGGGAACTCCTCTATAGCAATCTGCTCTACACCATGGTTTTTGGCGTGTTGTACGAATTTTTCCCACCATGGGATGGCAACATCGTTCCACTGATAATCAATCACACCAGGCATGTAATCTGGCCAGGAAATGGTGGAAGTGATCCAGTTCGGCACGCGATCATCAGGACCGCCGCCTGGCAGGCCGCTCATCATAACTATTTTCTTAACACCCAGCTTGCCCGCCAGTTCGACCGCACGATAGCTACTTTTAGTGTGAGTCTCCCCCAGTTCACCTGGTGCCAGCGGGTTGCCTGAACAGTTAAGCGCAACGATGCGCATCTCACGCTCAGCCAACTCTTGCTTAAACTTCTCCAGCTTTTCAGGTAATGACAACAATTCTTCAGTTTTGACGTGTGGGCACGAGGACCATCCGCCTGCGGTAATTTCCACGCCACTGATTCCGTAACTTTTAACCCTATCCAGCATCATGGGGAAGGATAAATCCGCCAGAACATCAGTACATAATGCGAGTTTCATTGTTTAATCCTTCATCCGGTGCGTTAATTATGCTCTTTCGAACTGTTCGATAAATTCTTGTTTAGTTTTCGCATTGGCTAATAAGGTCGTTTTGACTTCGTCGCCTAACAGGTCTGCAATATTTGCCAGCACCTGAATATGTTCGTTTTCAATTGCCGCCACTGCGACCATGATAAAGACCACCTTGCCCGCTCCCCAACTCACACCATTAGGAAACTGAAACACCTGAAAACCCGTTTTAATCACCAAATGGAGGTTTTCTTTTGCACAGTGTGGAAAGGCGATGCCCGCGCCGATATAAGTGGAGACGCTTTTCTCACGAGCTAACATGCCCTGCAGAAAACCGGGCTTTACATACCCCGCCTGTTCCAATGCGGTAGCGGCAATCTCAATCGCTTGGTTTTTGTTGGCTGCCCGGCATTGCAAATGCAGTACCTCTTTCGTCAGGTTCAACATATTTAATTCCTTACTTTCCGCGAGAAGCCTGGCTATCACGATACAGGGCTGGTTGCTGGGGAATGACGACGTCATGTTTAGCGCCATCTGTCAGCGAAGCCAGACCGGCATCACACACCAGTGCCACCACGTAACCATCCCAGGATGAAGGGCCGCTCATTTCGTGTCCATCACGCACGCTATCGACAAAGTGCTGCACTTCACGGTCGTAGGCTGTCGCGAATCGTTCCATACATGATTGCGGGATGTGAAGTGCATTACCGTTGAGCGAACGGGTGCTGATAAATTGCTGTTCCGTCAGGGTGGCAATGGCATTTTCGCCAATGACTTCACAGCGAATGTCGTAGCCATAGTGGCAATTCACGAATAACTCGTCGTCAATACGCACGCCAGACTCGGTCTCGAAGATGACGATCAACGGGTCTTGCAGATGCGGTAATGCGCGGCTGGTTTTTTTGCTGGGTTTATCCACGCGTACTGAGGTGATGTTCTCATTCAGCAAATAACGAATGATGTCGATTTCGTGAGTGGCGGAGTCATTTACGGCCATCTCCAGCGTATAACTCTCTGGCACGGATGGATTGCGGTGCGCGCAGTGAATGAGCATAATTTCGCCGAGTTGACCGCCATCAATCGAGTGCTTCAGCGCCTGATAACCGGGATCGAAACGGCGCATAAAGCCCAATTGCAGTAGACGTTTACCGACCTTCACTTCCGCATCGATAATTTCTTTAGATTCATCAGCCGTTGGCGCCAGTGGTTTTTCACAAAATACCGGTTTGCCAACGTTAAAGGCCGCCAGAATTTGTGCTTTGTGTACCGGACCAATCGAGCAGATAAATACTGCATCAACCATCTCGGAAGTTATCATCTCCTCCGCATCATAAAATGCAATGGCACCAAACTCGCTGGCAACTGCATCCGCCGCCGCGTGGTTAATATCACAAACTGCAGTGACTTGCGCGCCGGAAATAACATTGTGGAAACGTTTCAGATGGTCCTGGCCAATCATGCCCAGACCAATCAAGCCGATTTTGACAGTCATTTATATATCCTTGAGTTAAAAGCGAAATTTCTTTTCAATCTGTTCTAAGGTCAGGCCACGCGTTTCCGGCAGATATTTCACTAGCAGAATAAGCATGATGACATTGGTTGCACCGAAGAAGCCGAAGGTCATACCACCGCCGTAATGGCTCAGTAAATAAGGAAAGATAGACTGGATAATGAAGTCGAAGATCCACAGGCCAAATACCGCAATGCCCATGCCGACCCCACGCATTCTTAAAGGATATATTTCCGCTAACATCAGCCAGAATACCGGCGCAATCCAGCCCTGCATAAACACCAGAAATACCAGCATCAAGCCAAGAATAACGTAAGGTGCATTGCCAAAATTGGCATGCAGCGTATCGATACCGTTGACAGTTTCGGTATGGAAGAAGAATTTAAATGCCAGGCCAATCAGCACCAAACTGACTGTTACTCCCGCCTGACCGGTAAAAAACATTCTGCGGCGCGAATGTTTGCCGATCAGCGCCATCCCCAGCAGAGTCGCCAACACGGAGATGATGCCGTTAGCCACTGCTCCGGTTACCGCTGCGGCATCGCCGAGGCCAGTGGCTTTTAGTACGGTTGGCGCGTAGTACATGATGGTGTTTACCCCGGTCACGCGCGTTGCCAGTACGATCATCAAGCCGATCAGCACCAGTTGAATTACCCACCGGCTTTTCAATTCGACGAACAGATTAAATTTCATCTGATCAGCTTTAACGATGTGCTGAATCTCTTTTACCTCCCGTTCCACCTCTTCCGGCAATCGTAAGGTCTTCAGCACTTTCACTGCCTTGTCTGTTTCACCCCGGCGAATAAAGAAGCGTGGGGATTCGGGCATCATTAACATGCCAAACCAGAGTAAGGCGCCAGGTAGAGCGGGGATCGCCAGCATAATGCGCCAGTTGTGCTGCATTTCCGGATACAGGTTAACAATCCCCGCATTGACGGAGTACGCCAGGAATTGGCCCGTCACGATCATTAATTCGTTAACCGTCACCAATCTTTCACGTTGGTCGGCGCGTGCCAGCTCAGAAATATAAATGGGAACGGTGACGGAGGCACAACCCACCGCTAAACCCAGAATAAAACGGGCCACAAGCATTGATGGCACATTCCAGGCGAAAGCTGTGCCTAACGCGCCAAACATAAAGATAGCTGCGACCCATAACAGATTTTTTCGCCGTCCCTGCTTATCCGATAGATAACCACCGAAAAGTGATCCCAATGCCGCACCAAATAACAAAAATGAGGTGATGAAACCTTCCTCGGCTGGCGTCAGATTCAAGTCATATTTCATGAAAATTAGCGCACCGGAAATAACACCGGTATCGTAACCGAAGCACAAACCACCTATCGTTGAGACGATGGTGATTAATCGCATTCGCTTAGCGTTTTGCAGGTTAATTTTATTATACATAGCTGTTCCATCTGGTTGTAAGGCAACACCGTTGCAAGCCGTATTTTGTGTGTGTGATGACTGATAACTTTTTGGCAGCCTGAATCAGAATATTTATTTAATGGGCAAGATGATTCTTGTTATTTTTCTGGCAACGTTGACTACGCTGTCAGTATCCTTATCGTTACGACAACGTTATAACAAATTGAAGTTCAAAAACCAGACGTGCTCAGTTGCACAATTTCACAGCGTGCGGAGGATCATATGTTTTGATAAATAATAACGAAAACCAGTGATGAACATCACAGCGCTATCTTCATGCATTGACATAGCAAGAATGAAGATAAGCCGGATTTACAGATTTTAATAGACTTAATTAATTTGACTGGTTGTATTGAGAGCGCCGCTACAAAGGCAGTTAAAGTGAGCACTTTGATTATTAACGCTTACCTTCATTATTTATTATTATGCATAAAAAGCAATAATGATGATATTTGCTATGCGCACAACAACTTATCCCTTTTAAAGGTAAGTGTATCACTCTTTTCTCTTCACAGAAGGTTCCTGCTTTTAACGCCGGAACAAAGAGGGGTTAAAATTAAAAGTGGAATGGAGATGTAACCTGTAATGCCTGTTATGCTTATGAAAACAAAAATCGACACCCAGAACTGTCTGAAAAACAGGCAACCCAATCAATATCAATAAGTTAAATATTTCAAAAAAGCATATCTGATGACTACAAAGCTGACAACTCATGCAAGAATAACTGCACAATGACAGGAGAGATCATGATTACCTTTTGCCTGAATGAACATTCTTCCGCCCGAGGGTTAGACAATAGTCTACGCCCTCGCCTGGCGTTTATATGTAGAGCAGAAGGTAAGGAAGAGGCGATTCCCCGCGTCATGCACAAGCACGATGACCGCTTTGAAGTGATGTTTATTCGTTCTGGTAGTGGCATCTATAACATCGATGGACGCGGCTATAACGTAAAACAAGGTGACATCCTGCTTTTCAACGCAAATGTACTGCATGATGAAAGTCCGGTGCCATCTGAAGATTTACTGATATTTAGCTGTGGCGTTGTACAATTAAAAGTTGATGGTTTACCGATGAACGTGCTCACCACACGTGCGCAGTCTGCGGTAATGCCATGTGGTGAATTTTACGATGAAATCCGTCAACTGTTCGATCAAATTTGGTCGCATGTTAACAGCAAGCGATTATATAGTGCTGAAATTGCAGATAATTTTTTAGGTATATTATTGCTATTGTGTCGCAATATCTGGACGGAAAACAAACCGCAGCAAGAAAGCACCAGCATATTATTGGGGCAGCGCGTTAAAGACTACATCGACGATCACTACAAAGAAGATATTGCGTTAAGTAAAATCACTGCCGCAATGAATATGAATCATTTCTATCTGGCGCATGTTTTTAAAGCCTATTCTGGTTATTCACCGAAACACTATCAAACTCGTCGTCGCATTGGTGAAGCGCAAAACTTATTATTAAGCACCAATTTAGGCGTAACTGAAGTGGCGAATGCTGTTGGCTATGATAACGTCAATAACTTCCATCGTATCTTTCATAATCTTGTCGGTATTCCACCTGCACGATATAAAAAATTCTGGATAACTGGACAAATAAAAAAATGATTCTGACTATCCGTTCGATTTTCACTGCCCAAACTTAGTCATTTAAGTCTGTATAACCCATTTAGCCCAAGTAAACAATTCCTATATTTTGGTTGTTTTTACTGTGGCGCTATTCAGTCAAGCTTGTACAACATTTCCTGAAGCTATGGCACAGCATTGATGTGATGTCTTTAGAGCGAGTTACGTTATGGGAAGTACGACAGAAGCTCGCTGACGATCAGATAAAAATTGAATTAGCTGGCGCTAAAGGAAAAAACAGTGTTGCAGCTGTGTAAGTATCCCACTCAGGTCGACCATGCGTTTTTAGATGTCGCACCTAACTTGCCGTAAAGTTCGCGATGGCTGCTCCTGGCACGAAGCGGACAAACGAGTGGCGATGGAGGTCCGCAATGAACGAAAAGGTAACATAATGTCATATCAGTTAAGGCGGCTATGCCGCTAAAGCAATTCCCTGACACCCTTCAAAGATTTGATTTTCGCCCTGAACTCCGCGCTGTGCAATTTTCGCTTCTTTGCTTTCGTCATTTTCTGCCCTCCTCCGTTGAGAACCATAACTCAAACTGATGGCTCAAATCGTTGTTCTACTATACTGACCATTGCAGTTGTAATTTAACTACGAGGCTGGACACGGTTAATTACCTGGCCTTACCCAAGACCCTCAGGAGAACAAAATGCAAAAGAGTAAAACCTTGAAAGGGCTGCTAGCCGTATCGGCAGTAGTAGCTATGTTCAGTACTGTTGGCGTGCAAGCCCAGACGCCGAAGACGAGCGCCGCGCAGAATAGCGCCGCAGGCCAGACTGCCTCGAGCGCTAAACTCAGCTCCGGCGACGAAAAAGCGTTGAAGGACATGGCGCAGGCCAATATCAATGAAATCGCCGCCGCCAAGATCGCGCTGAGCAAAGCCCAAAGCAGCGAAGTCAAAACATTCGCTCAGCAGATGGTCGAAGACCACGGCGCTGCCTTGACCAAAGTACAGGCGGTCGCCCAGCAAAAGGGCGTGGCACTCCCGACTGAGCCGGACGCCAAACACAAGGCCATGGCCGCCGAGCTGGAAAAGCAGAGCGACGGCGCATTTGACAAGATGTATATGGAAAACGCCGGCATCAAGGACCACAAAATGGTGCTGTCGACGCTGCAGAGTGACGCCAGCAAGATCAAGGATCCGGATGTGAAGGCCCTGGCCGACACGCACACGCCGGTCGTTGAGCAGCATCTGAAATCCGCCCAGCAGATGTCGATGTAATCAGGCAGGCCAGCAGATAAGTAACCAGGTCGTCCGGTGGGCACAGGGTCAGGCGATCTGGACTACCCTTGTTCAACTTGTTGCAAAAAGGCACGGAAGGAGTTCAGTGTTGAAGGCACTGGACGACCTTTACTGCAAGTGTATCGGTCGATGCTCGCCTATGTGCAGTCACTCACTCTACGGTAGATGACGAGTATTGATCCGCAGTAGCCGTTCTATAAGCTGCATGACGCAAACATCGGTTGAACTCACAGCGAAAAGCGGACGCTAGTGCTTTACATTGAAGGGCCCGGTTTTAGTCGTTTTAATCACTTTAAAAGCAACCGCACCCCCAGCCAGGCCATTAGCCCCCCGCTTAATCTGTCTATAACCTTACGGTACTTAACGTAAGCCTGGCGGGATCTGTCAGTTGATAATAAAACTGCGACGAGTGCATACCAGAGCATATCAATGGTAAATGCCATTAAGGGCAAAATAACATACATGACGGGCTGGATGTTCGTGGTGAGCGCTGCAGAGAAAATACTGGCAAATACCAGAGCCGTATGGGGATTGCTGATTTGTGTGACCAGGCCTGTTGCAAAGGCTTTTAAAGCACTCACCTCCCCTAAAACGGCTGAGTCAATAAGCCTGTCTGGAGGGCGACGAAACATTTTTAACGCCAGCCATAAAAGATAACAACCGCCAGCAATTTTCAGGCCTGTGTAAAGTGATGGAATCACAGTAAAGAGAGCATGCAGGCCAGCTAACGCGATACCAGCATAGACAAGTGCACCAAGACCCATACCAGCAGCTACGGATAGTGCTGCCCCACGTGTACTGGACATAGCCGTACGGGCAACAAGAAGGAAACTGGCACCGGGGCTCATTGCGCCAAATAGAATAGCTGAGCCAATCGCAAGCATTGAGATCAAATTATTTGTCATAAACTTTCTCCCTCTTTTCCATATGCTAACTACCCTGGTCATATTGAACTCTACAGCATAACTGTACCCGTGCCCGATAATATTCAAAGCTCTCCATAACAATTAACTTCATAAAAATGCTATTCATTTTTTGTCAGGTGGATTTTGCTGAATAAAAATAATATCCGGCAGGATCTGCGTCAAAAAATCATAAGAGCGGGTCGTTGCTTCCACCCGGATTCGTATCATAACGCCTTCATAGAGATTAATAACCAACGCGGCCGCGCCTTCAGGCGTCATTGACGGTGACAGCGTCTGCATTAGCTGAGCCTCGCGAAACACGTTGATAAGATCGCGCTCCCAGCAAGCAAAGAGCGCAAGTAATCTTTGCCTGATTTTCTCACTGTGTACCGCGCCCGTCTGACCAAGAATTCCTGCAAGACAACCCGCTGCTTCCGGCTGATGCTCAATACACTCTCTATGTCCCGCAAGCCAGCTCATTAAACGTTCACAGGGTGTCAGGCTGCCGTTACAAAGCGTCGCGGCTCTCAGCTCCGTAAATGAGGCAACATAGGCATCCAGTGCTGCACAGGTAAACGCCTCTTTGCTGGGGAAAAGGTTGTAAAAGGACCCTTTTGGCATACCCGCCTCGTTCAGAATGGCAGTGACTCCTCCGCCCTCATACCCGTGCTTAAGAAAAACTTTTATGCCGGCATTCACCAGTCGTTTGCGCGTATCATTCTTTGCCATAATAATTAGACCGATTTACTTATTTACTAAAACTATAATGGATGAGGAAAGGCAATGCCACCCTGCAAAGCAGTAACACCGCGCGCTTCCGGGCTCTTTTTGGTGTTTTCGTCAGCCATTTTGTGGAGTACGGCCGGCATTTTCGTCAGGCAACTCGATATGAACACTTGGGCCATGGTTGCCTGGCGTTCACTGTTTGCTTTTGTCTCACTTGGCCTGCTGCTGGCGGCGGGCGGTTATATGCGCCACTTTTCGTTCCGGCGCGATTTAGGATTACCCGGTTTACTCACCGCTGTGGTTATGGCTTCGTCAATGTTTTGTTACGTGGCGGCGCTGAAGCTCACCAGCGTTGCCGGTGTGATGACGATCTATGCCACCATTCCTTTTTTTGCTATGGGACTGGGCTGGATAATGCTGCGGGAAAAAATCACAAAACGCGCGTTGCTGTCTGCCGCTGTGAGCCTGGCAGGTGTCATCCTGATGGCCACGTCATCAACGGGCCCGGGTGACATTTCAGGTAATCTGCTGGCTCTGGCGATGACGGCAGGTTTTGCTGCAAGCATCGTGATGTCAGGTAAATGGCCCGGGATGAACCTGCCCGCGGTCACGACACTGGCCTGCGCACTCTGCGGCATATTCTGCTATATCATGATGCCTCGCGGTCTTCCTTTTCCGGGACTGCGGGATATGGGATGGCTGCTCGTTTTTGCGCTTGCCACCCAGAGTCTGAGTTATCTACTCTTTATGACTGGAAGCCGGCTCGTGGTCCCTGCGGAGGCTAGCCTGATTGCGCAAGTCGACATCGTGCTGGGTCCTTTCTGGGTCTGGCTTTTTTTTAGCGAACTGCCAACCCGATATACGCTACTGGGAGGGAGCATAACTTTCATTGCCGTCACTTTTTATCTTGCGAGTGAATATTACCTCAAAAGGAAAGCTTAAAATCCTGGCTGCCAGGTAAAGCTGTTTCAGGCAATACAACTGCGTCACACATTCATTATGAATGTATCTGAGCGGAGATCCACGCACCGATCTGCGCACTAAGAGTTGCCATATTCTCTACTGCCACATAACCAACTTCAGGGACGTTATCAGCCCCCGGTGAACAAAAAGCAGACTAACGCCCACCGTGATGACGAAACAAGCGCCCTCCTGAAGTTACTCACCTTATCCCGAAGGCAGGTCTCGCCATTTGCGTTACTCAGATAAGGCATGACTTATTCCTGGTCAAACACATTTTCACATCCCAACGCCAGGGAGAGTAAAAAATGCTCATCCCGTGTGCTTGCTAGTAACTCCATTCCAATCGGTAAACCCCCTTCTGCCTTACCAGAAGGCAACGTAATGGCAGGCAGGCCGCTGATGGCCGCCAGCTCGGGTGCGATCCCCGGAGGCATTTTTTCAAGGCTGACCGGCTGGCGGCAGACGGTGGGATAGATAAAGGCGTCGATACGGTATTGTTCTGCGGTAAGGTTCAAAACCTGACGCAAGCGGCGCTGAAAGCGACGTCCGCTAAGCCACTGCGGCGTTTTCAGACTGCCCAACGTTAGCATCTGTTCCATCAGGGGTAAAAACTCGGGGAGATATTCGCCGGAAGCAATAATTTCCCGCAGGCTGGCTGGCCCGTTTTGCTGAAGCGCCAGCCAGCCGTTGATGGCAACCTGAAACTCAGAGAGGCTGAGACAGCGCTGAGATTCCACCTCCTTCAGAATTGGCAGGTCCACCTCAATAATCGTCACGCCGGCGCGCCGAAGCCTGTTCAGCGCATGGTGCCAGACCTTAAGCTGAGCCGGATCTTCGCCTTGCAGCGCGCTAATCACCCCCAGCCGTCGCGAATTTAGCGATACGGCCTGCGGCTCCGTCGGCGGCTCGCCGTGCATAATGGCGTGTAAAAGAGCCGCATCCCGTACGCTGTGGACCATAGGGCCGACGGTGTCCTTACTCATCGACAGCGGTGCAACGCCTGCAAGCATCTGACGCCGGAAGGCGGGCCGTAGCCCCACAAGTCCGGTGTAGCTACAGGGAATGCGTACCGAACCGCCGGTATCCGTTCCCAGCGCGCCGTCTGCCATACCGGCCGCGACGGCAGCGGCGCAGCCGCCGCTGGATCCGCCGGCCGTTACCTCGGGATCCAGAGGATTACGCACATCGCCGCCCAGAGAGCTACGGGAACGAACGTCAAAAGCAAACTCAGACATATTCGCTCTGGCGAGAATAATTGCCCCCGCAGCCCGCAGACGACGAATAACCTGCGCGTCGGACTCTGCCCTTAACGATGTCAGCCCTTTACAGCCAAGCGTGACTGGCGAGGCTGCGCAAGTGATGTTGTCCTTAACGATCAGCGGTACGCCATGCAGAGGTCCAATCAGAGTGCCGCTACGCCGCAGCTTCTGGCAGCGCTCAGCCTGCGCCATGGCATCGGCATTAACCCCAAGGATAGCGTTAAGATGCTGATGGTCGGTGATAACCTGAAGCCGCCGGGCCACCTCTTCGCAACACTCCAGCGGAGGAACAAGACGCATTGCGCACATAGGATGAGTTCCTGAATAAGGAGAAGCAGGCCTTTCAGCCTGCTTCTGTTTCTGACTTAATCCCGCGAGCCAGCGGTGATTGCATCAATATCCTGCGGGCGCAGGCGTATTTCCGCCGCACGGCGGTGGGCCTGCATGCCCTCGGTGCGGCTCTGGCGGATAGCCGGCTCCGCAATCGCCGGGATGCCCTGCTCATCAATCCACTGATGGGTGCAAACTTTCACATATGCCCCCACCCAGAGTCCGCCGGTATAGCGCGCCGCGGCCATCGTCGGCAGCGTGTGGTTAGTCCCACAGCATTTATCCGAGAAGACAACGCTGGCATTTTGTCCGATAAACAGTGAACCGTAGTTACGGATCTTCGCGGCGGTGGCGTGCGGATCGCGGGTATGAACCTGCAGATGTTCGGTCGCCATATAGTCAGCAAAGGCGATCAGTTGCTCTTCCGTGTCGCAGACGACAATCTCGCCCTGACGACGCCAGGCTTCACCCGCCGTGGCGGCGGTCGGAAGATTGCCCAGTTGACGCTCAATCTCGGCCAGCGTACGCGTCGCAATATCCGCGCTTGTGGTGGCCAGCCCGACGCGGGTATGGATATCGTGCTCTGCCTGCGCCAGCAGATCGGCGGCAAGAATGCGCGGATCGGCGCTGTCGTCGGCCACGGTAAAGATCTCGCTCGGTCCGGCAAGCGCGTCAATGCCCACCTTACCAAACACCTGGCGCTTGGCCTCGTTAACGAAGGCGTTGCCGGGGCCAACGATTTTATCTACCGCGGGTACGCTTTCCGTTCCCCACGCCATCGCGGCGATAGCCTGTGCGCCGCCGATCTTAAAGATACGGTGCGCCCCTGCCAGGTGGCAGATGGCGATCATCGACGGATGCGCAGCCGGAGGCAGACAGGCGACAATCTGCCCGCAGCCCGCCACCGTGGCGGGCACTATCGACATCACCGGCGCGGAAAGGATGGGATAGCGTCCGCCAGGCACATAGCAGCCCACGGTCTCCACCGGGATAATACGGTGTCCGAGGTGCACGCCCGGCAGGGTTTCCACCTCCAGCGGCAGCATGGTGGCAAACTGAGCCTGGGCAAAGCGGCGCACCTGCTGGATGGCAAACTCGCTGTCACGGCGGGTCTGCGGATCCATCCCGGCCAGCGCCTGCTCAATTTCCTGGGCCGTGACCTCAAACTGCTGCGGCACAACTTTATCAAACTGCTGCGAATAGTCGCGTAGCGCCGCATCGCCGCCCTGCTTCACGCGCGCGATAATAGCGCTGACGGTATCGGTCAGCGTACGGTCCGCCTTCTCATCCTGTCCCTGCGGACGTTTAATCCAGCGAACCTGGTTAACAATCGACTGTGCAGACATTATGCGCTCTCCATCTGTCCAAGTTTGATTTGCGCCAGCAGCGCCAGGTGATCGTAAATCACCCATTCATCAACAATCCTGCCGTTCACGATGTGGTAGTGCGACATGCCCATCACGAACAGCCGTTCACCGGTCGGCTTGCCCAGCTCGCCGTAGCCCAGGTGATGCCCTTCTATAATCCAGCGGATCGCCACCTTCACGCCGCCCTCGTCGCAGGGGTTTGAGCAGATATGCTGCGGAAGCCAGGCGCCGTCCGGGATCATGCCGATCAGCGCCAGCGTTTGATGGGTGACGGAGGCCACGCCGTACAGCTCTTTCATCAGCGGGCCGTGCCACTGCACGTTAGGCGCGTAAACCTCTTTGATTTTGCCCAGCATCCGGCCATTGTAGATTTCATGCATCCAGCGCAGGCACTGCTCTTCGGTGTCGGTATGTGCGAGAGAGACATCGCACGTCATCTCGGGCGGATACTGACCCAGCATGCGGCCGTTCTCACCGATGTCGGTTACGCGAAAGCCCTTATCAAACTGCTCTTTTGCCATGTTCCAGGCGATGTCATTGGTATCCAGCCCCAGCTGCTTCATCAGGGACATGTTGTCGCTTACCACCCACTCGCGGTAAATCTTGTTTTCATGGATCATGCAGTCGGCAACGGTGCGCGTTACATAGGTGCGGTTAGTCGGTTTGCCAAGGTGGCTGTACTGGGTATGACGCCCCGAACCGGTTACAAGATGCGAGGTATAAAAACCGTCAACGTCGTTACCGTTCCAGATAACCTGCGTCGCCATGCCCCGGCGTTCCGGGAAAGCTACCAGCCTTTTTAGCGTGTCCTGTACCACCTCTTCGCGGGTATAAAGGGTGCCCAGCGCGTTATAAAGAACGCAGTTGTGCGTATAGTGGGTATATATTAATCCTACGTCGCGTTCGTCCCATATTTTATGGGTGCAGCGCACGATATAATCGACAATATCCGTATAACAATCATCAAACCCGCGCAATGATTGTACCCGCGGACGTTTTTCCGGTACTAGATCGATAAAATCGCGGCGTTCTACCTGTAATACCGGCTCGTCACGCTGAGTTTTATTACTATTTTTTTCGGGTACTGCTGGAGCTTTATTTGTTACTTCTGTTGAAGACATAGGACCTCCTGCATTGATGTTCAGTGATATTCAGACAATACGATTTCTGCACCCACGCAAATGGATGGTGTTAAGCCGCAATAGATATTGCAGCCGATAGTTAGTTTATGATTGAATTTTTATTGCTTAACGATTTGCGACCAAATAGCTAATTCATCAATTCCCAGATATTCACGGATAATTAAGCCGTCGCGTAATTCAAGCTGGCTGATACCGGTAATCGAAACTGGTTTTCGCGTCGGTGCGCCAAATTTGCCATAGCCGTCATGCCAGGTTAATAGCGACCAGCGCAATGAAATACGCACCGGCTCATTGGCGTCTCTACGCACGATTAAGTGGTGCAGCTGGGTTTCGCTGTCGGCAAACGAGGCGCGGTAGCCGGAGAGCAGAGCACCGATCTCCGCTTCGCCGGTGCCCATGCAGTGCCCCGGTGCATACAGCGTGGCGGCCGGGTGATAGAGACCCGGCACCGTTCCGCCGTTGCCGCCTGCCCACATGGTCAGATAGCGTTCGATAACCCCCGCTACCGGGCCGTCGACGTCATCTCCTTCGGGACCGCCGGCCCAGCGCGCGTCCAGCTCCTCCGCCGGGGCGTTTTCCAGCCCCAGCTGTTCCCGGACGTCGCCAAGGCTACGGGCAAATTCACGCACGTCCAGCCCCAGCTGGGCAACGATGGCCGCACGGTCCTGCAGTAGCCACTCCTGGCGAATCGCTCCCCCGGCGCAGATACGATCCGCCCAGGTACGTACCCACACGCTCTTGCCCGTCGGCGGGCCGAAAAAACCTTCGCCCTGATGGCGAATGGCGGCCACGGTGCGCTGGGAGGCGTAGTACTCGCCGCCGGGCGCTTCGGTGCAGAGGATATCTTCCGTCAGCACGCTGCGCTGCGGGAAGCTGTACATCGCCTCCAGGGTATGGCGCATAAACTGTGACAGATCGGTAAGCTGCTTCTCAGGCGTAATGAACACCACCGGAGTGGCGTAAAAATCGGCCAGCTGGCCAATATCCTTCTGCTCCCAGACGACGTGGGTCAGCGTCAGAATAAACTGCTGGATAGAGTCGAACTGAGGGCTGAAACCGGGCAATTTGTTCATTGGTCCTCCTGAGGCTGAAACAGGGATATTCCCTCTTTTTCGATGACGCCGCTGCGCGGACGCCGGGCGGAGTGGCGCACCACCAGAATACCCGGCACGGTAATCTGCTCAGGCTCAATGGTGTCGCTCTCAATCTGCTTCATCAGCAGCGTTATCGCGGCTTCCACCATCTCCTGCACCGGCTGTGACACCGAGGTCAGGGCGTAGGAGGGCCAGCCGGACGGTCCGGTATCGTCATAGCCAATCACCGAGACGTCCTGAGGAATTTTCAGGCCAAACTCGTAGCGGGCCACGTCCATCACCGTCAGCGCCATGTGATCGTTGGCGACAAAAATCGCGTCCGGCACCGGCATCGCTGAAAAGAGGCTATAGGCGGCACGGATAGTCTGCCGGGTATCGTAGTTGCCATTGACCACTTGCACATCGTCAACCCCCTGCTCGTGCAGCGCCGCAAGGTAGCCGCGCTGGCGGGCAATATTCACCGATGAATCGGCTACCCCGCCGACGTAGGCGTAGCGCTGGTGCCCTCCTGCCATCAGGAACTCGGCAATCTGCCGGGCCGCCGCCTCGTTATTGCTGTTCACGCTCGACGCCATGCCGCTCTCTTCGCTGCGGTTAAACAGCACTACCGGAATACCGGCCGCCAGACACTCTTCAGAGAGATCCAGCGAGAGGACGACGGAGGCGAGTACGATGCCATCAACCCGGTACTGCATGATCTGATCGAAAATCCTGTCGACGTTGCCATCTCTGTCACCCACAAACAGCAGCAGGTGATAGTTGAGGGTATCCAGCTTTTGCGCCAGCGCCTCCAGAACCTGCGGATAAAACTGGTTATCAAAATAGGAGATCACCACCCCGATGATGCGCGACCGGGCGGTATTAAGGGAGCGGGCAATCGCATTTGGACGATAGCCAAGCTCCCTGGCCGCCTTCAGCACTTTTTCACGGGTCGCCGGAGAGATGCTCGCTCCTGGCGTAAAGCTCCGTGATACCGCCGACTGCGACACGCCCGCCAGTTGCGCCACCTGCTGCGACGTAACCGCCGCAAAACTCTTACGCTTCATTACCCCAATTCCTTATCTCTGACGCTTATCGTCCGGGTGCTGGCTCCGGGTGTACTCCGCCCGACACGCCCCGATAAGAGAGTGTTTCTTATACTTACACCATTCCTGCATACGTATGCAACAGGGAAAATTATTTTTCTCACAATGTCGACTGCGTCACTTTACAAAATTGAAACCTTTTCGTAACTTCGATAATTGAATACGTATTCATCACCGTTTCACGCCGTCAATGATACCGGGCAGAGGGAGCAACACCCCGAAGGAAAGAGCCGGTAAATGCCGTTCTTGATTGGTTAAAACCATTAATTATCAGAGGTTAACAACCATGTTTCGAGCACTATTACGCCGACCTGAAGCCCGGCTCTTTTTCATTATCAGCGTTCTGTTCTTCATCTGCATTCACAGTATTGACGCCTTTTTGGCGCCGATGATGCTGGAGCAAGGCATAGAACCGCAGATAATGGGGCTGGTTATGGGCGCCAGCGGGCTGGCCACGCTGCTGATACGCTTTCCGCTGGGTATCATCTCCGACGTGGTGAAAAGCCGCAAAATCTTTATTCAAATCAGCCTGCTGCTTCCCATTTTTACCTGGCCGCTGGCGTGGCTGGAACCCAACGCGGTGACGCTCTATCTGGCGAAAGCGGCAGATGGCGTGACCGCCGCCACCTGGGTTCTCTATAACATCCTGTTTATTCGCTACTTTGACCGCAAAGAGGCCCCCGCCGCCGTGGCGCTGCTGGCGCTGGCCGGGCCGGTGGGCGTGTTTATCGGCAACTGCGTCGGCGGCTTGTTAATTCACTATTTTGAGAACAACATCGCATTTTTCCTCTCCTGCGTCTCCGGCCTGCTGGCGCTGGCGCTGACCACCCGCATCAGCGACGTGCACGATTCGCTCCGCGCGCCGACGCTTCAGGCCTGTATGGCTGGCGCGCGCAGACAGCTTTGCGATCGCTCGGTATGGATGATTGGCCTGCTGGCAACGATCGTTATTCTGGTGCCGTTCGCCACCCGCGATACGCTAACGCCCATCTATGCTGAACAGCTAGGCGCGCGGGCGGGGATCCTGTCGCTGTTGAGCAATATTCATCTGATCTTCTATGCGCTGGCGGTCGCCCTGTGCAGCGGCGTGTTCTACAAACGTCTGGGAGTGGTGAAAACGGCAGTACTGGGCATTATTTTGCAGGTGCTCTCTACCCTTGGCATTCCCTTCACCAGCAATATGATGGCGATCTACGCCTTACAGGCGCTGGCTGGCTTCTCGTTCGGCATGGCCTTTGCCGCCTTTATGTCTCTGAGCGTGGTGAACACCACATCCGACGAGCAGTCCACCCGCATGGGACTTTTTCAGACCATTTATTCGCTGGGCATGTTTATCGGACCGGTCATTATGGGCGTGATGATGCAGCATATTAATCTGGCCTCCGGCTATATCGTCATTGCCGTGCTCTGCGTCGTTGCCGTCATTATGACGCCGCTATCTGCTCGCTGGGTTTATTCCCGACAGGTGGAATCTTCAGGTAATTTAACTGCGAACGGGCAACTAGCCCCCGTCCGCGACCAGTAATTATTCGCTAATAACCCTTCCATCCTGCTTTAGCGGGAAGGACTCGCTCATTCTCAATTTTGTAAGGAGTTTATCGTGGCCCGTCATCTAAAAAGCAGTAAACCTGTTCAGGAACGTCAGGAAGCACAGCGGCAGATAAGAGAAACCGTTGAGCTTATTCTTATGGATATTGAAACGCGCGGAAATAAAGCAATTCGCGAATTAGCCATTAAATTCGATAACTACGATCGCAAGGATTATCGCCTGAGCGATGCCGAAATTAATAGCTGTCTCCGTAAGCTGAGCCGTCAGGATATTGCGGATATTGAATTTGCTCAGGAGCAGGTATTTAATTTTGCCCGCCAGCAAAAAGCCTGCCTGCTGGATCTGGAGGTCGAAACTCGCCCCGGCGTGATCCTTGGGCATAAAAATATTCCAATCAACGCGGTCGGCTGCTACGTGCCGGGGGGCAAATATCCGCTGCTGGCCTCGGCGCATATGTCGATCATCACAGCCAACGTTGCGGGCTGCTCGCGGATTATCAGCTGCGCGCCCCCGTTTAATGGAGAACCGGCACCCGCTATCGTTGCCGCCCAGAAAATGGCGGGCGCAACGGAAATTTACGCCCTGGGCGGCATTCAGGCTATCGGCGCGATGGCGCTCGGTACGGATACCCTTCCCCCGGTCGATATGCTGGTGGGGCCGGGCAACGCCTTCGTGGCCGAAGCCAAACGCCAGCTTTTTGGCCGCGTCGGCATTGACCTGTTCGCCGGGCCTACCGAAACGCTGATTATTGCCGACGAGAGCGTGGATGCTGAAATCTGCGCTACTGACCTGCTGGGCCAGGCGGAGCACGGCGTAACGACGCCCGCCATTCTGCTGACCAACTCCGAAAAGCTTGCCAGAGAGACGATGGCAGAAGTTGAGCGTCTGCTGGCGAAGCTGCCAACCGCCGATATCGCTCGTTGCGCCTGGCAAGACTACGGCGAGGTGATTGTCTGCGACGACTATGAAGAGATGCTGAAAGAGGCCGATCGTATCGCCTCCGAACACGTGCAGGTAATGACTGAACGTGACGACTGGTTCCTCGCAAATATGACCAATTATGGCGCGCTGTTCCTTGGCCCACGTACCAACGTGGCTTACGGCGATAAGGTGATCGGCACCAACCATACCCTGCCCACGCAGAAAGCCTCACGCTACACCGGCGGGTTATGGGTCGGCAAATTTATGAAAACCTGCACCTGGCAGAAGGTGCTGAGCGATGAAGCCACGGCGGAAATCGGCAGCTACTGCTCGCGTCTCTCGCTGCTGGAAGGCTTTGCCGGACACGCCGAGCAGGCCAATATCCGCGTGCGCCGCTACGGCCAGACGGAGGTGCCCTACGCCTCCCCGGCCCCGGTCAGAGAGAAGGTGTAGCCTGTGATCCTTCCGTATACGCCCTCGTTTTCCCTTAGCGGCAGGCGGGCGCTGGTGACCGGCGGCTCAAAGGGGCTGGGCTTTGCCTGCGCGGTCGCGCTTGCCCGGGCTGGCGCGGAGGTCTGGATTGCCGCCCGCCACCGTGACGATCTGGGCAGCGCGGTCGCGCTTGCCGCCAGCGATAACCTGACACTGCATCCGCTGGTGCTGGACATCACCCAGACGCCGCAGGTGGAGGAGACGCTCGGCCAGCTGCCCGGACTGGATATTCTGGTCAACAGCGCCGGGCTGGCCCGCCATCAGCCATTCCTCGAGGTCAGCGAGGCAAACTTTGACGAGGTGATGGCGCTCAACCTGCGGGCCACCTTTTTTATCAGCCAGCAGGTGGCGCGGCGGATGCGCCGGGAGAGGATCGCAGGCTCCATCATTCATATCTCCTCGCAAATGGGCCACGTCGGGGGTCCGCAGCGCAGCGTTTACTGCGCGTCAAAATTCGCTCTTGAAGGACTGACCCGCACCATGGCGCTGGAGCTTGGCGAGGCGGGGATCCGGGTCAACACGCTGTGCCCAACCTTTATTGAAACCGAGCTGTCGCGCCAGTCGCTGCGCGATCCGGACTTTTGCCGCTACGTGATGGATAACATCAAGCTGCCGCGCCTCGGCAGTGTGGAGGATGTAATGGGGCCGGTGGTGTTCCTTGCCTCTGACGCAGCGGCGATGATCACCGGCAGCGCGCTGATGGTCGACGGAGGCTGGACCGCAACATGAATAACGCCCTGATTGATAACAGCGACCTGCCGCTGGTGCTGATTGGCGGCACGCTCTGCAACGCCCGCCTCTGGCAGCCGCTGATTGCGCGGCTGAACGTCCCGGCGGTTATCTGCATAACTTTAGTGCGGGATGAGTCGGCCCAGGCTGCCTCCCGGCGGCTGCTGGACACCCTGCCTCCCCGCTTCCTGCTGGTAGGGTTCTCGCTGGGGGCCATCGTCGCGCTACAGATGGTTGCCGACGCGCCCGGACGTCTGGCGGGGCTGGCACTGCTGTCGGTGAACCCCCTGCCCGATCGCCCGGAGAACGCCGCTGCCCGGCGGGAGGCGGTACAGGCCGCCCGCAAACAGGGCCACGGCAGCTGGCTTTCCTCCACCCTGTGGCGCAATTACGTGGCGCCGGCCAGTCTCGATAACCAGGCGCTGCACGATCTTCTCTGCCTGATGGCTGAGGAGACGGACAGCGAGACGTTTGCCAGGCAGACCGAAATTGCCATCAGCCGCGGCGATAACCGTGAGGCGCTAAGCCGCTTCACCGGTCCGGTGCTGATCCTTAACGGCGGACACGATCCCATCTGCACCTCAGTACACCACTGCCTGACCGCCGAAAGCGCGGCCAGCGCCACGTGGCTCACCCTTAGTAGAGCGGGACATTTTTTGGTCCTTGAAGCGGCGGATTGCGCCGCCGTCCCGCTCAGAAAATGGATTAAGGAATCCCTGAAATGCGATTAAATAACCTCAAAACGATAGTGTCGGAAAACCGTCCGATTATTAACGGCTGGCTGGCTATTCCCTCCAGCTATAGCGCCGAGATCATGGGGCATCAGGGCTATGATGCCGTAACGGTCGATCTGCAGCACGGGATGATCGACTTCGCCAGCGCCCTGACGATGCTGCAGGCGCTCTCCGCCACCCCCGCCGTGCCACTGGTGCGCGTTGCGGACGACTCCCCCGCGCAGATTATGCAGGTGCTGGACGCCGGTGCCTACGGCGTGATCTGCCCGATGATCTCCACGCCGGAGCAGGCGCGGCGTTTTGTCTCCGCCTGCCGCTATCCGCCGCAGGGTATTCGCTCCTTCGGCCCAGCGCGCGGCCTGCTCTACGGCGGCGCTGACTATCCGCACCATGCCAATCGCGAAATCCTCACTCTGGCGATGATTGAAACCCGCGAAGGGCTCGCCAATATTGATGCGATCCTGGAGACCGACGGGCTGGACGGCGTCTTTATCGGCCCGAACGATCTCTCCCTGACGCTCACCGGGGCTGCCAGCGCCGAATCCACTCACCCGGAGATGCTCTCCGCAATTGAACTTGTGGTCAGCCACTGCCGCCTGAAGCAGAAGATCGCCGGTATTTTTTGCACCTCGGGCGCGGCGGCGGCAAACCGCATCGCCCAGGGCTTCCAGTTTGTCACCCCGGCGAACGACGTGATGCAGCTGGGCCGCGCCTCGCGCGAGGCGATCGCGCTTGCCCGTGGCAATGAAATCCCCACTACCGGCGCGTCCGGTTATTAACAGGAGCTAATATGAAAGCAATTACCTTAACCCCAGCTCAGGCCCGCAGTCGCCTGGTGGCGCCAGAAGACATGGTTTCCTGCAACCTGGCATTCATCGACTGCAAGCTGCCAGGTTCACATCTCAAGCAGAACTATTCATTTATTGGCCCAGGCGTTACCCAGTCTTCGGCGCAGGTGGTGAACATTCCCGAACCGCACGGCTTTAATATCGGCGCGGCAGCAATGCCGAAAGGGGTTACCAATAACCTGCATCTACACTTCACCGCCGAGGTGTTTTTGATTCATGAGGGAAGCTGGCGCTTTCGCTGGGGGGCGAACGGCGAGCACAGCGCGGAGTTCAGCGCGCCTGCGATCCTCACCATTCCGACCTGGATTTTCCGGGGCTTTACCAACGTCAGTAAAGAGGATACCTGCGGCATGGTCTATACCGTGCTGGGCGGCAATAACACCGGCGGGATCATCTGGCATCCGTCGATACTGGAGGCCGCCAGCGAGTACGGACTCTATCTGAGTAAAGACAATATGCTGATCGATGTGAACGCGGGCGATACGCTGCCGGAGGCGTCGGCCTTGCTGGCGCCGCTGGCGGCAGAGGAGATTGCCGCGCTGCGCGACTACTCCGTTGAGGAGATGCGCCAGCGGGCGGTGACCGGCGAGGATCGCCGCTGGTCGTCAGAGGGATTACTGGACGCGATCCTTCCGGGACACCGCGGGGAAATCGCGCCGGTCATTGGCTACGGCATCTCTCAGGATCGCCACAGCGCACCACCTGTTACCCAGCCGCACGGCTTCTCGGTAGAGTGGCTGCGCCTGCGGGAAGCACATCAGGTTGGACGCCATTTGTGCCCGGATATTCAGGTCATCATGGTGTTTAAAGGCTCACTGGAGGTGACCTGGAACCGGGAGGGTGAAGAGGTCAGCATCATTGCGCCGGAGCGCTCGGTGGTGTCATTGCCGGCTAACAGCTGGCGACGCTATCGCGCCCTGAACGGCAGCGTGGAGTTTATCCTCACCACGCAGGGTGACCGGCGGAAACGTCTGTACTGGGATGAGGCGATTTTACAGCAGGCCAGGGCCCACAATCGTGGCCTCGATCCCGACGGTTACATCAGCAAGCTGGATATTATGCCGGTTACCGCCCGCCGGGCGGGTGCCAGAATAGA
The DNA here is from genome assembly GCA_050410775.1 of Pantoea sp. FN060301. GTDB lineage: Bacteria > Pseudomonadota > Gammaproteobacteria > Enterobacterales > Enterobacteriaceae > Erwinia. The sequence goes on from CP191229.1 coordinate 2,100,454, forward strand.
GAGTCTTGAAGAAGAGTAAGCGTGCCGGAGCAGGCGTTGCGGTGACCTGCTCCCTTCATTAACCCATCATAATTTTTGCAGCGTTCGCTTCTGGCGCTAATCAGCCAGCATATTACTCAGGGAGCCACGCAAGGCCCCTGTTTTTACTGACGTGCAGGCTAGCGGGCTTCCACTATGTTAAACAGCAACTCCTGTGCTGACTCCCTGAACGCCATCACACCCTGTGCATCAGGCAACGCTGCTAACGCCCCTTTCGCAGTGGTGGCCAGCGCACCACAGGCACTGGCTTGCGTCATGGCCTGTTTGAGCTGCACCAGACCCTCTAACTTATTGCCCTGTGCCAGCGTTGCCAGTAACCCTGCCATAAAAGCATCACCCGCGCCGGTCGTATCCAGACTTGCCACATCGTATGCGCTCACCTGAATCACTTGATCCTGCCATAACACAACTGACCCTTCTGAACCGCACGTCACCACCTTCAGGCGTGCCGGATAGTCGCGTAAGTTCCTCAGCGCTTTTTCATGCTGCATGGTGCCAGCTAACCAGTACAGCTCCTCCTGTGAAAGCTTGAGAATATCTGCCTGACGCGCAAAATGCAGCACTGTGTCTGACATCTCCTGCGCATCCGTCCACATCTGCTCACGCAGATTGATATCAAAGCTCAACAGGCCGCCGCGCTGCCTGATGCCGCTGATAGCGCGTATCAGCGTTTCGCGGCACGTCGTAGCGACCAGTGCCAGCGAGCAAAAATGCAGAATGTCGTGACCAAACTCCGGGAGATGGTCAGCTGTCAAAAACTGATCGGCTGAGGGATCGACCAAAAAGGTAAAACTGCGATCGCCCTCGTCACCGAGGGAAACCAGCACCGTACTGGTCCGGTGTTGCGTATCAAACTGCATATGCTGAGTATCCACGCCCTGCTCAGCCAGCGAGCTTTGCAGAAAATGGCCGAATGGATCGTCGCCGGTTCGACCGATAAATCCGCAGACGCATCCCAGGCGTGCGGCACCGACGGCGACATTGACCGGTGCACCGCCCGCACAGGCGCTGTACTGCATTTCCCCCTGCGGCAATAAGTCGATCACCGCATCACCTAATGTCCAGATCTTCATAAACTCCCCTTAACATAAATCACCAATCAGAACAGATACTTAAATCGAACCCGCGCGCCATAGCGTTCGTCGTTGCTGCCGCTTTCAGACGCCGATGCATCCAGCCAGGAAGCGTAAGCCCCGAGGTAAATATTGAAATCTGGCATATTCATGATGTTCGGCAGTTGCCATGAGGTATGGAGGGTGTGAATGTCGTAACGGCCTGGTGCGAGAATTGCGCAGTCACTGTTGCAGTCGGCTTTTACGCCTGCCATATTGAACCGATCGATTTTGTTGTGTGCATAGATGTAGCCCAGCTCGACGCGGTGCCATAATGCATTGATACCGGCGCTGAAGTCTTTTTCGTCGGCGGCATCAAGATAGGCGGAGCTCAGGTTAACCACCGCACCGTTTTCCGCATCGGTCTTAAGCGTGTTCCAGCTCATGGTCATGCCATAACCTGTGCGGCTGGACTGATCCTGGAATTGGCCATTCTCCTGCTGATAGCCGTAGGCGTTATTCACCAGATTGCTCTCCAGCGCGGCTGCCACTGACCACGGGCCGGACTGCCACGCGGCCACCGGACGCACATACACCACGTTTTTACGGTTATCCAACGCGTTACCGTGATAGTTTTGATCGACGAAGAGAGAACTGCCATCTTCGACCAGCGCATTGACTTCGAAATACCAGTTATCAAGATTTTTGCTGAGCAGGAAATTGCCGCCGCTGTTGCTGCGTCCTCGCCCTTCTTTCATCATGTAGATATAGCCGTAACCGTCGCTGTAGAGATCGTTGGCGGTATTACCGGAATACTCAATAAAGGTATCCTGATTTAACGGGAACATATCCCAGGCCTCGAAGCGGCCAATTTTAATTTTCCAGTCATCCTGCTGACCGAAGAAAAAAGCGGCGTCGTCGAGGTTCATTTTGCCGCTCATGTCCGCCAGCGGCTGCACGCTGAAACCGGCAAATTTGCCGTCAGTGCCCTTTCGCATACCATCAAAGCCGAGAAGAATGCGCCCGTTAATATCCCAGCGCTCTTTTTCACCTGGCGTCCAGTTTTTATTGGCGCTGGTTTTGAGCGAAGTGAGTCCGCCGGTGCGGCTACCACCATCTATATTGAATTCAACGTCGCCATAGAATTTCAAATCGGCAGTATCGTTAACCTGTAACGAGGATTTTGCCGGGGCGGCGCTGGCAACGGCGCGGGACGCCTGTTGCTGTTTTAAGGCATGGATCTCTGCTTCCGCGCTGGCAGCACGCGCTTCGGTAGATTTCAGTCGGTTTTCCATTTGCGCCAGCCGCGCTTCAAGAGAAAGGCTATCCTGCGCACAAACCACGCCGCTGAATACAGACGTCAACATGCAACCGATCCAGATTATTTTCATCGGGGGACCTTTTTTATTATTGAGTTAACCAGTCATTTATTACGTAGGGTTACAAACCAGCGATAAGGACAGCAATAACCCGCCCATCGCCTGGGACGGGTTATTCACAATGCGTATTTTATTTATTCCAACTGCCAGGCTCCGCCATCGGATAATGACGCGTTACCGCTCCATGCGAATAAACGTAATTCCCGGCGTCCGGCATCCGGATATATCCGACTGCTGAGGCACGCCTCGCCGTCATTCACAAATACTTCAACGGATGAGCTGTCAATAAACAGACGCAGCTGTAAATCGCGGCCGGGAATTAACGGCACGCTGCGTGTCCCGCACAAGCCGTGCTGTGGATAGTGGCGCTCCAGCACCAGGCGCTGCATCTGGGCATCAACATATACCCGCAGGCCGTCGCCCAGACTCAGGCCATACTGTTCAGCATTACTGTCAGCGTCGTTCCAGTTAAGCACCACTTCCATCGCACCGGCATTTTCCACCACGCTGATCTGCTGATTGTTCAGCGTGCTGACCGGCCACGGGAACCAGCCCTGACGCAGGCTTGCCACCTCTTTTGCCGGGCGCATCTGCAGACGGTTGTCCGCACTCAGGCTCAGTTCGCGCGGCAGAGACAGCATCCCGGCCCAGCCATCCTGTTGCTCCGGTAGCGGCGTCTCCCACATATCCAGCCAGCCAATCACAATGCGTCGTCTGTCTGGCGTCAGAAAACTCTGCGGTGCGTAAAAGTCGTGACCTTGATCCATTTCGACAAACTGACCAGCGCGGACAAACGGCTGCCCGGGCTGCCAGTTGCCCACCAGATAGCCACTCTGGAACAGATTGCGATTTTTGAAGCCCTGGGCGGTCATGCCCTGTGGAGAGAACATCAGCACGCGCTTGTCGTTCAGGGTGAAGAAGTCCGGACACTCCCACATGAAGCCCATCCCGGCTTCCGCTTCAGCAAGAACGCCTTCTTCCTGCCACTTGCGCAGGTCCGCTGAGCGATACAGACGCACCTGCCCGATCTCGCCCTGCCGTGCGCCGACGATCATGTACCAGCTGTCCCCTTCGCGCCAGACCTTCGGATCGCGGAAGTGATGCACGCCCGGCGGCGTATCCACCACAATGCCCTGCCGCTCAAAGTGAATGCCATCGCGGCTGGTTGCCAGGCACTGCACCTGGTAGAGGTTGCCTTCGTTACTGGCGTCGCCGTGAAATTTATGTCCGGTGTAGATCAGCGCCAGCGTATCGCCGTCCACCACCGCCGAGCCGGAAAAGCAGCCGTCTTTGTCTTCCGGCCCTTCCGGGGCGATCGCCACTGACAAATGTTCCCAGTGCACCAGATCCTGACTCCGCGCATGTCCCCAGTGCATCGGTCCCCATTGGGTGGAGTACGGATGGTGCTGGTAAAAGGCGTGATACCAGCCGTCAAACCACACCAGCCCGTTGGGATCGTTCATCCAGCCCGCCCTGGCGGCCAGATGATAGCGCGGATACCAGCGCAGGTTGAGCGCATCGCGCTTCATTTTGAGTACCTGTTCAGCGTCAGCAATTGAGTAGGTCATAGGTTTCACTCTTTTCATTCAGATAGTGGAAAATTGTGGTACTTGCGGATCCGCTGAGGCATTGCCGGATCGCAGTAAAAACATAGAGATAAAGGTGATGCAGAACACCAGCATTCCCATAAACAGATAAGATTCGGCGAAGCCATATTTTTCGTAGCAGTAGCCTGCCAGTGGCGACAGCACCGAGGCGATCACTGAACTGGTGCAGGCGAAGCCCACAAGATAGAGCGTGGATGACAGGCGTTTATCGAAATTCAGGCTGTTGTATTTAAAGATCGCCACCAGCAGCACCGGCAGCTCCACGGCGTGCAGCAGTTTGGTCATCGAGATAAGCAGTGGTCCTTCCACCAGCCCGGAGGCGATCATGCGCATCGCCATCACCATGCCGGCGAATATCAGGCCTTTTTTAGCCCCCACGCGATTTACCAGCCAGGGCGCGCAAAACATACCGGCGGCTTCAAGGAAAACCTGGAACGAATTCAGATAGCCATACATCGCATTGCCTTCCTGCGGCGTGGCGAACTGGGATGAGAAATAGACCGGGAATTGCTGATCGTATACGCCATAAATACAGGTGCCGACGACGAAGAACACCAGCGCCCAGAAGCGCGGCAGAATCAGTAGACGCAGCGCGTCCTGGAGCGTCACTTTGCCGCCCGCCACCGCCACCTGCATGGCATGAGGCGCAGAAGAGACCCGTAGCCGCGCCAGCAGCACCAGAAACACCAGCCCGGAGCAGCTGGCAACCGCGAAGTTCAGCTTCGGATCGATGTTAAACAGCAAACCGGCGAAAAACGCCGCCACCGCCCAGCCCAGCGATCCCCACATCCGCGCTTTGCCAAATTCAAACTGGCTCTGACGCGCCACGCGTTCGGTATAGGACTCCAGCACACCGATACCGCCGTTGAAGGTCAGGCCGATAAAGAGGCCGCCGAAAATGCTGCCGAGCAAAATGTTGATCTTCAGCAGATGCCCGAACAGCAGATAGGCCGGGCCGGAGAGGATCAGCATCGCCGTGAGATACCACAGCAAATGCTTACGCAGGCCGAGTTTGTCCTGAATAAAGCCGTAACAGATCTGCGCGAACAGCGCCGAGACCGAGAGCACCGCAAAAATAATCCCCGCGTCCCCCGCTTTCAGCCCGACTTCCTGATGCAGCCAGATGGAAAGCAGCGAGCCTGAGGAGGACCAGGTAACAAAGAAGAAAAACAGCAGGGCACTGAGTAACGGGTAACTGTGAGAATGATGGACTTTCATCATGGCGATCTCATGGTAGAGTAATGACTTTATGTTAACGTTAACAAAAGCCAGGCATCACGTCGTTTTGCTGCGATTTATGATGTTAATCACAAAGGTTAACGTTAACATAATGAAGATGGGATCGGGATCAACATTTCTGGCTAAAAGCCTTCGACACACCGGAAAAAGAATAGCGTATGATCCTTTTACATCAGCAACTTAGTTATGCTTCCTTTAGCAACGCGGCAGTGATGGAGTAAGACGAATGGCCTCCCTGAAAGATGTGGCAAAACTGGCAAATGTATCGCTGATGACCGTCTCCCGTGCGCTGAACAGCCCGGAACGGTTGAAACCTGAAACACTGGCTCGTGTGCAGCAGGCTATCGAGCAGACCAGCTACGTGCCAGATCTGTCCGCGAAGAAGATCCGCGGCGCCCATGACACCCCCAATACCATTGGCGTGCTGGCTCTGGATACCGTGACCACGCCCTTCTCGGTGGAGATCACCCTCTCTATCGAAGAAACCGCCCGCGCCCACGGCTGGAACAGTTTTGTGGTCAATATGTTTTCCGATGATAGCCCGGAAACCATGGTCGACCTGCTGCTCTCTCACCGCCCGGACGGCATCATCTATACCACCATGGGTCTGCGTCAGGTGCCACTGCCCGCCAAGCTGCTGACGCTGCCCTGTGTGCTGGCGAACTGTGAAAGCCTGCACGAGCCGGTGGCAAGCTACATCCCGGATGATGAACTGGGCCAGTACGCGGCAGTGAAGGCACTGTTCGCCGCAGGCTATCGTCGTCCGCTCTGCCTGCACTTACCGGCAAAGCATCTGGCAACTGTTCGTCGCCAACAGGGGCTGGAGCGCGCGTGCCGCGAAGCAAACATCGATCTGGAAACGTTCGACCAGGTTTATATGGAATTTGGTGATGAGCACTACCGCGATATGCCCGCCCTGCTGCTGGCGCATATGCGTCACGGTAAGCCTCTGTTCGACTCCGTGATCTGCGGGAACGATCGCATTGCGTTTATGGTGTACCAGACGTTGCTGGCACAAGGATTACGCATCCCGCAGGACGTCGCGGTGATGGGTTACGATAATATGGTGGGTATCGGCGATCTGTTCGTCCCGCCGCTTTCTACGGTGCAGCTGCCGCATTATGAAATTGGTCGGCTGAGCGCGCTGCATATCATCAATCAGGAAACGCACAGCAATACCGTTCGCGTGCAAAGCCCGCTGTTGTTGCGCGAGTCGCTGTAAAGGTGCGCTTCCGGAAAACGTGACCGGAAGCGCGGTAAAGGCAGATTACTCTTTTGCTATCGGCGTGGCGTTCTCTTCGATTTTTGTCTCGCCCTGAATAGCAGCGATTTTCTTCTCGGCGTCCGCCACCTGCTCACTGCTGTGCAGTAAGGTATAGGTCAGATCAAACTGCGTGCTGGCACCCGGTTGCAGCTGCTTCACGCGTTTCTGCTCGCGTTCAATGGTTACCGGATAAGCGTAACTGGTGCCCGGCTCAATCCCGGTCACATAGCCCTGCTTAACCGTATCGGTATTTTTCCATAACGTCAGTACCGGCAGCTGGCGGGTATCGAACTGGATGGATGCACCCTTGTCACCCGCTTTATTCACGACCGCCGCCAGCGTCTGGTGATCCTTACCTGCGAGCGGCTGGATGTTAAAGACCATCTCATCAAAGCCTTTGGTCGGACCGGCAAAGGTCTGCCATGTCTTCAGGCCATCTTTGGCATAGTCATTGAACGGACTGATGCTCGCCATAGGGGCGAGGAAGCGCGCGCCCTCTTCGAGGATCGGCATCCCGAAGTTGCTATGGTAGATGATCTGGTAATCGTGCGGATAGTCCGCATGGTTGGTCAGCACATCATGCAGGCTGAAACTGTTGCTGCCGGGCACATAGCGCAACTCGGTCATCGTCTGCAAATCGGCTTTCTTGAAGGTGCTCTCTTTCACCAGCCCGCGAATGCGGATCTCGTGCGGTGCGGCGTCAGCCACCTCGACCTCGACCTGCGAGGCTGGCGTATTCCCTGCTTTACCGTGCAGAGTATAGATTTGCCCGTCAGCAGTGACCGGATGCCCGGTCCACTCATAGCCACAGCGCACCATCATTTCGTTGAAACCTTCCAGCCAGCCCACCCCGTTGCGGCTCTCCAGATTGATAAATGCCGGATTGACTACCTCTTTCACCGGCGAATCCCAGCCCATTTTTGAGCCAAAGCCTTCAATGCGCAGCAGATTCATGCCGCGCGTCGGGCTCAGCTCAATAGTCAGCCCGTCCTGACTGGTGATAACGAGAATTTTACTGCCTTCCTGCTTCCCGCCGTGCAGCACTTTTTGCTCGATGCTGAACGGCCTGTCTTTAATCTTCAGCTCCTTGCTGGAAATCTTCCAGTTTCCTTTATTCATGCCCTGTTCAGTACTAGTCAGCACCCAGGTTTTCGCCGCTACCTGACCAGAAACCATCACTGCAAGTACCGTTAAAGCCAGTTTGATTTTCATTTTTTTTCCTTTTTGCTGAATCGATTTTTTGCTTAACGAATGAAAATCTACTGATTAGCAGGTTAAAGAAATGTGATGAGGTTCACCTGACGGGAAAAGTCGCGTTTTTAGCAGAATGTTTGTGGTACAGATCGCGTATAAAATGAAAAAACCCTGCATCGTTGCGTCAAAATGCGGGTTTTTGCACAATTAGGTTTATCGTTTCAGCTATCAGAGAGTTTGCCCAGGTTCGGGCGTGGCGCGAAAGGCATTGACGCTTTTATCCAGCATCACCTGCGATTCGCTGCCCGAATCGAGTACCGTATTCTGTGACGCCGCGGGGGCCACCAGCACGGCCGTGACATCAAGCGCCACCCGGCGATCCGTTGCCAGCAAAGCCCCCACCTGCGTGGTGAAGCACGATGCTGCGTCAGCACTCTGCACATCAGCCGCATCGCGGGTAGCGACGATGTGATTACCGGAAATGTAATTCCCCCTGCCTGTGACGACATGAATGATCACCGGCCTGGTACCGGGCGGTGTGATAAACGACGTATCAATGGACTCAGAAATATGATTACCCATCACGGAATTGTTATCACCATTGAGATGAACAATGCCGAAGGTGTCATTGAGGCCATTATCGTAGCCCTGCATCGGCGGCCATGGCTCCCGGTCGCGCAACAGATGGTTGGCAGAAATCAGATTTTCCGTACAATTATCCTCGAAGATCACCATGCCCGGATAGAAAGAGTGGAAGCGATTGCCGGTAATGCTCGATCGTGCCACACCCGAGAAATGCACGCTGCTTTTCCCGCGCGGAAAGATATTGTTAGCGGCAATCAGTAACCCGCCAAAGTTCTGCGCATAAATGGTGTAGCCCTTATAGCCGGCACCCATCAGGTTATCGGTAATTTTGGAGGCCTGCCCCGCGCCGCGCAGTTCCACGCAGTTTCCGCATTCGGCAATGAAATTATCATGCACCGACAGCGCATCGGCGTTGTAAATGGTTACGCCGTGCTCCAGATACACGAAGCCCATGCCGGTGATTCGGAACGAGTCCTGCGCGGTGGCGATGTAAATGCCCGTCTTGCCATTCACGTAGCTGTTTTCTGGATCGTTAGGCCCCAGACCGTCTTCGACGAAATGCAGGCCATCAATGCAGAAGCTGGAAAATTCCACCGAGCTGATGCGCGGCTCGCCGCTACGCTCCACGTAGAAGGCTGCGCCTGCGGACTCTTCTTCGCCGTCGCGGGCGGCAATGTCCACCAGGATACGGCTGCCACCTGGCCAGATTTCATGCCAGTTCGGCCATTCATTCTCCGGCGCGTTGAAGCGGATACTGGACGAGGTAAAGCCATGCCCGGCACCCATGATTTTCAGATAGCTGATATCGATCGCTACCTGGCTGGTGAGGTGGTAATCACCGGGCGGAATATAGATCACCGCGCCGGGCTTTCCGCCGCTGTTGCTGTCTGTTTGCGTTTGCCGACTTTTAATATCGGCGATGATGCTGTTGATCACCTCGCCAATATCGCTATACGGGTTGCCGGTATGCCACTGGGTTACATCGTAATGGTTGTTACACGTCATCGGTAGATCCTCAATTAAATGACAGAAAGTTCGCGTTTTGCCAGGTCGACTTTGATTTTTTCGAGAAGCTGATTGTCGAGTTTGAAATAACGCACCATCCAGGCGCTGATGAAATAACTCACCATCGGCAGTAACGAGAACATGATAATAATGCCCTGGAGGGTTTGCGGATTTTGTTGCGGCTGGTTGGCGACGTAGCCGGTAAAGGAGAGGATCCAGGCGACTATTGCCCCGGCGACCGCCAGCCCCATTTTCAACATAAACAGATTGCCCGCAAAGGAGATGCCGGTCAGTCGTTTGCCGTATTTCCAGTCACCATAATCATCCACATCGGACATCATCGCCCACAGGATGGGCCCGGACTGGATCAAATGCAGAATATTGATGACGATAAATAGCGCGAGCAACGGCGTCAGCGATTGTGGATCAACAAACCACAGCGCGAACGAAAGAATGCCGAGAATAATATTGATAATGCGGAACAGCTTAATTTTATCGACGCGATCAGTAAGCGGTTTAGCAATAACGCTGCCAAGCATATTGCAGGCGACGCCAAGCGCCATAAAAAAGGTCACAAACCCCACCGAGGCGTGCATCACATAGGTGGCGTAATAAATGGTCACTGCCCCGCGAATAAATGCCGGAAAGACGTTAAGAAAAGTAATGGAGATCATCAGCAGCCACTGGTCATTTTTGATGATGTCTTTCAGATCCCGCATTAATGAGTCATTGGCTTTTACCGATACCACCCGCTCTTTAATACTGGCGAAACAGAACAGGAACATTAAGGCCGCGGCACCGCCCATAATCATCATGGTCAGCTGAAAACCAGAGGCGCGATCGCCCTTTCCCAGCCATTCCGTCAGCGGCAGAATGGACGAGGAAACAATCAGCGTCGCCAGCCCGTTGAGAAAGAATCGCCACGACAGACAGCCCAGCCGCTCATTCTGATTGAGCGTCATCACCCCGGCTACCGAGCAGTAAGGAATATTAATCGCGGTATAAATCAGCGACATCACCAAATAGGTCACCCAGGCGTAGATAATTTTGCCGCTCATCGTGAGATCGGGCGTGGTAAACATCACTACCGCCCCCAGACCAAAGGGCACCGCCATCCACAGCAGCCACGGGCGAAATTTACCCCAGCGGGTTTCCGTGCGATCGCATATTGCACCCATCACCGGATCGCTAAAGGCATCAAATATACGAATTACCAGAAATAAGGTTCCCACCACCCCGGCATCCAGCCCATAGACGTCGGTATAAAACCAGGTCAGATAAAGTGCCAGCACGCTCCAGATCATACAGGAGCCAGCATCGCCCATACCGTAGCCCACCTTTTCTTTCAGGCTAAGTTTTTCATAAGCGCTATGCTTTTGTGATGTTTGTGCAGACATAGTTTGGCCTACCTCTTTTTGCGCAGTCGTGAACGCCAGGCGCAGGTCTTCAGACCTGTACCCTGCGGGTTAAATTTCATGGATAAATAATGTCAGGCGAAAACGAATCGCCGCATCACAGCGTGGTGATATTAAGCCTGACGCTGCTCTCGCGGATAATTAACCGTGAGACGATCTCGTACATGTCGATACTTTCCTGCTGGCTTTTATTTTTCACCATCTGAAATGCCAGGTGCGCAATTTCATTGATTGGCTGCGCGACGCTGGTTATTTTTTGGGTTTGCGCCAGCACCGTATTATCAAAACTGGCGACGGCAATATCGTCCGGAACAGACAGGCCCTGCGCTTTCAGGCCGTCGATAACGTAGCAGGCGGCAACATCGTTATAAACCAGCAGGCAACTGCAGCGGGCCGGGTCGTTTTTCAGCTTATCGATGATCACGTCCAGGTTATGAATATGCCCGGAGGTTTTCTCCCCCTCGCCTTTACCGATCCAGAACTGGTGCGCCTGCATCAGCTGTAGTCCATGCCCGGTGATTTTTTTGCTGTAGGCGGAAACTTTGCGATTATCTACGCCTTCCTGCGCGATAAAACCAAAAGCGGTATGCCCGGTATGAATAAAATGCTCTGCGATATTCTCCGCACCTTTGGTCTGGTTAATGGATACCGAATTAAAGAACCTCGACACCTGCGTCACCACCGCCACCGGTATTTTCGTGACGCAGAGCCATTCAGACAGTTCCGCCTCCGCTTCAGTAGGCACCCACAGCAGGCTGTCGATCCCCATTCCAATGAGGCTATGAATGATCTGTTTATCCTGTTGCAGCTGATTCTGATGCGTTTTAACGACCACCGATTTGCCGATATATCTGGCCTCTTCTTCAAACGTGGCCAGCAATTCGCAAAAATGCGGATTAACCAGATTGGGTAAAACCACGCCGATCAGGCCGGAACATTTTCCACTGAGCTGAACGGCGCTTTTCATCGGCACATAACAGAGAAAATCCATGGCATCCCTTACCGCCTGGCGTGTATCCTGGTTCACACCCGGATGGTTATTCAGTACGCGCGATACAGTAGCGGTAGATACTCTGGCTTTTTGCGCTACGTCTTTCAGGGATGCCATAAGGGATTTTTGTGCCTCTGTTTAATTTGCAGTAACTATAGATTGTGACGAAGGTCAAAAATGTAAGCCAGTTCACATGTCGTTTCGTTACATCAACGCAGGGTTCTGGTTCTCATTTTTTGTGAATTTTCTCGTACTGAATAAAGAATGCACACGTCATCATTACTGTCAGACAGAGAATGCTGGCGAGTATGACCAGCTTAGGTATCAGTACCTTCAGGGCAAAGGAGTGAACTATATTGATGATGACCATCTGACTAGTCGCTACCAGCTCACACGGACATACTACAAATCAAAAGATCTCATAAATCCCCGGGTGCAGGTCACGGCAGTTGCAGGCTACACAGCCGTTGTATAATTCAGGGTTTATTAAAGATCGTGGGCTAATCAGCCGATATACACAGACTAATACATCTGATCTTGAATCTCGTCATAGATAATTTCCCGCTCATTTCTGCGGGCAAAATGGCATCGTAGAAACTGCAGCATCAGCTACCGCTTATGACTGACATTCGCGTAGCTGAAAACTCTTACCGAAGCCCCATCCAGGTTTGTGGGGACGGCAATTACGGCGATCGGGAGATCTGTAACGACCAGTATCGGGCTTGTTCAGTATCGTCAGCAAACAATGGATCCGACCATCATGAACACTGTGATCAAACCTACCCTTTCCGCCGTTTGGTCCACGGATGCCCGGGGCATATGCATCGCCAGTCAGGAAAGCCCCGCTGGCCTGTTGCCTGCACTGAAAGGCGTAACGCTGAGTGCATGGCTCAGGCTGGCACAGGCTGAAGATGATGCGAAGATCGCGCGGCAACTTACTGCGGCGTTGGAATTTGTATCGCCTTTTCATCTTGAATTGCCGATCCATTGTCTGGACGGGACGACGCGGCGTGTGATTTTTTCAGGTCTGCCGGATTGCCAACCTGGAGCTTCTCGTCCGCAGTACAACGGCTTCATTCTTGATGTAACCGGGCAGCGCAAAGCCCTTGAGGACGCGCTGCGCGCGGCGGCGGAATACCGCCTGTTGATTGAAAACAGCACTGACCTGATCGCCCATTGCGACACGGACGGCAGGTACGTTTCGATCTCGCCTTCTTATAGCAAAATGGTAGGCTGGTCAGCCGATGAGATGATAGGCCAACTGGTGGTGGATTTCCTGCATCCCGACGACCGCACACCCGCCGTGGAGGCACTGTTACACCTGTTCAACGGTGGCGTGCAGCCAGACGTTGTCGAGGTGCGCAAGCGACATCGCGACGGCCACTACATTACGCTTGGTACCAAGGCCTGCAGCGTCAGCGATCCTTCCACAGGCAACAACATCGGTGCAGTGCTGGTTTCGCGCGACATTACCCGTGACAAGGAAAAGCTCCGCAAGCTCGAGAAACTGGCAACCCGCGACACGCTGACCGGATTGCCTAACCGGGCCTGGATAAACGACCAGGTTTGCTGCATGCTCGCCCAGGACGAAGATCTGGCATACACGACGGTCCTGTTTATCGATCTGAATGGGTTCAAGGCTGTCAATGATTCGATGGGACACGCGACCGGAGATGCCCTACTGCAACAGGTCAGCGCACGGCTTCAACGCTGCATGCGACCGGGCGATTCGGTGGCACGCCTGGGCGGAGACGAGTTTGTGGTAGCAGCGAAGTGCAGCAATCGCGAGGCGGCCGCCGCTATCGCCCTGCGTCTTACTGACAGCCTGAAAGAGCCATTTACCGTCAATAGCATGGAAGTGCGGATCGGGGCGGCTATTGGCATCAGCCTCGCAAGGTCCGGCACGACATCGGCCAAAATGTTATTTGAAAATGCCGATAAAGCGATGTACCAGGCGAAAGCACGACGTGATGGGTCCTATCAGTTTTTCGAGCCCGCAAGGCGGCCGTCAGGTGATTGATAGCCGGCTTCGCTTTCTGCCTTCCCCTTTACTCATAAAAAGCTTGTCGAATGTTTCAGGTCGGGCAGCAAACGCTCTACATGTTTCTTAAACATGATCCTGGTAACAGGTCATCTTCTCAGCCTTGGTGACGGGCATTTTATCTCCGTAGTTAAGGCTCCGTTCACAGAACGTCCCCTTGATGGCGTTCCAGTTTGACTCTGCTAAGTTTATACGTACGTTTGTACATATAAGGGAGTAAAAATGAACGCCCGGATCGTTAGCAAGCTTGAAAAACATATTGAGGGACACATCCATTCAGGGCGGGAAGCCGGACAAACACTGCGGACCGGCCTGTGGAACAGTATCGACGAGGTAAACGCTGCCATCTCCGTGTGCTGTACCGGTATTTCTGACTTACAAAATGCCATACGCATCGCGGCTGAATATGATATGCCCGTCTCCGTGCTGGGCGGCGGCCATGACTGGTACAGGCGATCGGTTTCTCAGGAAGGAATAACTCTCGATCTCCGCGCAATGCAGCAAGTTTCGGTCAGTCTGGAAAATTCTGCGCTGACTGCTGCGGGCGGCGCAATTGTCAAAAATGCCATCGACGTTCTGCCGGAAGGCTATGCGCTGGTTACGGGGGTGCATACTCAGGTCGGCCTGGCCGGTCTGGCACTGGGCGGAGGGTACGGAAAGCTCAACGCCCGTTTCGGGCTGGTTGCCGATAACCTCAGGAAAGCGGAAGTGGTGCTGGCAGACGGCTCTCTCGTCACCGCCAGCGAAAAAGAGAATCCGGATTTATTTTGGTCACTAAAGGGCGCCGGTAAAAACTTTGGTGTACTGGCATCGGCAGAGTTTGCTATTCACAGATTATCACCGGTGCTGGCCGCCATCCTGTTTATTGAACCCGAATACGCACAAAAGGGGCTACTGAGCCTGCAGGAGATCCTGGATGAGGCCGGCGACAAGCTGAGTATTTTTTCGACCTTTTCCACTCTGCCCGGTAAAGGTGTGGGACTGATCCTCGAACCGCTGTGGACGGGAGATGAAGCTACAGGTGAAGAGTATATCCGGCAACTATCCTCTCTGCCAGGCACGAGCATGGTTAAAAAGAGCTGGTCTGAATACAGAGACATTTACGACAGCGCTTCCGATGACTCTTCCTGGCCCAAAGGCCGGGGCTATCAGATGGATGCTTTTAACCTTAACCGCCTGGACGAAGAGACCTCCGGGGCAGTCATTGAATGTTGCCTGCGTATGCCCTGCGGACAAAACTGTATCATGCTGCACGACTTTCGCGGCAGGGCGGCACGCGTTGCCACAGATGCAACCGCTTTTTCTCATCGCCGCGATCATTTCAACATGCAGATTGTGGCAGGCTGGCAAACGGAAGCAGAAAAAACGCAGGGGAGTCAGTGGATTTCGGAAATTCAGAACTTGATAGAGCCTTTCAGCGATCGAAGTTCCTATCCTGCCGTGGTGGGACCTGATGGTCAGGAGCGGGCCCGGAAATTTTATGGAGAGTCGCTGAATAAGCTGCGGGTGATGAAAAAGCGGTTTGATGCAGAAAACCGCTTCAACGCCCCGTACGGGCTTTTTTAAAATTATGCCTCATCTGGCAGCAGCGCCTTAAGCCCTTGCGTATAATGACGTCGCCCCGGGGCGGCGTTTAACATTCAGCCTGTGGTCAGATCATGGCTTTCAGATAAGAGATCGTGGATTTCCTTTGTCGATAACGGACCAGAGAGAACAATGCTTATCCAGTGCTCTTTGTTCATATGGTAGGCAGGTAAAATGCCCTCTTTTTTTCTCAGAGAACCGATATGTTCTGGCCTGACCTTGACCTCCAGCACGTCAACGACATCTTCTGTGCTGAGGCCCAGCTTTGTGCCGGGCACGTTCATTACAATTGCAAACCACTTTTTTCCATCGTGATGCCGCAGAACAGCATAGCCAGGAAGTTTGCTCCATAAATATTCTGGCTCTGCTTTGTAATGCTCACGGGCATATTTAAACAGCGTTTCTCGTTTCATCGTCTCTCCTGAGTTGATTTGCTTTAAATGAGAGTCAGGAATGCTTTTGTGAGTTCTGAGCATTAGTGGGAATATCGGTGAGGGCTATGCGCCGCAGAAGCGCAATGATTTCGTCATGCGGCAGGCCGCCGTCAGGATTGAGA
This sequence comes from Pantoea sp. FN060301, assembly GCA_050410775.1. Taxonomy (GTDB): domain Bacteria; phylum Pseudomonadota; class Gammaproteobacteria; order Enterobacterales; family Enterobacteriaceae; genus Erwinia. The sequence continues at coordinate 2,116,405 of CP191229.1, forward strand.
AAGTTCTGTAGCAACACGCCTTCGATGCAAACGTCAAATGCGCGGGCCGCGGCAGGTGAAAAAAAGCGTTCAAGGCACTGCCTGGTTGAATTTGACCAGTCCGTCAGTATTCCTCGACAGGCCGGATCACGGGTCGCCAGAGAGTAAAACTCATAGAGTACCGCCATGTTCTGACCGTTCACCCACTCTCTGTCGGTCATGATAGAGGCAAATATTTCGATCGCATCTTCAGGCGTCTGGGCTTTTTCCATCCTGGTTTTAATAAAATCAGCGCTGCCCTGTGCAAAGCGGCTGAAAACCAGGAACAGCAGTTCGTCCATGCTTTTAAAATGGTAGGTCATTGATCCCAGAGGCACGCCGGCAAGCGCAGCTATACGGCGGTGCGTCACCCCGGCAACACCAAACCCGGCGATCGTCTCAAAAGCTTTATCCAGTATTTTTTCTTTGCGTGCCGGATCGTAGCGACGGATCCTTTTCACGTTTTCTTTAGCGTCGCCAGCCATCCCCTCCCTCCTTATAAGTACATTTGTACATAGAGTAGTGGCCTGTGCTGATAAATCAATGTCTGGCAAAGGCGGCTGTTGACGGTTTCATGTGTCAACCCGGATGCTGATGACTTTCTAAAGTCTCAGCTTCCGCCGCTGTCTCATAACTGCCAGCAAAAAGACTTAGCGCCTGATGAATCATCTTAAGTGCCCGGGAAAGACGCATAAAAAATCCGGAAAAAAAAGCTTCCGGATTTCTGAACGGCCGCAGGATTATTTAACCGGCTCTCAGGCGAACGGCATGACTCCTGCAATCTGGATTCAGCACTGCTGCGATAAAATCAGCCTTCCTCCTGACTCTTTTTCTGACTCAGTCCGTACTCGCGCAGCTTGTTCGCGATGGCCGTGTGGGAAACGCCAAGGCGCTTCGCCAGTTTGCGGGTGCTGGGATAGGAGAGATAGAGCCGGGTCAGGACAGAGCGCTCGAAGCGGCTGGTGATTTCATCCAGCGAGCCTTCTATCGCCTCTTCGCCGAGCGGCATCTCCATAGTGAATTCCGGCAGAATCACATCCTGGGGGCGCAGCTCATGCCCCTCGAGCTGCGTCAGCGCACGATAGAGCGCATTTTTTAGCTGGCGAACGTTGCCGGGCCAGGTATAGCGCATCAGAAACGCGTTCAGCTGCGGCGAAAGCTTCGGTCTTGCCACGCCCTGCTCATCCGCAAAGCGCGCCACGAACATCTCGGTGAGCGGCAGAATATCCTGAGGACGATCGCGCAGCGGCGGAAGATTCAGGGTCAGGACGTTGAGGCGGTAAAAGAGATCTTCACGGAATTCGCCGCGATGCACCATTTCCGTCAGGTTTTTCTGCGTGGCGCAAATTACCCGCACATCAACATGCACCTCATGCTCTTCGCCGACCCGACGGAAAGTGCCGTCGTTAAGAAAGCGCAGCAGCTTGGTCTGCATCCTCGGCGACATTTCACCAATTTCATCCAGCAGCACCGAGCCGCCGTTAGCCTGCTCAAAAAAGCCTTTTTTGCCCTCAAGCGCATTAGGATACGCGCCGGCGGCATGACCAAACAGCTCGCTTTCCGCCACGTCATCCGGCAGCGAGGCGCAGTTCAGCGCCAGGAAAGGCTTCTGGCCGCGCGCGCTGCGCAAATGACAGGCGCGGGCCAGCATATCTTTGCCCGTACCGGTATCCCCCACAATTAACAGCGGCGCATCAAGCATCGCCAGCTTGCGCGCCTGATCGATCACCTGCCGCATTTTGGGCGTCACCGCCACAATATGCTGAAATTCGCTGTCATCATTCACCGCCAGGTTCTGTAGCTGCTGCCCCATACGCGCGGTCGACTTCAGCATCACCACCGCGCCAACGGGCACCTCCGGCTGCTCATCCACGCTGGAGGCGTAGATCGGCGTGACTTCCATCAGAAAATCCCGGCTCTGAATTACGACATGATGCGCCTGTGGTTCGATCTTCTCGCTCTCCAGCCAGCGCTGGAAGTTGAAGCCGCTAATCAGTGCTCCGGCGCCATAATTCCGCATTTTTTCTTCATTCAGCGAAAATAGCGCCTGTGCCGCCGGGTTAGCCAGCTCCACCTTACTTTTGAGATCGATCGAAAATACCGGTTCCGGCAGCGCCACCAGCAGAGCGCTCAGCGCCCGGTGCTCGCGCTCGGAGGGTAAAAAGGAGACGGTTCTGACGTCTGTAACGCTGGGAATACGGCGGATTTCCGCCATCAGCTGGCTGAACTGTTGAAACTCAACCGGCGAGAAATTCAGGTAGATGCGGCCGATAGGGGCAATCTCGATACCGCGGAGATCGATGTTCCGTTCCACCAATAAATCAAGCAGTTCGCGGGTAAGACCGAGTCGGTCTTGGCAGAATACTTCCAGACGCATGCGTGGCAACCTTCTTTAATAACTGGCGTTCGCCGATGATACTCTATCACCGCGTACGCCAGAAGAGATCCGGAAGGAAAAGTTGACAGTCGGCTACTTATCCGGGGTGACCGGCCCCTTTTGCAGCGTTTCTTTCAGTTGCACGATTAAATCGCGGCGGAAGTCGCCCAGGCGTGGCTTGTCGCCCTCCAGCCAGGGAAGCGGACGACATAGCTCCATCGCTTTGATGCCAAGCCGGGCCGTCAGCAGTCCGGCACCAATGCCCTGCGCCGCACGGGCGGAGAAGCGGGCAGCCAGATCCTGGGACATCCAGTCCATGCCCACTTCCCGCACCAGTTCGGAAGCACCGGCAAACGCGATATTCAGCAGCACCAGGCGGAAAAGGCGGATACGGCTGAAGTAGCCCAGCTCAATGCCATAGAGGGCCGCGATGCGGTTTACCAGCCGCAGATTGCGCCACGCGATAAACGCCATATCCACCAGCGCGAGCGGGCTGACGGCGATCATCATGGTCGATTCCGCCGCGCTGCGGCCAATCTCCCGCCGGGCCTGACGATCGAGGACCGGCTGTACCAGCTGGGCATAAAGCGCCACAACTTCACGATCGTTCAGGGTTTCATGCAGCGAGGCGTGCCAGCGCTGAAGCGCAGGATGCGACTGATCGAGCCCGGCCTGACGGGCCAGTTTTTCACAAAACTCACGTCCCTTCCCCATGCCGTGGCTGCCGAGCAGTTCACGCGCCACGTCCCGCTCTTCGGCACGTTCGCGAAGGCGATAGAGCTTGCGCCATTCGCCCACCAGCGATCCGACCCCGGCAAAGACGATCAGGCCGCCTGCCACGCAGCCGCCCATCGCGATCCAGTCCTGCTGAAGCCAGGCGTTATGCGCCCACTGCACGCCCTGCGCCACCACGCTCACGCCAAATACCGCCAGTCCGGCTTTGACCATTTTGCGCCAGAGGCTCGGTTTTGGCCGCAGCGCGGCCTCAACGGCGCGCTCGCCGTTCCCTTCTTCTTCCGGCTGCGCTTCAGGATGCTGGGCGATAAACGCCGCTTCCTCACGGTCAAAGGCCCGGGCGGCCTTAAGCACGGGCGCTTTTTCCTCTTCCAGGGGCTGTGCGAAATCGATACGCGGTTTAAGCGGTGCATTCATCGCAGTTTATCTCCCAGCAAAAATTCCAGCGCCGAATCGAGGCGGATATGCGGCAGAGGGCGATCCACGTCCGCATCCTGGGGCCGGAACTGTTCAAAATGGAAGCCCTGCTCCTGCCAGAACGCGTGTCCCGGCAAGCGGGGCGGTACTTCCCCCGGATAAACGGTCAGCGGCTCGTTATCCTCCAGACGATGACCGCGCAGCGCAGGGATCTTCTCGCCCTTATGATCGACCAGCCCGCTCTCCGTTGCCTGCACGGACGCCAGACCGATACAGTCCATGGTGATGCCTTCAAAAGCGGCATTCTGCCAGGCATCCTGGACCAGCTGCTGAAGCAGGGAAACCAGATTGGCGTGCTGATCGGCCGTGACGTGATCCGACTTGGTGGCCGCGAACAGCAGCTTGTCGATGACGGGCGAAAAGAGGCGGCGAAACAGCGTGCGCTGGCCGTATGAGAAGCTCTGCATCAGCTGCGTCAGCGCCAGACGCATATCATTGAACGCCTGGGGTCCGCTGTTGAGCGGCTGCAGGCAGTCGACCAGCACAATCTGGCGATCGAAACGTAGAAAATGGTCTTTATAAAATCCTTTCACCACGTGCTGGCAATAGTAGCGGTAACGCGCCCGCAGCATGCCGATATTACTGCCGCTGTCCGCCTGCGCCAGCTTAGCCGCCCCGCCCTCATCCGCCTGCGGCCAGGGGAAAAATTGTAGCGCGGGCGCGCCGGCCATATCGCCTGGCAGCACAAAACGGCCCGGCTGAATAAAGTGCAGACCTTCCTGTTTGCATTTCAGCAGATACTCAGTCCAGGCGTCCGCGATCTCCGCGAGGCGGTTTTCATCAGCCGGCGCCAGCGGATCGAGGTTCTCGCAAAGCTTAAGCCAGCGGGCGGACCAGTCGGCCCGGTCTCCCCTGAGCAGGGCGGTCATCTGACGCGACCAGCTCAGATAATCCTGCGCCAGCATCGGCAGATCCAGCAGCCATTCGCCGGGATAATCGACAATCTCCAGATAGAGCGTGGAGGTCTCTTTGAAATGGCGCAGGAGCGACTCACGGGAGCGGTAACGTAGCGCCAGGCGCATTTCACTGACGCCGCGCGTGGGGGTCGGCCAGCTGGGGGGCGTACCGTAAAGCTGGGCCAGCCCTTCATCGTAGGTGAAGCGCTGAATGCCCATATCGCGCTGCGGCACTCGCTTGACGCCGAGCAGCCGCTCTTCGCGCACGGCCGAAAACATCGGCAGGCGCGATCCCGAATTCACATTAAGTAATTGATTAACCAGCGAGGTAATAAAAGCCGTTTTTCCGCTCCGGCTCAGTCCGGTTACGGCAAGGCGCAGGTGGCGATCCGCGCCCCGGTTGACCAGCGACAGCAATTCATTTTGAAGTCGTTTCATCTGGGTGTCGGCACCTTTTCTTTTTTATCAGTCCGGAGAGAGTACGCGCTGTCCACTATGGCGTAAATAAGCGGTGTGGGATTCAGGGTTTATTCCAGCGTGCGGTAGCCCCACGCACCAGGCGGCGCAGCAGCGGCTCCAGCGCCGAGGCCAGCAGAATTTTCAGCGGCCGCCGCGTGACGGATTTCACCGCCCAGCCAGCCACGCCTGCCGGGCCGTAACTCAGCGCGCCAAGGAGGATAAACTTGCCGACCCTTTTCGCTGCGGGCGAGGCATTTTGTTGTAAAACGGATTGCCAGTTACGCATAATTTCTCTCCAGATACCGGTGAGGGGCCTGTGCAGGCCCGCAAAAGGATAAGGTCAGGGTTGTTCAGAGCTGGCCGAAGCGGCTGCGTACGCTGAAGGTCTCAGAGGTGACATAACGTTCCATATCACGCAGCTGCCGCTCTCCCCCGTTCAGCTCGGCGCTGAGATTATCAAGAAGCTCCCCTGCGGACGGCATTTTTTCACCCTGATTAGCCAACTCATCGGGCATTTCATCAAGAACGAAAGCCAGCCCGAAATAGGCGATTAAGGTGAACATAAACAGGCCAAAAAACATCGACAGCACCACGATAACCCGCACCAGACGGACCGGGATCTCAAAATAGTCGGCAACGCCGGCGCAGACGCCTTTCACTTTACCGCGTGAAGGAATACGCCAGAGCTTTTTGCCTTTTACGATCGCGTTGCTCATGGCTGCCTCCAGTTAGGATGTTCGGCGTTGAGGATCTCCTCCAGCGCCTGAATGCGCTCACGCATGCGTTTTGCGTCAAGCGTCAGCTGCTGAAGGCGCTGCAGTTCGCTTTGCGACAGCTCGGTGCCGCTGTTCTGCCGGCTGTAGTGTAGCCAGAGCCAGATCGGTGCCACAAACAGCACAAAGATAGTTAAGGGTATGGCAAGAAATAACGCGCTCATTCTGTCTCCTTGAATCGCTCTAACCCAATGGCTTGCGGAGGGGCACCGGACAGGTGCCTCGCTCCGTTATTCGCTGCGGTTGTTCATTTTGGCTTTTAACGCCGCCAGCTGCTCGTTGATTTCGTCATCAACATGAAGCTCAGCGAACTCCTGATCGAGCGTCTTTTTCTTACCAAAGCTCTGGCTCTCCGCCTCGGCTTCCATATGATCGATGCGGCGTTCAAAAGATTCAAAGCGGGCCATCGCTTCATCAATCTTACCGCTGTCCAGCTGACGACGTACATCGCGGGACGAAGAAGCGGCCTGATGACGCAGCGTCAGCGCCTGCTGGCGGGCACGGGTTTCGCCCAGTTTGCTTTCGAGCTCGCCGATTTCACCCTTCATTCTTACCAGGGTTTCCTCAACCTGCTCAGATTCACGGCTGAGCAGCGTAATCAGATCGGTCAGCTTCTGTTTTTCAATCAGCGCGGCACGGGCAAGATCGTCTTTATCTCTACGCAGCGCCAGCTCCGCCTTTTCCTGCCATTCGGTCTGCTGGGTCTCGGCCTGCTCAATGCGGCGCAGCAGCTGTTTCTTTTCCGCCAGCGCGCGGGCCGACGTGGAGCGAACTTCCACCAGCGTATCTTCCATTTCCTGAATCATCAGGCGAACCAGTTTCTGCGGATCTTCCGCTTTTTCCAGCAGCGAATTGATGTTGGCATTCACGATGTCGGCAAAACGAGAAAAAATACCCATAATCAAAATCCTCATTAATCGGTTTTAAAAGGCGCGATGCGCTGTCAGTTATTATTCAATTAGCGTGCCAACTTTTATCTTATTGATTTTGCACTATTCCTGCACTTTACAGCTTTGCAGCAAGAGGTTAGTGTGGTGGAAATCACTAACACCTGGTGAATTTCATGAATGATCACAGCGATAACCTGCTCGGCGAGTCAAATAACTTTCTGGAAGTGCTGGAGCAGGTTTCACGGTTAGCGCCGTTAAACAAGCCGGTGCTGGTAACAGGCGAACGCGGGACCGGCAAAGAACTGATCGCCAGCCGCCTCCATTATCTCTCCAATCGCTGGCAGGGCCCCTTTATCTCTCTTAACTGCGCCGCGCTTAATGAGAACCTGCTTGACTCCGAGCTGTTTGGACATGAGGCCGGCGCCTTTACCGGTGCTCAGAAGCGCCACCTGGGCCGCTTTGAACGCGCCGACGGCGGGACGCTCTTTCTGGATGAGTTAGCCACTGCGCCCATGCTGGTTCAGGAAAAGCTGCTGAGAGTGATTGAGTATGGGCAGCTGGAGCGTGTCGGCGGCAGCCAGCCGTTGCAGGTCAGCGTCAGGCTGGTCTGCGCCACCAATGATGACCTTCCCCTGCTCGCGCAGCAGGGGAAGTTCCGTGCGGATCTCCTCGACCGGCTCGCCTTCGACGTGGTACAACTGCCGCCGCTCCGCGAACGCCGCAGCGATATTTTGGTGATGGCTGACCATTTTGCTATCCAGATGTGCCGTGAGCTGGGCCGCTCTTTCTTTCCCGGATTTACCCCCGCGGCCCGTCAGGTACTGCTGGATTATGGCTGGCCGGGTAATATCCGCGAGCTGAAAAACGTGGTTGAACGCTCGGTTTACCGCCATAGCGAGATTGATGACCCGCTGGACCGGGTGATCCTTAACCCGTTTAAACCAGGACTACAGTCAGAACTGCCCGAAGCAGAGGCGGAAACGGAAGCGCTCCCGCTTTTACCGCTGGATTTACGCCGCTGGCAGCATCAGCAGGAGCAGGCGCTGCTGGAGAAGGCGCTCTCTCAGGCGCGCTTTAATCAGCGCCGCGCCGCTGAACTGCTGGGCGTCACCTATCATCAGCTGCGGGCGATGCTGAAAAAACACGGAATCGATCCCGGCAAACCTTGAGACTTCATCCATGAACCTGAAATTTATTCCGCCCCTCATTATTCTTGTCGCCGCCATTGTCTTTATGGGCTGGTTTCTCGCCAGCGGCGCTTTTGCTCCGGGCAGCTGAAGCGCGGCCTTTGCGGCTGAAATTTACCGCAAACGTCCAGATAAAAAAAAGCCCGCACAAGGCGGGCTGAAAAAAATACTGGAAGCAATGTGAGCAATGTCGTGCGCCTTTCCGGTAGAGCCACCGGTAAAGCGCAACTGAATAATAATCATTCTCACTCCACCTTGTAAAGCGGTTTGTTGAGAATCCTTCTCATTCCCACATTAACGTCGGGCATATTCGCGGCGTTCTTTGCCCGGGCCTGCTCCGCAGGCATACCTCCTGTAGGGAAATACGCCGGATAAGATGCGCAGAATACGGCTGCCTGCGCTTTTCGCCTGGAAAAACGCCAGTTATCCCGGCAATCTTTGGGCGTTCTCCGAGAGTGCGGTACACTCTGATGATTGCCTGATATTTCAGATGACTTATGCGCACATTAATTTCGACTCTCCTTACTGGCCTGCTGCTGGTGACCTCTGTCGCCTGGTCCGCCGTGCCGGGCGATATTCGTCAGACCGGTTTCGTCTACTGCGTGAACGGTAACATCGCCTCCTTTAACCCACAGCTCGCCAGCGGTGGGTTAATTGTCGATACGCTTGCGGCTCAGCTGTATGACCGGCTGCTTGATGTGGACCCTTACACTTATCGCCTGATACCTGAACTGGCCGAAAGTTGGGAGGTGCTGGATAACGGTGCCACTTACCGTTTTCACCTGCGTCATAATGTACCCTTTCAGACCACGGAGTGGTTCACCCCTTCCCGCCCGCTAAACGCGGATGATGTGGTATTCAGCTTCAGACGTATTTTTGAGCGGAAATCCGCCTGGCATGGCGTTAACGGCGGAAATTATCCCTACTTTGACAGTTTGCAGTTTGCTGACGCGGTTAAAAGCATCAAAAAGCTGGGCAACTACACCGTTGAGATCCGCCTGCACAGACCTGATGCGTCATTCCTCTGGCATATGGCTACCCATTATGCGCCCGTACTTTCCGCCGAGTATGGCAGCCAGCTGACCAAAGCCGATCATCAGGAGCTGATGGACCGCCAGCCGGTCGGCACCGGGCCCTTTATGCTCAGTGAGTACCGCACCGGTCAGTACATCCGTCTGGCGCGCAATCAGCACTACTGGAAAGGCCTGCCCAGAATGTCTCAGGTAGTGATAGATATGGGCGCGGGGGGGACCGGGCGTCTTTCTAAGCTGCTGACCGGGGAATGCGACGTGCTGGCCTACCCTGCCGCCAGCCAGATCTCGGTCCTGCGTGACGATCCCCGCCTGCGGCTGACGCTGCGTCCGGGCATGAATATCGCCTATCTGGCGTTTAACACCCGCAAAGCGCCGATGGACCGCCCCGAAGTGCGTCAGGCGCTGGCGCTGGCCATTAATAACGAACGGCTGATGGAGTCGATCTATTACGGGACGGCAGAAACCGCCGCCTCCATCCTGCCGCGCGCCTCCTGGGCCTATAACAATGAGGCCCGCGTCACCGAATATAATCCTGAAAAGTCCCGGGCGCAGCTTAAGGCGCTGGGTGTGGAGGATCTGCATCTTAATTTATGGGTTCCCTCGGCCTCACAGGCATGGAATCCCAGCCCGCTGAAAACCGCGGAGTTAATTCAGGCCGATCTCGCCCAGGTGGGCGTTACCGTCACCATCGTGGCGGTTGAGGGGCGCTTTCAGGAAGCGCGGCTGATGGAGATGACGCACGATTTAACCCTGACCGGCTGGGCGACTGACAGTAACGACCCGGACAGTTTTTTCCGCCCGCTGTTCAGCTGTGCGGCTATCGCATCCCAGACCAACTATGCTCACTGGTGTGAGCCTGAATTTGACGAGACGCTGCATAAGGCGCTGCTCTCACAGCAGTTAGCGTCGCGAATCGACTACTATGACCGGGCGCAGACGATGCTGGCGGAAGCGCTGCCCGTGCTTCCGCTGGCCTCTTCGCTCCGGCTACAGGCCTATCGCGCGGATATCAGAGGCCTGGTCCTCAGCCCCTTTGGCAATGCCTCGTTTGCCGGCGTGCATCGTGTTAACGGCGAGGAAAACTAAACCATGATGATCTATACGCTGCGTCGTCTGGTGCTCTGGATCGTGACGCTTTTTATGCTGACGCTGGTCGGCTTCAGCCTGAGCTATTTTACGCCGCACGCTCCGCTTCAGGGCGCTTCGTTCGGCGACGCCTTTCTCTTCTGGTATCAGGGCTTGTTTCAGCTCGACTTCGGCGTCTCCAGCACCAACGGCGAGCCGATTAATCAGCAGATCCTGGAAGTTTTCCCCGCCACGCTTGAGCTCTGTATTCTGGCCTTTACCCTGGCGATGCTGACCGGCATCCCGCTGGGCATCGCCGCCGGAGTGTTACGCAATAAATGGCAGGATAAGCTGATCAGCGCGCTGGCGCTGATCGGTTTTTCCATGCCGATTTTCTGGCTGGCCCTGCTGCTGACGCTCTTTTTCTCGCTGACGCTGGGCTGGCTGCCCGTCTCCGGCCGCTTTGACCTGCTCTATCCGGTGGAAAATATCACCGGCTTTGCGCTGATTGATGCCTGGCTCAGCCCTTCTCCCTGGCGGCATGAGATGATCATCAGCGCCATCCAGCATATGATCCTGCCCGTGCTGGCGCTGGCCGTTGCGCCTACGACGGAGGTCGTCAGGCTGTTGCGTCTCAGCACCCGCGAGGTCATGGAGCAGAACTACATTAAGGCGGCCGCCACCCGCGGCCTCTCCCGCTTTACCATTATCCGCCGCCACGTGCTGCATAACGCGCTGCCGCCGGTCATTCCGCGCCTGGGGCTGCAGTTTTCCACCATGCTGACGCTGGCGATGATTACGGAAATGGTCTTCAACTGGCCGGGACTGGGCCGCTGGCTGGTGGATGCCATCCGCCAGCAGGATTATGCCGCGATCTCAGCAGGCGTTATGGTGGTGGGCGCACTGGTGATCACCGTCAACGTGCTGGCCGATATCCTGGGTGCGCTCTCTAACCCGCTGAAGCATAAGGAATGGTATGCCCTACGATAATATCTATGCTGAGAAGCGTGTCCCCAGCCCGCTGCGCTACACCTGGCGGCTGTTTTACCGCGATACGATGGCGATGGTCGGCTTTTACACCTTTATCGCGCTGCTTCTGTTGTGCATTTTCGGCCAGCTGCTCGCCCCTTACGGACTCGATCAGCAATTTCTGGGCTATCAGCTTCAGCCGCCTTCATGGTCCAGATACGGTGACGTCTCCTTCTTCCTCGGCACCGACGATCTGGGCCGTGACGTCCTGAGCCGTCTGTTAAGCGGTGCGGCGCCAACCGTGGGCTCGGCCATTCTGGTTACCCTGCTTGCCGCCGCCTGCGCCATGGTGCTCGGTTTGCTGGCGGGAATGACGCGGGGGTTGCGTTCGGCGCTGTTTAACCATCTGCTGGATACGTTGCTCTCCATTCCGTCGCTGCTGCTGGCCATTATCGTCGTGGCGTTTCTGGGGCCGAAGCTTGAGCATGCCCTGCTGGCGGTCTTTCTGGCGATTATTCCCCGTCTTGTCCGGGCAATTTATACCGCGGTGCATGATGAGCTGGAAAAAGATTATGTGGTTGCCGCGCGGCTGGACGGCGCGACCAGCATGAATATTCTGCGTTACGCGGTTTTACCCAACATTCTGGCGCTGCTGGTGTCTGAATTTACACGGGCGCTGTCGATGGCGATTCTGGATATCGCCGCGCTGGGCTTTCTGGATCTGGGTGCCCAGCTGCCTTCCCCGGAATGGGGAGCGATGCTTGGCGACTCGCTGGAGCTGATTTATGTGGCCCCCTGGACAGTGATGCTGCCCGGCGCGGCGATTATGCTCAGCGTACTGATTGTTAACGTGCTCGGCGACGGTATCCGCCGGGCTATCGTGTCGGGAGTTGAATAAATGCCGCTGCTCGATATTCGTAATCTGACCATTGAGTTTATGACCGCCGACGGGCCGGTTAAGGCTGTCGACCGGGTCAGCATCACCCTCACGGAGGGGGAGGTTCGCGGTCTGGTGGGCGAATCCGGCTCCGGAAAAAGCCTGATTGCCAAAGCCATCTGCGGCGTCACCAAGGATAACTGGCGCATTACCGCAGACCGGATGCGCTTTAATGACATCGATCTGCTGCACCTCTCGCCAGCGGAACGACGCAAAATTGTCGGCCACAATGTCTCGATGATCTTTCAGGAGCCACAGTCCTGTCTCGACCCGTCGGAAAGTATTGGCCGACAGCTGATGCAGGCGATCCCTGGCTGGACGTGGAAAGGCCGCTGGTATCAGCGCTTCCGCTGGCGTCACCGCCGCGCCATTGAGCTGCTGCACCGCGTGGGGATAAAAGATCATAAAGATATTATGAGCAGCTATCCCTATGAGCTGACTGATGGTGAATGTCAGAAGGTGATGATTGCCATTGCGCTGGCGAACCAGCCGCGCCTGCTGATTGCCGACGAACCCACCAACGCGATGGAGCCGACTACTCAGGCGCAGATATTCCGCCTGCTGACCCGGCTTAACCAGAACAATAACACCACAATTCTGCTGATCAGCCATGACTTGCAGATGCTCAGCCACTGGGCCGATCGCATTAACGTCCTTTACTGCGGGCAGACCGTGGAAACGGCGCGCAGTGAAGATCTGATCGCCACGCCGCACCATCCTTATACCCAGGCATTAATCCGCGCGATGCCTGACTTTGGGCTGTCGCTGCCGCACAAGAGCCGTCTCAATACGCTGCCTGGCGCCATTCCCTCTCTGGAGCATTTGCCGATAGGCTGCCGTCTCGGTCCGCGCTGCCCCTATGCGCAGAAAACCTGTATTCAGACGCCGCGCCTGGCCGGCCCGCGTTCGCACCTGTTTGCCTGCCACTTCCCGCTTAATATGGAGAGTCAGTAATGGTTGAGACGCTGCTGGAAGTGCGCAACCTCAGTAAAACGTTCCGCTATCGTACCGGCCTGTTCCGGCGACAGCATGTGGAGGCGGTCAAGGCGGTCAGCTTCACCCTACGGGAGCGGCAGACGCTGGCGATTATCGGGGAGAACGGTTCGGGTAAATCGACGCTGGCAAAAATGCTCAGCGGCATGATAGAACCCACCGAAGGCGAGATCGTCATTGACGACCGCCAGCTTGAGTACGGGGATTACGGCTACCGCAGTCAGCGGATCCGCATGATTTTTCAGGATTCCTCAACCTCGCTCAATCCCCGGCAGCGCATCGGTCAGATCCTCGACTTTCCGCTCAGGCTGAATACCGATTTAACCAGCGAAGCGCGCGAAAAACGGATTATTGAAACACTAAGGCAGGTTGGTCTGCTGCGCGATCATGCGTCTTACTATCCGCATATGCTGGCGCCGGGGCAGAAGCAGCGCGTTGGCCTGGCCCGCGCGTTGATTCTTCAGCCAAAGGTGATTGTTGCCGATGAGGCGCTGGCCTCGCTTGATATGTCGATGCGCTCTCAGCTGGTTAACCTGATGCTGGAGCTTCAGGACAAACATGGCATCTCATATATCTATGTGACCCAGCATCTGGGAATGATGAAGCATATCAGCGATCAGGTACTGGTGATGCATCATGGCGAGGTAGTGGAGCGCGGCAGCACCGCAGGCGTACTGGCCTGCCCGCTGCATGACCTGACGAAGCGACTGATTACCAGCCATTTCGGTGAAGCGCTGAGCGCGGATGCCTGGCGTAAAGATCGCTGATCCAGAAACTGAGGGTACGCGTTTTGCGTTTATTTAAACTGAATGTTTACACAGGCTATTTAGGACTGCTTGTTCTCGTGCCCGTACTTTTTCTCATTACCGGCAATGCTTATTTTGCCGGCACGGCGCTGATTATAACCTGCCTGGCCCCTTTTTATTTTGTGCTGGCCTGGTTTTCAGTTTCCTCATGGGGGAAATATCTCAGGGCCTCATCAGCGCGATTCTGGATGGTGGGCGTGCTGTTTTCAGTCTTTCTTTTTCTCTTTTTTATTCTTTCGCGCCAGTGGGCTAACGGCGCGATAAATCAGGTTTTTTCGGTCGATCCTTCACTTCTTCCCCTCACTGCGCAGCTCATTACGCCACTCTACATCCCCTTTAATTTTATTTTTAACGATATTGTCTCAAACGGCATTTTAATCGTCTCTGTCTTGCTGGCCTTAACTATTTCGCCGGTGCTGTTCTTCTGGTTAATAGTCAACGGAGGTGAAAAGTGGCAAAAAACGCTTTTACGCGTTGCTTTATTGGTGCTGGTCAACGGGCTGATTAGCTACTCTGCACAAATTTTTCAGCGGGTCGGCACGATCAAAAATGATTTGATCGTTAACGTTGCGCTCTGGGCAGACTTCAACGATCGGGATTATTGCCGTAACGCATGGGCTGCTCAGTCTCATAAGACGCTGTTTCTTTCGGCTGAGAAAGTGATGGTTTTTTTCCCTGACAATCCGCCCCCTCTCCGTTTGCAGATCAAGGAGTGCACGCCCTGAAAACAGCCATCCTGTAAAACCCGGCGCTGGCGGGTTATACCGTTCCGCTATTTGTTAGCACCGATCATTCTTTGGTTACCCGGCAGCCCTGCGGCAGGATAGTTATGCTCTTCAGGGCCGGTGATGCGCCATCCCGTTTTTTGGCATTTCCGGACCGGCTAACTTGAAAAGGAATGACCATGGAACCGCGCCGCTTTCCCGGCCACACTCACTGGTATCATGAAACGCTCTCAACGCTCGACATCCACGCCGCGCCACTCTTTCCGGAGGCGGCGGATGTTGACGATCGCTTCCTGCTAGGGCTGGCCGCTGAGGGCCACGGCGATCTACAAAGCGTGCTGCATCAGAGCGGGCCTGCCCTGCTGGCCTCCCGACGGCTCTATCATCTGCTTTTCCCGGAACGCCTTACGACCAGCCCGGCACAGACGCTCACGCTTTACGATCGCCTCAGTTCGGCGCTGATCGTCGCGCAGGTCACGGGCATCCAGCGCCTCTGTAATCATTATGCTGCCCGCCTGAATCCCCTGACCGGCCCCGATTCCTCGAGGGAGAGTAACCGCCGGCTGACGCTGATTACCGAGTTTTCCCGCCAGCTTGCCAGCCAGCCGGGGGTGATTGACAGCGCAGCCCTGCTGCGGCTGCACGAGGCGGGCCTGACCACCGCCGATATCATCACCTTCAGCCAGATTATCGGCTTTGTCAGCTATCAGGCGCGGGTGGTGGCCGGCATTCATGCCCTGCTCGCCCTGCCGGCCCGCTGGATCCCAGGCATGACGATGCCGCAGGATGCCGATCCGCCCAGGCCGCATGGTCGCTGGCATTCCGATCTGACACCGGTGGAGCAGCGCCACGCCTGCCCCCACCAGCTTGAGATACTGGCGCGCTGCCAGAAGGAGAGCTTTTTCAGGGAAAATAGCGGGCTGCTGGCCCATGATGCGCCGGTGCTGGAGTGTCTGAATCTGTTGTTCTGCTCGCTGGAGGAGCAGCGACAAACGCCGGAAGGCGCGCTGGCGTGTGCGGTATCCGCCAGAATTAACGGCAGCGCGGCCTGTTTTTACCGCTACGCTGAGGGAAAATTGCGTGACGCGCTACAGCAGAACGTTGAGCAGGCAGCGCTGGTGGCAACGGTGAAAGAAAAGGCCGTTATCGGCCTGGCTGCGCAGCTTACCCGCTCGCCTGAACGGTTCACTGCCGCGCATATCCAGCCGCTTAAAGAGCAAGGCATGGATCTTCAGTCACTTTTCGGGCTGATGCAGTTTACCGCCCTTGCCAGCTGGCATAACCGCCTGATGCTGGCGCTGGGTTCGACTGAGGCCAGCGGCGCAAAAACGGCCTGAACGGCGATCGCTTATCGCGGAGGGGGAAAATTTCCCGCCGGGCGTTTTACGAAACACTGAGGAGCGGGCCGGCCTGACTAACGCTCGCTCAGCCAGCGACGCACTTCATCAAAGAAGTGCTGTGAAAGCGGCGACGCCCGGCCCGGCTCGGCGATGACCACCGCCGCCTCGCGGGACATCGGCGCAATATCCAGCAGGCGGCTTTGCAGGTCGGGTGTCATCTCCGGCAGAAGATGTCCGCAGGGGGAGAGCAGGCAACCCAGCCCCACCTGGGTGCTCTGTAACAGCTGGAAAACCGAGGTTGTTTCCAGGATCACCCGCATCCGTACTTCGGCTTCGCGAAAATGAGTATCCAGATAACGCCGGAAATAGCGGGTCTGGTCCGCCAGACAGAGAGGAACCTCCGACAACGCCGCCAGCGAAAGCGGCTTATCGCCGCAGAGCTGTGGGAAGTAGCGCGGATGGAAAACCACCTCGACATTCCTGTCGTGAAGAGGCTCAGCCTGGAAATGCAGTTCGCGCAGCGTGGCCAGCTCGAAAAAGCCGATGCCGACGTCGACAGTATGGCTGTTCAGCGCTTCAAGCAGCTGATCGGCACTCAGAACCGCTACCCGGTAATCCAGTTGGGGATAGCGATCGCCTATCGCTTTCAGCATCAGCGGCAGTGAAATACTGCACTGGGGCACCACGCCAATGCGCAGCGTGCCGTTGACGCCATGCTTCAGGGACTCGACTTCCAGCTTCAGCCCCTGGTAGACCGAAACGATTTCCCGCGCCCAGGAGAGAACGCGCTCCCCTTCAGCGGTAAAGCCATCAAAGTTGTTGCTGCGGTTGATCAGCGAGAGGCCCAGCTCGCGCTCCAGGTTTTTCAGACGCATCGAGAGCGTGGGCTGGCTGACAAAGCTGGCCTCGGCGGCCCGGCCAAAGTGGCGTTCCCGCTCAAGATTGACGAGGTAGGTAAGCTGTTTAATGTCCATTACTGTACGCGTCGCTAAAAAAGTCAGGCAGTGTAACATGTACACCGGCCGCCCGGGTGAGCTGGCACCCGAACGGTTATCGGCAGAAATCAGGCAACGCCCAGTGCTGTTTTTACTTCATTGGCAATTTTTTCGACCTGAGGCCCATAAATAACCTGCACATCGTGGTCGCTTACGCGGTTAACGCCGTTGGCGCCGGTAGACATAAGCGTCTGATCGACTACCTCTTTCATATCCTTAACTCGTACGCGAAGACGAGTAAAGCAGCAATCGACGTCCTCTATGTTGCCCCCGCCGCCCAGCCCGCTGATGATGACCTGCGTGCGCTGGTCAGTCGGGACGGTATTGCTCTCTTTCTCCACCTCTTCGGACTCCCTGCCAGGCGTTTCGACACTCATCCGGGTAATGACGAAGCGGAAACCGTAGTAATAGACCGGGATATAGACGAGGCCGAGCAGTATGCTCCACCACCACTGCGTTTTGCTGCCGCCAAGAATACCGAAAACGACCAGATCGATAGCCCCTCCCTGGATATTACCGATCATCAGATGCATCAGCGACATCAGCATGAAGGAAAGACCGCTCAGCACAGCATGGAGGAGGTAGAGCACCGGTGAAACAAAAATAAAACAGAATTCAAGCGGCTCGGTAATCCCGGTGGTAAAGGAGGTCAGCGCGCCGGCCAGCACCAGCGCCTTAACCCGCTGCTTATGCTCCGGCCTGGCGCAGTGATACATCGCCAGCGCCGCTGCCGGCAGGCCAAACATCATGACCGGAATTTTCCCCTGGGCCAGGAATTGGGTGGCGTTACGGACAATATCATCCGGTACCGAGCCGGGATGTGTCAGCGCCGTGTTGAAAATATTCAGCGCGCCGACGATAGTCTGGTTATCGACGGTGGCGATGCCGCCTATTGGCGTAAAGCGCACCGTTTCATTAAGAATATGATGCAAACCCGTCGGAATAAGCAGTCTTTCGCTGGTGCCATAAAGAAAAGCGCCATACTGCCCACTGCTGCCAATCAGTTCTCCCACCCACGCAATGCCTGCACCTATCGTTGGCCAAATCATGGCAAGCAATACGCCCACCAGCGGCAATACCAGCACGGTGATGATAGGCACTAAACGTCTGCCGCCGAAGAAGCTTATCGCCGTCGGCAGCTGGGTAGTGTAGAAACGGTTATGGATAGCGACCGTCAGCAAACCGGCAATGACCCCGCCAAGTACGCTCATGTTATAGGTAAAGATCCCCAGCATCGCGATGTACTCTGCCGAGTTCATCATGGCTTCGGTCTGCCCCATCCCCTGCGCCTGCAACGCTTCCGGCGTGGTGGTAAGCGCGGTCAGCCCCTGTGCGCCCAGCGTGGCGCTGACGCCCACATGCATAGCGATAAAGCCAATCACGGAGGCAAACGCCGCCGTCGGTTTTTCTGCCTTCGCCAGACCGATAGCGCTGGCGACGGCAAAAAAGAGCGGCAGGTTAGCAAATAGTGCGCCGGCAACCTTGCGGATGAAGCCAATAATCAGCTGCGGCACCTCAAGACTGGCGAACGCCTCTCCGGTGATTGCCGGGTTTTGCATGGCAGCGGCCACTCCCAGAAATATACCGGCGGCGGCAATGACCGAAATCGGCATCATCAGCGCTTTGCCAAAGGCGTGAACTTTGCTGGCAAATTCTTTCATAGGCCCCTCGTTATTACGAACGAAAGCCTAATTATTAGTCAGCCGCGTCGGGCAGCAGGGTGAATACCGCTTTTCTGGTTATATTCTTTGAGGGGGATCACGCTTTCACGATAAACCGCAGCTATCGCACCATTAAACCAATCAATTAGACAAACATTTTACCTGCTTGCAGACTAATCCCACAAAATAAGAAATGATTTCTTAACAAACCAAAAACATAAATTAAACCTGCGAAGCAATATGAAATTTAAAACTGCAATTAAGCCCTATGAGGCTGCGGCCGGCGGCTGGGGATCTCTTGAGGCCACGACCCGTTTCGTCTTCGACAGCAAGCAAGTCCTGAAAAACATGCGCAACCTGATGCGCATGAATAAAGCGAAAGGTTTTGACTGCCCGGGCTGCGCCTGGGGCGATGACAATAAAAGTACCTTCAGCTTCTGCGAAAACGGCGCCAAAGCCGTCACCTGGGAAGCGACCCGCCGCTTTATTGACGCCCGATTTTTCGCTCAGCATACCGTTTCCGCGCTTTACCAGCAGAGCGACTACTTCCTGGAATATCAGGGGCGTCTTACCGAACCATTGCGCTATAACCGCAGCACCGACCGCTATGAGCCCATCAGCTGGGAAGACGCCTTCGCGCTGATCGCCCGTCATATTAAGGCGATGGATAACCCGGATCAGATGGAGCTTTACACCTCCGGACGCGCCAGCAATGAAGCTTCATGGCTTTATCAGCTGTTTGGCCGCATGAACGGCAGTAACAACTTCCCGGATTGCTCCAATATGTGCCATGAAGCGAGCGGCTCCGGCCTGAAGCGCAGCATCGGCGTTGGCAAAGGCACCATCCGCCTGGACGATTTCGATCATGCAGATGCCATTTTCGTTTTCGGCCAGAACCCGGGAACGAACCATCCGCGTATGCTGCACAGCCTCCGCCACGCGGCCGATCACGGCGCGAAAATTGTCACCTTTAACACGCTTCGTGAACGTGGACTGGAGCGCTTCGCCGATCCGCAGAAACCGCTGGAAGTGGTGACCAGCAAGGCAGGCACCATCAGCTCGACCTATTACCAGCCAAACCTGGGCGGCGATATGGCGGCGGTGCGCGGTATGGTCAAAGCGCTGGCGGAAACCCATCGCGCCCGCGTGGCGGCCGGTGAGAAAGGCCTGTTTGATGAAGTCTTTATCAACGCCAAGACCGAAGGGATGGAGGCCTACCTGGCCGCCGTCGATGCAACCGAATGGTCGCATATTGAGAAGCAGTCTGGCCTGAGTGAACAGCAGATCCGTGAAGCGGCAGCCATTTACCAGAGCGCAGAACGCGTGATTTGTACCTGGGCTATGGGCATCACCCAGCACAAGCACTCGGTCGAAACCGTACGCGAAATTGTTAACCTCCAGCTTCTGTTTGGTCAGCTCGGCAAAAAAGGCGCGGGCCTCTGCCCGGTCAGGGGACACAGCAACGTTCAGGGCAACCGCACAATGGGCATCGACGAGAAGCCTTCTCAGGCGTTCCTCGACAGCATGGCCGCCCATTTTGGTTTTGAACCGCCGCGCAACATCGGTCACAACACCGTTGAGGCGCTGGAAGCGATGCTTCGCGGAGAAGTGAAAGTGCTGATCGCGCTGGGCGGCAACCTTGCCGCTGCCGCACCGGACAGCCCACGCACGGAACAGGCTCTGCGCCGCTGTGGCCTGACCGTACAGATCTCCACCAAGCTTAACCGCAGCCATCTCTGTCCGGGTGCCGAAGATGCGCTTATCCTGCCGACCATTGGTCGTACCGAGCAGGATATTCAGGCAAGCGGTCCGCAGTTTATTACCGTGGAAGACTCCTTCAGCATGGTTCACGCTTCCGAAGGCGTCGGTAAGCCGCTGGCGGAGACCCAGCGTTCTGAAACTGCCATCGTGGCGGGCATTGCGCATGCGGTACTGGGCAGCGAGAAGCTGGACTGGCTTGAACTCGCGGGGGACTATAACAAGATCCGCGATCATATTGCCGCCACTATTCCGGGCTTCAGTGACTTCAACGCGAAGTGCGAAATTAAAGGTGGGTTCTACCTGGGTAACGCCGCTGCGGAATTCCGCTTTAATACGCTGAACAATAAAGCCCAGTTCAGCAGCGGCAGCCTGCCGGAATCGCTCTTCCCTCAGCTCGGCGACGTTGAAGTGCCGTTTACGCTGCAAACGCTGCGCTCGCACGATCAGTACAACACCACTATTTACGGTCTCGACGATCGCTATCGTGGCGTTTACGGTCAGCGCGAAGTTCTCTTTATCCACCCGGATGATATGGCCGCACAGGGTCTTTCCGCCGGCGATGAAGTGGATATCGAAACGCTGTGGAATGACGGCATTACCCGCCGGGTCAGCGGATTTAAACTGGTGCCTTACAACATCCCTAAGGGGAACCTGGCTGCCTATTACCCTGAAACCAACCCGCTGGTTCCCCTCTCCAGCTTTGGCGACGGCAGCGGCACGCCGACCTCTAAATCGGTACCGGTAAAAATCAGCCTATCCCCGGCAAAAGCAGGCCTGCGCATCGCCTGATGCTGATGCCTTTTCGTTGAGTCAAAGCCGGGTGTCCCGGCTTTGACTTATTGACAGCGTACCAGCACAGGAAACAGAGGCTGAGCGCCAGGACGCAAAAGGCGTAATTCCTGACAGTTCACGCCACTCCGTCGATGGCGTGGCATGCCTTACTTTGCTGCCCTCTTCGTCCCCTTTGTTGTTATTTTGTCAGCTATCTGAAGCCGGGTTTTCCCGGCTTTTTACTTGCCGCGCGGCGGTTAATCGCGTAAAACTGTCTGCCGCTCTTAGGCCACGAAAACTGTTGAGATTATGTTCCAGGATAACCCGCTGCTCGCGCAGCTCAAAGAGAAACTCCACTCCCAGACGCCGCGTGTTGAAGGGGTAGTCAAAGGCACCGAAAAAGGTTTCGGTTTCCTTGAAGCTGATGCTCAGAAGAGCTATTTCATTCCACCGCCTTTCATGAAGAAGGTGATGCACGGCGATCGTATTATCGCGGTGCTGCAAACCGATAAGGATCGTGAAGTTGCCGATCCTGAGAAGCTGGTTGAGCCATTTTTGACCCGTTTTGTTGGCCGCGTGCAGAAAAAAGATGACCGTCTCTCCATTGTGCCGGACCATCCCCTGCTCAGAGATGCTATCCAGTGCCGCGCCGATCGCAGCGTACAGCACGATTTTCAGGCTGGCGACTGGGCCGTCGCCGAAATGCGTCGTCATCCGCTGAAGGGCGACCGCACATTCTATGCAGAACTGACCGAATTTATTACCACCGCGGACGATCACCTTGCGCCGTGGTGGGTAACGCTTTCCCGTCATAATCTGGAACGCGAAGCGCCAGAAGCGGTGACCGGTGAAATGCTGGATGAACAGCTTGAGCGGGAAGATCTGACCGCGCTGGAATTCGTCACTATCGACAGCGCCAGCACCGAAGATATGGATGATGCGCTGCACGTCGCCGAGACGCCGGAAGGCGATCTGCTGCTGACCATCGCCATCGCCGATCCTACCGCCTACGTGGCGGCAGGCAGCGAACTGGACGCTATCGCGGCCGAACGTTCTTTTACCAATTATCTGCCCGGCTTTAACATCCCAATGCTGCCGCGTCAGCTTTCTGATGATATCTGCTCGCTGCGGCCTGACGAGCGTCGTCCGGTGCTGGCCTGCCGCGTGCGCGTTGCCGCTGACGGTACGCTGGGGGAAGATATCAACTTTTTCGCCGCGTGGATCGAGTCTAAGGCCAAGCTGGCCTATGACAACGTTTCCGACTGGCTGGAAAACCTGGGGGAATGGCAGCCCTCAAGCGATGCCGTCGCTAACCAGATCCGTTTACTGCATCGCGTCTGTCTGGCTCGTGCAGAGTGGCGACAGGCCCACGCGCTGGTGTTCAAAGATCGCCCGGACTTCCGCTTCCTGCTGGGCGAAAAAGGCGAGGTGCTGGACATCATTGCCGAGCACCGCCGCATCGCTAACCGCATCGTTGAAGAGGCGATGATTACCGCCAATATCTGTGCGGCAACCGTGCTGCGCGATAAAATGGGCTTTGGTATCTATAACATTCACCTGGGTTTTGATGCCGCCGGCGCCGAACAGGCCGCCGCCGTGCTGGAAAACCACGGCGTGAAGGTCGATCCCCTGGCGATCGCCACGCTAGAAGGCTTCCGCACGCTGCGTCGCGAACTTGACGCGCAGCCTACCCAGTTCCTCGACAGCCGCATCCGCCGTTTCCAGTCGTTTGCCGAAGTCAGCACCCAGCCCGGCCCTCACTTTGGCCTCGGTCTGGACGCGTACGCGACCTGGACCTCGCCAATCCGTAAGTACGGCGATATGATCAACCACCGCCTGCTTAAGGCGATGATCAAAGGTGAAACCGCAGCCCGTCCTCAGGATGAGATTACGGTGAAAATGGGCGAGCGTCGCCGCCAGAACCGCATGGCCGAGCGCGACGTGGGGGACTGGCTCTACTCACGCTTTCTGCAAAAATCGGCGGGCACCGATGAGCGCTTCAGCGCGGAAATTATTGACGTCTCCCGCGGCGGCATGCGCGTGCGCCTGACCGCTAACGGCGCCGTGGCCTTTATCCCTGCCCCGTTCATTCACGCCGTGCGTGATGAGCTGGTGTGCAGCCAGGAAAACGGTACCGTGCAGATTAAAGGCGACGTGGCCTACCGCGTGACCGATGTGATTGATGTCACCATCGCTGAAGTTCGTATGGAAAACCGCAGCGTCGTGGCGCGTCCGGCCGTCTGATAGCCCCGGAAGGTGGGATAAGCCCTTATCCCACCTCTTTCTTCAAAATCCGCTTTCTCTTTTTTCGCCATCCCAGTGCCAGTCGTACTTCAAAACGCCTTCCGCCTCACACTTCTTCCGTTGTTAACTTTCACAAACAAATAATTACATTACTTTTAATTCACGAGCAGATCGCTTATCGAACATGGAAGGAGTAATGGATGAAAAACGTCAAAACCGGTGTTATCTGGTCAGCTGTGGCGTTAGTGGGCGCAGGCGCGTTCGCCATGCTTGCCCTCAGCCGCGGAGAGCATGTCAATGCAATGTGGCTGGTTATCGCCTCTGTGGCCTGCTACAGCATCGCCTACCGCTTTTACAGCCTGTTCATCGCCCGCGATATCTTCGAGCTGGACGACCGCCGCAGAACGCCTGCGGAGCGTAATAACGATGGTCTGGACTATGTTCCCACTAATAAATGGGTGCTGTTTGGTCACCATTTTGCGGCAATTGCCGGCGCAGGCCCGCTGGTCGGCCCTATCCTGGCGGCGCAGATGGGCTTTTTGCCCGGCACCATCTGGATCCTGATTGGCGTAATGATGGCGGGTGCGGTGCAGGATTTCCTGATTCTGTTTATCTCCACCCGTCGGGATGGACGCTCGTTAGGTGAAATGGCCAAGCAGGAGCTGGGGGCGTTTGCCGGGGTGGTCACCATGCTCGGCGCGCTGGGCGTAATGATCATTATCCTTTCTGCTCTGGCGCTGGTAGTGGTCAAAGCGCTGGCAAACAGTCCCTGGGGACTCTTTACCATCGCCGCCACTATTCCGATCGCGCTCTTTATGGGCATCTATATGCGCATCATACGCCCGGGCAAAATTGCCGAGGTCTCGCTGATCGGTTTCGTACTGATGATGGCGGCAATCGTCTATGGCGGCGATATTGCCCAGCATCCCTATTGGGGTCCCTTCTTTACCCTTAAGGGCACCACGCTGACCTGGGTGTTGGTTATATATGGTTTTATCGCCTCAGTGCTGCCCGTCTGGCTGCTGCTTGCGCCGCGCGATTACCTCTCAACCTTCCTGAAAATTGGCGTTATTATCGGCCTGGCTATCGGTATCGTGTTTGCGATGCCTGAAATGAAAATGCCCGCGGTGACCAAATTTATCGACGGCAGCGGACCGGTCTTCTCAGGCAGCCTTTTCCCGTTCCTCTTTATCACCATCGCCTGCGGTGCCATCTCCGGCTTTCACGCCCTGGTTTCCAGCGGCACTACGCCGAAGCTGGTGGAGCGGGAAAGTCATATCCGCTTTATCGGCTACGGCGCCATGCTGATGGAGTCGTTCGTTGCGATCATGGCGTTAATCTGCGCGTCGGTGATCGATCCGGGCGTTTACTTTGCCATGAACTCACCGGCTGCGCTGATCGGCACTACCGTGGAGAGCGCTTCCCAGGCGATTAACAGCTGGGGCTTTGTGGTTACGCCTGAAATGCTGAGCGCAGTGGCCCGCGATGTGGGTGAAACCACTATCCTGTCCCGCGCCGGTGGCGCGCCAACTTTTGCGGTTGGTATGGCGCACATTATCACTGAGGTATTTAACAGCCGGACCATGATGGCGTTCTGGTATCACTTCGCGATCCTGTTTGAAGCGCTGTTTATCCTGACCGCCGTGGACGCCGGCACCCGCGCCTGCCGCTTTATGGTGCAGGATCTTGCCGGTACGGTGGTCCCTTCGCTGGCGAATAACCGTTCCTGGCTGGGCAATATGGCGGGCACCACTGTCGCCGTGGCGGGCTGGGGCTTCTTTGTCTATCAGGGTGTCATCGATCCGCTGGGCGGTATCAACACCCTCTGGCCGCTGTTTGGTATCGGCAACCAGATGCTGGCCTCTATGGCGCTGATACTGGGCACCGTTGTGCTGTTTAAAATGAAGAAGCAGCGTTACGCCTGGGTCACCATTTTGCCAACCATCTGGCTGTTTATTACCTCAATGACCGCCGGGTGGCAGAAGATCTTCCATGAGAAAGCGAATATTGGTTTCCTTGCTCAGGCCAACAAATTCTCAAGAGGCATCGAAGAAGGTATTGTTATCGCCCCGGCGAAAAGCGTGGCGGATATGCAAACTATTGTGTTCAGTAATCAGATTAATGCCGCCCTCTGCGCCTTCTTTATGCTTGTTGCGGTTACCATGCTGATTTCCGCCTTCTTTGTGATCCGCCGTGCGCTGGCCAGCCCGACGCCTACTGTACATGAAACCGATCCATCACTGAGAAAAGAGGTCAGCCATGTCTGATGCCATTTTCGCTCGTCGTCCCTTCAGCCCACTTAAGATCCGCCGCTGTGTTCCCGTGATGGCAGTTTCTTCTGCTCCAGCACCGTTAACGTTAAGGCTGCTAATGTCACGGCTGGCGCAGAGTTTCCGTCTGATGGTGGGCGTACAGGATTATCCCACCTATTTATGCCATATGCATCAACAGCACCCTGGCACTAAACCTATGACGGAAAAAGAGTTTCACCGTTATTGCCTGGATGCCCGCTTCCCAAGCCAGGCGGGCAAGCTGGGAAAATGCCCCTGTTAAGCCGCGTCCCCGATCGTCCGATCGGGGCGTTTTACCTCCGCCCTGCCACCTGCCGAAAAAAATATATTCATCAGAGAACTTGTGATTCATCTGATTGCCGAATACTGTTGTTA
Source organism: Pantoea sp. FN060301 (assembly GCA_050410775.1). Taxonomy (GTDB): domain Bacteria; phylum Pseudomonadota; class Gammaproteobacteria; order Enterobacterales; family Enterobacteriaceae; genus Erwinia. The sequence goes on from CP191229.1 coordinate 2,142,184, forward strand.
AAATAAGAAGATACAGACCGCGAAGGATTTTCCGAGGAAACCACTGATGACCGATGAACTGGGGCAATCGCGACTATATACCTGGTTTGGTACGTCCAGCCCCCATTGGCGCTTAACCTCCGACAGTGACGCACTGCATTTTGCTGAAGATGAAACGTCCAGTACGCACATTGCCGTGCCTCTGACCTTTGCGCAGGCAAAACTGCTGCGAAGTATGACGGTGATTACATCCAGCATTAATTTGACTCTCTCTTTCTACGGTGAAGAGCTGCCGATGCATCTGGTTGGCAGGAAGGTTAACCAGTCTGAATGGGCTGGCAGCGCGTCCGCCTGGGGTGATACCACTGCCGTAGCCCGGGATCTGGTGCTTGGCCTCTCTTTTGCCGAACAGGTTGTTTCCGAAGCCAACTCGGTGATCGTTATCCTCGATCAGCGTGGCAATATTCAGCGTTTTAATCGCATGAGCGAAGAATATACCGGCCTGAATGAACAGGAAGTTATCGGCCGCAACGTTTTCCAGCTTTTTATGACCCGGAAAGAGGCTGCCGCTTCGCGCCGTAATATCAGTGGCTTTTTCCGCGACGGCAGCTCTTACGAAGTGGAACGCTGGATCAAAACGAAAAAAGGGCAGCGTCTCTTCCTGTTCCGCAATAAATTCGTGCATAGCGGCAGCGGCAGAAATGAAATCTATCTGATCTGTTCTGGCACCGACATCACGGAAGAACGTCGCGCCCAGGAGCGCCTGAGGCTGTTAGCCAATACGGACAGCATCACCGGCCTGCCCAATCGTCATGCGATTAACCAGGAGATAGCGACGGCGCTTGAGGCGCGTCAGGAGGGCCAGACCGGTATCGTCTATCTCGATCTGGATAATTTCAAGAAGGTCAACGATGCCTACGGCCATATGTTTGGCGATCAGCTGCTTCAGGCCGTTTCGCTGGCCATTCTTAGCTGTCTGGAGAAAGATCAGACCCTCGCCCGTCTCGGCGGCGATGAGTTCATCGTGCTGGCTACCGACACCAGCCAGGCGACGCTGGAAGCCATGGCGTCCCGCATCCTGGACCGGCTCCGGCAGCCTTTCCGCATCGGCCTGATTGAGGTCTATTCCGGTTGTTCAATTGGCATCGCGGTCAGCCCGCAGCATGGCGAAGATCGTGAAAGCCTGATCCGCAATGCGGATACTGCTATGTATACCGCTAAAGAGAGCGGCCGGGGTAAATACTGCATTTTCAGCGCCGAAATGAATAAGCGCGTGTTTGAGTACCTGTGGCTGGATACGAACCTCCGGAAAGCGCTGGAACACAATCAGCTGATTATCCATTATCAGCCCAAACTGGACGCGGCAGGCAAGGTTACCAGCGTGGAAGCGCTGGTGCGCTGGCTCTCACCCGAGCGCGGGCTCGTTCCTCCCGGCAGCTTCATCTCCTATGCCGAAGAGTCAGGTCTGATTGTCCCGCTTGGCCGGTGGGTGATGCTGACGGCCCTTGAGCAGATTATGCGCTGGCAGGAAAAAGGTATTTTTCTCCGCGTGGCGGTCAATGTGTCACCCAGACAGCTTGTCGATCAGAGTATTTATGCGGATCTTAAACAGGCGCTGGATCGGCTCGGTCTGACCAAAAGTCCGATAGATATTGAGCTGACGGAGAGTTGCCTGATCGAAAACGAAGAGAAGGCGTTATCGCTGATGGCGCAGTTCAAAGAACTGGGCGCGGAAGTGCACCTGGATGATTTTGGCACCGGCTACTCTTCCCTGTCACAGCTCGCCCGGATGCCGGTCGATACCATCAAGCTGGATCAAAGTTTCGTCCGTGGCGTTAACGATCAGCCGGTATCCCAGTCGCTGGTAAAAGCGATCGTCGCCGTCGCCAGGGCGCTGAATTTAAGCGTGATCGCGGAGGGCATTGAAACGCCGGAGGAGGAAGCGTTTGTGATGGAAAACGGCGTGGATATTCGTCAGGGATACCTGTACGCGAAGCCAATGCCCGCCGATGAGCTGGAGCACTGGCTTGCGCGGCTTCCTGCCGGTCAGTAATTATCCAACTTTACGCAGTACCTGGGCACTGTGTCGGTTTTGCAGCTGAACCAGACGTTCCATATAGGCAATGTCCTTTGGTTCAATGGAGAAGGCGAAATCGACCCAGTCCTCGGTAATGTCCATCAGCTCCGCCCGCGTCAGTTGCAGCACGCGCTGACGCGCTTTCAGCATTGCCCTTACGCCGTTCAGCTTGGGCCGCAGAACATCGATAAAGGTGCGAGTGGCCTGATATCCTTCACCCGGCTGAAACAGCTTATCGACCAGGCCTCGTGTTTCAAACCACTCAGCCGTGTGCGATTCGCCTTCACAAATCAGCTCTTCAGCCAGTTTCATTCCGGCGCGTCGGGCAACCAGCGAGTAGCCTCCCATGCCGGGAAACAGGTTGAAGGCAATTTCCGGGAAGCCCATCCTTGCGGTGTTTTGCGCCAGAATAAAGTGGTGCGCCAGGGCGGCTTCAAATCCGCCGCCCAGCGCGCTCCCCTCGATCATCGCGATACTGACCGCGCCCGTATCAAATCCGCGGGCGGCGGCGTGAATGCAGTCCACGCACGCCCGGGCGTAGGCCCGCAGCGCCTCACGGCGCCCGTTTTTAATCGATTCCACGAAAAACCGTAAGTCGCCGCCTGCGTTGAACATGGTCGGCACCAGCGAGCCCGTCACCCAAAAATCTATCGCTATGCCGGCGCGCTGCGCGGCGTAGCTAAGATTCATAATCTCTTCAATGAGCTCGTGGTTAAAGCTGGGGCGCGGCTGCGCTCTCAGCATCATCCACATGGTACGACGCCCCTCCTCATAATAAGCGGAGAGCTGAGTCGTTTGTCCAGCTTCGGTGAACAGCCTGCATGTTGTCTGATTAATCACTGTCATAGTCTTATCCTCTGTTTATGGGTGCGCTTAAGCGCGCCCCCAGCGTAATGCAGAGTGCCAAATCACTAAACGAGCTTTTGATTTTTAAGAAAAAAGAGGACGGGACATTCCCAGCCTTACGGCTGGGAAAAAACAGGCAACAGGGTGACGAACTCAGGCGGAATGGCGTTCTGGAAGGATTAGGTTGCTATCTGGATGACTATTTTTGTCCATACCACGCATTACTGCCGTGTTTGCGTAAATAGTGGCAGTCCAGCAGCGGCTGCTGAATGGACGGGAGCGAGGGAGTCAGGAGCTGGCTGTAGATGCCCATATAGGCCACCTCTTCCAGCACTACGGCCGAATGCACTGCCTCCTGAGGTGTTTTGCCCCAGCAAAACGGGCCGTGGGAGTTGATCAATACCGCAGGGATCGCCATCGGGTCCAGGCCTTCTTCACGGAAGGTTTCAATGATCACCTGCCCGGTTTCCCATTCATAGCGCGTCTGGATCTCCTCAGGTCGCATCTGTCGGGTGCAGGGAATAGCACCGTAAAAATCATCAGCGTGTGTGGTGCCCCAGGCCGGAATAGATTTCCCCGCCTGTGCCCAGATTGTGGCATGGCGGGAGTGCGTATGCACAATACTGCCAACCTCAGGCCAGGCCAGATAGAGCGCTCTGTGGGTTTCCGTATCAGAAGAAGGCCGCTTGCTGCCCTCAACAACCTCCCCTGTAACGATATCGACCACAACCATATCGTCACGCTGCATCACCGGATAGCTGACGCCGGAAGGCTTAATAACCATCAGGCCAGAAGAGCGATCGACCGCGCTGACATTGCCCCAGGTGAAAACGACAAGGCCATGCTCCGGCAGGGCAAGATTGGCCTCCAGCACCTGCTGTTTAAGTTGTTCTAGCATCACTTCTCTCCGTGCGTTCTTTCTTTTATTTTCATCGCTATGGCGCTTTTGGTGTATGGAGCTTTTAGCTGGATGCGCGGCAGGAAATGGCTACAGAGCGCAAGTTGAGCTGGCAGGACAGTTTTTTGGCGACGGGCACGCTGCGGGAGCGGATTTGCCCTTTACAGATTTACAGAATAGCTAACGAATAAGTGGAATATACCAAGCAAACAAAACCATGCTAACATTATGGTCATGGCGACATTAAAATGACGCTCTGCCCCTGTCAGTTAGGTATTTCCTGGCATCCCTGGTGAGTCAAAAGAACTCAGGCCAGATACCAGCCTGGATGAGTAGGATCTTAACTTCTGCTCAATTGACCAGGCACGGTTGCTCCAAAATAGTGGGTATTGCGCGCTCATGTTTCCAACCGGTCCTGTTTAAATTGACGCTATCTGGTGAAATAATCGTCTGATAATGGACGGTTAAAGGTTGAGAAGTGCTGCAAGCGGCTATACTTAATGGAATGTTGAGCGCAGTAAAATTATGGAGAAATGACTATGTCTTTGACTGCAAAACGCATCACAGCAGGCCTGTTGGCCACCACGTTGGTTCTTTCACTGAGCGCCTGCTCAAACTGGTCTAAACGCGATCGTAACACCGCTATCGGCGCTGGTGCCGGTGCTATCGGCGGCTCTGTGTTAACGAATGGCAGCGGTCTGGGTACCGTTGGCGGCGCAGCGGTAGGGGGCATTATCGGTCACCAAATCGACCGGTAAGCACTCTGCTGTCACAGCCTGTTTTCCAGTAAATGAGAGCCGCGAGTTATCGCGGCTTTCTTATATCATCCGCCGGCGAGCTTAACCTTCATCCCTTTAGCTTCAAGCAGCGTTTTAATCAGTTCGCGCTTATCGCCCTGAATTTCGATTACGCCCTCTTTCACCGAGCCGCCGCATCCGCATTTTTTCTTCAGCTCTGCCGCTAATTTTTCCAGATCTGCGTCCGGTAGATCGATTCCGGCGATCAGGCTGACACCCTTACCTTTTCTGCCGCTGGTTTGCCGCTGGATGCGCACGATGCCATCCCCTTTCGGGCGCTGCACCACCGCTTCAGGCTGCTCAATACGGCCTGAATCCGTTGAATAGACTAATCTGCTGTTGTTATCGGCCATTATGCCTCCCGTAACGATGCCAGAATTGAAGCCAGAGTCGCAGCCGGATCGACAGACTGGGTCACCGGACGGCCTATTACCATATAGTCTACGCCAGCCTGACGGGCCTGCTGCGGGGTCATAATGCGGCGCTGATCCCCGGCTTCGCTGCCCTCGGGCCGGATGCCCGGCGTGATCAGTTTAAAATCCTGACCGATGGCGTTTTTCAGACGTACCGCTTCATGCGCGGAGCAGACAACGCCATCCAGCCCACACTCGTGAGTAAGACGCGCCAGGCGCTCGGCATGATCGGCCGGAGAAACATCGATGCCCAGCCCTCTCAGATCTTCTGCATCCATGCTGGTCAGTACCGTTACGGCAATCAGCATTGGCGCATCTTTGCCGAACGGCAGCAGCGCTTCCCTGGCCGCTGTCATCATGCGCGCTCCCCCGCTGGCGTGGACGTTGACCATCCATACGCCTAAGTCGGCGGCCGCGGCCACCGCATGCGCGGTCGTATTGGGGATGTCATGAAATTTTAAATCGAGAAATACCTCAAACCCACGACTCTGCAAGTCGCGCACCAGCTGCGGCCCAAACAGCGTGAACATCTCCTTGCCCACTTTCAGGCGGCAACTGCCGGGGTCAATGCCGTCAACGAAGGCCAGCGCGCTATTGAGATCGGCGTAATCTAACGCCAGCAGAATCGGTGAATCAGTTACCTGAGGAGAATGCATGATAAGCCCTCTGAAGATGATGCACCGGGCGGCGCAGGAGATAAACGGCAGGCATTCTACCTGTGGGACAGGGAAATTTACAGTTAACCCGCTGACTTCTGTGATTCATTTCTGCCGGACCGCTAATTTCGCGGAGCTTCTGAAACCATTTTTTTTCTATTCATTAGTATGTTGTAACTAATAAACAGAATCCGAAAGCCGCCTGTTCCTGGCGTTAAGCTGCCTGGTTACTGACCATCAAGGCCGCGAATAGGTTTGACGGAGGACCATGCCCGGCAGGAAGGACAGTGCCAGTAGAGGGCGTGAGCGGTAAAGCCGCATTTATGGCAGCGATAGCGAGGCTTGGTGCGGATCTGCTCCCCCACCATGTCGCGCAGGACCATCAGGCTCTCTTTTGCCCGGCCATCTTCCGCTTCATGCAGGTGGAAATCCATCAGCCGGTGGAACACCCGCATCGTGGGATGGCGTTGCAGCTGACGGTTAATATAGAGTTGGGCCACTTCGCCGCCCTCTTTCTGCTCAATCACCTCAGACAGATAGAGTTCGGCCACCGCACCGGTGTTCTCTTCCACACACCGTTTAAGATAGTCTGCCCAGGCGTCAGGCTGGTTAAGCTCACGATAGCAGGTCTCCAGCATTTCCAGCGTTTCGCTGACCAGCTCCTTATCCTGCTCAATGACGCGCTTCAACTGGTCCACGGCTTTTGCATAGTCGCGGTTCGCCATATAGATGCGCCCCATCATAATTGAGACCCGCGCGCTCTGCCGGTCGGCAGACTCTGCTTTCCTGAGCAGCCCCATCGCCCTGTCGAGATCGTCGCTTCCCATCGCCTGAAGGGCCAGCTCGCAGTAAAAATGGGCGATCTCCATCCGCTGTTTTTCTTTCCCCAGCTTAACCAGCCGCTCAGCCACCTCAATGGCTTTTGGCCAGTCGCTTGTCGCCTGATGAATAATCAGCAGCTGCTGAAGCGCGCCGATGCGAAAATCCGTTTCATCCACCAGCTGGGCAAACATCTCCTCGGCACGATCGTAAAAACCGGCCGCCATATAGTCGCGGCCGAGTTGCTGAACGGCCAGAAGCCGCTGATCGTAGGTCAGGGAAGCGCTCTCCATCAGCGCCTGGTGGATACGGATAGCGCGATCCACTTCCCCTCTTGAGCGAAAAAGATTACCGAGCGTCAGGTGTGCTTCAACCGTTCCGCTATCTTCTTTCAACATATCCAGAAAGAGATCGACGGCCTTATCCTGCTGATTAGATAACAGAAAGTTGACGCCGGCGACGTAATCCCGGGAGAGGCGGCTGGCTTCCTGTTGCTTATTCTGTTGCGCACTTCTGCGCCCCATATACCAGCCGTAGGCGGCGGCGACAGGGAGTAACAGAAAAAGCAGTTCCAGCATGAGTGATTATTCCTTTATGGCAGGGACAGATGACGCTGTCACTGGTTCCTCTGCCTGCCCCAGCTGCTGCTGGAGACGTTTCAGTTTACGTTGGGAATGCGCGAGGGAGACCCGGACGCGAAGCCAGAACAGACCACAGATCGCCCACCCCAGAATAAAGCCAGCGGCAAACAGGATGGCCAGAAGCGTTGAAATACGATACTGCCCCTGCGCCAGCAGATAGTTGAAGGTCACCATCTGATCGTTATGCGCTCCGAGCGTAACAGAGATGATGAAGATCGCTAATACGAGTAAGAAAATCAGCAAATATTTCACAGTCCGTCCCATAGTCTGATGATTATCAGATGAATTATGCCAAAAAAAACGCCCGGTTGCTTGCCTGATACATCAGTGCGCGGCTGGACACTGGAAATCATGTTTGCGATACCCCTGTTATGGGGGCAAAAGTCCAGAACTCAATTACTCCTGCTTGCGCGCTTTTATCTCTTTATGCTCGGCTGGTGGCACGGTCAGCGGGCCAGCAAAGCGCTGTACCAGCCAGGTCGCTACCGTAACCAGCAGCCAGCTTATCAGGGTTGAGGTGATCAGATCGCCTGGCCAGTGCATTCCCAGTACCAGACGACTTGCCATAACGCCGGTCGCCCAGGCGAGTAAAACCACTACCGTCAGGATGCGGCGACGGGGCCAGAGCAGGCCAATGCCCAACAGCGCCCAGCTTGCTGCAAACATGGTATGCCCTGAGGGAAACGCAAAGCCGGTTTCAAACGCCCAGTGATCTTTTAACCACTGCGGCAGCTGGGCATCATTTTCTATCGTCTCAATCACCTGCTGGCTGCGAAGCTCGCGATCCTGGCCGTAAAACAGCTGCGGATCCAGACCCTGCGTTTTTTCCAGCCAGAGTACATAGGGGCGTGGTTCCTGCACCTGCTCTTTGATATAGCTTTTACTGTATTGTCCGGTCAGCAAGGCTGCGGTGACGATCAGCAGCAGGATGACGGCCGGCTTCAGCCGGAAACGCAGACACCAAAAAAACCAGCCGCAGAAAACGGCGCTGGTCAGGATCCCCCAGGGACGGGTGACGGTTTCCGTGACCCAGAACAGGGCCTTATAGCCCGCGCCCATTTCGGTGGGATGCCACTGCCAGCCCGACAGCCAGACGCCAACCGGCATAATCAGTAACAGCAGCATACCCAGAGTGGTGCGTTTCATGATAGCTAACATAGTTGTCCTTAACACCGGTTCTGGTCTGCTGACCTAACGAATAGTTGACCAAAAATAATAACATACTGTCGCAGAAGGTGATAATTGTGCGCTATTACAGCAATCGCACTATCTCGTTTACCGTCTCTGTTCTGATTGTGGCAAAATAGCCTTAATCAAATGTCAGACAGCTGACAGCGCGCTACCATGATGATAGCGCAACATCTTAAGATTCTGGAGAATCACATGCAGCTTAAGAAGGTGGCAGAAGCTAAACTGCCGACGCCATGGGGCGATTTCCTGATGGTCGGTTTTGAAGAACTGGCGACCGGACAGGATCACGTTGCGCTGGTTTATGGCGAGATCACCAACAGCGAAGCCGTTCTCGCCCGCGTTCACTCAGAATGCCTGACGGGCGATGCCCTGTTTAGCCTGCGATGCGACTGCGGCTTTCAGCTTGAGGCCGCCCTGAATCACATTGCTGAAGAGGGCCGCGGCGTGCTGCTCTATCACCGCCAGGAGGGCCGCAACATCGGGCTGCTGAATAAAATCCGCGCCTATGCGTTGCAGGACAAAGGTTTTGATACGGTTGAGGCCAACCATCAGCTCGGGTTTGCCGCCGATGAGCGCGACTTCACGCTGTGCGCGGACATGTTCAAACTGCTGGGGGTGAATGAGGTTCGCCTGCTGACCAACAATCCGCGCAAGGTAGAGATCCTGAGCGAGGCTGGCATCAATATTGTTGAGCGCGTGCCGCTTATCGTGGGCCGTAATCCGGCAAATGCGCACTACCTTGATACCAAGGCAGCGAAAATGGGTCACCTGCTGACCAAAGAATAACAACCACTGCAAAAAAGGGACGGTTCCCCGTCCCTTCAGACTGCTGACAAAGGTTGGCTCACGGAACAGGGACTGGGAGTAAAGCGTCCCGCGCCATGGACGGCGCGGGCCGAGCTATCAGGGACGATGTTTTTTGCGTCTTTACGAGCAGGCCCTGTTCCCGGAGCTGGCACTTTATCAATAACCTCAAGGGACGGTTCCCCGTCCCTTTCGTTTCAGGTGAGCATATTGCGGATAACGTAGTGCAAGATCCCATCATTTTTGTAGTAAGTCAGCTCATTGCCGGTATCGATACGGCAACGCGTCTCCAGCGTTTCTTTCTGGCCGTCCGCCCGCGTCAGCGTAACGCTCACGGTCCCGCCGGGTTTTAGCTGGTCGAGGTTCTCAACATCTATCTGCTCATCACCGGTCAACTGAAGCGTTTTCCTGCTCACGCCTTCCGGAAATTCCAGCGGCAGAATGCCCATGCCGATAAGGTTAGAGCGGTGGATACGTTCAAAGGATTCGGCAATAACCACCCGGATACCCAGCAGACGCGGACCTTTTGCCGCCCAGTCGCGGCTCGAACCTGAACCATATTCTTTGCCGGCAATTATCGCCAGCGGCGTCGCCTGCTGCTGATATTTCATGGCGGCGTCATAAATGGCCATCTGTTCATTGCCCGGAACGAAGCGAGTAACGCCCCCTTCCACCCCCGGCACCATCTCATTACGGATACGGATGTTGGCGAACGTGCCGCGCATCATCACTTCGTGATTGCCGCGCCGTGAACCATAGGAGTTGAAATCGCCGCGCTCGACGCCATGCTCCTGAAGGTAGCGCCCTGCCGGGCTTTCCGCTTTGATGCTGCCAGCCGGAGAGATATGGTCGGTGGTGACCGAATCCCCGAGCATCGCCAGAATCCTCGCGCCGCGGATATCGGTTACCGGCGCAGGCTCTTTGCCCATATCATCAAAGAAAGGCGAAAGCCGGATATAGGTCGATCCCTCATCCCAGTCGTAGGTCGCCGCTTCACTGACCTTAATTTCCTGCCATTCAGGCGTGCCTTCGAAAACTTCAGCATACTCTTTATGGAACATCTCGGTGGAAACCAGCTGCACCGCTTCATCAATCTCTTCCGGCGATGGCCAGATATCCTTCAGATAGACAGGCTTACCCGTTTTATCCTCGCCGAGAGGATCCGTTGCCAGATTGACATTCATATTCCCTGCCAGCGCGTAGGCAACCACCAGCGGCGGAGAGGCAAGCCAGTTAGTCTTCACATAAGGGTGAATGCGCCCTTCGAAGTTACGGTTGCCGGAAAGCACCGCACCTACGGTAAGATCGCCCTGTTTGATAGCGCTTTCAACAGCATCAGGAAGCGGGCCGGAGTTACCGATGCAGGTCGTACAACCATAACCCACCAGGTTGAAGCCTAATTTATCGAGGTAGGGTGTTAACCGGGCAGTGGCGAGATAATCGGATACCACTTTTGATCCGGGTGCCAGCGACGCTTTCACCCAGGGCTTACGCTGAAGTCCGAGCGTTACCGCTTTTTTCGCCAGCAGGCCGGCAGCCATCAATATGCTTGCATTCGACGTATTCGTGCAGGAAGTGATGGCGGAAATCACCACGGCGCCATCTTCCAGATCGTGCGAACGCCCTGTCTCGCTGTCCGTATAGCTTACCGACTTGTGCTGCTTCTGCGAGTGGTTAACTTCAAGCTCATTGCTGGCCTGGAAAGCCTGAGGAACTGCATTCAGAGAGACACGGTCCTGAGGGCGTTTTGGTCCGGCCACGCTGGCTTCAACGGTACTCATATCCAGCGCCAGGGAACTGGTGAAAACGGGTTCATCACCGGGTTCGCGCCACAATCCCTGCGCTTTGGTATAGGCCTCAACTAACGCAACCTGCTCGCTGCTGCGACCGGTCAGTTTCATATAGCCCAAGGTGACATCATCGACCGGGAAGAATCCGCAGGTTGCACCATACTCAGGCGCCATGTTGGCGATAGTCGCACGATCGGCCAGCGGCAGGTCGTCCAGCCCATCTCCGTAAAATTCAACGAATTTTCCGACCACGCCGTGCTTGCGCAGCATTTGCGTGACGGTCAGCACCAGGTCTGTCGCGGTAATCCCCGGATTGAGCTTGCCAGTAAGCTTGAAGCCCACCACATCCGGGATCAACATTGATACCGGCTGGCCCAGCATCGCGGCTTCCGCCTCAATGCCGCCCACGCCCCAGCCTAACACGCCCAGTGCGTTGATCATCGTGGTATGCGAATCGGTGCCTACAAGCGTATCCGGATAGGCCACTTCTTCACCATCGAGCGTTTCATGCCAGACGGATTTACCCAGATACTCCAGGTTTACCTGGTGACAAATACCGGTACCTGGCGGAACAACGCTGAATTTATTGAAGGCTTTCTGGCCCCAACGGAGAAACACATAGCGCTCGTGGTTACGCTCCATTTCCAGCCTGACGTTCTCGCCAAACGCGTCGTCATTACCGAATTTATCAACCGTTACGGAGTGATCGATCACCAGATCGACGGGTGAAAGCGGATTTACCTTAGCCACATCCCCACCGAGGCGGTTCACCGCTTCACGCATGGCGGCGAGGTCAACTACGGCCGGAACCCCGGTAAAATCCTGCATTAAAACGCGGGCAGGTCGGTAAGCGATTTCACGCTCGGCGTGGGCATCTTTCAGCCATCCGGCCAGCGCCGCGATATCATCGGCGGTCACGGAGTTCTCATCCTGCCAGCGCAGCAGGTTTTCCATCAGGACTTTCAGAGATTTGGGTAAGCGGGAGATATCGCCGAGTTGCTCAGCGGCATGAGGAAGACTGTAGTAATGGTAACGTTGGCCTTTGACCTCCAGCGTATCCTTACTTATTTGGTGTAGGGTGGACGACATTACTCCTCCTTTGTTCGACTCTTATCACAGATAACCTGAGTCATTACAGGGTCTGATTTAAAGATAGTACAAACTTAAAGTAACGTTTTGATAACAACATTAAATGTGCAATTTTAGGCGCTCGCCCAGACAAAACGCCCTGTGGTCTGAACCACAGGGCGTTTTTTACAGAATTCATTAACTGGCTATTGCCGCCACTATCTGATTACCATGACCAGCCAAAGTAAGCTTGTCCAGAATAAAGCGGAGAAGGTCCAGGTACTAAACCAGGTCATTTGGGTTAAATTCATTTCTCTGCCCTCACTCTGCGAATTAATCAGGAATCACCGAAAAAAAACCATTAAAAAACAAGAGCATTAACTACATTATAAAAACATGGGTCATATTGCTGGCGATAAGCTGCCCTGACCAGTTTTATAAGTCATCCCACATAACGCTTTATTTATTTTATAGCCCAACAATTTGTACAGGCATTGCGTTATAACTTTTGGTTATTTGTTTTATCCATCATGGATTCAATAAAGTTACGCTGTAGCTGATTGAGGCTCCATGATTCAGGAATAGTGACCTCAGACGTTTCTTTATCTTTACAGTAAGTCTCTTTAATTTTGCGTGTCTGCTCTGATTTACGACTTAATGCCTGAAGCTGCATAATTAACCCCACATACGCCAAATCATGAATGCCGCAACAATCCAGAAAACCGCCGAGCCTGCGAATACTGCTAACCATGCTTTGCGTTTCAGATTGCTGTTACGCTGAACCTTAAGGGTTTTATGCCCGAAGTCGTGTTGTGCTGTTAATCTGGTAGCCATAGTTTTTGATAATCACTCTTAGTAAAACGATTGTCTGAACCAATCAGAAATTAGGATGAATCCTAAACATTTTGCGCAGCGAAATCCAGTCATTTTTATTCAACAGAACGATAAATGAGATTTATCAAACAAGATAAACTTTATCGCCTGTCATTAACAAAACTGATAACTGAAGAGGAAAAATTACCGGGAATTATCCTCTCGCCAGCGCCGTTTAGTTCCAATAATTTCTGTTGCCCTGACCGCGTTTCCTTTGACGCCGCAGCCCTCCACGTCTTGTTAACTAGAGTATGAGAATCATCCTGGTAACCCGCAAAGCCGTCCGCTGAAAAATGTGTACCATTTCTCATTTAATGAATAACAATGGAAAAACCTGTGATAGATGTTTCATTTACGTAAAATAATAAAAAGGTTTTATCGTTAAAGCTGCAGAAAGGTCCATCTGGTAACGAGAGGGAGCCGCCTGAGCGGCTCTTGACGGAAAAGAAAGGGTCGGGGTGTGATTTAGCGGGCAGGCAGTTTGATATCTTTAAACATCGCTTCGATATCATCGTTAGATTTTAAACTTACAGCAGTATCAACAACATCGCGCGTCAGATGGGGCGCAAATCGCTGAATAAAGTCATACATATAGCTACGTAAAAAGGTACTGCGGCGAAAGCCAATTTTAGTCGTACTGTTACTAAAGACCTCTGCCGCCTCAATTCTTACCAGATCGGGATCGGAAACAGGATCGACCGCCATGCTGGCAATTACGCCAACCCCCAGTCCCAGCCTGACGTAGGTTTTGATCACGTCCGCATCGGTGGCGGTAAAGACGATACGCGGGGTCAGCCCTGCCCTGTTAAACGCCGTATCCAGTTCTGAACGGCCCGTAAAACCAAAGGTGTAGGTTACTAACGGGAATTCCGCAAGTTCCTCAATGGTCACTTTCTCTTTTCCGGCCAGCGGATGGTCAGCGGTGACAACTATAGCCCGGTTCCAGTGATAGCAAGGCAGCATGACTAAATCATCATAAAGATGCAGGGCTTCTGTCGCGATGGCGAAGTCTGCATTGCCTTTTGAAACCGCTTCAGCAATCTGCGTAGGCGATCCCTGATGCATATGCAGCGAGACGCGGGGATAGCGCTCAATAAAGCCTTTAATCACATTCGGCAGCGCGTAGCGGGCCTGCGTATGCGTTGTGGCAACGTAAAGCGACCCTTTGTCAGGCCAGGTATGTTCGCCCGCTACGGACTTAATAGCTTCTACTTTGGAGAGGACTTCACGGGCTATGCGGATAATCTCCTGTCCCGCTGGCGTAACCTGCGTCAGGTGTTTACCGCTCCGGGCAAAAATCTGAATCCCCAGCTCATCCTCCAGCATACGCACCTGCTTACTGATGCCGGGCTGAGAGGTATAGAGCCCCTCCGCCGTGGAAGAGACGTTAAGGTTATGGTTAACCACTTCGACAATATAACGCAGCTGCTGCAATTTCATTTTTCATTCCGTCCAGGGGTTGGAGCGACACGCCGGTTACGCTTGCAGGCTTAGCGCCAAAGTGCCCGGTCTAATGCAATTAGATAATAAGAAAGGGGATATCTATAACCACTATACCAAACATGGCTGAGATGTATAGCGGGCCTGCGGGAGAAAAAGAGAGGGCCGGCAAAGGCCGGCCCTGTGATTACTTCTTAGCTGAAGCTTTATCCGCTTTTGCGGTACTTTTTTCCGTCACGGCCCATTTACCGTCAACGTAGAAAGCGCTCCAGCCCGTGGCCTTGCCCTCTTTTTCAGTGCTGACATACTGCTGCTTTGTTTTCCGGCTAAAGCGGACGACCGACTTGTTACCTTCAGCATCAGCGGCAGGCGCATCAGCCAGATAACGCAGCTTTTCAGGCAGACGATCGCGGAAGCGCTGAAGCTCCTCCACCAGCGGCGCGCGCGTTTCCCTTGATTTAGGGAAAGTATTTGCCGCCAGGAAGACGCCTGCAGCACCGTCGCGCAGAACAAAGTAAGCATCTGACTTTTCACACTGAAGCTCAGGCAGCGGCACCGGATCTTCTTTCGGTGGCGCGACATCGCCGTTGCGCAGGATCTTACGGGTGTTTTTACACTCGTCGTTAGTACAGGCCATGTATTTGCCGAAACGCCCCATTTTCAGGTGCATTTCGGAACCACATTTTTCGCACTCAACAATCGGGCCATCGTAGCCTTTGATGCGGAACTCGCCCTGCTCAATCTCATAACCGTCACAGCCTGGATTATTACCGCAGACGTGAAGCTTACGCTGATTGTCGATCAGATAGCTGTCCATGGCCGTGCCGCACTTCTGGCAGCGACGACGGGCGCGAAGCGCGTTGGTTTCGGCATCCTCACCCTCAAGAATATTCAGGACTTCATTCTCAGGGATCAGGTTGATGGTCTGCTTGCAGCGCTCTTTAGGCGGCAGTGCGTAACCGGAACAGCCAAGGAAAACGCCGGTACTGGCGGTACGGATGCCCATTTTACGGCCGCAGGTCGGACAGTCGATGGAGGTCAGGATCATCTGGTTCGGCTGCATGCCGCCCTCTTCCGGATCCTTATCCGCCAGCTCAAGCTGCTGACTGAAATCCGCGAAGAATTTATCCAGCACGCCTTTCCACTGCGTTTCGTTATTCGCGACCTTATCCAGGCTGTCTTCCATATGCGCGGTGAAGTCGTAATTCATCAGCTCGCGGAAGTTAGCTTCCAGCCGGTCGGTAACAATCTCCCCCATCTTTTCCGCATAGAATCGGCGGCTCTCGACACGCACGTAGCCGCGATCCTGGATGGTAGAGATGATTGACGCATAGGTAGAAGGACGACCGATACCGCGTTTTTCCAGCTCGCGGACCAGCGATGCTTCGCTGAAGCGTGCCGGCGGCTTGGTGAAGTGCTGGCTTGGCTTCAGCTGTTGCAGCTTAAGCTCCTCTCCCACTTCAACCGGCGGCAAGGTGCGATCTTCATCGCCCTTACGCAGCGCAGGCATCACTTTTGTCCAGCCGTCAAAGCGCAGCGTGCGGCCCTTCGCTTTAAGTTTGAAATCACCCGCCGTAACGGTCAGCGTGGTTGAGTCATACTGCGCAGGCATCATCTGACAGGCGACGAACTGACGCCAGATCAGCTGATACAGCTTCTGCGCATCCGCTTCCATATCTTTCAGATGGTCAGCCAGAACGCCGACGTCTGAGGGGCGGATCGCTTCGTGCGCTTCCTGAGAATTATCTTTACTGGTATAGACGTTAGCGGCCTTCGGCAGATACTTAGTGCCGAATTCATCTTCGATGTAGCCGCGCACCATGCTGACCGCATCCTGACTCAGGTTAGTGGAGTCGGTACGCATATAAGTGATATGACCCGCCTCATAGAGGCGTTGCGCCATCATCATGGTTTTCTTCACGCCGTAGCCCAGACGGGTACTCGCCGCCTGTTGCAGCGTGGAGGTAATGTAAGGTGCGCCCGGCTTGCTGCTGGTGGGCTTATCTTCACGGTCGGTTACCTGATAACGCGCTTTTTCCAGCAGGCTGACCGCCGCCTGCGTCTGCTCGCCGTTCACCGGGCGGAAAGGTTTGTCATGCTGATGGGTGACTTCCATCGGCAGGCCGGTTCCTTTCGGGGTATTCAGATCGGCGTGAAGCTCCCAGTACTCTTCCGGGACGAACGCTTTAATTTCCCGCTCACGCTCCACGACCAGCCGCACGGCAACGGACTGAACGCGACCGGCGGAGAGGCCGCGGGCGATTTTTTTCCACAGCAGAGGTGAGACCATATAGCCCACCACGCGGTCCATAAAGCGCCTGGCCTGCTGCGCATTAACCCGGTCGATATTCAGTTCGCCCGGCTTTTCGAAAGCCTGACGGATCGCATTCTTGGTGATTTCATTAAAGACGACGCGGCTGAAGCGCGAGTCATCGCCGCCGATGACTTCCCGCAGGTGCCAGGCAATGGCTTCCCCTTCGCGGTCAAGGTCGGTTGCGAGATAGATGTGGTCAGCATTCTCGGCAAGCGCTTTGAGTTCAGAAACGACTTTTTCCTTGCCCGGCAGGATCTGATAATTCGCCTCCCAGCCGTGGTAAGGATCGACGCCCATACGGTTTACCAGCGCCGTCTTTTCGTCCTTTTTGACTTTTTTAGTTGTTTTACTGGTTGTAGAGTCAGCGCTCTTTTTAACCGTTGATCCACTGGTCGGCAAATCGCGGATATGACCGACGCTGGATTTCACCACGTAGTCATTTCCAAGATATTTATTGATCGTTTTGGCTTTTGCCGGGGACTCAACTATTACGAGAGCTTTGCCCATATTTACCTTTACCTGTTTAAAACATCCGAGAGTAAATTGTGCCGTTTGTTCTGAAACACAAGAGCCGTAAAACGCTATTACGGCCGGGATTGAAAACAATCGCCGATAAACGGATCGCGCTTAATGCCCTCTGCCAGTATGTCCAACTGGCTGTTTTACGGCACATTTTACAACCTGTTAAGCGAATCTCTAACAAAGCGTAAAGCCTGTTTTACGCCCGGAACCCGAAACGCCCACACTCTACCTGATAAAATTCGATACGCAACTTAATTAGCATCTGGCTGACGTTTACGCCAGAAAGTGAACAAAAAAACAGTCTGTTACCGGGCATAAAATAGTCGCCTGTCGACGGCGAGCCGTTTTTTTTGCACGCCTTGCGGTTTTAACAGCACCGGACGTAAGATAGCGTCGGTAAATAAGACTATAAAGGAGAGAAATCTGTGAATCAGACTCAGGGCATCGATCGGGCTTCACTGCTAAGCGAGGCCAATGACATGATTGCGGAACATGAACTCGCTTTTCCGGGGCTGATTGCCACGGACGTGGAACAGAACGGCGACGTGCTGGTTTTCCGTGGTGATTACTTTCTGGATGAGCAAGGGTTACCTACAGCCAGAAGTACACAGGTGTTCAACGTGTTTAAATTTCTGGCCACCACGCTTTCTGCCCGTTATCACCTTGAAGAGTGAACCCCGCGGGCATCTTGATTAAAGGCAGCGACCAACGACGCCGCTGCCTGAATTCCTTCCTCAGAGCAGCGGCCTGTCGCCTCGCTGCCAGAGACGCAGCAGCAGGCGTTCAACGCTGCCCGCCGCGCTTTGGGTAAAGCGGTCCATCATTTTTTTACGCGTGACGAAGCGTACCGCAATGACCTGATGACCAGACAGATGTTCGATGATCAGATCGTCGCTGGTGCCAATGGCATCGATCAGCCCTTTTTCCAGCGCCTGCGAACCAAACCAGTGTTCGCCGGTTGCCACCTTGTCGATATCCAGCGCAGGCCGCATCTGGTGAACAAACGTTTTGAAGAGCAGGTGTGTTTCATTCAGATCTTCCCTGAATTTCTCCCGTCCCTGCTCGGTATTTTCCCCAAACAGCGTCAGCGTGCGCTTATATTCCCCTGCAGTATGCAGTTCAACATCAATCTCATTCCGCTTGAGCAGGCGGTTGAAGTTGGGGATCTGAGCAACCACACCGATAGAACCAATGATGGAGAACGGCGCCGCCACAATGCGGTCAGCAACGCAGGCCATCATATAACCGCCGCTTGCGGCGACTTTATCGACCGCGACGGTCAGGCGAATGCCCTTGTCACGCAGGCGCTGGAGCTGGGAGGACGCGAGGCCGTAACCATGCACCACCCCGCCGGGGCTTTCCAGCCGCAGCAGCACTTCATCTTCCGGCCGGGCTACGGCGATAACCGCTGAAACTTCTTCGCGTAGCGAAGCCACCTCATGAGCATCCATGCTGCCTTTGAAGTCCATGACAAACAGCGTGGGCTTTCCGGTTTCGGCCTTGATCCCCTGCTTCGCCCGCAGCTTAGCGGCTTTAGCCTCCCGTTTTTCTTTCTTTTTATGCTCTTTGTGCCACAGTTTTTGATCCTGATGCGTCATGGTTGCCAGCATCATGTCATCTTTCATCTCTTTGTAGCGCTCACCCAGGTGAGTGAGTTTCAGCTGGCCGCCCTGCGAGCGTTTACGCATCGCGAGATGGGTAAACAGCAGCGCCACGGCGGCGATAGCCACCACTACCGTGACCGTTTTGGCCAGAAAAAGTCCATAATAAGAGAGTAATTCCACTCATTCCGCCTTATTTAACATCGTATTAGATCAGATGCTAGTGTAGCCGAGTCGCTGCCCCGCGTCGCCCGAATCCGGACGGGAATGCACGTTTTTACCGGCGTCTGCCGTTGAACTGGGGCCCGTTTTAAGGCATAAAGCAGACTATTCAGCGCGGGCAGAGGCGCCGGAATAACAATTCCGCATGCCTGACCGCGACCGCCAGAGGAGTTTACCGTGGATTATCAACCTGAAAGCAATTTGCTGACCGATCGCATTATTCTTGTTACCGGCGCCAGCGACGGCATTGGGCGTGAGGCTGCCCTCACCTATGCCCGTTATGGCGCGAGAGTGCTGCTGCTCGGCAGAAATCCGCAAAAACTGCGCGACGTAGCCGATGAGATTGCCGCGCTGGGAAAAGCCCCAGCGAGCCAGTTTATTCTAGACCTGGAGCAGGCCACCCCGGAGCGCTGCCGTCAGCTCGCTGAAGAGATAGCCAGTGAGGTGCCACGGCTGGACGGCGTGCTGCACAATGCCGGCCTGCTGGGCGATATTGTGCCGATGGCTGAACAGAACCCGCAGGTCTGGCAGCAGGTGATGCGCGTGAATATTGACGCGACTTTCTTCCTGACCCAGGCGCTACTGCCTCTGTTGCTGAAATCCCCCGCCGGTTCACTGGTGTTCACCACTTCAAGCGTCGGTCGTCAGGGACGCGCCAACTGGGGCGCCTATGCGGTTTCAAAATTTGCCACTGAAGGGATGATGCAGGTGCTGGCGGATGAGTACCGCGATCTTCCTCTGCGCGTTAACTGCATTAATCCCGGCGGCACAAGAACGAAAATGCGCGCCAGCGCTTTCCCGCAGGAAGATGCCGGTAAACTTAAAACCCCAGCGGATATTATGCCCCTCTATCTCTATCTGATGGGTGATACGGGCAGGCACGAGACGGGCATCAGTTTTGATGCGCAGCCCGGACGCAAACCCGGAGCGGCAGAATAATGGCCGCCGATCGTCATCAGCAGCGCCAGCAAAAGCTGAAGGAAAAAGTGGATGCCCGCGTTGCGGCTGCGACGGAAACCCGCGGGATCCTGATGGTTTACACCGGCAACGGCAAAGGCAAAACCACCGCGGCTTTCGGCACGGTGATCCGCGCGGTGGGACATCAGCGACGGGCAGGCGTGATTCAGTTTATAAAAGGTGAGTGGCCGAACGGCGAGCGCAATCTGCTTGAGCCTCACGGCGTCGAATTTCAGGTGATGGCGACAGGTTTCACCTGGGATACCCAGAACAGGGAAACCGATACCGCCGCCTGCCTGCAAACATGGGAACATGCCAGGCGCATGCTGAGTGATGCCACGCTGGATCTGGTTATTCTGGATGAGCTGACTTATATGATCAGTTTTGATTATCTGCCGCTCGACGAGGTGGTCGCCGCGCTGGCAGCACGTCCGCCTCATCAGAGCGTGATCGTGACAGGAAGAGGCTGTCATCGGGATATTCTGGCGATGGCGGATACCGTTACCGAAATGCGTCCGGTTAAGCACGCCTTTGAGGCCGGCATCCAGGCCCAGCAGGGCATTGACTGGTAGCGACGTTACCCGCTACGGGTTGCATGAAAACCCGTCATAAAAAAGGCGACTCGCGTCGCCCTTTTCGTGGTATCCAGCAATCAGCGCTTGCTGGCAGGACGACGACTGCCGCTGCTGACCTGAGAATGACGCTTAACCGCACGGCGAATCTGGTTCGCTTTGGTGCGGCGACGGTCTTTTTCGACCGGCACTTTGCTGGCGGTCTCCGGCGGCAGATCCACCAGCTCGCGCAGGTAGTTCGTTGGCGGAAGATCAAGTTCGGTCCATCCACCTCGCGGCAGGCCTTTAGGCAGACTGATATCACCATAGCGGGTTCGGATCAGACGGCTGACCTGTACCCCTACCGATTCCCACAGACGACGGACTTCGCGGTTACGTCCTTCGGTCAGCGTTACGGTATACCACTGGTTAATCCCTTCCCCACCGGTAAACTTCAGCGTTTTGAACGCGGCCGGGCCATCTTCAAGCTGAACGCCACGGCTTAGCTGCTTAAGTTTGTCTTCATCAACCTGACCAAATACGCGGACAGCATACTCTCTTTCCACTTCGCGGCTTGGGTGCATCAGGCGATTGGCCAGCTCTCCATCGGTGGTAAACAGCAGCAGACCGCAGGTGTTTACGTCCAGACGCCCGACGGCAATCCAGCGTGCGCCACGCAGTTTTGGCAGACGATCAAAGACGGTGGGACGTCCTTCCGGATCGTTACGGGTACAGAGTTCACCTTCCGGCTTGTAATACGCCAGTACGCGGCAAACTTCGGTGGTGGATTCAGCCACGGAAACAAGGTGACCATCAATACGGATCTTCAGGGCCTTGCTCGGCAGGACGCGGTCGCCCAGGGTGGCAAGTTTGCCGTCCACGCTGACGCGTCCGGCGGAAATCATGGTTTCAATCTCGCGGCGGGAGCCGTGGCCTGCGCGCGCTAAGACTTTTTGTAACTTTTCGCTCATGGAGCATCCTCTGTGTCGCCTTCCCAGGCGTCATTAATGAATGGGTCCCCGCGGAGGAAACAGACGTGGATGCAGGAACGCCACTGCGGCGGGCCGCTGACTCGCTGTCCATTTCAGGGGAAGCGCATTCTACACTAACTTCCCTGCCATTGATAACGCTATGCAACGCTCCCCGCTATACGGCTTTACGCCCGCTGCGAAGAAGAGCCCGAGAGAACTTACTTTGCCTCTAACGCTACTAGTACTACCGGCTCAGCGGGTTAAAATGCGCGTGCAATCAGATAAGACGCTTATGCTTCACGATTCCGGTCAATGCTGGGCCACTGGCTGTTAAAAATCCGTCCGCCGCTATTTTTGCGATCGCCACCGCATTTGAAAACAAGCCTGTAATCAAAGCATTGAAGGCATTAAAGTCGAATAACGCCAACCTGAAGAAGAAGTCAGCACGCCTGACCGCGAGCAAGTAATTAACCGGTTTTTAATACTGATATCTAATATTTGAACAACATTTCATGCTGATCTAATCTAAATAAACCACGCTATTAAAAGACTTAATAACAAATAATCAGTTTATCCGTAGTGAAGGTTGAGTTAATTCCTTATCATCTCAGCTATTACCTTAATATGGTCGGAATTGATTTGCTACGCTGATTTGATTGTGTAGAATTCAAACAGGCACATGAGGCCACAATAAGATTTCATTATAATTATTTAGATTTAGCTTAAGTTAGTATTTATAAAAAAATATCAGATTTACCTTTAGATAAAAGCGAGGAGCTCAGCTCCTTATTAATATGGCTGGTTAATACCAGCTTCGGCATTACACGTCATCAATCTTCACCAGGGATTTCCTGACGTGTCCGAGACAGTGTGAACGATCATGAAAAAAATAATGGCGATCCCAACGTCCGCTTTGCTGACGCTGGCTCTGGCTGGCTGCTCTGTGGGCCAGTATGAGTACAGCAGCGAAGCGATGAAGCGCGTTGATATGAACTTTACCGGCATTCCAACCATTCTGGGTATTGGCGCGCTGGGCTCCAGCATCCCTATCACCCCTGAGTACAGCCTTACCGCGGCCCACGTGGCAAAGCTCTCCGTCCAGCGCGTGAAGGCTTATCATCCCTATTGCGACCTCGCGATTATCTACCATAAAAACGACATTAAATCGCTGCCGAAATTCCGCAGCGGTGAGATTGGTGAGCCGGTAAAAATGTACGGCTACAGTTTTATCTCCGCGATGCCGGTAGAATCCTCAGGCGTTAATTTAGCGCGAACCGGCATCAGAAATGAGTGGAATAAACGCCCCTGCGTGGCGATGGTTTCCAATGCCGGCGTCGTTAAAGGGATGTCCGGTGGCGCCGTCTATAATAGCGATGAAACCATTGGCGGCGTGATCGTCGGCTTTACCAGTGAAATAAAGCGCCATAAAAATAGTCCAGTTCCGCTTAAGGATGTTTCGCTTTATATCCCTTATAAGAACTTTGAAACATGGTTAACGGCCTCAACGACCTGATCAAAGCGTCTGGCCGTTAATTCAGAATAATGAATTAACTTAAAGGCAAATTAATAAAGCTGCCGGCGAATGTTGCCGGCAGGCTGGGGATTTTCAGAGGAAAGGCGTCACGTCCCCCACGCCTTCCCTGACCACTTCTGGCGTATTTTCCGTCAGATCGATCACCGTGGTGGGGTGCTGCCCAAGGTAGCCACCGTGAATAATTAAATCCACCAGCTTGCCTATTTCATCCTGAATTGCTTCCGGATCGGACTCGGTAAAGTTATTGCCCGGCAGAATCAGGGAGGTCGACATCATCGGCTCATTCAGCGATTCCAGCAGCGCCAGCGCAATCGGATTGGAAGGAACGCGCAGGCCAATCGTTTTCCGCTTATCGCTCATCAGACGCCGGGGAACCTCTTTAGTCGCCTTCAGAATGAAGGTGTAGTTGCCGGGGGTGTTATTTTTAATCAGCCTGAACGCCGTGTTGTCTACGTGCGCATAGGTTGAAAGCTCCGACAGATCGCGGCAGACCAGCGTGAAATTGTGATTACCATCCAGCTTTCTGATGCGGCAGATACGCTCCATCGCGTTTTTATCTTCAAGCTTGCAGCCCAGCGCATAGCCGGAATCGGTGGGGTAAACGATCACGCTGCCTTTGTTAAGCAGCTCCACCGCCTGCTTAATCAGGCGCGGCTGTGGGTTTTCCGGGTGTATATAGAAAAATTGACTCATTACAAATCTCCTGGTTGCCGTTACGACGGCCATTCAATCCCGTGCGATTTCCGGGAAACGTTGCCAGACGGCTTCAACGCCCCCCGGAAGCCATAATTTTTTGCCCAGTTCGATCCACGGACAGGGCTGATGGAAATCGGAGCCCTGCGAGGCGGCCAGCTGGTAATCCTGAGCGTAGCGGGCAAGCTGCGTACGCTCATTGGGCGCCTGCTGGCACTGCGCGACCTCCATCGCATCGCCCCCCACTTCACTGAAGTGCGCAATCAGGCGCTTCAGCCATTTTGCCGAGAGCCCATAGCGTCCCGGGTGAGCCAGCACGCTGCGGCCGCCAGAATGATGAATGGCATCAATAGCTTGTTTAATTGTACACCACTGTGGCGGGACGTAGCCGGTTTTCCCCCGGGCGAGATATTTTTTAAAGACCTGCGCCATGGTGTCGGCTTTACCCTGACTGATAAGAAAGCGGGCGAAGTGACCACGGGTGATGGCCCCCTCTCCAGCCAGCGCCAGCGCACCGCTTAACGCATCAGGGATATTCGCTTTCTCCAGCCGTTCCCCGATCAGTCTGGCACGCTCCATCCGCCGTTCATTCTGCTCCTGCAAAAAAGTCGTCAGCGTCGGGTGGTCGCAGTCAACGCCAAGGCCAACGATATGAATTTCATGGTTTTCCCACAGCGTCGAAATCTCAACTCCCGCAATTAATTGCAGCGGCAACTGCAATTGCTCAATGGCTGCCTGAGCGGGCTTCACGCCAGCCGTCGTATCATGGTCGGTAATGGCAAGGACCCCGACACGCTGCTCCACCGCGCGCAGCACCAGCGCCTCGGGCGTCAGTAATCCATCGGAGGCTTGCGTATGGCTGTGAAGATCGTATATCGGCCAGGCGTTATGGGGGCTAGGTTCAGTCAAAACGGCTCCGTGAGCGCGGAAAAATGTCGCAGCATGATAACCAGAATTTTCGCATCAGGGAAAAAGAGTATTGACTTTTCCCGCCCGAACCAGTTAACTAGTACGCAAGTTCACTTTAAAAGGTCTCTCTCATGACGCTGATTACGATGGTCCTCACCGGCAGCTGGCGCACTTCTCCCTGAAAGGGTGAAGGAGTTTTGCGCGTCGTTCGCGACGCTGAGCAGATACCTGAGCCCGCCTGATGCGGGCTTTTTTTTTCGCTAAATTCAGAGAACTGACCTCATGCCAAATGCCAAACCTACAGTGAAGTTGATTACCGGCAGCGCGCCCTACCGCGAGGATCCGGCCTCCGTATTCCATCAATTATGCGGGGCCCGTCCGGCCACGCTGCTGCTTGAATCTGCCGATATCGACAGTAAACGTAACCTGAAAAGCCTGCTGATTGTCGACAGCGCCCTCTGCATCAAAGCCTTTGACAACCGCGTCAGCGTGCAGGCGCTTTCTGAAAACGGCCGTGCCATTCTCTCCCTGCTGGATACCGCGCTGCCGGCCAGCGTGGTAAACGTGGTCCGCCCCGATGGTCGCGAGCTGACCTTCCCGCATAACGCGACCGTTCAAGATGAAGATTCACGGCTGAAGGCCGTTTCGGTTTTCGATGCGCTGCGCCTGATCCCGCAGTTGGTGAACAGCCCGGAGGAAGAACGGGAAGCGGTACTGCTTGGCGGCCTCTTTGCCTACGATCTCGTCGCCGGTTTCGAAGAGCTGCCTGCGCTGAAGAACGATCAGCGCTGTCCCGACTACTGCTTTTATCTGGCGGAAACGCTGCTGGTTATTGACCACCAGCGCCAGACAGCACGGCTTCAGGCCAGCCTGTTTACGCCAGCGCCGACGGAGTTTTTGCGCCTGCAAAGCCGCATCGAACAGCTGCACAGCCAGATGCTGCAACCCGCTCCCGCGCTTCCGGTGCAGACGCCAGAATCGATGACATTGAGCTGCAACCAGAGCGATGAAGAGTACTGCGAGGTTGTCCGTCAGATGCAGGAAGCGATCCGCGTCGGCGAAATTTTCCAGGTTGTGCCTTCACGGCGTTTTTCACTGCCTTGCCCTTCCCCGCTGGCCGCTTATGACACGCTGAAAACGAGTAACCCAAGCCCTTATATGTTCTTTATGCAGGATCGGGACTTTAGCCTGTTTGGCGCCTCACCGGAAAGCTCGCTCAAATACGACGCCGCTAATCGCCAGATTGAAATTTACCCCATCGCCGGTACGCGTCCTCGTGGCCGCCAGGCTGATGGTTCGCTGGACCGCGATCTCGACAGCCGTATTGAGCTGGAAATGCGTACCGATCATAAAGAGCTTGCCGAGCACCTGATGCTGGTCGATCTGGCCCGCAACGATCTGGCCCGCATCTGCGAGCCGGGAAGCCGCTACGTTGCCGATTTGACCAAGGTTGACCGCTATTCATTTGTGATGCACCTGGTCTCCCGCGTGGTCGGCACGCTGCGCAAGGATCTGGATGTCCTCCACGCCTACAGCGCCTGCATGAATATGGGCACCCTCAGCGGCGCGCCGAAAGTCAGGGCGATGCAGCTTATCGCGGCGGCGGAAGGTACCCGCCGGGGCAGCTACGGCGGCGCGGTCGGTTACTTTACCGCCAGCGGCGATCTCGATACCTGTATCGTGATCCGCTCCGCCTATGTTGAGGACGGTATCGCTACCGTTCAGGCTGGCGCCGGCGTGGTGCTGGATTCCATTCCCCAGGCTGAAGCGGATGAAAGCCGGAATAAAGCCCGCGCTGTTCTGCGCGCTATTGCCACAGCGCATCACTGCAAGGAGATTTTCTGATGGCCGACATTCTGCTGCTCGATAACTTCGACTCTTTTACCTACAACCTCGTGGACCAGCTGCGTGCGTCAGGACATGAGGTGGTGATCTATCGCAACAATGTGCCAGCGGAAACGCTGGTAGCACGGTTGCAGAGCATGGAAAACCCGGTGCTGATGCTTTCGCCAGGCCCCGGCTCCCCGTCTGAAGCTGGCTGTATGCCAGCGCTGCTGGCGCGTATGCGTGGCCGGTTGCCGATCATCGGGATCTGTCTGGGCCATCAGGCCATCGTCGAAGCCTATGGCGGTTACGTCGGCCAGGCGGGAGAAATTCTGCACGGCAAGGCCTCCGCTATCTCGCATGATGGCGAAGGGATGTTTGCCGGGCTGAGCAGCCCTTTACCGGTGGCGCGCTATCACTCGCTGGTAGGCAGCAACGTTCCCGAAGGACTGACGGTCAACGCCACCTTCAACGGCATGGTCATGGCCGTTCGCCACGACAAAGATCGGGTCTGCGGCTTTCAGTTTCATCCCGAGTCCATTCTGACCACGCAGGGAGCCCGCCTGCTTGAGCAAACGCTCGCCTGGGCGCTGGCATAATAAAAAGGAGAGAACCATGAACGCGATTCTGGAAAAACTTTACCAGGCGAACACCCTGACGCAGGCAGAGAGCCATCAGCTTTTTTCCGCCATCATTACCGGACAGCTGGAACCGACCCAGCTTGCCGCTGCGCTGGTCGCCATGAAGGTCCGGGGCGAACGGCCGGAAGAGATCGCCGGCGCGGCGACTGCGCTGCTTGAAGACGCTAAGCCCTTTCCGCGCCCGGACTACGCGTTTGCCGATATTGTCGGCACCGGCGGCGACGGCAGCAACAGCATCAACATCTCCACCGCCAGCGCCTTCGTTGCCGCCGCCTGTGGGTTGAAGGTCGCCAAGCATGGCAACCGCAGCGTCTCCAGCAAGTCGGGCTCATCCGATCTGCTGGCCGCTTTCGGTATCAGTCTCGACCTGCCCGCCGAACAGGCCCGTCAGGCGCTGGACGAGCTGAACGTCTGTTTCCTGTTTGCGCCGCAGTATCACACGGGGTTTCGTCATGCGATGCCGGTTCGCCAGCAGTTAAAAACCCGTACGCTGTTTAACGTGCTGGGGCCGTTGATTAATCCGGCGCGCCCGCCGCTGGCGGTAATTGGCGTCTACAGTCCCGAGCTGGTATTACCGATCGCCCATACGCTGAAAATGCTGGGCTACCAGCGGGCGGCTGTTGTCCACGGTGGCGGCATGGATGAGGTCGCCCTGCACAGCGCAACGCACGTTGCCGAACTGCGTGAAGGTGAAATCACCAGCTATCAGCTGACGCCGGAAGATTTCGGGCTGAGCTTCTATCCCCAGGAAGCGCTGGCGGGCGGCACCCCGGAAGAAAATCGTGACATTCTGACGCGTTTACTCCAGGGTAAAGGCGAGCGCGCGCACGAAGAGGCCGTTGCGGCGAACGTCGCCCTACTGCTGAAAATATTTGGACACGAAGATCTGCGTGAGAACGCGCAGCGGGCGCTCAGCGTCATCCAGAGTGGACAGCCTTACGAACGCGTTATCGCACTGGCAGCAAGAGGATAATCATGCAGGAAACCGTACTCGCTAAAATCGTCCAGGATAAAGCGGTCTGGCTGGCGGCCCGCCAGCAGCAGCAGCCGCTGGCCTCGTTTCAGAACGAGGTTAAGCCCGCCACCCGCAACTTTTATCATGCGCTGCAGGGGGCCAGAACCGCCTTTATCCTGGAGTGTAAGAAAGCCTCTCCCTCAAAAGGGCTGATCCGTGAGGATTTCGATCCGGCGACCATCGCGGGCATTTATAAGCACTACGCTTCAGCGGTCTCCGTGCTGACCGACGAAAAGTATTTTCAGGGCAGCTTTGACTTCCTGCCCATCGTCAGCGCCACCATCACCCAGCCGGTGCTGTGCAAAGATTTTATGATTGACCCCTATCAGGTCTATCTGGCGCGTTTTTATCAGGCAGACGCCATATTGCTGATGCTCTCCGTGCTGAATGACGACCAGTATCGTCAGCTCGCCGCCGTCGCGCACAGTCTGAACATGGGCGTACTGACCGAAGTGATCAGCGATGAGGAGCTGGAGCGGGCAACGGCGCTTGGCGCGAGAGTGATTGGCATTAATAACCGCGATCTGCGCGATCTGTCGATCGATCTCGATCGTACCCGCCGTCTGGCGCCAAAAGTGGCGCATGGCGTGACGGTGATCAGCGAATCCGGCATCAACAGCTATGCGCAGGTGCGCGAACTGAGCCATTTCGCTAACGGGTTTTTAATCGGCTCTGCGCTGATGTC
This sequence comes from Pantoea sp. FN060301, assembly GCA_050410775.1. GTDB lineage: Bacteria > Pseudomonadota > Gammaproteobacteria > Enterobacterales > Enterobacteriaceae > Erwinia. The sequence continues at coordinate 2,170,915 of CP191229.1, forward strand.
GGAAGATAACCTGGCGGCCGCGATACGCCGCGTGATGCTGGGTGAGAACAAAGTCTGCGGTCTGACCCGCGCTGAAGATGCCCGCAGTGCGCTGGAAGCGGGGGCTATTTATGGCGGCCTGATTTTCGCTGAGGGCTCGCCGCGTCAGCTCAGCCTGGAAAAAGCGCAGGAGGTTATACGCGGTGCCAGCCTTAAATATGTAGGCGTGTTCCGCGACGCGGCCATAAGTGACGTTGTCACTACCGCCAGCGCGCTTTCCCTTTCTGCCGTCCAGCTGCATGGCAAAGAAGATCGGGCTTTCGTCGCCGCGCTTCGTGAACAGCTGCCGCAAAACATACAAATCTGGAAGGCGTTCAGTATCGCTGGAGCGCTACCCGCGCGCGACTGGCCGCATATCGATCGCTACGTCTTCGATAACGGCGCGGGAGGTACGGGTGCCAGCTTCGACTGGTCACTGCTGCGCGATCTGACGCTGGATAACGTTCTGCTGGCTGGCGGTCTGGGTCCGGATAACTGCGTAAGCGCAGCTCAACTGGGTTGCGCCGGACTGGACTTCAATTCAGGCGTGGAAAGCCAGCCTGGTATTAAAGATGCGTCAAAAATTGCCTCGGTGTTTCAGACCCTGAAGGCCTACTGACCATAAGGGCAGGCGCTTGCCTGTCCATTAAGGAAGAGAAGCGATATGACTTTATTAAACCCCTATTTTGGTGAATTTGGCGGCATGTACGTGCCGCAAATCCTGATGCCGGCGCTGAATCAGCTCGAAGAAGCTTTCGTCAGCGCTCAGCGCGATCCCGAATTTCAGGCCGAATTCACCGACCTGCTGAAGAACTATGCGGGCCGCCCTACTGCGCTGACCCTGTGCAAAAACCTTACCGCGGGCACCCGTACGCGCCTCTACCTGAAGCGGGAAGATCTGCTGCATGGCGGTGCGCATAAGACCAACCAGGTACTGGGCCAGGCGCTGCTGGCGAAGCGCATGGGTAAAAACGAAATTATTGCCGAGACCGGCGCGGGACAGCATGGCGTCGCCTCCGCTCTGGCCAGCGCACTGCTGGGCCTGAAGTGCCGTATCTATATGGGTGCGAAGGACATTGAGCGCCAGTCCCCTAACGTATTCAGGATGCGCCTGATGGGCGCAGAGGTGATCCCTGTTCACAGCGGTTCCGCCACCCTGAAAGATGCCTGTAACGAGGCGCTGCGTGACTGGTCAGGCAGCTACGAGACCGCACACTATATGCTGGGCACCGCTGCCGGTCCGCACCCTTTCCCGACCATCGTGCGTGAATTCCAGCGAATGATTGGCGAAGAGACTAAAGCGCAGATCCTCGAAAAAGAGGGCCGCCTGCCGGATGCCGTGATCGCCTGCGTGGGCGGCGGCTCTAACGCTATCGGCATGTTCGCTGACTTCATCGATGAAGCCGCTGTTGGCCTGATCGGCGTGGAGCCTGCCGGTCACGGCATTGAATCCGGCGAGCATGGCGCGCCGCTGAAGCACGGCCGCGTCGGCATCTATTTCGGCATGAAAGCGCCGATGATGCAGACTGCGGACGGCCAGATTGAGGAGTCTTACTCCATTTCTGCCGGGCTGGACTTCCCTTCCGTCGGGCCGCAGCACGCGCACCTCAACAGCACCGGACGGGCGGACTATGTCTCTATTACCGACGATGAGGCGATGGAAGCGTTTAAAATCCTTTGCCGGAGCGAAGGCATTATCCCGGCGCTGGAGTCCTCTCACGCTCTGGCGCACGCGCTGAAAATGATGCGCGAAGCGCCGGATAAAGAGCAGTTGCTGGTTGTTAACCTTTCGGGACGCGGCGATAAAGATATTTTCACCGTTCACGATATTCTGACCGCTAAGGGAGAAATTTAATGGAGCGCTACGATCGGCTGTTTCGGAGTCTTGCAGAACGTAAAGAAGGCGCTTTTGTGCCTTTCGTGACCCTTGGCGACCCCTCTCCCGAGCTTTCCCTGCAAATTGTTGATGCGCTGATTGAAGGCGGCGCGGACGCGCTGGAACTGGGAATTCCCTTTTCCGATCCGCTGGCGGATGGCCCCACCATCCAGAACGCCACCCTGCGGGCCTTTGCGGCGGGGGTGACGCCGTCGCACTGTTTTGAGATGCTGGCCGCTATCCGCCAAAAACATCCTACGGTGCCGGTTGGCCTGCTGATGTATGCCAACCTGGTATTTTCCAATGGTATCGACAATTTTTACGCCCGCTGTCAGGAAGCCGGGGTGGACTCGGTGCTGGTAGCAGACGTGCCGGTTGAAGAGTCAGCGCCTTTCCGTCAGGCAGCGCTGCGTCATAATGTGGCGCCGATTTTTATCTGCCCGCCGAACGCCAGTGACGATCTGCTGCGCGAAATAGCCTCTCATGGTCGCGGCTACACTTACCTGCTTTCGCGGGCTGGCGTTACCGGAACTGAGTCACGTGGCGCCAGCCAGTCTCTGGAACATCTGGTCACCAAACTACGCGAATATCACGCGGCCCCGCCTTTACAGGGCTTTGGTATTTCCGAACCAGGCCAGGTAAAAGAGGCGCTCTCAGCCGGTGCGGCGGGTGCCATTTCAGGGTCGGCCATCGTTAAGATCATCGAGCGCCATCACGCCAACCCACCGGTGATGCTGGCTGAACTTACCGCCTTTGTCAGCTCGCTGAAGGCGGCCACACGCTGAGCAGCACTGTGCCTTGCCGTGCTGGTAAGGCACTATTTTTACGCTCATTTTCTGCGGCTACGTTGATAAATCTGCTTTTATGGCTAACAATTCATTCTGCAGCGTAGATTCTGTAACGCAGCTGTCGCTTACTGAAAATAATAGTGAAGATAACAGGGAGATGAACCATGAAGTTATTTAAAGTCCTGACAGGTATGGTTGCCGCAGTAGTCGTAGCACTTACGCTGAGTGCCTGTGCGCCTACCCCAACGAAGGAAGGGACCGGCGGATATATTGACGACACGGTGATTACCACAAAAGTGAAAACCGAGCTGCTGAAGGATGAGTCGCTGAAATCTACCGAAATCAACGTGGAAACCTTTAAAGGACACGTTCAGCTCAGTGGTTTTGTCACTTCACCACAGATGGCTAATCGCGCCGTTCAGCTCACCCGCAGCGTCAAAGGCGTGACGGCGGTGTCGAATAAGATGCAGATCAAATAGTTCTGACTCTGAATGCAAAAAGGCGCATTGATGCGCCTTTTTTTGTGCCCGATCGGTTCAGAAGCGGTAGCCCGCGCCGAAGAAGAAGACAAAAGGGTTAATATTGGTATCAATACTCTGGTGTGATGCACCCGCATCAAAGCTGACTTTGGTATCAATATTCATATACCACACCGACGCGTTCAGCAGCCAGTCGGGCGTCAGCTGGTAGTCCAGGCCGACCTGTCCCGCCACGCCCCAGGAGTTTTTAACCTTCAGATTGCTAAGGCCGGCGTCACGGCCGGTCTGATTGAAATCCGCGTCATAAAACCAGGTATAATTGACGCCAATACCCGCATAGGGCTGCCACTTGCTGCTGTTATCCATAAAATACCACTGCGCCATCAGCGTTGGTGGCAGCTGGTGAACGGTCGCCAGGTTACCGGTGGATTTCAGCCCAACCTTATGCCGGAACGGCGTCGCGCCTAGCAGTTCAATGCCGATATTATCGGTCGCCATATAGGTGAACGTGAGGCCCAGCTGGGTGTTATTGCTGACATCAAACTCCCCCAGCCCAAGTACGTTATCCGATCCACCGGTCGGGCGTACCGTAGCTGTACCTGCGCGCATAAAAAAATCCCCGGCCTGATGGGCAGAGGCCATCAGCGGCATCAGGGTTAAGGCGGCAACGCCCAAAGCTTTCAGTTTCATCACTACTCCTTAGCAAAAAATAACCCGCGTTCAATAGTTAACGTTCCACAAGCCCGTATTTTTACAACGAAAAACCGGAAACATCATCCGAATCATTTTTTTCAAAGACCTTAAAAAATGTGTGGTTGATATAGATCAACTTTCAGCGCCGTTGAGAGGCTTTGCACAAGGAAATGCGGCTGTTTACGGAAGGAAATGAAAAACGTTTAGACGATACCAGAGGGGTAATCTCTTCTTTAATCGAAAGTTATGTAAGTCAGGGTGCCAGGTTGCCTTCAGACCATGTACAATCGCGGGATCGCAAAATACCGCATTCAAGGAGTCTACATGTCTATCACGGCTGGTTCGTTATACCGTGACACGGGGAATTTTTTACGCCACCAGCTGGTCACCATCGTGCTGCTTTCGCTGCTGACCTCATTTATTACCGTTCTGATTGGTCATGCCCTGACGCCGGGTGCCGATCAGCTCTCTCTGCTGACCGATGGCGACGGTGGCTCGGGCATGAGCCTGCTTGAAATGGTGCAGAATATGACACCGGAACAGCAGAATGTTTTACTGCGCGCCTCCGCGGCCGGCACCTTTGCCGCGCTGGTCGGCAATACGCTGCTGCTGGGCGGGATGCTGAGCCTGATCCCGATGGTAACCGCTGGCGAACGCACCAGCGCGCTGCGTGCCATTGGCGCCTCTGCTCCGCTGCTGCCGCGTCTGCTGCTGCTGGTGTTCATTGTGACGCTGGTCGTTCAGCTCGGCTTTATGGTGCTGGTCGTGCCGGGCGTCATACTGGCCATGCTCCTGGCGCTGGCGCCGGTTATCCTGAGCACGGAAAAGAGTGGCGTGTTTGCTGCCCTGCGCACCAGTATGCGTCTGGTCTGGAGCCAGATAAAAATTGTCGCGCCGGCGGTGGCATTCTGGCTGCTGGCAAAAATCACGGTGTTGCTCATGGCTTCCTCGCTGACGGTTTTACCGGCAAACGTTGCCTCTGTGGTGCTTAATGCGCTGAGCAATCTGGTGTCGGCCATACTGATCATCTATCTCTATCGTCTTTATATGCTGTTACGTTAGTTAACGCCTGCGGGCGCTCGTCAGGGCGTCCGCTGCAGGTTGCTTAACCTCGCCTCAGTCTGGTATTTGGAAGCCCTTATGAAGCAGTTACTCGATTTTCTTCCTCTCGTCGTCTTTTTTGTTTTCTATAAGCTCTACGATATTTTTGTCGCGTCCGGCGCGCTCATCGTCGCTACCGGTCTGGCGCTGGTGGTCAGCTGGCTGCTTTACCGCCGGCTGGAAAAAATGACCATTATTACCTTTGTGCTGGTGGCGGTCTTCGGCACCCTGACGCTGGTTTTCCATAATGATGAGTTTATCAAGTGGAAGGTGACGGTGATCTATACGCTGTTTGCCGCGGCGCTAATCTACAGCCAGTTCTTTATGAAACAGCCGCTGATTCAGACGATGCTGGGTAAGGAGCTGACGCTGCCCACCTCCGCCTGGCGCAGGCTGAATATCGCCTGGGCGATCTTTTTCCTCGCCTGCGGCCTGGCCAATATCTATGTCGCTTTTTGGCTCTCTCAGGCATTCTGGGTTAACTTTAAAGTCTTTGGTCTGACCGGACTGACCCTGCTCTTTACCCTGATCAGCGGCCTCTACATCTATCGTCTGATGCCGCAGGAAGAGAAGTAGACAGATGCCCGGCGCGCTGCCGGGTGCTTCAGCCTTTATACTGAGAACAATGCATGAATAATGACGAGAACAGGCTCCCTCAGGGTGAGATGGTGCTGCGTACGCTGGCGATGCCTGCCGATACTAACGCCAATGGTGATATCTTTGGCGGCTGGCTGATGTCACAAATGGATATGGGCGGCGCTATCCTGGCGAAAGAGATTGCCGGTGGACGTGTGGTGACGGTACGTGCTGACGGAATGACCTTTCTCAAACCAGTCGCGGTCGGCGATGTGGTGAGCTGTCACGCCCGCTGTATTCGTACCGGCACCAGCTCTATCACGATTAATGTGGAAGTGTGGATTAAAAAAGTGTCGTCCGAGCCTATCGGACAGCGCTACTGCACAACCGAGGCGGTCTTTGTCTATGTTGCCGTAGACGCCGCCGGGAAATCCCGCCCGCTGCCGGCAGGAAAGAGCAACTTCCGGCACGACGAACAGGCATAACATCCTTTCCCTGATTCAGGCACGGCATCGCCGTGCTTTTTTATTCGATGCTGCTGCCGCCATCCATGCGGAAAACAATGTTCATCGTCAAATCTTTACCGGGCTTATTGGGTTCATAGCGCCACTGTTTCATCGCCTTCTTCACCTCGCGTTCAAACATATTGCGGGGTTTTGCTGACAATATCCGGACATTATCAACCCGCCCTGCGCTGTCGACGTCAAAGCGCACCCTTACCTGCCCTTCCAGACGCAGCGCATAAGCCCGCGCCGGATAGCCCGGTTTGCTCTGTTGCAGCGCTCTCGGCCCGCTGCTGACGGACGGCGTTGCCGCAGGCGTCGTCTTCGGTGCCGTTGAAGGCCGTGTTGTGGCCGGCTCCGTTTTCTCAAACGGCGATGCCGGGCGAGGTTCGGTTCTGGGCTTAACCTCTTTCTTCGGCTTCACTACCTCTTTTTTTACCGGCTTTGGCTTCGGTTTGGGTTCAGGCTTTGGCTCAGGGATCGGCACCGGTTCCGGTTTAGGCGGTTCGGGCGCGGGCTCCGGCTCAGGTTCGGGCTCCGGTTCTGCAACAGGCTCGGGCGCCGGCTGGGGGGCAGCCTGGGGCTCTGGCTGCACTTCGGGGGCCACTATTGACACGCTTATCGGCTGGGACGCTTTCGGCATCTCCACAACCTGGTGAAAGGAAGCATAAAGAATTCCCCCAATCACCACGGCGTGCAGTCCTAACGAGAACAGCATCGGCAGCGAGATACGGCTGGGTAAAGAAGTTTCTGCGAGCGTCGTCATAATCTTTCTGCTGTAAATGTGAAGGGACAAGTTTAAATGCAAATAGCAATCAGTTTCAATAACCTCTCTCTGCTTCAGGCATGATTTCGGGAGAAAAGTCTTTTCCACTGACCGTTATCAACAGAGTGGTATCTTTCATTTGCAGATCCGTTAACGATGACTTAACGTGATCAACGACGATCAAAAACCGAATGGAGCTGTGACTGTGCTTTACGTAATTTATGCAGAAGATAATGCCGATTCTCTGGAAAAGCGTGCCGCCGTGCGCCCTGCCCACGTGGCGCGCCTGCAGCTTCTGCAAGACGAGGGTCGTCTTATTCTGGCGGGGCCAATGCCCGCAGTGGACAGCAATGAACCGGGCGTGGCGGGTTTTACCGGCTCAACCGTGGTGGCGGAATTCTCTTCTCTTGAGGAAGCACAAGCCTGGGCGAAAGATGATCCCTACATCGCTGCCGGGGTCTATAAACAGGTCCAGGTAAAACCCTTTAAGCGTACGTTCTGACCCACTTTAAAATCCCGTTGTTGTCATGAAAACTTGAGATTAGATAAGTAGTCAGCCACAAATATTCTTACATTATTATTATCGGCCGGTGGTTGTTATTAACACTGGCCAGGATAAGTGTAACCAGCAAGCTAAAACTGGCGCCTTTTATAATCCTCCTGAATTAACGCTTTTTTACCATTTAACGATGGCCTGGCCTATTGCCGCTCGTCTCTGGCAGAGCGGAACGCGGTGTGCTTCAGCAAAAAGGAGATTATTCCTCACAAAGAGAAGGAATGCGCTCCATAAGTTAAAGCCCCGATCATCAATACTGAGATGAATCACCTCAGCTTTACAGTCCGCATTATTAAACATCCTCACCATTTTTTCCGCCACTGAAAAAGTTATTCCATTTTTTCTTTCGGATCCTGATATTATCAAAACTTTCATTAATACTGACCTTATATTTAGCTTCCATACTAAGAAAAGTTATACTAACGATAACCACCAACATTCCAGAGACGTTATTGAATGAAATGCTTTCACCAAGGAACAGATAGCCTGCAATCAAAGTCAAAAATGGACCAAAACTGTTAATGGCCGCCATAAATTCGGGGCCTTTGTTTTTTATTCCCCATGACATAAAAAAAGAGGGTAATACTGTTGAAAACAGTGAGAGACAGAGGGGTGGTATCAGGCTTGCATTATGCACATTAAAAAAGCTTACATCATGATGTAGGATTATTGGGATAAAAATCGAAGGCAAGGACGCGATGATCATAACCTTTGAGTTAAAAAGTGAAGCCCCATCTTTTTTTATACCATCCGCACTAAATATCATATAAGCAGCATAAGATAAAGCACTGATAAATATTAGAAAAATACCAAAGCTGAAACGATCGGCGTAGTTATTGTTCGGTTCAGACCCCAAAAATGAAACCATCGCGCCGGCAATAGACATAAAGCAATAGATAAGAATCCTCTTTCTGAATCTTTTTCTCTGAAAAATAAAAGATATACACAGCGTCAGGAGAGGAATCAGAAAAAGGATAAGCCTTTCGATACCTACCGGCACATAAGCCAGTCCGTAGATATTTGTGTATACAGATACAAAATACAATACAGAACATATCAAAGTTTCTTTATCTGCACTCTTTTTCTCAGGCTTCCTGCTCCTTGAAAACAAGAAAAAAAATACAAAAAAAGGAACTGCGAAAATCATTCTCAAGCTCATTACCTGATCTGACGTTAAGCCTTGAGTAAGAGAGAGTTTGATGAAAATCGCTTTTAACGAAAAACCAATCGTAGCCAAAAAAACGGCAGAATAATCCATATACCCTTCTGATCCACCAGACTAGTACAGCAGGATGTGGAGGTTTTAGTCAATGTTTTTTTCAATCCCCTGCTGAAAAGATTCGTTTAAAGATTCGTTTAGAGACTAGCTTATGGATGATGCAAATTTTATAAGTTGTAAAGAACTGAATCAGAAAATGATTCTATCGCGTAATGATGATGAAAGGTTTTTGCAGCGATCGTTAATAAAGTTTGCGCTGGGCCAACAAAATGATTTCCAGCCGGGCGCGTTAGCATCCAACAAATCAATGATATTGCTGAATATTTTCTTGTTCACTTAAGAAAATGAAAAATTTGAATATAACTCACCATACGATACGGCCTGCGGCGAAATCTTTATCCGTTTTATAATCTTACCCAGACGACTACGTGGAGACTTATCTTTATCACAGCAATCTGGAAATATCTGGCAGGCTTTGTTTTAAGAGGTGGTTACAACTGTTGCTATTTACTTACTTTTTAACCTGGACTTTGAATACGCAATAAAGTGTAACAAACCCGCTGGGCGAAAGGATCCTTATCATAATAAAACAAACCGAATCAAGGAGTTAATGCGCCAGCGGATTTTAAGGGCGTGGATAAAGTGTTATAACAGCAATCGTTCAGTTATTAAACTGACGCCTGATACTGAACCTTTTTAAGCACATGTTCTGATTGTTCCAGATAAGCGCAGATTGCCGACATTACAAGGCATGCGTTTCCCGCACGCCGGGATGAGTGATAAACAGAATAGAGCGCCGCTGCTGCTGGCTCAGCTGATGGCGGATCGCAACCATGCGTCCGTAGCGCCTCGACTGCGCTTCCAGCCACCGTGCCCGGCGGCGTTGAACCTGACGCGACATCCGCCAGCGTGCGACTTCATTTCTGCTCCGTCTCATTTTTAACCTCTGTACTGAAAAACTCGCGGCGCAGTATAGCGTTTTCAGACTCCACGTGGGGTCCGATGACTTTCACCGGGAAAAGGTTTCCCCTTACGCCAACTGCACGTAAACTCCCTCTATTCAGGCGTGAACAGGACTTCCACTTCCATGACGACTTTTTATACATTAATCAGTTGGCTCATTTTCTTCGGTTACTGGTTGCTGATAGCCAGTGTCACCTTGCGGATTCTGATGAAGCGCCGCGCCGTCCCTTCTGCCATGGCCTGGCTGCTGATTATCTATATTCTGCCGCTGGTCGGTATTGTGGCCTATCTCTCGTTCGGGGAACTGCATCTGGGCAAGCGTCGCGCTGAGCGTGCCCGCACGATGTGGCCTTCCACCGCAAAATGGCTCGAAGATTTAAAATCGTGCCAGCAGATTTTTGCGCGGGATAACAGCGACGTCGCCCGTTCACTGTTTCAGCTCTGCGAAAACCGCCAGGGCGTGGCGGGCGTTAAGGGCAATCAGCTGCAGCTGCTGACCTCCACCGATGACACCATGCAGGCGCTGATCCGCGATATCCAGCTGGCCCGGCATAATATTGAGATGGTGTTTTATATCTGGCAGCCCGGCGGGCTGGCTGATGAGGTGGCGGAATCACTGATGGCCGCCGCCCGCCGCGGCGTTCACTGCCGGCTGATGCTGGACTCCGCCGGCAGCGTGCAGTTTTTCCGTAGCCCCTGGGCGGCGATGATGCGTAACGCCGGCATTGACGTGGTGGAGGCGCTGAAGGTCAGCCTGCTGCGCGTGTTTCTGCGCCGCATGGATCTCCGCCAGCATCGTAAAGTGGTGTTGATTGATAACTACATCGCCTATACGGGCAGCATGAACCTGGTAGACCCCCGCTATTTTAAGCAGGATGCGGGCGTGGGTCAGTGGATCGATTTGATGGCCAGAATGGAAGGTCCGGTAGCGACCACCATGGGGATCATCTACTCCTGCGACTGGGAGATCGAAACCGGTAAGCGCATTTTGCCGCCACCGCCGGACGGCAACATCATGCCGTTTGAACAGGAAAGCGGGCATACCATCCAGGTTATCGCCTCCGGCCCGGGCTTTCCGGAGGATTTGATTCATCAGGCGCTGCTGACCGCCGTCTACGCCGCCCGCGAACAGTTAATTATGACCACGCCCTATTTCGTGCCCAGCGACGATCTTCTGCATGCCATCTGCACCGCCGCCCTGCGCGGTGTTGATGTCAGTATCATCGTGCCGAGGCATAATGACTCGATGCTGGTCGGCTGGGCAAGCCGGGCATTTTTTGCGGAGCTGCTGGAGGCGGGCGTCAAAATCTACCAGTTTGAGGATGGCCTGTTACACACCAAAAGCGTGCTGGTTGACGGCCAGCTCAGCCTGGTGGGCACGGTCAATCTGGATATGCGCAGCCTCTGGCTTAATTTCGAAATTACCATGGTTATTGATGATGACGGTTTTGGCAGCGATCTGGCCAGGGTGCAGGATGATTATATTGCCCGTTCACGCCTGGTGGATGCCAGCCGCTGGGCACGTCGTGCCTACTGGCAGCGAATCGTAGAACGACTGTTTTACTTCTTCAGTCCATTACTGTAAAACGAGCGGAAAGCACAGCGCCCACCGGGCATGACGGGAAATATGATGGATTTAAATAATCGCCTTACCGAAGATGAAACGCTGGAACAGGCCTACGACATTTTTCTGGAGCTGGCGGGAGATAATCTCGACCCGGCGGACATTATTCTGTTCAACCTGCAGTTTGAGGAGCGCGGCGGCGCCGAGCTTTCTGATCCTGCGGAGGACTGGTCTGAACACGTTGATTTTGATCTGAACCCGGACTTTTTCGCCGAGGTCGTCATCGGGCTGGGCGAGGCGGACGGGGAGCCTATCAATGATGTGTTTGCCCGCGTGCTGCTCTGCCGCGAGAAGGATCATAAGCTTTGCCACATTTTGTGGCGTGAGTAACGTCTGAAAAAAAGACCGGCAGCGCCGGTCTTTTGAGGTTATTGATAAAGTGCCGGCTCCGGAAACAAGGCCTGCTCGTAGAGACGCAAAAAGCATCGTCCCTGATAGCCCGGCCCGCGCCGTCCATGGCGCGGGACGCTTTACTCCCAGTCCCTGTTTCCCTCGCTTTACTTTTGTCAGCAGTCTGAAAAGACCGGCAGTGCCGGTCTTTTTCGTTTAAAGCGGGTCCACCTTCAGGCAGGAGACCGCATGGCGGAAGCTGCCTTCCAGCAGCGGACGCGTTTTGGCGCACTCCGGCCCGGCAATCGGGCAGCGCGTGCGGAATACGCAGCCGGAGGGCGGATTAATCGGCGACGGCAGTTCCCCTTCCAGAAGCTGAATGACCTTGTTCTTCTCCAGATCCGGATCGGGAACTGGCACAGCGGACATCAGCGCGCGGGTGTAAGGATGCTGCGGATTCTGATAGACCTCGTCGTAGGTGCCCAGCTCCACCGCGTGGCCAAGATACATCACCAGAACACGATCGGAGATATGTTTCACCACCGCCAGATCGTGCGCAATAAAGATCAGCGACAGGCCCATCTCTCTTTGCAGCTTTTGCAGCAGATTCACTACCTGCGCCTGTATCGACACGTCCAGTGCTGATACCGGCTCGTCACAGATAATCAGCTTGGGTTCCAGGATAAGCGCGCGCGCAATCCCTATGCGCTGACACTGCCCGCCAGAAAACTCATGCGGATAACGGTTAATCAGGTTAGGCAGCAGACCGACCTTCATCATCATCGCCTTAACCCGCTCTTTGACTTCGGTTTTGGCCATGTTGGGTTGATAGGTGCGCAGCGGCTCAGCGATGATGTCGCCAATGGTCATACGGGGGTTCAGCGAGGCCAGCGGATCCTGAAATATCATCTGGATATCACTGCGGGCTCTGCGCCACTCCTCTTCGCTCTGGCCCAGCAGATCGCGTCCCAGCCAGGCCACGCGGCCATCGGTCGCTTTAACCAGCCCGATAATGGCCCGGGCGAGCGTGGATTTACCGCAGCCTGATTCGCCCACCACGCCCAGCGTTTCCCCTTCATAAAGCCGCAGGCTGACGCCGTCCACCGCCTTCAGGGTTTTTGACGGCTGCCAGAACCACTGCTTGCCATCTTTAATATCAAAATGCACCTTCAGATCGGCGATTTCGAGTAAGACTTTCTTTTCAGCTACCCCGGTCATACCAGCTCCTCCGCAGGTTTAAAGCAGGCACGAAGGCGCCCTTCGCCAAATGGCGTAAGCGGCGGCGTAGTAGAACAGATCTCCATCGCATGGGGGCAGCGTGGCTGGAACGGACAGCCCGGCGGCAGGCGCAGCAGGTTTGGTGGATTACCAGGGATCGTCATCAGCGAGTCCCCTTCTGTATCCAGACGCGGCACCGCATTCAGCAGGCCGATCGAATAAGGATGGGTCGGCTGATAGAAGACATCACGTGCCTTGCCATATTCCATGGTCCGTCCTGCGTACATCACCAGAACCCGATCGCAGATACCGGCGACCACGCCCAAATCGTGCGTGATCATAATGATCGCCGTATTAAACTCTCTTTTCAGATCGTTCAGCAGCGTCATGATCTGCGCCTGTACCGTGACATCCAGAGCAGTGGTAGGCTCATCAGCAATCAGGAGTTTTGGTTTGCAGAGCAGCGCCATCGCAATCATAACGCGCTGACGCATCCCGCCGGAGAACTCATGCGGATACATTTTCATGCGTTTACGCGCTTCCGGCATTTTCACCGCATCCAGCATGCGTACGGATTCCTCAAACGCGGCCGAGCTGCTCATGCCTTTGTGAAGCTTTAACACTTCCATCAGCTGTTCGCCCACGCGCATATAAGGATTCAGCGAAGTCATTGGATCCTGGAAAATCATCGCAACCTGCTCGGCGCGCAGATTGTTAAGCTGTTTTTCCGGCAGGTTAAGGATTTCACGGCCGTTAAACAGCGCCGATCCGCCAATCCGGCCATTCGAGGCCAGCAGCCCCATCAGGGCAAACGCGGTCTGGGATTTCCCCGAGCCCGATTCGCCCACGATGCCGAGCGTTTCCCCCGCCCGCAGGCTGAAGTTGAGGTCATTCACCGCAGTGACATCGCCATCGGGCGTGTTGAAAGTCACGCGCAGATCCTTTACGTCCAGTAACAGGTCGCTTCCCGCTTGTGTTGCCATTGCTGGCTGTTGTTCAGTCAGGTTCATCGGGAAACTCCTTAACGATCTTTCGGGTCGAGGGCATCACGCAGGCCATCGCCGATAAAGTTGAAACAGAACAGCGTGATCACCAGGAAGCCGGCCGGGAACATCAGCAACCAAGGCGAGACTTCCATTGAGTTTGCTCCGTCGCTGAGCAACGCGCCCCAGCTGCTGAGCGGCTCCTGTGTCCCCAGTCCAAGGAAGCTCAGGAAGGACTCAAACAGGATCATGCTTGGCACCAGCAGTGAGGCGTAAACCACTACCACACCCAGCACGTTAGGCACGATATGGCGCAGCACAATGCTGGCGGTGGAGACGCCGCCCACGTGGGCCGCTTCGATAAACTCTTTACGCTTCAGGCTGAGCGTCTGACCGCGAACGATACGCGCCATATCCAGCCAGGAAACCAGCCCGATTGCCACAAAAATCAGCAGAATATTACGGCCAAAAAAGGTGACCAGCAGGATGACGAAGAACATAAACGGGAACGAGTTCAGGATCTCCAGCAGGCGCATCATCACTGAGTCCGTTTTGCCGCCGAGGTAGCCCGCAAGCGAGCCATAGAGCGTACCGACCAGCACCGCCACCAGCGCGGAGGCGATACCGACCATCAGCGAGATACGACCTCCTATCGCCACGCGTACCAGCAGATCGCGCCCTGATGAGTCGGTGCCGAAATAGTGACCCACCTCCATTTCCGGCGGTGCAGACATCATGCCCCAGTCCGTTTCATCATAGGTAAAGGCTGACAGCATCGGGGCAAAGATGACGAACAGCGCGATAAGCAGCAGCACAATCAGGCTGCCGAGCGCGGCACGGTTATGGATAAAGCGGCGACGGGCATCCTGCCACAGGCTGCGCCCTTCAACTTCCAGCTTCTCGCTGAAGGTATCAAGAGCTTCGCTATTTTTTTTACTCAATAACATGGCGAGCTCCGGTCTTAATAACGAATTTTCGGATCGATGACCGCATAAAGCACGTCAACAATCGCATTGAACAGAATAGTCAGCACGCCGACCAGAATAGTCAGGCTAAGCACCAGCGAATAGTCGCGGTTCAGCGCACCGTTAACGAAAAGCTGGCCGATGCCGGGCAGTCCGTAAATGGTTTCAATTACCATAGAGCCCGTAATGATGCCGACGAAAGCTGGGCCCAAATAAGACATTACCGGCAGCATGGCGGGCTTCAGCGCATGGCGCAGCACAATGCGGTGCATCGGTAATCCTTTGGCGCGGGCTGTACGAATGAAGTTAGAGTGCAATACCTCAATCATCGACCCCCGCGTGATACGCGCAATGCTGGCAATATAGGCCAGTGAAAGGGCTACCATCGGCAGGATCATATATTTCAACTGACCACCGTTCCAGCCGCCGCCGGGCAACCACTTCAGGCTGATGGCGAAAATCAGCACCAGCAGCGGCGCCACCACAAAGCTCGGTATGACCACCCCGGTCATTGCCACCCCCATCACGACAAAGTCCCACTTTGTGTTCTGCTTCAGCGCCGCGATAACCCCCGCCGTTACGCCCAGCACAACCGCAAGGACAAAGGCCGCAAGGCCGAGTTTGGCCGATACCGGAAAGGCATGCCCCACCAGATAGTTGACCGAATAGTCTTTGTATTTAAAAGAGGGCCCGAAGTCGCCATGGGCAAGCTGCACCAGATAATTGGTGTACTGCTTCCACATAGGATCGTTCAGGTGATATTTTGCTTCAATATTCGCCATTACTTCTGCTGACAGCGTACGCTCGCCGGTAAAAGGACTGCCCGGTGCTAAACGCATCATAAAGAAGGAGATGGTGATCAGAATGAGTAACGTCGGGATCGCTTCCAGAACGCGACGCAGAATAAACTTTAACATTGCCCTTACCCGCTGGCTTGTGCCTCAGCACTGCTTAAAATAGACACGCTGGGGGAAGGTTGCCCTTCCCCCCATTTTTGCCATTAATGTTTGATGATGTAGAGATTTTTGTCGTAGACATTATCCAGTGGATCTTTACCGGTGTAGCCACCGACGTAAGGTTTCACCAGACGGGTGTTAACGTAATAATAGAGCGGGACGATCACCGAGTCTTTATCCAGGATCTGTTCAGCTTTGGCATACAGGCCGCTACGTGCTTTCTCATCGCCAGCACCTGCCGCTGCGGCCATCACTTTATCGAACTCGGCCGATTTATAGTGAGAGGTGTTGTTGCTGCTGTCAGAGAGCATGGTGTTCAGGAATGAGGTCGGCTCATTATAATCCGCGCACCAGCCCGCACGGGCTACGTCGAAGTTACCCTGATGACGGGTATCGAGGAAGGTTTTCCACTCCTGATTGTTAAGCTTGATATCCACCCCAAGGTTTTTCTTCCAGATGGACGTGGCGGCGATGGCGAGCTTTTTATGCAGGTCGGAGGTGTTATAGAGCAGCTGGAAAGTCAGCGGCTTATCTTTGGTGTAACCCGCTTCGGCCAGCAGTTTTTTGGCTTCTTCGTTACGCTTCTCCTGCGACCAGGTGAACCACTCCGGCTTAATCAGATCGGCGCCGTCGGTGGCGGTTGGGGTATAGCTGTAAGCCGGCATCTGTCCCTGGGCCAGAACCTTGTTGACGATGATGTCACGATCGATGCCCAGCTTCAGGGCAGCCCTGACGCGCGGATCGTTGAAAGGCGGCTTCTGGTTGTTGATCTCGTAGTAATAGGTGCAGAGATAAGGGTCAACATGCAGCTCTTTCGGATTCTCACGCTGTAGCTTTTTAAACAGCTCAATCGGCATATTGTTGTAGGTCATATCGCTGCCGTCGCTGCTGAAGTAGCGGTTAACGTCGCTCACTTCAGAGGAGATTGGCAGGAAGGTCACCTTGTCCAGCTTGGTATTGGCGTTATCCCAATATTCAGGGTTACGCACCAGCACAATGCGTTCGTTGATCATGTGAGACTGTAATTTAAAGGCGCCGTTGCCAACCCAGTTAGCGGGCTGCGTCCACTTATCGCCCGCTTTATCGATTGCCGGTTTGTAAACCGGAGACATAGAGGGATGAATCAGCAGCTTATAAAAATAAGGCACGGACTGGCTAAGCGTGACCTGCAGCGTGTGGTCATCAATCGCCTTTACGCCCAGCTGATCGGGGCTTTTTTTCCCGGTGATAATGTCATCAACATTTTCCAGGTGACCGTATTGCAGGTAGCTGGCATAAGGAGAAGCGGTTTTCGGGTCGGCAAGACGCTGCCAGCTGTAAACGAAATCCTGAGCGGTAACCGGCTCGCCGTTTGACCATTTGGCATTTTTACGCAGGTGGAAAGTCCAGACCTTACCGTCTTTATTTTCCCAGCTTTCTGCCACGCCTGGGATGGTATGTCCCTGAAGATCGCTGATTACCAGACCTTCCAGCAGGTCGCGGCTGACGTTGGATTCCGGCACGCCTTCAATTTTATGCGGGTCAAGCGACTGAACTTCACCGCCGTTACCCTTTACCAGCTCCTGTTTGGCCGCCAGTTCCACGCCCGCCGGCACCGTAGCGGCTACCGCCAGGTTGCCCGCCAGTGCGGTCATAACGCCGAGCGCGATCAGGCTCTTCTTCGTGATGTTGGTCATTATTTACCTACTCCAGTTTTATCATTGCCAATGTGGTCACAGACATTAGCGCCACCCTTTTACAGGGTTTCTTCCTCAGTTTGCCGGAACGTTGACGCCCTGAGTCAATGTGGTTTTACCCTATCTTATTTACTGCTGTCGCCGGCTAAGCCGCTCCGGCCTTAATGCTTTTCGATATAGAAATATTTCAGATCGGTCAAATCCTGAGGGTCTTTGCCGGTAAAGCCGCCAACCCAGGGTTTTACCAGGCGTGCGCTGACGCGGTAGTAGACCGGTATGATGGCAGAGTCCTTATCCAGCTGCTGCTCCGCCTGCTGGTAAACTGCCGCACGCTCAGCATCGGGCACCGTCAGCGAACGGGCCATCAGCGCGTCGAATTTTGCGCTTTTATAAAAGGCGGTATTGTTAGTGGAGGTGCTCAACATGGCGTTCAGAAACGTTGAAGGCTCATTGTAATCTGAGCACCAGGTGGCGCGGGCCACGTCGAAATCCCCCTGACGACGCGTATCCAGCATTGTTTTCCACTCCTGATTATCCAGCGAGACATTGGCCCCTAAGTTCGATTTCCATAATGAGGCCGCGGCAATCGCCTGCTTTTTATTCACGTCAGAAGTGTTATACAAAAGCGTAAAACGCAGCGGTTTATCACGCGTGTAGCCTGCTTCTTCCAGCAGCTTTCTGGCAACGTCATTTCTTTCAGGCTGCGTCAGCGCCATCCATTCTGGCTGCGTGGCAGTTCCGCCATTAATAAAAGGTGGTGTGAAGTTACCTGCGGGGATCTGTCCCTGCCCCATCACTTTCTCAGTAATAATGTCGCGATCCAGCGTCAGCTTCACCGCTGTCCGCACGCGCGGATCGTTAAAGGGCGGACGTTTATTGTTCAGTTCATAGTAAAAGGTGCAGAGCAGCGGACTGATACGTACCTGGTCACCCAGCGTTTTCTTCAGGGTGGGAAAACGTTCCGGCGGCAGCGCGCTGTTGGTGATATCAATTTCGCCGCTGCGATAGCGGTTAACATCGCTGGCTTCAGAGGTAATCGGCAGGAAAGTGACCTTATCGATGATAGTACTTTCGTTATCCCAGTAGTTTGAGCTGCGCTGCAGGACAATTTTCTCATTAATGACCCAGTCGCTGAGGGTATATGCCCCGTTGCCGACATAATGCTCGGGCTGCGTCCAACGGTCGCCCCACTTTTCCACGACGTGACGATTAACCGGCTTCAGCGAGGTATGGGCCGCCAGCGCAGCAAAATAGGGAACGGGCTGGCTGAGCGTGACCTGAAAGTGGCGATCGTCCAGCGCCTTCACGCCCAGGGCCGACGGCGGCAGCTTACCCGCCAGGATGGCATCGATATTCTCAACATGCGCATACTGAAGATAGCTGGCGTAAGGGGATGCGGTTGCAGGATCAACTAATCGCTGCCAGCTGTAAACAAAGTCGCCGGCGGTAACGGGTTCGCCGTTGCTCCATTTTGCGTTATCGCGCAGGGTAAAGGTCCAGATTTTCCCCTGCTGATTGCGCCAGCTTTCGGCGACGCCGGGCACCAGACGACCATTATTATCGGTCGTCACCAGCCCTTCCAGCAGATTAAGGATAATATTGGATTCCGGAACGCCTTCGATTTTCTGTGGATCAAGAGAAGAAACTTCGCTGCCGTTATTGATGACGATAGACTGGCTGGTGGCCAGGCTGACGCCTTCTGGCACCGTGGCGGCAAAAGAATAACTGGCCACAAGTCCTGTAATAGCTACAACGACTTTACTGAGACGTAAACAGCACTGCGTATTATGTTTCATTAAGCGTGAGTAACCTTATTAAGAAACCGGAACGGTAAAAGCTGAGACACTTTTGCATATCCGGTGCCAATTCTTCACTGAAAAGCGAGACGTTATCAGACTGCTGCTTTTTACGTCAAAGCGGTGAATCAAAAATGTTAACTAATTCTCTTTTATCACGACCAGCTGACAATCAGAAGCGTTATTTAACATGCCGAATTAATCGCCATCCTGCTGATTTTCAATTGATTAGCATCAAAAAGGCGACAGATTACACAATCCGCAGAGCGATCGACTTCACAAAACCGGCAAAATAGGCGTTAACTTTTGTTGTGCAGAATGATCCACCATAAACGCTTTTCCAGCTGAACACTTCTGCGGCAAACTTCACAAGCTGACCTATTTCAACAATGTGATTAAAATAACATTTCGTGATTAGTTATTGAAATCCAGCGTAATTACAGTAATTACATTAATAATGTCGTGGCCCTCTTAAGTTTGCGGAATGATTGCACCAAATCAATGCATAAAAGATTCCGGATGCATCTTAATGGTGCGCCGCTTTACGCCAGATAAAAAAAAAGCGCAGAATCTGCGCTTATTTTTATAATTTCAGGCGTGATATGAGGTGAATTAATTTACCAGACCGGGAAAGAGCGCCCTGATGCCGGTCACCACAAATTCGATGCCCAGTGCCATAAGCAGTAACCCCATAATTCGCGTAATCACGTTAATGCCGGTTTGTCCTAACACTCTGACCATCAGCGGGGCTGCCCGGAAGAGCAGCCAGCAGCAAAAAGCGAACAGGGCAATGGCCAGGCTGAAACCGAGCAGGTTTAGCCAGCTATGGTAGCGCGTGCTCCAGACAATCGTTGAGCTGATTGCGCCAGGCCCGGCCATCAGCGGCAGCGCCAGCGGCACCACGCCAATGCTTTCACGGATCGCCGTTTCTGACTTTTCCTGTTTGTTCTGTTTGTCCTCACCCAGCTTGCCGCTGATCATCGACATCGCAATGGTCACAACCAGGATGCCACCCGCAATGCGGAAGGAATCGATTGAGATGCCGAATATATGCAGAATCGCATCACCCAGGAAAAGTGATGTCCAGAGAATAATCGCCACGGAAAGGTTGGCGGTCATATTGGTTTTATTACGGGCTGCAGCCGCCTGGTAGCTGGTCATGCTGATAAAAACGGGGATGATCCCTACCGGATTCACCAGGGCAAAAAGCCCGACGAAAAATTTAATATATCCGGAAAGATCTAATATAGCCGGGTTCACAATGCGCTCCTGAGCGGGCTGGTTTTCTGGCGGCTAATTTAATGCAAAAGCGTTACGCTTACCATCGTAAGCCGCCGGATTTTTGCCTGGTTTTATGTCCTGTCTCCAGCATAATCCGCCACAATAATTCTTCTGAGTGAGCTTTGGCTCACACGCCATGCCTCCGGCCCTTTCCGGTTTTCATAAATTGTCAGAAAGCGCGCAAAACGTGCGGCTGAAAGGTGTCAGCTTGGGTAAAAGTTGATCTTAATCAATTATTCCTTACCTCATTGTGGGTAAGCTTACGTCATCAAAAGGAAGTGTGAAGTCGTTGCTCACTCCCTCCAGCGGGAGTAACGCGAAGACTCTTTCAGTAAACCTGTAACGCAAGTTCGTAACCCGGTGGACTGTCACAGCGATTTAACTACAGCATAACATCGCGTGGCTATACTCATAGGTTCAGACTTGTTTACTAATAGAGTTTAACTTCCATCAGGAGAGTATTATGGCCGTTACAAATGTTGCTGAACTCAACGCACTGGTTGAACGTGTAAAACAAGCCCAGCGAGAATACGCCAATTTCACTCAAGAACAGGTTGACAAAATTTTCCGCGCTGCGGCTCTCGCCGCCGCTGATGCCCGTATCCCGCTGGCTAAAATGGCCGTTGCTGAGTCAGGTATGGGTATTGTCGAAGATAAGGTAATTAAAAACCACTTCGCTTCTGAATATATTTACAACGCTTATAAAGATGAAAAAACCTGCGGTATCCTCGATACCGATGATACTTTCGGCACCATCACTATCGCCGAACCGACCGGCCTGATTTGCGGCATCGTACCTACCACTAACCCCACTTCTACCGCCATCTTCAAAGCGCTTATCAGCCTGAAAACCCGCAACGGTATTATCTTTTCGCCGCATCCTCGCGCGAAAGATGCGACCAATAAGGCGGCTGACATCGTGCTTCAGGCCGCGATCGCGGCGGGCGCGCCAAAAGATATTATTGGCTGGATTGACGTCCCTTCAGTCGAACTTTCTAATCAACTGATGCACCATCCGGACATCAATTTGATCCTGGCGACAGGCGGACCGGGCATGGTTAAAGCAGCCTACAGCTCAGGTAAACCTGCTATCGGCGTGGGCGCGGGTAATACGCCGGTTGTTATTGATGAAACTGCCGATATCAAGCGCGCCGTTGCCTCTATTCTGATGTCCAAAACCTTTGATAATGGCGTTATCTGCGCCTCTGAACAGTCCGTGATTGTCGTGGATTCCGCCTATGATGCAGTCCGTGAACGCTTTGCCAGCCACGGCGGTTATATGTTGCAGGGCGAGGAGCTTAAAGCCGTTCAGAATATCATTCTTAAAAACGGCGGGCTTAATGCCGCTATCGTCGGTCAGCCAGCGGTGAAGATTGCTGAGATGGCGGGTATTAACGTCCCCGGCAATACCAAAATTTTGATTGGCGAAGTAAAAGTGGTGGATGAAACTGAACCTTTCGCCCACGAGAAACTCTCCCCTACGCTCGCCATGTACCGTGCGAAAGACTTTGAGGATGCCGTCAGCAAAGCTGAAAAACTGGTCGCGATGGGCGGTATCGGTCATACCTCTTGTCTTTATACTGACCAGGATAATGAACGCGAGCGCGTGAACTATTTTGGCGACAAGATGAAAACCGCACGTATTCTGATCAACACACCGGCATCTCAGGGCGGGATCGGCGATCTCTACAACTTTAAACTGGCGCCTTCACTGACGCTGGGCTGTGGTTCATGGGGTGGTAACTCCATTTCTGAAAACGTCGGACCTAAGCACCTGATCAATAAGAAAACAGTGGCCAAGCGAGCAGAAAATATGTTGTGGCATAAACTTCCAAAGTCTATTTACTTCCGCCGCGGCTCGCTGCCAATTGCCATGGAAGAAGTGGCTACCGATGGTGCGAAACGCGCCTTTATCGTGACCGACCGGTTCCTGTTCAATAACGGCTACGCCGATCAGATTGTTTCGGTACTGAAATCACACGGTATCGAAACGGAAGTGTTCTTTGAGGTGGAGGCTGACCCAACGCTGAGCATTGTGCGCAAAGGTGCCGAGCAGATGAACTCCTTTAAACCGGATGTCATTATCGCGCTTGGCGGCGGCTCCCCAATGGATGCGGCCAAAATTATGTGGGTGATGTATGAACATCCAGAAACCCACTTCGAAGAGCTGGCGCTGCGCTTTATGGACATCCGTAAACGCATCTATAAATTCCCGAAAATGGGCGTGAAGGCGAAAATGATCGCTATCACCACCACCTCCGGCACCGGCTCTGAAGTCACGCCTTTCGCGGTGGTAACCGATGATGCCACCGGTCAGAAATATCCGCTGGCTGACTATGCGCTGACGCCGGATATGGCTATCGTGGACGCCAACCTGGTGATGAATATGCCGAAGTCACTCTGTGCTTTTGGTGGCCTTGATGCGGTAACCCACGCGCTGGAAGCTTACGTCTCCGTTCTGGCGAATGAGTATTCCGACGGCCAGGCGCTTCAGGCGCTGAAACTGCTGCAGGAAAACCTGCCGGCGAGCTACCACGAAGGGGCGAAAAACCCGGTTGCCCGTGAGCGCGTCCACAATGCAGCCACCATCGCCGGTATTGCGTTTGCCAACGCCTTCCTGGGCGTCTGTCACTCAATGGCGCACAAGCTGGGTTCAGAGTTCCATATTCCTCACGGCCTCGCCAACGCCCTGCTGATCAGCAACGTCATTCGCTATAACGCGAACGACAACCCGACCAAGCAGACCGCTTTCAGCCAGTACGACCGCCCACAGGCCCGTCGCCGCTACGCTGAAGTGGCAGACCATCTGCGCCTGAG
Organism: Pantoea sp. FN060301; assembly: GCA_050410775.1. Taxonomy (GTDB): domain Bacteria; phylum Pseudomonadota; class Gammaproteobacteria; order Enterobacterales; family Enterobacteriaceae; genus Erwinia. The sequence continues at coordinate 2,194,099 of CP191229.1, forward strand.
CGCGCCTGGCGACCGTACCGCGCAGAAAATTGAGAAGCTGCTGGCATGGCTTGAGGAAATGAAAACTGAGCTGGGTATTCCAAAATCTATCCGCGAAGCAGGCGTGCAGGAAGCGGACTTCCTGGCGAAAGTGGACAAGCTGGCCGATGATGCGTTTGACGATCAGTGTACCGGTGCGAACCCTCGCTACCCGCTAATTGCAGAGCTGAAACAGATTATGCTGGACAGCTTCTACGGACGTGAATTTACAGAACCCTTTGCCAACGTTGCCGAAGCGATTGCCGCTCAGCCGGTGGAAGTAAAAAAAACAGAAAAGAAAGTAAAGAAGTAAACTGAAGCAAATAAAAACCCGCCGGAAGGCGGGTTTTTTTATGGCGGAATATTTAAAAAATCTTATGAACCGTCGTATAAAAAGCAGGCGGTGCGTTCATTGCGGAGCCTGGCTGACATTCTCACTCATTAAGCCCATGCTCGCCATGAATGGCCCGTAACGATCCCTGTTCTAATGCTTCTTTGTAATGCTTACGGCAAACGGAGACGTAGCGTTCATTCCCGCCTATCACTACCTGTTCGCCCTCTTTGAAAGGCGCGCCGTTACTGTCCAGCCTCAATACCATTCCCGCTTTCCGGCCGCAGTGGCACACGGTTTTTAATTCCACCAGCTTATCCGCCCAGGCCAGTAAATAGTGACTCCCACTAAATAACTCGCCCTGGAAATCAGTGCGTAACCCATAGCAAAGCACCGGGATATCAAGGAAATCCACAACGTCAGATAATGCTTTAACCTGCTCCCGTGTCAGGAACTGACATTCATCAACCAGCACACAGTGTACCGGTTCCAGCTGATGTTCCGAGCTTATCTCATTAAACAGTGAACTCTCGTTATTATACAATTTTGCTGGAGATGAAAGTCCAATCCGCGAGCTGACTTTACCCGTGCCAAAACGGTTATCTATCTCGGCGGTGAAGACCAGCGTGCGCATTCCGCGCTCCTGATAGTTATAAGAAGACTGCAACAAAGCGGTGGATTTTCCGGCATTCATTGCCGAATAATAGAAATACAGCTGAGCCATCAGCATCAACTCCGGGTATAAGTTTGCAACAGGATTTTCCGGAGTGTATCACAACAGACCTGTCAGATGAGGGTGACGTCATGCAAATGTTCGGCCGCCGTTACCGGGCATTACTAAGCTGTTTTTTGCTTTTACAACAGATTGCATTATAACTGTTGCTGGTTTCGCATTTTATGATACAAAAAGATGCGCCGGGGCGCCTAATATCCGGTGGATTTTCTGGAGGTTAGTCTGTGTTAATGAAATGAGAACGCGCGCTTTTTCAGTCCTAATTTTCTCATTTTTACACGGATTGCTAATGCATTACGCTTTACGGTAATAGAGCATATTCCTGCAGAATCCTGAGAATCGTTCCGTTAATAAGTGCGAAGTGGCGCTGTTATCAGGATAATGCAATTGATCTTTTAAAATTACCTATTGCAGTTCTTATTCCCGCACCCTATTATTATCAGGCAGAACATCCCCCCACTTTTATAATTTTGAGATTTAGATAATGAGCGAAGCACTTAAAATTTTGAACAACATCCGTACCCTGCGTGCACAGGCCAGAGAGTGTACTCTGGAAACGCTGGAAGAGATGCTGGAAAAGCTGGAAGTTGTGGTTAATGAACGTCGTGAAGAAGAGAGCCACGCACAGGCAGAGAACGAAGAGCGCGTCCGTAAATTACAGCAATATCGCGAAATGCTGATTGCCGATGGCATCGATCCTAACGAACTGCTGTCCACGCTTGCCGCCGCTAAAGCACCGGGTAAAACCAAGCGCGCTGCACGTCCGGCCAAATATAAATATACCGACGAAAACGGCGAAGCCAGAACCTGGACCGGTCAGGGCCGTACGCCAGCGGTGATCAAGAAAGCCATTGAAGAAGAAGGTAAGCAGCTGGACGATTTCCTGCTGTAACTGCAGTTCAGTGCTTCAGAAAATTCCCCATTCCTGTAGTGGGGTTTTTTATTTATCCCGTCCAGGAAAGTGGTGAATTAAAAAAGGAAGCACAGCGGCTTCCCTTTCTCTCGTTTATCCGCTCAGCGGCTCAGACCTGATAGAATTCGCGATACCAGCCGACGAAGTTAGCGATACCCTCTTCCACTCCCGTCTGCGGCTTAAATCCTGTTGCCTTATAGAGCGCCGTGGTATCAGCACTGGTTTCAAGTACGTCGCCCGGCTGCATTGGCAGCATATTTTTATCGGCTTTCATTCCCAGCGCGTTTTCCAGCGCCTCAATATAGCGCATCAGCGTCACCGGCTGACTGTTGCCGATATTATAAACACGATAAGGCGCAGAGCTGGTGGCCGGGCTGCCCTGTTCAACCGTCCATTCTGCGTCCGGCTGTGGGATCACATCCTGAAGACGGAGAATAGCCTCGGCGATATCGTCAATATAAGTAAAATCGCGGCGCATCTGACCTTGGTTATAAACGTCTATTTTCTCGCCGGCGATAATCGCCTTAGTGAATTTAAACAGCGCCATATCCGGCCTTCCCCAGGGACCATAAACGGTAAAGAAGCGCAGGCCGGTAGTGGGAATACCATAAAGGTGAGAATAAGTATGGGACATCAGCTCATTGGCTTTCTTTGTGGCGGCATAAAGAGAAACCGGATGATCCACAGAGTCCTCCGTGGAGAACGGCATTTTACGGTTGAGGCCATATACCGAACTGGAGGAGGCGTAGAGCAGGTGACCAATATGATTATGCCGGCACCCTTCAAGGATATTCAGATGCCCAATCAGGTTGGCATCCGCATAGGCTAAAGGATTCTCCAGCGAATAGCGCACGCCTGCCTGAGCACCAAGGTGAATAACCCGGTCAAATCCCTGTTCACGGAAAAGATGGGCAATACCTTCACGGTCGGCAAGATCGATTCTGGTAAACTGAAACGCTGAATGGGACTCAATAAGCGCCAGGCGGGCCATTTTGAGGTTAACATCGTAATAATCATTCAGGTTGTCGATACCGACAACCTGGTGACCGGCAGCCAGCAGGCGTTCCGTTACGTGAAACCCGATAAATCCTGCTGCGCCGGTAACCAGATATTTCATACTGCCCTCGTTAATTATGCAATTTTATAGAAGCTCCGCGGCCGATTGCATAATAAACAAAACCGCGTTTGCTGACTCTTTCTGGATCATACAGGTTACGACCATCAAAAATCACGGGTTCTTTCAGAGCATTTTTAATGACGTCAAAGTCCGGTGCGCGGAAATTCTGCCATTCAGTACAGATGACCAGGCCATCTGCGCCCTGCAGTGCCGCCTCTTTGGTGCCCATCAGCTTAAGATCGCTGCGGTGACCATAGATGCGCTGCGCTTCATCCATCGCTTCCGGATCGAAAGCCTGAACGGAAGCGCCAGCCTGCCAGAGGGATTCCATCAGCACGCGGCTGGATGCTTCGCGCATGTCATCCGTGTTCGGCTTAAATGAAAGTCCCCACAGCGCAAAGGTTTTGCCTTTAAGATCGTCGCCAAAATGACGCTTGATAAAGTCAGGCAGTTTGGTTTTCTGTGAGTCATTGACATCTTCCACAGCCTGTAACAGACGTGGCTTGTAGCCAATCTGTTCCGCTGTGCGGATCAGCGCCTGAACATCTTTCGGGAAGCAGGAACCGCCATAGCCGCAGCCTGGATAGATAAATGAGTAGCCGATACGAGAATCAGAACCGATGCCCTGACGTACCTTCTCAACATCTGCACCCAGACGCTCAGCCAGGTTAGAGATCTCATTCATAAAGCTGATTTTCGTTGCCAGCATGCAGTTTGCCGCATACTTGGTCAGCTCCGCGCTACGGATATCCATCAGGATCATGCGGTCGTGATTGCGGTTGAACGGCTCATAAAGCTCGCGCAGCAGCTCAACCACGTCATCATTATCGGTACCAACCACAATACGTTCAGGACGCATACAGTCGCTGACCGCCGCACCTTCCTTAAGGAATTCCGGGTTAGAAACCACGTCAAAAGCGATTTCAGCGCCGCGCGCCTTCAGCGTCTCTTCCATTACGGCACGGACACGATCGGCGGTGCCGACTGGAACAGTGGATTTATCGATCACCACTTTATGTTCATTCATGTGCTGTGCAATAGTACGGGCAACGGCGGTAACATATTTCAGATCCGCAGAGCCGTCTTCATCCGGCGGCGTTCCTACAGCGATAAACTGCATGGTGCCGTGGTTGACGCCATCTTCCGCTACGGTGGAAAATTTCAGGCGCCCGGCCTCATAATTCTGCATCACCAGCGGCGTCAGGCCCGGTTCAAAAATTGGAATGATCCCTTTCTTCAGATTCTCGACTTTATTTTCGTCGACATCGATGCAAAGAACGTCATGTCCGACTTCGGCTAAAACAGCCGCTTGTACCAGACCCACATAGCCGATACCAAATACGGTGACTTTCATTGAGTTGTCCCGGTTAGAAATTAAACTTACTTACTCGTACCAACAGTGCTTTCGAGCCACTCTTTAAAGTCGCTGCCCAGCGATTCGTGACGTACACCGTACTCAACGAAAGCCTGCATATAGCCCAGTTTATTACCGCAGTCGTGGCTGATGCCTTTCAGGTGGTAAGCTTCTACGGTTTCTTTATCCATCAGCATCGCGATAGAGTCAGTCAGCTGGATTTCATCGCCAGCGCCCGGAGGGGTTTTTGCCAGCAGAGGCCAGATATCTGCAGAGAGAACGTAACGTCCTACTACTGCCAGGTTAGAAGGCGCTTTGTCTGCTTTAGGCTTCTCAACTACGCCTACCATTGGCGCACTTTCACCCGCGTTCAGTTCTGCGCCCTGGCAATCTACCACGCCATAAGCGGTCACGTCGGCTACTGGCTCAACCATAATCTGGCTGTGGCCGGTTTCATCGAAGCGACGCATCATATCGGCAAGGTTATCTTTCGCCAGGTTTGATTCATATTCATCGATGATAACGTCTGGCAGGATAACGGCGAAAGGCTCGTTACCAACAACCGGGTAAGCACACATAACGGCGTGGCCCAGGCCTTTTGCCAGACCCTGACGGACCTGCATGATGGTGACGTGTGGAGGACAGATAGACTGGATCTCTTCCAGCAGCTGACGCTTAACGCGTTTCTCCAGCATAGATTCCAGTTCAAAGCTGGTATCGAAGTGGTTTTCAATGGCGTTTTTAGAGGAGTGCGTTACCAGCACAATCTCGTTAATGCCTGCGGCGATACACTCGTTAACGACATACTGAATTAACGGCTTATCAACCAGCGGCAACATCTCTTTTGGAATCGCTTTCGTTGCTGGCAGCATACGCGTGCCCAGGCCAGCTACAGGGATTACCGCTTTTTTTACTTTGGACTTATAGGTAGACATCAAAGTACCTCTCTTTAGGCCGTTCAAGTTATTACTTGATATGTCGATTAAAAAACGAAGTGAGTATACCAGTTCAACCCGGACGGAATTATCCTGGTTGAATCATTTCAGTATAATTTAAGACTATTACCCAAGTGTAAAGCCTAACTCTGGCCCTGTCTGCGGGGTGTCGTTATAAAAAAAGCGCGGTTCGGTTAATCTGTGGACAACATCAGGCGCAGCCTGCCGCCAGCACCCCACACCTGACATTGCCAGGCGTCGCAACGCTGGCTTATTTGATTAAGATGCGTACTGCCGAGGGTGCCAAGCGGCACGCCATTACTGAGCTGTATTTGATGGGTATTGACGTTAAGCGTGGCATTTAAGCCAGCGGAAACAAGAATCAGATTTTTTAATCCCTGATGATAGTAACCGACCAATAAAGGAAACTGTCCCTTCAGATTAGCCTGACGTAAAAGAAGATTAACCTGTTTAAGCAAACCATTTAATTCCGGCAGCCGCTGAGCCTGACCAGACAATTGATCCTGTAGCAGACCATTAAATAATGCGCGAAGCAGAAGCGCCGCCAGGACGCCATTATCGCCAGCGCGGGTAACATCAAGGCAGTAAAAAGCGAGATCTTTCTCAGAAAGGGCTGCCACATCCAGCACCAGACCGGGTTGCTCGGCGGTGGTCAACTGACGATAGTTTATCCGGCAATTAGCGATAACCTGCTGTACGGGTGGCTGAAGTTGCTTAAGCAGTTTTGCGGCTGCCTGAGGATCGCGTACCAGCGCATCCCAGTCCTGGAAGAGTTGCTCATCTTCTTCGACTTTAGAAGTAAACATGGAAGGATAGAGGCATTCGTAGACCGCTTCACGCAGGCGTCCCAAATCTTTGAGCGGCTTCAGCAGCACATCCTGAACGCCCAGGCGCAGTACCTGCGCAATATCGGCCATATTTTCGGTAGCGGAAATAACCAGAACAGGAATATCACTGCCCTTACTGCGGAGATGCTCAACCAGCTTTAACCCATTCATTCTGGGCATGGCGAGATCGCAAATGATCAGTTCGGGGGTAAGATGCGTTAATCTTTCCAGAGCCTGAATGCCATCATCCGCCAGAGTAATGGTCGCGCCGAGCGCGCTAAGGAAATTATCCAGCAATGAGCGGAAAACGACTTCGTCTTCAACGATCAGAATCTGTTTCCCGCTTAATGGCTTGTCCATTATCCCCCCTTGTACATCAGATTACACAATAGTGGCCTATAAACCTCAATCGTGCCTGTCAGAATTGCCTTAAGTCTCATTTTTCTCTTCCCGGCAAAGGCTTATGGCCTGCCAGTGGCAGCAATTCATCCATTTTTTTCTCAACGGCAAGCCGTCCCGCTTCAATCGCCTCTTCCGCGCGATGGAAATCCAGAGTTGAGATCTGCGGGCAGAAGGGCTGAATCAATACGTCTGGCGGATCGCCAGCCATGCGATTACGCTTGAGACGATTTTCAAGCACCTGAATAGAGGTGGTCATGATTTCCATCGCGCCGGGGCTCTGATTGATCTTTCGCTGCGCCACCCGGGCAAGACTGTTACGAATCCGCCCTCCCCAGCTGGTCACGACTTCGGCTGGGGCTGGCTCTTCGCTATCGGAGGTGATGGAGAAAAGATCCTGCTGCATGAGGTGTGCATCATGCTGAAGATCGACGGCGATAACGATATCGGCGCCGAGCGCACGGGTAAGAGAGACAGGAACAGGATTGACGACTGCACCGTCCACCAGCCAGTAACCGTTCCAGGCTACCGGGGCCAGCAGGCCGGGCATACTGCATGAGGCGCGTATGGCCTGGTGAAGATCGCCGTCGGTGAGCCAAAGCTCCCGGCCGGTACTGAGGTTCGTCGCCACGGCGCCAAAAGGTAAAGTGCACTGTTCGATGCGTTCATGAGTGACCAGGCGACGGATATGATTAAAAACCCGCTCACCCCGCAGCAGTCCGCCGCGCCGCCATGAAAAGTCCATCAGGCGAATGACATCCCAGTAGCCAAAAGAGCGCACCCAGCTTTCCATCAGCGGCAGGCGATCGCTGGCGTAGGCGGCACCAACCAGTGCGCCAACGGAACAACCTGCCACAACATCCACCTTAATGCCTGCCCGCTCAAGCGCATCTATCACGCCAATATGCGCCCATCCTTTTGCTGCACCCGATCCTAGTGCCAGTCCAATTTTAACTTGTCTCATTCCACCTCTGGCATGCTTAAAACTTTCAAATGGCATCATTCCGGCCGCTCGGTTACCATGATGCCCAACTACTTTATCCGTCTTTTTATACCTTCCGGAGCCATCGTGTCTGACCCTTGCCCCTGCTGTAGCGGACTGCAGTATAGCCTATGTTGCCACCCCTACCTAAAGGGAGAGGCGATTCCTGATACACCGGAAGCGCTGATGCGTTCTCGCTATTGCGGTTATGCAAAGCAGGATGCTGATTACCTGATCGGCACCTGGCATCCTTCCTGCCAGGCAGAACGCTTCCGGGACAGTCTTATTGAAAGCTTCTCTTCAACCAGCTGGTTAAGTCTACAAATAATTGAGACTGAAACGCCAGAGATTAAGCCTGAAGGATTCGTGACATTTTTTGCGCGTTTCGCTGAAAATGGGCGGGAGGGGTTTATTCACGAACGTTCCCGCTTTCTTCGCGAGGAGCAACGCTGGTATTATATTGACGGAATCTACCCCGAGACAGGGCGTAACGATCGGTGTCCCTGCGGCTCCGGCAAAAAATTTAAGAAATGCTGTGGTCAGTAACGACCCTTATTACCCTATCGATGGCTTCAACAGGATTACCATTGCAATGCAAGCGCAAACCTCGCAAAGAAAAGTATTAAGAACTATCTGCCCGGACGCTAAAGGGCTGATCGCCAAAATCACCAATATTTGTTACAAGCACGAACTTAACATCGTGCAGAACAATGAATTTGTCGATCATCGCACCGGGCGTTTTTTTATGCGTACCGAACTGGAAGGAATTTTTAACGATACGACGCTGCTGGCGGACCTGGACAGCGCGCTGCCGGCAGGTTCCGTGCGCGAACTGAATTCCGCAGGACGCCGCCGCATTGTGATCCTGGTAACGAAAGAGGCGCACTGCCTTGGCGACCTGCTGATGAAAAGCGCTTATGGCGGCCTGGACGTTGAGATTGCGGCGGTGATTGGCAACCATGAAACGCTGCGTACGCTGGTTGAACGCTTTGATATTCCGTTCATCCTGGTCAGCCACGAAGGCCTGACACGCGAAGAGCATGATAATAATATGGCTGCAGAAATTGACCGTTTTCAACCAGATTATGTGGTGCTGGCCAAATATATGCGTGTTCTGACGCCCGCTTTCGTGCAGCGTTACCCGAACCAGATAATCAATATCCACCACTCGTTCCTGCCTGCATTTATCGGCGCGCGTCCTTATCATCAGGCCTATGAGCGTGGCGTGAAGATTATTGGCGCCACTGCGCACTACGTGAATGATAATCTGGATGAAGGTCCTATCATTATGCAGGATGTTATTCATGTCGATCATACCTACACCGCAGAAGATATGATGCGGGCGGGCCGGGACGTTGAGAAAAATGCGTTGAGCCGCGCGCTTTACAAGGTGCTGGCGCAGCGCGTATTCGTTTATGGCAACCGCACTATTATTCTCTGAAGATGCACTCTGCTGGTTTGGCTGTCAAACCAGCAGTCCGCGCAAAAAACCGGCAAACAATTGATTTATAGCCAGCGCGGGCTTTACAGCCTCACTCGATTTGGTATGATGCGCCCCGCTTAACAGCACAGAGCAAGGCCAGTAGTGGTGGGGTTCCCGAGCGGCCAAAGGGAGCAGACTGTAAATCTGCCGTCATCGACTTCGAAGGTTCGAATCCTTCCCCCACCACCATTACAGACTTCGGTTTGTCCGGCGTTGAGGCACAATTTTTCAAATTCCCCACGGGGAAGGACGAGAAGCTTCGACCTCGAAGGTTTGACCCGCAGGGCACGGCGCGTAGCGACGTGAATCCTTCCTGCACGGTGTCGCTCTCAGGCACCACCATTACAGACTTCGGTTTGTCCGGCGTTGAGGCACAATTTTTCAAATTCCCCACGGGGAAGGACGAGAAGCTTCGACCCCGAAGGTTTGACCCGCAGGGCACGGAGCATAGCGACGTGAATCCTTCCTGCACGGTGTTGCTTTCAGGCACCACCATTACAGACTTCGGTTTGTCCGGCGTTGGGGCACAATTTTTCAAATTCCCCATGGGGAAGGACGAGAAGCTTCGACCCCGAAGGTTTGACCCGCAGGGCACGGAGCATAGCGACGTGAATCCTTCCTGCACGGTGCCTACTTCAGCACCACCATTATTCAAGTAGTACGCTTCCCCTGGTGGGGTTCCCGAGCGGCCAAAGGGAGCAGACTGTAAATCTGCCGTCATCGACTTCGAAGGTTCGAATCCTTCCCCCACCACCATTTCAGATTTCCTTCGAACTTCAATAAAAGCAAACTTTGTCATACTCCCCACGGGGAAGGACGAGAAGCTTCGACTTCGAAGGTTTGACCCGTAGGGCACGGAGCAAAGCGACGTGAATCCTTCCCGCACGGTGTCAACTTCAGCAACACACCATTTCAGTTCTACTCCAAACCTCAATAAAACCACACTCTGTTATATTCCCCACGGGGAAGGATGAGAAGCTTCGACTCCGAAGGTTTGACCCGCAGGGCACGGAGCGCAGCGACGTGAATCCTTCCCGCACGGTGCCAACTTCAGCAACACACCATTTCAGTTCTACTCCAAACCTCAATAAAACCACACTTTGTCATATTCCCCACGGGGAAGGATGAGAAGCTTCGACCCCGAAGGTTTGACCCGCAGGGCACGGCGCGCAGCGACGTGAATCCTTCCCGCACGGTGCCAACTTCAGCAACCCATCATTTCAGTTCTACTCCAAACCTCAAGAAAACCACACTTTGTCATATTCCCCACGGGGAAGGATGAGAAGCTTCGACTTCGAAGGTTTGACCCGCAGGGCACGGCGCGCAGCGACGTGAATCCTTCCCGCACGGTGTCTACTTCAATACCTCCTATCCATTATTGATAACCTCACGTCCTGCCCTCTTCCTGCTGCGCAACCTGAGAAGCACCTGTTCGCGGTGAAAGAGGGGAAGATGACTTTCAGGGGTAAACTCTGCTACCATCCGCGCTAAATTATCTATCTGAAATGGCCTGCGCAATGAAATTTCTTTCTTTTAATATCAACGGGCTGCGCGCCCGCCCCCATCAGCTTGAAGCGATTATCGATCTGCACCAGCCGGACGTTATCGGCCTGCAGGAAACGAAGGTTCATGATGATATGTTTCCGCTCGAATCGGTGGCGAAACTGGGCTACAACGTTTTCTATCACGGACAGAAAGGTCATTACGGCGTGGCTTTGCTCACCAAAACCCAGCCTGTTATGGTGCGCCGCGGCTTTCCCGGCGATGACGAAGATGCGCAGCGTCGTCTGATTATGGCGGATATCGCCAGCCCGATTGGCGATATCACGGTAATTAATGGCTACTTTCCGCAGGGCGAGAGCCGGGATCACCCGACCAAGTTCCCCGCCAAAGAGAAGTTTTATCGCGATTTACAAAATTACCTTGAGCAGGAGCAGAAAGCGGATAACCCGGTGCTGATTATGGGCGATATGAATATCAGCTCAACCGACTCAGATATCGGCATCGGTGAAGAGAGCCGTAAGCGCTGGCTGCGCACCGGAAAGTGTTCGTTTTTGCCGGAGGAGCGGGAATGGATGGATCGCCTGCTCAGCTGGGGCCTGGTGGATACCTGGCGCGCGCAGAATAGCGACGTGAACGACCGTTTTTCCTGGTTTGACTATCGCTCGAAGGGCTTCGACGATAACCGTGGCCTGCGGATTGATTTGCTGCTGGCCAGCCAGCCGCTCGCAGAGCGCTGTGTCGCAACGGGGATCGATTATGAAATTCGCAGCATGGAAAAACCGTCCGATCACGCCCCCGTCTGGGCAGAATTTAGTCTCTGAGTGCGACGCCCGAAAATGAACAGAGTCAGGCTTTAGCCTGACTCTCTGTCTTACTTAACTATTTGCCAGATCAGATTGTTTGTGCCAATGGATTGTTCATCACGACGGCACTGCAGCAGCACGCCCTCCATCTTCACCACCGACCCTTCCGTATAGCTGCGGTTTTCATAGGTACAACAGCGCAGGCAGGGCTTCTGATTGCCGCTGCCACCTTTATTCCAGGCTTCAGGAGGCAAATCGACCACAACGTCCGCATTATAGCCATCATTGCCCGCGTCAGGGACGTTGTCATATCCGCCGCCGTGGCCCTGACCGCGATCGCGGTCACGCTGATAGTGACCACCGGAAGAGTGCTGCGTTTGCACGGTGCTCTGCGTATTGCTGCCAACATGCAGAGATTGCCCCTCCGCCAGTGCCTGGCCGTTTAAAAGCGAGGCAACGATCAACACCCCTATTGACGTTCTTTTCATCACTCAGTTTCCTTTGCCTTTGACGCCCTGCGTCGCGGTTTCGGTTTTTTACCCTGAGCCGCTGCGGGAAGACCACGGAACGCGTGCGCGGCAGGCTGCTGCCTCGCCTGGTCTATCAGAGTATGCAATGTTTCTACCAGCGGCATCATAAAATCCTGATAGCGACACTGCTTTTCACTGATTTTGGTCAGCGTGGACTCCCAGTGGGCGGTCATATCGGGACGCGCCGCCATTTCGGGCAGCGAATGTATCAGCGCCCGCCCGGCGGGAGTGGCATGAATATAGCGCCCTTTTTTAATTAAAAAGGCGCGCTTAAATAACAATTCAATGATCCCGGCGCGCGTTGCCTCTGTTCCTAAACCATCGGTCGCACGGAGGACTTTCTTTAATGCTTTATCCTGCACAAAGCGGGCGATGCCGGTCATGGCGGAAAGAATAGTGGCATCGGTGAAGGGTCTGGGAGGCTGGGTTTGCTTCTCGACCACTTCGCCGCGTTCGCACAGGAGCTCATCCCCTTTGGCCACCACCGGCAGCGGCGTCCCGTCGTTTTCTTCATCACGCTCTTTGCTGCCGAGCAGCGCACGCCAGCCCGCTTCCGCCAGAAAGCGGGCTTTCGCGACAAACTTACCGCCGGCTATTTCTGTTTCAATCACGCATTTACGATAGACCGCATCCGGACAGAACTGCATCAGATACTGCGTAGCGATAAGGCGGTAAATACTATTTTCATTTTCAGTAAGCCGGATGCTGTTACTGCGGGCCGTCGGCACAATGGCGTGGTGCGCATCCACTTTTTTGTCATCCCAGCAGCGGTTTTTGCGATCGACATTGAAATCCCCCGGCGGCGTCAGATCGGGCTGATGGGCGTTGATGGCGTTCAGTACCGCATGGCGACCGGCAAAATGTTCTTCCGGCAGATAGCGACTGTCGGAGCGCGGATAGGTGATAAGCTTATGCGTTTCATACAGTTTCTGGCAGGTATCCAGCACGGTCTGCGCACTAAGCCCAAAGCGCTTAGCCGCTTCTATTTGCAGGCTGGAGAGCGAAAATGGCAGCGGCGCCGTCTCATTCTCACGTTTGTCATTGTAGCTGGTAACAATGGCAGGCTGACCGCCAATACGCGCCACCACATGCTCAGCCAGCGGACGATGCAGCAGACGCCCCTCTTCATCCTGATAGGGCTCGCAGGAGTCGCTGGGCTGCCACTGGGCCACAAAACGCTCCTGCTGCGGCGTGACAATATGCGCTTTAACCTCAAAGAAGTCTTTGGGGATAAAGTTTTCGATCTCTTCATCACGTCGCACCACCATGCCCAGTACCGGCGTCTGCACCCTGCCCACCGACAGTACGCCGTCATAGCCGGCATTGCGGCCCAGCAGCGTATAGGCGCGGGTCATATTGATGCCGTAAAGCCAGTCGGCACGGGCTCGCGCCAGCGCCGACACGCACAGGGGGATAAACTCGCGGTTTTCACGCAGCCGGCCCACCGCCCGCTCCACCGCCTGGGGATTGAGATCGTTAATCAGGCAGCGCTGGACTTTTTCCCGCTTCGCGGCAGGCAAATCGAGGTAATCCAGCACCTCATCCACCAGCAGCTGCCCTTCGCGATCCGGATCTCCGGCATGGATGACTTCCGTCGCCTGCCCCAGCAGTGTTTTAATCACGTTCAGCTGCTTAGCCACCGAAGGCCGGGGCTGCAGCCGCCACTTTTCCGGCACTATCGGCAGATCCGCCAGCGCCCAGCGCGCATAGCGGCTGTTATAGCTGTCTGGCTGGGCCTGTTCCAGAAGGTGGCCAACGCACCAGGTCACCATGTGGTCGGTGCCACAGGCTATATAACCGTCTCCCCGCCGGTGCGGTTTCGGTAGAACGTCCGCGATAGCGCGGGCCAGGCTAGGTTTTTCTGCAATAAACAAACGCATCCGGGAGTCACTTCCTGCTCAGCTAACATTGGCCTGTAAAGTCCGCTCCCTGACCCGGTCGGTCAGGAAGGAGAGCTATCGTCTGCAAAAGGCAGACAGGCTGGTTCTGCCATCATGGTAGCGTTTTGGACAAGCAGGAGTAAGAGCGCGTTCTTTTTTTCCTTTCCGTTCGCTCATTATCGCGGCATATTTGCGGCGCGGCACGCTTTCTCTTACTCCTGTGAAGCTGGCGTCGGCTAAAAATAACGGACAAAAGGCGTGGTGTCGGGCGGGAGTACCGTAGTGTGCGACTTCAGCTGCGGCGTACCGAGATAGAGAAACCCCACTATGGCATCCTGCTCCCGGCAGTGAAAGGCTTCCCGCACGGCAGAATGCTCCGTCCAGGCACCGCTGCGCCAGATACCGTTAAAGCCCTGGGCCAGAGCGGCCATCTGCATCGCCATCACTGCGCAGCCTGCGGACACAACCTGTTCCCAGCGCGGTACCTTATGATTTTCCTGGCAATGAGCCACCACGGTAATAATCATCGGCGCACGAAATGGCGACTGTCTGGCTTTTTCAATGGCCTTTTCGTCCATCTGATCCTGACGCGCGGCGCTTTCCAGAAGCTGGCTGAAACGCTCGCGGCCCGTTTTTTCAATAACCGTAAAGCGCCACGGCTGTAGCGTGCCGTGATCGGGCGCCCGCATACCGGCCCGAAGGATATTTTCCAGCGCCTCGCCAGCCGGGGCGGGATCGGCTAAACGGGATGCAGAACGTCGGTTAACCACTAAGTCCAGTGCGTCCATTTTACTCTCCTGATAAGGCGTTTCACTGAGCTGAAGCTAGCACAGGATGATGATTTGTTACAGCATAACGCTTTTTCCTGCTGACAATATCGCCGCTGATAATTAGGATGTCACCATCCTGCTCCGGTTTCGGCGGCGTTGCGCATTGGCAACGGACGAGAGCGGACTTTTGTACGGCGTTAACGGAGTTACTATGCGCATGATAGGGCGATTTATCGCTGGCTTTTTCAAATGGACCTGGCAGCTTCTGAACTTTGTCCGGGAATTCATTCTCAACCTGTTTCTGATCGCGTTGATTGTGATCCTGGCCGGTGCCTGGTTCCAGTACAACCGGTCTACCACGGCGGTCGAACCTACCAAAGGCGCACTTATTGTTGACCTCAGCGGCGTGGTCGTTGATAAACCCTCCGTCAGCAATAAGATCAGTAAAATCGGCCGCCAGCTTCTTGGCGCCAGCAGCGACCGGTTAAAAGAGAACTCTCTGTTTGACGTGGTGGAGGCGATCCGCCAGGCAAAAGATGATGCCAACATCACCGGCATGGTGCTCGACCTGCGCGATTTCGCGGGTGCCGATCAGCCTTCTCTGCGCTATATCGGAAAGGCGCTTCGTGAATTCCGTGACGGCGGCAAGCCGATTTACGCCACGGGCGACAGCTACAGCCAGGCGCAATATTACCTTGCCAGCTTCGCCAATAAAATCTATCTCACCCCGCAGGGCGGCGTTGATCTGCACGGTTTCGCCACCAACGGACTTTACTATAAATCCCTGCTGGATAAGCTGAAAGTCAACTCCCATGTTTTCCGCGTCGGTACGTATAAGTCCGCGGTTGAGCCTTTCCTGCGCGATGATATGTCCCCTGCCGCCAGAGAGGCTGACAGCCGCTGGGTAGGCGAACTCTGGCAAAACTATCTCAACACCGTTTCGGCGAACCGTCAGTTAACCCCTGCCCAGCTATTCCCTGGCGCACAGGAGATGATCGCCGAACTGCAGGCGGTTGACGGCGATACAGCGCGTTACGCGAAAGAGAATAAGCTGGTCGATGAACTCTCTTCACGGGCGCTGGTTAACCATGAACTGACCAAAGTCTTTGGCTGGGACGAGAGCGTAAAAGATTACAAAGGAACCAGCATTTACGACTATCAGATCAAGAAGCAGGATGCGGCGAACGGCAATATTGCCGTGATCCTTGCCAGCGGCGCGATTATGGACGGTGAAGAGACGCCCGGCAGCGTCGGTGGCGACACAACGGCGATGGAGATCCGCCAGGCAAGGCTGGATCCGAAAATCAAAGCCATTCTGTTCCGCGTCAACAGCCCGGGCGGCAGCGTGACCGCCTCTGAGACGATACGTGAAGAGCTGGCCGCCGCGAAAGAAGCGGGTAAGCCGGTGGTGGTTTCCATGGGCGGAATGGCGGCTTCTGGCGGTTACTGGGTCTCGACGCCGGCTAACTACATCATTGCCAGCCCCAGCACGTTGACCGGCTCGATCGGCATCTTCGGGGTGATCAACACGGTTGAGGATTCCCTTGATGCCATCGGCGTACATACCGACGGCGTGGCAACTTCTCCGCTGGCTGATGTGGCGACGACAAAACCCCTGCCGCCTGAAGTACAGCAGATGATGCAGTTGACTATTGAGAATGGCTACAGGAACTTCCTGGGCCTGGTGGCGAAGTCACGCAATAAAACGCCTGAGCAAATTGACGAGATCGCGCAGGGCCACGTCTGGACCGGCAGTGATGCCAAAGCGAACGGCCTGGTTGACGCGCTGGGCGACTTTGATGACGCCGTTGCCAAAGCGGCTGAGCTGGCGAAGCTGAAAACCTGGCATCTGAGCTGGTATCAGGAAGACCCGGGCTTTATTGACCTGTTGTTCAGCCAGATGGATGCTTCTGCGCGCGCAGCACTGCCTGATGCGCTGAAAGTCTGGCTGCCGGCCCCCATGCTTGATGTGATGGCCGCCATGAAAGGTCAGCCGGGACTTTTCGACAACCTGAACGATCCGCAAAACCGCTACGCTATCTGCCTGACCTGCGGTCAGGTGAAGTAGCACCTCGCAGCCCGGCATCTGGTCGGGCTGCTTTTCCCTTGCTTTCCCCTTATACTTCGCCTTTTCGGCAAGCCTGAGTCCTCTGATGCACAAAAAATCTATTTACGTTGCCTATACCGGCGGCACTATCGGTATGCAGCGCTCTGAACATGGCTACATTCCCGTTTCTGGCCACCTGCAAATTCAGCTGGCTAACATGCCTGAATTTCACCGTGCCGAAATGCCCGATTTTACCATCAATGAATATCAGCCGCTGATCGACTCTTCCGATATGACCCCGCAGGACTGGCAGGCGATCGTCGATGACATCCGGCAAAACTACGACAGCTATGATGGTTTCGTTATTCTTCATGGTACCGACACCATGGCCTTCACCGCTTCAGCACTCTCCTTTATGCTGGAGAATCTGGCCAAGCCGGTAATTGTGACAGGGTCACAAATACCGCTGGCGGAACTGCGCTCTGACGGCCAGCAAAATCTGCTTAACGCCCTGTTCGTGGCGGCCAATTACCCGATAAATGAAGTGACGCTGTTTTTCAATAACACGCTTTATCGAGGGAATCGCACCACCAAGGCCCATGCGGATGGATTCAATGCCTTTGACTCCCCTAACCTGGCTCCACTACTGGAAGCAGGTATCCATATCCGTCGCCTGAACACCCCACCCGCGCCCACCGGAAGCGGCGAGCTGATTGTCCATTCCGTCACGCCTCAGCCCGTTGGCGTGGTGACCATCTATCCGGGGATCTCAGCGGATGTCGTCAGCAATTTCCTGCTCCAGCCGGTGAAAGCGCTGATTTTACGCTCCTACGGCGTGGGCAATGCGCCTCAGAACCCCGCCTTTCTGAAAGAGCTGAAAGAGGCTTCCGCGCGCGGTATTGTGGTGGTCAACCTGACGCAGTGCATGTCTGGCAAAGTCAATATGGGCGGCTATGCCACCGGTAACGCGCTGGCGCTGGCGGGCGTGGTGAGCGGGCTGGACCTCACCGTTGAGGCGACGCTGACCAAACTCCACTTCCTGCTCAGCCAGAATCTCTCCAGCAGCGAAGTGCGCCGGCTGATGCAGGTTAATCTTCGCGGTGAATTAACCCCTGACGAAAAGTGAGACACTATGACAGCTTCGCAGCAGGCTCTGTTATTGATCGATTTACAGAACGACTTCTGTCCCGGCGGCGCTCTGGCCGTCAGGGAGGGCGATGAAGTTATCGCTGTCGCTAACCAGTACGCGGCTGAATTCCGTCTGCGGGGCCAGCCCGTCGTCGCCACGCTTGACTGGCACCCGGCCAACCACGGAAGTTTTGCTTCCAACGCCGGACAGCCTGTCGGCAGCACCGGTACGCTGGCTGGTTTACCTCAGATCTGGTGGCCCGATCACTGTATACAGGAGAGCGTCGGCGCAGCGTTTTACCCGTCGCTTATGCAGCAACCTATCAGCCATATCGTGCGCAAAGGGCAAAATCCGCAGGTGGACAGCTACAGCGCGTTTTTTGATAACGGCCGCCTTAAGCAGACCGGACTGGATGACTGGCTGAAAGCCCGGGGAATCACCTCTCTGACAATTATGGGTCTGGCGACAGACTACTGCGTCAGATACAGCGTGCTGGATGCGCTGGCGCTGGGTTATGCCGTTACGGTTATCAAAGCGGGGTGCCGGGGAGTTGAACTGAGGCAGGGAGACGGCGAATCTGCGCTTGAGGCGATGGCGGCAGGCGGAGCCATTATTCAGTAGTACATTTCCGGGCTGGAGAGACTGTAAAGGCCCGGCGCAGGGTCATAACAGGCATATGGCACTGTTCTGAAAATCCCGTCGCAGAACACCTGAAACAGAGCCAGGAATAAGAGTTGCGGTTTGCACTCTTATTCCTGTTGCCGGTGAGAGATTACTGAAGCTTAATCCGGGTGACATTGTCATCAGTAATGCCGAAATCTTCCTTAAGCTCACGCTTGGTTTTCATCACCATTTTCCCACCCTTGCCCACGCTCATATGCTGTGGCTGATCGTTATGACGCGCCTGCCAGAGCATGACCAGCTGCAGGCTGTTTTCTTTCTGCTCAGGCGTCAGTGCCACGCCGTCAGCCCACTTTCCGGTTTCCACCGCCGTCACCAGCCGCTGATAAACCTCAGGCGTCATGGTAGCGATCATCTCATCAAGCATCATAAGCACTAACCTTTAATCTGATTGCCATCATCATCGGTAAAACTGAGTGAGGCAGAATTCACACAGTAGCGCTCGCCGGTGGGCTGCGGGCCATCCGGGAAAACATGGCCGAGATGCGCATCGCAGGTGCCACAGCGGATTTCTATACGCTGCATACCGTGAGAATCATCTTCGATATAACGGATGGAGTCTTCCTGTACCGGCTGATAAAAGCTCGGCCAGCCGCAGCCCGAGTCATATTTGGAGCCGGAAAGAAACAGGGAGGCGTTGCAGACGAGGCAGTGGTAAATTCCTTCGCCTTTGTTATGCAACAGCTTGCCGGAAAACGGAGGCTCAGTGCCGCGCTGCTGGGTCACATAGCGCTGCATCTCATTCAGATCGGTTTCTGGCGACAGGGGATGTTGGTCTTTAGCCATTTTGCTACTCTCGGACAGTGTGATTCTGAAAATATTGGCTAGTATTCTAACAAATACTTAACAACGTCAGGGGATTTTTTCACGTCAGGCGAAATCTGAAAGTCACCGGAAGGTAAAAATGTGATGCAAGTCACCTTTTGGTCAGCCTGCCCCTTTATATCCGGGTATCACGCCCCAATAGTGAGATTAATCGCCGTGCGAAATGCGCTTTTTGACAAATTATTCCTGCTCTGCGGTTTGATTTGTCGCAACACTTGAAGCGATTCCGCTTGACGCCTGGTAAGGTTTTTGTAATTTTACAACCAACCTTTTATTCACTAACAACTAGCTGGTGGAATATATGACTATCAAAGTAGGTATCAACGGTTTTGGCCGTATCGGTCGCATCGTTTTCCGTGCTGCTCAGCAGCGTTCTGACGTAGAGATCGTCGCAATCAACGATCTGCTGGACGCCGAGTACATGGCTTACATGCTGAAGTATGACTCTACCCACGGTCGTTTCGACGGCACTGTAGAAGTCAAAGATGGCCACCTGGTTGTCAACGGCAAAACCATCCGTGTTACCGCTGAAAGAGATCCGGCTAACCTGAAGTGGGACGAAATCGGCGTTGACGTCGTGGCAGAAGCGACCGGCATCTTCCTGACCGACGAAACCGCACGTAAGCACATCCAGGCGGGCGCGAAGAAAGTTGTTCTGACCGGCCCTTCTAAAGATGACACCCCAATGTTTGTAATGGGCGTAAACCACAAGTCTTACGCTGGCCAGGATATCGTCTCTAACGCTTCCTGCACCACTAACTGCCTGGCACCGCTGGCAAAAGTCATCAACGACAAATTCGGCATCGTTGAAGCCCTGATGACTACCGTTCACGCGACTACTGCCACACAGAAAACCGTTGATGGCCCATCGCACAAAGACTGGCGCGGCGGCCGCGGCGCTTCTCAGAACATCATCCCTTCTTCTACCGGTGCAGCTAAAGCCGTAGGTAAAGTGATCCCTGAGCTGAACGGCAAACTGACCGGCATGGCGTTCCGCGTTCCTACGCCTAACGTTTCCGTGGTTGACCTGACTGCACGTCTGGCTAAGCCTGCCTCTTACAAAGAAATTTGTGATGCTATCAAGGCCGCTGCTGAAGGCGAACTGAAAGGCGTTCTGGGTTATACCGAAGATGAAGTGGTTTCCACCGATTTCAACGGCGAAACCCTGACCTCCGTGTTCGACGCCAAAGCCGGTATCGCACTGAGCGACACCTTCGTTAAACTGGTTTCCTGGTACGATAACGAAACCGGTTACTCCAACAAGGTCCTGGACCTGGTTGCTCACATCGCTAAATAAGCGTGGTGAAACAGTAATTCTGGGCGACTGCGGTCGCCCTTTTTTTTGGCTGAAATAAGGTTTACTCATGAACGAAGAACTCTTTTCGCTTCCCGTTGTTAACCAGATAACGCCCTATATCACCCAGCGTAAAATCGGCGATCTGCCCGCGGTGGTCATTGTGCATCCAAAAGTGCGTGCGGCGGTCACCCTTCAGGGTGCCCACCTGATTGCGTGGCAACCCGCAGGTGAAAAGCCGGTAATCTGGCTCAGTGATAAAACCGCCTGGAGTCCGGGCAAAGCGATCCGGGGCGGCGTCCCCATCTGCTGGCCCTGGTTTGGCCCGGCGGGCGAACCGGCGCATGGGTTCGCCCGCACCCTGCCATGGACACTTTCCGCGCATGATGAAAATGAGGAGAGCGTCATGCTCACCTTTGTGCTGGAAAGCAGTGAGCAGACTAAAAAACTCTGGCCGCACGAGTTTACCCTGCTGGCCCGCTTCCGCTTCAGCGATCGCTGTGAAATCGAGCTGGAAGCGCATGGCGACTATGAAGCCACGGCAGCACTGCACAGCTACTTTAGCGTGGCTGACATCGCTGATGTAGAGGTCAGCGGGTTAGGGAAAACCTATATTGATAAGGTCAATCAGGGTGCCCAGGGGACGTCTGAGGACGGCAGGCAGACCTATCCGGATCGCGTTGACCGTATCTATACGCACCCTGATGCCTGTAGCCTGATTCACGATCGGACCGGATATCGTACGATTGAAGTACACCATCACTCACACAGTGACGTTGTCACATGGAACCCAGGACCGGCGCTCTCATGCAGCATGGGGGATATGGCAAATGAAGGGTATAAGACGATGGTCTGCGTGGAAACGGCACATGTTTCGTCACCGATGATCAGTGCAGGAGAGTTGCCTGCACGCCTGGCGACGACGATACGGGTACGGAAATCGAACTGACCGGCGCTTCTGCTCACCACCAGCAGGGTCGCGTTGCCGCTGGTGGTAAGTGCGGTCAGTATGACTAAGAGCGAAACCGGGCTAAATCACATCCAGCGGGAGTTTTCTTTCCGGCGGCGGATAAGCCTGGTTAATTAACGCCTGTTCCTCGCTCGTAAGGATTACATCAAGCGCGGCGGCATTTTCCGCCACATGCTGCCTGCTACCCGCTTTGGGAATAGCCATAACCCCCTCCTGACGGATGACCCATGCCAGCAGAAGCTGCGCGACGGTAATCGCCTTCTGACGGGCAATCTGGTTCAGAACAGGATGACTCATCAGGTCACGACGGAGCCGTCCGGCCTGGGCAAGAGGAGAATAGGCCATTACCGGCATGTTGCGCTGCCGGCACGCCGGCAGGAGATCGTACTCAATCCCTCTGGAGGCCAGATGGTAAAGAACCTGATTAGCGGCGCAGGCTTTGCCCCCCTCCTCTGCCAGCAGTTCATTCAAATCTTCGGTATCAAAATTTGACACTCCCCAGCGGCGAATCTTTCCGGCCTGTTGCAGCTGCGTCATAGCGCGGAGGGTTTCCTCCAGCGGTACGTTGCCACGCCAGTGCAGCAGATAAAGATCCAGATAATCCGTTTTCAGGCGGCGCAGGCTGCGCTCGCAGGCTTCTGTGGCATCAGTGGCACTGGCGTTCCAGGGGTAAACTTTTGAAACCAGCCACGCCTGCTCACGCCTCCCCTGCAGCGCTTCGCCAACCACTTCCTCTGCCCCGCCGTCAGCGTACATTTCCGCTGTATCGATCACGCGGAGACCAAGATCGAGGCCATACTGGAGCGCCGCCACTTCCGTCCGGCGCTGCGAGGCATCCTCGCCCATATACCAGGTTCCCTGGCCAATGGCGGGTAACTGACAATCCTCAGAAAATATTACTGTCCGGGCCATGATTATCTCCTGCACATTTTTACGCGTTACAACTGTGCAAAAGGGCGCGGCGCGCCCTTTTTTTGTGCATTAGCCTGAGATCAGAAGGTATAGCTGATGCCAGTCCAGATCGTTACCTGTGAATTACGATCCACCATTGGGCTGTCTTTAACTTCATCGCTCAGGTGGGTATAACGACCGGACGCCGATGCGGTCCAGTTTGCGTTGAGCGCATAGGTCGCCGTCAGCTCCATATAGGGATTCCAGCTGGCATCGGGTTCATAGCTGCTCAGACCGCTGCGGCGGGATTCACTTTTCGAGACGCCGTAGTAGTAGTCATTCTGGTTTTCGCTGCTCCAGAGGGCGCCAATTCCCGGGGTCAGGGTAAAATCGCCAAACTGGAAACGATAAAGATAGGTCAGGTCCCAGAGGAAGCCGTTGCTGTTATCCAGCATATCGCCCGCCAGTACCGTACGCACGATGCCCCACTGCGCGCTGTGACGATAGGTGACGCCGCCCATCAATGTCATATGGCGATCGCCCAGCTGCTTAAGCTGCTTGTTGTCGGTATCATCCGTGTTGAAGTTTTGTGGGGAACCAAGAACGCTCAGCGACAGCTGATTCGCCTCGTCATTCCACAGATAGTAGCCCGCCTGAATACCCCGGATGAAGAAGCGATCGCCTTCATAATTAATCACCGGAAAAGGATAGTAACGCTCCTGGCCGCCTTTATAAGGGTTCTGGCTGTAAATGACGGAAGCGCCAAGCGTTAATGGGTTCGCCTGCGCCAGCATAGAGGCAGGTAAAAGCAGGGCAACAGCGCTAACTTTGAAATAGTTCACAATTTATTCATTCCATAAATATAACAATCAAGTTCTTTAGTTTATCAGTCCCTGACCCAGAGTAAAAAACTTTCATATCTTGTCGCACTCAGAATCAATTTAACCCGCCGTGGGGCGACAAAAAGGGAGGCTTATTTACAATTCCCCGGTAGCCCGCACCCGCCAAGGTTATGCCCGCACGTCCCTGTAACTTTGTCCTTGAATTATCATCATAAATGAGAAGGCGTTCAGGAAATTTCTTAAATGCCATCTACGCTTTAATGAAGAGAGGAAATTTGCACGAGAACGTAACCGGTTCCATATCTACCCGATAAAAAAACGTCAGGTTGGCATAAGGGTTGCTGTACTCACTAATAAGTTCCTTCAGGGGCTGACCCCACTTAGGCTCCTGGTACCTGTGCTAAAAAAGAAAGGACGGGCATCGCTATGAATATATTCGATCACTATCGTCAGCGTTATGAAGCTGCCAAGGACGAAGAGTTCACACTCCAGGAATTCCTTACCGTGTGTCGGCAAGATCGCAGTGCCTACGCCAACGCGGCAGAAAGACTGTTAACGGCTATCGGTGAGCCGGTGATGGTGGATACTGCCCAGGAGCCTCGCCTATCCCGCCTGTTTTCTAACCGCGTCATCGCCCGCTATCCCGCCTTTGAAGAATTCTATGGTATGGAAGAGGCGATAGAGCAAATTGTTTCCTATCTGAGGCACGCGGCTCAGGGACTTGAGGAGAAAAAACAGATCCTCTACCTGCTTGGTCCGGTTGGGGGAGGTAAATCTTCACTGGCCGAACGGCTGAAATCGCTGATGCAGCGCGTCCCGATTTATGTACTAAGCGCTGACGGCGAGCGCAGTCCGGTTAACGATCATCCGCTCTGCCTGTTTAACCCGCAGGAGGATGCCAATATCCTGGAGAAGGAATATGGCGTTCCCCGTCGCTACCTTGGCACCATTATGTCGCCATGGGCCGCTAAACGTCTGCACGATTTTGGCGGCGATATCTCGCGCTTTAAGGTGGTCAAAGTCTGGCCATCCATCCTGGATCAGCTGGCCATTGCAAAAACGGAGCCGGGTGATGAAAACAATCAGGATATTTCCGCGCTGGTCGGTAAGGTCGATATCCGCAAGCTGGAAAATCATGCCCAGAACGATCCTGATGCCTACGGCTATTCGGGCGCGCTTTGCCGGGCTAACCAGGGGATAATGGAATTTGTGGAGATGTTTAAGGCACCGATCAAGGTGCTGCACCCTCTGCTGACCGCCACGCAGGAAGGTAACTATAACGGCACCGAAGGGATTTCCGCCCTGCCGTTTAACGGTATCATTCTTGCCCACTCCAACGAATCCGAGTGGGTCACCTTCCGCAATAACAAAAACAATGAAGCCTTTCTTGACCGTGTTTATATCGTCAAGGTGCCTTACTGCCTTCGCGTTTCGGAAGAGATCAAAATCTACGACAAGCTGCTTAACCACAGTGAGCTCTACCATGCGCCCTGCGCGCCCGGTACGCTTGAAACCCTGGCCCGCTTCACCATCTTGTCACGCCTTAAAGAGCCGGAAAACTCCAGTACCTACTCTAAAATGCGCGTCTACGATGGCGAGAGCCTGAAGGACACCGACCCGAAAGCGAAATCCTACCAGGAGTATCGTGACTATGCGGGCGTGGATGAGGGGATGAACGGGCTTTCCACGCGCTTCGCCTTTAAAATTCTGTCACGCGTATTTAATTTCGATCATGCAGAAGTCGCCGCCAACCCGGTCCATCTGTTTTACGTGCTTGAACAGCAGATTGAGCGGGAACAGTTCCCACAGGATCAGGCTGAGAAGTACCTTGAGCACCTTAAAGGCTATCTGATTCCAAAATACGCCGAATTTATCGGTAAAGAGATTCAGACAGCCTATCTGGAATCCTATTCCGAATATGGCCAGAACATTTTCGACCGCTACGTGACCTACGCAGACTTCTGGATTCAGGATCAGGAATACCGCGATCCTGATACCGGTCAGCTCTTCGACAGGGAATCGCTGAATGCGGAACTGGAAAAAATAGAGAAGCCTGCCGGGATCAGTAATCCGAAAGACTTCCGTAATGAAATCGTCAACTTCGTGCTGCGCGCCCGTGCGCACAATAATGGGCGCAACCCTAACTGGACCAGCTACGAGAAACTGCGCACGGTGATTGAGAAGAAAAT
Source organism: Pantoea sp. FN060301 (assembly GCA_050410775.1). Taxonomy (GTDB): domain Bacteria; phylum Pseudomonadota; class Gammaproteobacteria; order Enterobacterales; family Enterobacteriaceae; genus Erwinia. The sequence continues at coordinate 2,219,566 of CP191229.1, forward strand.
GTTCTCCAACACCGAAGAGCTACTGCCGGTAATCTCGTTCAATGCGAAAACGTCCACGGATGAACAGAAGAAGCATGATGATTTCGTCGACCGGATGATGGAGAAAGGCTATACCCGTAAGCAGGTTCGCCTGCTCTGTGAATGGTATCTGCGGGTAAGAAAATCGTCCTGATTCAGGTCTGTATGCATCAGCGGGCCGGGTTAATCCGGCCCGATATGCAACGTGGTGGGGGAAGTTATGGCCTATTTTATCGATCGGCGTCTTAACGGCAAAAACAAAAGCGCGGTGAACCGTCAGCGCTTTCTGCGCCGTTACAAATCGCAAATTAAACAGTCGATTTCCGAGGCCATCAATAAGCGTTCGGTAACCGACATTGAAAGCGGCGAATCTGTTTCTATTCCGGTGGATGATATTCATGAACCCATCTTCCATCAGGGACGCGGCGGCAAACGCCATCGCGTTCATCCGGGAAACGACCACTTTGTGCAGAATGACCGCGTGGAGCGCCCTCAGGGCGGCGGCGGCGGCGGCGGCAGCGGACAGGGAAACGCCAGCCAGGATGGTGAGGGTCAGGATGAATTCGTTTTCAATATCTCGAAAGATGAATATCTTGATCTGCTGTTTGAAGATCTTGCGCTGCCAAATCTGAGAAAAAATCAGCACCGTCAGCTCAATGAATATAAGGTCCACCGGGCAGGCTATACATCAAACGGCGTTCCGGCAAATATCAGCGTGGTGCGCTCGCTGCAAAACTCGCTGGCAAGGCGTACCGCAATGACCGCCGGCAAGCGCAGAATGCTTAGCGAACTGGAAGCGACGCTTGCGGTAGTGGAAAAATCGGAACCGGCCCAGCTGCTGGAAGAGGAGCGGCTGCGTCAGGAGATTGCCGAACTGCGCGCGCGCATTAAACGGGTGCCCTTTATCGACACCTTTGACCTCCGTTATAAAAACTTTGAGAAGCGCCCCGAACCCTCAAGCCGGGCCGTTATGTTCTGTCTGATGGACGTGTCGGGCTCGATGGATCAGGCGACAAAGGATATGGCGAAACGCTTTTATATTTTGCTTTATCTCTTCCTGAGCCGTACCTATAAAAACGTGGAAGTGGTCTATATTCGCCATCACACCCAGGCGAAAGAGGTGGATGAACAGGAGTTTTTCTATTCACAGGAAACGGGCGGCACCATTGTTTCCAGCGCCCTGAAGCTGATGGATGAAGTGGTGAAAGAGCGTTACGATCCGGCTCAGTGGAATATTTACGCCGCACAGGCATCCGATGGTGATAACTGGGCTGACGATTCGCCGCTCTGTCATGAGATCCTGGCGAAGCAGATTCTGCCGGTGGTACGTTACTATAGCTACATTGAAATCACCCGCCGCGCACATCAGACGCTCTGGCGTGAATATGAGCATCTTCAGGCGATGTTTGATAATTTTGCTATCCAGCATATCCGCGAGCCGGAAGATATCTATCCTGTCTTCCGGGAGCTGTTTCATAAACAGGCGGAAGAGAGTTACTGATCGGGCGTAACGGAAAGCCAGAAAAGTTTACTGCCTGACTATAGCGGGAAGGGCTCAGGCGGCAGAAAGATGCTTTTTTCAGGTATTTAACTGCCGTCCTGGCTAACGTTTTCCTCGCGCCCTTATTGAGGCAATGTGCCGCTTTTATCAAACCGGTCCTAAGCTATGCGGTTATTAAAGATCCCCTCTCTGGTTCCTGTCGTATTAAAGGCACGAAAAATCGTCCGTTATCTGCTTTTTTTAGCTCAATCCCTTAAATAACCCACTGTTCAGGCGCACTCAGTGGCCTTTATCTCAACGCATTATGTGTTATTTTAACGGACGATGAAAAATATTGCAGCCTGTTGTCCACTTCCGCTAACGCATCAGAGGGCAAAAAGATAATTACAACTTGCTGTTACAAAAAGAATTTATTGATTACAGGAGAGTCATCCATTGGAAGCCAGCGCTATTTACAGTCTGTTTATTATTGGTTCCGTGCTGGTCGCCGCAAGCATTTTGCTGAGTTCGTTCTCATCGAGGCTCGGCATCCCAATTTTGGTCATTTTCCTCGCGTTAGGGATGCTGGCAGGCGTGGACGGCATTGGCGGGATTGAATTTGATAATTATCCTGCTGCCTATCTTATCAGTAACCTGGCGCTGGCGGTCATTCTGCTCGATGGCGGCATGCGTACACAGGCGAGTTCATTCAAAGTGGCGCTTGGCCCGGCCCTCTCGCTGGCCACGGTTGGCGTGCTGCTTACCGCCGGCCTGACAGGGATGGCGGCGGCCTGGCTGTTCGATTTGAATATGCTGGAAGGTTTTCTGGTCGGGGCGATTATCGGATCCACAGATGCGGCTGCCGTCTTCTCACTGCTCGGCGGTAAAGGGCTTAACGAGCGCGTTGGCGCCACGCTGGAAATCGAGTCTGGCAGCAACGACCCGATGGCGGTCTTTTTAACTATTACGCTGATCGAGATGATCCAGCAGGGGCAAACAGGCCTGAGCTGGATGTTTGTGGTTCATCTGATCCAGCAGTTCGGCCTGGGTATCGTACTGGGGCTGGGCGGAGGCTGGGCATTGCAACAGCTGATAAACCGGGTTTCGCTGGCCAGCGGCCTTTATCCCCTGCTGGCCGTCAGCGGCGGTATTCTGGTTTTCGCCCTGACTACCCTGCTTGAAGGCAGCGGCATCCTGGCTGTCTATCTTTGCGGCTTTCTGCTGGGCAACCGGCCAATCCGCAACCGGCACGGCATTCTGCAAACCTTCGATGGTATGGCCTGGCTCAGTCAGATCGGCATGTTTCTGGTGCTGGGACTGTTAGTTAATCCGCTGGACCTTTGGACCATTGCCCTGCCGGCCATGCTGCTCTCTATCTGGCTGATTCTGGTCGCCCGCCCGCTCTCGGTCTTTGTGGGCCTGCTGCCTTTTCGTGGGTTTAACATTCGCGAAAGATTCTTTATCAGCTGGGTCGGTTTACGCGGGGCAGTGCCGATTATTCTGGCGGTCTTCCCGATGATGGCGGGGCTGGAACACGCTTCTCTCTTCTTCAATATTGCTTTCTTTGTGGTGCTGGTCTCGTTAATGGTTCAGGGAACGTCACTGGGCTATGCGGCACGAAGGGCCAGAGTGATCGTTCCACCGATGGCCTCCCCCATTTCGCGTGCCGGTCTGGATATTCACCCGGAGAATCCCTGGGAACATTTTGTCTATCAGCTTAGCGAAGATAAATGGTGCATCGGTGTGGCGTTGCGCGAACTGAAAATGCCCAGAGAGACCCGCATTTCCGCCCTCTTTCGCGATAATTTACTGCTTCACCCCACCGGTAATACGCGCCTGAGAGAAGGCGACGTGCTGTGCGTCATCGGCCGTGAGCGCGATCTTCCGGCGCTGGGTAAGCTGTTCAGCCAGCTGCCGCCCGTCTCGCTCGATCAGCGCTTTTTCGGCGACTTTATTTTACAGGCCGATGCCCGTCTTCATGATGTCTGCGAAATTTATGGTATTGAGCTGGATGAGGAGATCAACGCCAGTCAAACGCTGGGCCATCTGATTGGTAAAATGATCGGCGGCACACCGGTGGTTGGCGACCAGGTGGAGTGGAAAAATATGATCTGGACGGTGGCGGAAAAAGAAGCCAACGAGATTGTGAAAATCGGCGTACGGTTTGTGGATAACAAGGAATAATCCTGGTCTGGCCGCCTCGATCTATTTCAGATAGCGGCTAAACTTAAGATTCGTATTTGTCCGGAAGGGAGTAAATCATGGGTCATGTTGTGAAGATTGGTCGCTATGAGATCATTGATGCGGAACTGGATGCGCAGAATATCGATACGGTCAGCATCCCGTGCAGCACCAATCCCGGGCTAAGCTATCAGCTGGATGGATGGGATAATGAGACCAGCGTTCCCGCCTGGATTGACGGTGAGCCCGTGGACCTTGCCATTTGTCACTACGATAAACAGCAGGATCGGTGGATACTGAAAAAGCCGGCCTGAGGAGTGTTAACGTTCACCGCCGTGGTAATTCGCTGCGGTGAAATTTTCTTTTATTTGCCATTAAACTGTTATTTCAGCGTCACATCCCACTCCCTTCTTTGCTAATTTTCCGCTTCGTTTGCTTCCGTGTAATAAATCTATTCTTGCTGCTTTTTTAGCCATTTTAGGAATTACCCGTATTAACTAACCCAAATAAGTCCGGCATACTCTGATCCTGCTTTAAGATGAAACCATAAACCCTACCGGTATTGGTTTATTTCTCTTCTCGCCGCATCACTACAGCGAGTACTGGCATACGACTTCGTTAAAGTACTTATAAAATATCCTCATTTTCATTACTCCTGAACGCGTGCTTGATCCCCGTCAGGTCACCGATCACTCATGTAAAGAGAGCAGGCATTATGGCAAGTACTCTGGTATTGAACGATCGCCGCCGGGCATTTAGCGGTACACGGAAAAATATTATTACCAAAGTCGCACTCAGTCTTTCCGATCTTATCTCTATAAACCTGGCCCTCTTCTTATCCACGGCGACGGTTCAGGGTATCTGGGGTAATCTCGATATATTTATCCCGCCTCAGGAAGTACAAGTACGCTTCCTGGCGCAATTTGTTATGTCGGTAGTCTGTACCGCCTGGTTCTGGATGCGTCTGCGGCACTACACCTATCGCAAACCATTCTGGTTTGAGCTGAAAGAGATTATTAAGACACTGGTGATATTCTCGCTGCTCGATCTGGCGTTAATCGCTTTCTCTAAATGGGATTTCTCCCGCATGCTCTGGAGCTTTACCTGGGTATGGGCGCTGATCCTCGTCCCACTGCTCCGCTCCTGGGTCAAGCACGCCATCCTGAAAGCCGGACAGTGGCAAAAGCAGACCATCATTATTGGTTCGGGTAAGAACGCGCGTGAAGCCTACGCCGCGTTACAGAGCGAAGAAATTCTGGGCTATGAAGTGAAAGCGTTTGTCGCCTCTAACGATCATATGGGCGCGGAAAGCCTTAATGGTGTGCCGGTAATCACCGCTAAAGATATCGTCTGGGATACCGTCGACCTTGAAAATACCCAGTTTATCGTTGCGATGGAGTATGAGCAGCAGGCCCTGCGTGATACCTGGCTCAAACTGTTATCGAAGAAAAAATGCCGTTCGTTTTCCGTGGTGCCGACGCTGCGCGGCGTGCCGCTCTACGGAACGGATATGTCCTTTATCTTCAGTCATGAAGTGATGATCCTGCGGGTCAGTAATAATCTCGCCAAGCGTTCTTCCCGCTTCCTTAAGCGCGTCTTTGACGTAGTGGTTGCTTCTCTGCTGCTGCTTTTTCTCGCCCCCGCGTTCGCCATCATCTGCTGGATGGTCGGCCGTGATGGCGGCAACAAAATCTACGGCCATGAGCGCGTGGGTCAGGATGGGAAGAAATTTAAGTGCCTCAAATTCCGCTCCATGGTGACGAATTCCAAAGAGGTGCTTGAAGAACTGCTCGCCACCAGCGCCGAGGCCCGTGCGGAGTGGGATAAGGACTTCAAGCTTAAGAAAGACCCGCGCGTAACGAAAATCGGCGCCTTCCTGCGCAAAACCAGCCTGGACGAACTGCCGCAGCTCTGGAACGTTATCCGCGGCGAAATGAGCCTTGTCGGCCCCCGTCCGGTGATTGAGGCGGAGCTTGAACGCTATGCAGGCGATGTGGACTACTATCTGATGGCGAAACCCGGCATGACCGGCCTCTGGCAGGTGAGCGGGCGTAACGACATCGACTACGACACGCGCGTTTACTTTGATTCCTGGTATGTTAAAAACTGGGCGCTCTGGACCGATATCGCCATTCTATTCAAAACGGCGGGCGTGGTGTTTCGTCGCGACGGCGCCTACTGATTTCTTAAAGCGCAGCGCCATGCTGGTAAGAAGCCAGCATGGCCGCGCTGCCACGGTTTTTTCTTATCTCTCCCCTTTCCTTTTGCCGGTCTTGTCACTACCCTGTGCGGCTCGCTCTTAAACGGATATCGCCTCGCACGATGCAAAAATTCACTCTGATTCTTCTTAGCCTGGTGTTGCTGGCTCCCCTGGGTATCGATCTCTATCTGCCTACGCTGCCTGAAATTGCGGAGGGGCTGAACACGCCCGTCACTACCGTGCAGACTACTATCCCGCTCTTCCTGCTGGTGATGGGGCTGGGACAGATTGTGGCCGGGCCGCTGGTGGATAATTTTGGCCGTAAGCCTGTTGCGCTGATTGGACTTTTTCTCTATATGGTCGGCAGCGTACTCGCCGCAACGGCGACCAGCTGGCCTCAGTTTCTCACTGCCCGTATCGTGCAGGGCTGTGCGGTCTGCTGTACCGCTGTGGTGGCGTTCAGCGGCGTACGCGACCGTCTGGACGGCGAAGATGCGGCTAAAGCCTACGGTTTTCTTAATGGCGCGCTTAACATCGTGCCCGCGCTGGCTCCAATGCTGGGCGGATTGCTGGCTGAAGCCTTTGGCTGGCGGGCGCCCTTCTGGTTCCTTACCGCTTATGCGCTGATGATTGGCCTGGTCGTGGTTTTCTTCCTGCCGGAAACCCGCCCTGCCGGTACGCTGGCCGTGAAAGGTCTCCCGCTGAAGCAATACTGGCAAATTCTGCGGCAGCCACGATTCCTCGCCTTTGCTTTCGCTAATGCCGGGGCGCTGGGAATGGTGCTGACTTATGTTTCCCTCGCGCCGCAGGTATTAATGACCGAGGGGCAACTGACCGCGCTGCAATTTTCCATCGTGTTTGGCGCGAACGGCTTCTGGATTATGCTGGTCAGCGTGCTGGTGAATAAAATCATTCGTAAAGTGGGTCGCCCTTTCTGCCTGGCGGCAGGCAGCCTGGCGATGGCGCTGGGCGCGCTGATGCTGGCCGGAGGGGTGTTTCTGTTGCCGGACGAATGGCAGACTCACTGGGCGCTTTATATGTTCCCGGTTGCTATCTCCGTTGCCGGCCTCGCCTTTACCGTCGGTCCGGCCACCAGCTACGCGCTGGAGCCTTATCAGCAGCAGGCGGGGGTGGCTTCGGCGCTGGCAGGTTTTATCCAGATGGCCGGCGGCTCCACCGCCGGGCTGCTGATGATGGCCCTGCCCGTGGCCGAAAAGCCCGCGCTGGCGCTGATGATGATCGCCGGCGCGATACTGGCGGGTATCGCGTGGCTCTACAGCAAGAAAGTGCGCGGTACTATCACCGCGCTCAGGTCGACTGACTGATACGGACCGGCACCCGGGGCGCGAGCGCGCACATCAGCTCATAGCCCAGGGTGCCGGAGGCATGTGCAACCTCATCGATCTTCACATTGCTTCCCCACAGCTCGACCTGGCTGCCGATGCCAGCCTGGTAGCACGGCGTCAGATCGACAGTAATCATATCCATGGAAACAGCCCCCACGGTCTGCGTCTTCACGCCATCAACCCAGATTGGCGTACCGCTGGGCGCATGACGGGGATAGCCATCAGCATAGCCACAGGCCACCACGCCAATTCGCTGCTCTCCGGCGGCGCGATAGCGCGCCCCATAGCCGACCGCATCACCGGCTTTCAGGTTCTGAATACCAATGATTTCGCTGTTGAGCGTCATGGCTGGCTTCAGGCCGCAGCTGGCAATATCCCGCCAGTGGCCGGTTGGTGATGCGCCGTAAAGAATGATGCCTGGCCGCACCCAGTCGTAGTGCGTTTCAGGGTGCCAGAGCGTGGCGGCGGAGTTAGCCAGCGAGCGTGGACAGTCCAGACCTTCTGCCGCCTGGTCGATTCGCTCCATCGGTGCCACGATCCCTTCCGGCGTTTCCGCTTCGGCAAAATGGGCCATCAGCGTCATTTCCGCGACGTTCTCCAGCCCGCGCAGCTTGTGCCAGACCTGATGCACCTGCTCGGGACGGAAACCGAGCCGGTTCATGCCGCTGTTCATTTTCAAATAGATATCGAGCGGTGCCGAAAGTTTTGCCTTCGCCAGCGCCTGGATCTGCCAGTTGCTGTGCACGCTGGTTGTCAGACGGTAGCGATCCAGCAAAGCCAGTTCATCCGGATGGAAAAAGCCCTCAAGCAACAGAATCGGCTTTTTCCAGCCGCGTTCACGCAGCAGGATCGCCTCTTCGAGATTGAGCAATGCGAAGCCGTCCGATCCGGCAAGACTTTGCCAGACGCGATCAATGCCATGCCCGTAGGCGTTAGCTTTTACCACTGACCAGAGGCGGGAATGCGGTGCAGCCTGGCGGGCAACCGCCAGGTTATGTCGTAACGCGCTGGAATCGATCGTTGCGACAATCGGACGTGACATAACTTCTCCTGATTCTGACTATGGAAAATTTAGCGGGCACCCTGCAAAACCTGACCCGTTGGCGGATAAAAACCGGGCAGATAACGCATCACGGAAAGATCGTCTGCGGCGATAGCCGGTGAACGTCCGGAAATAATATCAGAAATCAGCTGTCCCGATCCGCATGCCATCGTCCAACCGAGCGTTCCATGACCGGTATTGAGGTAAAGATTCTTAAACGGCGTTCTGCCGACGATGGGCGTGCCGTCCGGCGTCATCGGCCGCAGGCCGCTCCAGAATGTTGCCTGCTCAATAAAGCCGCCTTCGGGAAAGAGATCGCGCACCACCATCTCCAGGGTTTCACGTCGGGCGGGCAACAGCTGGGTGTTATAGCCAACAATTTCCGCCATGCCCCCGACGCGGATACGATCCTCAAAGCGGGTGATCGCCACTTTATAACTCTCATCCAGCACGGTTGAAACCGGCGCCGCCTGGGGGTTCCTGATAGGAATCGTGAGCGAGTAGCCCTTAAGCGGATAGACGGGCAGGCGCACGATCTTATCCAGTAAGGCTGTGGAGTAGGCGCCGAACGCCACAACATAGGCATCCGCGGTAATGATTTCATCACCGCTCTTCACACCGGCAATCTGATTGCCCTCCTGAAGCAAGGCGTCCACAGCGGTATTAAACCGGAAGGTTACGCCGGCCGCCGCCGCCATTTCGGCCAGACGCTGGGTAAACAGCTGACAGTCGCCGGTTTCATCGTTTGGCAAACGCAGCCCGCCGGTCAGGATATGCTTTGTCGCGGCAAGCGCGGGTTCGGCCTCCGCCAGCCGGTCCGCTTCAAGCAGCTGATAAGGCACGCCAGCTTCCTTCAGCACCGCAATATCTTTCGCAGCGCTTTCAAACTGTTGCGCGGTCCGGAACAGCTGGAGCGTACCGCCCTGACGCCCCTCATAGGCGATGCCGGTCTGCTGGCGCAGGGCTTTCAGGCAGTCGCGACTGTATTCCGCAATCCGCACCATCCGGCTCTTGTTTTGCTGGTAGTGCTGCATATTACAGTTCTTCAGCATTTCCCACATCCAGGCGAGCTGGAACAAGCTGCCGTCAGGCCGCACCGCCAGCGGCGCATGCCGCTGAAACATCCATTTAACCGCCTTAAGCGGCACGCCAGGCGCCGCCCATGGGGCCGCATAACCGGGTGAAATCTGCCCGGCGTTGGCGGCGCTGGTTTCCAGCGCCACGCCGGGCTGGCGATCGATAACCGTCACCTCATGACCTGCCTGAGCCAGATACCAGGCGCTCGCCACGCCAACCACCCCACTACCCAAAATGACGACTCGCATACCTTTCCACCACGTTAAAAAGAGGATTGAACTACATTAATGCGCTATTTACAGATGAAAACACTAACCCGAAACCGCAGGGCTTGCGGTGACATATTTCACATCTTTTTCACATAAACTGGCAACTAAAACAGAACGCTGCGCTAAATACGGAATTAAACGCTGCTTTAACGCGGCTGGAAGCGGCAAATAATCATTCATGGCGTTTACCGGCCTCCGTACAGCAGATTATGAGCCCGGACGAGCCGGCGATGATTATTCAGATTTTTATGCTGCCATTTTCCCGGAAAACTGAATTATCCAACGAGCTAATGAGTATGCTATCGCGCGACGCTATTTTATGGTGAAGAATAGCGGGAATCGCCAGAGCGATTGGAGAGAGTGGACTATCATTGAGATATTGGCTTTATTCCAGGCGAACCCGCGCAGCCGCACGCGCTGGCCGCCGACATGAAAACGGATATTTTGTCGCTACGTGGTGTAACGTCAAAACCGATTTTATAAAAGGGGTGCGCTATGACGACTATCTTTGACGATGCCATCACAAGCAATAAAAGACTGAGTGACGGACCCGACTGGACCTTCGAGCTGCTCGATGTCTATCTTGCCGAGATTGACCGGGTCGCCAGGCTCTACCGCCTTGATACTTATCCCCATCAGATTGAGGTTATTACCTCCGAGCAGATGATGGATGCCTACTCCAGCGTCGGCATGCCCATCAACTATACGCACTGGTCGTTTGGTAAGAAGTTTATCGAGACCGAGCAGCGTTATAAACATGGTCAGCAAGGCCTGGCTTATGAGATCGTCATCAATTCCAACCCCTGTATCGCCTACCTGATGGAAGAAAACACGATTACCATGCAGGCGCTGGTGATGGCGCACGCCTGTTATGGACATAACTCCTTTTTTAAAAATAATTATCTGTTTCGCAGCTGGACCGACGCCAGTTCGATTGTGGATTACCTCATCTTCGCCCGGAATTACATCACCCAGTGCGAGGAGCGTTATGGCCTTGAAGAGGTGGAAAAGCTGCTTGATTCCTGCCACGCGCTGATGAATTACGGCGTCGATCGTTATAAACGTCCGCAGAAGATCTCCCTGCAGGAAGAGAAAGCGCGCCAGCAAAGCCGGGAAGCGTACCTGCAAAGTCAGGTCAACACGCTGTGGCGTACTCTTCCCCGTCGCGAACGTGAAGAGGCCCAGGTGGAGGCGGTGCGTTATCCTTCCGAACCCCAGGAAAACCTGCTCTATTTTATGGAGAAGAACGCCCCGCTGCTGGAACCCTGGCAGCGCGAGATTTTGCGCATCGTGCGTAAGGTCAGCCAGTATTTCTATCCGCAGAAACAGACCCAGGTGATGAATGAAGGCTGGGCAACCTTCTGGCACTACACCATTCTCAATCATCTTTATGATGAGGGAAAAGTCTCCGAGCGTTTTATGCTGGAATTCCTGCACAGCCATACCAATGTGGTTTATCAGCCGCCCTACAACAGCCAGTGGTATAACGGCATTAACCCTTACGCGCTGGGCTTTGCCATGTTTCAGGATATCAAGCGTATCTGCCAGCAGCCGACGGAAGAAGATCGCCACTGGTTCCCGGATATTGCGGGCAGCGACTGGCTGGAAACGCTGCATTTTGCCATGCGGGAGTTCAAGGATGAGAGCTTTATCAGCCAGTTCCTGTCACCTAAAGTGATGCGCGACTTCCGCCTGTTTACGGTGATGGATGACGATCGTAATAACTTCCTTGAAATCGCGGCGATACATGATGAAGCGGGCTACCGGGCCATTCGCCAGCAGCTTTCCGCTCAGTACAATCTGAGTAATCTGGAGCCAAATATTCAGGTTTATAACGTCGATTTGCGCGGCGATCGTTCACTGACGCTTCGCTACGTGCCGCACAGCCGCGCGCCGCTGGACAAAAGCCGCCGTGAGGTGCTGAAGCATGTTCACCGGCTGTGGGGATTTGATATTCATCTGGAGCAGCAGAATGAGGATGGCAGTACTGAGATCCTCGATCGCTGTCCGCCAAGGCCTTCAGCGCTCTGAACGTTATGACAAAACATCCGTAAAAAAGCCGGTTCAGGCGAACCGGCTTCAGTAACTGTTAAAATATTCTCCGCCCTGCTACAGCATCCGTGCCCTGTGACGCTTTACCTTGATCAGCACCGTCCCACAGCATGCCTCCTGGCAAACCAGTAATTACCGGCGCTGCGGCGGCAGATCGGTGGGCATACTGTTCTGCATGCTGTGCCAGATTTCACCGCTCTGACGGCCATAATCACGGACGGCATCCACAATCTTATCGAACTGCTGATTCTGGCAGATGGTCAGCAGCTGCTGATAGAAATCCCTCGCCAGCTTACGCGCCGCCGGATTGGAAAAGTAGTGGCGGCCCACCCGCGTATAGAGTCCTTTCAGCCCGTTCAGGATCAGCCCGTAAATGGGGTTACCCGACGCGAAGGCGAGCCCGCGGAAAATACTGTAATCCAGGTCGGTATAAGCTTCCGCTTTATCCTCCACATCCTGCGCCGTTTCCAGCACCGCTTGCGCTTTTTCCGGATAGGTGCGGATCGCGCGGCGGATGAAAATGGAGGAGATATTGGTACGCACGGAGAGCAAATTGTCGATCAGCTGCGGTACGCTGTCGTGATCGAGCCGGGCCAGCGTCTCAAGGATGTTCAGACCGGACGTTTCCCAGAAATCATTGACGCGCGTCGGCTTACCATGCTGAATGGTCAGCCATCCATCCCTTGCCAGACGCTGCAATACCTCACGCAGCGTGGTACGGGTCACGCCAATCAGCTCTGACAGTTCGCGCTCTGCGGGTAATATCGTTCCCGGGGGAAAGCGACTATTCCAGATGCTTTCAATGATGTACTCTTCAGCGAAACCCGCAGGGCTCTGCGCCTTAATTACCATAGCGTTCTGTTTCCGTTGCGTTCAGTCTGCAAAAATTCAGCTCATCATACCAGATGGCCCCGGCATCACATAGACTGGCGGCGGGCTAAAACGGCGAATGTACTGCAAAACAGGAAAAAAGTCGCACCGCTTTATTGGCGCTTTTAACTCAGGTAAACGTCCCTGAGCAGGCGCGAAAAAAAGGCGTCCGAAAGAAGGCTAAACTTAGCTTAAGTCATTTTCCCGCTTAAAATTTCCGGCGGGTAGCTGGCAGGCCGGGGCTTTTAGTTTACACTGCCGTTTCAACGACTATTGCATGGATTGACTATGTTGAGATATCTGAACAGCTGTTCCCGGGGGCGCGGCGCATGGCTGTTGCTTGCCTTTACCGCTTTTGTACTGGAAATGGTTGCGCTCTATTTTCAGCACGTTTTACTGCTGAAACCCTGCGTAATGTGTATCTATGAACGCTGCGCGCTGTTTGGCATCATGGGTGCCGGCATTGTCGGTGCAATTGCACCAAAAACGCCGCTGCGCTGGGTCGCTATCGGGATCTGGCTCTACAGCGCCTGGGAAGGCCTTCGCCTCTCCTGGGAGCACACGATGATCCAGCTCCATCCCAATCCTTTTGTCACCTGCGATTTCGCCGCCCGCTTTCCCGCCTGGCTGCCGCTGGATAAGTGGCTGCCCTCGGTATTTGTCGCTACCGGTGACTGTGCCGAGAAGCAGTGGTCGCTGCTGACGCTGAGTATGCCGCAGTGGCTGATCGGAATTTTCGCTGCCTTTCTGATCGTCGGCCTGCTGGTGCTGATCGCTCAGCCGCTGAAGCCCAAACGTCGCGCCCTGTTTTCGCGCTGATCCGCTTTTCCGGGCAGGATCTCTCTTGCAGGTTGCCGCCGCGACGGCAGGAAAGTTTGTACAGATGCACGGCCAAGACTACGCTGTAACAATGACATCGTGTCGAAAAGGGAAAACAATGAAAAACATTGCGTTAGTGCTTTTGCTGGCCTGCTCCGCCCTCTCGCTTTCCGGCTGTGCCTACTGGGGAGAAGAGAATACTCACAGCCCACCGCCGGCGCCGCCGGGAGGACAGCAGCCGCCAGGCGCGCCGGGTGGCAGCGGGCCGGTGGGACAACCTCAGGCCTGACAGGTCAGTCAGTTTCTTAGCAAAAGTGGCCGGACGGCCCTGCAGACAGACGTTCTGTTCAGATAGGCGATACCGGCGTGATTAACAGACGGTATCGCACTCTTCAATACACGCTGACGCGTGGGAAGTGGTTACTTAGCCCAGGCGGGCTTATTCATAATATGGTCTTCCCAGTCGCGTACCTCACTCTCCCTGACCGCAATATGACGGACGGAAATGCGTGCGGCATGCATCGCGGCTTTAGAACCGCTGCGCAGGGGATGCCAGGGCGGCAGATTTTTACCTTCGGCCAGCATGCGATAGGCGCAGCTTGGCGGTAACCATGAGAAGGTAGGCAAATTATCCCGCGTCAGCTTGATGCAGTCATCCTCATATTCGAAGCGACGCTCGTAGTTACGGCACTGGCAGGTTTTGATATTGAGCTGGTTACAGGCGACGTTGGTGAAGTAAATTTCATCCGTATCGGCATCCTGTAGCTTGTTAAGGCAGCACTGGCCACAACCATCGCACAGGGATTCCCATTCCTCATCGCTCATCTGCTCCAGCGTTTTTTCCTGCCAGAACGGGGTTTCAGTCATGTTCCTCTCCTGTTTGTGTAAAAGCCCGCACCTTATAAACAGTTCGGGCCCATGTTGCAAGCCTTAGAGTACGCGAGTGGTGATACCGTGGCCGCCAAGCGAGATCGCCAGCTGGTCGCCTGAGTGCATCGGCCCCACGCCCTCGGGCGTACCGGTCAGAATAACATCTCCCGCACGCAGCGTAAAAAAGCGGCTCATATAGGCAATCAGCGGCAGGATTTTATGGATCATCTCTTGGGTACTCCCCTGCTGACGCAGCTCGCCGTTAACTTCAAGCTTCAGCGCAATAGCCTGCGGATCGGCGCCCAATTCGCTCAGCGGAATAAACCCTGACAGCGGGCATGAGCCGTCAAACGCTTTCGCTTTTTCCCAGGGCTGGCCCGCTTTCTTGCAGCCGGCCTGAACGTCACGGAGCGTCAGATCCAGCGCGACGCCATATCCGGCGATTGCCTGCGCAACATGCTCCTCGGAGGAGTGCTTAAGCGTGGCGCCGATCAGGACGGCCAGCTCCACTTCATGGTGCACCGCGCCCAGATCTTTCGGAATGGAAATCGGCTGGCGGATATCACAGATGGCCGTTTCGGGTTTGATAAAAAGCACCGGTTCGGTCGGCGTCGCGCTCCCCATTTCCCTGATATGTTTTGCGTAGTTGCTGCCCACGCAGACCACTTTGCTTACCGGATAATCGAGTAAGGCGCCCTGCCAGTTATGGTGCTGATACATATTAACCCCCTGATGCTGTCATGAGATTGGCCCTCTGCTGGCCATCGTAACGTTACTGTGAAATCGCGTCGGCCATCATACCGATGCTGATGGCGAAATAGAGAGAGCGATTCCAGTGCATGATTGTGCGGAAATTGTCAAAGACCATAAAAGCGCGTCCCGAAGGATCATCGGGAGTAATTATCCAGGCCCGGACAGCGTTGGCCGGCAGCGCCGCATCGCTTTGGGTGCGAACACCCATTGTCTGCCATTCGCCAACGCTTTTCGCCTGCTCCGTTTTCAGACCGGCGAGTGCGGGCCTGAAATCCGCAGGAAGCACCACCTCGCGTCCCCAGCTTTCGCCTGCCTGCCAGCCCTCTTTCACCAGATAGTTAGCCGTGGAAGCGAATACGTCGTCACTGTTTTGCCAGATATCGATTATCCCGTCGCCGTCGCCATCCATGCCGTAGGTGAGAAAGGAGCTGGGCATAAACTGATTTTGCCCCATTGCACCCGCCCAGGATCCTTTCATCATGCCGGCCTCAACGTGTTTCTGCTGGATCATCGTCAGCGCGGCGATCAGTTCCCGGGTGAAAAAAGCTTCCCGGCGCCCCTCAAACGCCATGGTGGCAAGCGCGGAGATAACATCTTCTCTGCCCTGGATACGGCCAAAGTTGCTCTCAATCGCCCAGAGCGCCACAATATACTCCGGCTGCACGCCGGTTTTACCGCTAACAGAGAGCAGCTGTTGCTGGTGCTGTTGAAATTTTTCGCGGGCGCGGTCGATCTTTGACTGCGGCAGAATGCGGTCCAGATAGTCGCTGAGCGTGATTTTTTTCTCGGGCTGATCGCGATCGGCCTGAATCGCACGATCCACGAAATGTACCTGAGCAAAGGCGGCATCCAGCGTCGCCTCGTCGATCCCCTGCCGGCGGGCCTCGTCTTTTAGCGTCTCCACGTAAGCGGGAAATGCAGAGAGATCCCGACCGGTCGTTGCCAGCGTCGTGTCCTTCGGTGCGTTAAGAAAACCCTGACTGTTCTGGCGTGGGGCGTTACCGGTTCCGGCTTCGCCAGCCGCAATGGCGATCGGACTCGCCGCCATGCCGCCCGCAAGAAGAAAAGAGAAAATAAGAGGGTAAAGGGACCTGGTCTTCATGCGGCATCCTTTTTTGATCGCGCCCCGCCACAAATTAAATTCGCAGAATGTACGTTTTGGCGGGGCGCTATTTGTGCAGATGATTCTGAATTAAACTTTTTTACTTTTTTCCAGATGCATCTTAAGCAGACTTTCCGGTGGCGGCGGGACCTGTAAATAATAGCCCTGCTCTTTCAGAGCGGCTTTCACTTTCTCCAGATTCGCGTTGACCAGCTGTTTGCTACCGTCCAGCGGCAGAAGCATCGCCAGCTGCGGTTTGCCAAATCCCTGCATCAGCTCCGCGGGCACGCGGGAAAAATCGTCCTTTTTCTCTACGTAAAGATAAGTCTGATCGCGTTTAGCGCTTCTATAGATCACACAAAGCATATTTTTTACTCGAATTAACCTGGATGGCGACTTGCCTGAATATAGCAGTAACTATAACATGCTTGCAGAACTTCGGAATATTGTCCCCTGACGATTAATTGCGGCTTTATCAGGCTTAATTCAGGGCGATAAAATAACAGGACTGAGCCAGGACAGATGTCACAAACGCCAATTGAGTTAAAAGGCAGCAGTTTTACTCTGTCTGTAGTTCACTTACACCACGCCGATCCTGACGTGGTACGCCAGGCGCTGCAGGATAAGGTCAACCAGGCTCCCGCTTTCCTGAAAGATGCACCTGTGGTGCTTAACGTCGCCTCGCTCGACAGCCAGGTCAACTGGCAGAAGATGCAGCAGGCGATCGCCTCAACCGGTCTGCATATCGTTGGCGTCAGCGGCTGCAAAGATGAGCCGCTGAAGCGCATCATTGGTCAGGCTGGTCTGCCGCTGCTGTCTGAAGGTAAAGAGCAGAAGCAGAGTGCCGGGGCCGTTGTTCCCGCCCCGCCGGTCGAACTGCCGCCTGTTAAAACCCGCGTCATCGATACGCCGGTTCGCTCAGGCCAGCAAATTTATGCCAGAAACTGCGATCTGATCGTCACCAACAGCGTCAGCGCCGGGGCTGAGCTGATCGCCGATGGCAATATCCATATCTACGGCATGATGCGCGGGCGGGCGCTGGCCGGGGCCGGCGGCGACCGCGACTGCCAGATTTTTTGTACCAGCTTGTCAGCAGAACTGGTCTCTGTAGCCGGTGAATACTGGATAATGGATCAGATACCTGCTGAATTTTTTGGAAAAGCGTCGCGTCTTTGTTTAAAGGACGGCGCGTTGACTATACAGACACTGAACTGAGCCAGGCACACGAGGCCTTTCTTTTCTTAAGGAAATAATTATATGGCACGCATTATTGTTGTTACATCGGGTAAAGGAGGCGTGGGCAAGACCACGTCCAGCGCGGCCATCGCTACCGGTTTAGCCCAGAAAGGTAAAAAAACGGTTGTGATCGATTTTGATATCGGTCTCCGTAACCTTGACTTGATTATGGGCTGTGAACGCCGCGTGGTTTACGACTTTGTTAATGTTATTCAGGGCGATGCCACGCTCAACCAGGCGCTGATTAAAGACAAACGCACCGAAAATCTGTTTATTCTTCCCGCCTCGCAGACGCGTGATAAAGATGCGCTGACGCGTGATGGCGTGGAAAAAGTGCTTAACGACCTGGCTAAGATGGAGTTTGATTTCATCGTCTGTGACTCACCGGCAGGCATTGAAACCGGCGCGCTGATGGCGCTCTACTTCGCCGATGAGGCGATCATCACCACTAACCCTGAAGTCTCTTCCGTACGGGACTCCGACCGTATTTTGGGTATTCTCTCCTCCAAATCACGTCGTGCTGAGAACAGCCAGGATCCGATAAAAGAGCATCTGCTGCTTACCCGCTACAATCCGGGTCGCGTCAGCCGCGGGGATATGCTGAGCATGGAGGACGTGCTGGAAATCCTGCGCATCCCTCTGGCGGGCGTTATCCCGGAAGATCAGTCCGTACTGCGCGCGTCCAACCAGGGCGAGCCGGTGATTCTGGATACAGAATCCGACGCGGGCAAAGCGTACGCCGACACCGTGGATCGTATCCTCGGTGAAGAACGCCCTTTCCGCTTCATTGAAGAAGAGAAGAAGGGTTTCCTGAAACGCCTGTTTGGGGGATAAACCATGGCCTTACTCGATTTCTTTTTATCCCGTAAAAAGAGCACAGCCAATATCGCCAAGGAACGGCTACAGATCATTGTGGCGGAGCGCAGAAGGGGCGACAGCGAGCCCCATTATCTGCCGCAGTTAAAAAGGGATATTCTCGAGGTGATCTGTAAGTATGTCAAAATCGATCCGGAGATGCTGAGCGTTAAGCTGGATCAGAAAGATGATGATATTTCGATTCTGGAGCTGAACGTGACGCTGCCAGAGGCGGAAGAAGCACCGAAATGATCCTCAACTGTGGCTGATTTTCCCCTGCTCCTGGCAGGGGAAATCGTCAGGCTCAGTAAGCCCGCAGGATCTCTGCAATCCCTTCGTTAAGCAGTTCGCCCCGCCAGCCGTCGATCAGTTCCGGCTTTTTGTCACGCGGCTTAAGATTCCAGTGCCAGCTCAGCAGCTGGTTGATCTGACGGCGCGACGCCAGCAGCTCCTGGCTGACGCCATTTTTCTCCGCCGCGTCGGCGACCAGCGCCTTCAGCGCCTTAAACGCCTTTTTATATTCCGGGTTATCAATCAGATTGGCGACCGGTTCCGGCAGCTCGCTTTCATCCAGCGCGTTCGCCTGCGCCACCATCTCCACCAGCGCTTTGCCGTGGAAGCGGATCTCCTGCCCCGGCAGGCCCAGGTGATCGAGTTCACCCAGGGAGCCCGGCAGGTAGCGCGCCACTTTCCAGAGATTCTCTTCGCGTACCACAAAGTTCACCGCCATATCTTTCTCGCGGGCGAGCGAGAGACGCCAGGCGGCCAGCAGACGCAGCGCGGCGAGCTGGCGGGGACGAAGCTGCCAGGCGTTGGTGATATCGCGATACGCTTCTTCAGGCGCGACCACCACCTGACGGCGCTGACAGAGCAGCCCGCACTCGTTAAGTGCGGCAGCGATCCTGCCGGACGCTTCCGCTTCGGCCATCAGCTTATGGGCGATGGGCAGCAGATAAAATACGTCGGCGGCGGCATACTCACACTGTCTTGCGGTCAGAGGACGGGCAAGCCAGTCCGTGCGTGATTCGCTTTTATCAAGCGCGATGCCGGTAAAGGATTCCACCATGGTGGCAAAGCCGCACGAAAGCGGACGGCCAGTAAAGGCGGCCAGGATCTGAGTATCGATCATCGGCGTCGGCAGAACACCATACTCATGCAGGAAAACCTCAAGGTCTTCACTGCCGGCATGCAGAAATTTAATGACGTCACGGTCGAGTAAAAGATCGCGAAACGGCGTCCAGTCGGTAATAGGCAGAGGATCAATCAGGGAGATTTGCTCCCCGTCATAAAGCTGGATCAGGCCCAGGCGGGGATAATAGGTCCGCGTGCGGACAAATTCGGTATCCAGCGCCAGCGCCGGAACCTGACGGGCAGCCTGGCAAAGCCCGGCCAGCGCCTCGTTGGTGGTTATCATGGTGTAGTTCAAAATGATCCTCTCGCTGCGGCGTGTCCCGCCCCAGTTCTTTTCAATAAAAACGCCGGAGGTTCCGGCGTTGTGGTCATCTTCAGCCGCCTGGCTGACGGTCAGGAGGCTTTTGCCGTCCTGGTCGCTTCATCACGCAGCTCGCGACGCAGGATCTTACCCACGTTGGTTTTTGGCAAGTCGCTGCGGAACTCCACGACGCGGGGAATTTTATAGCCCGTCAGGTGCTTTTTGCAGTGCGCGATAAGCTCTTCCTGCGTCAGCGACGCATCTTTCTTCACCACGCAGATTTTGACCGTTTCGCCCGTAATGTCATTGGGCACGCCCACTGCGGCCACCTCACGCACTTTCGGATGCTGCATCAGCACATCTTCGATTTCATTGGGATAAACGTTGAAGCCCGACACCAGAATCATATCTTTTTTACGATCGATGATGCGGATAAAGCCTTCTTCGTCAACGGTAACAATATCACCGCTGTGAAGCCATCCATTTTTCAGCACTTCACGGGTGGCTTCCGGCTGCTGCCAGTAGCCCGTCATCACCTGTGGCCCCTTGATGCAAAGCTCGCCCGGCTCGCCCTCAGCAACCTCATTTCCCGCTTCATCCACCAGCATAATGTCGGTTGAAGGAACCGGGAGGCCGATGCTGCCGCTGTGGTAGCGAATATCATAAGGGTTAACGGAGACGAGAGGAGAGCACTCTGTCAGGCCGTAACCTTCCAGCAGATAGTGGCCGGTCAGTTTTTCCCAGCGTTCAGCAACCGCTTTCTGCACCGCCATTCCGCCGCCCGCCGATAGCGTAAGGCTTGAGAAATCAAGCTTATTGAAATCCTCATCATTAAGCAGCGCGTTAAAGAGCGTATTCACGCCAGTGATGGCGGTAAAACGGTGCTTCCCCAGTTCCTTCACCAGGGCCGGAATATCGCGGGGATTGGTGATCAGCAAATTCGTACCGCCAAGATCGATAAACAGCATGCAGTTTACGGTCAGCGCGAAGATATGATAGAGAGGCAGCGCCGTTACCACCAGCTCTTTGCCCTCTTTCAACAGGGAGCCGTAGGTCGCTTTGGTCTGCTCAAGATTAGCCTGCATGTTCCGGTGCGTCAGCATCGCCCCTTTCGCCACGCCGGTGGTGCCGCCGGTATACTGGAGAAACGCCAGATCGTCGTTGCTGACCTGCGGACGGAGATACTGCATCTGCTCCCCTTTTTGCAGCGCGCTGCGAAAAGAGAGCGCATCCGGCAGATAATATTTGGGGATCAGGCGCTTGACGTATTTCACCACAAAATTGACCAGCGTGCCTTTGGCCGGGGAAAGCTGATCGCCAAGCCGGGTCAGAATGACGTGCTTTACCTGCGTCTTTGCCACCACCTTTTCCAGCGTATGGGCAAAATTGGAGACGATGACGATAGCGCTGGCACCGCTGTCGTTAAGCTGGTGTTCCAGCTCCCTGGGGGTATAAAGCGGATTGACGTTAACCACCACCATGCCGGCGCGAAGAATGCCAAAAAGCGCAATCGGGTACTGCAACAGGTTCGGCATCATCAGGGCGACGCGATCGCCCTTTTTCAGGCCCAGCCCCTGCTGAAGGTAAGCAGCAAAAGCGCGACTGCGCGCCTCCAGTTGACGGAAGGTCATCGCCTGCCCCATATTGATAAATGCGGGCCGCTCTGCATAACGTGAGGCGGCCTGTTCAAACAGATCGATCAGCGAGGAGTAACGGTCAGCATCAATTTCAGCCGGTACGTCGGCGGGGTAGCGGTTTAACCAAACCTTATTCAAGGAAGCACCTCGGAAACTATTATTTATTGTCATCGCAGCCTCGGCCGATCGCATTTGTTAACATTATTTTAACTCAGCGTACCAGTTTGCTCAGGTCTCTCTTAAGAGGTTGCGAAGCACATCACTAAAAATGATCCCGTCCTGGGATCCCAGATAAAAAATGACCCGGCGACTGTCATCCAGCCGTCGGGTCGTCAGGTATATCAGCACTACTCAGTCAGAATGGTTTGTACCTGAACCGGGCCCGGCGAGTAATAGCCAAACGGCGGCGGACCCCAGTAGCCACCGTAGTGACGACCACGCGGCGGCCCGTACCAGATCCAGGGATCGATGGGCTGCGGCGGCGACATAATTTGCTGGGAGAGATGCCAGCGCTGATATCCCGTGACGTTAACGGTCACGAAATTGTAGGCCGCCTGGCCGATTTCGCCCTTTTCCACGCCCTTGATCGGGCCGACGACGGTGACCATCTTGCCGGTAAAGTCGACCGGATCGGCAAAGCCGTTAATATCCGCATAGATGCGCCCAATCGAGGGGCTGCCCAAAACCGGTTTGGCGCTGCTGTCCAGCCTCATCGCGGCGATTTCAAGCCGGGTCATCCCGTTCCTGTTCACCACGCTTATCACTTTGCCGCCAAAACGTGACTCCTGCCCGACATACAGCTGAGGCGCGTTCAGCACCCTCGCCAGATCCTGCTGCGGCGCGGGCGACGTGCCTTTCACCGAATCGGGAATGCTGACGCAGCCAGAAAGCAGGATGGCGGCCAGTAATACACTACCTAACTGCACGAAAAGACGTTTACGCATAATGATCTCCCAGGGACTGATTCCTTGGACTCCGGGCGCAATGATAAGTTGCCAGGCCTACTCCCGCCCCGGTAATTTTTTCCATGCCACTTCGTTACGCAGGTAGGTCGGCTCGGCATGTTCGACGGCAACGGTTTTTCCTTCGGCCAGCGCGGCAACCGCCAGCGGCAGCATATCTTCCGCACAGGGAAGCGTTACGTCAGTGGGCTTAAGATCGAGCTGGCTCTGCTCAGCAAGCTGCGGCCAGGCTTTCCAGCCGGTGCCGACCATCGCCCATTGTCCCGTCAACTGGGCCATCCGCGCCTGGGCCGCCTCCGGCTTCAGCACGGCCTCACTCTCTTCGCCCTGCCAGACGCCCTGGTCGTCACGCTGGTATTCTGCCCAGTAAACTTCGCCCATACGGGCGTCGATCGCCGCAAGCACGCGCGTCGCGCCGTCGCGGCGCCAGGCGCCTTCCGCCATGGTTTTCAGCGTGGAAACGCCGATCATCGGCAGACCCGCACCAAGCGCCAGCCCCTGCGCAATACCTATACCGATGCGCACGCCGGTAAAGCTGCCCGGCCCCTGGCCAAACGCCAGCGCATCCAGCCCGGTCAGCGCGAGCTGCCCCTGACTGAGGATCTCCTGCACCAGCGGCAGAATGCGCTGCGTGTGCTCGCGGGCGCAAAGCTCAAAATGGGCCGTCACCTTATTCTCATTCAGCAGCGCCACCGAACAGGCTTCGGTCGCCGTATCAATAGCTAAAATTCGCGTGGACATACTCACCTCTGGCGGGAGAAAATTTTCGGCGCGCAGCATAGCACACTGCACGCAGGATTACTGCTCTGCCGGCGGCTTGAGAAACGCCACTGCCCGCGCGATGTCGCGGGTGCGCGGCGTAGGCGGCAGACTGTTCAGAAAGACCGCGCCGTAAGGGCGCATTACCAGCCGGTTATCACAGATAACGAGCACGCCGCGATCGTCCACATCGCGGATTAAACGGCCAACGCCCTGTTTCAGGGTGATCACCGCATCCGGCAGCTGAACATCATCAAAAGGCTCGCCGCCGCGTATTTTGCAATCTTCCATCCGCGCCTTCAGCAGCGGATCTTCCGGCGAGGTAAAGGGCAGCTTGTCGATAATTACCAGCGACAGGAGATCGCCGCGCACGTCCACCCCTTCCCAAAAGCTGCTCGTCGCGACCAGCAGCGCATTTCCCGCCGCGATAAACTGCTTGAGAAGCTGCCCTTTGCTGGTTTCGCCCTGTAACAGGACCGGCAGCGTCAGCAGCGTCCGGAACTCCGCCGCCAGTTCGCGCATCATTTTATGGGAGGTACAGAGGAAGAAGCAGCGGCCATTGTTCGCTTCAATCAGCGGCTGCAGCATACGCGCCATCCGCCGTGCGGTGTCGGGCTGGTTGGACGCCGGGAGATTGCGCGGCACGCAGAGCAGCGCCTGACTGGCGAAGTCAAAGGGACTGTTAAGGATCAGCGTTTCCGCCTCCGTCACCCCTAAGCGCTCAACAAAGTGGGTCATCTGCTCGTTCACCGCCAGCGTGGCGGAGGTGAAAATCCAGCTTGCCGGTCTCTCATTCATCACCTCACGGAAGCGTTCGGAGACGGAAAGCGGCGTCAGCGCCAGTACAAAGTGACGTGAGTTGCACTCATACCAGTAACTGAAACCCGGCTGAGAAACATCCTTCAGCCGCTTAAGCCGCCCGCGATAGAGCGCGGCACGTTCAAAGGCCGCATCCAGCAAGGCTGAGCGGCCCAGCGACATCTTAGCGACGTCATAGCAGAGCTCAAGCGCATCATCGAGCAGCGTCAGCGCACGTTGTATCGTGGCATCGCTGAGCAGTTCGCGCAGATTCCCGCGAAAGCCGGGATCGCCAAGGGCCAGACGGAAATCCTGCGCGCACTGCGCGAGACGATCGGCGGATTTTTGCAACTGCTGCGCATCACGCACTTCCGTGCGGTAAGCAATGGTGATGTCTTTGGCGAGATCGACAAGCTGTTTGCTGGAGAGCTGCTGGCCGAAATACTGGCTGGCAATATCGGGCACCTGATGCGCCTCATCGAAAATCATCACGTCCGCATCGGGAATGAGTTCCGCAAAGCCGCTCTCTTTTACCACCATATCGGCAAGAAAAAGGTGATGGTTCACCACCACAACATCCGCATCCATCGCTTTACGGCGCGCTTTGACCACAAAGCAATCCTGATACTGCGGGCAGTCGCTGCCCAGGCAATTATCGTTGGTGCTGGTCACCAGCGGCCAGATAGTACTGTCTTCGGCCACGCCGCCGCAGGTGCTGATATCGCCATCCACGGTTTCGCCCGACCAGCCGCGCAGATGCACCAGATCGCTCATCGCCTGAGCCACGAGTTCTCCCCCGGCCATCGACTGCTGTTCCAGGCGCTCCAGACAGAGATAGTTCGATCGCCCTTTCAGCAGCGCCAGCGTCCCCCTGAATTTCAGCGCGCCCGCCACCGTGGGCAGATCGCGGCTGTAAAGCTGATCCTGCAACGCTTTCGAACCGGTTGAAATAATGACCTTTTTCCCGGATCGCAACGCCGGAGCAAGATACGCGTAGGTTTTCCCGGTGCCGGTACCGGCTTCGACGACCAGCTCGCGCTTGTTCGCTATCGCTTCACTTACCGCCTCAGCCATCTGCCGCTGCGGTTCGCGCGGTTTAAAGCCCGGAATAGCCAGCGCCAGCGCGCCGTCTGCTGCAAAATCGTCTGCCACACACCCTCACCACTGAATAAAAAACCCTGTAATTATGTCAGTATCCGCCGCCTCACTCCACCCTTTAGGTGACAGCCTGGCCGAATCTGTGTCAGGCTAGCGGCAAAATTTTTTTGCCCTATGTGAGGAAAGCATGACTATTGAACGTCTCGATCCCGAGCACCGCATGTCGGAAGCGGTAGTGCATAACGATACGATCTACTACACCAGCGTGCCGGAAAATCTGGATGAGGATGCCGAAGCGCAGACCGCGAATGCGCTGGCCGTTATCGACCGGGTGCTGACCCGTCTTGGTTCGGATAAAAGCCGCATTCTCGACGCCACGATTTTTCTGGTTCATAAGGAAGATTTTGCGGCGATGAATCGCGCCTGGGACGCCTGGGTTTCACCCGGCAATGCGCCGGTGCGCTGCACGGTGCAGGCGGGACTGATGAAACCGGAGTATCTGGTGGAAATTAAGATCGTCGCGGCGAAGTAACGCCGGGGGGAGTTGTTAACGTGGCAGGCAGATTAATGCTGTCTGCCACGAAAAAGGATCAGCGCTGCACGGCTTCGCTGCCGCTGACGAGTGACTTAATAATCGTCTTCTTCGTCCTCTTGCGGATACTCTTTGTATTCCGTGACCTCTTCCTCGTCGTCCTCTTCTTCATCCTCGAAGCGAGCCGCGATCATCTCTCCGGTGTGCGTTTCGCGAATTTCCGCCGCCACCAGCTGAATGGCCTCTCCGCTGCTCATCCCTTCCGCCATCAGCGCCTGAATGCGTTCAACGGCCAGCTGCTGCTGTTCGTAAGTAAGTGCCGGTAAACCTGTAATCATAAAAACTCCTGCAAACATCGCGGGGATTATTCCACGCGTAACAAACAGATGCCAGCAGCGGAAAAGTATGCCAGGCTTGCACCCAGTTACCGTCCAGACCTGCTGACCGCCATGCTACCTGTTTATTATCCTCTTGAGTATACGCCTGAAACCCTCAGGAATCTCTTTGCCCGCGTTGCCGCTCAATCCTGGGCAATGCTGCTTGATTCCGGCTTTGCTGACCACAGTGATAATCGCTTCGATATTATGGTCGCCGATCCGATCGCCACGCTGATTACCAGCGGTGAAATTACTTTTTTGACTCAGGGCGCTGACGTGACGGAAAGTCATGACGATCCGCTGCGCCTTCTTGACCGACTGCTGAGTGAAAGTGAGATGAAGGCCCCGTCTCACCCTGACCTGCCCTTTCAGGGCGGCGCGGTGGGACTGTTTGGCTACGATCTGGGCCGCAGGTTTGAAAAATTACCTAAAATTGCAGAGCAGGATCTCGCCACGCCGGATATGGCCGTCGGCATCTACGACTGGGCGCTCATTGCCGATCATCACCGGAAAACGCTGACGCTGGTGGCGCAAAACGATCCCGCCTCGCGGCTTGAGTGGCTGAATAATCTTCCTGAATCCGCGCAGGTCACGCCGTTCAGACTGACTCATCCATGGCAGTCGAATATGAGCCGCCAGGAGTATGGGGAGAAGTTTCGCCGCGTGCAGCAGTGGCTCCGCGCAGGCGACTGCTATCAAATTAATCTCGCTCAGCGCTTCCGGGCGGGCTACTGCGGCGATGAGTGGCAGGCTTATCTGAGGCTGAGCGCGCAAAACCGTGCGCCGTTCAGCGCCTTTATCAGGCTGCCGGAAAGCGCGCTGCTCAGCCTCTCACCGGAGCGCTTTCTGAAAATAGAGAACGGGCTTATTGAGACCCGGCCTATCAAGGGAACGCTCCCGCGCCTGGCCGATCCGGAGGCGGACAGACAGCAGGCGGAGAAGCTGGCGCACTCGCCGAAAGATCGCGCAGAGAACGTGATGATTGTCGATCTGCTGCGTAACGATATCGGCCGGGTCGCCGTGCCTGGCAGCGTACGCGTGCCTGAATTATTTGCGGTAGAGCCTTTTCCGGCGGTGCATCATCTGGTCAGCACCATTACCGCCGCGCTTAAGCCCTCGCTGAGCGCCTGCGATCTGTTGCGGGCCTGTTTCCCTGGCGGCTCCATCACCGGCGCGCCAAAAGTGCGGGCGATGGCGATTATCGATGCACTGGAGCCGCACCGCCGCAACGCCTGGTGCGGCAGCATCGGCTATCTCAGCGTCTGTGGCCGGATGGATACCAGCATCACCATCCGCACCCTGACCGCGGAAAAAGGTGAGCTTTACTGCTCCGCCGGCGGCGGTATCGTGGCCGACAGCGTTGAAGAGGCTGAATATCAGGAAACCTTCGATAAGGTTAACCGCATTCTGCCCTGTCTGGAGGATCGGCATGAGTGACGCTCCGCTGACGCTTGAAACATTCCTGAGCCGCTTCCTGCTTCAGCCTCCGCGCCGTCTGCCGGTTGACTTACCCACGCGGCGTGCGGCGGTGCTGGTCCCCATCGTTAACCGTGAGCACCCCACGCTTTTGCTGACCCGGCGGTCAAACGCGCTGCGTAAACATCCGGGTCAGGTCGCTTTTCCCGGTGGCATGATGGACCCGGAAGATGAATCGCTGATCGTCACCGCGCTGCGGGAAGCTGAAGAAGAAGTGGCGATCCCGCCCGACTGCGTGAATGTAGTCGGCGTACTGCCGCCCGTTACCAGCAGCACCGGATTTCAGGTGACGCCCGTAGTCGGGATCCTGCCTGCCAACCTGAACTGGCACCCTAACGAAGGTGAAGTCGAGTCGGTGTTTGAAATGCCGTTGCAGGAAGCGCTCCGGCTGGGGCGCTACACCGCGCTGGATATCCATCGTCACGGCCTGGCGCACCGCATCTGGCTCTCCTGGTTTGAGCACTATTTTATCTGGGGCATGACGGCGGGCATTATTCGCCAGCTCAGCCTCCAGGTGGCAAAACAGGCGCCCCCTGGCGATTTTGCCGACAAATAACCCGCATGAAAAAACATTTACCCTATTTTCATCCATAAAATTCCCACTTCTGCCGGTCAAATCACTTCACAAACGCGGCGGATCATTTATATTGCACCGCAGAAAGAGGTTAAGAATTTTGCCATAGTGAAAGCAGGTGGCGATGCACCGGGCTGCGGCGTATTACAAGTGCGGCAGGCGCAGATCGCAGCCATCACTTTCCCGTCTTACCCCGGTAACTTATTTTATGCGATCGTCCCGACGTGACGATCGGTTAACAGTCTCAGTCCCCGATGGCCCGGTTGGCCCCTCTAAGGAGCGAAGTGTGATTAGCGTTTTCGACATGTTTAAAATCGGCATTGGTCCATCCAGTTCTCATACGGTAGGCCCGATGAAAGCCGGTAAACAGTTTGTCGACGATCTGGTCAGCAGCGGCAGGCTTAACGAGGCGACGCGCGTGGCCGTCGATGTGTATGGCTCGCTTTCCCTGACGGGCAAGGGGCACCATACGGATATCGCCATTATTATGGGCCTCTCCGGCGCCTCGCCGGAAAGCGTTGATATCGACGGCATCGCCGGTTTTATTCGCGACGTTGAGCAGCGTCAGCGCCTGCTGTTGGCTAACGGCGCGCATGAGGTGGATTTCCCCCGCGAGGGCGGTATGGTGTTCCGCAGTGATAACCTGTCGCTGCATGAAAACGGTATGCGGATCCACGCCTGGTCGGACGACACGCTCCTTTACAGCAAAACCTATTACTCCATCGGCGGCGGCTTTATCGTCGATGAGGAACATTTCGGACAATCCACGCTTGATGAGGTCTCCGTCCCTTATCCGTTTAACTCGGCTAAAGAGATGCTGGCCCACTGTCATCAGACCGGGCTCTCGCTCTCCGGCATGGTGATGAAAAATGAACTGGCGGTGCACACTAAAGCGGAAATCGAGCACTATTTCGCTGACATCTGGCAGAGTATGCGCGACTGTATCGATCGCGGTCTGAATACCGAAGGCGTGCTGCCCGGCCCGCTGCGCGTTCCCCGCCGGGCCGCTGCGCTGCGCAGGCTGCTGGTCTCCTCCGATAAACTGTCGCGCGATCCGATGAACGTCATCGACTGGGTGAATATGTTTGCGCTGGCCGTGAATGAAGAGAATGCCGCGGGTGGGCGGGTTGTTACCGCACCGACCAACGGTGCCTGCGGTATCGTTCCCGCCGTGCTGGCCTATTACGACCACTTCATTGAGTCAGTCAGCCCGGATATTTTTATCCGTTACTTCCTCGCGTCTGGCGCCGTGGGCATTCTCTATAAAATGAATGCCTCCATTTCCGGCGCGGAGGTGGGCTGCCAGGGCGAAGTGGGCGTGGCCTGTTCCATGGCGGCGGCGGGACTGGCTGAACTGCTGGGCGCCAGCCCGGAACAGGTCTGCGTTGCCGCTGAAATCGGCATGGAGCATAACCTTGGGCTGACCTGTGACCCGGTCGCCGGCCAGGTGCAGGTTCCCTGCATTGAGCGTAACGCCATCGGCGCCGTGAAGGCTATTAACTCCGCACGGATGGCGATGCGCCGCACCAGCGAGGCTCGCGTCTCGCTCGATAAGGTTATTGAAACGATGTATGAAACTGGCAAGGATATGAACGCCAAGTATCGAGAGACGTCACGCGGCGGACTGGCGATTAAAGTCCAGTGTGACTGATCCCTGTCCTGCCCTTCGCTTTTCACTTCAGACGCCACCTTCCCGGTGGCGTTTTTAGTGCCGGCTCCTGACAGAACCTGACCGCCTTTCCAGGCATACTGATACGCAATTTACTGACGCCCCCACTCCCTAACCTTCTGTTTTCGCTGAACCGGTTAATCTCCCGTATCGGACTAAACTTACCGGTGCCGGTGCCGATAACAGATGTTCGATCTCTGTATATGCGTCTTGATCTAAGGGTGGTTACTGATGCCAATGTCCCAGGAAGTTTTCGGACAGTTTCGCCGTAAGCGATTTTTCATCGCAGCGGTTGTTGCCGCGTTGGTGCTTATCCTCACATTATCCTTCCGCTTTATGGAAGAGAAAGGCCGGATTGAGCAACAGTCGCGCACTTTTGCCGATAAGGCCATTCAGCGGTTCGATCGCCTTTTTTCACCGCTGGACGTGGCGGCGAATAATACGCTTGGGCTGGTAGGCCTTTCTTGCGATCAGGTCAGATTTCCGCTGATCGAGAAGGTTGCGGCACTGCAAACCGTGCGCGCAATTGTGCTGGTGGATCAGGATAATATGTACTGTTCCAGTATCTTTGGCACCACGGGCATGACCTTCAGCCAGAGCTTCCCTGAACTTGCGGTGAACAATCAGCGAATGATGCTCAGTACCGACGATCATCTGCTGAAAGGCTCCCCCGTCCTGCTGCTGTGGACCCCACACGATACGAATAACCGTTCCGGCATTCTTCAGGTCATCAATATCGAAATGATGAGCAATTATCTGCTGGAACCGACCTTGCCCTGGGTGGAACGGGCGGTATTTGATGTCGGGGGCAAAAGCCTTGAGTATGGCAATCCGCTGATTGAACCCGCCTGGCCTTCGGAGGATGAAGTCGTCTATAAAGACGTTTCGCTCCGCTATCCCTTTTCAATAACCCTGTTTGGCCCGGCGCCCGGCCGGCTGGCGTTGATGACCGTGCCGTCACAGCTCCCGCTCGCCCTGCTGCTTAGCCTGCTGATGGGCTATATCGTCTGGCTGGCGACCGCTAACCGCATGAGCCTCTCCTGGCAAATAAGCTATGGCATCACCGCCAGAGAATTTATGGTTTACTGCCAGCCGTTAATCAACGCGCGAACCGGCGACTGTGACGGCATTGAGCTCCTGCTGCGCTGGCATAACGCCCGCCAGGGCTGGATCCCGCCGGACGTCTTTATTCCGCTGGCCGAGCGGCAGAACCTGATTGCGCCACTTACCCGCTTTGTGATGAGCGAGGTCGTGCGCCATCTGCCGGAACTGCCCAAATCCCCCACGTTTCATATCGCCATCAACGTGGCCGCCAGCCATTTTCATAACCGGGAAATTATTGACGATCTTCAGCGCCTGTGGTGGCCCGCTAACCCTGTCCCCCAGCTGATAGTGGAACTGACCGAGCGTGACTCTCTGCCCGCCGTTGACCAGCGCGTGGTTTCACATCTGCACAAAATAGGCGTTAAGCTGGCGATTGATGATTTTGGCACCGGCCACAGCTCCCTCTCCTATCTGAAGACGCTGAGTCCGGACGTGCTGAAAATCGACAAAGTTTTCACCGCCGCTATCGGCACGGATGCGATCAATGCAACGGTAACGGATATGGTGATCTCACTGGCGCAGCGGCTTAATATCAGTCTGGTCGCGGAAGGCGTGGAAACGGAAGAGCAAGCCGATTATCTGCGTGATAAAGGCGTAGATGTGTTGCAGGGCTATTTTTATGCGCGTCCCATGCCACTGGGCGAATTCCAGCAGTGGCTGGCGGATCATAAGACGACGCTTCCGGATGAAAAAGAGGTGGTCGGCCCTCTGTATGCCGTCTCGCCGTTAAAGACGTAAAAGGCTGCATCCGCTGAGCGGGATGCAGCCCTGAACGTTACTCTTCTTCTTCCCCGGCATGGGGATCGCATTCGCGGGTGATGCGAACAAGATCGATGCGGTAAGAGGTTGCTTCCACTATCTGAAACAGAAACGATGCCAGTTTGATCACCTCACCCGGCTGAGGCAGCTGCCCCTTCTGCTCAATCAGCAGGCCCGCCAGCGAGGCATGATCGTCCTCCTGATTCACCAGCATCTGGGTATCCAGCAGCTGTTGCAGTGAGTGCAAATCTGTTCCTCCCTTCACCAGCCAGCCTTCACCGTCCGCGATAATATCGGGGGTTTCATCTTCATCCGGGAATTCACCGGCAATCGCTTCAAGCACGTCCAGCGGGGTGATCAGCCCCTGCACCACGCCAAATTCATTGGTCACCACCACGAAGCTTCCTTTCGCGCGGCGCAGGACGCCAAGCAGGTTAATCGGGTCGAGGGTTTCCGGCACAATGATCGGCGGCAAGGCGGCAGCGAAGGTTGCCACATCAATACCGTGTTCCAGCGCCACCAGCAGCTCTTTCGCGCGCACCACGCCGATAATTTCATCCAGCTCACCGCGACAAACCGGGAACAGGCTGTGTGGGGTATCCAGTAGCTGGACGCGCACCTCATCCAGCGGACGATCGGCATCCACCCAGGAGATTTCTCCTCGTGGCGTCATGATGCTGCGCACCGAACGGGATGCCAGCGTCAGCACGCCATTGATCATGTAGCGCTCTTCGTCCTTAAAGGTTTCCTGCGGCATGATTTTTGCCACTTCATCGCTTTCGCCATTCTGTACTTCCTGGCTGCGGCGCCCCCCCATCAGACGCTGGATAGCTTCCGCGGTACGTTCACGCATCGGCCTTCTTGCCTGATGGCGCATAAAGTTTACCCGCGCAATCTGGTTGAACATCTCAATCAGAATGGAGAAGCCAATCGCCGCGTAGAGGTAGCCTTTGGGAATATGGAAGCCGAACCCTTCCGCCACCAGGCTCAGGCCGATCATCAACAGGAAGCTCAGGCACAGCACCACAACCGTAGGATGTGCGTTAACAAAGTTGGTTAACGGCTTAGAAGCCAGCAGCATAACGCCCATTGCAATAATCACAGCGGTCATCATTACGGCCAGGTTATCCACCATACCGACAGCGGTAATCACGGCGTCCAGCGAGAAGACGGCATCCAGCACCACGATCTGTGCCACCACGGCCCAGAAGCTGGCATAACCTTTATTGCCACCCTCGCCGTGATCGCGGTTTTCAAGCCGCTCATGCAGTTCCGTCGTCGCCTTAAACAACAGGAACAGTCCGCCAAACAGCAGGATCAGGTCGCGGCCTGAGAAGCTGAAGTCTCCCACGCTGAAAAGCGGTTGGGTGAGCGTCACCATCCAGGAGATCAGCGACAGCAGGCCGAGACGCATGATCAGCGCCAGCGACAGGCCAATAATACGGGCTTTATCCCGCTGCTTTGGCGGCAGTTTATCCGCAAGGATAGCGATAAAAACCAGGTTATCGATACCTAATACAATCTCAAGCACGACCAGCGTCAGCAGCCCAGCCCAGATTGAGGGGTCTAAAAGGAATTCCATCACAGACTCCGGAAACAGGAACAGGAAAACGCCGCCATTGGCAAGACCAGTGCGCAGCAGACAATATGACAAGGAGAACGATGAGGTTCGTCAGACGACGGGATAAAACTGGCCGGATGATCCGGTAAAGTGAATGAGCGACTTCGGTGACAGTCCATAGGGAGGGCTGAGGCCCGTTACTCCTGTGTTGAAAAAGGATCCCTACTTTAAACAGCACCTTTCACCTCGTCAAAATGTTTTCTTACATTTACAGAGCGAGCGCACGTTTCGCCCTGCTTAGCCAAACGGATCGGCGCGCAAAAGCGACGAGGGTCTAAATAACTGAGCGCGGTCACATAATTTATTTTTTCGCGTACTAAAATAAATCGCGCCCCGGATAACGTAAGCGTTACTGCCTGGGTGACCTGTTGCTGAGCCGGTCAGGTTAATAGTGGGCCTGAGTAACTTGGCAAAATAACAAAACGTTCAATTTATTACGATAAGCTCAGGCTGTCAGATAAATTCTCGCGCGGCCCACCAGCGATAGCGGGCTGCACCTATTGTTAATGGAGGTAGCAAGTGACAATTGCTATTGTTATCGGCACGCACGGCTGGGCTGCGGAGCAGCTGATCAAAACGGCTGAAATGCTCCTCGGGGAGCAGCAAAATATCGCCTGGATCGATTTTGTTCCCGGCGAAAATGCTGAAACCCTGATGGAGAAATATCAGGCGAGACTGGCCGATTTAGACACCAGCAAGGGGGTTCTTTTTCTGGTCGATACATGGGGAGGCAGCCCGTTCAACGCTGCCAGCCGCCTGGTTGTTGAGAAAGAGAACCACGAAGTGATTGCCGGCGTTAATATTCCGATGCTGGTTGAAACCCTGATGGCGAGAGACGATGATCCCGGCTTTGATGAGCTGGTGGCGATCGCCGTGGAGACCGGGCGTGAAGGCGTTAAGGCCCTGAAGGCAAAAGAAGCAGCGCCTGCGCCTGTCGCCGCCGCTCCGGCAAAAGCCGCCGCTCCCGCAGCGCAGAAACCGATGGGCCCGAACGACCATATGAAGATCGGACTCGCCCGCATTGATGACCGCTTAATCCATGGCCAGGTTGCGACCCGCTGGACGAAAGAAACCAACGTCACCCGCATCATCGTTGTCAGCGACGAGGTTGCTGCGGACACCGTGCGCAAGACTCTGCTGACTCAGGTCGCCCCGCCGGGCGTCACCGCTCACGTAGTTGACGTCGCCAAAATGATCCGGGTCTGGAATAACCCGAAATATGCGGGCGATCGCGTCATGCTCCTCTTTACTAACCCGACCGACGTAGAGCGGCTGGTCGAGGCCGGCGTAAAAATCCCAAGCGTAAATATTGGCGGCATGGCGTTCCGTCAGGGAAAAATACAGGTCAACAACGCCGTATCCGTGGATGAAAAAGATATCGCCGCCTTTAAGAAACTGAACGAACGCGGCATTGAACTTGAGGTCCGTAAAGTCTCATCCGATCAACGCCTGAAAATGATGGATCTGATTGCCAAAATGGACAGGTAGCACTCGCGAAAATTATTGCCTGATACCTCAGGCTTAACTCAGTATTCGAATGACAGAGGAGAAGTGCAATGGAGATTACCACTCTTCAGATTGTGCTCATATTTATCGTCGCCTGTATCGCAGGTATGGGCTCCATCCTTGATGAATTTCAGTTTCACCGCCCCCTGGTGGCCTGTACGCTTATCGGCTTCGTATTAGGCGATATTAAAACCGGCATCATTATCGGCGGTACGCTGGAAATGATCGCCCTCGGCTGGATGAACATCGGTGCCGCCGTTGCGCCGGATGCCGCCCTCGCCTCCATTATCTCCACCATTCTGGTTATTGCCGGTGGACAGAGCGTCGGCGCCGGTATTGCGCTGGCTATCCCGCTGGCAGCGGCGGGCCAGGTCCTGACCATCATCGTCAGGACAATCACCGTGGCCTTCCAGCACGCGGCCGATAAGGCGGCGGAAAAAGGCAATCTGACGGCGATTTCCTGGATCCACGTGTCGGCGCTGTTTTTGCAGGCGATGCGTATCGCTATTCCCGCCCTTATCGTTGCGATCTCGGTCGGCACCAGCATTGTACAGGGCATGCTCGAGTCAATCCCTGACGTGGTGACCAACGGCCTGAATATCGCCGGCGGCATGATTGTGGTGGTCGGTTACGCGATGGTTATCAATATGATGCGCGCGGGCTATCTGATGCCTTTCTTCTATCTGGGCTTCGTGACCGCCGCCTTTACCGACTTTAACCTGGTGGCGCTGGGCGTGATTGGCGTGGTGATGGCGGTGCTCTATATCCAGCTGGCACCGAAATATAACCGCGTGGCGGGTGCGCAGGGCTCTGGTCCGGTCGCAAACGACCTTGATAATGAATTAGATTAGGCAAAGGGTGAGCAAAATGGTTGATACCACTACGACTACCACAGCAGCAACTGCCACAACGGCCGCCGGTACGCAGAAAAAACTGACGGCGGGCGACGTACGCGGCGTGTTTCTTCGCTCCAATCTGTTTCAGGGTTCATGGAACTTTGAACGTATGCAGGCGCTGGGCTTCTGCTACTCCATGGTGCCGGTGATCCGTCGCCTCTATCCAGAAAATAATGATGACCGTAAGCAGGCCATTAAGCGTCATCTGGAGTTTTTTAATACCCACCCTTACGTGGCGGCGCCGGTTCTGGGCGTAACCATGGCAATGGAGGAGCAGCGTGCGAACGGCGCGCCAATTGATGATGCGGCGATTAACGGCATCAAAGTCGGGCTGATGGGGCCGCTGGCAGGCGTGGGCGACCCGATTTTCTGGGGAACCGTCCGCCCGGTATTTGCCGCACTGGGCGCCGGCATCGCCATGAGCGGCAGCCTGCTTGGCCCTGTCCTCTTCTTTGTGCTCTTTAACCTGGTGCGCTTGCTGGTACGCTATTACGGCGTAGCCTACGGCTACCGCAAAGGGGTCGATATCGTGGGCGATATGGGCGGCGGCTTTCTGCAAAAGCTGACCGAGGGGGCGTCCATCCTTGGCCTCTTTGTGATGGGAGCGCTGGTCAATAAGTGGACGCATGTGAATGTGCCGCTGGTGGTCTCGCGCATTACCGATCAGACCGGGAAAACAACGGTCACTACGGTGCAGACGATACTCGATCAGCTGATGCCGGGCCTTATCCCGCTGCTCCTGACCTTCGGCTGTATGTGGCTGCTGCGCCGCAAGGTCAATGCGCTCTGGATTATTATGGGCTTCTTCGTTATCGGTATCGTCGGCTATGGGATCGGCGTGCTGGGTCTGTAAACGCGTCGCCGGGGGCAACCCCGGCGTCTCAGAGACCAACCGGAAGGCGCTTATCAGAGGCTTCTTCCGGCTGTTCTTTCAGAGGAAAAGAGATGTCATTAACCGATTACGCAATCGTGCTGTTTATCGCCCTGTTTCTGCTCTATGCCATCTATGATGAGCTAATCATGGATCGCCTGCGGGGCGAGACCCGGCTGAAAGTCCTGCTGAAGCGGCGCAACAAGCTCGACAGTCTGATCTTCGTTGGGCTGATTGCCATTCTCCTTTATCAGAATATCGCGGCCGGCGGCACCCGGCTGACCACCACGCTGCTGCTGTCGCTGGCCTTCTGCTCGGTCTATCTCTTCTGGATACGTCAGCCGAAGCTGCTGTTCAAGCCGCAGGGCTTTTTCTACGCCAATATCTTCATCGGTTACGACCGCATCAAAGCCATGAACCTTTCAGAAGATGGCGTGCTGGTCATCGAGCTTGAGCAGCGTAAACTCTATATTCACGTCAGCAAACTGGATGACCTGGAAAGCATTTACCACTTTATGGCAACGCAGTAGTTACGGGTTCCGCCCTGCGCTGCCAGAGACGCAGCGTAAAATCGGTTTCGCAGTCGAACTGCGGCGTCGTAGCCAGCACGCCCCAGACTTCGGGACGCGCGCGCCAGGCAAACGGCGTCATCTGTAACAGTGCGGCGGACTCTTCGCTGTTGAGCCGCATCGGATAGTTGAGGGCGTGCTGCTCAATCATCTCAAACCCCTCCATCTGCTCCGGCGTTTCATCATGGAGCTTCACATCCTGGTAAATAAGCGCCTTAAACTGGATCAAATGACGGGGTCCTGGCGTAACGGTCAGCACATAGCCATTCTCTTTTACCACTCTGAAAAGCTCTTTCGCCTTACAGGGCGCATAAATGCGCAGCACCGCATCAAACTGCGCGTCAGGGAATGGCAGACGATGGCTGGAGGCGACGCAAAATTCCACATTGTGGTAGCGGCGGGCACCGTAGCGGACGGCGACCTTCGAGACATCCAGACCATAAACCTCCGCCTCGCCGCGCGCCTGTAGCTTTGCTGCCACCGCATGGGTGTAGTACCCCTCGCCGCAGCCGATATCCAGCACGCTGATCGCCGTCGGCGGCAGGATGCGGCTGAATATGTCGCCTACCTTCTGCTGCAAAGGTTGATAGTGCCCGGCATCCAGAAACTCACGCCGCGCTTGCATCATATCGGCACTGTCCCCCGGCTGGCGTGAGCGCTTATGCTGTACCGGCAGCAGGTTGACGTAGCCCTCTTTCGCCCGGTCAAACTGATGTCTGTTGCTGCATCGCCACAGCGACGCCTCCTGATGCAAAGGGGAATGGCAAAGGGGGCACTGGTACGACATAACAACTCTCCGGGAAAGGGACACGGCGGGAGTTTACCGGAAACTGACGGGCAGCGGCACGCTTTTCCTGAGGCCATGAAAAAGCCCCGCCGTTTCCGGCAGGGCTTTCGCATTCAGATGCGTGCCTGGCGACTCGCCACGCGGGCAAGAGCAGGCTCAGATCGAAAATTAGATAGCGGTAACGTTCACAGCAGCAGGGCCTTTCTGGCCGTCCTGAATTTCGAACTCAACGTTCTGGCCTTCGGCCAGCGTTTTGAAACCATTACCCTGGATTGCAGAGAAATGTACGAATACATCTTTGCTGCCGTCTGCCGGGGTGATGAAACCAAAACCTTTAGACTCGTTGAACCACTTAACCTGACCTTTAATCTTTGCCATTTTGCAAATTCCTTAGAGAGTTTATTCGCCCGGAGGCTTGACGTACAAAAAAACCAGAGACATTACTGCATGAGGCATGAATTAAGGCTCGGCAAGGAAGCGGTATTCAACGTCAACGTCTTTACTCGAAACTTCTTTACTGAAGATGCCATACATAAACAGAGCTGTACCTCGTTTTATCTTAATGCGTTATCACATATCCGTTAATTAATGGCAAGTCATTTTTAAACAGTGATAGAGACGTCGCACAGAATTGAATCGAATAAGGCACAGAATGCATCTGTATGTCTGACAGGCTGAAAACGTCGCGCCCTGAAGGCCGTTTATCGCCGCCCATTCTTCTCTCAAAACACTGGCACCAGCTTACCCTGCCAGCGGCTTTATGTCTATTCCCTGATAAGTCCTGCCGTGAGTATCGGGTAAAAGTATTGCATAAATATGGCATAGCCGAACCTGAAGCATTCTTTTTAATGCGTACGCATTCGACGAATGTTTCCCAAAGAAAACTGTACAAAAAGAAGGCTCAGGTACAGCCTGAAATTTTAAATTGCACCAAAATCAGGAAACTGTATTCCCGCTGCCCCATTAAAAGGCAAAAAGCGGGCTAAATTAATTTGCGGTCCTGTCTTCTGGCTATTTGTATTATTAGTGGTGAAACGCTAAATCTACCCGGAGCAAATTAAGCCTTTTAGGATTATTCCTGGCTAAGCTTATTCAGCGATCTTTTTTCACCTATTCGCCAGGCGCAAAACCGCCGCTTATCCATCTTCGCGATACACATCGCTTCCGCCAGCATCGCTGGCGGTTCATCCAGCGATTCATCGGCAAGCTCAAAGACCCCCCAGTGAACAGGTATGGAAACGGGCTCGCCCAATACCCTATGCAGCGATACTGCGGCGGTCGGATTCATATGCTGCCCGCGCATAAACCATTCCGGCGCATAGGCCCCCACTGGTAAGGCCGCCAGGTTGAATGGCCCCAGACGGCGGGGTATCTCAAGCAAATTTTCCGTATAGCCGCTGTCGCCGGTAAACCAGAAGCTTAACGTGTCGCTCTTGATCACCCAGCCGCACCAGAGCGAGCGGTTACGATCAAAGGGCGTTCGCATACTCCAGTGCCGGGCAGGAACGGCGTGAACAGCAAGCCCACCGGCCTGCGTTGTCTCCCACCAGTCCAGCTGGGTAACGTTTCTGGCGCCCAGCCTCCGGAACCAGGGCTCCAGCCCCAGCGGCACGATAAAAGTGACGTCAGGAAAACGACGCAAAATCTTTTTGATGGTGGGTCGGTCGAGATGATCATAATGACTGTGGGAAATCAGCACGCAGGCCAGAGAAGAGAGCTGTTCCAGCGCCAGTGGGGAAGGTGTTTTACGCTTCGGCCCGAAAAAACTGACGGGAGATGCCCGTGAAGATAAAACGGGATCGATCAGGGTGTACTGCCCCTCCGTCCTGAACAGCAGCGAGGCGTGACCAAGCCACCAGACTGCCTCATCGCTGCCGCTGAGATCCGCCTGCTGCCACCATTCACGGGTAAAGCCGTCGTAACCCAGCGCAGGTGGATAAGGCAGTCCGGCAGCTTTGCGCTCCCGGCGCCAGCGTTGCAGATCGCCAGGGGATCTCAGTTCCTCTTCCGGGTTACGAAAACCGTCGGGGGTATGATGTGCTTTGCCGGGATCGTACCAGGGATTTCGCCATGCCATAGTAGGTTGCCTTCCCCGATCGTTAACGCTCAGGGATCAGGCGGATAAAGTCCTGACTATCCCTTTCCCCGGTGGAGGCGGCTTTCTCTTTACCCGCCACCGCTTCGGTCAGCCGGTGAAGCATCACGTTCTGACGCTTCTGCTCTTCCAGCAGCGACTCAAGTAGGCGCACCTGCTGGCTGGCCCGGACGCTGGCCCGGTTAACAAAGAACCAGGCAATCAGGCCGATGATGACCAGCAGGAGCGTAAAGCCCATTGACGCCAGACTCATCGCATCGTTTGAAATAGTCATAAGTTGCCTCTGAAGTGCCTTTCTTTTACTGCATTCCCGGTGCGGTACATGCTGGGGGAAGATTCTACCTTGTCGCCGTAAAATTGACAGCGGGCGCGGAAGATTTTAAGAACCTTCATAAGGCCCGGCTTCCCGCCATCAGTTATGCTGCGAAACCTGGATGTGCGGCTGTTATGATAAGTGCTCACAGCGAGGCGGGATTGCCTGAACGGCTGAATTTGAGTTTTAAGGAGTAGAAATGCGTTTTTTAGTTCGACTTGTCATGCTTTTTGTTCTTATCTGGCTGGCGTTGCTGGTAACAGGCTATGGCGTATTGACCAGCAGCGCCAGCAACGTCGCCGGGCTGGGTCTTCAGTGTCACTACCTGACCGCCCGGGGCGTGGTCACAGCGCAATACCTGCATTCCGATAGCGGTATTGTTGGCGTCACCGACTGCCCGCTTTTAAGAAAAAGCACCGAAGTGGTGGACAACTAAGCGTCGGGGCCAGCGCTTGCCGGCCCCGCTTTTCAGAAGGGATAGTCGTGGTAGCCCATCTGCTCAGAAAGCTTTCTCGCGGCCTGATGGAGCATCGCCACGTAATCGCTTTTCTCCTCCTCCGCAAAGCGGATGGTGGGGAAAGAAATGCTCAGCCCGGCAATCACCACACCGAAGCGGTCGAATACCGGGACGGCTATGCAGCGTAACCCTTCTTCCTGCTCTTCATTATCTTCGCCAAATCCCTGAGCCCGGACTCTCTCCAGTACCGGCATCAACTCTTCTGCGCTGCCCACGGTGCGGGAGGTGCTGCGGTTAAAGACGACATCAGCCAGAATCTCCTTCACCTCTTCCACCTCGCGCCAGGCCAGCAGCACTTTGCCAATGGCGGTGCTGTGTAATGGATTACGGCGACCGATACGCGAGTACATTCTCAGGTTATAGAGGGAATCGATTTTATGAATATAGACAATGCTGTCTTCCTCCAGCGCACCAAGATGAATTGTTTCTTTGGTGTGGCGGGAGAGTTCACGCATCTGAATATCCGCGCTGCGGATCAGATCCACGTTCTGAAGCGCTTTTGCGCCCAGCTCAAACAGTTTCAGGGTCAGGGAATATTTTTCTGAATCCCCCTCCTGAGAAACATAGCCCAGGGATTTCATCGTCTGCAGGAAACGGTAGACGGTGCTTTTAGACATCATCACACGCTGTGACAGCTCCGTGATGCCGTGTTCTCTCTCCTCCCCCAGCGCCTGTAAAATCCCAAAGACTTTCATTACCGAAGAGACCGCATCCGGTTGTTTATCCATATCACCGCTAGCCATGAGGGATCCTTTACCTGTTTTATAAAAAATGGAACATTATTTCTAGTATACGTTTTGCGCCCTAAAAGGCGCAACGACGGCTGTCGAATAATTGTGAACAAATCCGCGTTAATTTTTAACAGTACGCCGTTGGAAAAGTACCAAAAAAGTCACTAGCATACTCAGATTCTCCTCTCTGATTTCGTAAGGCCTATGCCGCAAACATCCTACCCTGACGGCTTGCCCGTTCCCCAACGCTACGGGGCCATTATGGCCATCGCGCTTGGCATCACGGTTGCCGTTCTTGATGGCGCCATCGCTAACGTTGCATTACCGACTATCGCCCGCGATTTGAACGCCAGTCCGGCAGAGTCGATCTGGATCGTTAACGCCTATCAGCTGGCCATTATCGTCTCGCTGCTGTCGCTTTCGTTTTTAGGCGATATTGTCGGCTACCGCCGTATTTATCAGACGGGGCTGGTGCTGTTCACCGGTACTTCGGTGTTCTGTGCCTTTTCCACTTCGCTGGAGATGCTCACCTTTGCGCGCGTTCTTCAGGGATTCGGCGGCGCGGCGCTGATGAGTGTGAATACGGCCCTGATCAGAATTATTTATCCGCAGCGTTTCCTGGGGAGGGGCATGGGCATTAACTCGCTGATTGTTGCCGTCTCGATCGCCGCCGGCCCCACGGTCGCCGCTGCCATCCTCTCGGTCGCGACCTGGCACTGGTTGTTTCTGATCAATATTCCCATTGGCCTGGCGGCTTTCTTTCTCGCGTTACGCTTTCTGCCGGATAATCAGCAAAAAGCGAAGGGGCAGCGTTTTGATCTCGTCAGCGCGGTGATGAACGCTTTAACCTTCGGCCTGCTCATCTCCGCCCTGAGCGGTTTTGCTCAGGGGCAGAGTGGAACGCTGATCCTCACAGAGGTTGCAGCACTGCTGGTAGTGGGATTTCTGTTTATCCGCCGCCAGCTTCGCCTGCCCTTTCCGCTGCTGCCGGTCGATCTTTTCCGCATCCCGGTGTTTTCTCTTTCAATCGGCACATCCGTCTGCTCTTTCTGCGCTCAAATGCTGGCGATGGTCTCACTGCCCTTCTTCCTGCAAACCGTGCTGCTGCGTGATGATGTGGCAACCGGGCTGCTGCTGACGCCCTGGCCGCTGGCTACCATGGTGGTTTCCCCCCTTGCCGGCAGGCTGGCAGAGCGCTTTCATGCTGGCCTGCTGGGTGGTGCCGGGCTGGCGCTCTTTGCCGCCGGGTTGTTTGCGCTGGCGCTGCTCCCTGCCTCGCCCGGCGATGCGGATATCATCTGGCGAATGGCGCTGTGCGGCGCGGGGTTCGGGCTGTTCCAGTCGCCCAACAACCACGCCATTATCTCTTCCGCCCCCCGGCACCGCAGCGGCGGTGCCAGCGGCATGCTCGGCACCGCCCGCCTGCTTGGGCAAACCATGGGCGCCGCGCTGGTGGCGCTGATGTTTAATCTGTTCGGCCCTCATGGCACCCATGCTTCTTTACTGCTGGCCGGGGGCTTCTCAGCGATTGCCGCCGTCGTCAGCGCCTTCCGTCTGACCCAGCCCCGCGCCGGCGCTTAACGTTTTTCAGGCGTAAAAAAACCGGCCATCAGGCCGGTTTTTCAGTAACGCTGTCGCTTAATTAAGATACTGGCCGCTGCGCAGCGCCTCAATACGTTTATCCAGCGGCGGGTGCGACATAAAGAGCTCGCTTATCGATTTCGACTTGCCGTTAATGCAGAAGGCCATCATGGTGCTGGCTTCCTGCGGCTCGTAGCTGGTCTTCAGTCGCTGAAGCGCGGCGATCATTTTTTCACGGCCCACCAGTCGGGCGGAACCGGCGTCCGCGTGAAATTCTCGATGGCGCGAAAACCACATGGTGATCATGCTGGCGAGGATACCAAAGACCAGTTCCAGCACCATCGACACGGCAAAATAGACCATCGGATTGCCGTTGCTGCTCTCACCTTCGCCATCCCGGTTGCCGGAGAGAAAACCAGAGGCGATCTGGGCAATAATGCGCGAAACAAAGATCACAAAGGTGTTAACAATGCCCTGGATCAGCGTCATTGTGACCATATCGCCGTTGGCGATATGGCTGATTTCATGCGCCAGCACCGCTTCAGCCTCATCCCGGCTCATGTTCTGCAACAGGCCGGTGGAGACCGCCACCAGCGAGGCATCGCGACGAGCGCCGGTGGCAAATGCGTTAATATCCGGCGCGTGATAAATCGCCACCTGGGGCATAGCGATCCCCGCCTGCTGCGCCTGATGGGCGATGGTCTGGACCAGCCAGCGCTCGGTCTCAGTTCGGGGTTGTTCAATCACTTCACCGCCGACGGAGCGCAGCGCCATCCATTTCGACATCAGCAGTGAAACAAACGCACCGCCAAAGCCAAACAGGCCTGCCATAATCATCAGGCCCTGAACGCTGCTTGACTGGATCCCTGTCAGGCTGAGGATCAGCCCAAACACCAACATCACCCCAAGGTTGGTTAACAGGAAAAGCGCAATACGCATCATAAAATTTTATCTTCCTCAGTGAACAAATGTGCCTGTAGCGGATAACTATCCTATGGGCTGCTAAAAACATTTCAAGCACTCTTGAACTTTAAGTGCTTATAAAGACATAACTTTACACTCAAATGCGCATGGAGCTGACGGCAGAGGTAACGGCTGAAGAAACAAGGTAAATGCGGGTCAGAAAGGCAGCGGTCATCTCTGGAAAAATGTTAAAAAAAAAGCACAGCTTTCGCTGTGCTTCAGACTGCTGACAAAGGTAAAGCTCGGGGAACAGGGACTGGGAGTAAAGCGTCCCGCGCCATGGGGGGCGCGGGCCGGGCTATCAGGGACGATGCTTTTTGCGTCTTTACGAGCAGGCCCTGTTCCCGGAGCCGGCACTTTATCAATACCTCAAGCACAGCTTTCGGTTTACTGAGCGGCCGTTGAGGGGTGCGCTTTCTCAAGTTCCGCCAGGTCATTGGCGATG
The DNA here is from genome assembly GCA_050410775.1 of Pantoea sp. FN060301. Taxonomy (GTDB): domain Bacteria; phylum Pseudomonadota; class Gammaproteobacteria; order Enterobacterales; family Enterobacteriaceae; genus Erwinia. The sequence goes on from CP191229.1 coordinate 2,263,808, forward strand.
TTGGCCGTTTCATCAAGGTAAGGATCGGGCTCTTTGTAATCCTTCGGCAGATCGTCAAGCGTGGCCAGCGGCTTTTTGCCTTCCTGCTGCAGTCGCGCATTGATACGCGCCAGCCGCAGCGCATCATCTTCATGGTTCTCTTTTTCACGCTCGGCGAAATTAAGAGAGATCATGTTGCGCTTCTCTTTCAGGGCATTGAAGCGGGCAATATCTTTGATGATGTACTGGAACTCACGATCCTTAGCGATGCGATCCTGATGGTTTTTCACCAGTAGCGGCTCCAGCGGACTGAGATCGCCGGTTTTGGTGTAGGTGGCAGCATTGATGCTGTCCCACGGCAGCGCGTTATCTTCAAACTTCTCGCCGGTCTCAACCGCTTCCACGCCCGTTGGCATCAGCAGGTCCGGGGTCACCCCTTTACGCTGGGTACTGCCGCCGTTGATGCGGTAGAATTTCTGGATCGTGTAGGTGATGGAGCCCAGCGCAGGCCATTCAGGTCGCAGCATCTGATCGTAAATACGGTTCAGGGAGCGGTACTGCTGAACGGTGCCTTTACCGAAAGTCGGTTCGCCGACAATCAGCGCGCGGCCATAATCCTGCATCGCCGCCGCAAAAATCTCCGAGGCAGAGGCGCTGAAGCGATCGACCAGCACCACCAGCGGCCCTTTATAGAAGACGGTACCGTCAGTGTCGCTGTCTTCACGCACTTTGCCGTTGTTATCACGCACCTGAACGATAGGACCGGAAGGGATAAACAGACCGGAAAGCGATACCGCTTCGGTCAGTGCCCCGCCGCCGTTAGTACGTAAATCGATTACGATACTGGTGACGTTCTGCTTTTGTAACTTTTGCAGCTGCACCTTAACGTCGTCAGTCAGACCCACATAAAAGCCGGGAATATCCAGAACCCCCACTTTTTTGCTGCCGACGTTGTGCACGGACATTTTCACCGCGCGATCTTCAAGGCGGATTTTTTCGCGCGTCAGGGTCAGGGTGCGGGTTTTGGTTCCCTTACCGGCGGGCAGCACTTCCAGCCGCACTTTACTGCCTTTTGGCCCTTTAATCAGCGCAACGACATCATCAAGCCGCCAGCCGATCACATCCACCATCGGTTTACCCGGCTGCCCTACGCCAACGATCCGGTCGCCAACGGTGATGGCTTTACTCTTGGCAGCAGGCCCACCGGCCACCAGAGAATTAATGACGGTGTAGTCCTCATCCATCTGCAGTACGGCACCGATCCCCTCAAGCGACAAGCTCATTTCAGTGTTGAACTGATCGGTATTACGCGGGGAGAGATAGCTGGTATGAGGATCGATTTCGCGGGCGAAGGCCGTCATCGCAAGCTGGAACACATCCTCGCTGTTGCTCTGCGCCAGGCGGCGAATAGCAAACTGATAGCGCTTGGTGAGGACTTCGCCGATCTCTTTCTCATCCTTGCCGGCCAGCTTGAGACTCAGCTGGTCATATTTGACCTTGGCGTCCCAGAGTTGATTAAGCTCGGCGGTGGACTTCGGCCAGGGCGCCTTACTGCGATCGAGATCGATGGTATCCTGACCGCTAAAGTCCATCGGCTTCTTCAGCACGCTCAGCGCATACTGATAGCGTTCAAACCGGCGCTTCTGCGCCAGGTTATATAAATCATAAAAAACATCCAGCTGGCCCGATTTTAACTCGGCGTCCAGGGTGCCTTTCTTATCCGCATACCGGGCAATATCTGAACTTAGCAGCACGTTGTGGCTGTAGTCGAGCAAATTGAGGTAGCGGTCAAAAATCTTTACGGAGAACGCCTTATCAAGGTCGAACTGCCGGTAGTGCGAGCGCGTAAAGCGTGAGCTGATGCGCTCACTGACGGTCGCATGCTGCGGTTCCTGATGAAGCTGAGGGATCTGGTCGGCGCGGGTAAGCGTATCCGCGGCGAAAACATTTCCGGCAAGCAGCAGTCCAGCGATTACGGTGGTTTTAAAAAAGTTGTTCATGCCCTGACTGGCCTCCGTATCAGAACTGCAAGTGTTCTGCGCGTACTATCATTGCCATGCCGGAAGTGAGCTGTACCCGGACGCCATCTTTGGTAATTTCAAGAATGGTGGCATCCATCGCACTTTTACCCGCGGTGACTTTGATGTGCTGGCCGATCTGCAACGCTGCCGTATCGGTGACGGGTTTGCTGCGCGGTGGCTGACGTTCTGCTAAAGGCGCGCGCTCAGCGGCGGGTTTGCTCTGAGCTTTACGCGGCTGCTCGCCTTCGGCAGAAGGTTTACGCACCGGCTTGCGGGGGCGACGTGGCGCGCCATCGTTACCCGCTTCGCGTTTTTTCGCCTGCTGCTGCTCGCGCTGCGCCTGAACGCGCGCTTTAGCCTCTTCCAGCTGCTTACGCGCATGTTCAACGTGCTGCTCGTCAAGGACGCCACAGGCATTGCCGTCAAGGTCAACGCGGGTCGCACCGGCTTTGATGCCGTATAGATAACGCCAGCTCGACGTGTAGAGACGTAACGCGGAGCGAAGCTGAGTCTTACTCAGGTTCATTTCTCCCTGTACACGATCGACTAAATCCTGAAAGATTCCGATCTTCAGCGGCTTTGCTTCGCCTTCGGCACTGAAACATTGAGGAAAGCGCTCGGCCAGAAAGGCGATAACTTCTTTGCTGCTATTCAACTTAGGTTGATTTTCCATGAAATTTCCTGATTACAACGGGTTTGCCAATCAGCGCAGGCATGAACAGGCGTCATTATAATGACCCCATCGGCAAATGCTACGTTATCCAGCGCTTTAGCTACGTTTCATGTGAATAAATTTTTCCACATCGGATCCGGCGAGGATTTCGCATAACCCGTCAGTCAGGATTTTCAGGCCTTCTTCGTCTTCCTGATCGAAGCGGTTATATTCAACGCTGTCGATATCTAACACGCCGATGGTCTCACCGTTGACCACCAGCGGCAGGACGATTTCTGCATTGCTGGCGGCGTCGCAGGCGATATGGCCCGGAAACGCATGCACGTCCTGAACGCGCTGCACGGTGCTTTCCGCCACGGCAGTACCGCAAACGCCTTTACCCACGGGGATACGCACGCAGGCGATTTTGCCCTGGAACGGCCCCAGCACCAGCGTATTGGCTTCGGTTAACAGATAAAACCCAGCCCAGTTCACGCCCTCAAGACGCTCATACAGCAGCGCGCTACAGTTGCTCATCGCCGCAAGAAAACTGGTTTCACCGGAAATCAGCGCACGCAGATCGCGGTTGAGGTCGGAATAAAATTCTGTTTTTGTCATTTTTTAACCATTATGAAAACGAGATATGCGGCCCGTGATGACCGCAACTGATAAAATAAGCATTAAAAGTCCAGACGGACAAGGTGAAACATTCCGTTAGTTAATATACCCTTGGTTTTGTCTGGACCTTAAGCACGACTGCGATGTGTCCTGGTAGCTTAGTGGCGAAGTACACAGCCAACCCCTGCCCTGCACAGTCCGGGCATCAGCATAGTCAGGATTATGAAAATACACGTCATTCGTCATGCTCTGCCTCAGGCACGTTATCAGCGTTGCCCCCAATGCGATACCCTTTTTTCCTTACCAGATGTGAAAGCTGACCAGTCCGCGCACTGCCCCCGCTGCAACGCCCGTATCCTCAATGGCCGCGACTGGTCGATGACCCGGCTGGCGGCCATGGCGGTGACCATGCTGCTGCTGATGCCTTTTGCTTTTAACGAACCGCTGATGATCATCAGGCTGCTGGGGACCACTATCCGGGCCAGTTTACTGGGCGGCGTTATCCAGATGGCGCAGCAGGGCGACGTGATTACCGCCTCGATGGTCGCTTTCTGTACGATCGGCGCGCCGGTCACCCTGGTGGCGGCGATTGGCTGGCTCTACTTCGGTCATCAGTTCGGCCTGAACCTGCGTCCGGTGCTCCTGATGCTTGACCGCCTTAAAGAGTGGGTGATGCTCGATATCTATCTGGTCGGCATCGCGGTCGCCTCAATCAAAGTGCAGGATTACGCCACCATTAACCCAGGCCCCGGATTGATAGCCTATGTCCTGCTGACAATATTGAGCCTGGTGACGCTGATCCATATTAACGTGGAGCAGCTGTGGCACCGTTTTTATCCGCAGCCGCAGCCGAACGTCTCGCCTGAACAGCTACAGGTCTGTCTTAACTGCCATCATACGGGGCTGGCCGACCAGCGCGGGCGCTGTCCCCGCTGCCACACGCCGTTGCGGTTTCGCCGCCGCTTCAGCCTGCAAAAGTCCTGGGCGGCGCTGATCGCCTCTATTGTATTTCTGATCCCGGCGAATCTGCTGCCTATCTCTATTATCTATCTGAACGGTTCACGGCAGGAAGATACTTTATTTTCGGGGATCCTTTCGCTCGCCTCCGGCAATATCCCGATCGCGGCTGTGGTGTTTATCGCCAGTATTCTCGTGCCTTTCACCAAGGTGATTGTGCTGCTTACGCTGCTGATCAGTATTCATTTCAAATGTGAGCAGGGGTTGAAAACCCGCGTCCGGCTGTTGCGCGTTGTGACCTGGATCGGGCGCTGGTCTATGCTGGACCTGTTTGTCATTTCGTTAACCATGTCGCTGGTCAATCGCGATCAGCTACTGGCTTTTACCATGGGACCTGCCGCCTTCTATTTTGGTGCCGCGGTCATTCTCACTATCCTTGCCGTTGAGTGGCTGGATAGCCGTTTACTTTGGGATGCACATGCAACAGGAAACGCCGACTACACCGACTAACGCGCGCATAACACGCCGGCGCAAGATTTCGCCTTTCTGGCTGCTGCCGCTCATCGCGTTGCTGATCGCAGGCTGGCTCCTCTGGTCCAATTACCAGGAGCGGGGCACGACGGTTATCATCGATTTCGCCACGGCGGACGGCATTGTGCCGGGACGGACGCCGGTCCGCTATCAGGGCGTCGAGGTGGGTCTGGTACAGGGCATCAGCATGACCGATGACCTGCGCACGATCAAAATCAAGGCCAGCATCAAAAGCGATATGCGTGACGCGCTGCGTCAGGATACGCAGTTCTGGCTGGTGACGCCGAAAGCCTCACTGGCCGGCGTCTCCGGCCTGGACGCGCTGGTGGGCGGGAACTATATCGGCATGATGCCCGGCAAAGGCGAGCCGCGTGAACATTTCGTGGCGCTGGATACCCAGCCGAAATATCGCGTCAATACCGGTGAGATGCTGATCCATATGCATACCGACGACCTGGGGTCGCTGAATACCGGCTCGCTGGTTTACTTCCGTAAAATCCCGGTAGGCCGCGTTTACGATTACAGCATTAACCCCGGCAACCAGGGAGTAACGGTAGATGTCTTGATCGAACGCCGTTTCACCAACCTGGTGAAGAAAGATAGCCGCTTCTGGAACGTATCCGGCATGAAGGCGGATGTGAGCCTGAGCGGCGCAAAAGTGCAGCTGGAGAGCCTGGCCGCGCTGGTTAACGGGGCGATCGCTTTCGACTCGCCGGAAGATTCCCCACAGGCGAAATCCGAGGACACCTATAATCTCTATCCGGATCTGGCGCACAGCAAGCGCGGCGTCATCGTCACGCTCGACCTCCCCGATGGTAAAAACCTCAAGGCGGACAGTACGCCGCTGATGTACCAGGGTCTGGAAGTGGGCACTTTGACCGCGCTTAACCTGAACCCCGGCGGCAAGGTGACGGGTGAACTGACCCTCGATCCCTCGGTGACGGGCCTGATGCGCACCGGCACCCGTATTGAGATGCGTAGCCCGAAAGTCAGCCTGAACGATACCAGCCTGAGCAGCCTGCTCACCGGCAACACGCTGGAGCTGATCCCGGGGGAAGGCGACCCGCAGAAACATTTCACCGTTGTGCCGGACAACGCCTCTCTTTTACAGCAGCCTGACGCGCTGGAATTAACGCTGACTGCCCCGGAAAGCTATGGAATAGACGCGGGCCAGCCGCTTATGCTGCACGGCATGCGCATCGGTCAGATCGTCAGGCGGGAACTGAAGGAAAAAGGCGTACAGTTCAGCCTCGCCGTAGCGCCCAACTACCGTCATCTGGTGCATGGCGACAGCAAATTCATTATCAACAGCCGCCTTGACGTCAAGCTGGGGCTGGACGGCATGGAAGTGATTGGCGCCAGCGCCCGTGAATGGGTCGATGGCGGCATACGTCTTGAGCCGGGCAGCAAAGGAAAGGCGCAGCAGAGCTATCCTCTTTACGCGAATGCTGATAAAGCGGCCGAAGGGATCACCACCGACCGCCTGCCTACCACCCTCACCCTGACGGCCAACAGCCTGCCCGATATTCAGGCGGGTTCCGTGGTACTTTACCGCAAGTTCCAGGTAGGCGAGATTGTTGATGTGATCCCGCAAGCTAACCAGTTTGACGTCCTCGTCTACGTTAAACCGGAATATCGTAAACTGCTTTCCGGGAACAGCGTCTTTTGGGCTGAGGGCGGCGCCCGCGTCCAGGTCAACGCCAGCGGTCTGACCGTGCAGGCTTCACCGCTGAACCGTGCGCTGAAAGGCGCGATCAGCTTCGATAACCTTTCGGGCGCAGGCGCGGGGCTCAGCAGTAAGGATAAACGCGTACTTTACGATTCGGAAACGGCGGCCCGCGCGGTCGGCAGCCAGATCGCGCTACGTACCTATGACGCCAGCAAGCTCTCTGCGGGGATGCCGATTCGCTATCTGGGCATTACCATCGGCCAGCTTGAATCCCTGGCGCTCAGCCCGGACAGAAATCTGGTGGTAGCGAAAGCGGTTCTCTATCCGGAATATGTGCAGGACTTTGCCCGGATCGGCAGCCGCTTCTCGGTGGTGTCACCGGAAATTTCCGCGACGGGCGTGAAGCACCTGGATACGCTGATCCAGCCTTATATTAACGTCGATCCCGGAAAAGGCCGTGCGCAGCGCAGCTTTGAGCTTCAGGAGTCCACCATTACTGACGCCCGCTATCTGGACGGCCTCAACGTGGTACTGGACGCGCCGGAAGGTGGCTCGCTCTCTGTCGGGACGCCGGTTCTGTTCCGCGGCATCGAGGTCGGTACGGTTACCGGCACGTCGCTCGGCGCCATGGCTGACCGTGTCCAGATCACGCTGCGTATCAGTAAAAAGTATCAGCATCTGGTGCGGAATAACTCGGTATTCTGGCTCGCCTCAGGCTACAACCTGAAGTTCGGCCTGATTGGCGGGGTCGTGAAGACCGGCACCTTCCAGCAGTTTATTCAGGGCGGCATCGCCTTTGCCACCCCGCCAACGGTGCCGCTGGCGCCTCAGGCCACCTCCGGCAAGCATTATCTGCTGGAAGAAGAAGAGCCGGAAGGATGGCGTAAATGGGGAACGGCGATCCCGGGCAGGTAATCTCAGCTGCCTGTGGAGCGATCCGCAGGCGTTTGGCTACACAAATTACGCCCCACGGGAAGCCTGAACCGTTTTCTCTGAAGGCGGCATAACATCACCTCAAGCGGACAGCCTCGCTGTCCGTTTTTTCTCCCCCACCCGTCTGTGCTAAACTCCCGCTCACTTTTTTCCAGCGGAATTTTTCAGTGTCCTCATCTTCTCGTCTCTTTTTTCCCGACGCCTTTCTGGATCAGATGCGCGAACTGCTGCCTGATGCAGCGGACTTCAATCGCTTTATCGCCATCAGCCAGCAGCCTCTGCGCCGCAGCATCCGCGTTAACACGCTCAAAATCAGCGTGGTTGACTTTCTGACTCTGGTGGAACCCTACCGGTGGGCCCTGACGCCGATCCCCTGGTGCAGTGAAGGTTTCTGGATAAGCCGTACGGATGCAGACGACCTGCCGCTGGGCAGCACCGCCGAACATCTTGCCGGCCTCTATTATATTCAGGAGGCGAGCTCCATGCTGCCGGTCGCGGCGCTATTCAGCGCCAGCACTCTCCCTGAGCGGGTGATGGATATGGCGGCCGCGCCGGGATCAAAAACGACCCAAATCGCAGCCAAAATGCAGAATAAGGGCGCGATTCTCGCCAATGAATACTCCGCCAGCCGCGTAAAAGTGCTGCATGCTAACCTGAGCCGTTGCGGGGTCAGTAACACCGCCCTGACCCACTTCGATGGCCGCGTATTTGGCCCGGCGCTGCCGGAAAGCTTTGACGCCGTTCTGCTGGATGCCCCCTGTTCGGGCGAAGGCGTGATCCGTAAAGACCCGGATGCCCTGCGTAACTGGTCTGAAGCGAGCACGGAAGATATTGCCGCAACCCAGCGCGAATTGATCGACAGCGCTTTCCACGCGCTGCGTCCCGGTGGGACGCTGATTTACTCCACCTGTACGCTTAATCTGCGTGAGAACCAGCAGGTGGTTGCCTGGCTTCAGGCGCGCTATGCGGAGGCCGTGGTCATAGAACCGCTGAACGATCTTTTTAGCGGAGCCGACCGGGCCGTAACGCCGGAAGGTTTTCTGCACGTTTTCCCACAGCTTTTCGACAGTGAGGGCTTCTTCGTTGCCCGACTCCGCAAGCGTGAGAGCGTACCAGCCATGCCGCTGCCAACTTATAAAGTTGGCCGGCTGCCCTTCTCGCCTATGCGCACGAGAGAGCGGCAGGAGGTCACCGCAGCAGCAGATAAGGCCGGACTGAAATGGGATGAGGGATCGCACAGCCTTTGGCAGCGCGATAAAGAGATCTGGCTCTTTCCGTTGGCGCTTGAGCCGCTGCTGGGAAAAGTGCGCTTCTCACGCATTGGCCTGAAGCTGGCGGAGACGTTTCCGAAGGGCTACCGGTGGCAGCATGAGGCGGTTATCGCTTTTGGCGACGGTCAGGCGGCGAACGCCTTTGAGCTGACGCTCGCGGAAGCGGAAGAATGGTACAGAGGACGGGATATTTACCCGGAACGCGATCTGCCTGCGGATGAGATGATCGTAACATGCCAGCAGCAGCCTGTAGGTATCGCCAAAAAAGTCGGCAGCAGGGTCAAAAATAGCTACCCACGCGAACTGGTGCGGGACGGTAAATTATTCACTTCATAAAACCGTCCGGGTGGTGAGCGACGGCGGCCCGGCGGTGGTTACTGGATGCGGGCCAGCGTCAGTTCGTTACCGAACACCGCCCCCGTATCAATAAAGTGCTGATTAAATCTGTGCAGCGGTTCAGGCAGCGGCGTGTGGCCAAAGTAAAAGGCATCAGCGCCGCCTATCGCTCCGCCGCCGCCGCTTTGCAGGCGTTCAATCCGCCGGCGGCTCCATACCACCTTTGCCGGATCGATTTCCGCTCCCCAGGCATACTTCTCTGCCGGATAGTCGGCATGGGCCACCACAACGATGCGCTCGTTTTGCAGAATATGCAGGATAAGCGGCATCTCAGCGCAGCGGCTGATAGCGTGCTTCGCTTCCACCATGCGCGCCCCTTCAAGATGATAAAACCAGTCGCCGCCGTTCATCGCCCACTGCTGGTGCTGCCCCTGCTTTAACGCATTGAGCGCCATTTCCTCGTGGTTGCCCCGTACGCTGCGAAACCAGGGTTCCTGCAGCAGCGAAAGGCATCCCATGCTGTCCGGCCCGCGATCGATCAGATCGCCTACGCTGACCAGTAAATCCTGGTCCGGGTCGAAATGATGGGCAACGAGCCGTTCATCCAGCATGCGACGGCAGCCGTGCAGGTCGCCGACGATATAAATATGACGCCAGTTTTCACCGTCAAGATACTGATAAACCATAATCACACCCTGTCTGGCTGTTCACAAAGTATTGAGGTTCCGTTCAGGTTTTACCCGCTAAAGTATAGACAGTCCGCAGACAGAGGAAGGCTCAGGCTATGTGCGATCGCAAACTATCAGGGTTGATGCTGCTGCTGTTAGTGACGGGGAGTGCTTTGCTGATAGAGGTTATGGCAAGGATGCTCCATCTGATGATGGGCTGAAGCAGAAAAACGGGGAATGGTGATGCGCCAGCGTTAAACTTGCGTCACATCTGGCGCCGTCGCATGCGGTTATTTTTCCTTTAGCGCACGTGGGTTTTTTCTCAGTGACGCCGACCAGTTAAAAGCCTTCACTTCACTTTCCTTCGCCGCTGCTGGTTTGCGGGGCTTTTTGGCGATTAACGCTTTGGTGCTCTCCTTCACCACGCGATCTTTCATCACCAGGCGCTTGGCCTCTTTCAGGATCTCTTTCTCTTCCTTTTTACTCGCGAGATGCGCCAGTTTCAGGGTCAGCTGTTTGACCTTAGCCGCGACCAGTTCTTTTTCCGCTTCGGTAAACTGGTCGATCGAAATTTCTTTCTCATTTTTCATTAAATTGGCTCCGGGCAGTCAGGCCATTCGCGGGAGTCGCGCTCCATTGCTGCCCTGTCAGGGTAAAGGGTTGTCGGGGGATATACAAGAAGAGGCAGAAAGAGGAAGGTTTCTTCGCTGAGCAAGGCTGGCCCGACATGTGCCCCACCAGCCGCTCAGAGAGGCGGGAAGCAGCCAGCATTTGTGACAACTTCATTTATCAACCGCGGCGCAGAATGCGCGAATATCGTTTCACTTCCCTGCCGAAATAAGCTGGGCGATATCCGGTTAAGAAACGGAACCTCTTATGATTGCTGCTGTTAATGTGTAACGCGTGGCTGCTATTCCTGCGCAGATTTATATCGTGAGTTGCAACAATACTGAACCGCCGCCCCGGCAAGTAACATGATTATCGCCAGGGTCGCTTTATTCTCATCCTGGCCCGCAAGCCCACCAAAGGCCAGAAAATAGAATCCTGCAAAAATCGCCTTCGGAAACTTCCTGGTATTACTCTGCGGCTTAATGCAGATACTGCGTACCGACCACGCCCCTAACACCAGGCCCAACAGCGCTAACATCGTTCCCATACTTTTCCTCTAAAATCATCCATCCGACAAAAACCTGGTGCTAAACAGCCCATCGCGATACTGCGTGAAGCCTGCTTAAAAAGCAAATAGGCAGCACGTTTTTGGTCTTATATCGCAGGACCGGTTTTTATACGTCACTGCTGTGCGGCAGCCTTTGCTCTCGACTTTGGCAGAGGTTTGATATTACCCGGCGGGTTAAGGTTTGTTTGGTTTTAAAATAATGCTTCAGAATGAAAAAAAGACCAAAGACTAATTTCGACCTTAAATTTCATATAGTTATGAGTGGCAATGGCGATGAAATGGCTACGCAATGCTTTCTCACTTACTATTCTAAAATATCTATGGCTTTAATCTTTTGGATGGTGGCAACAATCTCATCAGAATTACAATTCGATGCATCGATTTCTTTTATTTTATCCCCATCGAAAACAATTCGCACTTTTTTACCACGATTGACAAAAGCTACAATTACCCCTACCACTCCGCCGACTAGAGCAGTTGCTATCGGTAACGCAATATCTATGTACTCAAGATTACCAACCGAGTAACACAGAGGACCTCTTTCATTTTTCTGCCCTAACTTGTCGAGTTCATCCTTAATCTCGTCTATAATATTCCATCTTGCCCGACAATGGATTGATTCAATGAAATTATTCATATTTACTGATAAACTCCCTTTTATTAAAAGACTTAAAATTTCTGCTGTTTTTTTAGTAGTGGATTAACCATTCTCACCGGTAAAAATCTTTCCTTCTCATTCCAAACAACACCAACTGAAAAAATTGGTTTTTTTGGAGCAGACGTTCATCAGCAAAATCTACCTTCTAATGAAACCATTGTTTTACTGTCCAGTGATGATAAAGTCGTTCAAAACAGTTTGTAATGTTTTTCACACCATAAAGTATTTCAAGCAACAGACCGAAAACTTTTTTACTTATAAAAATCAATCAGCTATGGAGAGTCATGACGACAATATGACTACTATTAAATTTCTGACAATTTCTCTTGGATAACATTATTCAAAATGGTATGCATTTCACTTTCAGTCAAAAGCTGACAGTTTTTTCCTATAAATATTTGCATTTGCTCAAAATAGGGGCTATCTTCACAGGCTATAAAGAAATCTTTGGAGCATTTAGCTGACATTTCGTTTAAGACACTCAGTTTCGGATCATCTTCGTTAGTGAACGCATAAATTAAAACGTTAGATGATACAGGGAAATAAATAGCTTTTAAAATATCCTTAGTGTCATAAAATGGTTTAAACTCACTTAAACCTTCCATTTCGAAAATAACAATCGAATCACTTAATAATATATTGAAGTCAGTATTTATAATTTTATAGTTAAGCAACTTATAAATATTTACTTTTTTATTTTCATTCAGTCCCCTAGTCAAGCCGTTGATGTGGCCTTTTTTTACGACATCTTTGAACCTCTTACTGATATTAAATTCCATTGCATCTTTAACTGTAGTGAGAATTTGTTCCATATGAATGTCTACAAAAACCCCTATTTTTTCGCGCATTTCATTTTTTAATTTTTTTCTCTTCTTTTTTGGGATATTCTTTTCTATTAAAATATTATCAACTTCATCACCATTAAATAACTTATTATTCAGTTCTTCCCTCAATATCGGTTCAAGCACATTTCTTTCGGTAAACCTTTCTTTCATTTGGCGCAAGAAAATCTCACCTGACGAATGAAAATTTCTTCTGAAATTGTTAGTTCTGATTTCAAAGTGGAAAATCATTTCAGCAATATCTTCAAAGGAAATAAAATTTGAAGGGTTTTCTCTTAGTTTACCAATATGTTGTGCATACTTACTTTCTAACTCTGTGATCTTGTCGTCAAGATCAGTCTCGCCATCAGCTGAATAAAACAAACCCTCAACTCCGACATTATCAATTTTTGAAGGCCGCTTAGCTCCATCATTCAAGTAAATGAATGTATAGTCTTTTTTAGCATTTTCATTCAAGAAACCACGTTGCAAAAATCTTGGTATATAATGATGTCTCTTGCCAGCCATGATGCCCTCACAAGTGATGAACTCAAAATAGATTGGGTAGTAGCGAGCAATTAATAACCATAACTCACTCTATTAAAAATTATAATCCACCGTTAACACCACTTTTCCTGCGGTGTTCACCTCATCAGCACTACAAGTGAAGTTAGTTCCCTTACTCGTCACGCTAATCTTCCGCCCCGGCAACATGGCAATATCATAAACGTCGTATTTATCATCAATACCGAGCAACCAGCGACCATTGCTGATACTGGACACGCTCGCATCAATAATCCACGAACCAGAATTACTAGAAATAAAAACAGGCTCATCAAGAGCGTGCGGAATAAAGCTTAAATCCACCGCCCAGCTTCCGCCATCCTGCAATACACCTGCCGTCAGATTCTTACGCAGGATCACGGTGCCGGAGCTTTCTTTAGCGCTCCCGCCTGAATTAGCCCCCTTCCCTGTCGCCAGCCACTGTAAAGAAGCGCCAGTATCGAGCGCACAAGTCACCACCACATCGCCAGGAAAGTAATTTCTGCGTACCCAAGTACTGACCGTACCGGAGGAGATACCCAGCAATTCACAGAGTTGTTTTTGCAGAGTGAAACCGTAGGCGTCCATGATGCGGCGCAAAACCGGCTTGCCGCCGTTTGAAGTGATCTCGTTGTGGAGTGCCTCACCTTTTGGGGAGTCTGGAGTAACGACTGAGTTTGCATTTGCAAGCTTATCGCTTGTGAGCCAATGAAGATCAATTCCGGTATCTAATGCGCATTTCACAAACGCGCTGCCGGGAACGCTGTCACGCTGCACCCAATTGCTGACGTTCGCAGCAGGCACACCAAGGCATTCAGCCAAAGCTTTCTGCGTCATAACACCATAGGCAGACGACAGGCGCTCGATAATTTCCAGCGCCGTTCCTTCGCTAAAATCCACAAGCCACCAAATAAATAAACATTTATTGTTAATAAACGCCATTTGATGATCCAAGATGTATCACACCACATGAAACACCGTAGAACAAAACGACCCAAGGGAGATACTGCGTTATGCATACTGAAAATGCAAATAGTGAAAACGCATTTGACTTACTGAAGTCACCAGAACTGATCGCCAATATCGCTACAGCTCTCATGCCAGCGCTTAGCGCAGCGGTTAACACCGCTGTTGAAAAAGCGCTGGCAGTGAATACCTCCGCCACCATGTCAAAAGAAGACTTCGCCGCAGCTAACGGTATCAGTAAATCTGTGTTAGAGAAGTGGATTGCTAATGGCGTTGTGCTTCTCGCCCCTACCCCAACCAGCACGGTTACACGCACCATCGAGTGCAAAAAGACCGGACAGACGCGCACTGACGTGATGGAAAAACACGGTAATGCACTGGTTAACGTTGCTGCGTGGCGTGAGAAAAACCTGCAGCATGCTCTCAACTGCCGCTTCATCAAACCTTAACTTGATTATGCAAGCTCAAGGAGCTTACTCCATGTTTGATTTTCAGGTTTCTCAACAATCTTACTATGAAAATGCATGCCGAGCGTTTGCTTCTCGCCACAATCTCCGCGAGTTGGCCGACAAGATTGGTATGAATCAGCAGACCTTACGCAACAAGCTGAACCCCGATCAAGCACATCAGCTTACTGCGCCAGAAATCGCAATTCTGACCGACGTTACTGAAGATGCGACGCTGATCGATGGCCTGCTGGCGCAGATGAAATGCCTGCCGGCCGTACCAATGAATGAAGCTAAAGCCGAACGTATGGCGCACTACGTTATGCAGGCTACAGCTGAGTTGGGGAAAGTTGCTGCTGCAGCTGTATCCGGCGAAAGAATGACAGCCTCACGCACAAGCGCTTTTATGGAAAACGTTAACGCGGGCATCCGCTGTCTGTCGCTTATCGGTTTATCCGTTCATGCTCGTGTCTACTCCAATCCCAGCCTCGCCAGCACTGTTGATGCACTCAGCGGGATCGGCGATTCAATTGGCCTGAGTTGAGGTGAACAATATGATTTCCTTTGCATCACTGCTTAAGCGTCAGAATCCGTTACCTGCTTACGGTCACGGCTGGATTATGGGCAAAGACGGAAAGCGCTGGCATCCAAGTAATGACCAGAAAGCTCTGCTGCGTGGGCTGTCAAAAAAACCTGTGCCATTGCTCAGGCGCATTTTAAGAATCGGGGGTTGATATGGGCCGTGCCGCATTAGTAGCGAATATTGATGAATCAGTTAAAACTTTTACACAAATACATCTGGTGCATGTCCGTGTTGATGCCGTCGAGAAAATGACGTTCAGCGAGTTCCAGCAGGCGTGGCGCAAAATGCGTAAGAACAATGACAATCCGGCACTGCGTTATTTCAATCGTCAAAATGATGACTTTAAATTCTGCGTAATGACCCTGGCTAATCGTGAGCGTCCCACTACTTTCAGGCAGGATGAAATTGGTAGGCCTTTTGAAAGTTTCACTGAAACGCAGCGTGAGATGATCATTGTGGCTATGAATAAAATGTGTCGCTGGGGCCGTATTATTCTCTGCCAGTTTTCAGTCGCAGACAGCTTTTTATCTGAGTGAATAACACATCCAAAAATTATGCCGTAAACACGCCGGGCATTCTTTTGCCTGAAATCAGGAGAAGCACAATGAATAAAGCAGAATTAATCCCGTCGGCTAATGATTTACACCTGAATCAATTGCTGACCGAAGCCCGTACCGAAGAGCGAAAAGATAAAGCTCTGGCGGTGTCTATTCGTCTCAAAGCTCTGGCAATCGTCATTACCCGTAAAGAAATGAATCACAAAGATGTCGCTGAGCTGCTGCGGCAGGAAGCCCAACGCTTTGAGCATGAATCTCAGGATAGCCACTAATGGCAGATTCAATGGACTTGGCTCAACAGCGCGAAGCAGAAAATCTGGCTCGCAGTCTGGATGCCGTGATTAACCGGCCGGTTCAGGTCGGCACCTTCTTTTGTGAAGAATGTGATGCCCCCATTCCTGAGCAACGTCGTAAAGCAATTGCTGGCGTCACCCTTTGTGTGACCTGCAAAGAAGTCGAAGAACTGCATTCTACTCATTACAAAGGAGCATCACTGTGAATACCATCCTTAAATGGCCGGGCAGTAAATCACGCATCATGCCAGTGTTGGCTAAACACCTGCCTGCAGGGGATCGCCTGGTGGAACCTTTCTCCGGTTCATGCGCGGTAATGATGAATACAGATTACAATGCGTATCTGGTGGCAGACGTTAATCCCGATCTGATTAATCTTTATCGTCAAATCAAAGAGAATACCCAGCAATTCATAATTCCGGCATTTCAGGCTTTTGCTCACAATCGGTCAGAAGAGAGTTATTACACCGTTCGTGAATGTTCAACCATCATCTGGGACTTCCATTGCTGGAGCGGGCTGCTTATTTTCTCTATCTGAACCGTAACGGCTATCGTGGGATGTGTCGCTATAACCAGAAGGGAAATTTTAACGTTCCCTTTGGTAATTACGTTGAACCTTATTTTCCTCTGGAAGAAATCAAAGCTTTTGCTGAAAATGCGAAACGGGCAACTTTCATCTGCGCGGATTTCTCTGAAACGCTGAGCATGGTTAAAACCGGTGACGTGGTGTATTGCGATCCTCCATACGATGGCACCTTTGCGGAATACCACGGTGGCGGGTTTGATAAAAATAAGCAGTACGAGCTGGCGTCTGTACTCAGTGATATGGCTAACCCTCATCCGGTCATCGCGTCCAATATTAATACCAGCCTGGTGAAAAGCCTGTATCGCCAGTTTGACCTTCATCAGATAACGGCCCCGCGCAGCATTGGCGTGGCAGCTGGTAAAGGCAAGAGTGCGGACGAGATTATTGCTGTCAGTCGCCCGGCAGGTTCAGCGATTAAGTTTGGAAACCCTGAGATTTACCCAGGCGCGGTACTGGCATGACTGAGCAGTATCTCTGGCCGTGGAATGAACCGCTACAGGCTATAGCTAGCCCTTATCTGACCTATTAAGAAATCCTCCGCCGTGATCAAATGATCGCGGCTGTTTCGCATGCGCGGGAGTTACTGGAAGCCCAGCCCGCCCTTGTGCGTATTGATGTTAATCGCCGCCTGAACGAGCTGGAAAAAGAGCACGGTGCTCAGCGGGCCAATGCCTACTTAACGAAAACCTTCGTTGAGCGGACATTGCCACGCCTTGAGCTGGTTAACGCTCAGTACCGCCTAGGTGAAATGCACAACGGCACATTTACAGCGCTGACTGAAAACGCCAGGGATAATTCACGCGCGGCCAGCGCTGCCGGAACACTCTGGGAACTAATGAGAAGGTTTAACCGTCTGCCGGAAATGGCCCGCGCCGATGTGGATTTGCTGGCCGGTGATGTTGCTAACTTCGTATTGGCTGAAATGGTTCAGGCTCACGGGCAGGACACTGACGAGTCAGATTATAAATATACCCATCGCATCTACATGATGGCAGCAACCATCACTCGCGAGATGAAGCAGACTCCGCCCCTGTGGGAGAAAGTCACCTCACGCCTCTTTGACCCGGAAGACGTAACGCCCGCCATCATGAAAATGAAGACCGAAAAATGGTGGAAAGGACGCCTGCGCCGCATTGCCGCTTCATGGCGTGAACATCTCCAGATTGCTCTGGCTAACGTCAGCAAAAAACATACCCCTTACGTCAGCAGCATGACGGTCATCGAATAGCGTGAGCAGAAGCGCAGAATCCGTGAATTCCTTAAAGGAACGGAACTTGAAGATGAAGTGGGCAACCGCATCAGCCTGATTGAAAAATACGATGGCAGCGTGGCTAACCCCGCGATCCGTCGTTGCGAGCTGATGACCCGCATCCGGGGCTTTGAAAATATCTGTAATGAAATGGGCTTTATCGGGGAGTTTTATACCATCACAGCCCCGTCGCGTTATCACGCCACTATCAAAACCGGCCACCGTAACCGTAAATGGAATGGTGCCAGCCCGGCAGAAACGCAGCGTTATCTCTGCAACGTCTGGCAGAAAGTCCGCGCAAAGCTGCACCGTGAAGATATCCGCATTTTCGGCATCCGCGTGGCTGAGCCACATCATGACGCAACCCCGCACTGGCACATGCTGATGTTTATGCTGCCTGAAAACGTGGATCGCGTGCGCCAGATTCTGCGGGATTACGCATATCAGGAAGACAGCGGCGAGCTGACTACCAACAAAGCCCGCAAGGCCCGCTTTCATGCTGAAGCTATCGATCCGGATAAAGGCAGCGCGACGGGTTACGTCGCTAAATACATTTCCAAAAACATCGACGGGTACGCCCTTGATGGTGAGCGGGATGATGAAAGCGGCAAAGAGCTGAAAGAGACTGCGCCTGCCGTTTCAGCCTGGGCGGCCCGCTGGCACATACGCCAGTTTCAGTTTGTCGGCGGTGCGCCGGTGACGATTTACCGTGAGTTGCGCAAAATGTCAGACAGTGAAACCGCTCAAGGGCTAAGTGCTGAATTTGGCACCGTGCATGATGCAGCCGATCGCGGCAAATGGGCAGAATATGTTAATGCTCAGGGCGGACCGTTTGTTAAACGTGATGAACTGGTAGCCCGCAGCAGGTATCAGGTCAGCGAGGATGCTAACGAATACGGAGAAGAAATTACCCGCATAAAGAGGGTTTATGCCACCTCAGTAGGCGACGACACACCAATTTTAACCCGCCTCGTACAGTGGGAAATTGTCGCGAAGCGGGCCGTTGATTTGGGTGTTGACCTAAAGGGTGCGAATGCGCCCTCTCGGAGTTCTGTCAATAACTGTACGGAGAGATCGGTATCTAAGGATCTGACGCAACCGGACGTTATGCCAAATATGGACTTTGACCATATGCCCAGGATAGAACGGCGCCGTTTATTGAGGAGATTAGCCAGTGAACGGCCGGTAAAAGCGGCAAAAGCCTTCAGGCGCTCCGACAAAGTGGAAGCTGCATGCGTCAGGATAATCGACCAAATCAGAGTATTGACGAGTGAAACCATCAGCCGTGGGTTAGCTACGCGTCTTATTAGTGGCGTAGATACTAAAATCGCAGGGGAATGGTGTCGCAGCGCCAGTAATGGCGAGCTGTTCCGCGCACCAAGACCGATTTCATTCACAGAGCTGTTAGCCAGGCTTCATGATCTGCGTGTAATGGCCGCAATAAGAAATCATGGGCGTTCTTAACTAACGCAGGTTGAGGCATATCAAGAGCTGCGAGCTAAAATATTGTGGTAGAACAATATTTATCAGGATAATCATAAGGGTAAAAGTTAAGGTTCGTCTTAACAAAATCCTTTCAATCTCCTAAACTGACATGATACTGTATATAAACACAGTATTTTTATAGGAAGGGAATATGCAGCTGGACGAAGTAAACACCATGCATAAAAAAATGGCGTGCGTACGTTTTATTGCCGAGGTTTCGTTGATAGCGAGCTGCAAACCAACCGATTATGAGCTGGCACTAACCATCATTGCTGACCTGACTAATTCGCAGCCACGCAATGAAGATGGTGATGGCCTTTTTTACTCGGCTAATTAGCCTGGATGGAGTTTGCAATGCAAGTTGAATTCACACTCTACCATCAACATAAACTTAGCCCAGGAACGGTTAAAGGCCTTACCGGTTTTCACCCCTTCCGCTTTACTTTATGACCCGCTATAGGCCACCCGAATCGGTGGCCTATAGCCATGCATGCGTACACTGCATGGATCTGCATGCGGGAAACTTGGATCTATACCCTCCCCCACGCCTTGTACGGCGCTGCTTTCAGAGGATCGTGCAGTTGCATGAAATGAGGTCACTAAAGCGGGCAGGCGAGGTGGGGATAGCATTGCGCGCTTGTAAGCTAAGCTCTTTACATAAATCATAACCATGTTAAATTATTGACACTTAAGCTTAGCTACTCTAAAGAGGTTTGGATGAACGCTTTAACTAATGACGATGAATTTCTTGAGACCGAAGAGGAAATTGATGAATCACCTTTCATAGAATTTGATATTTCCGTCGCACCGTCAGACCTGACACTTGAACTTCTCGCTTCTAAGATCGATACTGAGGATATTATAATTCCTTTCTACCAGAGGAATTTTGTTTGGAAAATAGAACAAGCTTCACGATTGGTAGAGTCCTTTTTAATGGGGTTGCCGGTCCCTCAGATATTTCTTTATGTGAACGACGAAGATCAACTCGAAGTTATTGATGGGCAGCAACGTTTACTTTCTGTGAAATATTTTTTTGAGGGTTTCTTCGGCGAAGCTGACTCTAAAGGGAGACGGCAGGAATTTAGGCTTAAGGGATTATCTGAGATATCTCAGTACAATGGGAAAAAATATAGTGACCTTTCAGCTAAAGAACAAAGAAAACTTAGAAATTCAACATTGCGTGCAATAAATATTAAGCAGCTTGTACCCAGCACAAGAAATGATAGTGTTTTCCATATTTTTGAACGTTTAAATACTGGCGGGACTCAATTGAAACCGCAAGAAATAAGAAATGCCGTCTATCGTGGTAAAATTGTAGAATGTTTAAAAGAACTTAATAGCTTACCTCAATGGCAGGAAATATTAGGAATAAAAAAACAAGATAAAAACCAAAAAGACGTTGAGCTTATTTTAAGGTTATTCAGTCTTTACCATCGTTGGGAAGAATATGAAAAACCCATGTTAAAATTCCTAAACTCATCAATGGCTGAGGATAAACATTTTAACTCCTCAAGAGCTTTTGATTTTTATCGTGAATTTCCTATAGCCGTGAACAAAGTAAAGAATTCCTTAACCCGGCCTTTCAGGCCAAAAGGAGTAATAAATTCTGCGGTGCTTGAGTCTGTAATGATCACCTTACTCGAGAATCCTGATATAAAAGAGGAGCAACTCACAGAACGCTATCCGACTCTTCTGGAGAATGAGGATTATAATTTAGTTGTTCGAGGAAGCACTACTGATACTGCCATCCTAAAAAGGCGGATAGAGGTGGCTGGGAGGATATTGTGCCATGGAGAGATCTGACTTAACTGAAATATTAGATGCGGCTAATGTTCTCATAGAGAAAATGAATAACTATGCGCCAGCCTCTAACAAAAACAATGAATTTAGAGCAGATCTTGCTGGTTTGCTTGTCGTCTCGATTTCCTCTTTATATGAAAACTGTATCAAGGAAATAATTCTTGATTATGCATTAAGACATCACCAGCAATTTGCAGCGTATACATCTAGAAACTATGAGAAACTCAACAGCAAAATAAGAGTGGATGATTTAAATAAGCTTGCAAAACTTTTTGACGATAAAGTTCATCAAAAATTCACTAAAAACCTCAAAAGAATTCGTCAACGAACAGAAAGGTGGGCAGGAAAGGATATAGTAGGTAGCTATAATCAAATACTTACTTGCCGCCATAGTTTTGCCCATGCTGGAGAAAGAACAACTACGATTGAGGAAGCTGCGCTGAATCATAGAATTGCATGCCAAGTTATTTACGCGTTTCATAAATCTTTTTCCAATTGAATTCCGGCCCATCAGGGCCGTTTTCAATACATTATTCTAATTCATATTTCTTGAAATCTATTATTTCAGTTCCTAACCATCTATTAATCTCTTTCACCCTTTTTTGCAATGGCGTCAGCTCATTCCTCACAAACACCTGAGAAGCTTTCACCACATCACCAAAGCCGCCCGCATTGTCCGGGATAATCCCCATCATCTGCGGCGGGACGCGGTGAGCGGCCAGCAGGTCATCGCGGCT
The DNA here is from genome assembly GCA_050410775.1 of Pantoea sp. FN060301. GTDB lineage: Bacteria > Pseudomonadota > Gammaproteobacteria > Enterobacterales > Enterobacteriaceae > Erwinia. Next base: position 2,285,344 of record CP191229.1, read on the forward strand.
GGCTTTTTTGATATTGAAAAAATCGTCTTTCGTGGCGACTTCACTCAGTGGCAGAATTTTGATGCCGTCCGGCTTACCGTTGGGTGCGTACATGAACAGGTTGCGGAAATTACCCACGCCTTTTGTATCGCGCAACGCCTTGCGCAACTGCTCAATATCGCTACTGCTCTGCGCCGCGTCTGTCATGTACAGGATATAACCCGCGTGCGCGCCGTTCTGGTAATACTTGCGGCGGTAAAACGTTGCCGCTTCATTCAGCCAGGCAGAGTTGAGCGCGCTGAGATATTCAGGCAGGCCATAAATTTCCTGATCAACGTCCGGCTCAAGCAGCTGGAAGATGCTCCCAGGTTCAAACCGGTGCGCGTCCTGCCAGTCGTTGATAAACCAGTAAACGTCATCCTCAACCCCACGCCTCGTATATTTCGCCGGTGAGCACTCTATCCGGAACCCGTCGCCCAGCGCATTTTTTCGCAGCTCCGGGAAGACATTTCCAAACGTCAGATAGTCCAGGATGATGCGGCTGAACTCCTGCTGGCTGAGCATCGGGTGCGGTATGTAAGTGGACAATAAAATATTGCGCTTCACGTAAATGGGCGAGCTGTGATGAACGGCAGCGCGCAGGCTCTTTGCCAGTCCGTGAAAGCTGACCGGCGGCTCGTACCAGCGCCCGTTGTTGATGCACTCGGCATAATCCAGAATATCGCGCTTATCCAGCACCGGGATCGGTTCGCCAAAGCTGAACGCCTCGGTATGCTGCGGGGCTGGCTGTACCGGCTGAGACTTATTTTCAAATGCCCTGCGGCCCCTGAGCTTACTCATCTTTGCCACCTGAATCAGAAACTTCACCAGTGAAAGTGCATACAAAAAGTTTCCGGAAGCTTTCCGGTGAAAGCACCCCTTTCAGCCTGGCCCTGAGTTCTTTTATTTCGCCCTCATTCAGCTCAGGAAAAAAAGGATTCAGCACGGTTATTTCCGGCGCACCGTGTCTGGTATTCATCATCAGTAAAACCCCACAAAGTTTGGACTCTGGCCGCCGTCGGCGGCGGTGAGCGGTTCGTTTAAAAGCGCGTGCATGATTGCCCAGGCAACGTCAGCGTGGCTGGCCTCTTCACTGCGGCTGGCCTCATAGGTAGAACGGTTCCCGCTGGCGGTCATCGTTTTGCGGATAGCCATAAAGGACTGCGTGATATCGGTGTTGCCCGCGTCGTATTCCAGGCGCCCGCTGCTGATAGTGTCTTTGGCTTTGAGCACCACCACGGTTTTCACCTCGGGCGAATACCGGATTTCCCGCGCTGCGGGGAAAAACTGCCTGACAAGCTGAAACACACCCTGGCCGATGCCGGTGGCGTCGATACCGATATATTCAACGGTATATTTCTCCGTCAGCTCTTTGATGGATTTGGCCTGCGCGGCAAAGTTCATGCCCCGCCACTGGTGGCGCTCAAGCACGCGAAACTTGCCGCCCGCTACCAGCGGCGGGGCCAGAACGGCGCACCCGGCGCTGTCCCCGGTGTGGGACGGGTCATAGCCAATCCAGACCGGACGATAATCAAACGGGCGCAGCGCGTAGGGGTTGAAATCGGTCCACTCTTCCAGACTATCGATCATGCAGATCTGCAGCTCAGCGAACGGGAACACGCTGGCCTCATCATCCACAAATTCGCACATCAGCAGGTTCTGATATTCAGACGGGCTGTATTCAAGCGAGAGCTGGTCCAGGTCAAACAGATTGCAGCCGCCGGTCAGCGCATCCTCAACGGTAACAATCTGCCGCCACTGACCGTCAGCGCACAGCGCGCCGCTGGCAAGGTGCGAGTGACTGAGATCCAGCTCTACCCGGTCTGCTTTGTTACGGCGTCCCTTGTTGGACAGCTCGCCGGACCAGAACGGATATCCGACCCCGCCTTATCTCGTTATCACTGACTGACAATCGCGGCTTTGAGGCTGCCCAGTTAGATATTGAGCTGGACGACGCCGACGGACAGATGCAATTACCCGTGCGGGGCGCGGTTATCACGCTGGCACTGGGCTGGGTAGGTTCGGCGCTTATCAGTAAGGGCAGTTATATCGTTGACGAAGTGGAGCATCACGGCGCACCGGATACGCTGACCATCAGAGCACGTAGTGTGGATTTTCGTGGCACGCTAAACTCCCGCCGGGAAAATTCATACCATGACACTACCTTGGGCGAAATCGTCAGCCAGATAGCGGAGCGTAACCAGCTCAAGGCCATGATTGCTGACGGGCTGTCCAAAATCAAAATCAGCCATATCGATCAGACTCAGGAAAATGACGCCAAATTTCTGACCAGACTGGCGACGCTGAATGGTGCCGTTGCGGCGATTAAAGCGGGTAGGCTGCTCTTTATCAAACCCGGAAATGGACTGACCGTAAGTGGTAAACTCATACCTCAGATGACTATCACCCGACAGGATGGAGATCGGCACAGCTTCAGTATTGCCGATCGTGGAGCTTACACCGGCGTAACAGCAAGCTGGCTGCATACCAAAGATCCCAAACCGAAAAAGGTGAAGCTGCAAAGAAAGAAGAAAGAGCAGCATCTGCGTGCGCTACAGCATCCAAAGGCGGTAAAAGCTAAAGCCACCACAACAAAAGTGCCTGAAGCAAAAGAGGGAGATTATCTGGCCGGTTCAGAGGATAGCGTTTTTTCTATTACCACTATTTACAGCACCAAAACCGCCGCCATGCGTGCAGCCCAGGCTACGTGGGAAAAGCTTCAGCGTGGGGTAGCAGAGTTTTCAATCACCCTGGCTATGGGCAGAGTAGACCTTTATCCGGAAACGCCTGTTGCCGTCCGTGGTTTTAAGTCAGTGATCGATGCGCAGCCGTGGATAATTAGCAAAGTGGTGCACAACCTGAGCGGGAACGGTTATACAACGAGCCTTGTATTTGAGGTGCTTTTATCGAACGTTGAGTATGAACAGGAAGATTATTAAACTAAAAATTGCAAACTAAATCTTGATTATACAAAATGCATTTAGCCCCGCTCAGCTTATTACTTTCAGGTTGGTGACTTCATGATGCATTGCCCGCTTTGTCAGAACGCTTCCCATGCCCGATCTAGCCGCTACATCTCAAAAGAGACAAAAGAACGGTACCATCAGTGCCAAAATATCAATTGCGGTTGCACATTCAAATCACATGAGAGTATTGCTGGAATCATTATGCAACCGGGGCAAGTTACCAAAGCCCCGCCCCACCCTGAGCGCGGACAGTCTCAACTTCCCTGGCTCTAAAGTTAACCCGCTTCGGCGGGTTTTTCATGTATGAATTCTGAGAAACAAACATTGAATACTGGTTTTACATACAGTAATTTTACTGTTTTTGTTACTTAGGGGTGATGATGGCAGTTCGTAAGCAAAAAGACGGTAATTGGCTTTGCAAGTGCTACCCTAATGGCCGGGAAGGAAAGCGTATCAGGAAGCAGTTCAGGACACGCGCCGAGGCTACGGCATTTGAAAACTTCCAAATGGATGAGGCTAAAGCAAAGCCATAGTTAGGAGAAAAAGAAGACCGCCGAAAGCTCAGTGAGTTAATCAGTCTCTTGTATCGGCTGCATGGCTGTTCTTTAGGTGATAAAAAGGGTCGCCTGGGTAAGTTGCACATTATTTGTCGCGGGTTGGGTGATCCTGTTGCGACTACGATAACGGCAAAAGATTGGGCACATTACCGTGAAAGGCGATTGAGTGGATTAATCGAGAACGGCTATAAGACCAGTGAGAAATCCCTGAAGGTTAAAGTTGGTACAGTAAATCGCGAACATTGTTTTCTTCGTGCAGTTTTCAACGAGTTGGAGCGCCTCGGGGAAATCACCTACCCTAACCCGCTCAAAAATATTCGTGAGTTCGACGAACCTGAAAAAGAAATGTCCTAGCTTACAGAAACACAAATATCCAGCTTATTAACTGCATGCGATCTACATGATAATCCTGAGTTAACTCTCATAGTCAGAATATGTCTTTCAACGGGCGCTCGCTGGAGTGAGGCTGCGGGACTTAAGGCCTGCCAGATATCCCCCAACAAAATTACCTTTATCAATACCAAAGGCAAAAAGAAACGCACAGTACCGATTGGGGATGAACTTTATAACGATCTTAAAGATAAGGAAGGTTCGTTCTTTTCCGAATGCTATCGCCAGTTTTATCGAGTCATTAGATTAGCTGCTATTGAATAACCAGAAGGCCAAATGAGCCATGTACTGCGGCACAGCTTCGCCAGTCACTTTATGATGGCCGGAGGCAATATTGTTGTTCTGCAACGCATTCTGGGGCATTCAGATATTCGCGTGACAATGCGTTATGCCCACTTTGCCCCCGATCACTTGGAAGAAGCAATCAGCAACAATCTACTGGCAAGAATGGCGCGAATGATTGGCGGCAGAGGTTCTTACAGGGGATAACACGGTATAACAGGAAGGGATATAACTTGTTGATTTTTCTGTAACTTGTTGATTCTTAACACCAAACAAAAAAAGACCGAAGACGAGTCCTGTCTTCGGTCCAGGGGAATGGCTCTTTTCAGGGAGCCTTGCGCTAAAAGTTGGCATTATTGAAGGCAATGTTGCCTTGCCCTTTAAAAGGTAGTACAGCGGCGGCGGTTTTCCAGCCAGGTATTACCCGAGGCGGCTAAAGATGCCAACTTTGTGAGCGTGGCGGAATAAACGGGATTGGGAAGTTGCAGGAGAAATAGATAACTTACTGCCCGTTCTGGCAAAAGCCTGGAAAAGCCTTTGCCAGAAGGAAAAGAAAGCAGTTAAGAGGATGAGTCACACAGTTTCTGCGCGCGTGCAATTACCGGCGCCAGGCTTTTCTTCTCGCCGGGATGCTGAGGATCCTCGATCTGGATCACGCTGACTGGCTGGCCCTGAGTCTGACCGCTTTTGATCAGCGCGGCGGCGCTTTCATTCAGCGGATACTGCATCAGCGTGGCGGGATTGATCACAAACAGCGCGCCCTCTTTGGTACAGGTCAGCATCACTTCTTCACGATTGAACGCCCAGTTATCCCTTCCCATCTCAAAACGGCTGACGGTAATAATTTGCGCTGCCAGGGCGCTGGTGCAAAAACTCATGGCAAGTATCAGTGTAATCAGTTTCTTCATGGTTATTTCCTGGGTCGGTAGAGAACCTGCATCGCAGGCAGTAAAAAGGGTTAATCAGGCTGGCTCCAGCGTGGCGAACAGGCTGACCAGCAGTAATACGCCACCCGCCAGTATCAGCTCGGCACAGGTGGCGCGTACAAATTGATGAGCGGCGTTGGTGCCGCTTTGCTGAAAGCGCGGAACCAGCCAGTAGCGGTTCCAGAGGGCCACACCGCACATCACCGCTACCAGCACGGTTTTAAGCAGCAGCAGCTGACTGTAAGGCTGAAAGCTGGTGGGCGGCCAGTCGGGCAGAATAATCACGGCGTTGATCAGCCCACTGAGCACCACCAGCGCCACGGCCAGATGGCCGAAGCCTGAGAAGCGCATTAGCGTACGGATGGCGCCCTGGCGCAGCGGCGGATGCCGGGTATCCGCCATGACGAAAAGCACTGGCAGTAGCCCGCCCGCCCAGAATGCCCCCGCCATCAGGTGCACCGCCTGGTTAGTTCGCTGAAATATACCCGGTACGCCGTCAAGCAGGGTCGCATGGCCGGTAAAGGCCAGTCCGATCAGCTGCGCCGCTGCGCTGAAAAGATATATTCCCTGCCGCGCTCTGCCGGACAAGGCCAGCGCCATGACGCCTGTTAAGGCCGCCGCAAGCTGCCACTGCCAGACCACGCCGAAATGCGTTTGCAGTACCGCCTGCCAGATCGCTATGCGGAGAACATCCTGCCAGCCGTCGCCCATCAGGCCGGTCTGCGCCGCCAGCAATAACAGGGCACTGACCAGAGCGACAATGGCGCTGCCGCCAGCCAGCAGGCGGAATCGCCGGGCGATATGCTGAGCGTAGGGCTGGGGCGCCAGCAGCACCGAAAAGAGGCTGCTGCCCGCCAGCGTCATCAGCGCGGAAAAATGCACCCAGCGCAGAAGGACATATATGAGGCTGAGGGACATTCTATTTCACGCTGAAACGGTAGTTCCCTTTGGTTTTATGACCATCAACTGAAAGCACATGCCACTTCACCTGATAATCCCCGCTGGCTAATGGCTTTTCGAGCGGGACGATCAGCTGATTATGCTGCTTCGGCGCACGCTCCGCTTCCGTCAGCGGCATCGGCTGCTGCGCTTTGTCGAGCACTTCAACGCCGCTGAAGGCGGGCTCGATATCTTCCGAAAAGGTGAGCGTCAGCGCCTGGGGTGAGACCTCCATGGTGGCATTTGCTGCCGGATACTGGCTTTTCAGATGCGCATGTGCCAGCGCCTGCTGGGAGGAAGCGGCAGCCATCACAGCCAGCGTCAAAACCATAGAAAACTTACGCGTCAACATCGTATTATCCTTATCTGAGCAGCTCGCGTGCTGCGTGACGCGGCAAGAATACTCCGCTTAAAATAGCGTGTCGAGCCGATCGGGGCGTTACCGCACGGGAGACTTGCGAAATCCCATTAACTCCTTTATTTTTGCGGCGACTAACGGGAGAGAATCATGCACTACAACCTGGCAGAACTGCCTCAGGATGAGAAAGACAAGGTGAACGTTGACCTGGCGGCGGCAGGCGTGGCCTTTAAGGAGCGCTACAATATGCCGGTGGTGGCCGAAATGGTGGAGCGTGAACAGCCTGAACCGCTGCGCGACTGGTTTCGCCAGCGTCTGGCTCACTATCGCCAGGCATCACTGAGCCTGTCCCGCCTGCCTTATGAACCCCGGCAAAAATAGTCCTGTTTTCCCTTTCTTTTCTTGTTTTTCCCTGCCGCTTCGGTTGAGATAGCGGCTTACGCACCTATCCGCAGGAGAACCTATGTCCGTCTGGAGTATTGCTGCCGCCCAGTCGGGATCGCGTTCCGGGGAAATTGACTGGAATATTTCACGCCATCTCGACTTCGTTCGTCAGGCTGCCGAACACAGCGTTGATTTACTGATTTTTCCTGAGCTTTCCCTGACCGGGTACGAGCTTGCCCTCGCCCCCTCTCTTGCGATGTCTCTTGACGATCCGCGGCTGGCGGTGTTTGCCGACGCGGCTGCCGCGCACCAGATGGCGATTGTGATCGGGCTGCCGCTGCTGGACGGGCCGGACACGCTGCTTGCCGCCGTCGCTTTCTTACCGGAAGGGACGCGCATCTCCTACGGCAAACGTAAACTGTTCGGCGAGGAAAAGTTATTTTTCAAGGCGGGACAAAGCGTGCCGCTGTTTGGCTATCAGCAGCATCATGTGGCGATGGCGATCTGCGCCGATATCAGCGTCGAAGCCTATGCCCGCGACGCCGCGCAGCGTGGCGCCAATCTCTATGCAACCGGCGTACTGGTTTCAGAGCAGGGTTACCATATCGACTGCGAGTATCTGGCGCGCTGGTCACGTGACTACAAAATGGCGGTGCTGATGGCGAACCACGCCCTGCCGACCGGCGGCTACCAGAGCGCAGGGAAAAGCGCGCTCTGGGATGAAAGCGGCAAGCAGATCGTGCTGGGCGGCAGCGGTGAAGAGTTAGTTATTGCCCGGCGAAAAGGTAAACTCTGGCAGGGAGAAGTGCACTCTGTTGGACATCACTCTGTTATCTGAAAAGGATGAATATTGTTACGCGTAATTGATACCGAAACCTGCGGGCTTCAGGGCGGCATTGTCGAAGTAGCATCTGTTGATGTCGTCGGTGGACAAATTGTCAATCCCATGAGCGATCTTGTCTGCCCAGACCGCCCTATCAGCTCTCAGGCGATGGCGATACACCGCATTACCGAAGCGATGGTGGCGGGCAAACCGCCCATTGAGCAGGTGGTGAGTCGTTATCACGGCAGTGATTACTACGTTGCGCATAATGCCAGCTTCGATCGCCGTATGCTGCCGGAAATGCACGGCGAATGGATATGTACCATGAAGCTGGCCCGCGGCCTGTGGCCCGGACTAAAATACAGTAATCAGGCCCTGCGTGAAGCGCTGAAGCTTGAGGTGACGCCGCCTGCAGATCTGCATGCCCACCGCGCGCTCTACGACTGTTATGTGACAGCGTCACTTTTAATCCGCATTATGAACTTTTCCGGATGGGATGCCGCCGAGATGATACGCAGGATGCAGGTGCAGGGTTCCAGCACCACTTTCCCGTTCGGGAAGTATCGCGGCAGCAAAATTGACGATGTCGCAAAACGCGATCCCGGCTATCTCAAATGGATGCTGAAAAATATCCGGGACCTGAAGCCTGACCTGCGCAGCGCCATGGAGCGTGCCCTGTCAGCCGATCAGTGAGCCGTACCGGCGCCGAGCGTTTCCTGCGCCAGTCCGATCAGAAAAGCGTATTCCAGCGCCACCCCCTCATAGGATTTGAAGCGGCCTGACTTCCCGCCATGTCCGGCATCCATATCGGTGCAGAGCAGCAGCAGATTATTATCGCTCTTCATCTCCCGCAGCTTCGCCACCCATTTTGCCGGTTCCCAGTACTGCACCTGAGAATCGTGCAGGCCGGTCGTCACCAGCATATGGGGATAGGACTGCGCAGCAATACAGTCGTATGGACTGTACTGACGCATATAGCGGTAATAGTTTTCCTCTGCCGGATTCCCCCATTCATCATACTCGCCGGTGGTGAGCGGGATGGTTTCATCCAGCATGGTCGTGAGCACATCGACAAAAGGTACCTGAGCCACCACGCCATCAAAACGATCCGGGGCCATATTGATCACGGCACCCATCAGCAGGCCCCCTGCGCTTCCTCCCATCGCATAAAGTTTTTTCGGGTTGCCATAGCCTTTAGCGACCAGCGCATCGGTGACGTCGATAAAGTCGTGGAAGGTGTTCATTTTCTTCAGTAGCTTGCCATCTTCATACCACTGCTGCCCCAACTCGCCCCCGCCGCGTATATGCGCCAGCACGTAAACGAAGCCGCGATCCAGCAGGCTGAGGCGGCTGGCGCTGAAATCGGCATCCATGCTGCTGCCGTAAGAGCCATAGCCATATACCAGCATCGGATTTTTACCGGGACTGAAATATTCGCGGTGATAGACCAGCGAAACGGGGACTTCAACGCCGTCCCGCACCTTGATCCAGTGGTGTTCACTCTGGTAAAGCGTGGCATCGAAACCTTTGACCTCTGTCTGTTTCAGCACCCGCCGCTCACCGCTGTCCATATCCAGTTCAAACAGCGTGTCCGGTGTGGTCATGGAAGAATAGCCGTAGCGCAGCTTGCTGGTTTCCGGGCTGGGATTGTAGGAAAGCCAGGTCACATAGGCCGGATCGTCAAAGGCGATCCCGAAGGTTTCGCCATTCTTCCGGCAGATTTGCCGCAGGCTGGTCAGCCCGCGCTGACGCTCTTCCACCACCATCCAGTCGCGAAAGACCGTAAAGCCTTCCAGCACAATATGGTCCCGCGCCGGCACCAGGGTTTCCCACTCTTTTTCAGCAAAGTGATCGGTCCGGTAAAGGCCAAAGTTTTTGCCTTCCCGGTTGGAGCGCAGATAAAAATAGTGCTGGTAGTGATCGAGCGTATATTCATGATCCTTACGGCGGGGACAGAATACCTGCGGCTTCGCGTCAGCATATTCCGCGTCCAGCAGCAGAACTTCACTGGTGGTGCTGCTGCTCAAAGAGATCAGGATAAAATGCTCTGAGGTAGTTTTATGCACGCTAACGTAGAAGGTGTCATCCTTCTCTTCATACACCAGTTCATCCTGTTCCTGCGGCGTTCCCACCCGGTGACGCCAGACCTGCCAGGGCAGCAGCGTCTGCTTATCCTTCAGAACGTAATAGAGCGTGCGGCTGTCATTCAGCCAGACAAAACTGGAAGAGACGTTTTCCAGCACCTCAGGATACCAGCAGCCGGTTGCGAGGTTGCAGAAGCGGATACCGTACTGGCGGCGCGAGAGAAAATCTTCCGCCAGCGCCATCGTCTGATTATCGGGAGAGATGCTCAGCCCGCCCAGCGTATAAAATTCGCTGTGCGCGGCGCGCTGATTGCCATCGACCAGGGTCTCCCAGACTTCCGGCGTGGCGGTATCCGCGGGCTGGCGGGAATGAATAGCATATTCATTCCCCTCCTCGTAGCGGCGCTGGTAGCGGTAGCCGTTTCTGACCCAGGGAACGGAGTGATCCTGCTGCGGGATGCGATCCATCATCTCCCTGAGCAGGCGCTCCTGTAGTGCCTGCTGGGACTGCATCACTTCTCTGCCGTAATCATTCTCGGCGTGCAGATAGTCCAGCACATCGGGATTTTCCCGGCTGTCGTCACGCAGCCAGTAGTAGTTATCCGTGCGGGTTTCGCCGTGCAGGCGCATCTCATAAGGTATTTTTTTTGCTGCTGGTGGTTTCATGTTGCCTGCCCCGCAAAGTCATATTGATGACATAAGGGTGGCATGTTGTGTGGCTGAAAGCCAGGCGGCAAAGCGGGAGAATTTTGAAATAGTATGACGAAACAGTGGGTTGGGGCAGCGCAGGCCGCCCCGGATTCACATCAAACAGCGAGTTTCTCCTTTTCCTCCTGAATGTCGCGGGCCATACTGTCGCGATCATCCTGCGGAATTTTAAGCTCATCCCCCAGCGCCTGGAGATAGCTGCGCTCCATAAAATGATCGAGATCGATAACGAGGTTGCTGAGGAAGTAAACTTCCAGCGCTTCCTCTTCATTTTTCACATCCTGCGCCAGCTTTTGCGGGTCAAGGGGCATATCAATAGCCTGCTGGATCAGCCGCTCGCCCTCCTCTCCCAGACCGGCTTGATGTATATGTTCATCAATCGCTTTACGCTCTGCGCCATCAATATGACCGTCGCTTTTAGCGGCAAAGACCAGCGCCTGCACCAGGCGTTCGGCACGGCGATCGACCGGAGAGTGCGCCTGAACGGCCTTAGCTTCGTTGCCACGTGCTTCGCCTATGCGCTGCTTATATTTATTCCACAGCACAGTTCCCGCCGTGGCGCCGCCACCGACAATAAGGGCGTTTTTGCCGTACTTTAGTAGCAGGTTGCGTGAGGATTTGCTGCCGATTAACATCGCGGCGAGGCCGCCCAGCGCACCGGGCGCCAGCATTTTACTCAGCCCTTCTCCGCCACCTGCCTTGCTGTGGTTGCCCATCAGGGACTGTATCTGTTGCAGCCAGTTAGCCATCGTCTTCCCTTCTTTTACCGGAAAACTTCAGCATAGTTACCGTCACGTCAAGAAGCGTCAAGCGAGGCAAAGCCTGGAAAACCTTTATCGCCCTGATGTCACGGGTAAATTTTTACGCGTGGCTATACTTATCAGCCGGACAAAGTCAAAAGGTCAGACCGGATGGACAAGGTGCCGCCGGAAAAGCACGTTTACACAGCTGATAAGGAGAACAGGATGCGTTTTCAGAACAACCCGCTGTTTATTAATACGGTTTTGCTGGGCGGCAGCCCGGAAGAGAAAGCGACAGCCGCGGCCCGGGCAGGCTTCAGCCAGCTGGAACTCTGGCGGCAGGATGTTGAAGCGGCCGGCGGCACGGCGCAGGATATGGCCCGGTTTTTACAGGAGCAAAAGCTGTCGCTGACGGACTATCAGGTTCTGCTGGACTTTGACGGCGCGCCGGACGGACAGCGGGAAGAAAAACGGCAGCTGGCGCTGGGGATGCTGGATACAGCGGTCACGCTGGGCGCGGGCACCCTTCTGACGCCGGCTTCCACGCATAAGGCGTGTATTGCTGAAAGAGAGGAAGAGGATATTCGCTGGCTGGCTCAGGAGGCCGGTAAACGCGGATTGCGGGTGGCGTTTGAGGCAATGGCCTGGAGCACGCATATCAATACCACAGCCGCGGCCTGGCAGCTGGTGCAGCGCGTTAATGAACCGAACCTGGGTCTGGTGGTGGATGCTTTTCATATCTTTGTGCGTAACCGTACGATAGCCGATCTGCACGGCATTCCGATGGAGAAGATTTTTCTGGTGCAGCTTTCCGATTTGGCCACGCTGCCGTCAGCCAATCGGGTGGTGGATGTCGCCCGCCATCAGCGATTGCTGCCAGGCCTGGGAAACTTTCCGCTTTATACGCTGCTGGACTATCTTGAGGCGGAGGGCTACGACGGGCCGTTAGGACTGGAGGTTTTTAACGACAAGATCCACCAGCAGGCGCCTGGCGACGCGGCTAAAGAAGCGATACAAGCGCTGAAGCGTTGCTGCGCCAGGGCATCCATAACGCAGCCGGAGTGAAACCGCGCTTGCTGATACCCACCAGACACGACCAGGGTTGCGCCAGCGTCACGAAAAGAAGCAGGCTGCCGTATCTGGCTCAGACTAATGACTAAGTAGTGGCTCTGGGAACAGGGCCTGCTCGTAAAGACGCAAAAAGCATCGTCCCTGATAGCCCGGCCCGCGCCGTCCATGGCGCGGGACGCTTTACTCCCAGTCCCTGTTCCTCTCGCTTTACCTTTGTCAGCGGCAGGCTGCCGTACCCGGCAGCCTGCCGCTGACGGTCCTGGCGTTCAACCGCGGCGGGCCTGGGTTGCTTAGCGGCCCGATCAGGCCGCTTTAATCCGCGCTGCCTTAGGCCTGGCTTTTTCTTCCGCGTCTTCTTCTTCCCCCGACGCCACGGTCGCTACCGCAGGATGGGCCTCTGCCGCATCCGGCATTTTGCTGGTGCGCAGAATATGCTGGACCGCGTCTTTATTTTCCGCGAGGAACAGACCGAGCGCTTCGCGCTGCTCCTCTTCCATCGCCAGCGGACCGGCGCTCAGCCAGTCGCAGAAAACTTCCGCCATATCGAGCATTTTGTCATACGCGTCGGCCTCTTTCTTACTGGCGAAAGTCATCTTTTCCTCACCTTTTCTGACGACAACATATTTGATTTCAACAGCCATAGTTTCCACCCGGTTTACTGTATTTTTATACAGTATAACAGCAGCAGTTTTGCAGCTCAACCCCGGAAAGCAGATGAATGCGCAAACGTTTTCGTTTATACTGCGCCCGCGTTTTTTTCCTCCAATCAGGTAGAGACTATGACAACTCTTGGAACCGCACTGCGCCCTGCCGCAACCCGCGTAATGCTACTAGGTTCAGGTGAACTGGGCAAAGAAGTCGCGCTGGAGTGCCAGCGCCTCGGCGTGGAAGTGATTGCGGTTGACCGCTATGCCGATGCGCCTGCGATGCACGTTGCCCACCGCAGCCATGTGATCAATATGCTGGACGGCGAGGCGCTGAAGGCGCTGGTTGCGCTGGAGCGACCTGATTACATCGTGCCGGAAATTGAGGCCATCGCCACCGACATGCTGATTGCGCTGGAAAAACAGGGCGAGCACGTGGTGCCCTGCGCCCGGGCAGCTCATCTGACCATGAACCGGGAAGGCATCCGCCGGCTGGCGGCAGAAGAGCTTGCCCTGCCCACCTCCAGCTATCGCTTCGCCGACAGCCGCAGCGCATTCGATCGGGCTGCGGCTGAAATTGGTTTCCCCTGCATCGTTAAGCCGGTTATGAGTTCGTCCGGTAAAGGTCAGAGTTTTATCCGGGAAGCCGCACAGCTTGACGCCGCCTGGGCCTACGCCCAGCAGGGTGGCCGCGCGGGCGCGGGTCGCGTCATCGTGGAAGGCGTGGTGAAGTTTGATTTCGAAATTACCCTGCTGACCATCAGCGCGTCAGATGGCATTCACTTCTGCGCCCCGGTCGGTCACCGACAGGAAGATGGCGACTACCGTGAATCCTGGCAGCCGCAGCAGATGAGTGAACTGGCTCTGGAACGCGCTCAGGCTATTGCCGCTAAAGTTGTCGGCGCGCTCGGCGGCTATGGGCTGTTCGGTGTTGAACTCTTTGTCTGTGGTGATGAGGTGGTGTTCAGCGAAGTCTCGCCTCGTCCACACGATACCGGAATGGTGACGCTGATTTCTCAGGATCTCTCTGAGTTTGCCCTTCACGTCCGTGCTTTCCTGGGTCTGCCTGTGGGCGGCATCCGTCAGTATGGCCCGGCGGCCTCCGCCGTAATCCTCCCTTCGCTGCACAGCGACAACGTGCAGTTTGCGCATCTGGAGGGTGTGCTGGGAGCAGGTTTACAGATCCGTCTTTTTGGTAAGCCGGAAATAGCGGGACAGCGCCGTCTTGGCGTGGCGCTTGCCAGCGGTGAGAGCATTGAAGAAGCCGTGGAACGGGCCACACGCTGTGCCGCAGGGGTTAAGGTCAGCGGTTAATGCCAGAACCGCGCCTGACCCCAGGCGCGGTTCCTTCGCTTAGCGGGCGCCAGCGACCGCTTCTTTCGCCAGTTGGGTAATGCGATCGTAGTCCCCTGCCTCAAGCGCATCCGCAGGCACCAGCCAGGAGCCGCCGATACAAAGGACGCTCTTCAGCGCGAGATAATCCCGATAGTTCGCCGGTGAAATACCGCCCGTCGGACAGAAGCGCACCTGCGGGAAGGGGCCGCCAATGGCCTGAAGCGCTTTGACGCCGCCGTTGGCTTCCGCCGGGAAGAATTTGAACTCCTTCAGGCCGTAATCGAGTCCGGTCATCAGTTCTGATACGGTGCTGATACCCGGGATCAGCGGCACCGGGCCGTCAACAGCCGCCTTCAGCAGAGACTCCGTAATGCCCGGGCTGATCACAAACTGCGCGCCCGCATCGGTAACCTGTTTTAGTTGCTCAACGTTCAGCACGGTGCCCGCGCCAACGATAGCTTCCGGCACTTCCCTGATCATCGCCTTAAGGGCATCCATCGCGCAAGGGGTGCGCAACGTGACTTCCAGCACCTTCACGCCTCCCGCCACCAGCGCTTTTGCCATCGGCACAGCGTGCTCGAGTTTATTCACCACGATCACCGGCACTACCGGGCCGGTGGTCAGGATCTGTTCTGCGCTTGTTTTCCAGTTACTCATCGTCCTGCTTCTCCTGTAAAACCCACCTCTGCGCTGTCGGCAAGGCGGCAAAAGCGACGCACCAGGCGTCAGGAAAGTAAATGCTGCCTCTACCATACAGGATGTTGACGGCGTGCGTCCATGCGCTTGCTCAGTTTTTGAAACTGCGGTTCATTTTTTTACAGGATGGAGCAGGCCTGAAAAATAAAGGCGCCGGTGAGCGCCATTATAGATAAGAAATCGGGCTTAGCTGACAGGACGGGAAGGTGCATGACCATTGACGACCTGCGTAACGGAAGAGGAAAACCGCGCGCTGAGCCAGCGATCGAGACCGGAATAATCGACTGTTGTGCCCTGCTCCAGCCGATAGACCGGCCCCAGCGCCAGGGGTTCTGCCTGCTGGGCCAGCCTGTAGAGCTCCGGCAAGTAATCTTCGCCCGGATGGCCTTGTTTGCGCTCGTGCAGCCGCGCGCCGTAGCGCACCACCGCGTGCTCTGGCGAGACCGCATTCCAGATCTCCAGCACCTGCCCGACGGCGGCCTGTTCAAAAATGGCCTGCCAGAACGCAGGCGGCTGAAAGCCAAACCAGGCATCCACCACATAGATGCACTTTTCGGGCGCCTGCGCCACGATGCTGCCAATGGCCTGGCAGGCGGCGCGTCCCAGCTGACGATTGGTCGCCCGATCTAAATCTGGATACTGCGCCATAAAGGGTTCTTTAATGTCATCAACGGAGAGCGAGGGCCAGTGAAAGCGGTCACTCAGGTGGCGTACAACCGTGCTTTTTCCTGATGCGGGTACGCCATTTACCAGCACCAGCGTTTTGCCATACTTCATAGAATATCCACCACTTGCTCAGGGGTCCGGGCCTGGCGCAGCTGGCGCAGCACCTCTTCGTCATCCAGCAGGCTCACAATGGCGCGGATGCCGTCCTGAATATGCGAGTTGCTGTCGCGGGCGGCAAACATAATCACGATGTCCGCTTTATCGCTGTCGTGAAACTGCACGGGTTCATCCAGCAGCACCAGGCTGAAACCGTTTTTGATCACGCCACACTCCGGGCGCGCATGCGGCATCGCTATGCCCTCGTCAAATACGTAATAAGCACCGTGCTCCAGCGTACTGTCGATCACCGCCTGGCCGTAACGCTCTTCGACGTAGCCCTGAGCAACCAGCGGCCTGGCCGCCAGATAAATGATTTTTTGCCAGTCCTTTTCCTTTATGCCGACCTGAATCGCCTGGGCGTCGATTAATAGCTGTTTAATCGTCATCGTTTCTCCCTAAATATTACGGCGAATTGTATTTCGTAATTCATCAATTTTGACGAATACCGCATCCACCTGCTGGCGGTGCTGAGGGCTTTTCGCAAAGATGGATAATGCACGGTTATAACGCAGCATCAGCGTTTTTTGCGTCTCGCCATCACGCGGGTCGGCCGCTAATTTACCTTCCAGCTGCTGCAGCTCCGCCATTAATTGCCCAGCCTCCTGCTGAATATCGCCCTGCGCTTCCGGCGCCTTGTTAAATAAAGACTTTATTGATGCAAACATATTATCCTCCCGGCCCCGACGGACAAGCCGGGGCCTTTTGCAGTTAAGCAAATAAAATTCAGTTGCGGCGGATTTATTTAAATAATGCGATTTTTTCCATCAATACATTGGTGACAGCCTGGTTAGCAGGAATAAGAAATTTGCGCACGCTGTCGTTAACTTTGCCTTTTTCAAAGGTCGCTTTACATTGCCCAACCCACTGCACATTCATTTCGGTGCCGACATTGACCTTATCAATGCCTTCGGTCACCACTTTACGCATGTCCTCGTCGCTGACGCCGGTACCGCCATGCAGCACCAGCGGCTTACGGGTAACTTCACTGATGGCCGCCAGACGCTGGTGCTGGATCTGGGTTTTACCGGTGTACATGCCGTGCACGGTGCCAATAGAGACGGCCAGCATATCCACATCGGTGGCAGACGAATAACGCATGGCATCTTCAACGGTGGTGAACTCAATCGCGTTCATATCGACGGATTTACCATCTTCGGTGCCGCCGATAGCGCCCAGTTCTCCCTCTACGGTAATGTTTCGTGGCCGCGCCAGCGCAACCACCTTTTTAGTGTTTTCGATATTCTCTTCAATCGGCAAATGCGAGCCGTCGTACATCACCGAGCTGAATCCCGCATCCATCGCGGTGGTGATGTCTTCAATACTGGAACAGTGATCAAGATGCAAACAGGCAGGTACATCGTGGCTTGCCGACAGCGAGCGGATAGAGTCCACCAGCAGCTTATGGCCCAGATATTCAGCCGTACCGGTAGAAATCTGAATCATCAGCGGGCTGCCCGTATTTTGCGCCGCTTTAAAAAACGCCGGCAGCATTTCCAGACAATGCAGGTTGAAGGAGCCAACCGCTTTAAAATTACGTTGTTTGGCGACAGTCAGAAGATCGGTAAAGTTATACAGGCTCATGGGCCTTCTCCTCATGGTGCTTAGTTGATTTGCCGTTGACGAACCAGGCAAGTAAGGTGACGAATAGAATGAATACGCCGACAAAAAGCCAGTTATTCTGGAACGCGTGTCCCAGCAGCAGACCACTGCTGATCACATCGGAGTCGCTAAAGGTCACGCCGGTGAAACCGTAGCTTTCCAGCATCGGCACCAGGATTGCAGGCAGGAACGTGATAAACAGGCCATGTACGACGCCGCCGATAATCGCGCCACGGCGACCACCCATCGCGTTACCGAACACCCCTGCCGTGCCGCCGGCAAAGAAGTTGGTCAGCAGACCCGGCAGGATCATCGCCAGCCCGAACATAGGGAACACGACCATGCCGATAAGGGAGCCTGCGGTGGTAGCCAGGAAGCCAACGATGACCGCGTTAGGCGCATAGGGGAATAGCACCGGGCAGTCGAGCGCGGGTTTGGCATCGGGGACAATGCGCATGGCGATGCCGCGGAAAGCCGGCACCAGTTCATTCAGCAGCAGGCGTACGCCGCTATAGAGCACAAAGACGCCGGCGACAAACTGAATGGCCTGCATAAACGCGTACATCAGGTAGTTGGTACCGCCGGAAAACTGCGCGATATAGGCGGGGCCCGCCGCCAGCGCAGGGATCAGGTACATCGGCACCATTACGACCGCCATCGAGAAATAAGTGTCCTGTAGGAACTTGAAGTTGTCCGGCAGCTGCAGATCTTCCGTAGAGCGGGAACCTTTGCCTACGACTTTGGCGACGGCGGCCTGCACCAGGTAACCGAGCGTACAGAAATGCCCGAGAGCGACATCGTCTGAGCCGGTGATGCGACGCACAACCGGCTGCGCCAGCGCGGGCATGACGACCGCCATTATTCCGCCGAAGATACCGCCGGTCAGAATCAGCGGCAGTCCGGTCAGGCCGGTTTTGTAGCCGATCACCGCGCCGATGGTGGCCATCCAGAGCAGCGCCTGCCCGGTCAGGAAGATGTATTTAAAGGGCGTAATGCGGGCAATCAGAATATTAACGGCAAAGATGACCATTAACGTCAGCGCCACTTCCGAACCGAGCTCACGGTTAGCCAGACCGGCAATAGCCGCCACATCGGTGATGTAGCCCTGCATGCCGAAACCGTGCGTGAAAATATCGTTCAGGAAGGTCAGCGTGGCGACAATGATATTGATCCCCGCCATCATAATCAGAAAGCCCAGCAGCGTTTTAAAGGTGCCTTCCACCACTTTGCCCACGGATTTTTTTTGTAAGATCAGCCCCAGCATGGCAATACAGGCGATAAGAATAGAGGCCTGTCCCAACAGATCTTTTACAATAAAGTTGATGATATCAGTCATGCTCCGCCACCTTCAGATTGTGCGTTTTCATATAAGCCAGAATTTTTTCTTCAATTTCCGCCTTATCGGTAAGCCTGTTCAGGACAATTACGCGGCTGGCTTCTTCGGGCGTCGCATCGGCCGTGAGAATATCGGCAAAGGCTTTTTGCGTGAGGATCATGTCGGATTTAAAAGCGTTGGCTTCAGAGACCGTGGTGTGATCCAGCTTCGCCGGGATTTGTAATTTTTTAAATACGGCCTGCGCGCTCATTTCAATTGCAAAGCTTGAACCTAAACCGCAGCCACATACACAGAGAACGTTAAGCATAAAGAGTATCCTTAAATAATATTGATTTGTTTAGCCAGTTTATAATGATGCCCTTCGGCGTCGACCAGCCGCTTTTGCATACTCACTAAATCTATTGGAATGGGTTTATTACCCGCATTAATGATGATGGCTTTATTTTTCATCCCGGCGTTGATACAGCGCACCACTTCGCTCGCCATAATTGTGCCCTGATATATCTCCTCACAGGTTGGGTCGCCATTTCGCAATCCGTATCCCATAAGGGTTTTACGAATGCGTACGCCAATGCGCGGTTCAAGCTGTTTTATTAACGTGTCGATCGCCCCCTGAAAGCCAGGGGAATACTCTTTGGTATAGCCTTCTGAACACAAAATAATGACGCTGTTCTGCCCAGCCAGGCGCTCTTTAATACGCTCAGCCAGCGCGGGGACCGGGATCTGGCACTCCGGGATCAGCGCGAAATCCGCGTTGCTCTTGATGGCCGCCTGCAGGGTTAACTCGCCGCAGTAACCGCCTAAAAGCTCCATCATAAACACCCTGCCCGGCAGCGCCCGCCCGGTATTACGCAGTTTTCTGACTTCGGTAATTACCTGTTCACAGGCGGTAGAAAAACCAATGGAGTAATAGCTGCCAAATACGTCATTATCGATGGTCATTCCGACACCGAAGCAATTAACGCCGTATTCACTCAGGTTATGCAGGAATTGCAGGGAACCATCGCCACCCGCCATGACCAGCACATCAATATGCAGCCCTTTTAATTTCTTTGCGATATGTTCATATTCGCTACTCATCAGCTTTCGCTCGGTCCTGCCCGAAGCCATAACAGGAATCGCGGAAATTGAATAATCCACCAGATCGCGGGCGCTTATTTCCTGATGATGGTTTTCCAGTAACCCGGCAATCCCGCCATTGAATAAAGTCATTTCCGCGCCGGCCTGCTTTGCCAGCTGAAAAATAAAATTATTGATGCCGGAAACGTCGCCTCCGCTGATTACCATGCCGATTTTCATTGTTACCTCCTGAGTAAGGGCGCAGGAGAATATTTACCGAATACAAGACCTGAATTTGCAACGGATATCACATTAAAGGGAATATTATCGGGACGGGAAACGTTGACAGGGCGTTGCACGGGCTTATTTTTGTGAGCGTAATCACAGATAAGTAGCGTGATGGGTTTAACAGTAATAAAAATTTCAACAGTAAAATCATTAAGTTAAATTTTACGTTATCGGCAGGGCGGCAGATGGCTGGAGAAGGGGAAACATCAGGAAATTTTGGATGCAATTTTGTGAAGCCTGACGCATTTTCTGGCTTAAAAAGAAGATGGGCTGTCGCGGTTAAAACCGTAAGCCGTCAACCGCAGACAGGAATACCCTTACGGCACGTTCCTTCAGGCAGCGATGGGCTAATTCTGATAGCGTCAATAACGTGGGCAAAATGGCTAATAACCGGAGAGTGTTGGAAAGAAAAGAATGAGACAGGATGGTCAGCAGGCATGGAAGATCGGTTGCATTCGATCTTCCGTGCCTTAATCAGCCCCATTACTTCTCAGCAACGGAGCGGGCTATCAACTACTCAAATTCGTTCCAGGAGCGGCCATCACGGGTAATCATAGCCACGGACGCTACCGGGCCCCATGTGCCCGCCTGGTAAGGCTTAGGCGCTTCTTTATCTGACGCCCAGGCCTCCATGATGGAGTCAACCCACTTCCAGGCTTCCTCAACCTCATCACGGCGCACAAACAGCGCCTGAATGCCGCGCATGGTTTCCAGCAGCAGACGCTCGTAGGCATCCGCCAGGTGGGACTGGTTGAAGGTCTCCGAGAAGCTCAGGTCCAGCTTGGTGGTCTGGAGGTTATGCTTGTGATCCAGCCCCGGCACTTTATTCAGAATCTGAATATCGACACCCTCATCCGGCTGCAGGCGGATGGTCAGCTTGTTCTGCGGCAGCTCCTGCCAGGAGTCCTTAAACAGGTTCAACGCCGGGTTTTTGAAGTAGACAACTACTTCTGAACACTTGGAAGGCAGACGTTTACCGGTACGCAGGTAGAACGGCACGCCCGCCCAGCGCCAGTCGTCGATGTCCACGCGAATAGATACGAAAGTTTCCGTGCTGCTCGCTTTATTCGCGTCCTCTTCTTCCAGATAGCCCGGAACCTTTTTCCCCTGGACGAAGCCTGCGGTGTACTGACCGCGAACGGTTTTATCGCGCACGTTGGTGTGATCGATACGGCGTAGCGAACGCAACACCTTCACTTTTTCATCACGGATGCGGTCGGCGGAGAGATCGGCTGGCGGCGACATGGCGATCATGGTCAGGATCTGCAGAAGGTGATTCTGAATCATATCCCTCATCTGTCCCGCTTTGTCGAAGTAGCCCCAGCGACCTTCGATACCGACTTCTTCCGCCACGGTAATCTGCACGTGATCGATAGTCCGGTTATCCCAGTTGGAGGCAAACAGCGAGTTGGCGAAGCGCAGCGCCAGCAGGTTAAGCACCGTCTCTTTGCCCAGATAGTGGTCAATACGGAACACCTGGTTCTCTTCGAAGTACTCCCCTACCTGGTCGTTAATTTCACGCGAGGTTTCCAGCGAGGTGCCGAGCGGCTTCTCCATCACCACGCGCGCCGGCTGTGCGTTGAGTTTCGCCTGGCCCAGCCCCTTACAGATGGCGCCGAATGTGCCCGGCGGCATCGCAAAATAGTTGATGGTTACGCGCTTTTTCTGATCGAGCATTTTGCCAAGTCTGGTGAAATGCGCGGAATCGTTCACGTCCAGGTTACAGAAATCAAGCCGGCTACTCAGTTTGTCCCACAGCGCCTCGTCGATTTTCTCCTTCATAAAGGTTTCCAGCGCTTCGCGCACAACCTTGGTGTAAGCGGCCTTATCCCATTCTGCGCGGCCCACGCCAATAATGCGGGATTCTTCATGAATCTGGCCGGCTTTTTCTAACTGATACAGGGAAGGCAACAGTTTCCGGCGTGCCAGATCGCCTTTGGCACCGAAAATCACCAGATCGCATGCCTGGGCTGTTTGTGTAACCGCCATTATATTCTCCTCGTTGCAGGATGAGCCTGACCTGCTGAATCCGTCTGCTCAGGCTCTTATTGTAATTTTCTTTCGACACAATGTACTGATTTGCCGGGGCCACGTAAACCGGACCGCCTTGCTGAAGCACGCAGTGGTACGGCCCCGCCTGTTTCAACGCCATTCTCCGCCTGACGAACAGGCAGTTTATGCGTAATTTTTCGTCTTTTTTGTTACTGTATTTACAACTCTGAAAGTCAGACACAGATCAAAGTCTGGTAAAAAAAGGCGATAAACCGCGCCACGCCTCTGCCGCCGGCCCGTCGGGGCCCTGTATATTCTCAACAAATCGACATTGGTTGCACCTTTGGTTGAAATCGTCAGAATGTATGAGTGGACGCCGATATGAATATGCTGGAAAAAATCCAGAGCAGTCTGGAACACCTTAGCAAATCCGAGCGCAAAGTGGCGGAGGTAATTCTCCTCTCTCCCGGTTCGGCTATCCATGCCAGCATCGCCCTGCTTGCCCGTGAAGCGGGCGTGAGCGAACCGACCGTAAACCGTTTCTGCCATCGCCTGCAGACCAAAGGGTTTCCGGACTTTAAGCTACAGCTGGCGCAGAGTCTCGCCAACGGGACGCCCTACGTCAGCCGTCATGTTGATGAAAATGACAGCGTCGAGGCCTACTCGGCGAAAATTTTTGAATCCACAATGGCGGCGCTCGACCAGGTGAAAAACGGCCTCGACGCCAGCGCCATTAACCGTGCCGTCGACCTGCTGACCCAGTCGAAAAAAATCGCTTTCTTTGGTCTGGGGGCGTCGGCGGCCGTGGCGCACGATGCGATGAATAAATTTTTTCGCTTCAATGTGCCGGTTATCTATTCCGATGATATTGTGATGCAGCGTATGAGTTGCATCAACGGTGCGGAAGGTGACGTTGTGGTGCTGATTTCCCATACTGGCCGCACCAAATATATGGTCGAACTGGCCCAGCTGGCGCGTGAAAATGATGCCGCCGTGCTGGCGATTACCTCGCCAGGTTCCCCGCTGGCCCAGGAGGCCACGCTGGCACTGACGCTGAATATACCGGAAGACACCGACATTTATATGCCGATGGCCTCAAGGCTGGCGCAGCTGACCTTAATCGACGTGCTGGCAACCGGGTTTACCCTGCGCCGCGGCGCAAAATTCCGCGATAACCTGAAGAGGGTGAAGTCTGCGCTGAAAGAGTCCCGGCTCGATAAAGAAGCGCCTAATCCCCTGCTCGTCCGTACCCGATGAATGACAAGCGTAAAGGGTCAGCACCATTGGCCCCTGTCTTATAAAACAGCATGAATTTTTCAGGGATTGCGCCTGCAATGCCCTTTCAAAGTCAACGGAGTCATACATGTCAAGACGTCTCAGAAGAACCAAAATCGTCACCACCCTGGGTCCAGCGACCGATCGTGATAATAACCTCGAAAAAATCATCGCCGCCGGAGCCAATGTAGTTCGTCTGAACTTCTCTCATGGCACGGCAGAAGATCATATGCTGCGTGCAAACAAAGTCCGCGAAATTGCGGCGAAGCTGGGACGACACGTCGCTATCCTGGGCGATCTTCAGGGGCCTAAAATTCGCGTTTCCACCTTCAAAGAAGGGAAAGTGTTTCTGAGCATTGGCGAGCGCTTTCTGCTGGATGCAAGCCTTGGCAAAGGCGAAGGCGATAGAGAGAAAGTCGGCATTGACTATAAAGGCCTGCCGGCTGACGTGGTGCCAGGCGATATTCTGCTGCTGGATGATGGTCGCGTACAGCTGAAGGTGCTGGAAGTCCAGGGGATGAAAGTCTTTACGGAAGTCACGGTTGGCGGCCCGCTGTCGAACAATAAAGGGATCAACAAGCTCGGCGGTGGCCTTTCCGCTGAGGCGCTGACCGAGAAAGATAAAGCGGATATTCTGACCGCCGCCAAAATCAGCTGTGACTATCTGGCCGTTTCCTTCCCGCGCTGTGGTGAGGATCTCAATTACGCACGACGCCTGGCCCGCGACGCGGGTTGTGATGCGAAAATCGTCGCAAAAGTCGAGCGGGCTGAAGCGGTGGCCACTCAGGAAGCGATGGACGATATTATCCTCGCCTCTGACGTGGTGATGGTGGCCAGGGGCGATCTGGGCGTGGAGATTGGCGATCCTGAGCTGGTCGGTATTCAGAAAGCGCTGATCCGCCGTGCGCGCCAGCTTAACCGCTCGGTGATCACCGCGACCCAGATGATGGAGTCGATGATCACCAACCCAATGCCGACGCGCGCGGAAGTGATGGACGTAGCCAACGCCGTGCTGGACGGCACCGATGCCGTAATGCTTTCCGCAGAGACGGCAGCGGGCCAGTATCCGGCCGAAACCGTCACGGCGATGGCGAAGGTCTGTCTCGGCGCGGAAAAAATCCCGAGCATCAACGTTTCCAAACACCGCCTGGAAGTGCAGTTCGATAATATCGAAGAAGCCATTGCGATGTCCGCCATGTACGCCGCCAACCATTTGCAGGGCGTCACGGCGATCATCACCATGACCGAATCTGGCCGTACTGCCCTGATGACCTCACGCATTACTTCCGGCCTGCCGATTTTTGCCATGTCCCGCCATGAACGCACGCTGAACCTGACCGCGCTCTATCGCGGCGTGACGCCGGTCTTTTTCGACAGCAATAGCGACGGCGTGGCCGCTGCCCATGATGCGATTAACCTTCTGCGCGACAAAGGCTTCCTGATGTCCGGCGATCTGGTCATTGTCACTCAGGGCGACGTGATGAGCACCACCGGTACCACCAATACCAGCCGCGTGCTGCGCGTCGAGTAATGCCCCGTTATTGGGCCGCAAGGCCCAATAATGTTCCCTTCCCCTTATTGCCTGCCTGAGCGTTCATCGCTTCAATTTTGTGATCCCCATCACATAAATAACATTAACAATACTTATCACAACCCTGTCACACTAATCCTATTGAATGATAATGATTACTATTTATAATCTCATCCTCATTAACAGGCGGCATTAATCCGCAATAAACCCTACAAAGTGGAGTTACTTTAGGTTTTCTCAGCGGAAAGAACTGAACACACCTTCAGACGGCTATTTAATGCCGCCGGAAAATATTAACAAACCTGAACTAATGACGCGTCGTCAGGCGCATCACGCTGCTCTCTTTTCAGGGCGGCAGGGCCTTTTACGTCTCTGATTTGAGGAACTGATATGGTTTTACCTACGCAAACTCAGCCGGCACCGCAGCGGCTCCGCGCGTCCGGCACGGACGGACATCAGAAATTCATTTTCAATGAGCGGCAGCTGTCCGCCCTGGGCCAGCAAACGCAGGAGGTTGTCGCGCTGCTGACCCATACGCTGAACGACGTGGAGAAGCCCTTCAGCGGTATTTTACCGCAGGAGCTTGCGCCTGCCTTCAGCCAGGTCGATCTGGATCAGCCTCTGGGCAGCAATGAAGCCGCGCTGGCGGAGCTGAAGACGCTCTACCTTCGCGATGCCGTCTGGTTCCATCATCCTAAATATGTGGCGCACCTTAACTGCCCGGTCGTGCTCCCTTCGATACTGGCCGAACAGATCATGGCCGCCGTCAACAGCTCGGTCGATACCTGGGATCAAAGTGCTGGCGGTACGCTGATTGAGCAGAAGGTAATTGACTGGACGCTGCAACGCATCGGCCTGCCGCCCACCTCTGACGGGATATTTACCAGCGGTGGAACACAGTCGAACCTGATGGCGATGCTGCTGGCTCGCGACAGCTGGTGCGCGGCCCATCACCCTGGTCATCTGATTAAACAGCAGGGCCTGCCGTCGGAGGCCAGCAAATGGCGGGTATTCACCTCTAAACTCAGCCATTTCAGCATCCAGAAGTCGATGGCGATCCTGGGGCTGGGCTACGATGCAGTCATTCCGGTCGACTACGATGAGCACTACCGCATGGATGCGCAGCAGCTGGAGCTGGAGATCCAGAAGGCTCAGCAGGCAGGTCTGATCCCGATTGCTATTGTGGCCACCAGCGGCACCACCGACTTTGGCAGCATCGATCCTTTGCGTGATATCGCGACGCTTTGCCAGCACTACGGTTTATGGATGCATGTCGACGCGGCGTACGGCTGCGGCCTGCTGGTCTCCGATACCCATCGCGATCGCCTCGCCGGCATCGAACGCGCCGATTCCGTCACCGTGGACTATCACAAATCCTTTTTCCAGAGCGTAAGCTGCGGAGCTTTCTTTGTCCGGGACAAGCAGCACCTCAGCCACGTTACCCACCATGCCGACTATCTCAATCCGCTCAGCGCGCAGCAGGAAGGGACGCCCAACCTGGTCAATAAAAGCATCCAGACCACCCGCCGCTTCGACGCCCTTAAAATGTGGCTGACGCTGCGGATTATGGGCCCCGCCGGGCTGGGCGCGGCGTTTGACAGCCTTATCGCGCTGACCCAGTCCAGCCATCAGCTGCTGCGCGCCCATCCGGCCATTGAGGTGCTGCACGCGCCGGAGCTGACCACGCAAATTTTCCGTTATATTCCCCGGCCCGGCATGAGCAACGCACGGATTGACGAGATCAACGCGGCTATCCGTAAGGCGCTGTTCCGTTCCGGTAATGCGGTGATCGCCGGGACCAAAGTCGATGGCCGGCAGTATCTGAAGTTCACGCTGTTAAACCCGACGACATCCGTCACAGATATCGAAGATGTTATTGCGCTGATCGTGCACTACGGTCGTGAACAGTCCCGCTCCACCCTGCTTAACGCGGCAAATCAGTGAGGCATGCCATGAACACTGTTTATGATTTTATCGGCATCGGCATCGGCCCTTTCAATCTGGGACTGGCCTGCCTGAGCGAACCGGTCGCGGGACTGGACGGCATTTTTCTGGATCAGAATCCCGGCTTTGACTGGCACACCGGCATGATGCTGGAGAGCGCCCATCTCCAGACGCCCTTTATGGCCGACCTGGTTACCCTGGCCGATCCCACCAGCCCTTACAGCCTGCTGAATTACATGAAACAGAAAGGGAAGCTGTACTCGTTTTATATTCGCGAGGACTTTTTCCTGATGCGCAAAGAGTACAACCAGTATTGTCAGTGGGCCTGCGCTCAGCTCAGCAACCTGCGCTGGAATACCCGCGTGGAATATGTCAGTTACGATAATGAACGTGAATGCTACCGGATACGCACAGTGCAAACGCAAACCGGCGAGCAGCAGGAGTGGCTGGCGCGCCAGCTGGTGCTGGGCACCGGTCCCTGCGCCTGGATGCCGCCTTGCAGCCGTCCCTATCAGGCGCGATTCACCCATTCCGGCGAGTATCTGCGCAATAAAGCCGCCTTGCAGGAAAAACGGTCAATTACCGTGGTTGGCAGCGGCCAGAGCGCCGCCGAAATTTTTTACGATCTGCTGACCGACATTGACCGCTGCGGCTATCAGCTGAACTGGGTAACCCGCGCTCCCCGCTTCTACCCGCTGGAATATACCAAGCTGACGCTGGAAATGACGTCGCCGGAGTGGATCGACTATTTCCACGCCCTGCCGCCCGCGAAACGGGATGAGTTAAACGCCTGCCAGAAGAACCTTTATAAAGGCATTAACAGCAGTCTGATTAACGAC
The DNA here is from genome assembly GCA_050410775.1 of Pantoea sp. FN060301. Classification (GTDB taxonomy): domain Bacteria; phylum Pseudomonadota; class Gammaproteobacteria; order Enterobacterales; family Enterobacteriaceae; genus Erwinia. The sequence continues at coordinate 2,312,953 of CP191229.1, forward strand.
ATCTATGACCTGATGTACGTTAAGCAGCTCGACGGTGACTTGAACGTCAATCTGTTCACCCATTCCGAACTGACCGGCATGCGCTGGCTCCCAGAGGGCGAGTTTGAGCTTTCGCTGCATCAGCAGGAGCAGGATTGCGCCTATACGCGCCGTACCGAAGGCGTGGTGATGGCGACAGGCTATCAGTACCAGCCACCGCTGTTTATCGAAGGCATTGCACCGCGTCTGCGCTGGGATGACAAGGGGCGTTACGATGTGCAGCGCAACTACAGTATCGACAACCACAATCAGGTCTTTGTGCAAAACGCAGAGCTGCATACCCACGGCTTCGTCACACCCGATTTAGGTATGGCCTGCTACCGCAACTCGGTCATCCTTCGCGAACTGACCGGGCGGGAAATTTATCCCGTCGAGCGCCAGATCGCTTTCCAGACTTTCACGGCTCAATCGGATCGTTAATATGATACAAACCTCACGCTATTCCGCAGACCGCCCGGCAGGCCGCTTCACGCTCCGTCCCCTGACGGCGGAGGATGCTCCGCTTATCCACCGCTGGGTAACGCGCGATTATGCCCGCTTCTGGGGCATGCAAAACGACAGCCTGCAACAGGTGGCCGCTTTCTATCAGCAGCTGACCGCGAAAGATCCTGCTGCGGCGCTGATTGGCTGCTGCGACGGCACACCGGTTTTCCTGACGGAGATTTATCAGGCCTCAGACGATGAGGTCGGAAAATTTTATCCGGTCCAGCCCGGCGACGTCGGTATGCATATCCTGATCGCCCCGGCGTCCTCTCCAGTCCCACAGTTCAGCTGGCAGGTTTTTACCGTGGTGATGGACTATCTGTTCAGCCTGCCCGCCGTAACGCGCGTGGTGGTGGAGCCGGACGTGCGCAATGAAAAAATCCATCGTCTCAATAAACGCGCCGGATTCCGTTATCAGTACACCATCGAGATGGACCATAAAACCGCATGGCTGGCGTTCTGCCAGCGTGAAGATTATCAACAGCGTCTTATGCAGGAAAAACTGACCATGAATAACGCCATACCGCTGCTTAACGGCACCCATCTCGCCGGGGATAACTGGGCCCAGGCCAACCGTCTGCTGATCCGCAAAGCCATTGCGGAGTTTGCCCATGAGCGGCTTATCACGCCCGCTGAACAGGGTGATAATCACTTTTCGCTGGCCGTGCCGGCAGGCGAAGCCGACTACCGCTTTAAAGCCCGCCGGCTCGCGCTCGATCACTGGGAAATTGATGCCGCCTCCCTGAGTAAGCAGGAAAACGGTTATCCTCTGCCGCTGGACGCGCTCCAGTTTATTATCGAATTTAACGAGCAGATAGGGATCCCGCCTGCCATGCTGGCGACCTATATGGAAGAGATCACCAGCACCCTTTGCAGCAGCGTGTTTAAGCTGCAGAAAAATAATCCTGACAGCGCCGCGTTGGTGAAGGCCGATTTTCAGACGGTGGAAGCCGCGATGACCGAAGGGCATCCCTGTTTTGTCGCCAATAACGGCAGGATCGGTTTCGACGCGCGGGATTATCTGGCTTATGCGCCAGAAGCCGCCACGCCGGTCAACCTGGTCTGGGTGGCGGTCCATCTGCGTAATGCGCATTTCTCAAGCCTGAGTCATCTCGACTATGAGCAACTGATGCGTGAAGAGCTTGGCGAGGGGACGCTGGCTAACTTCAATCAGCGACTGGTGGAAGCAAAACTATCGCCGGATGACTATCTGTTTATGCCGGTTCATCCCTGGCAGTGGCAGAACAAGCTGCTGACGGTTTTCGCACCCGACATCGCCAGCCGTGACATTGTTTATCTGGGCTGCGGCGAGGATCAGTATCAGGCCCAGCAGTCGATCCGCACTTTTTTCAACCGCAGCCGGCCCGACCGCCGCTACGTCAAGACGGCCCTCTCAGTGCTGAATATGGGCTTTATGCGCGGCCTTTCGCCTTACTATATGGCCACCACACCCGCGATTAACGAATGGCTCGACGTACTGGTAAAAAAGGATGAGTGGCTCCAGCGCTGCGGTTTCCGTCTGTTACGCGAAGTCGCCGCCATTGGCTATCACAACCGTTATTATGAGCGGGCGATAAAAGGCGACTCCGCCTATAAAAAAATGTTCGCCGCGCTCTGGCGGGATAATCCGGTGACCGATCTGCAGACAGGCCAGCGTCTGATGACCATGGCGTCACTGCTGCATACCGATCAGCATCAGCAGCCGCTGCTCCCGGCGCTGATTGCCGACTCGGGCCTGCCCGCCGCGCAGTGGGTGAACCGTTATCTGGATTGCTATCTCAGCCCGCTGCTGCACTGCTTCTACCAGCACGATCTGGTCTTTATGCCGCACGGGGAGAACCTGATCCTGCTGTTTGAAAACAATGTGCCAGTCAGCGCCTATATGAAGGATATCGGAGAAGAGATCGCAGTGATGAATCCCGATGCGATCCTGCCAGAGAAGGTCCAGCGCCTCGCCGTGGCGGTGCCTGAGGAACTTAAACTGCTGTCGATTTTCACGGATGTTTTTGACTGCATTTTCCGCTTTGTCAGCGCGATCCTTGATGAGTCCGGCACGCTGCCGGAAGCGCAGTTCTGGCAGGCGGTCGCCCGTTGCATTACAGAGTATCAGCAGGCCCATCCACAACATGCGGACAAGTTTGCCCGCTACGACCTGTTCGCACCAGAGTTCACGCGCTCCTGCCTGAACCGGCTTCAGCTCGCCAATAATCAGCAGATGATCAATCTTGCCGATCCGGCGGAGAACCTGAAGTTTGCCGGTACGCTGGTGAATCCTGTCGCCGCCTGGCGATAGATAATTCATCAGAACGGCATCAAACTGGTGTATGTTGACGCGGTCGCTTCGGTGACCGCGTTTTTTCCTTTTATTCACAGGGATCCAGAATGTCTCTTTTTGTTCCCGTGTCGAGCCTGACCCGCCGGCATCTGATATTTCCACTGTCGCTGGTGCTGTTTGAATTTGCCACCTATATCGCCCACGACATGATCCAGCCGGGAATGCTGCTGGTCACCGGCGAATTCCAGGTGGGCCCGGAGTGGGTTTCAGCCTCGCTGACCGCCTACCTCGTCGGCGGTATCGTGCTGCAATGGCTGCTGGGTCCGCTCTCCGACAAGCTGGGCCGGCGTCCGGTGATGCTCACGGGCGTGGTGTTCTTTATGCTGACCTGCATGGCAACGCACTGGGTACAGAGTATTGAGCAGTTTATTCTGCTGCGATTTTTACAGGGGATTAGCCTCTGTTTTATCGGCGCGGTGGGCTATGCGGCCATTCAGGAAGCCTTCGACGAGTCGCTGAGCGTGAAAATAATGGCGCTGATGGCCAATGTCGCGCTGATCGCCCCGCTGGCGGGCCCGCTGGCCGGAGCGGCGTTCCTCTCGGTAGGGGAATGGCGCACCATGTTCTGGCTGTTTGCCGCCGTTACCGCCGTGGCGCTGGTCGGGCTCTGGCGCACCATGCCGGAGACGGCGGGCGATAAAACCACCTCTCTTTCCCTGCACTCGCTGGGTAAAGGGTATCTTGCGCTGGCGAAGGACCGGCAGATTATGAGCGGCTCGCTGGCCATAGGGCTGGTGACGATTCCCTGCCTCGCCTGGGTCGCCCTCTCCCCGGTCATTCTGATCCATGATGAAGGGCTGAGCAGAATGGATTATGCGCTGTTACAGCTGCCGGTATTTGTGGCGATGATCGCCGGGAATCTGACGCTGGGCCGTCTCGCCAGCCGCCTGCCCATTGACCAGCCGCTGCGGCTGGGCGCCTGGCCGATACTTACCGGACTGGCGCTGGCGGCGATCGCTACCGCGGTTAACGCGCACAGCTACCTCTGGCTGACGGCCGGGCTGAGCCTCTACGGGTTCGGGACAGGTCTGGTCAACGCCGGGCTTTATCGCCTGACGCTGTTTTCCAGCAGTGCGGGAAAAGGCAGCGTGGCGGCCATGCTCGGCATGGTGAGCATCGTGGTTTTTGCGCTGGGGATAGAGGCGGCAAAAGGCGCTTACTTCAGCGGCGGCACGCTCTGGTTCAGCCTGGTGAACCTGGCCTGTGGGCTGCTGTGGTTTATGCTGGTCAGAGCCTTTCTGCGCGAACGCCAGCGCCGTAGCCACATCCGCTGATAAAAAAACGGGCGGCACATTGCCGCCCGTTATTTCAGCGCTTACCCGCGGGAAAGGTCAGCTATTTAGGGAAAATATCTTTTCGCTTATAGGGTTCTTCATCCACTTCTTTACGCGTTTTCAGCAGTTTGAGTATCCAGGTATACTGCTCCGGATTGGGCCTGACAAGATGCTCCACTTCTTCGTTCATTCGCCGCGCCAGCGTCACATCGTCCGCGTCAGCCAGATCGTCCATTGGCGCCCGCAGATGAATATCCAGCGTATGCGTTTTGGCGTTATAGACCGGAAACAGCGGCACTACTCTGGCCCGGCAAACTTTCATCAGCCGCCCCACCGCAGGCAGCGTCGCCTTATAGGTGGCAAAGAAATCGACGAATTCACTGTGCTCTGCGCCATGATCCTGATCGGGCAGATAATAGCCCCAGTGTCCCTGACGGACAGAAGAGATAAATGGTTTGATGCCGTTATCGCGCGAATGCAGACGCCCCCCAAAGCGGCGGCGGACGGCGTTCCAGACATAATCCACCAGCGGATTGCGCTGATGGTTAAACATGGCAGCGACATTCTGCCCTTCAGATGCCAGCACCATCGCCGGAATATCCACGGCCCAGCCGTGTGGGACAAGCAGAATCACGTTCTGCCCTTCCTCACGTAAGCGATCGATAATTTCACGGTTATGCCAGTGAATCCGGAGCAGTGCGCGCTCCGGGCGCAGCGCCATTTCCGCCATCATCACAATAGCCTGAGGCGCGGTGGCAAACATTTCATCGATAAGCTTTTCCCGCGCTTCCTCAGAAAGCTCGGGCATGCAGTAGAAAAGATTAATCTGGGCGCGGCGGCGCGCACTTCTGGCGTACTTACCGGCAAAGCGTCCCAGCGCGCCCAGCAGCGGATCGCGCATCCGGCCTGGCACCCAGGCCAGCCCTGCACAGGCGCTGATCGCCAGCCAGTCTCCCCAGTGACGCGGCATCAGAAAAGACTTTCTGAAGACCGGAATAAACTCGTTGCTACTTTTTTTGTGGTTTTCCATGCACTCGCCTCGAACAATAAGCGGCTAATGATAGTGCCGACGCGCCAATTTGCAACGCCCGATCGTTCTGCTGATAAAAAGAAAAGGCCGGCGGGGCAACCCCGTCGGCCTTAAAACGGCACCCTCAGCCTCTTATTGCAGGCTAAGCTTCGGCGTGACCTCGCGAACGCGCGCCAGATATTCGGTGCGATCTTTCCCGGTCAGGCCTTCCATTCTCGGCAGCTTCGCCGTCAGGGGATTGACCGCCTGATTGTTGATCCAGATTTCATAATGCAGGTGCGGACCGGTTGAACGCCCGGTGTTGCCGGTCAGGCCGATACGATCGCCGCGCTTCACTTTCTGTCCGGGCTTCACCAGCAGTTTTTTCAGGTGCATATAGCGGGTCATATACTGGCGACCATGACGGATCGCAATGTAATTGCCTGCGCCGCCGCTGCGTTTGGAGACGATCACTTCGCCGTCGCCCACCGCCAGCACCGGAGTGCCAATCGGTACGGCGAAATCGACCCCTCTGTGCGGCGCGACGCGGCCCGTTACCGGGTTAACACGACGCGGATTGAAATTGGACGAGACGCGATACTGCTTAACGGTAGGGAAGCGCATAAAGCCACGGGCGAGTCCGGAACCGCTGCGGTCGTAGAATTTCCCATCTTCGGCGCGGATAGCATAGTAATCCTTGCCGCCGGTCTGGAGACGAACGCCGGAAAGCTGGCTCTGCTCACTCTTCCCTTCCAGCATTTCACGCGACATCAGCACGGAGAAGCGATCGCCTTTGCGCAGCTTGCGGAAATCGAGCTGCCACTGCAGCGCTTTGATCACCGCGCTGATTTCGCCGCCCGACAGGCCCGCCTGACGCGCGCTGGCGACGAAACTGCCGTTGACGGTGCCGGCGATTACGCTGTTCTGCCATTCGCCCTTCTGAACCTCAGAAGAGGATTTGAAGCCGTCGCCGAAGCGATCATAGATACGGGTTTCGCGGCGGGACATCTCCCAGCTTAACCGCTGTAGCTGGCCGTCGTCGGTCAGGGTCCAGGAGAGCTGCTGTCCTACCCGCAGATTACGCAGATCGTTATCAACTTTAACCAGCTGGTTAATCACGCCCATATCAATGCCGTACTGATTGAGGACGCTGCTTAAGGTGTCACCGGACGAGACCACGTAGTCATGGGTGCCGGTTTCATTAGGCACATCCTCGTCAATTTCATCTTTTGGAACATCCTCTTCCGGCGTCGGCGGCGCCTGATCGATCGGTTCACTGGCCTCTGGCAGCAGCGTACGCAGCTGATTCTTATCCAGCTCCACCGTTTTTACGATCGGACTGCTGCCGACGGGATGATAAACGTATGGCCGCCATACCGAGACGGCCAGCGTGATAACGGTAAGCGAACCCAGCATGATGCGGTGGGTTCTCGGCAATGTATTAAACGCCATGGCGACAGCGCGGGCAATCTGCTGCACGTATTAAGTTCCTCTGGGCTCCTTCAGGCAGCTCGTAAACTGGCTGGACAACTGTGAGAGGAATGTCACATAGCTGTCTCTGTCCGGAGTGATAGACATTCCCAGCGGATCCAGCGTTCCTGAACGCACCTTGGTTCCTCTGGCAACGGCTTCAATGACGGCCGGCCTGAATTGTGGCTCAGCAAAGACGCAAGTCGCCTTGTGCTCAACCAACTCTGTTCGAATATGATGTAGTCGCTGGGCGCCGGGTTGGATCTCAGGGTTAACGGTAAAATGACCAGAAGGCGTCAAACCGTAATGTTTTTCAAAGTAGCTGTAGGCATCGTGAAAAACGAAATACCCCTTTCCTTTCACCGGCTCAAGCTGAGATCGAATTTGCGTATCGGCTGAGGCCAATTCTGCTTCAAAGTGCTGCAGGTTCGCGTCTAATTTGTCTCTGCTTTGCGGCATAAGTTCCAATAATTTTGCATGGATTGCAACCGCTGATTGCCGCGCAATCTCAGGGGACATCCACAGGTGCATATTATATTCGCCATGATGGTGATGATGCCCCGCCTCATCATGATCTTCCCCGCCATGCTCGTGCCCATGATCATGCCCGTGTTCTTCATCTTCCACGCCTTTAATCAGCAGTGGTTTTACGGAGGATAACGCCGCCAGCGCCAGGGATTTATTCTGCGGCAACTGTGACACCGCTTTCGGCATAAAAGCTTCCATTTCAGGGCCAACCCAGACCACCAAATCCGCGTCCCGCAAGCGTCTGATGTCGGAAGGGCGCAGCGCATAGTCATGAGCTGAAGCGCCGTCAGGCAGGAGAATATCGACCGGCGTCACGCCATCGGCGATGGCGGCGGCGATAAAGCCAACCGGCTTAAGGGAGGCAACGACCGCCGCCTGAAGAGGCACGGCAAACGAAGCGGCGAAGAGGGAAGCGGAGAGCAGTAACACCGGGCGTGTTTTTTTGTGTAACATAATACGTCATTCCATCGTGAGTGGTCGATGGAGTGTGATATTATAACATTCGAAAACTTCTGCAACCTGTAATAATTATGCCCTCACTGATTACACTGGAAAAAATCGCTGTCAGCTTTGGCCAGCGTCGCGTGCTGTCCGATGTTTCGCTGACGCTGCAGCCGGGACGTATCCTGACGCTGCTCGGCCCAAACGGCGCCGGCAAGTCCACGCTGGTTCGCGTGGTGCTCGGGTTAATTAAACCCGACGAAGGGAACATGGTCCGCCCTGCCCAGCTACGCATTGGTTACGTGCCGCAAAAAATTCATCTCGACGCCACGCTGCCGCTCACCGTTGAGCGCTTTTTGCTGCTCAGAGGCGGCGTCAGTCGTGCCGAGATTCTGCCCGCGCTTAAGCGCGTACAGGCCGCGCAGCTGATCCGCTCGCCGCTGCAAAAGCTGTCCGGCGGAGAAATGCAGCGTGTACTGCTGGCCCGCGCCCTGCTCAACCAGCCCCAGCTGCTGGTGCTGGATGAACCCACCCAGGGCGTTGATGTCAATGGGCAGGTGGCGCTTTACGATCTGATTGACCAGCTTCGCCAGGAGCTGAACTGCGGGGTGCTGATGGTTTCGCACGATCTGCATCTGGTTATGGCGAAAACGGATGAGGTGCTCTGCCTCAATCAGCATATCTGCTGCTCGGGTACGCCAGAGGCGGTTTCCCGGCATCCGGAGTTTATCTCCATGTTTGGCCCTCGCGGTGCCGAACAGCTGGCAATCTATCGTCACCATCATAATCATCGTCACGACCTTCAGGGCCGTATCGTTTTACGCAGAGGACAAGGCGAGTGATCGAACTCCTTTTTCCCGGCTGGCTGGCCGGGTTTTTACTGGCGCTGGCGGCTGGTCCGCTTGGCTCTTTTGTCGTCTGGCGCCGGATGTCTTACTTCGGCGATACCCTGGCGCACGCTTCCCTGCTCGGGGTCGCTTTTGGTCTGCTGCTGAACATCAATCCGTTTTATGCTGTTATCGCAGTCACGCTGATCCTTTCGCTGGCGCTGGTCTGGCTGGAGCGGCGGCCGCATCTCGCCATCGATACGCTGCTGGGGATTTTTGCCCATAGCGCGCTCTCGCTGGGGCTGGTTGTGGTCAGCCTGATGGCGAATGTGCGGGTGGATTTGATGGCTTATCTGTTTGGCGACCTGCTTTCCGTCACGCCAGACGATCTCTATACCATCGGCATTGGGGTAATCATCGTGCTGACGGTCCTTGCGGTGAACTGGCGTTCACTGCTCTCCATGACCATCAGTCCCGAACTGGCTCAGGTGGACGGCGTTAATATACAGCGCACCAAGCTGGTGCTGATGCTGGTAACGGCGCTGACAATCGGCGTGGCGATGAAGTTTGTTGGCGCGCTGATCATTACCTCGCTGCTGATCATTCCTGCTGCGACCGCCCGCCGCTTTGCCCGCTCCCCCGAGCAGATGGCCGGGATCGCGGTACTGATCGGGATCATGGCCGTCACGGCCGGACTGACCTTCTCGGCCTGGTATGACACGCCGGCTGGCCCGTCAGTGGTGCTGGGGGCCGCCGTGATGTTTATGCTCAGCATGGTAAAGAAACCGGCGGTGTAGACAGAGGCATAAAGCCTGTATGCCTCAAATGCAGGCAGAAGCTCACGGCTTCTGCGCTCGCTGAGGCTGCTGTCCTGTCAGGACCAGGCGTTACGCCAGTCAGCATTTATAAAAAAACCGGGCATGCCCGGTTTTTTATCGCCTGTTGATTCTGAAGGGGCGTTACTCTTCGCGGGTAATGCCGAAATGCTTATAGGCATGTTGCGTGGCGATGCGCCCACGCGGCGTGCGCTGAATAAACCCCTGCTGGATCAGGTAAGGTTCAAGCACGTCCTCAATGGTCTCACGCTCTTCGCCAATCGCCGCCGCCAGGTTATCCAGCCCGACAGGGCCGCCGGTGAACTTATCGATAATCGCCAGCAGCAGTTTGCGGTCCATATAGTCGAAGCCTTCCGTATCGACGCTCAGCATATCCAGCGCTTTTGAGGCCACCTCACCGCTGAGGCTGCCCGCTGCGCGTACCTCGGAAAAGTCCCGCACCCGGCGAAGCAGACGGTTTGCGATACGCGGCGTACCGCGGGAGCGGCGGGCCACTTCCAGCGCGCCTTCCGCGCTGAGCGGCAGGCCCAGACAGGCGGCGCTACGCCCCACGATATGCTGCAGGTCTTCAACCCGGTAGAACTCCAGACGCTGAACGATGCCAAAACGATCCCGCAGCGGCGAAGTCAGTGAGCCGGCGCGGGTCGTCGCGCCAATCAGCGTAAACGGCGGCAGGTCCAGCTTAATTGAACGGGCGGCCGGTCCTTCCCCGATCATGATATCCAGCTGATAATCTTCCATCGCCGGATAGAGCACTTCTTCGACTACCGGCGAGAGACGGTGGATTTCATCAATAAACAGGACGTCGTGCGGCTCCAGGTTGGTCAGCATCGCCGCCAGATCGCCCGCTTTCTCCAGCACCGGACCGGAGGTGGTCCGCAGATTGACGCCCATTTCATTGGCAACAATGTTGGCGAGCGTGGTCTTGCCGAGGCCAGGCGGCCCGAAGATCAGCAGATGATCGAGGGCATCGCCGCGCATTTTGGCCGCCTGGATAAAAATTTCCATCTGCTCGCGTACCACCGGCTGGCCCACATACTCTTCCAGCAGCTTGGGGCGGATAGCGCGGTCAACAAGCTCTTCTTCATTGACGGTTCCCGGCGAGACCAGGCGATCGGCTTCAATCATGCATTACCTCAAATAGCGGCGCGCAGGGCTTCGCGGATCAGCGTTTCGCACTCCGCGTCAGGACGTCCGACTTTACTTATCATCCGGCTGGCTTCCTGAGGTTTATACCCCAGCGACACCAGCGCGGCAACCGCCTCGCTTTCCGCATCATTCGCGGCGGCGTCAGGCTGGACTTCGCTGGTCAGGGCAAATGGCGCGTCGGCCGCAAAGAGATCGCCATGCATTCCCTTGAAGCGATCCTTCATCTCCACCACCAGCCGTTCTGCGGTTTTCTTACCCACGCCCGGCAGCTTCACCAGGGCGGCGATCTCTTCCCGCTCGACGGCGGTGACGAACTGCTGGGCGGACATGCCGGAAAGAATGGCAAGCGCCAGCTTCGGCCCCACGCCGTTAACTTTAATCAGTTCACGAAACAGCGCCCGCTCCTGCTTGCTGTTAAAACCAAACAGCAGCTGGGCGTCTTCACGCACCACAAAATGGGTAAAAATCACCGCCTCGTGATTGAGGTCGGGAAGCTCGTAAAAGCAGGTCATAGGCATATGGATTTCATAGCCCACGCCGTTGGTTTCCAGCAGCACCAGCGGCGGCTGTTTTTCCAGGATCGTGCCTCTTAAACGTCCAATCACGTTCGCTTCCTTCCATAACAATCAGTGCGGGGGTTATATCATAAAAAAAGCTGGATGAATATCCAGCTTATCAGGAGCGCAGGCGGCCACGGGCCAGGTTAAGCTGCCCTTCCCCCATCCGGTTAGCGTTCTGGCTGACGTGGCAGTGGGTGATCGCAATGGCCAGCGCATCGGCGGCGTCCGCCTGCGGGCTGGCCCCCAGCTTCAGCAGCGTTTTCACCATATGCTGCACCTGGCTTTTTTCCGCGCTGCCGATGCCCACCACGGTTTGCTTCACCTGACGGGCAGCATACTCGAACACCGGCAGATCCTGGTTAACCGCCGCCACGATAGCGGCGCCGCGCGCCTGGCCCAGCTTCAGCGCTGAGTCGGCGTTTTTCGCCATAAAGACCTGCTCAATGGCGAAATAGTCCGGCTGGAACTGGGTAATGATTTCGCTGACGCCTGCGTAAATAAGCTTCAGGCGGGAGGGCAGATCCGTCACGCTCGTACGAATACAGCCGCTGCCCAGATAGGTTAGCTGCCTGCCCACCTGCCGGATGACGCCGTAGCCGGTGATGCGCGACCCCGGATCGATACCTAAAATGATCGCCATCACGCCTCTCCGGCCAGGTTATGCTCTGAGGTCAACAACGCCATTAAAGGGTTGCCGCCACCTCGTCAGAAATCTCACCATTATGGTAGACCTCCTGAACGTCGTCGCAGTCTTCCAGCATATCGATCAGGCGCAGCAGTTTTGGCGCGGTTTCAGCATCCATGTCCGCCTTGGTTGACGGGATCATGGTCACTTCTGCCGTATCAGGCTTCAGCCCTGCCGCTTCCAGCGCATCCTTAACGTCACCGAGGGTTTCCCAGGCGGTAAAGACGTCAATCGCACCGTCGTCGTAGGTCAGCACGTCGTCAGCGCCCGCTTCCAGCGCCGCATCCATCACCGTATCTTCGTCCAGACCCGGCGCGAATGAGACCACGCCTTTACGGGTAAAGAGATAGGCGACCGAGCCGTCCGTGCCCAGATTGCCGCCGGTTTTGGTGAAGGCGTGACGCACTTCAGAAACGGTACGGTTACGGTTATCGCTCAGGCATTCCACCATCACGGCCGTGCCGCCAGGGCCGTAGCCTTCGTAAATGATGGTTTCCATGTTGCTGTCGTCTTCGCCGCCCACGCCGCGCGCGATGGCGCGGTTCATGGTGTCGCGCGTCATGTTGTTTGACAGCGCTTTATCCATGGCGGCGCGCAGGCGTGGGTTGGAAGCGGCATCGCCGCCGCCCAGTTTCGCTGCGGTAACCAGCTCGCGGATAATCTTGGTGAAAATTTTGCCGCGTTTGGCATCCTGCGCCGCTTTACGGTGCTTGGTGTTAGCCCATTTACTATGACCAGCCATGCTTTACATTTCTCCTCGATCCCTCACAGGCTATCTTACTTGTGATTTTGTTCGCTGGCAGTGCTCGGAATCCTCACGTACTAATGTACGCTGCGGTTCCTGCGCGCTGGCAGCGAACAAACTCACTGCGCCGATAAACGCCTGAAGGTTCAACTCAATCGATATCACCTGACCATCAGGGGATAATTATAAAAATAGTTAAACTACAAATTCTTTTATTGCCTGGCCATTGCTCCAGGACTTGGTGAGCGCGGCGGCTTCGGCAGGCGGCAGCCAGCGCAGCGCCAGATGCTCGCTGAGCGCGACTCTCCGCTCGGCCGGCAACGCCAGGCTGAACCAGTGCTCGGTATTGTGGGTCACCTCCGGCGCATAGCGATGGCGGAAGTGGGCAAAGATCTCAAATTCTATCTGACGCTGGCAGTCGACTAAGGTGAACTGCTCGCGGTTAACATCAATGCCCAGCTCTTCCCACACTTCGCGCGCGGCGGTTTCCGCCAGCGTTTCGCCCGGCTCCTGGCTGCCGGTGACCGACTGCCAGAACGCCGGATCGTCGCGCCGCTGTAGCATCAGCACCCGCCCGGTATCCTGGGCGTAGATCACCACCAGTACCGAAACGGGATGCTTGAAGGCCACTTATTCGTGCTCAGGCTTATCAGCAGGCGCGTTCTGGTATTTTTTGATAACTTCAATTCCCAGTTCGCCCAGCGAGGCGGGATTCGCAAAGCTTGGCGCTTCGGTCATCAGACAGGCCGCCGCCGTCGTTTTCGGGAAGGCGATAACGTCACGGATATTATCCGTGCCGGTCAGCAACATCACCAGACGATCCAGACCAAATGCAAGGCCCGCATGCGGTGGCGTACCAAACTTCAGCGCATCCAGCAGGAAGCCGAATTTTTCACGCTGTTCCTGTTCGGTAATACCGAGGATGCCAAATACCGTCTGCTGCATCTCTCCGTGGTGGATACGCACCGAACCGCCACCCACTTCGTAACCGTTGATCACCATGTCGTAGGCGTTGGCAATCGCGGTTTCCGGTGCGGATTTCAGCTCAGACGGCGTCATCGCTTTCGGCGCGGTAAACGGATGGTGCATCGCAGACAGGCCGCCTTCGCCATCATCTTCAAACATCGGGAAGTCAACCACCCACAGCGGCGCCCAGGCGCTATTGTCGGTGATGGCGAGATCGCGGCCCAGCTTGAGGCGCAGCGCGCCAAGCGCGTCGGCAACCACTTTGGCGCTGTCCGCACCGAAGAAGATCATATCGCCATCGGCAGCGCCGGTACGGGCCAGAATAGTCTCGACGATATCGGCGTTAAGGAACTTGGCGACCGGGCTGGTAATGCCTTCCAGGCCTTTGGCGCGCTCGTTCACCTTGATGTAGGCCAGGCCTTTCGCACCGTAGATCTCGACAAATTTGCCATATTCATCGATCTGCTTACGGCTAAGCCCAGCGCCACCCGGCACGCGCAGCGCCGCTACGCGGCCTTTGGCATCGTTAGCCGGCCCGGAGAAGACTTTAAATTCAACTGTTTTCAGCAGGTCGGCAACGTCCACCAGCTCCATCGGGTTACGCAGGTCCGGCTTATCGGAACCGTAACGACGCATCGCTTCTTCAAAGGTGATCATCGGAAACGCGCCCAGATCGACGCCTTTCACGTTCTGCCAGAGATCGCGCACCAGCTTTTCCATTATTTCCTGCACCTGTGGCGCGGTCATAAAGGAGGTTTCAACATCGATCTGGGTGAATTCAGGCTGACGATCGGCACGCAAATCTTCATCACGGAAGCATTTGACGATCTGGTAGTAGCGATCGAAGCCAGACATCATCAGCAGCTGTTTAAACAGCTGAGGCGACTGCGGCAGCGCATAAAACTTGCCTTTGTGTACGCGGCTCGGCACCAGATAGTCGCGCGCGCCTTCCGGCGTGGCCTTGGTCAGCATCGGCGTTTCGATATCCAGAAAGCCGTTATCATCCATAAAGCGACGGACAAAGCTGGTGATTTTCGCACGGGCTTTCAGGCGCTGCGCCATATCGGGGCGACGCAGATCCAGGTAACGGTATTTCAGACGGGCTTCTTCCGTGTTGACCTGGTTCGAGTCCAGCGGCAGCGGCTCCGAGCGGTTGATAATGGTCAAATCGGTGGCGAAAACTTCCACTTCGCCGGTCGCCATATCGGCGTTTTTGTTTTTCTCATCACGGGCGCGGACGGTGCCTGTGATCTGAATGCAAAATTCGTTACGCAGCTCGGAGGCGAGCTTAAAGGCGTCCTGACGATCCGGATCGAAAAATACCTGCACGATGCCTTCGCGATCGCGCATATCAATAAAGATCAGGCTCCCCAGATCGCGGCGGCGATTGACCCAACCGCACAGTGTCACTTGCTGGCCTACGTGGGACAGATTGAGCTGTCCGCAATACTCAGTTCGCATAACGATATCCTTTAATCTTCGCCGCTCACGCGCAGCAGGGTTGACCATCACTGCCCAAAAAGGCCCTGCTGACGCGAAAAATGGCGGCCATTATAATGGAAAAAGCGCGGCGCGATAAGTGCCGCAGCCGCATCAATACCGCCATTCGCACTCAAAACAGACGACGTCACCGTTACTTCTCACAAAAGCTAACAAATTTCACGCTTTCCGAACATTGTTCTTATCGCCACACCTGGTCGATTGCCTGTAATCTCAATGGTTTCCCCCTTTTTACGGAGAACGTATGCTGGATTTAACTGCTGAGAAAACCGCGCTGGTGCTGATTGACCTTCAGGAAGGGATTCTGCCCTATGCCGTTGGCCCCCATGCGGCCAGCGATGTGGTTGCCCGTTCAGCGGCGCTGGCGGAAAAGTTCCGCTCGGTCAATTCGCCAGTCGTGCTGGTTCGCGTGGGCTGGGCCGCGGATTTTGGCGACGCGCCAAAGCAGCCGGTGGACGCCAGCCACGGCGGCGCCCTGCCCGCTAACTGGTGGGTCTATCCGGCCGCGCTGGGCAAGCAGGAGAGCGATATTGAAGTGACCAAACGTCAGTGGGGCGCCTTCTACGGTACGGACCTGGAACTCCAGCTGCGCCGCCGCGGCATTGATACCATCGTGCTGGGCGGGATCGCCACCAATATGGGCGTGGAGTCCACTGCCCGTAACGCCTGGGAGCTGGGTTTTAATCTGGTGGTGGTTGAAGATATTTGCAGCGCCGTCAGCACCGAAGAGCACGCGGGAAGCGTTAAACATATCTTCCCTCGCCTGGGTCGCGTAAGAACATCTGAAGAGGTTCTGGCCGCGCTCTGATATTTTGCAGCCCGATGGATGCCGCATCGGGTTGCGCTCTCCGCTTCCCCCCGCTACATTTTCAGCCTGCTTATCGATACAGGACGCGCCGGTGACGCCTTTTTATCTCGGACTGCCGCAGTGGCAGCATCCCCACTGGAAAAAAATCGGCCTTCATACGCTTGCCGACTACGCACAATATTTTAACTGTGTGGAGGGCAATACCACGCTTTATGCGCTGCCCCGGCCTGAGATTGTGCAGCGCTGGCGCGATATGACCGGCGATGATTTTCGCTTCTGCTTCAAATTCCCGGCCACCATCAGCCACCAGGCCGGGCTGCGTAACTGCGCCGATCTGACCGCGGAGTTTTTTGCGCTGATGACGCCGCTTGCCGGACGCATCGGTCAGTTCTGGCTACAGCTTCCGGCCACCTTCGGTCCGGCGGCCCTTGAAACGCTCTGGGCGTTCCTTGATGGATTGCCGGACGCCTTCACGTACGGTGTGGAGGTGCGCCATCCTGAGTTCTTTACCAAAGGGGATGCCGAGCGCGCGCTTAACCGGGGTCTGCATCAGCGCGGCGTTAACCGGGTGATCCTCGATACGCGCGGCGTCCATTCCGCCCATCCCGGCAACCCGGCCATTATCGAAGCGCAGCGCAAAAAACCGGTGCTGCCCGTCCACGCTGTGATGACCGCTCAGCAGCCCATGATCCGCTTTATCGGTGGCGACGAGCCGCAGGCCAACCTGAAGTGGTTCCAGGCCTGGCTTGAGAAACTGCCAACGTGGACGGCCAGCGGGCAACCCTGGCTGTTTATTCACACGCCCGACATTGCCTTTGCGCCTGATTTGGTTCAGTACCTCTGGCCGGCGTTGCAGCAGGCGGTGCCGCAAGTCGGCAGCGCGCCGCGCTGGCCGCAGCAGGACAGGCTGTTTTAACCGCCGATGCGGTACGCCGGTTCCGCGCAGCATTGCCGCTGACAGCTGCCCTTTTCACCGTTATGATGGCGCCAGAATTTTCCGCGCTTTAGGGAGCCAGAATGGTCAGCGCCTTTTATGTCGTGCTTGGAGCACTGTTCCTCATTAAATTTTCGTTCGATGTGATCCGTCTGCGTCGCCTCTACCACGTCTCCAGCGGCGACGGCGGCTTCTTTGAGCTGCAAACTGCGATTCGCATTCATGGCAACGCAGCGGAGTACATTCCGGTTGCCGTCCTGATGCTGGTGATGATGGAGCTGAACGGCGCTGAGATCTGGATGCTGCATCTGGTCGGGATCTTTTTCTTTCTGGGCCGCTCTCTGCATTTTTACGGTATGCGCAGCAGTACGCTGCTCTGGCGAAAAAATGGTATGGTTCTGACGATGCTCTCGCTGCTCGGCATGATCGTTCTGAACCTTGTCTATCTTCCCTGGGACCTCCTTGTAACGCTGCATTAAGCTCAATTCCACGCGTTTTTTTCTGCCGGCCAGCCAACCGGCCCGGCAGAACAGGTGCAGCCAGCGTCGCTTTCTGCCAAAATAGCGCCTTTCCGTTTTTCTCCCGGACCTTACCACTATGTCTAACCGCGATACGCTGTTCTCCGCGCCGATTGCCAAACTGGGTGACTGGACGTTTGACGAGCGCGTGGCCGAAGTTTTTCCCGATATGATCCAGCGTTCCGTGCCGGGTTATTCCAATATCATTTCAATGATCGGCATGCTGGCCGAACGTTTTGTGCAGCCGGACAGTCAGGTCTATGACCTGGGCTGCTCGCTGGGCGCGGCCACGCTTTCCGTGCGCCGGAATATTAAAGCTGAAGGCTGCAAAATTATCTCCGTCGACAACTCGCCCGCGATGGTCGAGCGCTGCCGCCGCCATATCGATGCCTTCAGGGCGGAGACGCCCGTTGAGGTGATCGAAGCCGATATCCGTGACATCACTATTGAAAATGCGTCCATGGTGGTGCTGAACTTCACGCTTCAGTTTCTTGAGCCTGCCGAGCGCCAGCAGCTCCTGAACAATGTCTGGCAGGGGCTTCGTCCCGGCGGCGCGCTGGTGCTTTCTGAGAAGTTCAGCTTCGCCGATGCCGACGTGGGCGAGCTGCTGTTCAATATGCATCATGATTTCAAACGGGCTAACGGCTACAGCGAACTGGAAATCAGCCAGAAGCGCAGCATGCTGGAAAACGTCATGCTGACCGACAGCGTGGAAACACACAAAACGCGTCTGCGTACCGCCGGTTTTGAACATGCGGAACTCTGGTTCCAGTGTTTTAACTTCGGCTCGCTGATCGCCCTCAAAGCAGGTTCCGCCTGATGGATTTTGGCAATTTTTATCAGCTTATCGCGAAAAGCCCCCTCTCTCACTGGCTGGAAACCCTGCCGGCTCAGATTGCGGCCTGGCAGCGCGAGCAGTTACACGGTCACTTTAAGAACTGGGATCGCTCCGTTGAGCATCTGCCCGATATCATGCCCGAGACGCTGGACCTGCTGCATAGCGTCACCGCTGACAGCAGCACGCTGAGCGACCGCCAGCGCGGGGGGATTGAAAAGCTCCTGCGAAATCTGATGCCGTGGCGTAAAGGTCCCTATTCCCTCTATGGCGTGAACATCAATACAGAGTGGCGTTCTGACTGGAAGTGGGAGCGCGTATTGCCGCACATCTCCCCGCTGGCGGGACGGATGGTGCTCGACGTTGGCTGCGGCAGCGGCTATCACATGTGGCGCATGATCGGCGCGGGCGCAAACCTGGTGGTCGGCATCGATCCCATGCAGCTGTTTCTCTGCCAGTTTGAAGCCGTGCGTAAGCTGCTGGGCAACGATCAGCGTGCGCATCTCCTGCCGCTGGGCATTGAGCAGCTGCCGGAGCTGAAAGCCTTCGATACGGTGTTTTCAATGGGGGTGCTTTATCACCGCCGTTCTCCGCTCGACCACCTGTTCCAGCTGAAGAACCAGCTGGTCAGCGGCGGCGAGCTGGTGCTGGAGACGCTGGTTGTTGATGGCGGCGACAGAGATGTCCTGGTCCCCGGTGAGCGTTATGCGCAGATGCGCAACGTCTGGTTCCTGCCCTCCACCGGCGCGCTCAAGAGCTGGCTGGAGAAGTGCGGTTTTGTCGACGTGCGCGTCGTTGACTATTCCGTCACCAGCACAGAGGAACAGCGCCGCACCGACTGGATGACCAGCGAGTCGCTGGCGGAGTTTCTTGATCCTGAGGATCCCACCAAAACTGTTGAAGGTTATCCGGCCCCGCTGCGTGCCGTGCTGGTGGCGCGTAAGCCTTAATCCGGCGCCTCACCCCGCCCGCTTCTCTGCGGGTGGGGAATCGCTTTTCCGCAGTTCCCGGCCCCCGCCCATGACAGACGCTTTTCTGCCCCAGGCTAAAAGTGGCGTACGATCCCTTTCATATTTGTCCTAAAAACCTTTTTAAACAAACCCTGACGGCAAAATGGGTCCAGGATGAAGGTGGCACGACATCTTTTTCATTTTACTGAAAGGAGTCCCATATGAGTAAATTTGTATTCTCTTCACCGCGAAAATATGTTCAGGGTGCGGGCGTGATGGCGCAACTGGGCGAGTATGTGGCGGAGCTGGGCAGCAGCGCCTTCGTGGTGGCCGATGAGATCGTCTGGGGGCTGGCAGGCAAAGATGTGCAGACCTCCCTGCGGCAGAGCGACATTGAGTGCCACTATGAGCAGTTCAACGGCGAAGCGTCGGGGAATGAAATTTCACGACTGGCCGCGCTGGCGAAAGCGAGCGGTACGCGCCTGGTGATCGGCGTCGGCGGCGGCAAAACGCTCGATACGGTTAAAGCGGTAGCAGACGAACTGAAGCAGCCGGTCGTCATCGTCCCGACTATCGCCTCAACGGATGCGCCCTGTAGTGCCCTTTCCGTGATCTATTCCGACAGCGGCGTCTTCGAAAGCTACCGTTTCTACAGCAAGAATCCCGATCTGGTGCTGGTGGATACCCAGGTTTGCGCACGCGCGCCGGTCAGATTGTTCGCCTCGGGCATCGCTGATGGGCTGGCGACCTTTGTGGAGGCGCAGGCGGTTAAACGCTCGCACAGCAAATCGATGGTGAATGGCGATCCGACCATCGCCGGGATGGCGATTGCAGAGGCCTGCGAGAAAACGCTGCTCGCCTTCGGCTTCAGCGCTTATCAGGCCGTCGAGCAGAAAGTGGTGACACCCGCTGTGGAAGCGGTCGTTGAAGCGAACACGCTGCTCTCGGGCCTGGGCTTTGAGAACGCCGGTCTGGCGGGCGCCCACGCGATTCATAACGGTTTTACCGCCATTGAGGGCGATATCCACCATCTGACCCACGGGGAAAAAGTCGCCTACGGCACGCTGACCCAGATGGTGCTTGAGCAGCGCCCGGATGAAGAGATCGCCCGCTACATCCGCTTCTATCGCGCCATTAAAATGCCGACCACCCTGAAGGAGATCCACCTGGAAAATGAAAGCTGGGAAAATCTCGTTAAGGTGGGCGCGCTCGCCAATAATGAGGGCGATACGCTGAAAAACCTCAACCCGAACCTGAGCGCAGAAGACATCGCCAGCGCGATCCTGGCCGTGGATGCTTTCAGTAAAACTGTCAGTTAGTCTGTGACGGAAAAATGGGGGCGGCCCGTTCGCCCCTTTCTGTTCCTGCCTGCTGACATCCCAGGATTATTTCTCCCAGTATTCATACCGGTAGGCCGCGCTGATATTCCGCTTCACTTCCCCCTTCGGAAAAAGCTCCGTTTCATGCAGATAGCTGAGCGTACAGTTGCCGCGCTTATCCCACAGCTGGCACTCATCCAGCGTCTTTTTCTCGCTGAATTCATTATGCACCTGGGTACTCAGGCTCTGCTCCCGGTCCATTTTGTCATAGGTCCAGCTCATCTTACTGTCGGGCGACTCCGAGGCCACCAGCTGGTTTTTACCGTTCCAGCGGTAGTGGGTTTCACCATTTGCCTGCTTATCGGAACTGCGCGCCACACTTTTGATCAGCCTGTTACGCCGGTCGAAACTGTACACCGTTTCCGTAAAGCCCTTTTCTCCTTTCAGCAGGAAAGATTCCGTGGCGCTGGTTATGGTGCCCTGCTTGCCGACCAGATAGTTAATAGTGCCCTTCTTGTGGTTCACTTCAACCGCCTGGCCCTGTTTCAGCACAAACACCGAGATAGCGTAATCGGCCTGCCAGCCATCTTTCGCCTGCGCAACGCTCTGCTCCATTTTCAGCAGCACATTGTTTTCATTTTTTTCGAAGTTGATATCGGCCCGCAGCAGCGCGCCGCATTGGTCAAACTGCCCCAGAATGCGTCTTTGCTGATTAACGTCGCGGCCAAACTCCCCCAGAACAACCTGTTTTACCGGGCCTTTCGCCGTCCCGCCCAGCAGCACAATACCGTTGCTGTTATTGATCAGCTCAGCCTGAGGCGGGCAAATCTGTGCGGCAAAGGCGCCACCCGACAGCAGGAGTGCA
Source organism: Pantoea sp. FN060301 (assembly GCA_050410775.1). GTDB lineage: Bacteria > Pseudomonadota > Gammaproteobacteria > Enterobacterales > Enterobacteriaceae > Erwinia. Next base: position 2,334,029 of record CP191229.1, read on the forward strand.
AGACTACAGATGCTCAGCTTGATGATTTTCATCGCAATCCCGTAAAGGTAATGATTTTCTGCTCTAAGTGTAAAAGGGATCCCGGCGAAGCAGGATTTATCACGCCGGTTTTATGCAGATAAAAAAAGCCCCATCAAAACGATGGGGCCTGGTACTTGCAAACATCACGTCGCTGAACTGGCGTGCTGCGCGGCAAAATCTTGCTCAGGCAACGTTGACAGGGAAGCTGAGCGACATAGAGGCCTTCATCGCTTCCACCATATCACTGTCAACGCAGGTGCGGCTGAATTCATCGGTTTCCGCAATGGAGCTCATAGAAACGCCCGCTTTACGATAGCGCATTGGCGAGGCTATCCGCTGGCTGGCTGAACTGTGGATTTCACTCAGCCCGGCCTCTATAAACTTTTGCAGGTTGCTAAGGCGTACGCCCGCACCGGCCATAATGATAGGACCGCAGGTCGTACGGGTTAGTTCCCTAAGCAGCGGTAAACCACTTTCCGCGCTCTGCTGCTGACCGGAAGTGAGGATACGAGCGATCCCTAAATCGGTCAGCTGTTGCAGTGTGACCAGCGGACTGTGGCAGAGATCGAACGCGCGGTGGAAAGTCACCGCCATCCCCTCACAGAGCGCCATAATCTCTTTCATCCGTTTTAAGTCAACGTGACCATCGACGTCCAGCATGCCGATCACCAGTCCGGGAAATCCCATCTCACGAAGGAAAGCGACATCGGACTTCATTTGATTAAATTCGCCGGTGGTAAAGCAAAAGTCTCCCCCACGCGGCCGGACGATAGGATGAACGGGAATCGTAATATTTTCCCGGGCCTGCATCAGGCTGCCCGCCGAGGGAGTCAGCCCACCTTCGGAGGGGGCGGCGCAGAGCTCAATACGATCGGCCCCCGCCTTTTCCGCCGCCAGTGCACAATCGACGCCGTAGCAGCATACTTCCAGTTTAAGCATTCCATCCTCCTGTTAATGCCTGCCGGTTGGTTGTGATTATCTTTCCAGATCGCTAATCTGCATCCAGAACTTATGAATAATATTAACGGGAAATAGTCATATGGCATCCAGTTTTAATGAACGGATCGATCGCCGTCACAGCGATAGTCTGAAATGGCAAAAATATGGTGACCAGGATATCCTCCCGCTGTGGGTGGCCGACACCGATTTTCGCTCGCCGCAGTGCGTTATTGACGCGCTTAAACAGCGTGTTGAGCACGGCGTCTTCGGCTACGGCGGCGCGCCCAGCGAACTGATTGACGTGGTTATCGCCCGGATGAGCGAACGTTATCAGTGGGAAATTAAACCAGAATGGCTGGTTTTCCTGCCCGGCATTGTGAGCGGACTTAATCTGGCGGTACGCGCCTTTACCTCACCTCAGCAGGGAACCATCGCTCCCACGCCCATCTACCCGCCCTTCCGCTCGGCGGCAAAGCTCGCTGACCGCAGGCAGATTAACGGCCAGCTGCGGCTGGAAAATCAGCGCTGGGTAATGGATATTGCGGCGCTTGAGCCTCAGATGACCGGCAATGAAAAGTTGCTGATGCTCTGTAATCCGCAAAATCCTGGCGGCACCGTCTACCGCCAGGAGGAGCTTGAAACCCAGCTTCGCTTCGCGCAGCGTCACGACCTGATTGTTTGCTCCGATGAAATTCACTGCGATCTTCTGCTGGAACCCGGCGTTAAGCATATTCCTTTCGCCACGCTGAGCAGCGATGCCGAACAGCGGTCTGTGACGCTTATCTCTCCTTCGAAAACCTTCAACATTGCCGGGCTGGGTGCCTCGCTGGCGATTATCCCGGACGCCGATCTGCGGGCCCGCTTTACGCAAACGCGTCAGGGTATTGTGCCGGGCGTGGATATCCTTGCCTGTGTTGCCGCAACGGCCGCCTGGCGTGACGGGCAGCCCTGGCTGGATGAAAAGCTGGCCTATCTGCGGGAAAGTCGCGATTTACTGACCAGCCGGATTAACGCCATGCCGGGATTATCGGTCGCGGCGCCAGAAGCGACTTATCTGGCCTGGATTGATGCCAGCCAGCTGGGCGTGGCCAGCCCGGCGCGTTTCTTTGAGCATCACGGCCTGGGCTTTTCCGCCGGACGGGATTTTGGCGATGATGGCTTTGTTCGTTTCAACTTTGGCTGCCCGCAGGACCTCCTCCATGAGGCCCTCAGGCGGATGGAGAACGCCCTCAGAACGATCCGCTAGCAGCTCTCGCTTGTCACAATCTCTTTCAGGCTCCAGGGATGGAACTTGATAGTGACAGTGCCGTCGCTCACCGCCAGCGTGGGGTTGGGCAGCCTCTCGCCTTCGCCTTCGGGCGCGCTGCTCTTCACCGAAATCCCCGGCTCACATAATCCTTCATCGGCAAGCAGCGCCAGCGCCCGCATTCCCAGCTGCGCGGGATCGCCTCTCAGCACCACTTCTATATGCTCCCAGCCTTCATGCCGGTACAGTCGGTTGCCCGGCCAGGGAAGTTCAATGACGGTAATCTGCCACGGGCCCACCTTCAGCGGATTGCGCAGTTCAAAAAGCGCGATGGGACGCCCGTTGATCGTTTTTTCTGAAAACAGCTCGCCGAGCTGCAAAAAACCTTGTTTCCAGCGCTCAGCGGTGCTGTTCTGATGACAGCGCACGGCAATATGATCCACCTCAAGGGCAGCAAGATCGAGCCCAAGCCGTGCCGCCAGCTGAGTAAGTGAAGATTCAAACCGCGGCAAATCATTAGCCAGATCGCTTAGTTCATCTCGTAATACGCTTTCAGAATGCATTTTCCCGCCATTTAACATTATATTAATTTAACCTTTTCTACTTTTTCACAACCGCATCCGGTCCACTAGATTAAACAATTTCTTATCATTTATGAGATATTCTTATTTGTACAACCGCTTTTTTCCAGGAAATCTCAGTTATCACTGGCTCAGTACCAGACTTTTCTTTAGGAAGATACTTTTAACTGTCTGTTTTAATTTGGGATAAGCTGTACAATGCGACAATTCTTAAATACAAAGCGGCATAGTATAACGTATTCTTTCTGCTTCTGAATTTATCCCGGTTTTCCCGAAAGGTATAGCATCATGCTCATGTTGATATTTGTCGCAGCGCTGATCGCGATGATGGGGTTTGCTCTGGTACGCCACTGGAAGATTCGTAATACAAAAACCACCATCGCCAGTCCTCACCGGCCCCAACGTCGCCGTTGATTCCTCTCTCAGGCGGGAAACTGCGTTCACCGGGTTTCCCGCCCGCGACTGCCCCTGATATCCCCCCGTCAGGTTCCTGGATAACCGGGACAAAAATGCAGTATACTTTTCCCCTTATTTTTTAGCGGTGCCCTTGTACAGCAGATCGCTCTGCCGTCGGGCTTCGCTGAGGCAGGCGGCCTGCGCAACCAGCGCGGGCCTTTTCAGCATATTAAGGTAACCCGGTGAATATTCAGGCTCTTCTTTCAGAAAAAGTCAGTCAGGCGATGATCGCAGCAGGCGCCCCGGCCGACTGTGAACCGCAGGTTCGACAGTCAGCCAAGGCGCAGTTTGGTGATTACCAGGCAAACGGCATCATGGCCGTGGCCAAAAAACTGGGCATGGCGCCCCGACAGCTGGCGGAAGAAGTCCTCAGACATCTCGATCTTCAGGGGGTCGCCAGCAAGGTTGAGATCGCGGGTCCGGGCTTCATCAATCTTTTCCTCGACGCCGGCTGGCTTTCTGCGCAGGTGGACAGCGTCATTGATGCGCCGCGACTGGGCGTCGCGCCGGTCACGCCGCAAACGGTAGTGATCGACTATTCTGCGCCAAACGTCGCTAAAGAGATGCATGTGGGCCACGTCCGCTCAACCATCATCGGTGATGCCGCAGTCCGCACGCTCTCCTTCCTCGGCCATAACGTCATCCGTGCTAACCATGTGGGTGACTGGGGAACGCAGTTTGGCATGCTAATCGCCTTTCTTGAGAAGCAGCAGAGCGAACATCACGAAGAGATCGCCCTCGCCGATCTGGAAAACTTCTACCGCGAAGCGAAACGCACCTATGACGAAGATCCGGCGTTTGCCGAGCGCGCGCGCGGCTACGTGGTCAAGCTTCAGGGTGGCGATGAGTACTGCCGCAAGATGTGGAAAAAGCTGGTTGATATCACCATGTCGCATAACCAGATCGTCTACGACCGTATGAACGTGACGCTGACCCGCGATGACGTAATGGGCGAAAGCCTCTATAACGCCATGCTGCCCGGCATCGTGGCCGACCTGAAAGCCAAAGGTCTGGCGGTGGAGAGCGAAGGCGCAACGGTCGTCTTCCTGGATGAGTACAAAAACAAAGATGGCGACCCGATGGGCGTTATCATCCAGAAAAAAGATGGCGGCTATCTCTATACCACCACCGACATCGCCTGCGCCAAATATCGTTATGAGACGCTGAAGGCCGACCGCGTACTCTATTATATTGACTCACGTCAGCATCAGCACCTGATGCAGGCGTGGACCATCGTCCGTAAAGCGGGCTACGTGCCTGAGTCCGTGCCGCTTGAGCATCACGCTTTCGGCATGATGCTTGGCAAGGATGGCAAGCCGTTCAAGACCCGCGCTGGCGGCACCATCAAACTTTCCGATCTGCTGGATGAGGCGGTGGAGCGCGCCACCCAACTGGTTCGCGAGAAGAACCCCGATATGCCTGCCGGTGAGCTGAAAGCGCTGGCAAACAGCGTCGGCATTGGTGCCGTAAAATACGCGGACCTCTCCAAAAGCCGCACCACCGATTACGTGTTTGACTGGGATAACATGCTGGCCTTCGAGGGCAATACCGCGCCCTATATGCAATATGCCTATACCCGCGTGCTTTCCGTCTTCCGCAAGGCAGGCATCGCGGAATCTGAAGTGATCGGGAAAACCGTTATTGCGGAAGATCGTGAAGCTGCGCTGGCCGTACGTCTGCTCCAGTTTGATGAAACCATTACTCAGGTTGCCCGCGACGGCACGCCGCACGTGATGTGTGCTTATCTCTACGATCTGGCAGGCCTGTTCTCCGGCTTTTACGAGCACTGCCCGATTCTGTCGGCGGCGGATGAGGCGACCCGACAGAGCCGCCTGAAGCTGGCGCTGCTGACGGCAAAAACGCTGAAGCTGGGTCTGGATACGCTGGGCATTGAAACAGTAGAAAGGATGTAATGCCCTTTCCGTTTCGGTAATGCCAAAGAGGGGATTCGTAATTCTCTCTTTGCAGGTTGGGCACCTGCTTCGGGAGTACCGGTCGATCGTAAAGACGCAAAAAGCGTCGTCCCTGACAGCTCGGCCCGCGCCGTCCATGGCGCGGGACGCTTTACTTTCGACCGGTACTCCCTTCGCTTTAACCTTATGCGCCGTCTGAAAAAGAAAACCAGCAGTTGCCTCTTTTTTATTGGTAGTTAACCATCACCTGATTACTCAATACGCGCAGCGGCAGCGGTAGTCTTCCCTTGCCCTGAACGCCATAGGCAAAATGCAGAGTCTCTCCCGCATTAACATTGGTCAGGCCCCGCGTCGTTCCGCTGGCGCCTTCCAGCGCCACGCAGCGGCTTTGCGCGCAGAGATAAGCACGCAGGCCGGACGGCGGTGGGCCGGTCAGCACATAGCGCCAGGCGATCTCCGTCATCACGCCGGTAACCGGTTCTGCCGGGCTGAGCGCTGACGACGTGGCCATTTCACCACGGTTACTGATACCCGGGCCGGGTGAACTGGCCTGCCAGCCGCCGCCGGCCATCGCCGCGCCGGGTAGAACCAGCGCCAGCAGCAGCGCAGCATTTCTCATTACTGCCCTCCTATGGTCGACGTCATACGGATTTGACGGTTATCGGTCAGCTCAAGGTTAGAGATCACCATCAGCTGCGGCAGGTTGCGGCGCAGGAAGCGGGCCAGCAGCGCACGGAGAGGGTGATTAACCAGCAATACCGGCGGCGCCCCCAGCGACTCCTGATGATTCAGCGCGCCCTGCGCCTGCGCCAGCAGACGATCGGCGAGGCCAGGTTCCAGCCCGCCGCCGCCCTGCAACGCCTGCAGCAGCAGCCGTTCCAGCGAACTGTCCAGGCCAATAACCTGCACTTCGCCGTTGCCCGGGAACCACTGCTGAGTAATGGCTCTGCCCAGCGCAACGCGCACGACAGAGGTCAGCTCATGTGGATCGTTCTGCACAGGCGCGTGCTCGGCCAGCGTTTCAATAATGGTGCGCATATCACGCATAGAAACGCGTTCCAGAAGCAGGTTTTGCAGCACTTTATGCAGCGTCGTTAATGTGATGACGCCAGGGATCAGATCTTCCGTCAGCTTTGGCATCTCCTGGGTCACGCGATCCAGCAGCTGCTGCGCTTCCTGACGACCAAATAGCTCGCTGGCGTGCTGCCCAATCAGGTGATTGAGGTGCGTGGCGACTACCGTGCTCGCCTCCACCACGGTGAAGCCCTGAATCTGCGCCTGCTCTTTCAGGGCGCTATCGATCCAGACCGCCGCCAGGCCAAAGGCCGGATCGACCGTCGCTTCCCCCGGCAGCGTCCCCGCCGCCGTGCCGGGGTTGATCGCCATCCAGCGCCCCGGATAGGCGTCGCCACTGCCAATTTCCACACCCTTCATCAGAATGCGGTAGCGAGCCGGCGGCAGATCCATATTGTCACGGATGTGCACTACCGGCGGCAGGAACCCCATCTCCTGAGCGAATTTCTTACGAATGCTGCGGATACGTCCCAGCAGTTCGCCATCTTGTGTGTTATCCACCATCGGGATCAGGCGGTAGCCCACCTCCATCCCGAGCGAATCTTCAAGCTGGACGTCGGTCCAGGAAGCTTCCACCGTGGCCGCCGTTTCAGCCTGACGGGGCTTAACCGGCACTTCCGCCTTCGGTTGAGTCTCTTTGCCTCTGAGATACCAGGCCAGGCCAAGCAGCGCCGCCGTGAAGAGCAGGAAGACGAAGTTCGGCATCCCTGGCACCATGCCGAGCATACCCAGCACGCCCGCACTCAGCATCATTACGCGTGGATTTTTGAACAGCTGGGTTACCATCTGCTCGCCAACGTCCTGATCGGTCGCGACGCGGGTTACGATAACGCCCGCTGCGGTGGAGATCACCAGCGCCGGGATCTGGGCCACGAGGCCGTCACCGATGGTCAGCAGCGTATAGGTTTCACCGGCGCTACCAACGGACATGCCGTGCTGAATCACCCCTACCAGCAGGCCGCCCACCACGTTGATCACCATAATCAAGATGCCCGCGATAGCATCGCCGCGCACAAACTTACTCGCACCGTCCATCGAACCGTAGAAGTCAGCTTCCTGGGTTACATCAGAGCGGCGCTTTTTCGCCTCCTCTTCGCCAATCAGTCCGGCGTTAAGGTCGGCGTCGATCGCCATCTGCTTGCCCGGCATCCCATCAAGAACAAAGCGCGCGCCCACTTCAGCGATACGGCCCGCACCTTTGGTGATAACCATAAAGTTGATGATAACGAGGATGATAAACACCACGATACCGATGGCGAAGTTGCCGCCTACCAGGAAGTGCCCGAAGGCTTCCACGACCTGACCTGCCGCCGCGCCGCCGGTATGCCCTTCCATCAGGATAATACGCGTGGAGGCGACGTTCAGCGCCAGGCGTAACAGCGTGGAGAAGAGCAGAATGGTTGGAAAGGCGGCGAATTCCAGCGTGCGCTGGGTAAACATTGCCACCAGCAGCACCATAATCGACAGCGCAATATTAAAGGTGAAGAGCAAGTCGAGGATGAAGGCCGGCAGCGGCAGCACCATCATCGACAGGATCATCAGGATCAATACCGGCCCGGCCATAACCTGCCACTGGGTATCTTTAAAATTCGGTAAGCGCAATAGTGCGGCCAGATTCGCCATCAGTCTTCTTCTCTTGAGCCAAAGTCCAGCGCTTCCGGCACCGGTAAATTGTCAGGTTTTTTCGGGGCCAGGCCTCCCTCCAGCTTCCAGCGGCGGAGCTGCCAGACCCAGGCTAACACTTCTGCTACAGCGGCATATAACGTGCCCGGAATATGCTGCCCAATCTCAGTATGCCGGTAGAGCGCACGCGCCAGCGGCGGCGCTTCCAGCAGGGGAATACGGTGCTCTTTGCCCAGTTCACGAATGCGCAGCGCAATCTCTCCGGCGCCTTTCGCCACCACTTTAGGGGCGCTCATTTTGCCTTCGTCATATTTCAGCGCCACCGAGTAGTGCGTTGGGTTGGTGACGATCACGTCCGCCTTCGGCACGTCAGACATCATGCGACGCTGGGCCGCGGCCCGCATCTGCTGCCGGATGCGTCCTTTTACATGCGGATCGCCCTCCTGCTGTTTGTACTCGTCGCGGATATTCTGGCGGGTCATGCGCAGCCCTTTGTAGTAGCTGTACACCTGCCAGAAGACGTCAAACCCCACCATCGGCGACAGCCCGAGGACGATCAGCAGACAGCACATGGCGATCATATTCAGGGCGCTGGCCAGCGCATTAAACGGCGACTCGCTGACTAACCTCAGCATCTCCGGCCAGTGCGTACGCAGATAGAGCCAGGTTACACAGCCCACCAGTATCGCCTTCAGCACCGCTTTAAGCAGTTCCGCCGCCGACTGCGCGGAAAACAACTTCCCCAGCCCTTTGATCGGGTTTAATTTGCCCATATCAAACTTGATTGCTTTGCCGCTGATGAGAACCCCACCGAGCAGCATTGGCGCGGCGATGGCGACCAGTACCAGTCCGGCCATCATCGGCAACAGCGCAAAAACAGCCTGCGGGATCAGGTAACCAATTTGGTGCAGCATCAGGCTGCTGTCGCTGACGACCGTATGATTGAACTTCAGGCCGTCGGCCAGCAGAGCGCCAAGCTTCCTGGCAATCGTGAGGCCGCTCAGCCATAAAATACTCAACCCCGCCACCAGCATCAGGACAGAAGTCAGCTCCCGCGATCGCGGAATCTGCCCCTCTTCCCTCGCCTTTTCTATTCGGTGGGGTGTGGCGTCTTCGGTCTTTTCCTCGTCGCTGTCCTGGGACACGGCAGCTTACCTCAATGCGAAATTTCAGCGGCTAGCATGCCAAATCCGCGCAGCGATGATGGCGCGAGTAAACGCGTAAAAGGGGGGTTATTTTGCGGATAGCGGAGAAAGGGGACGGCCGAAGCCGTCCCCTGGTTCAGGGAGTCACAGAAATGGTTTGCCGCCGGAGCGGCAGAGGATCAGAATCCGAGGCTGTCCAGCAGGTCATCAACCTGATCCTGGTTCGCCACCACGCCCGGTGCCGCGCCGTTAATTTGCGGTCCGTTAAGCAGGCTGTCCGCATCCTTTTTAGGAAGCGACGCCGGTTCTGGCATATTCTCCAGCAGCACCGCCAGCAGCTGACGCTCAATCTCCTGGATAACATCCATCATGCGTTTGATCACCTGACCGGTAAGGTCCTGGAAATCCTGCGCCATCATGATTTCCATCAGCTGAGCGTTAGTGAACGAGGTATGCTCCGGCACGGCTTCCAGATAACCACGGGTATCCGATACCAACGTGCGTGCGTCGGCCAGATCGACAGGATGTTCAAACCACTCATCCCAGCGCCCTTTCAGGTCTTTCGCGCCATTTTCCATCAGCGTCTGCCGTGGCTGAGAAGCCTCCACACAGTTCAGGGCTCGCTCTGCCGCCTGCGCGGTCATTTGCACTACGTAATCCAGTCGATCGCGCGCATCAGGAATGGCTTCAGCCGCTTCGGCTATCGCCTGATCCAGGCCCAGCTCACGCAGGCTGTCGCGCAGCATCCGCGTAAGGGACCCGATGCGGGTTATGATGCCATGTGCAGAAGCCGCATCAACATTTGGTGTCGGAATAGTGGTCATCTCGGCTCCTTACATACCCAGCTTTTCGAAGATCTTACCTAACTTCTCTTCAAGAGTGGCTGCCGTAAAAGGTTTAACAACGTAGCCGCTGGCTCCCGCCTGAGCAGCCGCAATAATATTCTCTTTTTTCGCTTCTGCCGTCACCATCAGCACGGGCAGTTTGCTCATCGCCCCGTCGGCACGAATGGTTTGCAGCAGCTGCAATCCGTCCATGTTGGGCATGTTCCAGTCGGAGATCACGAAGTCGAACCCGCCGGCACGCAGTTTCGCCAGCGCGTCAACGCCATCTTCTGCCTCTTCAACATTGTTGAAGCCCAGCTCTTTCAGCAGGTTACGGACGATACGACGCATCGTGTTGAAATCGTCGACCACCAGAAACCGCATATTTTTATCAGCCATACTTACTCCTGTTTTGTGTAGCCCCGCGGACGGGCGCTGCGTTATATACGTAATGCCTGTCCGGCGCTAATTTTTGCCAGCATGTGCTGGCTGATTTGGTGGAGATCCACCACTTCGCTGGCGCCCCCGAGGCCAATCGCCTCGCGGGGCATCCCAAAGACCACACAGCTCGCTTCGTTCTGAGCGATGGTCCAGGCACCAGCTTTGTTCATTTCGAGCAGGCCAGCTGCTCCGTCGTTGCCCATTCCGGTCAGGATCACGCCTACGGCGTTGCGACCGGCATACTGCGCCACTGACTTAAACAAGACGTCCACCGAGGGCTTATGGCGGTTCACCGGCGGCCCTTCATTCAGCTTGACCTGATAGTTCGCGCCGCTGCGCGTCAGTTCCATATGCATCGCGCCGGGCGCGATATAGGCATGGCCGGGCAGAATTCGCTCACCGTCCTCGGCCTCTTTTACCGTGATCTGACACAGCTTATTCAGCCTCTCCGCAAAGGAGCGGGTAAAGCCTGGCGGCATATGCTGAGTAATCATCAACGCCGGGCTGGTTGCAGGCAGCGGCTGAAGCACATGACGGATCGCTTCTGTTCCCCCTGTAGACGCGCCAATGGCGATCAGCTTTTCGCTACTTAACAGCGGGCCCGCTTTCAGCATTGTCGGGGCTGGCTGAGGGCCGCGCATTTGCAGCCTGGCGCGGGAAGCCGCGCGTACCTTATCGGCGATCATCTGGCTGTAGCCCAGCATCCCTTCACGGATCCCGAGCGAGGGTTTCGTCACGAAATCCACCGCGCCGAGTTCCAGCGCTCTCAGAGTGATCTCCGAACCTTTCCCAGTCAGGGAAGAGACCATCACCACCGGCATCGGCCTCAGACGCATCAGTTTTTCGAGAAAATCGAGGCCGTCCATACGCGGCATTTCCACATCCAACGTCAGTACGTCGGGGTTGAACTGCTTGATAAGATCGCGTGCCACCAGCGGATCGGGCGCCGAGGCGACCATTTCCATATCTGAATGGCTGTTGATAATTTCCGTCATCAGCTGACGCATCAGTGCGGAGTCATCAACGCATAACACTCTGATTTTGCCCATCATCTTTCCTTAGTCAGTCCGTAGACCGTCTGGCCGCGCAGATAAAACTCTTTACTAATCTGGCTGAAGTTTTCCGAGTGACCGGCAAACAGTATGCCGCCGGGTTTCAGCATCGGCACAAAACGCCGTAAAATCTTCTCTTGCGTTTCTTTGTCAAAATAGATCATGACGTTACGGCAGAAAATGGCATCAAACGGCCCCGGGACAGCCCACTCATTTGCCAGCAAATTAAGCTGGGCATAAGAGACCATGTTCGCCAGGTCGGGGCGCACCCGCACCATACCGGCGTGGGGGCCCGTGCCGCGAAAGAAAAACTTTTGCATCTGCTGCGGCGAGAGCGTCCGCAGCTCTTCCTGGCGATAGACGCCTGCCAGCGCCTTCTCCAGCACCTGCGTGTCAATGTCGGTAGCGTGCACCTGGAATTTTCCCGGGCCGCTGCCCAGCGTTTCCGCCAGCGTCAGCGCGATGGAGTAAGGCTCCTCGCCGGTGGAGGCCGCGGCACACCAGACGTTAAAGTTGCCGCTGCGGCGTTTAGCGTGCTCGGCCAGAATCGGGAAGTGGTGCGCCTCACGGAAAAATGCCGTCAGGTTCGTGGTCAGCGAGTTGATAAACGCCTGCCACTCCGGGCTGTTGGAATCACTCTCCAGCAGCGCGAGGTAACGGCCAAAATCGTCGATGCCCAGCATCCTCAGTCTGCGAACCAGCCGGTTGTAAACCATTTCCCGCTTGTGATCGGCCAGTACAATACCGGCTCGCTGATAAATCAGCTGACTGATACGCCTGAAATGGGTATCGGATAACGGCAGTCGCTGTGCCATCTGGCCCAGCAGCGTTGCGTTTTCCGCCGGCGCTAACAACGTCGATTTTTTCATCCAGATTCACCCTGCTAAATGCAGTCTATGGGGTTAAAGCCAAGTCATATTCCCTGCTGGCCTGCGTGGCAACCTGGTCCGGCATATCTGCGTCGCTAAGTGAAAATTTGCTCACTGCGCCCGTCAGATGCTCTGCCTGTGCTTCAAGTGCTTCTGTGGCTGCTGCCGCTTCCTCTACCAGCGCGGCATTCTGTTGTGTAACCTGATCCATCTGGCTGACGGCATCTGCCACCTGCTCAATTCCGCGCCGCTGCTCGTCTGAGGCGGAGGCGATCTCGCCCATAATGTCGGTGACCCGCGTCACCGAGCGGACAATCTCGTCCATCGTTTCACCCGCTGAGGCGACCAGCACGGAACCCTGACTGACCCGGTTGACTGACTCTTCAATCAGCCCTTTAATCTCTTTGGCCGCCTGCGCGCTGCGCTGGGCCAGGCTGCGTACTTCACCCGCGACCACCGCGAACCCTCTTCCCTGCTCGCCGGCGCGGGCCGCTTCCACGGCCGCGTTCAGCGCCAGAATGTTGGTCTGGAAGGCGATGCCGTCAATGACGCTGGTGATATCGCCAATTTTCTTTGAGCTGCCCGCTATCTCATTCATGGTGGCAACGACGTTGCCGGTCAGCGAACCGCCTTTATGCGCCGTGACCGACGCCTCTTTCGCCAGCTGTGACGCCTGCCGGGCGTTTTCAGCGTTACCGGTTACCGTCGCCGTGAGCTGCTCCATACTCGCCGCCGTTTCCGCCAGTGAAGCCGCCTGCTGCTCCGTACGGGCCGAGAGATCGTTATTGCCTGAGGCAATTTCCCGAATGCCCGTCTGCATCACCTGACTGCCGTCGCGTACGATGCTGACGGTTTCTGCCAGCGCCTGCTGCATCGCCTTCAGGCTGATAAAGAGCTGACTCAGCTCATTACGGCCTTCGGCGACAATCGTTCCGCCAAGGTTGCCCGAGGCGATGCGTTCAAAATGACCGCGCATCAGCGCAAGTGGAGCGATGACGGCATTACGTACCCATACCATCCCGGCCAGCGCGACAGCCAGTGACAGCACAACGGCTATCAGGAAGATCACTTTTGACTGAGTGTAAAAACCGCTGCTCGCTTCGCTGGCGGCCATACGCTCCATGTCGAAGTGCTGCATCCAGCGGCCATACTCGGCCTGAAACTTGTCCTGAACGCCCTGCGTCGGTGAATCCAGAAAATCCTGTAGCTGATAGTTCTGCAAATAGACAATCAGCTGGGCCAGCTCCCGGGCATAATCGTCATAGACGACTTTGATGCTTTTCTTCATTGCCGCATCGGCTACCGGATACGCTTCGAAGGTCTTATAAGCTTTATCGGCAGCATCGAGATCTTCCTGAGCCTTTGTCATCAAACTTGTGACTTTATCGCGCGGAACGCTAAGCGCAGCGCGTGTTCCGGCCCGGCTCAGCGTCAGGCGCGCGCTCAGCAGAGCGGCCCAGGTCTGACCAAGCGCATCACGCTGCGCACCGCTGGCTTCTACCTGATGCATATTGCGCGCATCCTGGCGGAACGAGTTAAACGACAAACCGCTGGCAACAATCTGCATGATGCAAAACAGGCCCAGCAAAAAAACGATCGTGGTGGAGATGCGAATCCGAGTAAACATCAAAGTCTCCCTGGCAGCAGGCCGCCCCATCCGGGCGGCTAAAAGTCAGTTAAAAGGTTTCCCAGTTATCTTCTGAAGCCGGTGCGGCCAGCGCTTTACGCGAGGCGACCGGCTCGTTTTTTACCGTCTTAATGACATTAACGGCCTGGATGACATTTTCTTTACGGATTTGAAATACGGCGACAGCCTGGCTCAGCCGGCTAGCCTGTTCTTCAAGCGCAGCAGCGGCGGCAGCGGACTCTTCAACCAGCGAGGCGTTTTGCTGAGTAACGCGATCCATTTCCGTTACCGCGATGCCTACCTGATCGATACCCCGGCTCTGTTCACCTGAGGCGGAAGCAATTTCCCCCATGATGTCGGTGACGCGGGTAACTGCGCTGACGATATCGGACATGGTTTCACCCGCGCTCTCCACCAGCACCGAGCCGGTATCGACGCGGGCAACCGAATCTTCAATCAGGCTTTTAATCTCTTTGGCCGCCTGGGCGCTGCGCTGGGCCAGACTACGAACCTCGCCTGCGACCACGGCAAAGCCGCGTCCCTGCTCGCCTGCACGGGCCGCTTCCACTGCCGCATTGAGCGCCAGAATATTGGTCTGAAAAGCGATGCCGTCAATAACGCTGGTAATATCCGCAATCTTCTTCGAACTGCCGGCGATATCGCTCATCGTTTTGACCACGCCATCGACCACTTTGCCGCCTTTCTGTGCGGTCTCGGAGGCGCTGAGCGCCAGCTGAGAGGCCTGACGGGCGTTCTCGGCGTTCTGCTTAACCGTTGCGGTCAGCTCTTCCATGCTGGCTGCCGTCTGTTCCAGCGAGGCTGCCTGCTGTTCAGTGCGGGAAGAGAGATCGTTGTTACCCGCGGAGATTTCACTCGCGCCGGTAAAGATAGCGTCGGAGCCATCGCGGACATCGCTGACGGTGCGTACCAGCGCCTGCTGCATTTCGCGCAGGCTCTCCGCCAGCTGCGTCATTTCACTGCGCCCTTCCACCTCGATGGACTGGGTAAGATCGCCACGGGCGATATGACGGATATGGTCGATGTTGCTTTTCAGCGGACGCAGCAAAATATTCTGAATACCGCTCCAGGCCAGCGCAATGACGGCCAGGGTGATCAGCGCGACGGCAAACAGTATCCACAGCGTATGCAGATAAGCTTTTTCGTTGGCTTCCACGCCCTGCGCCGTCAGCTGATTGTTCGTCTCCAGCCATGTGTTGTAGGTTTTTTCGAACTGATTCTGATAACCTTGCGTCGGCTGGGCGACAAACTCGTCAAACCTGCCGGTTTCCATCATGGCAATCAGTTCGGTGAGGGCGGTATGCAGCTGGTTATAACCCGCGTGCAGCTCCTTCACGTTCTCAGCCGTTTTCCCTTTTTCAGAAAGGTTGGCATTAAAGATCGCCATCGATTTATCCGCGCGATCCAGCTCTGCTGCAGCTTCCGCCAAAAGCTCCTTCATCGTTGTGCCGGAACCCGACTGTGTAGCGTCCTGCAAATAACGGATACCGGCACGGTTCAGGGTATTACGCGCCTGCACCAGAGAAACCCATGAGGTGCCCATCGCCTGCTGCAAATCCCGCAGCCGCTGGTTAAAGGCGAAATTCTCTTTGTCGTTTTTAACGGTATTAAAGAAAAGACCACCGGTGCCAAGCTGCAAAACCGCAAACAAAATAAGGACACCGACCAGGCCGGTGACCACTTTCATACGTCTGAACATATCTACCTCTGTAAAGGGCTATTTGGCTTTATTATCGGCAGGCTGAAGGGGATCTTTATCGGAAATTAAGCGGGTCTCTGGAGGGCGTTTGTCAGCGAATTGAGATCCTGATGGAATATATTTTAACCATGACAGATAGCAACATCAGGATGGGGTAAGCGCAGTCGAACGATCGTCAGTCATCCGGGCTGCGGGAAGCGCAACATCCGCGGCGGGTTATCCAGGCATCACTACCGTGGACCATAACGGTGTTTCAGCCGTGCCGTCACCACTCACAATAAGCTGCGGGGCGCTTTGCGCGACCCCTGCCGCGCAGGCAATGGCCAGCCAGGGTGCAGCCGCGCCGGGATACCCCAGCGTACGGTCCAGATCGTGCAGATCCCGGCCTGGATTTATCGGGAGCGATAAAGCCGTTAACTCAATGGCAATGGCTTTATGCCAGCTCGCCTCAACGCCTACCAGCCAGCCAGTGGTTACCGCGTCTGCGCTAACGGGCACCCATCCCAGAGACTGCGCCAGCGCATAGCGTAAATCCTGAGTAGTTGTTTGATGAGCCTGCTCCGGACGGTGCAGCCCGGCCAGCGGCCTTAATCCGGTTGTTATCTCAGCATTTCCCAGCAATAGCCCCACAACGGCTTCCGCAGAATGTTCCGGCTGTTCCGGGTCAATCTGGAATGCCACAACCAGTAGCAGCGCCCGTTCGTGGCTGTGCGCATCCAGCCAGTTATCCACCGCTGCAAGTCCATTACCTGTAACGGGCGTAACCGGCTGCCGGATACCGCTTGCCTGCCAGCACGCCTGCCAGACGGCCTGACGCTGGCTTTCCGTTAAGCTGCCACTGCTTTCCAGCAGTAATGCCAGCGGCATATCCGCAGGCACGCTTGCCAGCAGGAGGCTCAACTCCGCCAGAGTCTGGCCGAGTATTCTGCTCAACAGCTGTTCAGGCGTTTCGTCTGCCATTCTCATTAACCGACTGTGCCGCACGCCTTCTTCACTGTGCCAGCTGGCCTGGGTTTTGATAGCCTGAACGTTTTGCTGAAAAGCCTTCCATTGTTGCTGACCATCACTGTCGGGTGGTTCACGTAGCGCGCTATGCAGGCTATACCCCAGCACCTGCAACGATCGTTGTCCCCGGCGCATTTCCTGCTGAACGGTCTGTTCACGCAACTCATTCCAGCGAGCGGCCGTAACTTTCTGGCCCCAAAACCAGAGCAGCCGAATTATCAGTAAAGCAAGCCAGAGAAACAGCGGAAAAGTCAGGACCGTTTGACAAAAGTTTTTAACCGTTATGTCTGAAGTTAGCTTATCGCTGAATATCGCGAAGAGTGATGCTGCCGCCAGCTCAGTCAGCAGTAACAGCAGCCATACCCTACCTTCAGGCGGGGCGGGCTGACGGGCGGGAGCCGGAATGCGCTTTAGGTTAACGGCCATATTCAGTCCGCCTTCGCATGCGGCAGGCTTGAAATCAGCACGCAGCCGCAGGCGCATTGATGACCATTAAAGGCAACCGGGATGCCATGGTCTCTGAACCCAGAATAGGCTTCTGCTATAACATTCTGTCCATGCCCCGGAAGCGGGCAACTGACCGGATCGCCAAGCCTTGCCACGCCTCTCCCCTCAAAACTCATGGTAGTGGAACCGCTAAGCACGGTGCCGCCGCCGGTATGCGTATCGCCTGTACGAATAATCCCTTTCATTATTTCTCTCCTTATTAGTTTACCGATCTGCTGTCTTCCGGTTTTTTTTGCCTGCCCGTGGCCGGGTCGAGCTTTTTCTCCCGCGCCAGCCGCTCAATAAGCGCCGCGTCCGGCTCCGGCGGCGCGATATTTGCCTCGCGCGCCTCCAGCCATTTTAATTTACCGTCCCACTCCGGCAGCTCCGCGGGCGGCAGCGGCACGATTTCGTTGATTTCAGGGACCGTGGGATGGGCGTAGGAGTAATTAGCCAGGATACGCCAGATTTTTTCATAGCGCCGGGCGCGCTCCGGATCTTTTTGCTGCCCGAGGTAATCCAGAGTATTACTGGGTTCAGGCCCTTGAAATGCATCACTTAACCAGCCAGCTGATGCTTCATTTCCTGCGGCCACTCCCAGCTGAAACATTTCCAGCGCCTCCCGGTAGCGCTTATCTGACTGAAAATAGAGCCCCAAAGAAATTGCTGCCTCGCCCTCGCCCTGCTCCGCGGCACAGCGATGCATCTGTAAGGCAATTTCCGGTGCCCTATCGGCAGGTGCCAGTTTGTCGCCCACATAAGCCTGCGCCTGGGCGTTACCTTCGTCCGCCGCCTTACGAAAATAGCGCAGCGCCATCTCCGGATCCTGCTTCAGCCCCGCCCCGCCGTGCTGCAGATAGAGCGCGATAAAGTAGTAACCGGTGGCCACGCCCTCATCAATCAGCCGCTCGCTCAGCCGCAGCCGCTCCGCGCTGCTGAGGTGGTACTGGCCCCGCAGCGCGCCGTTCTGCAGGTTAATGGCCGCCTTCACGTGGCCGTTTTCTGCCGCGATGCGGTAGAGCCTGGCGCTCTCTGCATCCACCGCCTTATCCCGCTTCAGCTGATTATTGACCTGCAGCCAGCGCGCGTACTTAAACAGCCTGTCCGTGTCTGCCGTGGGTTCGGGCAGGGTTTCATATTTGCAGGTAAACGCCAGTTTGGCGTTGATTTCAGCAAGCGGGTTTACGGTAACCTCCTTATTAACAACGGCGGGGGTGCTGCCCCCGTCACAGCCCGCCAGCAGCAGGACACACAACAGCGGCCACAGCCGCTTTAATCCCTCGTCCATAATTTGCATCGCTCATTCCCTTACCTGACCTGCACGGCATGGTTTTACCAGTCACGCCTCGCCGACAAAACGCCACTCCACCCGCTGCTCTTCGGTAATGATTTTTACATCCAGCGGCCACGGCCGGTGACGGTAGTGAGTCACCGTATCGGTGGGCATGATGTCGCCCTCACGGAAAAAGTGTACCGTCTGTCCGTAGCTGCCTGTACCTCTGTACGGCAGATAGCGGAGCTGCCAGTAACCGCCCTTCGGGCACGGCTCGCCGCTGTGGCACCGCAGCTGCGCCACGGTGTCCTTTTCAAACCAGGGCGACTCCGGCAGCGGCCTCCCCGTCGCCGGGTTCAGCTTTTTCTCCCGCGCCAGCTGCGCTATCAGCGCCGCGTCCGGCTCTGGCGGCGCGATATTCGCCTCGCGCGCCTCCAGCCACTTTAATTTGCCGTCCCACTCCGGCAGCTCCGCGGGCGGCAGCGGCACGATTTCGTTGATTTCAGGGACCGTGGGATGGGCGTAGGAGTAGTTCCCCAGTACGTCGCCTATCTGCTCATAGCGCCGGGCGCGCTCCGGATCTTTCTGCTGGCCAAGATAGTACAGCTGATTATCAGGTTCAGGCCCGTCAAACCCATGCTCTAAAAAACTGGCGGAGCTGGAGTCACCCGCGGCAACACCTAACTGAAATGCTTCCATCGCCTCCTGATAGCGCTCATGTCCCGCTAAATTAACCCCAAGTTTGCTGGCAGCATCACCTTCACCCTGTTCGGCAGCGCAGCGGCGCATCTGCCGCGCCACTTCCGGAGCCATATTACCCGGTGCAAGTTTGTCGCCCACATAAGCCTGCGCCTGGGCATTCCCTTCATCCGCCGCCTTGCGGAAGTAGCGCAGCGCCATCTCCGGATCCTGCTTCAGTCCCGCCCCGCCATGCTGCAGATAGAGCGCGATAAAGTAGTAACCGGTGGCCACGCCCTCATCAATCAGCCGCTCGCTCAGCCGCAGCCGCTCCGCGCTGCTGAGGTGGTACTGGCCCCGCAGCGCGCCGTTCTGCAGGTTAATGGCCGCCTTCACATGGCCGTTTTCTGCCGCGATGCGGTAGAGCCTGGCGCTCTCTGCGTCCACCGCCTTGTCCCGCTTCAGCTGGTTATTGACCTGCAGCCAGCGCGCGTACTTAAACAGCCTGTCCGGGTCTGCTGTGAGTTCGGGCAGGGTTTCATATTTGCAGGTAAAAGCCAGCCGGGTCTTGATTTCAGAAAGCGGATTCACCGTAACCTCCTTATTAACAGTGGTTGGGGCGCTCGCCCCGTCGCAGCCCGCCAGCAGCAGGCCGCACAGAAGTATCAGCCGGCGCATCAGTCCAGATCCTTTAAGATGGGTTTGTCGTAGTTAAATTTAATCAGCGGCGCAATCGGGGATTTTTTATTTTTTCCTTCACTATCCCCTTGTTGGTTATCTTCATTTTTTTTAAGGATATCCTCCCAGGCTTTAAAAGCCTTTTCAGCATTATCCTGCACCCCCTGTCCGGCCGTATGCAGATCCCACAGCCGCCGCCGCAGCGTGCGCGTCTCACTGGCCCACTCGTGGGCAATATTCATTTCGCTGTCCACTTGCATACTCCGGGTGTTGATATTCGCCGAGCCGTGCGTGGTGAACATATCGTTCACTATCATAAGCTTGGAGTGAACATACACCGGCATCCAGCTGTGCGGCGGCGAGTCCGGCGCCACCAGCGAGCAGATATGCACCTTCAGCCCCGGCCGGCTTTCCGGCAGGATTGTTTCCTCCTTAATTTCCTGAACTCTTCTGTCGAATTCTGCCTGACGCGCCAGCCCCTCCTGCGCCGCAGCCGCCGTGTAGGGCGGATAGTTCACATTCCCCATTTCTTCCCTGAGCTGTTTAATCCGCAGTAGCCGCGTCACTTCCGGAATGGTGTTGGCGCGGCCCAGGCTTGCCAGCATCCGCTGGGTGTTGACCGTGCCCGACCCCATGCCCTCATCCGTCGCGTTGGTCACCACAAACAGGTGCAGCGCACCGTGTTTACCCGGATCGCGTCCCGCCCGCGTCTGCGCCTCCGCCGCCTTCAGTATCGCCTCCGCCAGCGGCGGCCAGCGAAAGTACTGATTCTCGATATAGATAAACTGCGTTGCGTTGTTCACCGCGTTCAGGTAAAGCTTTTCGATATCGCGCTTCCTCTCCTGCGCCTGGGTGCGCAGCAGCTGCGCCATCAGCGGCCTGCCGTGGCCCGCGCGCGGCCTGAGCTGTACGGCCACCTCTTTCGCCCTGCGCAGCGCCAGCAGATCCTGCCCGGTTTCCCTTTTCCAGGCGGTGGCGAAGTTTTCATGCAGATGCTCCAGAATGGGGCCGGTCACCTGACAGGAGATATCCTGGCGGGGCCAGTGACCGCGCGGCCCCCGGTCGGGCGCGGGCTTGTCCCGGCCCCGGTACTTCGCCGAATGCGCGTCCGTATCCCAGTATTCATCCAGCATGTTGTGGCCCATCACAAAGCCCACCGCGTGCTCCGGCAGCTCATAGTCCACCAGCACGGTTTTCTGATGGTGCGTGGGGAAAGCCGCCATGGTGCCGACGGCGCCGGCGCTGAGCTCCCGGTCCAGCGCCTCTCTGGCCACCTGGTAAGCCAGCTCGGTACGGTCACTCGTATCAAACCCGCGGCTGACAAACAGGGGAGAATGCGAACGCAGCCAGGCATTACGGATACCGGCCTGCACAACAATGCCCATCGCGCCGGTGGCCATATCGCGCGCCTCACCGGTCAGCGAATTATCCGCAAACCACCGGCGATCGTAAGCATACTGCTTTTCGGTGGCGCTCTGCCCGGCCCGGTCCATGATGCGCACTGCATCCTTGCCGGGCAGGTTAGCCTCGCCGATCACCCCCGCCGAGTTGAAAAGGATTTTCCAGCCGAGGATGCGCACCTGCACCTTTTTTTCCTGCGCCAGCCGGCAGAGCAGCTCGCCAATACAAGGCGCCTTTCCGTCGCGAATAAAGTACATCGAGGGCTGGAAGCCCCAGCAGATAATATCCACGGACTTTCTGGCACGGGCGATGGCGTGATGCACTGCGGCAAAGGCTTCCTCACCGTTCACCAGCGGCCGCCAGGTTGCCTGCACGGGCGGATACTCCGTGTGCTGGACAAACCAGGGCGGGGTGATGATGCACTGGCTGGTCACGTTCAGCGCGATGGGCACTACAATATCAGTCTGGTTCATCAGTCTCTTCCCTGTCGTTTAATCCCTGTAACAATCCGGCGTACAGATTACGGTGAACGGTATGATCCTCAGGCGACGTGATCCCGTCGCCGGTCTGCGGGGTATGGTTATGCAGCCCGAGATTAGCCAGTGTCCCTTGCTTAGCATTGCGGTATTCACTGACTACCGGGATGTGGTAACTGGCACCATTAGCCATTACCAGCCGGTAGCTGCGGGTAACGACCTGATGATCGATTTCCAGCTGGCCGCTCTCGTCCAGCACGCCTTTGCTCAGCAGCGCACCATCGGCATAGAGCGTGTAGGGCATGCCAGCATAGCTGCTACTGGCGTTGGCGGTCTGCGGCAAACGTAGCCGTAATAATTGTCGCGCTGACGCCTGCAGTGCCGGATAGTCAGGATGATCCGCCGCCATGCCGGCTGGGCCGCTGTAGTCAAAATCGGCCGCCCTGACGGCAAAATCACCCTTCGTACCCAGCTCTATCCGGTAAGGATCGAGAGTGATATAGCTGCCCCCGGCGTTAAGAGTGATTTTCTTTTTAGCGACAAGGTGAATTTCATCGTCCGTGCTGACAATCTCCAGCCCCTGTTTTGCCAGCAGCTGCATTTGATCGTTCTGCGCCTGAACCGTTACCGCGCCCTGGTTAGCGATAAGCCTGACGCCCAGCTTGCGTACAAACAGGCTGAGGCCTTCACCCACGCCGATAAACAGACGTTTCATAACGCCCATATCGGCATTGGCCCCCGCGTTAAAGATTAGATTGCGGGAAGCGGCCAGCTGCAGGTGCTGGCCACTGGCCAGAGCAATACCTTTTGGCGCACCAATCAGCGTAACCGCCTCCTGAAGCTTCTCAATTTGTTCACGCATAAAGGCCAGCTGCGCTTCCAGCTGAGCGGGTTCCGCTTTGGCGGTTTTTGCATCGTCGGATAAGGCGCGCATCTGTTCAGCGGCCTGTTTCAACCTTGCGGTCGCCTCTTCCATCGCCAGCATTTGCCCGTCCGCCAGAGGCTGTTTATCAGCGGTGATAAACACGCCCTTTCCGCCCCGTATCGCTACGTGCGCGTCGGTTCGCAGCTCTGCCCCTTCTCCCCTGAGCGCACGCTGAGCATCTACGTTGTGCCCTATATTGAGTTGGGTTTTACCGCCATATTCGGTGCCGAGCTTGATATGCTCTTCACCCCGCCTGTCCTCCATCCGGAGTTTGTTGTTAGCCGGTGTACGGATGACATTGCGCGTGCTGTTTTTTTCCGTAACGTGGTCCGGATGCCGGGAATCGTGCAGTGCATGTGCAATATATGGCCGGTCCGGATCGCCGTTATGAAAAGCAATAGCCACTTCCGTACCCTGAACCAGCGGGAAGTGAAAGCCGTACATATCGCCGCCGTAGGGTTTTGCCAGCCGTACCGGCATACTTTCCAGGCCCGCTGCCTTATCGTCCCGGTCTGCATCAAATCTCACCCGATAAAGCCCCGACGCGTCCTGCCAGGCGTACAGGTCATTTTCCTTTGCGCTGGTGATACGCGCCATCAGCGTCCCCTTCACTACCGGGCGCGCTTTCGCTTCGGGCCGCCAGAAACAGGTCTCGCTCCAGGGCGTAGCGGTAAACTCAACCTGCAGCGCGTTCTTACGGCTGGCAATGAACACCACCGACACTACCGTCAGTTGTTCATTCAGCACCGCTGGCAGCTCAGGCGGCACTGCCTGATCGATCAGGGTGATCACCTGCGCCGGGCCCAGCAATGCATCATTACTCCTGCCGCTTATCCGGGTGCGGCGGCAAAGAAGGCGCTCGTGCTCAAGCCGTGCATAGAAGTTACCGGTTTCCAGCTTTGGCGAATATCTGTCGCCTGGCTCAGCGTGCCGCGTGCCGTAGCGCCACTCTTCCCCGTACGTCACGCCTTCCCCGTCCCCCCGCGTCATATCTGCCGGTGCCGACTCCTGCCGCAGTTGCGCCTGGTGAGGGTTGTAATCTCCGGTCATTACCGAGGCTGCCACCACGTCGTGCTCCACTTTGAGCATCCACGCCGATACCGTACCCCCATCATTCATGCCCGACGGGCTGCTCAGCGGCAGCTTTTTACCAAAGGTCCACGCGCCCGCGTTGTCGGAAAAGTGAATAACCTCCGTCTGAGTATCTGGCTGCAAAGTGAAGAAGTAATGGATACCGACTTCCGACAGCAGCCGCTCCACAAAGGCCAGATCGCTCTCCTGATACTGGTTTATCTGCTCACGCTGCGGGTAATCGGCCTTCAGCCGGAACTCATACTCCCAGCCCTTCAGCCCATGCTCCTTCAGGACCTGTTCCACCACCTCTGGCACCGACCTGTCGACGAAAAAACGGTGGCTGCGGACCTGTCGCCTCAGCAGCGCGAGAAAAGGCTCCAGATCCAGCTCGTACAGCGTCTGGTCGGGGGAGCTTTTCAGTCGGCGAAAGGCTGTGACCACGCCGTGCACGGTTTTTATCGTGACGGGTGGCTGTAATGTTCCCAGAATCGTTTCCGGCAGCGTACGCATCGTAAAGATGGTGCTTTTGCGCAGCGCCTGCACTGCGGGGATGTCGGGATTGGGGCTGGTAAAGCGGATGCGGTAACGATACAGCTCGCTCAGCGACTCCTGGCCCTGGAAGTCTTCAACATCGGTGAGGGCATCGCAGCCCTGAATGCTGAGGTGGTAGCGGTTGAGGCTGTGGAAAGAGGCTATCTCTTTTATCTGGCTGATGCCCATTGTGCGATTCCTTCGCGGTCAAAAATCAGATCTGTGGGGTCAATCCGTTACGAGTGCCAATCCTTGAGAACTACAGCGCTATTTCGGATCTGACAGAAAAGGTAATTCACTCTTTGCAAAGCTTAATTACACAGTAAAAGAGCCAATCTAAAATAAAGAGTAGTGAGTGTTCTGTAAGCCAGATCAAAAGCTGAGATAAAAAAGCAGAAAAAAGTTGAAGGGGGTGATAGCGAAACAGCAGAAGATTTAATGAAAAAGTACACCCGGAGGCATGAACAGCACCTTTCTCAAGCAGATAACCCACCTTTGAGATGCTGTTCAGCTTTCCAGGCATACTAACAGAGGATCCTTTTACATCCGTTCAGAAATAAAGCCGCTAAGCGCCACTTCTTCTGAACGGATCGGCAATCAGAACGTTTCCCAGCTACCTTCATCCGCAGCCGGAGCCGGAGCCGGAGCAGCGACTTTACGCGCGGCTGGCTTCAGGGTACGGACAGCCGGTGCCGCAGCGCGAATGCCCTGCTCTTTACGAACACGGAATACGGCAACAGCCTGCGTCAGACGGCTCGCCTGGTCTTCCAGTGCCGCCGCTGCGGTGGCAGACTCTTCCACCAGCGAGGCGTTTTGTTGGGTTACACGGTCCATCTCGGTAACGGCGGTGCCAACCTGGTCGATACCGCGGCTCTGTTCGTCAGAAGCAGAAGCGATTTCACCCATGATGTCGGTTACGCGAGTCACGGCGTTCACGATATCGTTCATGGTTTCACCGGCGGTGCCAACCAGCACCGTACCGCTATCCACGCGGGCGACAGAATCTTCGATCAGCCCTTTAATCTCTTTTGCCGCCTGTGCGCTGCGCTGCGCCAGGTTGCGCACTTCACCCGCCACAACCGCAAATCCCCTGCCCTGCTCACCGGCACGCGCCGCTTCTACGGCAGCGTTCAGCGCCAGAATATTGGTCTGGAAAGCGATACCATCAATAACGCTGGTAATATCGGCGATCTTTTTCGAACTGCCGGCAATGTCGCTCATGGTTTTCACTACGCCATCAACCACTTTACCGCCTTTCAGCGCGGTTTCCGACGCGCTCAGCGCCAGCTGAGAGGCCTGACGGGCGTTCTCGGCGTTCTGCTTCACGGTGGCGGTCAGCTCTTCCATGCTGGCGGCCGTCTCTTCCAGAGAGGCAGCCTGCTGTTCGGTACGCGCGGAGAGATCGTTGTTGCCGGCAGCGATTTCGCTGGCGCCGGTATAAATCGCATCGGAACCGTCACGTACGTCGCTGACGGTGCGCACCAGAGACTGCTGCATTTCGAGAAGGCTGTTGGCCAGCACGGCCATTTCATTACGGCCTACAACCTCAATTTTATCGGTCAGGTCGCCGCTGGCGATCTTGCTGATATGGGCGATATTGGTCTGCAACGGCTTAATCAGAACACGCTTCAGGCCAAACCAGCACAGCACGATAATCCCCACGACCAGTACCATAACGCCGGCGATAACCGACAGCATCATGTTATAAGCGCTCTGGTTTGCTGCCACGCCCTGCGCGGTCAGGACGTTCTGCGCATCACGCCAGGCGCTGTAAACTTCCTGCATTTCATTTTGTTTCTGTTCGACATTTTGCTTATACATCTCCACCAGCTGGCGGCTTTCCATCAGCTCAAGCATGGTATTAAGCGCAGAGGAATAATTACGGTACTGATCCTCAAGGCTGGCGATCAGCTTTGGATCTGTGCCTGGCGTGTTAGGAATAGCGCGATAGGCCGCGAAAGATTTCTCTGCATCATTCAGCAGCGCACGTCCCTGCGTGCTGATAGCCTTTATCGATTCGCTGTTGATACTGTTCGCAGTATCGCTCTGTAAACGCAGCATGCCCCGGTTCAGCGTGATGCGCGTCTGGTTGAGTGCGATCCAGGCATCGGTAAAGAGAGACACGTTCTGGCTGGAGCTCTGCGCAATCGCAAAATTATTTTTATCTTTGGTCAGCGCTTGAATAAATAACCCGCCGGAAATCAGCTGCAACGAGCCAAAAACCAGCAGAACGATTAAAAGACTGGTTACAACCTTAATACGTGTAAACATGAAGCACCCTTGGTGTGAATAAAATGGAACGTCACTGGATCTATCGGCCTGGTATGGTGGAACTTTATGCGGATTGATGGCTATTTTGCAGTAATAGCTCTGGCAAAATAATTGATAAGCAGGCAAATTATTTGACTGTTAAGGGATAAAAAAAGCCGATCGCGCTGGATCGGCCCTCTTATGATGTGGGTAGCCTTATGCGCTGCGCAGCGTATCCATCAACGCCATCTCTTCGCTGCTGAGCAGCTTCTCAATATCAACCAGGATCAGCATGCGTTCATTGATCGCACCGAGGCCGGTCAGATATTCAGTAGACATAGTGACCGCAAATTCAGGTGAAGGACGGATTTGATCCTGAGTTAGCGACAGAACGTCGGAGACGCCGTCAACCACAATCCCCACCACGCGCTGTTCAAGATTGAGCACGATCACAACGGTATTATCGTTATATTCAACATCCGGCTGCGCGAATTTAATACGCAGATCGATAATTGGCACAATAACGCCACGCAGGTTCGTGACCCCTTTGATGAACTGAGGGGTGTTGGCGATACGGGTCACCTGATCGTAACCACGGATCTCCTGCACTTTTAAAATATCAATGCCGTACTCTTCGTCACCCAGTGTAAACACCAGAAACTCCTGACCCACAGTTTCGCCAGCGAGTTTAGTGACAGTTGCCATTCCAGTCATAGTTTTACCCTTAATCGGTTAAGTCAGGCTGCGGCTCCCGCCACGCGCTTTTCACGGTTGAGAGACTGAAGTGCCGATACATCGACAATCAGCGCCACGCTACCATCGCCAAGGATGGTGGCCGCCGAGATACCCGGCACTTTGCGATAGTTACTTTCCAGGTTTTTAACCACAACCTGATGCTGACCAATCAGCTGATCTACCAGCAGCGCGTAGCGCTTTCCGGCACTTTGCAGAATAACCACGATCCCCTGCGTCGCTTCGGTTTTCGCCCCCTGCACGTCAAACACGTTCCACAACTCAACCAGCGGCAGGTATTCTCCGCGGACTTCCAGCACGCGTTCGCCGCCGGCCAGCGGATGCAGATCGTCTGCCAGCGGCTGGAGCGACTCCATCACCGCATTCAGCGGCAGAATGAAGACTTCATCCGCCACGCGCACGGACATGCCGTCCAGGATCGCCAGCGTCAGCGGCAGCAGGATACGGATAGTGGTGCCTTTACCCTGCTTAGAGGAGATTTCGACGTGACCGCCCATCTCCTGAATATTCCTTTTCACCACATCCATGCCCACGCCGCGGCCGGAGACGTCAGTCACCTGCTCCGCCGTAGAGAAGCCTGGGGCGAAAATGAGCATACCCACCTCTTCATCGCTCATCGTTTCGCTGACCGGCAGCCCGGAAGAGAGCGCCTTGGCCAGGATGCGTTCGCGATTCAGCCCGGCGCCATCATCGTTAACTTCGATACAGATGTTGCCGCCCTGATGTTCCGCAGAAAGCGTCAGGTTGCCGACGGCGTGTTTGCCCGCCGCCAGACGTTTCTCCGGCGACTCGATGCCGTGATCCAGGCTGTTACGCACCAGGTGGGTTAACGGATCGATAATACGTTCGATCAGGCTCTTATCGAGTTCGGTAGAGCTTCCCATCAGCGTCAGTTCAACTTCTTTACCCAGCTTGCTGGCCAAATCGCGCACCAGGCGCGGGAAGCGGCTGAAAACATACTCCATCGGCATCATACGGATGGACATCACCGACTCCTGGAGGTCGCGGGCGTTGCGCTCCAGCTGGCCCATGCTGTTCAGCAGGTCGCCGTGGGCTACCGGGTCAAGCTCATTAGAACGCTGCGCCAGCATCGACTGCGTGATCACCAGTTCGCCCACCAGGTTTATCAACTGATCGACTTTTTCTACCGCAACGCGGATGCTGGTGGATTCACTCGCTTTCGGCGCAGCCTTCTTCGCGCTATCACGCTTAGCGACAGGCGCAGCCTCGCTCACGACAGCGGGCTCAGGCGCGGCTTCAACAATCGCCTCAACGACGGCTGGCGCTGGTGAAGCGACGGCTGGCGCATTAATAAACTTGATCTGTGATTCATCGATCACAAAGCAGAGGACGGCGACAATATCATCCTGATCCACAGAGGAATCGAGGGTGACTTCAACCGACGTTTCGCCCTTGATCACATCCGATACGGTACCGAGATTGCCCAGCTCTTCCAGCATCAGCGGAATTTCTGTCGGCTTCAGATCGACCAGCGCCAGGCGCAGCGCGCCAGCGGTAGTGGCCGGGGCCGATGCGGGCGCTTCGGTTGCCACTATTGCCGGATCAATCACTTCACCTTTGGCTTCCAGAGCCAGCTGGCGCAGCGCCTGGCAGATGTATGCAAACGTCTCGGCATTTGGCTCCGTGGCGGTTTTATAGGCATCCAGCTGTTCCTGCATAATATCTTTGGTTTCCAAAAACAGGTTGATGATGTCGGTGCTTAACTGCATTTCGCCGCGGCGGGCACCGTCGAGAATATTTTCCAGAATGTGCGTCGTTTCCTGCAGCACGGTAAAACCAAAGGTCCCTGCCCCGCCTTTTATAGAGTGGGCCGCCCGGAAGATAGCGTTAAGCTGTTCCGAATCGGGTTCCTGGGGATCTAACCCCAGCAGGTGTTGTTCCATGTCGGCCAACAGTTCGTCGGCTTCATCGAAAAACGTCTGGTAAAAATCGCTGATATCCATGCTCACGGTATCACCTCTGCTGTGAGTCGCGATCGGTCTGGGCCGCTGACGCAGGCGCTACCGGGGCAGGCGCCACCGGTACTGCCTGACTGTCCGCAGGCTCAGCCTGTGGGAGTTGAGGGTCTGGGTTTTTGCTGGCATCGCCGGGTATCGCCGGTGCCGCTATATTTTTAAAACTTGCCGGATCGGGGTCGCTAATCTGCACGACATCGCTTTCCGAGTTTTCCTTTTCAATCTGCTCTTCGGTATCGTGGTTTAACACCAGCAGGCTGATTCGGCGGTTAACGGCATCATCCGCGCCGCGGTTTTTCAGTTTCATGGTATCGGCCATGCCGACCACACGAAGCATTTTGTCACCGGCCAGGCCACCGATGGTCAGTTCACGGCGAGAGGCGTTAGCGCGATCGGCTGACAGCTCCCAGTTACTGTATCCCCGGTCACCGTTGCCGTACTGGATATCATCCGTATGTCCGGCCAGGCTGATCCTGTTTGGTATGTCATTCAGAATGGGCGCGATAGCACGCAATATGTCGCGCATATAGGGCTCAACGTCCGAACTCCCGGTTTTAAACATCGGCCGGTTCTGGCTGTCAATAATCTGAATACGCAGCCCCTGCTCGACCATGTTAATAATTAAATGAGGCCGTAATGCACGCAGTCGGGGATCGGCTTCGATCAGCTGATCCAGCCTTTCGCGCAGTCGGTTAAGCCGGATGTCTTCCAGCTTGCGCTTCTGCGCATCCATCGACATAACTTTATGCACTTCCCCCTGCTGTTGCGTGGGATCTTCCCCACCGCCCGGAATCGGACTCACGCTGTCGCTGCTGCGGGCCCCACCGGTCACCGCCGTCTTTAGCGGCGTTTTAAAGTAATCAGCAATCTGCACCCGCTGCTGGGGAGTAGAGATCGAAATCAGCCACATCACCATAAAAAAGGCCATCATGGCGGTCATGAAGTCTGCGTAAGCAATTTTCCATGAACCGTGTGCGCCATCATGACTCTTATGCTTCTTGCGCTTAACCAGCACAATAGGGTGATTGTTCTTCATGCGTCCTGATCCGATGTCTGTTTCGCGGGCGATTTCGCGTTACGGACGTGCTCCTCCAGTTCGGTAAACGACGGTCGTTCCGTTGAGTAGAGCGTTTTACGGCCAAATTCAACGGCGATCTGCGGCGCGTATCCATTCAGACTGGAGAGCAGCGTCACCTTAATGCACTGCATCATTTTGGTGGACTCAGCACACTTCTGGCGCAGTACGCTAGCCAGCGGAGAGACAAATCCATAGGCCAGCAGGATGCCAAGGAAAGTTCCGACCATCGCGTGGGCAACCATTTCGCCCAGCTCGGCTGCCGGACGATCTGCTGACGCCAGGGTATGCACCACGCCCATTACCGCCGCCACGATGCCGAAAGCGGGAAGAGAGTCTCCAACTGCGCCGATGGCCGTTGCAGGAACGTCACATTCATGCTCGTAGGTTTCAATCTCTTCATCCATCAGCGCTTCGATTTCAAACGCGTTCATATTTCCGCTCACCATCAGGCGTAAATAATCGGTAATGAAGTCCACTAATCTTTTATCGGCAAGAATGCGCGGGTAATTAGCAAAAATTTCGCTGTCCTGCGGACTTTCAATATCCTGCTCCAGCGACAGCATCCCCTGCTGACGGGATTTCGCCATCAGCCGGTAGAGCAGCGCCATCAGATCCATATAAACGGCTTTATTATATTTTGAGCCGCGCATCAGAAGCGGGAAGGCTTTAAGCGTTGCTTTGATCGCCTTGCCGTTATTGCCCACAATAAATGCGCCTACCCCGGCGCCGCCTATTATCAGCAGTTCTGAAGGTTGATAAAGCGCGCCAAGATGGCCACCAACTATGGCATAACCGCCCAACACCGACGCGGTAACCAGGATGTACCCTATAATAATTAACACATTCAATCCTTACGTCTGGTGACGAGTGGGTGGATGATTCCTGACTGCGCCAGGCCCTTTCATTCAGCCTCAGGCAAAAAAAAAGCAGCGGTTAAATAACCGCTGCTGGATTCATTCCACGTGGGGAGCTCTGTTAAACAGCTTGTTTGACAGGTTCATCCAGCAGTTGTGAAATGTTATCGGCAGATTCTACCGAAAGTTTACGTCTTTTTACTGCCCGCGAAGGGGGCTGGCACAGGCTGCAAACAAAGCTGCCAACAGGCTGGTGCGCATGGTTAATGAAGCTGCCGCCGCAGCATTTACAGTCGGACAGTTCGAGCATTCCGCTCTCAACAAACCGGACTAAGGTCCAGGCGCGCGTCAGCGCTAATAGTGGGCCTTCGTCCTGTTGCGGGCACTGCTCGAGGTAGAGCCGGTAGGCCTTAATCACAGCCTCCACGCCTTTGCTCAACCCGCTTTTGAGTAAAAACTGCCAGGCGTTGCAGAACATGGAAGAGTGAATATTCTGCTCCCAGGTCATAAACCAGTCCGTAGAGAAAGGGAGCATTCCTTTTGGCGGCGGGCTGCCGCGCAGCTCTTTATATAACTTAATTAAACGACCGCGGCTTAGCTGCGTTTCGCTTTCTAACATTTGCAGACGCGCGCCCAAGGTGATTAATTCCATCGCCAGCTGAATATCACGCGCTTCTTGCACAATACTTTTATCACTCATTAACTCGCCCTCTTTTTCGGCAGCTCGTCTTCTTTCGCTGACGCATTGCGCAGTAAGCGGCTGGATAACAGAATGCCCGTGTGGATTTGCTGAAGATCGTCCACGCGAGACTCCTGAGTCAGGCGGTTAATAGTAGTGTGGTCGTTAAAACGGAACTGACAAATTAACTGGTTCGTTTCGGCGAGCTTGACCATTTCTGGCAGCGTCAGCTGAGCCAGTACATCGGCCATCGCTTCATCAATGCCCAGACGGAACATCGCCGAGGCTTTTTCCTGGTTAATAAGACGTTGTGCGAGCAGCAAATATGACAAGTTGATATCGTAAATATGTTTGAGTAATTCTGTTGTACCCATTTTTGTTCCGTCCTGACTGACACTACATAAACGTTTGCGGACAACGCCGCTACCTTGGTTGCTGCTTGGTAAAGCTAAAGATGGCAAAAAAATCAGTGGCAGAAGCCAAACGTTTGCGAAGCTGTAAGCTGCCTTAAGGCGCCATACAGAAAGTAGTCATTAACCCATTTTGCCAGTTACTGCTCCTGAGTTTTTCATCTCTTCCCTGACCTCCCTCCTGTCGTTTTCTTCGTCTGTTTTAAGACTATTCCGAAAACAAGGCAACTCTATCCGCTCTGATTTAGACATACAACGTGAGCCACCCTTAATTTTAGATAAAGTGTGATCCAGATCACACTTTTTGGCGATTTTTGCTAAAATAATCCTTCAGGAATACTGTTGATTAGCACACTAAGTAACCAAAACAGGGCCAATTTGTTAAATTTTGCCTGGTAACCTGCTTTTACAAATGAAAATGATTCTTTTTAGGAGCTTTCCACGGCATAGAAACGTGCTCTGGATCTATGTTGGAATTTAATGCTGATTAATTTAAATTAATAAGAATAATCAACTGAATGAGGGCGCTTTGCACGCGCATTAAATAATCACCATAGGTGACAATTCAGTATGTAGATGAAGGCATAAATGTGACAGAGCGCAACATTTGATTGATGAGTGATAATGTTTTGTAAAGCCCGCCCGGCTTGTGTTTAAGGCATGAAAGGAGTTGTAACAGAGGGTACATTAAGGATATGAATGTTTGGAATGGTGTTTCAGGTTCGCTGGTATGGTATCGGCATCCGGCGCTAATTCTTTAGATAAAAGGCATATTTTCCGTTTTTTCTTTTTAACTGGTCCTCATTTAGCCGTTATCTCATCCTTCTGGCTCAGACAGGCGCATAAAAAAAGGCGATCTGAGATCGCCTTTTTGCAGTAATGGCACGTCTTATGCTAGTCGCGGAAAGGTGGCCACTTTATTGGCCTCTCCTTGTTCTTTTGTCCGGGCCGGGATTGCCAGCAAATCTTTCAGATATGACTTACGCCAGTGGGTTATATCGTTTTGACGTAGCACCGCCATCATGTCGTTATAGCGGGAGATACGCTCATTCAGCGGCATGGTCGCTGCCTGGTTCAGCGCTGCGGCAACTTCATCACGATCGTATGGGTTGACGATAAGCGCTGAAGTCAGCTCGTTCGCCGCGCCGGCAAAGCGTGACAGCACCAGCACGCCTGGGTCCTCAGGATCCTGCGCCGCTACGTACTCTTTCGCCACCAGATTCATCCCGTCACGCAGCGGCGTCACCAGGCCAATATCGGTCAGGCGGAAAATTTTCATCAGTAGCCGACGGTCAAAATGCTGATTAAGGTAGTAGAGGGGCGTCCAGCCCAGGGTACCGTATTTGCCATTGATACGGCCAGCTTCTGTTTCGAGCTGATGACGGATGTCCTGATAAGCCTGCACGTCGCCCCGGGAGGTAGGGGCAATCTGGGAGTAGCGGATATTTCCGCGATGCTCAGGATAGTTCTCAAGCAGCGCTTCATAAGCGAGGAAGCGTTCAGGTAGCCCTTTCGAATAATCCAGGCGTTCACAGGCGATAATGTTTTTCGCATCGCCCAGCTCCCGCTTCATTGCCGCCATCTTCGGTGGAAGCGGCCCTTCAGCCATCTCTTTGATGCTGTCTGGCTCAATGCCGATAGGATAGACTTCGGTCGCAAAATTATTGCCGAAGGCGCGGTGTTTTTTACCGTCACTCTGCACCTGGGTCAGCAGCGACAGGCATTCCAGAAACGCCGTGCGGTCGCTCTCGGTCTGAAAGCCCAGCAGGTCGTATTCGCACAGCATCTCCAGTAACTCATTATGCGGCGGCAGTGCGTTAAAGATTTCCGGCGTAGGGAAAGGAATGTGCAGGAAGAAACCGATCCGGTTATTGACGCCCAGCTTGCGCAGCGCGGCGGCGAAAGGCAGCAGATGATAGTCATGTATCCATAAGACATCATCAGGTTTGAGCAGCGGCAGCAGGCGTTCCGCCAGCATCGTGTTCACATCACAGTAGCCTTCCCACGCTTCCCGCTGGAAATTGACCAGATCGAGCCGGTAGTGAAACGCGGGCCAGATAACGGCATTAGAAAACTGCAAATAGTACAGGTCATAATCTTGTTGGTTGAGAGCAAAAGAGGCGTAGGTCACGTTATCCTGTTCAAACAGGTTCATCTCCTCACTCTCTTCACCCGTCTCATTGATATCGCCGTTCCAGCCGAACCACAACCCTCCGGTGGTTTT
The DNA here is from genome assembly GCA_050410775.1 of Pantoea sp. FN060301. GTDB lineage: Bacteria > Pseudomonadota > Gammaproteobacteria > Enterobacterales > Enterobacteriaceae > Erwinia. The sequence continues at coordinate 2,368,308 of CP191229.1, forward strand.
AAGCGCATCCATAATGCCCACGGTCAGCCCGCCTGCGCTGGTTTTGGAACCGTCAGGAACAGCGATGCGGTTAGATACGACTACTAAGCGACTCATAACCTTGACTCCTTACCGACGTTTTATCGTCTTGATATAATTGTAATAAAGTTTGATTAAGCCAGTGATAAACCGCCTCAACGTCTGACAGACGATAGGCTGCCTGAGTCTGGCCTTCACCCACTTTGATCGAGATCCCATCCATGGCATTGACCGCATTAAAACCTGCTTCATCGGTCAAATCGTCACCAATAAATACCGGCGTTCGTCCGGCAAACGGCGCCTGCTGCATAAAATCCTTCAGCGCAGCGCCTTTATTCACACCTTGCGGTTTTAATTCCACCACGCATTTACCCGGCTGAAGCGCCAGCATCGGATAACGGTGGGTCATTGCTTCAGCAAGCTCAAGCACCGCTTGCTGATACTGTTCGGCCTGACGATAGTGAAGCGCAAAAGCCATTCCTTTGGTTTCCAGCTGCGTGCCTGGCATCCTGGCCACGGCCTCAGTGAGCAGCGCCGACAGCTCGCTGCTTACCGTTTCCGGCAGGGAGATCCGTTCAGTTTTGCCATGAATATCACGGCGCTCGGCACCGTGAACGCCGGCCAGCGGAAGCTGGAGCGGCGCAGCCAGCTGATCCAGCTCTACGAGGGGGCGACCGGATACCAGCGCCAGCGCACCGTCGTTGACTTCAGCCAGTTTTTGCAGGTTTTCGATCACGCCTTTCGGGATAAATGCTTCATCCGGGCGAGGCTGGATAGCAGCAAGCGTTCCATCGACATCAAGGAAGAACGCGTAGCGCTTTTCCCGGAGCAGCTGTGGACCAGCATCTTTCTGGATGTTCACTGGGATCCTCCTGATTGGGGGGTTGAGGAAAAAACAGAGTTGACGCTGGCGGTCTGCGCTGACCTGAAGATCGGTCGTGACAGAGAAAGGTGCAGAAAGGAGATCATATTACTTTTCATTATTTATACTGGAACATTGTCCTTTCAGTTGCGGTTTACTGCCTGAGAGCAGCTCTACCGTCGCGTCATTTCACACGCCAGAGCCTAACCTTTTCAGCGTTAAGTATAGACGCTGATCCGCACTCTGCCAGACGAAACGGCGGGCAGACACTGCCTGCGGGCTAACAGCCTGCCAAAATAACGCCAGAAAAGAGCCAGGATAAAGATGAAAAGTGGGGGAATGAGGCAGAGGTTTTGACACGGCAATCCGGAAGGGTGCATCAGGTAAACGCGGCAAAGCGGGTCCGCCTCCATGGCCGCTTCAGCAGGCGATGGGCTGCATCCAGAGGGCGTTGATGTCCAGGCCACCCCAACAGTTCGTTTCCTCCGGTCCGCTGATGCTGTCCCAGCAGAAACGATCGGCCAAATCGACGATTTCAGGCCGGGTACGCTGGTTGCCCGCCAGCGACCAGAAGACGCAGACTTTCGGCGTCAGCAAAGAGTCTTCCCCTGGTTCAGCCACGACCGCGATACGGCCAGAGGCGAGCCTTACTACCGAGCCCGGTGGATAGATCCCCACGGCTTTGACAAAGGCGTAAAACACCTGACGATCAAAATGCCCTTCCCAGCTTGCCATCTGATGCATCGCGTAGGCGGGATTCCAGCCGTTTTTATAGGGACGATCGGAGGTAACGGCATCATAGACGTCGCAAACCGCCGCCATTCGCGATAACAGCGAAATCGCCTGACCTCTCAGACCGTGAGGATAGCCTGACCCATCGATCTTTTCATGATGATGCAGCGCCACGTCAAGCAGGTCTTCGTCGCCACCGCTCTTACGCAACAGCGCCTCGCCCAATGCCGGATGCTGTTTCATTACGCGGAATTCGTCGTCGGTCAGTTTGCCTGGCTTATTGAGAATTTCCAGCGCGATGCCTGCCTTACCCACGTCATGCAGCAGTCCCGCGGTGCCAGCCCTGCGGACCAGCTTCTCATCCAGGTTAAGCTGACGCGCCAGCGAAATCATCAGCGCGCAAACCGCCACGGAATGCAGATAGGTATAGTCATCATGCGTTTTTAGCCGCACTACGCTGAGCAGCGCAGCGGGATGACGGCTGATAGAGCCGCCGATTTCGTCCACCAGCGGCAGCGTGCTGATGGTATCAATAGTTTTGCCCAGCCGCGCATCGCTGAACATGTCCATCACCTGACCTTTTGCATTAAGGCAGATAGCCTGCGCCTGCGCTACCTCCTGGCAAAGGCTGACGGGGGCAGAGGCTATTGACAGCGCGGGTCGCGTTGCCGCTTCGACGCATACAGGCGTGAGTCCTTTGTCCAGATCGATCCAGACTTCTTTAAGACCGCTGTCAGTAATGACCTGAATCTGCTCCTGACTGGTAAGCAGCATATCGTTATGCACGCGCTCGTGTTTCAGCCAGAACACCTCCAGCTTGTGCACATACATGCCGGTGCGTAACTCTGCTACCGGAATCAGTTGTATCATCTTATCTCTCCTGCCTCTCCTGTCTGTTTCTCCAGTCACTACAGGTATCGGCTTTTTCTGGTAAACCTTCACTCCCGGGAACAGGGATCGGTCACTTTAGCCGCTTTTTTACAAATCTCTGCGGGTAAAGAGTAAAGGCGCAGTAAGGGCGGGAGGATGAGCGCGACTCAGTTCTGCTCTGAGATCAGCAGTGCCATGGTATCGGCTTCTAAAGCGCGGAAAACATGCTCTTCATCTGCCGGATAACAGATGTAGTCGCCAGCGCTGAGCTCAACTGGCGATCCGCTCAGGCCGACCAGTGCCTTTCCCTGAGTAATGATGATGTGCTCGACGGAACCGGGTGAATGGGGATTTGAAAGGCGTTCCGACCCAGGCTGCGTGGTAAGAAGATAAATATCGCGACGGGCGCCGGGCGGACAGGTCGCCAGCAGAATAGCCTGATAATCAGCCTGCTCCGCCGTCACCGAGGGTCCTTCTCCGCGGCGGATCACCTGCATCTTACTGATTTCCGGCTCCATCAGCCGGGCAAAAGGAATATTAAGCGCTACGCAAAGTGACCATAGTGTTTCCAGACTAGGATTACCGTTACCCGCTTCCAGCTGCGAAAGGGTGGATTTAGCGATTCCTGCGCGGCGGGCCACTTCACCCAGCGACATACCGGTGCGCTGACGTTCCCGGGTTAAAGATTGGGCAATAAGGGTGATTGGCGTCACGGACACTCCAGCTTGTTATAATGAACGATCGTTCTGTTTGTAAAACGAACCGGTTTTGTTCATTATAATGACTTTTCGTTCTTTATGAGAAGAAGGCGATGTGGAAGAAATATGTGGCGCCGCTTGACGGGGGCGTAATCAAAGCGATCATCCTGGTCTGTCTGGCGGACGCCGTGGTAGGTCTCTCCTATGGCTCGCTGGCCGCCGCCGATGGCTTTCCGCTGTGGGTTCCGCTGGCGTTGTCTACGCTGGTGCTGGCCGGCGCCTCCGAATTTATGTTTATTGGTATCGTCGCTGGCGGCGGCAGCCCGTTGACGGCCGCTGCGGCCGGGCTGCTGGTCAATGCCCGCCATTTACCCTTTGGCATTGCGGTGAAAGATCTTGTCGGCAAACGGGCTGCCAGCCTCATCGGCTGTCACGTGATGAACGATGAAAGCGTGGTTTTCGGCCTCTCACAGCCCACGCCAGCAACCCGTATTGCCGCCTACTGGCTTTGCGGGCTAGGGATTGGTCTCAGCTGGCCGCTGAGCGTCATGCTGGGTGCATCGCTCGGTAAACTTATTCCTGATATCAGGGCGATTGGCCTCGACGCGGTTTTCCCGGCAATCCTGATGGCCCTCACGTTTCCGGCATTGAGGCTGCGCCGGACCCGGCTGCCTGCGCTGGCAGGTTCACTGCTGGCACTGATCGCGGCCCCCATTGTCCCCGCCGGTTTACCGGTGTTGTTTGCCCTCTGCGGACTCCTGATCTGGAAGCATAAAAGATGACGCACACTTTATCGATCGTAACGGGCATCGCTCTGCTGGCCGCGGGCACTTTTGCCATGCGGTTCGCGGGTTACCGCCTTGGCACTCGTCTGCCGCTCTCCACACGTACGCAGCTGCTGTTAACCGATGCCGCCACCCTGCTCCTGTTTTCCGTGGCGGCGACCGCAGCGCTATTTGAAAACCAGCACTTCGCTGGATTCGCCCGGCTGGGCGGCGTGCTTTTTGCGGCCCTGCTTGCCTGGCGAAAAGCGCCGCTTATCCTGGTGATCCTCAGCGCCTGCGCGGTGACGGCGCTGCTGCGGGCCGCTGGCGTGCAGTAAAAAATAGCGCCAAAAAAAAGATGCTCAGATAATTATCTTGAGATAAAGCTTGCCAAACCGGTGCCGCCATGACTAAATAGCGTCATCGGTTTGGAAGACAGACCTTATGAAAGCAGTTTTAGTAAAGCAGTCCTCAGTTCAAGCGTTATCCAAAGATACCCCTTCTTCGTGAGTCTCCTCCTAAGTGCCCAATAAGTTACGATCTGCTGTACAGGCCATCTCTGCCGCTTACGTGGCTCAAAATTAAGGAAGTATCTATGTCTGGTAAAATGACTGGTTTAGTAAAATGGTTTGATGCGGGTAAAGGTTTTGGTTTTATCGCGCCTCAGGACGGCAGCAAAGATGTGTTCGTTCACTTCTCTGCTATTCAGGGTTCTGATTATAAAACCCTGGACGAAGGCCAGAGCGTTGAGTTTACCATTGAAAATGGTGCCAAAGGCCCTTCAGCTGCCAATGTTGTTGCCCTGTAAGGGATAACATCTGTTACCCCGCTTACGACAGCGATGACGGCATCAGCCTGAGCAGTTAAGTGAAGGTAATAAATAAAAACCCGCCCAGGCGGGTTTTTTTGTCGCTTTTGAAAACCCTTGCCCGCTGTCAGCCACGTCTTTCACGCTAAAATCCTCTCCTGCCCTGGTAAAAATTAAGGCATCAGGATTATTATGCACCCTGTATTTCAGGATCCCATTCGCTGCGTTTTAAAATATTCACAGAGTTGTTTTAAGCTGGCTTCTCTGGTCAGGCAATATATGCGCTACACAATAAAAAGCCCGCCACTCTCGTTAAAAGTGGCGGGCTGTGAGCACGCTGGTTAAAGCTGCCTGTCCGCTTTAGCTACGACCGCTGGACTTTCCACCTTTCTTGCCCGCTTCTGAGGCTTTTTCAGGATCGTTTTTGAAATTACCGCCGCCGCTTCCGCTACCGCTGCTTTTGCCGCCTTTTTTACCGGCTTCTGATGCTTTTTCACGATCGTCGGCAAAGTTGCCGGAATTACCACGATGCTGAGTCATAAAAACTTCCTATTCGTGTTTAATTTCTTCCGCCGATAGCACAGGTTGTTGAAAAGTAATTTCCCCGCCATCTGCAGCCGTGATGCCTGAATAATTGTAGTCAGGGGGCACTATTTGCGCCATTAAAGCAGCAGGATTACGCTCGCTGTTTCTGTAAGAAAAGTTATATTGTTGTGTAATAAAGGATTTAATTTTCAGCGCTTCGCTTCAGCCCCGCATCCCTACAGGGATTTCATTACGCTCTACTTTTATTTGCGTCGGATTTAAACAATCCTTTGTTATTTAAAGATAATACATAACTTTTTAAGGCTCTGGTTACTATATCTGGCAATGCCTATGCCCGATCGTGCTATGCCAGCGGATGATATATCTCACAGAAGAAAATATTCCGCATGTGCATATTGCTTCACGGGCTTTCGGTTAACAGGCGTTTAATGACCGGTAGATGACTGGAGCGCAGCAAGCCGTTCAAACTCCAGCGCATCATGACTGCAAAATAACGTCAGCTCTTGAGAATGAGTGCAGGAAAGCTCTCTGAGCTTCTGTTGGTTAATACGGCGCGCTTTATTGTCCTCAGCCATAAACCACTGATAAAACCGCAGGCCTGGCGTGCAGTGCCGCTGCGCCTGATGCATCTCTCCGCGATAGAACCAGGCATCACCACCATGTAAAGTCCAGCCGTTGTCGGTGCGTATAGCAATGCCGGCATGGCCTGTCGTATGCCCTGCAAGGGGTATCATCAGGATTTCCGGCGGCAGACCGGCCAGCTGATTGACCGCCTCAAAGCCGAACCACCGCTCTCCAGCCGCCCGGTAGCCCTGCCATCCCGACGTACCGCCCCACTGAGCAGGACGGTAGCGCTGCGTTGCCAGCCAGCTGTGCCGCCGCTGGGCGGTGTTTATCTCCTCCTCCATCAGATGCACCCGGGCATGAGGAAAATCACTGATGCCGCCGGCATGATCGAAATCGAGGTGGGTAAGAATGATGTGCCGCACATCTTCGGCCTTAAAGCCGAGCGCCTGAATTTGTGACAAGGCGGTTAACGATGCTTTTCGCTGAATATTGTTGATAGCCCGAAAGAAAGTCGATAACGTCCTGGCGGGGGTTTGCATATCCTGATGGCCAAAGCCGGTGTCCACCAGCACCAGGCCGTCATGGTCGGTCTCAACCAGCAGGCAGTGACAGGTCAGCTTCGCTTTTAGCCCCGCGCTGAACCCATCATAAAGCGCTCCGCCAACAGGGCACATACAGCCGCAGTTGATATGATGTATTTTCATGCAGGTTTCCTCGCTAAATGGCGTCAATTCGCTTTAGCAGGTAATTATAGTCAACGCCTCGGCAGAGCAATAAAGCCCCCATACACCCCCTTCTCCCTTACTGAAAGAAACCTCATTCAATACGGAGAAAGCTACCCTGTCTTTCTTATTATTTTCGCTTACTACCGACGGTGAAATTTATGTGGATGCATAAAGGCCGGGATGTAAAACATTCACCTGTAACGTTCCTTTCCAGGCTAGGGCCGGAAGCAGGCTTGTCTTCTTTTAGTGGACGATGGCGAAAATCATTCACGCTCCGGACGGCGTGATATTGCTCTCTTTTATCCTGCCGCTGCAGCTGCCGGAGGACTGTGACTGACTATGCTGCCGAACAATCGATATTGCTATGTTAGCGGCAGAGAGAAAGCGTTGTATCACTTTTCAATGTTTACCGGAGCGGGAATTCCACTAACAGGCGCGATATTTTTCTCTGTCTGCAACAGAGGATATACCTGCTGATTTCCCGTTAAGGCAACGAGAGGAGCCGCTACCCGTTTTCTCTCTCACCCCGATTTTTTTGGCAACCCTGCAAATGCTTATCTTTAGTTTGAAGAACATCTGCGGCGGCACAGCCCCGCTAAACAGTTAAGTCCGGCACAAAGCGGGCATATAACTTCTCCCTCCCCGTGCTGTCCGATCAGGCGGCCATTTTACGGCACGCATCGGCACAGGCGTGGCATGCCGCTGCGCATTTCTGGCAGTGATCGTGCTGATGCTTCGCGCATTCATCACCACATTTCTGGCAAAGCTCAGCACAAAGCCTGCAAAGTGCGGGTGCTGATTCACTTTCCAGCGCCATAAACTGCGCGGCAAGCCGGCAAAGGCTGGCGCACTGAGTATCCAGACGTATGCATTCACGCATCATACCTATGTTATCTTCCTGCAGGCAGGAAGCGGCGCAGTGGTCACAGGCGGCCGCACAGCGATAGCAGGCTTCCAGACAGTTCATATAAGATTCGTTCATTCATCCTCCTTCATATTATTAACGTTACCCTGATAAGCCTGGAACACCCTTTCCGGGCTTTCCAGCTAATTGACCCGATTTCTCTATTTTTCTGCATAAAAATTTTTCCCGTCCTGCTGGGAAGGCATAAGCGGGGCAGGAAGGTTGCCCTATGACAGACAGCCAGGCGGAAAAAATCATGTTAAGAATAATAATTGCAAGAATGACCGAGTCGCATGCGCTTTTTATTTTTTTTAAGTTAATTCTTATGTCTAAATAATTATTTCAGGAGAAACATATTAACACCTGGAAACATTCATAATTATAACGCCACCCCCGACATAAACCCTTTAACACCTCTTATCTTTATTATTAAAATACAGCAAGTTAGATTAAAAAGCCTTCTAATATGCTTATATTTTCACCTATAAATATTTTTAAAAAAAGACACCGGAATCATATATCTGTCTTATGCTTATTAGTGCAAACGTGAGATTTCTTTTTGATGAACATTACGGAGGTCTCAATTGACTATATTTTATCAGGAAAATAATCAGCAGGTTATGATTGGCGAGGCGACATTAAATCTTATTTTCAGCCATCAGGATATTACCCTGCTATCGCTTATCGAACAATTACACATTATGGCCGACGATGAGCAGGATGACGAGCGCCTCCTCGGTATCTGGCAGGCCAGAAAATGGTTGCAGACCTTCAGTAAGGGGTGGCATTCGGATAGCCGCCCCGACTGGCTGGAGGCGTTAACTTCGCAGGCGGATCGGCGCGTCGCTACGGTCAGCCTGGCCGATCCTGCTTCCCGGCGGCCATCGCGCTAGCCGACGATAAAATCAGGCCAGCGGGCAACCCACACCGCTGGTCAGCGTTTCGCCGGCCTTTCTGTCCTGCTCCCCTGCGTTTTTCCGCTCAGATTCTTCTGCTAAAAATGACTGTTCTGCCCTTATCACTGCAAAAAAAAGCCATTCTTTTCAATATAATTTATTGAATAATAAGACTTAGCACTTTTTGCAAAAACCTTACTTCTTTAAAAATCCACTATTACTGTACAAGTTATGAATTCCTGTATAACTTTAGCGCAAATCACTTTTTCTTAACAACTCAAGGCAGATATATGCGTCAGGACGGCTCTAACCCGAAAGCAGAGAACGATATCAGCCGTTACTTCAATGACGCGGCGCTTCCTTCCCAGCAGGAGACGCTGGGGCAAATCGTCGTAGAGATTCTGCGATCCGACGGGCAAATTACGCGTAAAGCCATCTGCACCAAACTGCTTAAGCGCCTTGAGCTTTCCACCTCAGCAGAACAGGAAAAGCATTATCAGGCGTTGATCGGCATGCTGTTTGGCCGGGCTGATTAAACGTTCTACCCGCTAAACGCTTATCCAGCATTTATTCTTTCTTCGGGTGAGTTTACCGTAACCCCCCTGACCTCTCTCTTTCCGGTCATGCTGACCATCGGATGCCTGAAAGGGATTATACTCAACGGCTAAGGTTTTATGGAAATGTGCCTGAATAACTGATTCAGAGATGTAGGTATGTATCAAAAAGATGAAGATATATTGACCGATATTATATTTGGTGAAGCGATTCTTGCCCTCCTCCGGGGGGACGCACCTGTCAGTAACGCGTCGCTGATACAACAATTGCAGCAAATGGCCGCTGTCGAAAAAGTCCCTGCCAAACAACGTGCCTGCCAACTTGCCATCGCGGAAGTGAGAAACAACCGGCCGGCACCGCCAAAACCTGTTATGCATCGCGTCCGTGGCCGCGATAACATTACCCATCTTTTTACGAGCGAAGGTCCGCCTGACGGCGCCAAGAAACACTGAGCGAGGGTTGCCCTACGCCGTTCTGAGCCTTATGACTACTGTCTGTATCCGATAGCACCCAGAGTGGCAATGGCTGAAGAGAGGACAGGAAGAACGGTGGTTTAAAAGCGGGTAGCGGAAGGTAATGACGATAAAACGTGATGCTCTCTCCCTGCGCAGGCCTTACCGGGCCTCTTCAAGCAACTTACGAAAAGCCATCTGGTAGATGATTTTCTTTCCTTTCTGCGTCGATTGCGCGCTGTGAACCTGCAACATGATAAGTATGTTTTGCTTACCCAGCGGTTCCCCTGCTTCAATCAGCTCCGAAACGGCGCGACCTATTACTGCGTGGATAGCGGGTAAATAATCCTCTTTCTGGCCGTGCACACAGACTCCCATGGCAGCTGAACATACATACAGTCTGGCACTTTAATAATCGTATTGCGCTGAGGAGATAACGCCCGCTTTTTCCTGCGACGCTGCCTGCCCTCGCTATCCCTGCTAAACCCGATTCTGCCGATAAACGCGGCTTTTTGCTTATTTACCCGAGTACTTTTTGAGGACATCCTGCTCAACCGCTGTTCTTCTCCCTGCTGAGTTTAAAGAAGAGACGTTGCCTGCATGCCTTAGCGTCTCGACGTGACGCGCAAAGTCCTCGTGGACTTCCGGACTGCATATATTTACGGAAGCGCCGCCATCTTCATCGATCAGGATGCGTTCGCCATCATCTTTCTCCTCCTGCATATCTCTTCGTGACATTACACTTAAAAGACGCTCAGGGCTGCTGAACAGACTTTTTAACAGGCTGTACATGTAAATAATCTCTTTGAAATAGAAAGACGGCCCGCAGGCCGTCACGGTAATATCAGGATTTTTTGGCGGGTGCCGAATCATTTTCAATCGGTGGAACGGAGCCGATATCGGTACCGGTGACCGGGTTGACCGAAGGATCGGAAGCTGTACGTTTAATCATACTGTCCAGGTTAGCCTGTTGCTCCGCGGGGAGCTGCACGCTTGCCATTCCGTCGCCGCCATCCACAGCCGGGGAAGGATTAGCGATATAGTTGAAGTTTTCATCGGAGTTCCAGCTACCGCGGACCTCTCCACCTTCAGACATGTTGTAGTAGTTATTGGCGTACTGCTCAATCGGCGGCAGTTTTCCTGGCGGGAAGTTATTACGGATAGAATAGAGCGCTTTTTCAAACGAAATCTGGTGCGCGACTTCTCGCGTCATGAGAAAGCCCAGCGCATCTTTTACGCCCGGGTCGTCCGTCATATTGATCAGGCGTTCATAAAGGATTTTTGCTCTTGCTTCAGCAGCGATATTGGAGCGCAAATCTGCCGTCACTTCGCCAATGGTATCAATATAGGCCGCGGTCCATGGCACGCCGCCTGAGTTAGTCAGTGCAGGTCCGCCGCCATATAACAGCGAGGTCAGATGGCTGTCGTTACCGTTTCCGGTGATATTACGGTACAGCTCACCTTCCTTTTCAGTACCCTCAGCCAGATCGCCTTTTGCGCCCTTGTTCAACATGCCGACCAGCGATCCAATGATTTCAAGGTGGCTCAGTTCTTCAGTGGCGATATCCATCAGCATATCTCTGCGGCCTGGATCGTCATCTCCCAGCCCCTGGGTAAAATAGCGGCAGGCGGCGGCCAGTTCGCCCTGCGGTCCGCCAAACTGCTCAAGCAGCAAGTTTGCCAATCCTGGATTTGGCCCGGCAACCCGTACGGTGTATTGCAATTGTTTTACGTGTTTAAACATAGCTCACTCCGGTTTTTATAAAATATCCTGCTGGCCTGCCCTCAGGCAGGCCTTTCGCTGGTGCTGCGAATTATTTTTTTGCTTCCACACCTGGCGCGGCAGATCGCACCAAAAACTGCTCGGTGACGTCCGGCAAATGTTTCAGGCACCAGTCAGCCATGGCGACTTCCTGTTCACGGATTTGTGCAAAAATGCGCGCGCCTTCCTGGTCACCGACCACTTCGGCCGCAGCGATCAATGAGGTATAGCTGGCGATTTCGAGGTTCTCGAAGACATAACCACTCATGGCGCCTTTAACCACCTCATCATCAGCCATCATGCCGCCCATCGCCTGACCCATCGCCGACAGCTTGCCCATCGCATCTTTAATCGTGGAACTTGAGGTGTCGTACCTGTCAATAACGGACTGCACCATCGCCTGCTGCTGACGCGTTTCCTCGATATGCTGCTCAATGCGGGCTTTCAGATCGGGGTAGTGCTCAAGCCTACCTGCCATTTTTTCCAGCATGCTTTCTGCCTGCTTTTCCATTGCGTGGGCGTCTTTTACCCAGTCAAGATAGTGTTCTTCATTCGTCATGATGCACCTCTCACGTTATGGTTGCCCTACCGTCTGCTCAATTACTGCTGTTCTGCAATGACGGTCAGTTTTTCATCCGTTGTTTTTTCTTCATTGAGCGTCTCGGTCAGCAGTTTTTCCGCTTCCGTATAGCCGAGTCTGGCGGCCATAGCGCGCAACGTGCCGTAGGTTGCAATTTCATAGTGCTCTACCTTCTGCGCAGCACCAATTAACCCTGCATCCCTGACCGGACCGGCCTCCACTGAATCAATGATTTCCTGGGCTTCTTCGACCAAACCTTCCAGCGCGTGGCACTTCATGCGTTTGATGCGTACGCCCTCGGTCTTTTCAACCAGCTGGTCCAGACGCTCGATCTGTCCCTGCGTCTCTTCAAGGTGCTGTTTAAAAGCCGCGACCAGTTTTTCATCGGTAGCGGCGCGGGCCATCTTAGGCAGCGCACGGGTGATCTGCTTTTCTGCACTATAGATATCGGATAAGTCGTGGATAAACAGGTCTTCCAGGGTCTTGATAGTCATCATTCTCTCCGTTTTGAAACAGACAAAAATTACGAATCAGGTAAACGATAAAAGTCTTATTAACCTGTTAAGCATAGAAGCTATTGCTTCTATTTCCAGAGACGACACCAAAAAAAAAAGCCATATTGAGATTAGTCTTAATGAAATTCCAGAAGAAAAACCAGGCAGGGGAAGTAAGCGAGAGGGTTATTCTGGCTAATTCGTATGGAGGTTTTTTGTTACTGAAAGGTAAATGAGCAGGGATTTAATAATAATGCAGATATTATTTAACTCAGAATGAAACCCACCTACAAGAATAAACCCTGGATCTTTTCCCTTCAGGGGGGAATTATTATGTTCTCAAAAAAACCCACTTCCTGAAACGAAAGTGGGTTTTATGCCGGTACTATCGTACCGGACAGCACTTAACAGGTCTTAATCACGGCGGCTATTCTGTCCGCCTTTTTTACCCGCTTCAGACGCTTTTTCACGGTCATTCTTGAAGTTACCGCCGCTACTCTGTCCGCCTTTCTTACCTGCTTCAGATGCTTTTTCACGATCCTCGGCGAAGTTGCCGGAATTACCACGATGCTGAGTCATATTATCTTCCTCTTCGTGTTTGAATTTTTACCGGGTCCCCGTTATCTGCTAACTCTTTGACAAATAATTGTCATCGCGCTGGCAGATTCACTATATAAGGCCCTCAGTAACGTCGTGCATGAATAACTCTAGCAACATACCTCCTGGTTTCAAGAAATAGTTGATAAAAAATACCTATCAAATTCCGCCACTGACTAACCTTCTGAGAGAGCTACATTTTTAATGCAGCACGAACATCTGATAGCGTTAAAATAATGTAAGCGAATAATAATCTTTTTACTTATGGCTGAATGTAAAAATATATTATTTTGTAAAGGCTACCGCTGACGTTTTTTATCTCCTGCTGCGGAACGGGCATCTGCTTATAAACCGCATCGGCCCGCTCCCACACCGTTGTACCTCAGATGGTGGCTCTGTCGGTGCCCATTCCCGGCACCAGAATCACCTTGCGGCACTCTTCCTGACGTTTTTCAAAAATCTCATAGCCGCGGGCAGCTTCTTCCAGCGGCATATGGTGCGTGACAATCTCTTCAGGCTTCAGATGCCCTTTTTCGATCAGCGACAGCAAATCGGGCAGAAAAGCGTGAACGTGAGTTTGCCCCATTTTAAACGTCAGCCCCTTATCAAATGCATCACCGAACATAAAGCTATGAATAAAGCCGGCATAGACGCCCGGTACGCTGACCACGCCGCCCCGCCTGACCGCCGCGATGCACTGCCGGAGTACCTTACCGCTGCTTCCCTCAATTTTCAGGGTGGTCAGTACGGTTTCCGTCAGGCTGCCTTTCGCCTCAAACCCCACCGCATCAATGACGGCATCAACGCCGCGATGGCCGGCGCTGTTTTCAATGATCCAGGCGGCCGGATCGTCATTTTTATCAAAGTTAATGGGGATCACGCCGTAGCGCTCATGGGCAAAGGCCAGCCGATAGTCGTTATGATCGATCATAAATATCTGTTCCGCGCCCTCCAGGCGGGCACAGGCTGCGCTGAGCAAGCCAACCGGTCCCGCGCCATAAATAGCCACGCTCGATCCGGGCTTGATTTCGGCGTTTTTCACCGCCTGCCAGGCCGTCGGCAGAATGTCCGACAGGAACAGCACTTTTTCATCCGATAAGGTATCAGGCACTTTAAACGGCCCGGTGTTGGCTTTCGGCACGCGGACATACTCCGCCTGCCCGCCGGGAATACCGCCGTACAGATCGCTGTAGCCGAAAAGCGCGGCGGGCGGCGTGATATTCTTACGGTTGAGCGCGGCACCTTTGCCGCTGTTGGTGTTTTCACAGGCCGCATACTGGTGAAGGTGGCAGAAAAAACAGTCACCGCAGGCGATCACAAAAGGAATGACCACGCGATCGCCTTTCGCGACGGCGGTAACATCCCGCCCGGTTTCCACCACTTCCCCCATGAACTCATGGCCAAAGATATCGCCATGGTGAGTACCGGGGATCTTGCCATGATAAAGATGCAGATCGGAGCCGCAGATGGCGGTGGCCGTGACCCGCAGAATAATGTCATCCGCCGCTTCGAGGGACGGATCGGGCATAGTGTCCACACTGACTTTGTGGGGTCCATGATAGGTAAGCGCTTTCATCGTTTTAACTCCTCCAGATATCAGATTCCATTGCGGGGTGAGGTATTACAACGTGCCGGTGCCGCCGTCGGAGCACCAGACCTGGCCCGAGGCGTAACTGTTTTCCTGAGAGGCGAGCGTCACGTAAAGCGGCGCTATTTCGGCTGGCTGCCCCGGCCTTCCCAGCGGAGCGGAAGCGCCAAACTGTTCGATTTTTTCCTGCGGCTGGCCGCCACAGCACTGTAGAACGGTCCAGTAAGGTCCCGGTGCGACGGCGTTGACGCGGATACCGTCCGGGCCAAGCTGCTTCGCCAGCGATTTAGTAAATGCGGTGATAGCGGCTTTCGTCTGGGCATAATCCAGCAGGATATCGCTGGGCTTGTCCGCCTGAACGGAAGAGGTGTTAATAATGGAGGCGCCGCGCGGCAGATAGTCCACGGCGGCTTTGGTTATCCAGAACATGGCATACACGTTAGTTTTGAACGTGGCGTCAAAAGATTCGGTTGTTAAATCCCGGATCGATTCACTGTACTGCTGCCGCCCGGCATTGTTGACCAGCAGATCCAGGCCGCCCAGCGCTTCGGCTGCCTCTTTCACCAGCGTCTGGCAAAAGGCCTCTTCGCGGATATCGCCAGGTAGCGCCACGGCTTTACGCCCTTCGGCGCGGATTAGTGCGATAACTTCCTTTGCATCTTCCTCTTCAGCGGGCAGGTAGTTGATGGCAACATCGGCCCCTTCCCGGGCATAGGCGATGGCAACAGCGCGGCCAATTCCTGAATCGCCGCCGGTGATCAGCGCTTTGCGCCCTTGCAGGCGGCCACTTCCCTTGTAGGAGGTTTCGCCATGATCGGGACGAGGCGTCATTTTGCAAGCAAGGCCGGGGAAAGGTTGCTTCTGATGCTCAAAAGGAGGAACCGGATAATTTTCTGAATCGGTCTGATTAAGGGAGGAGGATACGCGATTTTCTTTACTCATATTTTACTCCTGTATTTCTGACAGTTTGCGTTTATAAAGCATAGAACGTTGCCATAAATTCGGCTGGTGCTTTGTTCCTGAAGAGACAACGGCCCTGTCAGAACGCGCAATAAACATTCGTTTATGCGTATGCTTTCGCAGAAAATAGAGTTTTATATCAGTAGATTGCTGGAAATAGCGGCTAAAGGGTTTGATCGCGCAGAAGGCGCAAAGATACTGCATATAAATACAGCAAAATAACAAACAATAATCATTAAGCAGCTTATTCGCCCCAGGATATTGGCAAAGCGTTGTCGCTGCCGCTTTTTATTGAACATATGCCCTGTGGCTTTCCCAGTCCCGCTCAGGATGAGCGGTTTTATAGCGTAAGGGGTGATTTTTCCCCCTACGTTTACTGGCGAGTGAAAGGTTTATATTGCGCGGTACATGGGAGAAGCGGCCATCTGCCGTCAGCCACTAAAAGGCGCGGACCACGCCCGCGCCTCATAGTTAAAATGACCAGCGAACACCTGCGTTATAGTGCCAGCCTTTAGCCCCGTTTCCGTCGATCTCTTTGCGGTAATCCGCTTCGGCATAGAGTGAAACCGCATTCCTGAACGTCGTGGTGCCACCCACACCGATATCCCACATCTGACCGAGTTTGCCGCTGGCAAATGTCTGGCTGATATCACTGTCGGCTGCGCCTACTTTTGTTTTCGCCGCGCCTCCCCAACTGTGGTAATAGTTGGTGCGGATGTAGGGCGTATACTGACGCAGACTTTCATCCTGCCATGTGTGATCCATACGCGCGCCGAGCCGGCCAATTGTTTGATCATAATTTTCATACGACACAAAGGTACGATCGCGGTCGGTGAAGCTATCCATGTTTACCCGCAAATAGGTCAGCTGCGCCTGCGGCTCAATGCGTAATCCATTACCGAACTCAAACGGATAGCCCGACTCCAGCGACGCGGTCCAGCCGTTCCCCTTCGGTGAGGCCACCTCTTTCTGGCGGGCAATGTCGGTTTCACCCCGATGCCAGTTCCACGCCAGCGAGCCATCCACATAGAGGCCGCTGGTGCGCTGCCAGGTGCCGTACAGCGCCAGGCTGTCACTATCAAAAGCGGTTGAGCTGTAGCCGTCGGCGGCGTGCGGACGAATACGCGTATTGCCTCGCGTATAGGCAATGCCGCCGCGCAAACTCTCTTGCGCGCCCTCCAGGCGTAACAGGTTGCCGCCCAGCTGCACCGCGCTATAGTCGAGATCGAAGTCATAACCGTAATCGCTGAGTCCCCGATCGCTCTGATATTTCAGATTCGAACCCAGATAGCGAATAAACATCTCGCCGTCGGGTGCATCAGACATCCCCTGCTGGTGGCGTAATTCACCAAGGCGCTTATGGAGATCGTCGGTGGTCGCCAGCTGGTAATAGGCCATGCCAACGGGGGTGGAAAGGTAAGAAGGCACCTGTGGCGTTACGGCCGGACGTACTGCCGCCCGGCCGCTGCCTGTTTGCGGCTGGCACAGCGAACCGGCTTCGCACACAAAGGCGTTAGCAAGACGGTAATCCCAGAAATCATCCCCGCTGCCGCTCAGCTGCCGCTGGCTGGCGTCGCTGCTGCCGGGCGCAAAGCTGTACAGGCTGTATTGCCAGGGTCCTGATGCTACATAACCCCGCTGCAAAGCAAAGCTGCCCGCGCTGGCATTGCCGGAAACCTGCGCCAGAGAAACGCCTTCCGTCGCGGCAATGACGCCGTCGCGATTGCCGTCCATTAACGGGCTGCCGGTCAGGGAATCCTCAATGAGCGTGGTGCCGCTGACGTTGCCGTTAACACGCAGTATGTCACTTTGCGTCGCGGCGGAATTGAGCCGGAGATGACCCTGCGCCGACGCCAGATCTCCATTAATGGTCAGCGAATCATTCGCCGCACTGCCGCCGTTGGTCAGATCCAGCGTCCCGGCATTATTTACCACGAGTGAGTCATTTGTCGCACCCTGCAACAGCGGATTGACGCCATTACCCGCGAACAGCGTCGAGTTGCCGTCAACGTTAATAGTACTGTGCGCCAGTTTGATATGGTCCGTTAGCGTCCACATTGTGCTGTAGAAATTCAGCGTGCTCCAGCCGGCGCCAAGGTTGGTGCCTTTGCGCAGATCGTCACTGGCGAACGAACCGCCGCGCGCCGTAATGTCACTCAGATTCAGTATACTGCCGGCCCCGTTATTCGTGGTGATATGGCGTGTATTCGCCAGGCTTACCTTTTGCATCGTGGCGACATTCGTGCCGTTGCCCATCGTCAGGCTGCCATCCAGCGTACCGCCGGAGACGAGCAGTGAATCGTTGCCATTACCGGTATTCACATCACCGACCGCTTTCCCGTCCAGCAGCGCAATAACGTCACTGGTCGCGCCGCCAGCGACCACCACGGTTTCTGGATTCGGCGCAGTAATCGTTCCTTCATTAATAAACACCGACTCGCCGCCGCGCAGATCGATAATAGGCGCCACCACGCTTTGTGAAGCGATCGTACCCTGGTTAATGACCTGGCTGGCCGTGCTGGTGACAATCGCCGAACCGCCACTGGCTGACTGGATATCGATGGTGCCGCGAGCAATCACCCTGCCGGTAGTATTGGCACGCACGCCGGTGCCTTCGCCGGGAACCACGATGGAATATCCTTCGCCGATCAACAGATCGTTACTGGTCGTCGATCCATCTTCATGGGCGAACAGATAACCGGTCCCGCCGCCGCCGACATAAATCTGTGCGCTGCCTCCAGCATCGAACGAAACAGCCGAACGGATACCGGCACCGCGTCCCGTTTCAAGCCGGACGTTTTGCAGCATGATGCCGTCAGTTTCAGCACGGTTGTTGATTGCATTACCGCTGCCGTAAGCGCCGAGAGTCACGTCGTTGGCCTCAAACCACTGCGCCCCGCTATCGAGCAGCAAGCCATCAGCGCTGCCGCTGGCGCTCAGCGTGCTGTAACCCTGGCCGTCGCCGTAAACCTGGAGGCCGGCGTCGCTCCCGACGCGCAGCGCCGCGATACCGTCGTCAACGCGTAGATGGCTGTCTACCGGATTGTAATAGCCATTACCGCTGGTGACATCGATACCTGTTCCGGACGCTACATGCACGCTGCCGTAGTTGATGAAGGTGCCGCTGTCATGCACGCGAGCGCCAGTGCTGTTGGGGCCGGTTAACTCCACCACGCCCTGATACTGATTAAATATTGCGGCGTTGTAGCTGACATCAAACGCCGCGATATTGCTGCCATTGCCGGTAATTTGAGAAGCGGCATAGATAGTTGCCCGATCGCCTGCGCTCACCGCGCCCAAGGTATTGTCCCCATTGAGCGTAATAGCGCTGGTGATTATCGCTTCCCCAAGGTCATAAACGCGTATTGCCGCTGCGCCGCTGCCGTTAACGTTAAAAACATCGGAACGATAGATAAGCGAGCCCTCACCGGAGACCGAAACCCCGGTGCTGTTGGCACCGTCCAGCGTCACCGTGGCCGGTGCCAGCGCATAAAAGTCGCCGCCGTTACTGAGCTGGTAGAGCGTAGATCCGCTGGTATTGACGTTCGTGTTGCCGCCGCTGCCAAAAATAATGCTGTCCGTCCCCCTCACCTGATAACCCGTCTGATTATCATTGTGGAATACCACGCTGCTGGCGGAGCCAGTATTGATCGTTGCATCACTGGCGACGAGCCCGCCGACAGCATTGTCCCCGTAGAGATTGATTATGCCGTTTTGGTTGATAATAGCCCGGGCCCCGGTCGCTACCGTCCCGTAGGTCGGCGGCTGGGTGCTGCCCGGTGTACCGTAGACGTTGAGCGTCCCGCTGTTGGTAACCTCGGTGGGAATCGTATTGTCGTCGGGAGAGGCATAACCTTCTGAATACAAGCCGGTGCCGCCGCGCGTCACGCTGATGTCGCCGTTATTGGTCACCTTTGCGCCAAAGCGCGCGGCAATACCGGTTGAGCCTTCACCGCCTAAGGTAATGTCGCCGGTGTTAACCAGCTGCGCCTGAGCCAGCGCCAGCAAACCGAGCTGAGCATTCGCCAGGCCGCTAATTGAGGCATGGTTCGTCAGCAAGGTCGTGGCGTCGGAGGCAATATCAGGATTAATCACGTTGCCGCGGAGATCGTGCTTATCGCCGTCAACCGTGGCCGCGCTGGCACCTTCACCGGTCAGACGTAGCCTGGTGGCCGCATCAATTGTCCCTTGCGCGCCGCCCTCAATCTTTACGCCCGTCCCATAGGCGCCAATAGTAAACGTCGCGCCGTGGGTGAAAATATCGCTGTCCCTGCCGCTGCCGGTGACGCCGGTCGCACCTGGCGCGCTAAGTGACAGCGTCATCCCTCTGGCGTCAAAATCCGCACCGTCGAGTAAGCGGAACAAGGTTCCATTTGGGCTTGAAGTCACATAGCGGCCATTAGTGGGCAGATTGATCCTGGCGTCCGGGCCAATAATAAAGAAACCGATCTGATCCGGGCCGCCCGACGAGTGCGGCACCGCACCGGCCGCCACGTTGACGGTAGCATCTCCTTCTGCGCGCACTCCGATAGCAGCGTTGCCGTTAAGGTTGACAGCGCCGCTCAGCTCCGCTTTCGCCCGTCCGCCATCCTGACCCCTTACCCAGACAGCGGTATTATTTGTGCCGTCCGCCGCATCAGCGTTGCCGTTAACGTTTATCGTCCCGGTGGAGTAGGCGCTGGCGCTGTTGCCGTGAGTGGCGATGACTTTGATCCCGGTACCGTTATCGCCGTTGAGATTGATCGTACCGGTATTGCCAACGCGTCCACCGCTGCCAGCGTTGAGCGCCAGCAGGCCGATGTTCTCCGCAGGCTGAGCCTGCGCCCGCCCGTTGACATCAATCGTGCCGTTATTCAATGCCAGCGCGTTCGGGCCGGATTCGACGCGCATGCCAACAGCGTTCTGTACTTTGCTGCCGATAACGATGCGCCCATTATTCATGGCGCTTGCATTAAGGATCTGACGGATAGCGCTGACGCCGCCGCTCAGGTTAACCGCGACATCCTGTGTAATGTCCGGTTTGCGGTTTTGCGGCGAGCGGCCAATATATATCGTGCCCTCTCCGGCATTGATAAAGCTGGCTTCCCCACCGAGGCTGATGCCCACCGCCGGGGTACCGTTGCTGACATCCGCAACGCCAATGTTGATATTGCCATGGTTGACTGCGCTACTTTTGTCGATCCAAATCGCGTCGCTCCTCCACCCGGAAGGTGCATCGCCTGCGGCAAGGTTGATCACGCCGTTGTTGGTAAATTTACTGCCTCCGGTGACCGCTACAGCTTTGCCAACGTAGCCCAGCGTGCTGCTGTCCACGTCTTCACCGTCAGCGTTATTGAGAAAGCCGCCGTTAATGACGCCGTTATTAATCCCGGTGCTGCCGTTGATCAACTCCAGCCCCCGGCTTTCCGGCTGCGCCGGTCCGGTGGTGGCGAGCTTGCCGTCCACGATCGCTGTCGCACCATTGCTGGCCCGTACCGCCGCGCTGCTGCTGTTTACCACTTCCAGCGTTTTACCGGCAGAGATTTTCACGCGGGCGTCAGGGCCATCGGCGCTCAACACCACCTGGTCGCCTGACGGTTGCACAACTTCATCTTTTAAAATGTCAGGACTCAGACGGTAAGCCACGCTGCCTTCATACAAGGTAAAGGCTTTGTGAAAGGCGTTGCTGTAGTCCTCAGGGTTAATAGCGCGATTGGCGAGCTGGTTGATTAACCAGTCATTGTAATCACGCAGTCCGGCGAGGCTGGTCACATTAAACGTACTGACGCCGCCATCCAGCGTGTTGATGGTAAACTCGCCCGTGTAACGCGCCACGCTGTCCAGGTTAAACGCCAGCCGATCGCTATTATAAGGTGGCGCTGCGGCGGTAAAGATAATCCGGTTGTCGGAGTTCCAGTTCAGCTGTCCGCGCTTCGAGGCGGTAAACAGCTGGCTCTGTTTCGCGGCCATCGACCAGCTATTGGTGACGGAGCGGGCTGCGGCTCCCTGCTGGCCAATATCAATATTAATGGTGCCGTTGCTGACCGACGCCACACGGGCATCAATGTATTGCCGATCTTTTACCGCGTAATAATCTGGTACCTCTGTATTGAGGTTTACGTCAGGTAAATGACTAAAGGCGAGACTGTCATACACCGGATAGACCGAATAGGAATTATTTTCGAAATCAGGGATAAGGATGTTTAAATCCTGCCGCCCGATATTGATGCGTTCCTGCCCCGTCAGACTGTCATCAATAATCCGGCCTGTGCGCTGCAAATCACCGAGCGTAACGCGTGTCAGCCCGTTTTTCCCCGGCGCAAACTGCGGCAGGCCGCTTAATGTTTGGGTGCTGCCGTTACACAGGCAATAGACGCCAGCTTTATTATCATTACTTTCAGGCGTATAGGGTTTTAATATCGCTGCCGACGCATTTAACACCGGGAACAGCATGCCTTGCGCAGCAATAAGGCCCAGAAGTACAGGATTTAATTTAAACACCGTGTTTTCCTCAACAGAGAAAAGACAAAGCCTGAAAGCACACAGCGTGTTGTTCCAGGCGTAATGAATAGCAATAAATTTTCGGCGTATTAAGAAAGGTTTCAGAGCGAAATGAATCACATCATTTAGCAAAAAAAATGTCCAGCGTTACTTAACAGTCACGCTCGTGCAAAATGGATTTTCAGAGTAATCCCGCGGTAAAAAATTTAAAAATGGCCCTGAATTAACGGATTTAATAATTTAAAATCAATCAGATAAAAGCAGGCAAAGCGCCTGCGTTTAATGCATTTGATTTATAGCGATTTCTGAAGAGAAAGTCGAATAAGCCTCTTTAGTTAAAAGCGGATCTAAAAATAAGGGATTGACGTTACCATTTTAAAATTCTGTAATCGTATGGCTCAACTTGAACAGTAACTACCGACGTTATTTTTTTGCCAACAGACCTGAACGGTTGCAAAAAATTATGAGATGGCACCACTGATTCAAACGATCTGGCAACAGAACCAGCTCAGATTAATTATCGCCCCGGCCATGCTACTTGATATTTTAACGGGGTGAGTTTGGCCCAAACTTTCCCCCACAAGTCTTTAACGCCGTGTGAAATAAGGGGCGATTCCAAAACACGGCGTACCGTGCGCCATAAGTTCTGGTGGCGTGCCACAGTTAAGAAACCGATCCTGCAACGATGGCATCCAGTCAGACTGCTGTCAGGCTAAGTTCCCCCGAATAATACAGTCGATGCCTTCACCAATAATATCAACTGGACAATCGCTTATCCCCGGGAAGCACTTACTTATCCAAATAACGCGCCCGGAGTTCAGGTAAGGCTGGAATAACAATCATGTTCGTCAGTGAAGTCCTCACATCAATCAGAGCTTATCACGTACTCTTCCCCACCATCGCTGCTCCCCATCGCCATTTCATTCAGGCGGGCCGGCAAAGCCACAGCCTGTTTGCGATAACGTTTTCCCGCAGATGGCACGGTCAATCCCCTGTACTCCGCTCAATCAGTTTACGCCAGTCAGACAAATCTATTGGGTCTGAATGCTGCTTCTGATTTTTGCCGCATCCCTGAGAGGCGACATGCCAAAAAAGCGGGCATACTCCCGGTTGAACTGCGGGACGCTGCGGTATCCTACCGCCATTGCTATGGCGGTCACACTCTCCTGGCCGGATAAGAGCTTTGTGCGTGCGTGAAGCAGCCGCACCCGCTTCTGGTACTGTACCGGGCTCATGGCCGTTACCGATTTAAAGTGCCGGTGAAAAGCAGACACGCTCATAGCCTGACGCTCAGCCAGTGACTCAACGATAAACTCTTCCGTAAAGTTGTGCCTAATCCAGTGTATGGCATTACTGATGCGCGCCAGCATTGAACCTGGCGAGGCAATATCACGCAACATCCAGCCGTGTGGGCCTTTCAGAATGTGATAAAGGATCTCCCGCTCAAAGAGTGGCGCCAGCGCAGGAATATCCTCTGGATGTTGCATAAGGCGGAGCATCCTTACCCAGGCATCCAGAAGCTCAGGCGTCACGGAGGCCACGGAAAAAGCGCCCTCCTGCACCGCCCCAACTGAGGGGGGTAAATCCGCCAGCAGCGTCATTATTCTCTCGGGCTCCAGGGTCAGGCTCACCGCCAGATACGGCTCTCCTGATTGCGCCGGATGTACGCTGCCCACTGCCGGTAATTCCACAGACATGACGAAATAAGAGGCGGGATCGTAACAGAACACCCGCTCCCCGACGGTCATTGATTTACTGCCCCGCAGTATCAGATTGACCATCGGTTCGTATACTGCCGCCAGCGCATGCGCCGGTATCTCTCCCTGAACCATCGCCACGCGCGGTATGCCCGTCTCGGTCCGCCAGTTTCGGGCGTGTGCAGCCAGGCTGCACAATTCATCAAGCACGGCCTGTGATGTCATTATTTTTCCTCATCGCGCCGTTTTCAGTGAGCATAAAGCAGAAAAAGGCAAGAATCGAGCAGGAACGCAGAGGCTGGCCGATCGGGGTTGCTTTACTCTTTTCCTATCGCAGAAAGAAGGGATGGCATTATGAAAATCGTACTTGTTACCGGCGGCAGCGGCGGGATCGGCGCCAGCGTGGCGCAGCAGTGTGCGGCAAAAGGCATGGGGGTGATTGTGACGTATAACAGTCATCCTGAATCAGCTCTGAAGGTCGTGAAGAATATTGAAGCTTCAGGCGGTCATGCCGGTGCACTGCCGCTGGATGTTTCACGTACAGAAACCTTCGGTGCTTTCCGGAACGCCCTGCTTAATTTACTCAGCACCGCCTGGGGACAGGATTATATTGACGTGCTTATCAACAACGCCGGATTTGGCCTCTTCAGCCCGATTGAAACGGTAACGGAAAGTGAGTTCGACAGCCTTTTTAGCGTCCACCTGAAGGGGCCTTTTTTCCTGACCCAGACGCTGCTGCCCCTCATCTGTGATGGTGGGCACATTGTCAACGTTACCAGCGCCACCACGCGGGTGGCCACCGCAGGTGTGGCGCCCTACGCCGCCTTTAAAGGAGGGCTGGAAGTGCTGACCCGCTACATGGCCAAAGAGTTCGGACCCCGGCGTATCCGGGCAAATGCTGTCTCTCCGGGCGCTATCCGTACATCGCTGGGCGGAGGACTGAATGATGAATTTGAGGCCCTGCTCGCCTCACAGACCGCGCTGGGACGCGTGGGCGAACCGGATGATGTCGGACGAGTTATTGCAGGCCTGGTTTCTGATGACAGCGTCTGGATTAATGCACAATCCATTGAGGTTGCCGGCGGCTACCAAATCTGAACCATTCCGGAGGGTTTATGCTTGATCACCTGTTTTTAACGGTCAGCGATACTGACCGCTCTGTCCGCTTTTATACTGCGGCCCTGGCCTCACTGGGCATCACCGTACGCCATGATTATGACGGTAAAGATGGTCCGCCCGGGCATCCGGATTTGAAAGGATTCGGCGCTGGCGGCAGAATTTTTTTCTGGCTGCGTGAAGGTGAAGTGGCGCCACCAGCCGTACACGTCGGATTCGTTGCCGGGAACCAGGCTGCGGTGAATGAAGCCTGGTCGGCCGCTTTAGGTGCCGGCGCCACCGACAATGGCGCGCCCGGCGCACGGCTTCATTACGATCCCCGCTACTACGCCGCTGGCGTCCTCGACCCCGATGGCTATAGCCTGGAATTTGTTTACAAAGACTGGCAGCACCCTCAACCATGAAAACATTACTGATCTACGGCGCCACCGGTTATACGGGACGCATGATTGCCTCGCAGGCTAAAAGCGCCGGCCTGAGTATTATTATTGCCGGCAGAAATGCGCAGTCCCTGGCCGCGCTCGCCGCTGAACTTGATGTCGGTATGCGGGTATTCGGTCTGGAGGACGCTGCTGAAACGGCGCGGCGGCTGACAGGCGTTGGCGTTGTGCTGAACTGCGCCGGGCCGTTTGCCGGCACCGCGAAGCCACTGATAAATGCGGCCATTGCACAAGGCATTCACTATCTTGATATTACCGCTGAGATTAACGTTTACCGGCTGGCTGAATCGCTGGATGACGCGGCGGCGCAGGCGGGCAGCATGCTGCTGCCGGGCGTGGGCTGGGATGTGGTGCCAACTGACTGCCTGGCCGTCCGGCTGGCCCGGCAGGTGCAGGAGCCCAGACGGCTGCGTATCGCCCTTCAGGTGGCTGGTGCGATGTCCCGGGGATCGGCTGTCAGCGCAGGTGAAATCATTGGCGCGGGTTTGCTGGAAAGGGTCAACGGCTCACTGGTAACAAAACAGAATGCAGAGGCCGGCTGGTTTGACTTTGGTGAAGGGCCCGTTGCCTGCGCACCGCTCTCCTTTGGCGATCTGGTGACGGCCTGGCACTCAACCGGCATTCCCGATATCGAGATGTTCGTTAATGTCACGGGGGATGCTTTTCCGGAAGGTGATTTGTCGCTGCTCCCGGACGGCCCCACCCAGGCTGAGCGTGATGCAAACCGCGCCCGCGCCGTAGCGGAAGTAACCGGTTCGGACGGATGCATTTACCGGGCCGTTATCGAAACGGTGAACGGCTATACCTATACGCCGCTGGCGGCCGTTGAGGCGGCCAGGCGGGTATTAAAGGGTGACGCTTTTCCGGGTTTCCAGACGCCTGCCATTGTCTTTGGTACTGAGTTTGCGCTGAGCATTCCAGGGACGTTACTTCAGACCGCCTGATTCTGTTAACAAAACGTGCCGGTCAGCCCTCTCCTGCTGCCCGGTATTTCATCTCTGCCTGCCGTTATAACGTCGCGGATGCGCCAGCCTGAGGAAGATTATGTCTGCGAATAAAGGTGTCACCCTCTCTCTGTTATCATCGGTTCTGTTTGCTGTCCTCTGTTACTACAGCGTTTTCCTTTCCCCCCTCAACGGCTGGCAGATAGCCGCATGGCGGGCTCTCACCACCGTGCCGCTGCTGATATTGCTGCTGGCTTTACGTCAGGAGCTGACACTCTTTCTGCATTACATCCGTTCTGTCGTGAAAAGCGGGCGGCTGTTTGCCGCCACGTTTATCTGTGCGGCACTGCTGGGGCTTCAGATTGTCATTTTCTGCTGGGCACCGGTGAACGGGCAAAGCCGGGCGCTGGCGCTGGGGTACTTTATGCTGCCGCTGGTTATGGTGGTTATCGGGAGAGTTTTATACGGAGAGAAAATGACCGCATGGCAGAAAAGCGGCGTCCTTCTGACGGCATGCGGCGTAACTGCTCATGTTTTCATGGTCCATGCGCTTCCTGTGGTGGCGCTTGTCGTTATGCTGGGCTACCCGCCCTATTTCATCATCAAACGCCGGTTAAAAAGCACTCATCTCTTCAGCATAATGGCTGAAAATTTACTGCTTGTGACGCCTGCTCTATTTCTTCTGGCCCTACAGGCGGCCGACAATCCGGTGTTTCCCGCCGGATATGTTTCCGGATGGCTGGCCCTGTCCGGACTCGGGGTACTGAGCGGATCGGCATTACTCTGTTTCCTGCTTGCCAGCAGAGCGCTCTCTTTCACCCTGTTCGGCATGTTGTCTTATGTCGAACCTCTGCTGCTGTTTATCGTGTCGCTGCTTCTGCCCGGTGAAAAATTCTCCCCTTCATCACTGATAACGTATATCCCGATAGGGTTGGCCACCTTCGCATTACTGGCTGACGGCTATACCAAAATGAAGAGGAATAAAAGTCACCAGAGATGCTCCTGAGACATTGCGGCACATACGTTTACGGGTTAAAGGTACGGATAGTGATTTACACCCACTAGCTCAGGAATCCGCATATGTTGCAGGCTGATCCTGGCAAGCCTGTGCCTGATACGTTATCACTTGTCTGTCCCCTGAATCAGTGAGCTGTCGGCAGACTTACCTACATGCAGATGCACATCCCCCATCAGGCGCGGCACCACTTTACGTGAGGTAAAGCGCCATTCCCTCTCATGTTTTTCCAAGGTGTCATAATAACGGCCGGCACAGATCGGCTGTAACGGGAATCCTTCCAGCGCCTGGTGCACGGTGAAATAACTGACGCAGGTAGCTGCCTCCTCTGAAGAGGAAAAGGTAATCAGGGCATTCGACACGCTGTGCCATGTGCGGGGCGTCCCGTCTTTATGGCGCTGAACGCCCCTGAAAAAAAATGCTTCAACGTCTTTTTGCCCGTAGGCGGTATCGCTGAGCACAATAAATTCAGCGTGTCTGAACAGTTCGCCGTTTTCGGTGAATTTACCGTCATCCAGGTTATGGGCATAGGTGGAAAGCAGTCGCTGAATCTTTAATTCATCAATGTAAAGCTGGTCATTTAATGAGACGGAGTTGATCACAAAAATATCCTTCATATCGTGGTGGAAAAAGAGCCGCCAGACAGAAACGCTGGCGGACAGAGGGGGTTACCATGCAGGCTGTTTACGCAGAAGCCTTTGCCAGCTAACGTCTGTGTCAGGCTTTCAGCAAGCCGGCACAGGCGTTAGCTTTACCGGGCGTTTTGCTGTTTTACTCTTAGGTTTGCGACGCACCCCCATCAGCAAAAAGCTCAATGCCGTTGACATAGCTGGAAGCATCGCTGGCCAAAAAGGCGGCGACAGCGGCTATTTCTTCCGGCTCACCAATACGCCCCAACGGACTTTTCGCGGTAAGAAATTTAAGCCCCTCTTCGGCATGCTCGCCAAATGCATCCCGCAGTGATGTTGTGTTCGTCGGGCCAGGGCTGACAATATTAATGCGTATGCCCGAACCGTGGAGTTCAGCGACCCAGCTTCTGACCATATTACGAACCGCCGCTTTTGTGGCACCGTAAATGCTCATGTTGGCACCGGGATCGACAGAGGCGGTAGATCCTACAATGACGACGCTGGCTCCTTTACCCAGCAGAGGCAGGGCCTGCTGAAGAGTGAAAACCACACCTTTAACGTTGGTCGCAAACTGCTCATCAATGTGCTTTTCCTGAATTTGTCCCAGTGGCGCGTGTATTCCGCCCCCCGCATTGGCCACAAGAACATCAATACGCCCGCAGGTTCTCCTGACGCTTTCATAAAGCGATTCCAGGCTGTCGACACTGCGCACATCGGCCACTATGCCCTGTGCTTTTTCGCCCAGCGCCTCTACCGCTTTAGTCAGCGTGGTCTGCGTACGTCCGGTAATAATGACCTGTGCACCTTCAGCAATAAGATGTTTTGCGATTGCCAGTCCTATACCGCTGCTTCCTCCGGTTACGACTGCAATTTTGTTCTCTAACGTATGACCCATCTTTCATTCCTCACTGATTATGTAGCGATCACTATAATTTGATTTTAAGGGTACGTCACTACATTTGTAGCGGTCACTACAAATGTGAGGTAGAATGCCTACTAAATTTCTCAACCCTGAGCGGAAAAGACGTCAATGACAGGCAGTGATAAAGAAGTCAGAACACGCAGACGTGCTTTTGACAGAGAGTCCGGCATCCAGATTGCTAAAGCGTTGTTTCATAAGCGCGGATATGATGCGGTTGGTATCTCGGAACTGACAAACGTGCTGGATATTAATCCGCCCAGCCTGTATGCCGCTTATGGCAGCAAAGCGGGATTATTTTCCCGATGCCTTGAGCTGTACGTGGCTGAAGGCAACCTTCCGGCGGATAAGATTCTCACGCCCGGGCGGCCACTTGCTGAGGCCATTGCGGATTTGTTTATGACGGCCGCCCGCCTGTACGTTAAATCCTCCGCTCAGCGTGGTTGTCTGGTCGCCGAAGGCATGCGTGCTGATGACCCGCAGGCGCGTGAGCTGGCCAGCCAGTTTGCAAAGCCAGGCATGCGGTTTATTGAGGAGTACATCCGTCAGTATGAGCCTGACAAAGCGAAAGATCTGGGTGATTACGTCGTCACGACATTACGGGGATTTTCAGCTGCAGCGGTCACTGGATTATCACGTCCCCGACTGTTAAATGTTGCTCGTCTGAATGGCCAGGCTTTTGCGGCGTTATTGCTCATAAGTCCTGATTCATAATGATCAAATGGGGAAAATGATGTCAGTCATCGACCATGTTGAAATTGCAGTAAACGACGCAGAGCTTTCACGACGCTTCTACGAACAGGCGCTTGCGCCACTGGGGTTTAGCCTTGTTATCAGTGTCAATCCAGCTAATACCCGGACGGGGGGGCTTCGGCATGGCCTGGGTCCGGATGGATATCCACGGCTATGGCTACACGACCATGATAAAACGGGTTCGCCGGTTCATCTGGCCTTTTCCGCAGAGAAGCGAATCATTGTAGACCAGTTCTGGGAAGCGGCTTTGCAGGCTGGCGGTAAAGATAATGGCGCACCGGGGATACGGCATCATTATCACGACCACTATTACGCGGCTTATATCATCGATCCTGACGGCAATAATCTGGAAGTTGTTTGCCAGATAAAAAGTGAAATTGTCGGTTAGAGAAGAACAATCCCGGAGAAGGTGACGATGCTTTCCTGATGAAACAGGGATAATATTCGTAACCAAAATAATACCAGCGCCAGCATACCCGGCGCTGCAATGCCCCCCTGAATCGCCCTTATGACAGTCAGCGTAAACGCATCCCACATCCTGTTGTGGCCCGCGCGGCAAAGGAGCCGCTACGAAGAATCTCAGACTGGCCTGGAAACTTCATACACGGCTTATACTATTTTCTGCACGCTCGTCAGTCAGGAACAGTCCATCGATACGACGGCGGACGCATCAGGCAACCAGGACAATGTCGTCGCTAGCATCCCGCTGGCCCTGGGGAAGAACGATGTCAGACCTGCGACGCGCCGCCATCGGCAAAGATTTCCGCACCGTTGATATACCCGGCATCGTCGCTGGCAAGGAAGGCGACCGCTTTGGCAATTTCTTCAGTACGGCCAATGCGGCCAATGGGGCTGCGTTCGCTGAGTGACTGGAGTAAGTCTTCGGCCTTTCCCGGCAGAAAATCGCGTAAAGACTGCGTATCTACCGGGCCGGGGCTGAGAATATTGATACGAATACCAGCACCTTTAATATCCAGTATCCAGCTGCGTACCATGGCGCGTAAGGCGGCTTTTGTTGCGCCGTAAACGCTCAGCCCTGCACCGGGGTTAATGGAGGACGTTGAACCAGTAATCACAACGCTGCTTCCCTGCCCCATCAGCGGTAAGGCTTTTTGTACGGTAAATGTGATACCCCGGACGTTGGTTGCGAACTGACGGTCAAACTTTTCCGGCGTAATCTGCCCGAGTGGCTCCACCTCTCCCATGCCTGCATTGGCGATTAAAATATCAATGCGGCCAAAACGGGTGTGGATATGCTCATAAAACGCATCAAGTTCAGTCAGGTTTGAGACATCGACCTGAAATTTGCTGGCGTCCGGACCCAGAGTGCTGATTGCCGATGTGAGCTTATCTGCGTCACGACCGGTAATGATGACCGTCGCGCCAAGCGCCGTAAGCTCCTGAGCGATGGCCAGGCCAATGCCGGATGAAGCTCCTGTCACGACTGCAATTTTGTTTTCAAAAGAGTGATTCATTGGATGTGATCCTGTTGATTGCGGATGAGCTTATTTAGCGATCACTACATTATGTGGATTTTCCATACAAGAGGGATTTTGCGGATTATATTAATTGGCTTTATTTTCAGTCAGTTAAAGTTAACATTATGTGCCTTCCTTTTTAGCAACCACTAAAAAACCACTTTTAATGGGCAGGATAATACGGACAAGAGGTGATGGCGCCCTGCATATGACAGGGAAGCGGGCGTTAATATCGCACAATCATTTTTATGAACACGAATACGACGTTAATAGTAATGCGACACTGATGGAGGCACTTAACCCTGCCCCACGATACGGCGCCATGCAGAAACAAAATCCCCGCCTGATAATCAGGGAATATCAAAAAGTGCATGGCACTAAAACGGCTGAGCTTACAGGGCGGCCGCAACTCAGGAGTTTGACGAAATTACAGATGTGTATTGGCGTAAAAACGAAAGCAAAAACTATTTTATAATTAAGCGCTCAGTAAAACTGTGAATCATTTTTATACTTTTCAGCAATCATTTAACAGTGAGCAGATCGGCATATCGCGTAGTGTATCTCGGCGAGAGCATTTCCCGCTTCATCTGCCATGGCTGCCGTATTCCCTGTCCGGCGAAATAGAGCGTTCCACGCCCTTGCTTAGCGTTCAGGTGATCCAATACGCTCATCAACTCCTGGCTATTTTTTCGCGGTGCGTTTTCATCGAACAGGTTAAGCTGAGCCACCCCCTGGCTGTAAAAATCGCCCAACATGATCCCGGCTTTTTGGTAACGATGGCCATCCCGCCAGATAGCATCCAGACAGCGCTTTGCCGCAGCAATAATATCCCGACTATCTTGTGTCGGCGTCAGTAACTTAACTGATGAGCTGTTGCCGTAATAGGGTTCGCTTAGTCCGAATGGTGAGGTTTTGACAAACGCTGAGATAAACCGACAATATTGATGTTCACTGCGGAGCTTCTCCGCCGCCCGGGAGGCATAACTACAGATAGCCTGGCGCATTTCCTCGTATTCTGTAACAGATCTCCCGAAGGAACGGGAGCAGACAATCTCTTGTCTGAGCGGCACAAACTCTTCCAGTTCAAGGCACGGCTCGCCGCGCAGTTCACGAACGGTTCTTTCCAGCACAACGTTGAAATGTTTCCTGATAAACCGGATATCGGTGTCTGCCAGCTGCAACACGGTCTTGATCCCCATTGACTCCAGCTTCTTCGCGATCCGTCGGCCTACGCCCCAAACTTCATCAACCGGTAATGCCGCCATAAGCTTTCTCTGACGTTCGACGTTTGACAGATCGATAACGCCACCCGTCTGCCGTTGCCATTGTTTAGCCGCATGGTTCGCCAGTTTGGCCAGGGTCTTTGTTTGTGCGATACCGACTCCCACAGTCAGATGAGTGTGTTGCAAGACCGTGGCTCTGATTTCACGCCCAAATTCTGTAAGGTTGCGACAATTACTTACGCCAGAGATGTCACAAAAAACCTCATCGATTGAGTACATTTCGCAGCGAGGCGACATCGCCTCAATAGTGGTCATCACCCGGCTGGACATGTCCGCGTAGAGTTCATAGTTGCTACTAAAGCAAGCCACGCCATAACGCCTGAATTGTTCTCTCTGTTTGAAGTACGGCTCGCCCATTGTCACCAACGGCTTTGCTTCAGCAGAACGCGAGATAACGCAACCGTCATTATTTGACAAAACGACTACCGGTCGCCCCTTCAGATCCGGGCGGAATACCGTTTCACAGGAAGTATAGAAAGAGTTCACATCGCACAGGGCAAACATAATCAGCTCGCAGATTTCACGATGTAGGTTACCACGCCGAAAATTTCCAGAGTGTCTTCGCTACCTATCATGACTGGCGCATAAAGACTATTTTCAGGCTTAAGCATGACAACCGGATGTAGCTGGAGGCGCTTAACGGTGAATTCACCCCCGACTACCGCAATGACGATATTGCCATGCGCAGCCTTACGGGAACTATCCACAACCAGCAAATCGCCCTCGCAAATCCCGGCGTCAATCATCGCGTCACCGCTGGACTTCACAAAATAGGTCGCGCTCGGGTGCTGAATCATCAGTTCATTCAGGTCAATGCGCCGCTCAACATAATCCTGTGCAGGACTTGGGAATCCGCACGGGACAAGCTCGCCGAACATAGATAATGCTACGTCCTGGCGTAGCTCAGTAGGCGTGAAGAACTGCAAGATAATCACCATTAATTTAAACTGTATATATATACAGTATTATGCATCGCTGATGGAGATCAAGCTGTGCTTTAACCATGACTAAATATCTATTTCTTATCCATTTGATTTTGAAAGAATTCTGCGCACCGGTAAATTTTCAACCGCTTCTTCGCGGCAGATGTTCTGCTGCCAAAATAATCCGATCTTATGCGCCGGTTTTAGCCGGGATGGCATTTTTTCAAAGCGTAAACGATTCAGATAAACCCAAATCACGCTCACCGTGTAAACGAAAATCAGCAATAGCCTCTTCGATCGCTTTCTGACTTAACGCCGAAGCATCAACAATCATGCGCAGCCCTGAACCGTAAGCATAGCCGGGTAAAAGTTCGTAGCGGCGGTAAAACAGGGGAGGTTCATCCCGGCTAATTTCCTGCTCACGCTTTTTAACATATTCAGAAAATGTAAGACCATTGAAAGCATCATATTGACTGGCTTCGCGAGGGATCAGGGTATAACTGACTATTTTCCCGCTGGCATTATAATCAGGTCGGGTTTTTATTTTAAATTCGCATTCACGTTGCGGCTCACTGAGCCGTTCCCAGGCGTCATCAAATGCACGGGCGTGAACCGCATCCCTGAAAGCCACCTGCGCTGTAATAATTTCCGCATTCCAGAAAGTAGCAGGATCTAATCCAGTAAAGTAAATATCACTCCAGCTCCAGATATAACCCGGCTCATCGTCAAATCTGTTGAAATCACATTCATCATAAAATACTCCACCGCAACGATGACGTTCTTTATGAATAAGGTTTTTAAGTCTGATGACTTGCCGACGGCGAATACGCCGTGGGAGGGAGGAGAAAGGTTGATGTTTACGACGGACATACATGGGAACCTCCTTGACCGATAGAACGGCAATAAGGCTGGAAAGAATTCCAGCCGATCAGGCTACCAAAAGATCCGTTGAATGAATAGTTGCAATGCGGGTTCTTCGTAAATGAGATATTCCAAAAAACATGCGCTTTTTAATAAGCGGTAAAAGCAAAATCTGGTTTGCCGGTCAGGGCATGGAGAAAGCCTGGGCAGTGAAGCGCGAGCTGCTTTCACCGGCCTATACGACAAGATACGCGGACCTGCCCATCGCCCGGTAACGCTTCTTTCCCGGCACGCTACGTCGCCGCTTTGCTTAACGAAAAAAACAGCGGCTTCAGCAACGCTGCGCTTAGGGGATGGCGGCCCTTCCCCTCAGCTGTTCTGGTGATAGCCTGATAAAGGCGGCGATACAGGCTGTCGCCGCGAAAGCAAGAAGGGCATTCATCAAGCCGGTTGAGGCGAGTAACGCGCCAAATAACGGATTGCCAACCGCCTGGCCTGTTGCCACAGCCAGGAAAGGAATGCCCAGCCCCAGATCGGGACGATCGGCAAGGAGTCCGGTCCCCTGAATCAAATAGACGCCGGTTGAGACGATATAAGCCGCCCCAAACAGGCTTACCGCGATAAAACCATAAGCAGCAGAAAGGGAAGTCATGGCAAGTCCTGCCGTTGCAACAGCCATTCCCAGCAGGGAAAAAACGTGAATGGGCCTGATACCAACGCGGTTGGTCAGCATGCCGGTCAGCGCCCCGGCCAGGCCGGAAATGCCCAGCGCCACCCAAATCAAGGCGATATAGGCGGAGGTAAAGCCCGCTTTATCACGCAAAATATCGGCGCCGAAAGTCCAGATAGCCGCGCTGGAGATGCCCATAAAGAACGCGCTTACGCATAATGTAAAAAGCCCGGGACGCTTCAGAACAGCCAGGGATACCGGGCTTGCGGACGCCGCATGCAAACCGCGCGGGAAAGCAAACCAGAGCCAGGCAGTGACGGCTGCGCCTGCCAGTACAAAAGCAAAGTAAATTTCGCGCCATGCGTCTGACGCCAGCCAGGCGGCCATGCCGGAAAAGACAATACCGGCCGCCGTGCCGGCATTAATTGTTGCGTTAGCCTTGGGCCGGTTTTCGTCACCAAACTGACGTGAAACGGCGAAAGCGAGGGGCGGCGACGTCAGACCGGTACTCAACCCCGCCAGCGCAATACCTGCCGCCAGCACCCAGGCTGAGGCTGACAGCGCCACCAGCAGCATACCAAAAGTTGCGGTGCCCCCCGCCAGCAGCGCAATGGTCCGGGCGCTGAGCTTACCCGGGGCCAGCAGCACGAAACTGATACCAAGACAGTAGGCGGCAAACGCGCTGCCGCCAATCCATCCTGCAACGGTCACGCTAATAGCAAGAGCTTCCCGGATTTGCGGAAGAAAAAGCCCGTAAGCGAATCGCGCAAGGCCGTAAGCAAGCGCCGTCAGTGAGAATGCGGCGGCAACAAAATTAATGCGGCTATTCATACTGTACGCGCCCTGGCTGCGGTAAGAAGTAAATGTGCGGCGTCCCTGGCATCATTGATGATGGAAACGGTGGCAATGGCGGCTGACGCCGTAGCGCCTTCAAATAGCAGCCAGATCTGGTTGATAAGCCTTTCATCTTCTTCACCCACCGCGATCCGGATACGCCGGGCAAGCTCAGCGCGAAACTCACTTTTCTGCCTGTGGACAAGCGCGACAATCTCTTCATTCGCGGTGGCATACTCACTGCGCGCCCGCAGCAGCATACATCCTTGCGTTCCATGCACTTCCATCCACTGCCGCAGTGCATCAAACACTGCCCCAACAGGATCGCTATCGCTACAGTCTGCTGCCAGCTGTTCCATAAAGGCCAGATGTCTCGCCCTCAGCACGGCCAGGATCAGCCCATCGCGCGAGCCAAAATGCTTATAGAGCGTACGCGTGGAGACGCCGGAATGGGCCACCACACGATCGATACCAACACCGCGAAGGCTCTCTGTATCGAAGATGTGCATGGCGCTTGCAATCATTTCATGATGTTTTTTCATTCCCAAAGTGTAAAACGTTCGTTTTACCTGTCAAGGCGAAGGGTGAAATGAATCCTATATACAGCGTGTCAGGCAGACGCTTATCGCTATCCCTTAACGCCGATGGCAACGCTGATAGCGGATAAATGAGTAAGTTATTTCAACCGGCTGCTACGGAATCGCTGTCCGTTTATGCGTGGCTGACGGGAGAATTTTCAGATGGAAAAAGAAAAGTAGGTAACAAAGCCTGGAAAACGTATAGAAGCGCCTTTCATAACGTGTTCTTGCAAGCAGCGCAAAGCGTCTAAAATAAAGCTGATGCAGGTAATATCCTGATGCTTATATAATTTTATCGTAACAGGCGGATAATAATATTCGCGTGCTTTTAACCTCAACAGGGAGATCGGTATGAATAAGGTAGAACGTAAAAATTATCCTGAACTGGGTGAAGTTAAAGCGCCCTACGTTCACGCGGTGAAACATCTGCATACTCTGTATATCTCGGGCCTGACCGCGTTTGGCACCGCCGCGCAACACGCCGGTATTGCTGAGCAGGCGGAGGAGGTCTTCAGTCAGATAAGGAAAGTTGCTCAGGCCGAGGGCACCAATTTTTCCTCTCTGATTAAGGTGACGATTTTCATCACCTCGTTTGAGGAAATTGATGCACTGCGGGAAGTGCTTTACCGCAACTATGGCAATGCCCTCCCCGCCAGCTCGCTGGTTGAGGTAAGCCGCCTTTTCTCACCTGACCTGAAGATAGAAATCGAAGCGGTCTTCGGTCTGTAAGCCATTTTTTCTGCCGGTTAATAAAAGCCGTCCGGCTCCGTAACTTTTACCGGGCCCATCATCTGCCTTATCAGGCCGGAAATTTAGTCACGCTTCTCCGCCAGCCAGATCGTGCGCCCGCCACATAGCGGATCTGCAACAACGTGTTTAATGTTCCTAAAACCCGATTGCTGCATTAAAGCGCGGTATTCATCGGCGGCAAGGCTGGAATGATAAAGCGGTTCGCCCTTAAACTCCCCGATGGCTTCGCCGTCAGTTGGGCCAGCGTTAAACATCAGGGCCGCCCCGTCGCTGGCATGAGCAGAAAAAATATCAAACATCTGACGCTGACCGGCGCGGGCGAGGTGGAAGAAGCTGTCCCAGGCAAGGATGCCATCAAACTTACGTTTGAGATCCAGCTCCCGCATATCTGCAACTAACCAGGCGTTATCCGGAAATTTTTCGCGGCACCGGGCAATCATTGAGGAAGATGAATCTATCCCGGTCACCTGAAACCCCAGAGCGAAAAGGTATTGCGCAACCGGCGTGCCATTGCCACACCCCATATCCAGAATATGTCCGCCAGGCAGGACAGACTGGGCAAAGCTGTCGATCCATCTCTTCTCCAGCAGATTTGCCGGGCGCATTTTTTCAAAGGCCACGCAGTGCCTTTCATAAAGGCTAATGACAGTTTGTGAGGATGGGTGATCCATAATGTTCCCCTGAACAGCAGTGGTCAGTTCGTATAAGCGTGTGCAGAAAAAAGTTTCGCTTTTACAGGCATAATGCGCAATAAAAAAAGGTTGATCTCCGCCGTTAAAGGCCGCAGGTCACGCGTCTTCCCGGCACGTCACACACTTTTTCTCAGGTAAACAGGCGCTCAGAAGTCGCTCTTGCAGCAAATGAGATGCCCCGCCCATACTTAACTAGCGGAAATTAATATTTCCCACTATTTTTCCGCCCCACGTGAATATTGAAAATAACCAGAATATTTACACTTATTTAAATAACGCATTCTTTTAAGAATACGCTGATAATAGTGTTCGGGTCTGCTGACAGATAAGCTGCATTATTATGAAGCGCTATAATTAACCCACTCTTATCACTATTGGTAAAATTTATGGACATTGCGGCTTTCGATATTGGTGGGACCTCGTTAAAAATGGGCGTAACTAACGCCAGCGGGGAGATTTTAAAGAGTGACAGCGTGGATATCGCCCAACAATCCCGTGAGAAGATCCTGGAAGAGATTCTGGCCTGGCTGAAAAAAAATCCCTCCTGCGCCGGCATCGCGGTCAGTACGCCGGGATATGTCGATCCCGGTACAGGCTTTATCTCTATGGGCGGCACCATTCCGGAATTTGACCAGTTCCATCTGAAGCAGTGGCTGGAAGAGAAAACCTCCCTGCCCGCCAGCGTTGAGAACGATGCGCATTGTGCCCTGCTGGCGGAACGCTGGTTAGGAAACGCTCAGCAAATCAACGATTTTCTGATGCTCACTATCGGTACCGGCTTAGGCGGCGCTGCATTCTGCAATGGCGTCCTGATCCGCGGCAGCCGGAATCGTGCCGGAGAGTTTGGTTGCCTGCTAACCTCCCGTCCTGACGACAGCGATATTGCGCCTCATACCATGGGAAACAGCTGTACCATGACGGCGCTACGGGAAAATTACGCCCGGCAAGCGAAAAAGCCCGTTGATGAGATAACCGGTAAAGATGTATTCGACGCGTTTGATAATGACGACGATATTGCTACACAGGTGGTGAGTGATTTTTATGAAGATCTTTCCGCCTGCCTCTATAACCTTGCCAGCGTATTCGATCCGCAGACCATTTTTATCGGTGGTGGTATTACAGAGCGCAAGCCTTTCCTGGACGAACTTGCCGGACATCTGGATAAGTATGGTATCGATATTCGTATTGAACCCGCAACCTACGGTAATGACTCCGGGATGTTAGGCGCCTCCTACCACTTTCTGCAAAATCAGCCAGCAGACGATAAATAACCCCATCGCGTATAAATGCCGGTTCAGGTTCCCCAACCCTTAAACGGCATTAATTTTTGTATTTTGACGTCAGGATTTAAACGATCCCCTCCGGGGAATGGATAAATAGTGCGTATTCACTGCAAACCGTTTAATGGGCAAAAACAGTGAGTAAGCGTAAAAATAAGCGCCGTCAGAATTGAACTCCTGCCTGACTCAACTACTGTTATTTATTCGTTCTGCTTATCAGCAACAGGCCCCAAACAGGAGAATGCTGTGTCCTCTTCTTCCACGACAAACAAGACCGACCTGCGCCGCTCACTGCTTGCCGCCCTTCCCCTTGGCGTCGGTATGATGGCGGCCATCGATGAAATCGTGTTTCACCAGATGCTGGCATGGCACCATTTTTTTGACTGGTCCACGCCTATGTTCGCGCTGTTCTCGGATGGTTTGCTGCATTCGGCAGAGCTGATCTTTTTTGTGCTCGGCTTTTTTATGTTTCACAATCTGCGGACAAGCGGTGCGCTGGATAAGACCTCTGCCTGGGCAGGTTTCTTTTTAGGGATGGGCGGCTTTCAGCTCTTTGACGGCATCATCGACCACAAACTCCTCGGGCTGCATCAGATTCGCTACGTTGACAATATTCTGCCCTACGATCTGGCCTGGAACGGTTTTGGCCTGCTGCTGCTGCTGACAGGCTTTCTGATTTTACGCCGTTCACGCGCGGCGGCACGACGCCGCACGGGAAAATAATCCATGGAGTCTATGTCACATCACGGCAGCATGGGGGGATCAACGCTACTGCTGGTGTTATTAGTGATCCTGCCTGCGCTACTGCTTTGCCTTTATCTGATAGCTGCCGTCCGGCTACGTAAAAGGTCCAGATGGAGTCTCTGGCGCAT
Organism: Pantoea sp. FN060301; assembly: GCA_050410775.1. Classification (GTDB taxonomy): domain Bacteria; phylum Pseudomonadota; class Gammaproteobacteria; order Enterobacterales; family Enterobacteriaceae; genus Erwinia. Next base: position 2,407,900 of record CP191229.1, read on the forward strand.
CGCGAGCTATAGCGCCGGAACAGGTCTCATCATTGCTGCCATGCTTCCGCCTCTGGCTATATGGGCACATCAGGATCTGCGCGGCCATATGGTTCAGCACCTGTTTCTGGGGATGTTCGGCCCGCTCGGACTCGTTTTTGGCGCCCCCGGCACCCTGTTGCTGCGCAGCATTCCCCCGCTGGCCGCACGCCGTGTGATGAGCTTTCTCAACGTCAGGCCGGTCCGGTTTTTGATCCATCCGGTAACGGCCGCTTTACTCGATATTGGCGGCATGTATCTGCTCTATCTGACGCCACTTTATCTCTACTGCATGTCGCATCCTGGCATGTTTATTTTTCTCCACCTGCATTTTGTGCTCTCAGGCTACCTCTTTACCTGGTCCATCGCCGGGCCAGACCCTGCGCCGCGCCGTCCGGGCTGGGTTACCCGTCTCTCGGTGGTTTTTGTCGCGACGGCGGCCCACGCGGTACTCGGAAAGCTGATGTTTGCTTATGGCTATCCGCAGGGTACTGCGGCCAGCCTGACTGAAATTCAGAGCGCGGCACAATGGATGTATTACGGCGGCGATCTGGCGGAGTTTTTACTGATAGTGGGCTTTTTCGCGATGTGGTTCCGTCGGAAAAGCGCTTTACCCGCCGCCTTTGGCGGCGAAAGCCCTGCCAGCCTGTCAGTGAAATAATCCTGAGGCGGGAGCCGGAAACACTCTGCCGCCTGGCCTGGCTGTCAGAGGCAATCAGGCAGGCCTGCCGGGCGCCAGTGCAAAAAGAGAACACCTTGTTTAATGCATATAGTTTCAGTTGAGAAAGGATACTTGTAATGGCGGATGGAAAAGCGACGTACTGGAACGCGATGGTTCCCGAACTGACCGTAGCGAATTTTCCTGCTTCCCTGGATTTTTATGTCGAAATCCTCGGCTTTACCCTCATGATAAGACGCCACGAGCCGGAATTTGCTTATCTCTGTTTCGGCAAGGCGCAACTGATGCTTGAACAGCATCATCCACAAGGCTGGAACACCGCAGACCTTGAGTATCCGCTGGGCCGGGGCGTCAATTTCCAGATTGAAGTGGATGACGTTGAACCTATTCTGGCTCGTCTGCAGGCCTGTGACGTTCCACTCTACCGTGCGCTTCGCGATAGTCACTACCATACGGGGGAGACGGAAGCTTGTCAGAGAGAGTTTCTGGTTCAGGATCCGGACGGCTATCTTCTTCGCTTCAGCCAATACATCGAATAAGCAGTCTCAGGGGCGGACTGGCACCGTCTGACAGAGCTTAGGTATGTTGTAATTAAGTCAGGCCTGCTTATTGACCTGTAAATGACGATGAATTCCTTAACTTCCCGTTACAGAGAAGGCAGCCAGCCAGGCCCGGAGCGCTAATCCACCCGCTTCAGGGCTCGCTATACTGTGAGTACAGCTAAACCGTAACAGAGGTATTATTTTGATTAAATACACCGTGATGTATCCGAACACTGAAAACGGCACCTTCGACCACGATTACTACCGTGACGTGCACCTGCCGCTTCTTAAGAAACGCATGGGTGATTACTGCCACTCATGGTCCATTGATAAAATCATGCCCAGCCCGGATGGTAGCCCGGCGCCTTACGTTGCAGGCTGCCACATTTTCTGCGCCTCGCTGGAGGATCTGGAAAAAGGCATGGAGGGGCACGCTGATGAACTGGTTGCCGACGTCGCCAACTTCAGCAATATCACGCCGGTAAAATGGATCTCGGAAGTCGTGGAGTAATTCACCCCAAGCCTGTTAAAAAGCCGCTCTGAGAAGTGGTTTTGTCTGCTGATAAGGCGGCGGCTCAGGGAGTACAGGCCGATCGTAAAGACGCAAAAGGCGTCGTCCCTGACAGCTCGGCCCGCGCCGTCCATGGCGCGGGCCGCTTTACTTTCCGGCCTGTACTCCCTTCGCTTTGACAATATTCGTCGCCTGAACCCTACTTCAGCGCTTTTTAACCCGGCGAACTACAGCAGCTTTTTCTCAGCCAGATCGAGCGCGAAATAGCTGAAGATCAGATCCGCGCCGGCGCGTTTGATGGCGCCCAGGCTTTCCAGCACCACATCCTGCTCGCTGATGGCACCAGCCTGCGCAGCAAACTTAATCATCGCGTACTCCCCACTCACCTGATAGGCGGCCAGCGGCAGATTGGTATGTTCACGCACGTCGCGAATAATATCCAGATAAGCTCCCGCCGGTTTCACCATCAGGGCATCCGCACCTTCAGCCTGATCGATCAGCGATTCCCGAAGCGCCTCGCGGCGGTTCATCGGGTTCATCTGATAAGTCTTACGATCGCCCTTCAGCGAGGTACCCGCCGCTTCACGGAACGGGCCGTAGAAGGAGGAAGCAAACTTGGTGGAATAGGACATGATCGCCGTCTGGGTGAATCCAGCTTCATCCAGCGCCTGACGGATAGCGGCCACCTGACCGTCCATCGCGGCGGAGGGGGCAATAAAATCGGCTCCGGCACGCGCGGCGGCAACAGCCTGTTTCCCCAGGTTGACGAGTGTTGCATCGTTGTCCACGCCATGATCGTGTAGAACGCCACAATGTCCGTGCGTGGTGTATTCGCAAAAGCAGGTATCGGACATAACGATCATTTCCGGCACGGCATCTTTGCAGATACGTGACATGCGGGAAACCAGCCCATTCTCCTGCCAGGTATCACTGCCATCCGCATCAGTATGATGAGAGATGCCGAAGGTCATAACGGAACGGATGCCGGCTTTGGCAATACGTTCGATTTCATACGCCAGACGCTTTTCGGGAATGCGCATTACGCCCGGCATGGCCTGAATCGCTTTATAGTCATCAAGACCTTCCTCAACAAAGATCGGCAGCGCCAGATCGTTGATGCTCAGTGAAGATTCCTGGAAAAGGGTACGAAGCGATGGAGTCTGGCGCAGACGTCGTGGACGCTGGCTGAGAGAGTGTGTGGACAAAACAACCTCGATTTAGCGAAGAATCACCGGCGAACAAGCGTCAGCGGTGACAAAAAATGAGTCTGCTAACAGTATACCTCTGGCGGCGTCATGACAATGATTGCCGGCCAGCCGGGGGGGATTACGGCACAGAAAGTGTAAGGTCCCCCAGCACGCCAGCAAAAAAGATCGCTTCAGCCGTGAGACTCTTTTCTTTTTTTCGCTAAAATCGCGGCCTTTTCAGCCAGCTATCCGGTGCGCTTTCCCGATAGCGTCCATACTGTTAACGAAAAACAGAGGAGAAAAAGAAAATGGGGTTTCTTGGCTGGACCGCCGCGGTTGGTGGATTACTGTTATTAATGTCGCTGGCCTCCGGATGGATTAAGCGGGGCCCGGTCACAGTATTTGCCGTGTATCTGGCGACGGGGGTGATCTGCGGGCCATGGGTGCTCGATCAGCTGCGAATAGATATCGCCGCCCACGCTGAGCTGACGAAAAATCTGACTGAAATCGCCATGGCCGCGTCGCTTTTTATTACCGGCCTCAAGCTGAGGATGCCGCTGAAAAGTCCGGGCTGGAAAACCGGGCTGCGGCTGGCGTTTCCCGGCATGTTGCTGACGGTAGGCGGCGTAATGCTCGCCTCGCATTACCTCTTCGGCCTGTCGTGGCTAATGTCGCTGGCGTTTGGGGCGATTGTGGCGCCGACCGACCCGGTACTGGCCAGTCTGATTTCCGTTAACGACGCCCGCGATGATGACAACCTGCGCGTATCGCTTTCCAGCGAAGCGGGGATGAATGACGGCACGGCCCTGCCGTTGCTGATGCTGGCGATGCTGCTGATGACCAGCCCCGATGGCTTTACGCTGGCGGCATTAGGGCACTGGGCGCTGGTTGATCTGCTGTGGGCTATCGTAGGCGGAGTGGGTATCGGCTTTATCATGGGCCGCTTTGTCGGCCAGTACGTTACCCATTTACGGCATACGCATCAGGATGTGGCGCCTAATGATTTTCTGGCGCTGGCGCTGATTGCCCTTTGCTATTCCCTTGCACAGGAAGTGGCGGCGTCAGGCTTCCTGGCCGCCTTTGCCGCCGGTGTCGGGCTACGCTGCGCCGAGGTGCGGGTGACTTATCGCCTGCCGGCGGATAGCTTTTCGGACAGCGCCCACCGCCCACCGGCGGAAGTTATGATCAACCCCCATATCCGGCATGAAAAAGGGGAAACCACCCCGGCCAGTTCAGCCGGTCTGATCGTCGGTGATGCCTTGTCGTTCGGCGATACGGTCGAACGGCTGCTGGCCGCCATTATTATTATCGTGCTGGGCGTAACGCTGGCGCAGCACTGGGACCCTGAAGGGCTGCTAATGGCCACTCTGCTCTTCGTGGTTATCCGCCCTCTCTCCGTATGGCTTGTCACCATGGGAACAAAGACGCCGCCAAGACAGCGGCTGGCACTGGGCTGGCTGGGGATCCGGGGCATCGGCAGCATTAACTATACCGCCTGGGCCTATACGCACGGGCTTGCCGGGGATGAAGCCACGCGGATGGCGAATATGGCTTTTACGCTGGTTGTCGCCAGCGTGGTGATACATGGTATTTCCGTCACGCCGCTGCTTAACTGGCGCCAGGCAAAGCTGGCCGGCAAGGCACCTAAGAATGAGTAACGTCGATGTGTAACGATGTCCTGTTCTCAGGTCAAAAATCTGACCCGATAAGATTAAAGGGTATTAATGCATTCACCAGGAAGCGCTGTTAACAACGCTGAAAAATCACAGTGGCCCTCGCTGTGGGCATGCCTGAACCGGTTAAACAGTTTTATGCTAGCCTCAAAGAGGGATGAAAGCCGCGCTGCACGCGCAGAAAAGGTTGATAAAAAAGATGAAAATAACAGACAACTTTCGCGCTCACTTTCTGCGTGAAATCCTCCTGCCACTGGTGCTGGTACTGGCGATCACCTTTATTGCCGCCAGTTTTACCGTCTTCTGGGCAACCGCCAGAAGCAATGCCGATGCGGCCGCGCAGCAGCAACAGATAATCAGAACTTCACTTTCACAAAGTCTGGAGGAGATGATCGAGCAGCACCGCAGCCTGGCGCTCTGGCAGCCGCTGGGCGAGCAGTTGGCCAGTAATCCGCAAGATACGCTCTGGCTCAACCAGAACGTGGGCGCCTGGCTCTCTTCGATGTTCGGCCACCAGCTGGTATACGTGCTGGATGAAGCAGGAAAGCCGCTCTATCAGTGGGAGAATGGCAGAAATGTCCCGCCTGAGCAGTATGCGCATTTGCAGCAGCGAGTCGTCCAGTTACTGAATAAGTCCACCGCGACCGGCGACGGTGAGCGCCATCAGGCCATCGATTTTACGCTGGTTGATAAGCGCCCCGCCGTCATGGCCGTCGGGGAAATTGCGGCTGAAGAGGGGCGGCCCGGACGCTTTACCCTGATCAGCGTTAAATACCTCGACCGGCACTATCTGGATTCGCTCTCTCAACGCAGCATGCTGAAGGAGCTGCGCTACGTGGACGGCAACCCAACCCGCAAAGGCGCAAACTACCTTTTGACGACCCGGGGAGGTCAACCGCTGGGGTATCTCGCCTGGCAGCCTGACCAGCCAGGGACGCGTATGCTGCATGTGCTCGGCCCGCTGGTTTTTATCGTCGTCCTGATTATCGCCCTGATTTGCGCCGTTATGCTGCGTCGTCTCTGGCTCTCTTCACTGACGCTTTCCCAGTCTTTACTCCAGCTGAGCGCCAGCGAAGCGCAGGCCCAGCATCTGGCGTTTCACGATGTGCTGACCGGTCTGCCCAACCGCGCGCTGGTGGAAGAGCGTCTTACCCAGGCTCTGGGCAAGATGACGCGGAATGATGAACATATTGCCCTGTTATTGCTGGATCTCGATCGTTTCAAGCTGGTTAATGACACCTACGGGCATCACGCCGGGGATGAGCTGATTATCGAAGTGGGGCACCGCCTGAACGCACTGGTTTCAGAGAACGATACCGTCGGCCGGCTGGGCGGCGATGAATTTGTTGTCGTGGTGACCAATATCCGCGCTGCCGACGTCGTACAGGCGCTGTGCGAGCGGATCATCGCAGCCCTCTCCCTACCGTTCACTTTGCTGGGTAGCGAAACCTGGATTGGCGTCAGCATCGGCGTGTCGATGGCCCCTGACGACGCGATCGACCGTAGTGAGATGATGCGTAAAGCGGATATCGCGCTCTACGAAGCTAAAAGCCAGGGGCGCGGACAGTATCAGCTGTTTGAGCGGGTCATGGATGAATCGGTAAAAACCCGGCAGCAGGTCGCTTCCGATCTGCGTATGGCGCTGCAAAATAAACAGGACCTGGCGGTCTACTATCAGCCGCTGATGGATATTTCCGGAAAAAAGGTGGTCGGACTGGAGGCGCTGATGCGCTGGAACCATCCCGTTCACGGCGCCATCTCCCCCGGCGAGTTTATCCCGCTTGCCGAAGAGATGGGGCTGATTATTCAGGTAGGCGAGTGGGTGCTGCGTGAAGCGTGCCGGGTATCGCTGGCCTGGCCGACATTAACCATTGCGGTCAACGTTTCGCCACTACAGTTCAGGGCGGTGGGGTTTGTCGAACGGGTGAAGGCTATCGTAAAGGAGGAGAATACGCTGCCGTCACGTATTGAGCTGGAGATCACCGAAGGCGTACTGATTGAGGATGAAAAAGGCGCGCAGGAAATTATGGCCAGCCTCCGTGAAGCGGGATTCCGCATCGCGCTGGACGACTTTGGTACCGGCTATTCCAGCCTGAACTATCTCAGCCACTTTTCAGTCGATAAAATCAAAATTGACCGCTCATTCACCCAGTCGCTGGGCGTCACGGAAAACTCAGGTGCAATTATTGAATCCGTGATCAAACTGGGTCAGGCGATGGGGCTGACGGTTACCGCGGAAGGGGTGGAAACCAGTGGACAGATGGCCGTTCTGGCCGAGGCGGGGTGCAATCAGCTTCAGGGCTATCTTTTCTCCCAGGCGGTGCCGGAAGCACAGATTAGCGAACTGCTTTCTGCTGAAAAAGAGAACTCATGAAACGCCGCCTGTGCCAGCGGTGGAGATAGCTGGCGCGGTGTGGGAGCAAAAGAGTGATAACTGGCGGTGAGGTAAAACGAGGCTGAGCGCCCGGCCCGGAAGGTGATGCGGGCCGGGCGCTCAGGCGTGCATCAGAAAAAGCCGAGCGGCTGGACGCTGTAGCTGACCAGCAGGTTTTTGGTTTGCTGATAGTGGTCCAGCATCATCTTGTGGGTTTCACGGCCAATACCGGACTTCTTATAGCCGCCGAATGCCGCGTGTGCCGGATAAAGATGGTAGCAGTTTGTCCAGACCCGCCCCGCCTTCAGCGCCCGCCCCACCCGGTAAGCCCGATTGATATCCCGCGTCCAGACGCCGGCGCCCAGGCCGTAGATCGAATCATTGGCGATGGCAATCGCTTCAGCCTCATCTTTAAAAGTGGTGATCCCTATCACCGGTCCGAAAATTTCCTCCTGGAACACGCGCATGCTGTTGTCTCCCTTTAGCAGCGTCGGCTGGATGTAGTAGCCGGTTGCCAGCTCCCCTTCCAGTTTCTCAATACCGCCGCCAGCGAGCACTTCCGCCCCTTCTTGCTGCGCGATTTCCAGGTAGGAAAGAATTTTATCAAACTGCTGTTGGGAAGCCTGCGCGCCGACCATGGTTGCGGTATCCATAGGATCGCCACGCTGAATGCTTTTCACCCTTTCCATAACGGCCTGCATAAAAGGTTCATAGATCGATTCCTGCACCAGCGCACGGGAAGGACATGTGCAGACCTCGCCCTGATTCAGGAACCCTAACACCACGCCTTCTGCTGCTTTCTCGATAAAGGAAGGTTCAGCCTGCATGATATCTTCAAAAAAGATGTTGGGTGACTTACCGCCCAGTTCGACGGTGGAGGGGATCAGGTTTTTTGCCGCCAGTTCCAGAATATGCCCACCGGTGGCGGTAGAGCCGGTGAAAGCCACTTTGGCGATACGGGGATTACCCGCCAGCGCTTCACCCGCCTCACGGCCAAAGCCGTGCACCACGTTCAGTACTCCCTGCGGCAGTAAATCAGCAATCAGCTCCACGAACAGGGTAATGGAGAGCGGTGTCTGCTCGGCGGGTTTCAGGATCACACAGTTACCCGCGCCCAGCGCCGGAGCAAGTTTCCAGGCCGCCATCAGCAGCGGAAAGTTCCAGGGAATGATCTGGGCCACAACGCCCAGCGGCTCGTGGAAGTGATAGGCGGCCGTAAATTCATCAATTTCCGCCGCCGATCCTTCCTGCGCACGCAGACAGCCCGCAAAATAGCGGAAATGATCGACTGCCAGCGGCAGATCCGCCGCCAGCGTTTCCCGCACCGGCTTGCCGTTATCCCAGGTTTCGTTGACGGCGATATATTCCAGATTCGCCTCAAGCCTGTCGGCGATTTTCAGCAGAATCAGCGAGCGGGCCTGAACGGAGGTTTTCCCCCAGGCGTCAGCCGCAGCGTGGGCGGCGTCGAGGGCTTTTTCCACATCTTCCTGGTCGGAACGGGGGAACTGCCCAATAACGGAACCATTAACGGGTGAGGTATTTGAGAAATATTGTCCGTTGACCGGCGGCACAAATTCGCCATTGATGAAATTGCCATACTGCGGTTTAAGGACAACCAGTGAATCATCGCTGCCGGGATATGCATAACGCATCATCTTTCTCCTGTAGGGGTCAAACTGTATATTCATAACAATGCATTAACCATAAGTTAACACAAAGGCTGCATTGAGCATGTCAGAGGGGCGCACCGGAAACTGTGAGCAAGCCAGAAGGAGAAGTAAAATTTCACGCAGTTTGTGAGCTGCCGCACAGACGACAGCGCTGGCAGCAGGCGTCGCCGCACTCAGACAAAATCCGGGCAGCTTTGACACGATAAGGATGCCGGCAAAGAAATAGTTAACTTGTATTAAGACTGATGACGTAAGCGACGCGGTAAGTGATGAAATTATCCAGGGCCTGGGACTGAAAACGGTCCGTTATTATTAATCAGCGAAAGGTTTGTGTGGAAAAAAATCCCGGCGGCTGACGCAAAAGAGGCGGAAATCATGCCATCATAGAAAGGTGATATAACGCACATAAAAGGACTGTCTTGTGGCACTGCGGCATTTTTTCCTGATCTTATTTGTGGTAACAACCTGGGCTTTTAATAACGTTGCCATTAAATGGGGTTTACTTGATCTTCCTCCGCTCTTTCTGACCATGATGCGCTTTGTCGTGGTGGCTGTGATCCTGATCCCCTTTACGCGAATAACTTTTCAACAGCTGCGCTACCTGATCCCGCTGGCCTTTACCTTTGGCTTTATGCATTTTTCGCTGCTTTTTGTGGGCCTTAAATATACCGATGCCGGTACTGCCGCCATCGTGGTACAGCTCGGTACGCCGTTTGCGATGATCCTGGCGATGATCCTTCTGAAAGAGAAGCTGTCGCTGGTCCAGATGCTGGGCATTGCTATCTCGCTGACCGGCGTGTTCGTGCTGGCGGGCAGCCCGACCATCCCGTCATGGTGGGTGCTGTGTCTGCTGTTGTGCAGCGCGGCGGGCTGGGCAATCAGTAATATGATCGTGAAAAAATCCCCCGGCATTAAGCCGCTGACGATGACCGCCTGGCTCTCTTTCCTGGCGATTCCGATAGTGGCTCTGGCGTCCTTTACGCTGGAAACCGGCCAGATCGAGGGGCTGATGCACGCCACCTGGCGCGGCTGGTTCGCCATTTTCTACAGTGCCATTGGCTCCTCTATCGTGGCCTACTCGCTCTGGTATGGCCTGCTCAGAAATTATAACGTCAATCTGATCATGCCCTACTCCCTGCTGACGCCGGTTTTATCGGTGGTGATGGGCGTCGTGGTGCTGGGCGACAGCCTGAACGCTTTTAAAGTTTCCGGCGCGCTGCTGGTGATTGCGGGTACGGCGATTGCGGTGATCAATCTGCGAAATCTGCGGATGCACGCCCGCCTGCTCAAATTTCGCGCCAGGCGTTAGCGTCAGGCAAAACCCGCTTTTCGTTGCTAAGGTGTAAGGCAGATGAAAGAGGGAGACGGCTTTACACCCTGTCCGGTAGGCCATTCAGGATCAACGCGGTAAGAGCCAGGCGAAACTGCGGTAAGCAGGTGTAGAGAGAAATAATAAACGCAAAAAGCCCGATACGTTATCGGGCTTTTTGCTTATTCCAGCCGCAGTTGGTGGCTGCGCCGGAACGTACTGCTTGCATCTGTACACGCTTTAATATTATCACTTCTCGTCACATCGTCAACCGCTCAAAAAAAAACCGACAAATTTTCTGTGCATTAAAAGGATGATGATATACTGTATGTGTATACAGTTGTTGGGTGGTTAATCAGTGCGCGACACAGCATCAGATTTTACCCGACCGGCTACAGGTGGTGCTGTCCGGTTTGCCTCCACCCAGGAGTGCTGCTCTGCATCTGTACACACATATGCGCGTAGTGAGGGTAAAATCAAAGGCATAAGCTACGTGCGGTGCTCTCCGGCTAAGGAGATTGCCTCAGTGATTACTCTGGCCATCATTTTTTTGGTGCTTAAGATCGCGTTGGTAATCTTACAGATTACTTTACAGATCGTGGAGTTAATCCTTGCGAAACGCAAGTGAGTGACAGCCATCAACCGCTGACATAACTGGATCAAAGGCCGGGGAAAATACCACCCCGGCCTTTTTTCATTATGGCTAAAAAAGCCGCGACTGTCGGAGCAATAGCCGGACCATCGGGGCTTTCAGGACTGGCGGGGATAGAATCAGTTCTCCCCTTCTTCTTCCAGTTCGTCACGCATTGCCTGAATCGCCTCACGCGACAGTGCCGCGAGCGTACGGTAAAAAGCGGTGCTGGCATGGGCTTCCACTTTACCGAGAAACTGGCCGCACCAGGGCATGATAAACTCATCAAACAGCGTAATTTGCGCTTCAGCCTCGTCAGCTTCCGACCGGTCTTCCAGCCATGATGAGGCCAGCAGCAGCGCGCCAATATGGTCAGCTGGCGCCTCGCTTAGCGGCATCCCTCTGCTCTGTAGGAAAGCGCGTACTTCGCTCTCCTGCGGGCCGTTTTCCCAGTAAGAGCCAAAGGGCGGCACCTTACAGTCACTGCCAACAAACAGCGCATTGTAGTCGGCGGCCAGCGCCTGTGGATCGCTGTTCTGTTGCAGACGGATCAGCAGCTCATCCTGCTCCAGAGGCCACTGCTGCTGCAATTTCCCCTCCCGCAGTAAGGTAAAAAGCGGCACCAGCAGCGGATCCTGCGGCTGCCGGTTATAGAGCGAGCCGAGGATGCGGCAGATGACGGAAAATTCATTCATAACGGTCAGTCCATTCTGGGGTAAGCGTGACAACGTCACATATCGGCAAATTCAGCAATTTTTTGGCCCGTACGTCTTTCAAGAAAATTCAGCAGGCGGCGGGGCGTGACATTTAATACGCGATCCTCAGGAAAATCCACTTCCTTCATAATCCGCAGGCAGTGTTCAAAATTCCCGAGCGTAAAGGCAGTATGAGAATCTGAGCCGCAGGAGATCAGCCCGCCGGCGTCCCGCACTGCCGCCACAATGGCGCGGCAGTTAGGCTCGCTCCCTGCCCTAGAATGGGTAAAAGAGGAGTTATTCAGCTCCAGCGCCACCTCATATTTGGCGGCGGCTTCGGCGATGGCGGGAATATCAACCGGATATCTTGGGTTGCCAGGATGGCTGATAATATGAACGTTGCCGCTGGCCATGGCGGCAATCATCGCTTCGGTATGTACCGCTTTGTCACGCGGCGCAAAAACCGGCTCGTGGAAGCCCGCCACCACGATGTCCATCGCATCCATCATCGGGCCGGTGCAGTCGATTTCGCCCTGAACATTTTTGATATTGGCTTCGATGCCGCGCAGGATCCCTATTCCCTCAACCCTTCGCGGCCAGACACGCATATTCACGAAATGCCAGTAGTGCGGCGCATCGGCCATATCCGGGCCGTGATCGGTAATCGCCAGCAGCTTCACGCCGCAGGTTTGCGCCTGCTGAACGTAATCACGAAGCGTGCTGTAAGCATGAGTACTGGCAACGGTGTGCATATGAAGGTCAACGGGATACATAATTTTCTCCTGATTGCATCAGGCAAGAATAGCACCATTCCTGCCCTGAGTGAGCTTAATAGCCGCGGCTGAGATCGACCTGACCGGCAGGCATTTCACCCTTTTCAAACTGCGCGATGGCACTGGCGATATAGTGCATAGCTTCCTCCGGTAAGGTGACAGCCGCATTATGGGGCGTGATGGCAATATCGGGATGCCGCCAGAAAGGGTGCTGCTGATCCAGCGGTTCCTTTTCGAAAACATCCAGCGCGGCGGCCTTCACCTCACCTGCTTCCAGAGCGGCCAGCAGGTCTGCCTCCACCAGATGCGCGCCGCGCGCCAGATTAAGGATAAAGGCCTGCGGCTTTAGCTGGCTCATCAGATCGCGATTGATAATGCCTGCCGTCTGCGGCGTATTGGGAAGAAGATTAATCAGTACCTGCGTACCGGACAGAAAGTCATGCAGCCGATCGTTGCCGTGAAAGCTGGTCACACCCGGCATCTCCTTTGGAGAGCGGCTCCAGCAGCGTACGGGAAAACCCCACGCCTTCAGACAGTCTGCCACGCTGCGGCCCAGCACTCCCGCCCCCAACAGGCCAACCGTAAACGATTCACGCGAATACACCGGTAAATGTTGCCAGCACGCCTGCTGCTTTTGCTGTTGGTATTCCGTAAAGCGGCGGAACCAGCCGAGGACGTGATACAGGGCATACTCCTGCATCTGGCGGGCCATCCCGGTATCTTCTAGGCGGAAAAGCGGCACGCCCGGGGCCAGCAGATCGGGATGCTGGCGAAGCTGGCTGAGAATGTCATCCACGCCCGCCCCCAGCGCAAAGACGGCTTTCAGACCCAGGCGGCCCCTTAACATCTCTTCCGGCGGCTGCCTGACCAGCGCATAGTCAGCGTGACCCGTATCGCCGGGCGTCCACGCGCGAACGCGGGCCGCGGGCAGACGCTGCTGCAAACCTTCTATCCATGACTGGGGGTTAAAGGATGGGTGATAAAAAATTATGTCCACGTTTGCTCTCCTCTTTTTTCTTCAGGCTCAGGGAAAACGCAGCGGCTGGCAAGGAAAATCTGTTGGGATACCGGGGTATCCCAACAGGGTATCAGCGAGTGACGGAAGGCTGAATCAGCTTACGCAGCAGGGGCATAAGCATCAGCATTACCAGGCCGACGGCGGCGCTGCCCCAGCCGAGCAAGGTGAAGATGTGGCTGTAGCCAGGATTGGTCAGCACAGGCGTGCTGCCGCTGTTTTCCGGCATCATCCCTGAGACGTATCCGGCAAGAACTGACGCCACGCCCGTGACCATCATCCAGCAGCCCATCATCACGCCCTGATAGCGCGCCGGGGCAAGTTTACCGATCATCGCATAGCCGATTGGCGAGATTAGCAGCTCGGCGATGCTCTGAAGTACGTAGCTGATAACGATCCATTTAAAAGCCACCATGCCATCACCCCCGGCGAGCATGATGCCCAGCGGCAGTACCAGCATGCCAAGCCCGATAATGAACAACGACGAGGCGAACTGGAGCGGGATATCAATACGCCAGCCGCGTTCACGCAGATTGCGAAACCCCACCGCCAGAAGCGGGCCGCCGAAAACAATGACCAGCGTGTTGATGTTCTGAACCCACTGGGGCGCGACCTGAATGCCATAAACGTTCAGATTGATATTGTGTTCGGTAAAAAGCATCAGGCCCATCGGCGCCAGCTGATAGAGCATCCAGAACACCAGCGACCCCATAGCCAGCAGCAGATAAGCGCTCATCCTGCGCCGTTCATCGTGAGGCTTGTGCCGCAGCGTGATGAAGCCGAGCAGCAGAAAGATCATCACCCCAAGGCCGATCACAAAGCTGCCGGTAAAGTCTGCGTGAGTCAGCATAATGCGGATTAACGGCACCAGAATAACCAGAATGGCCAGACCGGCGAGCATGCGCAGGCGGAACTGCTTTTTACTGACGTGAAGGAGCGGCGTATCGATATCGCGCAGGATTTTCCAGCGCAGCAATGAAACAACAATGGCCACAGCATTGCCCAGGGTCGCGAACAGAAACAGGGCTTCATAATGTTCGGTGAGCTGGAAGTAGCCTGCCCCGGTAAAGCCGATGAAGAACCCGAGGTTCATCCCGGCATAGTTCCAGAGGAAAGCACTTTCGCGACGGTTATCTTCGGGAGTAAAACGTTGGGTAAGCATCATGTTGATGCAGGTTACGTTGAGGCCGCTCCCGGTCAGGAACATCGCCAGTCCCCAGTAGAGGCCCTCCGCACTCTGTCCGGAAAGCACCCAGCAGCCGGCGACCTGAAGCACCATCCCCAGCACGAACAGGTTACGGTTACTGAGGTAGCGGCCACCAAGGTAGCCGCCGAACAGATGCAGCCCGTAGTTGAACGCGCCGAATACGCCCATCATGGCGTTAGCCTGGCTTTCACTAAAGGCGAGGCGTTTAGTGGCGTAAAGCACCAGCGTGGAATAGAGCACGGCGAAACCGAGCGTGGCAAAGATCTGAATAAAAAATAGCGCGCCGGTGCCTGATGGCGTAGCCCCGGCAACAGATTTGGAGGTGTTCACACCTGACCTCAGCAATGATTATGCAATAATAAGCGCATTATTATGCACTCTGCGTGGTTAAATTACTGCCTGAAAAAGTCCTTTCTGCGCCCGGAGGCTGCTGATTGCCGAATTTAGCAACAAACTGCTGTAAAACTGGCTAAACGAGCGGAAAAGTGAAGAAAGGGAGTTGACCAGAGCACGGCTTTTCCCTACATTACCGGCCACGCAACCTTGTTGCGTAAACAATATGGTGAGGTGTCCGAGTGGCTGAAGGAGCACGCCTGGAAAGTGTGTATACGGCAACGTATCGAGGGTTCGAATCCCTCCCTCACCGCCATATTTAAAGAGAAAGCCTGAGCGAGAGTTCAGGCTTTTTTTATGCATTTTCGCAGGCTTATTTCGTGGCCCGGGTCCGGTAAGTGTATTTTCAGCAAATGTTATTAACCGCGACTTCACTGCCTGCGATTACTTCCTCTCCGGAGACCGGCTCCGATAAGTGGCAGAACACCGGGACGCCGTAAACCCCTCCGTGGGGGCTTCGCTGCCGCCTCCCTGCGGCAGAGACCCGGCTTATCTGTCCACTTATCCTCGCCCGCCGGCTGCTGAGTTGTCTGAAGGTAAACCAGGCTGGCAGACAATACGCTAATTCTCAGACGGTTTTTACAGCGACTCCACTGCCCACCGGCGGAAGGCGTTGCCCGGATAAGCGGACTGTTGAGCGCAGGGACGCGCGAACCAAGCCTACACGGACGTATTTACGGCGTGTCCGTGTTACGGGCAATGCCTTCAGCTTGGCCATCAGCCTGAAGCGACCTTTCAAACCTGAAGCTACAGCAGCCTGCGACGAATGCCGCTCCGGAGACCGGCTCCGATAAGTGGCAGAACACCGGGACGCCGTGGATCCCTCCCTGGAGGCTTCTCTGCCGCATCCCTGCGGCAGAGACCCGGCTTATCTGTCCACTTATCGTCGCCCACTGGCTACGGTGTTGTCTGGCAGTAAAACCAGGCTGGCAGACAATACGCGAATTCTCAGACGGTTTTTACAGCGACTCCACTGCCCGCCTGCGGAAAGCGTTGCCCGGATAAGCGGACTGTTGAGCGCAGGGACGCGCGAACCAAGCCTACACGGACGTATTTACGGCGTGTCCGTGTTACGGGCAATGCCTTCAGCTTGGCCATCAGCCTGAAGCGACCTTTCAAACCTGAAGCCACGGCAGCCTGCGACGAATGCCGCTCCGGAGACCGGCTCCGATAAGTGGCAGAACACCGGGACGCCGTGGATCCCTCCCTGGAGGCTTCGCTGCCGCCTCCCTGCGGCAGAGACCCGGCTTATCTGTCCACTTATCCTCGCCCGCTGGCTGCTGAGTTGTCTGAAGGTAAACCAGGCTGGCAGAAAATACGTGGATTCTCAGACTACTATTACAGCGACTCCACTGCCCGCCTGCGGAAGGCGTTGCCCGGATAAGCGGACTGTTGAGCGCAGGGACGCGCGAACCAAGCCTACATGGACGTATTTACGGCGTGTCCGTGTTACGGGCAACGCCTTCAGCTTTGCCACCAGCCTGACAGCGACATTTCAAATCTAAAGCCAAAGCAGCCTGCTAAAAAAGTCCGCTCCGTGAACCGGCCCCGATAAGCAATCTGATGAGCACAGAAATAGTGCAATAGCATAAACCACGACGGATCCGCTCACGCCTTAACCAGATATAAGGAAAGGGAAAAATACTGCTTGACCCTACCCGTCCGACTCCCTATAGTAGCGCCCCGTCGCCCCTGAGGGCGAAGCAGTACAAAATATGGTGAGGTGTCCGAGTGGCTGAAGGAGCACGCCTGGAAAGTGTGTATACGGCAACGTATCGAGGGTTCGAACCCCTCTCTCACCGCCATATTCAAAGAGAAAGCCTGAACGAGAGTTCAGGCTTTTTTTTATGCATAAAAAAGCCCGGACGCCGGTCCGGGCTCTGTCGACTGTGCAACGGTTAGCTATAGGCCATCAGCGTACGCTGACAAAGCTCTGAACGCACACAATCCTCTTTACCAAAACGCACCACGCTGACCATATCGTCGTCCACAAAGCGGGACAGCGCGTCACCGAGGCCGGACTGAACGTGAGCCGGTAAATCACACTGGGTGATATCGCCGTTTACGATCACCGTAACGTTTTCCCCAAGGCGCGTCAGGAACATCTTCATCTGGGCGGCGGTGACGTTTTGCGCCTCATCGAGGATCACCACCGCATTTTCGAAGGTACGTCCGCGCATATAAGCAAAAGGAGCGATCTCCACTTTGCCAATTTCGGGACGCAGACAGTATTGCATAAAGGAAGAACCCAGACGTTTAACCAGAACGTCATAGACCGGGCGGAAATACGGGGCGAACTTTTCTGAGATGTCCCCTGGCAGGAACCCCAGATCTTCATCCGCCTGTAGCACCGGTCGCGTAACGATAATCCTGTCAACATCCTTATGGATCAGGGCCTCGGCTGCTTTCGCAGCGCTAATCCAGGTTTTGCCACAACCTGCTTCGCCCGTCGCGAAGATCAGTTTTTTGCTTTCTATGGCTTTAAGATAGTGCGCCTGAGCTTCATTCCGGGCTTCGATGGGTGAATGGTCGCGTGAATCACGCGCCATGCCGATCGAGTCAAGTCCGCCCATCTGCACCAGCGAGGTGACCGATTCTTCTTCACGCTGACGGTGACTGCGTGAATCGCTACGAAGCACACGTTTTGCTTCACGACGCGCTTTGATCACTGCTTTCTGTCTTCCCATAGTGGCACCTTTCAGTTGGTTTCATTTCCCGCATCTGACGCAGATGCGATTACGTGAACGCTTTAGAGGTTTTGTGGTGGCTTCCTTGTAAGCCTTGTCTGGCCGTGGGTAAAAGTGTCTGGCAAAGCGCAAGCTTGTTCAGGCACCGGAATGCTGAATGTGGAACGGTGTATGCAGAAATCGATAAGAGATGTAAGAGACGGCGGAGCAGAGGTAGCCTCGCGAACAGAGGCGCTGAAACAATTTTCTGACGTTGATGTCCGTTAAAGGACTTTACCATTCGCGATCTCCCTGAAGCTTCAGTTAATGCGTTTGACTGCCGTCGTGTTTAAATTGCAACAGATCCCGACAGAAATGCAACATCTATTTTACCTGATAACAAACGAAGGGAATTTATAATGTGGAACAATCGTCGAGCCGAAGAGAAATTAACTAAAAAATCAATAGTATAACTATAAAGTGCGTACGCATTTTGATAAGAAAAATTCGTCAAAACGGCAGAAAGTTCGCTGAAAAGTTTATTTGATTAAAAAACAACCTTCCGCCCGGAGCGCGGCGGAAGGTCAGCCATTTAATTGCTCAGGCCTCCAGTAAATACTGGCCGAGATAATGTTTATTATCACTGACGCCCGGCAACACAAAGAAATAGCCTCCGCCTGTTGGCTTGATATACTCCTCCAGCGCTTCGCCATTCAGCCTGTTTTGCACGCTAAGAAATCCCTTTTCTAAATCATGCTGATAACAGACGAACAGCAGCCCCATTTCCAGCTGGCCCGAATTCGACACGCCCTGTGAATAGCTGTAGCCCCGGCGCAGCATCAGACTGCTTTGCGTGGCCGCCGTGCGGGGATTAGCCAGGCGGATATGCGCATCCAGCGGCGTCACATCACCCTCAGGATCGTTGAGATAGTCTGGAAGGTCATGCTCGCTCTTCCTGCCCAACGGCGCGCCGCTGTGCTTGACGCGGCCAAAGATAGTCTCCTGCTCACGCAAAGGTGTACGGTCCCAGAACTCAACGTGAAACTGAATAATCCTCGCAGCCTGGTAACTGCCGCCCACGGCCCACGCCGGTTCTCCCTGATCCGCGGTTACCCAGAGAATGGAATCCATCAGCGTTCTGTCTGTCGTATCAGGGTTAGCCGTACCGTCTTTAAAGCCCAACAGATTGATCGGCGTCTCTTTCCCCCTGCTGCGCGCAGCATGATCGGAAATAAAACCTTCACGTAACCAGCGTACGCTGAGCAGATCCGGCGAATGCTTAATGATATCGCGCAGCGCATGAATCACCGTATCGTTGGTATTGGCACAGATTTGTAGTAGCAGGTCGCCATGGCATAAGCGGGCATCCAGCGAATCATTGGGAAAGCGGGTCATTCGCTGGAGCTTCAGCGGTTTATGGGATTGCAGCCCGTAACGCTCATCAAATAGCGAGTGGCCGACGGAGAGCGTCATGGTCAGATTATCAGGATAAATGGTATCGCCCAGAATGCCTGAATCCATCGGCGGTAAGCGCGGGTTCGTTACCTGCGGTGCCCTGCCGCCCTGGGTCAGAAAAACGATCCTGTCGGTTTACAGCCTGAACAAACGCTCCAGATCTTCTTTACCGGTCGCCAGCACGTCAAAGGCCACGAGCATCAGAAAGAGGCGAGCTTATCGCCTCAGGTTTCAGTTCACAGGTGGGCGAAAAACGCTACCGGGCATCGCGATGATGCCCGGTAACGCCTCGTTTAGTTGGCTTTAAATTCCGCTTCCGCCACGGCAAAGCGCTGCTGGGCCGCTGCTGAAGGTTCACGACCCATCAGGCTGACCACTACAATAGCGATGCTGGCAAACAGGAAGCCCGGAATGATTTCATAGAGATCCAGCCAGCCGTACTGTTTCCAGACCAGCACGGTTGCCGCGCCAATGATCATTCCCGCCAGCGCGCCGTTGCGAGTCATACGCTTCCAGACCAGAGAGAAAAGTACGACAGGCCCAAAAGCCGCGCCAAAACCGGCCCAGGCGTAGCTGACCAGTCCCAGCACGCGGTTATTCGGATCTGCCGCCAGCGCAATCGCCACCACGGCGACCAGCAGTACCATCATGCGTCCTACCCATACCAGCTCGCGCTGAGAGGCATTTTTACGCAGGAAGTTTTTATATAAATCTTCCGTCAGCGCGCTGGAGCAGACCAGCAGCTGGCAGCTTAACGTCGACATCACCGCGGCGAGAATGGCAGACAGCAGAATGCCCGCAATCCACGGATTGAACAGCAACCGGGCCAGTTCAATAAAGATGCGCTCGCCGTTTTCAGAAACGCCAGCGGCCAGGGCAGGATTGTTCTGGAAGTAAGCGATGCCGAAGAAGCCTACCGCCACAGAACCGGCCAGGCAGAGGATCATCCACGCCATGCCGATACGACGGGCGCTGCGAATAGAGCGATGGGAGTCCGCCGCCATAAAGCGCGCCAGAATATGCGGCTGACCAAAGTAGCCCAGGCCCCAGCCCAGCAGGGAGATTACCGCGATAAAATTGAGGTTTTTCAGCATATCGAGGTTTTCAAGGCTCTTCGCCTCAATCACCGCCAGCGAATCGTCGATGCCACCAACGGCCAGGATAACGAAGACCGGCGTCAGGATCAGGGCAAAAAACATCAGCGCGGCCTGGATAGTATCTGTCCAGCTAACCGCCAGGAATCCGCCTACAAAGGTATAAAGAATAGTCGCTGCGGCACCGGCCCAGAGGGCGGTTTCATAGCTCATCCCAAAAGTGCTTTCAAAGAGTCGCGCGCCTGCGACGATACCTGAAGCACAGTAGATGGTGAAAAATACCAGAATCACCAGCGCGGAGATAACGCGCAGCATCTTGCTCTTGTCTTCGAAGCGGCTGGAGAAATAGTCCGGCAGCGTCAGGGCGTTATCATGATGCTCAGTCTGCACGCGCAGCCGACCCGCCACAATCTTCCAGTTGAGGTAAGCGCCAAGCGTCAGGCCGATGGCAATCCAGCTTTCAGAAATGCCCGACAGGAAAATCGCACCGGGCAGGCCCATCAGCAGCCAGCCACTCATATCGGATGCACCGGCAGAAAGCGCGGTGACCAGGCTGCCCAGGCTGCGCCCACCAAGGATATAGTCGTCGAAGTTTTTTGTAGACCGGTATGCAATAAAACCAATCAGCACCATGCCGAGGATATAAACGCAAAAGGTCACCATCATGGGTGTACTTACTGTCATCCAGTTTCTCCACTTATTGTTGTTAATGCGCTATCGCATCGGGTTAATGCCGCACCGTTGGAACGTAACGGCGCGGTTTCCTGGCTCCCGAGGCGGTGTATCCTGCCGTAAAGCGACTACTCGCACAAATCTTTTAACACATCAGTTACAGCAAATTCACCCTGCGTCACAGCTCAGCGAGCAGGAGGTTGTACTGGATCACATTTGCGGAGTTGCACCTCCTGCCTGAAGCGTTATGTGCCCTGTGCTACCGGCTTGCAGAGAACTCGCCGCAATGATTACAGCAATTCCCGTGCCGCTTTCCCGGGGTCGGCTAATAACTCTGCGTGGACGGTCACATTTAACACGGTTGCACAAAGTTGCAACTTGTATGATATTGCTCGCTAACAACGTACTATTCGATGAAGGAGTTTTCAGGCATGGGCACAACAACCATGGGCGTGAAGCTGGATGAAGCGACGCGTGAGCGTATCAAGCTGGCCGCCGGTCAGATTGACCGTACCCCACACTGGCTAATCAAGCAGGCGATTTTTAACTACCTTGAGCAGCTGGAGAAAGGCGCTACCCTGCCTGAATTCCCCGTTCAGTCATCCTCACAGGAAGGCGATGAGCGCTCTGAAGAAGAGGCGCGGCAACCCTTCCTGGATTTTGCCGAGCAGATCCTGCCGCAGTCGGTGACCCGGGCCGCAATCACCTCCGCCTGGCGGCGTCCTGAAACGGAATCCGTCCCGATGATCCTTGAGCAGGCGCGCCTGCCTGCCCCGCTCGCTCAGCAAACTTATCGTCTGGCCCACCAGCTGGCAGAGAAGCTCCGGCATCAGAAAGGGGCAACCGGACGCGCCGGAATGGTGCAGAGCCTGCTTCAGGAGTTTTCGCTCTCCTCACAGGAAGGCGTCGCCCTGATGTGTCTGGCGGAGGCGCTGCTGCGCATTCCCGACAAGCCCACCCGCGACGCCTTAATCCGCGATAAAATCAGCAACGGCAACTGGCAGTCGCACCTGGGCCGCAGCGCATCGCTCTTTGTGAACGCCGCCACCTGGGGACTGCTCTTCACCGGTCGCCTGGTCTCGACCCACAATGAAGCGAACCTCTCCCGCTCACTTAACCGAATTATCGGTAAAAGCGGTGAGCCACTGATCCGTAAAGGCGTGGATATGGCGATGCGCCTGATGGGCGAACAGTTTGTCACCGGTGAAACCATCGCGGAAGCGCTGGCTAACGCCCGCAAGCTGGAAGATAAAGGCTTCCGCTACTCTTACGATATGCTGGGGGAAGCGGCGCTGACGGCAGAAGATGCCAAAGCCTACCTCGTCTCCTATCAGCAGGCGATTCACGCCATCGGCAAAGCGTCCAACGGGCGCGGTATCTATGAAGGGCCGGGCATCTCGATCAAGCTTTCCGCCCTGCACCCCCGCTATAGCCGGGCGCAGTACGACCGGGTAATGAGCGAGCTTTACCCTATTCTCAAATCCCTGACCCTGCTGGCACGCTCCTATGATATCGGCCTCAATATCGACGCCGAAGAAGCTGATCGCCTGGAGCTGTCGCTGGATCTGCTGGAAAGGCTCTGCTTTGAACCGGAGCTGGAAGGCTGGAACGGCATCGGCTTTGTAATCCAGGCCTATCAGAAACGCTGCCCGTTTGTGATCGACGGCCTGATCGATCTTGCCCAGCGCAGCCGTCGCCGCCTGATGATCCGTCTGGTGAAAGGCGCCTACTGGGACAGTGAAATCAAGCGCGCCCAGATGGAGGGGCTGGAAGGCTATCCGGTTTATACCCGTAAGGTCTATACCGATATCTCTTACCTGGCCTGCGCCCGCAAGCTGCTGGCGGTGCCAAACCTTATCTATCCGCAGTTTGCCACCCATAACGCGCACTCGCTGGCCGCTATCTATCAGCTGGCCGGCAATAACTACTATCCTGGACAGTATGAATTCCAGTGCCTGCACGGCATGGGCGAACCGCTTTATGAGCAGGTGGTGGGCAAAGTGGCTGACGGCAAGCTGAACCGGCCCTGCCGGATTTATGCGCCGGTCGGCACGCATGAAACGCTGCTGGCCTACCTGGTGCGTCGCCTGCTGGAAAATGGCGCCAACACGTCGTTCGTTAACCGTATCGCCGATCACACGCTGCCGATTGAAGACCTGATCGCCGATCCGGTAGAAGAAGTTGAAAAGCTGGCGGGCAAGGAAGGCGCCATCGGGCTGCCGCATCCAAAAATCCCGCTGCCGCGCGACCTCTACGGCAGCAAACGCGTCAACTCGTCGGGGCTGGATCTCGCGAATGAACATCGCCTCGCCTCACTCTCCAGCGCCCTGCTTAACAGCGCGACTCAGCCCTGGCTGGCGCTGCCGCTGATAGACGGCCAGGTGGAAGAAGGCGAACGTCTGCCGGTAACTAACCCTGCCGAGCCGGGGGACATCGTCGGCTATGTGCAGTACGCGAGCGAGACTGACGTTTCCACCGCGCTGGATGCGGCCGAGAATGCTGGCCCAATCTGGTTCGCCACGCCACCGGAAGAGCGCGCCGCGATTCTTGAACGTGCCGCCGTGATGATGGACGGCCAGCTTCAGCGTCTGATCGGCATTCTGGTCCGTGAAGCGGGGAAAACGTTCAGCAATGCGATTGCTGAAGTCCGCGAAGCGGTCGACTTCCTCTACTACTATGCGGGCCAGGTGCGCGACGACTTTGATAACGAAACTCACCGTCCGCTGGGACCGGTTGTCTGCATCAGTCCGTGGAACTTCCCGCTGGCGATTTTCACCGGTCAGATTGCCGCCGCGCTGGCGGCAGGCAACAGCGTGCTGGCCAAGCCCGCCGAGCAGACGCCGCTGATTGCGGCAGAAGCCGTTGCGCTATTGCATGAAGCGGGCGTGCCGGCTGGCGCTCTGCAGCTGCTTCCCGGCCTGGGCGAAACCGTGGGCGCGCAGCTTACCGGCGATCCCCGGGTGCGCGGCGTGATGTTTACCGGCTCCACGGCGGTCGCTAGCCTGCTACAGCGTAACCTGGCGGGTCGCCTCGATCCGCAGGGCCGCCCGACGCCGCTGATTGCCGAAACGGGCGGAATGAACGCCATGATCGTCGACTCTTCCGCGCTGACCGAGCAGGTCGTGATAGACATCGTCGCCTCCGCCTTTGACAGCGCCGGGCAGCGCTGTTCTGCGCTGCGCCTGCTGTGCGTTCAGGCCGACGTGGCCGACCACACTATTCAGATGCTGCGCGGCGCTATGGCTGAATGCCGCATGGGCAATCCGGAGCGGCTCTCCACGGACGTTGGTCCGGTGATTGATGCTGAAGCGAAGGAAAACATCGAGCGTCATATCCAGGCAATGCGTACTAAGGGCATGAAGGTTTATCAGGCCGTGGTACAAAACCAGCAGGACAGCAAAGAGTGGCAAAGCGGCACGTTCATACAGCCAACCTTAATTGAACTGAATAACGTCGCCGATCTGGATAAAGAAGTCTTCGGCCCGGTGCTGCATGTTGTGCGCTACACCCGCAATACGCTGCCGCAGCTTATTGAGCAGATTAACGCCTCCGGCTACGGCCTGACGCTGGGCGTCCATACCCGTATTGACGAAACCATCACACAGGTCACTAACAGCGCCCGTGTGGGCAACCTCTACGTCAACCGCAATATGGTGGGGGCGGTGGTCGGCGTGCAGCCGTTTGGCGGCGAGGGCCTTTCCGGCACCGGTCCAAAAGCGGGTGGCCCACTCTACCTCTACCGGCTGCTGTCACACCGTCCGGACGGCGCATTACGTCTGACGCTGGACCGCCAGGATGGCGAACGCCCGGTCGACTCGGCGCTGCGTCCGGCCCTGCTGGCTCCGCATCAGGCGCTGACCGCGTGGGCAAAAGAGAAACCGGCGCTGGCAACGCTCTGCGCGCGCTATGCGGAACTGGGCCAGGGCGGTACGGTACGCCTGCTGCCAGGGCCTACGGGCGAGCGAAACACCTTTGCGCTGCTGCCGCGCGAGACGGTGCTGTGCCTGGCGGATAACGAAGAGGATACGCTTATCCAGCTGGCCGCCGTCACTGCGGTGGGCAGCCGGGCGCTGTGGCCGGAAGATGAGCTGCACCGTTCGCTGTTCAAAACGCTGCCGCAGGAAGTACAGAAGCGCATCGGCTTCGCCGCCCAGCCGCTGGATCAGCACACGGATTTTGATGCGGTGATTTATCACGGCGATGCCGATCAGCTGCGCATGGTCTGTGAAACGGTAGCGGAACGCGAGGGGCCGATTGTCTCGGTACAGGGCTTTGCGCGGGGTGAAACGAACCTTCTGCTGGAACGCCTGCTGATTGAGCGTTCGCTGAGCGTCAACACCGCTGCCGCAGGCGGTAACGCCAGCCTGATGACCATCGGCTGAGTTTGAGGGGCGAGTTGCGCTGTGCCTGCGATCGGGCACAGCGCATAAAGTTAGTTCCTTCAGAAAATTGCCGCGCTGACGCGGTTACCCTTTTCGTATCACGTTTATCGTCAGACTGAGGGCTTACGCGACTATGCGTAAGCCCTTTTTTCATACTGTGACATCAGGTATCAAACTTCATCCGCAACAGCTTTGGGTAAATAAACAAGTTTTTGCCCACGCCCCGGTTCAGCAGCGTCCAGATCCCGACAGAGCAGCCGGCACAAATCATCATCATTACCGGCGGGAAGCCCACGGCCCAGAGCAGCGAGAAGGCTTTGCTGGCAAAAAGGTTATGTCCCAGCGCGAAGAGGATCGCCGACATGCCGAAGAACTCGATAAAAATGCGGTGCAGAACGTAAATCTGCAGCGTGTTTTTCCCCATCCAGTTCAGCCAGCGCATGTCGAAAACGTTATTCAGCATCCGGCAGGCGGCGATACAGATCAGGATGGCAATAACGCACAGGAAGAGGTTTTCAGGAAGCCCCATTAGCGTATGCAGCAGGGCCAGCAGCGCCAGCACGCCCCAGGGAAGCAAGTTGCTGCGGTGCCATTCACTCCAGCGCACCATTGTCGTACTGAAAAACGTGCCGAACAGGAAAAAGATAAAATATTGCGACAGGCTTTCCGGACCCCAGCCGGGAATGACATTCGTCACCGCAGCGTAGTTAAGCACCAGCGCCATCACCATGATCGTGCTCTTCTGCTCACGGAATAGTTTGGCGAAAAGGAAAAACAGCCCCAGCGCATAGAGGTACCAGGATGAACTCATGGCAAGCAGCATCAGCTTGAGGAATTCCCACGGCGAAGAGGCCCAGGCAGCATTCGCGTTACTGGAAAGCTGGTCTCCCATAATTTCGCCGGAAACGCCGTTAATCATCAACCACTGGATCAGGCCCCACAAAAAATAGAGATAGAACAGATTGGTGACGCGACTGGTGAACACCTGTTTCCAGGCTCGGTTCAGAATGGCATTAGAAGCCAGCAAACCGGAGACGAAGAAAAAGGCGGGCATCCGCAGCGGTGAGAGGTAGTGATTAAAGGCAATCCATAGTTTCGCCGGAATAAATCCGGCAGTCAGATGAGGGATCATGTTCGCATAGCCTGGCAAGACCACATGATACAAAACAACTAACAGAATGCAGGCGCCCTTCAGGCTGTTAATCCAGACGATTTCTTTCTTATGAGTAGAATTCATTATTTTACTCCAGCTGAGTGCTGTGATTTTTATAAAAATGCGTGTGCAGGGAACGTTCCTGGCGTTGGTGTTTTATTATTTTCTGGTACATATTTCTCATGGTAATAAAGTAATCAGGGCCAATATTATCAGCCCTGTCGAATACTATCAGCCATCGCTGACGACGTCTGGTACTTTTTTGCGCTTTCGTTATCAGATGCGGATCGAAAACAGCCTCCCGCCAGCGCCATAATGCGCAGCGGCCAGACCAACAGAAAGCGCGCGCTACGGAGACTGACGCCACCACCAGCGGCATTAGCGCCCGGCCCGGTGGAAAGCAGAAATAGCTAAAGCGAACGTAACTGTCTGACTGCGCTAAAAATCTGTACAAAGCGTTCTGACCGGCAGTATCTACTTAATATCCTGACAATCTGAAGTAAGTTTACAAATTATTACTTACACTAGCCAAAATACGATAAGCATTACTCTGAAAGGAAAATTAAGTGGCGTGGTTATCAGAGAGAATAAACAATAAGGGATAATTCTTAAATAGATAGCGGAAAGCAAAACAAGTTAATTAAGATTATCCTCATAGTGATGAGGATAATATAAGCCTCCCCACTGTGCGGGAGGCTTATATTTAACGGTCAGGCATTAAGGAATTTTTCAAGAAACTGCCGCGTACGTGGCTGCTGGGGATCGCTGAAAAGTGATTTTGCATCACCCTGTTCAACTATCCGGCCCTGATCCATAAAAATCGCCCGGTCCGCAACATCGCGGGCAAAGCTCATTTCATGGGTCACAATGACCAGCGTCCGTTTCTCCTCCGCCAGTGCCCGAATGGTGTTCAGCACTTCGCTAACCAGTTCAGGATCGAGCGCCGAAGTCGGTTCGTCGAAAAGAATCACTTCCGGCCGCATCGCCAGCGCACGGGCAATCGCCACGCGCTGCTGCTGCCCGCCGGAAAGCCGGCGCGGATAGCTCTCTTCTTTTCCCTGAAGCCCTACCTTTTCCAGTAGCTGCCGCGCCCGCGCAATGGCTTCCGCTTTAGGTTCACGCTTGACGATGGTCGGACCTTCGATAATGTTCTCCAGCACCGAGCGATGCGGGAACAGGTTAAAGCTCTGAAAGACAAACCCTACCTGCTGGCGCAGCTGCCGTATCCGCTCTTTCTGCCGGTTCATGCCCTTTGAGGCGTCGATCACTATCTCACCAACCTTAATCGTGCCTTCATCCGGCTCTTCAAGCAGGTTAATGCTGCGCAACAGCGTGGTCTTTCCCGATCCGCTCGGCCCGATAATAGCGACTACCTCGCCCGATTTGACCTCCAGATCGATACCGTGAAGCACCGTCTGACCATTAAACCGTTTGACCAGCTTACTGACTTCAATAGCGCTCATTTTGGCTCCCGATCCTGACGGTTAACGTGATCTTCCAGCCGGCTTTGCAGCATGGACAGCAGCGTCGCCATAACCCAGTAGATCAGTGAAGCGGCCAGATACATGGTGAAAACTTCCAGCGTGCGCGAGGTAATCAGCTGGGCCTGACGGAACAGCTCCGGCACCTGGATGGTGGCGGCCAGCGAGGTATCCTTCACCAGACTGATAAAACTGTTTCCCAGCGGCGGCAGCGCCGTTCTGGCCGCCTGCGGCAGCACCACCCGGCGCAGCGTCTGCCAGCGGGTCATACCGATGCTGGCCGCCGCTTCCCACTGCCCCCGCTCAATGGCGGAAATAGCGCCTCGCAGGGATTCTGAGGTGTAGGCAGCCGTGTTCAGGGAGAGGCCAATCATTGCGGAGGGAATCGGATCGAGCTCAATACCGAACTGCGGCAGACCGTAATAGATCATAAACAGCTGGGCAATCAGCGGCGTTCCGCGAAATACCGACACGTAAAAGCGAGAAAGCCAGGCAACCGGCCAGAAATGCGACAGGCGCATCATCGCCAACAGGAATCCCAGCAGCAGGCCGAAAAACATCCCGCCGATACTGAGTTCGAGGGTAAAGAGCGCGCCTTTCAGTAAAAAAGGTGCTGAATCCAGCACCAGTTGAATACTTTCCTGCATTATTTCGTCACGTCCGCGCCAAACCACTTCTCAGACAATGCCGTCAGCGTGCCGTCTTTCTGCATTTCAGCAATGGCGTCATCGATCGCTTTCAGCATTTCAGGGTTGCCCTTACGCAGCGCCACGCCCGCTTCCTGACGGGAGAATGCCGGACCCGCAACCGCCAGCGTATTGCCGGTCTTTTTCACCAGGTCCAGCGCCGCCAGGCGATCGACCAGAATGGCATCAGTACGGCCTACGCGCAGATCCTGATATTTGGTCGGGTCATCATCATAGGTGCGGATATCCACATCTTTCACGTTCTCACGCAGCCACTGCTCATAGTTAGAGCCGAGACCCACGCCGACCTTCTTGCCGCTCAGATCTTCCGGCTTGCTGATACTGGAGGCATCCTCTTTTTTGGTCAGCGCCTGGATACCGGAAACGGTGTAAGGCGTGGAGAAGTCATATTTCTTTTTGCGATCGGCTGAGATGGTGACCTGGTTGATCGCCACATCAATACGGCCGGAGTCCAGCGAGGCCAGCATGCCGTCCCATTTGGTCGGCTTTAGATTAGCCTTAACGCCCATATGCGCAGCCAGCGCTTCGGCGAATTCGACTTCATAACCGGTCAGCTTGCCGTTTTCATCCTGGAAGCTGAACGGCGGATAGGTGCCCTCCAGACCAACCAGCAGCGAACCGCGCGTTTTCACTTTGCTCAGCAAGTTTTCTTCAGCCGCAAGAGTACTGGCAGAAAAACCGGCCACCAGAGCAAGCGACATCACGCCCATCATCAGTTGGCGAGGCACCAGAGAAAAATTCATAAGGACTCCGTTAGATTAGTGGAGAGAGGAGAGGCAATCTCTCTCTTCTCTCCTGTTATAATGACTGCTTCGACAGATGAGTCAGATCCCGTCACGCCCGATCTGACCCGAAGAATCTATTCGACCCGGCGCGTTTATACCAGCCGCAGGGGTAAGATTCTTATCTAATCAGACAAATGATGATAAGCGAATAATGCGGGCGCGCCGCCGGTGTGGATAAATACGATGGGCCCTTCGCGGCTGAAGCGCTGCTGGGTAATGCCGTCAATCAGCCCCGCCATTGCCTTGCCAGTATAGACCGGATCAAGAAATATCCCCTCGAGCCGGGCCAGCAATTTGATCGCTTCCATGCCCTCTTCGTTCGGCATACCGTACTGTGGGCCATAGTACTCATCCCACAAATTGATCGGCGCGCTGGCGGTCAGTTCAAGAGAAGCCGCCAGCGCCTCACGGATTGCGCTCACTTTGGGCCGCTGTTCGTCCGCCACGCGGGAAACGGTAACGCCAATCAGCTCGGTATCCGGTAACAGCTGCTCCAGCCCAACCGCCAGGCCGGCATGTGTCCCGGCGCTGCCGGAAGCGACCACCACGGCGGCAAAATTGACCACACCCTCACTCTGATGGGCGATTTCCTGCGCGCACTCAACGTAGCCGAGCGCGCCCAGCGCGTTTGAGCCGCCAACAGGGACAATGTAGGGGCGAAAACCCTGCGCTTCCAGCCGCGTGGCCTGCTCTTCAAGCTGCGCATCGGGATCGTGCAGCGCGTCCACCATGATCGTTTCCGCATCCAGCAGGTCAAGTAACAGGCGGTTGCCGTTACTCAGATAGTTTTCAGCGGCAGTGTGAATCGGATTTTCCAGCAGCGCCACGCATTTCAGGCCAAGCTTTGCCGCAACGGCCGCGGTCTGGCGAACATGGTTAGACTGAATGGCGCCCGCGGTGAGCAGCACGTCGGCACCCTGACGCAGCGCGTCGGCGGCAAGAAATTCCAGTTTTCTGAGCTTATTGCCGCCCAGCGCAACGGGCGTGACATCGTCACGTTTGATAAAGATATCCCGACCTAAATAGTCGGAAAAACGGGGCAGGTGTTCCAGCGGCGTAGGTGCACCAAGCAGTTCCAGCCGGGGAAAAGCATTTAAGAGATGTAAGGACAACGTGGCCTCCAGAGAGAGCGCGAAAAGTTATCCTTACAGTTTTACAGAAGTTAGCCAAAAGGTAACGAAAAAAGAGGTTGTCAGCGACAACCTAATTGCGTTGCCAGCCTAAAAACTGATCGTATTTTCGCAAAGCGATGCGGTAATTATTATTGCCGGCATCCGGCAGATCGTTTTCAAGGCATTCATGCCAGCTGTTGCCGCGCAGTCTTTCCGCAGGGAAATTGCGCTTGGACAGCATGTCGTCAAGGCGTCGCAGGCGAACAACATATTCGCGAATGGTACTGTGGCTCATCTCAGTCTGCTCAAAGAGATACTGTTTGAAGGCCATAATGTCGAAATAGTTCGGATGTGTGTTACAGAAAATATCGCTACAGAAGCGGCAAAGCGCCGTCAGCTCATTCTGAAGTTTTAACCAGACTTGATCGTCGATCAGCTGATCCATCCGGGCAATAGCCTCTTTATTTATTATCTGACCACGGAACACTAATGCCATACGATCCAGCACCTTGCTGCAGTGCGAACAGTTATTCTGGCTGTGTTTATAGTCTTTCAAATAACGGCTTAACGGCCTCATTTTTGTGTTGGATCCCATTTTGAGTCCCCGGTTGGTGTTGAGAGTGCGAAACTGACTCCGTCAGCGCGCTCCCGTTAACCGGGCGCGCAGGCGTTTAATCGCCTGACTGTGCAGCTGGCTGACCCGGGATTCCCCGACCTCCAACACTGCGCCAATCTCTTTAAGATTCAGTTCTTCCTGGTAGTAAAGCGTCAGCACCATTTTTTCGCGTTCGGGCAGGGCCTCGATCGCTTCAATGACGCGTTCGCGCAGGTTTCCTTCCATCAGTTGATGCAGCGGATTCGCTTCTTCATGGCCTTCCGTAACCAGCTCTGCGCTGTCACCATGCTCCTCACGGAACTCGTCGTAAGAGAACAGCTGACTATTGTTCGTATCCAGCAGGATCTGGCGGTACTCCTCCAGAGAGACATCAAGCTGTGTTGCGACTTCCTGCTCCGTCGCGGAACGGCCCAGCGTCTGTTCAACGCGGTGCATCGCTCCCGCCACTTCACGTGCGTTACGTCGTACGCTGCGAGGTGCCCAGTCGCGGCTGCGCAGCTCATCAAGCATGGCGCCCCGGATACGCTGCACGGCGTAGGTGGTAAAAGCCGTGCCCTGTAGCGCGTCATAGCGCTCCACGGCGTTCAGCAGCCCTATGCCCCCTGCCTGCAGCAGATCGTCCAGCTCCACGCTTGCTGGCAGTCTGACCTGCAGACGCAGCGCCTCATGTCTCACCAGCGGCACGTATCGCTGCCACAGCGAGTTTTTATCCATCACCCCATCGGCGGTATAGAAATCGTTCACTCTGACTACCCTACGTAAGTTAAGTTATCGGCATGATTATCTGTTTCTGTAGGGCGGATTGATTGGCGGAATAGCGCTATTAAAGGCGGGTTATTTCATTTTTGTGTAAAAAAGCGGCGCGGAAGGCTGCCGCTTCGGGTAATTCAGCCATGTTGCTGAAGTTTTGCGCGTGTCGCTGCGGGAACCTGCTGCCACAGCGCGCAAATCTGTCCGTCTATTTCCTGATAAGCACGGCGTAAATCTTCATTAACGGAACCGATGCCGCGCAGATGTACGCGACCGGTCGCCGCATCGATGGTCAGAAGACGGCTGATAAATAGCCGCTGAAGATCGCTGCGAAGAAACAGACCATTGTCCACGCTGTTATCGTTGAGAAAGCCCTCTTCATTCTCCTCCGTCAGAATATGACAGGCCTCAACCCAGGGATGGCTGGCGTTCTCCGGTAGCCGCGTGCCGGTGATCGCGCAGGCGCCGTACCGGGCCTTTACCGCGGCCGCAAATTCAGCCTGGCTCGCCTGCTGCCAGACCTGCGCCTTCACTTTCCTGCCCACCAGCGTGCCTGATATCACGCCCGGCGGTATCGGGAGCAGCGGGCTGCTGACGATAGCGATAAACTGAATACGGCGGGAGACGCTGAAACAGGGATGTGCGCCCGCATCAAAGAGCTGCCACCAGGCCTCCTCCCCTTCCTGACGCATCAGCGAGAGCGTATAGCCACGGCTGGTGACCAGCTGCTGGGCGGCCGCTGATGCCGGATCGAGCATGGCGTAAACGCGGCTCTCCCCCATCACCTTCCAGCGGTTTTCCTGCTTTGCCTGTTCGTTACGGCGAAAATAGTAGAAAGGCAGCTGCTGTTTGAGGTAGTACTCCAGCCGCCGCAGATAACTTTTGCGTTCGTTATCGTTAGAGATGAAGAGCAGATCCTCAAGCGGGCTGTTGGTTTCGTTATTGGCGAAGATCGCCCGGATGACCAGATTGCGGTAGCTGGTGGAAGGACTGAGCAGCGCGCGGGCCGTCAGCGCTTTCTCTTCCGGAAATTTCAGCGCATAGCGTTGAGCAATTTCGTCAAAGCTCAGCAGATCGCCGGGTTGCAGGTCAACGTTGAAGCGCATAGCAACACTCCAGAGAAATGATTAAAAGTTATGAGGGGTTCTGAAAGGTGTTATCGGCAGGTTGAAGAATAACTGTAATGTAGGCAATAGTTGAGAAATAAAGATATTTTTGCCTATTTGAATTGTTCACCTCTCCGCACTGGAAAGGTGAACAATATGTTAAGCGCATGACTGCTGCCTTCTATTGACAAGTAACCGCCAAAACAAGGCCGTTACTTCATAGCATCCGTTTATTTCAACAGATAGATAAGCGACAAATCATCATTGACTTTGGTTTTATTAATTTCCGCCACAAAAGCCAACGCCGACTTCGCAGTGTGTTTGGTAACCGAATGGTAACTGTAGATAATATTAATAATATCATCCTCATCAACCTGGCCTACCATCTCGACGCTGGCGGCGATCAGTGATTTCAACAGGAACCAGTCAGCCGTCAACAAATATAATTTCATTAGTGGTGTGAGGCTGTCATCACCGGGGAAGAAGCTATCATAAATACGGTATTGAATATAATTATTCATTACCCAAGGACGTTCTGCAAACCAGGGCATCATTTTACTCTGCCAGGCGTTCTCCAGCCTTACCATCGACTGGTTGATATCATTATTTTTTGCACCTTCAGTCTGTATATAAATAAGCTTGTTGATATAATGATCTAACATCGGCAAGCCGCGCAATTTAGTTATCCCCCCAAAATAGGTCTGCATGCGCAACAGCAGTGACCACTGCAAATTGTAATCCGGCTTTACCTGATCAAGCTGCTGTCTGATCCCGCCCTGGGTCAGGCTGCTAATAGTCTGAGAAAAGTAATCCTCCAGCTTTGCCACGCGATCGTCAGCGTCATTCACTTTCCCTGTATAGAGTAAAAAACTGGCCAGGGCGTAAAATGCCTCATCAATGTGTTCACCGCTATATTTGACAATATTGAGGCACATTAAATTCAGCAGCTTTTTCTCTTGATCGAGCTCTTGTGCCTTATTCGCTTCCGGCTGCAGGTAATTCGTCTGTTCGAACAGCATGGCATCGGGCGAAGACAATAACTGGCGTGCCGCTTCCGGGCAAGAGAGCGCTAAGCTCTTCTGCTTTTCATATTTAAAAATCTTCGCCCCTCTTGGATAAGTAGCGCAGGTAGGACTTAGTGCCGATGCACCTAATTCGGAATGCACTTTGCACAGCCGTGCTTCATCCAAAAAGGCACAGTTTCCGGCCGTATTGAGCTTCATTTTCCCCCAGTTTTCATAGCTGCGTCGGGTTGTGACGATATTTTCTGCAGCAAGGGTTTTTATTTCAATCCGGGAGGATTTTAAGTAGCGGTTTACCGTTGGCTTATCGAGGGTAATGTCCCAGCCTTTGCAGCAGTGATCCCGACATTCACTGCCAATACACTGAAAGGCACTGACAAACTGCGGCTCAATGACAGTAATATTTTTCATTCTTTACCTGCTCACACTCGTAA
Organism: Pantoea sp. FN060301; assembly: GCA_050410775.1. GTDB lineage: Bacteria > Pseudomonadota > Gammaproteobacteria > Enterobacterales > Enterobacteriaceae > Erwinia. Next base: position 2,442,012 of record CP191229.1, read on the forward strand.
TAAAAATATGAAATTTCTTTATCAAAGAGTAGATCAGCGATGGGGAATTAATTGCAGGAACAACGGATAAAAAGTGGTCTAAACTGACGCATAAAAAAAACCCCGCCGGAGCGGGGTTTTAGGAGATTGAGCTGAAAGCTAAGGTTATTAGCCCTGCAGCAGAGACATAACCTGCTGTGGCACCTGGTTAGCTTTTGACAGTACGGAGTTACCTGCCTGCTGAACGATCTGTGCTTTAGACATGTTAGAAACTTCAACTGCGTAGTCAGCATCCTGAATACGAGACTGTGCTTCTGACAGGTTAGTCGTCGTGTTGTTCAGGTTAGTAACTGCAGAACCCAGACGGTTCTGAATCGCACCCAGTGAAGAACGGAACTTATCTACAGAAGCAATTGCTTCGTCAAGCTTAGCCAGCGGATCGGTAGAAGAACCCTTAGTCAGTGAAGATGGATCCATGTTATCGGTATTGATAGTAAATACAGCCTTAGTCGGGTCAGTAACATCTGCCGCCTGAGGATCCAATGCGATAGTGAATTCCTGTGCTTCAGTTGCAGTACTTGTAATACCGTTATTTTTCAGGTTATTTACTTCAGTAGCATCAGCTGGTGTCACGGTTACTTTAGCAAAGACGTTGCCGTTTTCATCTGCGAATACTTTAGCATCTTCAAGAGAAACGCTACCTGCTGCAACACCCAGACGAGTCGCCAGAGCACCAGCGGTTTTTTCAGATACTTCCGCTGCGGCAACCTGAGTGGTTTCGCCGTAATAGGTTTTAAAGGCTGCTGCACCTGTCAATTCAGTCAGGTCGCCTTTAGGACCGTTAACGTTGAAGCTGTCCAGACCCAGAGTCTTTGAATCGATTTTTTTCAGGTCGATATCGATGGTTTCGCCATCGTTCGCGCCAACCTGGATAGACATTTTGCCGTCTTTAGCCAGGACGTTCACGCCGTTGAACTGAGTCTGTTCAGATACACGGTCAATTTCAGACAGGCGAGATTTGATTTCGTCCTGAATGGAAGACAGGTCAGAATCAGAGTTGGTGCCGGTAGATGCCTGTACGGTCAGCTCACGAACACGCTGTAAGTTGTTGTTGATTTCTGACAGTGCGCCTTCAGTAGTCTGCGCAACAGAGATGCCGTCGTTAGCGTTACGGGCAGCCTGAGTCAGACCTTTAATGTTAGAGGTGAAGCGGTTGGCGATTGCCTGACCAGCAGCGTCATCTTTCGCGCTGTTGATACGCAGACCAGAAGACAGACGCTCCATAGAGGTAGAGAGAGCAGACTGGTTCTTGTTGATGTTGTTCTGAGTGATCAGCGAGAGGCTGTTGGTATTAATTACTTGTGCCATGATAAAGTTTCCTATTAAAATCAAATCTTGTTAAGGGAGTGGGGCTTGTTTGCCACCCGGCTTCATCGCCGTCAAAGTTGTTATCGTCTGCCTTACCCCAACCTTTAGAATTTTTTTAGCAAGTCGCGCATTTTTTTTCTCGCTGCCCTAATCCCCGAATTACCCTTCTCTATTACCGCTATTCTTTCCATTACCCGTTTTCAATTCGTCGTAAACTTTCCTTATCACTGGCCGATAACCACGCTATTCACTCTCCGCGTTGATCAGATAAGGAAACATCATGGCAAGTATCTCTTCACTAGGTATCGGTTCCGGCCTTGAACTGAGTAGTATTCTCGATAGTCTGTCCTCCGCAGAAAAAGCGTCACTGAAGCCGATCTCTACGCAGCAGTCAGCCTACACCGCCAAGCTGAGCGGCTATGGCACCCTGAAAAGCGCATTAACGGCGTTCCAGGCGGCGAATACCGCGCTGGGTAAAGCCGATCTTTTCTCTGCATCTAAAGCGACCACCGCTTCTACCGCCTTCAGCGCCACCACCTCAGCAGGTGCCGTTGCCGGGAAATATTCAATCAATGTGACTCAGCTGGCGTCGGCGCAAACGCTGACCGCAGGCGTTCAGAGCGACAATAAAACGGCGATCGCTACTGCAGATAGCACCATTACTTTCCAGCAGGCCGGTACGGATGCCGAGCCGGTCACGATTACTCTCGCCGCCGGGGACTCTTCCCTTACCGGTATTCGCGATGCGATTAATAAAGCCGATGCGGGCGTCACCGCCAGCATTATTAAAACCGGCGAAGGCGCCTACCGTCTCTCCATGACTTCAACCAAAACCGGTGAAGATCATGAGATGACCGTCAGCGTCAGCGGCGACAGCGCGCTGCAAAGCTATTTAAGCACCAGCGGTGGTCAGCTTGACGAGAGCGTGCCGGCTAAGAATGCGCTCCTGACGGTGAATAACGTCGCGATTGAGAGCAGCAGTAATAACATTAGCGATGCGCTGGAAGGGATTACGCTGAACCTGACCGAGGTGACCACCGGTAATCAGACGCTGACCGTTAATCAGGATACTTCCAAGGCCTCAAGCGCCGTCAGTGCCTGGGTAGAGGCGTATAATAAACTTCAGGACAGTTTCAGCACCCTGACTAAATACACAGCGGTTGATGCAGGTACAGAGACGCAGGACACCACCAACGGTGCTTTGCTGGGCGACACTACGCTGCGTACCATTCAAACCCAGTTAAAAAGCCTGCTGGCCAATAGCAGCAGCACATCGACCTATAAAACGCTGGCGCAGATTGGCGTGACCAGCGATCCATCAAACGGCAAGCTTCAGCTGGATCAGACCAAACTCGATGCCGCGCTGGCGAAAGATCCGGACGGCGTGAAAGAGATGATTATTGGTGATGCCAAAACCACCGGCATTACCACTAAAATGGGTAATAGCATGACCGGTTGGCTCTCAAGTTCGGGTATTTTGCAGGCTGCCACCGACGGCGTCAGTAAAACCCTGAACAACCTGACGGATAGCTATAACGCGGCCAGCGAGCGAATCGACGCCACCATTGCCCGTTATAAAAAACAGTTTACGGCGTTAGACTTAATGGTGAGCAAGCTGAACAGTACCAGCAGTTATCTCACATCGCAGTTCGAAGCTTTAACCTCTTCAAATTCCAAGTAATAAGGAGTCATAATGTATAGCGCAAGCGGTACTCAGGCCTATGCAAAAGTCAGCGTGGAAAGCGCGGTGATGAGCGCCAGCTCGGACCAGCTGATCACCCTGCTGTTCGACGGCGCGCTGAGCGCGCTGGTCCGGGCACGGCTGTTTTTGCAGGATGGCAACATTGTCAGGAAAGGCGAATCCCTTTCTAAAGCCATTAATATTATTGATAACGGTCTGAAGGTCGGACTGGATGAAAAAAGCGAAGATGAGTTAACGCGCAATCTTTTAAGTCTGTACCGCTATATGGTGCATCGTCTGCTGCGCGCTAATCTTGATAACGACGTAGCAGGTATTGAAGAGGTCGAAGCACTACTACGTAATATTGCCGATGCCTGGAAAGAAGTTTCAGGTTCTCCCGCTCTGGTTCAGGACGCTCTCTAAATGAATATCGCCCCGCATATGTTCGGCATTTATCAGCAGCTGCTGCACATCAGTCAGTCAATGATCCGTCTGGCCTCAGAAGGCAACTGGGATGAACTGATTGAACGTGAAGTGGATTATGTCAGCACCGTAGAGAAGCTGGCGCAGACCACCCGCGAGATCGCGGTTCCCGCTCAGACCCAGGAGCAGCTGCGTCCGGTTTTGCGTCATATCCTGGACAATGAAGCGGAAGTTAAACGTATGCTTCAGCACCGGATGGGCGAACTGTCAGAGCTTATTGGTCAGAATTCCCGCCAGAAATCGGTCAATTCTGCCTACGGTAATCTCTCTGGCGTGGTGCTGTTTCCGAACGGATCTGCCTGAAAACCGTTGCTCTCATTATGACTATCCTTCCCTCCAGCCGGCGGGTCAGCAGACAACTTCTGTTTGTATTCTGACCCGCGCTTTCCTTTCTGCCTGTACAGGTCCCGGCAAAGAGATAACGGTCCCACACAATAGCGCATAAGAGTGCTTAAATGACTGCCGCTTCACCGATCTCAGAACATCGGTTTTTCACTCTCCTGGCCAGGATAGCTTTCGTCGCTTTTCTCTGCCGGTTGCTCTTCCGTCACCGGCTCCTTATTCTGCGCATGTAGCGCCTGCTGGCATTCCTGCGTCGGTTGTCTGACCTTTTGCAAAATCAGATCGTCATAATGCAGTGTCGTCCCCTCAATCTCCAGTGGCATCACCCGCGCCTGATTATTGACGTTAATCCAGCGTTCATTGAGTCGGGTGACTTTCCCGGGCTTGGCGATCACGCGCTGCCACTGACGGCAGTCCAGCGTATCGCCTTTCGCAGTGATAATCAGGCTGGCTGTGGCCTCCGGGCTGACCAGACCGCCCTGCGGCCCCAGGGTCTGCCAGTTACCGACCAGCTGAGCCGGCGGCGGCGTTTTCACCGCGCTTTGATAGTTGGGTACTTGCGCACAGCCCGACAGCGCGATGGCCGCTGCGGTCATTACAATCCACTTTTGCATTTTCATTTCCTGATTCGTCGAATGGCGCTACGTTATAATTTCTCTATTACCACCGCAAGCCTCTCTTCCTTTCCCCGTCTGTCTGGCCCGGCATTTATCCAGGGACGGAGATCGTCGCGTTTACCCTTTCCGGCGTTTCGCTACAGGCAACCCGCGTGTACACTAGCGCAAATTTTTATGCAGGACAGATTATGAAGAGCATTGAAGAATATTACGCCACGGCCAAAGTGTTATTTCTGGAAGCCTGGCCGGAAATTAAAAACGGCATTGCGGCTTTGACGGAAGAAGACGCCAGCGCGCTGGGCATGACGCTGCCGCAGCTGCAGTCCCTGCAGACCGACCGCGCCTGGGCCGCCTATACGCGTGAAAAAAAGCTCGACGGTATGCTGTTTGCTATTCAGCTTGCGGAGCCGGACAAAGAGGTCGCCGCTCAGGCGATAGAAGCCTATCTGCGCGATCATGCTGCCGCGCTGGGTATGAGCTGGGAAGCATTCTGCATTAAAAACGAGCTGTGATTCTCTGCGGCCGGATACTCCCGGCCGCGAACAAGGGTTCTTCTCCCTCTGCGCACTTTTTCCTGCTTACAGTGGCTATTTATTTAAGTATCACCTCATAATTCAGCCTGCCCGGCAGCCACAGAGGATTATCACTCCATAAGGCAAACGCTGTCCGTTAACGCAGCGCGATAGCCAATATTTAAAGGCAATAATATTCCTGTAGCATATTGAGTATGCAGCGATTTTATCGCTAGTAGTCAGGGACAAAGATATAATTCAGTCGCAAAAAAGAGTAGTATGCGTAATCGGTTGCCTTCCTGCAGCGGGTCACGTATGTTGTGCGCGCCAGTTTTATGTCAAACCCGTACATTAAGCCTGCCGCCAGCCTCAACCTGCCTGACACGCCGGTGTGTGCCTCTCATCCTGCCTCATCACAGGCCTGTAAGATTTCCGAGCCAGAAGAATGTCACTCAGTAAATATAAGCTTGATCACAGCCTGTTTCTTTTTTTGCTCGCGCTGGGCTTAACCGCGTTCGGTATCCATTGCCGGAGTTATCAAGCGCTGTCCCTTTTCTGGCCCTGCAACGCGCTGCTGCTCGGCTTGATGATCCGCTTTCCTGTGTTTGATAATTTGATCGGTCTGCCTGTTATATTTAGCGCGATGGTGCTGGCAGATCTCTTTTACGATACGCCATTTAATATCGCACTCGGCATGAATGCGGCGAATATGTTGTTTATCATCGTCGGTAAAATCGTTCTGCTGTCGCCTTTATTGTCCCGTCCCTATCCAAGACGGCTTCAGGCATTGCTGAGGGTTTTTCCGGCTTCCGTCGTGGCCGCCGCGGTCTGCGCCCTGGCCGGCAGCTTTGCCAGCCAGCACTATTTTCATGACCTGCTGCTTAAGGGCTGGATCTCCTGGTTTTGTGAGCAGTTATCCACTTCGGTTCTCCTGCTTCCGCTGGCTATTACCCTGCCGCGCCGGGACGAGCTGAAGCAGCTGTTCCAGGAACTGAAAGAGAGTTCGCTGCTGCCGTTTATATCCTTGATCGTTTCTACCGTGACCGGTATTTACGTCGGCGGCGGCGGCAGCCTGATCTTTCCCCTGCCCGCGCTGATGTGGTGTGCCATCAGCTACCCTATCTTTATTACCTGCCTGCTGACGTTAGTCACCGGGATCACCGAAATTAGCCTGGTGGCGAATAACGTCCTGAATATCCAGGGCTCTGACGATTTCTTCCGCATCGACAGCCTCGCCTCTTCACGCCTGGGCGTGGCGGCGATGACGATCAGTCCGCTGATCGTGGCGTTGAGCACCACGTCCAACAGAAAACTGGTCGCCCGCATTACGCAACGTGCGGATTATGACTTTCTGACCGGCGCGCTGACGCGCAGCGGCCTCTCTTCAAAAGTGGAGGCTTTGATTTCACGCAGGAATAAACAGGCAGGTTTTTACGGCGCCACTTTTGTCATTGATATCGATCGCTTCAAAAATATTAATGACACGTTTGGGCATGCTGCCGGGGATCATGTGCTGGCGAAAACCGCTGAGTGCCTCAGGCAGACGCTTCAGTCAGGCGCGATTATCAGCCGTATGGGCGGGGAAGAGTTTTTAGTGCTGATTGAGGGGATATCGCAGCCGCGGGCATTTCTGCTGGCGGACAGGCTGAGACGGGCAGTTGAACAGAATAAGATTGTGCTGAACGGGGACGATCTCAGCGTGACGGTCAGTATCGGTATCAGCGCGCTGAATATTTCCGATGCCGGCAGCCTGGATGATTCGATAAACAGCGCCGACCGGCAGCTTTATCTCGCCAAAAGCAGCGGACGCAACCGGGTCAGCCCCAAATTCACGCTCTGAAACAAACATCCCGCCGTAGCAGGTTGTGATAACGCGGGGAACGTTAAGCCGCGAGTGGGTTACGTGCCGCAGGGATTTTTAGCGGTCTTATGACACCGCCTGCTTCGGACAGGAGCGTAAGTGCCCCATTGCTTCATCTGGTGATACAACGAACGGGTGTGATATTCCTGCTATCAAATAACGATGAAGCGTTCCACTTTAAACCATTTCAGGTATAATTATTGCTTGCATACCAGAACAGGGATAAAGAATGTGTTCAGGGAATGAAAAGCCATTAATCTGGATAGGTAGCAGTAAGAAGGATTTTGCTGTCGTTGCCAAAGGATGTGCAGCGCTTTTTTGGTTTCGCGCTGGATTTTGCCCAGCGTGGCGAAAAACATGATAACACTAAAATTCTTAAAGGATTTGGTGGAGCAGGCGTGCTGGAGGTGATTGAGGACGATATTGGCGGAACTTACCGGGCTGTCTATACCGTTAAGTTTGATGAAGCTGTTTTTGTTCTGCACGCTTTTCAGAAAAAAAGTAAGCAGGGTATCGCCACGCCGAAGGAAGAGATGGAAATAATCCGTTACCGGCTTAAAGTGGCTGCGGCGGTTGCTCAGGAGTTAAAAAATGAAAAACAAAACCATTGATGGCATCACTATAGAGCACAGTTCAGGCAACGTTTTTGCCGATCTGGGCCTGCGTGATGCAAAAAAACTAAAAGTTAAATCTGGCCTGGCTATTGAGATCGTTAAAACTATCCGGCGCCTGGAGCTGTCGCAGACCGCAGCCGGTACGCGTATGGGGATTAGCCAGTCAAAAGTCTCTAATCTGCTCCGTGGTGATTTTACTAACCTGTCAGAGAGTAAACTGATGGAGTGCCTTAACCGGTTAGGGTGCGATATCGAAATTGTGATTAAGCCCTCCACAACACAAACTGGCGAACTCAAACTGGCGTATACCGGTTAAAATTCCGTGATCTTTCTCAACATATCGGGCTGTCTCTGCATGGGCTGCCGCGACCTGCACCGGAAATAGAGTCGGAGAGTAAAGACGTAAAAAGCGTCCTCCCTGACAGGGCACAACGCGTTTACTCTCCTGTGGCTTCCCTGTGTTTTGCCGATGTCAGCTGTAGGGAACAACCCGCTTTCGCGGGCTGTTTGAGGTTGGCATCGCGTCAGGCTTCGTTTTCGACGCGGTTGATTTCAATTTCGATATCCTGAATGGTGCTGTCCAGCTCGTCGAGCAGCCCGCCCTGCCGGGTCAGGAGATCGTTAATTCTCTCAGCGTACTCTTTATGCTGATACTCCCCCTGATCGAACGCCAGCCAGTGGGTTGAAAGGGTTTCCGTATTGGTTTGCGCATAGTGCCGCATCTCTTTCAGCTGTGAGGTCACGTCCCGTAAATGGTCGGTGGGCGATTTGTGTTCTGCATTATCACTCATATCGTTATCCTCTTTAGGTTGAAAAGTACGCTTAAATTCCGACTCTGCCGATCCGGAGAAGTTCATTTACCTTGATTTAAGGTGGCCTGTAAGCAAAAAAAAAGCCGCCCCGGAGGGCGGCCAGTCGCGGTTAAACGATTAATAGTAAGGAATTACACGATCCGTACCGTTGAGATTCACCAAAATGTATCCCTTGGGTTGCGTTGCTTTTGGTGCAGGTGCGAACGGGGTAGCTACCGTCAGCACGCCTTTCTCATTTGCCCCAATACCCGCCAGGCCGTTATGGAAGCTCATACGCGCATTCGCCGTGATATCCCCGAGGGTGCTGAGATCGGTGACTTCGGACAAATCAGGGGTAAACAGCGCAGTAATCCCTTTTTCGAAGCGGGTCGGCCCGGTAGTGGTGACGTTAAATACCACATCGCCACAGCGTGCTTTCAGCTTAACCCAGACCTCCGCATTTTGAATGCCGAGGCGTCCAATTCTCGCCTCGAGTACGGCAGCGCCCCCCTTATGCTGCATATCCGCATAAATGGCTGGGGCACAACGAGCCACATTAAGCCAGGTAACAGCGGATGCGACAGTGGTCACCGGATTACCCGACACCGAACCGGGCACATCATTAGTGGCTTTACTGACTATCTCAAATACCCACTGCTGATTATCGATCGGCGTATGCACTCTGCCGAGCTTGAACCATTTGTCGGTTGAAGAGGTGTTGCTGACCCTGTAGCCGGAGTACCAGCCAGCCTTCATAGAACCGGTAAACTCCGTACCGAAGTTCTCATCACGCCGCCAGCCGTACTCATACTCGGAAAGCCAGCGGTTGGACATATCACGCTCAAGATCAACCTTAGATCCGCTTTGAAGATTCAGCTGGCGAAACTGCACACGGCTGTTGCGCAGTGTCAGTGGCTGAGGACAGTTTTCAATACTCAACGCATCAATCAGCCACTGCCCTTCTGACAGGTCACCCGGATTACGGGTATGCTCAATCCAGACGTTATTGATAACCCCCTGGGTGACGCGCGGCATCACCAGCGTGCCGTCGCCATAGCCTGTCTGGAAGTTAGCATTGGTCAGCTCAATTGCCGTTGCGTGATCCCAGACGCCAGTCGCGGTGCCGGACCAGCCTACCTCAAAAATACGGCCAAAGGTGGTGATGGTATAGATTTGATCAAACTTACTATCGAGCGTGTCCTGAAGTTTGATGACTGTGCCACCGTTGTTCTGCGCCCGGAAACGCGAAATAACCACCGACTGACCTGCAGGAATGACGTTTTCAAAAAACGGCTGCTGGTTACTACACTGTGAAGGCTGTACCGGTCCTGTAATGGTTTTAATATCCGCTGACGCCCGACCATCCCAGGCAATCCCCTTGATGGCGGTTCGCCTTGCTTTCACCTTAAATACCGGTGAAGCTGATTTGTTGGAAATGATGGTCGTTCTTGGCAATGCACCATGCGGGTTATCATCGCCGTAAAGGTAGAAAATGGGCATTTCCTTGGCGGAGTAGTCGATAGGATCAATCAGGAACCTGCCCACCGGGAATCGTACGGCCAGACTTTTGATACTGCTGTGGAAGGTCTGCGTCCACTCCATCATCGCTTTAAAAGCGGCGGTATCATTCGACCAGCCATCACCTCTGGCGCCGAAATGCAGCACGTTGAGCTCTTCCGGGTTATTAATGATACGTTTCCAGTAGAAACCATTCCCGACGGCGAACGTCCCGCCATCATCTTTAGGAGGGGTAGTTGAGATAAACCCAACAAAGTCACCCCCGCCGCTAAAGTTATTATCGTCTTTATAATAACGGCGCAGCATGGCAATTTCGCCCGCTTTTGGTGGTTTAGTCGTTCTCAGTTCAGCAAAAGAGTTAACTTCGATCATAATAGCCTCCGGTAGCGAATGCCGTAGCGAATCGCCTTAGTGATTAATAATAGATAAGTAGTACATTGAAGTGATACAGACCTTTTTAATTATTCACTACCGCTTCCTGCGGGAGTATATTTTTTTGCGTTTAATTATTTATCTACAACGCAAACTTTATCCCATAAATCGTTATGCACATTTATTTCCTTCACCGTGCGGATATCCATAACCTGCCAGTCATTACCGTGGGTCTGGATAGGTGAAAATAACGTACAGGATGAATCAGCCAGCATTTGTGGACTACTGCTCGTTGTGGTGTGACGACCCACGCAGCTTGTTACGAGCATCATCGTCATTGAGAGAATGATTAATGGCCTGAACATTTTTTGCCTCCTTAATATTCTCGTCCCGTTTATCTGCAACAGCGGAAACGCGTGCGGCTTCATTTCTGGCGGCATCAACATCCGAGCGGGATTTCTCCTGCACCTTGCCGATTTTTTTGCCGCCAAACCAGCTTGCAACGACGGCCGCAATGACGACGCCGATGCCCGCCAGCAGCTGCCAGCTTCCGGAAAAAAGTGCCAGCAAAGTGTTCATACTTTTTTCTCCTCGGCCCGGTCTTTCTGCGCTTTGAGTCCTTTTTGGCGGATGAACTGCGAAATGACCGCCATCGCCACCATAAATGAGGCGATCAATCCCAGATAGTGCTGTGGAATAAAGGACTTAACATCGCCAGGCAGGCCGTCCCAGGCGTTGATCGCGGAATCAGGAAATGATTGCGCCCAGGCGCCGACGACGGAGCCGCCAGTGGCCAGCCAGACGGACCAGGTTTTAAACAGTAACTGGGCATGAGAAACAAATTCGATCTTGCCGTGTTTTTTCACCCACCAGACGGTGAAAACCACCAGTAAAACACCCGTAATATAAATCATAAATTTCATATAACCCCCTGATATACATCATAGTTTCCATTCCGCATCATCTCAGCATGACGTTTGGCGCGTGCAGGCGTCTGTTTTGCCCAGCGGCTGGCCATCATGCCTTCAGCTGCGCCATCAAAATTGCCGTTGGAAATCAATACCAGCGTATTTTTGAAGGCGGATAGCCCTTCAATGCCCATCTGATAAGCCATGCTGTACAACACATCGGCTCTGGCCGGATTACACTGCCGCAGGGCCGCGACAAGCATGGGCCGCATAATCATTTCCCGTATTTTCTCGTCGAGAATTTTCTGCATCCAGATATCCCCAACGCTGCGGGGAACGGTAAACTGATAATTATTCAGCGACGCATTCTTCGGGCCAATGACTATGCCGCACGCTACGGTTGGATAGCCTTCAGTATCGATATAGGGCTTATCTTTATAGCCCTCTTCATAAGCCAGTATCTGGATAATCTTACTCATACCTCACCTCACAAATGGAATATACGTCTCGTTAGAAATCAACGTAAAAATTCCCTGGTGAATTAACCAACAAAATCCTCTGACGCAAAAAATTTACGCCTCGGATAAAATCAAAGGAGTTTAAAAATATTATAAATTCATCGCCGGCGTTAATTACTATTAACAGCCTGTCTGGCAGCTTGATTAATGCGTTTCTAATACATTAGCGGTGAAATTGCGTACGCAACCACTTTTTTTTAAATTAATTCATCATCACATTCCAGCGTCACTTCCAGCGCGCTAAGCACGCCTTCAATAAAACCTTCTGCCGTCTGGAGTTGTTTACGGATGGTGCCGTCAGCGCAGCGCCGGCGACGGGCAATAGAGCGAAGAGAGATTCGGTAAAGATAATGGGCAACCAGCAGAGCGTGTTCGTCGGGATGCGTCTTCATCAGACGGCTGATACAGCTATCGAGGATCATGCCGTCATTATCACTGCATACCGGCCGGCTGGAGGGAGCGGCCGTTATCAGCCCACGGAACCCTGCCGCAATATGCGGATAGCTGATACCGCTTTTTTCGGTGGCCGCCCAGCCTCCCCACATCTCAAGTAATTTTTTGATGTCTCGCATTGTAACCCCCTTCAAATGGGATAGTCGCCGTGGGCCGATAAAGTACGGCCACGCCGAAGAACCGATGCAGGTTCAGGTGAACCCTTGACCAGTGCAGGTGCCTTCACAGGCATTCGCCTGGTGAGGTCACCTTTGAAGGTGTGCCAGCGGTTAGGCTGGACGGCCATATTGTCAAAGAGCAGCGAATGATAGCTTGCCATATCGGCGACCCATCCGCTAAAGTATCGCATTACTTAATTAATAGCATAGAGTATTAAAATTGCCAATAGCAAAGCGTGTTTGACGAAAAATACGCATCGCTATAAATTCTGGTATATGAAACCGAATACACTTGCCTACCGGCTGAACATGGTCATGTCCATGATGGGAATAACACAAGGTGCTTTAGCTAAAGCATCGGGCGTTTCTCAACCCACGATCTGGCGTCTGACGAAAGGAGAGGCCGAAGGATCCCGCAAGCTGGTCGATATTGCCCGGGCGCTCGACGTTAACGTCCAGTGGTTAGCCAGCGGCGAAGGAGAGATGAGAGGAACCCATGCTCTGAGTGCTGCGGACAAAGTGAAAAGCGGTACTACCGTTGCGGTGTGGGGACCCGAAGGTAAGACAGGCGATCTGGTCTCCGCCCCTAACGGCGTAAAGGCGAAGAAGACCTGGCGTGCCTACATTCTTGACCGCAACAGCGGCTGCGCGGAAGCCACCGCAGGGAGTATAGTCATCGTCGACACAGAAGTACCACCCGAATCTGGAGATTTAGTCATGGCCCAGGTGAATTCGAGGGTCTCTGTGTATCGCTATCTTGAAGGTCCCTCCAGTGGTTTTTTGACCGTTGACGATCCGCGTCTCCCCGCCGTGGAGCTGTCGGATGACTCCGCGTTGATTGGCGTCGCAATCTTCCTAATCCGTGATTTGAGGCGGTAACTGCTCACCTCTTCGCCCTGGAGGATAGTCTCCTTATAGTGCCCCCCGGACACTCTGTGCAGCACAGATATCATCAGTTTATCCTCACAAAACCCGCCCTCTGGAACGCATAAGCCACAGAGGGCCTCTGGTGCATTGATTCAACTGAATAGATTAGTAAAGCTTTTAATAAAATCGCCATCATATCAGGTAAAAAAAGCCTAAATAATTAACCAAAACCAATCAAATCAACGAGATATATCAATAACCAAAGTTATTTGGTCAATAGCCATTGATATTAATAATAACTATAGCTATTGTTTTTAATAAGGAAACATTCCGGGCATTAACAGATCTGCTGATACTGATTGATTCCCCCCTCTGACCCTGAGAGTGAGGCACCTATGACCCTAATTATCTGGAAAAAAAGCAAACCGGGCGGCACCAGCAAAAGCCGTTACAAAGCGCGCCGGGAAGAAAAACTGGCCAGTGTAAATCAGGAAAAGCGGCTGAAAAAAGAGATTGCGGAAACCCTCTCGGGCTGTAGCCCGCGGGTCTGGAAAGCATTGAGAGAGTGATCATGACTATCTCCTCTGAAAAAGACTGGTTGGATATACAGTATTTTCTTTGGCGGCCGCGATCAACAATTTTCCGCAGCAGTTTTGAGAGCCTGCTGAAATTCAGACCAATTTAATCAGGACGTGAGAAAGCGATGCCGGATGGCATATCAGAAAGTGTTTGTTAAGGATGCGTCTGCCGCTGCCCTGCCGGTTACGTGCGGCGCACTGCAGAGACAAACTGAAAGCCGCGTTGAGAACGGCCCGATGTCAGATCTCCGTAAGCGGAAACCGGTCTGGCTTAATGGGGATAGAAAGAAAAACCGGAAGAGGACGAGCGGCAATGCAGGCAAAACGTAACGTCAATGGCTCCATAAGCAGACTTATGGAGATTGTCAGCCAACAGATTGCCGCAACAATCTCCGCAGGTGATTAACCGACTTGTGGTTTATAGCTAACGCTCATGGAAGACTTACAGAATATGCAGTTCGCCCCATGGGGATTTTTAGGCGAAACGCTGAAGAGAGAGAAACGAAACTGACAGCCCTGACAGGCTGGACATTTGAATTTTACAGGTGAGATAAAAACCTTCTTTTTTTATTGTAGGGAGCAGACATCCTACCACTCCCTCTCTTAACTGTCCGAATTATCGGGCGCTTTCAGACGAATTACCTTAAATACAACAACGTAGTTAGCCCGCAGCCTCTTCCAGAACCTTATGAATGACCGCCGAAAGCTGATTGATCTCAAACTTCGCCACATAGCCATTCGCGCCCACTTTATGCACGTGATCTTCGTTGGCGCTCCCGGAGAGCGACGAGTGAATCACCACCGGAATCGATCTGAGCTGCTGTTCGCTTTTAATATTACGCGTCAGGGTAAAGCCATCCATCTCAGGCATTTCGAGATCGGTCAGCACCAGTCCGATTTTATCGGTGATTGGGCAACCTTCCGCCTGCGCCTCCTGTGCCATCTGCTTGATCTTCGTCCAGGCTTCCAGTCCGGTTGTATGCATCAGCGCCGGGATCCCCATGACTTTCAGCCCTTGCTCCAGCATGGAACGGGCCACTTTGGAGTCTTCCGCCACAATACAGACCGCGCCGGGTTTCATCGCGAAGTTCTTCAGGGTAATGTCCCCCTCTTTTACGTCGCGTACCGAAGGCACCACGTCATGCAGAATTTGCTCAACATCCAGCACCAGCGCCATCTCATTGGCGTGCTGCTCACCCTCAAGCAGGGCAATGCTGGTGATGTTGCGGTTCGCTACGCCGGACTCGGCGGTGTGAACCTGGCTCCAGTTAAGGCGCACGATATCTTCTACGGACTCTACGGCAAACGCCTGAGTGCTGCGGGCATATTCCGTTACCAGCAGGAGGTTCAGACCGGTGGCAGGCGTACAGCCCGCCACGGCAGGCAGATCGATCACCGGAATAAGCTGTCCGCGAATATTGGCCATGCCCAGTAGCGGGGATTTCATGCCAGCAGCTTTGGTCACGGTGGGCATTGGGACAATTTCGCGCAGCTTGAACACGTTAATGCCGTACAACTCTGACTTCCCGCCCGCCAGATCGGAACCCAGACGGAACAGTAAAAGCTCAAACTTGTTGGATAATGCGAGATTCGCTCTCTCATCAACCTCTTTCTGGAAATTATCCACCTGCTACCTCACCGTTAATGAATCGTTATGACATTCGTTATCGGCAGGATGTAAAACTTCTACACCTGCATATTCATAATATCGGTGTAAGCACTCACCAGTTTGTTACGCACCTGGATACCCATCTGCATGGAAACCGAGGATTTCTGTAGATCGACCATCACATCGTTAAGGTTGATCCCGGGCTTGCCTAACTGAAAATCCTGCGCCTGCGTGCGTGCTGCGGACTGAATGCCGCTGATTTTATCTAACGCCGACTTCAGCTCACCGGCGAAATCCGCATGACCCGCCGCGTCACTCTGCCTGCCGCCCGCCTGAATCGCGGTGGTTTGCAGTTGCTGGATGACGCTCTCAATACCCTGAATTGCCATTCTTTACTCCGGTCATGTATAGGGTGAAAAATTTTCTGTGGCAAAACTTATCACAATGTCAATGAGACAAAGCCTCTAAATGAGCCCATAAAACGCAGCTTATCCACCCATCGAAAATTTCGTTTAAGAAAATAATGGCAGCCATTAGAAGTGGGAATGTTATTGCAAGCAGCATCAGGGAGTCAGTTTTGTTAATGCATAACACGAAACAGTCCGGTCAACTGTCAGGCAGGAAAGAGTCATGAATGCAACCGCTACGCAGGATATTACTGAGAAGAAAGGGTTAAGTGACCTTTTCGCTCGCCTACGCGCTAATCCTCGTATTCCAATTCTCATTGCGGCAGCGGCGGCTATCGCCATCGTTATCGCCATGGTGCTCTGGGCAAAACAGCCCGAGTACCGTGTGCTGTATAACAACCTGAGCAACGAGGATGGTGGTGCCATCGTCACGCAGCTGACCCAGATGAACATCCCTTATCGCTTTGATGATGCGGGCGGTGCGCTGATGGTGCCGGCGGAAAAGGTGCATGAACTGCGCCTGCGCCTGGCGCAGCAGGGGCTGCCGAAAGGTGGCGCCGTGGGCTTTGAGCTGCTGGATAAAGAGAAATTCGGCATCAGCCAGTTCAGCGAGCAGGTCAACTACCAGCGCGCGCTGGAAGGCGAACTCTCACGCACCATCGAAACGCTGGGCCCCGTCAAGAACGTTCGCGTTCACCTTGCGATGCCGAAACCGTCGCTCTTTGTGCGTGAGCAGAAAGCCCCCTCCGCATCCGTTACGCTGACGCTGCAACCGGGTCGCGCCCTGGATCAGGGACAGATCAGCGCTATCGTGCACATGGTTTCCAGCAGCGTGGCGGGCCTGCCGCCGGGCAACGTTACCGTTGTCGATCAGGCCGGTCATTTGCTGACCCAGTCCGACAGCGCCGGCCGTAACCTTAACGATGCGCAGCTGAAATACGCCACCGATGTCGAAGCCCGTTTTCAGCAGCGTATTGAAGCAATCCTGAACCCAATCCTCGGCAACGGTAACGTTCACGCCCAGGTGACGGCGCAGATCGACTTTAACGCCCGCGAGCGGACTGACGAAACCTATGAACCGAACAGTAATCCGGCAAATCAGGCTATTCGTTCGCGCCAGAGCAGCAACAGTCAGCAGCTGGGTGGTCAGTATCCGGGCGGCGTACCGGGCGCGCTCTCCAATCAGCCTGCCCCGGCGAATACCGCGCCGGTGACGACGCCACCGAATAATGCCAACGGACAGAATAACGGCGCTAATGCTGCCAATAATGCGCAGGCCAACCAGGGTACATCGACCAGTACCGCTAACGCTGGCCCGTCGAACACCCGTAATGATGACACCACTAACTACGAAGTTGACCGCACTATTCTGCACACCAAGATGAATGTGGGCGACGTAAAACGCCTCTCTGTTGCGGTCGTGGTCAACTTTAAAACGGATGCGCAAGGTAAGCCGGTTGCACTCTCTGAAGAGCAGTTAAAGCAGATTGAAAACCTGACGCGTGAAGCGATGGGCTACTCGGAACAGCGCGGTGACAGCCTGAACGTCGTCAACTCGCAGTTTAACGAGACCGATGAGACCGTTGGTGAACTGCCATTCTGGCAGCAGACCTCCTTCATCAATCAGATGATGGAAGCGGGACGCTGGTTACTGGTGCTGATTGTCGCCTTCATCCTTTACCGCAAGCTGGTCCGCCCACAGCTGCGTCGTAAGGCTGAACAGGAGAAAGTCGCTGCCGAAGCCGCCGTACTGGCCAGCCAGTCACCTAATGAAAATGATGCCGTGTCGGTCACCCTCTCTAAAGATGAGATCGATCAGGAACGTAAATCTCAGCACCGCATGAGTGCTGAGGTCATGAGCCAGCGTATTCGCGATATGTCCGAGAATGACCCCCGCGTGGTAGCTCTGGTCGTTCGCCAGTGGATGAAGGAAGAACTATGAGTCTCACCGGAACAGAAAAAAGCGCCATTCTGATGATGACGATTGGCGAAGACCGCGCGGCCGAGGTGTTCAAACACCTCGACTCCCGCGAGGTACAGCACCTCAGCACCGCGATTGCCAATATGCGTCAGGTTTCACACAAGCAGCTGACCGACGTGCTGCGTGAGTTTGAAATCGATGCGGAGCAGTTTGCTGCGCTCAGCCTGAACTCTAATGACTATCTGCGCTCTGTACTGATCAAGGCGATGGGTGAAGAGCGTGCTTCGACCCTGCTGGAGGATATCCTCGAAACCCGCGATACCACCAGCGGGATGGAAACGCTCAACTTTATGGAACCTCAGGCTGCTGCCGATCTGATCCGCGACGAACACCCGCAGATTATCGCCACCATCCTGGTCCACCTGAAGCGCTCTCAGGCCGCCGATATCGTGGCGCAGTTCGACGAGCGTCTGCGTCACGACGTAATGCTGCGTATCGCCACCTTTGGCGGCGTTCAGCCTGCCGCGCTGGCCGAGCTTACCGAAGTGCTTAACGGCCTGCTTGATGGTCAGAATCTCAAGCGTGCGAAGATGGGCGGCGTGAGAACCGCAGCGGAAATCATCAACCTGATGAAGACGCAGCAGGAAGAAGCCGTTATCGAAGCCGTTCGCGAATTCGACGGCGAGCTGGCCCAGAAAATCATCGACGAAATGTTCCTGTTCGAAAACCTGGTGGAAGTGGACGATCGCAGCATCCAGCGCCTGCTCCAGGAAGTGGAATCCGAGTCGCTGCTGATCGCCCTGAAAGGGTCCGAGCAGCCGCTACGCGAGAAGTTCCTGCGCAATATGTCGCAGCGTGCGGCCGATATCCTGCGCGACGATCTGGCCAACCGTGGCCCGATGCGTATGTCTGCAGTAGAGAACGAACAGAAAGCAATCCTGCTGATTGTCCGTCGCCTGGCAGAAAGTGGCGATATGGTAATTGGCGGCGGCGAGGAACAGTATGTCTGATCAATCTTCCCTGCCCTGGCAGCGGTGGCAGCCCAACGACCTTGGGCAGCTTAACAAGCCAGCGTTCGAAGCGTTCGTGGCGCCTGAGCCGCTGGCGGAAGATCCGTTCGCTCAGCAACAGGTTGAACTTGAGCAGATGCAGAGTCAGGTGCGTAACGAAGCACAGGGTCTTGGCTATGCGGAAGGTCAGCAGCAGGGCTTTGCTGAAGGCCAGAAAGCGGGCTTTGAGGCCGGCTTTCAGCAGGGACTGGCGGAAGCCCAGCAGCAGCAGGCGCCGCTTCAGGCGCGTATGCAGCAGCTGGTCTCCGAGTTCCACCATACGCTGGAGGCGCTGGACAGCGTGATCGCTGCCCGTCTGATGCAGCTGGCGCTGGAAGCGGCACGTCAGGTCATTGGCCAGGCGCCGCATGTGGACGGTACCGCCCTGCTCCGTCAGATTCAGGGCATGATCCAGCAGGAACCAATGTTCAGCGGCAAGCCGACGCTGCGCGTTCATCCGGATGATTTACAGCGCGTTGAGCAGACGCTGGGCGCCACGCTCAGCCTGCACGGCTGGCGCCTGATGGCGGACAGCACCATCCATCCTGGCGGCTGTAAAGTCAGCGCGGAAGATGGCGATCTGGACGCCAGCATCGCCACACGTTGGCATGAACTGTGCCGTTTAGCCGCACCTGGAGAACTTTAATGACCACTCGCCTTTCGCGCTGGCTCGGCGCGCTTGACTCTTTTGAACAACGTCTGGCCCAGGTGCCAGACGTTCGCCGCTATGGTCGCCTGACCCGCGCCACGGGTCTGGTGCTGGAAGCCACCGGTCTTCAGCTTCCGCTGGGCGCCACCTGCGTGATTGAGCGCAGCGACGGTCAGACGGTTTCTGAAGTGGAAAGCGAAGTGGTGGGCTTTAACGGCCAGCGTCTCTTTCTGATGCCGCTGGAAGAAGTGGAAGGTATCCTGCCCGGCGCACGCGTCTATGCGCGCGTGAGCGGAGCTAACCAGCACAGCGGTAAACAGCTGATGCTCGGTCCTGAACTGCTGGGTCGCGTGCTGGACGGCAGCGGCCGCCCGCTGGATGGCCTGCCTGCGCCGGAAACCGGCTATCGCGCGCCGCTGATTACGCCGCCCTTCAACCCGCTTCAGCGTACGCCGATCACAGATGTCCTCGATACCGGCGTTCGCGCTATCAATGCGCTGCTGACCGTCGGACGCGGACAGCGTATGGGTCTGTTCGCCGGCTCGGGCGTGGGTAAGAGCGTACTGCTGGGCATGATGGCCCGCTATACCAAAGCGGATGTGATTGTCGTCGGCTTGATTGGTGAGCGTGGACGTGAAGTAAAAGACTTTATCGAAAATATTCTGGGCACCGAAGGCCGCGCCCGGGCAGTGGTGATCGCCGCACCGGCGGATGTTTCTCCTCTGCTGCGTATGCAGGGTGCGTCCTATGCCACGCGCATCGCCGAAGATTTCCGCGATCGCGGTCAACACGTCCTGCTGATTATGGACTCACTGACCCGCTACGCCATGGCGCAGCGTGAAATCGCGCTGGCTATCGGCGAGCCGCCCGCCACCAAAGGCTATCCGCCTTCCGTCTTCGCCAAATTACCGGCGCTGGTTGAACGCGCAGGTAACGGCATCGACGGCGGTGGTTCTATCACGGCTTTTTATACCGTTCTGACCGAAGGGGACGATCAGCAGGACCCGATCGCCGACTCGGCACGTGCGATTCTTGACGGCCACATCGTGCTTTCACGTCGTCTGGCGGAGTCCGGCCACTATCCGGCGATCGATATCGAAGCTTCAATCAGCCGCGTGATGGCACACCTGATTGATGAACCGCACTACGCCCGCGTTCGCCAGTTTAAGCAGCTGCTTTCCAGCTATCAGCGTAACCGCGATCTGGTCAGCGTAGGCGCGTACGCCGCCGGCAGCGATCCCACGCTCGACAAAGCGATCAAACTCTATCCCGAGCTGGAGATGTTCCTGCAACAGGGAATGTTTGAGCGCAGCACTTTTGATGACGCCTGCTTACATCTACAGGCAATTTTTGGCTAACGGCACGCCTTTACCGGGGGGGTTATGGCAAAACAGGCATCACCTATAGATACCCTGTGCGATCTGGCACAGAAGGACCTGGAAAAGGCCGCCATTCAGCTTGGCGACGTCAGGCGCGCGCAGAAACAGGCCGACGACCAGCTTTCCATGCTGATGAACTATCAGGATGAATATCGTAAGTCGCTGAATAACAATATGTCTTCAGGAATAACCAGCACCCGCTGGTACAACTATCACCAGTTTATTGAAACGCTGGAGAAGGCTATCGAGCAGCACCGGCAACAGCTGTCACACTGGAACAGCCGCCTGGAAGGCGCCCTGCGCTTCTGGCGCGATAAGCAGCAGCGCGTACACGCTTATGAAACGCTCCAGGCCCGCGCGGCCGCGAACGAATTAGCGATTGAAAACCGTCTCGATCAGAAACGGATGGATGAATTTGCCCAACGGGCATCATTGAGGAAAGGCGAATGATTACTTTGCCAGTTGTCACTTCAGGGGTAAAAACCGGCGCTACCGCTTCTGCCGGCACGGCTTCCGCTACGGATACCGGGCTGACGTCAGAGACCGGTGTAGTTGCTGAAGGGACAGAAACCGGCGGTACACAGGGGTTTTTAACCCTGTTAGGCAATAAACTTATGACGCTGGCTCAGCAGGGCGAAACCTCCGGCAAGGCGACTGCACGTCAGGCCGATGTGGCAGAGCTCAAGCCCGCGTCGCAAACGAAGATCAATGCGCTACTGGCTTCGCTGGATAAACCTGAGGCGCTAACGGCGCTGCTGAAGCCCGACGCGGGTAAAGCGGAGGGGAAAACCAGCGATCTCACCGCAGCCGACGACAAAGATCCTGCTGCGTCACTGAGCAACAGTGATATGCAGACGCTTCAGGCCCTGTTTGCCATGCTGCCGCCTCCGGTCAATGCTCCCGCTGCTACTACGGCCCGACTCAGCGATTCGGCCGCCGCGGGAACCAGTGAAAAAGGCACGAAGCAGTCCTCTCTCGCCTCGCTGCTGGCTGGCGACAGCACGGCTGGTCTGGAGAGCGATAAAAAAGGCGAAGGAAATGAAAAAGCCGCGACCGGCCTGCATGGCATTACTGCCGGCGTGGCCCCTCAAAAAGCCGCCGCTGATGCGCCTGGTTTAACCAGCGCTTTTCAGCAGATAGCCAGCCAGGCCGGCAAAGAGAGTGATAAAGAAAATTCAAGTTCCGTCACTAACGCGACGATAACGCATCATGTTGTCAGTTCCGTGTCCGCCGCGCTCACGCCGGTCACCACGTCTGCGGTAACCGCGCCGGCAACGCCGATGCTGAATGCCCAGCTGGGCAGTCCGGAGTGGCAGCAGGCGCTGAGTCAGCAGATTGTGATGTTCAGCCGTAACGGGCAGCACACCGCTGAGCTGCATCTGAACCCTCAGGATCTGGGGAGTATTCAGATCAGCCTGAAGCTTGATAACGATCAGGCTCAGCTGAGCATGATTTCCAACCACAGCCAGGTTCGCGCAGCGGCGGAAGCAGCGCTTCCCCATTTGCGTGCCGCGCTGGCGGAAAACGGCATCAACCTGGGCCAGAGTAACGTGAGCAGCGATGCATTCCAGCAGGGCCAGAGTTCCAACGGTCAGCAGGAGCAGCAGCGCAACAGCCGCGGCAACACCTTTAATCTCGCTGCAGAAAATGACAGTGATGCAACGCCTGTCGCCGTTCCTGCCTCCCTGCAGGCCCGCGCTGCTGGCGCCAACGCTGTTGATATTTTCGCCTGACGATAACAAACGCACAAGCTAGCGGCAAAACCCGCGTCTTTTCTACCAATTGTTTGTAGCAAGACGCGGGATAATCTGCCCATATCGCTGTGGGTCAGCGGATAAAGTTGTTCCGCACCTCGAAAATAATCACAGGAAGTTATCGTTCTTATGACTGATAAAAAAGCCAAAAGCGGCAAAAAAAAGCTGCTGATACCGTTGTTAATCCTGGTAACGCTGGTCGCCTGTAGCGTTGCGGGCTATACGGTCTGGCGCATGATGAAGGCGCCCGCTAACGCTGAGCACGCTGCTAAGCCCGAGCCGGCACCTGCGCCAGTCTTTTTCGCCCTGGACACCTTTACGGTCAATCTGGTTAATCCGGATAACGATCCCGACCGTGTCCTCTATGTCGGCTTCACGCTGCGCCTGCCTGACGAAGCAACACGCAGCCGCATGAATGACTACCTGCCGGAAGTGCGCAGCCGTCTTCTGCTGCTGCTCTCCCGTCAGAACGCCCACGCGCTCGGCAATGAGCAGGGCAAGCAGGCACTGGTCAACGAGATTAAGGCCGTGCTGGCACCGCCGCTGGTGCGGGATCAACCTCAGCAGGTCGTGAATGACGTTCTGTTCACCGCCTTCATCTTGAGGTAAGGGCATGGGCGACAGCATTCTTTCTCAGGCAGAAATCGACGCGCTTCTCAATGGCGACAGCGAAAGCGCAGTCGAAGAAAACGTTAGCAAAGCGGGTGAAAGCGACGTTCGTCCTTACGATCCCAATACCCAGCGCCGCATGGTTCGCGAGCGTCTGCAGGCACTGGAGATCATCAACGAACGTTTTGCACGCTCCTATCGTATGGCGCTGTTTAACCTGCTTCGCCGCAGCCCGGACATTACAGTGGGTGCGATTAAAATTCAGCCTTACCATGAGTTTGCCCGCAACCTGCCGGTGCCGACCAACCTGAATTTGATCCACCTTAAGCCGCTACGCGGTACGGCGCTGGTGGTGTTTTCACCAAGCCTGGTGTTTATTGCCGTTGATAACCTGTTCGGCGGCGATGGCCGCTTCCCTACTAAGGTGGAAGGGCGTGAATTTACCGCCACCGAGCAGCGCGTTATCCGCAGAATGCTTAAGCTGGCGCTGGAAGGTTACAGCGAAGCGTGGAAGCCCATCTATCCGCTGGACGTGGAGTACGTGCGCTCGGAAATGCAGGTGAAGTTCACCAACATCACCACGTCGCCGAACGATATCGTCATCACCACGCCGTTCCAGGTGGAGATCGGCAACCTGGTGGGTGAATTTAATATCTGTATTCCGTTCAGCATGATTGAGCCGCTGCGCGAAACGCTGGTTAACCCGCCGCTGGAAAACTCGCGGCAGGAAGATCACAGCTGGCGGGAAACGCTGGTGAAGCAGGTTCAGCATTCTGAACTGGAACTGATTGCCAGCTTTGCCGAAGTGTCGATGCGCATTTCGCGCCTGCTGGCCCTGAAGCCCGGCGATGTATTACCCATTGAAAAACCGGACCGCATCATCGCTCATGTTGATGGCGTGCCGGTCCTCACCAGCCAGTACGGCACCCTTAACGGGCAGTACGCGCTGCGTGTGGAACATCTGATTAACCCGATTTTGCATTCGATGAACGAGGAACAGCCCGATGAGTGACACAAATAAGCCGTCCGAAGAGGACATCTCTGCGGACGACCTGTGGGCTGACGCGCTGAACGAGCAGTCCAGCACCAGCGCCTCTTCTGAAGGGGTTTTTAAAGCGCTGGAGAGCAATGACGTGGCCGGTTCCCTCCAGGATATCGACCTGATCATGGATATTCCGGTCAAGCTGACCGTTGAGCTGGGCCGCACCAAAATGACCATTAAAGAGCTGCTGCGTCTTTCACAGGGCTCGGTCGTGGCGCTGGAAGGCCTGGCGGGTGAACCGCTGGATATCCTGATCAACGGCTATCTGATTGCGCAGGGTGAAGTGGTGGTCGTTGCGGATAAATATGGCGTGCGCATCACCGATATTATTACTCCGTCCGAACGTATGCGTCGTCTGAGCCGCTAAATGAATTCACACACCACCCAGGTTCAACATCAGCCAGCAGGGCAGCCGGCTATTTCTACCGGTTCCATGCTGACTCAGGTCAGCAGCGTGCTGGCAGTGATTATCCTGCTCCTTCTGGCCTGTGCCTGGCTGGCAAAGCGCCTCGGCTTCGCGCCGAAGCGCGGACTGCGCGGCCAGACCAGCCTGAACATCAGCGCCACGCGTCAGGTTGGTCAGCGCGAGCGCGTAGTGATTATCGATGTGGAGGACGCTCGTCTGGTCCTTGGCGTGACCGCGCAGCAGATTACCCATCTGCATACTCTGCCGCCCGCGCCACAGCAGGAAACACCGGAACCTCCGGCTGCGGCGGCAGATTTCCGCCAGCTTTTACA
Organism: Pantoea sp. FN060301; assembly: GCA_050410775.1. GTDB lineage: Bacteria > Pseudomonadota > Gammaproteobacteria > Enterobacterales > Enterobacteriaceae > Erwinia. The sequence goes on from CP191229.1 coordinate 2,466,789, forward strand.
GACGCTGATTAAACGTCCCGGAAAGCCATAATGAAACGTACTCTTTCTCTGCTGGCGCTGCTTCTGCTGCTGGCGCCCAACGTTCACGCCCAGCTTCCGGGCATCATGAGCCAGCCTACGGCAAACGGCGGACAGAGCTGGACGCTTTCCGTCCAGACGCTGGTGTTTATCACCTCACTCTCTTTCCTGCCGGCTGTTTTGCTGATGATGACCAGCTTTACGCGCATCATCATCGTGTTTGGCCTGCTGCGCAGTGCGCTGGGTACACCCTCCGCGCCGCCGAACCAGGTTCTGCTGGGTCTTGCGCTGTTTCTGACCTTTTTCATTATGGCCCCGGTGTTCGATAAAATTTATCAGGATGCCTACCTGCCCTTCAGTCAGGACAAGATCTCAATGGAAGTGGCCATAGAAAAAGGCGCGCAGCCTCTGCGTGAGTTTATGCTGCGGCAGACGCGTGAGGCTGACCTTGCGCTCTTTGCCCGCCTGGCCAACACGCCGCCGCTGCAGGGGCCGGAAGCCGTGCCGATGCGTATCCTGCTCCCGGCTTACGTGACCAGCGAGCTGAAAACCGCGTTTCAGATTGGCTTTACCGTCTTTATCCCGTTTCTGATTATTGACCTGGTGGTCGCCAGCGTGCTGATGGCGCTGGGGATGATGATGGTGCCGCCGGCGACTATCTCCCTCCCCTTCAAGCTGATGCTCTTCGTGCTGGTTGACGGCTGGCAGCTGCTGGTGGGATCGCTGGCGCAAAGCTTCTACTCATAACGATTGCTGGCAGGAAACGCCTGACCAGCGACGTAAACGGCGGCATGACCGCCTGCTCAGAAAGTTTTCTACGGAGTCACTATGACACCTGAATCGGTAATGGTTATTGGGCACGAGGCGTTGAAAGTAGCGCTGGCGCTGGCTGCCCCGCTTCTTCTCGCCGCGCTGGCTTCCGGTCTGTTTATCAGCCTGCTGCAGGCGGCTACCCAGATCAATGAACAAACGCTCTCCTTTATTCCCAAAATTCTGGCGGTTGTGGCGACCATCGTCATTGCCGGTCCATGGATGCTCAATCTGGTGCTCGACTATATGCGCACTCTGTTTTCCAATCTGCCCTATATGATCGGCTGATGATTAATATCGACAGCAGTCAGCTGCTGATGTGGGTGGGGCAGCTTTTCTGGCCTCTGGCGCGCGTACTCGCGCTGATCATGACCGCGCCGGTCCTCAGTGAAAAGTCGATCTCCAGAAAGGTGAAAATTGGCCTTGGGCTGATGATTACCTGGACACTTATCCCTTCTTTACCGCCAACCAATGTGACGTTGTTCTCAGTTGGCGGCTTCTGGCTGCTGATTCAGCAAATTCTTATTGGCGCGGCTATAGGTTTTACGATGCAATTCGCGTTCGCCGCAGTGAGAACGGCTGGCGAAGTCATTGGATTGCAGATGGGTCTCTCCTTTGCCACTTTTTTCGATCCGTCGAGCCGGCTGAATATGCCAGTGCTGGCACGTTTTCTGGATCTTTTGGCGATGTTGTTGTTCCTGACGTTCAACGGACACCTGTGGTTAATCTCCATGTTATCGGACAGTTTTCATACCCTGCCCATCGGAGCAGAACCGTTAAACGGAAATGCGTTTCTGGCGCTCACAAATTCAGCCGGTTTGATTTTCCTTAACGGTATGCGATTAGCGTTACCCCTGATAACTTTGCTGCTCACGGTTAACCTGGCCCTGGGTTTGTTAAACCGTGTTTCACCTCAGCTATCGGTTTTCGCAATTGGCTTCCCGGTTACCTTATCGTTGGGGATCGTCTTTATCAGCCTGATGATGCCGCTTCTTGCTCCGTTTTGTGAGCATTTGTTTAGTGAAGTGTTCGATCTGCTTGCCGGATTCCTCAGCGAATTACCCAATAAGAATTCTTAAGTATTAGTCAACCCTCCATTCACCATTGATTAGCCACCCAGATGTTTCTGCATACTTTTCGAACCATATTTACCAGAATTTCCTTAAGGAAATTCTGATAAATCGCCCGCCTCAATGAAAATTATTCTTATTAAATTCTAATTAGCGTATTTTGTTTTCCGAAATGTGTGATTTGTTGCAAGATCGTTAAAGATCAGAAAACATACAAGCACATGTTTTTACTCGAAATTTTATTTTTCACGTTTTATCTTGTATCAAATCGTGTTTTACGGCATTGTCTTCGCTCACTACCGTACTACACATTCGCGAGATGAATGTTTTTTAGGAATCGTCCTATCAGATTTTTCTGAGTACTGCGTGATAGTGACGTAGCGCAAAGAAAACTGGCTATGCTGTAACAGGACAACTTGCCCGTCGGTTTCTCTGTGGGATTTTGTTCGCAGGTCTCTGACAAGGCTTTGTAACGCCATAACTTAATAATAAGAATCAGGCATGGACAGGTCTGGCCCTCGGGCGGCTATTTCGTCCGGAAACCTGAAGCTGGGTAAAAAAATAACAATACCCTATACAGAAACGTTTTACTTTCGTAACTACACAAACGCGTAATTCATCGTTGATTTAAACGGATAACAATTTGGTGAGGGTCGCTAGTATGCCAACGATTATTATGGATTCATGCAGCTATACACGGCTTGGGCTTATGGACTACATGTCAGTGAAAGGTGTGAAAAAGAAAAATATCACATCCGTCAATGACATTGATCAATTACAAGCGAAATGCGAACAGTGTCAGCCCGGCGTGGTTTTTATTAATGAAGACTGTTTCATTTATGAAGCAGATGCGAGTCAGCGCATAAGAGATATTATTATGCAGCATCCTGACACGATATTTTTTATCTTCATGGCTATCTCTAATATCCATTTTGAGGAATATCTCTACGTTCGCAAGAACCTGATTATTACATCAAAGTCGATAAAGCCAGCCACGTTAGATAACCTGTTAGTTCCTTATTTTCAGAAGAAACTTAACGTCGCACCCCGTTATTCTGCGGGCTACGATGTGCATCCATTGACGCTGAGTCAAACAGAGTCAAATATGTTGAAGATGTGGATGTCTGGCCACGATACGATTCAGATATCGGATAAAATGCAAATTAAGGCCAAAACTGTTTCCTCGCATAAAGGAAATATTAAGAGAAAAATTAAAACACACAACAAGCAAGTTATTTATCATGTGGTCCGTCTTACAGATTCCGTCTTACAGATAATGTGACCAGCGGTATTTATGTCAATGTGAGATAATGCTGCCAACCGAAGCCGGCGAAAGCCGGCTTTTTGCTGCCTGATGATCAAATCTGTTAAGTCGATCCCATTTCTGCGCTCACGCTTTCTGACCCGCTGCCGATGTTCTTCTGAGATTCGAAGCGCTGCTTCGCTTACCCCTAAAGAGAGCAAAGGATATGAAATCATCACACCTGAGTGCCGACCCCAGTAAAATTAGTTTCTGGCAACATCTCCGTCTCGTTCCCCTTTTCGCCGCTATTCTTAGCGGTATACTTTTGTTATTCGCCCTCTGTATTGGCCTCGCCAGCTATTTCCTGATCCAAAGTAATCAGTCATTAAAAGATGTCACCCAGGAAATCCAGGTTCGTATGGCGATCTCCAACAGCTCTAACCATCTTCGTACGGCAAGGCTGAATATCATTCATGCCGGTGCCGCAGCGCGAATTGGGGAAATGGAGGAGTTTGAAACGAATCTTGGCCGGGCAGAAAAGCGCATAGAACAAGCCAGAAGTAGCTTTAAAGCCTACCAGGACCGCCGGGTAAAAACAGCGGAAGATATTGCTCTTGACGGCGATTTAAAAACCCGTTTTGAGGCTTATGTTTCTGAAGGGCTGATGCCGATGATACAAAGCGCCAAAGACGGCAGTTTTGAAGGGGTTATTGCGCATGAAACCGATAAGACCCGCCAGCTGGATGATGCTTATAACGGCGTGTTGCTTGACGCCATTAAAATCCGTACCGAACGCGCCGCGATGATGAATGTGGTGGCAGAGCAAAATACGCGACTGGGCTTTATTATGATGGCCTGCGCCTTTATTGCTGCTCTGCTGCTGACGCTGGCGACATTTATTTTCCTCCGGCGGGTGGTGATCGCTCCTCTGCGGCAGGCGGTTGAACGGATTGAGCATATTTCGCGCGGCGATCTGACTGCGCCATTACAAAGCTGGGGCCGCAGTGAGATTGGCACCCTGGGCAGCAACCTGCAAATCATGCAGCAGTCACTGGTGAAAACCGTCGGCACGGTCCGTGAAGGGGCTGTAGCTATCTTTCAGGGCTCAAGTGAAATATCCGCCGGTAATACCGACCTTTCCTCCCGTACCGAACAGCAGGCAGCGGCGCTGGAACAGACGGCAGCCAGCATGGAGGAGCTGACCGCTACCGTGAAGCAGAACGCCGACAACGCCCATCATGCCAGCCAGCTGGCGGCCGATGCCTCCGGTAAGGCCCGCCAGGGCGGAGATATCGTATCAGGCGTCATTAAAACCATGAATAATATCTCCACCAGCTCGAAAAAGATTGCGGAGATCACCACCGTTATTAACAGTATCGCTTTCCAGACCAATATCCTGGCGCTGAACGCCGCGGTGGAAGCGGCCAGAGCAGGCGAGCAGGGACGCGGTTTCGCCGTCGTCGCCAGCGAAGTGCGCAATCTGGCGCAGCGTAGTGCGGGGGCAGCGAAAGAAATTGAGGGTCTGATTGCCGAATCGGTAAACCTGATTGGCCAGGGTTCCTCACAGGTAGGTCATGCAGGCGAAACGATGACGGAGATCGTCGGGGCTGTCCACCGTGTGACCGACATTATGGCCGAAATTGCCGCGGCGTCCGATGAGCAGAGCCGCGGAATTCAGCAAGTCAGCCTGGCCGTCACCGAGATGGACAATGTCACCCAGCAAAACGCCTCGCTGGTTGAAGAGGCCTCCGCTGCCGCCTCATCGCTTGAAGAACAGGCATCAAAACTGACCCAGGCCGTAGCCGCGTTTCATCTGAGTGAAAATAGCGGCCACACAATGCCGGTGGTGAGCCAAAAAGCGCTCCGGAAAGAGACGCCGGCGTTACCTGTACGCCCAGCGCTGGCAGAGGGAGATAACTGGGAAAGATTTTGAGTAAAGAGACAACCAGCAAGCCTTCAGGGACTTGCTGGTGCTTTAATACAGGCAGGCTTATTAATATTCCGGCTTCGTCAGGAAACCTTCCTGACGAAGGATTCCCGAAGCAGGCAGATTAAGTTACGGCAGGTTTAGGGATGTGGTTCGACGAAGATGCCGTCGTCGTGACCTACCTCATTAAAAAACCAGATACCCATAGGGTAATCTTCCAGCGCCACCAGAAACATGGTGCCCTCGCTAAAATCTTCAACCGCGAGCACTGTCCCCGGTCGGCGAGGCCCACCATCGGTTTTTACTGTCACCTTATCGTTAACGTTCATCAGGTTCCTCCCCGGCCCAAAGCGCTAAGTTTATCCTAAAACGGACGGTTTCGCCGGAGAGAAAGGCCAGCATTAGCGGCGGGCGATCACCCAAACCGCATGCACGATACCGGGAATATAGCCGCAGAGAGTCAGCAGGATATTAAGCCAGAAGGCACCACCAAAACCCACCTGCATAAACACACCAACGGGGGGAAGAATAATAGCAATAATGATTCGAAGTAAATCCATGTCGCCTCCATAGCTCAGAACAATAATTATTTTATAATCGATTGATAACTATAGTCGTTCTTAACTCAACCTGCATACGGGCTGTGTAAATGAACGTAAGATTTCCGTCGCAGAGTTTTTACGTTTTCCTGTCGTATTGCTGTAAGACTTCTGCCTGTTCAGTTGTTTATACTTATCTCACTGCCCCCCAAAGTGCAGTAAATGAAAAAGTAACAAGGATTTTGCCCGCAACGCGCGGGCTTTTTTTGTCTCTTCTTCCCGCTATCACTTCTTATTCCGCCATCTATACTTAGTTCTCCAGCCGGGCTGAGGATAACGATCATGGCGACAGCAAAAGAGTACAGCGACAACGTCCAGCATGAGATCGATATTGACATCGAGGCCCTGCTGGAAGTCATTGAAACGCGTTCAAGCGGCGAGGTGAAAGAGTTTGTTGACAACCACCGGGTATGGGTTGATGGACGGGAATACCACTCTTATACGGAACTGGCTGATGCTTTTGAACTGGATATCCGGGACTTCGCCGTGACCGAAGTTAACCGCTAAAAAAAATCCCGGCCTGAGGCCGGGAATGAAAATTCATAAAAATGAAATTCGTCACACAGGAAATTCTTTGACGCGGCAAGCTTACCTCAGCCTCAACCTAAGACAAGTCTTAAGATTTACCTAAAGCTGTACATTACCGCGTTTTTTGTACAGGCCAGATTTTGTCATTCCAGCCGTGGCGCGGTTTGTAAACGTAACCACTCATTTAACATTTCACCGTTTATTCACTTTTATTTTAAGACAATTCTTAATCCCTGCGCGCCTTTGCAGCTTATACGCTGTCGTCACTTTCGCAAGCTGGGGCGGCGACTATACTCCATGATTACTCTACCTTTTTGCCGTGCCCGTAACCGAGGAGGAAACGGCTATGCTGACGCTTCAAGACTCGCTGATGATCGTAACGGATTTAGATGGTTCATTACTCGATCATCATACCTACAGCTGGCAGCCCGCCCAGGTCTGGCTGGATCGCCTTAACGAGGCCGATGTTCCGCTGGTGTTCTGCACCAGCAAAACCGCGGCTGAGATTTTGCCTCTGCAACGGGCGCTGGGGATCGCGGGTGCGCCTTTTATCGGTGAGAACGGTGCCCTGGTCAGCGGCGGCGATTTAAGCGAGGTTCCCGCTACAAGGGTGCCGGGCGCAAAAGATTATACCGCTATCTGCCAGACGCTTTTACAGCTCAGAGAACAATACGGCTTCAAGTTCACCGGCTTTAACGACGTAACGGAAAAAGAGGTGGCTGAATGGACCGGCCTGACGCCCGCCGATGCCGGACTGGCCATGCAGCGTGAAGCCTCCGAAAGCATTATCTGGCGTGATACGCCGGAGAATTTCGACCGTTTCCAGCAGGCGCTGAGCGATGAGAAGCTGGCGCTGATTCAGGGAGGGCGCTTCTGGACCGTCACCAGCGAGGGCAATGATAAGGGAACGGCGCTGAAGTGGTTACTGAAGCATATTCCTACCCGCACCGGCCAGCCGCCGGTGACTGTCGGGCTGGGCGATGGACCTAATGACGCAGTGATGCTCGATAACGTCGATTACGCGGTGATCATTAAAGGCTACAGTAAAACGCCGGTGAGTCTTTCAAGAAACGATAATCAGAACATCTATTCAACGTCACTTTTCGGCCCCGAAGGCTGGAGCGAAGGGCTGGCGCATTTTGTGTCGCTGGGATAACTGAGCTTGTCCTGTGCGGCGGATACCGTTTTAAGGGGAAGGCAATGAGTGATTTTTTTCAGAATGGCGTCATTACGAATTTCCACAATCTGACCGGTCGCTCCGTTGAGGATCTTGAGAAGGAGCTGGTGCGCTTCTCCCACAGGCGAAAAATGGGCCTGATTCTGCCCTCGCTCTTTTCAGAGCTGGAAGGGCCAGCGTTGAGTCATATTGTTGATGAGCTGGCCAAAGTGCCTTATCTGGAAGAGATCGTGATCGGGCTGGATAAAGCCGATCGCGATCAGTTTTTGCATGCACGGGAATTTTTTTCGCGCCTGCCGCAGCGCCATCGTATTTTGTGGAACGACGGTCCCCGCTTAAAAGCCATTGATGCAGAGCTGGATAAAGAAGGGCTCTCCCCTTCCCAGCCGGGCAAAGGTCGCAACGTCTGGTACTGCACAGGTTTTACGCTGGCTTCCGAACGTTCCGCCTGCGTGGCGCTTCATGACTGCGATATCGTCACCTATGAGCGCGGAATGCTCGCCCGCCTGCTCTATCCGCTGGCTAACCCTTCGTTCCAGTATGAGTTCTGCAAAGGATTTTATGCGCGCGTGGCGGATAATAAGCTGAATGGGCGGGTAGGCCGTCTGCTGGTGGGGCCGCTGTTGCGTTCACTGCAAAAAGTGTACGGCCACTCCGACTATCTGGACTACCTGGCCAGTTTCCGCTACCCGCTCTCCGGTGAGTTCGCTATGCGTACCCACGTGCTGAATAACATCAAAATCCCCGGCGACTGGGGGCTGGAAATTGGCGTATTGTCAGAAATCTATCGCAATTACACCACGCGTCAGAGCTGTCAGGTGGAGATTGCCGATAATTACGATCACAAGCATCAGCCTCTCTCCGAAGAGGATGGCACCGGTGGCCTGCGTCGCATGAGTAACGATATCGTGCAGTCGCTGATGCGGAAAATGGCGACCATGGGCGTTAACCTGACCAGCGACTCCTTCCGGGTGTTGAAGGCGACCTATTACCGCAACGCGCTGGATATGATGGAAACCTATCATCATGAAGCCACGATGAACGGCCTCGATTTCGATCAGCATGCCGAAGAAGCGGCGGTGGAGATGTTTACCCAGTCGATTCTGGACGCGGGCCAGTCCTTTATTGAGCGCCCTAATGAAAAACCCTTTATCCCCAGCTGGAGTCGCGTGCAGTCAGCTTTCCCGGATATTCTTCAGCGGATCTATCAGGCTGTGGAAGAGGATAACGCCGGTAAGGTATAGCTACCCTTCCGCCAGGACGCGGTTACGCCCGTCCCGTCTGGCAAGATAAAGCCTGCTGTCAGCCAGCGATGGCAGGCTTTCACACCGATCATCGCCCTTCTCCTCGCTGGCGGCCACCTCCAGTGAGGCGATGACCTCAAAGGAACTGGACAGGACAAACCGTTTTGTCCTGTCCGCATTCCTGATTAACAGGCCTGCTGATGCTCGCCGCCAACCGCAATCAGCTCCTCCTCCCGGAAGGCCTCTTGCCTGACGCAATGACCATCATACCAGCGGCACTCAATCATACCGCTGGCGTAGCCAGTCACAATCATTGCTGGCTCACCTTCCTGAAGCTGCACTTCCTGACCGATCACCAACATGTTCTCTCTCCTGCACGGAATAGGGTTAATCTGGACGGAAATTTAGGTATAGCAGGCATTCGGATAATCGTCCGTGAAAGCAGCGTAAAATTTTCGATTAGCGCGGGGAGGCAGTGGGAAATGCGAAATATAAAAAAAGCGAGTAAGTTAACTTACTCGCTTTTAAGAGATGCGTCTGGCGTCAGATTTTACAGCCTTCGCAATCCGCTTCATCATTCAGGTCAGCCGGAACTTCACTGGCCTTTTTCTGCGCATTGGCTTCAGCTTCTTCAAGCTGGGCATCAATATCAAATTCAAAAATATCGTCTTTCATCATGACTCCACAAAACGTAACCGGCTAACAAGCTGCCTTTATACTGATTTACCCCGTAGTCTGGCAATCAGATTTACTATTAACAGCACAACAGAACCCACAATCAGACCAATGACAAGATTAGCAAGGTTAGTGGTCAGCGATCCGATGATGCCGCTATACCCTTCAACAGCATGTTCAATCAGATGATGCAGCGCGGGAAGGCCGTGAACAATAATGCCCCCGCCGACCAGAAACATCGCCAGTGTTCCCACCACGGAAAGGATTTTCATCATCCATGGCGCCATGGCCAGAAGCGCACCACCGACGGCCTGCGCAACCGCTGAGGTTTTCTTTTGCAGCCACATGCCGAGATCGTCCACTTTAACAATGCCGGCAACGATACCGTAAACGCCCACGGTAACCAGGATTGCGATGCCTGAAAGGACCAGCACCTGAGTCATCAGCGGGGCCTCAGAAACGATGCCGAGCGTAATCGCCACGATCTCCGCCGAGAGGATAAAATCGGTGCGGATAGCGCCTTTAATTTTCTTTTGCTCAAAGTCAGCCGCATTCTCCTGGCTGAGGCTTTTTAAGCGCTCCATGCGGGCTTCAGGCGTTTTTTCCTTGCTCTTATGCAGACTGTGGACCACTTTCTCCACGCCTTCATAGCAGAGATAGGCCCCGCCAACCATCAGCAGCGGCGTAATGGCCCAAGGCGCCAGCGCGCTGATTGCCAGCGCCAGTGGCACCAGGATCAGCTTGTTGATAAACGAGCCTTTGGCCACGCCCCAAACAACCGGCAGCTCGCGGTTGGCCTTCACGCCCGATACCTGCTGTGCATTCAGCGACAGATCGTCGCCCAGCACGCCCGCGGTTTTTTTTGCCGCCAGCTTTCCCATTACGGAAATATCATCCAGCAGCGTGGCAATATCATCCAACAGCGTCAGTAAGCTAGTTCCTGCCAAAATAGTTTTCCTTATTCATGTTCATCATGCTGACAACAGGGGCATACCTGCATTTCTACCACCGCCATATCGGCGATCCCTTCACACTCCCACTCCACCCGTAACGGCAGCCCTTCCGTTTTCTGATGGTGCAGATACTTACTGACCGGACTCTCCGTCATGCCAGTAATCTCTTCCGTCGCCACCAGGCTGTCGCCCACATAGATCCGCGCCTGAGCCCGGGTTGCCACCATGCGCTCATCGCTGATTTGATACAGGCGTCTTACCGTGAGTTTGATACTGGCCATGGGTTACCGTTACGAAAGATTTGCAGTAGTGCGATCTAAACAATTATGGCCGAGGGATGCAAATCTTGTGACTGTTATCCGCCTTAACGGTAAAAAAAATCGCTAATTCATCTGGTTGAAAGCAAAGTATAGCGTTAAGTTAACCCTCTTTAACTGTCAGTGAGACTTATCATGCTTCGCCGTCCCCCCGCCCTGCTTCCGCTTATCGCTGCCCTCTTCGCACTCTATTTTATCTGGGGATCGACCTATTTCGTCATCCGTCTGGGCGTGGCCAGCTGGCCGCCGATGATGATGGCGGGGCTGCGCTTTTTGATGGCGGGCGCGGTGCTGATGGCCTGGCTTCTGTTAAAAGGAGAGCGGCTTCCCTCCTGGCGGGCAGCCGGCAATGCCGCGCTGGTGGGCATTTTACTGCTTGCCATCGGTAACGGTGCCGTCACGGTCGCTGAGCATCAGGATGTGCCGTCCGGCATCGCCGCCGTAATGGTGGCCACCGTGCCGCTGTTCGCCATGTGTTTCAGCCGGCTCTTTGGTATCCAGACGCGCTGGATTGAATGGGTCGGCATCGCCACCGGGCTGGTCGGCATTATCCTGCTCAACAGCGGCGGCCATCTGGGCGGAAATCCCTGGGGCGCCATCATGATCCTGGTCGGGTCGCTCAGCTGGGCTTTTGGTTCCGTCTGGGGATCGCGTATTACGCTGCCACAGGGGATGATGGCGGGCGCCATTGAGATGCTGACGGCAGGTGTGGTGCTGCTGGCGGCCAGCAGCCTGGCCGGGGAAGAGCTGACCGCCCGTCCCACGCTGCAGGGATTTCTGGCGCTGGGCTACCTGAGCCTGTTTGGCTCGATTATCGCTATCAGCGCCTATATGTTTCTGATTCGTAGCGTCACGCCCGCCATTGCGACCAGCTACGCCTACGTCAACCCGGTGGTCGCGGTGCTGCTGGGCATCAGCTTCGGCGGGGAAACAATGAGCGCGCGCGAGTGGCTGGCGCTGGCGGTTATCGTCCTGGCCGTCATACTGGTGACGTTGGGTAAATATCTTTTCCCACCCAGGCCCCGGGTTGAACGCTGCAAGTAAGATCAGCGCGAAAAAGTCTCCTTTGCAAACAACAAGGCAGCGGGCAGCCACGATATTAAAGCGGTTTGCTGCCTTGTCGCCTTCCCCGGTTCCTCGTCAGGATAGCATCTGGTGAATGCCCTGCGCGTCAATCTCACCGTTGCCGCTGCCGGCGCAGATCCACTCCTCCAGCCGTGACTGAATTGCCGTCTCTTCGAGCTTTGTTTTGCCCCGCAGCGCACATTCCCAGACCACTAGCACTTTCCATCCTGCGGCGCTCAGTTCTGCAATATAGCGCCGATCGCGCGTCACGTTACTGTCGATTTTACCCAGCCAGAACGCGGTCCGGGTTGCCGGCACCTTGAACAGGTGGCAGTGGTGGCGATGCCAGAAACAGCCGTGAACAAAAATAATAGTTTTGTACTGACCGAGCACGAAATCTGGCCGCCCCGGCAGGCTCTTATCCTGGACGCGGTAACTCAGGCCTAATCCGGCCAGCAGCTCGGCCAGCCTGTTTTCTATCGAGGTATCCCGCGTGCGGATCGCACGCATGTTTTTACTGCGGATTTCAGAGGAGTGAACGTCAGCCATCGTTATCATCCTTATGCTTTGGCTAAGTATAGACGCTGGAGTGTCTCAGGGGGTCAGCTTCCCGTCTGCCCCCATTTATCCGGACTTTTAGCGCTGCTTAACGGCCTCTTCGATCCACGGCAGCAGCAGTTGCGCCACGGCGGCGAAGGCAGGTACCACTACGGAGTTGCCAAACTGGCGGTAAGCCTGCGTATCGGAGACAGGAATGCGAAACGCGTAGCCGCCGGGCGCTTCAAACCCCATCAGGCGGGCGCACTCGCGTGGCGTCAGCCGGCGTGGCCGCCGCTGCTGATTGTCCGGATGGGCAAAATCGGCCTCGCCCAGCGCGCGGTCCCAGCCGCGATCGATCAGAATTTCCGATCCATCCTTGTAGTAGCGCGCTGAGAGCGTACGCACAACGCCGTTTTCTTTCGCCGGATCGACCAGCCCGTAGCCGAAGCCGTTACCTTTCGCCTGATGCTTTTTGGCATACTGATAGAGGTATTTCCACAGCGTCGGCGTAAGAATATATTTCGCTTCCACCGCAGGCTCCAGCAGATCGCGTAGTGGGATCCGGCGGGACGGATAGCAGCTGGAGAGCGCCTTCAGGCTGAAGCCGGGCAGCTTGAGATCGCGGCGAAAGCCCACCAGCACGATACGCTCACGATGCTGCGGCAAAAAATGTTTGCCGTCGATGATTTTGGGATCGCCCGCCCCGCTGGCCCCGGCATCCGCTACGTCGTAACCCAGCTCGTCAAGCGTATCCATAATGATTCGGAAGGTCTTGCCCTTATCATGGCTCTTCAGGTTCTTGACGTTTTCCAGCACGAATATGGCCGGTTTTTTGGCGGTGATAATCCTCGCCACATCGAAGAAGAGCGTCCCCTGGGCTTCACATTCAAAGCCGTGCGCGCGTCCGAGCGCGTTTTTCTTTGACACGCCCGCCAGCGAAAAGGGCTGACAGGGAAAACCGGCCAGCAGCACGTCATGGTCAGGCACCTGTTGATCGATATGGTGATAAGCCTCTTGCTCAGTGATGGCCGGATTGGCGCTGAGCGTGATATCCCGGATATCCTGATTAAAGCGATGTGCGACCGGATCGCAGTACCAGTTGGCTTTATAGGTCCGCACCGAGAATTTATTCCACTCGCTGGTAAAGACGCACTGCCCGCCCGCCGCCTCAAAACCGCTGCGGATGCCGCCGATGCCCGCAAACAGGTCAATAAAGCGGAAAGCATAATGGGGATGGCTGGCGGGGGGAGCAGGCAGTAGCGCCTTCAGCTCGCTGATTTCCGCCTCGCTCAGCGCCCGGGCCGGCGCATCGCTGCCGATCCAGCGCTTGAGCGCATCGCGTGTCCAGGCATGTTCGCCCACCTTGCGCAGCGTTGCCGCCACGGTTTCGCGATCGTAGATATCCAGCACCTGCTGAACCAGCAGCTGCTCCTGCTGACGTTTATGCTGCTCGCGTGGGCTCTCTCCGGCTGCTTTCACCGCCACGCTCTCGATCTCGCTCATAGTCACTCATTACCAGGAATTAACGCCCGCCAGTTTATCACTTCACCGCAGCGGTGCCAGGCCATATCCCTGATTAATCACATGATGAAAGGTACGGCCCCGGCCCGCCTGGCTGCCTTCCGGCTAACGTCCACCTTTCTGTAACAAAAACGGGCAGAGCCAGGCAGGATGAATTTGTGTTATCAGCGGATCTAAATCTGTTTCATGAATTCACTTTCAGGCTGCAACATTAATGACATAAATGCGGTCAATACTCCCTTTTATTTCCGGAGTCCGTGTATGTCACTGCTTTCTACTCTGCCCCTGCGCTTCAGCCGGTTTCCCCGCCTTAAGTTGAAAATCCCCGGCTGGCTGCAAAGCCTGCGCGGCACTTTTACCCTTTTTTTGCTGGTTTTCTGCCTGCTTCAGTGTGCCAGCGCGATTTTTCTGTCGCGACTGGTGAATGACGCCCAACATAACGTCGCCGTTTCCCATCAGTTGGCCGAACGACAGTCGCTGCTGGATAAGGCGCGTATGGAACTCCTGACCGCCAGCGATAATAGTCAGGGCGCGGGAATTTACCTGATGCAGGATCGGCAAACCGGTTCGGTGGATAGCTGGAAAAGCCTGGCTGAAACTGCTCGTAATTCACTGGATAGCGCTAAAAAACTCTTCTCACAGTACGCTGTGAAAGAGGACGATCCGCTGAAAGCGAGCTTCGGGATGCTGGCAGGCGGCCTCAGTGAACAGCTTGACGGACTTGATTCGCGTGATATCGACGCCTTTTTTATGGTGCCGATGCAGGCTTTTCAGCAGCAGTTCAACGCCGATTACTATCAGGCTATCGCGCAATTCAACAGCGAATCGGCCCACGTCAATCAGTCAACGCTGACGGCGCTCACGGGCAGCCGTACCGCCGCGCTGTGGATATCCGCACTTCTGCTGACTCTATTGCTCGCTGGTGGAATAGTGCTGCTGCGGGGCGTCATCCTGCCGCTTAACCGGGCTTCAGGCCATCTTTCCCGCGTGGCGGTCGGCGATATTTCACAGCAGCTCAAGGCTTCAGGCTGGCAGACGGTGGAAATGCGTCAGCTGACCGACAGCATCACGGAGATGCAGGAGGGTCTTCAGCATATCGTGTCGGAAATAAACGCTGTCTCGCAGGCTGTGATGCTCAGCGCCGATCAGATGGCGGTGCAAAGCGAAGAGTTCAGTGCGCAAAACAGCCAGCAGAGCGCCGCCTTCGCTCATATCAGCCAGCGGCTGAACCGGGTGGCAGAGGAGGTTGAACACAGCGTGGCCTTTACCCACCACGCCACTCAGCAGATCCAGGAAGCAGACAGCCTTTCCCAGCGCTGTGGGATGATGGTGACCGATGTGGACAAGCAGATGAGGCAGATTGTCGGCGCCTCAGGTGAGATTGCCGGTATCGTCAGCTTGCTGGAGAGTCTGTCGGTTCAGACAAAATTGCTGGCGCTCAACGCCGCTATTGAGTCTGCGCACGCCGGCGTCTATGGCCGAAGTTTCGCGGTGGTGGCAAGGGAGATCGGCCTGCTTTCTGAAAAAAGCGGCGCTTCCACGCGCAATATCGATTGTTTAATCAATACTACCCACGACCATATCGACAGCGGCTTCGCCAAAGTTCAGGCGCTGGAAAGTCTCTATACCGAGATTGCACGGGCCGTCACCGGCGTTGTCATGCTCTTAAAGGAACTGCATCAGAACGCCAGCGCCCAGAGTAAGCGGGTAACGGACGTGGCCGCAGAAATTACGCGGCTCAACGATCGGGTCAGCGAAAGCGAAGCCCTGACGGCCCGCAGCGCAAGCGCCTCTGAACGGCTGATTTCTCACGCTCAGCGTCTTTCGGAAAGCATCAGGCAGTTTGTACTCTGAGCAGGATTAAGCGGAAGGCTGGCCCCTGACCGCAGGTCAGGGGCTGATAAGATTTACTTCTTCTTTTTCGATTTTTTCAGCATGGCGCGAATCTGTTTTATCTCACCGGAAGAGAGCTGGGGATCCACCTCTTCCGTCGTACTCAGGCTATCCACCGAGGGGTGGGCGTGCGTTGTCAGGCTGCTTTGCAGACGCTGAGACACTTCCTGACTGAGGGAAATCTGGTTTTCCAGGGCGAGCGCTTTAAGCGTTTCTTTTAAGGCAGGATCAATTTTAAGAGTTAAGCTAACTGTATCGGTCATACCTGAGTCTCCTTCTGTATAGGCTCCGACACCCTAGCCTGAAAAATAGCATTTAACTATACTGTCACAAAAATTTAATATTTCTCCAGTGCCGGCGTAAACTCACGCAGCACCTCTTCATCCAGCGTACAAAAATCGCCTTTCAGTTCCGCGCAGAGCTTGGCCATATAGGTCACGAGAAAATGGGCATTGTGCTCTGCCAGCCTTCTTCCCTTTTCTGTTTGCATCGTTTCCGGCAGTTTCAGGAGCTTTTTCTGGAAATGATCGAGCGCCCATTCGGTATCATTCAGGGGTCTGTCGCGCCCGAGCGGATCAACGCTGTCAAACAGAGAACGTCCCAGCGCGCCGGAGACATAAAAGACTCTTGCCAGGCCAATTGCCCCCAGAGACTCCAGCCGATCGGCATCCTGAACGATTTTTGCCTCCAGAGTTTCGGCAGCTACCCCCGCACTGAAGCTGTGGGCATGAACGGCATGAGAGACGGCGTCATGCTTCTCTTTAGGAAAGTCGGGAAAGACCTCAAGCAAAATCCGGCGGGTTTCAACTGCTGCCTTCGCCGAAGCGAGATGACGTTCCGGATGATTCTTAGGCAGGTTGACGACATCATGAAAATAGCAGCCGGTCAGCACAACCAGTTCATCCGCCCCGCTCTCTTTCATAATACGCTGCGCGGTCTGCCATACGCGACGCAGGTGCGCCACGTCATGGGCCTTATCATCCTGAGGCCAGGTTTCGTGGAGCCAGCTCTCAAAGCGGAATTGCCAGTGACTCAGTGACATAGACTTCTCCTTATAGGCAACTTGCGGGGACTTCGTAGGGCAGTCACCCGGCCATTTCTGGCACCAGCGGGTTAACTTTGAGGTCAAAAATGGGATCTTCATCATGTTTATAGCCCGAGCCTTAACACATTCACAACATATTTACGCTTTTTAAGGTTTTTACCAGACAAAGATTATTGATTAATTTTCACTCAAATGGTTTAACGGAAATAATGAACTCAACTTGACCGGCTTCCTGTATTTTTTCGTAAATCCGGATAAACTTGTCCACTGCTGGTCAGATTCATTGCCTTTCTCTGGCGCCGGGTTGAAAAGAGGATGTCAGGCCGCATCTCCTGTAACGGATTGTAATAAGGCGATATGTCAAATTTGTGACTTTGATGAATTTCAGGTTATATTGACAGAGTTAACAGAGAGGTCATACCAGGTGCCCGTGACGAGGTTACCACCCCGCTGTTTTGTAAAAAATTAAAAAGCACAGCTAATGTTTCACCATAACAATGACGATAATGTTTTATTGCAAATTTATGTCCGGAGTCATTCGTATTGTCTTTTTCAAGTGGCTGTGAACGGCATTTCCACACGAAAGTAACAGAGGTCAAACCATGAAAGAACGCCCGATTTTATTCAGCGATCAACGGGTGCGAGCGCTGCTCTCTGGCCAGCAGAGCCAGACCCGGCGCATCATGAAATCCCAGCCCTTTGGGCCTGGGCAGGATAATCATGAGGGTTGCTATGGTATTGATGTACTGAGCAATAATCTACAGGGTAATCGCGTGAGGGGCATGGAGAACTTAAGCTACCACTGCCCCTTTGGTCAGCCCGGCGACAGGCTCTGGGTCCGGGAAACCTGGCGAGGCCCGGTGATCGCCCCTGACGACATGACTGACTATGAACGTTCTCCGGCTGAGTTTAAAAATTCCAGATACTGCCAGTATCGCGCTGATACGAGTCAGTTTGCGACGGCGGAGGATGAGGATGGAGAGTTCGGCTGGCAGGCCGGCATCCATATGCCGCGTTGGGCCAGCCGTATCGATCTGCTTATTACCGGCATCCGCGCAGAAAAAATCCAGGATATCAGTGATGATGACGTCATCGCGGAGGGCGTGCAGACCGACTCTCACTTCCTTAATAATTTTTTCACTATGCACAGCGAAGCCGTCTCCTCAAAAGATGCTTACCGTAAACAGTGGGCGCTACAGTACGGCGGCACCAGTTGGGAAGTGAACCCCTGGGTTTGGGTGATTGATTTTACACGCCTGTAACAACAAACCTGCCCGGCGGTCCCCTGCCGTCGGGTAATCCAGTCGGCGGTTTTCAGTACGCTTTATGCGCTCAGTCACAGACAGATGCGTCAATAATTGCTTGAATGACTGGCATTACGCCCGGGTGCATTCCTTTCTGTTCTCCCCACCTTACTCTGCTGCTCAACCGCGTCAGGGGGGTTCTGTTTGCGCTACGGCATGGTAACGATCACCTTAAAACAGGGTTGTATGATGATCAAGTGGCCATGGAAAACGCATGATACTGCTGCCGATACGCTGCTCTGGGATGAGGCAATGGCAATTCCCGTGCTGGGCGCCTTTAACGACGCCTCCCGGCGGACGCTAATCCAGCTTGCCGGGCGCTTTCTTCAGCAAAAGAGAATTGTGCCACTACAGGATCTGGCGCTGAACGACGTTATGCGTGCCCGGCTGGCGCTGTTGTTCTGCCTGCCCGTACTCCATCTTGGCTATGAATGGCTGGATGGCTTTCACGAAGTGCTGGTTTACCCTTCCCCCTTTACGGTAGACGATGAGTGGCAGGATGAGTTTGGACTGGTGCATCACGAGCGGATGATCCATGCCGGACAGAGCTGGCAGCAGGGCCCCATTGTCCTGAACTGGGTGGATGTCCAGGATTCCTTCGATCTTTCCGGTTATAATCTGATCGTTCACGAAGTTGCCCATAAGCTGGATGCGCGCGGCAGCGGCTACGCTAACGGCGTACCTGCTATTCCGCTGCGGGAGGTGGCGGGCTGGGAACAGGATCTGCACGCGGCAATGGCTGAAATTCAGAATGAAATCGACCTTGTCGGCGAGAACGCGGCCAGCATTGATCCCTATGCCGCCAGCGATCCGGCAGAATGCTTTGCCGTATTGTCAGAATACTTTTTCAGCGCGCCTGAATTGCTGAGCGACCGCTTTCCCTCGCTCTACCGGCGTTTCACTCGGTTTTACCATCAGGACCCGGTCCAGCGGCTGAATAACGGTCCGGCAGGATCGCAGACGAACCTGACTGTACACTAAGCCATCGGGTTGATTTAATCGTAGCCAGTTGAAAGCCATTGTCTTTTTTGCTGTTGACAGCCCCGGAGCGCATCGCTACTATGCGCTCCATCGAAACCGATTCCTCTGTAGTTCAGTCGGTAGAACGGCGGACTGTTAATCCGTATGTCACTGGTTCGAGTCCAGTCAGAGGAGCCATATTTAAGAAGCCCGCTTAAGGAAACTTAAGCGGGCTTTTTGTTATTCGTTTCAGGGTGCATTAGCTCTCTCTTCACCGTAGCGGGAAAATAGGGATTTGATTTTGCTAAAGCCAGGATGGAAATGTATAACAACAATCCTTTTCAGGCCGCCCAGCGTTACCATCAGTATCATTGAATCAATGGGTGAGGATTCAAACCCCAGCCGCAGGTAAAATGCTTTCGCTTCTTCAGATAAGGCATGAACCAGCACTCCGCGGATCCCGATAATTTCCGCAGCCTGTATCACCCTCAGACCCGCATCACGCACCAGCGCCCTTCCTAATCCCCGGCCCTGTAATGAGGCGTCCACAGCAAGACGACCTGATACCACACCAGGAATCGGATCGGGCATATCTCGCCGGAAACGGCCCGGTGCTGCACTTGTTGCTACAACGCTGGATGCCAGTGAATAATACGCCCGCACGTTCAGACCATCGCCACATACGAACGTGCGGGATGCACCGGTAAGCTGATTTTTCATCGCCCGCTGTTGCAGCCAGTTGTCCAGCGCATCCACACCGCAACAAAATGATGAGAGCAGGTGTTCATCCTGTAGTGGCTCAGGCGCAGAGATCATTTTTTAGCTTCCCAGGGTGCAGGTGTTTGCATGGTTTTACGCAGCGCAGCGCAGGCTTGATACGTAAATTTAACGTTTCGCGTTTGGTAGATGCATTCTGCGTTACTGCCATAATTTTTTCGTCTGGTACAGTACTGGGCAGTAATTGTGCAGCGTACGTGATGCTATTGTCATTACGATTGGCGCCTGTTATCAGACATCGTTCCTGTTTTCGTCGCTGCTTTGCCGCGCTAAACCCTTATTCTGGTAAAGAATGCCGGATGTCGTGAACGCTTCTGCGTGGCTCCTGTAACAATCATAGCGCCAGCCAACACCACATCATTCCCTTGCTAACATCGCAGCAGAACCTCCTGACACCTGCTTATTTTTCAGTCTGAAAGAGGTTTTTATGCCAGTTAAAAGTAGAATACAGCGCAACCCCTGCTGCGCATTCTCCTGAAAAGTAAAGGGGCGTAATTTTCTTCCCGGTCACATGTGCCATAATGAGACCTTCCTGAACGTGGCGATAGTGCTCTGTTCCCGCCTGACAATGATGAGATTGCTAATGAGCAACTTCCTTACGCCCGCCGCTGCCTACCTGAATCGCCGTAACGACCTGCTCGCGGAACGCTCCGTGGTTGAATCGCCTGCCGATATCAAGCTTATCAATAAAGCGTTAATGGCCAGTGAAATCGCCATGGCAACCTTTCATAATCTGGAGGCGTTAAAAACGCTACAGCAGCGCCGGACCCGGTCGATCAACTGGCACGATGTCGGGGTTCGTGATGAGATTGAGCGCTTTGAGATGATCAGTAATGCGCTTGCGCATATTGATGCTCAGGATGAACAGGCTTTTCTCGCCTATCAGGCGGCCTTTTTCCAGCTCAGCGCTAATTTCTCCTGGCAGCACGCCTCCCCGCAAATGGTGCAAAACGATCTCTTCACCACCACATTCGCCCTGTGGCTGGAAACGTTGGAAGAACTGTTTGCCCTGCGCAGCCGCAAGCTCATATTTATTCGCGTGGAGAAGATTCTCACTTTCTCTGTAGGCAGGCTTCCGATACTCGGTGAAGCGACGGAGATCTACCGCATGTTGCGCCCGCTGATTCAGGAGAGCAACGAAAGAACGATTTGTAGTGAAGAGTGGTTTCATTCACTGGAAAGTTACACCGAGGCCGCCAACCTTTGCAGCCGGGCGATTCTGATTTTTTGCTTTGCCACCGAAGCAGTACTGCGTGGCCATGCCTTGCCGGATAAAACCCTGATGAATGCAAAAATTAAAGGGCATTACGACAGCGTTATAGAAGGCACGCACCCCAGCTTCTGATCGGTAACGAAACGTTTTGACAAGCGTTACCCTCTCCCGCAGCCAGAAACATGGCGATGCCTGAATAAGCGCCCGGCCCGGGCACACAAGCCGTTGAATGAGCAATCGACGGCTTGCGTGCCGATCGGGCCTCTGCCGGTAGCGCCACCTCTGCTGCTTCGCTTCCGTCGCCCTGCCGGTGAGATAAAAAGCGCGCCCTGCCGTCACGGCGGACCATAACATCGCCACGCTCTTAAAGGGGTAATATGGTATGCTCAACCTCGCTGACACCTCTCTTCTCCGCCAGACTATGGATTAACAGACTCGCTATGCCCGCTCCCGCTTCTGCAAAACGAAAAAACGACCCTGAAGGACTGAAAAAACGCATCCTGGCTAGTGCCCTGTCTACCTTTGCTGAATTTGGCTTACAGGGTGCTCGCATGGAACAGATTGCTGAACGGGCCGAAACGACCAAAAGAATGGTGGTTTACCACTTCACCAGCAAAGAAAACCTCTATATGCAGGTGCTTGAGCAGGTCTATCAGGAGATTCGCGCTCATGAAGCCAGCCTGGATCTTGCCGGTTTGCCGCCGGAAACGGCGATGGCGCGCCTGGCAGAAGCCAGCTTCGACTACCATCTTTCTCACCCTGATTTTATGCGTCTGGTATGCAGTGAGAACCTGATGCGGGGCCGCTATATCAGCCAGTCCACCCGGATTAAAATGCTCAACCAGAGCGCGCTGAATGTGCTTGAAACCATTCTGGGACGGGGAAAGAGCGCGGGCGTATTTGATAAATCGGTGGACACGGTAGACGTTCACCGCCTGATCAGCAGTATCTGCACCCACAATGTAGCGAACCGCTATACCTTTAACACGCTGTTTGGCGATGGGGAAAGCGAGCAGCAGAACATCGCCCGTAACCGCCGGCTCGTGGTGGAGGCCACCCTCTGTTACCTGCGATCCGATCCTGCCTGAATTTGTACAATTTAAAATATTGTGTACAATTTTCCCCTGACGCGGGGCTGCTGTTTCAACGTGACTCAGCTACCCTTAGTCAGCTGGAACCACGGACTGGCCTGTGCGCCAGAACCTGAAAATTTTATTGTCTCTTAAAAAGGAGTTGTCGATGACACGCGAAGATCCTGGCTATCCCCGCCGGAAAACCCAGCTGAGTACGGATGAAACCCGGCTGTGGAACTGGGCACAAAATGAAACCATCGGGCACAGGAACGCGGTCACTCGTCCAGCTTCTGAAAGCGAGCTTCAGGCTGTCGTTGCCGCCAGCCGGGGAAAAATTCGCGTAATGGGCAGCAAAATGTCTTCCGGCCGGATGCTGAAGCTGACGGAGCCTGATGACATTCTCCTCGACCTCAGCCTTCTGAACGGGCTCGTTGCCATTGACGATGACAGCGCAACTTTCGCCGCTGGCACGCCGCTGCACGAGGTATATGAAATCCTGACTGGCGTGGGCCGGATGCTGCCTTCTTCTCCGGGCGTCATCGCTTCTCAGTCGCTGGCTGGCGCCCTGGCCACCGGCACGCATGGTCAGGGTTTAGCACAAAGTACTCTCGCTGATGAGGCGCTGCGTATCCGTATGGTGCTGGCCGACGGCAGCGTGGCGGAGTTTGACCGCGATCATCCCTGGTTCAACGCCGTTCAGCTGGGGCTCGGGACCCTGGGCGTCGTCACTCAGGTGACGTTGCGCACTCAGCCGGCCCTGATTTACACCTGTTTTAAAAATGCGGTCAGCGCTGACACGCTGGAACAGGATTTACTGGCCTGGAACCGGGATTTCGCGCTGAGTAAAGCCTGGTGGTTTCCCAACGAAAATCAGGTTCACGTCTGGTCAGCCCGTGAAGCCAGTGAAGAAGAGTCAAAACGCTATCACGATAATGATGACGAGCTGCTCGCCTTTGACACCACCAGCGATGCCATGAATGACACCATCGATCAGACGCTGGAGCACATGCGCAGCGACACCCAAATTGTGGATGAAGACGGCAAACCTTTTCGCACCGTTACCCGCTTTAAGGATTTCTCTGACGTAACGGGTGATATCTATCAGGTATTCTGCCGCGGCATTGCCACACCGCAGATCAATGTGGAGATAGGCATTCCGCTGGCACGTACGGCGAAAGTGATTGAAAAAATTAAACGCTGGCATAGCGAGACGCAGCCGCATATGCACTACCCGATTATTCTGCGCTGCACAGGTCCCTCCACCTCATGGTTAAGCCCATCCGTCGGAGAAGAGACCTGCTTTTTCGGTTTCGTTGTCTATTATGCGGAAGATGGTTCACTCTCTGAAGAAGGTGTGAGCTTTCTGAAGGCGGTAGAGAAACTGCTGGCGGAAGAAGGCGGCAGGCCGCACTGGGGAAAATATTTTGACGCTTCTCTCTATAACTGGGCCGCGCTTTATCCCCAATGGCCGGCTTTTAAGACGGTCAGAGAGAGGCTGGATCCGCAGCGCAAATTTAGTAACGCATTCACCGCAGAACTGTTGAGTTAACACCAGGAGAAGAGGAATGAAGGCATGGATTACCCTACTGACCCAACCGGACTATGCGGTGGGCGTCAGGGCGCTTCATAAGTCATTACAGAAAATCCATAGCGCCTGGCCGCTGGTCGTTATGGTCACCGACAATATCGATGCGGCCACCCGGCACGCTCTGGAACAGCAGGGATGCCTGCTGCGCGACGTGCAGCCTCTCGGCCCGGAGAGCAGCCTGAAGGCCAGCTACGCAAACGCCCGCTTCTCCGAAGTCTGGACCAAGCTGGCCGCCTGGAAGCTGACCGAATTTGAGCGCCTGGTGTTTCTGGATGCCGACATGCTGGTCATCCGCAATATGGATGAACTGTTCGATCTGCCCCTGAAAGAGGATGAGATCGCCGCCTGCCATGCCTGCCGCTGTAATCCGAACAAGATCCCCAGCTATCCGAAAAGCTGGCGTCCCGAAAACTGTTTCTACAGCTATTGCCGGGGGCTAGATCATACCGAGGAGCCGGAAGAAGTGGACAACTACCTGAACGGTGGTTTTCTGGTGCTGAGGCCGGACGAAGCGGTCTATGACGATATGCTGGAGCAGCTGGCGGCGCTGGAGGATCTCTCCCGCTACCTGTTCGCCGAGCAGGATTTTCTTAACGACTATTATCACCAGCGCTGGCAGCCGCTGCCTTACATTTATAACGCGCTGAAAACGTTACCGCATCAGCATGCGGCGATGTGGGATCTGTCGGAGGTGAAGAATATCCACTACATCATCGATAAGCCCTGGAATAAGCCGCTGGAGCCAAATGACCGTTACTTCACGCTGAATAAGCTCTGGTGGGAGACCGCAGGGTAATTTCTGAAAATCGCCGCTCAGACGACAACGGAGAGCGGCGCTAACGTTATTCGTCTGAACGCCTTCAGCAAACCACGACATCGGTGGTCCGCGGAAGCGCCATCATATTCTCGCCGCAGGTAAAAATCAGATCGATCCCCTGAGGATAACGATGCGGACGCGCGCGCAGATAACGCAGGACGCTTTCCGGCAGCTGTGGCGCAATTGCCCGACGCTCAAGCAGGCCTGAGCCGCTCAGACGCAGCGTCAGCCCGCCGCTCAGGGCCGCGACTTCAATAATCACGATGGTGCTTTTGCCGCTGGCGCCTTCATCTTCCGGCGTAAAAGAAGCAATCTCCCGGTCCGATCCGGCATGCAGCAGCGCGAAAGAAGCGGCTTCCGCGCCGCTAACCGGTGCGCCAGTGTGAAAACGCAGATTAGCCAGCAGCGCTTCATCTCTCAGCGCGTTATCGATATAGACCGGCGTTTCCCGGTCGACCAGCGCCATCAGCACTGCCGTGGCGGCGGGCGAAGCGCGGCCCCAGCCCGGTAGCGACGGCAGGGAAACCTGTACGCCGGGTTCGCTCATAGCTTTCAGGATCCGTCGAAAGGCGCGCTGCACATCGGCGACCGGATGGGTAAAGCTTGCGAGTAAAGTCATGCATTCTCTCCTGAGAAAAATAAATAACCGACGCGATTAACGAGCGAGGCCGGTTCAGGCCTTTACGCCTGGTTTCTTGTTGCGAAGCAGGCTGTCAGGCCGGAGCCAGCGCCAGTTAATGCTCCAGCGTCAGTTCAATCATATCCGCGCGGGTCAGGCTGACGGAATACTCCGCCAGCTGGCCGCTTCCGGCACAGTGGTTCAGCGTGCGCACGCAAAGCAGAGGCGAATGCAGCGCCGCTTCCAGCACTCTGCTCTCCTTCGCCTGGGCGCGGCAGGCCGTAATCCGGGTTTGTTTACGCACCAGATTCAGCGCCAGCTCCCGCTGCAAAAAGTCATGCAGCGAGCCGCTGTCAAACTGCTGAAGTGTAGGCCACCAGCGTAAATCAGCAAAATAGTGATTAATGATGCAGATTGGCACGCCGTTAACCCGGCGCAGCGTGCGCAGATGGATCACTTCTTCCCCCTCCTTGCGGGCCAGCGCGGCAGCAATTTCCGCATTGCAGGGGCGCAGCACCGCCAGCAGACGCTCGCTGGTGGGATGGCTGCCCTGCTCCATCAGGTTCTGACTGAAGCGGGCCTGCGAGGCAAGCGGATAGCTGTAAGGGCGCATCAGTACCAGAATCCCCACGCCCTGACGACGCTGCACCAGCCCTTTTTCCACCAGTTCATCGACTGCGCGGCGCAGCGTATGGCGGTTTACCGCGTAGCGTTCCGCCAACTGCTTCTCTGAAGGAAGGTATTCCCCACAGCGGTAGTTATTGCAGAGTTCCTGCTCCAGTTGAGCGGCAATAGCCTGATACGCGGTGGTCGGACATCGGGATAAGTTCAGCATATACAATCTCCGGCAACGATGGAGAACAGAGCACTGGCCGGAACACGGCGGCAGCCCGGCTGTGATTTGCGTTAAGGGTGACGGAGAAAGATGACAGGCGGGTGAAGTTGAAATGTCGGACAGATGAATCCGGTAAGCGGAAAATTTTGAGCGCAGAGCAAACCGGTTTTTAGCAGAGCGCCCGCCCAATGGCAACCGGCAAAAATAAAGCGTCCCGCGTCATCAGCGACGCGGGACGGGCAACGCGGCTTCCTGGTAAAACACCCGGTCAGGATCTACCGGGTGACCAACCTGTCGTGGTATTTAACAGGCAGCCCGTTGCCGGTAAAAGGCTATTTTTTACCGGGCAGCACCTCATTCAGCAGCTGGCTGGCGGTATCTGCCAGCACCTGGCCTGCGCCACGGTCGCCTTTTACCATGGAGGCCATAAAGGCTTTCGCCTGTTTTAAGGTAATGTGCGGCGGCAGCGGTGCCACTTCCGGATCGGTTTTCACTTCCAGCACGACCGGACGGTCTGCGCTCAGCGCTTCAGCCCATGCGGCGCTGAGCTTTTCAGGATCGTCAACGAAGATGCCCTTCAGCCCCAGCGATTCCGCAAACTGCGCGTAGTGCACGTCGGGCACCGCTTGGGAGGCTTCGAAGCGGGGGTTGCCTTCCATTACCCGCTGTTCCCAGGTGACCTGGTTGAGATCCTGGTTATTAAATACGCAGACAATCAGCTGCGGTGTGGCCCACTGCTGCCAGTATTTCTGGATAGTGATCAGCTCTGCCATATTGTTCATCTGCATCGCGCCGTCGCCCACCAGCGCCACCACCGGCTTCTCCGGTTCGGCAAATTTCGCCGCTATCGCGTAGGGAACGGCGGCCCCCATGCAGGCAAGACCGCCTGAGAGCGTGGCGCGCTGCCCCTGCTTAACCCGATAGTCGCGGGCGAACCAGTTTGCGCAGGAGCCGGAGTCGGATGTGACGATGGCGTTATCAGGCAGCAGCGGCGACATCTCCCAGACCACGCGCTGCGGGTTAACCGGGCTGGCCGACGCCATCGCCCGCTCCTCCATAACCTTCCACCACTCCTGGACGCCGACCGCAATCTCTTCCTGCCAGGCGCGGTCTTCCTTCTGCTTCAGCAGCGGCAGCAGCGCGCGCAGCGTTTCGGCCGCATCGCCATGCAGGTTCACTTCGCAGGGGTAGCGCAGCCCGAGCATGGCCGGGTCAATATCTATCTGTACGCCTCGCGCCTGACCTTCTTCCGGCAGGAACTCGGTCCAGGGAAAGCCGGAGCCGATCATCAGCAGCGTGTCGCAGGATTTCATCATATCGGCGGAAGGCTTGGTGCCAAGCAGGCCCACGGAGCCGGTCACAAAAGGCGCATCGTCGGGCAGGACATCTTTCCCCAGCAGCGCCTTCGCCACGCCTGCTCCCAGGACGTTTGCCGCCTGAACCACTTCAACCGCCGCGCCGCGGGCGCCGGAGCCGATCAGAATCGCCACCTTTTTCCCGCTGTTCAGCACCTCTGCGGCACGCTGTAGATCTTCCGGGTAAGGAACGACTTTGGGTCGCTGATACCCCACGGCGGAATGGGTAAAGCCGTGCGCGTGCGCCGGGGCCTCCCAGGGCTCATCCTGAACGTCTTTCGGAATAATCAACACGGCAACGCCGTTCTGCGCTTTCGCCAGGCGAACGCCGCGATCGACAAGATGGCGCAGCTGAGCAGGCGTAGCCGTTTCCTGCACAAAGTTCGCCACGTCGGCAAAAACCCGATCGAGATTCATTTCCTGCTGATAGCTGGCACCGCGCGCGGTCGTCTCCGCCTGGCCAGCGATAGCCAGCACCGGCGCATGATCCATTTTGGCATCATAGAGGCCGGTCAGCAGATGCGTGGCTCCCGGCCCACCCGTGGAGAGGCACACGCCCATCTCACCGGTAAATTTGGCGTGACCGACGGCCATAAAAGCGGCCATCTCTTCGTGGCGTACCTGAATAAACTCGATGCCCTCGCCGCGCTTTTCCGCACGCTGGAGCGCGCCGAGCACGCCATTGATTCCATCCCCCGGATAGCCATAAATACGCGTGACGCCCCAGGCTTTGAGACGCTCAACAAAAAAATCACTGGTCTTGCTGCTCATTATCAGCCCCATCCTTATTGATACATGAGCAGTTAATGATAGTTGAAGCGTCACAAAGCGCGGGCTGGCGTCCTGATTATCTCAGCGCAGATTGTGCCGCCAGCAGGACGTGTGGGCAGTGGTTAAGATCAACTAATCCGTTCTCAGGCCATCGCCTGGCTCATCAGGCCAAAGGCCAGCATGCCATCGGGCTGCCAGGGTGTGCCAAGGATCATCGCGGTCGGTCTGTCCACTTCGATCAGCCCGAGGCTGGTCAGCCAGGGGCTCAGGCCGTAGCTACTGTCGGTATCCATCCGGACAAATTGTCCCTGAAGCCCGCTCAGCAGTTCACTGACCAGCGCTTTTGCCTGCGGCAGGTCGCGACAGATCAGCGGCCCGAGCACGTACCCATGCCCGAAGCGACGCAGGCAGGCAAAACCGCTCACCCGCCCCTGCGCCTCCAGCACCAGCATGCGTGCCGTGCTTTTCAGCAACATGGCGATAAGTCTGGGGCGGTGCTGTCCGTGCGCCTGCGTATCCAGCGCCGTCAGCGCCGTCGCATCTTCCGGACGCGCCGGACGCAGCTTCATTCCGGGTTCCGGCAGAATGAGTACAACCTCAGCCAGTTCGCGGCACTGGTGCTGGGCAATCTCGCCCGTTGCCACAAATCCCAGCTTTTCATAGAGTCCCTTGCCCGCCTCCGTGGCATGAAGCCGCACGCTACTTCCTTCTGATGCGGCCAGCGCTGCCTGCACTAAGCTTTTCCCAATCCCTTTTCCCTGCGCGTCGTCAGCGACGATCACCAGCCCCAGCGAGGCATAATCTCTGCCCCAGCGCCAGAAAAGCGTTGTGCCCAACAGTCTGCCATTCTCTTCCGCTACCACGCCCTCGCCCAGCCACAGCGCCTGCTGCCAGTCCGCCTCGCGGTGCGGCCAGTTCAGCCGCTGGGTCAGCTCGCGGGCCGCGGCCAGATGCGATTCCTTCATCGCCGTAATCTGCACAGCCATTTTTCTCTTCCTTACATCATACCTGGTGCGTCAAGGCTGGCACCGTCCACCAGCCGTGAATAACGAAACGGCGCGGGATCGACAACGGGCTTGGCATCCGTTGCCAGATCGGCGGCCAGACGGCCCGCGCCGGGGCCAATGCCAAATCCGTGCGCGCTGTAGCCGGCGGAAATAATCAGGCCGGGCAGCTTCGCAACTGTTGAGATCACCGGCACCGCATCCGGCGTGCTGTCAATCATCCCGCCCCAGGCCTGCTCAACCCGGAGATTTTCCAGCGCGGGGTATTCATTACGCATCGCCGCAAGCCCTTCCTGCACCACCGCCATGTCGGCAGCGGGATCGAGAATACGCACCTTTTCGAAAGGAGATATCCGGTCAAATTGCCAGCGGGCGAAGGATTCCGGCCCGCTGAAAAAGGCCTCCAGGCCCAGTTCAAGACTCAGGTTTTTGCGGCGGGAACGATAGGTCGGGAAAAACTGACGCGCATAGCGTAGCCCCTGTGCGCCGGGCCTCAGGCGGCCACGTCCGGAAACGGAAACGGTATAGCTGCCGTCCAGCTGTGGGCGACAGGCAAAAGTGGGCGTATAGAGCGGCATGCTGATGGCCTGGGCAACCGGCGCGGTCCGGAATGCCGTACCGATAACATTCCCAAGGGGTAAATCGATGCCGTGCCGGCGGCAGAACATTGAGGTCCAGGCGCCGCCGGCGCAAATCACCCGGCTGGTTTTGATCAGCCCCCGTTCGGTAATCACCCCGCTGACCTTTCCGGCTGAAATATCCAGGCCCCGCACGGCGCACTGCTGAAACACGCCCGCACCAAGGCGCTGCGCGGCAATAGCCAGTCCGGCAGAAGCCAGGGAAGGCTCCGCATGGCCATCGGTAGGTGAGGAGACGCCGCCCAGCCAGTGACTGGTGCTGCCCGGCGTCATCGCTTTCGCCTGCGCGGCGGTCAGGATATCGCTGCGGATGCCGTAGGCTTTCGCCATCTTTCCCCAGCTTTCCCAGGCGTTGATCTCCGCCGGATTCCCGGTGGCATAGACCAGCCCCGAACGGCGGAAGCCCAGCTCCTCACCGGTCTCCTTACCGAGCGCTTCCCAGCGCTGAAGCGCATAGACGATCAGCGGCAGTTCACGCTCGTCGCGATTCTGCTGACGGCACCAGCCCCAGTTGCGGCTCGACTGCTCGCCGCCCACCAGCCCTTTCTCAATCAGCACCACATTGATGCCCTGCTTAGCCAGTTCGTAAGCGGCGGCCGTCCCGGCAATACCGGCACCGATCACCACTACCTCCGCCGAAGCGGGAAAGTAGCGGCTGTCCTGTACATATCGAATTGGTGCGGGCATGTTGCTTTCTACCTCATAACCGCAGCCTGTTCCGCACGAGGGTGTGCTATCTGACTGCTGCCTGTAGCATGCCAGTTAATCGCTGTTTTATCGACGGATTCATCAGATGTCCATAGCGGAAGCAGCGGCAGAGAAACGCTGCTTCCGGTATTTACGCAGAATGAGAGTTGAAAGAGGCCTGGAGTGAAGTATTTCAGCTCACCAGCATCAGTTCGCGATCTTCGATAAGAGGCTTATTCAGCAGCGACAGCAGGATATTCTTCACCGCCTGGGCGGAGGCTGAGAGCGGCACTCGGGCAGAAACGTTCAGCGACAGCGGCAGGCTCAGCGTCGGGCTGTTGATACGCGCCATCCAGGCATTGGTCGAGCTGACCAGCGTACGCGCGGCGGATTCAGGCAGGACGGTGACGCCCGTTTCGCTGGCGATAGCCGCGGTCAGCGTGGCTACAGATTCAATTTCGCCAATGATCCGCGCGCTAAGACGGCGCAGCGAAAAAGCTTCATCAATGCGCTTGCGCACGGCGCTGTAATCGCGGGGTAAAAAGAGGTTCATCTGCGCCACCTGGCTCAGCTCAACGCTCTGTCCCGGACAGGTGGTAGCGCCGACCAGATAGAGGTCTTCCTTCATCAGCGTCTGGCTGGTGATGCCCGCCGTAGGGGAGCGATCGTAAAGTACCGCCATATCCAGCTGTCCGCTCATCACTTTTTCGTTTAGTAAGACGCCGCTATTTTCATGCAGATAAACCCGCACATCAGGAAACTGGTCGCGGACAGTTTGTAGTAAAGGCATGGTCAGCGAAGAGGCGGCGGAGCCTGGCGCGAGGCCTACCGTCACCTGGCCGTTAAGCGACTGGCCGGCATTGATCACCGCGGCCTGCGCCTGTTCGCACTGCCGTAAAATGGCCCGGGCGTGAGAGTAAAGAATTTTACCGGCATCGGTCGGGGTCACGCCCCGCTTGGTGCGGATCAGCAACTGCTGGTCCAGTTCGTTCTCCAGCGTTGCCACCTGCTGACTGAGCGCAGGCTGTGCAATATGCAGCACTTCTGCTGCCTGCGTCAGACTGCCGATATCGACGATTTTCACAAAATACTTCAGTCGTCTTAAGTTCATGTTGCCTCCGTCATGGATCGCTGTATGCCAAAATCACTGGCACTGAAAAGAGTTACCCCTGGTGCTCAGAAGGAATTGCAAGCGACGTGCCAGAATTTTCTTAAGGATCGCCCCGCCCGGCGCTTTACGGCTAACCGGCGGTAAAATAAGAGAATCTGATTACCTCTTAAGGGGTAATTAGCATTATTGATAATATGGCGGCGCGCGCCGGCTGCCGGGGCGCACTATAATGGTGCAAGGGGTGCCGCCGTATTGTGCATGTCGCTGACGGCAAAAGCCGTGAGGCAGCCTTTGCGCGTATTGCCCATGCTGTTCATCTGAGCTAAAATTAAGCGCAAATGAACTTGTGGAGGTTATGATGACTTTTTCCCTCTATACGCCTCACCAGCGTCCGCCACGCAGTTCGCTGCTGCTTTCCCTGGATCTTCCCGAAACCCTGACCGAGGCGCACGAGCGTATCGCTGGTGGCCTGAGCGCCACTCTGCTCAGGCGTATCGCCTCGCTTTCCAGTCTCGAAGAGGCGCTGCTCTGCCGCATGGCCGGTATCGATCGCAATACCTACAGCCGCCGTTTAAGCAGCGCCAGCCAGACTTTTTCGGCCGAGCAGAGCGGTCGGGTTTATATGCTGGTACGCGTAATTTCAGCCGCCAGCAGGCTCTTTAACGGCGATATGGCCCGCGTGGCGCAGTGGCTCGACAGCCCGGCCAAAGGCCTTGGCGGCAAAAAGCCGGCAGATATGATCTCCACGCCCGCCGGTGCCGAAGCGGTTATTACGCTGATCGGGCAGATTGAGCATGGCGTGATCACCTGATGCCGTCGGTCACCTTTTACCGGCTGGTGAAAAAAGCCTGGGTCGACAACGCGTTTGACGGCGAAGGCGCCAGGCTTTATGGGGGAAGATGGAACTCAGCGGGCCAGGCCTGCGTTTACCTTGGATCGAGCAAGGCGCTCTGCGTGCTGGAAGCTTTAGTGCATCTCACGCTTGACGATCTCGCTAACCATTACATGATGCTTTCTGTCGAGATCCCGGCGGCGCTGATCCGTCAGCTTGATATGCAGCTTCTGCCCGGCGACTGGCAGAGCGATCCTGCCCCGCTCTCCACCAAATATATTGGCGATGAGTGGCTGAAGAGCACCGCCGACGGGCTGCTACTTAAGGTGCCAAGTACCCTGACCGGCGAGTGGAACGCCCTGTTTAACCCGGCTCATCCCGCCGCAGGCGCCGCGCTGAAGACGGTAACAGCCGAGCCATTTTTCTTCGATCCCCGCTTCCTTCCCGCGCGCTGAGCCGCTATTCAGCGCTTATTACGGTTACGATACATATCTATCGAGACCGCACTAACGATAATGATCCCTTTGATAATGTCCTGCACGTAAGCATCCACGCCGACGAAGGTGAAGCCGCTTTTAATTAGCCCCAGGATCACCGCGCCAATCAGCGTCCCGGTAATGCGTCCCACGCCGCCCATCAGACTGCTGCCGCCAATAACCGCCGCCGCGATCGCATCCAGCTCGTAGGACATCCCCATACTTGACTGCCCGGTGCTGACGCGAGCGGCAAGCACCACGCCCGCCAGTCCGGCCAGACCACCCGCAATGGTGTAGACGAGGATCAGGTACTTATTGACGTTAATACCGGAAACTTTCGCCGAGGTCATATTGCCGCCGATGGCATAAACGTATTTTCCGTAGCGGGTATGCTTCAGGGCGATATGAAAAATGGCCGCCACCACCAGAAAAATAATCACCGGCATCGCCCCCTGACCGATAGCCGTAAAGCTGTCGGAAAGGAAGCTAATCGGATTACCCTGCGTGTAGTACTGCGCCAGACCGCGCGCTGATACCATCATCCCCAGCGTGGCGATAAAGGGCGGGATCCCGGTTTTGGTGATCAGCAGGCCGTTAATGATGCCGCAAAGCAGGCCGACTCCGACGCCTGCCACAATGGGCACCGCCATCGGCATATTGACCAGCGAGGGAAACATCGGGGAAAGGCTGTCGGAGGTTTGTGCCAGGCTCGCTGCCACCACCGCCGCCAGCGCAATCACCGATCCGGATGAGAGATCGATGCCCGTGGTGATAATGACCTGAGTAACGCCCACGGCGATAATACCGATGATGGCCACCTGAAGGATAATCAGCACCAGCCTGCCCGGATTCATTAAAAAAGATTGATCGCGGACATACCAGCCAGAGATCTCAAAGATCAGGGCAATCCCCACCATCACGAGAAAGATGCCGGTATCCTTCGGCAGCTTGTTTTTAACGTTGGTATAAAGCGACGGCGCATGGGCCGGTTGGGAAGTCGTCATTTTCAGATCGCTCATTTGTTCACCTCAGGCCTATTCGGAGGCCAGCGACAGGATACTTTCCTGATCGGCCGTTTCTTTATCGAGAATGCCGGTAATACGGCCACCGTGCATCACCATCACGCGATCGCTCATGCCCAGGATTTCAGGCAGTTCAGAGGAGACCATAATGATGGCGACGCCGCGGTTTGCCAGTTCGCTAATCAGGCGATAGATTTCCGCCTTGGCGCCCACATCAATACCCCGCGTAGGCTCATCGAGGATCAGCACTTTGGGCTGTGCCAGCAGCCATCGTGCGATAAGCACCTTTTGCTGGTTGCCGCCGCTGAGGTTATTGATGATTTGATCCATCGTCGGCGTTTTGATATTGAGACGCCGGATCTGCTCCATGCAATCCTTCGCCATCTGGACATGGCTGACGAAACCGCCCTTACTGCTGTATTCCGGCATGTTGACGATGCTCATATTTTCCATCACCGACAGCACCAGAAATAACCCCGACTTTTTGCGATCCTCGGTCAGAAACGCCAGTCCTTTCTCAATCGCGGTGGCGGGGGAATCGATATTCACCGGCACGCCGTCAATCAGAATTTCACCGCCGTCAGGGTGGGTCATGCCGAAAAGACTCTCCATCACCTCGCTGCGTCCCGCACCCACCAGTCCCGCCACCCCAAGAATTTCACCGCGCCGGACGCTGAAGCTGATGTCATGAAAAACGTCCTGACGATGCAGGTTACGCACCGTCAGAACTTCTTCGCCGATATTATTGTTGAACTTGGGAAACAGCTGGGTCAGTTCACGTCCTACCATCTGCGTGATCAGCGACTGCCGGGAGTAGCTCGCCGTACTGTCACTGCCCACCCAGGCACCGTCGCGAAATACGCTGACCTCATCGGTAATGGCAAAGATTTCATCCATTTTGTGGCTGATATAGATGATGGCTTTCCCCTGCTCCCTGAGATCGCGGATGATGGCAAAAAGATGCGAAACCTCCGTCTCGGTCAGCGCCGAGGTCGGTTCATCCATAATGACCACATCAGCGTTCCAGGAGACCGCTTTAGCGATTTCGACCATTTGCTGGGAAGCGATGCTTAAGTCGCCCACCAGCCGCTCCGGCGTGAGGCGGATATTCAGCTTGCCGAGCAGATCTTTTGTCAGCCTGTTCAGCCTGCCGTGATCGACAAAGCCATATCTGACCGGCTCTCTGCCCAGCCAGATGTTTTCCGCCACCGTCATATGCGGCACCAGATTCAGCTCCTGGTGGATCATGGAGATACCCGAACGCAGCGCATCCATTGTGTCCTGGAACTGCACCGGTTTTCCTTTTACGCGGATAATGCCGTCATCGGGACGGTAAATCCCGATGAGGCACTTCATTAAGGTGGATTTACCCGCGCCGTTTTCTCCCATCAGCGCGTGCACGGTGCCGGGCTTAACGCGCAGGGAAACGCTGTTTAATGCCTTTACACCCGGAAAAAATTTACTGATACCTTCAGCTTCAAGCGCATATGCGGACATGGTTCACCCTCCGTACAGCAGGATTATTTCTGATTCATGCTGGTAAACTGCGCCATGTTCTCTTTAGTAATCAGCTTGTAAGGGATATCGACAATCTTCTGCACTTCCTCGCCGTTCGCCAGCTTGATGGCCGCCTGCACCGCGCCTTCACCCTGCCCTTTAGCATCCTGGAACACGGTGGCAACCATTTTGCCGTTCTTCAGCATCTGCAGCGCATCAGGTGTGCCATCAACGCCAGCCACCAGCACCTGGCCCGCATTTTTACCCAGCGCCTGAAGCGCGCCGATCGCCATCTCATCGTTATTCGCAGCAATGGCCTGAATATCTTCTCCCGCCGTCATCCAGTTGCTGACCACGTCTACCGCATCATTACGGGTAAACTTCGCGGTTTGCTCCTGAACCACTTTCAGGCCGGGATATTTTGCCACCACCGCCTTCACGCCTTTGGTGCGCTCGCGGGTCGACTCATTGGCGAGATCGCCCAGCAAAATGGCGATATTGCCCTTAAAGTTCATTTTCTTAGCCAGCGCTTCCATCTGCAGCCGTCCCGCCAGCTCGGAGTCAGAACCGACATAAGCCATTTTCCCGGTCAGCGGGAGCGCGGGACGCCGGTTAACAAAAATCAGCGGCACACCGGCCTGAGAGGCCTGATCCATAATCGGCTTCACGGCGTTGGTATCCACCGGGTTGACGATGATGGCATCCACCCCCTGGCTGATAAAACTCTGCACCTGCTGTAGCTGTTGAGAAACATCCCCTTTGGCATCTTCAATCTGTCCGTTGACGTTTTTTTCCTGCATCTCTTTTTGCATCGCCGTACGGACAATTGTCAGAAAGTTGTCATCAAACAGCGCCATTGAAACGCCCACCTGAAGATCTTTGGCAAAGCTTGCAATCGGTAACATACACACTAACAGCGACGCTAAAATCGTTTTTTTCACGTTCATGGCTGAGCCCTTTTGTCGTAAGTTTGTGCAGGCTGGCTGGGACATCGAATGAAAAATATCTTTTACATTCACGCAACTTCACCAACGGGTTGATAAAAAAACCAGAGGATTATTTTCTTAATTTACGATCGCTTTCGTTCGCTCCTTTGTTTTTTAATTATTTTAAATCAGTAGGTTGATTTTAAAATACCGTTTCAGTTCCGCTCCTGAATCCTGGCAATGTAGGTTACAGGTTTGTTTGTTTCAATTTTGTTAAGTTTGGAATGTAAAATATCAAAGCACCGAAACGTGCGTTTTAAAATCAACAGATCACAAAATTTTGACACACCTCTAACATCAGGAGCGGATTCGCGCTGAAGTGAGATCTGACGCATGGGATTAAATTTTGACCAGCGGAGAAGGAAAAACAGCCAGTTGCTGCTTTTGCACGCGCTTGAACGGGAATTTTACATTCGTCCTTTGACATTCACCGGGACCGTCGATACTATGCGCCCCGTTGAAACAATTCCTCTGTAGTTCAGTCGGTAGAACGGCGGACTGTTAATCCGTATGTCACTGGTTCGAGTCCAGTCAGAGGAGCCAAATTTAAAAAGCCCGCTTAAGGAAACTTAAGCGGGCTTTTTGTTTCTCAAATATCGCATTGAAGGTAAAGAATCATGGCTGCCTCACTCCCCTCCCCCGCTCATTTCTCTGGCTAACGCGCGTTTACAGCGTGACGGCATCCGGTTCGGCTGTAGCCAGTTAAAAATTGCTTCGGCATAAGCATTTCTATACCGCCCTGCTTTAAATGCGTGCCTCCCCAGACAAGCTTTTAAGGCCGATCTGATAAAGGATGACCGTCATTGGGTATTCCTTATGCTTGCGATGTCCACCTGCCACTGATTTAGTTTGTTGTATAAAGCGGTGCGGGAAATCCCAAGCAGCTGTGCAGACTGGCGTAAATTCCCCCTCTGCGCGCTAATCACCTGCAATATATGCTGGCGCTCTTGTTCCAGCAGTGAAGAGGAAGCCTCAGCGTACGACGGCGGCTGGTCAATTACCTGCGTCATCTCCTCAGGGAAATCCTGGAGATCGATGATCAGCCCGTCGCATAAATTTACGATGCGCTCAACCAGATTCTCCAGCTCGCGCACGTTACCCGGCCAGTGCCACGCCTCCAGGCAGCGCATCGCCCCAGGTGAGACCTGAGGTGGAATACGTTTAAGCCGGGCACACAACGCGTGAATAAACGTGTTAACCAGATCGGGAATGTCTTCCTGACGCTGACGCAGCGCCGGGATTTCCAGTGAAATCACATTCAGCCGGTAATAAAGATCCCGTCGGAATGACCCCTTTTCAACCGCATCCAGCAGATTACAGTGGGTCGCGGCGATAATCCGCACGTTCACTTTAAGCGGATATGACGCGCCGATGCGCACTACTTCGTTTTCCTGCAAAACGCGAAGCAGGCTGGTCTGCGCCTCCAGAGGCATCTCAGCAATCTCGTCGAGAAACAGCGTCCCGCCATCGGCCAGCTCAAATTTCCCGGCTGAACCCCCGCGACGCGAGCCGGTAAATGCGCCATCGGCATAGCCAAACAGCTCGCTCTGCACCAGGTCACGCGGCAGTGCGCCGCAGTTCAGCGCAATAAATGGCTCCTGATGGCGGGGGCTGGCATTGTGTATTGCCTGCGCAAAAAGCTCTTTGCCGGTGCCGCTTTCTCCGCTCAGTAAAACGGTACTGTCGGTACGGCTGCTGGCGCGCGCCTTGTGGATCGCCTGCTGTAGGCGCGGCGCATGTCCGCGAATCATATCAAAGGTATAGCTGGCGCTGGCGCCCATCACCTGCCGCGTGATCGCCCGGATGCGCTGATTCTCACGCAGGGACAATACGCGACCGCCGTCAGGGGCGGGCATCAGAGAGATCAGGCAGGCGATCGGCTTGACGCCATCCGGCAAGAACTGCAGTTCGCGGTCGTTACAAAACGGCATGGTTTGCAGCGATTCACCTTGCGGTTTCAGCAGCACGTCAATCGGACCTGCGGCAGGATCGAGGCCACTGAATATCTGACGCGCATAGCGATTAAGCGTTTTAATCCGTCCCTGGCGATCGCAGACAATCACACCTTCATTCAGCGTTTCAAGAATGGATTGCTGCTCAGCCAGTAAACTGCGCAGCACCAGCTGCTGACTGACGGCTTCTGCCGCCGCCTGTACCGTACCAAGCGTATGTGCGTTGAAGTTATCCGGCGTGGCGGTCAGTGTCAGTACGCCAATCAATTGACCGTTGACATCGCGTACCGGTGCGGCAGCGCACTGACGATGACGTCTGCGTAAGTCAGTTTTCCAGTTTTCACCGCTGAGGACATAAACCAGTCGCTGTTCGATAAGGCACCGTGCAGTGCAATTAGTACCCAGCACATCTTCGCGCAAAATGCTGCCGACTGGCGTGAGATCCGAACCGCAGTAATGCAGCGTCACGCCCTGCGCATTAGTAAGGTTGATATGGCCATCCGGATTGTATGCCAGCAGGTTCTCCATAATGCTGCGCGCAACGGCGATCAGCTCTGCATTAAATTCAAGGATCGCTGCCAGCTCTTCGGGCGGTGGAAATGCATAAATGAAGGATTCAGGATCGATAGCGCGTTGCTGTGAACGCTGCCATGACTGCAAAATAGTGGGCCTGATCCAGCCTGGCTGTTCTCCACGTTCAAAATCGTACCACCCCAGCCACAACAGCCTGTCCCATTCGCCAGCTTCTGAGCCGTCTGGCAGGCTGAAGATAGGATCGCTTTCATCTTTAAACGGCTTACGTTCCTGAATTTGCATATCGCCACCCGGATTAAATGGAATGTCCATTTTATTGACATGTTAAGTTGACATGTAAATTTTGTTTGCAGTTTGTGAAGTAACGCTGTGCTGTGCCTCACAAAAAAGACCTCTTTTACCGTTGGCATCCTCTTTGCAATACCCTTACAGCTCCGCTAAATGCTGTTAAAGAGGAAGTAAGTCACTATGCGTAAACACAATTTACGGTTGATATTGTTTATCTGCTCGGTCGCGTCGCTGAGCGGCGTCATCCTCGGCTATGACGCTTCGGTCATCTCCGGCGTCATTGAACCCCTTTCAGAACATCTGGCGCTATCACCCTGGGAAAGTGGCTGGGCCGTTTCAAATGTCATCCTTGGGTGCGTCATCGGGGCATGGGGTGTGGGTTATATCTCTGACCGGATCGGCCGGAAGTCCACGCTTATAATCACCGCCGTACTTTTCGTTATCTCCGCTATCGGTTCCGCGCTGGCCACCTCGCTGACCGATTTTGTTATTTACCGGCTTATCGGTGGATTTGCTGTCGGCATGGCGTCAGCCATCACCCCGCTTTACATCGCTGAAGTTTCACCGAAAGACTGGCGCGGACGCATGCTGGGTTTACAGCAAATGCTGATGGTAGGTGGACAGGTCACGGTATACGTTGTGAATTACCTGATCGCCCGTGGGATGCCGCATGAGTGGATTGTCAGTAGCGGCTGGCGCTGGATGCTGGCTTCCGGGATTGTCCCCTGCGTGCTGTTTCTGTTGCTGGTGCCTTTCATGCCGGAATCGCCGCGCTGGCTGGCACTGAAGGGAAAAACTGAACGGGCGCGTCAGGTGCTGACGCAGTTGTCTAACGCGCAGCATGCTGACCGTTTGCTGCAGGAAATCATCGCCTCTTCCAAAGATGAGGCCGCTCAGGCCAGTCAAGGCGGCATTCTGCGCGATCCGCGTACCCGCTATATCCTGTTAATAGGCTGTGCCATCGCTATCCTGCAGCAAATTTCGGGCATCAACATCCTGCTGTATTACGCCCCCTCGCTGCTGCAAAACATTACCAGCAGCACGCAGTCCTCCCTGTTTCAAAGCATTTTCCTTGGTCTGGCGTTACTGGCAGGCGTGGCAGTTTGCCTCAGCACGATTGATCGCTTTGGCCGTACGCCTCTGCTTCGCTGGGGGGCGTTAGGCTGCGCGCTGTGCCTTGTTTTCACCTCCTGGGCTTTTATCACTCAGGCAGAGGGTTTGCTGCCGGTAACAGGGCTGGTGGCGTTTATCCTGATTTTTGGCCTCTCCTGGAGTTTAGGGGCCTGGCTGCTGATCTCAGAAATCTTCCCTAATCGCATGCGCGCTGTCGCGATGGGCTATGCCTTTTCTTCAATGTACGTGGCGAACTTCATCGTCACCCAGAGCTTTCCAATGATGAACCGCAGCGAAGTGCTGATGACCCATTTCCACGGAGCGTTTCCTCTGATGCTGTGCGCCCTTGGCTGTCTGGTGGCGTTCTGGTTCGTTCGCCGCTTCCTGCCTGAAACGCGCGGCGTGTCACTGGAACATATTGAGCCGCTGATGCTCTCCAAATCCCGTCGTTTCGCTGCCACAGCGCAGCAAACTGTAGAACAACCTGCCTCGCCTGAATGGGCGAACACCAAATAACAAGGAGTTTTTATGATGAACAAAAATGTGCGCGTTGGCCTGATTGGCGCAGGCCGTATGGGCAGCTTTCATGCGGAAAACCTTGCATGGCGCGTGCCGGGCGTCACGCTGGCAGCGGTAGCCGATCCGCAGACAGGCGCCGCAGAGAAGCTGGCCGCAAAACTGGGTGTGGAGAAAGCCTACAGCGATCTGCATGCGCTTCTGCAGGATCCGGACATTGACGCAGTGGCCATCGCCGCCCCGGCGCGTACGCATGCCGAATGGGTTATCGCCGCTGCCGGTGCCGGAAAGCATGTCTTCTGCGAGAAGCCCATGGCAGTGACGCTGGAAGAAGCCGATCGCGCTATTGCGGCAGCGAAAAGTGCGGGAGTAGTTTTACAGGTTGGTTTCAACCGACGCTTTGACAGCGGCTTTGCGGCGGCTATCGCGGCGGTGAAAGCGGGAGAGAATGGCATCACGCAGCTAAGCCGTTCGGTAACGCGTGATCCCGCGCTGCACGACCCTTCACGCATTCCACAGTGGACTATTTTCCTTGAGACGCTGATTCACGATTTCGACACGCTGCTGCACTTCAATCCCGGAGCCAAACCCGTTGAAGTTTATGCGCTGGCCGATGCGCTGGTCCGCCCGGACTTTAAAGATAAAGGGCTACTGGACACCTCGGTGGTAACCATCCGCTTCGATAATGGTGCCATCGCCACCGCAGAAGCCAACTTCCAGGCCGTGTATGGCTATGACGTGCGCGGTGAAGTATTTGGTACTCAGGGCATGCTCCAGGCCGGCCATATCAATGCCACAAACTGCGTACGCTACCATCAGGGTGGCATTGCGATTGAGACATCTCGCATGGACTCCGATCTGCTGCGCGACGCCTATGTCGCAGAGATGGCCGAGTTTGCCCGCTGCATCCGCAGCGGTGAAATGCCGCGCGCCACCGGTGAGGATGCGCGAAACGCGCTGGAAATTGCGCTGGCCTGCATTGAATCCGTTCAGCAACAGCAACCTGTCAAACTGGGAGCACGCTGATGGCTGGTTATCAACTTTCTGTCTGCGCCGAAATGGTGTTTCTCGATTTGCCGTTCGTGGAGCGCGTAAAGCGCATTCACAAACTGGGCTTTGGCGTTGAAATCTGGAGCTGGGAGAATAAAGATATCGAGGCGCTGGCCGTAACCGGTGCCCGCTTCACCTCCATGACCGGTTATCTCACCGGCAACCTGACCGACGACGAAGAAATTCAGCAATTGCTACAAAGTGCTGAGGCTTCGCTGGCAGTTGCAGAGCACCTTAACTGTCCTGTGCTCAACCTGCACGGCACCGGGCTGAACGACAAAGGACTCCCTGTGAAACCGGTGGAGAGGGTTACCGGCGCGATGTGGCTCAGGGCAGCTGACACGCTACGCAGTGTGGCGCAACTCGGTGAACGCGCCGGGCGAGTCTTCACTCTGGAAAACCTTAACCTGCCGGTGGATCACCCTGGCACACCGTTCGCACTCGCCGCTGATACGCTGGCGCTTGTGGAAACCGTTAACAGTCCGGCACTGAAAATGAACCTGGATCTGTATCACGCCCAGATCGGCGAAGGCAATTTAATTGAGCTGATCCGCCGCTGCGGTTCCGCCATCGGGGAAATTCAGGTAGCTGACGTACCTGGCCGTCAGCAGCCGGGCACCGGAGAAATCAACTATCCCGCTATCGCCCGCGCACTGCACGACATGCAGTATCAGGGCACGGTAGCAATGGAAGGCTGGGCCAGCGGTGACAGCACCGCTGCGCTTCAGCAATTCCGCGAACAGTTTACCGTGTAAGCATTACAACGCCGGGTATTTGCCTGTTACCCGGCATTAAATAAGCAAAAGGTGCAGAGGTTTAGCTGGATACTTACAGTTGCCCGAACTGCTGGAAGCGTATTGGTGACTATCCCGATACATCAGCCGCTTCTTTCAGGTCGTGAAGCATTTCGTGCGGAAGGGAGACTATTGCCGCCGGAGCAGTGAAAAAGGGAAAACTGATTCAGGACGAAAAAGCGTGTTTTGCGACCAGAATGCAACCTCATCAAAAAAATGAGCGCGCGATAACAGCGCCCCCGCTGAGTTAACATAAAAAGCATCAGGTAAGGATGGCTTCCAGCCTGGCCAGCACTTCATCAAGGATGCTGTCAGGTATACGCTCCAGCCGTTTGCCGTTGCGGGCTCCCATATCAATGGTTCTGAGCTGATCGCAGCGGATCACGCCCGTTGTTTTGGTTCCCGCCCCATCCAGTGAGACAGTAAAACCTGCCGCGCGGGCGAAGTTTCCGCCGCTGGTCACCGGAACAACAACGGGCAACCGGGTGAACTTGTTAAAGGATGCCTTCGATACGATAAGCACCGGACGTTTTCCGCTTTGTTCATGGCCGGTGGTGGGATCCAGTGAAACGAGCCAGATTTCCCCTCTGTCCATTTACAGGATCTCCTTGCCCACCGCAGGCGCATCAATCCATTCCCGATCCTCTTCGCTCATTTCGGCGTGCGGATCGCACTGCGCCAGCAGTTCTTCAAGCGAATAACGGGGACGTTTCTGAGGCTCAATAATCAGGCAGCCATTATCAATAGTTATGCCCACTTCGCTGTCTGTCGACAGCGCCAGCGTTTTCAACACGGCGGGAGGAACCGCCAGCATGACGGATCCACCGACCTTTTTCAGGCGAGTGATATACATAGCGCACCTCCAGATATTATATTTTAATATAACATCTGCGGCGGACGATGCACAATTATTCATCAGATCCATTATGATTTCCTTAGCGCCTTAGCGTAATAAAGCTTTAATCATCAGAGGAGAGATCCGGCAGTTTTGAAAGGCTGCATTACCGCTAACCGTCCTGATACACCAGACGCGTCTTTCAGGCCATGAAGCATTACGCGCCGGCAAAAACCTGGTGTGCGACAAAGAGGGCCGATAATAGAAAACTGTTTTTGCGGTTCAAAGGATTATTGCGGATCGGATAAACAAAATGCGGCGCAGCCTCCATATCCGGCTGGCGCTGAAGGGAACAGCAAGGCGCCAGATTTAAAAAGCAGACATCCACGAATGTCTGCTTTTTTGCTTTCTACCAGTACATCTTCCAGCTTTGCGTCATACGTACCAGCGCCTCCACATAAAAATAATCTCCCCAGCTTGCACATTCATCCACGCCTTTATTACTGGCAAGATGATAGACGGAGTGTTTAAGCAGTCCATTACAGGGCTCCTCTTTCCCGGCAAGATAATG
This sequence comes from Pantoea sp. FN060301, assembly GCA_050410775.1. Lineage (GTDB taxonomy): Bacteria > Pseudomonadota > Gammaproteobacteria > Enterobacterales > Enterobacteriaceae > Erwinia. Next base: position 2,510,632 of record CP191229.1, read on the forward strand.
CTGCGTCAGGGATGACATTATCCTTCTGGCCGCCCGCAGGTAGGCATCCCTTTCCGGATCCGCGATCGGCAGGTGTTTGCATAATTCCAGCAGACCGCAGACCGCGATGGCCGCAGCAGAGGAGTCGCGCAGGGCATCCGTCCCCAGTAACGCGAGATCCCAGTGACAGACACCATCTTCCGGGAGGCGGTTAAGAAAATAGCTGGCGAGTCTTTTGGCAAGTTCGAGCAGCTCCCGCTCTCCGCTGTAGAGAAAACTGAGCGTGAATCCGTAAATCCCCCAGGCCTGCCCCCGCGACCAGCAGGAATCATCCGCATAGCCCTGCTGGGTGTCACCATAGCGCGGCCTGCCGGTCAGGGTATCCATATAGTAAGTGTGGTAGGTCGACGCATCTTCCCTGATCAGATAACGGGCCGCCTGACGCACGTGTTCACAGGCGGCCTGGGCAAAACGCGGATCGCCTGTCTGTTCGCTGGCCCAGTACAGCAGCGGAAGGTTCATGTTGCAGTCAATGATCATCCTTCCAGCCTGAACCGGGTCGGAGAGATCCCCCCATGCCTGGATAATGCGGGCTTTATGATGAAAGCGCTCCAGCAGCGCCTCGGCTGCCAGCAGCGAGAAGCCACGCGCCTCCCGGTTGCCCGTTAAACGCCAGGCCGCCACGCAGGAGAGCGTATAGAGAAATCCCAGGTCATGCGTATTGGTGTCATGCCGGCCTGCAATGCGCATCCCAAATGACCGGACATGATTTTCCGCCATGGAGCGGAACCGTTCATCGCCGCTCATCTCCCAGGCGAGCCATAGCTGGCCGGTCCAGAAACTGGTCGTCCACTCCACATTTTCCGTCAGCGGATAGTAGCCGCCGGCGCAGGTCTCCGCGGGAAAGCGCTCGCCAAAATCCGCGACGTTGCGGCTGATTTTTTCAAGCACATCGCCCCGCGCCTGCTTTAACATATCGTCAAAATGACGCGCATCCTGAACGCTCTCCGTCAGCTCACGCAGCGGCTCTTTAACACAATTATTCAGCATAGTCTGGCTCCTTTCACGGCCGGTCTTTTTCACCCGGACGCCGTTATTGATGGATTTCTTCCGGGGCGTTTTTCGTTCCTGCATGGCGTAAAGGCGCTTTTTTACTGCGGCAGGCAGAGAGCGTCAGCGACGATATCAGCGTAAAGATAAGCGCGATGCAGCCCATGATAATGTAGGTTTTTTCAAACCCGATTCGGTCATACAGCAGGCCAGCCGGTGACGACACCACCACGTTCCCGACATATAACATCGCCTGATACCCCAGCAGATACATGGTCGCGTTGACGCGTTTGTCGAAGTGTTCAGCAATATATTTAAATACGGAAACCAGCAGCAGGCAGATCTCCAGCCCGTAAAGCGGCTTAAGAACGGAGATCAGCAGATGGGAGTCACAGAGTCCCGAGATAATCAGACGCGCCCCTACCACGAGGCCGACGATCAGCAAGCCTTTTTTGGCGCCGATATAATTCACAAAGGCGGGAATAATCATATACATGATAAATTCCATCCCGGACTGGACAGTGCCCAGATAGCCAAACACCGCATTTCCCTGATTCACATCGTCAAAGAAGGTCACGAAATAGCGGGAGAACTGCTGCTCAGCGATAAACATCATCCAGGCCACGCCCGCGATGTAGAGACAGAACGCCCAGAACTTTCTGCTTTTAAGCAGGGCTGAGACATCAGCCGGCACAATTTTTTCCTTCGAAAGGACGTCACTGGCATAAGCGGTATGGGTGTTCACTTTCAGGCTGAAAAGGACAAACAGCATCACGACCGAGGTCAGGCTGCCCAGGATAAAGTTATAGGCGGGAGATAAGTTAAAAAGTATTCCGGAAAATGAGGAGGCCACCGCCCAGCCCAGCGACCCCCACATCCGGATCTGCCCGAACTCCATTCCGTTAAGACGACTGTAGCGGTCGGCGTAAGACTCACAGGCCGCTACCCCGGCATACCAGGCAAAACTTAGATAGATTGCGCCGACAATAATGCCGACCAGGGTGTTGGATAACAGTAGCGGCTGATAGACATAAATAAAAAAAGGCGCCATCAGGGCCGACATTCCGACCACAAAATAGAGCAGGTATTTATTCATGCCCAGCTTATCGAGGATATAACCGTAAACCGGCTTCAGTATCACCGAAAATATCCCATTCACTGCGAATACCGTACCAATTACGGTGCCGCTGAGGTGACTCTTTTGTCCCAGCCAGATAGCGAGCAGGCCGATACTTGCCGACCAGGTAAAAAAATACATAAAAATAAATGAGCTGATTTTATAATATTCATAGCGATTTTCAGAAGTTATATTTTTCATAAACGCCTCGATAAGATACAGTCATTTTCTGTAGGTTCAGATAGTGACAGAGATAGCCTTTTCCATGTCGTCATACCTGACAGAGAAAGTTTTATCGTTCATCGTGAATTGGGGTGGGTTGGTATATTTCTTATTAACCTCGCCGGTCGCGGCAACGGCGCCGACAAGCCAGCTTATTCCCTGAGAAATCGATCCTGACAACACAGGAATGGCTGCACATTCAGCGAACATGATGCTGCTGTTAGGAGGCGTGACGATATATCCCGGTTCCCGATGCAAGAAGGGGGACGCATCGTGGATCACGCTGGTGCCATTGCTGGCAGAGAGCAGGCTTTCACGGTCATTAGCGGAAGCTTTTATTTCAGGCCCATCCTTCACGGCAAACCCTCCCTCCGCCGTTTTCAGTTGGCGCGCGCTCTCAATACGGTGGACGCGAAGATGCCATTCACCGCACGGAATAAGCCAGGTTTCAACATGCACATCATGCCAGGGAGACCAGCGCGACCAGATACAGTTATCGTGAACAATAACCTGCTCGCAGCCTCGCCTTCCGCGCCAGTAATCATCGTCTTCGCACAACAACAACATTGAATCACAGGCCGCATGTTTAATACCGTAGCGTCCCCGTTCAATGGTGAAGCCAAATAAGCTTGAATAGGCAAATTTGGTATATTTCGCCTCTGTATTGACGTAATTATTCAGCTCAAGCTGCCCGGACGTCAGCATATAAACCTGCCCACCCTGCTGCGAATGAACAATAATTTGTGAAGCCTGAGGGATAATATGATTTACCCGCAGTTCAGGTAACGACTGCTCAGCGGATAACCAGAACTCATCCGTTTCAGGAAGGACCAAAATCAGGAAGATTTTCAACGCCCAGTAGGGCGAACCGGGAGAATTATAATCTTCACAGAAGGCAAGGTTTGGGTAACAATACCCAAGCGTCATAATGCCATCGCGATCCAGAAAGGGTTTATCCTGCCACCAGCGTAGATTTCGCAGAATAAGCCCTTTCACCAGGCCGGGGGTAAAGACCTTCAGCCCGGAGAAGGCTACCGCACACCAGAACGCGACGGTGGCAAAGCGGTAAGTGAGGCTTCTGCCAAAAGGAATTGAAGCGCCCTTCGCATCAGACATATAAATAAAGTCATGCGCAAAAAGCGTTGCCCTGTGGCGTAGCGTTTCAGCACGCTGCGGATCGTCCTCCCCATTCAGCGTCGCATAAATCAGTCCATAAAAGTGGAACGCCATAGAGATATAGTAATCGCGTGGGCGGCCTTCTCCATCTGAATACCAGCCTCCGCCGAGGTAATAGGCTTCCATCAGCGCAAAACGCTGGCTGATGACGTTTTCATCCCAGGGCAAGCCCGCCCGCTTAAACCCCAACTGGACCATGATGGCAAAATAGTTCCAGTTGCTGTCCGGCATCACGGCGGTTGAGATCTGATCCAGCCACCGGCAAAGGTCGGCAAGTTCTTTCTTGCTGAACCTCTCCGTCAGTTTCTCCTGCAACAGCGCCAGCCCCAGCCCATAAACAGCCATCTCAACGAAACGTTGATCGTACGGCCCGGCGTCTCCCCAGTAGGCCGCTGACTGCGGATCGGTTCCCACCTTTATGGCCTGAATGTAGCGGTCGCTGAAAGACGCTTTTTCGCCGGAGGCCATGAGCGGAAAAAGTCCCCATAAGGCCCGGGATAGCCCCTCCATACGGGCAATTTCCGCGCCGTAATGTGCGCAAGTATCGCCGAGCGCAAGACCGGCGCTATCCGGGGTAAACTGATTATTTAACGGTTCCAGAAGTGTGCAAAGAAACTGAATAACATCCTGCCTGGAGGACAAGGGATTTGATTTTATCTGCTCGCGCTGCATCTGTTTACCTCTGGCGTAGGACCTTCCGATCGGCCCGATCGGAGAATCCGGGATCGGAGTTAGGGGCATAACCCATTGCTGCGCAGAGAATAAGGAGGCTGTAAGGTTCAAAACGTTATCAAGGTCACAGAGATGAAAGGGGGATGGCACGGCGGTCTTGAAAATTTAAAAAAACGTTTTATTAATGGTGAATCTCCCCAAAAAATTAAAAATGTTGCCCCATGCTTCCGACCCGCCTCCCAGACCGGCTTGAGCTGATTTCGCTCAGGGATAACATTATTTCATTCAGCCGGCTGAATGCGAATCCGGTTCGCTATCATCACTGGCATCAGTGCCTGGAAGTGCTTTACGTCGAGGAAGGTTATGGGGTGGTGATTGCCGACAACCGGCATTACACCATGCGGCCGGGCCGAATTTTCGTTTTCCCACCCTTCACTCTACATAAAATTATGGTGGAAGAGCGTGCCGCCACTATTTACCGCCGGACCATCATCCATGTCGATCAGCATGCCGTTCTGCCTGCGCTTGATGCATTCCCCCATCATAAGCAGAAGTTACTTCGGCTCTCTGCGCGTGGCAGCGAGGCATTTGTCGCCGATCTGACCGACTTACACCCGTGGATGACGACCCTGTTTACCCATTACGGTGCGCTTGCCGACGGGGATGAGCTGGATAAGGAAAATGCGGCAACGTTGCTTCTTTCGCTTTTCAGCATGATCCCGACCCAGGAAACAACGATCCGGGAGGATGAGTACCGTCTTTCCCGTCAGGTCATGCTGTGGGTGGAGGAAAACTATATGAAAAAGATCAGCCTGGAGAAGCTGGCGGCAGATTTAAATAAATCCAGATGCTATCTTTCACGCCGTTTTCATGCGGAGACCGGCGAAAAAATAAATGAATACGTCTCCACTTACAGATTGAGAAAAGCTTGTGAACTGCTGCTGCGCAGTGAAATGAGCATTCACGAGATAGGCGCCCATGTAGGGTTTGCCGACGCCACCTACTTTATTACCTCATTCAAAAAAGGCATTGGTAAAACGCCTCTTCAGTACAGAAAAAATAAATCCAGCGCCCTTGCCCCGCCTGCTGTCCCATCCCGCGCTCTGCACATCGGGTAGCCATTTTTCGTCTATGCTGTTTGTGGGGACTTTCGACAACAGAACAGCCCATCACGCCGGTAAATTGCTCCGGCGTTGTTTTTTCAGGCTCGCCTGAAACTTTACCACTGAAGCACTGTGGCAGTGTGCCGGGCCGCCACCTCTTTTCTCTTCCTGCGCCCTCACGCTGTCTGAAACCTCCCAGAACTGGAGAGAACGATGGCACAACCACAATCCATAACGCTGACGATTAATGGCACACCGCGGCAGCTTAATCTCGATCCCCGCACCACGCTGCTGGACGCGCTGCGCGAACATGCCGGCCTGACCGGTTCCAAAAAAGGGTGCGATCAGGGGCAATGCGGCGCCTGTACAGTGCATATTGATGGCGAGCGCGTTCTGAGCTGCCTGACGCTGGCGGCGCAGGCGGAAGGCCGGGACGTGAAGACGATTGAAGGCCTGAGCCAGGGCGACACCCTCCACGCCGTTCAGGCGGCCTTTCTTGAGCATGACGCTTTCCAGTGCGGTTACTGTACGCCGGGGCAAATCATGTCTGCGGTCGCCTGTATTGAGGAGGGACATGCACGCAGCGATGAGGAGATACGCGAATATATGAGCGGCAATCTCTGCCGCTGCGGTGCCTACACCCATATTGTCAAGGCGGTCAAAGATGCCGCTGCCCGGCTAAAACCGGAGGAATGTAATGAGGGAATTTGACTATTACCGCGCCACCGATCTCGCCAGCGCCACGCAGCAAAGCGCCCAGCCCGAAACGCATATCCTTGCGGGGGGAACCACCCAGCTCGATCTGATGAAGTGCGATGTGCTGCGCCCTGCCCGCCTGGTCGATATCACCCACCTCACCAATTTGCGGGAGATTTCTCTGAGTTCTTCTTCACTGGATTTTGGCGCGCTGGTGAAAATGAGCGAGGCGGCAGAGAGCCAGGATGTGCTCTCCTCTGCGCCTGCCGTGGCCGAAAGCCTGATGCTCGCCGCTTCGGCACAGCTCAGAAACATGGCCACGCTGGGCGGCAATATTTTACAGCGTACCCGCTGCGCCTACTTTCGCGATCCCCATGCCTGGCCGAACTGCAATAAGCGCCAGCCGGGATCGGGATGCGCAGCCAAAGAAGGACTGAACGATAACCACGCCGTGCTGGGCATCAGCGAAAGCTGCATCGCGCTCTATCCGGGCGATTTTGCCGTTGCGCTGACCGCCTTTGATGCGGTGCTCCATATTCAGGGTGCGGACGGACAGCAGCGTCGCGTGGCGGTAGATGATTTTTTCCTGTTGCCCGGCACCCGCCCGGACAGGGAAACGCAGCTGGCGGAAGGCGAAGTTATTGTCCGCATTACCCTACCGCTCAGCCCGGCACTGGCGAATTCGCACTACCTCAAGGTGCGCGACCGCAGTTCTTATGAATTTGCGGCAGCCAGCGCCGCGGTCGGTCTGGAGCTGGAGAGCGATGGCCGTACTATCCGGGATGTGCGCATCGCCCTTGGCGGCGTCGCCACTCGTCCCTGGCGCGTCCGTCAGGTGGAGCAGGCGCTGCAAGGCCAGCCGCTGGAGGAGAAGATCTTGCGGGACGCTGCTGAACTGGCGATCGAGGGCGCCGTCGCCCATCAGCATAATGGTCACAAAATTACCCTTGCGCCGCGCGTGATTGCCCGGGCGCTGATGACCGTGGGAGGTCTGGCATGAGTACAACCGAAACCCGCCCCGGGACGCAGGCTGACAAAGGTTACCAGGCGCTCGGCAGCCGCCGCGATCGTGCTGACGGCAGGCTGAAAATTCAGGGGCTAGCGCCCTACGCCGTGGAGAAATCGCTGGAGAATCTGGCCTATGCCGTCGTGGTCCAGTCCACCATTCCTCACGGTAAGATCGTTAACATGGATACCGACAAAGCCCGTCAGGCTCCCGGTGTGCTGGCCGTCTATAACCACGAAAGCGGGCTGACTATTCATCCGGCTAAAACGTTCTCCAGCGGCGGTGCGGCGGCACAGGCCTTTTTGCCGCTACAGAGCGATAAAGTTTTGTGGAACGGTCAGCATATTGCGCTGGTGGTGGCGGAGACGCTCGAACAGGCTACGGAGGCCGCCGCGCTGATCTCTACCGAATACAGCGGAGAGGAAGCCGCGATTCATCCCGACGATCCTAAGGCTGAGCCGGAGTCGTCCGAGGCAACGACGGTCAGCTGGGGAGAGGCGGTGCCCAGCCTCGCAGCGGCAGAAGTTCAGGTCGGCGGCGTCTACACCACGCCCAGGGAGTACAACTGCCCGATTGAACCACACGGCTGCATCGCCCACTGGCAAAACGGTGAACTGACGCTCTGGGAGCCGAGCCAGTGGGTGGGCGGCGCGCGTCAGGTCGTGTCGGAGTGGATGGCTATCGACAGTGCTAAAGTCCGCGTTCTCTCGCCTTATGTGGGCGGCGGATTTGGCTGTAAGGGCGGCATTCAACCCCACAGCGCGCTGGCCTGCGTGGCGTCGCGGGAGCTGGACCGCCCGGTAAAGCTCGCCCTTACCCGCCCGCAAACCTTTACCGCTTTCGGCGGCCGGCCACGCACCCACCAGCAGCTTGCGCTGGGGGCGACGCGGGAAGGTCAGCTGGTGTCAATCGTGCACGAAAGCTGGAACGAAACGGCGCTGGAGGATGTGCATACCGAACCCTGCAACTCGGTGACGCCGCTAATGTACGCCTCGCCCAACTTTCAGTCTCATCATAAGCTGATCCATCTCAATACGGTGAATCCCGGCTGGATGCGCGCGCCAGGGGAAAACCCCAGCTCGTTCGCTATTGAAGTGGCGATGGATGAACTGGCGAGTAAGCTGAAAATGGACCCGATTGCGCTGCGGCTAAAAAACTACGCAGAGCAGGATCCGCAGGCGGGCATTCCCTGGAGTTCACGCCGCCTGAAAGAGGCGTATCAGGCGGGCGCAGAGGCATTCGGCTGGCATCAACGTCCGCTGGAACCGCGCACGTTGCGCGAAGGGCGGCAGCTGATTGGCTGGGGGATGGCCTCGGGCACCTATCCGGTCCGGCGAACCCCTGGCGAAGCGCAGATCGTGCTCCACGGCGACGGCAGCATTGAGGTGCAGAGCAGCGGCGTGGATATCGGCACCGGTACTTATACCATCCTGGCGCAGACCGCCGCAGATGTCCTGCATGTCCCTTCTGACAGCATCAGGGTAACGCTGGGCGATACGCGGCTGGCGCGCGCGCCTGTGGCTGGCGGCTCACAGCTTGCCAATGTGCTGACCGGCGCCGTGCATAAAACGGCGCTGGCGCTGCGGGATGCCCTGATTACGCTGGCGGTCGGCACGCCCGGCTCGCCGCTCTTCCAGGTGCCGCCGGAGAAAATCAGGCTTGCTGACGGTGCGCTCAGGCTGGAGACGCAGAGCGATACGCGGATTAGCCTGGCAGAACTGCTCAGACTCAGCGGCAATGAGGAGCTGGTGGCCCATCAGGATACCTTCGGTAAAGAGGCTGGCGAGGAAGACCGTGATGCCGCTGCCAGCACGGCGTCGATGATGATCCCACCCACCGAAGGCGGCGTCTCCGCCCACAGCTGGAGCGCGATTTTTGTCGAAGTTGCCGTCGATGAAGATTTCGGCACGGTGCGGGTCCGCAGAATGGTCGGCGCGTTTGACTCCGGCCGCGTTTACAATCCCAAGCTGACCGAAAGCCAGTGGATTGGCGGTATGGTGATGGGCATCGGTCAGGCGCTGCTGGAAGAAGGCATGATTGATTCCCGGGACGGGCGCATCATGAATGCCAATCTGGCTGACTACCTGGTGCCGGTCAACGCCGATATTCCCGCGCTGGAAACCATTAACGTGGGCGAACCCGACTTCCTGGCGACCGCGCTGGGCGGTAAGGCGGTCGGAGAGCTGGGCATTGTGGGCGTGGCCGCCGCCATCTCCAACGCGGTCTGGCATGCCACCGGCAAACGCATTCGCGATCTGCCGATCACCCAGGATAAGCTGCTTTAACCAACCCTGACCGCTGCCCTCTTATCCGCCGCCAGGCAGATGAGAGGGCAGATCGATATCCCGGATCGCCGCCTCATCCTCCACATCAAACGTCCGTACGGGAAACTGTTTCAGCAGCCCCCGCGCGCCCTCCTCTGCGGTAAGCGTACCCAGCGCCGGAAAGGTATCGCGTCCAAAGCCCACCGGGTGGCCGGGTTTGCCCCGCCAGAGCGGCCTGACAATCCCTTCTGCCACTATCCTTTCTGCCACCTGCTGAAACAGGGATGGGGTGACAAAAGGCATATCGGCCAGATGAACGATCCAGCCCTGGCAGTCGCTCATGCTGCGCACGCCTGCCGCTATCGACTCACCAAGGCGGCTATTTTCCACCAGCACCAGCGGAATTTCCGCCTCCCGGCAGTAGTCGCGGATCGCCAGCTGCGCAGGCCTGGTCACCACACATAGCGGAAGCTGACTCTCCCGGGCGGCTGAGAGCGTATGAACAAAGAGCGGACGCACCCTGCCGCGCTCGTCCGCAAAAACGGCCTGTAGCTTATCGCCCTTGCCGCCCGCCTGCGTGAAGCGCAGCCCCTGGCCGGCAGCGACGATAATAATCCCCATGTTGCCCATTGCTGCTCCTCCGTTCCGGCCCTGTCCGCCTGCCGGGGTAAATGATAAAAAGGGTTCACGCCGCGCACAGGGCGTTAATTTCGGCTAACATGCTGTAATGAAATCAATAAAAATAGCAAAGGAGATCGCATGAATCAGCCGTCAGCCCCCCAGGGACTCTCTGTAGAAGAGGCGCTGGATAAACTGGATTCTCTGTACGAACAGGCGGTCACCGCGCTACGCGAAGCGATTACGCACTATATCAGCAGCGGAACGCTGCCGGACCCCGATGCGCGCGATAAAGGTTTGTTTGTTTACCCGGAGCTGCGCGTCAGCTGGCTGGGCGACAGCATTGGTGAAAGCACTTCCCGGGCGTTTGCGCGCTTTACCCACCCTGGTAGCTACGCCACCACCGTTACCCGCCCGGCGCTGTTTCGCCACTATCTGACCGAGCAGTTGGAGATGCTGGCCAGCGAATACCCGGTCAGCCTTGAGGTTCGTCCTTCCAGTCAGGAGATCCCCTTTCCTTACGTGATTGATGGCTTAAGCCTGGCGCTTGACCGCACCATGAGCGCAGGACTGGCCGCCCATTTCCCCACCACCGAACTCGCCCGGATCGGTGATGAGAACGCCGACGGGCTTTACCAGCCCGGCGAGCGCTTCCCGCTCTCGCATTTTGATGCGCTGCGCACGGACTTCTCGCTGGCCCGCCTGCGTCACTATACCGGCACGCCCGTTGAACATTTTCAGGCGTATGTGCTGTTCACCAACTACACGCGCTATGTGGATGAATTTGTGCGCTGGGGCTGCGAGCAGATTGCCGATCCGGACTCCCCTTATGAGGCACTTTCCTGCGCGGGCAGCGTGCTGGTGACCGCCGAAACGGAAAACCCGCAGGAGACGATCTCCGGCCTGGCGTGGAAAAATCATCAGATGCCCGCCTGGCACCTTATCGCCAAAGATGGTCAGGGGATCACCCTGATCAATATCGGCGTCGGGCCTTCCAACGCCAAGACCATCTGCGATCACCTGGCCGTGCTGCGCCCCCATACCTGGCTGATGATCGGCCACTGCGGCGGGCTGCGTGAGAGCCAGTCGATTGGCGACTACGTGCTGGCCCACGCCTATCTGCGCGACGATCATGTGCTTGACGCGGTGCTGCCGCCGGACATTCCCGTGCCGAGCATTGCCGAAGTTCAGCGTGCGCTTTATGACGCCACCCGCCTGGTCAGCGGCATGCCGGGAGAGAAGGTCAAACAGCGGCTGCGCACCGGTACGGTCGTCACTACCGATGACCGCAACTGGGAACTGCGCTATGCCGCCTCCGCGCTGCGCTTTAACCTCAGCCGGGCGGTGGCCGTGGATATGGAGAGCGCTACCATTGCCGCACAGGGCTACCGCTTCCGCGTTCCCTATGGCACCCTGCTTTGCGTTTCAGACAAGCCCCTGCACGGCGAAATCAAGCTGCCGGGCCAGGCGAACCGCTTCTATGAAGGGGCGATATCTGAACATTTACAGATCGGGATTTGCGCTATCGATCTGCTGCGTGCGGAAGGCGACCGCCTGCACTCGCGCAAGCTGCGGACCTTTAACGAGCCGCCGTTCCGCTAAGCCATTCCGTTAAGCCGGGCGCGCCGTCGCCTGCGGGCTGGCTCCTGGCCGGAGAGAAAGCGCACGATTTGCGCGTGCTCTCCGGTCAGACCATTTACCTCACACTTCTCGCCAGCAGCGCTCCCGCGCCGAAAGCGCAATGGCCTCCAGCACCCGCGACACCCGCAGCCCCTCGGCAAAGTCGGGCCACATAGGATCGCCAGCCGCAATGCCATTAATCAGATCGCGGATCTCCACGGTTTTCTGATCGTTAAAGCCGATGCCATGCCCGGCGGAAACGCAGAACGCAGCATAGTCGGGATGCGCCGGCCCGGTAAGAATTGTTTTAAAACCCTGTCGCCCTGCGGGATCGTTATGCTGATAGATCGCCAGCTCCGCCATGCGTTCCTGGGTATAGCGGATAGCGCCTTTGGTGCCGGTGACCACGTAGGTCAGCCCCATTTTACTGCCGCAGGCGATGCGCGAAGTTTCAATCACGCCATGCGCGCCGTTTTCAAACCGCAGCAGCGCGCTCGCCTGGTCTTCATTTTCAACTTCACGCATTTTCCGCGGGTCCACCGGGTCTGGCCGCTGCCGGATCGCCGTCAGCATATCGCCGGAGACCTCGCTGATATTGCCCACCAGATAGTGCGCCATATTTACAATATGCGCCCCCAGATCGCCCAGCGCCCCCAGGCCCGCCAGCGCTTTCTGGCAGTGCCAGTCCAGCGGCATCTGCGGGTCCGCCAGATAATCTTCATTATGGGTGCCGTAGAAGTGCACCACCTCGCCGATTTCTCCCCGGGCAACGATCTCTTTCGCCAGTTGGCTGGTGGGGTTTTTCATATAGTTGAAGCCGACCAGCGTTTTCACCCCTGCTTTTTCCGCCGCCCGCGTCATCTCCTCCGCATCCGCCACGTCCAGCGCCAGCGGTTTCTCCGAATAGACGTGCTTACCGTGGCGAATCGCCTCAAGCGCCATCGCCTTATGCAGAAAATTAGGCGCGCAGATATCGACCACATCAATAGCCGGGTCGGCCACCAGCTCGCGCCAGTCGCCCGTGGCGCGCGCGAACCCCAGCGCGGCGGCCTGCGCCCTCGCCACATCCAGATTTACCTCCGCCACCATCTCACGCACAATTTCGCCCTTAAGGCTGAATACGGTGGCGGCCTGAGCGTAAGCAATAGCGTGACAGCGCCCGATATAGCCGGTGCCAATCAGCCCGATTCTGACCTTGTTCATAGGAGTTCCTGCTGCTTTAGTTAGCGGATTGATGGAATGTATATTTCATAATTATCGGCCACAATGGAAAAATGAAATAAACGTGATCATTATGACGAAACTGACTGCAACGCGATGGATCATGGCAAGGCAGCCTGGGAGCGGCGCTCCAGAAGCGAAGCGGGTTAGACAAACACCCTTTTGATCAAAATAGCGCTGAAATGCTGCTTTATTCAGCAGTCAGCTAAAAAGCTGCAAACAGGCTTTGACATCCGGCACCCCGCTGGATATTATGCGCCCCGTTCCAACGATTCCTCTGTAGTTCAGTCGGTAGAACGGCGGACTGTTAATCCGTATGTCACTGGTTCGAGTCCAGTCAGAGGAGCCAAATTTGAAAAGCCCGCTCAGGGAAACCTGAGCGGGCTTTTTGCTGTTCTGCTTTCCCGTTTTAACCTCCCCGCCGGGTATGACCCCACCCTAAGCCCACTCATCTGAATGAGAAACAGAGCGCCGATACGCTTTTCAGACAAAGGATTGCCCTTTCATGCCGAAATGGAAAATTGCAAAACGCAGAAAGAGATAATGACGGCAAAAAGGTGACTCAGAGGTGGGCAGTACGGGCTGGCAAAAGCAGCATGCCCCACCGGGAGGCATGCTGTTATTCCGGTCAGAAGCGGTAGTTCGCCGAAATAGAGAAGTTACGTGGTGCGCCGTACACCAGGCTTTTGCCCGCGTCGACATTGTAGGACTTGTCGAACAGGTTATTGACGTTCGCCTGCAGCGAAAGCTGTTTGGTGACGTGATAACGACCAAAGAGATCGACCAGCGCATAGCTGCCCTGCTCAGCGTACAAGCTGCCGCTGCCGTTCGGACCGGCAACATGATCCCAGGTATGGGTCTGCCAGTTCACGCCGCCGCCCAGGGTAAGATCCTGAAGCATCGGCAGACGATAGCTGGTAAACAGTTTGACGGTGGTACGCGGCAGGTTCGGGTTAAACGCTTCCCCTTCGCCATCCTGCGCAACATAGCGCGTCGCACCAAAGGTCATCTGCAGGTTATCCGTGATGGCGCCGTTGATCTCAAACTCAACGCCCTTCGAGACAGTGCCGTTGGTTTCAGTGTAGGCGTATTCATTTGTGCCCGGGATAATAGTGTAATCGGTCTGACCAACATGATCCTGTTCAATCCGGAAAACCGCTACCGAGGCGGTAAGGCGGCTGTTCATCCAGTCGCCTTTTAAGCCAGTCTCGTAGTTTTTACCGGTAATCGGTGTCAGATAGGCACCGTTCGCGTCACGGTAAGCCTGAGGTTTAAAGATCGTGGTGTAGCTGGCGTAAGCTGAGTAGGTATCATTGATGTCATAGATCAGACCGGCATAAGGAGAGGTATTATTTTTCTCCATATTCTGGGTCAGGGTGCTGGTGCTCCAGTTGGTGTAGCGGGCACCGATAATCAGGTGCAGCGGGTCGGCCAGCGAAATGCGGGTAGCGGCGTAGATCGATTTCTGATGCACGGTATCATTTTGCGCTTCGCTAAAAGCATCCCAGTTACTTTCCGGGAAGCTGCCGTCCCACTCATTGAAATTGCCCACTTCCTGCGAGGAGATGTTTTTCCAGGTGCTGAAGTACTGGTTATGCTGGCGGCTGTAGCTGACGCCCGCCATCAGCTCATGCTGACGCCCCAGCAGCTCAAAGGGACCGCTGGCAAAGGCATCGACGGAATCCAGCTTGCGGGTGCCGCGGTTCCAGCCGGTACCACCCACGTTCGGCGAGCCCGCATAAGGACTGACGCCAATGCCGGTGTTTTTATCGAAGAAACCGTCGATATAGAGCATCTTTCCATCGAAATCTTGCTCGGTGTGCGTGCCGTTAGCGGTAAAATTCCAGCCGCTGTCGAAGTTGTGCTGGATGCTGGCAAAGACCTGCTTTGAGGTCTTGTCATTATACGCCCAGTCCGGTGCGGTACTGGTGCTGCGGTCGTAGTTAGTTTTGCTGCCGTCACTATAGAAAACCGGCAGGCCGCTCCAGGTCGCGCCATCTGTGTTAGTTTCCTGATAGTTATAGCCGACTGAGACGGTGGTGGCATCGGTCAGATCGGCATCCAGCACGCCATAGAGAAACTTCCTGGTGGAGCTGTTGCGATCCAGCCAGCTATCCTGATCCTGATAGCCCGCAATGATCCGCCCACGTACATCACCGGACTCGCTCAGCGGCGCGGAGAGATCGGCGACATAGCGCTGTTTATCCCAGCTGCCATAGGTGGCGGTGACATCACCAACAAACTCACGGCTGTCCGCATGTTTGCGCACCATATTGATCGAGGCCGCCGGACTACCCGCGCCGGTCATTAAGCCGGTCGCACCACGCACCACTTCGACTCGCTCGTAAACCGCCGTATCGGCAAGGGAATCGCCCATATTCCACTGCGGTTCAAAAGAGGTGGAAATGCCGTCCACCATATAGTTGTCAATCATAAACCCGCGCGAGTAATAGTTACTTCGGCTGGTGCCAGAATTCGATTCTGAAATGCCGGTGGTATTTTTCAGTACGTCATCCAGGGACTGTAGCTGCTGATCTTCCATTCGCTGCTTGCTAATCACGCTCACTGATTGTGGCGTATCCCGTGCGGTTAGCGCCATTTTGGTCCCGGCGCGGGTCACCGGCACGTTGTAGTCGGTATTCTGCGTATCGCCCGGGCTGTCAGGTGCGGCGCTCACGACCAGCGTGGTTTCAGCGGCAGTGGTATAAGGCACCTGTAAAGTAGCAGCAATCACGACGGCGAGCAGAGAGACAGATGGCACTTTACGGTTACACAACGCACTGTGGCCCGTGCGGGTTTCCCTGAGATGAGGCAAAGAAAAAAGCATTATTAATCCTCAAAAAATTTATAATTTTCACAAGTCCGGACGATCGGATCCGCATCATTCAGGGGCTTACATACGAAAAAGCTCACCTGAGTTTTCATCTTAAACTGATTGATTTGCAGGCTTTTTATGGAGAAATCAGTAAAGCGAATGAGAAGTATAATCATTTTAGTTATTGATGTAAAAGGATGTTGCTGCCGGAAGGCCCTGCAAGGGTTGGATTTATGGGCACCGGAAGCGTACATGTAGGGTCACTGCTGGTTTGCTTCCGCAAGTTGTAAGGTGGATATCCTGCGGCCGGTTGATCCTTAGCAGCAAATCCATAGTTACAGATGTACAGAATGAAATCCGATCGTATATGTTAATGCATGACTGTTAATGTCATTAAGGAGCAGCTGATGCCAGATTACTGTTTTTTTAAAAAGGGTAAGCATATGGCCATACTGGAAAGATCGGACGCAGAGGGTGCCTCCCGGCTGGCTGGACAGGGCTATAAAAAACAATTTGAAGAGATAAGCGCACCGGATACACAGCGCGCGCTTGCCCGCTTTGCGGATATTCGTAAAGAAGAAAAGACAACAGTACATGCTTTCGCAACGGGATCTGCATTTATAGCGCTTACTACAGGATTGCTTATGGCGGCGGTTTTTATTCTGCAATAGCCTGTCATTGCCGGTGAAATCTTCCTGGTCATCCAGCTGCGGAGATAAAAGCATTTTAATTATTCTCCGCTCTCTACAAGGAGTATCAATGACACCTGCCCTTGAAACCGCCCGCCTTTATCTGAAACCGCTTTGTGCTGAAGATGCCGTGCAGATCCAGCAGGTATATCCACGCTGGGAAATTGTCCGTTATCTTGCCGCCAGAGTTCCCTGGCCCTTTCCGGACGATGGTGCTTTCCGCTTCGTTAACAAGGTTGCCCTGCCCGCCTCTGAAAATGGCACAGCCTGGTACTGGACCTTAAGGCGAAAAGAAGCGCCTGACGTCCTGACGGGACTGATTTGCTTGTCTGATGAACCTGACAATAACAGGGGATTCTGGCTGGTCCCTGAATGGCAGCGAAAGGGCTATATGACCGAGGCTACCAGAGCCGTCACTGACTTCTGGTTTAACACGCTTGGCCGGGAAGTCTTACGTGCCCCCAAAGCAAGCGTAAATCATGCTTCGAAGAAAATATCGGCCAGTGCGGGGATGCGTCTTGTCCATACCAGCAAAGAACACTATATCGCCGGTGAGCTGGATTCAGAATTGTGGGAGATCACCCGGGATGAATGGAACCACCTTTTTAACCTCTGAATGAGGTTGAATAGCTCTCACAAGACCTGCCCATATAACAACAAAGTAAATGGCATCCTCTGATGCTAAACAAATCTTCCATTTTTTGCTGCAAACCACTTTTTACACCCTTCTGAACAATTTACTTTCACATTGTAGATCAATCGATCTACAATTAATGCATTGACCTCATCTACCACGAGCCGCGATGAAAAAAGCACCGGGAAGACCCCGCGAATTTGAGCCGCAGGAATTTCTCAATACGGCCCTGAACTGTTTCTGGCAGAACGGCTATCAGGCCACATCCGTTTCGGATTTAAAGAAAGCGTCGGGCCTGGCCAGTGCCAGTATCTATAAGCTTTATCCTGACAAGCGGGCCATTTTTCTTGCTGCCCTTCAGCAATATATGGATGCCGGTCTGGCGCGCATCACTCAGCGAGCCACTGAACTGACACCGGAATCTGCTTTGCGTGAAATCCTGGAATTCGGTGCCCTGCTCTCTACAGGGCCGGAGGGGGAAAAAGGATGCTTTTCCATCGCCGCCGCGAGCGAATTGCTGCCCGGTGATGCGGAGGTAAGAGACAGAGTTGAATACATGTTTAAGGGGATCGTCGCCCGGCTTGTCGCCATTTTACAAAAGGGCCAGCAGCAGAATACCTTCCGCAACGATGAAGATGCAGAGATTATGGCAGAGAGTATTTTTATGATGCTGGAAGGGATGCGAGTCTACGGCAAAATCCAGCCGGATATTCATATACTCAGAAGAGCCAATGAATTCATCATCAAATCCGTTCTTGCCCGGCGTGATAACAGCGACATCACCGGTGAGCTGAATTGAGCGGGTACAGGGTGGGAATGATTGTCCGGCGACGAAAAAGACGTCTGGGAATGATTATCCTTGAAGCCCAAGGCAATAAAATCCTGTGCGGCTGGATGGCGAAAAGACGCTTTTATAAAAGGCTTTTTTCCGCTGAGGAGTTAAAAATAATATCCCCTTATTCTGACCTGTGGCCGCTAACATGATCCCGTACGCCGCACTCTCCGCCTCTTTTAAAAGCGTTGATGAGCACAGGAAAGGCACCGCTGGCGGCCTGATAAATGAGATTACTTCAGCAGCGGCATCAGCGCATCAATAAGCGGTGCGGGGGAAACCGGCGCGCCGTCTGGCGTCCAGGCGTTCTGAAATTCCGCTATCTCAATCCCCACAAACGTATGCGCCGCAATGATTTCACAACACAGGGTCAAATCCGCCAGGGTCAGGCCGCCTTCATGGGCATAGTCCGTCGGCACAATGCCCGGCTCAAGCACGTCACAGTCCAGATGAACGTAAACCGCACGACCCGCAATAGCCTCACGTAACCGTTCTGCAAGGTTATCTCCGGGAGGAATACAAGGGATGCCGTGCTGCGCAATCAGCGCAGATTCAAAAGGGTCGAGGTCGCGCTGGCCGACCAGGACAAGCTGATCAAGGCTGAGGCCGCTGCCAAGGCCGGAGTTCCATAAGCCTGCCGGCGCAGTAAGCGCAAGCCCGCCAAGAAAACCCGATTTTGAACTCTCCGGCGTATTGAGATCGGCGTGCGCATCAAACCACACCACACACACGTCCGGATGATGTTTTGCCATTACCGGCAGCGTAGCCAGCGACACAGCGCAGCGGCTGATGGCGGAGACGGAAACCGCGCCGGTGCTGAACACCTCTTCAAAACGGGCCTGGACCGCCTTCAGATCGGGCAAGGCCGCATCCAGCTCCTCCCGCCAGCCGAGGTTAAGTGCGGGTTCAGGCGTACCAATACTGACCGGAATCTCACCGCCACGCAGCGTAAAGGCCTCGCCGAGGGATTTTGCACCCGGCATAGCAAGGTTATTATGATCGCCCGCACGTCCCTGAAACACGGTATAAGCGACTTTTTTCCTGCGCATAATCCTGCTCCTGTTCAAATCACTGATTTAACGCTGGCGTCTGATGCCGCTATCGGCTTTCAGCCTACACCACTACAGAAACAGATGTATATGCCGCGGCCAGTGAATCTTCAGGAAAAGGGAGAGGCTAACATTGTTGCTGGCGGACTGTTTTAGAAAGCAGCGCGGGATTTCCACTATAAGGCGTGTGAACGCCAGTAAATATCGTGAAACCTGCCATCATGCCAGCAGCGCGGGTCTGCCGCATAGCACCCTTCTGCATGGTTACGCATTATACTGGCGCAATAAAACGTTATCTGCGCTGGACGGTAGAGGCGTGCGGGGAAAAGCTGAAAAGGAAAAACGGCGGCCATTTATCCCGGGGCGTAAAGCCTGTGGAAATAATTACCCGTAGTGCACACGGTTTCCCCCGCTGCGCTTCGCCTCAGACAGCGCCCCATCCGCCCGCGCCTTAAGACGTTCCGCCTCACCTGGCTGTCCGCTGGCGATGATCGAGCAGCATCCGGCGCTGATGGTCACCACGCCTGCCGGCAGCTCCGTAGCCTTATGAGCAATTCCGGCATCCCTAACCGCCTGCACCGCCCGCTCAGCGAGCTTTTTAGCATCAGGCGCGCTGGTAAAGGGCAGGATTATTGCAAACTCTCCGCCGCCGTAGCGGGCCACCACATCGGGGCTACGTTGCATAAGCCCTTTAAGCATTGCGGCGATCTTCTTCAGGCACCGATCTCCGGCGATGTGCCCATAGGCCTCGTTATAGCGCTTGAAGAAGTCGATATCGATCATAATCAACGACAGCGGCTCGCCGGACTTCAGGGAGCGTTCCATGCCCTGATCCAACAGAACATCGAACTGCCTGCGATTAGCAAGCCCCGTCAGACCATCCAGCAGCGCCATCGACTGCAACATTTCATTCATCGTGGTCAGTTCGTCCCGGGCCTGGGTCAACTGCAGCTGGTTTTTCAGATTGAACCTGACCTGACGCAGCACAAATATCCCCATGCCGGTAATCATGGCCAGCAATATCAGGTTCAGGACAACGTAGGTTATATTGTCGGCGAACCAGTCCTCCCAGATTTTTTCGCGATCGTAGCCAGCCGCGACAATCAGTGGATACTGTTCAAGTCGGGCGTAACCGTAGATACGCTCAATACCGTCAAGCTCAGAATGCCACGTTGCGCTGCCGCTGGGTGAGGATTTAAGCGCGGTTTTAAACAGCGGGCTGGCGGAAAGGCTGCGGTTAATGGCGTTCTCGGGCAGAGGCCGGATATAGAGCACGGTGCTGTCAGCCAGGATTAGCCCCAGAACATCCCGCTCCCCCAGCGTATAGTAACTGTAGAAGTGTCTGAAATAGTCGACCTTGACCGTGGCCAGGGCGACGCCGGCAAAGTTACCGGCCCTGTCGTTCAGGCGCATTGAGACGGGAATGACCAGATCGCCTGTTGAACGGCTGCGGATAACGTGGCTGACCAGCACTCCGGTATCAGTATGGGTCCGATGCCAGGCGAAATACTGGCGATCCCCATTGCTGGCTTTCGCCGGCATATAGTTGCCCGATGTGGCAACCCAGTTGCCCTGCGCATCGTAGATAAATAACCCATGCAGCTGTGGAAGCCTGGCATGCTGCTCCTTCAGCTGGCGCGTAAAGGCGGTGGTGACGGCATAACTGAAACCGTTCTGCGCAATCTGCCTGACCGAATCAGCCAGAGTGATATCCACCTGAAGAAAGGCATCCTCCGCCTGTTTCGCCAGCGAAACGGAAAGATTGCGGGCATCATCCTCCCGCTCACTCAGCCTTTGCTGCCACGAGTTCCAGAGGGACCAGACGTTAATACCCATCACGGTCAGCGTCGTCAGCAGCAGAAAAGCCGCCATGCTTCTGCCAAGGGGCGTACGCATCAGCGAAGCGGGAGTTTTATCAGAATGTCCGTTCAAATGCCGCCTGCCCTGTTGACTTCAATACTGAAGCATAATTTATGAGTTACGGTGCCGCAAGGCAGACCGTCACGTCACAGGAATCAGGGTGCCGATGCTTCAGCAGATATGACCTGAACAGGGAGCGCATCCCTCTGCCTGTTTCGCTTTTCCGGCCTGGCGGCAATGCACAGGCCGGAACAGAACGCTGCCGTGAGCGCGCATCAGACCCTGAAGGTGTCCACCATACCACGCAAACCATGAACCTGCTCCGCCAGGGACTGGGAGGCTGATGATGACTCCTCAACAAGCGCGGCGTTGCTCTGCGTCACGCCATCCATCTGGCTAACGGCGATGGTGATTTGCGAAATGCCCTGCATCTGCTCACCGGACGCCAGCGCGATTTCATCCATCGCATCGGCAAGCCCGCTGACCTGTCCGACCACGCTCATGATATTTGCGGCAGTACTGTCGGCCACTGTCACCCCCTCTTGTACCAGCGCAGACGCACTTTCAATCAGCCCTTTGATATCTCTGGCCGCCGTGGCGCTGCGCTGCGCCAGAGTACGCACCTCACTGGCAACCACGGCGAAACCGCGCCCCTGCTCGCCCGCCCGCGCAGCCTCAACGGCGGCGTTTAGCGCAAGAATGTTGGTCTGAAACGCGATGCTCTCAATGGTCCCGGTTATATCCCCAACTTTTGCCGCGCTGAGCGAGATATCCGCCATGGTTTTCGTCATTTTACGGACATTTTCTTCCCCGTCGCGCACCAGAATAGCGGTTTCACGTGCCGATCCCGCCGTGTGACTGGCGCTGGCGGTGTTGCTTTTCACCGTCGCCGTCAGCTGCTCCATGCTTGCCGCCGTTTCCTGCAGCGCAGCGGCCTGCTGCTCCGTGCGGGCAGAAAGCTCGGTGTTGCCCCGGGCAATCTCATCAGAGGCGAGCGCGACGGAGGTTGATGCATCCTTAATCTGTGTCACCATCTCACCCAGCCCGGTCTGCATCCGGGCCAGTGATGCCAACAGACTTGTGCTGTCGCCCTCGCGCAGCGTCATCCGCGATGTCAGATTCCCCTCCGCAATCGAGGCCGCGAGCGCCTGCGCCTGCGCTGGCTCACCACCCAGCTGGCGCATCAGCACCCGCACGGTGATGAAGCCGATAGCGGCAGCCAGCAGGGCCGAAACGGCCACCAGCAGCCCCAGGAACACGCCTGCCTGACGGCTTTCATCGCTGGTATTCGCCATGGCGTCCTGCGCATTCTGCATCTGTATGTGCGTCATATTATTCAGCGCATCCTGCAACGCCCGCTGCGTTGGACGCGAGACATTCAGCAAATAATTAAGCGTTTCCTGCTGTAGATTCTGCAATCCAAGCTGCCCCGCCTTTTCAAAGCCGGTCAGCGCTGGCCCCTCTTTTGCCAGAATTTGCTGGAAAGCCTCCCGGTCAGCCGGGTCCGAGTCAATGTTAATCAGCCTGGCCAGCTCTTCCCGGTTTTTAATAAAAAGCTGCTTCTGGCTTTCAACGCGTTCCCATTCAGGCTGCATCTCCTGGGGCGAGGTGAGCAGCGCCAGGTTTCGCACCGCAATGGTCATGCTGCTCACGCTGGAACGCATATCGAGCGCCACCTGGTACTTCTTCATCTTGAGATTGACTACATCGTCCATACCGTCACGGGCATGATTCAGCGCGTTAATGGCCACGCCGGCGCAGAGTGCCAGCAGCAGCACCATCAGGCCGAAGCCTCCGGCAAGGCGGGTTGAGATTTTCATCGGGGTTTACCAAAGTAGCGAACGATTAGGATTACGATCACTATCGGCATACTGAAAAAATATTTGAGGATGGACGGCGGATTTTTCTTCCTGACGGAAAGAAATAGCGCTTCTCTGAGGTCTGATGATAAGCATCCTGTACGAATCGGTACGCCTTGCGGCTAACGCCTTTCCTGACTGACCTTATAACCTGGATAACTGAAACGATGGGGGAAAGGCCGTCCGCAAGGCGGCCTTTCCTTGTTGCAAAGCACTAGTATGTTGTAATTACTTTGCCGCCAGATAACCTTGTCTGCACAGCTCTCTGTACAGGCCCGGGTAAATCCGGGCCTCCCGGGCCTGACATTAACGGAGATCGCTGCCGTTGCTGGCAATGACTTTCTGGTACCAGGAGAAGGATTTCTTTTTATAGCGGTTGCCGGTGCCGGAAATCGTGTCATCCAGATCGACATAGATAAAGCCGTAGCGTTTGCTCATTTCACCGGTGGACATACTCACCAGATCGATGCAGCCCCACGGCGTATATCCCATCAGCACGACGCCATCCTCCAGCGCATCGGCCATGGCTTCAATATGCTGGCGCAGATAGTTGATGCGGTAATCATCATTGATGGTGAAATTCTCATCCGGTTTATCGACCGCGCCAAGTCCGTTCTCCACAATGAATAACGGCTTCTGATAGCGGTCATAGAGCTGGTTAAGCGCAATGCGCAGCCCTGTCGGATCGATCTCCCAGCCCCAGTCGCTCGCCGCTAAAAAGGGGTTACGTGCGCCACCCAGCAGATTGCCCTGCGCGGAGGCCGCTTCCGGGTTGGTTTTGTTCAGCGTGGAGGACATGTAATAGCTGAAACCGATGTAATCAACCGTATGCTGCGCAATCAGCTCCATATCGCCAGGCTGAATATCGAGCGTCACGCCAAGCGACTGCCATAACCGCCGGGCATAGTAGGGGTATTTGCCGCCCACCTGCACATCGGCACAGTAGAAGTTGAACGCCTGGGTCTCTTTCAGCGTGGCCAGCTGATTCACCGGATGGCAGTCATAGGCGTAAGCGGTGGCAAAGAGGATCATGCAGCCCATCTGAATTTGCGGATCGGTTTCATGCGCAATCTTTACCGCCAGGCTGCTGGCGACAAACTGATTATGCCAGGCCTGATATTTTGCCTGAGGATCCAGCGCACCTGTTTTTACCGTCAGGCTCTGGCTCATGATGGGGAAGTGGGCTGCGCTGTTGATCTCGTTAAAGGTCATCCAGTATTTCACTTTATGCCCGTAACGCGTCAGAACCGTGCGGGCATAGCGTTCAAAGTGACCGATAATTTCCCGGTTTTTCCACCCGCCAAATGTCGTGGCCAGATGAAGCGGCATTTCGTAGTGGGAAAGCGTAATGACCGGCGCTATGCCGTGCGCAATACAGGTATCGATCACCTCATCGTAATGCTTCAGTCCCGCTTCATTGGGTTCGGACTCCACGCCATTGGGGTAGATACGCGCCCAGGCGATGGAAAAGCGATAGCATTTGAAGCCCATTTCGGCAAACAGCGCAATGTCTTCTCGGAAGCGGTGATAGTGGTCGATGCCTTTATGATTGGGATAGGTATAGCGGTCAGTGTCAATCGAGAAATCAAACTCGGGTGAGGCAACAATGCTTAAGCGCGCTTTACCGCCGGGAATGGCGTCAACGATCGAAGGGCCTTTGCCCTCTTCGTCCCAGGCGCCTTCGACCTGATTGGCGGCCGTCGCACCGCCCCACATAAAGCCCTGAGGAAACCGTTCTTTCATGCTATTCATCCTGATTATTTCAGCTGCCCTGAGTGCCGAAAGCTTAAAACAAATCGGCAGATGCAGCCAGCGCTCGCTCCCTGGCTGGCCGCCCGGTCCCTGCCCTGCTGGCGATATCTTTTACTGAGGCAGAATTACTCACCGTGATGGAGCCGCTGGCGTCGTCGCAGGCCAGGGAACCATGCCATCCATAATCCCACCACGATCAGCGTGCCAATCCCACCTACCGCCGCCGCCGGTACGGCGCCCAGCCAGGCCGCCAGAAGGCCGGACTCAAACTCGCCGAGTTGGTTGGAAGTATTGATAAAGATGGAGTTCACCGCGCTGACGCGCCCGCGCATCTCATCCGGCGTATCGAGCTGCACCAGCGATCCGCGAATTACCATGCTGACCATATCGAAGCCGCCCAGCATAAACAGCGCGAGCAGCGACAGCCACAATTCGCGGGAGAGCGCAAAGACCAGCGTTGCCACGCCAAACCCGGCTACCGACGCGAACATAATCATCCCCACGTTGCGATCTAAACTGCGGCGGCTCAGCCAGAAACCGACCAGCAGGCCGCCAACTGCCGGTGCGCTGCGCAGCAGGCCCAGTCCCCAGGGGCCGGTGTGCAGAATATCTTTGGCGAAAATCGGCAGCAGCGCCGTAGCACCACCCAGTAAGACCGCGAAGAGATCCAGAGAGATAACGCCCAGTACGTCTGGCCGGTTACGGATAAATTTGACGCCAGCAAATACGCTGGCGAAGGTGGCTGGCGTACGCGGCGGCGGCGCATGTTCGTAACGCAGGCGGCTGACCATCAGAATGGAGATCAGATAGAGCACGCCGGTAGTGGCATAGACCACGCCCGGCCCCGCGACGTACAAAAAGCCGCCAATGGCCGGTCCGAGCATCGCCGCGGTTTGCATCGATGCCGCATTAGCGGCGGTGGCGCGAGCCAGTATTGCGGGCGGCACCAGCGCAGGGAGCATGGATTGCAGCGAGGGCGCCTCGATAGTTTTTGCGATGGAGATAACAAAGATCAGCCCGAGAATAGTGAGCTCATCGGTTTTATGCATCAGCGTCAATGTTGCCAGAACGATGATGGCGACCCACTCCGTAATCTGCCCCAGCAGCACCACGCGGCGGCGGTCGAACTGGTCGGCAATATGTCCGGCCGGTAGTGCCAGTACCACGGCTGGCAGAAATTGCGCCAGCCCGATCAGCCCAAGATCAAGCGCCCTGCCGGTCACGGCATAAATTTGCCAGCCCACCGCAATGGATAACATCTGGAAGCCGAAGCTGGAGCAGGTGCGCGCCAGCCAGAAGGCGACGAAGGCGCGATGCTGAAACAGCGAGTCCGTCGCCGCTGGGGAGGAGAAAGGCATGTCTGTTCCTGATAAAATGAGCAAAGGGGCCGGGCAAAGGGCCTGCACGCGTCGCTTTCAGGGCGACTTCGCCGGTCTGGCATATTTCCACAACCAGCGGCCGGTGACCAGCCTCCGGTAGAAAAACAGCCCCCGCACAATCCAGTCAAGAAACATACCGAGCCAGATCCCCACCACGCCGAAGCCGAGCAGCACGCCGAGCGTGTAGCCCACCACAATGCGGCATCCCCACATGCCGAGCATCGAGACCCACATGGTGAACCTGGCATCCCGTGCGCCCTTCAGTCCGGCGGGCAGCACCCAGGAGGCGGCCCAGAACGGCATAAAGGCAGCGTTCAGCCAGACGAGGGTTTTCACCACCTCAATAACGTCATCTTCGCGGGTATAGAAGGAAGCCAGCATGCCGGCAAAAGGCACCGTCAGCGCCGCCAGCACGCAGAGCCCGAAGGTGGAAAGCCATAAAATATATTTAATCTGGCGCTCGGGCTGTCTGAGCTGCCCTTTGCCCAGGCGCGTCCCGACGATAATGGTGGAAGCCGCCCCCAGGGCGTTGCCCGGCAGATTAATCATCGACACAATTGAGAAGGCGATAAAGTTACCGGCAATAACATCTGTGCCCATACCGGCCACAAATACCTGCGTCAGCAACTTGCCGCCGTTAAACAACACCGACTCGATACTCGCCGGCACGCCAATGCCCAGAACCTCTTTCAGGATACTGAGGTCGAGCCTGGTGAAGTAACTCTTTAGCGTAATCTTCAGCTGAGGATTAAAGCCAGTCATCAGCACATAGATGACCGCCGCCGCGCCAACGTAACGCGAAATCGTCAGCCCCAGTCCCGCGCCAATAAAGCCCAGCCCTTCCCATGAGAAGCAGCCGTAGATCAGTACCGTACTGAAAACAATATTCAGGATATTCATGCCGCCGTTAATCAGCATGGGAATTTTGGTATTGCCCGCCCCGCGCAGGGCGCCGCTGCCAATCAGGGCGATGGCCGCGGCGGGATAACTCCAGGCGGTAATGGTGAGATAGCTGAGCGCCATCGCTTTGACGGCCGGCTCCGCGCTGCCGGCGATCAGGTCGATAATCGCCTCGCCAAAAAACTCAATCAGAATCGCCAGCAGCACGGCAAAAAGGGTCATCAGCACCAGCGACTGACGCGCCGCCGACTCTGCCCGCTCCCGCTTAAGCCTGCCCAGGCTGAAGGCGACCACCACGGTGGTCCCCAGATCGATGGCGGCAAAAAAGGAGATGACGACCATATTGAAGCTGTCCGCCAGGCCAACGCCCGCCATCGCCTCTTTGCCCAGCCAGCTGACCAGAAAGGTACTCAGCACGCCCATCAGCAGGACACAGAGGTTCTCAAAAAAAATGGGGACCGCCAGCGGCGTGATCTCCCGCCAGAATAAAACGCGGTCAGAACGTCTTTTTTTGTACCATGCCGAACGCGTCATCGCCTCCAGCAGTGAGACTCTGAAGTTTTGCAAGTGAATACCAGCTTAAAAAGAGGAAGAGGGCCTGAGTGATGATGGTAAAAGGCTGACAAATATGCAAAGTTTTTTTGTTGGCAAAACGTGTCATCTTCTTCGTAAGGAGCGGGCAAGTCTCCGCGCTGGAGCGGTTGTGGCTCGGTAAGCATTGAGAAAAGCGAACGGAACGATAACGGGCCGGGAAGCAGAGTGCGGGGAAGAACAAAGGGCGATCGGCGATCGCCCTGAGAGGGAATTACTGCGGCTTAGGTTCGCCCATCGCCTTCAGTTGTTTCGACAGGTCGCGACGCTCTTTTGAGAGATCGGCGTTTTTGATGATGTAATCATCCACGCGATCTTCGTAGTCGCTGCGCATGCTGGAGATAATTTCCTGAATCGCCTCCACGCTCATTCCCGGTTTGATGTATTCGCTCAAGTTGTCGAGCAGCAGAACACGCTTCTGGTTATCACGGATTTTCTTTTCATTATCGTGAATTTCGCGCTGCAGTTTGTTTTTGCGGCGGAACATCCGTACGAATTCAAGCACGTTCTGAAATGATTGCTTTGCATTTTCCATGAAGACACCTTTCATTTAGGCCTGCTTAAGCAGGCGTCATTATCGTAGCTTTCAGCTTAGCGGCTCGCCCTGGCCGAAAGCAATTCTCAAATTATCGAATCGGACTGGGCTTATCTTACCGCGAAGCGAGGATGCCCGCAGTAAGTTGTTGCAAATCGCCTATTTACGCAGCACCAGCCGCATAAGATCGGACATTCTTTCCAGCTGGGCGGCCATCTCCAGGCAAAGCCAGACGTAGCCGTGGATCGGCGTCTCCACCCGCTCGGCGCTGTCCGACTCGTTAATTAACTGCCGCAGCTCCCGGGCAATATCCGCCAGGCCGGCGCTGTTAGCGGCAATCTTTTGCGTATTGCCCTCGACAATCGCCGTCGACAGCGCCCGCAGCGTCTGCTCCGTCATCTGCTGGGTGCGGCGCAGCGCGGGGGCATTAAGCATGATCAGGTGACTTTCACGGGAGGTCCACCAGGCATTCAGCTGAAGTTCCAGCGTGCAGACCATATTGCGGTTCAGCGTCTGGATCCCTTCAAAAACAGAGCGGGGAATGCGGGTCTCTTTGCTGGCCGGCTCTATCAGTGACCGCATCTTCACCACGCCGGTCAGCAGGCGCTGAAGGGGCCGCGTCAGGCGCGGCTTTTCAACCAGATTCGGTGAGAAGCCGGCATGATAAATTTTTGCGGTTTCCATCAGGGAATCTGACAGCTGGATACGCCAGTGAATGTACGCTTTCTGCGGCCAGATGCTGGTGAACAGCAGGGCCAGCAGCGACCCCAGAATAACGTCCCCGCCCCGCCAGAGCGCCATGGTCATATTGCCCGGCGGCGCCCCGCAAATGACGGCGAGCGTAATCCCTATCAGCAGCGCCATATAGGGGTGCTTGCCCAGGGTCAAAAATCCGCAAATAAACATCACAATCGTGCACCAGATCAGCATCACCGGCAGCGACATCAGCTCCAGCTTTAGCGCAATCAGCCCGGAGACGGAGCCAAAAATGGTGCCGCCGATACGCTGGATCGCACGGGGGAAAACGTTACCCCATGATGAGACCGGCCCCATCACCACCACCAGCGTGATCAGCGGCCAGCTGCCTTCGGGGATATCCAGCAGCCGCACCAACAGGAACGTCAGGACAAAGGCCAGCGCAATACGAATGCCGTGTACGGTCCGGTAATTCCGGTAAAGGGTGTATTCGATTGCCGCAATCGGCTTATCCGGGCGCACGCTATTCTCCTGACGTCAGATGTTCGTCGGGCATCATACCCGATCGATCTGCCAGCGTAAGCGCCTGCGCTGCCATTTTACTTACACAATACCTTGCGGAAAAAAGGGAATAACACAAATTAACAATACATAAACAAGTGTTATACATAGTATTGAGCAACCCGCACTGTTTTTACAATTACCGGGTATAACTTTACATTTCATCCTTTAAAGGAAGCGCAATGCGTAAACCCTCCCCCACCTCACCCGGTGTCACCCGACGACAGGTTTTGACATGGTCAACAGGCGCGCTTGCGGCGACCGCCTCCGGCGTGGCCAAAGCGGTCACCCTGACCGGTGCGCCCGGCTGGACACCGTTCTCTGATAATCCTCCTGAAACCTTCCCCGATGCCGGCTGGCTCTTTTTTACCGATGAAGAAGCCGCCACGGTAGAAGCCATCGTCGATCGGCTTATCCCGGCGGATGAGCTTAGTATGGGCGGTAAAGAGGCGGGTTGCGCGGTATTTATCGACCGCCAGCTACAGGGTTTTTACGGCACTTTTGAGCGCCTTTATATGGAAGGTCCCTTCACTGAAGGCACCGCTCAGCAGGGCGACCAGTCGCCGCTGGTTCCCCGCGAGCGCTACCGCAAAGGCCTTGCAGCGCTCAATAAACATACCCACGCGACGCAGCAAAAAGCGTTCAGGGATCTAACCCCTGAACAGCAGGATGAGATTCTGCACGGACTGGAAAAGGGCGACATCAAGCTGGAGGGTTATGACGGCGAGGCCTTTTTTGCGCAGATCCTGATTAATACTATGGAAGGCTTTTTTGCCGATCCCATCTACGGCGGCAACAAGGATATGGTCTCCTGGAAAATGATTGGTTTTCCCGGCGCACGTTACGATTACCGCGATTTGATCGAGCGGCATAACGAAGACTTAAAACTGCAACCTGTCAGCATCGCCGACCTGTCAAACACCAAAAAAGGAGCCTGATATGGCAAAGAAACTTCCACGGACTGATGCGGTCGTGATTGGACTTGGCTGGGCCGGATCCATTATCGCCAATGAACTGGCGGATGAAGGGCTGAGCGTGATGGGGCTTGAGCGCGGCCCGTGGCGGGATACCGCCCGCGATTTTAACGTGGCGACCGTCACCGATGAGCTTCGCTACGTTCAGCGTCAGGAACTGATGCTTCGTACCCGCCAGAATACCTGCACCATGCGTAATAATCCCTCACAGACGGCGCTGCCGATGCGCAGCTGGGGCTCTTTTCACCCCGGTAACGGCACGGGCGGCGCGGGTAACCACTGGGCGGGTATTACCTTTCGCTTTCAGCCGGAAGAGTTTCGCCTGCGTAGCCATCTGACCGAACGCTACGGCGCCGATGCCATTTCCTCCGATCTGTCGCTTCAGGACTGGGGCATGGAGTGGAACGAGATCGAAAAGCACTATATGCAATTTGAACGCGTCGCCGGCACCTCCGGCAAAGCGGGCGTCCTCAACGGCGTGAAACAGGAAGGCGGCAATCCGTTTGAAGGCTCCCGCTCCGGTGAGTATCCGACGCCTCCGCTTAAACAGCCCTACGGACCGACCCTGTTTGCCGAGGCGGCCCGCAACATGGGCTATAAACCGTTCGCCGTGCCCTCTTCGCTGGTTTCCGAAGCCTATACCAATCCGCTTGGCGTCACGATGGGCCCCTGCACCTTCTGCGGCTACTGTACCAACTTTGGCTGTGCCAACTATTCCAAAGCCAGCGCCATCACCACTATCTTGCCCGCCCTGATGCGCAAGCCCAACTTCACCGCCCACACCCATTGTGAAGTGTTAGAAGTGCTGACCGACCCGAGCGGCAAAAAAGCCACCGGCGTGATCTTCGTTGACTCCAGCGGCGATGAGTGGGAGCAGCCTGCGGATCTGGTTATTGTCGCGGCTTATACCTTCGAAAATGTCCGTCTGATGCTGCTGTCGAATATCGGCAAGCCTTACGATCCCGTCACCAATAGCGGCACAACCGGGCGTAACTACGCTTATCAGACGGCTAACGGCGTAACGCTCTATTTCGACGACAAAAACTTCAATCCGTTTATCGGTGCCGGTGCGGTTGGCATGGGTATCGATGAGTTCAATAACGATAATTTTGACCACAGTGGGCTGGGCTTTTTTGGCGGCGGCAGCATCCGCGTCACGCCGGTGGGCGCCGCGCCGATCAACAGCCGACCTGTGCCTCCCGGTACGCCGAAATGGGGAACACAATGGAAGCAGGCGGTGGTCAAAAACTATCTGAGCACCATGAGCATTGGCTGCGAGGCCAGTAGCTACACCACACCTACTAACTATCTGTCGCTCGATCCCAATTATAAGGATCCGCGTGGCCGCCCGCTGCTGCGCATTACCTTCGATTTTCCGGAGAACGATCTCCGTATGGCGCAGTACTGTACCGGCAAGGTGGCAGAAATTGCCAAATCCATGAATCCGCGTGAGCTGGTAGCGAAGCCCACCACCGGCCACTGGGATAGTGTTCCCTACCAGTCCTCCCACGTTTGCGGCGGCTTTGTGATGGGAGCCGATCCCAGCACCAGTTCGGTGAATAAACACCTTCAGGTCTGGGATGTGCCAAACCTGTTTGTGGTCGGCGCTTCCGCCTTCCCACAGAACCCAGGCTATAACCCTACGGGCACCGTCGGCGCGCTGGCCTTTAAGGCGGCTTATGACATCCGTAACTATTACCTCAAGCGTCCTGGGGAGATGATTACCGCATGAAAAAGCGCACATTATTCGCACTTGCTGCGATTTCTCTCTCTGCCGTCACTATTTCTCAGGCTTTTGCCCAGCCGGAGTACGATCAGGTTGCACGCGGTCGTTACATCGCCACGCTCGGCGACTGCACAGCCTGTCATACCGCCGATCCTGAGAAACCTTTTGCGGGCGGTATTCGCCTGAATACGCCGTTTGGCACGCTGGTTGGCGCGAATATCACGCCGGATCGCGAGACCGGCATAGGCAACTGGACCTTTGACGATTTCCAGCGCGCCATGTCGGAAGGCGTGGGTCATAACGGCAAGCGGCTTTACGGCGCCATGCCCTTTACCGCCTACACCAAAGTGACCCGTAAAGATAACGAAGATTTATGGGCCTGGCTGCAGACCCTCCAGCCTGTTCATCAGAAAGTCGAAACGAACCAGCTACCCTTCCCTTTCAATGTCCGCACCAGCCTTATCGTCTGGAACTGGATCAACTTTGGCAAGGGCGAATTTAAGCCGGACATGAGCAAGTCCGCAGAATGGAACCGGGGGGCTTATCTGGTGGAGGCGCTGGGCCACTGCGGCACCTGCCATACGCCGAAAAACCTGCTGGGCGGCGATAAAAACAGCCAGTTTGTCTCCGGTGCGGTGGTCGAGGGATGGTGGGCGCCTGACCTGACCAGCAACACGCATACCGGCCTCGGCAAGTGGACGCAGAAGGATATTGTTACCTATCTGCGTACCGGCATGAACCGCTATGACATCGCTTCCGGGCCGATGGCAGACGCCGTGAAGCACTCCACGCAGTACTGGCGTGACGAGGATCTTAATGCGGTGGCTACGTATCTCAAAGCGATGCCGGCGCGGGAGGACGATAAGCCTGCCCCGCTTGCCGCCAGCGATCAACGGATGCAAACCGGCGCGCTTATTTATGAGACCAAGTGCTCAGCCTGCCATGCACCACAAGGCCAGGGCGTTGAGAATATCTTCCCGCGTCTGGCGGGCAACCCGCTGGTTAATGCTCCGCAGGCCACCTCGCTGATCCATGTTGTGACCGCTGGCAGCCGCGGCGTGGATACCGATGCCCGCCCGACAGCGCCGGCCATGCCCTCTTTCGACGGAACGTTGAGCGATGAAGAGATGGCGGACGCCATCACTTATATTCGCAACAGCTGGGGTAATGCAGCGTCGCCGGTCAGCGCCAGCGACGTTAAAGATCTGAAAGAGGAATTGCGTAAATAAGCTTGCTGTACGATCTCTCCCTCTCCGCTAAGGAGAGGGAGAGTGCGAGAGCGCTCCCCTTACTCTGGTTTATTCACCGGTATAAAAAGCTCAATATCCCATTCACCGCTTTCTGCTCCGTCATTCAGATAGTGATCAAAGCAGGGCCCTTCTCTCATCACATAGCCACTGTTGGGCAGCCAGTCATCAAAGAACTGATACCAGGGCGTGGTGAAATCGTCATCACTGACATGCACCCGCACCATGGCATAGGTTCCGGCCGCCAGTTCTGTTATGGAGACGCCCTCACTCTCTTCCGGCAGTTCGAAATCAGACGGCACGCCGATCGCCGTATCAATTTCGAGTTGTTCAGCTGGCACCTCCCGGGGATTCCCATGATAAACGCTCATCCATGGCCCGACGAGCTGGTGCTTATCCGTCCATGCGGCGAGTTTGTCAAAACCCTGTGGCGCGGTCTCTTCAAATGGGCCGACGAGATGGAAACCGGCGACGTGACTGGCTTCGCGCTGCACTAATTCAACGTTCATCTGCATACTCCTGAATGAGGATAAGGGTGAAAAAACAGAGGTGCCGGGCGGTAAGGTTGAACTTCAAACGACAGTAACCCTGTTTTGCGATGCCGCCTGCAAAAGAGGCCTTACCGCAAACTGGGTAAAGCTATCGGGTCATTACGCGATCCTGCCGGTAACCTCTGCGCGGGCTTACTGTTGTAAAGGTTAGTTGAAAAACCGGGTGATGATGGTCAGAAGGCCGTCAGGGCCTGAGAAGGTAAGCAGGAGGATTGCTGGATAAGGTTTTATAAGGAAGGAAGCAAAGCCAGTTTTAATAATAATGACCCATACTGAATAGCCTTTGCCATTCTCCGTAGTATGCGTACAACGACAGGATGCACACAAAATCAGGTTTGCTGGACGTATACTGCCCCTTCTCGCTTATTCTTATGCTTGTCGTGTATCTCACTGCTATATCATCTCTGCACCCCACAACCCCTCAATTGTTGTTTTTATATACAGAAATTTGGCAATATGTGATAAAAAAAGTAATTGGATTTGCCTTATTTATCTTATAAATATATCATGCATGATAGGGTGTAATTCTTATAATACTCAATTAATAATGCCTGATTATATAATTTTGGAGATGATCTTGTGATACAAAACAAAAACCATGACTTAGAGGTTTTAAGAACAATAGCCATAGCATTTGTATTCCTTGCTCACATCCCTGGAATACTCTCTCCAAATTCTTTTTATTGGAAGATTTTTGATATAAGTCGGTTTGGCAGCGGGGTTGATTTGTTTTTTTGTGTTTCTGGATTCATTGTCACAAAAAGCTTAATAGGAAAAAAACTTCATTTAATGGATTTTAATTCTTTTATTGGCGAGGCAAAATCATTCTATGTGAAGCGGGCATGGAGACTACTTCCAGCCGCTTTTTTCTGGATATTTATATCCACTCTGCTTTATATTGCTGCTAACGCAATGGCAGGAAACAACGACATATTAAAAGCGCTAAAGCCTGCGTTTTTCTCTTTACTGCAAGTCCAAAATATATTTTATATGTCATGCCGGGATGAAGGAACCTGTGGACCACTGGGAATTTACTGGAGTCTATCACTGGAAAATCAGTTTTATTTATTACTCCCGCTAATGCTTTTTATGTTTAGTAATAGAAAGCTATGTTTTTTTATGTTCCTTGTTTTTTTGCTCCAGTTTTTTATACCAAGAACATTAAATGAACAGACGCCAATGGCATGGCCTATCAGGACAGATGCGATTGCTCTTGGTGTCATTATTGCAGTAATGAGCACAAGGGAAAATTATGCAAAAACAAACCCAAAAACCCTCAAAAATGGATTTTTTTCTTTAGTATTTTTAACGGTATCATGCTTTTTACTTGCAATTTTCACAAAGCCAGAACCAGTAGTTTTTTTTCAAGTTGGTTTGACAGCCGCTATTTCTGGCCTGATGGTTTTTGTCGCTAGTTATAATAAAGGATACTATGCCAGAAATAAATTTATAATAAAAACCTGTGATTACATAGGATCCAGATCTTATTCACTATACCTTACTCATGTATTGGCCTTATTGGTCACAAAAGGTGTGCTAATGAGGACAGGTTGGGTTGACAGTGATTTAAATACAGGCATAAGGCTTGCCTTTTTCTTCTTTTTGACGTTTGCCATGACAGAATTTAGTTACAGAATGATAGAAAACAAGTTTAGATACTATTGGAAAATAAAAGATAAGAAATAAAGTAAAGCTGCCTGGGGCCTAATGCCTATCGTTTAAGGATCTGTGGATGAACCCTTGGGCTGATGTAAAAAGGGTTCATTTTTATAAATGGGCCCTTTTTAAATAGAACTTTCACAGGCCCCCGGCATTATCAATCTTACCAAGCCGGACGAAGTTCAGAGCCTCTCCAGCCTGCTTCCTTACGGTCTTATCCAGCAAACATTTGCCCTTACCAGTCCCGTGACGCTTTGCAAGCGCACGTCCCCCTTGCGGTAAATAAAAGTCCAGCGCCCGGACTTACCGAGAATTAACGCTTCAGCAAGACTTGCTAAGTCATCATCCCAGCATGCCGACATCACATTCATAGAAGCCCTCAAAGCATGCTCTTGACATGAACTGGCGATTGAGATGCGCAACTCAGGCCCGTGGGCATCTGCCACTTCTGGACATCCTGAGTATGGTTTACCTTGTAAGGAACAGAGTTGAGTCGCGCAGAGGCCATAATCATCTTCTGTATGCATGGTTTTTGGTCCTCCTGGCAATTTTGTACGCAATATTGCCTAGACTAATGAGAACACCTACAGATTCAAACAAACATAAGTGAACGTAGAAAGCCGTAAGCATCAAGTTGAGCACTGCCTTTTCAGGAAGTTAATGAACAGAAGTGAACATAGAAAACAGTGAAAGACAAACCAGTACAACCTACACCCCTTTTCCATAATTATGAGGCCGCATCACTAGTGGATATAGATTGCTAATCCTGATCTCTGTACGCACTTATGTTTCTAAGGCATTTCCATGCAAGCAAGTTGAAAGCCATCCAAAGTCGCATGTCTACTATCTCTCCAGCCTAAAATTATTATCAAACTTACCCCACCGGCCGCTCACACCATTAAGCATCAGCAGATATACCATCTCCTCACTCAGCGGTATGAACCGGTCGGAATTCAGCCAGAAAAAATTGCTGAACATGCGGCCAAACCAAAATCCTCTGATAGCCTCTTTACTGCGTTGGAAAAATATCCACCTGCTCTCTGAGTAATGGTTCAGCGACTCCCCTCTATAAATACCGTACAGTTACTGTCTTTGTCTCCCATGCGCTCCTCCCTTTTTACTGGTTTTATATACAGCCTTCAAGGGTGATAAACAAGCGCGACAGTATAGTAATTTTGTAAATATACTGCCGAGAAAAGGGTTTTAGTTTGTGAAGTACTGAGGGTTGATAGATGCGCACCTTAATAGTATTGGCGAGAGAAACGTGCTTTTTTTCGCATGAACAGTAGAAATTCTTGCCATAATCCTTACAAATGTTAATATCAAGAAAAGCCTGTTAAAAAGATTT
The DNA here is from genome assembly GCA_050410775.1 of Pantoea sp. FN060301. Classification (GTDB taxonomy): domain Bacteria; phylum Pseudomonadota; class Gammaproteobacteria; order Enterobacterales; family Enterobacteriaceae; genus Erwinia. The sequence goes on from CP191229.1 coordinate 2,547,033, forward strand.
ATGATGAATAACAATATCATCCTGCACAATACTACAGCCGACCAGATTCAGAAAATCGAACCCACATTACTATCAGTACAATACCTACGAGGTATTGCCGCTATTATGGTAGTGTTATATCATTTTAGAGCAAACCTCAATGGAATTTATGCTCAAAAAAACTTGGGGGATATGCTTTTTGGTCGTGGCGGAGTAGGAGTTGATTTATTTTTTATCGTCAGTGGATTCATAATTGCCTACTCTACTCAAAAAAACTTAGGTGGCTGGGACTTTATTGTAAAAAGGATCTTTAGATTATACCCTATATATTTAGCATGTATGCTAGCTATGGCGTTGATACCTTCAACTTCACTCGATGTAAATTACTTAAAATCATTGTTTTTTATACATCTTGACTATGAAGGAAAGCCACCAGTATTTGGATATTCAACAATATTCGTGGCTTGGACCCTTACTTATGAAATACTATTTTATACAATATTCTTCCTTTCTCAAATCATAAGTCACAAATATAGATCGCAAATAACAATAGCAGTTATAGTTTTATTTGTTATTATTTTGCAATATTATCTTAATAATGGCCAGGTTTCTTTCTGGGGATCAACTACAGTTGAATATGATGGATACTTACAGCCAATTTTAAAACTACTTTCCTCACCAATGATGATTGACTTTTCTTATGGCATTGCTATATATTTGCTAATGAGCTTTTCTAGAGGAACAATACACAAGCTAAACGATTCGCTTGTGAGGGTGTTTTGTATATCTGGTGCAATATACTTTACTATTTGCCTAATGACTGGCTATAGAACCTTTAGCGGGCCAATTGGCGCGGGTGTTTCATGCGCAGCACTGTTTATATCTATATTAATATATGAAGTAAAATTCAGCATAAAGAACTATAAATCAATTATGTTGATTGGAAATCTATCTTATGGAATTTATCTTTCTCATGTCCTGGTTATCAGATTTATCCAGAGCTACGGTGGTGACATTGGGCTCGTAAGATACACTAGTGGCTTTAGTAAGGTTTTGTTAATGATTTCGATTACTTTGATAATCTCATATTTTTTGCATGTTTTTATTGAGAAGCCATTTATTAAAATCGGAAGATCAGTAATAACTAAAACGACAAAAAGGACATAGCCCTTTTTTATTATATATTGAATATGAAGCATTTATGTGTATATTTCACAGTACAACCAGGCCTGGTAATAACATTTCCAGATAACATTACCCCTATAATACAAAATGACTCTGTTTTTGTCGAGGAGGAGACTGCCGTATAGTGAGGCGCATGAAATGGTCAGCCCCATAGAGGCAATGTAGTAAGCACTGCATTCGTGCGGCCATGCATTATCTTTTCGCAAATATTACAGTGTTTGCACTTTCCCTAACACAAGGAATACCTTCAATTAGGTTCTCTACGGATTAAACCATTTTTCCTTAAAACAAGGAGTTGAACTAAAGAAGGATTTAAAGAGTATGTGTAGACTTTTGATAATGCATCGGCAAATGCAGAAGCTACTGCCATTTCTCTCTTGGTGTATTCATTTCTCAATCCAGGCACTTCAACTTGGATAACTCCCAAAACCAGGTCACTATACTTTCCTTTCCCACCTGTAGCAGTTTCGAACGCAGATCCTCCTTTGCTAAGTTGCGCCCCCAGGTCCGTAGTCATCTGCCACTTCTGGACATCCTGAATATGGTTTACCATGTAAGGTACGGAGTTGAGCCGCGCAGACGGCCATAATCCTCTTCTGTACGCATGGTTACAGGAATTCTGTACCCACGTTGTACGCAATACTGCATAGACTAAAGAGAACACCCACAAACTCAAACAAACACAAGTGAACGTAGAAGGCCGTAAGCATCAAGTTGAGCACTGCGTTTCCAGGAAGTTAACAAACAGAAGTGAACAGAGAAAAACAGTGAAAGACAAAGCTAATCAACCTACGTTCCTCTTCCATGACTATGAGACCTTTGGCAAAAGCCCGTCGCTGGACCGGCCTGCGCAGTTCGCCGGGATCCGCACGGATATGGACTTCAATATTATTGGTGAGCCGGAAGTTTTCTACTGCCGCCCTGCTGATGACTATCTGCCTCAGCCGGAAGCGGTAATGATCACCGGCATCACGCCGCAACTGGCCCAGGCGAAAGGCCTCAGCGAGGCGGCGTTCACCCAGCGCATTCATCAGCTTTTCAGCGAGCCTGACACCTGTATTGTCGGCTATAACAACGTGCGCTTCGACGATGAGGTGACGCGGAATCTCCTCTACCGCAACTTTTACGATCCGTATGGCTGGAGCTGGCAGAATGGCAACAGCCGCTGGGATCTGCTGGATGTGATGCGCGCCTGTTACGCGCTGCGTCCGGAAGGCATTGAATGGCCGGAAAATGACGAGGGCTTTCCCAGCTTCCGCCTGGAGCATCTGACCAAAGCCAACGGCGTGGCCCATGAAAATGCGCACGATGCGATGTCTGACGTCTACGCCACTATCGCGATGGCGAAGCTGGTCAAAGAAAAGCAGCCGCGGCTGTATGATTTTCTCTTCAGCCACCGCAATAAGCAGAAGATCGCCACGCTGGTTGATATCCCGCAAATGAAGCCGCTGGTGCATATTTCCGGCATGTTTGGCGCATTTCGCGGTAATACCAGCTGGATCGCGCCGCTTGCCTGGCACCCGGTGAATAAAAATGCGCTTATTGCCTGCGATCTTGCGGGTGATATAACCCCGCTGCTGGCGCTTGATGCCGATCGGCTGCGCGAGCGGCTCTATACCCGTCGTGAAGATTTAAACGGAGAATCCGCCGTGCCGGTCAAGCTGGTTCATATCAATAAATGTCCGGTCGTGGCCCCCGCCAGCACCCTGCGGCCAGAAGATGCGGCGCGGCTGGGCATCGATCGTCAGCACTGCCTGAATAATCTTGCCCTGCTGCGTCAGCACCCCGAGATCCGCGAGAAGGTTGTCGCCCTGTTTGCCGAGGCAGAACCCTTCAGCCCTTCAGAGGATGTCGATGCGCAGCTCTATGACGGCTTCTTCAGCGATGCCGACCGTGCCGCGATGAAGATTATTTTACAAACGGCGCCTGAACATCTCCCCGCGCTGGATCTGACGTTTAATGACGCACGAATCGAAAAGCTGCTGTTCCGCTACCGGGCGCGCAACTTCCCCGGCACGCTGGATGAAGCCGAGCAGAACCGCTGGTTACAGCATCGTCGTGAAGCGCTGAATCCTGAACGGGTGCAGGGCTATGTTCAGGAGCTGGAAAGCCTGTTTACCCAGTATGAAGGGGATCAGGCCAAAATGAACCAGCTCAGGGCGCTGTTTGATTATGCGCGTGAACTGGTTTCTTAAGAAGAGATCAACTCTGTATCCGCTTCGGCCTTTCACTGAGAGACAGCCAGCAAAAAGGGCGCCGTAGCGCCCTTATTTTTTTCACCGTTCTGTTCAGATCAGCTTTTCGTTGCACTGCGGCACCGGATTACGGAAGCTGCGGGTGACGAACGCCAGATAAATCACGCCGATCGTCCCCCAGACCAGACCCAGAATCATCGAACTCTCTTCCAGGTTGATCCACAAAGCGCCCACCGTCAGCGCACCGCACAGCGGTAGCAGCAGAAAGTTGATGTTATCTTTCAGCGTCTTGTTGCGTTTTTCACGCACCCAGAACTGCGAGATCACCGACAGGTTCACAAAGGTGAAGGCCACCAGCGCACCAAAGTTAATCAGCGCCGTCGCGGTCACCAGATCAAAGGTGACGGATGAGAGGGCAATTACGCCGACCAGCAGCACGTTCAGCGCCGGGGTCCGCCACTTCGGATGAATATAGCCGAAGAAACGCTCCGGGAATACGCCATCACGGCCCATTACATACATCAGACGGGAAACGCCAGCGTGCGCCGCCATGCCGGAGGCCAGAACGGTCACACAGGAGAAAATCAGAATGCCGAACTGGAAGGCTTTGCCTGCCACGTAAAGCATGATTTCCGGCTGAGAAGCGTCCGGATCCTTAAAGCGGGAAATGTCCGGGAAGTAAAGCTGCAGGAAGTAAGAGACCACGACGAAGATCACGCCGCCAAACAGGGCGGTCAGGAAGATCGCTTTCGGGATCACGCGTTCCGCATCTTTCGTCTCTTCCGACAGCGAGCTGATACCGTCAAAGCCGAGGAAAGAGAAGCAAAGAATGGTCGCCCCGGTAATCATCGGGACTACATGTGCATCCTCAGACCAGAAAGGCTTGCTGCTCACCAGGGTACCGGCGCCCTCACCGTTAGCAACGCCATAGATGACCATCCCCATAATGACGACCATCACCGCGACCTGAAGCACCACGATCACGCTGTTAAAGTTGGCCACCGTTTTAATGCCCTTCAGATTAGAAAGGGTCATAAAGCCGACCAGCATGAAGACAAAGATCCACGATGGGATCCCCGGCACCAGGGCTTCAAAATAGATTTTAGCCAGCAGGATGTTAATCATCGGCATGAACAGATAGTCCAGCAGCGATGACCAGCCGACCATAAAGCCGACGTGCGGACTGATCGCCTTCTGGGCGTAGGTATAGGCGGAACCGGCTGACGGGAAACGGCGGACCAGCTTACCGTAGCTCAGGGCGGTAAATAATATCGCCACCAGCGCAAAGGCGTATGCCGTGGCGACGTGACCGTTGGTCAGCCCGGAAACAATACCAAAGGTATCGAACAGGGTCATCGGCTGCATATAGGCAAGACCCATCATCACCACAGGCAGCAGGGTAAGCGATTTTTTCAGGTGCGCGCGCGGCTGGCCCGCAGAGGTCTGGTGATTAAGCGACATGATTCAGCCTCCCCATAGCATCAACCTTTCTGGGCTGAACCACAGGGAAACTTCGCGTCATGCGATAGTTTTTCTTGAGGGGGGTAACGGACTGACAGGCGGGAGTGAAGGCAAAGCCTGACATGGCGCCGTAGTCATCGCGCTGGCGGGTGCCGGCGCGAGCCGGAGTAATTAAGTGCTGCCCCATTGTTCTTATTCCTCAACATGACACGTTCGTGCGTGTTTAAAGTGTGTGTATCTATCCGGTTTCAGACCGGCCTCTTGAATGCGATTAGGTTTCTGCAAAAAAATAACCGGCGCGGAAAGCGTCGGTTAATAGCGTCATTTTGCAGGGCGCGTATTTTGCACTACCCGCAGTGAAGAAGACAAGCGTTTCAGGCCTTCCATCACAATTTCTTTGCTGGCCGTAAGCGGAATAAGAAAACGAATCACATTTCCACGCACGCCGCAGGAGAGCAAAATCAACCCCTGCCTGCCCGCTTCCTGTACCAGCGCCTGCGTTATCGCCTTATCAGGCTTGCTGGCGTCGCCCGCCTCGACCAGCTCTATCGCCACCATCGCCCCAACGCCACGCACCTCGCCAATAGCGTCAAACTCTTCCGCCATCTGCCGCAGAGCCACCATCAGCCACTCTCCCTGTTGCTCTGCCCGCTGGTTTAACTGCTCATCGTCAATCAACTGCACGACCGCCAGGGCGGCGGCAATGCTGACGGGCGATCCGGCATAGGTGCCACCTAACCCGCCGGCCTGCGCGCGCGCCATCAGCGATTTCCGTCCCACGACCGCAGAGAGGGGAAAGCCCCCCGCCAGGCTTTTTGCCATCGTCACGATGTCCGGCTCCACGCCGCTGTGCTCAATGGCGAAGGTTTTCCCCGTCCGGCAGAAGCCGCTCTGTATTTCATCGGCGATCAGGACAATCCCATGCTCGCTGCAAATAGCGCGCAGCTGCTGTAGAAAACTGGCGGGCGCGGCATAAAAGCCCCCTTCTCCCTGGACCGGCTCAATGATAATAGCCGCCACATCGTCCGGGGAAACGTCAGCGGCAAATATTCCCTGTAGCGCGGCCAGCGACTGGGATTCACTGATGCCGAGATAGCCACAGGGATAAGGCGCATGAAATATCCCGCCGGGAAAAGGACCATATCCTTTTTTATAGGGCTGGACTTTCCCGGTCAGCGCCATGCCCAGCAGGGTTCGTCCGTGAAATCCGCCGCGAAAGGCGATAATACCGCTGCGCCCCGTGGCGATCCTCGCGATCTTAATGGCATTTTCCACCGCTTCCGCGCCAGTGGTCATCAGCAGCGTCTGGGTGGGATCGCTAATGGGCACCCGTTCATTCAGCCGTTCGGCCAGTTCGATATAGCTACCGTAGGGCGTGACCTGAAAACAGGGATGGGTAAAGCATTCCAGCTGCGCGGCTACCGCCTGGATGACTTTAGGATGGTTATGTCCGGTGTTGACGACCGCAATGCCGGAAGCGAAATCGATATAATGTTTCCCCTCCACGTCCCAGATTTCCGCATTGAGCGCTTTTGCTACGTAGACCTGAAGTGAATTCCCGACGCCCGCCGTGACCGCCGTTTCACGCCGCTGCTGCCACTGCTGATTAGTCTGGCTCATCTTGCGCCCCCTCAGGCGTTTTTCAGCATCCAGTCGATTTCCGTTGCGGTAATCAGACGTTCAAAGTGCATCAGCTCGTGATGTTTACAGCTGTGCCAGACGTAGGCAAAACGGTCGCCCAGCAGCTGTTGCAGCGCCGCGCTTTGTTCAAATTCGCACAGCGCATCACTCTGACGAACAGGCAGGGGATTCCCTTCTGCTTCATGGCCGTTGCCCTTTACCGCAGGCGGAAGCGGAAGCGGATTATCCAGACCGTGCAGCATCCCGGCCAGTACTGCCGCCACCACCAGATAAGGATTGGCGTCGGCGCCCGCGACGCGATATTCGATCCGGTGATTTTCAGGCTCGCCACAGGGGATACGTAGCGCAACGGTACGGTTATTATGCCCCCAGGAGGCCTGAAGCGGCACAAAGGCCTCGGGAAGAAAACGGCGGTAGGCGTTAACATTCGGCGCCAGTAGCGCCATTGAGGCGGGCATCAGGTCGATCATCCCGGCCAGCGCGCGCTTAAGCAGAGGGGAGTCGCTGCCGTCATCACCGGCGAACGCATTGTGGCCAGCGGCGTCCAGCATGCTGATATGAATATGCATGCCGCTTCCCGCGTACTCTTCATAGGGTTTGGCCATAAAAGTGGCGTTCATCCCATGATTTTCTGCCACCTGCCGCACCAGGCGCTTAAGCTGCACCGCGTGGTCGCAGGCGTTCAGCACGTTACGGGTATGATGCAGGTTGATTTCAAACTGCCCCGGCGAGGCTTCGGCCAGGGCGCCATCGGCAGGAATGTCCTGTCGCCTGGCGATCTCGTCGATATCGCTCAGTACACCCGCAAAGTGGTCGAGATTATCAACCGAGTAAACCTGACTTTGCCGGTTTCGCTCATCGCTGCCCGGCGCGCAGGGCGGCTGAATAAAGCCGTCGGCATCGCGCTTTTTATCCACCAGATAGAACTCCAGCTCTACCGCTACCACCGGAAATAACCCTCTGTTACGCAACTGCTGCCAGAGATGATTAAGAACATTACGGGGTTCAACGTCAAAGGGAGTACCATCTTGATTACGCATGGTCAGAAGAATCTGCGCCAGGTTTTCCGGATCGGCTGCGGAGGGGATGAGAGAGCCTTCTACCGGGACACAAATGTTATCGGGTTCACCCAGCGCCTGACCCAGGCCAGCTTCTTCAACCGTATTACCGAGGATGTCCATGGCAAAAACAGAGGCGGGAAAATAGCAGCCTTTTTCCAGTTTCTTCAGGTTGGTAATGGGGATACGTTTTCCCCGAAAGACGCCGTTGAGATCGTTAAGCAGAATATCGACAAATTGCGTTTGAGGATGGCGTTCCAGATAAGCGCTGACTTCTTGCTGGAACGCGCTGGTTCGTTTCTCTTCACTGTGCCGCGTGAAGTCTTCCACTTCGACAAGATTGGTCATCATACCACCCGCCTTCGTTCAGTCACTGAGCGTTGCTCAAAATAACAGCCACATTTCTAACATAGCGCCAACATTTGCCTTAATCAAATGCAACCCCGAACTTTATCTGACCCCTAAATCCGTTTGAAAATTGAGCAGGTGATTGCTAAGTTGTAAATATATTGGACAAAACAACGCCGTTTGCGCTTTCTGCGGTAGATATAATTGACACGCTGGCAGGATGAAAATGGGCAATATATTGAACAAGCCGTTGATTGGCGTGGTGATGTGCCAGATGACTCATGACGGTCATCCGGCGCAGATGGTGCATAACAAATATCTGGATGCGGTGCTGCTGGCGGGCGGGATCCCTCTTGCGCTGCCGCATAACTTATCTTCTTTGCCTTTCCTGCCGGAACAGGTACTTGGCTCACTGCAAGGCGTGTTACTGACCGGCAGCTCAAGCAATATTGAACCACATCATTATGGTGATACCGCGGCGGGAGGCTATGTCGATCCGGGGCGCGACCGGCTGGTCTTTGCCCTGATCGAAGCCGCCATTCACCGACAGTTACCGCTGTTAGGCATTTGTCGCGGTCTTCAGGAGCTCGTGGTTGCCACGGGCGGCAGCCTCCACCCGCAGCTTCACCATATACCCGGTTTTCAGGAGCACCGTGAAAATCCCAGTCAGCCCCTTAGTGAACGCTATGCCCCCGTTCATGATATTCATATTCAACCCGGCGGGCTGCTGGCACGGCTGGCAGAGGGACGGGAAGGGTTCAGCGTTAACTCGCTGCATCAGCAAGGGATCCGCTCGCTGAGCGCCCGGCTTCGCATCGAAGCGCTGGCCGGTGATGGCCTGCCGGAAGCCGTCAGCCTGCGGGACCACCCTTTTGCGCTGGCGGTGCAGTGGCATCCCGAGTGGCAGAGCGAGAGCGCCCCGCTTTCGCGTCAGCTCTTCGGCGGATTTATCAAAGCCTGCCAAAGGCAACAAAAGGAAACAGGGTTATGACTGATACCACACTGGCCCCTGGCCGGCGGTTGTCCACTATCCGCCAGCAGATGGGATTGTCGCAGCGGCGCGTTGCCGAGCTTGCTGGCCTGACGCACAGCGCTATCAGCACCATTGAGCAGGATAAGGTCAGCCCTGCGGTAAGCACGCTGCAAAAACTGCTGAAGGTGTACGGACTGTCGCTTTCTGAGTTTTTCTCAGAACCGGCAAGGGTCAAAACGCCTGAAGTGGTCGTCGAGGCAGAGGATCTGATTGATATCGGCGGTCAGGGCGTCTCGCTGCGTCTGATTCACAACGGTAATCCAGAACGGACGCTGGCGATGCTGCTGGAAACCTATGAGCCCGGCGCGACAACCGGGGAAAAAATCCGGCATCCGGGAGAGGAGACCGGCACGCTGCTTGAAGGGCAAATCACGCTGACCATTAATGGTGAGAGTTACCATCTCCACGCCGGACAGAGTTACGTTATCAATACCGGCCATCCTCACAGCTTTACTAACGCCTCAACGCAGCCGTGCCGCATTGTCAGTGCGCACACCCCGGCGACATTCTGATTAGCCCGTAGCCAGCTTCCCTGCTGACAGGCGTTCAGCGTGCGGGAAGAGGATTCAATTCAGGAGGAAGTGATGGATTATGTGAAAAACTACTATACCGCCACGGCGAATCCACATGCCCCCTGGCCGCAGCTTAGCGACAGCATTCAGTGCGACGTTTGCGTCATCGGCGGCGGGTTTACCGGCCTCTCTTCTGCGCTCTATCTGACTGAGGCAGGCTATGATGTGGTACTGCTGGAGGCCGCCCGTATCGGCTATGGCGCCAGCGGGCGTAACGGCGGCCAGGTCGTTAACTCCTACAGCCGCGACGTCGATGTGATTGAGCAGCGCTACGGCAAGGAAATTGCCCATCTGCTGGGCAGCATGATGTTCGAAGGCGCAGGCGTTATCCGCGACCGCATCGATCGCTACGCCATCGCCTGCGATTACCGTGCGGGCGGCATCTTTGCGGCGCTGAACAAGCGCCAGTTTCAGCATCTTAAAGCGCAGCATACGCGCTGGCAGGCGTACGGAAATCATGAGACGGAGCTGCTGGGCGAGGCGGGTATCCGGCGCGAAGTTGGCAGCGATCGCTACGTTGGTGGCCTGCTGGACCATCGTGGCGGCCATCTTCATCCGCTTAACCTGGCGCTGGGTGAAGCAGAAGCGATCCGTCGTCACGGCGGACGAATCTATGAAAGGTCGCCGGTAACCTCAGTCAGCTATGGTGCGCCGCATCAGATCCAGACGGCACAGGGTAATGTTGCGGCAAAATATGTCATTTTCGCCGGTAATGCCTATCTTGCGCCGCATCTTGAGCCCAGGCTGACCCGACTGAGCATTCCCTGCGGCTCGCAGATCGTGACCAGTGAACCGCTGTCAGCCGATAAAGCGCTGGCGCTGCTGCCCAATAACTACTGCGTGGAGGATTGCAACTATCTGCTGGATTACTTCCGCCTGACCGCCGATAACCGTCTTCTCTACGGCGGTGGTGTCATCTACGGGGCGAAGGAACCGGATGATATCGCCACGCTGATCCGTCCAAAACTGCTGAAAACCTTCCCGCAGCTGGCGGACATCGCCTTCGATTACGCCTGGAGCGGCAATTTTCTGCTGACGCTCTCCCGCATGCCGCAAATCGGCCGGCTGGAGAACGGCGTTTATTATGTTCAGGGCGACAGCGGCCATGGCGTCACCTTTACGCATCTGGCCGGGAAGCTGGTGTCGGAAGCGATGGGTGGCCGCCCTGAACGCTTTGATGCCTTTGCCAAACTGCCGCATCAGCCTTTTCCCGGCGGCCGGCGTCTCAGCGTGCCGTTAACGGCGATCGGCGCGGCATGGTATTCACTGCGGGACAGGCTGGGGGTATAACGCCAGCCCCCCTTCCTCACCGGGGAACGCCAGCGCCGCTAAAGCAGCGGCATCCGGGCAGGATCGGCGTAGCGGTACTCAAATCCCAGCTCCTGGCAAATTTGACTGCCGTCGATGATCTTCCCTTTATCCTCGTTCTCTTCCGGCTGGAAGGTGGGCGGCGTCAGCCCAAGCTGGCGCGCTACCGCCGGGTAGTATTCGCTGCGTGCCGGATGCTCTGGCGCGCTCAGGTTATAGATATGCCCTCCTTCAGGCGTCTCCAGCAGCAGCGTAATCGCTCCGATGACATCCTCAAGATGCACCAGATTCACCCCATGCGCGCCGTTAGCCAGATCGCGTTTCCCCGCCAGAAAACGGCCAGGATGACGTTCCGGCCCCACCAGCCCGGAGAGCCGCAGGATATCAACGGAGGTGCCGGGAAGCTGATGCAGCCATCCTTCCAGCTCCTTCAACGTTTTGCCGGCAACGGTCACCGGCTCAAGCGGACTTACTTCCTTCATCACGCCCGAACCGCTGCCATAGACCGAGGTGGAGCTGGTAAAGATAATCCGCGGCACAGCGTACGAGAGCGCACTATCCACAATCTGCTGCACGGCAAAAAGGTAATTATCGCCCCCCTCCGCCGTCCGGCTGGCGGGAAGCGTCACGACCAGGGCATCCACCTTCATTAACGCTTCAAGATCGTCAGCATCGCATTCCAGTTCAGGGGTCAGCGTCAACAGGTAGCTTTCGATGCCGCACATGCGGGCGGCATCCACGCCATCTTGTGTAGTTTTGCTGCCCACGACCTGCCATCCGCGAGCCTTTAAGGAAAGCCCCAGCGGCATACCGAGCCAGCCTAATCCTACAATCGCCACTTTTTTCATGCCGTCCATCCTTTGCTTATCCAACGTCAATTCCTCTAAGCTACGTCAGGCCAGCGCCAGTGACAATCCGTCAGCGCCGTTTATCTTTCCTCACCGAAAAAAAGGGTTGCGCACGCCCGCTATCCCGGTTAGGTTATTGCTTACGAAATGAATATACATTCATCCAAGAGAATTTTATGACACGCGTTCAGTTCAACCATCATCATCACCATCACCCTGACTAGTCTTTCAGGCGATGTGTGCTGGAAGACATTCAGGATCTTCCAGTGGTGCAGAACGCAAGAGAGCCCCCGGAAGATCGTCTTCCGGGGGCTTTTTTTTTGGACGCGAGTCCGGCCCAGATTAGGTTGAATGCGGATAAACAGACGTCGAAGCAGACAGGATAAGAGGATAAGTACCGATGTTAGATAACACACGTTTACGCATAGCTATGCAGAAATCCGGCCGTTTAAGCGATGAATCACGCGAATTGCTGTCCCGCTGTGGCATCAAGATTAACCTGCAACAGCAGCGTCTGATCGCCTTCGCAGAAAATATGCCCATCGATATTCTGCGCGTACGCGATGACGATATCCCCGGTCTGGTAATGGACGGCGTGGTGGATCTGGGCATTATCGGTGAGAACGTGCTGGAAGAGGAGCTGCTCAACCGCCGCGCTCAGGGTGAAGATCCCCGTTACCTTACCCTGCGTCGTCTCGATTTCGGCGGCTGCCGCCTCTCGCTGGCGATGCCGGTCGATGATGAATATACCGGTCCGCAGTGTCTGCAAAACGCCCGCATCGCCACCTCTTATCCTCACCTGCTGAAACAGTATCTCGACAAACAGGGTATTGCATTTAAATCCTGTCTGCTAAACGGCTCTGTCGAAGTGGCACCACGCGCTGGTCTCGCCGATGCCATCTGCGATCTGGTTTCAACCGGTGCCACGCTGGAAGCCAATGGCCTGCGTGAAGTCGATGTGATTTACCGCTCCAAAGCCTGCCTTATTCAGCGCGACGGCGAAATGCCGGGCGCAAAGCAGGAGTTGATTGATAAACTGATGACCCGTATTCAGGGCGTAATCCAGGCGCGCGAATCCAAATACATCATGCTGCACGCGCCAAGCGAGAAGCTGGAAGACATCATCTCTCTTCTGCCCGGAGCAGAACGTCCGACCGTACTGCCGCTGGCGGGTGACAAGAGCCGCGTGGCGATGCACATGGTCAGCAGCGAAACCCTCTTCTGGGAGACCATGGAGAAGCTGAAGGCGCTGGGCGCCAGCTCCATTCTCGTGCTGCCCATTGAGAAGATGATGGAGTAACAATCAATGGCAAACTTCGCAACCCCCATCGACTGGCAGACTTGCAGCGTTGAAGAGCAGCAGAGACTGCTGACTCGTCCGGCCATCTCTGCCTCAGAAAACATAACACTTACCGTACGCGCCATTCTGGATCGGGTGAAGGCGGAAGGTGATGAGGCGCTGCGGTACTACAGCGCCACCTTTGATAAAACCCAGGTGGATGCGCTTAAAGTTACTGATGCAGAGATAGAGGCCGCTTCTGCCCGCCTGAGCGATGAACTCAAGCAGGCGATGGCCGTCGCCGTCAGCAATATTGAGACCTTCCACGTCGCGCAAACGCTGCCTCCCGTCGATATAGAAACGCAGCCCGGGGTACGCTGCCAGCAGATTACCCGACCGGTTGATGCTGTCGGTCTCTATATTCCTGGTGGCTCTGCGCCGCTGTTTTCAACGGTGCTGATGCTCGCCACGCCGGCACGGATTGCCGGCTGCCGGCGCGTGGTGCTCTGCTCGCCGCCGCCGGTTGCTGACGAAATTCTTTATGCGGCGAAGTTGTGTGGGGTGAAAGAAGTGTTCCAGGTGGGCGGCGCGCAGGCTATCGCCGCACTTGCGCTGGGGACGGAGTCCGTACCGAAAGTCGATAAAATTTTCGGCCCGGGCAACGCTTACGTGACCGAGGCTAAGCGCCAGGTCAGCCAGCGTCTGGACGGCGCCGCCATCGATATGCCAGCAGGACCTTCAGAAGTGCTGGTGATTGCCGATGCCGGCGCGACGCCCGATTTCGTCGCCTCCGATCTGCTATCCCAGGCGGAGCACGGGCCGGATTCGCAGGTTATCCTGCTGACGCCTTCGGCAGAGATGGCCACGGCCGTTGCTACGGCGGTGGAGAATCAGCTGGCGGCGCTGCCCCGGGCGGCAACGGCCCGTCAGGCGCTGGCGAGCAGCCGCCTGATCGTCACCCGGGATATCGCGCAGTGCGTGGAGATCAGTAACAGTTACGGACCGGAGCATCTGATTATTCAGACCCGCAACGCGCGGGAACTGATTGACGGCATTACTAACGCCGGTTCGGTCTTCCTCGGCGACTGGTCTCCAGAATCGGCCGGGGATTACGCTTCCGGCACCAACCACGTGCTGCCCACTTATGGCTACACTTCAACCTGCTCAAGCCTGGGGCTGGCCGATTTTCAGAAGCGTATGACCGTACAGGAGCTGACAAAGCAGGGCTTTATGGGACTGGCATCCACCATTGAAATACTGGCAGCAGCAGAGCAGCTGACCGCACATAAAAATGCCGTCACGCTGCGCGTTAACGCGCTCCGGGAGGATTGATGAGCAGCAAAATTGAAGCACTGGCCCGCGCCAATGTTCGCGCGTTAACGCCCTACCAGTCCGCCCGCCGGCTGGGCGGCAACGGCGACGTCTGGCTGAACGCCAATGAATATCCGCTGGCGGTGCCGTTCGATCTCAGCCAGCAGACGCTAAACCGCTACCCCGAATGCCAGCCTAAAGCGCTTATCGCCCGCTATGCCGCCTATGCTGGTCTGGCGACGGAACAGGTGCTGGTGAGTCGTGGGGCCGATGAGGGCATTGAGCTGCTGATCCGGGCTTTCTGCGAACCAGGCAAAGATGCCGTGCTGTTCTGCCCGCCCACCTACGGGATGTACAGCGTCAGCGCTGAAACCTTCGGCGTGGAATATCGCACGGTTAAAGCACGTGACAACTGGCAGCTCAATCTGCCAGCCATTGCAGACAAGCTTGACGGCGTTAAAGTGATTTACGTCTGTAGCCCGAATAATCCGACCGGCAATCTGGTGAATCCTGACGATCTCCGCCAGCTTCTGGAGATGACCCGCGACAAAGCGCTGGTGGTGGCGGATGAGGCATACATTGAGTTCTGCCCGGAAGCGACGCTCACCGGCTGGCTGGCGGAATATCCACATCTGGTGGTGCTGCGCACGCTCTCGAAAGCCTTCGCGCTGGCTGGCCTGCGCTGCGGCTTTACGCTGGCTAATGCCGACGTCATTGCGCTGTTAATGAAGGTTATCGCGCCCTATCCGCTCTCGACGCCGGTTGCCGACATCGCGACCCAGGCGCTGAGCGAGCAGGGCCTGGCGCTGATGAAACAGCACGTCAGCGAAATTATCGCCACCCGTGAATGGCTGATGGAGGAACTTCGTCAGTGTGCCTGCGTGGAGACCATTTTCGCGAGCCAGACTAACTACCTTCTTGTCCGCTTCACCGCCGCCAATGAGGTCTTTAAATCGCTGTGGGATCGGGGCATTATTCTGCGGGACCAGAATAAGCAGCAGGGGCTTTCCGGCTGCCTGCGCATCTCAATCGGCACCCGTGAAGAGAGTGAACGCCTAATCAGCGCGCTGAAAACCTTACCCGGCGCGTCCGTTTCCATGGAGCAAGCATGAGCCAGAAAGTTCTTTTTATCGATCGTGACGGTACGATTATCTCCGAGCCACCGGAAGATTTTCAGGTGGACAGCCTGAACAAGCTGGCCTTTGAGCCGGATGTGATCCCCGCCCTGCTGGCGCTACAGGCCGCAGGCAACCGCCTGGTGATGATCACCAATCAGGACGGTCTGGGCAGCAGCAGCTTCCCTCAGGCGGACTTTGATGGCCCGCATAACCTGATGATGCAGATACTGAGTTCACAGGGCGTGAAATTTGACGACGTTCTGATTTGTCCGCATCTGCCCGAGGATAACTGCCAGTGCCGCAAGCCCGGCACCAAAATGGTGGAAACCTGGCTGGCAGAGGGCGTGCTGGATACGGTCAACAGCTATGTGATTGGCGATCGCCTTACCGATGTGCAGCTCGCGAACAATATGGGTATCGGCGCGCTGCACTACTCGCAGAATGGGCTGACCTGGCAGATGATTCAGCAGCAGCTGACGCAGCGCGATCGCCATGCGCTGGTGAACCGTAATACGAAAGAAACGCAGGTTAAGGTTGAAGTCTGGCTGGATCGTGAAGGTGAGAGCCGTTTCAACACCGGCGTGGGCTTTTTCGATCATATGCTGGATCAGATTGCTACCCATGGCGGCTTCCGTATGAATATCGAGGTGAAAGGCGATCTCTATATCGACGATCACCACACGGTAGAAGATACCGGCCTGGCGCTGGGCGAAGCGCTGCTTAAAGCACTCGGAGATAAGCGCGGTATTGGCCGCTTCGGCTTCGTCCTGCCGATGGATGAGTGCCTGGCGCGCTGCGCGCTGGATATCTCCGGCCGCCCACATCTGGAATATAAAGCGGAGTTCAACTATCAGCGTGTGGGCGATCTGAGCACCGAGATGGTCGAGCACTTCTTCCGCTCGCTCTCCTACACGATGGCCAGCACGCTGCACCTGAAGACCAAAGGCAAAAACGATCACCACCGCGTCGAGAGCCTATTTAAAGTCTTTGGCCGCACGCTGCGCCAGGCCATCCGCGTGGAGGGCAACACCCTGCCCAGCTCAAAAGGAGTGCTGTGATGGATGTGGTCATTCTGGATACCGGCTGTGCCAACCTCTCATCGGTCAAGTGGGCGGTGCAGCGCCTGGGCTACGAGCCCGTTGTCAGCCGCGAGTCTGAAATCGTGCTGCAGGCGGATAAACTTTTCCTGCCCGGCGTTGGCACCGCCCGGGCCGCGATGGATCAGTTAGCAGAGCGCGACCTGATCGATCTGATCAGAGCCTGCACCCAGCCCGTTCTCGGCATCTGCCTCGGAATGCAGCTGCTGGGCGCGGAAAGCGATGAGAGTGGCGGCGTACAAACGCTTGGCATTATCGACAGGCCGGTACAGCGCATGATCGACCACGGCCTGCCGCTGCCCCATATGGGCTGGAACCAGATTACTTCTCAGGCGGGTAACCACCTGTTTCGCGGCATTCCCGACGGATCGTACTTCTATTTCGTTCACGGCTATGCCATGCCGGTGAATGAGTACACCATCGCACAGTGCAGCTATGGTGAAGCCTTCACCGCCGCCGTGGAGAAAGATAACTTCTTCGGCGTGCAGTTCCACCCCGAGCGTTCCGGCGCCGCTGGCGCACAGCTGCTGAAAAACTTCCTGGAGATGTAACGGTGATCATTCCCGCACTAGATTTGATTGATGGCAACGTAGTGCGCCTCCATCAGGGCGACTACGGCCAGCAGCGCGATTACGGCAGCGATCCGCTGCCCCGCCTGCAAGATTATGAAGCTCAGGGCGCCAGCGTCCTGCACCTGGTCGATCTGACCGGCGCGAAAACGCCGTCGGCTCGCCAGATCCCTTTGCTGAAAAAGCTGCTGGCAGGCGTCAGCGTCCCGGTACAGGTTGGTGGCGGCATCCGCAGTCGTGAAGATGTGGAAGCCCTGCTGGAAGCGGGGGCGAGCCGCGTAGTGGTCGGCTCCACCGCCGTAAAGCAGCCGGAGGAAGTTCAGAACTGGTTCCGGCAGTATGGCGCTGAGGCGATCGTGCTGGCGCTGGATGTCCGCATTGAGGGCGGCCGTAAGGAAGTGGCGATCAGCGGCTGGCAAGAAGCGGCGGGCGTAACGCTGGAAGAGGTGATTGAACAGTTCAGCCCCTTCGGCCTGAAGCACGTTCTCTGTACCGATATTTCCCGCGACGGGACGCTCAGCGGTTCCAACGTAGCGCTCTATCGCGAAGTGGCTGCGCGCTATCCCGCTATTGCGTTTCAGTCCTCGGGCGGCATCGGTTCGCTGGACGACATTGCGGCCCTTCGCGGCAGCGGCGCTCAGGGCGTGATCGTGGGCCGTGCCCTGCTGGAAGGCAAATTCACCGTCACGGAGGCAATCTCATGCTGGCAAAACGGATAATCCCCTGCCTGGACGTGCGTGACGGCCAGGTCGTTAAGGGCGTACAGTTTCGCAATCACGAAATCATCGGCGATATCGTGCCGCTGGCGCAGCGTTATGCGCAGGAAGGCGCCGATGAGCTGGTTTTTTATGATATTACCGCCTCTTCCGACGGCAGAGTCGTGGATAAAAGCTGGGTGTCACGCGTTGCTGAGGTGATCGATATCCCTTTCTGCGTCGCGGGAGGCATTAAGTCAGCCGAAGATGCAGCGCATATCCTCTCCTTCGGCGCAGATAAAATTTCTGTTAACTCTCCGGCGCTGGCCGACCCAACGCTGATTAACCGGCTGGCCGAGCGTTTTGGCGTACAGTGTATCGTGGTGGGGATTGATACCTGGTATGACAGCCAGAGCGGCAAGTATCACGTTAATCAGTACACCGGTGATGAAAGCCGTACCAAAGTCACCGAATGGGAAACGCTGGAGTGGGTGAAAGAGGTACAGCAGCGCGGCGCGGGTGAAATCGTGCTGAATATGATGAATCAGGACGGCGTACGGAACGGCTACGACCTGATCCAGCTGCAAAAAGTCCGTGAAGTGTGCCAGGTACCGCTGATCGCTTCCGGCGGCGCTGGCACGATGGAGCATTTTCATCAGGCTTTCCGCGATGCGGACGTCGATGGCGCGCTGGCCGCCTCCGTCTTTCATAAGCAGATTATCAATATCGGTGAGCTGAAAAAGTTCCTGATTGAAAAAGGTGTGGAGATCCGCGCGTGTTAACAGAACAACAGCTGGCCCGGCTTGACTGGGAAAAAACGGACGGCATGATGCCGGCCATCGTGCAGCACGCCGTTTCCGGTGAAGTGCTGATGCATGGCTATATGAACCCGCAGGCGCTGGCAAAAACGCTGGAGATGGGTAAAGTGACCTTCTGGTCACGCACCAAACAGCGCCTCTGGACGAAGGGCGAAACCTCGGAAAACTATCTCAACGTGGTCAGTATCACGCCGGACTGTGATAACGACACGCTGTTGATTCTGGCAAACCCCGTCGGACCAACCTGCCATCTGGGCACCTCAAGCTGCTTTTCGCCAGCGGTTCCCGAGTGGACGTTCCTGTATCAGCTGGAACAGCTGCTGGCGGAACGTAAACATGCCGATCCGAAGAGTTCCTATACCGCCAGCCTCTATGCCAGCGGAACGAAACGCATCGCCCAGAAAGTGGGTGAGGAAGGCGTGGAGACTGCACTGGCGGCCACGGTAAACGACCGCGAAGAGCTGACCAACGAAGCTTCCGATCTGATCTATCACCTGCTGGTGCTGCTTCAGGATCAGGAGCTTGATCTCAGCCACGTGATCAATAATCTTCGCCAGCGTCATAAGTAG
The DNA here is from genome assembly GCA_050410775.1 of Pantoea sp. FN060301. GTDB lineage: Bacteria > Pseudomonadota > Gammaproteobacteria > Enterobacterales > Enterobacteriaceae > Erwinia. The sequence goes on from CP191229.1 coordinate 2,566,117, forward strand.
CCTGGTTCGTCTACAAGGCCGGGAAACCGGCCTTTTTTATGGGGGAAAAACGTGGTGTAGCTAACGCGCATCGCCTATCCTGCGCGACAAACCTGCCCTTTCCCTGCCCTCTGCATATTAAGCACTGCTCCTCTCTGACGCTCAGTTTTTCGCTATCAGCGCGGTGAAGTTTTCGTCAATAACTTTATATGACTCTTCCGCTTTGATTTTATAAAGCTCACTGGAAGGATGGATACAGTCAGGTGACATCATTTTTTGCCAGTCCGGCATAGCCTGGATGCGCTGATATTGCTTAACCAGCGGCACTGACAACGTTTTCGCCAGTGAGTCCAGGCGGGCATTGAAAGGTGAGACATTCCAGCTCTCGGCTTTACCACACAGCGGGTGAGGCTCCTGTAGTATCACTTCCTTGCCGTTTTTACGTGCGATGGTCACCAGCTGGCTCATCACACCCTCATACTGTTCAGGACTCAACACGTAGCTGGGTTTAACATCTTTAAAATGAAAGTGGCGGGCATCATTGGTGGCAAAATTCAGGATGATAATTTTTGCCCTGGATTTTTTCATCTCATCGGCCCATCTTTCGTTATTTTTATATCTGTAAGTCCCGTAGAGTAACTCGATTGCCTGAGCGGAGGGCTTGCCTTTATTAACGACCACTATCTCTTTACCATATTTCTTCTGCAGAAAATCGCTGAGGAAACGCATTTCATTATGCTCGGCGATCACATTGGTCAGCCTGCCATCCGGCTTCCTGACCGCTACTACGCCCGCCGTACTCGAACCGCCATAAGCTTCGATAATCACTTTATCATCACTATTTTTCGCCTGCGAAACGAAAGGCATCAGAGCGATTAAAGAAAACATGATATATACGAACATAAAAAGCCTTTGATAAAAGTGAAATTTAAAGCTGATGTTTAAAATAGTGCCAGTATAAAACCTTGTCTATTTCAAAATAAAACAGTAACACATGGCACTGCCTGGTAAAATAATCAAATTCCTGGATTTACTTCTGTCACACCGGCTTTAGCAGGAAGTGACGATGCTCATGCCCCATCAGAATGCTGCATAAATCAGGCTGTACTGGCAACCCAGGTGATAAGAATCCGCTGAAAATCCGCCCGCCAAAAAAAGAAACATATAATTCACATAAGTGTAACATTAGAACAGTTATCCGGTCGTAGCGCGCTGAAAACAAGGGTTAATGGCGCTTATTACACCGTAAAAAAACCACACAGGTAAACGTAATGGGGTGTTTTTATTAACTATTCACTATCAACGGAACAAATCAACCCGATCCAATTTATTAAAAAGATAACTTTTATAAATTCAGATAAAGACGTATACCAAAAACCTAAAATGCAATAGCGGCTTTTATAACGATAATAATCATTAAGTAACAACCTGAGGTATTGTCTGAATTTCATTCCTGCTCGTAAATCCTTGCTGACAAGAGTGTTATGATCCTCTGCACCTAGCAGAAGAAATATACTTTGCGTAAATTCGCGTGTCGGATTCGCTTGGGCGAAAGCGATGATGCGGTACCGGACACAAGTATTAACAAAAAACAGCTCTTTATATATTTAAGGCAATACTATGGAAACCTCACCTTTTTTAGCCAGAAGAAATATAGGCCTCGACTTTCTACGGGCCATACTAATCCTTGAGGGGGTGCTTTACCATGCAGCAAGAAGCCTGCCGGGTAATAATAATAGCTGGTACTATATCGCTAACAAAAATGAATCGATCGCTTTTTCATCGCTGATTGAATTTGTCCATACTTTCCGGATGGAGGCGTTTTTCTTCCTCTCCGGTATGTTCTCGGCCATGGTGATTCTGCGTAAAGGGAAGGATTTCTTTATCGATAACAGGAAGAAGCGCGTTTTGCTACCGCTGGTGGGCGCATTCGCCTTTATTCCGCCGGTTATGTACCTTATCACTTCCTTTATCGGCGGTGAGCAGATCACCCACACCGGATTGCTGCACTCATGGGGCTACCTGCACCATTTGTGGTTCCTGGTATCGCTGACAATTATGTCGCTAATTGTGCCGGTAAGTTGGTGTGAGAAGATTTCGGCACTGTTTCGCAGGCTCCCTCTTCCCGTGATAGTCACCGCAATCATCATCGCCTGTAACTTCTTCTTTGCGGTGAAGTATGTGGTGAAAGATATGGGCGAATTAGTGGCACTGCTGCCAGTAACAGCGCGCTTCTTTATCTACTATGTCGCGGGCTATGCGCTCTATGTCAACCGGGACAAAATTCCAGAGATAAAAACCAGCATCATCCTCAAATCCTGGCTTCTGCTTCCCTTTGGCCTGCTTACGTACCTCTCTTTTTACATCATTCTGGATCGTCAGATTGAAGGGGTAATGAAATATATTCCGGTCCTGATTGCCAGCGTCTTCTCCGTGCTTTTCTCTTTCTGGCTGGTGTTTTTCTTTGAAAAAATGTCGATTAAAGAGAGTAAAACCGTAAAGCTGGTCGTGGATTCCGCGCTGGTGGTCTATATCATGCACTATCCTGTGGTGATCTTTTTCTCCTGGTACGCTGATACATGGCTGGGGAGAGCCTTCTCCCTCAGCTATGTGGCAACGATCACGGTGATTGGCTTAGGCTGCAGCCTGCTCCTCTACTTTATGGTGAAGCGGAGTAAGGTGCTCTCTACGATATTTGGTCTGAAGCCTGCCACGGTCAAGCCAGCCCCAGCTCCATTGCGTCCCGAGTGATGGGCATAGCGTTATAAATAAAAAAGCCTGCTGATGCAGGCTTTTTTAGTATGGTTGACCCGTCCTGAATAGTGTTGACACTCTTCCGACTTAATTCCGGAGAACGTAATAATGGCTGAGTTTAAACGCGCACCATATGACTATCCTTTGTCTTTGAAAATCGCTGTTGCTGAATATGCTGCAAGCTGGCAGGGTTCAATGCTTTTTCAGAAGCTCATGAATACGATTACTCACCTTACAGCCCAGATAACTATACCGTACGCATTTATAACGGTACCCCAAGTAGCCCTTTGGCACTGAATTCGCCTGCCGTCAGAAGGCAGCGCTCGATAATTGGTGAGAATAGCTGAATAGCATGCTGGGAAGCGTAGTAACAAAAACAAAAAACCCGGCAGTTGCCGGGCTTTTTGAAAGTATGATGCTTAGTGATTCTCGCGATACCTGCGTGCAATATTGCGTCCCAGTACAATCGCTGAGCCGATAACCCCGCCAAATAACACAGCGAGTACTAACGTCAGACCCCGTTTCGGGCTATCGCGACGTAAAGGCAAATCCGGCTGCATGATATAGCGGAAGGATTGCAGGTTATCCACCTGTATTCTCAGATCCTGAATCGAACGCAATGCCCGCTGCGTGGCATAATACTTTTCGTCCAGCGGTAAGGGGCGCGTTGCTTCATTGGTTATGGCAGCATTTAGCGATTTAGTCCCTAACAGATAGAGCGTATCATCTGATAAAAACTCCGCCTGAGTCAGCTGTGAATTCACGACGCCGGATGCTTCCGCTACTTTAAGCGCCTGCTTCAATGCTTCAATACGCTGCTCTTTTTTATCCTGGGCAACCTTCATCTGTGAATTCAGCGAGTCGCTCAGTTCACGGGATTTAACTTCCATGCTGCGTTTGATGTCTGCACCATAATCATCAACCACTTCATCATTAACGATTTTAATAAAGTGCGTTACCTGCGCCTGCGCTTCCTTAGCGGTTTGCGCACTAAACGTTACGCGCAGCGGTTCTGTCTGTCCAGCTGTAACGGGCTCAACCTTTAACTCTAACGGTTCTTCCAGGTTTTGTAACGAGCCTGAAAGCGCATAAAGGGATGAACTAAAACGCCCAAAAAGCTGGTGCTGTAGTTCAGCCAGACCTGGTTTATCTTGCGGAAATTGGGAGTAAAGCACATTAAGCGCGGCGTTATAGTTGGCTACCTGCCCTGCGCTGGGCTGAGTTACAATCGTTTGCGATGTCCATTTTTCTTTGGCGATGAACAGGTAAGCTACGGCCAGCAAAAGAAAAATAATTACAGTCACCACAACCGTTTTTTTGCCTTTCCACAATTGAGCCACCACATCAAGCAGGTCAAGCTCATCATCATTGTTATAAAAAGTCTGACGAAGTAAAGACTGATCCGTCGTTGTCTTATTTTCTTGAGTCATGTTTCTGGTATACCCAACTTAATATTTAAAAGTGGAATGATAAACGCCGGGGAAAACAATAACAAAAAGATGAATAAAGCGTTATCTGAATCCAATAAAAAACCTCCCAAAGGGAGGTTTTTTTAAGCAAACTAAGATTAATCCAGCCACTCAGTATGGAAGACACCTTCTTTATCAGTACGCTTATAAGTATGCGCGCCGAAGTAATCACGCTGAGCCTGAATCAGGTTCGCTGGCAGTACCGCTGAACGGTAGCTGTCGTAGTAAGCGATAGCCGCAGAGAAGGTTGGCGTCGGGATGCCATTCTGTACCGCATAGGCAACCACGTCACGCAGCGCCTGCTGGTATTCGTCCGCAATGTTTTTGAAATACGGCGCCAGCAGCAGGTTAGCGATGTTTGCATCATCTGCATATGCGTCGGTGATTTTCTGCAGGAACTGGGCACGAATAATGCAGCCAGCACGGAAGATTTTAGCAATCTCACCGTAGTGCAGATCCCAGTTGTTCTCGTCAGAAGCAGCTTTCAGCTGAGAGAAGCCCTGAGCATAAGAAACGATTTTTCCGAGGTAAAGGGCACGGCGCACTTTCTCAACAAATTCGTCTTTCTCACCGCTGATAGTTTTAACCTGCGGACCGCTAAGAACCTTAGAAGCTGCAACGCGCTGAGTTTTTAGTGAGGAAAGATAACGGGCAAATACAGACTCAGTGATCAGTGACAGCGGTTCACCAAGATCCAGAGAACTCTGGCTGGTCCATTTACCGGTACCTTTATTGGCTGCTTCATCCAGGATCACATCGACCAGGTAGTTACCATCTTCATCTTTTTTCGTGAAGATATCCTTGGTGATATCGATCAGGTAGCTACTCAGCTCGCCTTCGTTCCACTCACTAAAAGTTTTAGCCAGCTCTTCATTGCTCAGGTTCAGAGCATTTTTCAGCAGGGAGTAAGCTTCAGCAATCAGCTGCATGTCGCCATACTCAATGCCATTGTGTACCATCTTCACATAGTGACCAGCACCATCTGGTCCCATATAAGCTACGCAGGCTTCACCTTCAGCACGCGCAGCAATCTCATTAAGGATTGGGGCGACCAGCTCATAAGCTTCTTTCTGACCGCCAGGCATGATGGAAGGACCTTTAAGTGCACCCTCTTCGCCACCGGATACGCCAGTGCCGATAAAGTTGAAGCCCTGCTCTGACAACTCGCGGTTACGACGAATAGTATCTTTGTAGAAGGTGTTGCCACCATCAATCAGGATATCGCCTTTATCAAGGTGTGGAGTCAATGAGGCAATAGTTTTGTCTGTAGCTTCACCAGCCTGCACCATCAGCAGGATACGGCGTGGCTTCTCAAGAGAATCAACAAACTCCTCGATGCTGTAATGAGGAACCAGTTTTTTACCTGGATTCTCTGCAACGACTTCATCCGTTTTCTCACGCGAGCGGTTAAAGATAGAGACTGAATAGCCGCGGCTCTCAATATTGAGAGCCAGATTACGGCCCATTACAGCCATACCTACAACGCCGATCTGTTGCTTGGACATTACATACTCCTGTCTGTGGGATTAGTAACCAATGACACCAGGGTCACTGAATGACAGCATGTTAACGCAGAATTAAATTCGAGAGCTACCGGATTTAACCTATAGCACCCATTAACAAATCTTTAAGAGGAAGCCCTTTTGCATCTTTTTCAGACAAAATCGGGCTGTTATTTGGCCAGCGTATGCCGATCTCGCTGTCATTCCATATCAGACAGCCCTCATCTTCGGGATGGTAAAAATCAGTACATTTATATTCAAAATCTGCCGTATCTGATAACACGATGAAACCATGTGCAAAACCTGGTGGCACCCAAAACTGCATCTTATTTTCTTCAGTTAAAGTAACGCCTTCCCATTTTCCGAAAGTTGCAGAATCTTTTCTAAGATCGACCGCAACATCAAACACCGACCCTCTAACTACACGGACCAGCTTCCCTTGCGGGTGTTTCAACTGGAAATGCATTCCACGAAGCACATTCTTTTGTGAGCGTGAATAATTATCCTGAACAAATTCCAGATCGGTTTCTAAAATATCTTTGTAACGATTCCTATGGTAAGTCTCCAGGAAAAAACCTCTATCATCACCAAAAATCTTAGGTTGAATGATTTTTAGACCGGGAATTTCGTTTTCAATGACTTTCATAATTAAACAGACTCATTTTTAATCAGGAAGGTTTAACCATCGCTGCGATTCAACATCGAAGCGTTTTATGACTCTAGCAGGATTACCAGCTATAACGCAAAAATCAGGAAAATTTCCTTTTACTACTGCATTAGCTCCCACAATACATTGATTACCCAGTTGTGTTCCGGCTAAAATTTTTGCGCCCGCGCCTATGAAGCAATTATCACCTATCTTAGTGACTTTATTTATCATAGGCTGTTTATAAATGGGTACGCCAAGCTCTTTATAGTCATGGTCAGAATTAGTGATCAGAACGTTAGTCGAAATAACTGTTCCGCGGCCTATGCGAAGCTCTGTTGCCAAAGCAACAAGATGGAGTCCTTGTCCTGCCGATACATCCTCACCAATTTTAATCGAACCATGCTGAAGCACTTCTATTCGCCAATGTGGATAAAGCCGAAAACGCTTCCCGGCACTCACCCGGCGAAGGCCAGTAAAAAAAAGTGGTCTACCAATATAAGAAATAAAACCCAGCTTTTTAAAAAGAAGAATTTTATAGACAAGTGCTCGTGTAATCCAAAATAGTTTAAAAAGCATGTTCTATAATCCATCGGGAAATGTTATCGGGTGCAGGTCCGTTAAGATCGCGAAAATGTCCTTCAATAAACTTTTTATTAAATAAATAACTCAAATAACCCAAACGTTCCTGGCCTTCATCCAGATTAACTTCATATGCTTGCTCAAGCAGACCTTTAAGATTTTTACCATCATATTTTATACAAAATTTTGAACGATCATAGTAAGCGTTGCCTAACACTACTACTGGCTTGCCTAATTCAATTGACTCCAGGCCAACGGTTGAATTGTTTACTACTACGACATGGCAGTCGGAGATGGCCTGCTGCAAAGATAGTGATTGATCTAAAATGATTGAGTCAGAATTTATGATGTAGTGGTATAGTGCCTTCTCATAAAGTCGCTTATAAAGTGGGTGCTCTCTAACGATAAGGATAGCATTTTCTGGTAGGGATTGATGCACAGCCTGGACTATATCATTATGATTACTGAACCAGGGGCTGTGATAAATCATATTTACATCATCTGGCACCTGAAGCACGAGTAGATAATGTTTTTTACCATTAATGTCTTGGGCCGAAATACTTTTTCCTTGCGCAGCTTTGTAAATACTATCATCTACAATATTACGTTTAGGTCTTAAATGTTCAATAGGTTGCAGTCTGGGCAGGAATTTTTCAATTATAATATCAACAGCTCTATATTTTTTATAACCTTTCCATTTCTCTCTTCTGGTAAACACTACAGGATAAGGATCATCACCCTGCCTGTTAAAACCCTCAAGATTTCTGAATGAGCAATTGGCATTTACGCCCTCAGAATCAAGAATCGTTCTGCCTAATGGAGCCTGTTCGAAATACATTATCTTTATAGCCATTTTATTGGCCAGATACTTTATGATTTCGGCTGGCATTCTGGAATCACCACTTAGCAGAATCAGGCGTGGTTGTGCGGATTCAAGATAACTTTCCAAAAAGTGGTAATATTTTTTTGCCTGACTTACCAGTTTATCTTCATTGATGCCAGGAACAAGCGTAAGATGATAAGAGATGAATTGACGAAAAAACCTTTTTTCATCATCATTATTAATATCAGAACATATTTTTCGAGAATGGTAGGGTAAATAAAATGATGACTGCTTATGTATTTTAGAGTATATCTGACCGCTTAAGTGCAGGTTGATATGAAAAAATTTTGCATTATTGTTTGTTTTTTGAGTGCTTTTCTCAATCAGATAAAAAAATCGAGAAAAGTCCGCATAATATCCTACAGTCAAAATATCAATTTTTTCAGGTGCAAATGCCATACATGCTACTCTCAGGAAAGTAAAACTTTTAACCAGTTAGAAAGAGAATATTTTTCGATGGTATTATCAGGATATTGATAAAAAGGAGATGAAAAAAATTCAGGATTGACTACAGGTTCCTTACGATCGATTATTAAAACATTTTGCGGATGATAGATATCGTAGTTAATTATGTCAGCATTAGTAGTGACCAATTTTCGTCCTGAACCAAGAACTTCAAATGTCCTCATTGTAAGTCCTTTTTGCTTATGATGTTCAATATCTAAAACTGCTATAGACTTCATGACGATATCTGTAACTTGCTGTTGAGTCAGCGGGACGAAATTGAAGTCCTTAATATGATAGCGCGCATATTTGATGTCAGTGAGTTTTCTAAACCAAAAAATAATACGACTTTGTATATATAAATAACGATAAAAATTTAATTTCAGCTTGATACAATCCGAACTGATTTTTTCAACAATTGCCATTCTTTGACTATGGACAGTTCCGATAAAACTCATATCATAACTTTTATCAAACGCACCCTCCTCAATATAATTTTTACTCAATGCATAACGCTCTGTATAAAATAGAGGTAAAAAATGCATATTTTCAAAAGAGGCTGCATCTTCTCTGTCAAAAGTATATACCTTTGTAAAATAACCGAGAAGTGGTTTTATCAAAGGCTTATTTAACATAGAGTCCCATACATAAAGGATACGCTCAGTTTTGGGCGCCGCATGGAGAGTTTCAGTAAAAAAGCTCTCGCGAAAGCCTTCGGGGTTTATAAATAGAGCTTTACTAAAGTTGCCTTTTTTCAGTAGGCTAAGGATATATTTATGGTGTTTTTTTATTTTTCTGTTGATAATCCACTCTGCCCCCAACCTTAGCATAGCCTTTATAAAGAAACTGTTAGCAGGTCGTGTATCAATAAATGTCACATCCCACCCAGATATAGCAGCCTGTTTTACAATTTCCTTTTCATAACCAAAAAAACGTGGGCAAATAAGCAGTAATTTTTTATCTGAAGCCATTAATAAACCTCAAAACCAAGCACGGAGCGATAGGGAATTAAATTTTTCTCAACACCTGTAAGATATAATGCACCCAGATATAATGAAAACCATGCAATCATAATAAGGAACCATATTGTTCTGCTTCTGGTATCATTGCATAAACGCAATAATAAGGGGATGGTAAAGACTTTAGCAAACACAAAGTAATATTCAAGACGGAGGAATATTCTAAGCTCCACAGCAAAAGTCAGCGTAATAAAAGAAAGAAATGTCACATTAAAAAGAACATTTTCAATTTTAGTATAGATAACCCTTTCTTTGTATAATGTGAGCAGTAGCAAAGGTATCATTTGGTAAATATAACTAGCCACCCCTTTCAAACTTAATCCCTGAAGAAACGCGCCATCCCTGAAATCGGCATAGGTACTACCATAAAAGGGTAAGAGACTAATTAAGTATATGAGTGACGTCTTAACAGCAGGAATACCCAGAATTATTGTAAAACAGAGCGACATTAAGAAGATCATCACACATATCTTTGATTTCCAACGTTTCCTGAGGATAAAGTATAGCGGTAGGAGTACGAATGCTGATTTATGAAACAGCGCCCCACAAATATTTAGAATGAAATACTTAAGCCATTTCTTATCACTTAATGCTACGAGTGAAAAATAAAAGATACCTAAAGCGACATTTTGGCGAATGTAATTAAATCCACCTTCTATCAAACCATACGGCATAACAATAAACATCAGGAAATTTAAAGCGGTAAAGTTCCTGTATTGATAAAATGCATAGAATATAAATAAAAGATAAAATGAAGTAATGCTAAAGTAGAACCAGGCATAGGGTAATTCTAAATTAATAAAGATTGAGGCAAATAAACGAAAGAAATACTCTTGCTTGTAAAAGCTTTCATTAAGCCTATCATACATAAACTTGTATGATTCATAATCAGGCCCGACAGACTGGCTAAAAGCAACTATAACCCACGTCAGGAAACATGCTAATAATAATATGACTTTTTCGTAAGGACGAACGGTGCGTACCGTGCCGGCGAAAAATATCATGATAAATATCATATAAGCGAAAATATATACAATCACTTAACGCCCCTATTAAGGATACCTGAAATTTTTATTCTTATCGTTTTTTGACTAATGCAAATAGCAACCATTAATAAGATATAAACAATAACTTTTAATGTGAAATTACTATCGCTATAATAGCCTGCAGCAGCCGTGGTTATAATAAAAATTATAATTTGCTGTATGTTCGCCACAAGCTTTATTGCTGAATGTTTTGCCTGTATAAAGACAAATGCTGCAAGTTTTGAACTAATTAATGAAATACCTAATGCAATAGTAGCGCCTATTAGCCCCCAGAGGGGGATCAAAATATAACATAATGAAATGTTAATAACTCCACATGACATCAATATAATAAAGTTATATTTTGCATATCCATTCATCGTCATCCATTCACTAACGGCCCCCCAACAACTCACAGCTGTATAAATAGCGGCTAACAGCATCAGAGCTACTGTTCCTCTTGCATATGCGTTTCCAAAAACAGAAAGAATTTCATGTCCAAAAAGAATGAAAAATAACCCAGCAAATACTGATAAAGTAAAAGAAAGAGAGATATTATTCCGATATGGCAGTTGGATTTTAGCGTTATCAAAATACCCATAAAGTTTTGGTTCAAAACTTTTCGTCAATGCAATATAAGGGAAAAGCGTAACTATCGCCAGTGAAGTAACAATGTCGTAGATAGCAACATCAGAAGTGGTGGATAGCTTTCCTAACAGAAGTACATCTATTTTTCCGGCAACAGAAAGCATAATAGCATTCATACCAAGACTAAATGAATAACCAAACCTTGTAAAAAAGGATGTCATCTGTGGAGAATGCCACGTCAAAGTACGCATGAGATACATAACCAGTATGACAAGAAGTATCCCCTGGGACAAGATCATACTCCATGCTAATCCCCTGAAATTATTATAGCCCGCATAAATAAAAAGGAAAAGAAATGGAAAGCGTAAAAATCTTTGTAATAAATTAGAAAGAATGAAGCTTGAATTTATAAATCCCTTAACTCTAACTACGGGTGTTAATAAATTATAAGCCGCCCATAATGGTAACATGAGTAATGAGAGATGATAATTTTCAACACTCACTTTATTACTAAGCACGTATTTTATAAAAAAAACATCAAAAATATATAAAAGCCCACAGCCAATTACAACGAGAATTATTCCACTAAATGACTCTTCAAGAATAACCTTATCGTTTTTTTCTTTTTGGTAAAAATATAATATGGAGCTATCCCGCCCCATCATCAATGCTATTACTAAAATGGAAACAAACGCAAATACTAACCTAAATTGCCCATATACATCTTCCGTCACATTATTGGTAATATACATGGTAGTTAAGAAAAGTATCATATTCCCGATAAGATTACTTCCTAACCCTACGATAACGTTGTTGAAACGCTCCAGCCTATTAATTATTGAATTCATTTGTAAAATCATTAACCATTTCAGCCAGCATTTCATTAACCCGCACAGGCTTAAAGCCAAACACGTTGTTACTGTCCTTTGTATCAATTATAGGAAAATAATCGGCCACATTATTTTTATGCCAGATGACTTCTGTTCCGGTTTTATCTTCCAATATTGAGGCGATTTCTCCTGCCGGAAAGTTTTCACCAGAGGCTACATTATATACCCCTGTAATATCAAACTTAACACCAGCAACTATAGTACGACAAACATCGCCGCAATAAACATAATCTTTACTATAATCAGGAGATACGTACATATTTATTACTTTATTTTTTATTGCATCACGGACAAGAGAGGGTAAAAATAATTTACTGTTAAATGCTTTACCATAGACGTTAGATGGCCTAAGGATGAGAAAAGGTTTACTTTGAGCTTTGATTATAGTTTCAGCTAGTAATTTAACCTGATTGAACAGAACCCGACTGTCCTGTGGATCCAACGTTAATGAAGCATCAGTTCGGGAGTGGTCATTATGAAGATAAACGCGCGTTGATGACAAATAAATTATTTTTTCATATCTTGCAGTATTAATTATATTTCTGACTATATCTACATGTGAATAAATAACATCTTCAACTCTTTGGCAATCTCCAACGCCACAGGTAATAATGACGATCCCAAGATTTTTTTGATTGAAATCTTTGATCTCCCAGTCTCCACGTTCAACGGTAAATTGCTCTTCTAAAAGCATCTCGTGTGCCGCTGAGCCAATAAAACCGCCCATACCAAAGAGGGTGATAATTTTATTTTCACTAGACATTAATCAATACTCTTTTGAATATTTATGACTGGATAACAAGCCAACTTAGCGATCAGGGTTTAATTATAATCTTTGATCATTTTCATTAAATACTTACCATAATCGTTCTTTATGAGAGGCTTTGCTAGCTTGCGAACCTGAGTCGCGTCAATAAATCCTTTGCGAAATGCAATTTCTTCCGGACAAGAAACTTTGAGTCCTTGCCTGGTTTCAAGCGTCTGTATAAATTTACCAGCTTCAATCAAACTTTCATGCGTTCCTGTATCTAACCAGGCGTAACCTCTTCCCATTATAGCTACTGACAGATCGCCCCGCTCAAGGTAAATATTATTTATATCAGTTATTTCATACTCGCCCCGAGCTGAAGGTTTGAGCGATTTGGCGATTTCGATAACTTTATTATCATAAAAATAGAGCCCGGTCACCGCATAATTGCTTTTTGGCTTTTTAGGTTTTTCTTCCAGAGATAATGCTTTACCTTCTTTATCAAATTCTACGACGCCATAGCGTTCCGGATCGTTAACATGATAAGCAAATACGGTAGCGCCTTTTTCCTGGTTAACGGCATTATCTAACTCATGGGGCAAATCGTGCCCATAAAAAATATTATCCCCAAGAATTAAAGCAACGTTATCCTTTCCTATAAAATCTTCACCTATAATGAAAGCCTGAGCAAGGCCATCAGGTTTTTCTTGTACTTTATAGTGAAGAGATAGCCCCCACTGACTACCATCACCAAAGAGTTGTTCAAACCGTGGTGTATCTTGAGGGGTGCTAATAATAAGAATTTCTTTAATGCCGGCAAGCATTAATGTACTTAATGGATAATAAATCATGGGCTTATCATAAACAGGAAGTAACTGCTTGCTGACCGACATAGTTACGGGATAAAGTCGGGTTCCTGACCCACCAGCCAAAATAATTCCTTTGCGATTCATCTTTATATTCTCCATTTATAATCTATTTATTCTGTAAAGCGGCGTTTGGGCCGAGAGATCAGCGATCCAGATAATTATTGTTAATCCAGTTTTGATAGGCCCCTGTTTTGACATTCTTTACCCACTCGTCATTCTTAAGGTACCATTCAACGGTTTTTTTTATGCCTGTTTCAAAACTTTCCAAAGGTGCCCAATCTAAATCCCGCTTTATTTTTTCGGCATTAATGGCATACCTTCTGTCATGCCCGGGCCGGTCTGCTATATAAGTAATCTGATCTTCATAACGACCTTGTAATTTAGGTTTAAGCCGATCCAAATGAGAGCAGATTTCCCTAACAACAGTAATATTGCTTTTTTCGTTATAACCACCAATATTGTAAGTATCCCCAATTTGCCCATCAGTCACCACTTTAAGAAGAGCTCGTGCGTGATCTTCGACGTACAGCCAGTCCCTGATTTGATCTCCCTTGCCATAAATGGGTATCGATTTACCTTCCAGTGCATTGAGTATTACTAGTGGAATCAGCTTTTCAGGAAAGTGATATGGGCCATAATTATTTGAACAATTAGTAATGAGTATCGGTAAATTATATGTACGGTGCCATGCTCTTACGAGATGGTCACTTGCTGCCTTCGAGGCTGAATAAGGGCTGCTGGGTGCATAAGCGGTCTTTTCAGTAAACAAAGGTAGCTCTTCATCATCAGGAACTTCATCTGGATGAGGAAGATCGCCATAAACTTCATCTGTCGAAATGTGGTGAAAGCGGAAATTATTTTTTAAATCTCCTTTAAGGGAATTGTGCCATTTTTTCGCTACTTCCAACAACGAATAGGTCCCCATTATATTTGTTTCAATAAAATCTGCTGGACCACTTATAGAACGGTCAACATGGCTTTCAGCAGCTAAATGCATTACGGCGTCAGGTTGGAATTTAGCAAATAGATCCCACATCTTTTCCCGGTCGCAAATATCTGTTTGACTAAAGGAATAGCGACTGTTTTTTGAAACTGAAAGGAGTGATTCGAGGTTCCCTGCATAAGTTAGTTTATCCACATTCAAGACATGATGCGACGTATCGCCTATTATATGTCTTATCAGGGCTGAACCGATGAATCCAGCTCCTCCAGTAATCAAAATTTTCACTTATTGACCTCGAGTAATTAATTCAGCCCCAGTACAGAACAACAGGACATCATTTGTCATGATCTTTTAACTGTTTCCGACTGAAAATCGATAAGATTGGGGCGCGCTCAGCTTTTTTTAAGCTTGTAAGCGACACCATAGCTGTTTGTCTTCTACACGCAAAAAGTCTACGGAATGCGATCGCTGGTAAGAATGTCATCATTTTAGCCACGCTACCGCCCCTGGCTATCGTTACCAGTTACGGGTAAGCATTTATGCTATTTTGTCCAAAAACCTTAAAGGCTTAGATGGTCTTGATGACTATACCTAACGGCAGGAAATGATAGCAAAATCTGAACTGATTCTCATGCTGACCCGCCGTAATTCACCGTTTTAAGGCAATTTTTTATCTGAATCCTTTTGATGCTCACATTTCACCCACCCCCCAAAACTAAAAAACTCCCTCACGGGAGTTTGATAGTAAAGCAGGAGCGTTAACGATACCCGTTCGGGTTCTTGCTCTGCCAGTTCCAGGTATCCCGCATCATCTCATCGATGCCGCGGGAGACGCGCCAGTTCAGCTCTTTGTCCGCCAGTGAGGCGTCGGCCCAGAACGCAGCGAGATCGCCATCACGGCGCGGAGAGATCTGGTAGGGGATATCTTTACCAGCCGCTTTCTCAAACGCCTTTACCATCTCCAGCACGGAATAGCCTACGCCCGCCCCCAGGTTATAGGCTTTATAGCCGGTGATGGCGTCAATGTGATCCAGCGCCTTGAGATGCCCTTCAGCCAGATCCATGACGTGGATATAGTCACGCTCGCCGGTGCCATCTTTGGTTGGGTAATCACCACCAAAGATACCGAGCTTCTCCAGACGGCCAATCGCCACCTGCGCAATATAAGGCAGCAGGTTATTAGGGATACCGTTAGGATCTTCACCAATCTCACCTGATTCGTGCGCCCCAACCGGATTGAAGTAACGCAGCGCGATAGCCTTGAACTCCGGGTTCGCTTTCGCGTAATCACGCAGGATAAATTCAACCATCAGTTTCGAGGTGCCATAAGGGCTGGTCGTCCCGCCGATAGGCGTGGTTTCCACATAAGGCACCGGCGCATCAGCACCATACACCGTCGCGGATGAACTAAAGATAAACTGATTGACGCCGGCGGCGCGCATCTCTTCCAGCAGCACCAGCGTACCGGTAACGTTATTCTGATAGTAAGCCAGTGGAATACGGGTCGACTCCCCTACCGCCTTCAGGCCGGCGAAGTGAATGACCGCTGAAATATCATGCTGCGTGAAAAGATCGCGCAGGCAGGCACGATCCAGGATGTCGCCTTCGCAGAAGGTGGCCGTTTTACCTGTCAGTTTCTCTACCCGGCTGAGGGATTCCCGTGAAGCGTTACTCAGGTTATCCAGTACCACAACGTCGTCGCCGCGCTCAAGCAGCGTCAGCACCGTGTGAGAGCCGATGTAGCCCGCTCCGCCCGTAACTAAAATAGCCATGTTGACTCCTTGCTACCACGCGCAGCGGCGCGGCCATGATCGAATGACAGATTATTTTGCCAGGATGGTTTTGATCGCATCGCGGAATTCGCGGCCCTGGGCATTGTTACGCAGTCCCCAGGAAACGAACGCTTTCATATACCCCAGCTTGCGTCCACAGTCAAAGCTGGCGCCGGAGATCTGGTGCGCATCGACCGGCTGTTTTTTCGCCAGGCTCGCAATAGCATCGGTCAACTGATAGCGGCCCCATGCGCCCGGCTCCAGATTTTCCAGCTCTGTCCAGATATCCGCAGAGAGCACATAGCGTCCCACGGCAGCGAGGTCAGAATCAAGCGTCTGTGGATTTTCAGGTTTTTCCACGAAGTCGACAATCTCACTAATCTGACCTGGATTATCCATCACTTCACGAGTTTTGATCACCGAGTATTCACTCAGGTCGGCCTCTGGCATATGGTGAGCCAGTACCTGGCTGCGGCCAGTTTCTTCAAAGCGGGCCACCATCGCGGCAAGGTTATAGCGCAGCGGATCGGCGGTTGAGTCATCCAGCAGCACATCCGGCAGCAGGACCACAAAAGCTTCATCGTGCAGCATCGGGCGTGCACAGAGGATGGAGTCAGCCAGGCCCAGCGGCTGCGGCTGGCGAACGTTCATAATAGTCACGCCCGGCGGACAAATTGACTGAACTTCACTTAGCAGTGAACGCTTAACGCGCGCTTCCAGCAGCGCTTCCAGTTCATACGAGGTATCGAAGTGGTTTTCAACGGCGTTTTTGGAAGCATGAGTGACCAGAACAATTTCCTTGATACCTGCCGCCACGCATTCGTCGATGATGTACTGAATCATCGGCTTATCCACAACAGGCAGCATCTCTTTAGGAATGGCTTTTGTAGCAGGGAGCATGTGCATACCCAGACCCGCAACGGGGATAACTGCTTTAAGCTTGGTCATATTTTTTCCATCTAAATGAAGTAATAAGCGTTCCACGATTATGCATTAAAGAAATGATTAGCAAGTATAATCTTAATCTGAAAATCCGCCGTTGATGCCCCTTAATTACCCGCTATGCCCACCAGTCGCATTGTCTTAAAATGACACGCTGGAATTAATATCTGCTAATAAATGTCGACGTTTTGCCGCCTGAATCTATCCGGTTTTATCGCCTCAGACAGTCAACAGGTCAAAATAAAAAAAGGCAACCGCCTGCGCGGTTACCTTTTGTTTCGCCTTGATTTTTACGTCCAGAGCTAACGACTGTAGCACCCGGTCATAATATAAAGATTATCCTGGCTGACAACCCGCATAATACTGCCCCGCCCGCGACTGACTACCTTGCATAAGGTATAAAGACAATGCCTGTCACCACGTTAATGAAGTATGGATGCGGGAAGACAGAATCAGCGCACGCTAAATGAAAAGAAAGGCCAACAGCTTGATGGCCCTTTGCATTTTCACCCGCAGAATCCTGCGTTTGGTGTTAATAAAGCGCGCCGGGTATTACATCCGCGCCCCTGCACCAAACAGCCATGCAGCCTGCTTTTTGCACCTTTTACGCCAGCTGCTCCAGAATTCTCGCCAGTTCACGATAGGCGATATGCTGATTGAATTCCGTCTCCACTTTCCTTCTGGCGGCATGCACTACGGGCGCAACGTCCACTTCGCTATTGGCAAGCTTAAGCAGGATCTCACTCAGTGCTTTCGCATCCCCTTCCGGCGCCAGCCAGCCTGAGACATTGTTTTCAATCAGCTCAGGGATACCGCTGTGATCGCTCGACACCACGGGCAACCCCACCGCCATCGCTTCCATCAGCGCAACGGGGATCCCCTCCATATCACCATCGGCGGCGGTTAAAGAAGGTAACAGGAAAATGTCCGCTTCATCGAGATAGCGTTTTATCTCTTCCTGCGGCTTAAAGCCCACCATTTTCACATTCCCTTCCAGCTCCCAGGTACGGATGTCTTCCTTGAGCTTCCCTTCGAGATCGCCATCTCCGATAATGGTGTATTCAAAATTTGCGCCCCGATCCCTGAGGTATTTGCAGGCCTCAACGGCGATGTTAAGACCTTTTTTCTCGGTGAGGCGCGCTACGGTCAGGATACGCAGCGGTGAGTGAAGAGACTCACGCGCTTTGAAATTGAATTTTTCAGGTTCAATACCCATCCGGGTAACCTGAATTTTTTCTGGCGGACAGCCCATGGTAATCAGCTTATTTTTCCATAGATTGCTGATGGGCAGCAGCAGTTCGCTCTGGCGGAAGAGATTCTGATAGTCCTGCTTGTGCTCTTCCAGGATATGCCGGCGTGAAATATCAGCACCGTGGAACACGGTGACCTGCTTGCCGCGCAGCACGTTAAGCTCACGAAGCTTATTCGCCAGCGCGCCTGCATATCCAAAGTGCACCAGGAAGACATCCGCAGTAATGGTTTCTTTAGCATGAGCGACAATCGCCGGCAGCAGCAGCTTAATCGATTGTGCGCCATAGCGGCCTACGTTAAGGGATTTAAACGTAGCCGGCTTGAAAATTTTTGGCAGGACAATCTGCAACCGCTGCTTCAGCTTTTCCGTACTGGTATCTTTATCTTCCGGCAGAAGATAGCGGATCTTATCGGCCAGGTTATAACGATCAAAGGCACCATGCCGGTTCACCAGATCGCCTGGAAAGACCGAAATAATGTCCACGTCATAACCGCTGTCAATAAAATGGGTGACCTGATTGAGCACGAAGGTCTCTGACGAGACCGGAAATCGCATTGTGAAAAAAGTTAGTTTCATCGATTCACCCTAAAACTCTGACAACGTCTTAGGTAATTTTGTTACCCAGGACTCGTTCCTTTTCAACCGCAAGACCGACCTGCGCTTCATCGCCTTGTCGTTATCCAGAACGAACCATCCTCCGTTCTGGATAACAGCGCCATACTGCTGAAGCTTGTTGGTAAAATCCTGCAAATAATTTGGTACAGCGAAAGCCTTCAATAGCCCGCGACCGCTGCCCTCTCTGTTTCTGGCCTCAGACAGTGCTTAACTGTATCCATCAACCGGCTCTTATTTTCGTGTTCAGATAGCATTCTTCCGGCATGATTTCCCGCTGGAACAGATACCCAGAACAGGTGGGAGAGCAGCTGATAACCTCTTTTTCCAGATCTTTTCTTGCGGGGTTAAGCGGACGAAGAATCCTTCTTACCATGGCGCCCTCACCCTGATTTCCCCAGATTTTTTTGCCAACCAGTAAAATCGCCCTGGGTCCCGCAAGTTTTTTTGTAATTTTACAACATATTATTAACTACGCCGGCTAAATTATTAAGAGTAATTATCCTAAAAATCAAGCGAGTACTCATTCTGATGTGGTGCAGTACGAGGTGACGCAACGTGATATAAGATGACATTATGATGATGCGCCGGACATTACACCCGGCGACGGGATTACTTTTTTAAGGCAAACCAGGGCACAGCCACCTGCTGACCGTTGACCACCACAGAGAGATAGCCGCCCGCCTTTGAAGTATCGACCTCCTCCTCGCTCAGGCGCCGCGACTGCATCAGCAGATCGCCCTGCTCGTTGGCACCGATGCCCGCTTTGCCGTTATGCAGCGAAAAACGACGTACAGCGCGATGCGCTCTGTCGCCTTTGGGCGGGGTTTTAGCTTCCATCCTGCTGTCGAAGCGGGCGCACTGCCCGGTGGTGAAGCGATCCTTCGCCGTCGTTTTCATCATCACGCCCGCCGAGCCTAACCAGCCCGCCAGTTTTACATAAACCTCAGTATTTGCATCCTGCGGCGTGGTATAGGCTACATCAAGAATCGGACTGCTGCCTTCGGCGTGCCAGCTGCCTTCAAAGCCTTTCACCTTTCTGTGCAAACTAATCAGCGCTTTACCGCCGGTGTTGCGGTCATTTACCACATTTTTCAGAGGATTATTGTCGGTACCATTGCTGAACTGTGACTGGCCAAGTATTTCAATTTCCCAGCTGTCACCCACGTCAGGCGTGTGAATATTACCGAGCAGAAACCACTTTTCCTGATTGCTGTGATTCTCAAGGCGAAAGCGGGAAGTCAGATAGTTGTACTTCATGCTGCCGTCGACCGCGATCCCCCAGGACTCCACGCGGGTTGAGCCACGCTCAAAGGCGCTCAGCCATTCATCTCCGCTCTGGGAATTGTCAATCCAGCTGCCCGATTGCAAATTAGTCTGGCGCATATTCAGCCGCGAATAGTGTGCATTCAGCGGGTTCTGACAATCCTCAAGGCTTAGCGCATCGACAATCCACTGGCCGTTGGAGATATCCCCGGGAAATTCACTATGTTCAATCCAGCCGTTATGAATCAGCGACTGCGTACAGCGAGGCAGATTGAGCACCTGCCCTTTACTGCAATATTGCACGTTAAAGTTTGACAGCTCGATGGCAGTACTGTGATCCCAGTTGCCTTTTTTGGTCATTGACCAGGCCGCTTTGATCACATCGCCGGTACATTTTTTGGCATACCACTGATCAACCTTACAATCGAGCGTGTCGATCAGGCTGAGGGAGACGCCGCCAACGTTAACAAAGTGCAGGCAGGAGCCCCGGAAATACTGACCGGCAGGGCAGCTGTTATGGAAAATCCCCTGCGAGTTTGGTTTCTTATTTGTCTGACCATCAAAGCTGATATTGCTGATTTCAACCCAGCGGGCATTCACCCTGAACATGAAACCGGATTTGCCGTCTGAGACCAGCGTGGTGGACGGGAAATAGCCAAAATTAACCGGCGCGCCCGACAGCCTGAAAAAGGGGAGATATTTTTCTGAAATATCAAACGAGGAGATAAAGAAGCGGCCTGCGGGGAACTGAATGGACAATCTCTGATTGTTTTTTTGCGCCCAGCGGTACATCGCCATCACGGCAGACTGGCAATCAGTTTCGCCGTCCGCAATCGCCCCGAAGTCGAATAACGTCAGGCGGTTAAGATCGTCTGCTACCCGACGCCAGTGATACGCTTTGCCCGCCGAAGCGATGTAGCCACCGTCATCCTCTGCGGGCGTCAGTTCGCCTACAAACGCGCCGCCACCCACATTCGATCCTGCATGCCAGCCCTGCAAACGCACCTTCGCACCGGAGAATAGCGGCCGGGTCTGCTGCAGATGCTCCCAGGAGGCAATCTCACCGATAAGCTGGTAGCCCGAGGGCTGAGCGAGACGGCGGCTGAATTCAGAAACGCCGCTGTTTTTTACATCGGGTACGTAGAAGAGCTGCTCATCGCGATCGTTATAGAGCGCCATGGAGTATTCGCTGTCCGACCAGAGCGCGCCCTTTTCGGCTATAAACTTTTTCAGCGTCCCGCTGGTCAGCATAATAGGCTGCTGAAGCAGCGCAACTTCCCCCTGCGCGTTTTTAAAAAACACGTCGGCGATGTTCTGCGGCTGAGAGGGATCCATGCCCGCTTTGCCGATATAGAGCTTGCCTTTAAAGTCCTGCCAGAACTGTTCCGGCATGGTAAATACATCATCAGGAGAAAAAATAGGCACATCGCTTTTGGGGATGGCTTCTTTGGGCACTTTTTTCAGTTTTATCTGCCCCCACTCCTCGCTACGTGCAGGTAAGGGCAACGCGCCCAGGGCCGCCGTTGCCACAACAGAAGAGAATGCTGTCCGGATTAAATCTCTGCGTTTCATAAAAAATTCCGTGGTTAAGTAATGAATTGCGGTTATTCATCCAGAGTGCTTTCCAGCCGGGCTGTTTTTCTTATCTTTTACATAACAGAGGTGTGTGCCACATAAAACCCATGCAGCTGGCCGGGATGAATCCGTGCCTGCATGCCTTGCGCTCTGCCGGTGACTGAATACCTCAAAGCGCGTCGCTGGCTTCAGCCTTTGCGGTCTTTCTCATAGAGAAACTGCATAACGCTTGCCGGCATCACGCGCGTGGAGGTGCGGATCAGAAAATAGAGCGTGCCGTTAATCAGGTTGGTCTGCTTCAGCTTCATCTTGAGTGAATAGAGCTGCATTTCACTTTTGATGTAGGTCATTCCGCGACGTTTACTGACCATCTCGCTGCCGGCCCGGACTTTCATCAGCACATCGTGTTGATTGGCAACCTGATACCCCTGCGCCATCATGCGCAGCCACAGGTTGTAATCTTCCATAAACAGGTGATGCTGATAGCTGCCTGCCGCGATGACTTTATCTTTACGGAACACCACGCACATATGATTGAACGGGTTTTTCATTCGCGCGAACTGACGGATCTCTTCATTGCTGAGCGGCAGGCGTTTCAGGCGCTCTTTGCCATGCTCATCAAATTCAATGACCGCCGCGCCCAACAGCGCCACATCCGGATGCGCTTCCATATAGGGGATCTGTCTGGCGAAGCGCTCCGGCAGGCAGATGTCATCGGTGTCCATGCGCGCAACAATATTGTGCGTGCAGCGGTCAAGACCGGCATTCAGCGCTTTTCCAAGACCGACATTCTTTTCGAGCGGTAAGATGATTATCGGCAGCAATCCCATCCACTTTTCCACCACGGCTTTCAGCGCATCGCCTACCGGGCCGTCATAGACCAATACAATCTCATCAGCTTGCAGCGTCTGCTGCTGTAAACTTTGAAGGCACTGTTCAAGATTCTCGGGTTTTTCCCGGTTATAAAGTGAAATAAGTACTGAAAACATATTACCTTCTTATTAATTCAGGATGTCGTTCCATTTCTTTAAGATCAGCGTCGGGCCGTAATTTTCAGAATTACGCCAGGCCGCCTGCGCTAAGGCTTTTCGCTTTTCACCGTCAGCGATCAGCTCATTAAGATGACGGACAAAAAGGTCGTCATTCTCATAACCGACGACATAGCCATCATCCTTGATGATCTCAGCCGGACCGGTTTTACAGTCAAACGCAATCGCCGGCAGCGCAAAATCCTTCGCTTCAATCAATACCATCGGCAGCCCTTCATAGCGGGAAGTCATGATAATTAAGCCCGCAGAACGGTAAAATTCATTGATTTGCTTATTTGGCGTGACAATCTCCGTGCTCTCTTCCAGGCCGGTAGATTTAATTTTTTGCAGCAGCTCATCATGCTCTTCACCTTTGCCGACAATCTGTAGCTGCCATCCCCGCTTATCGACCTTCTTCCAGACATCCAGCATGCGGCCAAAGTTTTTCTGGTAGGTCAGGCGTCCGACCGCCAGCACTTTATTTTGCTTTTGTGCGAATAGCGTGTCGAAGCTGACCGATTCCCGCTCTCCGGCGAAGGGCGAAATATTCCTCATCACGTGAACGTTTTTGACCTTGTACTGCGTTTCAAGGTAACGCTTATCGTGGTTGGTCAATACGGCGATTTTATCGGCAAGGGAATAGCAGAATACTTTCAGCCTGCGGATAGCAGGTTTGAATGTTTCGATAGAGACGTGGTCGCAGCAGATGATTTTGGCTTTAATGCGAAACAGCTTCAGCGCGAGAATCGACTGAACGGAGAGCTTACCCATTGAAATGATCATGATGCCATCCGGGTGCTCTTTGCGCGCAAAGCGGACAAACTCCAATATTTTTAACTGGCGAACGGATGAGGTGGCATAGCGGATTTTGACTTCAGGCGCGATCGGATAAAAAGGTTCGCCTTCTTCAAGTGAGAACAGCGTGACGTCATAATTATCTTTGCACAGTAAGCTGGAGAGGGTGCTGGCAACACGGTCTGTACCACCGCTGTTTGAAATCCTGTCGATAAGAATCAGCAATTTGTACATGCAAATCATCCCATTAATAAAATCAAAATATCAAGGTAATTTCTCACCAGATAAAACGACTGGTCAGGTTAACCAGTGAATGCTTCATTATTAAAAAACAAAAGTTACTGTCGCCAGTAACTTTTGTGTCGTTCATATTTCCACTCCGGCGCGCCGCTAAGAGCGGACACATCGGGGATTAGCCAAACATTCTGAACAGTGGTGCCACGCTATAGCCCTGAATAGACTGCGCGGAAAGTATGGTGTTGTAGGCAAGATAATAGGAGGTAATCGCAAACAACAGCCCGAAGTTTAAAAATATATTTCTTATTCGCAGCATAAGGAATGCGAACAACAGCGGCTCGGTATGCAGGAAGAGGTTCCCCACCCTGCCGCCAAATATCGTAAAGTCGGAGAAGGTAATACGAATTGCCGCACCTAAACTGTAGGTAATCAGTAATAGATAGACAAAGCGGTCTTCTTTCACAATCCCATTACGGAAGTAATAGATTGTAAACATAAAGACAAAGGCGATATTTTTCAGGTTTGCCAGCCCGAAGACCGGCGCTGAGGCATCAAAGCTCGTGCCGGTATAGCTGACTGCCCTTTCCCCCAGCCCGGGTACAATCCCGAGCGAATCCAGGAACAGTTTTCTGCCGCCAATAATGCCTAATGGGATAGCGCAGAAGATCAGGATAAGCGGCAGGTATTTCCTTTCCCGGATAAAGATAAAAGGCAGCACCAATATTATCGTGTAGCCTGTCGCATGTGACTGGGTACTCAGCACAAAGAAGCAGGCCGCCAGGAAGTATTTGCGCGTGGCTAAAGAACAGACGAAGGCGACAGCAAAGGCGCTGGACAGCCCAAAGCGGATCTGGTTCATGTCCTTGTTTATAAACAGGTGAGCTGAATATAAGCAAAGCGAGCAGAGCATCAGGGGCGCATATTTTTTATAGCAATAGGCGTTAGTGGTGACTGCAATTGCGCAAATAAAGAACAGAAAATAGTAGCTTTCCCGGGTAAACAAAGAGAAAAACCAGGCCAGCAGCATGAACAACTTTTCATAACGATAGGTATCGGTAATTGCCGCATAATCAGTTATCTGTAACTGATAATAGAAATTATGAAAGAAATCCAGATACTGGTGATCGTCCATGCCGGAATGCGCGCCACGAATGCCGCCAAAAACGATCAGAGTCATTGTACATATCAGCGTCAGATAGCTGACAAATTGCTTTATCCTGGTGTCTTGCAGTTGGTTTATTGCTGCCAACTCAAAAATACAGCATGCCATAATGCTGTAACTGATAATCCAATATATTGCCATTCTTTTTTTTCCGCCGTATTATTCTAACCGGTGCTATTTTTTCGACAAGCGTTCAGAAAATTTCTGTTTTATACGACCGATAAAATAATTGCGGTTACCTTTATTTGTCAGGAAGAAATATTGAGCAAAGCTGAGGCCGGCGTGGAGCACTTTTCCGTCCATTTTATAGCGCAGCGGAAGTTTATACGCCTTATAGGTGTAGACATCCCGCTTACTCAGATAGGGCCCCATACTTTCCAGCCAGAAGCTGGAGTACTTCACTGACTCGCCTTTATGTTTGGAGTTAAATGACGTGACCATATGATAATTCGCCAGCGGTTTGGCGATCATATTGAATTCAAAACCACCTTTATCCGCACGAATGCAAAAATCGTAGTCCTGATGGCGGATAAAACGCTCGTCAAATTTAATCTCTGCGGCGTGCTCTCGCTTCAGTACAATGGTGCTGGTCTGAATAAAGCCATAACAGCCGAAAAGGTATTCAGCAATGCTCTCGTTGCTGGCGGGCAGGTTCAGCGGCATAACCTTCAGAAATGCCCCATCCTGCATAATGTTGACCTGGCTGAAGATCACGAAGCGATCTTTACCCTGCGCGGTCAGTTCTGTAATTCTTTTGGCTGTTTCGAGCAGCTTATCCTGATGCCACTCATCGTCGGCGTCCAGGAAGCAGACATAGTCGCCGGTCGCCAGATCGATGCCTCTGTTTCTGGCCCCTGCGCCATTCAGTTTCACCTCAGACAGAACCAGCGTTATCTTCAGCTCGCTGTAGCGCTCGCCGTTAACCACCTCAGCCAGTTTTGCTGCGTCGGCCGATTTATCGTCAACGATAATCACTTCAAAGTTCTGATAACTTTGCGCCTTGACGCAGTCGAGCGTGGTGATAATTGATTCTGATGCATTATATGCAGGAATGACGATGGAAAAGAAAATATCCTTCATTGCCAGGCACCTTTTAACGTTACGAAGAAACGGCTTAAATAGCGATGATTTCCGGTAAAGAGGGCCTTTCAGCCAGCGGCTGAAAGGCCCCTCTCCTTACGCTTTGCTTTTGGCATCACCCTTATAGCTGTATTCGTAATAATCGTAGCCGTAGCCATAAGCATTAGCGGCACGGCGCACGACGGCATTAAGGATAACGCCTTTAATATCGATGCCATTTTGTGCGAAGCGCTTGTAGCTAAAGTCCACTTCTTTCAGCGTATTGCTTTCGAAACGCGCAACCATCAGCGAGGTGCCAGCAAGTTTACCGATAATGGTCGCATCGGTGACGGCCAGCACAGGCGGCGTATCAATCAGAACCAGATCGTAGTTCTTGTTCGCCCATTCCAGCAGCTCAGCCATACGGTTATGCATCAGCAGCTCGGAAGGGTTAGGCGGAACCTGACCGCGAGCAATAAAGTCGAAGCCATATTCACCGCTCTGAATCATTTCAGGGGTGAACGCTTTTTTCCCAGACAGGATATCTGACAGGCCAACTTTACTGCTGGCACCTAACAGTTCATGGGTATAACCACGACGCATATCGCCATCGATGAACAGAACTTTCTGGCCGGCTTTCGCCACCAGCGTCGCCAGGTTGGCGCAGATAAAGGTTTTACCAATCCCTGGGCTGGCACCGGTGATCATCAGAACGTTGTTTTTCGCTTCCATCATGGCGAAATGCAGGCTGGTTCGCAGGCTGCGAATCGCTTCGATGGAAAGGTCGGTCGGATTGCCTAACGCAAGCAGCGTATTGTGCGGGTCCTGCTTATTATTGACGCCACGCTTCAGTAACGCCTCCGCATCCTTTTTACGCTGCCACTCGGAAAGCGGCACGCTGGCATAGACATTCATGCCGTGCTCTTCAAGCTGGTCAGGGCTGGAGATACCGTGATGGAACAGTGCTTTCAGCAGCACGAGACCGACGGAAAGAAGCAGGCCCAGGATCAGGCTGACCAGCATAATCATCGCTTTCTTCGGCGCGACAGGCTTAGAGGCCGTGGCGGCGTGATCGATAATGCGGACATCACCAACCGTACTGGCTTTGCTGATACGCAGCTCCTGCTGACGGTTAAGCAGCTGCATATAGATTTCCTGCCCTGCCTGAACATCACGCGTCAGACGCAGAATTTCCTGCTGGGTTTGCGGCATCTGACCAATCTTCTGGTTCAGTTTTTTCTGCTCGTCTTCCAGCGTTTTACGTTTCTCTAACAGCGCACGGTAGGTCGGGTGATCCTTTTTGAACAGCTGCGACACTTCCGCTTCGCGGAACGTCAGCTCGTTCAGCTGGGTCTGGACGCTCACGGACGAATCCAGCGCAGACTTGGCTTCCAGCGACATATCAACCGACTCGTTGTTACGACGATAGGTGTTGAGTTTGTCTTCAGCTTCGTCCAGCTTTGTGCGTACCAGCGGCATCTGATGTTCAAGGAACTCCAGGCTGTTCTGCGCTTCGGCAGATTTACGCTGAACGTTCTGCGCCAGATAGTTGTTGATTATCTGATTCAGAACTTTGCTGATCTGCTCAGGATTTTTTCCTGTGTAAGTCAGCCCCAGCACACCGGTATCAGCGCCTTTGTCCGCGATGGCCAGATTACCAACGACCATTTTGATAGCGGCCAGTTCAGACATCTTGGTGATGGTGAAGCTGGTGCCCGGCTCGGCATCGATGCCGCTGATCAGCATGGTTACGCCGTTATGGTTTTCGAGTTGGTTGATTTTGCCTTTGAACAGCTCGTCGCCCTCTTTGGAGACGGTATAGCTGTCTGGGCCATCGATCTCCACTTCCAGCGTATTCTCACCCCAGGCATCTGGCAGCGTCAGTCGGGAAACGGCAATCTCGGCTGGCTTATTGCCCATCAGGCGGGACAGGCCCTCTCCGATGACCGGCAGGAAATTCTGCTCCACCAGAACATCCAGACCCAGGTCCTCAACCGTTTTACCGATAACCAGACGTGACTGCAGGATTTGGACCTCGGTCGCTGACGCGGGTGCTGGTGGCAACTCACCCAGCTGATTCAGCACGGTGTTCGGGCTTTTCTGCTCAACCTGTACCAGCGCATCGGCGCTGTAGATCGGTGTGGCCAGCAGGCTGTATAACGTCCCTATCAGCAGGAAAAAGGCGGTTACGGCGACAATTACCCAGCGGTGATCGACAAGTTGTCCCACAAGATGCGCCAAATCCCAGCCATTGGCGCCCTCTTTCGGCGATGACGGTACCTTACTTTTTATATTCATGGATAATCCCAACTATCGGCTTAATGCGTTGACCCATTTCTGGGCAGCGTTTTCGAGTAATCCGTACACGGCTTCAAAGGCTTCGCGGCTTTTCTTGTAAGGATCCGCTATCTCCTGCTGGTTAAGCCAGTGACCAAATAACATGGTCTTGCCGCGTACGGAGGGGTTGATGCGATTGACCAGTTCGACATGTCTTTTCTCCATCACCAGAATCAGGTCATGGTCCCGGCACATGTCTGAGGTCAGCTGTTGGGCCACATGCCCCTCCAGCGATACCCCATGCGCACTGGCAACGCTGGCGGCAGTCTCATCCGCCGCGTGGCCACTCATCGCGCTCAGTCCCGCAGAGGCAATCTTCTTGTCCGGCAGTGACGAGCTGAGCAGCCGTTCCGCCGTTGGCGAGCGACAGATGTTGCCGACGCAAACCACTAAGATTGAGTTAATCATCATATCTTCCGGTGATTACCAGTTATGAAGCGTCTGAACGTTGCGCGTTGCATCGTAGAGGCCGCTGATGGTTGGCACCAGCTGCGAAATCACACGGTTCCAACGGGTCAGAGGCGTGGAGGTCACATAAACGATGTCATAAGGCTGTAACTGGAACTCAGACCCCATAACCATCGCCGAGGCATCTTTGGTGTTCAGCTGATAGATATTGGCGATCTTCTTGCGATTCTTGCCTGGGATCTGGCGAATCACAAAGACACCGGTTGCGTCCGCGGTATTCTGCTCCATCCCCTGTGAGCTGCCCAGCGCTTCGGCCAGCGTCATACCGCTGCGGTCCATTTTCAGGGTTGTCTGCTGTCTGACTTCGCCCATCACAAAGACTTTCAGATTGTCATTGCGCGGAATGTAGAGGATGTCACCCGGATAAAGCAGGTGGTTTTGCTGAAGGTCGCCATTTTGCATCAGCGCCTGCAGGGAGATACGCTGGTCCCTGCCGTTATGGGTCAGTACCACATTACGCCAGTCTGCGTCCTGAGTAAGGCCACCGGCGGCGTTGACGGCGTCAAGGATAGTCAGCGGTACGTTGGTGATAGGCTGCTGACCTGAATTGGTCACTTCACCTGTCACATAAGCCTTCTGCGATTTAAAGGAGGCGACGCTCACGTCAACCTGCGGGCTCTCAATGTACTGCGCCAGACGCCGGGCAATTTCGCCCCGCACTTCCTGTACGGAACGGCCAGCAACACGCACTTTACCGATATAGGGATAGAAAATGGTGCCGTCGGAGTGAACCCAGTTACCTGTGTCACTCGCGCTGCGGTACTGACCGGCAGGCGTGGTCAGTTCAGGGTGATCCCAGACGATAACGGTCAGGACATCGCCTACACCGATGCGATAATCGTAGCTCCGCAGCTCATTTTGCAGCCCTGGATTCTGGCGCGCCACGATCGGTTCCGGACGCATCTGCTCGACCAGGCCTGGCGTCATTGGGAAGACGTTGACGTACTGATCGATATCAAAATTGCTGTCTTGCTGCTTAATTACATCTTTTCCGCTGGTGGAGAGTTTTGAGCCCGGCGTAACGGTACATCCGGACAGAATGGCTGCCGATACCAACAGAGGTATCAATTTGGTTTTGATTTTAATCATCTATATCATCGCTATCAGTAATTTGAATGATAGTGGCGAGATCGCCGCTGTGTAGCGTCATGCAAAAGTATTCAGGTGAATCTGTTGTTCAGGCCCGGTTACTGTCGGTCATTTAATTTAACTCCCTATCCTTATATGGCTTGCCGGCGCTGTTAATCCGGCGCTCAACAGTAGGTTCAAAAATGTTTAGCTTGCAAACTAATGACAAACAGTCACCCGAAGCGGGTTCAGGCCGTGCAGATAATTAACCCGCTTATTTCCGCTAAAACAGGCCGTTAATAAGCCCCGTCGCGTTTCAATACGACGCCAATGGTTTTAAACAGAATGGCAATATCGTTCCAGAGCGACCAGTTCTTTACGTACCATGAATCGAAATAAACGCGGGTTTCATAATCCACATCGTTACGACCGCTTACCTGCCACAAACCGGTCATGCCCGGTTTCGCCATGAAATAGTAATCAACATCCCCGGCATAACGCTCCAGCTCATCTTCGATAACCGGACGCGGGCCCACCAGACTCATCTCTCCACGCACCACGTTCCAGAGCTGCGGAAGCTCATCAAGGCTGGTTTTGCGAATAAAGTGGCCAATGCGGGTAATACGCGGGTCGTTTTTCAATTTGAAGTCTTTGTCCCATTCCGCACGGGCAACGGGATCGGTGCGCAGGACCTCTTCCAGCACCTCTTTGGAATTGATCACCATTGAGCGGAACTTCAGGCATTTGAATTTGCGGCCATTCATACCCACACGTTCATGACCGTAGATAGGATTGCCGCCGTCGCGGGCCACCATAAAGATCAGTACCGCGAGGGCTGGCATCAGCATGGTGATAATGCCCAGCGCGCCCACGATATCAAAGGCGCGCTTCAGAATGCGTGAGGTGCGCTTCGCCAGGTTGTTGCTAACCCGCAGAATCATCACTTCATGGCTGAAGATGTACGCCATATCGGTACCATAAAGCGGGACGCCACGCAGAGAAGGGATGACCGAGACGGAGCGGCAGTTATGCTTCGCCAGATTTTTCAGCCAGAGATCGCGGTACTGACTCTGTTCATATTCAACCGCCACAATAAACTGCGTTTCGCTGTTAACCAGCTGCCACAGCTCACCCTCTTCGCGGAGCACCGGAACGCCAAAGAGCGCTGGCGCAGGCGTGGTGCCATCAACGTCATAGAAGGCCACGACGTCAAAGCCCATCACTTCCTCGCTCTGCAACGCCAGCCAGGCTTCTTCCGCATTTTTGCCGCTGCCGATGATGATCGACTGCTTTTTCCACAGCCCATAATGATTCAGCACGCGTTTAACAATGGCCCGTCCCAGCGGAATTAACGCCAGCGCCAGCAGCCAGGTAAATACCCAGACCCAGCGGGACATTTCCCATTTAGAGAGCGCGGTAATCGACAGATCGATAACCGAGAAAATCAGTACGCTTCTGAATACTTCTTTTAACTCAAACCAGAAAGGTTTGCGATAGGTATAGTGTCGCAGGCGAACCCAGAACCACCCTACACAGATAACAGACAGGACGATATGCGTAACAATTTTTAATTGTAACGTTGAGGAGGAAATATCATTAAGCAGTTCCCCTGGGAGGGCACTAATGAACAGAATGGCAATAAATAAAGAGGCATTGAAACAAATTAGATCGGAGAGTGCCAATGACAGCTTTATTAATAGCCCTTTAAATGTGTATTCAATATCGCGCATAATTAACTCTTAATTTCTTCTTCGGAAGCCTGTGATTTATTGATTTCCACTGCTGGAAATAATTGCGTGCTTTCAACTCACGTCATTTATTACACAGGAAACGTATTTGGGCGTTGTGTATATAAGGTCATCGTAACAGGTGCTGCCAGTTAGAGAATTGACATGTAAAATCAACAACAACGACGTTTTTCTTCGGGCTTTTCCACCGGGCTTTCGCGCCGTCAGACACGCTACCGCCCCTGGCTTGTAGCTACCAATGCACTGTACCGGTCGACGCTTTGTTGGTTTTATCCTGTCCTCTCTGACCGGCAGGCTTGCGCGTTTGCCACCTTACACGCTGCTGTACGCATAAAATGCCAATCAGACGCCGTTACCGCGTTAATTTTTAGATTAACTCAGACATTTACTAACACGTTGCTATACTAGTTATAAATGGCCTGTTTACAAGAGTTCGTCCCCGTCCGTACTCCCTTTTAGGATTAAGACTACCTTCCGTTCCAGCCAGAACCTGGCATTTCATCTTCTCTCCATCCGTTAAAATTCAGAATAATTCGATCTTAAAATAAGAATAATCCTTAACGACTTTTCATTGCCGGATAAGTATCCCCCAGTTCCGTTAATCTACCTATGCGAATATTCTTGAAAAAATCGCCAGATATTTCCGGAATTTTTAGGGTTATTAGCCCTGGAACAGCATGGCAATTCTGGCGATAATCTGTGCATTCCTGCGACAGCGGGATTATTAGTTGAATTGCGCCTGCGCCCCCTTCATCATGAATGCTTCTGAAACGTGCTCTGGTAAGAATGCAATGTTTGAGTGGATTGCCGACCCATCAATCTGGGCAGGTCTGGTCACCCTGGTCGTGTTAGAGCTGGTGCTGGGCATTGATAACCTGGTTTTTATTGCCATTCTGGCGGAGAAGCTACCTCCTGCTCAGCGTGACAGAGCGCGGATTACCGGGCTGCTCCTTGCGCTGGTCATGCGTTTGCTGCTGCTTGCCTCTATCTCGTGGCTCTCTTCGTTAACCGATCCTTTTATTACCCTTAACGGACATCCGTTCAGCGCGCGCGACCTGATCATGCTGGTCGGCGGTATTTTTCTGCTGTTCAAAGCCACTGTGGAACTTAACGAACGGCTTGAAGGGAAAGATGAGGCGGATAATCTACAAAAGCGCGGCGCTAAATTCTGGCCGGTTGTCGCGCAAATAGTGGTCCTGGATGCGGTCTTTTCACTCGACTCGGTTATCACGGCTGTGGGAATGGTCGATCACCTCGCCGTGATGATGGCGGCGGTCATCATCGCTATCAGCCTGATGATGCTGGCCAGTAAGCCGCTGACCCGCTTCGTTAACGACCATCCGACGATCGTTATTCTCTGCCTGAGCTTTCTGCTGATGATTGGCTTCAGCCTGGTGGCTGACGGTTTTGGCTATCCGGTACCCAAAGGCTACCTTTATGCCGCGATTGGTTTTTCTATCGTCATTGAAGGCCTTAACCAGCTCGCCCAGTTTAACCGCCGCCGTTTCCTGTCAGCCAACGCATCGCTGCGTCAGCGGACGGCCGAAGCGGTTTTACGCTTAATGCGCGGCAGTCACGAACCGGTCGCGCTGGATGCGGATACTTCCCTGATGGTGGCAGACAGCATTGAAAGTCAGCCGGTATTCAACAAGCAGGAGCGAATGATGATCGCCCGGGTGCTCGGCCTGGGGCAGCGGACGGTCAGCAGCATCATGACCTCGCGGCATGACGTGAAGCATCTGGATCTCAGTGAATCGCCAGACAAAATTATGGCTACCCTGGACAGCAATCACCATACGAGACTGGTCGTTACCGACAGCGGCGAGGGTCCGCTGGGGGTGGTACACGTCATTGACCTTCTCCATCAGTCCCTGCACAGCGACGATCTGGATATCCGCGCGCTTGTCCGCCAGCCGCTGGTGTTCCCGGAACAGCTGACCTTGCTGACCGCGCTTGAGCAGTTCCGGACGGCAAGAACGCACTTTGCTTTTGTGGTTGATGAATTTGGCTCGGTGGAAGGCGTGGTGACGCTGAGCGACGTGATGGAAACCATTGCGGGCAACCTGCCCCATGAAGGCGAGCGCCTCGATCCCCGTTATGATATTCAGCAGCTCCCTGAGGGAAGCTGGATCGCTAACGGTCATATGCCGCTGGAGGATCTGGTGATGTATGTGGAGCTGCCGCTGAGTGAAAAGCGTGAATATCATACGCTGGCAGGGCTACTGATGGAGCATATGCAGCGCGTGCCGAAGGAAGGTGAAGAGATTCAGGTAGGGGATTATCTGTTCCGTATCCTGCAGATTGAAAGTCACCGGGTGCAGAAAGTACAGATTATGCCGCTGGAAAAAGGTGAACAGGATTATGAGGTATAGCGGGGATAACGCCGCCCGGAAGCGGCGTCACCGATGCTATAGCTTATTAAGCAGCTTTTGCGCCGGGCTTTTCGTCTCGCTGTTTTGCGTACGTTCAGCCCAGTTTTTAAGTCTCTTTTCCGCTTCATCCCGGAGCTGCTGACGCAGTACCTGATCGACCTGAAGTGAATAATGCAGCCCCGCCCAGGGTCCATAAATTCTCAGGGGGACCGGCGTCTGCTGCAATCGCCTGACCAGTTCCCCTTCGCCCTGCCATCCTTTGATTACGGTAATACCAAAGTTAAAATCCGCCTGGCGGTTAACCAGATCGACACTGCCCTTCCCCTGGTAGTCAATCATGCTGGTGTTGCCCTTAAGCGTGGTAAATGCCAGGGTGCCGTTATCCAGCGTGGCGCTGCCTTCGATCTTCTGAAGCGCGCTGTTAACCGTCGCCTCATCCGGCCCATGCACGCGATCGCTGCTGCGTTCTACCGCCCGCTGGATCATCTGCTGGAAGTTAAGCCCGGCCATTTCGGCATCGCTGAGGCTGACTTTCGCCCTGCCCTGCCAGTCGCGCTTGAAGGCCGCTACCGAAAGGCCCGTGCCGGTAAAGCTTCCCGTCAGTGACAGATCGCCACTGAGCGAGGCGGGCATATCGAAGGCTTTCAGCAGCGGCGCCACCGCAATATTGGTGAACGCGGGCCGCAGGCTGACAGCGGTGCTGTTGTGACGCACATCAATATTGCCGGGCAGTGAGAACTCCCCCTTACCGGCTTTGCCCTCCAGCGTATTCAGGGTCAGTACACCCTGTTCGCTGGCCGCTTTCAGCGCGACCTGCTGGAAATCCATCCCCCGCCAGCGCAGTTTGTCCGCCGAAAGCGCCATCTCGCCATCAATGGCATTCACTATTTCACTCACGCCCTCTTCTTCATGCGTGCGGGAGATTACCGGACCGGGAGCCGAGCGCTGAGGCGCTATACGCTCGGCATTCTCCTCGCCGCCGGAGACCAGCCCGAGCAGTGAATCCATATCCAGCACCGGTGAATGAAGATCGATCCTCAGCTGAGGGCGCTCCGCGATTTCTCCACTGACGCTGCCCGAAAGCTGGCTGTCATTGACGCTTATCGCGAGATCTTTCAGGGTAAAGGCTTGATTGCTCCCGGCCCAGTCCGCCTGCATTTTCGCCTGGCCCGCCACCCCTTGCGTCGGCAAACTTGCGCCGGTTAACTGATAATCAAGCTGCTGGATGACGGCCGAAAGGTGCTGCGGATAACGGCTGACGTCCATATCCGCATTCATCGTGACCCGCAGTTCACGCTGATCGCGGTTAATGCGGCTGCTCAGCTCGACGTGCGCCTGCCGGTGCCGGTTCTGCGACATTTGCAGGTTCAGGTCGCGGACGTTCAGCTGCTCGCCGCTTGCCTGCTGCCAGACCAGCAGGCTGTCCACCACCCGCAGATCCGCAATATCAAACTTCCAGCCCTGCGTGCTGACCGGTGGTGCAGCGTCCCGTGGCCCGACCGGCGCGTCAGCTGGACGCTGTGCTTCGCTGTCGGGCGTCAGACGGATCACCGCCCCTTTGAGCATCACCTGCTTCACCGCCAGCTGATGGGAGAGTAAGGGAAGAAGATTCACGTCGAGCCGCATATTATCGGCGCTGATGACCGGCTGCGCCGCACCGGGCGCGGTCAGGGTCATTTTACCGGACAAGATGCTGAGCTGAGGCCAGACGTGCCAGCGCAGATCGCCGGTCAGCGCAAGACGGTATCCGCTACGCTGCTCAACCTGTTGCGCCATGTAGTCGCGAAAATCGTTGGGATTCACCAGCAGAACCAGCGCGGACATTCCCGCCACGATCACCACCAGCAAAATAGCCAGCGTGGTAATGAATCTTCTCATTCCTTCCCCTTACTGCTGTCGGCTTGCTGCATGAGCTGGCCTGCTTTCCCGTGATTCAACCCGTAACCGGGCAGAACAGGCGCAGCCGCCTGCAACAACAATCCGGCAGCGCACTTGTTAATCTTTATCTATCCGGCTGGCATCGGCGCCCTGCTGCCCTTTATATTTCGCATCCTGACGGCGGTTATAAGGACGGGCTGCCGGACCGGAAAGCGGTTCGAAACTCAGCGCGCCAATCAGCATACCCGGGCGCAACGCCAGAGGCAGCTTACCTGAATTGTAGAACTCAAGCACGATACGGCCTTGCCAGCCGGGGTCAATGCGGTGTGCGGTGACGTGAACCATCAGTCCCAGGCGCGCCAGCGAAGAACGTCCATCCAGCCAGCCGACCAGGTTATCCGGCAGGGTCACGGACTCAAAGGTCACCGCCAGCGCCAGTTCTCCGGGATGTAAAAAGAAGGCTTCCCCTTCCGGGAGCACAATTTCATCGCTCATGACGCGGTCAAGCGCCTCGCTGACTTCCGCTTTGGGACCGCTCAGATCGATAAAGGCGGCCGTGTGGCCACGGAAGGTGCGGAACTGGTTACCCAGACGGACATCAACCGTCGCCCCGTTAATCCGCTCTACCGGCGGGCGGGGAGAAATGTCGAGCTGGCCGTTGTCCAGCCAGGCTTCAATATCGCGATCGCATAATCTCATGGCGGGAACTCCACATGGGTCAAAAGTGCCGGAACTGTTTCAGGAAGCCAGAAATCCCTGCGCTTCCTGCATGTCGGGATAGCCTGTCAGGCAGAAAAGCCGGACAGGCTGCCGTCACGACTATTCGAAGAATTGATTTATTTTCGCCTTCAGAATATCGATGGCGATGC
Source organism: Pantoea sp. FN060301 (assembly GCA_050410775.1). Taxonomy (GTDB): domain Bacteria; phylum Pseudomonadota; class Gammaproteobacteria; order Enterobacterales; family Enterobacteriaceae; genus Erwinia. The sequence goes on from CP191229.1 coordinate 2,602,898, forward strand.
GGTTTTTACCGCCGCGCGGCACGATAATGTCGGCATACTGCTTGGAAGGTTCAATAAACTGCAAAAACATTGGCCGGACGGTTTTCTGATACTGCGCCATCACGGAATCCATAGAGCGGCCGCGCTCGTTGACGTCGCGCTTCATGCGGCGCATCAGGCAGATGTCCAGCGGCGTATCAACGAAAATGGAGAAGTTCATCTCCTGACGCAGACGCGCGTCGGTCAACAGCAGAATCCCCTCAAGGATAATCACTTTTTTCGGCTTAAGCTGGAGGGTCTGTTCGGTACGGGTATGTTCAACATAGCTGTACACCGGCAGATCGATGGCCTTGCCCGTCTTCAGCATCTGTAAATGCTGGAGCAGCAGGCTGTGATCCATCGCGCTGGGGTGGTCGTAGTTGGTTTTAACCCGCTCATCCATCGTCAGATGGCTTTGGTCTTTGTAATACGCGTCCTCAGGGATCACACCTATATTTTCATCACCCACCCGCTCGCGCACTTCGCGATACAGGGTACTGGCGATAAGACTTTTTCCCGAGGCAGATGCGCCGGCGATACCTACGATGACGCACTGATGCGACTTGTCAGTCATAAATTAAAGACCTGATTACTGGTTGTCAGAGACAATGGAGAGGAGATTTCGCGCGTAATTATAGGGATTTCGCGGGGTTGATGCCAGTGAAAAGCGCCGGAATGCTTTTCAGACTTTCCCGTTAGGCGCGGTTTGGGTTCACCGGTAAACTGGCATTATTGAGACCAGCTTCACATTTTGAGCCCGGGACCCGTCCTCCACGCTGCCAGGTAATCTCAGCATTAGCCTGACTTGCCGCGTGTCTGGCTCCTTAATACAGCAAAAAGGAAACATGGTGTACTGGCAAATTATTCATACTCTGACCTACTTTGGCGACAGCATGTTACTGATCCCGACCGCCGCGATCATGGCTATCCTGATCGCCTGGAAAAACAGCGACTCCCGGGCCGTCTGGTACTGGATCGTCGCCTTTTGTGCCGCCGGTGCCATCGTCAGCCTTTCAAAAATCGCCTTTCTGGGCTTTGGCATAGGCAGCGCCCGCTACAACTTTACCGGCTTTAGCGGCCACAGTGCGATGTCCGCCACCCTCTGGCCGGTCATGCTCTGGCTGCTCAGCGCCCGCCTGAGCGGTTTCTGGCGCGGCGTTGCCGTCGGCACCGGCTACCTCATCCCGCTGCTGGTCGGCGCATCAAGGCTGGTACTGCACTATCACTCCCACAGCGAAGTAATTACTGGCCTGCTGCTCGGCTTTACGCTCAGTACCGCTTTTCTGGTCAGTCAGCGTGGTTCGCAGCTGAAGACCTTTTCCCTCAGCCAGCTCTGCGTGGCGCTTTTACTGCCGCTGCTTCTGCTGAGCCATGGCCGTATTGCCACCACGCAGCAGTTCCTGCAACGGCTTTCGGTCGAGATAGCCGGTATCGATCATCCCTGGACGCGCAGCGATCTGTTAAAGCTTCAGCAGTAGCGGTCCACGTTTGTTGCAAAGGCACAGCGGGTCAATCGTCCGAACACAGGGGTGTTTTGAATTAGCGGCAGGCAGGAAGAAAACGTTATGTTAGCATAATCAAAGTACCGATGAATGCGCTGACAGGACCGTCTGGCACTCTGCTGGATTTGAGATGAAGACTGAGACCTTTTTTAGCGTAAACCGCGCCTTTCTGCCGTGGCGAAGCGCCCTGACGTTTGGCGCAATCACGTTTGCGTTAACCCTCTTTTGCCTGAAGCTGATTGAGATCAGCGATCCGGTTTCGCCGCTCTGGTTCAGCACAGCGCTGATGACGGTGCTGATTTTTCGCCAGCCTTTAAAGGCGCTGCCGTTAATTTTATCCGCTTGCACCTTCGGCAATGCCTGCGCCAGCGCCTGGATTTTAGGCCCCGAATTCCCTCACCTGCTTTTCCCGCTGATTAACCTTGTTCAGGCTGTGATGGGCGGCGCGCTGCTGCGGCGGCTGCTGGATCAGAAATCGCCCCTTGGGTCGCTGCTCAGCTGGAGCAAAATGGTCATTACGACCGGCCTTTGTACTCCGCTGGCAGGCGCGTTGATGGCCAGCTGGCTGCTGACGCTTGTCGATCGTGCCAGCCCGCTGCTCTTCTCGACATGGGTGGTCTCTGAGATGATCGGGATGCTCTCGCTTGGCCCGGTTTGTCTGCTCTGGCGTGGGGATTACTTTCGCCACAACTTCAATCCAGCCGCGCTGTCTGAAACGCTGCTGACGCTGGCGATCACGCTGGCGCTCACCTGGTTTTCCCTGCGTTTTCTTCCCTGGCCCTTTACCTTTGTCATTGTGGTGCTGTTTTACAGCGCCGTGCGGCTGCCGCGTTTCGAAGCCTTTATGGTCTTTCTGGCAACGCTGACGATGATGACGCTGATGCTGGCGATGGACAGGCTGAATATCAGCGTGGATGCGGGCATCTTCAGCAGCGTTCCCTGGCTGCCTTTCCTGATGGCGATTATCCCCAGCCATATGATGGCGCTGGTGATGCACTCTTTCCGCAAAGAGAAAAGGCATATCACCGAAAGCGAAACCCGCTTCCGCCACGCGATGGAATATTCAGCGATCGGCATGGCGCTGGTCTCCCCGCAGGGTCAGTGGCTCCAGGTGAATAAATCGCTCTGTCGTCTGCTTGGCTATAGCGAAAAAGAGCTAAGCCAGATGACCTTTCAGCAGATTACCCATCCTGACGATCTGGAAGCGGACGTCAGCCAGCTCTATGCGCTGCTGCTGGGCGACATCGAAACCTACAGCATGGAAAAGCGCTATTTCCGCAAGGATGGCGAGCTTGTCCGGGCCTCGCTGACGGTTTCGCTGGTAAGAGACAGCGAACAGCTGCCGCTCTATTTTATCTCTCAGATTGAAGATATTACCGACCTCAGACGCACAGAAGAGGTCAATAAGCGGCTGATGCAGCGCATCACGCTGGCGAACGAAGCCGGAGGCATTGCCGTCTGGGACTGGAATCTGAAAACCGGCGCCATGCAGTGGGATAAACGGATGTTTCAGATTTATGGCCTGAAGCCTGAAGGCGAGGCCACTTATCTCACCTGGGTTAACAGCATGCTCCCTGCCGACAGGCAGAGCGCGATCGACGCCTTCGATGAAAGCATCAAGACCGCCTCGCCCATCGATATTCAGTTTCGCATTGAAACCGACCAGGGGATCCGCTATATCCGCAGCCAGGCCAGAATGATGCTGGATGAAAACGGCGAGGTGGAGAAGATGCTGGGCATCAATCAGGATGTCACCGCCATGCACCAGCTGACCGATGCGCTCTATCAGGAGAAAGAGCGGATGCATATCACGCTGGACGCTATCGGCGAAGCGGTGATCAGCACGGATGAGGAGATGCGGGTTATCTTTATGAACCCGGTGGCGGAAGAGATGAGCGGCTGGCGTCAGGAGGATGCCGTCGCCAGGCCCATCAGCGAGATCCTGCGTATTACTGAGGGCAGCGACGGCCCCGAAGTCGAGAACCTGTTGCTCTGTAAACTGCCGACGAAAAAATCTGTGCCCGACCTCGAACGGGGCCTGGTGCTGCACAACAGCGCCGGAGAACGGTTTGATATTCACTACAGCATTACCCCGCTAAAGACGCAGGAGGGGGAAAATATCGGCAGCGTGATGGTCATTCAGGATGTCAGTGAATCCCGCGAAATGCTGCGTCATCTGAGCTACAGCGCCTCTCATGATATGCTGACCCGCCTGCCAAACCGGGTCAGCTTTGAACATCAGCTGATGACGATGCTGCGCTCTGCCAGCGAACAGGGACGGCAACACGTGCTGGTCTTCCTCGATCTTGACCGCTTTAAAACGGTCAACGATACGGCGGGACACGCGGCGGGCGATGCGCTCTTACGTGAAATTGCCGTGGTGATGAAAAGTCACCTCCGCCACAACGACGTGCTTGCCCGGCTTGGTGGCGATGAGTTTGGTATCCTGCTACAGGATTGCCCGCTGGAGAACGGCTGTGAGCGGGTGGATCAAATTATCAGGACGGTGATCCAGTACCATTTCGTCTGGGAGAGCGGCATACACCGCATCGGCGCCAGTGCCGGGATCGCCGTCATCGGTACGGATAACCTCAGCGCCAGCGAAGTGATGGCCCGGGCTGATCTGGCCTGTTATCGCGCCAAGCACAGCGGTCGAGGCCAGCTTGCCGTTTATGACGATTACCCGCAAACGGCCACGCCGGTAAGACGTACGAAAAACTGATCCCGCCAGCTTTGCCCTCTCACTCTCTGTCCATGCCCGACAAACGTCATCCATGCCGCCGGTTTTGCGACAAAATGCGCCCCGGTTCTTGCTCTGCCGTCTGCCCTGGGCTAAAGTCGCCCCCTTTTTTCACCGTCAGCGGAGGGGACGAATGTTCATCGGCTTTGATTACGGCACGGCAAACTGCTCGGTCGGTATTATGAACGAGGGCAGCCCGCGGCTGCTGCCCCTTGAGCAGGGCTCCACGCTACTGCCTTCTATGCTTTGCGCCCCTACGCGCGACGCGGTCAGCGAATGGCTGTTCCGCCATCACCAGGTGCCCACCCCCGAGGCGGAAAACCAGGCGATCCTGCGCCGGGCGCTGACGCTGAATCGCGAAGAGGATATTGAAGTGCTGCCCGGTAGCGTCCAGTTTGGCCTCGCCTCGCTGGCTCACTATATGGCCGATCCGGAAGATGTCTGGTTTGTGAAGTCACCCAAATCATTCCTGGGTGCGAGTGGCCTTAAGCCGCAGCAGGTCGCCTTCTTTGAGGATCTGGTTTGCGCCACGATGTTGCACATTCGCCAGACCGCCGAACAGCAGCTTAATGAAAGCATCACGCAGGCGGTCATTGGTCGCCCGGTGAATTTCCAGGGACTGGGCGGTGACGAGGCAAACCGCCAGGCGCAGGGCATTCTGGCGCGCGCCGCCAGCCGCGCCGGCTTCAGGGACGTTGAGTTCCAGTTTGAACCCGTGGCGGCAGGGCTCGATTTTGAAGCCACGCTGGATAAAGAAACCCGCGTGCTGGTGGTGGATATTGGCGGCGGTACTACCGACTGCTCGATGCTGCTGATGGGGCCGGAGTGGCACGATAAAGCGGAACGCAGCGGCAGCCTGCTGGGCCACAGCGGTTGCCGGGTCGGCGGTAACGATCTTGATATCATGCTGGCGTTTAAAGAGCTGATGCCGCTGCTGGGCCTGGGCGGCGCGACGGAGAAAGGGATTGCCCTGCCCGCGCTGCCATGGTGGAACGCGGTCGCCATTAATGATGTTCCCGCGCAGAGCGATTTTTACGCCACGGCCAGCCGCAAGCAGCTACAGGAACTGATACGCGATGCCGCGGAGCCGGAGAAGGTGAAACGACTGCTGAAAGTCTGGCAGCAGCGCCTCAGCTACCGCCTGGTACGCGCGGCGGAGGAGAGTAAAATCGCCCTTTCCGACCGTCAGGAGGTCATCAGCACCCTGCACTTTATTGAGCAGGCGCTGGAAACGACGCTTGCTGCCGACACGCTGGAGACAGCGATCGCCCAGCCGCTTGAGCGCATCAAAGAACAGGTGAGGCTGGCGCTGGACGGCAGCAGCGTTCGTCCGGACGTAGTGTTCCTGACCGGCGGCAGCGCCCGGTCGCCGGTACTGCGACAGGCGATTAGTCAGATGCTGCCAGGGATCCCGCTGGCCAGCGGCGACGATTTTGGTTCCGTCACCGCCGGTCTGGCGCGCTGGGCACAGGTCATGTTCCGCTAAACCAGTCAGAAACGGATTTCTGTCACTTCACAGTCAGGGCTGCCGCCTTTAGTGCGGCAGCCTTCCGCTTATCCTGCCAGCCTGCCTGGCCGCCGCGCTTCATTTGCCAGCTGCTCTGGCTTCCGGCATCCTTTACTGCGTTAAAACCGCCTCCGCTTTACCTCGTTAAGATAACGTAAAAGTAGGTAAGGACATGATTACTTACACCTCCTGCGCAAGTTATCCTTAATTCCTTCAATTTTTTGTGCCGTAAACTCGTTAAACTAGCGCCTTATGGGGCGCATTTTGCCCCTGACTTTGTTATTTGCTACCGGAGAGCTCACCACAGCATGAATGTCAAACGCCGCTTCCCCACGCTCGTCTTACTCCTGATCGCTCTGGCCGCTGCGGCAGGCGGCTACTTCTGGTGGCAGAGTCACAACACCCCAACCGCAGAGTCCGCCTCCAGCGCCGGGCAGGCCCGGGGACCGGGCGGAAAAGGTCGCGGCCCCCTTTCGCCGGTGCAGGCCTCCGCCGCATCGCGCCAGAGCGTTCCGCTTTATCTTTCCGGACTGGGCACGGTGACGGCCGCCAATACCGTCACCCTGCGCAGCCGCGTGGAGGGCAACCTGATTGCGCTCCATTTTAAGGAGGGAGAGGAAGTCGAAGCCGGACAGCTGCTGGCGGAAATCGATCCGCGCCCCTATCAGGTCGCGCTGATGCAGGCGCAGGGCCAGCTGGCAAAAGACCAGGCGACGCTGGCAAACGCCCGTCGCGATCTGGCGCGCTATGAAAAGCTCGTGAAGACCAACCTCGTTTCCCAGCAGGAACTTGACACCCAGCGTGCGCTGGTCAGCGAGACGCTCGGCACCCTGAAAGCCGACGAGGGCAGCGTGGCCAGCGCGCAGCTTAATCTGACCTACAGCCGCATCACCGCGCCGGTTGCCGGGCGAGTCGGCCTGAAGCAGGTGGATATTGGCAACTACATTACCAGCGGCGACACCAACGGTATCGTGGTCATCACCCAGACGCACCCCATCGATGTGATATTCAGCCTTCCGGAAAATGACATCAGTACGGTAGTCACCGCACAGAAAGGCGGCGAGCCGATCCTGGTCGAGGCCTGGGACAGAAGCAACAGCAAGCTGCTGACGACCGGCACCCTGCTGAGTATGGATAACCAGATCGACACCACGACCGGGACGGTGAAGCTGAAAGCCCGCTTTACCAACGCTAACGACGAACTTTTCCCTAACCAGTTTGTGAACGCACGGCTCAAAGTCAATACGCTGCAAAATGCCATTGTTATTCCCGCAGCCGCACTGCAAATGGGGAATGAGGGCAACTTCGTCTGGGTGGTCAACAGCGACAATAAAGTGAGCAAAAAAAGCGTGACGGTCGGGCTTCAGGAGAGCACCAGAGTGGTGATCAACGCCGGTCTGGACGTTGGCGAACGCGTGGTCACCGACGGTATCGACCGCCTGACCGAAGGCGCCGCTGTGGAAGTGGTTGCGCCGCAGGCCGCGCCGCTGACCTCCGGCAAAAGCGTTCAGCCAGCGAAGGGAGCCAGCGACTGATGCAGGTCAATTCTCCAGGCGCCAGCGGCGGGCCTTCCCGTCACTTTATTCTCCGGCCGGTCGCCACCACGCTGCTGATGGTGGCCATTCTGCTGGCCGGGATACTGGGCTATCGCGCCCTGCCCGTCTCCGCGCTGCCGGAGGTGGACTATCCCACTATTCAGGTGGTCACCCTCTATCCCGGTGCAAGCCCGGACGTGGTGACCTCCTCCATTACCGCCCCGCTCGAACGTCAGTTTGGCCAGATGTCCGGCCTCAAGCAGATGTCTTCGCAAAGCTCCGGCGGCGCATCGGTGGTCACGCTCCAGTTTCAGCTGACGCTGCCGCTGGACGTGGCCGAGCAGGAGGTGCAGGCCGCCATTAACGCGGCGACGAACCTGCTGCCTTCTGACCTGCCGAACCCACCGGTTTACAGCAAGGTTAACCCGGCCGATCCGCCCATTATGACGCTCGCCGTGACCACGACCAGCATGCCAATGACCCAGGTCGAGGATATGGTGGAAACGCGCATCGCCCAGAAGATCTCTCAGGTCTCCGGCGTGGGGCTGGTGACGCTCTCCGGCGGGCAGCGTCCCGCCGTGCGCGTGCGGCTGAACGCCCAGGCGCTGGCCGCGCTGGGGCTTGACAGCGAAACGGTACGCACGGCCATCAGCAACGCCAACGTCAACTCGGCGAAGGGCAGCCTCGACGGCCCGGAGCGCTCCATTACGCTCTCTGCCAACGATCAGATGAAGTCCGCCGAGGACTACCGTCAGCTGATCGTGGCTTATCAGAACGGTTCGCCGGTTCGCCTGCGAGATGTGGCAAAAGTTGAAACGGGCGCGGAAAACCGCCTGCTCGGGGCCTGGGCGAACCGCCAGCCCGCCATTGTGCTCAACGTGCAGCGCCAGCCCGGCGCGAACATTATTACCACTGCTGACAGCATTCGCCGGATGCTGCCGGGCCTGACAGCCTCCCTGCCGAAATCGGTCGAGGTTAAGGTCCTGAGCGACCGCACTACCAACATCCGCGCCTCCGTTCATGATGTGCAGTTTGAGCTGATGCTGGCACTGGCGCTGGTGGTGATGATTATCTACCTGTTTCTGCGTAACGTCCCGGCGACCATTATCCCCGCCGTGGCCGTACCGCTGTCGCTAGTCGGCACCTTTGCCGTTATCTATTTCCTCGGCTTCTCGGTCAATAACCTGACGTTGATGGCGCTGACGATCGCCACCGGCTTTGTGGTCGATGACGCCATCGTGGTGATTGAAAACATCTCGCGCTACATCGAAAAAGGCGAAAAGCCGATGGCCGCGGCGCTGAAAGGCACCGGCGAAATCGTCTTTACGATTATCTCCCTGACCTTCTCGCTGATTGCCGTCCTGATCCCGCTGCTCTTTATGGGGGATATTGTCGGCAGGCTCTTCCGTGAGTTTGCAGTCACGCTGGCCATCTCTATCCTGATTTCAGCCGTGGTTTCGCTGACGCTGACGCCGATGATGTGCGCCCGGATGCTCAGCGCCGAGTCGCTGCGTAAACAGAACCGGTTTTCCCGCGCCAGCGAAGCGCTCTTTGAGCGCATCATCGCCCGCTACGGCCAGCTGCTGCGGCGCGTGCTTAACCACCCCTGGATCACCCTGAGCGTGGCGCTGGGCACCCTGGCGATTACCGTACTGCTCTGGATTGCGATCCCGAAAGGTTTCTTTCCCCTTCAGGACAACGGTATTATCCAGGGCACATTGCAGGCGCCGCAGTCGGTTTCCTATGCCAATATGACCGCGCGGCAGCAGCAGGTCGCCGCGATCGTGATGAAAGATCCGGCCGTAGAAAGCCTGACCTCCTTTGTGGGAGTGGACGGCACCAATCCGGCGCTCAACAGTGGACGTTTGCAGATCAATCTTAAGCCGCTGGACGAGCGTGACGATCGCATCCCGGCCATTATTGAACGCCTGCAGGCAGAAGCAGACCGGCTGCCGGGCATTAAGCTCTATCTGCAACCGGTGCAGGATCTGACCATTGATACTCAGGTGAGCCGCACCCAGTATCAGTTTACGCTCCAGACCGGCTCGCTCGACTCGCTCAGCCTGTGGGTGCCGCAGCTGCTAAAAGAACTGGGTACGCTGCCGCAGCTGAAAGATGTCAGCAGCGACTGGCAGGATCAGGGGCTGGAAGCCTATATCCGGGTTGACCGCGACAGCGCCAGCCGGCTAGGTATCAGCATGGCGGACGTCGATAATGCGCTCTATAACGCCTTCGGCCAGCGCCTGATCTCCACTATCTATACGCAGGCCAGCCAGTATCGCGTGGTGCTTGAACACGATACCTCAAACACGTCAGGCCTCGCGGCCCTGGATGCGATCCGCCTGACCGGCAGCGACGGCGGCATGGTGCCGCTCAGCGCTATCGCCAAAGTTGAACAGCGTCACGGCGCGCTGAGCATCAACCATTTAGATCAGTTTCCCTCCACTACCTTCTCGTTTAACGTCAGCGACGGTTACTCGCTGGAGCAGGCGGTGAATGCCATCAGCCAGGCCGAGCGGGATCTGGCGATGCCGGCGGAGATCATGACCCAGTTCCAGGGCAGCACCCTGGCTTTCCAGGCCGCGCTTTCCAGCACCGTCTGGCTGATCGTTGCCGCTATCGTGGCGATGTATATCGTGCTCGGCGTGCTGTATGAGAGTTTTATTCATCCCATCACCATCCTCTCCACCCTCCCTACGGCGGGTGTGGGCGCCTTACTGGCGCTGATGCTGAGCGGCAACGAGCTGGACGTCATCGCCATTATCGGGATTATTCTGCTGATCGGGATCGTGAAGAAGAACGCCATCATGATGATCGACTTTGCGCTGGCCGCCGAGCGTGAGCAGGGCATGGCGCCTTATGAAGCCATTTATCAGGCCTGTCTGCTGCGCTTCCGCCCGATATTGATGACCACGCTGGCCGCGCTGCTTGGCGCACTGCCGCTGATGCTGAGTCAGGGCGTCGGCGCGGAGCTGCGCCGTCCGCTCGGCGTGGCGATGGTGGGCGGGCTGATCCTCAGCCAGGTACTGACCCTGTTTACCACGCCGGTGATCTATCTGCTGTTTGACCGTCTGGCGCGCGCCACCCGTCGTCGCCTGAGCCGTGAGGAGGCAGTGTGAGGTTTTTTGCGCTGTTTATTCACCGGCCGGTCGCCACCATTCTGCTGACCATCGCCATCACCCTCGCGGGAATCATGGGTTTCCGCCTGCTGCCCGTCGCCCCGCTGCCGCAGGTGGATTTCCCGGTGATTCTGGTTTCTGCCTCGCTGCCGGGCGCGTCGCCGGAGACGATGGCCTCCTCCGTCGCCACGCCGCTGGAACGGGCGCTTGGCCGTATCGCCGGCGTCAGCGAGATGACCTCCACCAGCTCGCTGGGCAGTACGCGGGTTATTCTGGTCTTTGATTACGATCGCGATATTAACGGCGCCGCCCGCGACGTTCAGGGCGCGATCAACGCGGCGCAAAGCCTGCTGCCAACCGGTATGCCGAGCCGCCCGACCTACCGTAAAATTAACCCCTCCGACGCGCCGATTATGATCCTGTCGCTGACGTCAGACACTTACTCACCCGGTCAGCTTTATGACTTCGCCTCGACCCAGCTGGCGCAGAAGCTGGCGCAGATCGAAGGGGTCGGCGACGTGAGCATCGGCGGCAGTTCGCTGCCCGCCGTGCGCGTCGATCTTAATCCGCAGGCGCTGTTTAACCAGGGCGTGTCGCTGGATGCGGTACGGGAGGCGATCGCCAGCGCTAACCAGCGCAGACCACAGGGCGCCATTGAGGAAGATCTCCACCGCTGGCAGCTGAAAACCAACGACGAACTGCAAACCGCCGCCGAATACCGCTCGCTGGTGGTGCATTACAGCAACGGGGCCGCCGTCCGCCTGGCGGATGTGGCAAATGTCACCGACTCGGTTGAGGATGTCCGCAATGCCGGGATGGCCAACGCTAAGCCGGCCATTCTTGTGCTGGTGCGCAAACTCCCCGAAGCCAACATTATCGATACCGTCGATCGTATCCGTGCGGAAGCGCCCGAGCTGCGTAACATCATTCCGGCCTCGATACATCTTGAGATCGCGCAGGACCGCTCCCCCACCATCCGCGCCTCGCTGGCCGAAGTGGAGCATTCGCTGGTGATCTCGGTTGGGCTGGTTATCCTGGTGGTCTTTGTTTTCCTGCGCTCCGGGCGCGCCACCCTTATTCCCGCCGTCGCCGTACCGGTGTCGCTGATTGGTACCTTCGCCGCCATGTACCTTTGCGGCTTCAGCCTGAACAATCTGTCGCTGATGGCGCTGACGGTGGCGACCGGCTTTGTGGTCGATGACGCCATCGTTGTACTGGAAAATATCTCCCGCCACGTGGAGGCGGGCATGAAGCCGATCCAGGCCGCCCTGCAGGGCGTCCGGGAAGTGGGCTTCACCGTGCTGTCGATGAGCCTTTCGCTGATTGCGGTTTTCCTGCCGCTGCTGATGCTGGGGGGACTCATTGGCCGCTTCTTCACCGAGTTCGCCGTCACCCTTTCGGTGTCCATCGTCATTTCGCTGCTGATCTCAATTACGCTGACGCCGATGATGTGCGCCCGGCTGCTGCGACCTCACCGCAAACATGAGCAGCCGCGCACGCGCGGCGCGGGCAAGCTGTTTCTGCGCCTGCAACAGGGCTATGGCCGTTCTCTGGGTTGGGTGCTGAATCACTCCCGCTGGATGCTGCTGGTCTTTCTCGGCACCATCGGACTGACGATGTATCTCTACGTGGTTATTCCCAAAACCTTTATGCCGGAGCAGGATACCGGCCGGGTAATGGGCTTTATTCAGGCTGACCAGAGCATCTCCTTCCAGTCTATGCGCAGCAAGCTGGAGAATTTTATGAAGATCGTCCGGGACGATCCGGCGGTGGAAAACGTGGTGGGCTTTACCGGCGGCTCCAGGACCAACAGCGGCTCAATGTTTATCTCGCTCAAGCCGCTCGACCAGCGTAGTGAGAGCGCTCAGGCGGTTATCGCCCGGCTGCGCGTTAAGCTGGCGAAGGAGCCGGGCGCCAGTCTCTTTCTGATGGCGGTGCAGGATCTCCGCGTCGGCGGACGCGAGTCCAGCGCCAGCTATCAGTATTCGCTGCTGTCGGACAGCCTGGACGATCTACGGGAATGGGAGCCTAAAATCCGCCGGGCCTTTGCCACCCTGCCCCAGCTGGCGGACGTTAACTCCGATCAGCAGGATAAAGGCTCGGAAATGGCGCTGATCTACGATCGCGAAAGCATGGCGAGGCTGGGCATTGACGTTTCAGATGCCAATAATCTGCTGAATAACGCCTTTGGCCAGCGACAGATCTCCACGATCTACCAGCCCCTTAACCAGTATAAAGTGGTGATGCAGGTCGATCCGCGCTATACCCAGGATATCAGCGCGCTGGATCAGATGTATGTGATTAACAGTGACGGCAAGGCGATCCCCCTCTCCTGGTTCGCGAAGTGGCAACCGGCGAACTCGCCGCTGTCAGTCAACCATGAAGGCCTCTCCGCCGCCTCCACTATCTCCTTTAACCTGCCGCAGGGCGTTTCCCTGTCGCAGGCGTCGGAGGCGATCGAACGGAGTATGACTTCGCTTGGCGTGCCGTCCAGCGTGCGCGGCAGCTTTGCCGGTACGGCTCAGGTATTTGAGGATACGCAGAACAGCCAGCTCTGGCTGATCCTGGCGGCTATCGCCACGGTCTATATCGTACTGGGAATGCTTTATGAGAGCTACGTGCATCCGCTGACCATTCTCTCCACGCTTCCCTCTGCGGGCGTCGGTGCGCTGCTGGCGCTGGAGCTGTTCGGCGCGCCTTTCAGCCTGATCGCGCTTATCGGTATTCTGCTGCTTATCGGTATCGTGAAGAAGAACGCTATTATGATGGTGGACTTTGCGCTTGATGCGCAGCGCAGCGGCAATCTGACCGCCCGTGAGGCGATCTTCCAGGCCAGCCTGCTGCGCTTCCGCCCCATTATGATGACCACCCTGGCCGCGCTCTTCGGCGCGCTGCCGCTGGTGCTGACCTCCGGTGACGGCGCCGAGCTGCGCCAGCCGCTGGGGATCACCATTGTCGGCGGCCTGGTAATGAGCCAGCTGCTGACGCTTTACACCACGCCGGTGGTCTATATCTATATGGATAAGCTGCGGCGTAAGAAAACCACAGAGCGCCTCGGTGCTATTTCATAACCGGCGCAGCATCAACGAGGAACCCGGCTGGCGATGAATACGCTTCCCCAAAATGTGCGCTGGCAGCTCTGGATCGTGGCCTTCGGGTTTTTCATGCAGACGCTGGACACCACCATCGTCAATACCGCCCTGCCCTCAATGGCGGCCAGCCTGAACGAAGATCCGCTGCATATGCATTCGGTGATCGTCGCCTACGTCCTGACGGTCGCCATTATGCTGCCGGTCAGCGGCTGGCTGGCCGATCGCTGTGGGGTGCGCAATATCTTTTTCAGCGCCATCGTGCTGTTCAGCCTTGGTTCGCTCTTTTGCGCCCTCTCCTCCTCGCTCGATCAGCTTATCGCCGCGCGCGTGGTGCAGGGGATCGGCGGCGCGATGATGGTGCCCGTCGGGCGGCTGACGGTGATGAAACTGGTGCCGCGTGAGCAGTATATGGCCGCGATGACCTTTGTCACCCTGCCCGGCCAGATCGGCCCGCTGCTTGGCCCGGCGCTGGGAGGCGTGCTGGTTGAGTACGCCAGCTGGCACTGGATATTCCTGATCAATCTGCCCGTCGGGCTGGTTGGCGCTACGGCCACGCTGATGCTGATGGCCAATCTGCGCATGCCGCCCCGGCGTTTTGACTTCAGGGGATTTCTGCTGATTGCCACCGGTATGGCGACGCTGACCCTGGCGCTGGATGGGCAACGCAGCCTGGGGAGCGCCCCGCTGCTGACCGGCGCAGTGATCCTGCTGGGCCTCTTTTCGCTGCTGTGCTACCTGCTGCATGCGCGCGGTAACGACGGCGCGCTCTTCAGCCTGAAGCTGTTCGATAACCGTCTCTATTCGCTGGGCCTGCTGGGCAGCCTGACTGGCCGTATCGGCAGCGGCATGCTGCCGTTTATGACGCCGCTCTTTCTCCAGGTCGGCATGGGCTTTACCCCGTTTCATGCCGGGCTGATGATGATCCCGATGGTGCTGGGCAATATGGGCATTAAGCGCATCGTGGTGCAGATCGTTAACCGCTTCGGCTACCGTCATGTGCTGGTGGGATCGACGCTGGCCCTTGCGGGCGTTGTGCTGCTTTTCGCCGCCGTTGCGCTGCTTGAATGGAATTATCTGCTGCCCGTTGTGCTCTTTTTTCAGGGCATGGTGAACGGTATCCGCTTCTCGGCGATGAACACGCTGACGCTGAAAGCGCTGCCGGACGATTTGACCAGCAGCGGCAACAGCCTTCTCTCCATGGTGATGCAGCTGTCGATGAGTATCGGCGTCACCGTCGCCGGGCTGCTGCTCGGCACCTTTGGTCAGCAGGCGCTGGCGGGCAGCCCGGTGCTCCATCAGGCCTTTATTTATAGCTGGCTGTGCGTGGCGGTGGTGATTGCGCTGCCCGCGCTGATTTTCTGGCGGGTGCCGCTGGACGCCAGTAAAAACGCACTGCTCAGCCGCAGGAGAAATCGCTAATGTTTGCGAAAATACGCATCGGCATTACCGCCAAGCTATTCGCCGCCATCTTTTCCACCTGCATGCTGGTGCTGATTACCATGCACTGGGGCGTGCGGCTCAGCTTTGAGCATGGGTTTATCGACTACATCAAAAAAGGCAATGAGCAGCGGCTGATTATGCTGAGCGATGCCCTTTCCGATCAGTATGAGCAGCACGGCAACTGGGATTTTCTGCGGCAAAATAACCGGCTGATTTTCCAGATCCTTCGCTCGCTGGAGCAGAATCCGGACGCCACGCACACGCTGCCGCCCCACGGCTGGCGTACCCCGTTCTGGGTTATCGATCAGCATTTTCAGGTGATGATTGGCCCACGCGGGCCGGTCCCGCCTGAGGGAACGCGGCGTAACATCACCACCAGCGATGGGCGCATCGTGGGCTGGGTTATCGGCTCGCCGCCGGAGCGGCTGACGCGCAGCGCGGATATTAACTTCGATCAGCAGCAGCGGCGCACCAGCTGGATTATCGTGGCGCTGACCATGCTGCTGGCGGCACTGGTCACCTGGCTGATGTCGCGCGGGCTGCTGGCGCCGGTGAAACGCCTTGTCGAGGGCACTCATCACCTGGCGGCAGGCGATTTCACCAGCCGCGTGCAGGCCAGCAGCCGCGACGAGCTGGGCCGGTTAGCGCAAGATTTTAACCGGCTGGCCGGCACGCTGGAGAAAAACGAGCGGATGCGCCGCGCCTTTATGGCCGATATCTCGCATGAATTGCGCACGCCTCTGGCGATTCTGCGCGGCGAACTGGAGGCGATTCAGGATGGCGTACGCAAGCTGACGCCGGAATCCATCGTCTCACTCCAGGGTGAAGTAAGCACGCTGACCAAGCTGGTGGAGGATGTGCATCAGCTTTCGTTATCGGACGAGGGGGCGCTCGCCTACCGTAAAAGCCACACCGATCTGGTGCCGCTGCTGGAAATGGTGGCGGGCAACTTTACCGGACGCTTCCGCGGTCAGGGACTCGCGTTAACGCTGAGGCTGCCGGAACAGGCGCCGCTCTTCGGCGATCCTGACCGTCTGATGCAGCTGTTTACCAATCTGATGGAGAACAGCCTGCGCTACACCGACGCCGGCGGCGGGCTGACGATCTCGCTCGAAAGCCGCCCCGACGGACACTGGCTCTTCTTTGACGACTCGGCGCCCGGTATCAGTGACGAACAGTGCCAGCAAATCTTTGAGCGTTTTTACCGGGCTGAAAGCTCGCGTAACCGCGCCAGCGGCGGCTCCGGGCTGGGGCTGGCGATCTGTCAGAACATCGTTGAAGCGCACGATGGTACGATTAAAGCGGATCACTCTGATGCCGGCGGGCTGCGAATTACGGTACACTTACCGCTTAAAAATCACTGAGCGATCTGAACGCGTTAAGCGGGTATGCCATGAATCAAGAAACGCTTGCCCCACTGATTTTGGTGGTGGAAGACGAACCCAAGCTGGGTCAGTTACTGACGGACTATTTGCAGGCAGCCAACTACCGCACGCACCATATATTACAGGGTGGTGAGGTTATTGAGTGGGTAAAACAGGCCTCACCGGACATGATTCTCCTGGACCTGATGCTGCCCGGCGTGGATGGTCTGACGCTCTGCCGTGAAATTCGCCGTTTCTCAGACGTTCCGGTAATGATGGTTACGGCCAAAAGTGAAGAGATCGATCGCCTGCTCGGGCTGGAAATCGGCGCAGATGACTACATCTGCAAGCCCTTCAGCCCGCGTGAAGTTGTCGCCAGGGTCAAAACAATTTTACGGCGCTGCACCCGTACGCCGGAAGAGGCGGAAAAAGCGTCGCGGCTGCTGGTCAACGAAGCTCGCTTCCAGGCGAGCTGGGATGGCGCGAACCTTGACCTGACGCCCGCAGAATTTCGCCTGTTAAAGACGCTGGCGCAGGAGCCGGGGAAAGTCTTCTCCCGCGAACAGCTGCTTAATCATCTCTATGATGACTATCGCGTGGTCACCGACCGCACTATCGACAGCCATATTAAAAACCTGCGGCGCAAGCTGGAGGGCCTTGATGCCGACCAGCCGTTTATCCGGGCGGTCTACGGTATGGGGTATCGCTGGGAGGCCGATGTCTGCCGTTTGATCTAGCGCAATTTACATTTGTTTTGCCAGCTTCTACAATCCCCGCACTTTCAGTAAGGCTGCCCGTAAAGCGGCCTTACCCGCTTTTACCCTTGTCCGTTCTGTTCCCCCTCACGCCAGTAAGGCCGGAAGCAGCGGCAGACGACATTATCTTTTGAATTTCGAATGACGGCATGGCAGTCCCCTGCCCGCTTTTCCGGATAAATGACCGGGAGCAGGCAGATGCTGCCAGCAAAGCTTGAGCGCGAAAAACGACGGGTAATGCTGACCTGATATCAGGAGATCCCTATGTTCAAACCGGAACTGCTCTCCCCAGCCGGTACGCTGAAAAATATGCGCTACGCCTTTGCGTATGGCGCTGACGCCGTGTACGCGGGGCAGCCGCGTTACAGCCTTCGGGTGCGTAATAACGAATTCAACCATGAAAACCTGGCTATTGGCATTAATGAAGCCCACGCGCAGGGGAAGAAGTTTTACGTTGTGGTGAATATCGCCCCGCATAACGCCAAGCTGAAAACCTTTATCCGCGATCTTACCCCGGTGGTGGAGATGGGGCCGGACGCGCTGATTATGTCCGATCCCGGCCTGATTATGCTGGTCCGGGACGCCTTTCCGCAGATGGATATCCACCTCTCCGTGCAGGCCAACGCGGTGAACTGGGCGACGGTAAAATTCTGGCAGCAGATGGGACTCTCAAGGGTCATTCTTTCACGCGAGCTGTCGCTGGAAGAGATTGCAGAGATCCGCCAGCAGGTGCCCGATATGGAGCTGGAGATTTTCGTCCACGGCGCGCTCTGCATGGCCTACTCGGGTCGCTGTCTGCTTTCCGGCTATATCAATAAGCGCGATCCTAACCAGGGCACCTGTACCAATGCCTGCCGCTGGGAATATAAGGTTCAGGAAGGCAAACAGGATGAGATTGGCAATATTGTTCATCAGCATGAACCGATCCCGGTGCGCAACGTAGAGCCGGTGCTGGGCGAAGGCCAGCCAACCGATAAAGTGTTTATGATTGAGGAAGCGCTGCGGCCCGGGGAGTATATGACCGCCTTTGAGGATGAACACGGCACGTATATTATGAACTCTAAGGATCTGCGCGCGGTGGCGCACGTTGAGCGGCTGACGCAGATGGGCATTCACTCGCTGAAGATTGAAGGCCGGACCAAATCCTTTTACTACTGCGCCCGTACCGCGCAGGTTTACCGCCGCGCGATTGACGATGCCGCTGCGGGTAAACCCTTCGATCCCACACTGCTGGAGACGCTGGAGTGCCTGGCGCACCGGGGCTATACCGAAGGTTTCCTGCGCCGTCATACCCATGACAGCTACCAGACCTACGATCGCAGCTACTCCGCCTCAGACAGCCAGCAGTTTGTCGGCGAGTTCACCGGGGAGCGCCGTGACGGACTGGCGTTGGTTGACGTAAAAAATAAATTCAGCGTGGGCGACAGCCTGGAAATGATGACTCCCGCCGGTAATCTCACCTTTACCCTGGCCCGGATGGAGAACCGTAAAGCGCAGCCGGTTGAGGTCGCGCCCGGCAACGGGCATTTCGTCTGGATCCCGGTGCCTGAGGAGGTCGATCTCGCCTATGCATTACTGATGCGGAACCTCGCGACAGGCGCCTCTGGGGCAGCGGCGATTGACAGTAACTACGTTAAAGTTACCTGAAGTTACCTTTATTAGAATTTGATCACATTACCCTTCGCGGGATCTGGCTAGAATAAGCCCTGCTAAAAATGAGCAAGACGAAACAGCAGGCTTTACCATGTACCACCTCATTCGCCCGTCCGGCTCCCCCGGGCGGGCTTTTCTTTGCCCCGATTTCAGACGGAACCCCGTTCCGGCGCTTCCTGAATATGCTATAACAAAAGCTCTTCCGGCCTGATGGCCCGTTCTGAGGAGATTTCAATTATGGACAAACATTCGCTGACTTTCGTGATCCTCAATGGCAAAGGCGCAGATAATGAGCCACTGCGCGAGGCTATCTTAGCCCTGCGCGAAGAAGGCTTGCCGATTGAAGTTCGCGTTACCTGGGAATATGGCGACGGCGAACGTTACGTTAAGGAAGCCATTGCCCACCAGGCGGCGACGGTGGTTGCTGGCGGCGGCGACGGCACGGTGAATGAGATCGCCACCGCCCTGGCCGGCGTGGAGGCCGCGAAGCGCCCGGTGTTAGGGATCCTTCCCCTCGGCACGGCCAATGATTTTGCCACCAGCGCGGGCATTCCCGAGGAGATGGAGAATGCGCTGCGGCTGGCGATTATGGGTAAAGCCACTCCTGTCGATCTGGCCTGCGTGAACCGGGAGCGTTACTTCATCAATATGGCGACCGGCGGCTTTGGCACCCGCATTACCACCGAGACGCCGGCCAAACTGAAGTCGGCGCTGGGCGGGGTGTCCTACTTTATTCACGGACTGATGCGAATGGATGAGCTGAAAGCGGACAGCTGCGAACTGAGCGGACCGGGCTTTCACTGGCAGGGCGATGCGCTGGTGATCGGGATTGGCAACGGGCGACAGGCGGGCGGCGGTCAGCGTCTCTGTCCGACTGCGTTAATTAATGATGGCCTGCTGGACTTAAGCATCGTCACCTCACAGGAGCTGCTCTCCACGGTGCTGCATTCATTAACCAGTAATGAACATAATCCGAATATTATTTCAGCCACGCTGCCATGGCTTAGCATCACTTCGCCGAATGAGATGACGTTTAATCTTGATGGCGAACCGCTCAGCGGCACCGAATTTTATATTCAGGTTATGCCGGGTGCGCTACTTTGCCGCCTTCCGCCGCAGTGTGAGCTCTTAGCCTGACCCCTGCCCTTTTCTGGCTGAATGAAAAATTTCAGCCTTAATGGCATTTATTACCCTGTTCCTTGCCACGATATTCCTTAGCAGTGCTTGCAGGGTGGCAGGCAAAACCAACGGCCCTGTTAAGGAGTGTAATGGACCAGGCGCGGCCTCCCGTCATTGCCAGCACGGAAAACAGCCGTTCGCCGCTCTGTCGTATAGCCGCCGCTTTCACTCTCTACCCCGCTGCAAATACTCTGTTTTTTTACCCTTAGCCCTTCTTAAGACTCTTCTGAGACCTGCGCTTTTCTCCTCCATCACGCAAATTATCCGGTCTGGCATCGGCGTTAAGCGGGTAAAAAACTCTGTGATCGCGATCGCTGATTTGATGAAGCTTACTTGTATGGTAGTACGATAGTGATTAACTTTCAGGCATTGAAGGTCATTATCAAAGGCAGAAGATATGAAGATCGTGAAGGCTGAAGTATTTGTTACCTGCCCCGGCAGGAATTTTGTCACTGTTAAAATCACCACGGATGAAGGGCTTACCGGCATCGGCGACGCCACGCTGAACGGGCGTGAACTGCCCGTCGCCTCCTACTTAAAAGATCACGTCTGTCCGCAGTTGATTGGCCGTAACGCGCATCAGATCGAAGATATCTGGCAGTATTTCTACAAAGGGGCCTACTGGCGTCGTGGACCGGTAACTATGTCCGCGATTTCCGCCGTGGATCAGGCGCTGTGGGACATCAAAGGGAAAGCGGCCAATATGCCGTTATACCAGCTGCTGGGCGGCGCCTCGCGCACCGGCGTGATGGTTTACTGCCACACGACCGGCCACAGCATTGATGAAGTGATGGATGACTACGCCCGCCATAAAGAGATGGGCTTTAAGGCAATTCGCGCCCAGTGCGGCGTTCCCGGCATGAAAACCACCTATGGTATGGCAAAAGGCAAAGGGCTTGCCTACGAGCCAGCTACCAAAGGCGACTGGCCGGAAGAGCAGCTCTGGTCAACCGAAAAGTATCTCGACTTCACGCCGAAGCTGTTTGCCGCCATCCGCGACAAGTTTGGCTTTGACGAACACCTGCTGCATGACATGCACCACCGCCTGACGCCGATCGAAGCCGCCCGCTTCGGCAAAAGCGTTGAGGATTACCGCCTGTTCTGGATGGAAGACCCGACGCCTGCGGAAAATCAGGAGAGCTTCCGCCTGATCCGTCAGCACACCGTCACGCCGATTGCGGTGGGCGAAGTGTTTAACAGCATCTGGGACTGTAAACAGCTGATCGAAGAGCAGCTGATCGACTACATCCGTACCACCATTACCCATGCTGGCGGCATTACCGGCATGCGCCGCATCGCGGACTTTGCCTCACTCTATCAGGTTCGCACCGGTTCCCACGGCCCGTCCGATCTCTCGCCTGTTTGTATGGCCGCCGCGCTGCACTTCGATCTCTGGGTGCCGAACTTCGGCGTGCAGGAGTATATGGGCTACTCCGAACAGATGATGGAAGTCTTCCAGCACAGCTGGACATTCGATAACGGCTATATGCATCCGGGCGATAAGCCGGGCCTGGGCATCGAATTCGATGAGAAGCTGGCGGCGAAGTATCCCTATGAACCTGCCTATCTGCCGGTCGCCCGTCTTGAAGACGGCACCCTCTGGAACTGGTAAGGAGATGATGATGAAAAGTGTGGTAATTGAACGTCCGGGCGAGCTGGTGTTGCAGGATCGCCCCCTTCCGGAACCGGCAAAAGGCGAAGTCCGCGTCAGCGTGAAGTATGCCAGCATTTGCGGTTCGGATGTCCATATCTGGCACGGCCACAACCCCTTCGCCCGCTATCCGCGCGTTATCGGCCATGAGTTTTTTGGCCTGATTGACGCCGTTGGCGAAGGCGTTGACGAAAGCCGTATTGGTGAGCGCGTCGCGGTAGATCCGGTCGTCAGCTGCGGCCACTGCTACCCCTGCTCGGTGGGCCGTCCTAACGTCTGTAGCGAACTGAAGGTCATTGGCGTCCACCGGGACGGCGGCTTCAGCGAGTATGCCGTCGCGCCGGCGTCAAACGCCTATACCCTGCCGGAAAGCATTCCGGATAAACTGGCAAGCCTGGTCGAACCTTTCACCATCGCGGCCAATATCACCGCCTTCCTGAAGCCGCAGCCGGATGACGTGGCGCTGATTTACGGTTCCGGTCCGATGGGCCTGACGGCGATTCAGGTGCTGAAAGGCGTTTATAAGGTGCGGAAAGTTATTGTGGCCGATCGCCTGCCGGAGCGTCTGGCGATGGCGCGTGAGAGCGGTGCGGACGTGGTGCTGAATAATAGCGAGCAGCCGCTCTCAGACCTGCTGCGGGGCGAAATGCCGACGTTGATTATCGACGCTGCCTGCCACCCGGCAATTCTGTCAGAAGCTGTCGCACTCGCTTCACCGGCGGCCCGTATTGGCCTGCTCGGCTTCTCCGGTGAGCCCTGTACGCTCACCCAGCAGAGCCTGACCAGTAAAGAACTTTCCCTCTTCACCTCACGTCTTAACAGTCATCGCTTCCCTGAGGTGATCGACTGGATGAAGCAGGGTCTGATTCAGCCGGAAAAACTGGTGACGCACTATTTCCCGCTGGCGGAAATCGAACAGGCCATGACGCTGTTTGAAAAAGATCCACGACGCTGTTGTAAGGTCATACTGACCGTAGGATAACACCCGGCCCGCCGGTCAGCGGCGTATTCGGTTTGCGGTAACAAGGAGCGTACCCGGACCAGGCTCAATGACCGGCGGGAGAAATCCCTCAAATTATAAAGATAAATATAATCAAGGATTTATTATGTTTAAGAACCTCCGCTGGATTATCGTACTCCTGCTGTTCATGGTCTATATGATCAACTACCTCGATCGGGTCGCGCTCTCACTGACGCTGCCGCTGATTGAAAAAGATCTGATGCTCAATGCTGAAGAATTCGGACTGATTTTCAGTAGCTTTTTCTTTGGCTACGCCATCTTCAACTTCGTTGGTGGCCTGGCTACCGATAAATATGGCCCGACGCTGGTGCTTGGCGTGGCGGTCGGCCTCTGGTCGCTGTTCTGCGGCTTTACCGCCCTGGCGACCGGCTTCTGGTCGATGCTGATCCTGCGCGTGCTCTTCGGCATGGCTGAAGGCCCAATCTGCGCCTCCGCCAATAAAGCGATTAACGGCTGGTTTCCCAAGAAGCAGGCCGCTACCGCGATGGGCTTTCTTAGCGCCGGTTCGCCGCTCGGCGGCGCGGTCGCCGGTCCGATTATTGGCTATCTCGCCCTCGCCTTCGGCTGGCGCCCGGCCTTTATGATCATCTGCTCCATCGGCCTCGTCTGGATGGTGTTCTGGTTCTTCCTCTCTGCGGATAACCCGCTGAAAAGCCGCCGCGTCAGCGAGGCTGAACGGGCACTGATCCTGCAGATGAAAGAGGAACAGGCTGCGATGGAAGAGTCGGAAGAGACCCAGTCTTCCTACGGTCTGGGCCACTATCTGCGTCAGCCGATTATCCTGGTTACCGCTTTCGCCTTCTTCTGCTACAACTACATTCTGTTTTTCTTTCTCAGCTGGTTCCCTGCCTATCTGGTGCAGGCGCATAACCTTGATATTAAATCGATGAGCTTCACCACCATGATCCCCTGGATCGTCGGTTTCGTGGGGCTGGCGCTGGGCGGCTGGATCTCCGATAAAATTTTCAATATTACCGGCCGCTTACTGCTTTCGCGCAAAATCGTGCTGGTGGTCTCCCTGCTGGCGGCGGCGATCTGTGTTGCCCTGGCCGGCTCCGTGCAGGGCGTCTACCCAGCGGTAATCCTGATGTCAGTCTCCATCTTCTTCCTCTACATCACCGGGGCGATTTACTGGGCGATTGTGCAGGATGTGGTGCATAAAAGCCGCGTGGGCGGCATCAGCGGCTTTATTCATCTGATCGGCAGCCTCTCCGGCATTATTGGTCCCTATGTGACCGGGGTGATCGTTCAGCAGACCGGCAAATTTGACAGCGCTTTTGTGCTGGCGGGCGGGGTTGCCGCGCTGGGCGCGCTGCTGGTGCTGTTTGTGATTAAGAGTCCGAAAGGATCTGCCGCTAAACCTGTTTCTGTCTGAGTTTATCTGGGCGCGCAGGGGCGCGCCCGCGACTTCACTAAGGATTGACCATGTTAACACTTGACCACTTGCCGGAAGGCACCCTGATCCCCCGTTACGATCGTTCCAGGCTGCGTACGCGCATCGTGCACATTGGCTTCGGGGCTTTTCACCGCTCCCATCAGGCCGTCTGCGCGGATATCCTGGCGGCTGAACATCACAGCGACTGGGGATATTGTGAGTGTGAAACCAATACCTTTAACCAGGGTGAACTGGTCAACGCGCTGCGCCAGCAGGATATGCTCTACAGCGTGACCGAAATGGCCGACAGCGGCCTGAGCACCCGCGTCGTTGGCGTGGTGAAGCAGGCGCTCTACCGCAACGGCGACGGCATCGATACCATTATCGCCGCCATGTGCCAGCCGGATGTTGCCATAATTTCCATTACCGTGACCGAAAAAGGGTACTGCTATCAGCCCGCTACCGGGCAGCTTATTACCGACCATCCCGCTATTATTCACGACCTGGCGCACCCTGAGGATCCGGAATCGGTGCCGGGTGTCATTCTGGCCGCCATCCGCCGCCGCCGCGATGCCGGTTTAGCGCCTTTCAGCGTGATGTCCTGCGACAATATGCCGGAAAACGGCCACGTCACCCGCAACGTGGTTACCCAACTCGCTGAGCGTCTCGATCCGGCACTGGCAGACTACATCCGCGCCAACATCACCTTCCCTTCAACGATGGTAGACCGCATTGTTCCCGCCATGACCGCAGAGGCGTTCAACACCCTGAAGGAGAAGCTGGGCTGTGCCGATCCGGTCGGCGTTGAGTGCGAGCCGTTCTTCCAGTGGGTGATTGAAGATAACTTCGTCAGCGGTCGTCCCGAGTGGGAGAAAGCGGGCGCCGAGCTGGTTGCCGACGTGCTGCCTTTTGAAGAGATGAAGCTGCGCATGCTTAACGGCAGCCACTCGCTGCTGGCCTATCTCGGCTACCTGGCCGGCTATGAGCACATCAGTGACTGCATGGAAGATGCGGCCTTTTTACAGGCGGCAAGAAAGCTGATGTTAGACGAGCAGGCGCCGACGCTACGCACCGAAAATGTGGATCTGGTCGCCTATGCGGATTCGCTGATCGCCCGCTACCAGAATCGGGCTATTCGTCACCGCACCTATCAGATTGCCACCGACGGTACGCAGAAGCTGCCGCAGCGCTGGCTGGACAGTATTCGCTGGCACCTGAATAACGGCAGCCGTTTCGATCTGCTGGCGCTGGGCGTGGCGGGCTGGATCCGCTATGTTGGCGGCGTTGACGAAAAAGGTCAGCCGATTGAGATTAACGATCCTATGCATGAAGAGCTGGCGCGCCTGGTGGCCTCAAGTCAGGAAGGCGAAGCGCGCGTCACCGCGCTTCTTTCGCTGAAGTCGGTATTCGGTGACGATCTGCCGGACAGTACGCTGTTCCGCGAGAAGGTGATCCACGCCTATCAGCTCCTGCTTAAGCTGGGAGCAAAAGAGGCGGTCAGGCAGGTCGTTATGGCTGACTGATTGTTTCACGGCGAAAGGGCTGGCGCTGGTGCATCAGGCTGATTAGACTGAATGTTCCTGCGCTAGCCTTACTGACGCCTTACCCATAACGAATCGTGCCGAATGTCTATTGCTTACACCATTACCGCCAGTGAACCCGTTAATCAGCAGATCTATCGCTTTTTACGCCAGGACATTGTGACCTGCGCCATCCCGCCGGGCTCCCTGCTCTCCGAAAAAGAGGTCTCTGCCCGCTTCAACGTTTCGCGCCAGCCGGTGCGTGAAGCCTTTATCAAGCTGGCCGAGGCGGGTCTGGTGCAGGTCCTTCCCCAGCGCGGGACCTTTGTGCGAAAAATTTCCGCGCAGCGCGTCGCCGACGGCCGTTTTATCCGCGAGGCGGTAGAGGTGGCGGTGGTACGCCGCGCGGCGACGGAAGCCTCTGCGGCTTCCCTGGCGCGGCTGGAACATAACCTGCAGCTACAGAAGATGGCCGCAGCGCGCCATGACAGTCAGGCCTTTCTGCTGCTGGATGATGAATTTCATCTGATCATCGCCCAGAGCATTCAGTGCGAACTGGCATGGCAAACCATTGAAAACATCAAAGCCGCGATGGATCGGGTGCGCTTTCTGACCCTGAGTAAAGTTTCCCCGCCCGATATTCTTATCGAGCAGCATTATGAGATTTATGAAGCGCTGGTGGCGAAGGATGTCGCCGGCGCTGAACGCGCACTGCGTCACCATCTTCAGGAGATGATCTTTTCGATCACGCCGATTGCCGAACAGAACAGCGAATGGTTTGAGCAACCCTGATACGTCATTAAGCGCGAACCCGCAGGCTCAGAGCCTGCGGAATCGTGCTGCTAGCCCGCCCGCTACCACCAGCGCCAGAAATGATGCACCGGCCCAATGCCCTTACCGACCTCCAGCGTAGCGGCCTGCTCAAGCGCGCCCTGTAACCAGCCTTTAGCTTCATGCAGCGTGTTCTCCCAGCTTTCATGCCGGGGCCGGAGCGCGGCCAGCGCCGCGGAGAGCGTACAGCCGGTGCCGTGAGTGTGCCGGGTTAGCACGCGTGGCGCAGAGAAACGCCGTTCACCGTCGCGGGTAATCAGCCAGTCGGGGCTTTCCGTATCGCTGAGATGGCCGCCTTTCATCAGCACCGCCCGGCAGCCTGACGCCAGCAGCGCTCTGCCCTGCTGCCGCATCTCCTGCTCACTGGTGGCAACCGTGCACTCCAGCAATGCGGCGGCTTCGGGCAGGTTCGGGGTGATCAGGGAGACCTGCGGCAGCAGCCGCTCGCGCAGCGTCGCCACCGCGCCGGGCGTGAGCAGGGCATCGCCGCTTTTCGCCAGCATCACCGTATCCAGCACGATCCAGGGCACCGGCGCCGCCTGTAACCCTTCCACCACCGCCTCGATAATATCGCTCTCCGCCAGCATGCCGATTTTGACGCTGTCGATACGTACATCGCTCAGCACCGAGGCCAGCTGCGCCGCGACAAACTCAGGCTCGATGCGATACAGCGACTGCACGCCGCAGGTGTTTTGCGCGACCAGCGCGGTAATCACGCTGGTGCCGTAAGCGCCAAGCGCGGAGAAGGTTTTCAGATCGGCCTGGATGCCCGCGCCGCCGCTGGGATCGGTACCGGCAATGGTCAGTGCGTTAATGCGTTTCATTGCAGCGCCCCCCCTTTCAGGCTGTAAAGCGCATCCAGAAAGGCGGCAACAAAGCTGCCCGGCCCGCCCGCCGTGGCAGCCCGCTCTCCCGCCAGGCTCATTACCCGGCAGGCGCTGGCGACGTGACTGAGCCGGTCACCCGGCAGCGCGGTGAACGCGGCCACCACCGCCGACAGCGCGCAGCCCGTACCGACAACGCGCGTCATCAGCGGCGACCCGCCAGGCACCCGCAGGCAGCGTTGACCATCGGTGATAAAATCCTCTTCGCCTGTCACGGCGACGATGGCACCACAGCCGAGCGCCAGCTGGTGAGCAGCTTCCAGGGCTGCGCTGGATGCGTGCAGGCTGTCCACGCCGCGTCCGGAGACGGCCCGACGCGACAGCGCCAGGATTTCAGAAGCGTTGCCGCGAATAGCCGCGGGCCGGTGCGCCAGCAGCCGCTGGCAAAACTCACTGCGAAAGCTCAGCGCGCCTACCGCGACGGGGTCGAGCGTCCAGGGTTTGTCCGCCCTGCCGGCAGCCAGCACCGCCGCCAGCATCGCTTCGCTGCGTGACTGCGTCAGCGTGCCGACGTTGATCAGTACTGCATCAGCCAGCGCGGCAAACTGTTCTGCTTCCTGAGATTCAATAACCATGGCAGGCGAGGCACCGAGCGCCAGCAGCACGTTAGCGGTAAAAGTTTGCACAACGTCATTGGTAAGGCAGTGTACGAGCGGGGGATTTTGATGAAAAAGCGCCAGTGAGGCGGCGGCATCGTCAGCCGTAAAGCAGTGAGGTTGGATCATGGTAAGGCTCCCAACCGGCGATCAAGAAGGCGATGCGGTCAGGCATCTGACTTCCCTCCGCTGGCATTATCCAGTTCAGGTTCGACGGGTATTTCTCAGCCTTCACAAGGAAGGGCACCCCGAGTCATTTAAAACTTAAATCAATTAATTGCGATCAACGTTCCGTTAATAGCCGATCGGGATAATGCCAGCGTGCAGTCGAAGACACAACCCCTCTAAATGGCCTGTACCCTTCTGTCGTGACCCACGCAGCGGCCCATGAACAAACGACAGAAATAAAAAGGACCGGGTGGCACTGGTTCCAGTTTTAACGGTTGTAGATGGCTGGTTAATGTCCCAGAGCTCCTCCCAATGGATAGTTGAGGTTTGTAGCTTCTACAGCGTTGTGCAGCAGACTCTGCGCCATATGGATGGGCGCTTCTGGACATGGTCAGGCTCTCATATTCCAGCCAGTCGCACTGTATTTACCCAAAACTCAAACAAAGGCACACTTCTATTGTGGATTATTTAAACAGAGGATGTTAAAAGTGGCTATACCTGCTTATATGTGGCTTAAGGATGATGGCGGTGCTCTTATCAAGGGCGGAGTAGATGTTCAGGACAGAGAATTTAGTATCGAAATAAAAGGTTTTCATCATAATTTAATGATTCCAACCGATAACGCTACGGGGAAAGTAACCGGTACACGGATGCACTCACCAATGCTTATCGTGAAAGAGTTTGACTACGCCAGCCCGTACATCTACAAGGCTGTAGCTACCGGACAAAATCTGCAATCCGCAGAGATAAAATGGTACAAGATTAACGATGCCGGACAAGAGGTGGAATATTTTAATATGCTACTTGAAGGCGTTCGCATTGTTTCTATTTCTCCAGCAATGGCATCCCCGGACAACTCAAATGAAAACCATATGGAGACTGTCGAAATGCGTTATGAAAAAATAACGTGGAAACATTGCGATGGGAATATTATTTATACAGATTCGTGGAACGAACGACAGACTGCGTAATAAATAAGAGGGGTGCATACCCCTTAATCATATATCCATCGGCCAGCTTTAGCAGACTCAGCAAACATCCGGACAGTCAGGGGCTTTCTTGTCTTTTCCACTTCTTTTCTCTTTGTCTTAAACCATCGAGTCAGCAAGGGTAAATTTTCCCACGGGAAGTAATGGCGCCAGTGTATATCTGACACATCAACATCAAAGCGTTTACCATAATCCTCAACCGCATACGGGAATTCATCGCCTTCCGCATAATCCTGTAAAAGAGTATCTAACTCTAATGGAATTTCCTTCCAGTCGTCAGACATGACGATCGATAACTCATCCCTAAAAAATGATAATACCTGTTCTTCAATGCTGATTTCATTCATTAGAAAGATGCCCATGCAATACGGTCTTTAGGTCGCGCTATTAAGTTATATTGCCTCCTCGTATCAGCGGCAACTAATTGTAGAAGAATCACAACTTCAGCATAACCCAACCACGGAATGGAGCGTCCAATAAAAGCCGCTACCCGGTTAGTTTTAGTAAACTTCAATGTGGAAATATTTTTACCCGTAGGCATATATAAACTGACTCCTCTAGGGAACCTCATATCTTTCAAAATTACTCGTGAGAGCCTAGATGCTACACTAGTTCCCTTCGTAGCCCCCACAGGTTTTCCCCGAGTCGGCAACCAGGGTTGACCAGCCAGAATCATAGCCGCAGACGTTGTTTCAAGACCTGTCCGGTTAGCGAAGTTTTCGCTCAAAATCAGATTAAACAATTCCTGAGGCGTTAGATTTGCGTGTCCATGATAAAAATATGTGCCATTTAACTCTTCAGTTGCATCCATAAATAACCCTTTAATCCCTACAGGCATTGGTCGTTAATCGTACACCTATGCAATCGAACTGGGAAAGGTTTCTTCCGCAAAAATTTCTGATTTATTCCCAACCCAAACCATCGATCACATAACAGACTGTATAAAGTGGGAACATGTGCAAATACCGTCTGGTGATCCCTGATTCGCTTTTCTCATGACCAACAACTTGCCACAGGTATGCTCGTGAAGTGCTGTATAAGGCGAATCCCTCTCCCCAGCGCTGCCGCTTTTTGCTAAAGTCCGGCCAGCAGATTTTTTGACAACCGCCCGGTCAGAGAGCGGCAGACGACGGAAGACAACATGACCAGACCTCTTAACGAACAGTACGGTATCAGCGTGGCCGCGCTCGGAATGCTGAACTACCTCCAGCGGATTTCCCGCGGCGATCCGGCGTTCTCCATCCAGGATACCGTGCTGAATCATCGCTGCAACGTGACGCCATCGGATAACTTTAGCCTGCTCGATCAGCTGTTTGATGCCGGAAAGGTCGACTATGATTATCGCGGTAGCGGGCTTGACGGCGAGCGGCACGTCAAGCTGGTACGCTAAACCGGCCAGGTTAAAAGAGAGCCTGGCTGATGCCCCGCTAATCCGTAGACGTTCACCGCCAGGAATAAGGTTTATATCATGCACGTGCGTCCCTTTACCGAAGCCGATCGCCCTTTTTTACGCACGCTGTTTCTGGCCTCGCGCCGGGCAAACTGGCACTGGCTGGATGACAGCGACTGGCAGCTGGAAGACTTTGACCGGGTGACGCTGGGAGAACGTATTCTGGTTGCCGAAGAGGATGGACACCGCACCGGCTTCGCTGCCGTGCTGCCCAACGACAATTTCCTGCACAGCCTTTTTATCGATCCCGCCTGGCAGAGGCGCGGCGTTGGCACGACCCTGCTGGACGCCGTGCAGCAAAGCTTCACCTCTACGGGTGCGCTTAAATGCATGAAAGCCAATGCGGCGGCGGTAAAGTTCTATCAGAAGCATGGCTGGAAGGTGATAACCGATGGGGAAAGCGAGCACGGTGAATACTGGCTGATGCACTACGTGCTGTGAGCAGCGCGCAGCACCGCCGTGGTCTTCTACTCCCGGCCGGGAAACCGGGAGAGAAGCGCGATCAGATCACGCGGAATGCGATGTCGTCAGGGATAACGTCGCCCTGCCAGTAAAGCTGCGCAGCGACCACGCCCGCCAGCTCACGGTAAATGCGGGTAAACTCACTTTCCGGGCGGCGAACCACGGTTGGCTGTCCGTCATCCAGATCTTCCCTGAGCGTGATATGCAGCGGTAGCTGGCTCAGCAGGCGCGTATGATACTGCTCCGCCAGTTTCAGCGCGCCGCCGCTGCCGAAAATCGCTTCGTGATGGCCGCAATGGCTGCAAATATGCATGCTCATGTTTTCCACGATGCCCAGCACCGGCACATTCACTTTTTCAAACATCACTATGCCTTTGCGGGCGTCAACCAGCGCAATATCCTGTGGCGTAGTGACCACCAGCGCGCCGGTAACCGGAACGTTTTGCGCCAGCGTCAGCTGGATATCGCCCGTTCCCGGCGGCATATCGAGCACCAGATAATCCAGATCGGGCCACAGCGTTTCATTAAGCAGCTGCATCAGCGCCTTGCTGGCCATCGGGCCGCGCCACACCATCGCGTTGTCATCGGTGACCAGGTAGCCGATGGAGTTGGTCGCCAGGCCATGCGCCATAATCGGCGCCATATGGGTGCCGTCCGGCGAGGTTGGCCGCTCGTCGCGCGTCCCCAGCATGTCGGGGATTGACGGACCGTAAATATCCGCATCGAGCAGGCCCACTTTCGCCCCTTCGGCAGCCAACGCCAGCGCCAGATTGACCGCAGTGCTGGACTTGCCGACGCCACCCTTGCCGGAGCTGACGGCGATAAGGTTCTTCACCCCCTTCACGCCCACCTGGTTTTTCACCCGTTTCATGGTGGCAACCTCATGCTTCAGCCGCCAACTGATCGCTTCAGCGCCGGTGAGGCGCAGCAGTTCCGCGCTGGTTTGCTCCTGCAGCGCCTCAAACCCGCTGTTCCAGACGAACGGCATCACCAGATCGATATGCAGCGTATTGTCCAGCAGCGTGCAGTGGTGCAGCGCTTTCAGCGTGGTCAGGTTATGCGTCAGCGTGGCATGCTCAAAGGCCGTTAACACCCCCATCACCATCGCGCGCAGCGCCTCCGGTGAGTGTTGCCCCTGGGATTGTGACTTCATCCGGGCTCCTTGTTTTCATTGTTGGTTTTTGTGTTTTAAGCATATCAGAAGTGACTGGATATGAGGCGCCGGGAAATCAAAAACGGCGCGGGGATCGCGGGAATGTTTACGCAGAGACGACACTCAGTTACCATCTAAGCCCCCTATTTAAACAGGTATAGCAAGTCTCACTATGACTCAAGTCGCGAAAAAAATATTGGTAACGTGCGCACTGCCGTACGCTAACGGTTCCATTCATCTCGGCCACATGCTCGAGCATATCCAGGCAGATATTTGGGTTCGTTACCAGCGAATGCGCGGCAACCAGGTTTACTTCATCTGTGCGGACGACGCGCACGGTACTCCGATCATGCTGAAGGCGCAGCAGCTGGGTATCGAACCTGAACAGATGATTGCCGAGATGAGTCAGGAACATCAGACCGATTTTGCCGGCTTTAACATCAGCTACGATAACTATCACTCCACGCACAGTGATGAGAACCGCGAGCTGTCCGCGCTGATCTATACCCGTCTGAAAGAGAATGGTTTTATCAAAAACCGCACTATTTCGCAGCTCTACGATCCGGAAAAAGGCATGTTCCTGCCGGATCGTTTTGTGAAGGGAACCTGCCCGAAATGCAAATCGCCCGATCAGTATGGCGATAACTGCGAAGTCTGTAGCGCCACCTACAGCCCGACCGAGCTTATCGATCCGAAGTCCGTGGTCTCCGGCGCCACGCCGGTGCTGCGTGACTCTGAACACTTCTTCTTCGATCTGCCGGAATTCAGCGCCATGTTACAGGCCTGGACGCGCTCTGGCGCGCTGCAGGAGCAGGTTGCGAACAAAATGCAGGAGTGGTTCGAGTCAGGTCTGCACCAGTGGGATATCTCCCGCGATGCCCCCTACTTCGGTTTTGAAATCCCAGGGGCGCCGGGCAAATACTTTTACGTCTGGCTGGATGCGCCTATCGGCTATATGGGCTCGTTCAAGAACCTGTGCGACAAGCGCGGCGATATCGATTTTGACGCCTTCTGGCAGAAAGACTCCGATGCCGATCTTTATCATTTTATCGGTAAAGATATCGTCTATTTCCACAGCCTGTTCTGGCCTGCGATGCTGGAAGGCAGTAACTTCCGCAAACCGACCAACCTGTTTGTTCACGGCTACGTGACGGTGAACGGCGCGAAGATGTCCAAATCGCGCGGAACCTTTATTAAAGCCAGCACCTGGTTGCAGCATCTTGATGCCGACAGCCTGCGTTACTACTACGCGGCGAAACTTTCGTCACGCATCGACGATATTGACCTGAATCTGGAAGATTTTGTGCAGCGCGTTAACGCCGATATCGTTAACAAAGTGGTTAACCTCGCGTCGCGTAACGCGGGCTTTATCAATAAGCGCTTTGACGGCAAGCTCTCCTCTGAACTGGCTGACCCGGCGCTCTACAAAACCTTTACCGATGCGTCAGCCAGCATCGGCGAAGCCTGGAGCAGCCGCGAGTTTGGCCGCGCCGTGCGTGAAATTATGGCGCTGGCCGATGTGGCCAACCGCTATGTGGATGAGCAGGCTCCCTGGGTGGTGGCGAAGCAGGAAGGCCGCGACGCCGATTTGCAGGCTATCTGCTCAATGGGCATCAATATGTTCCGCGTCCTGATGACCTGGCTCAAGCCAGTGCTGCCGTCGCTGAGTGAACGTGCTGAAGCCTTCCTCAATCAGGAGCTGAGCTGGGAGGGCATTGAACAGCCGCTGCTGGACCACAAGGTCGCCGGCTTTAAGGCGCTCTACAGCCGCGTGGAGATGGACAAGGTTAACGCGCTGATTGAGGCGTCGAAGGAAGATGCCGCGGCCGCCAGCAAGCCCGCGCTGACCGGTCCGCTGGCCGACGATCCGATTCAGGAAACCATCAGCTTTGATGATTTCGCGAAGGTCGATATGCGTATTGCGCGCATTGAGAACGCCGAACTCGTGGAGAAGTCGGACAAGCTGCTGCGCCTGACGCTGGATCTGGGCGGCGAAACCCGCCAGGTCTTCTCCGGCATCCGTGCGGCCTACCCCGATCCCGCCGTGCTGGTGGGGCGTCTGACGGTGATGGTCGCGAATCTGGCGCCGCGTAAAATGCGCTTCGGTCTTTCCGAAGGGATGGTGATGGCCGCAGGCCCTGGCGGTGAAGATATTTTCCTGCTGGCACCTGACAGCGGTGCGCAGCCCGGTATGCAGGTGAAGTAACCGCCTGACCGGTAAAACCAGAAAGGGGCGAGCTGATTCGCCCCTTTTTTTATCCTCAGAGCGTGAGCCATAGCACGCTTTATTATTTCGACGTATGATTAACGTTCTGAATACCGGGAGCTTATCATGCGCAGCGCGCTGTCCGTTATCTGGCGTTATCTACGCGCCTTTATCATTATCTACCTCTGCCTTTATGCCGGCATCGGCCTGGCCGCCCTGCTTCCCGTCACCATTCCGGGCAGCATTTTAGGCATGCTTATTCTCTTTTTCCTGCTCGCTTTCCGCCTGCTGCCCGTGAGCTGGGTTAAGCCCGGCAGCCTTCTGCTGATCCGCTATATGGCGCTGCTGTTTGTGCCGATAAGCGTGGGCGTGATGAGCTACATGGATGTGCTGACCGCCCAGTTCGGCCCGATTGTGGTCTCCTGCGTCGCCAGCACCTTTATCGTTCTGCTGACCGTCGGACTGACCTCGCACCGGCTGCACGGCAGGGTGCCAACAAAAAAAGAGGTGGGCGATGAGTGATATCTGGTGGTCGCTACCGCTGACCGTGCTGGTCTTCTTCGCCGCCCGCAAGCTGGCGGCGAAGGTGAAAATCTCGCTGCTGAATCCGCTGCTGATCTCCATGGCGGTGATTATTCCCCTGCTGCTGCTGTTGCAGATGCCTTACGCGCGCTACTTTCAGGGCAGCGCCGTGCTGAACCACCTTCTTCAGCCTGCCGTCGTGGCGCTGGCGCTGCCGCTCTATGAGCAGATGCATCAGATCCGCGCGCGTTGGAAATCGATTTTCGGCATCTGCTTTATTGGCAGCCTGACCGCGATGATCTCCGGCACGGCCATCGCGCTGTGGATGGGGGCAACGCCGCAGATTGCCGCCACCATTCTGCCCAAGTCGGTGACCACACCGATTGCCATGGCTATCTCCGGCACGCTTGGTGGCATTCCCGCTATCAGCGCTATATGCGTACTGATCGCCGGCGTGCTGGGCGCAGTATTCGGTCATATGCTGCTTAATCTCTTTAAAATAAAGGGCAAACCTTCACGGGGGCTGGCGATAGGCAATGCCTCTCACGCGCTGGGCACCGCGCGCTGCGTTGAGCTGGACTATCAGGAAGGCGCATGGAGTTCGCTGGCGCTGGTGATCTGCGGCATCATTACCTCACTGCTGGCCCCATTTGTTTTCCCGCTGCTGATGGCGCTCTGGGGATAAAACTTGCGATAAGTCCCGCATTTAAAAAATGAATTTCATAAATTACATTGTAAATGTGATAAAAATCACATACAACGCGGTGACGGCCCGCCAGAATAAGCGGCCGACCACCCTGAGAGGCCCGATATGCACCCACGTTTCCAGACCGCTTTTGCCACGCTGCCCACTCTGTTGCAAAGTGCCCTGCAACCCATTCTTGCTGCCGATGACTTTGCCGCTTTTCTGACGCCGGAACAGTGTGATGAGGTCAAAAACCATACCGGCCTGAACGACAGCGAGCTGGCTTTTGCCCTGCTGCCGCTGGCGGCGGCCTGCGCCGTGACGCCGCTCTCCAACTTTAACGTGGGCGCGCTGGCACGCGGGCGCAGCGGACATCTCTATTTTGGCGCCAATATGGAGTTTGCCGGCAGCACCATGCAGCAGACGGTACACGCCGAGCAGAGCGCCATTACGCATGCCTGGCTGCGGGGCGAGTCGTCGCTGGAGGCTATCACCGTAAACTATACGCCCTGTGGTCACTGCCGACAGTTTATGAACGAGCTTAACAGCGGCACTGCCCTGAACATCCATCTGCCGGGCCGGGAACCGTCCACGCTGGGCGACTACCTGCCGGACTCCTTCGGCCCACGCGATCTGGACATCAAGACGCTGCTGCTGGATGAAGTCGATCACGGTTTTCCGCTGAAAGGCGACCCGCTCAGCCAGGCGGCGCTTCAGGCGGCTAACCGTAGCCATGCACCTTACACGGAGGCCTGGAGCGGTGTGGCGCTGCAAAGCGAAGACGGCGCGATTTTTGCTGGCAGCTATGCGGAAAATGCGGCGTTTAACCCCAGCCTGCCGCCGCTGCAAGGTGCACTTAACCTGCTCAGTCTTTCCGGCCGCGACGTGCTGAAGATCCAACGGGCGGTGCTGGCGGAAGCGCCGGATGCGAAGGTCATTCAGCGCCAGGCAACCCTGGCCACGCTGCAGGCGCTTGGCTGCGCCAATGTCACCACCGTCCCGCTGCAATAACCCCGCCTGTGGCCTCGCCGCACCCAGCTCACAGCTTTTGTTATCAGCAGGTAACAAAAGCTGTACTTTCAGATGAATTATTTTAGGATTGGGCCCACATCCCGATTTGATGAGTAGATTGCATGGAACTTGAGTACGAAAGTAAACGTCCGCTTTATATCCCTTATGCTGGTCCTATTCTGCTGGAATTTCCCCTGCTGAATAAAGGCAGCGCTTTCTCGGTTGAGGAGCGCAACGAGTTCAACCTGCGCGGCCTGCTGCCTGAGACGGTGGAAACGATTGAAGAGCAGGCCAAACGCGCCTGGCGTCAGTTTCAGGATTTTAAAAACGATAACGATAAGCACGTTTACCTGCGTAATATCCAGGATACCAACGAGACGCTGTTCTACCGCCTGCTGGACAATCATCTGGAAGAGATGATGCCAATCATTTATACCCCGACGGTAGGCGCTGCCTGCGAACACTTCTCAGAGATCTATCGTCGCGCCCGTGGCGTGTTTATCTCTTACCCTAACCGCGGCAACATTGAAGATATGTTGCAGAACGCCACCAAGCAGAACGTTAAAGTGATCGTTGTCACCGACGGCGAACGTATTCTTGGCCTGGGCGATCAGGGCATCGGCGGTATGGGTATCCCCATCGGCAAACTGTCGCTTTATACCGCCTGCGGCGGCATCAGCCCGGCCTACACCCTGCCGGTGGTACTGGATGTCGGCACCAATAACCCGCAGTTGCTTAACGATCCGCTCTATATGGGCTGGCGTCATCCGCGTATCACCGGCGAAGAGTATGACAACTTCGTCAATGAGTTTATTCAGGCGGTGAAAAGCCGCTGGCCGAACGTGCTGCTACAGTTTGAAGACTTCGCGCAGAAGAATGCGATGCCGCTGCTGGAGCGCTACCGCGATGAAGTTTGCTGCTTCAACGATGATATACAGGGCACCGCCGCCGTTACCCTCGGCACGCTGATTGCCGCGAGTCGCGCGGCGGGCAGTAAAATGAGCGAGCAGAAGGTGGTGTTCCTCGGTGCCGGCTCCGCCGGTTGCGGCATTGCCGAACAGATTATCGCGCAGATGAAGTCGGAAGGGCTGAGCGACGAAGAGGCCCGCGCCCGGGTCTTTATGGTAGACCGCTTTGGCCTGCTGACCGACAAGCTGCCGAACCTGCTGAACTTCCAGAGCAGGCTGGTTCAGAAAAGCGACGCGCTGGCGGGCTGGGACGTCACCTCTGACTCCCTCTCGCTGCTGGATGTCGTGCGTAACGCGCATCCGGATATCCTGATTGGCGTTTCCGGCCAGCCGGGCCTGTTCAGCGAAGAGATCATTCGCGAGATGCATAAGCACTGCCCACGCCCTATTGTGATGCCGCTCTCCAACCCGACCTCACGCGTTGAGGCCACGCCGCAGGATATTATCGCCTGGACCGAAGGCGCGGCGCTGGTTGCTACCGGCAGTCCGTTCGCCCCGGCCATGTGGAAAGAGAAGGTTTTCCCGATTGCCCAGTGCAATAACTCCTATATCTTCCCCGGCATCGGGCTTGGCGTAATCGCCTCCGGCGCCACCCGCGTCACTGACAGCATGCTGATGGCCGCCAGCCGGGCGCTGGCTGACTGCTCGCCGCTGGTCAATGACGGTGTTGGTCCGGTGCTGCCGGAAGTGAAAGATATTCAGGGCGTGTCAAAGCTGATCGCGATGGCGGTTGGCAAGGCGGCACAGCTGGCGGGCGTCGCGGTGGTCACCTCGGAAGATGTGCTTTCGCGCGCCATTGCCGCCAATTTCTGGCTGCCGCAGTACCGTAACTATCGTCGTACCTCAATCTGATAACAGCGGCCGGGTACATCCGTACCCGGTTTGCCCTGTCCGGCCTGCCTGAAATCGCTACCAGCCGGCAGGTCGCCCGCAATCCGTACTGTTATCCACGCATCCCCGATCCCGGACATGCTCCATCCGCCTGTCTCTTCTCAGCTTTCCATGGTCATCAACAGAATATATCGGCCTGGCACCCGTCTGCGTGGCAGGTTTATCCTGACGCGCATCGTAATCCGTGGAGACACAAGCCGTGAGCGCCACGGTAAGCAGCACAGAGGATCGTAAAAGTTTCATTTCAGCTCCATCTAAAATTGCGGTGAAAAAGGAGTAACCGCATTGCTTTGAGAATGCGTAACGTACCTGGAAGGATCGTAAAGCAATATCTGCGTGGCGGTTTCGACAAATGTCTCCTTTTCAGCACAAGCAAGATCCAAAACAGCGTCCGGTAGCGATTCTCCTGAACTTGCCTCCGATAATAAGCCGTCTCATAGACGCCTCAGATTATGGCCGGATAGCCAGGCCAGTTCTGCGTATCGGCGCCTTATCGCCGCTTTTATTTACGGTCAGGTACTGTCACGCCCGAAAATTGTGCGAAAACCCAACATACGACGCCCCCCGGCTTGCTTCACCTGCGCAGGTAAAGTAGCCTTGACCCACCCTTTTTCCGCAAGTCTGAGCACCGTCTGGCATGATAAAACGCTTGATATTTGGTCTTATTATCATTGTGACGCTGATAGTAGTGACCGCGCTCGGTCTCGATCGCTGGATAAGCATCAAAACGGCCCCCTACGTTTACGACGATCTCAAGACGCTGCCTCACCGGCAGGTTGGCGTGGTGCTGGGCACCGCGAAATATTACCGGGCCGGCGGGATTAACCAGTATTACCTCTACCGCATACAGGGCGCGCTTAACGCTTATAACAGCGGCAAGGTGAATTATCTGCTGCTGAGCGGGGATAACGCGCTTCAAAGCTATAACGAACCGATGACCATGCGCCGCGATCTGATCGCCGCCGGGGTGCCCGCTTCGGATATCGTGCTGGACTACGCGGGCTTTCGCACTCTCGATTCCATCGTCCGTACCCGCAAGGTGTTTGATACTAACGATTTCATCATTATTACCCAGCGCTTTCACTGCGAGCGGGCGCTGTTTATCGCGCTGCATATGGGCATTCAGGCCCAGTGCTATGCAGTGCCTTCGCCGAAAAATATGCTGAACATTCGCGTCCGTGAAGTGGGAGCCCGCCTCGGTGCGCTGGCCGACCTGTTTCTGATGAAGCGTGAACCGCGCTTCCTGGGTCCGTTAGTGCCGATCCCTGCCCGCTACGAGATCCCGGAAGATGCCCAGAGCTATCCGGCCGTCACGCCGGAGCAGCTGCTGGAGATTGAGCAGCGGCGGGAAAAGAAAGCAGCTGACCGACAGGAATAAAAAAACGCATCCGTCAAAGGATGCGTTTTTCATTGTGCTGTCACGTGACAGAGGGTCAATGGTATAAATACTCCGTTCCCACCTCGCGGTCCTGGCGCGGTACGTATGACTTCGAACGGTGCAGCCTTGTCAGCGGACTGAAACGCACCCTCGCTTTGGATGCGTTTCCCGCCTGGATTATTTTTTCCGGGCGTACTTCAGGGAGTCCAGCGCCACCGCGAAAATGATGATGCCGCCCTTGATAATATACTGCCAGTAAGGGTTGACGCCGATATAGGTCAGACCGTAGTTGATGACGGTGAAGATCAGCACCCCGGTCACCACGCCCGCTACCGTACCCACGCCGCCCGCGAAGGAAACGCCCCCCACCACACAGGCAGCGATCGCATCCAGCTCGTACATAAAGCCCAAGTTATTGGTTGCCGAACCGATACGGCCCGCTTCCAGCATCCCGGCAAAGGCGTAGAACACACCGGAGAGCGCATAAATCAGAATCAGGTTATAGTTCACGTTCACACCGGAAACGCGTGCCGCTTCCGGGTTGCCGCCGATAGCAAAGATGTTTTTGCCAAATCGCGTTTTATTCCACAGGATCCAGACGAAGAAGATCGCGATAGCGGCATAGAAGGTAATATAAGAGAGTTTAAAATCGCCAAAGCGGATAAAACCCTGCGCGAAGGTTGAAAACCCTTCGTCAAAGCCCGCGATAGGCGAAGCGCCCACGTAGTCGTAGTAGAGCGAGTTGATGCCGTACACGATAATCATGGTGCCCAGCGTGGTGATAAACGGCGTCACCTTCAGGTAGGCGATAATCAGACCGTTCACCAGGCCAATCAGGCCGCCGATAGCGCAGACAATGATGATAACCACCGCGATCGGTAAGGTATCCAGCTGCGGAAACACCTTGTTGACGTTATCCATCGCCTGCAGCAGCGTTGCCGCGACCACGGCAGCCAGACCGACCTGGCGACCTGCCGAAAGATCGGTACCCTGCGTCACAATCAGACCCGCCACGCCGAGCGCAATAATAATACGCACGGATGACTGAGTCAGAATATTACTTAAGTTCATCAGACTTAAGAATGTCGGGTCCTGGAAAATAATGATCGCCAGCAGCACCAGCAATACAACATATATCCCACCCTCTTTTAGCCAGGTGAGCGCACTTTTCTTATTTACTGCTTTCATGGTAACAGCCCTTACCCTATTAAAGGTGCAACGATGCTAAACGTAATATTTCGTTTTGCGTTGTCGATTTTGTTTCAACGATACCCGCGACCATGCCGTTACTCATTACCAGAATCCTGTCGGTAATCCCTAAAAGCTCCGGCATTTCAGAAGAGATAATAATGATGCCTTTATCTTTCTTCGCCAGCTCGGAGATCAGCTGATAAATTTCAAATTTAGCGCCAACGTCGATACCGCGCGTCGGTTCATCCAGCATCAGGATTTCCGGCGAGGTTAACAGCCAGCGGCCTATGATGACCTTCTGCTGATTTCCGCCAGAGAGCGAGCCGATAGCTGTCCGGTGGCCCGGCGTTTTCACCCGCATGGAGTCAATGACCCACTGCGTATCGCTTTTCATCCGGCTGTTGTCCAGCAGGCCGAAACTGTTTTTATATTTACGGATATTGGAGATCAGCGAGTTAAAGCCGATATCCAGAAAAGCGTAAATGCCCGTGGCGCGCCGTTCTTCGGTCACCAGCGCAAAGCCGTGGTTGATCGCTTCATTCGCGCTGTGGTTATTAATTTTTTTGCCGTGCAGCTTAATCGTCCCGCCAGATTTTTCGCGGATACCAAAGAGGGTTTCCACAATGTCGGTGCGTTTTGCGCCGACCAGACCGGCGATACCCAGGATCTCTCCTTTGCGAAGATCGAATGAGATATCGCGAATGGAGGGCTGGCGCAGCGAGGTCAGATTACGTACCTCAAGGATGGTTTCGCCGGGCACGTTGGATTTGTCAGGAAAGCGCTGGTTCAGCGATCGTCCCACCATCATGGAGATGATTTTGTCCATATCCAGCCCTTCAAGCGGCTGGGTGGCAATCCACTGGCCGTCGCGCAGGATGGTTATTTCATCGCACAGCTGGAATATCTCCTCCATTTTATGCGAGATATAAACAATACCGCAGCCACGCT
Organism: Pantoea sp. FN060301; assembly: GCA_050410775.1. GTDB lineage: Bacteria > Pseudomonadota > Gammaproteobacteria > Enterobacterales > Enterobacteriaceae > Erwinia. The sequence goes on from CP191229.1 coordinate 2,644,702, forward strand.
CTTTCAGTTTACGGATAATGGTAAAGAGGTGATTAACTTCTTTTTCCGTCAGGGATGAAGTTGGCTCATCCATAATCACAATTTTCGCGTTATAAGAGAACGCTTTGGCAATTTCTACCATCTGCATTTGCGAAACGGAGAGCGTCACCACTTTGTCGCGCGGATCGATATCGATATCCAGCTCTTCAAAGATCGCTTTGGTATCACGGTACATTTTATCCTGGTCGACAAAAATCCCTTTTTTGGGATAGCGCCCAAGCCACATGTTATCCATGACCGTGCGTTGCAGGACCAGGTTCAGCTCCTGATGCACCATCGAAACGCCATTTTCCAGCGCTTCTTTTGCGCTGTTAAAATCAATCTCTTTTCCCTGAAACAGGATGCTTCCTGAATCTTTACTGTAAATGCCAAAGAGGCATTTTAATAACGTGGATTTCCCTGCGCCATTTTCACCCATCAGGGCGTGAATAGAGTGCGGGCGAACTTTTAAGTTCACATTATCCAGCGCTTTAACGCCGGGAAATGACTTGCTGACGTCAGTCATCTCCAGCAGATATTCGCGCTGTGGCTGATCTTTATCACTGCCCATAATTCTACCTGGCTGAATGTGGCGTACCATCGGGCCGACCCGACGGCACGCCCGGGAGTGGGCACGGCGAACCGCGCCCGGTTTGTTAATGATTTATTTGGTGAACTGAGACAGATTCTCTTTATCAACCGGCACGTAGGCGACGCGCACGACTTTTCCATCCAGCTTGTAATCGGTGCCTTCAGTCGCGGCTTTACCTTCAGAGAGGTTTTTCGCCATCAAAAAGGTGGCTCTCGCCTGGTTTTCAGCATCGTTCAGCACGGTGCCCGCCAGCGCGCCCGATTTAACCATCGCCAGCGCTTCCGGCAGCGCATCCACGCCGAAGACCGGGACAGATGATTTATTGTGCGCCTTCAGCGCTTCTACCGCGCCCATCGCCATCGCATCGTTATTGGCGATAACCACTTCAATGTTGTTGCCGTTAGGGCCGGACAGCCAGGCATCCACTTTATCTTTTGCCTGTGCGGTATCCCACATCGCGGTATCCAGGTGCAGCTGCTTCGTTTTCACGCCATCTTTATTGAGCGTATCAATTACATATTTAGTACGTGCTTCTGCGTCCGGGTGACCAGGCTCCCCTTTCAGCAGCACGAACTGAATCACGCCATCTTTATTCAGATCCCAGGCTGGCGTCGCTTTCCAGTGTTTCGCGATCAGTTCACCCTGCTTGACGCCGGACTCTTTTGAGTCGGTACCCACGTAGTAGGCTTTGTCATAGCTGGCCAGCGCTTTCGCGGTCGGCTCTTTGTTGAAGAACACAATCGGAATATCGTTCGATTTCGCTTTGCTGATAATGACCGCCGCCGCCGCCGGGTCAACCAGGTTAATCGCCAGCGCCTTCACGCCCTTGGCTACCAGTACATCAACCTGATCGTTCTGGGTTGACTGGCTGTTTTGGGAGTCGTTCATCAGCAGCTGAATGCCGTCGGTTTTTTCCGCTTCTTTCTCAATATCTTTGCGCACGACGGACATGAAGTTGTCATCGTATTTGTAGATAGTCACGCCGATACGGGTGTCGGCAGCATGAGCCGTTGCGCCAAACATCATGCTGGCAACCAGGGCTGTGAGCGTGAAAGCCTTCTTATTCATGGTATCTCCGGTTTTTTTGTAGGGTCGTTCTCAGCGCCCTGCTCCAGGCAGGAGCATGATGGCGCTATATTGACGGCGGGGCGAAATGTTGGTGTAACGTGTCGCAGAGCCGATTATTTGTTAAAACCAAACCCGACTTCCCTGTACGGCAACGCTTCCAGAAAGCTGTGTTAAAAACTGTTTCATCGGGCAGGAAACCGGCGGTCCAGGGGGACTGAACCGCGTTACATAATGTTTCACATCCGTTAAGTCGCTGCCATCATAGAGAAGGCGATGTTAATTAACTGTGAATTTACTCACAATTTGAAAACGGTTACATGGCGGTATCGGTTGAGTTAGTGACGGGTGCCACATTTTGCCGGACCGCCACGGAATGACGGCGTACCAGCGTCGGCATAAAACAGTGGGTGGCGTTCTCATCAAGCAGGCCTGCCGCCCCTTTCAGCGCGAGCTCGGTCGCCAGTTTCGCCATAGAAACAATAGGATACCGGACCGTTGTTAGCTGAGGATCGGTATAGCGAGAGATGGGGATATCATCAAAACCGACTACCGAAACGTGCTGCGGGATAGCGATGCCGTTATCCTTCAGCGCGGCCAGCGCGCCGGCGGCCATGCTGTCGTTATAGGCAAATACCGCCGTCAGATGCAGATTGCGGCCCAGCAGTTCCACCATCGCCGCCTCGCCCCCCTGAAGATCGGGCTCCGCTGCGGCAATCCAGCTCTCCGGTACGACGAGATGCTGCTCCATCAGCGCCTGGGCCCAGCCCTGACGCCGCTGATCGACATCTTCAATAGGATGGCTTGAGGCGAGATAGCCGATACGCTGATGTCCCTGCTGCTGGAGCATCCGCGTCGCCATCAACGCGCCGCTGACGTTGTCCAGGCAGACGCAGCGGTGCGCATAGCCTGGCAGGGTACGGTTAATTAGCACCATCCCCGGCACCTGCTCCATCAGCGAGGCAAGTTCGGTATCCCCTAAAGCTTTAGCGTGAACAATCAGCGCGTTACAGCGCTGGCGGATCAGCACTTCGATAGCGTGCCGCTCTTTATCCGCCTGATGGTAGGAGTTGTTGATAAGAACATGTTTGTTCATGCGCTGCGCGACCGTATCCACGGCTTTCACCAGCGCACCAAAGAAGGGATCGGAAACGTCCATCACCACCACGCCAACCGTGTCGCTGACCTGGGTCACCAGCGCCTGCGCATTGGCGTTAGGCCGGTAGCCCAGCGTATCGACGATATGTAACACCATATCACGCGTTTCCGGCGTCACCGCCGCGCTCTGATTCAGCACGCGTGAGACGGTCGCGACGGAGACGCCCGCCTCCCGCGCCACATCACGGATGGTAATCATGATCGCTCGCTCTTGATAAAATATGCATAACCCTTCCAGACGCAGTGTGCCTGGCGGCTATTCTGGCAGGGGTAACGATGGGACTACGTGAATTACGTCACAGTCATGAAAACGGTTACATACAATTATTTAACCTTTGTGACGTATATCATTCTTACCGTCGGTGCTCTCCAGTGGCTGACCGCCACCAAGCAGCGTCAGCTTCCGCCAGAGCCATTCCACCGGGCCTTGTGGGAAGTAGCGTAACCATATCAGCGAGAAAAGCAGATTGATGAGCCAGATGAGGGGAACCAGCGCCAGCAGCTGCAGACGATCCAGTTTATTGAACCAGCCAAACTGATGGAACAGCGTAGTGCAGATCAGGGTTTGCAGCAGATAGTTACTCAGGGCCATCCGGCCCGTACAGCTGATTGCACGGGTCACTTTCAGGCGGGAAAGCGCCGGCCAGTAACCAAAACAGAGCGCCGCGTAGCCCACGGCCTGCAGCGGTGCGCCGATTTCGCGCGGTACCTGAAGAAAGAAGGCCGCCCAGCGGAAATCCCAGCCAGAAGCCCATTGCAGATAAATGCCGGGGATCTGGATAAGCCAGGCGACAGAGATCAGCATCAGGGCGCTACGGCGGTAGTGTTGCAGGCTGTAATTTCCCTTAAGCCAGCCGCTGCGCATCAGGGCGGCGCCGACCATCATCAGCCCGACAAGCTGCCAGCCATACTGTGCGGCCAGCGTCAGCAGCCCCGATGAAAACATATCCAGCCGGTTCTGAACGGCGAGCCACCCGCCCCCAGTTTTCCATAAGGTTTCATACTGCACCTGGGCGGGTCCCGGCAGCCAGGCGCTGTTCGACTGGCTGCCGGAAGCCATACCCAGCACGATCAGTACGCCGCTGCCGACGACATAAAGCAATATGCCGGTATTGAAGAGCTGCCGGCTGGAAGGAACATCGCGGATCATGCGCCAGGCAATCAGACCGATCAGCCCGTAATCAAACAGGATATCGCCGCTCCAGAAAAAGACGCCGTGGCAGAAGCCCAGCAGCACCAGCCAGGTCAGGCGCGCCTGAAGCCAGCGCTTGCCCCTTGGCAGCAGCATCTGTAAGCCTGCGCCAAACAGCAGCGAAAAGAGCGTGAGAAATTTGACCTGGGCGAAGAGATCGAGCACCGCCCAGGTCCACGCATCCCCTGAGGTTACTCTTCCCTGCCAGGCGGGATTAAGGTAGGCGGCGCTGGGCAGCGCAAAAGCCACAATGTTGAGCAGCAGGATCCCCAGAACGGCTAATCCACGAATGAAATCCAGCGTATGAATGCGCGGCATGACGCTTTTCCGTATCCAGTCCATCTTTCCGCTGTCGCGGCGCTCGTTGCTGCTTCACGCCGGCTGCGCACAGGGCGAACCGGTCGGGTAATCAGTTATGGCGTACCGATCGCAGGAATTCCTGACGGGTATTCTGGCTTGACTTAAACAGGCCGCCCAGCGAGGTCGTGGTGGTGGCGCTGGTCGCATCACGGATACCACGCGCCTTCACGCAGTAGTGCACTGCATCGATAGAGACGGCCACATTATTGGTGCCGAGCAGCGTTTGCAGCGCCACCAGAATCTGCTGGGTCAGGCGCTCCTGCACCTGCGGGCGCGAAGAGAAAAACTGCACGATGCGGTTAATCTTCGACAGGCCGATCACTTTGTCTTTCGGGATATAGGCGACGGTCGCTTTACCGTCGATAATCACAAAGTGGTGTTCACAGGTGCTGGTCAGCGTGATATCACGCACCGTTACCATCTCGTCCACCTTCATCTTATTTTCGATGACGGTGATCTTGGGGAAGTTGGCGTAATCGAGGCCCGAAAACACCTCGTCAACGTACATTTTGGCAATGCGATGCGGGGTTTCCACCAGGCTGTCATCGGCCAGATCGAGGTTCAGCAGCTGCATAATTTCGGTCATATGCTCTGCGATCAGGCGCTTACGCGTTTCGTCATCCATTTCACGCGCAGGCGAGCGTAACGGGGTTTCTAACCCACGAGCGACCAGCGCTTCGTGAACAAGGGCGGCTTCCTGACTTAACGTAGCCATGGCGATCTTTTCTCCAACAGGTGACTTACCGATCCCAGCGGGACCGGCACTAATTCTGAGGCGCTATTCTGGTACACAACGCCGCGTTAATCCAGTGAATCAATTTAAACCCTGGTGAAACGATTTCATTCAGCCGCCGGATCGCGTCGCCAGACCAGCGCACCGGCAATCAGCAGGCCGACGCCCGCTACGTAGAGCGCGGGTTCCAGTCGGTGCGTCAGGGAGGTGGAGAGCGCAGAAAGCAGCGGCCCCACCAGCTGGCCTACCGCATAGCCGGTGGTCAGCAGACCGGCCAGATAGCGGGTGTGGCGCGGCGCAAGTTCGCGACCATACTGGAGGGAAAGCTGCACCACGCTGAGAAAACCGCCGCCCACCAGAATGGCGCCCAGCACCAGCCCCGTCAGGCCGGGAAGGATATCCGCGCAAAATACGCCCGCGGCCTGCGCCCAGAGCGTGATGGCAAGACGAACATTGGAGCTGCCTGCCCGGCGGGACAGAATGCCCAGACCAATGCCGATAACCGCCGCGCCGCCAAAGACAGGCCAGACGAACTGGGCAAAGGGAGTGTCAGGGAAGCGGGCCGCGGCCATCTGCGAGAGGAAGGTTGCCGGAAGAATATAGCCAAACCCGGCCAGGCTGTAGCTCCACACCAGCTTTTTTAAACCGGGCGTCAGCACCAGCGGCTCGGGCGCCGTTTCAGGCCGGTGCAGTTCCCCCCGACGCGGCAGGTAGCGCACAACCGGCAGGATCAGAAGAAGCGCCAGCAGACCATAGGCGAGCCATGCCCAGCCCGCGGTAACGTTCTGGCTGTGCAGCAGCACGGCCAGCATGCCGCTGATGAAAATCCCGGTGCCGGGGCCGGCGAAGACCGCGGCGCTCAGCCCTGCCCGTCCCAGCCGGTGCAGCTGGTCGTTACTCCAGGCGGCGACCAGCACCATCGCCCAGCCGCTGGCCCAGCCAATAAAGAAACGCAGAACGCCATGCAGCCAGGGACCGGTAAGGCAGGCGGAGAGTAGCGTCAGCCCCACCGCCCCCCAGAGCCCCGCCTGAAGCCGCCATTCAACGTGCCGGGTGGCGCGCATGGCATTATATGAACCGCAAAGATAGCCAAGGTAGTTAAAGGCGGCCACCACCCCTGCGCTGGTCAGCGTAAGCTGATGTTCAGCAATCATCAGCGGCACCTGGGGCGTGAAGGCGAAGCGCCCGATCCCCATGGCCACGACCAGCGTTAAAAATGCACTCAGCGCGACGCGAAAAGCCATACCTTGCTCACCTCTTTTTTCCTTACCGGAGATTCATCGTGATAAACGGTTGCGACTATCATGCGGGATGGTTACACTTTCGAAAAGTGAATAATCCTCACCCACTTCCTGACAAAAAGAGAACAGATGGATTTAACCCAGCTGAAAATGTTCTGCCTGGTGGCCGAAACCGGTTCGCTGGCGCGCGCCGCAGAGGTGCTGCATCGCGTGCCGTCTAACCTGACGACACGGCTGCGGCAGCTTGAGCAGGAGCTGGGCACCGATCTCTTTATCCGCGAAAAGCAGCGCCTGCGCCTGTCGCCGATGGGCCATAATTTTCTCTGCTATGCCCAGCGTATTCTGGCGCTGAGTGATGAGGCGCTGCGCATGGCGCAGAGCGGCGAACCCGGCGGGAATTTTGCGCTCGGCTCGATGGAAAGTAGTGCCGCCACGCACCTTCCCCTGCTGCTTGCCGCCTACCATCAGCGTTATCCGGAGGTGGCGCTGTCGCTGGTTACCGGCACCTCCGCCGACATCATCAGGCAGGTCCGCGAAGGGAAGCTCGCCGCCGCGCTGGCCGACGGGCCGCCAGCCGCTGATGAGCTGAACAGCTGCGTGGCCTTTCGCGAGAAGCTGGTGCTGATCTCCAGCCACGACCACGCCCCTGTTCTTCATCCCGCTGATGCTGCGGGCGAGACGCTGTTCACCTTCCGCTCCGGCTGCGCCTGGCGCCTTCGTCTGGAAACCTGGTTTCGCAGCGGCGGCGCGCAGCCCGGCAGCTTTATGGAGATCCAGTCCTATCACGCCATGCTGGCCTGCGTCGCCAGCGGAGCGGGGCTGGCGCTGATGCCGGAATCGGTGCTCGGCCAGCTGCCGGCCAGCAGCAGCATACTGCGTCACGCGCTGCCGGAAGCGGTCAGCGACGCGGCGACCTGGCTGGTCTGGCGTCGCGATGCCTTCACGCCCAACGTAGAAGCGCTGAAATATCTTATTATTGAACAGACCGATGCGGCGTCAGAGCATGACGACCTGCGTCCCACATTCACTACCAAGCAGCACGTTTCACCCTAGCCGGACGTTACCTTAAATAACGTTGCCGGGCCACTTTACAATAAAAGAGAGTCGTTATGCAGATGATCAAAACTCGCGCCGCTGTCGCCTGGGCCGCCGGCGAGCCGTTAAAGATTGAAGAAGTGGATTTAATGCCGCCGCAGAAAGGCGAAGTGCTGGTACGCATCGTGGCGACCGGCGTTTGCCACACCGATGCTTACACCCTGTCGGGCAAAGATCCCGAGGGCGTTTTCCCGGCGATCCTTGGCCATGAAGGCGGCGGTATCGTTGAAGCCGTTGGCGAAGGCGTCACCAGCGTGGCGGTGGGCGATCACGTAATCCCGTTATACACCCCGGAGTGCGGAAAATGTAAATTCTGCCTGTCCGGTAAGACCAACCTGTGCCAGGCGATCCGCGCCACTCAGGGCAAAGGACTGATGCCCGATGGCACCACCCGCTTTTATAAAGACGGCAAGCCTATTTTCCACTATATGGGCACCTCAACCTTCTCCGAATATACGGTTATCCCGGAAATTTCTCTGGCGGTGATTGGTAAAGAAGCCCCGCTGGAAGAAGTCTGCCTGCTCGGCTGCGGCGTTACCACCGGCATGGGCGCGGTGATGAATACGGCAAAAGTGAAAGAAGGCGATACCGTGGCGATCTTCGGCCTGGGCGGCATCGGTCTTTCGGCCATCATCGGCGCAAAAATGGCCAAAGCGGGCCGCATCATCGGCATTGATATCAATACCAGCAAATACGATCTTGCCACCAAGCTGGGCGCTACCGACCTGATCAACCCGAAAGATTTTGATAAACCGATTCAGGAAGTGATCGTCGAGATGACCGACGGCGGCGTGGACTTCTCCTTCGAATGTATCGGTAACGTGGACGTGATGCGTTCTGCGCTGGAGTGCTGCCATAAAGGCTGGGGTGAATCAGTCATTATCGGCGTGGCGGGCGCGGGCGAAGAGATTTCCACGCGGCCTTTCCAGCTGGTGACCGGTCGCGTCTGGCGCGGCTCCGCGTTTGGCGGCGTTAAGGGACGTTCTGAACTGCCGGGCATCGTTCAGCGCTATATGGACGGTGAATTCCAGCTTAACGACTTTATTACGCATACCATGCCGCTGGAAGAGATCAACGACGCCTTTGATCTGATGCATGAAGGCAAATCGATCCGATCCGTTGTGCATTTCAGCAAATAATCAGGAGGATGAATGGCATCGACACTGGAGCTTTTAGAGGAACATCGCCAGTTTGGCGGCTGGCAGCAGCGCTATCGTCACCGCTCGGTGGCGCTGAACTGCGAGATGACCTTCAGCATTTTCCTGCCGCCGCCCCGGCAGGAAACGCCGCCGCCGGTGGTCTGGTGCCTCGCCGGGCTGACCTGTAGCGACGAAAATTTCGCGACCAAGTCAGGCGCGCAGCGTACTGCGGCGGAGCTGGGGCTGATTCTGGTGATGCCGGATACCAGTCCGCGTGGCGACGCGGTGGCGGATGATGAAAGCTACGATCTGGGTCAGGGTGCCGGATTTTATCTGAACGCTACCCAGCCGCCGTGGAAAAGTCATTTCCGCATGTACGATTACATCAGCGATGAGCTGCCCGCGCTGATTGCTGATAATTTTAACGTCAGCGATCGCCAGGCGATCATGGGCCACTCAATGGGCGGACATGGCGCCCTGATGCTGGCGCTGCGCAATCCGGAAAAGTTCACCTCGGCCTCCGCTTTCGCCCCCATCGTCAATCCGGCGGAAGTTCCCTGGGGACAGAAAGCCTTCAGCGCCTATCTTGGCGACGATCAACAGGCGTGGTGCAAGTATGACAGCTGCTGGCTGATGCGTCAGGCGACGCACCCGCTGCCGCTACTGATCGATCAGGGCGACAGCGATCAGTTCCTGGCCGATCAGCTGCATCCGGAGAGGCTGGAAGCGATCGCCCGGGAGAAGGCGTTTCCGCTAAGCGTGCGCATTCAGCCCGGTTACGATCACAGCTACTTTTTTATCTCCAGCTTTGTGGATGACCATCTGCGCTTTCACGCCCGCTATCTGATGGCGTAACAGAGCAAAAGGCCCGCTGATTCCTGCCTTCAGACGGCTGATGAAGCTGAAGCACGGGGGACAGGGGCAGAAAAGTAAAGCGTGCCACGCCATGGACGGCGTGGCCCGAACTGTCAGGGACGACGCTTTTTGTGTCTTTACGATCTGTCCCTGTTCCCAGTGCCGGCACCTTCAGGCTGGAATCCCAGCCTTTTTATCAGAAGGTGTAGTCCACGGCCGCAAAGTAGCGGCGGCCATCTTCGTTATAGCTGTAGCTGTCCCTGTTCAGATCTTTATCCGCCAGATTCAGCACGCCTGCCCTGATTTTCACGGCTTTGTTCACCTTCCAGCTTGCGCCCGTGTTCCAAAGCATATAGCCGCCCGGCGTGACGCCATCATCATTCAGCGTACGGCGCTGTCCGGTGTAGTTCGCCTGCAAATAGAACGACCAGTCCTGAAGCGGCGTCCAGTCGACCGTCCCGTTTGCGGTATGCAGCGGCAGCTCTTCCAGCGGCTTGTTGCCGCCGTCGCTTAAATCACGCCCGTCGGAATAGGTGTAATTGAGCGTCAGCTTCCAGGCTTCGGAGAACGGGATTTTCAGCTCGGTTTCCACACCCGTAATGCGCGCTTTATTCACGTTGTAATAGCGGAATACAGGATTGCCGCTCTCGTTAAAGCCAACGAAGTTAGGGTAGGTCGGCGCGAGTGCAGCATTCGCCGTACGCGCGATATTGATCATATCGTCCATATTGTTCTGGAACGCGGTGATACTTCCGGTTACGCCATCCAGCAACCCTTCATCACCGGCGTAATAGATGCCCAGCTCAAAGCTTTCGCTGATCTCCGGCTTCAGATCCTTGCTGCCCACAACGGAACAGGCGCCGCGGCAGGAGTTTGTCTGCCAGTCGGGGCTGAGTTGCAGGAGCGACGGCGCTTTAAAAGCGTTTGCCCAGCCCCCTTTCACCGTTACCGTATCGGTGGCGCTGTAGACCAGATAGGCGCGCGGGCTCCAGTGATCGCCATAGGTCTGATGATCGTCCATACGCACGCCGGTCGTCAGCGCCAGCGAGTCAAAAATCCGCCATTCGTCTTCCACAAACAGCGCATACTGGCTGGCCGAGGTGCTTCCCTGAAGGTTAAGCGGGTCTTCCAGCTTATCGTGACGTGCTTCGCCGCCGAAGGTCAGCAGCTGATTAAAATCCCCCAGCGGCAGGATCAGCTTCCCGTCCAGCGAGTTGTTTTTGGCGACAATATTGTCCCCGCTGGTGTAATTATCCACGCGGTCGCCGTAAAAGCGCAGCTCGGTGTTGCCCCAGTCCCAGCGTCCATCATGACCAATAGCGTAATTCTGCCGCTCGACGCGATTTTTATTCAGCGAGTCTGAATCACGATCCTGGCGATCGAAGCCGTAGCCAAAGGTCATATCCTGATTGTCGGTCGGCGTCAGAGCGAACTCAACGTTGCCGTCACGAGCGGTATAGCCTTCAATCCGTGGCGACAGGCCGCTGTCAGAGGTGGAAGACGTTTGCTGTTCGTCTTTTTCACGCTTGCCCAGGCTGCCGTAAACCTTCACGCCGAGCAGACCGTCAATAATCGGCCCGCTGGTAAAAAAGTTGCCGTTATAGCTGTCGCCGCGATCGCGGTGCTCCTGCACCGTAGTATCCGCGCTCAGCGTACCGTGCCAGGCTTTGCCTACCTTACGCGTGATGATATTTACCACGCCGCCCAGCGCGTCTGAACCATACAGAGAAGACATCGGGCCGCGTACGACTTCGATGCGCTCAATGGCATCAGCGGGGATCCAGTTCAGGTCGAAATCGTTATGGCGGAAAACCGCGTTGCGCGAGTTAACGCGCTTGCCGTCGATCAGAATGAGCGTATAGCTGCTGTCCAGACCGCGCAGGCTCACGCCTTTGCGGTTGTCGCCCTCGTTAGTAAGCTGAACGCCGGGCACATCGCGCAGAACGTCCCGCAGATTCTGTACCGGCTTGCGCTGAATATCTTCGGCGGTGATGACGCTGATGCTGGCAGGCGCATCTTTCAGATTCACTTCGACGGCAGAAGCCGTCACCACCAGCGTATCTTCATTCGTCCCGGACTCATCCGCCGCCGCCGGAAAAGTAAAGGCGAGCGCGGAGGCGCAAAGTCCACAGCGTACAATGGGATTCAACCTGAACATATAATTCTCCTTGAGGTACAATAATTCTTATAAAACATGGATAATTTAATTTGCTCACATGAAAACGGCGGAGTTATCTCCGCTCATTATTTCCGGTATTGTTTCCGGTTAATTTCTTTATTACTGGACGGTATTACGCCATCCATTACTTATTTTTTTCAGATAGTGGGTTCGGTCACCAGACCATCTATCAGTACCTGCGGCGTTCCCTGAGAGCAGCGCTCAATGCGCCCTCTCACGCCGTAGACCTGCGCCAGACTTTCGGGGGTGATCACCTCTTCCGGCGGGCCATCGGCAATTAGTTGGCCTTCTTGCAGCATCAGCACATGTTCAGCGTGGCGAAGCGCAATATTAATATCGTGGACCACAACGACGGTAACCATATTACGCAGCCTGGTTTCCCGGCGAACTAAATCCATAACGTGAAACTGATAATTTAAATCAAGGGCGCTCAGCGGTTCATCCAGTAATAGCAGATCCGGCCGGCGAATAAGCGACTGCGCCAGGCCGACCAGCTGTTTCTGCCCGCCGGAAAGCTGGTCAAGGTAGCTCAGCGCGAGGTGAGCGATGCCCAGCTGTTCCAGCAGTGCCATCACCTCCGCTTCACTGGCCGCGTTGCTGCGCCCGCCGGAAGCACGCTGGGCCACGATGATCGACTCCAGCACGTGCAGGTGCACGCCCGCCGGCAGCGACTGCGGCAGATACACCACCCGCTCGGCGCGGCGGGCGAACGGCAGCGCCATCAGCTCTTCACCGTTCAGCCAGAGCTCACCTTCGGCACGGTTAAGCCCCGCCAGCGCACGCATCAGCGTTGATTTTCCGCAGCCGTTCGGCCCGAGCAGAACGGTGATTTTTCCCCTCGGCAGCAGAGGCACGTTGAGATTGCTGATGATTTTGCGCTTCGGATAGCCGGCATGAAAGCCGCAGATTTTCATCCCTTCCATCAGACAGTCCCCCGGTGGCGCAGAATAATGCTCAGGAAGAACGGCACGCCCACCAGCGAGGTGACGATGCCGACCGGAATAATGACGCCCGGGATCAGGTTTTTCGACACCACCGAGGCCATCGACAGGATAAGCGCTCCCGTCAGGGCGCTGGCAGGCAGATAGAAACGGTGATCTTCACCGAAGATCATGCGGGCGATGTGCGGCGCCACCAGGCCGATAAAGCCAATCGGGCCGACGAAAGCCACCGCCAGCGCGGAGAGAATACTGATACGCAGCAGCGTGCCCAGACGCAGGCGCCGTACGTCAATGCCGAAGCTGACCGCGCGATCCTCACCCAGACGCAGCGCCGTCAGCTTCCAGCAGTTCAGCATGGAGAAAGGCACCAGGATCATCAGCGCCAGCGTCAGCACGCCCAGCTTCTCCCAGGAAGCGCGGGCCAGGCTGCCCATGGTCCAGAAGACCAGCCCCTGAAGGGTATCTTCGCTGGCGATAAACTGCATCATGGAGACCAGCGCGTTGAAGGTAAAGACCAGCGCAATACCGAACAGCACCACGCCCGAGGTGGCCACCTGTGTCCAGCGGGTAATACCGTCCAGCATTAGCGCGGCGAAAAGCGCAAAAACAAAGGCGTTGGCGGAAATAAACCACTGGCCGGGGATCCCCGGAATACCGATGCCCAGCACGATAGCCAACGCGGCGCCGAACGCCGCCGCCGAAGAGACCCCAAGCGTAAAGGGGCTGGCCAGCGGGTTATTAAGGATGGTTTGCATTTCCGCACCGGCAAGGCCGAGCGCCAGCCCCACCACTATCGCCATCAGCGCATAGGGCAGCCGGATATCCCAGACGATGACCTGGGTGCCCATATCGACGTTCGCTGGCGACAGCAGCGCCTGCCACAGCACCTCAAGCGAGAGTCCGGCCGGGCCCAGCGTGAAGTCCAGCACCAGCGAGGCGAAGATCGCCAGCAGCAGTATGCTCATCATCATAAAACGATAACGCAGCAGCTGATGGTAGCGACCCATGGTGCCCTCAGCACGCGGCTGAACTGCGCTATGGGTCGTGTCGTGGCTTACGCTCATGTTAATACCTGTTTAGCTGATGTACGCCAGCGATCGCCCCAGGGCTAAGGCGGCGGCGGTGGAAAAGTGACGGCGGTAACAATAAAGCAAACGATAATCATTATCAATCAAATTTGTTGTAATCCCTGCCCTTCCCTGACCGCCGGCCAGCCGGTGACGCTGAAGATAAAAAAAGGCGCGGAATCCGCGCCTTAGGGTGTTCTGTCCGGCTTACTTTTCGAACTTTGGAAAGGTCATTTCGCTGTATTTTACGAAGCGGGATTTCTTCGTCAGCCGGTAGCCGAACCAGATAATCAGAAACAGGGGAATGCCAATATAGGTGGCCGCCACGGCGTACCAGTCAATACGATCCGCCAGGAAAGCCTGATAGTTCTGGCCGAGCGTGATGATCAGGCAGAGCACAAAGGCGAAAATCGGGCCAAGCGGGAAGAAACCGGAGCGGTACGGCAGGTCGGCCAGATCGTGGCCCTGCGCAACGTAGCCGCGACGGAAGCGGTAGTGGCTGATAGCGATGCCAAGCCAGGCGATAAAACCGGTCATGCCAGAGGTATTCAGCAGCCAGAGATAGACGGTCTGATTGCCAAACATGGAGGTCAGGAAGCAGAGGCCCGCCACTACCGTCGTGGCATAGAGCGCATTACGCGGCACGCCGCCTTTTGACAGTTTGCCGAAGATGCGCGGCGCTTTACCTTCACGCGCCAGGGTAAACAGCATCCGCGTCGAGGCATACATGCCGGAGTTGCCGGCTGACAGCACCGCCGTCAGTATGACCGCATTCATTACCGCAGCCGCAGAAAGCAGGCCCGCATGCTGGAAAACCAACGTAAACGGACTGACGCTGATATCCTGAACCTCGTTACGCAGCAGGCTTGGATCGGTGTAAGGAATAATCAGGCTGATCACCAGAATCGCAAACACGTAGAACAGCAGGATACGCCAGAACACCTGACGCACCGCGCGGGGGATATTTTTAGCCGGATCTTCAGACTCTCCGGCGGCAATGCCGATCAGTTCGGTGCCCTGGAAGGAGAAGCCCACGATCATCGCCACGCCAATCATCGCCGAGAAGCCGCCGGAGAACGGCGCATCGCCAATCTGCCAGTTCTGCCAGCCCGCCGCTTCACCCCCGCGCAGGATCCCGGCAATCATCAGCACGCCCACGGCGATAAAGATAATGACGGTGACCACTTTGATCAGCGAGAACCAGTATTCCGCTTCGCCGAAGCCTTTTACCGAAATATAGTTAAGCAGGAAAATCAGGCCGAGGAACAGCGCGCTCCAGATCCAGCCCGGCGTGTCGGGGAACCACCAGGTCATCACCAGCTGCGAGGCGACGAGGTCGACGGCGATGGTCACCGCCCAGTTGTACCAGTAGTTCCAGCCCAGCGCGAAGCCGAAGCCTTCCTCAACGTAATTGGCGCCGTAGGTGGAGAACGAGCCGGAGACCGGCATAAACGCCGCCAGCTCGCCAAGGCTGGTCATCAAAAAATAGACCATCAGCCCAATCAGCGCGTAGGAGAGCAGCGCGCCGCCGGGGCCTGCCTGAGAGATGGTCGCCCCGGAGGCAACGAATAAGCCGGTACCAATCGAACCGCCAATAGCGATCATCGTCAGATGACGCGCCTTTAATTCACGCCGTAGCGCAGGTTGTTGTGTTGTTTTTGTGTCCTGAACCATCTTGAAATGCTGCGTCCTGGGAAAAATAATGCGCGATTGTAGCAAACTCTTCCCGGTGGAGTAGCGATTCGGCCCTGTTATAAGATAGCTTCATGATCGCGGCACTATTATAAGCTCCAGCCCGTTACTTCCCATGACGAGCGGTGACGGAAGCGCGTTGATACGGCTTATTCCGTGCAGTAGCTGAGAAAGCGCGTCAGCGAGCGCGAAAGGTGCTTCTGACAATGATGAATGCGGTAAAGCGTGCGGGTGAGCTTCGGCAGGGGGACGGGCACCTCTTTCAGCGAGCCCAGGCTGAGCTGCTCCTCTACCACCCGGCGTGAGAGGCAGCTGATCCCCATATCATGACGCACGGCGTGCTTGATCGCTTCTGAATTGCCCAGCTCCAGCGCCAGCTTAAATTGCGGCAGATGCGACATCAGCAGATAGTCGACGATCTCACGCGTGCCGGAACCGTGCTCGCGCAGGATCCAGGGCGCGCCGGCCAGCGTTTTCAGCGTAACCGGCTGGTCAAAAAGCGCAGAGCCAGGCGCGGCGAACACCACCAGTTCATCCTCCAGCCAGGGCTCGCTGATCAGGTTGGTCATATGACAGGGGCCTTCAATCAGGCCAATATCCACGCGGAAATCCGCCACCGCGTTAATCACGTCCTGACTGTTACCGACGCTCAGCTCCAGCGGCAGGTCGGGATAGTCCCGTCGCCAGCCCGCAATCATCCCCGGCAGCAGGTAGTTGCCAATCGTGCTGCTGGCGTAGACGCGCAGCGCGCCGTTGTCCTCGCGAAAGAGCATTTCGATCTCCGTGGCCTGCTCAAGCAGCGCGACCGCCCGGGGATAGAGCAGCCGGCCATGCTCGTTGACCACCAGCCTCTTCCCGACCCGATCAAAGAGCTGAACGCTGAGCTGCCCTTCCAGATCGGCCAGCGCGGCGCTGACGGCTGACTGCGAAAGCGCCAGCCCCTGCGAAGCCTGCGTGGTCGAGCCGCTTTTCAGCACCTCGCAGAAGACCGCCAGCTGCCTTAACGTAATGTGCATCGCTTTTCCTTACGACAGATAATGCTCAACGACATAAACAGTAATCCCACCCCAGACAAGCAAAACGCAAAGGACGCCGAACCGGCCGATCAGGGTTTTTCCTTTTGCCCGCTGCCGTTCCGCCTGTTGCTGACTCGCTGACTTTACCGCCGCCGGCAGCAGCTTCAGCAGCAAGCGGATGCCCAGTGGGACGATAACCGCATCATCTGCAAGACCAACGATCGGAATGATATCCGGGATCAGATCGAGTGGACTGAACGCATACACGCCCAGCCCGCCCGCCAGCAGCGGCACCCATGACGGCGTACGCGGATCGCGACAGGCGTACCAGAGGGTAAGCACATCTTTTTTAAACAGGCTAACCCATTTGCGCACTCGCCAGAACATGCCAGCCTCCATATCACTTATAGTGGTTAGTTATAAATATATAATCAATTTCTCTTTTAAGCCATTTCTCCCCATACTCGCGGTATCAGATAAGGAGCTGCGCTATGGCTGAATTAACATTATCCCGTCACGTTTCAGGGCCCTCAAATGCGGTGCCCGGCCTGCTTCTGGCGCTGGCCATTGCCGTCGCCTCGCTGGGCCTGAGTAGTCTGCCCCAGGTAACCGCGCTGGGCCTGGGGGCGCTGACGCTGGCTATTCTTTTCGGCATGATAATAGGTAACACCTTTTACGCTCAGTTATCTACCCACTGCCACCCTGGCGTCCAGTTTGCTAAGCAGTATCTGCTGCGTCTGGGGATTATCCTCTACGGCTTCCGTCTGACCTTTCAGCAAATTGCCGATGTGGGCCTCAGCGGCGTGCTGATCGATGTGCTGACCCTCAGCTCAACCTTTCTGCTTGCCTGCTGTCTGGGCCGCCGCGTCTTTGGGCTGGATCGGGATACCGTCTGGCTGATTGGCGCAGGCAGCAGCATCTGCGGCGCGGCGGCGATTCTGGCAACGGAGCCCGTTATCAAAGCGGAACCGTCAAAAGTCGCGGTCGCCATTGCCACCGTGGTGATCTTCGGCACGCTGGCTATTTTTATCTATCCCCTGCTCTACCCGCTTGTCAGCGCAGTCTGGCCCGCCGTTTCGCTGACGGAATGGGGCGTGTTTACCGGCTCCACCATGCATGAGGTGGCGCAGGTAGTGGCGGCCGGTCATGCCGTCAGCCCTGAAACGGAGAATGCGGCAGTGATCGCGAAAATGCTGCGCGTGATGATGCTGGCGCCCTTTCTGCTGCTGCTCAGCGCCAGGATCAGAAGTACAGCCAGCGCAAACGGCGCCGCCACGGGGAAAATGACCTTCCCCTGGTTTGCCCTGATCTTTATTGGCGTGGCGCTGTTTAATTCGCTGCACCTGCTTCCGCCGTCCGTGGTGAGTGGGATAAATCAGCTGGATAACCTGCTGCTCGCGATGGCGATGGCCGCGCTTGGCCTGACCACGCACGCCAGCGCGCTGAAACGCGCCGGGTTAAAACCTCTGCTGATGGGACTGCTTCTGTTTATCTGGCTGATCGTCGGCGGCGGGACAATCAATCTGACTATCCAGCATTTGTTGTCATAATTCCTGGCCGTTTGCGGTTATCATGGCGCGCCCGCATCCCTGGATGCAGAGAATTTAACAGGAGAAACGGCATGAAATATATCGGTGCCCACGTCAGCGCGGCTGGCGGCGTGGATCAGGCGGTCCTCCGCGCGCACGAACTGGAAGCCACGGCGTTTGCTTTATTTACCAAAAATCAGCGCCAGTGGCGCGCCGCGCCGCTCACTGATGCCGTGATTGCCGCTTTCCGCGAGGCCTGCGAAAAATATCACTACACCTCAGCCCAGATCCTGCCGCACGACAGTTTTCTGATTAACCTCGGGCATCCCGAGGAAGAAGCGCTGGAGAAATCCCGCGCGGCGTTTCTGGACGAAATTGTCCGCTGCCAGCAGCTGGGTCTGACGCTGCTTAATTTCCATCCCGGCAGCCACCTGAATAAAATCGACGAAACGGCGTGCCTGAAGCGCATTGCCGAATCGGTCAATATCGTGCTGGATAAAACCGAAGGCGTGACGGCGGTGATTGAGAATACGGCCGGACAGGGAAGCAACCTCGGCTTTCGCTTTGAACATCTGGCCGAGATTATCGACGGCGTGGAAGATAAGTCCCGCATCGGCGTCTGCATCGATACCTGCCACGCCTTTGCCGGCGGCTACGATCTGCGTACGGAAGAGGATTGCGTCAAAACCTTTGAGGAGTTTGAGCGCGTGGTCGGCTTCCGCTACCTGCGCGGCATGCATCTTAATGATGCCAAAAGCCAGTTTGCCAGCCGCGTCGATCGTCACCACAGCCTGGGTGAAGGCAATATCGGCAAGACCGTGTTCAGCTGGCTGATGAAGGAGAGCCGTTTTGACGGTATCCCGCTGATTCTGGAAACGGTACAGCCTGCAATCTGGAAAGATGAGATCGCCTGGCTGAAGTCAGAGCAGCGTTAACGGCTGTCTGAAAGACATTCCGCGGCAGGTGCGCCAGATAAAAAACGCGCCTGCGTCGCTGACTATTGCACTGGCTTTACGGGACCGGTTCCCTTTCCGCGCTGGCTGGCGTCAGGTGACAAGGGTCCGGCCTTCTGGATAAAAAAATCCCCCGTGATAAGCGGGGGATGAGGTTTTCGGCCAGTCTTAACGTCTGTTCAGCTTCTTCAGGCTTTCGCCAGCTCCGCTTCCGGGCGTTTCAGCAGCGCATAAGAGAGCCCCGCCACCGCCGTTCCGGCGATAATAGCCACCAGGTAGCCGATAACCGGCGTGATGGCGCCTGGGATCAGCAGCACGAACAGGCCACCGTGCGGCGCCATCAGTTTCGCGCCGACCCACATTGAGACCGCCCCGGTCAGCGCGCCGCCGACAATACAGCAAGGCAGTACGCGCATCGGATCGCGGGCGGCAAACGGGATTGCGCCCTCAGAGATAAAGCACAGCCCCAGCACCAGCGCCGCTTTGCCGCCCTCCTGCTGCCCTTTATTGAATTTCCTGCGCGCCACCAACGTTGCCACGCCCATCGCCAGCGGAGGCACCATCCCTGCCGCCATAATCGCCGCCATCGGCGCATAGGTTTGCGAGCTCAGCAGCCCCACGCCAAAGGCATAGGCCACTTTATTAACCGGGCCGCCCATGTCGGTACACATCATCCCGCCCAGGATGGCGCCAAGCAGAACCGCATTCGCGGTGCCCATGTTAGCCAGCCAGTGGGTCAGCCCTTCCATGATTTTAGCCACCGGCGTACCGACCACGTAGATCATCAGCAGGCCGGTAATCAGGCTGGCCACCAGCGGAATAATCAGAATAGGCTTGAGCGCTTCCATACTTTGCGGCAGCTTCACCTTAGAGCTGAGAAACTTAGCGGCATAACCGGCAATGAAACCGGCAATAATCCCGCCGAGGAAGCCGGCGTTGATACTGGTGGCGATCATGCCGCCGATAAGGCCCGGCGTCAGGCCCGGACGATCGGCGATGGAGAAGGCGATAAAGCCCGCCAGCACCGGCACCATCAGCGCAAAGGCGCTGCCGCCGCCAATCTGCATCAGCGCAGCAGCCAGCGTGCCTTCCTCTTTAAAAGCGGTAATGCCAAAGGCAAAAGAGAGCGCAATGCTCAGGCCGCCCGCCACCACCATCGGCAGCATATAGGAAACGCCGGTCAGCAGGTGCCGGTAAGCGCCCGCCCGCTCTTTCTTCCCTTCTTCACCCGCCGGCTGGCCGCCTTCAGGCTTGTAAGGTCTGGCTTCAGCCACCGCTTTATCCAGCTCCTGCGCCGTTTTCTTCAGCGCCAGGCCGGTTGAGGTACGGTACATCGGCTTACCGGCGAACTTCGCCAGATCAACTTCAATATCCGCCGCCACGATCACCAGATCGGCCTCGGCAACTTCTTCCGGCGTAATCGCGTTACCGGCGCCGACGGAGCCACGGGTTTCCACCTTGACCCACCAGCCGCGCTTTTTGGCTTCGGTATCGATGGCTTCCGCCGCCATAAAGGTATGCGCCACGCCGGTTGGACAGGCCGTCACCGCCACAATGCGTTTAGGTCTTTGCTCAGTCGTCGCGGCTGCGGGGGTACTTTGCGCCGCTTCCGCTGGCTCATGCCAGGCTTTTGCTTCGGTCTGGGCAGCCTGGAGTACGGTTTCCGGCTGACGCAGGAGCTGTTCAATATCGGCCAGATAAACGGACTTACTGTCCAGTCCGGCGCCGACAGGCACCGTTTTGCCTGCCACAATAACCCGTTCCGCGTCGGCCAGGTTATCGGTCAGGGTCAGCCCAAGTTTTCCTGCCGCAGCGGTCAGGGTATTTTTTGCCAGATAGCCCGTTGCCAGCCCCAGCGAAGGATCCATTATCAGCAGCGTTTTCATTATGCCTCTCCTGCTGTCAGTTAAAAGGTGCCAGGTCGACGCGCGCCATCATTGCGGCCAACTGGGTTCGATCGGTAACGCCAACGTTGCTCTGGCTGACGGCAAGTGCCGCAACAGCCGTGGCAAGCCGCAGGGTGTGCTCGCTGGATTCGCGCATCAGCAGGCCGTAAATCAGCCCGCCAACCATAGAATCTCCGGCCCCTACCGTGCTCACCACTTCACACGCTGGCGGTTTGGCAATCCATTCGCCTGATGCATTTACCCACAGCGCGCCTTCTGCGCCGAGTGAAATGACGACATGCGCAATCCCCTGCTCACGCAGGGCGTGGGCGGCTTCAATCACATCCTGTAAGGTTGGAAGCTTGCGGCCAGCCCAGATTTCCAGCTCGCGCCGGTTAGGCTTGACCAGCCAGGGAGCAGCCTTCAGGCCGGCGACCAGCGCTTCACGGCTGCTGTCAAAGATAATGCACGGACAGTGGCTCCGCAGCGCGCTCATCCATTCGGTAAACGCATCCGGATCCACCCCGGCCGGCAGGCTGCCGCTGACGCAAACCATGTCGAACTGGCCGAGCCAGGTCAGCGAGTCCGTGGTGAAACGCTCCCAGTCCTGTCCCGTCACCTCAAAGCCGGAAAAGTTAAGGTCGGTCACGTCCCCATCTTTTTCGGTCAGCTTAACGTTGATGCGGGTACGGCCTTCCACCACCTGAAAGCGGTTCGCTATGCCCAGGTCGCTGAAGAGGAGTTGAAAACCGTCCTGGTTCTCTTTGCCCAGAAAACCGCCTACCGTGACGTCAATGCCTAAATCTTTCAGCACTTTGGCAACGTTAATCCCTTTACCCGCGGCGTGCAGCCCGGTGGTTTTGACCAAGTTGACTTCGCCCCGCTCAATTTCAGGCGTATAGCCCACCAGATCGTAGGCAGGATTGAGGGTTATAGTGGCTACGCGTCTGCTCATGCTGCCCCCTCGCCCAGACCAGAGGCGATAGCCTCACCGATGGCGTCCAGCGCGGCACGGGCATCTTCGCCGCTGGCGCTGAAGCGCAGGCGGTGGCCTTTTTTCACGCCCAGCGCCACCACTTTCATCAGGCTGCGGCCATTCGCCGGCTTACCGCTGCCATCAAGATTGATCACGGTGACGTCGCAGTTAAACTGTTTGATGACGCTGACCAGCGCGGTGCCCGGACGGGCGTGCAGGCCATGTTCATTACGGATGGTGAACTCTTCAGTCAGCACTTCAGCCTGTTCTGAAACCTCACTGGTCAGCAGCGCCAGGATCCCCGCCGCATCGGCGGTCAGCAGGCGAGCCGCTTTTTGATTATTCAGAAGATCGCTCAGGTAATTCAGCACCTGCAACGGCTGTTCATCCGTAACCGCCACGGTAATCAGCATGGCGGCCTGTTCGCCTTCCACCTTGAACGGCGCGGCGCTGCGGCTGACCGCCACCGCGCTGCTGAGGTTGCCCTCGGTGCTGTCGCTCAGCCAGATGCCCTGCCCCAGATTAAGCGGACGGGCGGAGATGACGCTGCTGACAAAGGCGGTATCCACCGCGCCTGCCTGCTGAAGTCGTCCGGCATTCAGCGCCTGCAGCGTCATCAGATCGCTGGCCGCCACGTCGGTGGCGATCAGCGAAACATCAAATTTAAATTCCGCACCCTGTTTTTCACCCATCAGCAGGCTGCGCAGCGTTTCGGCGGAATCGGTCGTTTTCAGTTCTTCCGCCACGCTGTCATCGCTCAGGACGTGCGTCAGCTGGCGCAGCAGCGCAAGGTGTTCATCCGACTTTGCCGCAATGCCAATCACGACGTAAGCCGTCTGATCCTCACCCCAGGCAATGCCCTGCGGATACTGATAAACCTGCACCCCGGTCTGCAAGACCAGATCGCGGGTATCCGTGGTGCCATGAGGGATGGCGATGCCGTTGCCAAGATAGGTAGACGTTTGCTGTTCACGGGCAAGCATGCCGTTGACATAGCCTTCGCCCACGTTGCCCGCACTGGTCAGCGCGGCGGCGACCTGACGGATGGCATCCTCTTTATCCCCGGCGACGGCGCCGGGATGAATAGCGGACAGATCTAGCTGGAACATAGTTCTCCTCGCTGCTGAATTTGAATCGTTTCAGCTAATTTGAGAAAAAAAGCGCTACCGCTGGCCCTACAGGCCTCTGAGATAACGCTGAAACGTTTCAATCAGTGTCGTCTGTCCGGCAATATCTATGCAAGTTTTACCGGCGGGTATGTAGCAGATTTTTGACGTCACGCACACTTTACCGTCACTTTCTGGAAAAAGCGGGATCGTTGCTGAAGGTCTGCTGACCAGGGTCGTTCACTCGCCCGCGCTTTCAGCAACGGGTAAGCCGCATCCAGGCCGTTGCTGACGTTCGCTTCCAGGCGCGCAATATTGCCCTGAAATTGCTTCTTAAACCCGGAAGTGAGGCGTAGAATCTGCCCGTTTTCACTGACCCGGCCTCCCTGACTATGAACACGCCCGCCCTTTTCCGCTCCCTTCCTGACCGCCAGTCGCTGGCGTTCCTGGTGGTGACTTTTGTGACCGGACTGACCGCTGCGCTGCAAACTCCCGCGCTGAGCCTGTTTCTGACTACCGAAGTGAAAGTCCGGCCTTTTATGGTGGGGCTGTTTTTTACCGGTAGCGCGCTGATAGGTATCCTGGTCAGCCAGCTCCTTGCCCGTTACTCCGACAGCCGGGGCGACAGAAAAGCGCTGATCCTGGTCTGCTGCCTGGTGGGGGCGCTCGCCTCGCTGCTTTACGCCTGGAACCGTAACTATCTGATCCTGCTGCTGCCGGGCGTGGTGCTTTCAACGTTCGGCTCCACCGCCACGCCGCAGCTTTTTGCCCTCGCCCGCGAATGGCGGGATCTCAGCGGGCGCAGCAGCGTGATGTTTACTTCCGTTATGCGCACCCAGGTGTCGCTGGCCTGGGTGCTGGGCCCGCCGCTGGCCTTCGCGCTGGCGCTTGGCTATGGCTTTCGCACTATGTACCTCTGCGCCGCGCTGGCCTTTATCGTCAGCGCGGTCATTGTGCACAGGTATCTGCCTGCGATGCGGAAAAGCCGCATTATAACCGGCGACAAACTTCAGACGCCGCGCCAGAACCGCCGCGATACGCTGAAGCTTTTCACCGGCTGTACGATGATGTGGGCCTGCAACGGGCTCTATCTGATTGCCATGCCGCTTTACGTGGTCAGCACCCTGCATCTGCCGGAGAAGCTGGCAGGCGTGCTGATGGGCCTGGCTGCCGGACTGGAAATCCCGGTGATGCTGCTGGCGGGTTATTACGCAAGGCGGTTTGGCAAACGGAATATGATGCGGATGGCGGCGCTGGCGGGTCTGCTGTTTTATGCCGCCATGCTCTGCTTTAGCGCGGCGCTGCCGCTGCTGCTTATTCAGCTACTCAACGCTATTTTTATCGGTATTCTGGCGGGCATTGGCATGATCTATTTTCAGGATCTGATGCCGGGCCAGGCGGGCGCAGCGACCACGCTGTTTGCTAATACCACCCGCATGGGCTGGATAATTGGCGGCTCGCTGGCGGGGACGGTGGCGGAAATGTGGGGTTATGCGACGGTCTTCTGGTGTGCCGTGGCGATGATGGTGGTGGCAACGAGCTGTGTCTGGAGCCTGAAGGAAGTTAAAGAAGATAAAAACGACGCTGCGGCTGTCACCGGTAATGCCAGCCCCACGTCATCCGGAGCGGACAACTAGTGAGTTAGCCAGGCTAAGACATAGCCTGTAGCTATTACGGCGCGGTTTGCCGCTCCAGTTCCAGCAGCCAGACCATCGCCTCATCGCGGCTGGTGCGGCACATCTCCAGTGAGGGTTTCAGCCCTGCGCAGACGGCGGGCCGCTGCGGCGAGAAGAATATCCTGCAGCGCATATCGTCATCGAGCTGAACGCAGCGCGTATTGGCAGGCTTGCCGTCAGGCATTCCGGGTATGGACGAGGATATTGAGGGCGCGATACAGCAGGCCCCACAGGCAGTACGGCACTCCATCACTTTTACCCCCAGGTTGAAAGCGCGACAATAGCAGGCGGCCTGCGGGAATACTATCCTTCTTTATCGCCTGCCGCCGGCTTTTTTACCCGAGCTGCGGCAGGTCCCCCCTTGCCTGAAACGTCCGGCAAGAGTAAGTTGTCGCGAGAAATTTCACCGACCCTTCTGTCGAGAGAATCTAATGCCAAGAGCAAATGAAATAAAAAAAGGTATGGCGGTCAGCTTTAACGGCAAGTTGCTGTTAGTTAAAGATATTGACGTGCAAAGCCCGAGCGCACGCGGCGCTTCCACGCTGTATAAAATGCGCTTTACCGATATCCGCACCGGAATGAAGGTGGAAGAGCGCTTTAAGGGCGATGATATTATTGATGCCATCTCCCTGAGCCGCCGTCAGGTCACCTTTTCCTATATCGACGGCGATGAGTACGTCTTTATGGACGATGAAGACTACACGCCTTACGTCTTCAAAAAGGAACAGATTGAAGAGGAGCTGCTGTTTATTCCTGAAGGCGGCATCCCCGGCATTCAGGTGCTGACGATGGATGGTCAGGTTCTGGCGCTGGAACTGCCGCAAACGCTGGATATGGTGATAACCGAGACCACGCCCGGCATTAAAGGCGCTTCGGCCAGCGCCAGAACCAAGCCGGCCACCATGAGCACCGGTCTGGTGGTACAGGTGCCTGAATACCTGAGCTCCGGCGATAAAATCCGCATTCATATTGCCGAACGTCGCTATATGAGCCGCGCCGACTAAAGGTTTACTCAGCGGCAGACAGCCGATGTATTGCCGCTTTTGTTATGTTATAACACCCCACTATAACTGACTATCACTTAGTCTCCGTGCGCAGCGTTCAGCCAGCGAGCCTCTGTGCTGCCGATTTCCGCAGGCAGGAACTGGCCCTGGCAGCGGGACTGCGGCGGTCTACCCGTTAGGGTACAGGCAGCGCTAATCTGATTCCGCTACCGGTTTGTTTCGCAGGGCGTTTCCGCCACTGCGCCCTGTAACCGAATAGCGCCTGGAATGTTTTTAATAGCAGTCTCCGTCGCCATTGCGTTACTCATCCATGAGGTTAAAAGTCCAGCGTTAAGGGTTTTAGCGCAACCCATAACCAACTAATTAAACAGCGAATTATCTATAACGCATCCCCACAAGAAGCGCTGTTATCCAACATCACTACTTTATAACGGAGGGATTATGACCCGCGTAAATCTGATCACCGGCTTTCTGGGCAGTGGGAAAACCACCACCCTGCTGCACCTGCTCGCGGCGAAACCTGAAGGGGAAAAATGGGCCGTTCTGGTAAATGAATTCGGCGAGGTCGGTATTGACGGTGCGCTACTGGCGGAAAGTGGAGCCATACTGAAAGAGATCCCTGGCGGCTGCATGTGCTGTGTCAACGGTCTGCCGATGCAGGTGGGGCTGAATATGCTGCTGAAACAGGCTAAGCCCGATCGCCTGCTGATTGAGCCGACCGGCCTTGGCCATCCTAAACAAATTCTCGACATGCTGTCGGCGGAAGTTTACCGCCCCTGGCTGACGCTGGATGCCTCACTTTGCCTGCTTGACCCCCGTCAGCTCAGCGATACGCGGGTGGTGGAAAATGAAAACTTTCGCGATCAGCTGGCCGCTGCCGATATCATCGTGGCCAATAAAGAAGATCGCTGGTCAGCCTCTGACCGCCAGGCTTTGCAGGAATGGCAGAAGCAGGCGGGATCGGATCGCGCCGTTGTCACCGCCCGCTTTGGAAAAATCGACCCGGCGTTGCTGAGCCATCCGCGCCGTAACCTTCGTGTGCTGCCCGATGCGCACCATCATCACGGGCGCGCCGAATCCGGTCTGGCGGCACTGTCACTGACGCCCAATGCGCGCTGGCGCCGCTCGCTGAATAAGGGACAGGGCTATCACGCCTGCGGCTGGGTTTTTGATGCGGAAACCATTTTCGAGACGATCGGCCTGCTGGAGTGGGTGCGCCTGGCGCCGGTGACGCGGGTTAAAGGCGTAATGCGGATTCCGGAAGGCCTGGTGAGCGTTAACCGCCAGGGCGAGGATTTCCACCTTGAAACGCGCCAGACGGCTCCGCCAGATAGCCGTATTGAAATTATTCATGAGGCGGAAGCTGACTGGAACGCGCTGCAAAGCGCATTGTTGAAACTTCGTTTAACGTCCATAGCCTAATCTGCGCCGTTACGAAAACCTACTGGCCCTGAATTAAGATGACAACAAACCGTTTATTGAAAATCCTCGTGCTGAACGCGCTGGGATTTGCGCTGTTTTTTTCCTGGTATTTGCCGGCAAACCACGGCTTCTGGTTCGGGGTCGATAAAAGCATCTTTTACTGGTTCAACGACCGTCTGGTGACCAATAAAGCCCTGCTCTGGCTGATTGCGATTACCAACTTCCGTCCTTTTGACGGGGTCGCGCTGCTGGCGATGGGTGCGCTTTATCTCTCCTTCTGGCTGCGTGAAACCCCGGAGGGCCGCCGTCGCATGCTGGCTATCGGCATCGTGATGCTGCTTAGCGCCGTGATCCTGAATCAGCTTTGCCGCTTTATTCCCGTTTCACATGCCAGCCCGACCAAATTCTTTCCGCATGTGAACCGCGTCGCCGAATTAACCGGCATTCCGACGAAAGATGCTTCCGCAAACAGCTTTCCGGGCGATCACGGCATGATGCTGATGATATTTGCCAGCTTTATGCTGCGCTATTTTACCCGCCGGGCCTTCTTGATTGCGGTGGCGATTGTGCTGATATTCGCCACGCCAAGAATAATGATTGGCGCGCACTGGTTTACCGACGTGGCTGTAGGCTCCCTTTCCGTCGTGCTGGTGGGAATGAGCTGGTGGTTAATGACGCCGCTCAGTGATTATCTCGTTAACACCCTCTACCGTTATCTGCCGGGTAAAAATAAGCCCTCCGCTAAGTAAAGATCGTGTTGCCCGGGCCGTTGTCCGGGCTTTTTATGGGTAAAGTTAATGAAAGTTATTATTAGCACACTGATAAATTCTCGTTATAAAGATGATGAAAGTATCCCGCCGCTCAGATTCCACCTTCACTACAATTGTCCAGCCGGTTTAATCTTATTTTTCATAAACTGCTGTTAAAGTTGTCAGGAACCCGCATTTTTTTCCTCAAGTTTTCTCCACACTTGCCGATAAAACCGCCCGCTTAACGCGTTACTGTTTTACATCAAAAAAACCGTCAAAAAGTCAGTAAAACCCCTCGCCATGCGGCTTGTTATCGGGTAACCTCATTTTCGTTCAGGTCTGGGTAGTAAAATATTTCTGTGAGTTACACTTTAAACTGTGTTCCCTGACACGTTTTTACAATTCAGGAATTGTCTTACCCCGATCGGGATCATTATTCTCGTTTCGTTTCGCAATTATTTGACGACATCGTCGTTAAGGACTTCAAGGGATCACAAACATAATGGTCACATCTCAACCGATACTGAGATATATCTGGCGGGTTTTGCCCGGGGTCGCATTAGCGACGTTACTGTCAGCCTGTAGTACGACGAATAACCACAACAATGCACAAACTGATACTCATGCAGTTAAAAACCATAATGGTTTTTTACTTCAAGCGTCTCAGGATGAATTCGAACAGTTGGTTCAGAATGTGGATATTAAATCCCGCCTGATGGATCAATATGCGGACTGGAAAGGCGTTCGTTATCGCTTCGGCGGTACCAGCAAACGCGGCATTGATTGTTCGGCATTTGTACAAACCACCTTTCGTGAGCAGTTTGGTCTCGATCTGCCGCGTTCGACCTATGGTCAGGAAGATGTGGGTAAAAGTATCAATCGCTCCAGGCTTCGCGCGGGGGATATCATCCTCTTCCGCACGGGACCCAGGGGTCGCCACGTGGGGATTTACCTCGGCAATGATAACTTTGTCCATGCGTCAACCAGCAGCGGCGTGATGATTTCCAGCCTGAACGACAGCTACTGGAAACCGCGTTACCGTGAAGCCCGTCGGGTGCTGGGAAGCAAGCAAAGCTGATTTAGCTCTCCTGAAGTTCGCGAAACGAAAGAAAAAACGCTGCCCCGGCAGCGTTTTTTTTGCCTGCCGGGCGGGCGATGCGCCCTCTTTAAGCGAATTTCGCCTTTGTTTAGTCTAAAAAGCGCATTTCTTCATAAAGCAGACAGACAGAGGAGCTCGCCTCGTTATATTCTGCCACGCTGTTATTCTCAGTAGCAGGCCCTAACGGAAGATGACTCTATGCCCCTTTCCACCACGTTCAGGCGACATTACCTACCGCGCAAGATTGTTTACGCCAGCGTGGCGGCAGGCCTGACGCTTTCCGTTCTGTTTATTCTCATTACGCTGGTCCTGATCGCTCAGCGGCGGCACGAACAGCACGATCGGCTGGCAAGCGACGCGCAAACCTATATTCTGAACGACTTTAATACGCTTACGCAAAGGCTCTCGCCGTTAGATGCGCTCACCTATGATGACTGCGCATCCGGCAAAGACGATCTGACCCAGCGGGCCGCCTTCGCCGGTAACATCCGCACAATTCTGCTGGTGAAGGATCACGTTGCGTTCTGTTCTTCTGCAACGGGAAGGGTACAAAAAGATATCACCCTGTTTTCACCCCACACCGATACCCGTAAAGCCGTGGATATCCAGCTGGTGACCAATACGCCCAAAGTCCCGGAGCGCCCTGCCCTGATTTTCTGGCGACAAAATCTGCAAAACCCGCAAAGAGGGATTATCGCCCTGCTGAACATCAACCTGACGCCTTTTCTGTTACTGATCGCCAGTAAGAAAGAAGTCACCAATATGGCGATTGTCGCCGGCGGTCAGGCGCTTACCCTGACCGATGAACGGTTAACAAAGGTCAGCGCGCTGCCCGCCCATCCGCTTCGCACTATTACCGTTCCCGGTTTTCCTGTCACTATTCTGCTGTATGGCACCGCCTTGCCCGCCAGCGACGTGTTGATTGTCGTTCTGCTCGGCATGCTGTTGGCCTTACCTGGCGGCAGCACCTGCTTTCTGCTTCTGACGCACAGGCGGCGTCCCGGTAAGGAGATTCTGCAGGGCATCCGGCGCGGCGATTTTCATGTTGAATATCAGCCGCTGATTGACGCCACCTCGGGACAGCCCTACGGGGTGGAAGCGCTGCTGCGCTGGCGACATCCTACGGCAGGCAATGTTTCGCCAGAGGCGTTTATCCGCTATGCCGAAGGGCAGAATTTGATTGTCCCCCTGACCCGCCATCTGTTTGAGCTGGTCGCACGCGATGCCCATCAGCTTCGTCATACGCTGCCTGAAGGTTTCCGTATCGGACTTAATCTTTCACCCGTGCATCTTGCGGACGGGGAATTTTGTCAGGATGTCCGCCGCTGGCTGGCCGCCATGCCGCAGAACCATTTCTGCTACGTGTTTGAAATCACCGAGCGCGCAATGGTCAGTGAGGATAACGCGGGGCCGATTTTTACATGGCTGCAAAATCAAGGCATCCATATCGCCATTGATGATTTTGGCACTGGGCACAGCGCGCTGATCTATCTGGAGAAATTCAAATTCGACTGCCTTAAAATCGATCGTGGTTTTGTCCAGAGCATCGGGCGGGAAACCGTGACGTCGCCGGTGCTTGATGCGGTCATCGCCCTGGCGAAAAAGCTGAAGCTGAAAACCATCGCGGAGGGCGTGGAGGATGAGAAACAGGCGCAGTGGCTGATTGCGCGTGGGGTCACCCACCTTCAGGGCTATCTGTTCAGCCATCCGCTGACGGTGCCACAGCTGATTGCCTATTTTAACAGCGCCGATCGTCCCGGTTTACCCGGTCAGCGTAAGGAAGCGTAACGACGTGTTCAGGTACATTGATTTTAACTTCAGCCTGCTGGTAGGCTTGTCGCCGGACCCGACTTCATCCCCAGGGAGCGAAACCACACCATGAGATTGCGCGGGTATATTTTCCTTTTATTCAGCTTAGTGACATCGCTGGCCCAGGCGGAAACCATCACTAAAACCTATGCGTTTGCGCAGCTGGGCGAGCCTAAATACGCTCACGGCTTCACCCACTTTGACTATGCCGATCCCGCGGCGCCTAAAGGCGGCAGCATCACGCTTTCCGCTATCGGCACCTACGATAACTTTAACCGTTTCGCTTTAAGGGGCAATCCGGGCCAGGATACCGGCACGCTCTATGACCGCCTTTTTACCTCTTCGGAAGATGAGACGGGCAGCTACTACCCGCTGATCGCCGAGTTTGCCCGCTATCCTGACAGCTTTCGCTGGGTTGAAATCACTCTGAATCCCCAGGCTCGCTTTCAGGACGGCTCGCCCATTACCGCCAAAGACGTGGTCTTTAGCTTCAAGAAGTTTATGACCGAAGGCGTGCCGCAGTTCCGGGTGTTCTATAAAGGCGTTACCGCCAGCGTGGTTTCTCCACGGGTGATGCGTTTTGACCTGCCAACGTCCGATCGGGATAAAATGCTGTCGCTGCTTTCCACGACGGTGTTCCCGGAAAAATTCTGGCAGCATCATAAGCTGTCGGAGCCGCTGGCTTACCCTCCGCCGTCCAGCGGCCCCTATCGCGTGACCGCCTATAAAGTCGGCCAGTACATTACCTATTCCCGGGTTAAGGACTACTGGGCAGCGGATCTGCCGGTCAATAAAGGGCGCTTTAACTTCGACCGCATCCGTTACGATTACTATATGGACGATAACGTCGCCTTTGAGGCCTTTAAGGCGGGCGCGTTTGATTTTCGCGCGGAAGGCTCAGCCAAAAAATGGGCGACACAGTATCGCGGCAGCAATTTTGACAAAAATTTCATTATCAAAGATGAAGAACCCAATCACGTCGCGACCGATACCACCTGGCTGGCCTTTAACGTCACCCGTCCCCAGTTCAGCGATCGCCGCGTGCGGGAAGCGCTCTCTCTCGTCTTTGACTTTAACTGGATGAATAAGGCGCTTTTTTATAACGCCTATAAGCGCAGCAACAGCTACTTTCAGAACACGGAATATGCCGCACGCCAGGCTCCCGATGATGCCGAGCTGAAAATACTTAACTCCCTGAAGGGAGAGATACCCGAAGCGGCCTTTACCCGCGTTTATCAGCCCGCTGAAACGGACGGCAGCGGCTACGATCGCGCAAACCTGTTAAAAGCGCTCGGGCTGCTGAAACAGGCGGGCTGGGAGCTGAAGAACCAGAAGCTGGTGAATGTGAAAACCGGGCAGCCCTTCCGTTTTGAACTGCTGCTGCGCAGCGGCGGCAACGACCAGTGGGTATTTCCCTTCCAGCATGCGCTCTCCCGGCTTGGCATCCAGCTGAATATCCGTCAGGTGGACAGTTCACAGTATCTGGCCCGCATCCGCAAAAGCGATTTTGATATGCTGCCCTCGCGTTATCCAGCGATGCCTTTCCCGGACAGCGGATTACAATTTTACTGGGCCACGGCTTTTATTGACTCCAGCTATAACCAGTCCCGCGTCAGTAATCCGGTCATCGATCGGCTGATCGCTCAAATCAATCAGCATCAGGGCGATAAAGCTGCGCTGCTGCCGCTTGGCCGGGCGCTGGATCGCATTCTGCTGTGGAATCACTACATGATCCCAATGTGGTACAGCGCCAGCGACCGCTACGCCTACTGGAATAAATTCTCGATGCCGGCCACCCGTCCCACTTACTCGCTGGGTTTTGACAGCTGGTGGTATGATGCCGGTAAAGCCGCGCAGTTGCCGGATCAACGTCGTTAAGGAGAGAAGTTTGGGCGCCTATCTGCTACGCAGACTGCTGTTGATCGTTCCCACACTGTGGGCAATTATCACTATTAACTTTTTTATCGTGCAGATTGCCCCCGGCGGGCCGGTTGATCAGGCGCTGGCCAATATTGAATTTGGCCAGACCAGCGGGCTCCCCGGCGCGGGCGGCGGCGCGGAAACACACACACGCGGTTCGCTTACCGCTAACCCCGGCGACAGCCAGTACCGCGGCTCACGCGGGCTTGATCCGGAGGTGGTGGCGGAAATTACCCGCCGCTATGGCTTCGATAAGCCGCTTTATCAGCGCTACCTGGATATGTTGTGGAACTACGTGCGCTTCGATTTTGGCGACAGCCTGTTTCGCAGCAGTTCCGTGACGGCGTTAATCAAAGAGAGCCTGCCGGTTTCGATCACGCTCGGCCTGTGGAGTACGCTGATCATCTATCTGGTCTCCATCCCGCTCGGCATTAAAAAAGCGGTGCGTAACGGCAGCGCCTTTGATATCTGGAGCAGCACGCTGATTATCGTCGGCTATGCCATTCCCTCCTTCCTGTTTGCTATTTTACTGATTGTCGTCTTTGCCGGCGGCAGCTACCTGGACTGGTTCCCGCTGCGCGGGCTGGTTTCGCCCCAGTTCGATTCCCTGCCCTGGTACAGCAAAATCACCGATTATCTCTGGCATATCACGCTGCCGGTCATCGCTACGGTCATCGGTGGATTCGCCACCCTGACAATGCTGACCAAAAACGCCTTTATGGATGAGATCCGCAAGCAGTACGTGGTGACGGCGCGGGCAAAAGGGCTGGATGAGAAAAAAATCTTGTATCGCCACGTTTTCCGCAACGCCATGCTGCTGGTTATCGCCGGTTTTCCCGCCACTTTTATCAGCATGTTCTTCACCGGTTCGCTGCTGATCGAGGTGATGTTTTCACTCAACGGGCTGGGCCTGCTCGGCTACGATGCGACTATTCAGCGTGACTACCCGGTAATGTTCGGCACGCTGTTTATTTTTACGCTGATCGGCCTGTTGCTGAATATTCTGAGCGATATCACCTATACGCTGGTCGATCCGCGTATCGATTTCGAGGGACGATAATGAGCCGTTTAAGTCCTGCCAATCAGGCGCGCTGGGCGCGTTTTCGCCAGAACCGCCGTGGCTACTGGTCACTGTGGATTTTTATCGTGCTGTTTGTGCTCTGCCTCGGCGCAGAGCTGCTGGCTAACGATAAGCCGCTGCTGGTGCGCTATCAGGGAGAGATGCGCTTTCCCGCGCTGGTGAACTACAGCGAAAGCGATTTTGGCGGTCCGCTGGCTACGGCGGCGGACTATCAGGATCCCTGGTTGAAGGCGCGTATTGCCAAAAATGGCTGGGCGATCTGGGCGCCTGTCCGCTTTGGCGATGACACCATTAATTTTGCCACCGCGGTCCCCTTCCCTTCCCCGCCTTCAGTGCAAAACTGGCTTGGCACCGATGCAAACGGCGGTGATGTGCTGGCGCGTATTCTTTATGGCATGCGCATCTCGCTGCTGTTCGGACTGATGCTGACGCTGATCTCCAGCGTGGTTGGCATTGCCGTCGGGGCCATTCAGGGCTATTACGGCGGCAGGGTCGATCTCTGGGGCCAGCGCTTTATTGAAGTCTGGTCGGGGATGCCGACGCTGTTTCTGATCATCCTGCTGTCGAGCGTGATCCAGCCCGGCTTCTGGTGGCTGCTGGCGATCACCGTGCTGTTCGGCTGGATGCAGCTGGTGGGCGTGGTGCGGGCGGAATTTCTGCGGGCGCGCAATTTTGACTATATCCGGGCGGCACAGGCGATGGGCGTCAGCGATCGCCGCATTATGTCCCGTCATATTCTGCCCAACGCGATGGTCGCCACCCTCACCTGGCTGCCGTTTATTCTTTGCGGATCGATCACGACGCTAACTTCGCTGGACTTCCTTGGCTTTGGCCTGCCGCTCGGCTCGCCGTCGCTGGGCGAGCTACTGCTGCAGGGGAAAAATAACCTCCAGGCACCCTGGCTTGGCATCACGGCTTTCTTCTCGCTGGCGATCCTGCTTTCGTTACTGATTTTTATCGGCGAGGCCGTCCGCGACGCCTTCGATCCCAGTAAGGTGTACTGACTATGTCTCTGCTTACCGTTAAAGAGTTAAGTATCGCTTTTCGCCACGCCGGTCACGATCGCCAGGTCGTGGATAATCTCTCCTTTACCGTGGAGGCGGGCGAAACCCGGGCGCTGGTCGGCGAGTCCGGCTCCGGAAAAAGCGTCACTGCCCTGTCGCTGATGCGTCTGCTGCCGACGCCGCCGGTGGTTTATCCGCAGGGAGAGATTCTCTTCGGCGGTCAGGACGTGCTGCAAGCCGATGAGCGCGTTCTGCGCACGCTGCGCGGCAACCGCATGGCGATGATTTTTCAGGAGCCGATGGTGTCGCTTAACCCGCTGCACACCATCGAAAAGCAGCTTTATGAGGTGCTTTCGCTGCATCGCGGTATGCGTAAAGAGGCCGCACGGGCCGAGATGCTAACCTGCCTGGATCGCGTGGGGATCCGCGAGGCGACGCGTCGCCTGAAGGATTTCCCCCACCAGCTGTCGGGCGGCGAGCGTCAGCGTGTGATGATTGCGATGGCGCTGCTGACTCAGCCCGAGCTGCTGATTGCTGATGAGCCGACCACCGCCCTGGATGTCACCGTGCAGGCACAGATCCTGAAGCTGCTTAAAGAGCTGAAGCAGGAGATGAATATGGGCCTGCTATTTATTACTCATAATCTCAATATTGTCCGGCAGCTGGCGGATAACGTCACGGTAATGTGCAACGGCCAGGGCGTGGAAAGTAACGCTACCCGACAGCTGTTCAGCCAGCCGCAGCATCCCTACACGCAAAAGCTGCTGGACGCGGAGCCGGAAGGCCGGCCCGATCCGGTCGATGAGGCCGCAAAACCGCTGCTCCAGGTGGATAACCTTCAGGTTGCTTTCCCCATCAAGCGGGGCCTGCTGCGGCGGGTGACCGGCTATCATCACGCCCTGCGCTCGCTCAGCTTCCGGCTGCGTCCGGGAGAGAGCCTGGGGCTGGTGGGTGAGTCTGGCTCCGGCAAAAGCACCACCGGCCTGGCGCTGCTGCGTCTGATCGCCTCCGGAGGGGAGATCTGGTTTGACGGCCAGCCGCTTCATCAGTGGGATCGGCGGAAAATGCTGCCGGTGCGGCGTCAGATCCAGGTGGTATTTCAGGATCCTAACTCTGCCCTCAATCCGCGGCTAAACGTCCAGCAGATTATCGAAGAAGGGCTTCAGGTTCATCATCCGGACCTTAACGGAGAGCAGCGGGAAGCCCGGGTGATTGAGGCGATGCAGGAGGTCGGACTGGATGCCGCTACGCGCCACCGCTATCCGGCAGAATTCTCAGGCGGCCAGCGCCAGCGTATTGCCATCGCCCGGGCGCTAATCCTCCAGCCCCGGCTGATTATTCTGGATGAACCGACCTCATCGCTCGACCGCTCGGTACAGAAGCAGATCCTGGCGCTGTTAAAAAAGCTGCAACAGGAGCACCGTCTGGCCTATATCTTTATCAGCCACGATTTGCAGGTGGTCAGGTCGCTGTGTCATCAGGTAGTGGTGTTGCGGCAGGGAGAAGTGGTTGAGCAGGGAGAATGTGAGGCCGTTTTCGCCGCACCTGAGCAGGCTTATACCCGTCAGCTGCTGTCGCTGGCCTGACCGGCTCAGGCGGAAGGCTGGCTGAACGCTTCCGCGATGCTTACGCCAAAGTTTTTCAGGCGGCAGGTGGTGGTGAACTCATCCTCGCGGGCAACAAACAGACATGGCTCCCCTTCCCACTCCACGACGCTACAGTTGAGCTGGATCTCAGCCAGCGCCTCCTGGATCAGCTGCATGACGCTCCAGGCCTGTTCGCCCTGATGGCTGAGCAGGCAGAGACCGATAAGATCGTCACCGGCATGATCCGGAACCTGCTGCAGTTCGCTACAGCCGGTTAAGACATGCTGTCGGCGATAGCTTTGCGGTAAACGATGTACTACAGAATGTTGTAACGAATCCATCCCAACTCCCCGGCCCGCATCGGGCGCTCGCCACGCCGCTGATGACCTTCTGGCATCAGCAACGGGATCGGCGGGCAACGCCTAACAATAAGGTTATTTTTGAGAGCAATATCTCATTTTGAACCTATATTTACCGCGTTGCTGCCGGGAAAACAATCATTATTGTTGCACGCCGGTAACTTTATTTAAGTTTTCTGTTTACATATGGCTAACATAAGCGCACCCAGGTCCTGCCCGCAGGACGATATGTTCCTCGCCTGACGGGCTGCGAGAGCCTGATGTCAGACCGCTGCGCCTTTTCGCGGCCGGGTGGCATAGATAAACAGCAAAATGGATACCGTGGCGCAGATAAAGATTGAGCCCACCATCGGCCAGGCGCTGTTAAAAGGCATCACGGAGAGCAGCGCGCCAATCAGTGCCCCCACGCCAAAGCGCAGCGTCCCGGCCAGGGATGAGGCCGTGCCTGCCATATGCGGAAATTCATCAAGGATAACCGCCATCGCGTTAGAGGAGACCATCGCCACGCAGCCGATAAACATCGCCACGCCAAACACCATCGGCAGAAAGCCCAGGTTTAGCGCGCTGACAATCACCAGCCAGACGCCCATCGCGAACTGGATCAGTAGCCCCAGCCGGAACATCGCCACCGGCCCAAACCGGCGTACGCAGCGGCTGTTAAGCAGCGTAATCAGGAAGAGAAAGACCACATTCAGGGCGAAGTAATAGCCAAAATCCTGCGGACTGATGTGGTTCAGTTCGATATAGACAAAGGGGCCGGCGTTAAGGAAAGAGAACATCCCGGCAAAGGAGAAGCCGCTTGCCAGCATATAGCTGAATACGCGCTTGTGGCGAAACAGCGACAGAAAGTTTCTCAGCGTGGTGCGCAGATTGAATTTCTGACGCTTCTCCACAGGCAGCGTCTCTTTGATTTGCGTTACCACCAGCACCGTCGTTACCACGGCGGCCAGCGAGATAGCCCAGAAGATGGCATGCCAGCTCCACAGAATCAGCATCCAGCCGCCAATGATGGGCGCCAGCAGCGGCGCGATAGTGGTGACCAGCATCACGAAGGACATCATGCGCGAAAACTCCTCCTTCGAGTAGCTGTCGCGCATCAGGGCGCTGATCACCACGCTGCCCGCGGCGGCGGAGAGGCCATGCAGCAGGCGCATAAAAATCAGCTGTTCAATCGTCTGCGACAGCGCACAGGCGGCGGCGGCCACGGCGAAGATCAGCGTGCCGATGGCGATAACCGGCTTGCGGCCAAAACTGTCCGCCAGCGGACCGTAAATCAGCTGTCCGAGAGCAAATCCGAGGATATAAAGGTTCAGCGTCATCTGCACGCTGCCCGCCGGAACGTCAAATTCGCGGGCAATTTGCGGTAGCGCAGGCAAATACATATCGATGGATAATGGCATCAGCATCGCCAGCAGACCGAGAATCACCACCAGTCCTGCCGATGAGTTCTTTTCCTTACGCACCCTTATTACTCCTCACTGTCCCGAATTGTTTATATTACTTTTTCTGTTGCGGTACGCCCACGCTGGCGATCTCTTCTTCCGTCAGGGGACGGTACTCGCCAGGCTCCAGATCGTCATCCAGTACGATAGCGCCAATCCGCTCGCGGTGCAGTTCCACCACATGGTTTCCCACGGCGGCAAACATCCGCTTCACCTGGTGGTAGCGTCCTTCGCTGATGGTCAGGCGCACCTGGCGCTCGCTGACCACCTCAAGCGTGGCCGGCCTGGTCAGATCTTTTTCATTATTAAGCTGCACACCCGCCGTGAACTGCGCGGCGGTGTCATCCGCCACCGGCGATTCCAGGGTGACCAGATAGGTTTTTTCACAATGGTGGCGCGGAGAGGTGATCCGGTGCGACCACTGGCCGTCATCCGTCATCAGCACCAGGCCCGTGGTGTCGATATCGAGGCGCCCGGCCGCATGCAGTTTATAAGCCGTAGGCTCTTGCAGAAAATAGAGCACCGTTGGATGATCGGGGTCATCCGTTGAACAGACATAGCCTTGTGGCTTGTTCAACATAAAATAGCGCGGCCCGAACTGCTGCTGCAACGGGTTGCCGTCGTACTCCACCTGATTTTCAGGCGTGAGTTTAAAAGCGCCCTCGCGGACGACTTCCCCGTCAACGGTGACTTTGCGCGCGCGCAGTTCGCGTGCCGCGATAGCCCGGCTGACTTCCAGCTGCTGAGACAAAAATTTATCAAGTCGCATTAAATCTGTACTGCCCGTTTAGTAGAAAATAGAACCGACGTTCCGGCTGCGGAACGTTTGAAGAGAATCACGAATGGAATCAGGCTGCGTTCCCTGCCCGGATGCTTTTGCCTCCGGATGAAACGCAGCCCTTAGTATATAGAGAGTCAGCGTCGAGGCCCAGTAGCGGCTACGCGTAAACGCCGCTTTCATGGCATAATGCGGCTTTGCTTGCCGATTTTCTGAGAATTCATGTCATTTACTCTGCGCCCCTACCAGCAGGAAGCGGTTGATGCCACGCTCAGCTACTTCCGTCGCTCCCATCAGCCTGCCGTCATCGTGCTGCCGACCGGCGCGGGCAAAAGCCTGGTGATTGCCGAACTCGCCAGGCTGGCGCGCGGGCGCGTGCTGGTGCTGGCCCACGTTAAGGAGCTGGTTGCGCAGAACCACAGCAAGTATCAGGCTTACGGTCTGGAAGCGGATATTTTTGCCGCCGGCCTTCAGCGTAAAGAGAGCCGCAGCAAGGTTGTTTTCGGCAGCGTGCAGTCGGTTGCCCGTAATCTTGCGCAATTTGACGGCGAGTTTACGCTGCTGATTGTTGATGAATGCCACCGCATCAGCGACGCCGACGACAGCCAGTATCAGCAGATACTCACTCACCTGCGCAAAAGTAACCCCCGCCTGCGCCTGCTTGGGCTGACCGCCACGCCTTACCGCCTGGGCAAAGGCTGGATTTATCAGTTTCATTATCACGGCATGGTGAGAGGGGACGAGCGCGCGCTCTTTCGCGACTGCATTTATGAACTGCCGCTGCGCTATATGATTAAGCATGGCTTTCTGGTGCCGCCGGAAAGGCTGGATATGCCGGTAGTCCAGTATGATTTCAGCCGGCTGACCGCGGGAGAGAATGGCCTGTTCAGCGAAGCGGATCTCAACCGGGAGCTGAAGCAGCAGCAGCGTATTACGCCGCACATTGTTCAGCAGATTGTGGAGTTCGCACAGGATCGCCAGGGCGTTATGATCTTTGCCTCCACCGTTGAACATGCCAAAGAGGTACTGGGGCTGCTACCCGACAGCAAGGCGCTGATCAGCGCAGGAACGCCCGCCGCCGAGCGCGACGCCCTGATTAACGCGTTTAAAGCGCGCCAGCTGCGCTATATGGTTAACGTGGCGGTGCTGACCACCGGCTTCGATGCGCCGCATGTGGATCTGATTGCGATTCTGAGACCAACCGAATCGGTCAGCCTTTATCAGCAAATTGTGGGCCGCGGCCTGCGGCTCTCTCCGGGTAAAACCGACTGCCTGATCCTGGATTATGCCGGGAACCCTCACGATATTTTCACTCCTGAGGTCGGTTCTCCTAAGGGGAAAAGCGATAATAAACCGGTGCAGGTATTCTGCCCTGCCTGTGGTTTTGCCAACACCTTCTGGGGAAAAACGACCGCCGACGGCACCCTGATTGAGCACTTTGGCCGCCGCTGTCAGGGCGTGCTGGAAGATGATGAGGGCGAGCGTGAGCAGTGCGATTTTCGCTTCCGTTTTAAAAGCTGCCCGCACTGCAATGCGGAGAACGACATTGCCGCGCGCCGCTGCCACCAGTGCGATGCGGTGCTGGTCGATCCTGACGACATGCTGAAAGCGGCGCTGAAATTAAAAGATGCGCTGGTGCTGCGCTGTGCGGCGATGGTGCTGGAAAATGGCCGGGATGAAAAAGGCGAGTGGCTGAAGATTCGCTATTATGACGAGGAAGCGACGGAGGTCAGCGAGCGCTTCCGGCTTTCCACGCCCGCGCAGCGCACCGCCTTTGAGCAGATTTTCCTGCGCCCGCATCAGCGCGCGCCTGGCGTGCCGCTGGGCTGGCAGAACGCCGCCGATATCGTGGCGCTCCAGCCGCTGCTCCGCCATCCTGACTTTGTGGTGGCGAGAAAACAGCGCCATTTCTGGCAGATCCGCGAAAAAGTGTTCGATTACCAGGGCCGTTTTCGTCGCGCAAATACGCTTCGTTAGGCGCTGGCGGTTTAATACGTTGCCCGCGAAAGGAAACCTGGGCTATAATGCGCCCCGCTTTTACTGTCGTAAAAGCAGAACACCTCAACCTGCTGCTGGGTCGCCTGTAGCAGGATAATCAGATAAAAGAGACTGAACAATGTTCACTATCAATGCAGAAGAACGTAAAGAGCAGGGCAAGGGTGCGAGCCGCCGCCTGCGTACAGCTAACAAATTCCCGGCCATCATTTATGGCGGTAACGAAGCAGCTGTAGCTATCGAACTGGATCACGACTCCGTGATGAACACACAGGCTAAGCCTGGGTTCTACACCGATGTTCTGACCCTGGTTGTTGATGGCAAAGAAATCAAAGTAAAAGTACAGGCTGTTCAGCGTCACCCGTTCAAGCCAAAACTGCACCACATCGACTTCGTTCGCGCTTAATCGCTCTGACGAAATGATGTAAAAAACGCCGCTTACGCGGCGTTTTTTACATCCGGCGAAAAGTGAGCAGGCTGCCCACCTCCACGTTTTATTTACCGCCGCTGTGGCGCTGAAGCTGATCGCGCAGATTTGGCGGCGTGCCTTTAATGGTCAGCGTGTCGGTCGCTGCATCCCAGAAAATTCGCTCGCCCAGCAGCATCGCATCAAAATTAAGGGTAAGCCCGCCGCCGCTGCCGGCAAATTTGGTCAGCTGCCGTAGCGTACTGCGATCGGCCGGAAAGCGCTCTTCCAGCTCATAGCCCTGCTCCTGCGTAAAAGCTTCAAAGGTTTTTTCGCCCAGCGGCGCCAACTCCTCAGATAAACCCTTCAGCTCAATCTCTTCGCCCGCCTGAAGCTGCTCGTTGCAGTAGCTGTACACCTGCTTGCGATAGTCCTGACGCTCATTTTTATCCAGGCTCGCTTCCTGACAGTAGTCATCAACCGCCTGAAGCAGCCCGCGGTTTTGCGCCTTGGTATCCAGCCCGACGCTCGCGCCCAGAAAATCCATAAAGAAGTCAGCGACCTTCCGCCCTATCCGGCCCCGCAGGAAGGTAAGATAGCGCGTGGATTCCGGATTAGTTTCCCATTCCGTCAGATCGATACGGGCCACAATATCCGCATGGTTGATATCCAGATAATGGGTGCTGCTGATATCCAGCTCTTCATTAACACGCATGCTGTTCTGACTGTTCAGCACCGCAATCAGCAGATACTCTACCGCCAGGTAACGGTAATGGCCGAACAGCACGACGCCCCCTTCGGCAAAGGTGTATTTTGCCAGCTCGTCGCGCAGGCGGCCCGTGGCGGCACGGCTGAAGGCCAGAAAATCATCTTCGCCCTTACGGCAGTTGCGCAGCGCCTCCGCCAGTTCGCTTCCTTCGTTAAACAGGCCGTACGCCTTGTTTTTAGCGCTGTAGACGCGGTGAAGCTCTTCCATCATCGCCGTTACCGGGGCGTTGGCGGGCAGCAGCGATTCACGCAGCACCAGTTCCAGCGTCTGTTCGTCACGCTTGATCATCTGATGCAGGGCAATCTGGTCAATATCCAGACTCATGGTAGACTCTCCTTTTAACGTAGGCGCGTATTCAATCACCGAGCGCCGCTGCGATCAACAGGCAGTCACATTAACGTCTGGCTTGCGATAAAAGTGCAGAAAAAACCGCACTTTTACGGTAAGCTATCGCCTTTTAATAGTGAATAAATTCGACCCTTATGCCGCAATCATCCCGCTACAGTGACGACCGCGTGGAAAAACTCCTCGCCGAAATGGTCAACGTGCTTGAAAAAGACAAGGCCCCCACCGATCTTTCCCTGATGGTGTTGGGCAATATGGTGACCAATTTGATTAATACCAGCGTGGCCTCCGCTCAGCGACAGTCGCTGGCGCGCTCTTTCGCCGAGGCGCTACAGGCGTCGGTGCGCGACGATCAAGCGCATTAATGTGATGATGCTGACTCTGTTATGGTAACAAACCGACAGCGCTACCGTGAAAAAGTCTCCCAGATGATTGGCTGGGGGCACTGGTTCGCCCTCTTTAATATCATCTTTGCCTTTATTCTGGGTAGTCGTTACCTGTTTGTTTCCGACTGGCCGGCCTCGCTGGCCGGGCGTATCTACGCCTTTACCAGCTGGATCGGCCATTTCAGCTTCCTCGTTTTTGCCGCCTATCTGCTGATCGTCTTCCCGCTTACCTTTGTGGTGATGTCCCAGAGGCTGCTGCGCTTCCTCTCGGCAATTGTCGCCACGGCGGGGCTGACGCTGATCCTTGTGGACAGCGCCGTGTTTAACCGCTTCCACCTGCATCTTAATCCGGTGGTCTGGGAGCTGGTGGTCAACCCCGATCAGAGCGAGATGGCCCGCGACTGGCAGCTAATGTTCATCAGCGTGCCGGCGATATTCCTGGTGGAGATGCTGGTGGCCACCTGGAGCTGGCAGAAGCTGCGCAGCCTTAACCGGCGCAGCTTCGGTAAGCCGCTGGCCATCTTCTTTATTTTTGCTTTCCTGACCAGCCATATGATGTATATCTGGGCAGATGCGAACTTCTACCGGCCTGTGACCATGCAGCGCGCTAACCTGCCTCTCTCCTACCCGATGACGGCGCGGCGCTTTCTGGAGAAGTATGGCCTGCTGGACGCGCAAGCTTATCAGCGCAAGCTGACAGAACTCGGCAATCCGGAAGCTGTCTCGGTGGCCTATCCGCTGAATGACATTACCTTCCGTGACGCGGGGACGCGCAACAATCTGCTGATCGTTACGGTCGACGGGCTGAACGCCGCCTCTATGGCGCAGTCATTGCCGACGTTGCAGCAGTTTGCGCGTGAAAACGTCAATTTCACCCAGCATTTCAGCGCGGGTAGCAGCAGTGAAGATGGCCTGTTTGGCCTGTTTTACGGTATCTCTCCGGGCTATATGGATGGCGTGCTCTCCTCACGCATTTCTTCCTCGCTGATCGGCGCACTGAGCAAGCAGGGCTATCAGTTCGGGCTGTTCGCCTCTGATGGCTTCAACTCCCCGCTCTACCGCCAGGCGCTGCTGGCCGATTTTTCCCTGCCGGCTTCGCATAATCAGCCCAACAG
Organism: Pantoea sp. FN060301; assembly: GCA_050410775.1. Lineage (GTDB taxonomy): Bacteria > Pseudomonadota > Gammaproteobacteria > Enterobacterales > Enterobacteriaceae > Erwinia. Next base: position 2,688,440 of record CP191229.1, read on the forward strand.
CCAGACCACCGCGCAGTGGCAGCGCTGGCTTGAGGGACAGAAAAGTAATCAGGCCCCCTGGTTCTCCTGGCTTTCGCTGTCGGCAATGAATGACGCGGCGGACAAGCCTGAGGCCATCGCACAACGCTACGCGCGCGGCGCGAAGGATATCGATCGGCAAATTGCGCATATCCTGACGACCCTGCAAGCGCGGGGCCTGCTCGACAACACGGTCGTGATCGTGACGGCCCGGCACGGCATTGCGCTGGATAACAACGACAGCCTGGGCAATCGCGCCAATTTTCAGGTGCCGTTAGTGGTTCACTGGCCCAATACGCCTGCCCAGCAGGTCAGTAAGCTGACCAACCACCTGGATATCATGACCACCCTGATGCAGCGCCTGCTCCATGTCAGTACCGCACCGGCCGATTATTCGCAGGGCGAGGATCTGTTTGCCGCCCGGCGCCGCCATGACTGGGTTGCCAGCGTGGACGATCGCCAGCTGGTGATCACCACGCCAAAAGTCACGCTGGTGCTGGATAACAGCGGCAGCTATCAGGTCTGGGACAGTAAAGGGCTTGAGCTGAAAGAACATAAGCCTCAGCTTGCGCTACTGCTTGAAGTGCTGACCGAAGAGAAGCGATTTATCGCTAACTGAGTGCTGTGATTGTATAAATTCAGAGCAGTCAACATCTTAGGCGCTTGCAATGGAAGTGAAAATGCGTAGTATAAGCTCCCAGATGTCGGCACGTAGCGCAGCCTGGTAGCGCACTGTCATGGGGTGTCAGGGGTCGGAGGTTCAAATCCTCTCGTGCCGACCAAAATTCCCCAACGTTTTGTCTGATGAGTTTCAGAGAAGGCGATAAAACAGCAGACTGCTTCAGTCTGCTGTTTTTTTATACATATCTTACGGCTCCGCTTCTCTCCCGATTTAGCAGCAAACCGACCAGGCAAAGTCATGCCGCCTCATCCGTTTTATCTCGTCCGGGGGATAGATTTCTCCATAATTAACAGCTCCTGTTATTCCCGGGAAGTATTCCGCTATCGGTGCGATGGTTCAGAGCAAAATGAGAAGAGACAGAGCGAACAAGGCTGCCTTGAATCATGAGGATGTTTACTGCACCGGCAAAGGCCGGAAAGTGGCTTTATAACTGAATAAGACTGTACTAAATCAGCCCTGATTGGCAAGGTAATTCAGGTGGGTAACCATCGTTCTAAACTGCTAAAGATTGTTCATTTTCTGCCGATAGAAAAAATCATTCTTAAACCAGTAAGGAAAGAGATGTTTATTAAATTGGCAGGACTTAGCCTGGCTGTCTGTGTATTAACCAGCTGTACTGCCGGCTTCAGGCCGCAGCTGACTGATTATCAGGGAGAAGATGCTGCGCGCATCCGTGTTGCTACAGAAGGCAATACCGCACTGCAATTCTATGAGAAACAGAATAAGTGCTATAAGAAGGTTTTGGAACGCAGGATCACATCAGGCTTCGCGCTGATGGGAGTTCCGGTAACCGGTGGCAAGTCTCTGGGCATGCCGCCTTCTTCTGACGTGAAGGGCATATTCATCAATGAGTTCAAAATCAAGCCTGGTCAGTTCGTTACGGTGATTCATTACTGGACTGAGTCTGGATACTACCAGAACACCGAGCGCTTAACGACTGAAGACTTTATTCCGCAGGCGGGACACGATTACGATATAATCGTAGAGGGCAGTCAGTACTCTGGTGACTCAGTCCGGGTAAAAGATCTTGATCCAGGTGCAAAGATAGTAAAGTGGTCCGGAGTAAAATTATGTCCTTCAAGTATCTTTGATTGAGTTTTCCAGGCAGCGAACCGGCACCGATACCCAGTAAATTTTTTACGTACCTTTCTATTTTATCAGGGCCTTGCCTCATCAGGAATAATAAAAAGATACCGATGAGACAATGCCTTCACGACTAATACTGCGCTTTTAATTATCCACCCTACCCCCCTAAGAATAAAGTATTAAATGTAAATCTACTATTACTGGATTTGCAATATGAATACTTTTCTCGCCTCTCATAATATAGCTAACGACCGGCATGGCCTTTGTGAGAAGACGCAGACTCTTTATGATATTCCTGTTGCCGCGCTGACCTGACTCAACGAACTCTTGGACTCATTCACTATGCAAATTAGTGGAATTTAATGACAGCAGCTTGTTACAGGCTTTAGGGAGATCTGCTGTTTCTCCGCCATGCCCTATCTGTTAAGATTTCGTCAGGTTACTGGCTAAAATGGTAAGGGTTGTAACAATGCAAAACGCTGACTTGCTCGTGCATCTGAAAGAGTGCCTCAGGCGTGAGGTGATGATGTCCGGGCGGCCCTTCTCCTGGGCAAAAGTCATCCATAAAGCCATCAAGTGTCCCGGGCGGCGTTATCTTTTCTGGTGGCGACTGGCCTCTTATCTTTATCACACCGGGGGGCCCTGGCGCAAAAAATTAGCAAAACGTATCAACAGAAAAATCACCCTCAAATATGGTACGGAAATTCAGTTAGGGGCACGTATTGGCGCAGGAATGACCGTCTCACACCATTACGGCATCGTCATTAATGGCAGCACCACGATTGGCGAGAACTTCAAAATACGCCAGAACACTACCATCGGAATCCCAGGTAATCCTGAAAAATCAAAAGGTGAGCTGACGACTATATTGATAGGAGACAACGTCACCGTAGGTGCCAGCTCCTGCATTATCGGTAATGACCTGACCGTCGGTAATAACGTCACTATTGGCGCCATGTCATTCATTAACAAAAGCATTCCCGATAGCTGCACGGTGTACACTGAAAAGCGCACCACTATTGTATTCCATGAAAAAAATTAATAACGTGCGCAGGCAAAATTGCGTATCGCTTCCGTTCCACACCTGCTATTTATATTTGTTGACCAACGTCACACTCTTGTTTAATCAGGCAGCAAGACTCAGGATAGATCTGCACGCAAGTTGATTTTTCACTGGCCGCAATAAAGGTGGCGAAAATCTCAAACCTTACCCCTGTAACAAAAGCGTCATATAGCTAACATACTCTGTCGCTACACTTTTGGCGCATGACCAAATATCCAGGGTTAAATTATGGCGACGATTAAGGCAAGAAATTTCAGGGATGCAGATGAAATGCTGCATTCCGGCATCACTAAGGTTGAACTGGCCTATGATATTGGCAGTGACGATTTCTTCAGGCTGGCCAGCCACTGGTGCGATCGTGGTGCAAAAATCTCCCGCGGCAGCGACCATTTTATTGTGTCGTTAAAAGGTTTTCATGTTCCTTCCAATGAGTAGCTAAGACAGGCTCTTTGCTATCATTTTCCCGATCTGCTTAAATCCTCCGTTATCAGGAAAGCGGATCGGGTACCAGATGGATATAACAGAACGCAGTTCTCTCCCTACTTCAGGCTCGCCTGATCCCCTGTTCCCTACCGTGCCTGCGCACCATTTCCTGAGCGGACTGTTCGCCTGCGCGCTCCCCGGCCACCCGGACGTACTTCTCTATTGTGCGAGCTATAACGCTATGCATTACAGCGAAGCGCTGTTTGACGACATGGCTATTCCCCGTCCTCAGCATCTGGGTCAGGCCGTCAGAAAACGCAGGGCAGAATACCTTGCCAGTCGCGCAGTAGTGCGCTGCGCGCTGCAACGGTGGGGTGCGGATGATTATATTCTGGGTAACGGGCCGCAGCGGGAGCCTCTCTGGCCAGAAGGGATACGGGGTTCGCTTTCCCACACGCATCAGCGCATCAGCCTGCTGCTGACCCGTACTGACAGCGGTAAACAGCCCGGCGTGGATTGTGAACGGCTGCTTCTCCCCGGGAAGGCAGAAGCGCTACAGGAGAGGATAATTCATCCAGCGGAGCGGAAGATCTTGCAGCATAGCGGTCTCTCCTTTGCCACTGGCCTGACGGCGGCATTTTCCGTGAAAGAGAGTCTTTATAAAGCCCTTTACCCTCAGTTGGGACAGTTTATGAGTTTCAGGGAGGCCACCATCGTGCACAGCTCGCCAGGGGCAGAACAGATGATAGTGCGGTTAACCAGGCATTTTTCTTCAGCCTTTGAGGCCGGGCGGGAATTTTCCGGGGGAGTCAGGCATAGCGAAAGCGAGTTGCTCAGCTGGGTTGTGGTAAATCTCTGCCGGGACGGTCCGACATCCTGTCAGACCCTCTCAGCGTAGCTTTACGGACTCAGGTGGGCACTTCCGTACGCTTCACCGCGTCCAGCGTAGCCTGCTCGCGCTCTTCGCCGGTCAGTTCGCTCAGCTTGCCTTCCCGCATCTCCAGCAGGCGATCGGCATGCAGGAAATAGTGATCGTCATGGCTGATGGCCAGCACCGTTTTTCCCATGCCCTGAAGCCAAGGCAGCAGTTCACGGTAGAAGATGCGACGGAAATGGGGATCCTGGTCAGCCGCCCACTCATCAAGCAGCAGAATATCGCGCTGTTCCGCCGTCGCCAGCAGCAGCGCCAGGCGCTTACTCTGCCCTTTGGAGAGCTTAAGGTTAAGCACCTTGTTGCCTTCGAGCTTGATTTTATCCTGCATCTTCAGCTTTTCCAGCCACATCTGCACCGCGGCCGGATCGGCGGGCGCGCCCTGGTTATCGATCAGACGATCGAAAAGATGCACATCGGTGAAGACGGCAGAGAATAGCGCGCGATACTGCGCCATATTGCCGGCATCGACCACCTTGCCATCAAGCAGAATTTGTCCGGATACCGGCTGGTATAGCCCGGTCAGCAGCATCGCCAGCGTCGATTTTCCGCTGCCGTTGCCGCCGATCAGGAAAACCAGCTCGCCGCGTTTCAGGGTCATATTGATCGGCCCGACTTCAAAGCCGCGATCGCCATAATGGAAAACCAGATCGCGCAGCTCCAGCGTCTGCCAGCTTCTGACACTGGCGGGAGGGGTGAAGTCGGGCTGATAGTCGGCAAGCTTAAACGTGTTCAGCTTATTGTAAGCGACCTGAGCGCTTAGCAGCGTTGGCAGCGCGCCCACGGCGGAAAGCAGCGGCGTACGCAGGAATAGCAGCGTCAGCGAATAGGTCGCCGCGACGGCGGTATCAGCCCAGCCCAGGCTGTTGGCCATAAAAAAGACCAGGCCAATAGCGCCCAGCATCATAATATTCGACCAGTTTACCGCGCTGAGATGGAAAGTGTCCGCCCGCACGATATGGTGACGGTAGGTGCGGGCATCTTCCTGATAGACGGTTTCATAGATCAGCTGAGCGCGCTGACGGTTAAGCGCCAGCTCTTTCCGTCCTTCGATAATGGTCTGATAGTCACTATAGAGCCGGTCTTCCGTTTCCCGCAGGACGGCCATATGACGATAGACCTTCGACACCAGCAGCCAGCCGCCGATAATGGTTATCGCGACCCACGCGGCGGTGATCAGCAGCATCTCTGGCGAGAGCCAGGCAAGATAGGCAGCCGACCCGAAAGTGAGGATGATGCCCTGAATCAGCTCGGGAAGGCGAACAAAGGCGATAGTAATGCTGCGCACGTCGCTGGTCAGGCCCGCCAGCAGCTGGGCGCTGCCAATCTGCTCAATGCGTTCTACCCGCGTATCCAGTATCCGCTTGATAAATTCACCGCGCAGGCGGTAGACAAAATGATGCCCCAGCTGGGTCAGCGCCAGCTGCGAGGCCAGCGTGATCGCCATCAGCAGCAGCAGCAAACCTAAAAACTGCGGCAGCACGCCCAGCGAGGCGTTAATGGTAACGATCAGCTTCTGATTGATGAAGGCGATCAGCCCAATGCCTAACGCGGCACTCAGCAGGCTGAGAAGAATGACCATCACAAACGGCCAGCGGTACTGACGACAGACGACGCGGAGCAACTCCATGAAACCACCCTGGTTATATCAATGCAGCAAGCAGTGTAATGAGACAGCGGGCGATATCAATAATAATTCCCATTTAACCGCTAATCCGTCAGCGGAAGGCGCGCCGGAAGGTCAGATTGAAGCGAAAAGCGCCGGTGCGGGGATGAATTCCCGGCTTCAGCGGCAGGATGCCGTGATAGCGCAGCCGCGAAGGCCCGCCCCAGACCACCACATCGCCATGCTCCAGCAGCACGCGCTGGGTGGCTTCACCACGCTCAAAGCCGCCAAACTGAAACACCGCCGGCAGGCCGAGCGAGACTGAAACGATCGGCTGCTTCAGGTCTTCCTCATCTTTATCCTGATGGAGGGAAAGCTTCGCGCCTGGCTCATAGCGGTTAATCAGGCAGGCATCCGGGTTAAAACCGGGGAAACCTGCTTCCTGCGCACAGGCGGTGGCCAGCGAACGGAAACGCTCAGGCATCGGCGGCCAGCGTCTGCCAGTCGCGCTGTCCTCTCCGCTGTACTGATAGCCTCTGGCGTCCGTGGACCAGCCAAAATCGCCGCAGTTGGTCATCGCAACGGACATGCGGTGGCCGCCGGGCGTAATGCGGTGATAAAACGGGTTTTGCAGCGCAATGCCTTCCACCAGCGTCATTAATTCATCGCCCTCATCCCGCACGCGGCGGCGCAGGATCACCGCCCCTTCCGCCAGCGGTTCTGACCAGGGCGCTTCTTCACTAAAGAGATCCAGCATAGCGGCTCCTCAAGGTACTCCCCTGCCCTAATCCTGCCGGATAAAGGCCTTAAACTGTGGGGACATCCAGGTTGTAAAACCGTCATCTTTTTTCATAATAAGATAAACGGCCAGTTTTTCACGCAGCGCCAGCGCCCGGGCTTTCTCTTCGCCCAGCACCATCAGGCCTGTATCCCAGCCGTCCGCTTCCAGCGCCGTGGTGGCAATCACCGTGGCGGAGACCAGCCGGTGCTGGATTGGCCGCCCGGTTGCGGGATCGATAACGTGAGAGATGCGTTTGCCCTCAAGTTCATAATAGTTGCGATAGCTGCCGGAAGTGCTGATGCCGTGCCCCTGAAGATCGACCACCGCCTGCACCGCATTCTCTTTATCAGTGGGCTTCTGAATGGCTACCTTCCAGGGCTGACCCGTGGCGTTGTGTCCACGCGTCAGCACGGCGCCGCCCACGGAGACCAGGTAGCTGTTAATCCCCTCGTCTTCCATCAGCCGCGCCAGATGATCGGTGGCAAAACCCTCTCCCATCGTCGAGAGATCAACGTAAAGGTCCGGCAGATCTTTTTGCAGCCAGGCGCCTTCTCCCCGGTTGGTTACCCAGAGATGCCGGTATCCGGTCAGCGCTTTCGCGGCGTCAATCTGCGCCTGCGTAGGCGTTTTTACCGGCTGTCTGTCAGGCCCGAAACCCCACAGATTGACCAGTGGCCCCACGGTGATATCCATCGCCCCATCGGTCTCCCTGCCGATGCGCAGTGACATGGTGACAATGTCGGCCATATTATCGCTGACCGGCTGCGGCCCGGTGCCGTGGTACTGATTAAAGCGGGAGATCGCCGAATCGGTTTTCCAGGTCGATAACTCCTGGTCATCTGCGTCAAGCCGTGCCTGGATCGCCTTTTGCAGCGCTTCTTTACGCTCCGGGGCCACGCCTGCGAGGCTGACGCGCCAGAATGTTCCCATTGTGCGTCCTTCCATCACCAGCGCGGCATCATGTGAACTCTGGTTATGATTATCACAGCCTGCAAGTGTAATAAATGCTGCCAAATTAGCGCAGTACAGCAAAATCTTCTTCATTAAACGCACTTCACCTGTAATAAATATTGGCCCGAAAATGCCCGTTTTCGCCCTTTTTCGCCGCATAAGGGCGCTTGATCTTACCCGCAACTCTCACCAGGATGTCACTATTCGCACCTCGCTGTGAGGCTGCCTCCCGCTAAATTTTCAGGAGATTGAACATGACCTACTACTTACTTCTTGTCGTGTGCATCGGGTTAATTATCTTTTCCGGCTACAAGCATTACAAGCATACTCATACCAAACAGCTCTATCGTCCACATCGTCGACAGTCTTCAAGATAAAGAGAGGGAAGTCAGATTGGGGTAAGGCAGGAAGGAAGGCCGGAGAGAAAAGAATAAAGGAGCGCAGCCGCGCCGCGCTCCTGACCGCAATCAGAACTGGTAAACCAGACCCAGCGCTACCACGTCATCCGTGTTGATGCCGGTATCGTTGGTGAAGTTGTTGTCATCCATCAGGTTAATCTGGTAGTCAACGTAGGTAGACATGTTTTTGTTGAAGTAGTAAGTCGCGCCCACGTCGATATATTTTTTCAGGTTCTGAGAACCATAGCCTTCGATATCGCTGCCGCGCGAGCTGACAAACGCCAGTGACGGACGCAGGCCGAAGTCAAACTGATACTGCGCAACCAGTTCCCAGTTATCCGCCTTGTTGGCATAGCCGTAAGCCGCCGCATCGCTGTCGCCGAAGCGAGTCGCATTGTAAGAACGGGTATACATCGCCGCCAGATAGATGTTATTCGCGTCATATTTCAGACCGCCGGTGTAGGCGCTTGCTTTGTCGCCGCGGCCCAGAATATCCGCAGATCCCGGCGTACCGGCGTTCTGACGGGTGGTGCGATCGGATTCAAACATAGCGGCGCCGATGCCAAAACCGGAACCCAGGTCATAGGTTGTCGCCAGACCCCAACCGTCGCCATTCTCACCCAGCACATCGCGACCGGAGGAAGATTCCGTTGGGTTGTCATTTTTGCCCTGATACTGCACGGCAAAGTTCAGGCCATCCACCAGGCCAAAGAAGTTGTTGTTACGGTAGGTTGCCAGGCCGTTAGCGCGCTGGAACATGAAGTTATCCGCGCCGTAGGTATCGCCACCAAACTCGGGCAGAACGTCGGTCCAGGCACCGATGTCGTAAGCCACGCCGTAGTTACGACCGTAATCTAATGAGCCTGCCTCACCGAATTTAATACCGGCAAAGCCGACGCGGGTAAAGCTGTCGGCGGTGCCTTCTGCTTCAGAATTGTTCAGCGCCGCCTGATACTCCCACTGGCCATAGCCGGTCAGTTCGCTGCTGATTTGGGTTTCACCCTTGAAGCCGAAACGGACGTAAGACTGGTCGCCGTCTGAGCCATCGTTATCGGAAAAATAGTGCAGGCCATCAAGTTTTCCGAAAAGATCCAGTTTATTGCCGTCTTTGTTATAGATTTCCGCGGCGCCCGCAGAACCTGCGATCAGCATCGCCGGAACTATCAGGGATAGAATACGAAGTTTCATCTTATTACCCTCTATTATTATCTCTTATATGCCACTGCTTTCTGAATGTCGTAAATTCAGCCAGCCATCCCATACTAATGCGCAGCGGGTAATAATCTATCAGGAAAATGATACTAAATTTCCGAATATGTTTCAGAATGAAAAATAACCTTTGCTAAATGTAACTAAAGCGGAACTTTCCAGCAGCACGTAAAGGTAAAAATTATCGCACTTAATGTCAAAATTATCTAAAAGTGCCTTTTTTCATAAAGTTAGGTAAATAAGGATCGCTGAGCACTGAATGATAAAAATTTTCAGCCATCAGAGAATATAATCATCTCGCTATCATCATTTTATTTCATTATTACCTTCATTCATCCTGAATGATCTGTTTTACCCTATTTTCTGCCGAACCTTGTGTTCGGCTTTTTTTTTGTCTTTTTTCCACACGGCCCATTACCGCCCCCCGCTTAACCTGAAGAAGATATATTTCCCGGCGTCGTGGGCCGCTTTGAAAAAAAAAGCACTATTTGTTAAATGAGGATGCCATCCTGCTAAGTTAATAACTGAAAATTATTTACCGCGATAACAGGATGGCGGAAATATTAGCGTTCGCGCAGCGATTCTTTGACTTTATTCAGCGGCTTAACCAGATAATCCATCACCGATTTCTGCCCGGTTTTAATCTCCACATTGGCGACCATACCAGGCACGATGGGAAATTTTCTGCCCGCCTTGTTGCTTAGCTCAGCCTTATCAGTGCGCACATAAACGCGATAATAATACTGATCGCGCTTCACTTCATCCTGGAGCGTATCCGGGGAAACAGTCTCCACCTGACCATGAAGATTGCCATAGATAGATGAATCGTAAGCGGTTACCTTTACCGTCGCGGGCAGGCCGGGTCGGATATAAGCGATATCACGCGGATTAATCCGGGTTTCAATCAGCAGCTGATCCTCCAGCGGTACGATCTCCATCAGCTTGCCTCCCGGTTGCACAACGCCGCCCACCGTATTCACCTGGACATCCTTCACAATCCCGCGCACCGGTGAATAAAGAGTAGCCCGGGTAAGCTGATCTTCTTTACCGGTCATCACCTGAAGCTGGGCATCCAGATCGGCGTTGTTTTTTACCTGCTCTTCGCGCGCCCTTACCGCATATTCGTTTTGCGCCTCGTCGATTTTCCCACGAAGCTCGCTGACCTGACGACGCAGCCTGATGACCTCCACCTCACCTGCCGCGCCTTTGGCGACCAGCGGCTGGGTCATACGCAGCTCGTCCTGGACCAGCTTCATTGACTGTTTCAGATTGCTGACCGTTTCGCTCAGGTTACGGCGTCGCGATTCAAAAAGCTGCGTTTCCCTTGCCACCAGTTCCGGTTCCTTCAGCGTTTCTGCGCTGAAGCGCAGCGGTGCGCCGGTCAGCTCGGCGCGCAGACGTTCCGCTGAGGCGCGTAGCGTACGCGCTCTTGCCGCCGCCTCGCCAAAGCTGGACTGGAAGCGCGTCGGATCGAGCCTGGCCAGTACCTGGCCTTTCTCAATGATGTCGCCCTCATGCACGTTCAGCTCATTCACTATCCCGCCATCAAGGCTTTCGATCACCTGAGCGTGACTTAACGGCGTGACTTTTCCCGTCCCGACGGTGACTTCATCCAGGATGGCAAAATGCGCCCAGACGAAGAACAGGATCAGCGCGGCCGTACAGAGCCAGATAATCGCCGAGGTACGACGCTCATTTTTCTGCAGGTTACGATCGAGCAATATCAGACTCATGCTGCATCTCCCCGCGCTGCATTCTGCTTCGCCGTCTGCGCCGTGGCGGCCTTGAGGATCTCATCCCGCGCGCCGTCAGCGATAATCCGGCCATTATCCATCACCACGATCCTGTCGACGAGCTTAAGCAGCGCCGGACGGTGGGTTACCAGCACCAGCGTCCGGCCGGCAAGCCAGCCCTGCATCTGCCGGATAACCTGCTCCTCCAGCTGCTCATCCATTGAGGCGGTTGGCTCATCCATCAGCACCACCTGAGGCTGACGCAGGATCATCCGGCTGAGCATCACCATCTGCCGCTGCCCGCCGGAAAGGCCTCTGCCTCCTTCATTAATGATGCGATCCAGGCTGGCGGCATCCTGCTGCACGAGGCTGAGCGCGCCGCTGACGCGCAGCGCCTCCAGCATCTCTTTTTCACTGGCGTGCGGATTTCCCAGCATCAGGTTTTGCCGCAGCGTGCCAAAAAAGAGCCGGGAATCCTGAGACAGCCATCCCAGCTGGCGGCGCAGGTCGATGGGATCGATATGACGCATATCGACCCCGTCGACGATAATTTTGCCCTGAGTCGGTACCGCCTGACCGGCTAGCAGCCGCAGCAGCGTTGACTTGCCCGCGCCCACCTTGCCGAGGATAGCGATGCGTTCGCCGGGTTTAATCTGAAGCTGGTTGACGGTAATGACATTTTTGACGTTCTCTTCATCGTAGCTGTACTGCACGCCTTTCAGATCGTAATGCCCGGTCAGCGTGGGACAGTGGGCCATTTCGCCCTCCTCCGGCTGGTCAAGCGGCTTTTTAAGCAATTCGTCCAGCCCGGTCATGGCGCTTTTTGCATGCTGCCAGCGGGAAAAAACCATGGTCAGCTGCATCAGCGGCGCAAGCGTGCGCGAAGAGAGCAGGCTGCTTGCCACCAGCGTACCGGTTGTAATGTCGCCGTTCAGCACGAGATAGACGCCGAAAACCAGCATGCCTGCATAGGTTAGCTGCTGGACGGTGGAGGCCCAGCCCGTCAGCCTGGCACCCCAAAGCCGCTGCTGCATGCCGATGGTGGCGCTGACTTCATGAGTCTGTTCCCACTGCCGCTGAAAATAGGGCTCGGCCTGCAAAGATTTAATGTCCTCAATGCCTTCAATCGTCTCCACCAGCACCGCATTACGCAGCGCGCCTTCGCGCAGTCCCTCTTTGGCCAGCTTCGCCATGGGAATCTGCACCAGCAGGCCAGGAATAACGATAAGCGGGATCGCCAGCAGCGGAATAATGACCAGCGGGCCGCCGATAAACGCCATGATAAACAGAAACAGAATAACGAAAGGCATATCCGCTGCCGCGCCCACCGTTGTCGATGTCAGCAGCTCGCGGACCTGATCGATTTCCCGCAGCTGCGAGATAAACGAGCCGGTAGATTTCGGCCGCGCTTCATTACGGATGTTCATGGCGCGGGCAAAGAGCATGGATGAAACATTCAGATCGATGCGTTTACCCATCAGATCGGAAACCTGCGTACGCATCAGGCGGATAAGATATTCGATGGCTGCGGCAATCAGCACCCCGATGAACAGCACCCAGAGCGTGGATTCCGACTGGGCGGGGATCACCCGATCGTAGATCTGCATAGAGAAAAGTATGCCCGCCAGCGCCAGGACATTACCGACCACCGAAGCGAGCGAAATCTCCATGATCCGCCGTCCCATGCCGCGAAAGTTATGCCAGAACCAGTGCTTTTTGTAAGGCTGCACAAACTCATCAATGCGTGCATCGCGTCCGCGCGCCGCCACGCCGATAATGCCCACCAGCTCCTGGCTCTGCGCCAGCAGCTGCGAGAGATCGCCTTCACGCACCACGTCGCCGCCGTCGCTCAGCCAGTAGCGGGCATGGTTGTCGGCATCAATGGCTTCGAGCACCACCACGCTGCCGCTCTCCATCAGTAACACTACCGGCGTGACGTCCTGCCGCCAGCGGATTTTATTTCGCGGCACCATCATCAGGTGGAGTCCCAGCAGGCCAGCCAGACGATCAAGCTGCTTATCTGCCGGCAGATGTTCAAACCAGCGCATCTGCTGACGAAGGGTACTGCCATCAGCTGGTTTGCCAAAGCGCGCCGCCACACGGAGCATCGCATCGATCCAGTTTTCGGTGCTTGCCGTTTTTTTCGTCATAATACTGCCTTATGGTGTTTGCCTACGCGGCCGCCGTCAGAGCGACGGCAGGGTTTGTCCGGAGGTGGCTTCACGGTCGATGCCCATAATGTCCAGCAGGTTGTCCACCGCGGCGGCATAGCGAACGGTAGCGTCCCAGCCGTCGTACAGCGCCATCAGCCGGCTGCTATCAGCCTGAAACACATCCTGTTCCACGCTCAGCAAATCATTCAGGCTGCGCTTATTTAATTTGTATTCATCGGCGTAGACCGAACGGGTATGCACGGCGCTGTTAAACTGCTGTTCGCCCGCCGTCTGCCGCTGCTGGGCGCCGATCATATCGGCATAGGACGTGGAGGCCTGCTGATTGATATCCAGCTTTGACTGCTGAATGGCGGCCACCGCCGCTTCACGATCGCCCTCGGCCGCCCGGGTTCTCGCACTTACCAGTCCGCCCTGATAGAGCGGCGCCTCCACCCGAAGCTGGAGTTCATCATCCCAGTAGGATCGGCTGCTGTTTTCATAACGCGTCCGGCCCGCCTCTACTCTGATGGTCGGCCAGTGGTTAGACTGCGCCTGGCGCACGCGCTCCAGCGCCGCTTCCTGCTTAGCCTGGGCGCTGCGCACCGCCGAGCTGTTTTCATAGGCGATTTTATCCAGGGTGATTTGCTGATTGAGCAGGGATTGTGGCAGTTCAGGGAGTTCGCTGGAGATGACGCCCGTCAGCACGGCCAGCTGTGCCTGCGCAGAGCGCGCCTGTGCGCGGTACTGCTCCAGCGTGGCGTTCATGCCGGCGATGCGGGTTTGCGCCTGAAGCACGTCAGAGTCTGAACTCAGCCCGGCATCAGCGCGCAGTCTGGCGATATCCCGCACCCGCTCAAGGGAGGCGAGGTTGTCACGCGAGGCCGCCACCAGCGCACGGTAGCGCTTGACCTCCAGGTAGGCCCGCAATGTGTCCTGCGCCACGGTGGTCATGGTGGCGTAGAGCGAGTAGCGATAAGCTTCCGAAAGTTTGTGCTGTTCATCAATGGCGCTGCCGGTTCGGCCAAAATCGTAGAGGAGCTGGCTGAGCGTGATCCCGCCCGAGCCGTTATTGTCGAGGCTTCCGGAAGAGTCAGTCTGGTGAGATCGTCCGCCGGTCGCCTGAAGAGAAATCTGCGGATACCAGGCGCTTTTCGCCGCGTCCAGATCGGCCACGCCGACGCGGATTTGCGCTGCCGCTTCGGAAATCTTAGGGTTGCGCGCAAACGCACGTAATATGGCGTCGCGCAGGGTTAAGGTTGCTATCTGCTCCTCGGTGGGAGCCGCCCGCCAGTTAAACTCTGCCTTTGGTTCTTTCGCTGCCAGCGCGTTCTGTCCCGCCGCGCCGCACAACGCCGTGAAGCAGAGGGAAACCCACACTTTTTTCATTCCAACACCACTGTTTCCATCATCGGTTTGCTTTGTCAACGCGGGGCGGCATCCACCGCCCCGGTCATCCATGTCAGGTTGTCTGTACCTGCAAATTATGCTGCGCCAGCAAATCCGCCAGCGTATTCTCGTGACCGGCATTACCATAAGCATAGATATCGTCAGGCTGCCCTGCTGCCACTCTGAAAGAAGAATCGTTCCAGACGCCCCCTTCCGCCGTGCTCAGGCTGATGGTTTTGCCATCCGTGGTTGTCAGGAATTCACTGCTGGCTTCTGCCTCAGGTGCGTTCGCCTTCGCTTCACCCCTGTCGCTAAGCGGCTCCTCCGTCGCCAGCTGTTCCGCATTCAGTCCCAGCAGGGCAAAATCCAGCGCGGTTTCGCCCTCCGCTAGCATCAGACTGTTGAACAAAGCAGGATCGATATGCACCTCGACTTCCTGCAAACCTTCATAGGAGTTACCGGCAATGTCCGCCACGGAGAAAATCATCGAGTTGAAACCGTCAGTAATACTGAGGTCGCTCTGCCTGATGGTCACGCTCCAGGAGCCATCCTCAGCGATGGTAAAATCATAAAGAGGGTAATCGCCGGGATTGACCGAGGCCGCGGTTATTGGGAAATCAGCGCTGAGCGAGCCAGAAAGCGTGACGTAGTTGATGCCGTCCTGCGTGCTGACATCCGCCTGGGTGACCTCATTAACGGTAAACTGCGGCTCGCTGCTCTGATGGGTAATCATCCAGACGTCCCGGGAAACGGTGGCGCCGTTGCCGCTCTCATCCAGCGCCGAAAAACTCAGCGTATGCTGGCCGTCCGCAATGGAAGCGAGCGCAACATCATCAAGAAAGATCTGCCAGTTTCCGGCGTTATCCCACACAGCGCCGGTAAATGTCTTACCGTCCAGCGTTAAGGTAACCTCGGTGCCTGCCGCCAGATGAGTGGAGGAACCGGAAATTTCCAGCCCATATATCGCCTCCCGCATATTGAGCATGTCATCGCCGGAAATGGTGTTCACCGCCAGCGTCGGCTGCGTGCCTGAAGCTGGAAGCAGATAAAAGCCCGCCATTTCCGTACTGACGTTGCCAGCGGCGTCGGCCAGAGAAACCGTCAGGTTGTGCTGACCATCACTCAGGCCCTGCATGACTTGCGGTTCAAGCGTAAAACGCCAGCTGCCGTCAGCTGCCACGGCGCTGGTCATCGTCTGGCCGTTCAAGGCCATGGTGATAACCTGCCCTGCGACAGCTGCCTCACTAAGGCCCGAAATAATGACCGGAGCAGTCATTTCTGCGCGATCGATTTGACCATCACCAGCGATCGTATTAATGCTCAGCGCGGGTGCATCGGTATCGACCATAAAATGGGTGGAGAGAGTCCCGCTCTGCCCAGAGGCATTGGTGGCTGTGATCTGAATAGCATTACTGCCGTTGTGCAGCACTTCCATCATCGCATCGGCAGGGAGTAGCTGCCGCCAGTTACCGTTATTATCGACGGTTGCCGCGTAGCTGACACCATTAATGACCAGCGCAACCTGCTGATTAGCACCCTGCATGCCGGTAGTACCGCAAAGACGCTGGGCGTGATGGCTTTCCGCGTTATTTACCCAGCCATCGCCGAAAGGCGTGCGGAGAGTGGGCTGTGGCATCAGGCTGCTGTCGGGAATAGCCGGGGTAACCGCAGTGGCAACCGGCGCGCTAACGGCGGGCGTGCCTTCCCCGCTCACCGGCGCAGTAACGGGAAGCGTGCCTTCCCCATTCACCGGCGCAGTAATGGCAAGCGTGCTTTCTACCGTTTCTCCTTCGCGCCCGATGGCAACGGCGGGCTGTGACGCTGCCTGACCGGCCGCTGCGCCTTCATTTTCATTAACGACAGGATTAACGCTGGAGGCTTTCTCATCTGAGGAGCCCCCGCCGCTGGCGGCAAGCGCAACGCCACCGCCCACCAGCCCCAGCATGCCGAGCGCCAGCCCGACCGCAGAAGAGGCGCCGCTGCCCGCTTCGCTCACCGCCGCTTCTCCAGCGTCAGCGAGGTTTAACGGCATAAGCGCCGTTACCGCCTGTGGATCTGCCTGTAGCGTTTCGCTGAACTGTACGCGATCGCGCAGATTATCGTCCCCGACAAAAACCAGCTCGCTCTGTTTCCCGTCCACCACGCTAAAAAAGTGCTGATAGCGTAACGCTTGCCCCTCAGGCAGTTGCAGTATCAGATCTTCGCCTTGCTGCTGATAAGCCGCAACCTGCGATCGACTGCCCTGAAGCTCAACGATGCCGGGCTGGCTAAGAAGTACCGTCTGTTCTGTCGCTGACGGTGATTGTTCCAGCGGTTTACCGCTTAAACGTGTTACGTGATCCAGGCCTGAAATTGCCATTGTCATCCCCTTGTGCACCGGATAGAAAAGTGAGGTGACGTCGCCAAAAAGGAAAGCAATGCTTTATCTTTTACGGACGTGCATTAGCCAGCGCCGGAAAGGCAGCCGAGCCTGAACCGGTGACAATGGATTAAAAAAATAATCCATAACAAAGATAATGGGTTAAGAAAAATCCAGTAAATAAACCGTAACAGCCTGATAATGGTCAACCCATGACGGGCAGAATACACCCTCACCACTTTCTTAAGCACCCGATCATTCACTCAATTAAACAGCCTTAATATCAATAAGTTAAATTGACTTAACGAACTAATGGTAGGCGCTGGCGAGAGATAAACTATTCCTCACGCCGGCAATTTACTAGTAGGTTAAATCTGGAAATAGGTTTCCAGCTTGCTTTTTTTATATAAGTAGCACTGATGTCACTTTATACGCTATTTAGCAGGATGTTAAGGCCTGCCTGTTTCCTTATTGCCATCTCCAGCCTCACAAAAACATAATTTAGCCTTAACTTTATTCTTCCCCACGCCAGCCTCTACTGCCGACGTGGGGAAGGCCCTTGTTACGCCACATGAACCTGAAGATTATGCTGAACCAGCACATCACCGAGCGTATTGTCGGAAGAGAGCGCAGAGTTGTGGTAAACGTCATAAACCTGTCCATCTACCGTACGCTGACCCACGGTCGCCCATACGCCCTCATCGTTATTGGTCAGCGTCACCCGATCGCCATTCATCCCTTTGATCATCAGATCTTCTTCCGGGTTGTCGGTCAGACTCAGCGCTTCGTTAAGATCAAGCTTGATACTGTTGTTCCCGGCTTTGCCCAGGTCGATAATCTCAATGTTCTCAATTTTCAGCCCAAGCGAAGCCAGATCCAGCGCCATATTTTCCCCGGTCAGCATCAGGGTATCCGTGCCGGCCCCGCCGTCGATATGGTCAAAATTAAGTGTGTTCAGCATCACCAGATCTTCGCCGCTGCTGCCGGTAACCGAGGCACCCTCCACGCTTTCTCCGTCAGCCAGCGTGATAACCACGCCGCCAATGCTGTATTCCCCACTCTCCGTTGCTGTCGTATCCGTGCTGGCGCTTTCTTCAGGCGTGGCGGAACGGGTTGCCGTATCGGTCGCGCGGGTATCACTGCCGGTGACCAGCGTTGAATCAACCGTGGCGGGCTGAACGGCAGCGCTGTTGACTTCCTCGCCGTTGCTGCTGGTCTGATTAGCCGTTGCGGCCACTGCGCCCACATCATCGGTCGCTACCGCCAGCAGCGCTGTAGCAGCCGCCGCTGATGGAGTGGCAACCGGCAGCAGCGATCCCAATAGCAGCGTTGTGCTGGTGTTGGCTGGGTTACCTGCTGCATCTACCGCCGCAACCGTGACGATACTGTTAAGGCTGAGCGCGGTCAGCAGGCCGCCGGTAAATTTCACGCTGTAGCGTCCCAGCGCGTCAACGGTCGCCTGCTGTGTATTGCCATTCAGTGTCACGCTCAGCCGCGTTCCCTGCGCCAGGTTCAGCGTGCCGCCGCTGATCGTCAGGCCGGTCAGCAGGACGCTGACCAGGCTGAGAACGGGATCGACGCCGATAACCGGCAGATTGTGGGTAACCGCCGTAAAGGTATCGCTGGCTGTGGAGGTATTGCCCACTCTGTCGGTCAGGGTCACGCTGACGGTATGGCTGCCGTCCGCTATTCCTCTCAGTGTGGTTGAGGGTGCGGTGATGCTCCAACTACCGTTCGCCGCGACGGTGGTGGTAAAGACATTACCCGCCACGTTTACCGACACGTTACTGCCCACAGCATTAGTGGAAGTGCCACGGATCGTCTCCGCGACGCTGGCTTCGCTAAGATTAAGATAGTGATCGCCGCCAAAGACCGAGGCAGGCGTCAGCGTCACGGTTGGCAGCGTCTGAATACCTACCAGAACGCTGCCGGTGCCGGTGCCGGTATTGCCCGCCGCATTGGTTAACGTGGCGGTAATGTCCCTGGTGCCATCCGGCAATGCTGCCAGCGTGGCCGCAGGAACGGAGACGCTCCACGCGCCGCTGGTTCCGACGGTGGTAGTGAAAGTCGCTGTGCCTACGCTGACTCTGATGGTGGAACCTTCCGCATTGGTCGTTGTACCGCTGATAGTCTGCGCCGTCAGGGCATCCGCCGCGTTCAGTAATCCATCACCGAAGATGCTGGTAAGGGTGATCGTTGGCGGCGTTTGCGCGATTACGCTTAGCGAACCGCTGTTGGTAGCGGTGTTGCCGTAGGCGTCGGTTACCGTCACGTTCACCGTTTGGGTTCCATTAGCCAGCGCAGTGAGATCGGTTTTTGGTACGCTAAGGCTCCATGCCCCGCTGCCGTTAACCGTGGTGGCATAGGTTTTGCCGCCCAGCGTCACGCTGATGGCCGAGCCCGCCGCCACGTTGGTGGCTGTGCCGCTGAGGGTCTGCGTTGCGTCCAGATCGGCGGCGCTGAGTACGCCATCGCCGAAGACCGTGTTGAGCGTTACCGATGGCGAAACGCCAATGCCGACCTTCACGCCCGCGTTAACGCTGGTGGTATTCCCCACCCTGTCCGTGACCGACACGCCGACGGTCAAATTACCGTCCAGCAACGTGCTGAGGATAGCCGGAGAGACCGTGGCGCTAAAGGTGCCGTTTTCTGCTACCGTCGCCGCCACAATAGTATTCCCCAGGTTTATTTGCACCTGGGTCCCGGCCGCCACATTGCCCACCGTTCCTGAGATGGTCTGAGTGACCAGCGACTCCAGCAGGTTAAGCACCCCGTCGCCAAACAGCGGGTTGAGCGCGATCGTCGGCAGATTTTGTACGCCGATAATCGCGCCAGCCGTGGTGCTGGTGGTGTTACCCGCGCTGTCCGTCACGCTGACGCCTACCGACAGGTCGCCATCGGGCAGCCCCTGGAGAATCGCCGGAGAGAGACCAATATTAAAGGTGCCGTTGGCCGCCGTCGTGGTGACAAACTGCGTCCCGGCAACGCTGATGACCACGCGCGACCCCGGTTCCGCACCGGTAATGGTGCCGCCAATCGCCTGTCCCAGCAGCGCGTCCGCCACGTTCAGCAGGCCGTCGCCAAACAGCGGGTTAATGTTGATGACTGGCGCGTTCAGCTTGACCACCGCGCCCAGCGAGGTGGAGGCGGTGTTGCCCGCTGGATCGGTCAGGCTCGCCCCTACCGTGAGGTTACCGCTGGTCAGGGTGCCGAGAATATCCGGCGTTACCGTGGCGCTGAATGCGCCGTTCTGACCGACGCTGGCCTCTACCGTCGTATTGCCAATGTTGAGCCTTACCAGCGTCCCCGCCGCCACGTTATTCACCGTCCCGCTGATGGTCTGGTTAACCAGCGTATCGGCGAGGTTGAGAATACCATCGCCAAAAAGCGGGCTGAGCGTAATAGAAGGCTGCTGGGTAAAAATGCCAATATCGACCGCCGTTGCAGCTCTGTTACCTGCCGGATCGATCACTTCCACGCCCAGCGCCAGGGTACCATTGGTCAGCGCGCCGAGATCGAGTGGCGGAATAGTCAGGCTCCAGTTGCCGCCCGCTGTCAGCGTCGTGGTATAGGATTTACTGCCCAGGGTGACAATAACGTCCGACCCGGTTGCGGCATCGACGGTGCCACCGATGGTCTGCGCCAGGCCCGCTTCGACGATGTTCAGCAGATTATCGCCGCCAAACAGGCCGGTGAGGCTGCCGATGACCGGCGTTTCCAGAATCGCCGTCACCGTTTCTTCAACGGTACGGGTATTGCCCGCCGCATCGGTCAGCACAAAATCCAGATCCAGCTCGCCACCGCTCAGCAGGCCCAGTACGCTTGGTGGCACCACCAGCGCAAACTTGCCGTCCTGGCCCACAGCGGCTTCCAGCGTGGTGCCGCCAATCGCCAGCGAGACGGTTGCGCCAATGCCCGCTGAAGTGGCGACGCCGGTGATCACCTGCGCCACGGCGGTATCGGCCGCGTTCAGGAAGCCGTCGCCAAATACGGAGTCCACCACCAGATTCAGGGCGGCGTTAACGACTTTATTCACCGTCAGAGTGGCGTCGGTCTGGTTACCGGACGCATCGCTGACGCGCAGGCCAAAGACCAGCGTCCCTTCGGCCAGGTTGCCCAGCACTTCCGGCGTCAGGTCGAGGCTGAAGGTGCCATCCTCATTGACAATCGCCGTGGCGATCGGGGAATTGTCCCCCAGATAGAGCCCGATGGTTTGCCCTTCCGCCCCGGAAGCGTTCCCAGTCAGCACCTGCGTGCCAACAATGTCCACGGCGTTAAGGATGTTGTTACCCAGTAACGCATCCACCTGAAGCAGCGGCGCGCCCGTATCGACGGTAAAGTTGCTGGTTGCCGCACCGGGATTGCCCGCCGCATCCGTCAGGCTGGCGGTAATTTCGTAATCCTGATCGCCAAGGCCCTGGAGGACGCCCGCCGGAACGGAGGTTGACCAGGTGCCATCAGGCTGCACGATCGCCGTATAGGTATTCCCGTTCAGCGTTACGGTAACGGTTCTGCCCTCTTCACTGACCGACGCCGTGCCGCTGATGGTCTGCGCAACGGTCGCCTCAGTGCCGTTCAGAATGTTGTCACCGGCAAACGGATTAATCGTCAGCGTTGGCGCAACGCGATCCACGATAACCAGATCGCTACTGGTCAGGCTGCCGCCATCCGTCGTCTCCAGCGTGGCGACGACGTTAAGCGTGCCCTCCGGCAGCGTTGCGACATCGTTCGTCAGGGTAATTGACCATTCACCATCAGGCCCGGTGATGGTCGCAGTGCCCACAGGGACGCCATCCACCGTCAATGTGACAGTACCGCTTTCCTCCCCCTCGCCAAACGGCAGATTGGCGAAAGATCCGCTGATGGTCAGCGTACCGGCATCCGCCGCGTTAATGATGTTGTCGCCTGAAATCGGGGCCAGCGTAAGCCACGGCGCGGCCGGGATCGTCAGATCGAGGTTAACGGTAGCGTCTGCCGTACCGGTATTACCGGCCAAATCGACTATCGAGACGGCAATGGCACCCGTCTCGCCGGTGCCGAGCGCCGCCAGCGCGGTTGGCGACAGGGTGACTGACCAGACGCCCCCGGCCTGAACCACCCCGGAGAGCGTGACGTCGCCGATAGTGACGGTGACAGGCTGTCCTACCCTCGCGCCCGTGACCGTTCCGCTCAGCGTCTGATTGGTCAGGCTCTCCACATAGGTAAGGGTGTTATCACCGGTAAGCGGATTGATGGTTACAACCGGCGCCACGGTATCCACCGTAAAGCTGCCCGCCACCGACGCGCTATTGCCTGCGCCATCGGTTGCCAGCACGGTGACGCTCGCCACTCCCTGTGGCAGCGCAGCAAGCTGGCCAGCAGTCAGATCCAGCGTCCAGCCGCCATCCGTCGTGACCGCTGCCGGATAACTGATGCCGCCAAGCGTCACCGTCACGCTCTGACCGTCGCCGGTCGCGCCCGTTATGCCAGAGAGCGAGGCCCCCGCGGTAGCTTCAGCGCCGTTGAGGAAACCATCAGTAAACAGCGTATCCAGAGCCGGTACAGGCGGCGTCAGCGCAGCGATAAAATCAACGGTTTCGGTATTGGTATTGCCCGCCGGGTCGATAACGGTGACCGCAATGCTGTGCGGCCCGTTGTCCAGGCCTCTCAGCGCCCCAGCCGGCAGCGACACGCTCCAGGCACCCTCATCATCAACCACGCCGGTATAAATCGTGCCGCCGACGTCAATCTGTAGCTGAACGCCCTGATTAGCCCCGGTTACCCCCGTGGTCCCCGTCAGGGTAACTGCCGCGCCCGCTTCGCTGATATTCAGCGTACCATCGCCAAATGGCGTTGCGATGGTCGGTTCCGGCAGCGTCAGCCTCGCCTCAAAGCCCAGCGTGGTCGTATCGCTGTTGCCCGCGCTGTCCGTCGCGGTAACCAGGACACTGTGCGGTCCGCTGCCCAGCGCCGTCAGCGCCGTCGGATCAAGGCTGAGTGACCAGTCGCCGTTACCATTTACCGTGGCAACGAGCGGTTCGCCGCCGTCAATGCTGACGGTGACGGTTTGCCCGGGGGCAATTTTGCCAGTGGAGCCGCTCAGTACCTGATCGACATCCGCTTCGGCCACATTAAGCTGACCGTCGCCAAACGGCAGATTAATTGAGACATCCGGCAGATCGTTAATGGCCACGAGCAGCGAGCCATCCGCCGTGTCAGCGTTGCCCACGCTATCGGTCACCGTCACGGTGACCGGCCATGAGCCGTCCGGCAGCGTCGTCAGCAGGCTGGCAGGCAGCGCCAGGCTCCAGACGCCGGTTGCCGCATCCACCGTTGCCGGGTAGATGGTGCCATTAACGCTGACAGTGACGGTCTGTGCGCCGGTAATGCCGGTGATGCCGGTCAGCTCTCCCCCTGCCGCCGCCTCAACGGCATTCAGCACGCTATCGGTAAACGGCGTGTCCAGCGTAGGGGCCGGCAGGCCGGTAATAATGGCGGTGAAGTCGAGATTGTCAGTACTGGTATTGCCTGCACGATCGCTGACGGTGACGTCGATCGTATGCGGACCGTTACCGATATCAGCAAGCTGGGCCGGGCTAAGCGTGACGCTCCACTGGCCCTGTGCATCGATATCCGCGGTTAACGGCAGCCTCCCGTCAATATTCAGCGTAACGCTCTGCCCCGCCCCGGCGATCCCGGTGGAGCCGCTGATGAGCTGATCCACGCCCGCCTCTGCGGCGTTCAGCAGCCCGTCCACAAACGGCGTATTGATAGTGGCCACCGGCAGTCCGGCTACCAGCAGCTCGACGCTCGTCTCCGCGCTTGCCGGGTTGCCTGCTGCGTCTGCGGCAGTCACGGAAAGCTGGAATGCGCCATCGCCCAGCGCGGTAAGCGCGCCGGCAGGCACGATGGCGCTCCAGCTATTATCCGCGCCGACCGTACCGTTAAACGTCAGGTTGCCGAGGGTGACGACAACCGCTGTACCCACCGCCAGATTGGTTGCGGTTCCGCCGATCGTCTGCTCAGCGGCGGCTTCGGTTACATTAAGCAGTCCGTCAACAAACGGCGTCTCCAGCGTGAGCTGCGGGAGCGTATTGATCGCCACGCCCAGCTCAACCAGGTCGCTGGAGGTGTTACCGTTGGCGTCCGTTACGGAGACGCCCAGATCCACCGGCCCGTCCTCCAGCGCCAGCAGATCGGCGGCAGGGATAAGCAGGCTCCAGCTGCCGTCACCGTCCGCCGTGACGCTGTAATTGCTGCCGTTTAAGGTCACGTTTACCAGCAGGCCTGCCTCGGTGGTGCCGCTGACGGTCAGGCCGGTCAGCGCTTCGGCAAGGTTAAGCACATCATCCGCGCCGGCGCTCAGGGTAACCGTCAGCAATGGCGGGACGGTATCGACATTGAAGCTGCCGGTGGTGGAGGCCGGGTTGCCCGCCACATCGCTGCCGCTGGCGGTGAGGTCATTACTGCCCTGGCTCAGGGCCTGGGCGTCAGCAGGCGGGATGGTCGCGGTCCAGTTCCCCTCCGCATCTACCGTCGCCGGATAGCTGTTGCCGTTAAGCGTGACGGTAATAGTTTCGCCAGCCGGAATGCGCTGGCTGGTTCCGGTGATCTGCACGCCGTTTTGCGCTTCCTGCGCATTTACGACGTCATCACTGGTAACGGGATCGATGGCGATGGTGGGCAGCGAGGCATCCTGTGCCACCTTGGTGACCTCACGCGTAGCGCTGGCCGGATTCCCGGCGGCATCGCTCACAGAAACGCTGATGGTCTGGGCGCCATCCGCCAGCGCAGCGACATCTGCCGCGGGCAGGGTCGCGCTCCAGCTGCCGTTGGCCTGCACGGCAGCCGTATAGCTGAGGCCGTTAAGCGTGACCGTGACCAGCTGGCCGACGCCAACGTTAGTGGTGCTGCCGGAAACGATCAGATCGTCGGCCGTTTCGGCAAGGTTGATGTAGTCATCCTGGGAAACAAGGTCGACGGCGATCGTTGGCAGGTTGGCAGGCGACGCCTGTACCGTCACGGAGAGATCGTCCGCAGTGGTGTTTCCTGCGCTATCGGTCAGCGTGACCGTCACCGGATAAGTGCCGTCCGCCAGTCCCTGGGTGACGCCGGAAGGGAGATCGAGACGCCAGCTGCCATCATCCTGAACGACCTGCTGGTAAGTCTGACCGTTAAACGTAACGGTAACCTGCTGTCCCGCTTCACTGAGGGAAGCCGTCCCGGTGATGGCGACGGGCTGGAGGATCTCCGCCGCGTTGATGATGTTATCGCCCGCGATCGCATTAAGCTGGAGCGTTGGCGCAACCAGATCGACGGTAATGGTGCTGTTCGTCACGCCGGTATTGCCCTGCGCATCCGTTGCGGTCACGGTAATTGTCTGCGCGCCATTATCCAGGAGCTGAAGCGTGGCGGTGGCAACCGGCAATGTCCAGCTGCCGTTCTCATCGACGGTCGCCGTATAATCTGCTCCGGCGATATTGACCACCACGGACTGACCCGCGCCGCTGATGCCGGTAGTGCCGCTCAGCAGCCGATCGGCCTGAGACTCGCTGATATTAAGGAAGCCGTCGCCGAAAGGTGTATTGATGGTGGGCTGGAGCGACAAGGTCGACAGCGTCACGTCGGCGGTGGCGGAGGTGGGGTTGCCTGCCGCATCACTGAGCGTGACGGTCAGCGGATAGCTGCCGTCCGGGGCATTCGCAAAAAGTCCGGCCGGCAGCTGAAGGCTCCAGTTTCCGTCCGCATCGATGGGGGTGGTGTAATTTTGCCCGTAGAGCGAAACCGTGACGATCTGGCCCGCCTCTGCGCCGGTACTACTGCCGCTAATGATAATATCCGCCGCCGCTTCGCCTGCATTGATCACGCCGTCACCGGCAACCGTATTCAGCGAAAGGGTTGGCGCTGTGGTATCCACACGCACCGGAACAGGCAGATCGCTGCTATTGCCTGCGGCGTCGCCTACGGTGACCGTCAGCGTGTTATCGCCTTGCGGCAGCGCCTGAAGCGCCGCTGAAGGCACGCTGATGCTCCAGTTGCCGCCAGCATCCACCACGCCGGTGAGAGTCTCGCCGTTAATGTCCAGCGAGACGGTCTGACCATTTCCCGTTACGCCGGTATTCCCCGTCAGCGTCTGCGTAACCGCCGCTTCACTGCCATTCAGAACGCCATCGGTAAATGGCGTATCCAGAACTGGCTGCGGCAGCTGGTTAACCCGCACCTCAAGGGAGCTGCTGCCGGAGACAGGTTCTCCGATAGCATCCGTGGTCGTGACCGTCAGCGTGGCGCTACCGTCAGGAAGACCGGCCAGCGAAGAGGCCGGAATAATCGCGCTCCATGCGCCGTTAACCCCCACTTCCCCGGTAAGGGTCTGGCCGTTAAAGGTAATCGTCACCGTGCTGCCCGCCGCGACGTTGGCCGTTGTGCCGGTGACGATCAGCGCCTCCTGCGCCTCCGTAGCGTTCAGGAAGCCGTCGCCGCTGAGCGTGTCGATGCTGATGCCCGAGGTTGCGCTGTTGATGGTGATATCGCGGCTGAGGGTAACAGGATTCCCCGCCACATCGCTGACCGCAGCGCTGATTGTTGTGGTGCCGTCAGCCAGCTCTGCAAGCGCACCTGCGGGAACGCTGAGGCTCCAGCTGCCGTTGGCCTGAACCTGGGTGGTATAGATCTGGTCGCCCAGCGTAACGGTTAACGTCTGTCCCGGCTCGACATTGCTTGTGGAGCCGGACAGAAGCTGTGCGGTTTGCTGTTCTGCGCCGTCCACGATGTCATTCCCGGCGAACGGGTTGACCGTCAGCGTGGGAAGATTGGCCGCATCTGCTTTTACTGTTAGCGGGTTAGTGATCAGAAGAGTGTTACCCGCCGCATCGGTCGCCGTCACGCTGGCGTTGTAGTTACCGTCGGCCAGCCCGGCCAGATCCGCCGCTGGAATAGTTAGCGTCCACTCTCCCTCCGGGTTCACGGTGGTACTGTATTCCACCCCGTTCAGGGTGACGACGATGGTATCGCCACTCTCTCCCGTCCCGCTGACGGGCAGATCGTTCTCCTGCTCAGCGGCATTCAGGATGCCATCGCCTGCCAGATCCCCGACGGTCAGGATTGGCGGCAGGGTATCCACATTCAGTGCGACTTCGCTGGTGGCGCTGTTGCCCGCCGCATCGCTGACGGTCACGGTAGCTGGCGTGACGCCCTGCGGCAGCGCCTGGAGGATATCCACCGGGACGCTGATGCTCCAGTTACCGTTGCCATCTACTGTACCAGGCAGCGTAGTCCCATTAATCACCACGCTGACGGTCTGGCCGTCGCCGGTAAGGCCCGTCGTGCCGGTCAGGTTCTGGCCGTTCAGCACATCACTACCATTCAGCGTGCCGTCACCAAACGGCGTATCCGTGGTAATAGCCGGCTGCGTGGTTGCCACATTCAGCGTAGTATCGCCGCTCACCGGATTGCCTGCCGCATCGGTACCGCTTACCGTCACCGTTAGCGGCCCTTCCGTTAACGCCGCCAGATCGGCAGCCGGGACAGCCAGGCTCCATGCCCCGCCGGGACCGACCAGCGTAGTGTAGTCAATATCGTTAAGCGTCACGGTCAGCGTAGCGCCTTCCGTCACGTTGGCCGAGGTGCCGCTGAGCGTCAGATCGCTGAGCGCCTCTCCGGCGTTGAGATAGCCATCACCGCTGATCGGGTTGATCGCCAGGCCGCTGGCGAGCGTATTGACTTCAAAGCTGCCGGTTGCGGTCGTGAGGTTACCCGCCACATCCTCCACCGACACGGTATAACTCTGACCGATGTCTTCAAGTCCGGCCAGCGCGGCGGCCGGAATAGTCACGCTCCAGGCGCCGCTGGCCTGCACCAGCCCGGTGTAGGTGGTGCCGTTCAGCGTCACCGTGACACTCTGGCCTGCCTCCACGTTGGTCACGATGCCGCTGAGTTGCTGGTCGATCTGCTGCTCTGCGGCATCGAGAATATTGTTGCCGGCAAAATCGTTCAGGGAGAGCGTCGGCAGTGAATCCGCATCAACCACCACGGTGAGCTGGCTGTCAGCATTGGTGGTATTACCTGCCGGATCGGTGGCAACCACGGTCAGCGTATAATCGCCGTTGGTTAACGCTACCAGGTCCGCTGCCGGAATAGCCAGCGTCCACTGCCCATTCGGCCCCGCCGTCGTGGTGTAATCCACGTTTTCCAGCGTGACGGTAATGGCTGCGCCGCTTTCAGCGTTTCCGCTCACCGTCAGCGGCTGTCCCTGCTCGGCGGCATTCAGTATTCCATCGCCGCTCACCGGATTCACCGTCAGGAAAGGTGCCGTGAGATCGACCGTTAAAGTGCTGCTTTGCGTGGTGCTATTCCCTGCCGCATCGGTCGCCGTTACGCTAACCGGATAATCGCCGTTGCCCAGCGCGGCAACATCCGCCACCGGAACGGTCACTGACCAGTTGTTCGCGTCGTCAACCGTTGCCGTATAAGGCACGCCGTTCAGCGTCACGCGTATGCTGTCTCCGGCTTCTCCTGTCCCGTTCAGGGTCAGTGGCTGATCCTGCTCTGCCAGGTTAAGGAAGCCGTCGCCGGAAGGTGCCGCCAGGGTAAATTCGGGTAGCGTGGTATCCAGCAGAATGGAACTCGGTACCGTGACGCTGCCGCCGCCAGCCGTCGTGGCGGTAACCAGAACCGGATAAGTGCCGTCGGCAAGATTGCCAAGTATCCCAGCCGGCACGGCGGCGCTCCACAGACCATTTGCCGCTACGGTTGCGGGATAATCCACGCCGTTAACGTTCACCACCACGGTGGTGGTATTGTCCGGCACGCTGCCGGTCACGTTAAATCCTGCTGCGGCTTCGGCAGCATTGACCTGCCCGTCACCTGCGATAGTGTTCACAATCAGCACGCTATCCACGCTGGTATCCAGCGCGACGGTCGCCGTCTGACTCTGGCTGTTACCTGCCGGCGTGGTGGCCGTCACGGTGACGCTGTTGTCCCCTTCGCTGAGATTCGCCAGCACGGCAGGCGGTACGGTAACGCTCCACAGGTTGTTGGCATCTACCGTGGTGGTAAAGTTCTCGCCGCCAATAGTGACGGTGATGGTGTCCCCCTCGTTGCCCGTCCCGGTAATGGCCAGCGGCTGGTTCTGCTCAACCCGATCGATGATGTTATCGCCCGCCACCGGCGCAAACGTAAAGGCTGGCGCTGCGGTGTCCACGTTCAGCAACTCGCTTTGCGTGGTGACGTTTCCGGCCGCATCGCTGGCGGTAACCACCAGCGTATAGGGTCCATCGGCCAGCGCCACTAAATCTGCCACCGGCACCTCAAGGCTCCAGCCGCCATTTGCATCAACCGTGGTGACATACTCAATTTGATTGAGCGTTACCGTGATTGTTTCGCCGGTAGTGCCGGTGCCCGACAGCACCAGCGGGTTGCCCTGCTCATCGCTGTTAAGAATACCGTCACCGCCCGCCAGAGGATCCAGCGTAAAGAGCGGCAGCGTGGTATCAATTGTGACCGGCGAAGCGGCCGTGGTGGCCGTGTTGCCCGCCACATCGGTCGCGGTCACCGTGATGGTTGTCGCCCCCTGCGGCAGTGCCTGTAAGATTTCCGGCGTGAGCAGCAGCGTCCAGACGCCGGCGCTGTTAACCGCAGCAGGATAATCCGTGCCCGCAATAGTCACGATCACCGTCTGCCCTTCGCCCTGCACACCGGTCTGTCCGGTCAGCGTCTGGTCAATCGTCGCCTCGGCGTTCGTCAGCGTACCGTCGGTAAACGGCGTTTGCAGCGTGGGAACGGGAAGCGTGTCCTGAATGACGCTCAACGGGCTGCTGCTGGTGACGTTTTGGCCATTGCTGGCGGTCACGCTGGCGGTAGCGGTCACTCCGCCATCCTCCAGCGCCAGCAGATCGGCGGAAGGCACGGCTAATGTCCAGCTACCGTCAGCGTTCACCGTTGTGGTGTAGCTCTCGCCGCCAAGCGTAAAGGTGACAATGCTTCCTTCTGCCACATTGGTCGTGACGCCGGTCACCGTCAGATCGCTTTGCGCTTCAACCGCGTTCAGATAACCATCCTCGCTCAGCGGAGCGATGGCGATGCTGCTGAGGCTGTTATCTACGGAGAACGTTTTCTCCGTGGTGCCAGTGTTGCCTGCGGCATCGGTAACGCTGACCGTCAGCGTCTGCGTCCCGTTGCTCAGCCCGGCCAGCGCTCCGGCGGGCAGCGTGACCTGCCAGGCGCCCCCGGCCTGAACCGTCGTGGGATAGTCCACGTTATTGAAAGTCACGGTCAGCGTCTGGCCCGCCCCGACGTTATTTGTCGTGCCGCTGATAATCTGATCGACCTGCTGTTCCGACCCATCAAGAATATTATTCTCCGTCACGTCAGCAACGGAAATGGAGGGTATGCTCTTATCCACGTTAAGCGGCGTTGTGGTGATGGTGGTATTGCCCGCCGCATCGCTGGCCGTTACCGTCAGCGTATAGCTGCCATCGGCCAGGCCGATGACGGCGGTGGAGGGAATGGTCAGCGACCAGGTACCGTCCGTAGCCGTTACCGTGGTATAGGTAACGTTGTTAAGTTCAACGGCGACCGTGCCGCCCGCTTCGCTGGTTCCGCCGATCTGTAGCGGCTGGTTGCCTTCGGCGGCGTTCAGATAGCCATCACCGGAGACATCGCCCACCGTTAACACCGGCGGTGTGATATCGACAGTAACCGTGCGGACTAACGTCGTCTGATTACCAGCCGGATCGCTGGCAACAACCGTAATGTCATAGGAACCATTCGCCAGGCCAGTCAGCGCGGCAGGGGGCACGTCAATGCTCCAGGCGCCTGTCCCACTCACCGTACCGCTATAAACCTCGCCGTCGAACGTCAGGGTAATAAGATCGCCGTTTGTCCCGGTGCCGGTCAGGGTCAGCGTCTCGGCCAGTTCGGCCAGGTTAAGGCGGTTATCCCCTGAAATGGCATCCACCGTTACGACAGGAACAACGGTGTCGACGACCACGCTGCCGGTCAGTGAGGAGGAATTACCTACCTGATCCGTGACGGTAATATTCAGCGCATTGCCGCCTTCCGGCAGCGCCTGAAGCGCCGCATTCGGCAGCAGCACTGACCAGTTACCGTTAACATCAACCGTGCCGGTATAGGTCACGCCGCCGATAACAAGGCTGATGGTCTGCCCTTCGCCTGTTGCGCCCGTGGTGCCGGTCAGCGTCTGGTCGCTTTGGGATTCCGCCTCGTTAAGCGTGCCGTCGCCGAATGGCGGATCCAGGGTAACGCCGAAGTTTGGATTGACGTCGGAGGTGAGGCTGCGGGTCGTGGTGATTTCGTTACCGTTGACGTCCGTTGCCGTCGCGGTGATGGTCAGCTCGCCTACCGGCAGGCCCGCCAGCGCGCTGACGGGAACGGTAATATTCCAGCTGCCGTCAGCGTTAGTGGTGGTTTCATAATCCGTATTATTAAAGCGCATCAGGAGACGTGCGCCAAAGGCGACAAAACGGGTGCTGCCGCTAATCACCAGATCGTTCTGCGCCTCAACCGCGTTAAGCTGATTATCATCGCTGATGATACCGATGGCGATGGCGCTGAAGCTGTTATCCACGCCGAAGCTGCCGGCGGCGCTGGCGGGGTTATCCGCCACGTCGCTGACAGATACGCTGTAATTCTGCGTACCGTTTGGCAGCACGGTTAAGGCGCTGGCCGGCACCAGAACGCTCCAGCTGCCATCATCCTGCACGGTGCCGGAATATTGCTGTGCGTTCAGGGTGACGGTAACGATCTGACCCGCCTGTACGTTGAGGGTCGTGCCGGTAATAAACTGTGACAGCTCCTTTTCTGCCCCGTCAAGGATGCCGTCGCTGGTGAAGGCCGCTACGCTGATGACAGGCTGGCTGGCGTCTCCGGCGATAACATTCAGCGGCTGGGTCGTTGCGGCCACGTTGCCCGCCGCGTCGGTCGCCGCAGCGCTGATGCTGTAAGCGCCGTCCGCCAGGCCATTTATCACGTCAGCCGCAACGGTAACGCTCCAGTTCCCTCCGGCATCAGAGAGCGCCGTATAGTCAATGCCGTTCAGGGTGACCACAACCGTGGCGCCCGTCTCTGCGGTGCCGTTTAACGTCAGCGGCTGGCCGTGCTCAACCGCGTTGAGATAGCTGTCACCGGAAACCGGCGTGAACGTTACGGCTGGCGGTGTGGTATCCAGGGTTACCGGAACCTGAACCGGGGTGACATTACCGCTGCTGTCCGTTGCGCTGACGGTAATATCGTAACGCCCGTCCTCCAGCGCCTGTAGCGTTGAAGGGGCAATTTCAAGGCTCCAGCTGCCGTCAGCATTGGCACCGGTAACATAGCTGACGCCGTTCAGCACCACGGTGATGACACTTCCCTGGTCAGCGGTCCCGCTCAGCGTCAGCGGCTGGTTCTGCGTCTGACCGTTAACGGTGCCGCCATTGTCCAGCGCCGCCACCGACAGCGCCGGCACCGTGGTATCGACAGAGAGTGGCGTGGAGGCGGTGATGCTATTCCCCAGTGAATCCCTTACCGTGACCACAATGTCACCGCCACCTTCCGGCAGCGTTTGCAGCACTTCCGGCAGCAGCGTCAGCTGCCACTCGCCGGTTGCCGGATTTACCGTGGCAGGATAATCCACGCCATTAAGCGTCACCGTCACCGACTGATCGGCAAAGGCCACGCCGGTACTGCCTGTCAGCACCTGTGGAGTATCCGTTTCAGCCGCGTTCAGTATGCCGTCGCCGAACGGCGCATTAATTTCAATCGTGTTCGGGAAGTTGGTCCGGATAACGAGATCGCTTTCGTTGCTCACCGGATTACTGGCGCCATCCGTTCCGGTAACCGTAACGGCATAGCTGCCGTTGGTCAGGCCAGCCAGATCGGCAGCGGGTACCGTTGCGCTCCAGCTGCCGTTGGCGTTAACAAGGGCGCTGTAAGTATTGCCGTTAAATGTCACTGTCAGCGGCGTATTTACCGCCAGGCCGACGCTGTTACCGCTGATGCTCAGATCCGACAGGGCTTCTACGCTGTTAAGCGCGTTATCCCCGGCGATAACGCCAACAGAAAGCGAAGCGGCGGTATTATCAATGGCGACGTCAAAGCTGCCGCTCGCTGTAGTGGTGTTACCGGCGATATCACTGACGGTGGCGGTATAGTTCTGCGTGCCGTTATCTGAGGCGGTAAACACGCCGGCAGGCAGCGTAATGCTCCAGCTTCCTCCTGCCTGCACGGTGCCGGTATAGGTTCCTCCACCGGCGAGCGTCAGCGTCACTTCCCTTCCCGCCTGCACGTTACTGGTGGTTCCGGTCAGCACCTGGTCCACGGCTGCTTCCGCGCCGTTCAGTTCACCGTCTGCGGTAAGCGGATTGAACGTCAGCGTGGGCAGGTTCGCGCCGTCAGTAATAAATGTGACGCTGGTCAGCGTTTGGCTCTGATTACCTGCCGCATCGGTCACGATAACGGTCACGACATAAGTGCCGTCGGCAATGCCCGCTTTAATATCGTCCGAAAGCGTCGCCGTCCATGCCCCGGTTAGTGGATCGACCGTTGCGGTAACATCAACGCTGTCAAAACGCACCAGCACCGTTGAACCTGGCTCGGTGGTGCCGGTAATCTGCACCGGCAGCGCCATTTCGCCGTTATTAACATAGCCGTCGCCGGAAATCGGACTCACGGTCAGCGTGGGTGCCGTGGTATCGATTTGCAGCGCGCCATCACGCGTGGCCGTGTTGCCAAAGGCATCCGTCGACGTCACGGTGACCGGATAATTCTCGTCGGGAAGCTGCTGCAAATCTGAGGCGGGAACGCTGATGCTCCAGCTCCCGTCAGCATTAACACGGGTGGTATAGGTAACGCCGTTCAGGGTCAGCGTGATGCTCTCACTGCCGCTACTGACGCCGTTGACAATGAGCGGGGCATTAACGTCATTCTCATTCAGCGGGCCAGCCGGCAGCGTAACGGAAAGGGGCGGCGGCGCGGTAACCACATTGACCGGGATGGTGGACGTAATGCTGTTTCCGGCGGGATCGGTCACCACGACCGTGACAGGATTGCTGCCCTGCGGCAGATTTTGCAGCGCCGATGGCGGCAGCGGGACGCTCCAGCTGCCGTCATTGTTGACGATGCCGGTATACTGATTGCCATTGAGCGTGACGGTCACGGTCTGCCCCGCGCCGCCCGATCCGGTGTTACCGGTCAGCGTTTGCGTAGCGCCCGCCTCGGCACCGCTTAATACACCATCGCCAAACGGCAGATCGACACTGATAACGGGCGCAACCGTGTCCACAATGAGCGAAGCGGCTGGGCTATTGCTGACAACAGTGCCATCGGCAAGCGTAACGGTGGCCCTGACAAGATTCGCTCCCTGCGGCAGTTGCTGTAAGTCGGCCGCAGGAATGGGGAGGCTCCAGCTGCCATTCGCGCCTGTGATGGCGGTATATGCGCGGCCACCCAGCGTAATGTTAACGATACTGCCTGCCGGAACGCCGGTGGTAAAGCCTGACACGCTGAGCGGAGACTGAGCCTCGGTGGCGTTCAGATAGCCATCGCCACTCAGATCGCCGATGCTGATGCTGCTCTGGGTGACGGGCAGAATGGTAAAGGGATGGGAAGCGGAGGCCGTTACCCCTGCCGCATTGCTGACGCTGGCGGTAATGGCGCTGTTGCCCGCACTCAGCGCCTGTAGCGCGGAAGAAGGCACCGACAGGCTCCAGGCCCCATTTGCTCCGACGGTCGCCGTATAGGTGACGCCGCCTAAGCTTACCGTGACGGTTTGTCCCTGCTGTACGTTTGTGGTGGTGCCGCTGATTGTCTGGGAAGTCTGCCTTTCAGCCCCATCAAGAATATCGTCGCCTGCGAAGAGACCAATGGTAATCTCCGGCGCGCCCGGTTCGGTAATGCCGGTCTGGACGGTGATATCTTCACTGGCTGTGGCGGTATTGCCTTCGGTATTGGTCACGCTGACGCTAATCGTATTGCTGCCTGACGGCAATAGCGCCAGATCCGCCGCCGGGATAGAAAGACTCCAGCTGCCGTCCGCGTTGACTGTGGTGCTGTAGGTGTTGCCATTAAGCGTGACGGTCACGACGCTGCCTGCGTCAGCATTTGTGGTCGTCCCGCTCAATATCTGACTGCTGGTTTTTTCAGCCTGGGTCAGCACGTTATCGCCAGTAAAAGGCGAAAGCGTAACGGTTGGCGTAGCAGGAGGCGTCACGGGAGGGGTGACAGGCGGCGTCACAGGGGGAGTAACAGGCGGCGTGACGGTGCCCCC
This sequence comes from Pantoea sp. FN060301, assembly GCA_050410775.1. Taxonomy (GTDB): domain Bacteria; phylum Pseudomonadota; class Gammaproteobacteria; order Enterobacterales; family Enterobacteriaceae; genus Erwinia. The sequence continues at coordinate 2,723,460 of CP191229.1, forward strand.
ATCGCCATCATCGCCGCCGCCGCCACCTCCGGCAATCGCGCCAACGGCAATACCCGCAAGACCCAGAGCGCCGATACCGGCAGCCGTCACCACGCCGCCCGTTGCCCCGGTATCGGCAAGGAGAAGCGGTTCAATGGAACCCAAAGATTCATATTCAGGCGCCAGCGCCATCGCCGTTTGCACATCGGCTATTTCGCTGGTAACGGGGAACAGAGCATGCTCAGGCGGATTAACGCCGTCGTCAAAGACCAGCTCGCTGTGGTCGCCATCGACGTCATCGAAGAAAAACTGCTGATAGCGTACCACGCTGCCATCGCGCATATGCAAAACCAGATCGTTACCCTGACGCTCAAAGCTGGCAACCACGTCGCGTGTTCCATGAATCCTGACCACGCTGGGCTGATTCAACAGAACAGTACGCGAGCCCCCGGCGCTGGCCTGGGAAAGGATTTGTCCATCATCGCGAGACAGGATGTCCACGCTGCCATCATTGAGCTGAGCCATGAGTAACCTCTTGTGCACCAATAAAGATTGAGTATCCCGCGAGAAAATTAAGAAAAACTTCTCAATCATAGCGGAGATCAAGCGTTGCCCGACTCCAGAGAAGTCAGGTTTTCACCCGGTGCACAAGCAGCCCGCAAGGGCCAGAAAGCGTTAAACAAACCAACAACTAATTTAGTGAAGCGCGATTTATATAAATTTTATTCTTCAAAGCGTAAGAAAGTTCCGTTCTTAGCGGGTTGATGAATATTAATCGAATAGATAAAAATTATTAATCATATGGCGTAGTTCAGAAGAAAGTGCGTTGTCAAAAACTGTTAATAACATTTTAATATAACGTTGCAATACGTTCTTTTCTCTGGAAAAAATTGGGCTTAAAGAACACTAAAAACGTGCTATGAAGGTAAAAAGAAGCGACTATTTTTCTTATTCAGCTTCATTTTTAAACGCCAAAAATTTCTGTCAAATTGTGAAAATCCCCTCATCCTGTTTTTTATAAGGCTGGTTAAAATATCATCAGCCCGCCGCCTGAAAGGCATACCAGAACCCTTTTTTTGACGCTATTCCAATGATTTGAGTTAAGTGGCGATATTGTGCCTACATACCAGGAGTTATCCGGAAATCGCGCTTTAAGCGAAAAATTCTGTTATCAGACCCGTTTTTCAAGGTTAAATAGGCTGGCGGCGTGGTTTCATGCGGCTTCACCTGCCTCACGCCCAGCGAAGTTTGCCGCAGAATTCTTCTTTAATGAGGGGAAACGTGTTAAAAAGTAGCGCCGATCGTTACAGGCTTACAGAGATACAATGACCATACTGGATGCCCAACATGCCAGCCCCAGCTCGGCTGCCACCCAGCACGCCACCCGCACGGTCTTTTTTATTGCGGGGATAGCTATGGCCGCCTGGGCCCCTCTGGTTCCCTATGCCAAAGCGCGGGCGGCGCTGAATGACGGCGCGCTGGGGACGTTGCTGCTTTTCCTTGGGCTGGGATCGCTTATTGCGATGCCGCTGACCGGTATGCTGGTTGGCCGCTTTGGCTGCCGGCGGGTGATCGCCCTTGGGACGCTGTTTATCCTGATTGCGCTGCCGCTTCTGGCGACCCTTTCCACACCTGTTGGCCTGGCGCTGACGCTGATGATGTTTGGTGCGGCGATAGGCCTGGTGGATGTTGCGATGAATATTCAGGCTGTGGAAGTCGAGAAAGCCTCCGGACGCGTGATGATGTCCGGCTTTCACGGTTTTTACAGCGTGGGGGGGATTGCCGGTGCAGGCGTGGTCAGCGCCTGCCTTGTGGCCGGATTTTCCCCGCTTGCTGCCGTGAGCGTGGCGGCGGCAATGGTGGCGCTGCTCTGGGTATTCAGCCAGCGCCATCTGCTGGCTCAGCGGCTGCATCAGCCGGATGCTCCCCTCTTTGTTGTGCCGCGCGGTTGGGTGCTCTTTCTGGGCCTGCTCTGTTTTATCCTTTTCCTGTCGGAAGGGGCGATTCTGGACTGGGGAGCGCTGTTTCTCACCCAGAGCAGGGACCTGCCGCCTTCTCAGGCGGGACTGGGGTACGCGCTCTTTTCCGTCGCGATGACCCTTGGCAGACTAAGCGGCGATCGGCTCGTCAGTTTTTTTGGACGCACCGCCATGCTCTGTTGCGGCTCGCTGTGTGCGGCAGTAGGAATGATGCTGGCGGTGCTGGTGCCCAGCGCCGCTGCAGCGCTGGTTGGTTTTGTGCTGGTGGGGCTGGGCGGCGCAAACGCCGTCCCCATCATGTTCAGCGCCGCCGGGAAGCAGACGGCGATGCCGGTGAATCTCGCGATTTCTTCCATGACAACCATAGGTTATGCAGGTATTCTGGCAGGCCCGGCGCTGATTGGCTTTATTTCACAGTGGTCCAGTCTGGCGACGGCCTTTAGCCTTATTGCCATCCTGCTGTTAGTTGTGGCCGCCAGCGCCCGGCCAATCACACGTTAACTGGGGTATCACGCTACGCTTATGTTGCCATACAAATTTCCGCTTACGTCAGGCAATGTCACGCGCTTTTTCGCGATATTTATTCTTGTGCTGCTGCTGGCCTCCGGGTTTATGATCCATAACTCGGTGAACGCCTGGCTGAAGGACAAGCGCTACGCCATGGAAGATATTACCCATGCGATGCAAAAACGTATTGATACCTACCGGTTTGCCACCTGGCAGATTTATGAAAATCTGGCGGCCAGCGCGGCAGGCACACCGCCTAACAGCCTTCAGGAAACAAGGCTGCGTCCGGACGTTTACTACCTTGAGAAAACGCGACGTAAAACCGAGGCGCTGATTTTTGGCTCCCATGACAGCAGCACGCTTGATATGACGCTGCGTATGTCCAATTATCTCGATACGCTTTGGGGCGCGGAGAACAGCACCTGGTCGATGTATTTTCTCAACGGCCAGGATAACAGCATGATCCTGGTTTCCACCCTGCCGCTGAAGGATATGGCGACCCGCTATAAAGAAAGCACCATCAGCTCTATCGTTGAAGCACGGCGCGCAGAGATGCTACAGCAGGCTAACGCGCTGGATGAGCGCGAGAGCTTCTCTCCCCTGCGCCGTTTTAGCTGGCAAAACGATCACTATTTTACGGTGCGCACCACCTTTAATCAGCCGGGACACCTGGCGACGGTGGTGGCCTTCGATCTGCCCATTAACGACTTAATCCCACTGAATATGCCGCTGGAAAATTTCCAGCTGAAGCAGGATGCCGCAGTGCCCGTCAGCGACGCCTCGGACAGCGACACTGCGCATAACAGTAAAGTAACGCTGGGCAATAAGTACGTTGAGATTGCCGCCTCGTTAACCAGCACGCCGCTACAGCTTACTTATCGGGTGCCGTTAATGGGGCTGATTGGCGATACGTTGTATAATCTGCTGTGGCCGCTGCTGGCGAACCTGGCGCTGCTGTTGCTCTCGCTGAGTGGGCTGTTCCTGCTGCGTCAGCAATCATTGCGCCCGAGCGAAAACCAGAGCGCGGAGCTTGACTCGCTGAGAATGCTGAATGAAGAGATCGTCGGCAGCCTGCCGGTCGGCCTGCTGGTCTACGATTTTGCCAATAACCGTACGCTTATCAGCAACAAAATTGCCGAGCATCTGCTGCCGCATCTCAACCTGCAAAAAATCATCAATATGTCCGATCAGCATCAGGGCATCTTGCAGGCCACGGTTAACAATGAAGTTTATGAAATCCGTCACGCCCGCAGCGCGCTCTCCCCTAACACGCAGCTGTTTATGATGCGCGATCAGGATCGCGAACTGCTGGTGAATAAAAAGCTGCAGAAAGCGCAGCAGGTGCTGGATAAAAACCATCAGACGCGCCAGCAGCTGTTACAGAATCTGGGTCATGCGCTGAACGCTCCGCTGACTAAGGTGATCGCGCAGCTTGAATCATTAAGCGCTGACCAGCCCGGTGAGGAAATTGCCTCCGCGCTGGAAGAGACCCATGCGCTCAGCCGGCTCGTCGATGATATCGTTCTGCTTAATCGCCTGGAAACCCACGACTGGGCGCCGGACGCCGGTGCGTTTAATTTGCAGGCGCTGCTCGACGAACTGGTGCTGGAAGCGCTCCCTTCACTGCGGCGTAAAGGGTTGAAGCTGGTGGTCAGCAACCGGCTCAACGTAGATGAAATCCGCTTCGGCGATCGGCGTGCGCTCTATAAAATCCTGTCAACGCTGCTGCACTACTCCATCACCAGCACCACCTGGGGACGGATCAGCATTGAAATCGCTCATCCGGCCGACCTGCCCGATCGTCTGAGTATTGAAATTATTGATACCGGCGCCGGCCTGACCGTGGATGAGATGGGCAATAACGATTTTCCTTTCCTCGGGGAAACCAGTCAGGATCGTTTCGGCCAGGCTTCCGGCCTGGCGTTTTTCCTCTGCAAACAGTTGTGTAAACAGCTGGGAGGCTATCTTTCTATTGTGGCGCGTCCTGATATCGGTACGCGCTACAGTATTGAGGTCCACGCGCCTGAAGAGAACCAGCAGGTACAGGAAGAAAAGCTGCTGGAAGGCCTGTCGGCGCTGATTGAGATCACGGTGGATGACGTACGGAAAATCGTGGTGCATCAGCTTGAGAACTGGGGCGCGAGCTGTATTACGCCGGATGAACGCTTCTCGGGCCAGGATCACGATCTCCTGATCACTGACGATCCAACGCGCCTGACGCCGTGGGCGCTTCTGCTCGTGGATGATGAAGTGGGCTTCAGTTCGCTTTCGCATAACCAGCTGAAGGTGAACTTCAATATCAGCAGCGCCATGCAGGATGCGCTGCTGCAGCTGATTGAGCTACAGCTTGCCGAGGATGAGTCCGGGACGGAGTGGGAAGAAGACCAGGAGGCGGTCCAGCTTTTCGCACCAGGATACTTCCAGCTCTTCGTCGATACAGTACCAGATGATGTAAAGAGATTGTATAATGAGGCGGCGGAAAGGGACTGGAGTTCGCTTGCTCAGACTGCACATCGCCTGAAAGGCGTGTTTGCCATGCTCAATTTGACGCCGGGCAAGCAGCTTTGTGAAACGTTAGAACAGCACATTACAGAGTGTGACGATTCAAACATTAAAAATACCACCAGTGAGATTGACCACTACGTCAACGATCTGCTGCAGCAAGGTAACCAATAATATGAACAACTTGAACGTAATTATTGCCGATGACCACCCGATTGTTCTGTTCGGTATTCGTAAGTCACTTGAACAGATCGAATGGGTTAATGTAGTTGGTGAGTTCGAAGATTCCACAGCCTTAATCAACAGCTTGTCCAAGCTTGATGCCAACGTTTTGATCACCGACCTGTCGATGCCTGGTGAGAAATACGGCGACGGCATTACGCTGATCAAATATATCAAACGTCACTACCCGGATCTGTCGATCATTGTTCTGACCATGAACAATAACCCGGCGATCCTCAGCGCGGTGCTGGATCTCGATATCGAAGGGATCGTGCTGAAGCAGGGCGCGCCAACCGACCTGCCGAAAGCGCTGGCTGCCCTGCAAAAAGGGAAGAAGTATACGCCGGACAGCGTGGCCAAACTGCTGGAGAAAATCAGCGCGGGCGGCTACGGCGACAAACGTCTTTCTCCAAAAGAGAGCGAGGTTCTTCGCCTGTTTGCCGAAGGTTTCCTGGTCACTGAAATCGCCAAGAAGCTTAACCGCAGCATCAAAACCATCAGTAGCCAGAAGAAGTCAGCGATGATGAAACTGGGCGTGGAAAACGATATTGCGCTGCTGAACTACCTCTCCTCCGTCAGCACCACACCGGTCGACAGAGAGTGATACGTTACTAGCATTCTGCAGGGCGGATAGCGATATCCGCCCTTTTTTTTAGCCTTCCCTGCTCTTCCTCACCCGCTCCGCATAGATAGCCAGCGTTTTCCGCAACGTATCGAGCGTGACCGGTTTCGACAGACAGTTATCCATTCCCGCTTCCATACAGCGCTGCTTCTCCTCTGCCAGGGCATTGGCCGTCACGCCGACCACCGGGAACGTCAGACCGAGCTGCCGCAGGCGCTGGGTCAACCGGTAGCCGTCCATATTTGGCATATTCACGTCGGTCAGCACGATATCAATATCGCTGCGGCTGAGGACGCTCAGCGCATCCACGCCATCCTGCGCGGTTTTCACCCGGTAGCCAAGCGAACCGAGCTGGTCGGACAGCAGCATCCGGTTGATGGGATGATCGTCCACCACCAGGATGAGGATATCTTCGTTACTGATGCTCTGCTCATCCGCGACGGGCAGAAGAGGCGAAGCGTCGGGCATCGCCACCTCCACGCGATAGATGCGTCCGAGCAGCGCCGGAAGCTCATGCGGCGTGGTGGTGCCGTAGACCCAGCGACCGGCAGCTATTTCCTGCGGGCCGTCGTTGTGACTGCCGTCAAAGCGGATGATCGCCCGTAGCAGGAGATCCGTCTGGAAATCGTAGTCGGTAACGATAATATCCTCAGCGCTGCAACTGCCCTCGCCCAGGCGCTCTACCTCGACGCCGTGCTCGCGCAGCAGCCTTTCCAGGAAAGCGGCCAGCGCCTCGTTTCGCACCTCCAGCCAGCAACGTCTGCCCTGTAGCCCATCATGCAGCACGGGCGTCATCACCTTGCTGTTATAGAGAGGAATACGCACGATAAACTGGCTGCCCATGCCCGGCTCCGAATCCACCTCAATATCACCGTCCATCATATTGATCAGCTTTTCGCAGATCGCCAGCCCCAGGCCGGTGCCCTGGAAATTACGCTGGACGCCGGTGCCAACCTGGAAGAAGGGATCGAACAGGCGGGTAATCTCTCTGGCGGGGATGCCGACGCCGGTATCGCGTACCCGGAAAGCCAGATAGCCGTCTTTCACAAAGGCTTGCAGAACGATCCCGCCGGTGTGGGTAAATTTAATCGCGTTGTTGAGCAGATTGGAGATTACCTGCTGAAGACGCAGCGGATCGCCATCCAGCGTGACCGGTACGTCGCTGTCGATAAACACCCAGAGAGTAAGGCGTTTTTTTACCACCATCGCGAGATAGTTCGAGGCAATATGGGTAATCACTTCCCTTGGCGAAAATTCGCGGGGTTCAATGCGCAGCTGCTCCGACTCGATTTTCGAGAAGTCGAGGATGTCACTGATGATTTTCAGCAGCAGGCTGGAGGAGTTGTTCATCGCCGTTACCAGCGAATCGACCCCTTTTGGCAGCGCTTTGGTTTGCAGCAGGTCAAGGTTACCAATAATGCCATATAGCGGCGTACGCAGCTCGTGACTGACGGTCGCCAGAAACATCGACTTCGACTGGCTGGCCTGTTCGGCCGCCTGAGCCATTTCATGAAGCGACTCTTCCATCTTGACGCGCGCTGAGACATCCACCAGCACGCAAATCGCCACGTTCTCATTGCGGTAGCGCGAGTGAACAAAGCTGATTTGCAGATTGGTGTTGCTGCCGGTCAGGACATCGACAAAATTGACCTGCTGCCCGCAAATGATTTCCGTCAGCCGCTGCCGATCTTCCTGGGTCAGCATGCTGAGGTAGTTGTGGGCCAGTTCGTTGCTGAGAATATTGGTGCCGTCGCTGGTGCGGAGAATACAGATCCCGACCGGCGCCGAGGCGACAATCTTGCGGTTGAACTGTTCGTGTTCCTCCAGGCGGTGCGCATTATCCTCCGCCGGTAAAAACATCCGGCGTTCAAACTGCCAGGCGAGCGTGAAAAGCCCGATGGCGCTGATCAGGTTCAGCAGGATGGCGTTGATGATAAGCGTTTTCAGCTTCTCAACCATCTCATTGGTCTCAACCGAGTAGATCACCGACAGGGATGACGGCGCCAGGTTCTTTTTCAGCACCAGCCGCTTATAGCCGTTGGCATAGCCGAACCAGGAGGCTTTCTCCGGCAGATCGTCCAGGGCGATGCGCGAGCCGACGCGCGGCGAGGACATAACGCGCTGGTTGTTTTCATCCACCAGCGCTGCGCTGACCGGGAAACTGCCCGGCGTCAGGATGTCTTCCATGCGGATGGTTTGCTCCACGCCCAGCAGCGCGGCTGTCTTGCCGGCCACGTGGACTGGCGTCACCATATAGTAATAGCCCACCCCGGGCTGGCTGGAGGGGGCCAGCCAGAAGAGATTGTTTTTTCGCTGCTCTTCGTTGCCGTTACGGTATTTCAGAATGCGTTCATGCAGCGATTTCAGCGCACGTTCACGGTCCGCTGAGGTATTGGCCACGCCGAAGTCAGCCAGGCAGAGGCTTTCGCCGCCGACGAAGAAAACGCGGTTCAGCTCGTAGGCGGAAGAGAAATTTTCTTTCCAGTAATGAAGGAAGTAGCTCAGCGACTCCAGCGAGCTGCGCCAGTTATTGCTCATCACGCCACAGTCCGAGTCGGCGTAGAGCGGATAGAACTGCGGCAGCGTGATTTTCCCGGGGAAAAGGCCGTTCAGCACATCCAGGCCATTCGCAGAGGCGTTAAGGCGGTTTTCCGCAATATATTTCAGCTCACGGGAGACGCTGGCGGAATGACGGATATACCACTGCGCCTGCTCAAAGTTGGCGTTAAACTCCTGACGAACCTGATTTTCTTTCTCGTGCAGAACGCTGATGATATAAAAAGTGGTCAGCAATGCGCCCAGCGTCCAGAGCATAAGAGCCAGCGCCCGGAAAAGGTAACGGGAGATCCTTAAGGTGGTTCTGAACGAGACGAGATATTTCAAGCGAAACCTATAGTGGCAGCGGTGTCAGGTTGACATTTTCTGATCCCGCTACACTACCGTCAGAACGCATAAAAAGCCAGATAACACCGGTCCCTGTCAGATAAAAATGCCATAACGGGTGTTGTCGGTGAGGCGGATGTCTCGCTGCCCCAAATAAGATTCGCGGCAACGTTAAACATGCGGGTATTCCAGTGCGGATCGCCAGGAAGGAGTTAGAGGAAACAGCTCTGCACACCTGAAAGGCATCAGAGAAAGGATAAAAGCGCTCATCGAGAGCCTGTGCATAATCTTCCTGCCTCCTTTAATGGAGTGAACATATCAAAAACACGCGATTACACAATTTAAATTACAGTCTCGATCTATCTGCTCCAGCTGTTCCCGCAATTTAATGTTCAGTTCGCGCAGGGTGAAGTAAGCCCGCGCGCTCACCGTACCGAAGTATTCGTATGCTGACGCCCTTCAGCATCGACAGTTTTGCCTGACCACGCCAGGCCACCTGATAACATTTATTGCGCGGAAAATAAGGCCGTCCGCCAGGCGGCCTTGATGATAGCGTTTAGCTGGATGTAACCTGACTAATAAAAACGCCTTTGACATTCTTGTTTTCAAAAAAATATTGAAGGCAGTTCAGCTGAGTGAAATCACCGTAGGTTTTAGTGTCAGCGCAATATTGAATGATGTTGCCATCTGGATTGTTTGAAAACGTCGATGAGAGGTTTTCTGGTGACGCGTTCAGTAAAGGAACCCCTTTAATCGTAACGCTTACATCACCGTTATAATGAGAACACCCTTTATGTTGTCTGGATGTGGCTATTGCCACAGAGGTTAAATCATCCTGCCCCATCTCATTATCAGAGATAAACCAGTAATCAATACCTTTAGCGGCAAGGCAAAGCCATGATGCCTGTTCGCTCTGATTAACCGGTACGCCAGTCGTTTTTGCAATATCTGAAAGACGGCTAAATTCCATGACAAAGATGCTGTCGCCAATAATCACATCAGGCGCTAAACCTTTGTTGGTGTCGTAGTTAGCAATGTATGAAGCATCCTGGTCGTAGTTGGCCCCGAAACCTTCCATCTGTGTAGCCATACCAACAGGAGAAACTACAGCAGCAAGTACCAAAAGATATTTCATTTCACTTTTAACTCCCTGTCACCACTCGCCCAAATGCTCTTTCTGACGCTGACAGGTGCGATAATACATCCTTCGGATGAATCCAGTGGATGCCTCTTGCTTGCCCCATGAATTCGGAAAGCAGAACGCCCGCACATAGCATTGCTCAGATTGGGGGTGAGGTCGAGAGTGTATTTCCCCGTATGGGCTGAATTGTGGGGAGAACCGATGGTATAAGTGCCTCTGGGAAGAGGACCTTTGTTGCTGACACACTCCTGAGTACTGTCATTCTTATAGCCTGTTGCACCTGCATAATCTGCTGTGTATGTTTCACCATTACGGGTGAAGGTGTGCGTTGCCACATCGTATTCCCATGCCATTATACAGCCCGCCCTTTCCATGAGTCAGCGTGTATGAGATTACCGTCCAGATAATGCCATGTGATTTTCTCGTAGGCTAAATCAACGTATTCAAGATGGTCGTATTTTTCCCATTGAGGTTTTTTTATGTCCATCATGAAAGATTCTATCTCTGTTACCTTCACGTTCTCCAACGTGGTCCTGAAATATTCCTCTTCCTGTCCGTTATCATTGATTCGGTAAAACTTGAATACAGCCATTTTAATTGTCTGCCCCATAGAAAGGGCTTTGTAGAGAAAGCAGGTGGCGTTATCAACGCCTTTCATAAATGAATAGGAACTATGTAAGCGCTTTGCTGTAGTATTGCCCCTCACAGGGTCTGTAGGTTGCTCCACGGAGTGCATTAACTCAGTTACCTCAATACTTCCCTCTCTGCCGCTTACATCAACATTGCCTTTTATGGGCGCTCCACCATCATCTTCAAGCCATAAATAAACCGGAATAGCCATTCCACAAACTCCTTTTCGTGATTAAGGGGGGATCATTGCCAACGTCTCTTTCGTTTATACATTGATCGCCATTTACAGATAAATGCCAGTTGAAGAATTATTGACATAAATCAAAAGAATAGATCGGGTTTTTTATGGGCCAGTTTGGGAAAAGGAGAATCCAGGGGCGCGCATTTGATATGATGATTATCACTATACCCCAAATAATTGGAGTTGCAGCAGGATGGCAGGCAAAGGAATTTTCATCCTGCCAACAAAAAAAGCACCGAAGATATAAATCGTTCGGTGCTTTATACTTCAATATCCGTTCAGCCTCATGGCGCTTAATTGAAGGACATCAACTCTTTTTGTAGGCTTTTAAGGATTACTCCTCTTCATCGCCTTCGGGTGCCTCATCGTCGCTCTCCACTTCCGGGGCGATATCCTCATCCCCTTCCGCAAGGCTGCCGTCGATAGCATCCAGCTCTTCTTCTTCCACGGGTTCTGCCACGCGCTGCAAGCCGACGACGTTCTCATCTTCTGCGGTACGGATCAGAATGACCCCCTGCGTATTACGACCGACCACGCTCACTTCTGAGACGCGGGTACGGACCAGAGTCCCGGCATCGGTGATCATCATAATCTGATCGCCGTCGACAACCTGGACGGCACCGATAACAGGCCCGTTACGATCGGTAACTTTGATTGAGATTACGCCCTGCGTCGCACGCGACTTGGTTGGGTACTCGCTGTTCGCGGTACGTTTACCGTAGCCGTTCTGCGTCACCGTCAGGATAGCGCCATCATCACGCGGAACAATCAGCGACACAACGCGATCGCCTTCCGCCAGCTTGATCCCGCGTACGCCCGATGCGGTACGTCCCATGGCACGCACTGCGCTTTCGGCGAAGCGAACCACTTTACCGGCGGCGGAGAAGAGCATCGCCTCGTCGTTGCCGTTGGTCAGCGCCACGCCAATCAGCTCATCATCTTCACGCAGGTTGACGGCAATAATACCGGCGCTGCGTGGACGGCTGAACTCGGTCAGGGCGGTTTTCTTCACGGTACCGCTGGCGGTCGCCATAAAGATATTCCAGCCTTCGGCGTATTCACGTACCGGCAGGATCGCGGTGATACGTTCATTGGCTTCCAGCGGCAGCAGGTTGACGATAGGCCGGCCACGCGCGCCGCGGCTCGCTTCCGGCAGCTGGTAGACCTTCATCCAGTAGAGACGGCCCCGGCTGGAGAAGCAGAGGATGGTATCGTGGGTGTTGGCGACCAGCAGACGATCGATAAAGTCTTCTTCTTTGATGCGCGCGGCAGATTTACCCTTACCGCCGCGACGCTGCGCTTCATAATCTGACAGCGGCTGATATTTCACATAGCCCTGGTGCGACAGGGTGACCACCACATCTTCCTGGTTGATCAGATCTTCGATGTTGATATCGGCGCTGTTGGCGGTGATTTCGGTGCGGCGCTGGTCGCCGAACTGATCGCGGATCAGCTCCAGCTCTTCGCGGATCACTTCCATCAGGCGCTCAGAGCTTTCCAGAATGCGCAGCAGTTCAGCGATCTGCCCCAGCAGCTCTTTGTACTCATCCAGCAGCTTTTCATGCTCAAGGCCGGTCAGTTTCTGCAAGCGCAGATCCAGAATCGCCTGAGCCTGCTGCTCGGTCAGATAGTACTGACCGTCGCGAATGCCGAACTCATCTTCCAGCCACTCCGGACGCGCGGCGTTATCGCCTGCGCGCTCCAGCATTTCGGAGACGTTACCCAGCGCCCACGGACGCGAAACCAGGCCCGCTTTCGCTTCGGCTGGGTTTGGCGCGCGGCGGATCAGCTCGATAATCGGATCGATGTTGGCCAGCGCGATAGCCAGCGCTTCAAGGATATGCGCGCGATCGCGCGCCTTACGCAGCTCAAAGATGGTCCGGCGCGTCACCACTTCACGGCGGTGGCGCACGAAGGCTTCAAGAATATCCTTCAGCGGCATAATTTTCGGCTGGCCCTGATGCAGCGCCACCATATTGATGCCGAACGAGGTCTGCAGCTGCGTGAGCGAGTAGAGGTTGTTCAGCACCACTTCGCCAACCGCATCGCGCTTAACTTCAACCACGATACGCATGCCGTCTTTATCGGATTCATCACGCAGCGCGCTGATGCCTTCCAGACGTTTCTCTTTCACCAGCTCAGCCATTTTCTCAATCAGGCGCGCTTTGTTCACCTGATAGGGAATTTCGTGAATGATGATCGTTTCGCGGCCGGTTTTGGCGTCAACTTCCACTTCGCCACGGGCGCGGATATAAATTTTGCCGCGGCCGGTGCGGTAGGCTTCCTCAATTCCGCGGCGGCCGTTGATGATGGCGGCAGTCGGGAAATCGGGGCCGGGGATGTGCTCCATCAGCCCTTCAATGCTGATGTTTTCATCTTCGATATAGGCCAGACAGCCGTTGATCACTTCCGTCAGGTTATGCGGAGGAATATTGGTGGCCATCCCGACGGCAATGCCCGAAGAACCGTTAACCAGCAGGTTCGGGATTTTGGTCGGCATGACTTCGGGGATCTGCTCCGTGCCGTCATAGTTTGGCACGTAGTCAACGGTCTCTTTTTCCAGATCCGCCAGCAGCTCATGGGCGATTTTAGACATGCGCACTTCGGTGTAACGCATCGCCGCCGCGGAGTCGCCGTCGACGGAGCCGAAGTTACCCTGACCATCGACCAGCATATAGCGCAGCGAGAAAGGCTGAGCCATACGAACAATAGTGTCATACACGGCGGTATCGCCATGCGGGTGATATTTACCGATTACGTCGCCGACAACACGGGCGGACTTTTTATAGGGTTTATTCCAGTCATTGCCCAATACGTTCATGGCATAGAGCACGCGACGGTGCACGGGTTTGAGGCCGTCCCGAACGTCTGGCAATGCACGGCCAACGATGACCGACATGGCATAATCCAGGTAAGAGTTCTTTAACTCTTCCTCGATATTGACCGGTGTGATTTCTCTGGCTAGGTCGCTCATGGAGCCGCTATCCCTCTACATTATACCCGGATTCAAAGGTGCGAAAGTATATCACCTTAAGGCCTGATGGTGAATGGAAAGCGTCTTTTTGCCCGGTTTAATCCGCTCTGCTTGCCCCGGCGGGCAACGCTGCCCATCTCTGCACGGAAAGATGTATACTTGCTGCAAACTTTGCTGGGAGTAAGAGAGTAATGAAGGCAGAACAGAACGCCGCCACGGTCAACGTTGATCGGGGCGAAATCGCCAAATTTGAAGCCGTGGCTTCCCGCTGGTGGGATCTTGAAGGGGAATTTAAGCCGCTTCACCGGATTAACCCGCTACGCCTCGGCTATATAGCGCAGTACAGCGAGGGGCTGTTTGGCAAAAAAGTCCTCGACGTAGGCTGCGGCGGCGGCATTCTGGCGGAGAGCATGGCCCGCGAAGGCGCGGAAGTGACCGGCCTGGATATGGGCGCGGAGCCGCTGCAAATTGCCCGCCTGCACGCGCTGGAAAGCGGCGTAAAAATCGATTATGTCCAGCAGACCGTGGAAGAGCACGCGGAACAGTTCGCCGGTCAGTATGACGTGGTGACCTGTATGGAGATGCTGGAGCACGTGCCGGACCCGCGCTCCGTGGTTCATGCCTGTGCAAAACTGGTGAAACCGGGCGGCGAAGTGTTCTTTTCCACGCTTAACCGCAACAGTAAATCCTGGCTGATGGCCGTGATCGGCGCTGAGTATGTGCTGCGCATGGTGCCGCGCGGCACCCACGATATTAAAAAGTTTATTCGTCCGTCAGAACTACTGAACTGGGTGGACGAAGCTGCGCTGCGTGAGCGTCACATGACTGGCCTGCACTACAATCCGCTGACCAACAAGTTCAAGCTGGCACCCGGCGTTGACGTTAACTATATGGTGCATACTCACCGTCCGGTTGAGTGACCTTTTATCAGGCACCGCTACGTCTGCCGTAACGGTGCCTGGAGATACGCCACGTTAATCTGATCGTCATCAGTCAGACAAAGGATATCCCTGCGTCATAACGTTTTCCTGTTGGACAAAAAGCGCGCTGCGGGTCAGCATCCTCCACGAAGTTATCCACCCGGCACTAACTGGTGCTAACAGGAAAAGCCTGCTCCCTTGCTGGCGACACTTTATGCAAAATAATCCGCACTCCCTGGCGGCTGAACAAGAAAAACGCGCTTGATCAAATTTCTTAAATTTTTATCAGCCTGTTGACATCGTGCCAGGGCCTTGAGAAACGTGGACTTAGGAAAAATGCCAGCCACCGATCAGTAAAATCCGCGCGTCGTCAAGGCTTGTTAAGATCGCAGAAATTACTAAAATAACCACCATATTGTTATCAATACTTCTCTTACCCCCTATATATAGTGTTTATCCACAGAGTTACTCACACCTGAGCAGTCTGTGTATAAACGGGGGATATTTTCGATCTCACGGACAGGATATTACGCCCCATGAATCAGAGCCTGCTTGTCACTAAACGCGATGGCCGCACCGAACGCATCAACCTCGATAAAATCCACCGCGTGCTTGACTGGGCTGCAGAAGGTCTGCATAACGTTTCTGTTTCGCAGGTCGAGCTGCGTTCTCATATCCAGTTTTACGAAGGTATCAGAACCTCTGATATTCACGAAACGATCATCAAATCCGCCGCCGACCTGATCTCCCGCGATGCGCCGGACTATCAGTATCTGGCGGCCCGCCTCGCCATCTTCCACCTGCGTAAAAAAGCCTACGGCCAGTTTGAGCCGCCTAAGCTGTATGACCAGGTGAAACGTATGGTGGATCTGGGCAAATACGATCGCCACCTGCTGGAAGACTACAGCGTGGAAGAGTTCGAGCTGATGGACGGCTTTATTGACCACTGGCGCGACATGAACTTCTCCTACGCCGCCGTGAAGCAGCTGGAAGGGAAATATCTTGCGCAGAACCGCGTTACTGGCGATATCTACGAGAGCGCCCAGTTCCTCTATATCCTGGTCGCGGCCTGTCTCTTCTCCGGCTACCCCCGCGAGACGCGTCTGGATTACGTGAAGCGCTTCTACGACGCGATTTCAACCTTTAAAATCTCCCTACCGACGCCGATCATGTCCGGCGTGCGCACGCCGACCCGTCAGTTCAGCTCCTGCGTGCTGATCGAGTGCGGCGACAGCCTGGATTCCATTAACGCCACCTCCAGCGCGATTGTGAAGTATGTTTCCCAGCGTGCCGGCATCGGCATCAACGCTGGCCGCATTCGTGCGCTGGGCAGCCCGATTCGCGGTGGCGAAGCGTTCCACACCGGCTGTATCCCGTTCTATAAGCACTTCCAGACCGCAGTGAAGTCCTGTTCGCAGGGCGGCGTTCGCGGCGGCGCGGCGACGCTGTTCTATCCGATGTGGCACCTGGAAGTGGAAAGCCTGCTGGTGCTGAAAAATAACCGTGGCGTTGAAGGTAACCGCGTGCGCCATATGGACTACGGCGTACAGCTGAACAAGCTGATGTACCAGCGCCTGCTGAAAGGCCAGGATATCACGCTGTTCAGCCCTTCCGACGTGCCGGGCCTGTATGACGCCTTCTTTGCCGATCAGGATGAGTTCGAGCGTCTCTACACCAAATATGAAGCTGACGACAGCATCCGCAAGCAGCGCGTTAAGGCCGTCGACCTTTTCTCGCTGATGATGCAGGAGCGCGCCTCTACCGGCCGCATCTACATTCAGAACGTCGATCACTGCAACACCCACAGCCCGTTTGATGCCAGCATCGCGCCGGTTCGCCAGTCGAATCTCTGCCTGGAGATCGCCCTGCCAACCAAACCGCTGATGGACGTGAACGACGAGAACGGTGAAATCGCGCTCTGTACGCTTTCTGCCTTTAACCTGGGCGCCATCGACAGCCTGGACGATCTGGAAGAGCTGGCGACCCTGGCCGTGCGTGCGCTTGACGCGCTGCTCGACTACCAGGATTACCCGATTCCGGCCGCTCAACGCGGCGCGATGGGTCGTCGCACGCTGGGTATCGGCGTGATCAACTTCGCCTACTACCTGGCGAAGCACGGCGTTCGCTACTCGGACGGCAGCGCCAATAACCTGACCCATAAGACCTTCGAGGCGATTCAGTATTATCTGCTGAAGGCGTCGAACGAGCTGGCGAAAGAGCAAGGCGCCTGCCCGTGGTTCAACGAAACCACCTACGCGCAGGGCATCCTGCCGATCGACACCTATAAGAAAGACCTGGATGCGATCAGCAACGAGCCGCTGCATCTGGACTGGGACGGCCTGCGTGAGCAGATCAAAACCCACGGCCTGCGCAACTCCACCCTTTCTGCCCTGATGCCGTCTGAAACCTCTTCGCAGATTTCTAACGCCACCAACGGCATTGAGCCGCCGCGCGGCCATATCAGCATTAAAGCGTCCAAGGATGGCATCCTGCGTCAGGTGGTGCCGGAGTATGAGCGCCTGAAAGACAGCTATGAACTGCTGTGGGATATGCCGAATAACGACGGCTACCTGCAGCTGGTCGGCCTGATGCAGAAGTTTATCGACCAGGCTATCTCGTCGAATACCAACTACGATCCGTCGCGCTTTGCTAATGGCCGCGTACCGATGAAACAGCTGCTGAAAGATCTGCTGACGGCCTACAAGTTCGGGGTGAAAACGCTCTACTACCAGAACACCCGTGACGGTGCAGAAGACGCGCAGGACGATCTGGCCCCTTCCGTTCAGGATGACGGCTGTGAAAGCGGCGCCTGCAAGATTTAATTAACAGCGGGGCAGGCTACTCTGCCCCCTTCTTCGCTCCACGGGTCGGTCTGACCGGCCCGCGTTTACTGGATTGACGCATATGGCTTACACAACGTTCTCGCAGAATAAAAACAACCAGCTGGATGAACCGATGTTTTTCGGCCAGCCGGTTAACGTCGCGCGCTACGATCAGCAGAAGTATGACATTTTTGAGAAGCTGATCGAAAAGCAGCTCTCCTTCTTCTGGCGCCCGGAAGAAGTGGACGTTTCCCGCGATCGTATCGACTATCAGGCTTTGCCGGATCATGAGAAGCATATTTTCATCAGCAACCTGAAGTATCAGACGCTGCTCGACTCCATTCAGGGCCGCAGCCCGAATGTGGCGCTGCTGCCGCTGATCTCAATTCCCGAGCTGGAAACCTGGATTGAAACCTGGGCGTTTTCGGAAACGATCCACTCACGCTCCTATACCCATATCATCCGCAATATCGTTAACGATCCGGCCATCGTGTTTGACGATATCGTGACTAATGAGCAGATCCTCTCCCGTGCCAAGGATATCTCTGGCTACTACGACGATCTGATTGAGATGACCAACTACTGGCATCTGCTGGGTGAAGGCACGCATCAGGTTAACGGTAAAAGCCTGACCGTCAGCCTGCGCGCGCTGAAAAAACAGCTCTATATCTGCCTGATGAGCGTGAACGCGCTGGAAGCGATTCGTTTTTACGTCAGCTTCGCCTGCTCGTTCGCCTTTGCGGAACGCGAGCTGATGGAGGGCAATGCCAAAATCATCCGCCTGATCGCCCGCGACGAAGCGCTGCACCTGACCGGCACCCAGCACATGCTGAACCTGCTGCGCAGTGGCGAAGACGATCCGGAGATGGCTGAAATCGCCCGCGAATGCCGCCAGGAGTGCTATGACCTGTTTGTGCTGGCCGCTCAACAGGAGAAAGAGTGGGCAGAATATCTGTTCCGCGACGGCTCCATGATTGGTCTGAATAAAGATATCCTGTGGCAGTACATTGAGTACATCACCAATATCCGCATGCAGGCTGTTGGCCTGGATCTGCCGTTCAAAACCCGCTCTAACCCGATCCCCTGGATTAACTCCTGGCTGGTGTCGGATAACGTACAGGTTGCGCCGCAGGAAGTGGAAGTGAGCTCCTATCTGGTGGGCCAGATCGACTCCGAAGTAGGCGAAAACGACTTCGACGACTTCCAGCTGTAAAATGGCCGGGTCGATCATTACGCTGCGTGCTTCCGGCACGCAGCTGCACTGTCAGGATGAGCATCGTTCGCTGCTGGATGCGCTGGAGTTTCACCGCATTCCCGTCGAGTATCAGTGCCGCGAAGGCTACTGTGGCTCCTGCCGCACCCGGCTGCTGAAGGGCGAAGTCTGCTACGCCGCCCGGCCGCTGGCGTTTGTGCAGCAGGATGAGATTTTGCCCTGCTGCTGCACGGCAAAAGGGGATATTGAAATCGAGATGTAAAGCCAGCGCCAATATGCCGCTGCCTGTTCTGTCACCGGGGCGAAGATATCGCCCCGTTTTTCTCTCAGGCCTTCAGCGTTTCTTCCACCTCGACCCAGCCGTGCCCCGTGGTCACTTCCATTCCGTCCAGCCAGCGACGCAGCATATTCAGCGCCAGCATCGCCACCACATCCTGACGGGTTTTCAGTCCGTGACGGCTCACGTTAAACTTCACCCGTTGCGCCCAGCATCCCTCGGGCGTAAAGAGCGCGAAAGCCAGCCTCTCCTCCTCCATTCCCCCCACCACCAGCGCGACTTCCGTACCGGAGGCGGCGGCCAGCTCTTTGCCCCGCTCAGCCAGCTGCGCCAGCGACTCAGGGCGCGTCGGCAGCACGTTTCCTTCACCCAGCTCAGCCCCTGCGGACGCCAGCTGCCAGTGAACTAATCCGGCCGTAAACTGTTCACTAACGGCAAGCCTGAGGCGCTGCGCCTTCAGCCGCCGCGCCAGCTGCGCAGGCAGCCCTTCGGTGCCTTCGAAGATAACGCTTTCGCCAGCAATTTCACGGACCTGCTGCCAGAACACCTCCATCTCCGGCAGCTTTGCGGCGGGGCCGTTAAGCTTCAGTTCAATAATGGGCATTGAGGCGCGATAGCCCATCACCACGCTTTCGGGCAGCGGCAGCGGTTCAATCGCCGAGGCGAGATCGCTTTCACCCCGCCCAAAGGTGGTCATCCGCAGGCAGACTGGAGGTTCGGGAAGCGAGAAACGGGCCTTCAGGCGCGGCAGGATCTGCTGCTCAACCATCACTTTATATTCGGACGGCACGCCCGGCGTGAAGAAAAGCCAGCAGCGGTTCAGCTCCAGCGCAAAGCCGCAGGCGGTCCCCACCGGGTTATCCAGCATCTCCGCCCCGGCAGGCAGCTCCGCCTGCTTGCGGTTGCTCGCCGCCATTTCCCTGCCGCGGCTGGCGAAAAAAGCGCTCATTTTGCTGAGCCACTCTTCATGCATGACCAGATCGACGCCCGCCGCTCTGGCCGCCGCCAGCGCGCTCAGATCGTCGCTGGTCGGCCCCAGCCCGCCGTTCACGATCAGCACATCAGCCACCTTGCTGCGCTGGACCAGCACCTCAACCAGCTCATCAAGATTATCGCCAACCGTCTGCCTGCTGGCCATTGGCAGGCCGTTCTGGAACAGGACTTCCGCCAGCCAGGCGGCGTTAGTGTCGACGATCTGGCCGTGCAGCACTTCATCGCCTGTTGAGAGCATTTCCACTCTTATCATTATCTTCTCCGGGTCTGCCTGTATTCGTTAACTGTATGAAGCTACCCGGTTAAACACAACTCTCTTTTCTGTTTAACAGCCTGTGCCGGAAGAGAGGAGTAAATCCGCGTCGCTGAAGCGTTCTTTCACGCCTTCTGCCGATCCGCCACCCACTCAGCCAGGCGTTTACGGGAGAGTTTAATGCCGCCTTCGCCCAGCGCCGGCAGCGGATACCAGCGGACGGGACGCTGAAAGCCTGCCAGCCGGGGCTTCGCCCAGCCGGCAATGTCGCCGGGCGGCGCCGTCGCCGTCAGCAGCGCCACCGGCCGGTGGCCGTACTCCTCATCCTCCAGCGGCACAATAAACGCCTGCGATACCGCAGGATGCTGCAAGAGGATCTGCTCAATCAGCTCCGGCTGAACGCCCTCACCCGCGGAAAAAAACAGGTTATCCGTACGGCCCGTCACCTGAAGCCCACCGTCACGCCAGCGCCCCCTGTCGCGGGTCGCGAACCAGCCCTCTTCATCGGCCAGCGGCAGCAGCTCGCCGTTTCGCCAGTAGCCCAGCCCCAGCGCCGCCGACTTCAGCCGGATTTCGTCCGCCGCCAGCGTAACCTGATGACCGGCCAGCGCGGTTCCCACACCGCCGCTGCCGTCGGCCCGCATCGCCGTCACGGTGGAGGCCGTTTCGGTCATGCCGTAGCCGCACCAGCAGGCGATACCCCGGGCTTCCGCCTGCGTGGTTAATGCGGCAGGTATTGCCGATCCTCCCAGCAGCACGCATTTAAGCCCGGCAGGAAGCGCAGGCTGCCGCAGCAGGCGCCAGAGCTGGGCAGGCACCAGCGAGGCGAAGGAGCAGTGCGCCAGTGCCTCATGCAGCGGCCTGTCGCCGGAGAGTCCGAGAGTGGCACCCGCGTAAAGCCAGCGCCAGAGAATGCCCTGCCCCGAAACGTGAAAAAGCGGCAGTGAGAGCAGCCAGGCGTCAGCAGCGGTAAAACCGAGACGTTCACTCACCCCTTTCGCGCTGGCGAGATGCGCGCTGAAGGTATGGGCAACCGCTTTAGGCAGCCCGCCAGAACCGGAGGTCAGCGTCAGCGTCGCGATAGATGCGCTTACCCAGGGATGATGCAGACTGCCTGCGGAGGCTTTTTCTATCACTGGTACGGAGCCGGAAGATCGATCCATGCCGCAGTCCATCTTCAGTTCTGCCGGTCGCTCGCCGGGCAATGGCTCCGCCGTCAGATCGAGCATGAAATCGATATTCAGTGAAGGCAGCAGCGCCCCTAGCTGCGCATGAGGTAGCTGCGGATTAACCGGCAGCAACCTTGCGCCACAGCGCAGCAATGCCAGATACGCCATCACGGCTGCGCGGCTGTTGGCTGTCCGCAACATAACGCCGTCTCCCCGGTCGAGTCCCTGAGCCCTGAATCCGGTCGCCAGCTGCTCCACCTGATGCGCAAGCTGCGACCAGCTGATTGCGGTACCGCCTTCGTGAAGCGCACGCTCACCGGGCCTGCGCCGCGCCCAGTGCTGCCAGGGCCAGGTTTTTATGCCTTCCATACAGAGAATCTCAGTAAATATAAAGGACCATCTGTCAAACGGAGAGTGTTCAGCCGCGCCATACGACTTCCAGCGACGCTTCTGTGCAAAGCGGCAAAGGAGAGCCCGGCCAGCGCCGTATCAGCTGCTGCTGCATTAACCCGAGCGTATCCAGGCCCGGCACGGTTGCCGGCGTCAGCCAGCGGGCGAGGCGCGCCAGCTGGGTCAGCCCGAGGCTCGACTCCAGGGATGAGCTGATGACGGCGCTCAGTCCAGCCTGCTGCGCCTGAGTGATGCGTTCGCGCACGGAGGACAAGCTGCCGGTCAGCGATGGCTTGATAATGACCGCGCGAAGCTGTGGCGTAACGTCGAGGCGAAACCCCGCTTCACGGCTGCTCTCATCCCAGGCCAGCGCGAGGCCTGTTTCCGCCGCAAACTGGGATGAGATCGCCGGCGTACGGCAGGGCTCCTCAATAAAGGCGATGCGGGCGCGCTGTGCGGGGGCGATAAAACCGGCAAAGCGGCGCGCCTTTTCCTGGCTCCAGCTGCGGTTAGCGTCCAGCCTCAGCGTCAGCTGCGGCAGCGCTTCCAGCAGCAGATTCACCATCATGGCGTCGCGCACCGGTTCATAAAGCCCCACCTTCATCTTGGCAACGGGCGCTTGCTGCGCGCCGAGGCGGAGAAGGAGTTCATCAGGATCGCCGCTGCAAAGCGTGGCGCTGTGCCAGTCCGCCCCGGCGGGCAGTTCACCGGCAAGCTCAGCCTGCGCGCAGCTGAGGCCGAAAGCGACCGAAGGCAGCGTGCTCTCCGTGGCATGCTCGCCGTTAACCCAGCACTGCAGCCGCTCCGTTGCCTCCTGCTGTGCCGCATCAGGCGTTTCATGGCTGAACCCCGGCAGCGGCGCAATCTCACCCCAGCCCTCGCGGTCCGCCTCGCCGATCTTTACCAGCAGCCCTTCCCGGTATTTTATCCGGCTGTCCCGCAGTACCACCCCCGCCACAAGCGGGATCCTGTAGCGGAAAAGTAAGGCGCGGCGCTTCATGGGTTGCGCGTAAATTTGCGGAAGTCGGGCGGGCGTTTCTGATTAAAGGCGTTGCGCCCTTCCTGCCCCTCTTCGGTCATATAAAAAAGCATGGTGGCATTGCCCGCCAGCTCCTGTAGCCCGGCCTGGCCGTCACAGTCAGCGTTCAGCGCCGCCTTCAGGCAGCGCAGCGCCATCGGGCTGTTTTCCAGTATCTCGCGGCACCAGCGTACCGTTTCCCTCTCCAGCTCCGCCAGCGGCACAACGGTATTCACCAGCCCCATTTCGAGCGCCTGCTGAGCGCTGTACATGCGGCAGAGAAACCAGATCTCCCGCGCTTTTTTCTGCCCGACAATGCGGGCCATATAGGCGGCACCCCAGCCACCGTCGAAGGAGCCCACCTTTGGTCCCGTCTGGCCAAACTGCGCATTATCAGCGGCAATGGTCAGGTCGCACATCATATGTAAAACGTGACCGCCGCCGACGGCATAGCCCGCCACCATGGCCACTACCGGCTTCGGGCAGGTCCGGATCTGCCGCTGAAGGTCGAGCACGTTAAGGTGATGCACGCCTGCCTCATCCTGGTAACCGCCATAGTCGCCGCGAATTTTCTGATCGCCGCCGGCGCAGAACGCCCTATCCCCTTCGCCGGTTAACACAATGACGCCGGTTTTTTCATCGTGCCGCGCATCGGCAAGCGCCAGCATCATCTCTTTAATCGTATGGGGACGAAAAGCGTTGCGTACCTCCGGGCGGTTCAGGGTGATTTTCGCGATCCCTTCCGGCGATTTATGAAACCGGATATCGCTGAAGCCCATGCCGCTGTCCCGCCATTCGACCGGGGCAGAAAGCTTTTCTTCATCGGGGTAAATCATGGGAAGTCCTTACACTGAGTTAAAATTTGCCTGAGCTGAGCAGCAAACGCCTGCGGATTAGCCCGGTGGGCATTGTGGCCTGCGCGGGGAATGACGTGGCAGGGCAGCGCCGCCCGCTGCGTAAGATGCAGGAATTTAGCGTCCCGTTCGCCGCAAATGGCGTGAACGGGCAGGCGGAGCTGCCTGAGTGCAGCAGTAAGATCTGGCTGACGGGAAAGTGACGTCGCCAGCAGCATCGCCGCCAGCGCGTCAGGGTGATTTTGCCGCCGGAGCGCGATGGTTTCCTGGCGCTCATCCTCGCTAAGATCGTTAAAAACCGGCTGGCGATACCACCGATCCAGCGTCTTTAGCAGCGGCTGCTGACGGAAAAGGCGCGCCCATCTGGCATCGCTTTCGCCTCTTTCCCGCCGTTCGCTTTCACAGCTCAGTCCGGGATGCGCGCCCTCGACAATCACGCCGCTCAGCCCATCCCTGTCAGGCTGGCAGGCGTGACTCAGCGCTACCCGTCCGCCCAGCGAATAGCCAATCAGCCAGTACCGCTGGATCTGATACCTGTGCAGCGTGCGGACGATCGCCCCGGAAAGCGCCTCAAACCCCTCAACGCGGCTGGCGCTGGAGCCGCCATGCCCAGGCAGATCCAGGCTCAGCTGCGGCCACTCGCTAAAATGGGGCTGGATCGCCCGCCACTCATCGCCGCTGCCCAGAAAGCCGTGCAGCCAGACCAGCGCCGGTCTGCTGCTCTCCTGGCCGCGCTGCCAGCGCGCGTGAAGCCTCACTCTTTACCTGCCTGAGCCAGAAAGCGGGCTCCTTCGTCGTCCGCGACGCGCAGTTCAATCAGCGTCGCTGGACCCTGCCAGCCCCGCTCAACGGCCACACAGAGATCGTCCCAGCTTTCCGGACAGGCGTAGCGCAGACCGAACATACTGGCCGCGCTGGCGAAATGGATATGCTGTGGCATGGCAAAAAAACGCTCCCGCGCCGCTTCGGGCGTGGGCAGCAGGGAGAAAATCTGGCCGCCGTTATTGTTGATAACGATCGCTATTACCGGTGCGCTGACCTGCCTCAGCAGCGCCAGACTGTTGAGATCGTACAGCGCAGAAAGATCGCCCAGAATCAGCAGCAGCGGCTGACCGCTTCCGCGCTGGACGCCCGCTGCCGTGGCGATAAGCCCGTCAATACCGCTGGCACCGCGGCTGGCATAGACCGGATACCCTGCCGGCAGCTGACAGAGCGCATCCACCAGCCGCACCGTCAGGCTGTTGCCCAGGAAAAGCGCGCCGCCTGCGGGGAGAAACGCCGACAGCCGCTGCGCCAGCAGCGCCTCGCCGAAAGGGGGCGGGTTCATCATCAACGCTTCACGCGCCTCAGCCGCAAAGCGGATAATTTGCGATCGCCACGCCATGCGTTCACCGGCTGGATGCGCCGCCAGCCAGCGGCAAATATCTGCCTGGATGCGACAGCTCTGGTGATGGGCAGGATCCCGCCGGCCCGGCATCGCCTCAATCAGCCACCAGGTTTCAGGATGGTGGTTCGCCAGCCAGTGGCTGAGCTGTTTACCGATCAAATGGCTGCCAAACTGCACCACCATCTCCGTCTGTGACAGCGCCTGGCGCGCCTGCGGCTTTCTCAGCCAGATTTCCGCACAGGGGAGCGGCTGCCCGGTATGTGACTGCACGTCTGCCAGCAGCGGCCAGCCGAGGGCGTCAGCCCACGCCGCGATCGCCTTTCCCTCTTCCGGCGTGACCTTGCCCACCACAACCAGCCCGCGCTTCAGCCGCAGCCCCGTCCACGCCTCACGCACGCTTACTGCCGCACCTGCCTCGTACTGAAGCCAGGGCTGCTTGTCCTGCCACCAGCTTCCCAGTTCCTCCTGCCAGCTTTGGTAAGCGTCGGGATCGCCTCCGTAGAGCGGCTCAGCGAAGGGGCAGTTGAGATGAACCGCGCCGGAAGAATGCTGGCCCAGCAGCGCGTCAACGGCGGAAACCAGCCAGCGGGCGGAAATCGCAGGAGAGGGTCGGGGAAGGTTAAGGGCGGCCGCATGTCCGGCAAAGATGCCCGGCTGCTCAATGGCCTGGCTGGCGCCGCAGTCGATCAGTTCAGGCGGACGATCCGCGCTGAGCATAATCAGCCGCTCTCCGGTCAGCTTCGCTTCAATTACGGCAGGATAGAGGTTTGCCACTGCCGTCCCGGAGGTGACAATCACCGCGACCGGCTGGCGGGTCGCTTTAGCCAGCCCGAGCGCCAGATGCCCCAGCCCGCGTTCATCAAAATGGGTGTGGCAAACCAGCCGGGGATGCGCCGCGGCCGCCAGCGTTAAGGGCGCTGAGCGCGAGCCGGGCGCAATGCAGAGATGACGGACGCCATGTCGGGTTAAAGCTTCAAGGATGACGCCGGCCCAGCGGCGGTTAAAGGTGCTGCGTGACATAACCCATTCCAGATCGAAAGCGCGGCCTTCAAGTATATGAGCGCCGCCGCCAGGGTATTTTGATTTGAGGCAGGATTACTGTGCGAAAGGCATTCCCAGCAGCGCGCCCAGACCAGCCGCTTTTTGATCTAATTCGCGCCACTCTTCGTTCGCCTGTGAGCCTGCCACAATGCCCGCTCCGGCGTAAAGACGGACGCGAGCGCCGGTCACCTGCGCCGAGCGTAAAGCCACCGCAAATTCGCTCTCAGCTAAAGAGAGATACCCCACCGAACCGGCATACCAGCCGCGCTGAAAAGGCTCGTGATCCTGAATAAATCGCCTGGCGGGCTGGCGGGGCAGCCCGGCCACTGCTGCGGTTGGCTGGAGCTGCGCGAGGCAGGCAGCATCATCCAGAATTCGCAGCGCGCAGTAAATTTTCCGCCTCAGGTGCTGCACGTTGCGCAACCGCACAATTTCAACAGGCGCTACATGGATCTGTCCGGCGATGGGCTGCAGCCGCTGACGGATGTCCGCCACCACCATAAGATTTTCCCGCTGATTTTTTTCATCCGCTAACAGCTTTTGCGCCATATGATGCGCCAGCCGATCGGCAGCTGAACCGGCACAGGTCCCGGCCAGCGCCTCGCTTTGCATCTGCTGACGCCGGCGCTGGTAAAGCCGTTCGGGGCTCGAACCGATAAAGGCATCATACGGCCCCGAGGCCAGCATAAAATGGTAGCAATGAGGATTAATCGCGCGGCTGGCCGCCAGCAACGCTACAGGCGAAACCGCGGAGGAGAAATGCAGATCGGTCGCGCGCGCCAGTACTACTTTGTCGAGAGCGCCACCGGCGATCGCCGCCAGCGCCTTTGTCACCAGATGTGACCAGTCCGCCTGCCCCGGAGTATGAATAATACGCTCCGCCTGCTGGGGCAGCAGCTCCTGTGGCCGGGAAGGAACCAGTCCATCAATAAACCCGATCGCCCGCCGGGCATCCTGCGCAAGATCGCCCTGAATAAAGACCGTTACTCGTCCGCCCTGCCAGAGCAGACGCGGCATAAATAAGAGGCTTTCCGCTCCGAAAGCGTTAGCGCCAACCAGCTTCCAGCCGGGCGGCAGCGTCTGGAGCAGCTGCGCGGCCTGCGCCGGTGAAGCCGCCTCGTTCAGCGCGCCGCAGGCCGCCAGGCTTTCATCCCCCTCACGGGACTGCCAGAAAAATTTCGGCCAGTGCGGCTGCGACGCCAGCCAGGCGAGACTGTCCGCCTCTGCCGAAACGGCAGCAGTAAAGCAGGCATAGCCTGACCGGCATCCGGTAACCTGAGATAACTGCTGGCGCAGCGTTTGAAGGGCGGTGAAAAGCGGCAAAACAGCGTGTCCATTCAGCGGAAAAGGGGCTATTTTAGCGTGCTTTCAGGAGACAGATGTTGATCCAGACCCACCGGGATTGCAGGCCCGTTCAGATTAGAGGGCGCAAAAAAGGGGCGTCCCTGAGGACGCCCCTTTTATCTGGTCTGGTCATCTCGTTAGCGACGCGCCAGCAGCAGTCCTACCACCAGGCCAAGCGCGGCGCCAACGCCAACGCCCTGCCAGGGTTTATCGTGTACGTACTCATCGGCGCGGTTAGCAACCTGCTTCGCGCGATAGTAGTAAGTATCAGACGCGTTGCTGACGCGGGATTTTACATCGTTCAGCGACTGTTCCGCCTGAGCTTTCAGCTCCATATATTTCTTATCGGCCGGATCGCCGGAAGATTTCAGAACATCTTCCAGAGTTTTAGTCAGCAGCGCCAGATCGTCATCCAAACGTGATTCTTGTGGGTCAGTTGTCATCGTAGCCATAACATCTCCTTGTGGAATAAACTTCTCCAGTAACTGTAGACCCTTTCCAGCGTCCTGCCTGCAAATCACACCAGGAATTGACTGATAAAGTAAAAACTTAGCGTCGTTAAGGCGGAGCAGCTTTTCGTCTGGGCCGGTTTTTTGCCCGGCGGTTCCCGTTCCCCAGGCAGATAAACCCTGTGATGCGGCTTCCGCCAGAAGCGGGACAGCATATTCGTCCAGATGGCGAGACATTGCTCTCTCCAACACAGAAATTCTGCCAAAGCCGTCAGGGCTGAAATAATCTTATTGGGAAGAGGCCGAAAAACGGTTCAGGTGGAGGAATTCACTGCTTTTCCTGGATATTTCTGATAAGTTTCTGGCGACTGAATTTAGCACAATTGTGACTGTCGTAATTCACTGTGAGCTAAATCACAATTCGGGTAAAGCGGGGCCGCGCGCCGCAGGATCACGCGTCGCAGCCTGGTGCGCATATGCACAACAGACTCTACAAACTCCGTTCAGCAAAGGAAATGGCTTCTGGCATGAATCGAAGAATGTTTATGAAAGCGTCAATGGCGTTCGCTACCCTCAGCGGAATGTCCGGTTTATCCACCTTGTTTGCTCAGGCTGCCTGGGCTGAAACCGATATTGCCGACGGCACCGCGAAGCGATTTGATTTCGACGTGCTGAAGAAAATGGCGGCCGGTATGGCGAAACAGCCCTACGGCGGCGCACCGGCGGCGCTGCCTGAAACGCTGGCGACCATGACGCCACAGGCCTATAACGAAATTCAGTATGACGCCAGCCACTCGCTGTGGAATGACATTCCTAACCGCGAACTTGACGTTCAGTTCTTCCACGTCGGGATGGGGTTTAAGCGCCGACTGCGCATGTTCTCCGTGGATGACGATGGCCAGGCGCGTGAGATTCATTTCCGCCCTGAGCTGTTTAACTACCACAATGCCAACGTTGATACCCGCCAGCTCGAAGGCAAGACCGACCTGGGCTTTGCCGGTTTCCGCGCCTTTAAAAAGCCGGAGCTTGCCCGCAGGGATATCGTTTCCTTCCTGGGCGCCAGCTACTTCCGCGCGGTCGATGATACCTACCAGTACGGCCTCTCGGCCCGTGGCGTAGCCGTCAATACTTTCGGCAGTGAACCGGAAGAGTTCCCGGACTTTACCGCCTTCTGGTTTGAAACGCCGGAAGCGGGCGACACCACTTTCACCGTTTACACTCTGCTTGATGGCCCAAGCTGTACCGGCGCGTTTAAGTTCATCATCCATTGCGAAGAGAAGCGCGTGGTGATGGAGGTGGAAAACCACCTTTATGCCCGTAAAGATATCAATCAGCTCGGCATCGCGCCGATGACCACCATGTTCAGCTGCGGCAATAACGAACGCCGCATGTGTGACACTATCCACCCGCAAATTCACGACTCCGATCGCCTGGCGATGTGGGCCGGATCGGGCGAATGGATCTGTCGCCCGCTGAACAATCCCCAGCGTCTGACCTTTAACAGCTATGAGGATGACAATCCCCGCGGTTTCGGCATGCTGCAGCTGAATCACAACTTCCAGGATTATCAGGACGTTATCGGCTGGTATGACAAACGCCCAAGCCTGTGGGTGGAGCCGGTGGGCAAATGGGGTAAAGGCACCATCGATCTGATGGAGATCCCTACCACCGGCGAAACGCTGGATAATATTGTCTGCTTCTGGCACCCGGCAGAGGCGATCAAAGCGGGCAGCGAGCACAGCTTCAGCTACAAGCTTTACTGGAGCGGCCTGCCCCCGGTGCGCAGCGACCTGGCCCGCGTCAGCGCGACCCGCACCGGTATGGGCGGCTTCCCGGAAGGCTGGGCGCCAGGCGAACACTATCCTAAAGTCTGGGCGCGTCGTTTTGCGGTGGACTTTGTGGGCGGGGATCTGAAGGCCGCTGCGGAAAAAGGCATCGAGCCGGTGATCACTACCTCTGCAGGTACGCTTAAGCAGGTTGAGATCCTCTATATCGAGCCGATCAAAGGTTACCGCATTCTCTTTGACTGGTATCCCACCAGCGAGGCTGCCGACCCGGTTGAGCTACGTCTGTTCCTGCGTACCAAAGAAGAGACGCTGAGTGAGACCTGGCTTTATCAGTATATGCCGCCGCCAGCGGATAAACGTCACTACGTCGACGATCGCCAGATGACGGCGGGCTAGCCGAAAGCAAAAGGGCCGCTAAGCGGCCCTTTTTAATGCGGTTTCATCCTGCCGGAACCGGCGGCCAGGTAGAGATAATTTCCACCACGCCATTAATAACGAACTGCACTCCCATACAAACCAGCAGGAACCCCATCAGCCGGGAGATAGCATCTATGCCCCCCTTCCCCAGCAGCCGCATCACGCCACCCGCGCTACGCAGGCAGATCCATAAAAGTAAACTCACTATCAGGAAGATCATGGGCGGCGCCACGACGATCACCCAAGGCTGAAAATCGATGCCATGACGTATCGTGGAGGCCGAACTGATGACCATGGCGATGGTGCCTGGCCCGGCCGTGCTCGGCATCGCCAGCGGCACAAAAGCAATACTGGTTTCCGGCTCATGCGCCACCTGATCCGTTTTACTTTGCAACTCAGGCGTGGTAGCCCCTTTCGCCGGGGGGAAGAGCATGCGAAAGCCGATAAAGGCAACGATCAATCCTCCCGTAATACGTAGACCGGGAATAGAAATACCGAAGGTATTCATCACTAACTGTCCGGCATACCAGGCCACAATCAGGATAATAAAGACGTAGACAGAAGCCATTGTCGCCTCCCGGTTACGCGCTTTTTTGCTCAGATGACCGCCCAGCGCCAGAAACACCACCACGGTAGTCAGTGGATTCACCAGCGGGAGAAGGACGGCCAGCCCCAGCCCTATCGCTCTTATCAACTCTTCCATTAAGCCATCCTCATTTTGCCTGTTACAGGTAATAATTTCGCGGTAAGCCTTATTAATTCGCTTTTTCAGGCTGCCGATCATGAATCGCTTCGGCTTCGAAAATAAGCGAATTACTCTTATTGTTCAGGTTTTTTAGCACTGAATGCAGTTCACGGAGCACCTGATCCAGCCGCTGTAAATCCCCTAGCATGCGTGTATGCGCAGGTGATCCTGGCTGCACGCCTTTCAGGCTGCGGCTTAGCTCACGCAGCGTCTGCTGCATCTCTTTTGGCAGCGCTTTTATCGCAGGCGTGTCGGTAAGCTGGTTAATATTGTGGAGTGTAGTCTGTAGTTCCTGAAGCGTACGCCGGCTTTCTTTCAGCGTTCCGGTAGCCTCCGTCAACAGGGGCGTCAGCGGTAATCCATTTATTTTATCCAGGGCCGACATCAGTTTTTGCTGAATTTCACTGAGCCCGCTGCTCATGGTGGGGATAATGTGATAACCAGCCACCTGGACAGGCTCAGGTAGGACGAGCGCGTTATCGTAAAAGTTCAGATCGACATACAGCGAGCCAGAAATCAGATTGCCCGTTTTTAGCGTGGCGCGCAGGCCTCGTTTAATGCCATCCTGTAGCCGCTGCTGGATATCAAACTCCCCGCCAAATCCGTTAATAAAACGCTCGGCTTCAATACGCACCAGCACAGGTACGCGGAAATGCGTGTGGAGATCATCGGTTACCCCCGGTAAAAAGAAGGGCACCTTCGCTACCGTACCAAGCCGGATTCCCCGGAACTCAACCGGCGCTCCCGCCTGCAGGCCCCGTACAGAGCTGCTGAAAAAGAGCAGATAATCGAGGTGACGGGAAAAGAGGGAGTCCTGAATAGTCCGCCGGTCCTTAAACAGACGGTAATGCGCTTTGTTCTCAGCCGCGTTGCCCGCCGTCCGGCCGGAGGGAATGTCGAAGCTCACGCCGCCGCTAAACAGGGTGGTCAGCGAGCCCATCTGCACCCGCAGGCCCGCAGCGGACATCTCCACCGCAATCCCACTCTCTTTCCAGAAGCGCACATTGGCGGTGACCAGACGATCGTAAGGCCAGGCGATAAACAGCTGATAGATCATCTCCTGCCTGTCGGTGTCTAACCGGCTGGTTTCCACTGTCCCCACACGATATCCCCTGAAAAGCACCGGATCGCCCGGACTCAGCTGTCCCGCTTTGTCGCCGCCCAACATGATGCGCAGGCCTTTCGCATTCGCTGCTGCCAGCGGAGGCGTGGCTAATAATGTGTAATAGCCGGGCAGCACGCCTTTGGTGCCAGGCTGCACCTCAATATAGGCGCCAGAGAGTACCGTCCCGAGGCCGCTAACCCCTCCCCGCCCTACCTGAGGCTTTACCACCCAAAATACAGTATCGGCATAGAGCAGCTTTTTCATCCCGCTGTGCAGGCGGGCCGTGATTTGTACCTGTCGCATATCGCCGGTCAGCGTGACCTTCTCTACCTGACCGATTTCAACGCTCCGGCTCTTTATAGCCGTTTTACCCGCCTGGATGCCCTCCGCGTTTTCAGCAAGCAGGGTTACAGCAGGCCCCTGCTGGCTGTAATGATAAAATAAAGTCCCGCCACCAATGAGTAGAGTCGCCACAGGAACGATCCACACTAATGACCAGCGTTTACTTTCACCTTCTTTTGCATTGCCCTGCGTCGTTTCCGTCAAGGCGTCACTCCTGAAAGCGTTGATTAAATAAGCCTTACCGCAGGCGAGCTGGTATCGTAAATTGTCACTACAAAATAATAAGCGTGCTAATTCTGCGCTACGCCAGAAAGGTTTAAAAGTTGAAGGGTCAGTATGGGCAGGCTTTTTTATTATCCATTCTGCCGCCGTTCCGGGCCGCTTCTTTTGAGTATAGTGACTCTTTTAGAAAAAAAGTAACTGGCAAACACGGCTTTTCATTCTGTGCCAACCATACATCTATTTTTATAAAATCGCAGCCTCATCCTGGATCAGAAGAAAGGAGAGCAACAAACATTTTTTATTAAATCATAGCCAGCTTATCAATATAACTACTTTCGCCTGTCAAACAGGCTAAAAGGACGACATTACGCCACGCTAAAATTTGAAGAAAGCTTTCAGAATATTAAGAGTTCATTCATTGCTGGCACACCATCATTAAACTCGTTGATTATATTGCTGCTAACCCAGGCTGCGTCTATATTTTTATGACAACTCTGTCACTTCATTCGAGGTGGGTATGTTTCTGAACTACTTTGCGCTGGGCGTTCTGGTAGCCGTCCTGCTGATTATTTTCTACGGCGTAATCATTATCCATGATATTCCTTACCTTATTGCAAAATCGCGTAACCATCCTCATGCAGATGCTATTCATGTGGCGGGCTGGGTCAGTCTCTTCACCCTGCATGTCATCTGGCCATTTTTATGGATTTGGGCGACGCTTTACCGCGAGGAGCAAGGCTGGGGGATGCGCGATCGGAATGACTCAATGCATGAGCTGGAACTGCGCATAGCCCGGCTGGAGAAAAGGCAGCGCGATCTTAATACGCCACCTTCGGAGTAATAACATGGATCTGCTCATCATTCTCACCTACGTCGCCCTTGCCTGGTCCGTCTTCAAAATCTTTAAAATCCCGGTAAACAAATGGACGGTGCCGACTGCCGCATTGGGAGGCGTGGTTCTGGTAGGCATGCTGATCCTGCTGATGAATTACAACCACCCCTATACTTCACTGGCGCAAAAAGCGGTGATTTCAATTCCCATCACGCCCCAGATTACCGGGGTGGTGAGTAAAGTTACGGATAAGCAGAATGTTCGCATCCGGAAAGGGGAAATGCTCTTCGAGCTGGATAAAACCCGCTTTCAGACTCGCGTTGACCGGCTTGAGGCCGACCTTATGACGGCTGTCCACGGCTTTAAGGCTTTAGAGGGCCAGCTGGATGAAGCGATTGCCCAGACTTCGTACGTCACTGCTGAACGCGATCGGTTGTATAAAGATTATCAGCGCTATCTGACCGGTAGCAGAGCGAAGGTTAACCCGTTCTCGCAGCGCGATATAGATAACTCCCGGTATAACTTTCTTGCGCAGGATGCGCTGGTCAAAAGCTCTCTGGCTGAGCAGGCCCAGATAAAAAGTCAGTTAGAGAGCGTGGTCAATGGAGAACAGTCGAGCATTGTGAGTCTCAGAGCCCAACTGGCTGAGGCTCAGTATAATCTTGAGCAGACGGTCGTACGCGCGCCCAGTAATGGTTATGTGACTCAGGTACTCATCCGCCCCGGGACCTACGCAGCAGCGTTGCCGCTGAGGCCAGTGATGATTTTTATCCCCGAGCAAAAACGGCAGATCATCGCTCAGTTTCGCCAGAATTCACTGCTGCGCCTGGAAGCGAATGATGAGGCCGAGGCGGTCTTTAATGCCCTTCCCGGGCAGGTCTTCAGAGGAAAGCTGCTGAGAATTCTTCCTGTGGTCCCGGGAGGCAGCTATCAGGCGCAGGGCACATTACAGTCGCTCTCCCTCGTCCCTGGCAGCGATGGGGTGCTGGCGGTGATTGAACTGGAGAGCAATGCCGATATTGACGCTCTGCCAGACGGTATTTTCGCTCAGGTCGCCGTCTATTCCGATCATTTTTCCCATGTTTCCGTTATGCGTAAGGTATTGTTGCGGATGACCAGCTGGATGCATTACCTCTATCTGGATCATTAATCTTAAACACACTAACTGGCGCACCGTCAGGCCTGGCTGTTAATTTTCGCTTCGCTGAATTACTCCCGCAAGCTCAGCCTGACGGTAACACTGAATGTCGCTATTTTTATGGTTATTCTTCTCCAGAATAGTTACGTCAGATTAACTTGGCTAATTCCACCCAATGAAGTTTTTATTTGTCGATAAAAAAAGCCTGCTATTTATTACTAATAATATAATTAACCTGAAATGCATCACATACTCTTCACGTAAATTTTATTTTTCCGTGCACCATCCTGACTTTTCATCATAAAATTAGACAAGAGTGCCTCTGCAAACTATAAATTCAGTGATGTTATCTCATTAATTTTCGCTGTTTCATACCAAAGGAAATTTCGATGAAAAAGATCATTTTAGGTTTTTTCGCCTCTACCCTGACGTTCAGCGCATTCGCCGCTGAAATGATGCAGAAAAATGAGTTCGAAAAAGTTCAGGATGAGTATGAAAAGGTAGGAAATATTTCCACGTCCGGCGAAACCAGTGCGGCTGATGCCAAAGCAGAGCTGGCAAAACTGGCAGAGGCTAAAGGCGGCGATATTTTTGTTCTGACCTCAGGTCAGACCGATAATAAAATGCATGGTACCGCCGACGTTTATAAGAAAAAGTAAGCGATACAGCTAAGGTGCCGGCGACTCTGCCGGCCCTGATGAAAACCTCTACAAAACCCCGCCAGGCTACAGGCCCTGCTCACTGTCATTATGATAACGCAGTGTCAAAAGCACAGCGCTTTACCCTTGTCAAAAACACCCATCTCGTCTTAATCTTTATAGCTATCAGTGAGTTATTATTTGGCATGTAAATTGCTTTTCCTGTCCGTATACCCAGAACTCACTTCGCAGGAAAATAACCATGAGCAACGTATCTACCAACCCTGTCGCTGAAGCCGCCTGCTCCGCGCTTCGCTGGGCGGCTTTCGGCGGCAGACATCGTGGTCTACCCTTTACCTACCGGCAGCTTAGCGACGAGCGATGGCATTTTGAAACGGAATATGACGGCAACAAAGCCTGGGTTGATCTTGAACTTCCCGTTACGCCTTTGTCATTACTGATCGCCGGTGCCGTGCTGATTCAACAATTAAACTGCTCTATGGGGTGAAAAATGGATCATCTTGCCGAAGTCTCCGCCCGCGTCAGCGAGGAGATCGCCAACAACAGTATCCGGGATATGAATAGCCTGCTGTGCGAGCTGAGTGCGGACACCCAGCTCTCGCGGGAAGATCGCTATATTCAGCAGCAGCGACTGAGGGTCGCCGTCTCCAGACATAGCACGGAGAAAGCGCAACTCGCAGAACAGCGCCGTCAGTGGCTGACCCAGGGCGGGCTTATCACCTGAGTTTTCTGCCGGGAGCAGGAAGAGGCTCCATTGCGGGCAGGGTTTACTTTTCCATATCGATGTGTGGAATATTATCTTCCAGATAAACGTCACTGACTGTTTTAAAGCCAAAGCTGCCATAAAACTGCTCAAGATGCGCCTGCGCGGAGAGCCTGACTTTATGTTGCAGCCAGTGCGCTGCACAGCAGGCGAGCGCCTGCTCCATCAGCTGGTTGCCCAGCCGCAGTCCGCGGGCTTCGCTGGCCACGATAACCCGGCCAATTTTCACCGGCTTACTGGCCTCTGCGGGCGCAAGCAGGCGGGCACAGGCCATCAGCCGGTCGCCGGACATTCCCAGCAGATGACGATTCTCTCCGGCCAGATCGGCCCCATCAATATCCTGATAAGGGCAGTTTTGCTCAACGATAAATACCGCGTTGCGCAGCGCCAGTAGCTGGTAAAGCTGCGCGGCGCTCAGCTGGCTGTGATGCCGGTCTTGCCATATCACCTTCATCTTGTTCTCCTTTTTTTCCCATTCGCCACTTTACACATTATTCTTTTCGCCGGCATCGCCCTTAAACCAAAAAAAACGGGCTCCCAGAGGAAGCCCGTTTTATGGTCAGCGAGACGCATTACATCAGCGGCTGTGCCATCTGCACCAGCGAGATCAGCGGCTGAGGATAGATACCCAACAGCAGCACCAGAATAGCGGAGATCAGTACTACCACGCCGCCTGCGGTAAAGGCCCAGTTAGCTTGAGTATCACGCTGTAGCAGCTCGGGCGGGTTAAGATAGAGGCTGACGGTAACGCGCAGATAGTAGTAGAGGCCAATCGCGCTCCCCACCACCACGGCACCGGTCAGCCACCACAGTTGCGCACCCACACCTACCGCAATCACATAGAACTTACCGATAAAGCCCAGCGTCATCGGGATACCGGCCAGCGAGAGCATCATCACCGTCATTACCGCAGAGAGGATCGGACGGTGCCAGAACAGCCCACGATAAGAGTAGAGCGAGTCGGCGTCCGGCCCACGGTATGGGCTGGACATCAGGCTCACTACCCCGAATGCGCCCAGGCTGCTGAACAGATAGCCGGCCAGATAAACGCCCACGGTCTCCAGCGACAGCTGGTGGGTCTGGATGGCAATCAGCGCGACCAGCAGATAGCCGAGGTGAGCAATAGAGGAATAACCCAGCAGGCGTTTGATATTGCTCTGCGTGATCGCCATCAGGTTGCCGAACAGGATAGACGCCACTGCGATGATCGACAGCACCAGCCTTACCGCTTCGCTGTCCGCAAGCGGTGCGTAGAGGAACAGTCGCATCACCACGCCGAAGATAGCGATCTTGCTGGCGGTGGCCAGGAAGGTCGATACCGGCGCAGGCGCGCCCTGATAAACGTCCGGCGTCCAGAGGTGGAAAGGCACCAGCGAGAGCTTGAAGCCCAGGCCAACTATCATCATCCCCAGGCCGGCGAGCAGCAGCGGCTGACTCAGCAGGCTGTCATTCAGGCTTTTCCCTAACGCCAGGAAGCTCAGATTGCCAGAGTCGGCATAAATCAGCGCCATACCGAACAGCAGGAACGAGGAGGCCACCGCAGACATAATGGTGTATTTGATGCTGGCTTCCAGCGAGCGTTTCTGCTGGAAGGCGTAGCCCACCAGCCCAAACAGCGGCAGGGAAATCAGCTCAATACCGATAAACAGCGAAGCCAGATGATTGGCGCTCGCCAGCACGATGCCGCCCAGCGCCGCAATCAGCACCAGCAGATAGAACTCTTCGCGGTTATCGGGATAGGTTGCCAGCCACGGATAGGCGAAGGTGCAGGTTGCCAGGCTGGCCAGAATCACCAGCCCGGTGTAGAACATGGAGTACCCATCCACGCGCAGCAGCGGCGTGACGTCCATCGCGCCTGCCTGCCCGACAAACCAGAGAGAAAACAGCGCGATGTTCAGTCCGATGACCGCCAGCGTGGCGTTGACGAAGTGATTGCGTCGCCACGCAATGGACAGCATCACAACTACCACCGTCAATCCGACGATCAGCAGCGGCAGAAGCGCGATCAAGTGTTGAGGAGTTATTGTCATGGCGAATTACGGCCTTGTAGTTGAAATTGAAGCGGTATACCACTGCTGAATGTTGCTCATCGCAGCATGGGAAGTATCCAGAATCGGCTGCGGATAAATCCCCAGCAGAACCAGCAGCACAACCAGCACCATGATCATCAGGAACTCACGCGGCGACATGCCACGCAGCGGCGTTTCTGATTTCGGCGTGCCGTAATAAGCACGCTGCATCATGATCAGCGAGTAAACCGAGGCGAATACCAGACCGAAGGTAGCGATCACGATGATCACCGGCACGCTCTGGAAGCTGCCGGTCAGGATCATGAACTCACCGACGAAGTTACCCGTACCCGGCATCCCAAGGTTGGCGACGGCAAAGAAGAGCGACAGACCCGGCAGCCACTTGATGCGTGACCAGAGGCCGCCCATCTGACGCATATCACGGGTATGCAGACGCTCATACAGCTGGCCGCAGAGAATAAACAGCGCCGCGGCTGAAAGCCCGTGGGCGATCATCTGTACTACCGCGCCCTGGAACGCCAGCTGGCTGCCGGTGTAGATAGCAATCAGCACAAAACCCATATGCGAAATAGAGGTGTAGGCGATCAGACGTTTGATGTCGTACTGCGAGAAGGCCATCCATGCACCGTAGAAGATCCCGATGATACCTAACCACATCGCGATGGGCGCAAACTCCGCCGAGGCGTTGGGGAACAGCGGCAGCGCAAAGCGCAGCAGGCCGTAAGCCGCCGTTTTCAGCAGGATCCCTGCCAGGTCAACAGAACCTGCGGTTGGTGCCTGACTGTGAGCGTCCGGCAGCCAGCCATGCAGCGGTACGACCGGCATTTTCACCGCAAAGGCGATAAAGAAGCCGAGCATCAGCAGGTATTCCACCGTGTGCGACATTGGCGTGTTCAGCAGATCTTCATAGTTGAAGGTCCACACGCCGGTGGCGTTGTAATGCACAAACACCAGCGCCAGAATCGCAATCAGCATCACCAGGCCACTCGCCTGGGTGTAGATAAAGAATTTGGTGGCGGCGGAAATACGCGTTTTGCCGTCCGATGCCTTATGGCCCCACAGGGCGATCAGGAAGTACATCGGAACCAGCATCATCTCCCAGAAGAAGAAGAACAGGAACAGGTCAATGGCAAGGAACACGCCGATGACGCCGCCCAGGATCCAGAGCAGGTTGAGATGGAAAAAGCCCTGCCACTTCTCAATTTCGTTCCACGAGCAGAGGATGGCCATCACGCCAAGCAGGCCGGTCAGCACAATCATCAGCAGCGAAAGACCGTCCAGCGCCAGGTGCACGTTGATGCCAAAGCGCGGGATCCACTCCAGCAGGAATTCCGACTGCCACTGCGGCAGGCCAGCGGCCTGAGTCAGCGAATAGCCTCCCTGCAACCAGAGCTGCAGCGAGAGAGCCAGCGTCAGCCCCATTGCAATCAGCGCGATCCAGCGCGGCAATTTGGCACCGAAGCGCTCCAACTGCCAGCAGAGCAGGCCACCGATGAACGGGATGAGGATAAGCCAGGGTAATAACATGGCGGTAATGTCCCTTCTTTATGACCCCGTTTGGGCTATCTTGCTCGGTATTTTGATTCCCGGCAGTGCTCGCACTCCTCACATACTTAAGTATGCTGCGGTTGCTAAGCGGCTCGAAACCAAACTCCCATCGCCGATGACGCCCATTTATAAGGGGAATATTTTCAAAATGCTTTTTCAGGGCCGAGTAATCAACTCGGCCCGCTCACAAACCTTACACCACCATCAGCAGCACCAGCACCACAACGGCACCGATACTCATGGAGGCAAGATACCAGCGCAGATAGCCGTTCTCGCTCACCACCAGCCCTTTGTTCGTCAGCCGGGCGAACAGCGCCGGCGTCCCCATCAGGCTATCCAGCGGATCGCGCTGAAGCAGTCGGGCGATGAACAGATAAGGCTTGACGAAAATCTTGTCATACAGCCAGTCGAAGCCCCAGGCGGCAAACCACCAGGTCGCGAAGAAACGCCCCGGCGCGCTGCTGGCGATGCGGGTCACCAGCGTACGCTTGCCCAGCCACAGCATCGCAGCCAGCAGAATACCGACCACGGCCACAACGCCCGAGGTGATTTCCAGCGTCAGTACGGTGCCGTGCGCCATCTCGCGCGTTTCAGGCAGAACGCCCTGCAGTGGCGGAACGATCATGGCGCCAATAAAGGTTGAGAGGATCAGTAACACGATCAGCGGCAGATGGTGGGTAATGCCCTTGCCCGCATGCGCATGAATTTTCTCTTCACCATGGAAGGTGATGAAAATCATTCGGAAGGTATAGAGCGAGGTCATTAACGCCCCGACCAGGCCAGCAACCATCAGGTTGATGTGGCCGTTCGCCAGCGCGCCCGCCAGGATCGCATCCTTACTGAAGAAGCCTGCGGTCAACAGCGGCAGCGCCGAAAGCGCGGCGCCCCCCACCAGGAAGCAGACATAGACCAGCGGGATGCTCTTACGCAGTCCACCCATTTTGAAGATGTTCTGCTCGTGGTGGCAGGCCAGGATCACCGAACCGGAGGAGAGGAACAGCAGCGCTTTAAAGAACGCATGGGTCATCAGATGGAAAATCGCCGCGTCCCAGGCTTGAACGCCCAGGGCGAGGAACATATAGCCAATCTGACTCATGGTTGAATAAGCCAGCACGCGCTTGATGTCGGTCTGCACCAGCGCGGCAAAGCCAGCCAGCACCAGAGTCACTGCCCCGATAATGCCCACCAGATGCAGCACTTCCGGCGTCAGCAGGAACAGGCCGTGCGTACGGGCAATCAGATAAACCCCCGCCGTCACCATGGTCGCCGCGTGGATCAGCGCAGAAACCGGCGTCGGACCCGCCATAGCGTCCGCCAGCCAGGTCTGCAACGGCAGCTGTGCCGATTTACCCACCGCGCCGCCGAGCAGCATCAGCGTTGCCCACTGGAGCATGTGGTTATCCGCAGCGAAGTGCGCAGGCGCCAGCTCAACCATTTCACGGAAGTTCAGCGTACCCAGTTCGTTATAGAGAATGAACAGCCCGAACGCGAGGAATACATCGCCCACACGGGTGATGATAAAGGCTTTCATCGCCGCCGCGCCGTTCTTCGGATCGGTATAGTAGAAACCGATCAGCAGATAGGAGCAGAGGCCCACGCCTTCCCAGCCCAGATACATCAGCATCAGGTTGTCGGCGAGCACCAGAACCACCATGCTGGCGATAAACAGGTTGGTGTAGGCGAAGAAGCGAGAGTAGCCCTCCTCTCCCCGCATATACCAGGAGGCGAACATGTGGATAAAGAAGCCCACGCCCGTCACCACCGACAGCATGGTCAGCGACAGGCCATCCAGCGTCAGGCTGACGCTGATATTGAAATTACCCACCTGCATCCAGGTCCAGAGCGCCTGGGTATAGACCGCCTCGCCCTGACCAAAGAAATCCATTCCGACATAAATCGTGACCAGCGCCGCCAGCCCTACGGAGCCCATGCCAACGGCGGCGGACAGATTTTCTGACCAGCGGCCGCGGGAAAAGGCCAGCAGCAAAAAGCCGATAAGCGGAAAGAGAACTGTTAAATAGAGAAGATTCATCCGCGCATCTCGCTCACTTTATCAATGTTGAGGTTCTGGCTGCGGCGGTGTAGCTGCAGCAGCAGCGCCAGACCAATACTCGCCTCGGCCGCCGCCAGGCTTATCGCCAGGATGTACATTACCTGTCCATCCGCCTGTCCCCAGTAGCTGCCCGCCACCACGAACGCCAGCGCAGAAGCGTTGATCATGATTTCGAGGCTGATGAGCATAAACAGCAGGTTACGGCGAATGATCACGCCGGTCAGCCCGAGCACGAACAGGATAGCGGCCAGGATCAGGCCATGTTGCAGAGGGATCATGAGTTTTCCTCCTTGCTTTTCACGGCATCGGCCGGACGGTTGCTTAATACCTCGCCCGGACGCTGTTCGCGA
Organism: Pantoea sp. FN060301; assembly: GCA_050410775.1. Lineage (GTDB taxonomy): Bacteria > Pseudomonadota > Gammaproteobacteria > Enterobacterales > Enterobacteriaceae > Erwinia. Next base: position 2,765,261 of record CP191229.1, read on the forward strand.
CCAATATGGTAAGCCACAACCAGACCCGCCAGCAGCAGCATTGAGGCCAGTTCAACCGCCAGAACATAGGGACCGAACAGGCTGATGCCGACCGCTTTCGCATCGATCATGGTGCCGTCAATGCCCTGGTCGTTGATGGAAAGGATGGCGTAAACAATCACCACCAGCAGAACCAGCGACGCCAGGCCGGGACCAATCCAGGCCCCCGGCTGCAGCCACTGGCGCTCCCGCTCTTCCACGCTTTCGCCAAGGTTAAGCATCATCACCACGAAGACGAACAGCACCATAATGGCACCGGCGTAGACGATGATCTCCAGCGCCCCCGCGAAGTAGGCCCCCAGCGAGAAGAAGACGCCGGCGACGGCGAGCAGAGAGATGATCAGGTAAAGCAGTGCGTAAACCGGATTAGTGTGCGTAATCACGCGTAGCGTGGACAGCACAGCTATCAGGCCGCAAAGATAAAAAGCGAATTCCATGCCTGGCTCCTTAAGGTAACAAGCCCTTGACGTCGATAGGTTTAGCTTCGTTTTCAGCGGAGCCCTTGTCTTTCCCGTCGATCGCCATACCCGCCATCCGGTAAAAATTATACTCCGGATATTTACCCGGCCCGGAAATCAGCAGGTCTTCTTTTTCATAGACCAGATCCTGACGCTTAAACTCGCCCAGTTCAAAGTCCGGGGTAAGCTGAATGGCCGTGGTCGGGCAGGCCTCTTCACACATCCCACAAAATATGCAGCGTGAGAAGTTGATGCGGAAGAATTCGGGATACCAGCGGCCATCCTGCATTTCCGCTTTTTGCAGCGAAATACAGCCCACCGGGCAGGCTACCGCACAGAGGTTACAGGCGACGCAGCGCTCCTGACCGTCAGGATCGCGGGTGAGCACGATGCGGCCACGGTAGCGAGGCGGCAGATAGACCGGCTCTTCCGGGTACATCATGGTTTCCCGCTTGGCAAACGCATTCATGCCAATCAGAACGATACTGCGTACCGTGGTGCCAAAACCCACCACAAGGTCTTTTAATGTCATGGTTTACCCCTTACTGCGCGTTGTACAGAATCACTGCGGCAGTGGCCAGCAGGTTCAACAGCGTCAACGGCAGACAAACTTTCCAGCCGAACGACATCACCTGGTCATAGCGCGGACGCGGTAACGCAGCACGAATCAGAATGAACATCATCATGAAGAATGCCGTTTTGATGGCAAACCAGATCACCGGCGGCAGCCACGGACCGTTCCAGCCGCCGAAGAACAGCGTTACGATCAAGGCTGAGACGGTCACGATGCCCACATACTCACCCACAAAGAACAGGCCGAATTTCATACCGGCATATTCAATGTGATAGCCATCGGCCAGCTCCTGCTCCGCTTCCGGCTGGTCAAAAGGATGGCGGTGGCAGACCGCAACGCCCGCAATGGCAAAGGTCAGGAAGCCCAGGAACTGTGGGATGATGTTCCACATATGCTGCTGGCTGTTGACGATGTCGACCATATTGAACGAGCCGGCCTGGGCCACAACGCCCATCAGCGACAGGCCGAGAAAAACTTCATAGCTCAGCGTCTGCGCCGAGGCGCGCATCGCGCCCAGCAGAGAGTATTTGTTGTTACTGGACCAGCCAGCAAACAGCACGGCATAGACCGCCAGACCCGCCATCATCAGAAAGAACAGCAGACCGATGTTCAGGTCTGCGCCCATCCAGGTGGAGGTAACGGGCACAATTGCCATCGCCAGCAGCAGCGAAGTAAAGGCGATCATCGGCGCAAGGGTAAAGATCACACGATCGGTAAAGGGCGGGATCCAGTCCTCTTTAAAGAACATTTTAATCATGTCCGCCACCAGCTGGAGCGAGCCGCCCCAGCCTACGCGGTTTGGCCCGTAGCGGTTCTGAAACAGGCCAAGCAGGCGGCGCTCGCCGAAGCTCATAAAGGCGCCACAGCCCACCACCACAAACAGGATCACTAACGCTTTACCGACGGCAATCAATACATCAATAACTTCCGGTGTCAGCCAGTTCATTGTGCTGCCTCCTGGAGATTGTCAACCTTCGCACCCAGCAGGAACGGTGGAATGCCCGGCAGCCCGATAGGTAACCCCACCTGCCCCGCCTGTAGCGTGTCGGAAAAACGCACCGGCAGACGCAGGGTCTCGCCCGCGCAGCTGAACTCCACGGCGGTGCCGGCATTGACGCCAAGCGTCATGGCATCAGCAGGATTCACCATCACATAAGGTTCCGGCATACGCTGCTGAATGACGGCGGAGCGCTGGGTCATCTCTTCGCTGCCGAACAGATGGAAGTAAGGCGCCACACGCCAGCTTCCCTGCTGACCGGCAAAGGCGTCAGGCACGACCCCGAACCAGCCCAGCTGCGCATCGCCGGCTTCAAACAGGCGTACGCCCGGATCGCCGTTGCGCAGATGGCCGCCCACTTCGTCCTGGAATTTATTCCAGGCCTGCGGAGAGTTCCAGCCCGGCGCCCAGGCGAATGGGATCTGCGAGCGCGCAGCCGAAGGCTGGTTGTTCCCTTCCATAGAGAAGGCGAACATCGTGTCTTTATCCTGCGGCTGACGCGGCTCATGCACGCTGATGTTAGCGCGCATGGCGGTACGTCCGCTGTAACGGTGCGGTTCACGTGCCAGCTTCTGTCCACGAATGCGGAAGCTGGCGTTAGGCGCCGCCTCTTTGATCCCGGCCAGCTGCGGCAGCGCCTTAACGCAGGCATCGATCACATGATCGAGCTGGGTCCAGTCCACTTCGCGGCTGTTGATGGTGCTCTGAAGGGAATGCAGCCAGCGCCAGCTTTCCAGAATCTGAGCGTCGCTGTCATAGTAAGCAGGATCGTAAACCTGGAAGAAGCGCTGAGCGCGGCCCTCCTGGTTGACCAGCGTGCCGTCGCTTTCCGCAAAGCTTGCGCCGGAGAGGAACAGACCGGCTTTATCGCTGGTCGCCGTTTGCTGATGGTCGAGAACGATGACGTTTGCTGCGTTTCTCAGCGCCGCATCGACCTTCGCTTTAGCGGCATGGCGATAGAGATCGTTCTCCATGATGATTACCGCGTCAGCCGCGCCGCTTTCCAGCTCGTCCAGCGCCGTTTCCAGCGGATGACCGCCGATCAGGCCCAGACCGACGCTGTTAGCCGCGCCGGCCAGCAGGGTGATCCCCACGTCCGAACCGCGACCTTTCAGCGCCTTAGCAACGTTCGCCGCCGCCTGAATCATCGCTTCGCTGCCGGAGTGGACGCCGGAAATAATCAGCGGTTTTTTCGCCCCGGCCAGCGCCTGCACGATTACATCAATTTTACCGTTCAGATCGCGACTGAGACCGCTGACTGCCGGCGCGGTTTCATCCAGCGCGTTAGCAATCGCAAAGCCCAGACGGGCCTGATCTTCTACCGGCGCGCGATAGCTCCAAGCGGCAATATCATCCAGACGCGTCTGGTCAACGTTGGTCACAAAGAGCGGATGCTTCGCATGCTGACCAATGTTCATGATGGCGGCAATCTGCCAGTCAGCCACTTTCTGAGCCGCAGCCATCTCGCGCGCCTTGCCTTTAACGGCCTGACGGACGGAGAGCGCGACGCGGGCGCCCGTCTGGGTTAAATCTTCACCCAGCACCAGCACCGCATCATAGCTTTCGATTTCGCGCAGGGTTGGCGTATGGACGCCGCTGTCGCGTAATACGTTCAGCATCAGATCCAAACGCGCCTGTTCAGCGGCGGGGATACCGGTTGAAAAGTTATCCGCACCGACCAGCTCACGCAGGGCAAAGTTGCTTTCCACGCTGGCGCGAGCAGAACCGATCCCGATGACTTTTTTCGCCTGGCGCAGCACGTCCGCGGCTCCCTGCATCGCCTGCTCAGCATTCAGCGCAATCAAATCGCTGCCGCGACGCTGAACCGGCTGACGGGGACGATCTTTCGCATTCACGTAGCCATAGCCAAAACGGCCGCGATCGCAAAGGAAGTACTGGTTTACGGTGCCGTTATAGCGGTTTTCAATCCGGCGCAGTTCGCCATAGCGCTCGCCCGGGCTGGTGTTACAGCCCACGCTGCACTGCTGGCAGATGCTTGGCGCATACTGCATATCCCACTTACGGTTATAGCGCTCGGAGTGGGTTTTATCGGTGAATACGCCAGTCGGGCAAACTTCAACCAGGTTGCCGGAGAATTCACTTTCCAGGGTGCCATCTTCATGGCGTCCGAAATAGACGTTGTCGTGCGCGCCATAAACACCCAGATCGGTGCCGTCGGCATAATCTTTGTAGTAGCGTACGCAGCGATAGCAGGCGATACAGCGGTTCATTTCATGTGAGATGAACGGTCCGAGATCCTGATTGCGGTGCGTACGTTTGGTGAAGCGGTAGCGACGGAAGGTGTGGCCGGTCATCACGGTCATATCCTGAAGATGGCAGTTACCGCCCTCCTCACAGACCGGACAATCGTGCGGGTGGTTGGTCATCAGCCACTCGACCACGCTCTGACGGAACTCTTTCGCTTCCCCATCATCAATGGAGATAAAGGTGCCGTCGGTGGCCGGTGTCATACAGGACATCACCAGGCGACCGCGGGTATCTTCGGCATTCTGAAATTGCTTTACCGCGCACTGGCGGCAGGCACCAACGCTACCGAGCGCCGGGTGCCAGCAAAAATAAGGAATATCCAGTCCGAGGGAGAGACAAGCCTGTAGCAGGTTGTCCGCGCCGTCGACGTCATATTCTTTACCGTCTACATGTATTGTAGCCATAGTGAACATGCTTCCGTAAGGCTCGTTACGAGCGTTAAACACAATTCTTTAAATAACCGTCTTACTTGACGTTGTAGCGATGTTAGCGGCGTTCTCTTACCCCAGTCACTTACTGCAGTAAGCTCCCGGGGATGCATTCTCTTGCTGCCTGGCTACAACGCCAATTAATTTGGTTATTTCGCGCATTTCTTTGTTTGCACGGTATTTTTACCAGCGCGCCTTTAGCAGGTTCGCCTGGATACCTGCGATCGCGTGCGCGTTGCTGTACACCTGCGGCGCAATGCCGGCTTCGAACTCGTCGCGGAAATATTTAATGGCGCTTTGCAGTGGCTCTACTGCTCCCGGCGCGTGGGCGCAGAAGGTCTTACCCGGACCGAGCTGGCGGCAGAGCTGCAACAGCGTCTCAATATCGCCGGGCTGGCCTTCTTTACGCTCCAGGGCGCGCAGGATTTTCACGCTCCACGGCAGGCCGTCACGGCACGGCGTGCACCAGCCGCAGGATTCACGGGCAAAGAACTCTTCAAGGTTACGAACCAGCGATACCATGTTGATCTCATGGTCAACGGCCATCGCCAGCGCGGTACCCAGTCGGCTTCCGGCTTTACCGATGCTGGCAAACTCCATCGGCAGATCGAGGTGGGCGTCGGTCAGGAAGTCAGTGCCTGCCCCGCCCGGCTGCCAGGCTTTAAACTTCAGGCCGTCGCGCATGCCACCTGCGTAATCTTCCAGAATTTCACGCGCGGTGGTACCAAACGGCAACTCCCAGAGGCCTGGGTTTTTTACCCGGCCTGAGAAGCCCATCATTTTGGTACCGGTATCCTCGCTTTTGGAGATGTTTTTGTACCACTCAACGCCGTTCGCCAGGATAGCCGGTACGTTGGAGAGCGTCTCCACGTTGTTCACGCAGGTCGGCTTACCCCAGGCGCCCGCTGACGCCGGGAAAGGCGGCTTGGAGCGCGGGTTAGCGCGGCGGCCTTCCAGCGAGTTAATCAGCGCGGTCTCTTCACCACAGATGTAGCGGCCGGCGCCGGTGTGCACGATCAGTTCAAAGTCGAAGCCGGTGCCGAGAATGTTCTTGCCCAGATAACCCGCTTCGGTCGCTTCAGCAATAGCACGGCGGAGGTTAACGGCCGCCTCAATATATTCACCGCGCAGGAAGATGTAGCCGCGGTAGGCTTTCAGCGCGAAGGCGCTGATCAGCATCCCCTCTACCAGCTGATGCGGCATCTGCTCCATCAACAGGCGATCCTTGTAGGTGCCCGGCTCCATCTCATCCGCATTGCAGAGCAAATAGCGGATATTCATCGATTCATCTTTCGGCATCAGGCTCCACTTCAGCCCGGTGGAGAAGCCCGCACCGCCGCGCCCTTTCAGGCCGGACTCTTTTACGGCGGCGACGATCTCATCCTGCGACATCGTATTCAGCGCCTTCTCGGCACCCGCATAGCCGTTTTTACTGCGGTATTCATCGAAAAATACCGGCTGCTTGTCGTCGCGCAGGCGCCAGGTCAGCGGATGCGTTTCCGCAGTCCGGACAATCTGTTTCACTGTCATTGATACTGCTCCAGCAGGTTGACGATATTTTCCGGCGTCAGGTGAACATGGGTATCCTCATCCACCATCATCGTCGGGCCTTTGTCGCAGTTGCCGAGGCAGCAGGTAGGCAGCAGCGTAAAGCGACCGTCCGCCGTCGTCTGACCGGGCTTGATCTTCAGATTATCTTCCAGCGCGGCCTGAATGCCCTGAAAACCGGTAATGTGGCAGACCACGCTGTCGCAGTAGCGGATTACGTGACGGCCAACCGGCTGGCGGAAGATCTGGCTGTAAAACGTCGCCACGCCTTCCACATCGCTGGCGGGAATACCCAGTACCTCAGCAATGGCGTTAATCGCGCCATCCGGCACCCATCCACGCTGTTTCTGAACGATTTTCAGCGCTTCAATAGAGGCCGCACGGGCATCTTCATAGTGATGCTTTTCGTGCTCAATAGCGTCATGCTCTGTCGCGCTCAGCACAAAAGCTTCGTTGTCCTCGATCGTTTCGATCGCAATTCTCTGATCGTGCATAATTAGCGGTCCACGTCTGACATAACAAAATCGATACTACCGAGGTACACGACAAGATCGGATACCAGGCTGCCGTTGATCACTGAAGGGATCTGCTGCAGATGCGGGAAGCTTGGCGTACGCACGCGGGTGCGGTAGCTCATGGTGCTGCCGTCGCTGGTCAGGTAGTAGCTGTTAATCCCTTTCGTCGCCTCAATCATCTGGAAGGACTCATTGGCCGGCATCACCGGACCCCATGAAACCTGCAGGAAGTGGGTGATCAGGGTTTCGATATGCTGTAGCGTGCGCTCCTTCGGCGGCGGCGTGGTCAGCGGATGATCCGCCTTGAACGGGCCGGCCGGCATATTTTTCAGGCACTGCTCAAGAATACGCATACTCTGGCGCATCTCTTCCATTTTCAGCATTACGCGGCTGTAGGCGCAGCTGACGCCATCGCCAAGCGGCACTTCAAAATCGAAGTTTTCATAGCCGGAATAAGGACGCCATTTACGGACGTCAAAATCCAGGCCGGTGGCGCGCAGGCCGGCGCCGGTGGTGCCCCATGCCAGCGCTTCATCCAGGCCATAGGCGGCGACGCCTTTGGAGCGGCCAATCAGCACGCTGTTTTTCAGCGCGGTCTGCTCGTAAGCCTTCAGACGCTTCGGCATCCAGTCGAGGAACTCACGCAGCAGACGCTCCCAGCCTTTCGGCAGGTCATGCGCCACGCCGCCGATGCGGAACCAGGCCGGGTGCATACGGAAGCCGGTGATCGCTTCCACCACATCGTAAATTTTCTGGCGGTCGGTAAAGGCAAAGAAGACCGGAGACATCGCTCCGACATCCTGAATAAAGGTCGAGATATAGAGCAGGTGGCTGTTAATACGGAACAGCTCTGAGAGCATGACGCGGATAACTTCCACGCGTTCCGGCACCTTGATGCCCGCGAGTTTTTCCACGGCCAGCACGTAAGGCATTTCATTGACGCAGCCGCCAAGATATTCGATGCGATCCGTGTAGGGGATATAGCTGTGCCACGACTGACGCTCACCCATTTTTTCCGCACCGCGGTGGTGATAGCCAATATCAGGAACGCAGTCGACAATCTCTTCGCCATCCAGCTGCAGAACGATGCGGAAGGCACCGTGCGCAGAGGGGTGGTTAGGGCCGAGGTTGAGGAACATAAAGTCCTCGGTGGCCGTACCGCGCTTCATGCCCCACTCTTCAGGCTTGAAGGTCATCTGCTCCATCGCCAAATCTTCCGTCTGCTTGGTGAGCTGGAACGGATCGAATTCGGTGGCGCGGGCCGGATAATCTTTACGCAGCGGATGGCCTTCCCAGTCCTGCGGCATCATGATGCGCGTCAGGTGCGGGTGGCCGTCGAAGGTCACGCCGAACATTTCCCAGGTTTCACGCTCGTACCAGTTCGCGTTGGCAAAAATGTTGGTGATCGTCGGCACATGCAGATCGTTTTCGGATAAGGCCACCTTGAGCATAATGTCGCGATTACGTTCAATGGATAACAGGTGGTAGAAAACGGAAAAATCCGCGGCCGGTAACCCTGCGCGGTGGGTACGAAGACGTTCGTCCATTCCGTGGAGATCGTAAAGCATCACATAAGGCATCGGCAGCTTGCGCAGAAACGTGATGATTTCCAGTAACTGCTCACGCTTCACCCAGACGACCGGCACGCCGGTGCGAGTTGGCTGAACGGTAAAGGCCTCTGGCCCAAAACGGTTACGCAGCTCGCCAATCACCGGATCGTCCAGGTGATCGCGGGTTTGCCATTCCGGCTGAGCGAGATCTTGCGTGGTTAAATCTGTCATAAGTCGTTCACCATGTGGGCCTGCGTGCAGGCACTCAGTATTGGCGTCAGGAAGGGCCGCGCGCGTGTTCTGTTTTTTATCCGCAGCAGCAGGCCCTATCCATAAACTACTTTATCCCTCTGCCGGGACGTTAAGGCTTCAGCGTCGTTTAACTCTCCGCCCGCTGGTACAACACTGCACATCAGGAGGGGAACTTTTACCGGCTTACTGCAACGTCCGCGGCGGGAGATATCGCTTAAATTTCGTCTGGCGTACGCAGATTGGTGACCGCAATGCGCTCACCCTGCTTCCTTTCACGCTCGGACTGCATATTGGCGCGGTACACGCCCTGGTCGCCCACCACCCAGGATAGCGGTCGGCGCTCTTTACCGATCGATTCCTGCAGCAGCAGCAGCGCCTGCATATAAGCTTCAGGGCGCGGCGGGCAGCCAGGGATGTAGACATCGACCGGCAGGAATTTGTCCACGCCCTGCACCACGGAATAAATATCGTACATGCCGCCGGAGTTTGCGCAGGCACCCATCGAAATCACCCATTTTGGCTCAAGCATCTGGTCATAAAGACGCTGGATCACCGGGGCCATTTTGGTAAAAGGCGTACCGGCAACGACCATAAAGTCAGCCTGACGCGGCGAGGCGCGAATAACTTCCGAACCAAAACGCGCCACGTCATGCACCGAGGTGAAGGACGTGGTCATTTCAACGTAACAACACGAAAGACCGAAGTTAAACGGCCAGAGAGAATTTTTACGTCCCCAGTTCACCATGTCGTGCAGAGCATGTTCCAGCTTGCCCATATAGACGCTCTGGTGAACGTGCTTCTCCAGGGGATCGCTCACAATCTCCTGTTTCTGAAGGGGGTAACGGTCATTCTCACCGTTCGGGTCTGCGCGGGTGAGCGTATAGTCCATCTTAATGCCTCGCTATTACTGCGTATGACGTTTGGAATGCGAAATGGTGGTTGGCTTGACCACGATGCGACGTGGTGCAGGCGCCCAATCCAGCGCACGGATACGCGCCAGATAAACCAGACCAGCAAGCAGTACCAAAATGAAGATTGCGGCTTCTACAAAGCCGACCCATCCGCTTTCGCGAATAGCCGTCGACCATGCGTATAAATAAAGGGCTTCAACGTCAAAAATGACGAAGAACATCGCGACCAGATAGAACTTGGCGGACATGCGCAGTTTAGCGGTACCGACCGGCGCAGCGCCGGATTCGAAAGGGGTATTGGTATAGCGGCCGCGGGCTTTACCGCCCAGGAACCAGGCACCGGCCAGCATGGCACAGCACAAACCAATGGAGACGATCAGAAATACAGCAAATGCCCAGTTATGAGCGATAACATCAGTGGTCGTTGACATACTCTCTGCTTAACTTAAAAAGGTGGCGCCTGGCGTCCTGCTCTCTGTCGGCAGTTTACGCACCACATTGTTTCAAGGGAAAGATGAAAAACCTTATAAACTTTGCCGTCTTTAATGATTAAGCAGCAATTTTATGGGGTTTTTTACTCCTTTCTATAACCTTTTGTCAACTTGGACAAAAGTATCCACACGTTAATTTACACCAATAGCATTTATTTAACATTTTTCGCCTGTTAAATAAGCTAAATCGTGTCAGTTTAGCGTCCGTTTTTCTGCTTAGCGGGACGTGCGCTGCATGGATGCTGGAGTTAAGACTTCTATTCTCGCAGGAAATCCCCGCTTTTCCTGCCCCTTAGCAGGGTTATTTTTTTGATCCAGAGCACACTTTTGGCTTTTGTGAAGCAAAAACCAGCAGGGTAATCTGTGCAAAATCAATTCACCCTAAGATTAGCATCTGAACAGATAACCATCTCAAGATGGATAATAATCGTGCCGAAAATACCGGCAACCCGACAGCTAAGTGGCAAAAAGGAGGGGGAAAAAAGGGAGGTAAGTTGCAAAAAAAAGCCTTCCAATCGCCAAGACGGTCAGAAGGCTTATTTTTTAAAGCGCTGCGCGTTAATCGTTTATTCCAGACAAGGTACGCTAACGATTGCGCGCTGTCGCTTATTCCTCTTCGTCAGGAAATGAGGCGCTATTCTGCCCCGCTGGCGTGAGGTTATAAGGGTCGTTGCTTGACTCCATGGCATTAAAAATTGCCAGCGCCAGTTCGTTATCGCTTTCAGGATTACGGCAGAGCAGATACTCGGTATCAGGCAGCATGGGCAGGCCTTCCGCCGCACCCATTACCCGCAGCTCCGGGCTCATCATCTCGACTGGCCGTGCGGTTACACCCAGTCCCGCCTTTACCGCTGCGCGCACGGCGGCAAGCGTAGAGGCGACATAGGAGATACGCCATGGGATGCCGGCTTCGTTGAGATGGTCAATGGCCATGTCACGGTACGGACTTGGTTCATCCAGCAGGACCAGAGGGATGGCTTCTCCGCGCTGGAAGATATAATCCGCGGCGCAGTACCACAGCGTCGGAGAAGTGCGCAGAACCTGCCACGTAAAGTTCATCGGGCTTGAGGTGGTGACCACCAGATCAACTTCTCCCTGATTAAGCATCTCCATCATAAAAGGATTGCGCTTAACCCGGACATCAATCGCCAGCTTGGGATAAACCGAGGTCACCCGGTTTAACAGGAAAGGCAGGATGGTATCTGACGTATCGTCGGAGGCGCCGATAGTCAGCACGCCCTGGATATTGCTATACATCAAAGATGTACAGGCTTCGTCATTGAAACGCAGAATTTTACGGGCGTACCCCAACAGTTGAATGCCATGTTCCGTCAATAATTTATTGCGTCCATGTCTGGCAAACAGCTCTTTGCCTACCAGTTGTTCCAGACGCTGCATCTGCTGGCTTACCGCCGACTGCGTTCTGCATACCGCAGCCGCCGCGGCCGCAAAGGTATTCAGATCTGCAACAGCGACAAATGTTCTTAGCAGATCGAGGTCAAGATTCAGGATCGGACGATTTGCACTAGTCATGTTTTCTTCACTTTATAAGATTTTTAAAAACTACTACCCTGGTGTTATTACCTGCCATATCAAAAGGATACAGCGATAATCAAAGCGTAATGTCCGGGCATAAGACCACCCGTTGCACTACTCAGACAGATACTGAAACCCTGCACGCTAACAGGCCTGCAGCTGAAGTTCGGTGAGGCGACTGGCAGGATAATGCATCTGATATATTACTAATGCGTGCTGTGCTGACCCCTATGTCAGAAGCCGGCACCTTGTACTGGCCGATCAATATCACGTACGGCGGTAAAATATCGGATTACGAGGCCATAAACGTGAAACTACTTTTTAAGAATTGCACAACCAGAACGCTACAGTCACAGCGGAAAAATGTTAAACTGCGCTAACCAATAAGAGTGGTTAAAACGCCGATCATATCATCATTTACTGGTGATTATCGGCAACAGATCTGTCTGAACATTATCCTGACATACTGTCGTTTATTTTTTAAGCCTAAAACCGATTATTCTTATCGGTAAAATAGGGTTTTATGGGCTAACCCCCGTCACGACAGGCTTGTTAAGAAAAAATTTAGCATTGTGTGCGCTCCGGAACGTGAGTGGTAAATTCTGCTTGCCGGGTTACTCCGCATGGCCCTCCATTCATGCCGAAAACCACGCGGTCAAATAATGAACAGTCAGTGAAGTATTTGTTGATAGTTACAAAACGCATTCATCCATCAGCTTTAACTAAATGTAAACGATTACCGCGGCCGCTCGGGAAATCAACTTTACAGCCCATGGCGGCATTTATAGTTAAATATGCTATTAAATTAACTAAATTCAGCTTTACCTGCCAGTGCGCGGCAATTACTCCGCATGCCCTTCGCTTCCCCTCGTAAAACCTTAGCTAACGCTCCAAACCCGGTGAGTGCGCTTCAAAAGCGTCGATGAGAGGAGTACATTGTGCAGGTTTAGTTTTCCACGGCAGGAACGCAGTTCTGCCAGTTAAGGCGAGAGAAATGACCCCAATTGATAAATCCGGCAAGCTGGATAACGTCTGCTACGATATCCGTGGTCCGGTATTGAAAGAAGCCAGGCGGCTGGAAGAGGAAGGCAATAAAGTCCTTAAGCTGAATATCGGCAATCCCGCGCCTTTTGGCTTCGAAGCCCCCGATGAAATTCTTGTCGACGTCATCCGTAACTTACCCAGCTCGCAGGGCTACTGTGATTCCAAAGGACTTTATTCTGCCCGCAAGGCCATTGTGCAGCACTATCAGGCACGGGGAATGCGTGAGATGACGGTTGAGGATGTCTATATAGGCAACGGTGTTTCTGAGCTGATTGTGCAGTCGATGCAGGCGCTGCTTAATAGCGGCGATGAAATGCTCGTACCTGCTCCGGATTATCCGCTCTGGACGGCAGCTGTCTCTCTCTCCAGCGGTAAAGCGGTACACTATCTCTGTGATGAGTCAGCGGGCTGGTTCCCGGACCTGGATGACATCCGCAGTAAGATTACGCCCCGTACACGCGGTATCGTTATCATCAATCCGAACAATCCCACAGGGGCGGTTTACAGCAAAGAGCTGCTGATGGAGGTGGTCGAGCTGGCACGTCAGCATAATTTGATCATTTTCGCCGATGAGATTTACGACAAGATTCTGTATGACGCTGCGCAGCACCATTCGATTGGCGCACTGGCGCCTGACCTGCTCACCATCACCTTTAACGGGCTGTCAAAAACCTACCGCGTAGCCGGTTTTCGTCAGGGGTGGATGGTCCTCAACGGTCCGAAAAAACATGCGAAGGGCTATATTGAGGGGCTGGAAATGCTGGCCTCCATGCGGCTGTGTGCCAATGTTCCGGCCCAGCATGCCATCCAGACCGCGCTGGGCGGCTATCAGAGCATCAGTGAATTTATCGTGCCCGGCGGCAGGCTTTACGAACAACGTCAGCGCGCCTGGGAACTGATTAATGATATTCCCGGCGTCAGCTGCGTGAAGCCCGACGGCGCGCTCTATATGTTTCCCAAGATCGACGCGAAGAAGTTTAATCTGCATGACGATCAGAAAATGGTGCTCGATTTCCTCCTGCAGGAGAAAGTCCTGCTGGTGCAGGGATCGGCATTTAACTGGCCATGGCCGGACCATGTACGCATCGTTACCCTGCCCCACGTTAACGATCTGGAGATGGCGATCGGTAAGTTTGACCGCTTCTTAAGCGGTTACCGCCAGTAAACCCTTTTTATCCTGAAAGTCTCTGCCGGTGCCCGCCATGGGCGATACTGAAAGGGATAAGGTCTTACGGGAGCCGGGCTGTTGCCGGCTCCCGCTGCCAACGTACAGGAAAACGCACCCGATGAAACAGAGCCATTTTTTCGCCCATCTTTCCCGCCTTAAGCTCATCAACCGCTGGCCGCTGATGCGCAACGTGCGTACTGAAAACGTTTCCGAACACAGTTTGCAGGTCGCGATGGTCGCCCACGCCCTGGCGGTGATTAAGAATCAGAAATTCAACGGCAACCTTAACGCCGAGCGCATTGCGCTGATGGCGATGTATCACGATGCGAGCGAAGTGCTGACCGGGGATCTGCCTACGCCGGTGAAGTACTACAACGCCGAAATCGCGCGCGAATATAAGAAAATTGAAAAAATCGCCCAGCTGAAGCTGATTGAGATGCTGCCCGAAGAGCTCCGCGCCGCTTACCGCCCTCTGCTGGATGAGCATCAGCATAGCGAAGCAGAAACCGCCATCGTCAAGCAGGCCGATGCAATCTGTGCTTATCTGAAGTGTCTTGAAGAGCTCTCCGCCGGCAATCATGAATTTCTGCTGGCGAAAGCGCGCCTTGAGAAGACGCTGACCCAGCGTCACAGTCCCGAAATGGATTACTTCGTCGAGATCTTTGTGCCGAGCTTCAGTCTGTCACTGGATGAAATCAGCCAGGAGTCGCTGTAATACCCTTCGTCAGAACGCTCTCCCCTCGCCCTGCATATTTAGCTCCTCGCGCCGGTGCTTTCCGGCGCTGCTGCTGTACGCTTAAAAGGGAAACAGCAGCGGCACCAGAAGCACGCTGACCAGCATAATCAGCAGGGTAAAAGGCACGCCGATTTTTACGTAGTCACTGAACCTGTACCCGCCAGGACCCAGTACCAGGGTGTTGACCGGTGAAGATACCGGCGTCATAAAGGCGGCAGAGGCGGCCACGGCGATAATCAATACGAAGGGATAGGGCGAAACGCCCATCTGCTGGGCCGCCTCAACGCCGACAGGGGCCATCAGCACGGCCGTCGCGGTATTGGAGATAAAGAGCCCAATAAGGGCGCACAATCCAAACAGACAGAGCAGCATCACGTGAGGACTCCGCTCCCCCGCCAGCGCCATCAGTCCGTCAACAATCAGCGCGATGCCGCCGGTTTTTTGCAGCGCCAGCGCGAAGGGCATCATGCCGACAATAAGAATGATGCCTGGCCAGTGTATTGCCCTCCAGGCGCTCTCCATATCGATGCAGCGGAATTTCCCCATCAGCAGGCAGGCGATCAGCGCGGCTATGGGATTGGGGATTTCGTTGGTCAGCATCATCGCCACCATCAGGGCAAGAGAGAACAGCGCATGGGGCGCCTGGCTTTGCGCAGGCGCGACCTCATCCACTTCAGCCGGAAGGTTGAGGATAATCAGATCGCGCTTTTGTTGCTGAAGCTGCAGGATTTTCTTCCAGTCGCCGATCAGCAGCAGGCTGTCCCCCAGCTCCAGCGTCAGGTCGGCTAACGCTCCCTCCACGGTCTCCCCGCGCCGCCGCAGACCCACCACGCTAAGGCCATAGCGGGAACGAAAAGCCACTTCACGCACGGTTTTCCCGGCCAATTCCGAATCCGGCACGATCAGGGCTTCTGCCATACCGACATCCTGGGCCCGTTCGGAGAAATATTCTCCGCGCAGGATCATCGGTTCAAGCAGCTGCTCACTGCAAAACTCCCGTAAATCAATTTCCGCTGCCGACATATCTGTCAGCAGGACATCGCGCGCGCGGAACTCAGTTGTTCCCGTGACCGGCACCATAACACGGCGGAATTTACGCCAGCGTTCAAGTCCCACCACATTAACGCTGTAACGTTCACGAAGCTGCAAATCATCCAGCCGTTGACCCACCATCGGCGATCCCGGTCGTATGGCCAGACGCCGGGCGCGACCGCTCAGCCGGTAGTCGCGAATTAAATCGCGAAAAGTCCGGCGGCTGTGCTTCACGTCCCCGGTATCGCTGGAGGGCGTCACCAGCCAGAAGCGGGCCAGCAGCATATACCCAATGCCAAGCAGCAGCGCGACCAGACCTATAGGCGTGACACCAAAGAAGCCAAATCCTTTCAGCCCTGCCCGCACCAGTTCGCTGTTGACCACCAGGTTAGGCGGCGTGGCGACCAGGGTCAGCATGCCACTGATCAGGCCTGCAAAGCTCAGCGGCATCATCAGCCGCCCCGGAGAGCTTTTCATTTTGGCCGAGACGCTGAGCACGACCGGAATGAAAATCGCCACCACGCCGGTCGAGCTCATAAAGGCGCCCAGACCGGCCACGGTAAGCATCAGCAGGATCAGCATTTTGCTTTCGCTGTCACCCGCCATTCTGATGAGCCACTCTCCCAGCTTCAGCGCCACGCCGGTACGTACCAGCCCCTCGCCGATAATGAACAGCGCGGCGATAAGAATAACGTTAGGATCGCTGAAGCCCCGCGTGGCTTCCTCAAGGCTGAGCGTTCCGCTCAGAACAAACACGATAATAACCAGCAGCGCCACGACGTCCATACGCAGCTTGCCGTTGATAAACAGCAGAATGGTTATCAGTAACAGGGTCAGAACCCAAATAAGCTCGTTATTCACAATGATTCTCTGTACGGAGGGGAAAGCAGTACAGAGCATGCCATAAAATAAACCCCGCAATAGCGGGGTTAAATCATGGCTTAGTGCTTCCGGTGTACATCAATAGTGCCATCCGGGTTTTTATGGATGATTAACTCGTCCAGCGAGTTGAGTACCATATCCACATCTTCCAGACGGGGCGAGTCGCCAGGAGGATTGACGGCCACCACGTGCGCGCCTGCGGCGAGACCGGAAAGAATGCCCGCTGCGGCATCTTCCACCACGACGCACTCTTCTGGCTCCAGCTCCAGCAGCTGGGCACCCAGCAGGTAGGCATCCGGCTCCGGCTTGCCGTTCTGTACGCGCTCCGCCGTTACCATCTCTTCCGGCTCCGGCAGACCGGCCGCTTTGCGGCGCGCAGAGGCAACCGGCAGCGATCCTGAGGTGACGATCAGCCAGGGAACGCCCAGCTCGTCAAGGGTCGCCAGCAGCTGAAGCGCGCCGGGCAGCGCGGTAATGCCATCCGTGTCTTCCGCTTCGGTTTGTTCAAGCGCAGCAAACTCCTGCTGTATCGCCTCTTCTGAGGCCCCCGCCATAAAGTGACGCAGTGAGGTAATGGCCTGCTTGCCGTGAATAAAGTTCAGCACCTCGCTGGTGGCGATGCCGTGCCGCGATGCCCAGTCACTCCAGGCGCGTTCGACCACCGGTAATGAATCCACCAGCGTGCCGTCCAGATCAAACAGAAAACCTTTACACTTCACTACGTTTTTCCTTCTCAGGCGTTAATGACTTGTGCGATCTCATTCGCACTCAGATGATACTGCCTTGGACAAGTGTGCCACACAGTCAGCATCCGTTGATACTTTTCCCACATCGGCATCTGCGCATTAAAGCCGTGAACACCGGAATCAAACTGAGTATAGCGCCCTTCCACATGCACCATAAACCGCACGTAGCCGAGATAACGGGCTTCCGTTGCCGCATCAAAGCCCAGAAACGTCAGGCGGCGCGCCTCCACGGAGGCGGGATCTTTGAGATTTGTCCAGGAAACGTGAAGCGCATGATGCATCTCCATGATATCGATAATGGTACGGCATACTGCTTCAGGCAGTTCGCCAAACTCGTGGTCAAGCTCGCGCATTTGCAGGCCATAGCCGCGCTCAACGATAGTCTGCTGACGTCGATAGCGCTCGGCGTTATCAGGATCAAGCATACTCATCATGCGGTACTGGTTAGAGAGGATTAAACGCTGCGCATGGGTCATTTCCATCATTAACTCCTGGTCACGGTGGACAAAATGAAATCGGAGGGATTGACGCAAGAATTGCATAACCCGCGAAAGCGCGGAACGGCAAGCTGATGCTTCTTTGATTCAAACCGGGTTTTCTGTAGGGGAAAGTGAAAACCCGGAGGTGCGTTGAGGATTAAAGCTCGTCGAGAAAGGATTTATCCAGCTGCTGGAAGGCGCGTTTCAGCACTTCAGCCAGCGACTGGTAGGTCGGCGTGCCTTCAACCGGCGCAATGGCCTGCCCGGCGGCCTGAAGTTTTTCACGCACCTCATGGAACCAGCTCAGCAGCGTCGGCGGGAGCGGCGTCACGGAGCGTTTGCCAAGCCACCATAACCCCTGCATGGGCAGGCTACAGGCGAACAGCGCCGTGGCGATGGCCGGGCCGAGCTGGCCGCCGAGCGCGATTTGCCAGGTGAGCGTAAAAACGGCCAGCGGCGGCATAAAGCGGATGGCAAAGCGCGTGGCGCGGCTTACCCTGTTTTCAGGAAACATCGGCGCCAGACGCTTATCGACGGGCCATGTCTTCATATAATGCTGTCCGCGCTGGAACAATTTAAACCAACCGACGGTGCCGGATTCATTTGACATGGCTGACCTCAACTTCAGAGATAATTTTTAAACAAAAAAGATAATCGAACAACTTTACCTGACAAAATTCAAAATATTTTGTCTTTATGCGGCGCTCTGGTTATCCTGTGCGCGTTTGTTGTCTGGCTGTTAAGAGGTTGCTATTGAGCCTGAGCTTATGAAGCCTCTTTCAGCAAAAAATTCAAAATTTAATGCAAAATTTCTAAATTTTTTTTGCTTTCGGACAAAATTCTCCGCTGGCATGACATTCATCATTAATGTACCAGCTTTCATGCGCTACGCTGATAGTCTGATTGAGTTTTTTTCGCCACTTTTTAATCAATAGGACCTTCCATGTCGAGTAAGTTAGTACTGGTTCTGAACTGCGGCAGTTCTTCCCTTAAGTTCGCCATCATCGATCCGGCAAACGGTGAAGAATTTCTCTCCGGTTTAGCCGAATGTTTCCACCTGCCCGAAGCCCGCATTAAGTGGAAAATGGAAGGCGGTAAACAGGAAGCCGCGCTGGGTGCTGGCGCAGCGCATAGCGAAGCCCTTAACTTTATCGTTAAAACTATTCTGGCACAAAAACCCGAGCTGTCTGCACAAATCACAGCAATTGGCCACCGCATCGTTCACGGCGGCGAAAAACTGACGCAGTCCGTCATCATCGATAGCGACGTTATCCAGGGCATCAAAGATTCTTCATCTTTCGCACCGCTGCATAACCCTGCTCATCTGATCGGCATTGAGGAAGCGATGAAAAACTTCCCGCACCTTTCCGATAAAAATGTGGCCGTTTTTGATACCGCATTTCATCAGACCATGCCGGAAGAATCTTATCTCTACGCGCTGCCCTACTCGCTCTATAAAGAGCATGGCGTTCGCCGCTACGGCGCGCACGGCACCAGTCACTACTATGTGACGCACGAAGCGGCCAAAATGCTGAACAAGCCGCTTGCTGAACTGAATATTATCACCTGCCATCTGGGCAACGGCGGTTCCGTCTCGGCCATCCGCAACGGCGAGTGCGTGGATACCTCGATGGGCCTGACGCCGCTGGAAGGCCTGGTGATGGGCACCCGTTCCGGCGATATCGATCCGGCTATCATCTTCTTCCTGCACGATACTCTGGGCATGAGCGTTGATGCGATCAATAAGATGCTGACCAAAGAGTCGGGCCTGCTGGGGCTGACCGGCGTCACCAGCGACTGCCGCTACGTGGAAGACAACTACACGACCAAAGAAGACGCGAAGCGTGCAATGGACGTGTTCTGTCACCGCCTGGCGAAGTACATTGGTTCTTACACTGCGCTGATGGAAGGCCGCCTGGACGCGGTAATTTTCACCGGCGGCATTGGCGAGAACGCGGCAATGGTGCGTGAACTGACGCTGGCAAAACTGGGCCTGCTCGGTTTTGAAGTGGATCATGAGCGCAATCTGGCCGCCCGCTTCGGCAAAGCTGGCTTTATCAATAAGGAAGGTACCCGTCCGGCGGTGGTTATCCCAACCAATGAAGAGTTGGTTATCGCCAGAGACGCAAGCCGTCTGACCGCATAAGTAAGTCTTCTCCGTCAGCTCAGGCTGGCGGAGTTGTTTCTGACACCACGCAATTCTATTTATCGAGGTTAACCGTGTCTCGTACCATTATGTTAATCCCGACCGGCACCAGCGTCGGTCTCACCAGTATCAGCCTCGGCGTCATTCGCGCCATGGAACGCAAAGGCGTGCGCCTCAGCGTGTTCAAGCCTATCGCCCAGCCGCGCGCAGGCGGCGATGCGCCCGATCAAACCACTAATATCATCCGTAAAAACTCCTCAATCCCGGCGGCCGAACCGCTGCCGATGAGTCGCGTAGAATCGCTGCTGGGGTCAAACCAGCAGGATGTGCTGATGGAAGAGATCATCAAGCGCTATCACGAAAATACCAAAGACGCGGAAGTGGTACTGGTTGAGGGCCTGGTGCCTACCCGTAAACATCAGTTCGCCTCGTCGCTGAACTATGAAATTGCCAAAACGCTGAACGCAGAAATCGTGTTCGTTACCGCGCTCGGCAACGACTCGCCTGCACAGCTGAAAGAGCGCATTGAAGTTACCCAGAGCAGCTTTGGCGGCAGCAAGAATAAAAACATCACCGGCGTCATCATTAACAAGCTGAACGCGCCGGTTGATGAACAGGGGCGTACCCGTCCCGATCTCTCCGAGATCTTTGATGACTCCAACAAGGCCAGCGTCGCCAACGTCGATCCGAAGCAGCTGTTTGCCAACAGCCCGCTGCCGGTGCTTGGCTGCGTACCCTGGAGCTTTGAGCTGATTGCCACGCGCGCCATTGATATGTGCCGCCATCTCAACGCTGAAGTGATCAACGAAGGCGACATTGCCACGCGCCGCGTGAAATCAGTCACTTTCTGCGCACGCAGTCTGCCGCATATGCTGGAGCACTTCCGCCCGGGCTCGCTGCTCGTCACCTCCGCAGACCGTCCTGATGTGCTGGTTGCCGCCTGCCTTGCTGCCATGAACGGCGTGGAAATCGGCGCCATCCTGCTGACCGGCGGCTATCAGATTGATGAGCCGATCCGCAAGCTGTGCGAACGCGCCTTCGCCACCGGCCTGCCGGTATTTATGGTGAAAACTAACACCTGGCAGACCTCACTCAGCCTGCAAAGCTTCAATCTGGAAGTGCCCAGCGACGATACGCAGCGCGTTGAGCGCGTGCAGGAGTATGTGGCCAGTCATATCGACTCCGACTGGGTGGAATCGCTTACCGCCGCGTCAGAACGCAGCCGTCGTCTCTCTCCACCTGCCTTCCGCTACCAGCTGACCGAGCTGGCCCGCCAGGCCGGTAAACGCATTGTGCTGCCTGAAGGCGACGAACCGCGTACGGTGAAAGCCGCCGCGATCTGTGCCGAACGCGGCATCGCTACCTGTATTTTGCTGGGCAACCCTGAAGAAATTCAGCGCGTCGCGGCAGTACAGGGCGTCGAGCTGGGCGCCGGTATTGAGATTGTGGATCCGGAAGCGGTGCGCGAAAACTATGTCGCCCGCCTGGTGGAGCTGCGTAAGAGTAAAGGGATGACCGAAGTAGTTGCCCGCGAGCAGCTGGAAGACAATGTGATGCTCGGCACCATGATGCTGGAGCGCAGTGAAGTGGACGGGCTGGTTTCCGGTGCCGTGCACACCACGGCGAACACGATCCGTCCTCCGCTACAGCTGATTAAGACCGCACCAAACAGTTCGCTGGTCTCCTCCATCTTCTTTATGCTCCTGCCTGAGCAGGTACTGGTCTATGGCGACTGCGCAATCAATCCGGATCCAAACCCGGAACAGCTGGCCGAAATCGCTATTCAGTCCGCCGATTCCGCAACGGCCTTCGGTATTGAGCCGCGCGTGGCGATGATCTCCTACTCGACCGGCAACTCCGGTGCCGGCAGCGACGTGGAAAAAGTGCGTGAAGCGACGCGCATCGCCAAGGAAAAACGACCCGACCTGGTTATCGACGGCCCGCTGCAGTACGACGCCGCCATCATGGCTGACGTCGCCAAATCCAAGGCACCGGACTCACCGGTTGCCGGCCGTGCTACCGTGTTCATCTTCCCCGACCTGAACACCGGTAACACCACCTATAAAGCGGTACAGCGCTCTGCCGATCTGATCTCTATCGGACCAATGCTTCAGGGTATGCGTAAACCGGTTAATGACCTGTCACGCGGCGCGCTGGTTGACGATATCGTCTATACCATCGCCCTGACCGCTATTCAGTCAAAACAGGCTGATGCGTAAGCCAGTTCGTTAAATGCCTACAAAAGCGGATCCCGAGATCCGCTTTTTTTTAACCTGAAATAACCTCTTTATCCCGCTCAAAAAATAACAATGAGATAGCTTTCCGGTCGTTTAATAAAGCATTCCGTCCATTCCCCGGTTTTTCCCTTCATATTAAATCCAATATTTTCATCAATTTATGATGAATTACTTTATTTCCTGGTAGAAATAACTGACCAGAACTAGGCTTATCATCAGCAGGGTATGGTAATCAAAGTCATTAATAATATTGTGAATAACTATCAGTAAGGGAGTCTGTGCGATGAGCGAAAATCAAATTCATCCAGCGTATAACGAAATAAACAGCGGCACGCCGCTAAAGCGTATTTCGTGGAGCGCCGTATTTGCCGGTGTCATCATTTCCACCGTTATTTATCTTCTGTTATCGATCCTCGGCACCGCGATAGGCGCGACGACCATTGATCCGCTGAAAGAGCAAAATCCTCTTGAGGGCATGGGTACCGGCGCCACCATCTGGACCGGCTTAAGTATGTTAATTTCCGTCGCCGTCGGGGCTTTTGTTACCGGCCGGCTGGCGCAGCGCGAAGGTGCGCTGCATGGCCTGCTGATGTGGGCGGTCAATACGCTGATTTGTGTCTGGCTGGCTTTCAGCATGCTCAGCGCTGCGGTCAGCGGTACGGCGAATGTGATCGGTTCCGGCTTCAGCCTGCTGGGTAACGGCATTTCCGCGATGGCCCCTTCTGTGACTCAGGCAGCGAAGGAAAAACTCCAGGAAAATAATATCGATTTGGGCAATATTCAGAATGAGCTGGAGACAACACTGCGTCAGACTGGCAAACCTGAACTGCAGCCAGAGAACCTGCAACAGGATGCTAACCGCGAAACGAACGTAGCTCAGGACCAGGCTGAAGATACCGCCATGGATCAGCAATCGGCAGACACTGATTTAGCAAGCTGGTTTAAAGGGGTTGTTCAGCGTAATGAATCCACGCTTCAGGCCGCTGACCTTGAAGCGCTGAAAAATATTATCAAAGCGCGTACCGGTAAAAGCGATCAGGAAGTCGATCAGATTGTTGCCCAGACGCAGCAAAGCTATCAGCAGGCGTATCAGCAGTATCAGGAAATGAAAAAACAGGCCGAGCAAAAAGCACGTGAAGCTGCTGATGCCGCCGCCGCTGCGACCGCTAAAGCCAGCTGGTATGCCCTGATTGTCCTGTTAGTTGAAGCAGTGATTGCAGGCTTTATGGGTAAACTGGGTCGTAAAACGCAGCCCGTTCAGGTGAATGTTCGCCATGAAACGCACCATGAAACGCGCTAAGTAACGCCCGCATTACCGACGCTTAAATCACAAGCGCCCCCACCATCAGGTAGGGGCGCTTTTTTTGGACTGCCCGCTTAATGCATGCCACTGGCCTTAGCAAGATCCTGCAACAGCAACGCTATTCAGGCAGTAACAAGGTTAACTCAGACCCGCCAGAGGGGCAGTAAAGCCGGGCCTGTTCTGTTCGCGTGCCGACCCGGTAAGCGGCGGACGACAGCGGCTAATGGTACTGCGCTAGGCTTGTGCGGCAACGGCTGAACGCCCCTGCTCGCTGTTGCGGCTCAGCCAGAGCGACAGCGCCTTCAGCGAATCGTCAGTGAACTCATCGCAGCGTGCGGTGATCTCTTCCGGCGTAAGCCAGAATATTTCATCCACTTCCTCTTCCTGCATAGCGAAGGGCCCGTGCGATACGCAGCTGAACAAGCCGCCCCAGACACGACAGTGACGATCCTCAAAGTAGAACAGCCCATGTTCGGCAAAAGGGACAGCGGCAATGCCAAGTTCCTCTTCCGCTTCACGCCGCGCTGACTCCAGCATCTCCTCTCCGCTCTGCACGACGCCGCCGGCGGTCGCATCCAGCATACCCGGCATAAAATCTTTCGTGCCGGTGCGGCGCTGAACCAGAATTTTCCCCATACCGTCATGTACCACGATATAAGTTGCGCGATGACGCAAACACTCTGCCCGCATTTGCGCGCGACTGGACTGTGCGATGACCTCGTTATCTTCGTTAACGATATCCACCCACTCCGTGCCGCGATCTTGCTCCACCATCCGTAACCCTTATTAGTATTGGCGCTTAAGCGCTTGTCTGTTGATGCCCGCACAGTGTGCCACGGGCCGGCCGATAATAATAATCTCTCAGTGTGATCGGTTCTGGGAGTGTGACGATTCAGACAGCCAAAGCTGAACCGATGCGCGCTGCCACTGAAAATGGGCGTAACCGGCCACCCGCTCAGGAACGGGATCGCCATGTAGCACCAGCCGGTTTACCATCACCGCCAGATCCGTATCGGCAACAGACCATTCGCCGAAGAGGTTCTGTTGGCCTGACGGCAGAAGCCGCTCCACGCCCGCAATCAGCTTGTCCGCGGCACGCCGTGCGGCTTCGCTCAGCGGCGGAAAGGCTGCGCCAGCAAACAGCACTTCCGTTGGCCGCTCCTGGCGCAGCGCGATCAAATCACTCCGCAGCCAGGCCTGAATCTCCCGGGCCCTGCCCCGTTTCTCCGCTTCCAGCGGGTAAAGGCGCTCAAACGCCGGCGCGGGAAAGCGATCTTCAAGATATTCTGTAATCGCTGAAGATTCGGAAAGGAAAAAATCATCAATTTGCAGGGTCGGAACCCGCTGGGTCAGGGAGATTTCGCCGTAGCCGGCGCCAAGCTGTTCATGACGGGCCAGATCGACAGGCTGTAGCGAGAAGGGAACGCCTTTCTCACTGAGCGCGACAAACACTGACATCACATACGGACTGTAAAAACAGGCATCTGACCACAGCGTGATATTCGGGTAATTCATCCTCAGCTCCTCGCGATACAGCATCTGCCTCTTATTTACCCATTTTCAGGCCGGAAGGCAATGGCGGTAATCGGGAAAGTCATGCGTTGTCAGATTAAGGGGGATAAGGAGAAAGAATGGCATCACAGCGTGACCCTTTTTTATCACCTAAGCTGAATAGAGGCTGTTGGTTTTTTACTTCTCAAGGATATTCGCTATGCACATTTTACTGACGGGCGGCACAGGCCTGATTGGCAGCCATCTTATCCCACGACTGTTACAGCGTGGCGACAGCGTTAGCGTTGTCACCCGCGATGTGGCCGAAGCCCGCAGCAAGCTGGATGAAAGCGTGTCGCTCTGGTCAGGGCTCGATCAACAGCGCGATCTGAACGGGATTGATGCCGTGATCAACCTGGCGGGAGAGCCTATTGCTGACAAGCGCTGGAACGAGCAGCAGAAGCGCCTGCTTTGCGAAAGCCGCTGGCAAATCACCGAACGCATCACCACGCTTATCCACGCCAGCACTACGCCACCTTCGGTATTTATTTCCGGTTCAGCGACGGGCTACTATGGCGACACGGGGGAGCTGGTCCTGACGGAGGAAGAGCCGGGGCACGATGAATTCACGCATCATCTCTGCGCACACTGGGAAGCGCTGGCGGCCGCTGCTGAAAGCGAACGCACCCGTGTTTGCCTGCTGCGGACCGGCGTGGTGCTGGCAAAATCGGGCGGCGCGCTGAGCAAAATGAAGCTGCCTTTTAAGCTTGGCATCGGCGGCCCGATTGGCAGCGGCAAACAGTATATGCCCTGGATACATCTCGATGACATGGTGAATGCAATCCTCTGGTTGCTGGACAATAAATCCCTGCGCGGCCCGTTTAATATGGTGGCGCCCTATGCCGTACGCAACGAACAGTTCGCCGCCCTTCTCGGTCACGTCATGCACCGTCCGGCCTTTATGCGTACGCCTGCCAGCGCCATCAAGCTGATGATGGGCGAATCCGCGGTGCTGGTACTGGGCGGTCAGCATGTGCTGCCGAAGCGGCTGGAGGCTTCAGGGTTCGGCTTCCGCTGGTACGATCTCCAGAAAGCGCTTCAGGATGTGGTCAAAACTTAGGAAAGCAACGGGGAGCGGTAAGCTCTCCATGCTTTTTAGTGCGAGGTTACCGCAAGACTCCGCGGTATCCTGAATTGTATCCGGCATAAAAGAGCAGACTGAGACTCTACGGCGAGACCGACACGCTGCTCACCAGCGTCACGCTGGAGAGTCAGACGTCACGTCATATTATCGGTTTTGCTGGCGGCGAACGAAAATATCCGGCGATCCATGCCGCGCTGCGTGGCGGCTGGGTATCGGGACTGGTAACCGATGAAGCCAGCGCAATGCGGCTACTGAACGAATCCTGATCCGCCCGCGTCATCGCGACGCGGGCGCTGGTTTACTTCAGAGATCCTTTGAGAAACTGCTGCAGACGGGGGCTTTTGGGGCTGTCGAACAGCTCGGCGGGCGTTCCTTCCTCTTCAATTTTCCCCTGATGCAGGAAAATGACGTGGCTGGAGACGTGACGGGCGAACTCCATCTCGTGGGTCACCACCACCATGGTTTTCCCCTCTTCGGCCAGTTTCTGCATAATGCGCAGCACCTCGCCCACCAGCTCAGGATCGAGCGCCGAGGTCGGCTCATCAAACAGCAGCACCTCTGGTTCCATCGCCAGCGCACGGGCGATAGAGACGCGCTGCTGCTGGCCGCCGGACAGGTTCACCGGATATTTTGCGCGGGCGCGCTCATCAATACCCACCTTATCCAGATAGCGGATTGCGCGTTCGCGCGCCTCGCTCTTGCTCAGGCCCAGCACCTGCATCGGCGCTTCCATCACGTTCTGCAGCACCGTCATATGGCTCCAGAGATTAAAGTGCTGAAACACCATCGTCAGGCTGGTGCGCAGCTCGCGCAGCTGCTCCTTATCCGATACCTTCAGCTGTCCGTCGCTATCACGGACCAGGCTGATATTGTGATTATTAACGGAAATTGCGCCTTCACTGGGCTTTTCCAGGAAATTAATACAGCGCAAAAAGGTACTTTTCCCCGAACCGGACGATCCGATAATGCTGATCACGTCGCCAGCCACTGCCCGTAGCGAAACGCCCTTAAGAACTTCATGTTCACCGTAACGCTTATGCAGGTCGGTGACGCTTAATTTAATTTCGTCCATATTTCTACTCAGTGAGCCCTGGGTTTAACGTGTGCCAGCCAGCGTTTTTCCGCCAGACGGAACAGACTAATCAACACATAAGAGATAATCAGATACAGCACTGCTGCCAGACTGAAGGCGATAAAGGGTTGATAGGTCGCGGAGTTGATATCACGCGCCACCTTCAGCAAATCCGGCACCGTGGCGGTAAACGCCAGCGCCGTGGAGTGCAGCATCAGGATCACTTCATTACTGTAGGCGGGCAGCGCAGTGCGCAGCGCCGACGGCATGATGATGCAACGGTAAAGCTTAAAGGTGGAGAAACCATAGGCCCGCGCCGCCTCAATTTCACCGTGCGGCACGCTTCGGATAGCGCCCGCAAAGATTTCAGTGGTGTAGGCGCAGGTATTGAGCGTCAGCGCCAGCAGCGTACAGTTCAGGCCGCTGCGGAAGAACGCGTTAAGCAGGTCGT
Organism: Pantoea sp. FN060301; assembly: GCA_050410775.1. Taxonomy (GTDB): domain Bacteria; phylum Pseudomonadota; class Gammaproteobacteria; order Enterobacterales; family Enterobacteriaceae; genus Erwinia. The sequence goes on from CP191229.1 coordinate 2,792,759, forward strand.
TGCCCTTAACGATTTCCAGCGTGTACATGCCGGAGTAAAAGACCAGCAGCTGCACATAGAGCGGCGTACCGCGGAAGATGTAGGTAAAAAGCCAGACTGGAAAGCGCACCGCTTTAATGGGGGAGACGCGGGCGATTGAGAGCAGCACTGCCAGACAGCCACCCAGCACCACGGAGAGGATCAGCAGCCAGAGCGTAATGGCAACCCCGGTAAAGCGGTAGCCGTCACTCCAGAGCAGCGCCTTCCAGTATTCCTGTATAATCTCGATCATAAATCTGCCCTTCTCACGCCCACGCTGTAACGCCGTTCAAGCCACCACAGAACGCCGTTGGAGATCGTGGTGAAAATGAGGTAAATAACGCCTGCGACCAGCGCAAAATAGAACGGCTGCCAGGTACTTTTCCCCGCCAGCTGCGTCGCCTTCACCACATCTTCCAGACCCAGCAGCGAGACCAGCGCCGTGGATTTGAGAATGACCTGCCAGTTATTGCCGATGCCCGGCAGCGCGTAGCGCATCATGCCAGGAAAAAGAATGCGTCTGAAGGTTTGCGATGAGGTAAAGCCAAACGCCGTGGCCGCCTCAATTTGCCCACCCGGCACCGCCATATAGGCGCCCCGGAAGGTTTCGGTAAAGTAGGCGCCGTAGATAAACCCCAGCGTGATGATACCGGCGGCCATCGGGTCGATATTAAACTGCCCGACGCCAAGCATTTCGGTCACCTGGTTAAGCGCGATTTGCAGTCCGTAGAAAATCAGCAGCATCAGCACCAGGTCCGGCACGCCGCGGATCAGAGTGGTATAGCCATTGAAGATGACCCTGAGTAAACGACTGCTGGAGAGTTTGGCCCCGGCCCCGATTAAGCCAAGCACAACGGCGAGCAGTACCGAGCTGAGCGCCAGCTCAAGCGTGACCACCGCGCCTTTAAAGATAACTTCAGAATATCCATACAGCATAAAAATGTCCTGTCTTCAGACGGCTGATAACCCCAGGCCGTACGTGCCGAAGCATAATCTCCTGCACCATACCGGCTCGTCCCCGCCGTCAGGATGCGGCTTCCGGCACCCGGACGTGCAGCCTGCCCGTCCGGCGCAGCCGCTTTATCAGCAAATTATTCCCGGGATTTCGCGTTTTATCCACAAACGGCGGGATAAAACGGGCGCCGCCGGCCGCAGCCGGACAGCGCCCATGACAGGTTTTCTTAACCGCCGTAGACGTCAAAGTCGAAATACTTTTTCGCTAACTTATCGTAGGTGCCGTCTTCACGCATTGATGCAAAAGCTTTATCGATAGCGGCTTTCAGCTCAGTGTCATCTTTACGCATGCCCATGCCGGTCCCCACGCCAAAGATTTGCTCATCTTTTACCGCCGGGCCGGCAAAAGCATAATCTTTGCCGACAGGCTGCTTGAGGAAACCTTCGCTGGCGGCCACTTCATCCTGGAATGCCGCGTCGATACGTCCCGCGGTCAGATCCTGATAAACCAGATCCTGGTTAGCGTAAGGCGTGATGGTAACGCCTTCCGGACGCCAGTGCTGGTTAGCATAAGTTTCCTGCGTGGTGCCCTGAAGCAGGCCGATGGTTTTCCCCTTCAGCGAGGCCAGCGACGGCTCGATTTTTGAGCCCTTCGGCGCAATCAGGCGGGCATTTGCCGCATAGAGTTTTTCAGAGAAGGCGATCTCCTGCTGGCGCTTTTCGGTGATGGAGAGCGAAGAGATGATGGCATCAATTTTCTTAGCTTTAAGCGATGGGATCAGCGCATCGAAATCGCTTTCAACATAGGTACATTTAGTCTCAATGCGCTTACAGATCTCATTAGCCAGATCGATATCGAAGCCGACCAGCTCACCCTGGGCATTTTTTGATTCAAAGGGTGCGTAGGTAGGATCGGTGCCGATACGAAGCGTTTTTGGCACGGCAGCATAGGCGCTGCTGGCGCCCGCGACAGCCAGCAGTAAAGAGAGTGCCAGGACCTGCTTTTTCATAATTTACCCTCGGAGATAGTTTTTATTATTTACGTCGTGATGTTTTGAGCGCAGTACGAACAGTTCTGGGTTGCAGGTTTCATGCCACTTTTACAAATGACCGCCCCGCCGCTGTGCAATCCGGAAAGCGGGTGTAACGATGGGATTTGCTTCCGGAAAGGTAGGAAATTTATAGCAGCTTTGTATCACCGGAGCGGCAACAATGTTGCATTTTGGTGCACTGGATGCACGAAAAGCGATCCAGCCCCCGTTAATGCACCCTATTGGTGCCTTAACTTCGGGGGTCTGCACCTTCCCAGCGCGTAAAAAGATCGTCTTCAAGAGTGATATCAAACTGATCGAGCACGCGGTTCACGGTCTGATCGACAATATCCATAATGTTGTCGGGGCGATGATAAAAGGCGGGTACCGGCGGCATAATGATCGCACCCAGCTCGGCGGCGGTAGTCATCATGCGCAGATGTCCTAAATGCAGCGGGGTTTCACGTACGCACAGCACCAGACGGCGGCGCTCCTTCAGCACCACGTCGGCGGCGCGGGTCAGCAGTCCATCCGTATAGCTGTGCACGATGCCCGACAGGGTTTTCATCGAGCAGGGTAAAATCATCATCCCTTCGGTTTTAAACGAACCGGAAGAGATGCTGGCGGCAATATCGCGCACGTCATGCACCACATCGGCCATCGCCTGCACGTCACGCACGGAGTAATCGCTCTCCAGCGCCAGCGTCTGCCGCGCCGCCTGACTCATTACCAGATGGGTCTCCACCCCGCTGACCTGCTGCAGGATCTGCAACGCGCGTACGCCGTAAATCACGCCGCTGGCGCCTGAGATGCCGATAATGAGTTTTTTCATAATAAACCTGCGCTGTTAAAGACGAAAAGGGCCCGCAAAACCGGCGGGCCAAAAAAGAAATGGGCCGGAATCGCTTCCAGCCCATCATACCTGCTGACACACCGTTAAGGGTATTAACCTTCGTTGTGCATTTCCAGATTTTCCACTTCGTTCTGACGAGCCATCGCTTTGGCATCGTCATTGCGCAGCGACTGCAGATATTCAAGATACTGCTGATCGACATCTTTGGTGACGTAAACCCCGTTGAAGACCGAGCACTCAAACTGAGCGATATCCGGATTCTCTTCACGAACGGCGTCGATAAGGTCACTGAGGTCCTGGAAAATCAGCGCATCTGCGCCAATCAGCTGGCGGATCTCTTCCACTTCGCGGCCGTGGGCGATCAGTTCCGTCGCGCTTGGCATATCGATGCCATAGACGTTCGGGAAGCGGATTTCCGGCGCGGCGGAGGCGAGATAGACTTTCTTCGCGCCGGCTTCGCGGGCCATCTCAATGATCTGCTCAGAGGTGGTGCCGCGAACGATAGAATCATCCACCAGCAGCACGTTCTTATCACGAAACTCCGCGCGGTTGGCGTTCAGCTTGCGCCTGACGGCGCTGCGGCGCTGATGCTGGCCCGGCATAATAAAGGTACGGCCCACGTAGCGGTTTTTAACGAAACCCTGACGGTAAGGCTTATCCAGAATGCGGGCCATCTCCAGCGCGATATCGCAGGAGGTTTCCGGGATCGGAATGACCACATCGATATCCAGATCTTCCCACTCGCGGGCAATTTTCTCGCCCAGCTTGGTGCCCATACGGACGCGGGCGCTGTAGACGGAGATTTTGTCCAGGAACGAGTCCGGGCGGGAAAAATAGACGTACTCAAACAGGCAGGGATTGCATTTCGGGTTTTCCGCGCACTGACGCGTAAACAGCTGCCCTTTCTCGGTGACGTAGACCGCTTCGCCTGGCGCGACGTCGCGCAGGAATTCAAAGCCGAGCGTATCCAGCGCCACGCTTTCGGAGGCCACCATATATTCACTGCGGCCATCCTGCATGCCGCGCTTGCCAATCACCAGCGGACGAATGCCGTTAGGATCGCGGAAAGCCACCAGGCCGTGGCCGATGATCATGGCCACGCAGGCGTAAGCGCCGCGAACCTGCTGATGCACCGCCGCAACGGCCGCAAAAACGTTTTCGGCTTCCAGCGGGTAGTGCTGAAAGCGATCCAGCTCAACCGCGAAGATATTCAGCAGGATCTCAGAATCTGAGGTGGTGTTGACATGACGACGGCCGCTTTCGAACAGCTGCTTACGCAGTTCGTGAGCGTTGGTCAGGTTGCCGTTGTGCGCAAGCGTAATGCCGTAAGGCGAGTTGACGTAGAAAGGCTGCGCTTCGGAAGCGCTGGAGCTTCCCGCTGTAGGATAGCGCACGTGGCCAATCCCCATATTGCCCTGCAAACGCTGCATATGGCGGGCTTCAAAAATATCGCTGACCAGTCCGTTTGCTTTACGCAGGCGGAAGCAGTTTAAGGCATCAATAGTGACGATGCCCGCCGCATCCTGCCCACGGTGCTGAAGCACCGTTAACGCGTCATAAATCGACTGGTTGACCGGCATAAAACCGGCGATCCCGACAATACCGCACATGTTGTCATATCCTCATAAGCCGCAACCCCGGCTCGATTACCGGGGTAAAAAACTCGACGTGCTTTGCAGGTAGTCAAAAAACCACCTGATAACATAACTGAACTGGGGAACGAGCTGGGACTGCTGCCAGTCCGGGCTTTTGGAAAAGCCGGTGAATGTGTCGAGGAAAAACAGAATGGCTGATACGATCAGCACGCCGCGTAATGCCCCGAAACAGACTCCCAGTACCCTGTCGGTACCCGACAGGCCGGTTTTTTCAACCAGCGACCCAATCACGTAGTTGACGATTGCCCCGACTAACAGCGTGGCAATGAACAACACCGCAATGGCGATGCCATTTCGAACCAGTTCGTCTTCAAAACCTGTAAACCAGACGGCAAGAAAGCTGTAGTAATGACTGGCGACAAAGAATGCGCAACCCCAGGTAACGAGGGATAATGCTTCCCGGACGAACCCCCGGATCAGGCTGACCAGAGCCGAAAAACCGATAACCGCAATAATGACGTAATCTATCCAGACCATGAACTCTTCTGCATCCAGTTCGGGGCGAATTCTAACAGAAAAAGAAAACGTTTGCGTACCGTTTTCCCTTTCCCGTTTAATTAAAACGCCTTGCTTAAAAAAACGGCGTTTGCTCTCCAGCCGGACAGGCTGAGAGCACCTGACCTGCGGAAAAAACAACCGCCTGATTTACATTAACTTAACACCTGCCAGCGCGCTATTTTACACTGACCATGAGAAAGCTTAATGGGGAATGAAAGGCTGTAACTTTCACAGTAACAGGCACAGCCTCTCAATAAAGTATCGCGCCCCGATCGGGACGCGAAAAGCGTGCCGGAACCGTTAGCGAACGCTATAAGGCTTTATCACGCCGCTCAGTCCGGAAAGACCTTTCAGCTCACCAATGGACCCCTGCAATTTGGCTTTTGAGGCATCCGGCCCGACGTAAATACGGGTGATTTGCCCCTGCACGGGAGAAGCCGGCACGGTAAAGGCCCGGTAGCCTGAGAGGCGCAGCTTCGCCACGATCTCATCGACTTTGGCGGCATTTTTCAGCGCGCCAAGCTGCACGACCCAGGCCTGGCCCGTCGGTGCGCTTTCACGCTCTACCGGCGCCGTTTCCGGCTTAGGCTGAGGCTTCGGCTTTTCCACGGGAGTCGGTTTTTCCACCGGCTTAGGCTGCTGCGGTTTAGGCTGTGCAGCAGGTGCCGGTTTCTTAACAGGTTCAGGCTCAGGCCGGGATTGCTGTACCGGCGGCGGCGTAACTACCGTCGGCTGGTTAGAGGAGTGCGGCGCATTCGAGCCGCTCTCCGCCCGCGACGGATTGTCGTTACCGCTTCCCTCAGGCGCCAGGCTGGCCGGAGGATGTGCCGGGAGCGACTGGGTGACCGGCGGTACCATGTCAGTCTCCTGCTGATCGCCGGGCTTCGGCACCAGCGGAATGGCCGCGAACTCCTCTTTATAATGCTTTTTCTTACCATCCAGCAGGCCGGGCAGAATAATCACGCCCAGCGCCACGATAATGATGGTGCCGACTAAACGGTTTTGAAACTTACTTGCCACTGCCCTTCTCCGTTTCCATCGTTTCCATTACCTGCGCTACCGTGTGGAATGAACCACATACTATTACCACGTCCCGCTCTTCAGCCTGCAACAGCGCATGCTGGTAAGCGGCGGCAACGCTGGTGAAAGCCTGCGCCTGCGGCAGATGCGTTAACAGTTCCTCTGCGGTCGCGCCACGCGGTCCCGCCAGCGGCGCGCAGTACCACTGGTCAACTTCCGGTAGCAGGCAGGCCAGTGTACCGGCGATGTCTTTATCATGCAGCATCCCCACCACCGCGTGCACCTTGCCGGTTTTTGGCAGGGCGCTAAGGCGGCCAGCCAGGTATGCCGCCGCGTGCGGGTTATGCGCCACATCAAGGATAACGCGCGGTGACTGCGAGACGGTCTGGAAACGCCCCGGCAGAATCGCCTTATCAAGCCATTGCCGGATGAGGGTCTCATCCACCCGCAGATCCGATACCCGCAATGCCGCCAGCGCGGTGGCGGCGTTAGGCAGCGGCACCTGCGGCAGCGGCAGTCCGCTGAGCGTACCCTGTGAATCGCTGAACGCCCAGCCTTCATCGCTAACGCTGAATGACCAGTCACGGCCACGCTTCAGCAGCTGCGCGCCCACTGAGTCGGCGACATCGGCGATCGTTGAGGGCATATCAGGCTCCCCTACCACGGCAGGTTTTCCGCTGCGGAAGATGCCCGCCTTCTCACGGCCAATGCTGTCGCGATCCGGCCCCAGCCAGTCGGTATGGTCGAGGGCAATACTGGTGACAACAGCGACATCAGCGTCCACAATGTTGGTCGCATCCAGCCGCCCGCCCAGCCCCACTTCCAGAATGACCACATCCAGTTTCGCCCGCTTAAACAGCCAGAGCGCGGAAAGCATGCCATATTCAAAATAGGTGAGTGACGTCTCTCCCCGTCCGGCTTCAATCTCCGCAAATGAGGCGGTGTGATCGGCTTCGGGCAACTCTTCGTCCTGAATGCGTACGCGTTCGGTATAGCGCAAAAGATGGGGAGAACTGAATACGCCGACGCGATATCCTGCCGCCATCAGCAGCGTCTCCAGCGTACGACAGGTGGTGCCTTTGCCGTTGGTGCCGGCGACGGTGAAAACGAAGGGAGCAGGCGTCAGCAGATCCAGCGCGTCAGCCACGCGTTGAACGCGGGCCAGCCCGAGTTCGATAGCCTGAGAATGCAGATTCTCAAGATAATGAAGCCACGTGACCAGAGGCGACGTGGCTTGAGGAAGATTATCCATGTGTCCCGTTCACTGCGTTACGGTGCATTGGTGAAAGGGCTTTCGCCCTTTCGATCTCGGTCAGGCCTCGTGGCTCTGTGAGGGGTCGTCGTCAACGGCTTCGCTCAGGATCTCTTCCTGCGGCGCAGGCAGATTCATCATCTTCGCCAGAATACTGGCCAGCTTGAAGCGCATGATCGGACGGCGCACGATCATATCGATCGCGCCCTTCTCAATCAGGAACTCGCTGCGCTGGAAGCCCGGCGGCAGCTTCTCGCGGACGGTCTGCTCAATCACGCGCGGGCCGGCAAAGCCGATCAGCGCTTTCGGTTCAGCAATATTCAGATCGCCCAGCATCGCAAAGCTCGCCGACACGCCGCCCATGGTCGGGTCAGTCAGCACGGAGATATAAGGCAGTCCGCGCTCCTGCATCTTGGCCAGCGCCGCGCTGGTCTTCGCCATCTGCATCAGCGACTGAAGCGCTTCCTGCATACGGGCGCCGCCGGAGGCGGAGAAGCAGATCATCGGGCAGTTATCTTCCAGCGCCTGCTCGACGGCGCGAACGAAACGCGCGCCTACGACGGAGCCCATGGAGCCACCCATAAAGGCGAATTCAAACGCCGCCGCCACGACAGGCATGCCGTGCAGCGTGCCTTTCATAACGATCAGCGCGTCTTTCTCGCCGGTATCTTTTTGCGCGGCGACCAGACGATCTTTATACTTTTTGGAATCCCGGAATTTGAGCAGATCTTTCGGCTCCAGCTCGCTGCCCAGCTCAACCATCGACCCTTCATCCAGCACGCTGTGCAGGCGATCGCGTCCGTGCATGCGCATGTGGTGATCGCATTTCGGGCAGACTTCCAGATTACGCTCCAGCTCGGCGCGGTAAAGTACCTGACCACAGCTGTCACATTTGGTCCAGACCCCTTCCGGAATGCTGGCCTTGCGCGATGGGGTAATAGTGCTCTTATTGAGAATTCGTTCAATCCAGCTCATTGATGACCTTTCTGTTTGAACCTGGTGAAACCAGTTTTTCTTTTTCCGCGCCGCATGCTGCGGCACGGACCATAAATGTCGCTCATTAAACCATAACCATCCGGGACTTTGGATAAAAATCTGGTGGCCGGAGGGCAGTTTAGCGATGTTTTACTGCGTTTTCTGCTGCTTCGCCGCACGCCGGTGGCGCAGCACTTCTATCACGCCAGGCAGTATTGACACCAGGATTATCCCCACGATCAGGTAGTGAAGGTTTTCCTGGATTGCCGGCAAATTACCAAAGAAATAACCGGCGTAGGAAAACAGCAGAACCCAAATCAACGCCCCCGTCACGTTATAGAAGGCGAAATGGCGATAGGACATTTTGCCCATCCCGGCGACAAACGGCGCAAAGGTGCGGACGATTGGCACGAAGCGCGCAAGAATAATCGTTTTCCCGCCGTGACGCTCGTAAAATTCGTGCGTTTTATCAAGGTAGCTGCGGCGGAAGATTTTCGAGTCCGGGTTACTGAACAGCTTATCGCCAAACAGCCTGCCGATGGTGTAGTTCACCGCATCGCCAAGGATCGCCGCGATGCACAACAGGACCACCATCACATGGACGTTCAGCGCGCTGTCCGGGATAGCCGCGAGCGCACCGGCGACAAACAGCAGAGAGTCTCCCGGCAGGAAAGGCGTGACCACTAACCCTGTCTCGCAGAACAAGATAAGGAACAGAATGGCATAAATCCAGACGCCGTACTGCGCAACCATTGCCTGTAAATGGACATCAATGTGCAGAATAAAATCGATCACGGTGTGAATCATTTCCATGCTTCTTTCCTTAGTACTTCAGCCAGGATTAATCCCCGAGGAACAGCGGCCCCATCGGTGGACGTGGTAAGTCATAGTGTTCAGGATAATCAACCGCCACCAGATAAAGCCCTTCGGCTCTCGCGGTTGCGGCAGCCAGCGTGCGATCTTTTGCCGCCAGCAGTTCAGCCATCCAGTTCTCTGGCTTATTCCCACAGCCTATTTCCATCAGGCTGCCCACAATATTTCGCACCATATGGTGCACAAAGGCATTCGCCTTAATATCCACGACCACGTAGGCGCCCAGACGGCTCACGTTAAGATGGATCACGTTGCGCCACGGCGTTCGCGACTGGCACTGCACCGCCCGAAACGAGGTAAAATCGTTTTCTCCCAGCAGGCACTGACCGGCGCGCTGCATTTTTTCCGCATCCAGAGGATGGTAAAAATGCGTCACCCCGCCGTGCAGAATGGCGGGGCGCAGGCGGCGATTGTAGATCACATAACGGTAGCGCCGCGCCGTCGCGCTGAAGCGGGCGTGAAACTCCTGGACTACTGGCTTGACCCAGCGCACCGCAATATCATCCGGCAGGTTCGCGTTGACGCCCAGCGTCCAGGCCGCATCCTTGCGCGGCGAGGTGGTTTCAAAATGCACCACCTGCCCGGTGCCGTGTACGCCGGCATCCGTCCGGCCCGCGCAGAAAACGCTGACCGGATGATTGGCGACCTTCGACAGCGCTTTTTCCAGCTTTTCCTGGACGCTGCGCACTTCCTGCTGTCGCTGCCAGCCATAATAACGGCTGCCATCATATTCAATGCCGAGCGCCAGCTTCATCCCCGGCGGCTCAGGCAAATCTGCGGCTGACATCAGTAAAAATACTCCTGCACCAGCTTCTCCGCCGTTTTAACCGCCATCAGCGCGCCGCCGTAGCGGACGTTGTCGGCCACCGACCAGAACTGAAGCAGTTCAGGGATACCGTAATCGTTACGCAGACAGCCCAGGCTGAGGTGCGCGCTGCCGGACGCATCGCCCACCTGAGTCGGGTAATCATCGTCCTCTGACAGCGCGATATCTTCCGCCTGCAAAAGCGCTTCTCGCGCCTCTTCGGCGGACATCGGGCGCAGGTTCTCAATGTGGACAATTTGCGCGTTACCGTAAAACACCGGCGACTGTACCGTAGAGACGGCGATCGGCAGGCCTTCATCCTGCAAGACCTTGCGGACCTGATCCACCAGACGGCGTTCCTGCGCCACGCTGCCCTCGGCGTCCGGCAGCAGCGGCAGCATGTTAAAGGCCAGCTGACGTCCAAAGAAGGTCTCTTCCGCTGGCAGGCCATTCAGCAGACGGGCGCTTTCTCCCGCCAGCGAATCTACGGCGGCTTTGCCGTGTGAAGAGGCGGCGATCAGGCTGGTTACCTGCAGGCGCCCCAGGCCCGCGTGCTCGATCAGCGGTTTGATGGCGCTGAGGAGCTGGCTGGTGACGCTATCCGCCACGCTAATGATATTGCGGTTACGGTAGTCGCCCAGCACCTGCGGGTTAACGTCCGGTACCACCAGCGGCACGTCCGGCTCCAGCGCAAACAGGTCGCTGGAGTCAATCACCAGGCAGCCCGCATTGGCGGCCTCTTCGGCGTAGCGCGCCGAGGCTTCGCGGCCAGCGACAAAAAAGGCCAGCTGAACCTGCGTCCAGTCAAAGTCGCTGGCGTCGTTGACCAGATATGAGTGGTGATTAAAACGCAGGGTTTCGCCCGCGCTGCGTTCGCTCGCCAGCAAATGCAGCTCACCAACCGGGAACTGGCGTTCAGCCAGCAATTCCAGTACAGCTCCCCCTACTGCGCCTGTCGCGCCCAGTAGCGCAATATTCCAGCCGTCAGACATGTTGGTTTACTCCAGAAAGAAAAAAGATAGCGACCAGTCCTTACGGCAAAGCGTTAAGGCGCTGGATGAAAAGTTGCGTTGAAGCCCAGCTTCAACAGCAGCGCGGCGGCCTGCTCATCATCACACTGCACCAGCAGGGAGGACCATTCGCGACGCTCAAGATAATTTTTGCGCAGGCGGTCAAACTCGCCCGGTATCGCCGCCGCTTTGCGCAGCAGCGCATCGTCGCGGCGCACATCATACACCAGATGCACCAGTCTTTTCAGCGTTGGCTGATCCAGCTCGCCGTGCAGCGTGATGCGGCCAAATTCCGGCGCGGGCAGCAGGGTGTCGAGCGCCACCTGCTGCGGCTGGCCCAGGAAACGAGTCCAGGCTTCAAAAACCTGCGTTGTCCCGCGCGCCTTGCCTTCCAGCGTATAGCCCGCGATGTGGGCGGTAGCGATATCCACCTTCTCAAGCAGCGGCAGAGAAAGCTCCGGCTCCGGCTCCCACACATCCAGCACCACGCTCAGATCGCGCCGCTCCGCCAGCACCTTCAGCAGCGCGGTATTATCAACAACGGCACCGCGGCAGGCGTTAATCAGGATCGCGCCTGGCTTCAGCGCCCGCAGCAGCGCCTCATCCGCCAGATGCCGCGTTTTATAGCCGCCATCGTTAAACAGCGGCGTGTGGAAAGTCAGAATATCCGCCTCCGCCACCAGGCTGCTCAGCGACAGGAACGCCCCGTCATCACCGCGATCTGCGCGTGGCGGATCGCACAACAGCGTACGGATGCCCAGCGCCTCCAGACGAGCCTGCAGCCTGCTGCCGACGTTGCCCACGCCAACGATACCGACCGTGCGATCTTGCAGCGCAAAGCCATCCCGCTCCGCCAGCAGCAGCAGAGAGGAGAAAACATACTCCACTACCGCAATAGCATTACAGCCAGGGGCGGCAGAAAAACCGATCCCCTGCGCTTTCAGAAAATCCTCATCAATATGATCGGTTCCGGCGGTGGCGGTACCGACAAATTTCACCCCTTTGCCTTCAAGAAGCGCCGCATTCACTTTGGTGACCGAACGCACCATCAACCCGTCCGCATTCTCCAGCTCAGCTTCGGGAATCGGGCGGCCCGGCACCGCAACCACGGTGCCGGTACGGCTGAACAGCTCCCGGGCATAGGGCATATTTTCATCAACGAGGATTTTCACAATCAGATTCCTGTCTGGTCACAGTGAGGGCCCGTATTCTGCCACAAACCCGCAGGCGGGATAAGCCTCGTGATGCGGTCGCTACGTCAGGGCGCGCTGACGGTAACGCTCCGGCGTGGTGCCCGACTGCTGCTGAAACATAACGATCATTGCCGAGGCCGAACTGTAGCCGAGCGCCAGCGCCGCTTCCTGTACCGACTTTCCCTGTTCCAGCAGGGAGATCGCATGCAAAAAGCGCAGACGCTGACGCCACTCGCTGAAGGCCATACCCAGCTCGCTGCGGCAGCGTCGTGACAAGGTACGCTCGGTGGTGTAAACGCGCTGCGCCCACTGGGCAAGCGACCGGTTATCGGCAGGATCCTGTTCCAGCGCTTCCAGCACCGGCGCCAGGTATTTATCACGGGAGGTCGGCAGGTAACTTTGCTGCACCTCAGCAAGGCGCAGCTGATCCAGCAGCACTTCACACAGCCGCCAGTCGGGAGATGAAACGGGATGCAACAGTTTACGGGCCGCGCAATCTTCAATGATGGTCTGAACAACGGGGCTGACCTTCAGCAAACAGGCGCGTTCCGGCAGACCGTCACACAGCGAGGCGGCGATGTTCAGCGTGTGGAAATGCGCCTGCCGGTGGTTATAGCTGGCGTGTTCGACATCCGGCGGGATCCAGATAGGGATGGCGGTCGGCGTCAGCAGCCGCTCTCCGGCAACCTGCATTTGCAGAACATTACAGCGCACGAAGATCGCCTGGCCCCAGGGATGTGAATGCGGCAGATATTCCGTGCGGGCATTGGCCTGTTCGTAGCGGAAAAAAAAGCGCAGGTCATTGGCATCCAGCGGAGAGAAGTAGGTTTTTCGCTCAATCATAGCCTGTCCGGTCTGCCCCAGAAGTTGTCGGTTTATCGTTATCTGTTTGCAAGGCGACAAGCGTACACTTCCGGCTTCGTTAATCAAAGCTGAGTCAACGCATGAATTCCCTGTTTCCCCTGCTGGCGGTCTTAATCTGGTCAGTGAACGCCATCGTCAGCAAAATCTCAGCGGGCGCCATCGATCCGGCAGCGATCTCTTTTTACCGCTGGCTGCTGGCGCTGCTCACCCTGACGCCCTTTGTCCTGCCGGGTGCCTGGCGCAACCGCCAGCAAATTCGTCAGGCCTGGTGGCAGCTGCTGATCCTTGGCCTGCTGGGCATGGTGCTTTATCAGAGCCTCGCCTACTACGCGGCGCACAGCGTCACCGCGCTGTTTATGGGAATTCTGAACGCGCTGATCCCGCTGTTGACGGTGCTGCTCGGGATTGTGGTGCTGCGTATGGCGCCGACGGTCGGCGTGGTGGTGGGAAGTCTGCTCTCCTTCTGCGGTCTGACATGGCTGGTCAGCCAGGGCAACCCCCAGCAGCTGCTGGCGCACGGGCTGGGAAAAGGGGAGCTGATGATGTTCGCCGCCTCCACCTCCTATGCGCTTTACGGCGTGCTGACCAAACGCTGGGCGTTGCCCCTGCCCAACTGGCAGAGTCTCTACGTTCAGGTGATTTTTGGCGTCATGATGCTGACCCCTAACTTCTTAATGGCGAAGGACGTTTCGCTTAACCTTAGCAATATCCCTCTGGTCCTGTTTGCCGGTATTCCCGCCTCCATCATCGCCCCTTATCTCTGGATTCAGGGCGTGATGCGCCTGGGCGCCAATACGGCTTCCATCTTTATGAACCTGGCGCCGATTTTTACCGCCATTATCGCGGTGCTGTTTCTTCACGAAGCGCTGCACAGCTATCACTATATCGGCGGCGGGGTGACGCTGATTGGGGTGATTCTGGCGCAGCGGCTGCGCACGCCGCTACGCTTCAGACGTGCGTCACCGCCGCTGGAAAACGATCCTGGGACGTAAAGGCGACGAGCACCATCAGCCCGTGCAGCGTCGGGCTTTCATGCAGTTCAGCGCTGGTGCCGTGCCACTGCGCAATATCCCGGACCAGCGCCAGCCCGAGACCGGCACCGGCACTGGCCGTTCCTGCGCCATCCAGCCGGTTGAAAGGCTGCATCGCCTGCTGCCGATCGGCGGTGGCGATGCCCGGCCCGCTGTCCTCCACTCTTAATACGCCCTCGCGAACGCTGACGGTCACTGTACCGCCAGCGGGCGTGTATTTGATGGCATTATCGATCAGATTGGCGCACAGCTCGCTGAGCAACTTGCTATCCCCTTTTACCTGCGAACGCTCTTCACCTTCATAGCCCAGGTCGATCTGCTTCGCGCGGGCCTGGGCGTAAAGTGAGAAGCAGGATTCTTTAGCCAGCACCGCCAGATCGATAAGCTGCGGGACTTCATGCGGCAGCGTGGCGCGCAGCCGTGAAAGATGCAGCAGCCGGTCCGTCAGCAGGATCATGTCATCAACGGTGATGCGCATCGCCACCAGGCTTTCCCGCCAGTTTTCAGGCCGCTCGCTTTTCAGCGCCACCGCCACCTGCGTTTTCAGCACGGTCAGCGGGGTGCGCAGCTGGTGAGAAGCATCCGCGCTGAAGCGCTGCTGGCGGGCAATCATGGCATTCAGCCGCTCAATATAGCGGTTAACCGCCAGCATCAGCGGCTGCATTTCGTACCAGGGCAGCACCATCGGCAGCGGCGTTAAATCCGCCGGGTCGCGCTGTAGCATCAGGCGGGAGAGCTGCCGCAGGGGCCGCAGGATCTTGCGCAACATGCCGCTGGCCAGCAGCAGCGTGATCAGCACCAGCCCACCCTGACTCAGCAGCGCGGTATTGAGCAGCTGGTGGGCAAACGCCTCCCGTGACGTCAGCGTTTCGGCCACCAAAATCAGCGCCATGCCCTCCACGCCCTCTTCGTTAACCGGCTGCCAGAGCGCGGCAACGCGGATAGGTAAACCGTTATAGGTGGCATCATAAAAATGCACCAGCGCCGGATAGAGTTTCGACAGAGGCGCCTTATCCGGGATGGGAGGGAGATCGTCATAGCCTGACAGCGTTTTGCCCTGAGGCGAGATCACCTGATAAAACAGTCGGTCGTTCATATTGCGCTCAAAGCTGTCCAGCACCACCCAGGGAACATCCACCTCAAGCTGCCCCTTGCTGACCCGCAGCCGCTCCGCCACGATCCGGGCCGAGGCGAGCAGCGAGCGATCGTACGCCTGCGTCGCGGCATGGAGCGCGCTGGCGTAGTGCGTATAGACCGACAACCCCCACAGCAGCGCCAGCGGCAGCCCCAGCCACAGCAGCAGCTGGCGCCGCAGCAGGACGCGTTTCAAGAGAGACACTCCAGGCTGTAGCCCAGGCCACGCAGCGTGACGATGGAAACGTCGCTGCCCAGCAGTTTTTTGCGCACGCGATGGATGTAGAGCTCAATACTTTCCGGGCTGGCCTCGTCCGCCAGGGTAAACGTCTGCTCATAAAGCTGCTGACGGGAAACCGGACGGCCCCGGCGCTGCATCAGCGTAGAGAGAACGCTGGCTTCACGCGGCGTCAGCGGCAGCGGCTTGTGCTGAAGCTCAAAATAACCCTCGTCATGAAAAATCAGCTCGCCAAAGACCTGTATCCCCTGCGACTGCCCCTGGCTGCGCCGCAGCAGGGCCCGGATCCTCGCCTCAAGCTCCTCCAGCTCAAAGGGCTTGGTCAGGTAGTCATCCGCCCCGAGGTTAAGCCCGCGTACCCGATCGGCGACGTCCGTCCGGGCCGTCAGCAGCAGGACAGGCACACCCTGCCCGCGCTTACGAATCCTTGCCAGCAGCGCCAGCCCATCCAGCCGGGGCAAGGAGATATCCAGCAGTACCAGACCGTACTGCTCGGTCTGCAAAACCTGGTCCGCCGCCAGGCCATCCGCAATCCAGTCAACCGCAAAGCCGGCCTGCGTCAGCGCTTTTTGCAACCAGCAGGCCAGCTCGGCCGTATCCTCTACCAGTAAGAGACGCATATCACATCCTGTCACTTTATCCGAAGGCTGAAAGGTAAATGAAAGCTTTATGTTTTAACAATTTCATAACCCCCATATTACGGGGAGGTTCACACTCTGGAAGAAAATAACGGAGCAAATGATGAAAACAATAACCCGTACCGCGCTGGCGAGCCTGCTGCTGGCCCTGATTGCTCAACCGGCGATGGCCGTTGAAGCGCCCTCCCGCACGGAGTGCATCGCGCCGGCTAAACCCGGCGGCGGCTTCGATTTAACCTGTAAACTTCTTCAGGTTTCTCTCCAGGAAACGAAGCAGATCGACTCCCCGATGCGCGTTACCTATATGCCTGGCGGCGTAGGCGCGGTTGCTTATAACGCCATTGTGGCGCAGCGCCCGGCGGAAGCGGGCACCGTTGTGGCTTTCTCCGGCGGCTCCCTGCTGAATCTTTCTCAGGGCAAATTTGGCCGCTATGACGTGGATGATGTGAGGTGGCTGGCGGCGGTGGGAACAGATTACGGCATGATCGCCGTGCGTGCCGATTCGCCTTATAAAAATCTGCAAGAGCTGATGGCGGCGATGAAGGCCGATCCCAATAAAGTGGTGGTCGGCGCAGGGGCTTCTATCGGCAGCCAGGACTGGATGAAAACGGCCCTGCTGGCGCGGGAAGCGAAAATCGATCCGCGCAAAATGCGCTATGTCGCCTTTGAGGGCGGCGGTGAGCCCGTTACCGCACTGCTGGGCAACCATATTCAGGTGGTCTCAGGGGATATGAGCGAGATGGTCCCTCATCTGGAAGGCGGCAAAATTCGCGTTCTGGCCGTCATGGCCCCCAAACGTCTCGAAGGTAAGCTGAGCGAGGTGCCAACCGCTAAAGAGCAGGGCTTTGATATTGAATGGCCGGTGATTCGCGGCTTTTACCTGGGACCGAAAGTCAGCGATGCTGAATATCAGTGGTGGGAAGATGCCTTTAAAACACTGGTTGCCACCGACGACTTTAAACGTCAGCGCGATCTTCGCGGCCTGTTTGAATTCAACATGTTCGGCAAAGAGCTGGATACCTACGTGAAAAAACAGGTGGTCGATTACCGCGAAAAAGCAAAATCTTTCGGCCTGGCAAAATAAGAGGAGCGCGCCATGAGCGATCGTATTTTTGCTGCTGTCTGGCTGGCACTTTGCGTGGCCGGATTGATTATCGGCTGGGATATTCATAGCGACTACAGCTATGAGCCGGTCGGCCCGAGGCCGTTCCCGATGATCATTCTCGGCCTGATGGCGTTCTGTGCGCTCTGCCTGCTGCTGCGCAAACCGGACAGCATTCACTGGCCGTCACGCAATACGCTCTGGCGCCTGCTGGCTCTGATCGTCATTCTTTTCGCCTACGGCATGCTGTTTGAAAGCCTTGGCTTTCCGGTGGCCACCATTTTACTGACCTTCGGCGTGGGTATGCTGTTCGGCGCACGCTGGTGGGCGGCGGCAATCTCCGGCGTAATTATGGGCGTGGCGCTGTTTTATGCCTTTGATCGCCTGCTGGAAGTGACTTTACCGCTCGGCCGCTGGCTGAGCTAACGGAGAACATCATGGAAACCTGGTCGTTTCTGATGCAGGGGTTCGCGGTCGCTCTGACGCCAACTAACCTGATGATTGCCCTGATCGGCTGCTTTATTGGCACTATTGTCGGCCTGCTGCCGGGGCTGGGCCCGATTAACGGCGTGGCGATTCTGATGCCGCTCGCCTTTGCGTTACACCTGCCCGCCGAATCCGCGCTGATTTTGCTGGCGACCGTCTATATCGGCTGCGAATATGGCGGACGTATTTCCTCCATTCTGCTTAACGTGCCGGGGGATGCCGGAGCAATTATGACCGCGCTCGACGGCTATCCGATGGCGAAAAATGGCCAGGCGGGCGTGGCGCTCTCTATCTCAGCCGTCAGTTCCTTTATCGGCTCAACCATCGCCATTCTCGGCATCATCCTGTTCGCGCCGATCCTGGCGAACTGGTCGCTGGCCTTTGGCCCGGCAGAGTATTTCGCGCTGATGGTCTTCGCGATTGCCTGCCTGGGCAGCATGATGAGCCAGAACCCGCTGAAGTCCTTTCTCGCGGCGCTAATCGGCCTGGGCATGGCGACGGTCGGGGTGGATGCCAATACCGGCGTCTATCGCTTTACCTTTGACAGCGTCCATCTGTCGGACGGCATTCAGTTTGTGGTGGTGGTAATTGGTCTTTTCTCGGTCAGTGAAATTCTGCTGATGCTGGAATCCACCCGCAGCGGACAGAAAGCGGTGCGGGCGAGCGGGCGAATGATGTTTAACCTGAAAGAGGCGGCTCACTGTGCCGGTGCCACTTTCCGCAGCGCCTTTGTCGGCTTTTTCGTCGGTATTCTGCCGGGCGCAGGCGCCACCATTGCCAGCGCCATCGCCTATATGGGCGAGAAGAAAATCAGCGGGGGCGACACCTTCGGCAAAGGCGATATCCGCGGCGTGGCGGCGCCGGAAGCGGCCAACAATGCCTCCGCCTGCGGCTCTTTCATTCCTATGCTGACCCTGGGGATCCCCGGTTCAGGAACGACGGCGGTGATGGTGGGGGCGCTGACGCTCTATAACATCACGCCGGGCCCGGCAATGTTTACCGAACAGCCGGATATTGTCTGGGGACTGATTGCCGCGCTGCTGATTGGCAACGTCATGCTGCTGATCATGAATATCCCGATGATCAATATCTTCGCCAGAATGCTGACCATCCCGCTCTGGTTCCTGGTGCCAACCATTGCGGCCATCTCCGCCGTCGGCGTCTATGCGGTACACAGCACGACGTTCGATCTGCTGCTGATGGTAGGGCTTGGGGTCTTTGGGTATATCCTGCGTAAAATGGAGTTCCCCATGTCGCCGCTGATTCTGGGCTTCGTGCTGGGGGAAATGCTGGAGCAGAACCTTCGCCGCGCCCTCTCGATCAGTAATGGCAATCTGCCGATTCTGTGGGAGAGTTCAATCAGTAAGGTATTACTGATCCTGGCAGTCGCGATTCTAATAGTGCCCTTTATCTGGAAACGCTGTCAGCGCAGGCGCAAGCCGATCCCGACCGTTGCGGATTAAAACGCTTACCGGCCTGAGCGGGTGAATATCCAGCCCGGGCCGGCTTTCAGTCCCTTCATCATCACTCAGGAAGATCCTTTCTGATCTTTCCTTTTTGGGTGCGGAAGTATTACCTGCACACCGGTTTACCTGCGCTTTACCCAAATTTCCTGTCTGAGGTCGGGTTTACCGGCCTCTTTCTTTTATCCCGTCTAAAATAATTGCCCCCGCCAGCTCCGCCGCCACTACCTATCGCAGGGCGGGATTGTTATCATAGTGAATCATCTTTTTCCGGCGGCCCCGGATTTGCCCTTTTGTTAAGGATTTTTGCCATGCAACCTCTCAGTGGCCCCGGCACGCCTGTCCCCGGCGATCGTCCTACGGTGGATGCCCAGACGGGCCTCACCCGCGCCGCGCCGGGCGATCAGCCGCTGACGCCCGCTCAGCGCACCACGCTTGAAAGGCTGATTGTCAAAATCATGTCATTGAGCAACCTGAAGTCGCCGGAGCTGTGGGCGGGCCTGCGTCACGAAGTGGGCGTTAAAAATGATGCGGGCCTGCTTTCCCGCCACTTTCCGGCCGCCGAGCAGTTCCTGAACGGCCGCCTTGCCCAGGTACAGAACACCCACGCCACCCGCCAGCTGTTCCAGCAGCTCAGCGATCTGCTGCCTGCCGGCAACAATCGCCAGGCGGTCAGCGATTTTATCCGTCAGCAATTTGGTCATACCGTCCTCAGCTCGCTGAACCCCGATCAGATGCGCCAGGTGCTGACCATGCTGCAAAACGGGCAGATGGCTATTCCTCAGCCTCAGCAGAACCGCGTTACCGATCGCACGCTGCTGCCTGCGGAACACCATACGCTTAACCAGCAGATCTCGCGGCTCGCGGCCACTACCGGCGAGCAGCCGGTCAAACTCTGGAGCACGGTGCTGAAAGTGGTTAATCTGCACAGCGGCGATCCGATCCCGTCACGCTTCTTCCCGCTGCTGACCCAGTATCTGCATGTCAGCCAGGCGCTTAACCAGCACACCGCACCGACGCTACCTCTGCTACTTTCCTCGCTGAAAGTTCCGCCCGACCCCAGCGAACAGCGGATGCTGGAAGAGGCCAGCCAGCAGCGCTTTCAGCTGCCGCCTCAGGCCCTGCTGACCTCCGCCCAGGCGCAGGATCTGCTTAATCTGCTGTTTGCCCGCCGTGCCGAAAGGCTGCGTGAACAGCCGCTGGCGGAGAGCGATATCAACCCTCATCCGATCGCGGCACCGCTGTTTGGCTATGTGCCGCAGGTGCTGCAACCGATAGTCAACCGTCCAGTCTTCACCGTGTTCGCGGTGCTGGTGCTGGTGATCTTCCTGATGTGGATTTTCCTCTGATCGCGCTTCAGCAGCCGCAGTCGGTTAACGCAGAGGCTAAAGGCCACTCTCCCGGCGCCTCCCCCTCCGTGACCGGATGAGCATCGCGCCGCCAGAAGTCCAGCCCGCCAATCAGCTCCTTGACGCGGAAACCGGCGGCGGCCAGCTTCCAGGCGCCTTTGGTTGAACCATTGCAGCCGATGCCGTCACAGTACGTGATATAAACCTTCTCGCGGTCCAGCGACCGCAGCGTTTCGGTGCCCATTGTCCGGTGCGGAAAGCTGATGGCACCGCAGATATGCCCGGCCCGGTACTGCTCCACCGAACGCGTATCAATCACTACAATCGCGGTAATGCCATTTGCCAGATCCTGCGCCACGTCCCAGGCATCCGCATAGCAGGCCAGCTTATTGCGCAGCCAGGCTTCACTTTGCGGCGCGCTGAGTGGAGGAAATTGTAAAACGGCTGAAGAGATAGTCATAAAAACGCCTTTAAGTTACTGGTGGCTCAATGATAGGGTCAACTGGCCTTAGTGATAAGACCTGTTCAGGAGCATTGATAAGACCACCATGTCCCCTGCCGCCCCGATTATTGAACTCTTTACCTCCCTTCAGGCCCAGACGCTGCGGGAAAAGCTCTGCGTCACGCTGCGTCGACTTATCGGCAGCGGCGCGCTTCGCATGGGGGAGCGCCTGCCCTCTTCCCGACTGATGGCGGCCGATCTTGCCCTGTCGCGGGTAACGGTTGAGGCCGCCTATGCCCAGCTTGAAAGCGAAGGCTATCTGCTGAGAAAAAGCGGCAAAGGCACCTTTGTGGCCGTTTCGCTGCCGCCGCCCCGACGGGCAACGCGCACGCCGCCTCCGGTGGCGGTTCAGCTTTCAGCCCGGGGAAAGCAGATTGTCGCCACGGGAGGCTGCCGCGATCCGCTTTTTCCGCAGGCTTTTGCGTCCGGTTCGCCCGATCTGCGGGCGTTTCCCCATGACATCTGGCGGCGGCTGATGAATCAGCGGCTGCGTCATCACTCTGAAGCGTTGATGCGCTATGGCGATCCTCAGGGGCTGCCGGAACTACGTGACGCGGTTGCCAGCTATCTTGCGCAGTCCCGAGGCGTCCAGTGCAGCGCGGAGCAGGTGGTGATCCTGACCAGCTCCCAGCAGGCGTTACAGATGATTGCGCTACTCCTGTGCGATGACGGGGATGAAGTCTGGCTTGAGGAGCCGGCTTATGCCGGGGCGCGCAACGCGTTTATCAGCGCTGGCGCGGCGGCAAGCGGTATCGCTATCGACAGCGAAGGCGCGGTCCTGCCCGATGCTTCGCCGCCCGGGCTGGTTTACCTGACGCCTTCGCATCAGTACCCCACCGGCATCACGATGAGCCTTCAGCGCCGTTTAGCCTGGCTGGACTATGCCCGCCGCCGGGGCTGCTGGCTGATTGAAGACGATTACGACAGTGAGTTTTACTATGATGCCCAGCCGATGCCAGCCATGCAGGGCCTGGATAAAGGCGGACGCACGCTCTACCTCGGCACCTTTTCCAAGGCCCTCTTTCCCTCCCTCAGGCTGGCCTATCTGGTCGTACCCCCGGCGCTGGTTGAACCGCTCTGCCGGTTACGCAGCGTGATGGATGGTCACAGCGCGCAGATCGTGCAGGCCGTTACGGCGGATTTCATCCATAACGGCTACTTCCAGGCCCATCTGCGGCTGATGCGCAAGTTGTACGCCAGCCGTCGCGAACTTTTACTGACTGAACTGGAAACTAAGCTGGGCGAAAATCTTATCCCCCTTAGCCAGGGGTGCGGTTTACAAATGACCGTGACGCTGCCACAAGGGGGCGAGCAAAGGCTGACTGAAGAAGCGCGGGCAGTCGGGCTGATTTTACCCCGCCTCTCCCCGCTTTACGCCGGGACACCACAGCAGGAAGGCTGGCTTTTAGGGTTCTCCGCCCTTCAGCGAACGGAGATCGTTCAGGCCGTGAATAAGCTGGCGCGCCTCAGCTACTGACGGCGTATAAAAATCAGGGTGACTACCATGCCCAACAGGGCGCAGGCAGCGCCGGTGAGGTAAACGGCGCTGTAACCGAACGAGGTCGCCAGTATGCCGGTCAGCGGCCCGCTGGCGCCGTAAGCGATATCCTGGAAGGCGGCGAATCCGCCCAGCGCCGTCCCCCTGACCTGCGGCGCCACGCGCTTAACCACTTCGACGCCGAGGGCCGGAAATACCAGCGAACAGCCGCAGCCGGTCAGCGCCGCGCCCGCCAGCGCCATCTCTCCGCTTTCCGCTACGCCCAGCACCAGCAGACCCGTCGCCTCAATGGCGAGCGAGATGAGGGCGACACGTACGCCGCCGAGACGATCCGGCATCCAGCCAAACAGAATGCGCATCAGCACAAAGGCGAAGCCAAACGCCGTCAGGGCAAAACCGGCATTCCCCCACTGCTGGCTGGCGAACCAGAGCGAGGTGAACGTCCCGATCACCGCAAAGCCAACCCCCTGTAAAGCAAGCGCACAGCCCGGTGAAAGGATCTGCCCGATGACCGTTTTAAGTGAAGGACGGACGCCGGGATGCGCCGGTACCGGCTTCACCCAGCCGTTAAATAACAGGGCGATCAGCGGCAGCACCATAATGGCGCCACCCATCGCCATAAAGCCCCAGCGCTCGTGCAGAAGCAGGCCGAGCGGTGCGCCTGCCGCCAGCGCGCCGTAAATCGCCATGCCGTTCCAGGACATCACGCGCCCGGAGCGTTTCGGCCCCACCAGCCCTAATCCCCAGGCGAGGTTGCCGGTCAGCAGCTGGCTTTCACCAAAGCCCAGCAGCAGCCTGCCCGCCAGCAGCAGCGCAAACTTTCCCATCACCGGTAAAGGCAGCGTCGCCGCCAGCAGATAGGTCAGGCCCACCACGGCACAGGCGAGCATGCCCTGTAACGTGGAGCGTTTTGCGCCGCGCTGATCGGCCAGCCTGCCAGCGTAGCCCCGCGTCAGCAGCGTGGCGAAGAACTGAACGCCTACGGCCAGCCCCACCATTACATTGCTCAGGCCCAGTTCCTGATGCACAAAAAGCGGGATGACCGGCAAGGCGAGCCCGGCGGTGAGGTAAGTCAGAAATACGGCAAATGAAATACTGGCCAGCGAGGCCGTGGCCTTCGCCGGAGCGCCATCAGTGACCGGGGCCATAAGTCACGTTTCTCCTTGATGATAAGCACTACGCCAGCGTGAGGCATCCGGCATCGCCACCTATCGGCAGCAGGCAGAATGCACGACTCAGGCTTTTTCCGCGTAGATCATTAATGTTGAGGGAATACAGAACCGCAGATTGTGGTGGAAAGCCCTTAAGCCGTCAATTCATCATCCGGGATGAAGGAATGCCGTTCACGATCGGATCCTCCGGTCGCAGCAAGCAGAATATTGACCACTTCTTTGATCTCACCGGCTTTCTGATCTGACACGCAGCGCAGGATGCTACCCGCTTACTCTGCTCGCTGGTGTGCAAATGAGCCAATATGGCCATGAAAACCATTGGGATGAGAGCAATAAAAAAGGGATGACCCAGCGGGCCATCCCTTTTCTTACCTTGGCAGTGATTACAGCTTGCGCATCACCAGCGTGGCGTTGGTGCCGCCGAAGCCGAAGCTGTTGGACATTACGGTCTTCAGCGCCTGTTCGGTCGGTTTGGTGACGATGTTCAGGCCTTCCGCAGCCGGGTCCAGTTCGTCAATATTGATGCTTGGCGCGATGAAACCGTGCTCCAGCATCAGCAGCGAGTAGATCGCTTCCTGCACGCCGGCGGCGCCCAGCGAGTGGCCGGTCATCGCTTTGGTGGCAGACATCGCTGGCGTGCTGTCGCTGAACACTTCGCGGATCGCGCCCAGCTCTTTCACGTCACCAACCGGCGTGGAAGTGCCGTGCGTATTCAGGTAGTCGATTGGCGTATCAACGCCCTGCATCGCCAGACGCATACAGCGCATCGCGCCTTCACCGGAAGGGGCAACCATATCGGCGCCGTCGGACGTTGCGCCGTAGCCCACCACTTCAGCATAGATATGCGCGCCGCGCGCCATCGCGTGCTCCAGCTCTTCCACCACGACCATACCGCCGCCGCCTGCAATCACAAAGCCGTCACGGCTGGTATCGTAGGTACGGGACGCTTTTTCAGGCGTTTCATTGTACTTGGTGGAGAGCGCGCCCATGGCGTCAAACTCGCAGGACATTTCCCAGCACAGCTCTTCACCGCCGCCAGCAAATACCACATCCTGTTTGCCCAGCTGGATCTGCTCTACCGCGTTACCGATACAGTGAGCCGAGGTGGCGCAGGCGGAGCTGATAGAGTAGTTCACACCGTGAATTTTAAACGGGGTCGCCAGACAGGCGGAGACGCCGGAGGCCATCGCTTTGGTCACCATGTAGGGACCAACGCCACGCAGGCCTTTCGCCCGCATACCGTCAACGCTGGCTGCCTGATAGTAAGGTGAACCGCCGCCGGAACCCGCCACCAGACCCACGCGCGGGTTGTTCTGGTACTGTTCGTCGGTCAGGCCGGAATCTTTAACCGCTTCCAGCATAGAGATATAAGCATAAATGGACGCATCACTCATAAAGCGCAATATTTTGCGATCGATGAGGCTGGAGATTTCGTCTTTGGACAGCTTGACGTTACCCCAGACGTGACTACGCATGCCAGAATCTTTCAGTTCCTGAGAGAAGGTAATACCGGAGCGACCTTCACGCAGAGACGCAAGGACTTCCTCCTGGTTATTACCAATGCTGGAAACGATACCCAGGCCAGTAATCACTGCACGTTTCATTCAATACCTCATCACTTCTTATATTAGGATTCGAGGAGCACTTTAGCTTACAGTTGTACGCCGAACAAGTCCGATCAGCGGGATACTTTTGTAAATTTGCGTGCTCTGGCTCACACCGTTACAATCCCTGCACCGCCTGATAACCGAGCATTTGCTGTGAAAACCTCCCCGATTACGCATGCTGAACTGAGCTGGAATGAACAGGGTACACCTGTATCCCGAGCCTTTGGCGACGTCTATTTCTCTGATGAAAGCGGCCTGGAAGAGACGCGACATGTTTTCCTGGGCGGCAACCAGATTCCCGATCGTTTTGCTGACCACGCGCGCGATCTTTTTATCGTCGCTGAGACCGGTTTTGGGACAGGTCTTAATTTTCTGGCGCTCTGGCAGGCATTCGATCGCTTCCGCCAGCAGCAGCCCGACGCAACGTTACAACGTTTACATTTTATCAGCTGTGAGAAATATCCGCTTAATCTGGAGGATTTAACCGGCGCGCACGCCCGCTGGCCGGAACTCGCCAGCTATGCGGCAGCGCTTCAGGCGCAGTGGCCGGTGGCCCTTCCCGGCTGTCACCGCCTGCTGCTGGCGGGCGGGCGCATTACGCTTGACCTCTGGTTTGGGGATATTAACCAGCTAATTGATGATTTTGATGACAGCCTGAATCAGCAGGTCGACGCCTGGTTCCTGGACGGCTTCGCCCCGTCGAAGAATCCCGATATGTGGACGCCCGGACTCTTTGCCTGCATGGCGAAGATAGCGCGGCAGGGCTGTACGCTGGCGACTTTTACCGCCGCCGGTTTTGTCCGTCGCGGGCTGAATGAGGCGGGCTTTACCGTCGGGAAATGCAGCGGATTTGGCCCCAAGCGGCATATGCTTAGCGGCGTAATGAACGCGCCAGTGTATGCAAAACCACCGGCGCCCTGGTATGCGCGCCCGGCCGCAGAAGGCGATGAGGTGGCGATTATCGGGGGCGGCATCGCCAGCGCCCTGCTCTCGCTGGCGCTGCTGCGGCGCGGCAAACGGGTGACGCTCTACTGTGCCGATGCCCAGCCTGCGGCCAACGCCTCCGGCAACCGTCAGGGGGCGCTCTATCCACTGCTCAACCAGCACGATCCGGCGCTGACCACCTTCTTCCCGACGGCCTTCACCTTCGCCCGCCGCCTGTTAGAGCTGCTGGATGTGGAATTTGATCATGCGTGGTGCGGAGTTACGCAGCTGGGCTGGGACGAAAAAAGCGCGGCGAAAATCGCCAAAATGGTGGCGTTGGGCCTGCCGGCGAGCATCGCCCGTGAAGTCAGTCAGGCGGAAGCAGAGGCGCTCTGCGGCGTAACGACGGGCTGCGGGGGCATTACCTATCCGCTTGGCGGCTGGCTTTCTCCGGCAGAGCTTACCACCGCCCTCTTCCGGCTGGCAGAAGCCCAAGGGCTAAGAACGCACTGGCTGCATCGCCTGACCTCGCTGACGCGCAGGGATAAAGGCTGGACGCTCGCCTTCCGCGACCGGCCCGACGCCGCCCATGATAATGTGGTGCTGGCAACCGGCCACGAACTGGCCACCTTAGCGCAAAGCGAAAAGCTTCCCGCCTATCCCGTCAGCGGACAGGTCAGCCACGTGCCGACCACGCCTGCGCTCAGTCAGCTGAAGCAGGTTCTCTGCTATGAGGGTTATATGACGCCTGCAAGCCCCGTTAATCAGTCGCACTGTCTGGGCGCCAGCTATCATCGCGGTGAGCGCTCCGCCCTCTTCCGCGAAGAAGATCAGCAGGAAAACCGCGACAGGCTGCGCCGCTGCCTGCCCGACGCGGAGTGGACAAATGAGGTGGACATCAGCGGAGATGATGCCCGCTGCGGCGTGCGTTGCGCCACCCGCGACCATATGCCCACGCTTGGCCCGTTACCCGATTATGAGCGTACGCTGGCGCAGTACGCCAGCCTGAGGGATAATCAGGAGCAGGCGGAAGAGGCGCCCGTGCATCCGGGGCTGTTTGTGCTGGGAACGCTGGGTTCCAGAGGTTTATGCAGCGGGCCGCTGGCGGCGGAGGTGCTGGCAGCCGGGCTGTGCGGTGAGCCGGTGCCGCTGGATCGTGAAACGCTGGCGGCCACGCATCCTAACCGCTACTGGGTAAGACGGTTACTGAAAGGAAAAGCGGTCAACTAGCGCGCCGCCTGACTGACCAGGGGCGAAAAGCGTAAGCGCGGCGGAGCACACCCCGCCGCTTTTTCAGGCTGACTGCCGCGCCTGAAGGAAAAGATTGTCCCACATACCGATAACCAGCGCCTGATCCCGGGGAGAGAGTTCTCCGGCATGAATCGCGTTTTGCAGGCTGCGCTGTACCTGAATCTGCAACGCTTCGGGAGTGTGTTCGCCCGACTGCTCTATTTCCGCCACCGCCAGCGTGAGATGTCCACGCAGGTAGCCGCTGGCAAAAAGTTCGTCGTCGCTGGCATGCTCCACCATATCGTCAATCAGTGCCAGGATTCGCGCTTCAAATTCATCGATCATATCGTTGCTCCGTTTTTCCCCCGTTCATCACAGATCTTCCGGCCAGGGAAACTGTGCTGGCGTCAGCGGGGGCGTTGAGTAAAAAGTGCAGAGTTCTGCAATAAAGCGCGCAGGCCGGGCGGGTATCCCCTGTTCCAGGTGGGCTATTACCTGAGCATGGACCTTTCGCTGAAAGGCGACGCGGTCAGGCTCACAATCCCCGCTGAGATTGTCACAACTTACGTTGAAGGGAAAGCCTGCGGCAACACAAAAGAGCCACTCCAGCGCCTGCGGCTTCACCTCCACCGACTCGAACTGGCTCTGCGTGGTGGCGTCACGGCCATCAGGACAGTACCAGTAGCCAAAATCGACCTGCTTGCGGCGTTCCGCACCGGCAATACACCAGTGGGAAATTTCATGCAGCGCGCTGGCGTAATAGCCGTGAGCGAAAATGACGCGGTGGTAATCCACCTCTTCATCTGCGGGAAGATAGATCGGTTCGTCGTCGCCTTTAATCAGGCGGGTCTGAAAATCTTGAAAAAAGCAGCGATCGAAAATATCAATCAGCTGAGAATAGTGGTGAGAAGAGTTCATCGTTCTTATTCTGCCAAATAAAATCCGCGCAATTGTGACACTAAGCGCCCGGCGTATCCACTTTTCCTGACCGTCGTATGACAAATCATGCCCGAAAAATCAGGCGAAAATGTGCCGGAACCAGAGCGTTATCTCCACGCCGTGACTGTCCCATAACAGCTTGGCGCTCATAATGGCCGAGACGATGACCACCATCGGCCTGACCAGCGTCTGTCCCCGGCTCAGCACCATACGCGCGCCCAGCCTCGCCCCGCAAAAGGCCCCGACCAGCATGATCAGTCCGGTGCCCCAGACCACCTTTCCTCCCAGCATAAAGAAGAGCAGCCCGCCGAGATTAGAGGTGAAGTTGAGTACCTTCGCATGGGCCGTCGATTTCGCCAGGTTGTAGCCACAGAGCGTAACAAACGCCAGCGCGTAGAAGGAGCCGGCGCCGGGGCCGAAAAAGCCGTCGTAAAAGCCAACGCAGCCGCCCGCCACGAGCGCAAAGGGAAGCCCGTGCAGGCGGCGATGGCGATCTTCTTCGCCCACTTTCGGCATCAACAGAAAATAGAGACCGATGGCGATCAGCAGCACTGGCAGCACCTGCCTGAGCAAATCCGCCTGGATGTGCTGGATCAGAATGGCTCCGGCTACCGATCCTATGAAGGTCATGGCGATATTAAGCTTCTGCTCGCGCAGATCCACCGCCTTTCGCCGGACAAAATAGAGGCTGGCTGAGAACGAACCGCCAACGGATTGCACCTTATTGGTCGCCAGCGCCTGGGCCGGCGAAAGCCCCGCCGACATCAGCGCCGGGACGGTGAGCAGGCCACCGCCACCGGCGATGGAGTCAATAAAGCCCGCCAGCATGGCGACCAAAAACAGCAGCCCGACCAGCAGCGGGCTGACGGCAAACCAGTCCATTTTGTTTTCCTAAAGAAGGTGTTTATCCAGTAATGTCTGACAGGATGGCGGAAGCGGCGGCGGCTCGCGCTTCACCGGCGCTCCGCTGCCGGGTTTCGGTGGCGCAAACCAGCTTTGCAGCTCGGCACCACAACCATCGCCCGGCGGCGGCGGAGACTGATCTTCACACTCAGGGCTGCCTGCCGGACAGCGCAGACGCACGTGCATATGCGCCCGGTGCCCAAACCATGGACGCACCTTACGCAGCCAGTCACGATCCGCACCGGCATCGGCGCAGAGCTGCTTTTTGATCGCCGGATTCACAAAGATCCGCGTTACGGCGTCATCCTTCGCCGCCAGCTTAATCAGGCTGTCGATCTCCGGCTGCCAGTGACGCGCCACCACGTTTTTCCCACTGGCGGCAACCAGATAGAGCGGCTGAGGCTTCAGCAGCATCTGAGACGTCCAGCGGGTTTTCGGCAGCTGGAGCCAGATATCCACATCCAGTCCCGACTGATGGCTGGCGTGACCACTGCTGAAGCGTCCACCCGCGGGCATGCCCATATCGCCAATCATCACCTCGCCCAGCTGCAGGTTATGCACCTGGGTGCTGAGACGCTGAATAAAGAAAATCAGATCGGGATGACCAAAATAGCGGCGCTGATCCTGGCGCATCACCTGATAGCCGGGCGCTTCCAGCGGCAGCGCCTGCGCGCCGATAATACAGCCGTTAGAAAAGGCGCCAATCGACTGCGGCTCGCCGCTGACGGGTCGTTCGATCGACTGCCAGGGCGTGGCAGCCAGCGAGGCCGCGCTGGCCAGCAGCGCGCAGAGAAGCGTACAGAGTCTTTTCATTCGGTTACCAGCGGGGAATAGCCGTGTTCACGTCAGCGTTCTGAGCACGCTGGCGCAGCAGATGATCCATCAGCACGATCGCCATCATCGCTTCCGCGATCGGCACCGCGCGAATGCCTACGCAGGGATCGTGTCGTCCTTTGGTGATCATCTCCACCTCTTCGCCAAAGCGGTTGAGGGTTTTGCCCGGCACGGTAATGCTTGAGGTCGGTTTCATCGCGATAGTGGCCAGAATCGGCTGACCGCTGCTGATGCCGCCGAGGATGCCGCCCGCATGATTGCTCTGGAAGCCGTCAGCCCGGATCTCATCACGGTGCTCGCTGCCGCGCTGGTTAATCACCGCAAAACCGTCGCCGATTTCCACTCCTTTTACCGCATTAATGCTCATCAGCGCATGGGCAAGGTCAGCATCAAGCCGGTCAAATACCGGCTCGCCGAGACCAACCGGCACGTTTTCCGCCATCACCGCCACTTTTGCGCCGATGGAGTCGCCCTCTTTTTTCAGCGCGCGCATCAGCTCATCCAGCGCCGGAATTTTATCGGGGTCGGGGCAGAAGAACGGGTTTAACTCGACCTGATCCCACGCTTTCAGCTCGCAGGCAACGTCGCCAATTTGCGCCAAATAGCCGCGGACTTTTATGCCGTGTTTCATTTCCAGATATTTTTTGGCGATCGCACCGGCAGCGACGCGCATGGCGGTTTCCCGGGCGGAGGAACGCCCGCCGCCGCGGTAATCACGCACGCCATATTTCTGCTCGTAGGTATAGTCGGCATGGCCGGGGCGGAACACATCTTTGATCTCGCCGTAGTCCTGGGAGCGCTGATCGGTATTTTCAATCAGCAGACCGATGCTGGTTCCCGTGGTGACGCCCTCAAACACGCCGGAGAGGATTTTCACCCGATCGGGCTCGCGACGCTGGGTGGTATAGCGTGAGGTGCCGGGACGGCGGCGATCCAGATCGCGCTGAAGATCGGCCTCGGTCAGCGGAATACCGGGCGGCACGCCGTCAACAATACAGCCAAGCGCCACGCCGTGGGACTCCCCAAATGTCGTGACGCGAAAGACCTGCCCAATCGTATTACCAGCCATCTGAACTCCTGAGTGATTCTGTAAAAGGCGCTGTCGTTCCTGCCGCACCGGCAAGCGGGCCGGCGGCAGGCATCACGCCCTGAAAAGGTTTTTAATCTTTATAAATGCTGAAATGGTGCTGCGCGTCAACAATCTGCTGACGGGTCAGCATAAATACGCCATCGCCGCCGTTGGCGAACTCCAGCCAGGTAAAGGGCACGTCAGGATACTGATCGATCATATGCACCATGCTGTTACCCACTTCACAAATCAGCACGCCCTCTTCGCTCAGATAGTCGGGGGCGTTGGCCAGGATCCGGCGCGCCAGCTTCAGCCCGTCGCTGCCCGCCGCCAGGCCCAGCTCCGGCTCGTGACGATATTCGTCAGGCAGATCGTCCATATCGTCGCCGTCAACGTAAGGGGGATTAGTGACAATCAGATCGTAAGGCGTCTTCGGCAGTTCGCGGAACAGATCGGCGCGGATTGGCGTGACGTTGTGCTGAAGGCCGTGAGCCTCAATATTCTGCTCGGTGACCGCCAGCGCGTCGGTAGAGATATCAACGGCATCCACCTCCGCTTCCGGGAACGCGTAGGCACAGGCGATGGCAATGCAGCCGCTGCCGGTACACATATCAAGAATGTAGCTGGGTTCATGGGGCAGCAGACCAGCAAAACGTTCGTTGATCAGTTCACCAATCGGCGAGCGGGGCACCAGCACACGCTCATCAACGTAGAACTCATGGCCGCAGAACCAGGCTTTATGGGTCAGGTAGGCAACCGGAATACGTTCGTTGATACGGCGGATCACGCGCTCGACAATGCGGTGACGTTCGCTGGAGGTCAGGCGGGCGTTGCGCATATCTTCCGGAATATCCAGCGGCAGATAGAGCGAAGGAAGCACCAGCTGTACGGCCTCATCCCAGGGATTATCGGTGCCGTGGCCGTACCAGAGTCCGGCGGCGGAAAAGCGGCTGACCGACCAGCGCAGCATATCCTGAATGGTATGCAGCTCACTGACTGCCTCATCAACGAAAATTTTGTCCAATGTGCCCTCCACAGGCCTTGCTGAAACTCGGCAGCTAGTTTGCCATGAAGCGCCACTAAATTCAGCGCAGCGGCGTGAAAAAGCTGACATTTGTTTTTCATCAGCGAAAGTCAGGGTAAACTGGAAAAAATTTAAGCGGCACCGAGCCGTTGCGCGCCGGAAAGAGCGGAATAAAGATAATCAGATGAGTAAAAAACAGAATCTCAGCCCGGAAGACCAGGCGCTGTTTCGCGGCCTGATGAGCGGCACCCGTAAGCTGGCTCAGGACACCATCGTCCACAAGCCGCAGCGCAAAAAAACGTCAGAAGTGCCTCAAAAACGACTGCTTTCCGAGCAGATGGATAACAGCCACTATTTTTCGGATGAGTTCCAGCCGCTGCTGGCGGAAGAGGGGCCAGTGCGGTATGTGCGCAGCGACGTCAGCCACTACGAACTGAAAAAACTGCGCCGTGGAGATTATACGCCGGAGATATTTCTGGATCTCCACGGCCTGACGCAAAAGCAGGCCAAGGAGGAGCTGGGCGCGCTGATTGCCGCCTGCCGCCGCGAACATATTTTTTGCGCCAGCGTGATGCACGGCCACGGCAAGCATGTGCTGAAACAGCAGACGCCGCTCTGGCTGGCCCAGCACCCAATGGTGATGGCCTTTCATCAGGCGCCGAAGCTGTTTGGCGGAGATGCTGCCCTACTGGTGCTGATCGAGATAGAGGAGTGGCTCCCGCCCGAGCTGCCGTAAGACCAGCAGGCGGAACCTGAAAGAAGTGCGGGCCGGTAGAGACCGGCCCGGAAGGCCTTAAATGGCCCTGGCAAGTTTGGCGGGACTGACCTGCCATTCCAGCTTGCCGCTGCTGCTTCCGGCATCATAAGCGATGCAGGCGATGGCGGAGGTGGCGAACATCGGCGGCGCTTCCTGCGGGCAGAGTTCAGAAACCAGATAGCCCACCAGAGGCAGATGGGAGATAACCAGTACGGCCTTCACGCCCTCTGTTGCCAGCACCTGGAGATAGGCGGCAACCAGTGCCGGATCGCCACCCGGCGTCAGCTCCGGCAGCACCTCCTGCTGTTCAGGCAGGTTAAGCCCTTCACGTACCGTGATCAACGTCTGTTCAGCGCGTAAATAGGGGCTGACCAGCACGCGTTCAATCTCCACCGTCTGTCCGTTGAGCCAGTCCGCCATCTGACGGGACTCATCGCAGCCACAATGAGTCAGGGGTCGTACCGAATCACTAGCCGCATCCAATGCCGCATCGCCGTGACGCATGATGAAAACTTGCATAATGCACCGCTGTTGTTAAACATTAACGCCGGAAAACCGCGTTCACCGACTCTTCATTCTGCGAATGAACGCTGTGTTTTACCCTAATGCCGGAAGACAAGTCAACCGATTGTTTACTAAATGAGCGCTTTACAGAATGCGGCCATCTGCCCTTCCTGCTGGCGCAAAATCTAACCCCCTGAATCCGCATGGCTATTGTCTAAAACGCCTGTTAATAAAAGCGTTCTCCCGCCTGCGCCATCTCCCTCAGGCGCTCGCAGGGCGCAAAACGCTCTCCGTGAGTATGCATTAACCGCTCTGACAGCGCGACGACCTGCGCCAGTCCGAGATGATCCATATAGCGAAAAGGCCCGCCCAGGAACGGCGGAAAGCCGATGCCGAACACCGCGCCGATATCGCCATCGCGGGCGCAGCGGATCACCCCTTCATCAAGCGTTCTGACCGCCTCGTTCAGCATCAGCATTACGCATCGTTGCGCAATACTTTCACGGCTCAGGTGTGACTTTGGCGTCACATTCAGCAGCGTGTAGATTGCCTGGTCGACCCGCTTTTTGCGTCCCGGACGCCTGTCGCCATACAGATAGAAGCCACGGCCATTTTTACGCCCCTTGCGGTTATCGTTTAACACTGCGCTGAACGCCTCCGGCGCCCGGAAGCGCTCGCCCCACGCCTGCTCCAGCACGGGTAAAATATGCGTGCCGACGTCAATGCCCACTTCGTCCAGTAGCTGAACCGGCCCTACCGGAAAGCCAAACTGCACCAGGGCTTCATCAATCTCATCGATCGGCTCTCCTTCCAGCAGGCAGCGCATCGCTTCGTTAATGTAAGGCGCCAGGATGCGGTTAACGTAGAAGCCGGCCCGATCGGCGACCACTATCGGCGTTTTACCCTGCTTTTTCGCCAGCGCAACCGTTGTGGCGATAGTTTCCGCATCGGTGCCCGCGTGCGGGATCACCTCAACCAGCGGCATCTTGTCGACCGGGCTGAAGAAATGCAGACCGATCACTTTTTCAGGACGCTGCGCACTGGCCGCAATATCACTGATAGGCAGCGACGAGGTGTTGGAGGCAAAAATGGTCTGCGGCGAGGCGCTGGCTTCCACCTCTGCCACCATCTGCTGCTTAAGAGAAAGCTTTTCGAACACCGCCTCAATCACCATATCGCGATGCTGGAATCCCTGATAGTCGGTGGTGCCGGTAATCAGCGCCATCTGCTGCTGACGTTCAGCAGGCGACATGCGCCGCCGCTTCACCTGTTTACTCAGCAGATCCCAACTGTATTTCATCGCATGGTTAATCCCTTCGGTTGTTACATCCTTTATTCGCACCGGCAGTTTACCGCGCGTTGCGGTGACACAGGCGATACCTCCGCCCATTAACCCACCGCCCAGCACGCCAATCTTGTTCAGCTCACGCGGTTCCGCCGCCGCACCCGTCTCTTTTTTCATTTCCGTGGTGGCAAAAAAGAGGCTTCTCAACGCGGCCGATTCCGGCGTCATGACCAGCTGACCAAAGGCTTTCGCCTCGGCGGCATAGCCACTGCTTCTGCCCTGTTGCAGCCCCGTGCGCACCACGCTCAGGATCTTCCCGACGGCAGGATAGTTACCGCGCGTTTTGGCCTGCGCCTGCCTTTCCACAAGCTTAAACAGCAGCGCCCTGCCCGCCGGCCCGTTCAGCAGACGATCGCGCAGCGGCAGTTTTTTTCTGAGCTTGCGCCCCTTCAGCGCCATTTCTACCGCCGTCTCCAGTAGAATCGATTGCGGCACGGCGTCATCCACCAGGCCCAGCTTCAGCGCCTGCCTGGGCCGCAGCGTTTTGCCGGTCAGCATCATATCCAGCGCGCCCGAGGCGCCGATCAGTTCAGGCAGCCGCTGCGTGCCGCCCGATCCCGGCAGCAGGCCCAACTGCACCTCCGGCAACCCAAGCCGGGTTTTCTCATCCAGCGAGCAGATCCGCTGATTGCAGGCCAGCGCCAGCTCCAGCCCGCCGCCCAGGCAGGGGCCGTGGATCGCCGCCACCACGGGCAGCGGCAGCGCGGCGATTTCCGCCATCACTTTCTGCCCTTCCAGCGCCAGCGCTTCCGCATCTTTTGCGGTTTCACAGCCGGCGATCATCGAAATATCCGCCCCGGCGATAAAGGAGTCGGGTTTGCCGGAGATCAGCACCAGTCCGGCAAGGCTGGGGTTTTGCCGTGCCTGCGCGATAACCTCGCGAATTTGTCCGGCAAAGGCCGCCTTAAGCGTGTTCATCTTTTCCCCTGGGACATCCAGCGTAATCACGCCCACGTTATCGGCGCGCATCGCCAGGGTAAATGCAGATTGCGTCTCCATTATTCAGCCTCCAGAACCATCGCAGCACCCAGTCCGCCTGCCGCACAGGCCGTTACCAGCCCCAGACCGCCGCCGCGCCGCCGGAGTTCGTTCAGGGTCTGCGTAATCATCCTCGCGCCGGTAGCGGCAAAGGGATGGCCATAGGCGATGGAGCCACCCAGTACGTTAAATTTCGCTTCATCCACCTCACCCAGCGCGTGGGGCCGGTGCAGTACCTCACGGGCGAACCGCTCATCGGCAAACATTTTCAGGTTCGCCAGCGTCTGGGAGGCAAAGGCTTCATGCATATCAATCAGCGTCAGATCCTGAAGTGTGATCCCGGCACGATCCAGCGCCAGCGGCGAAGCCCATGAGGGGCCCAGCAGCATATCGTGGCGGACATCGATAGCGGTGAAGGCATAGCTGCGTAAATAGCCGAGCGGCGTGATGCCGAGCGAACGGGCACGGGATTCGGTCATCAGGATCACCGCGGCGGCACCGTCGGTTAGCGGCGTGCTGTTAGCCGCGGTGACGCTGCCGTGCCGCCGGTCAAAGGCGGGACGGAGTTTGGTGTAGTCGGCGAGGGAGGAGTTAGCCCGGACATTATTGTCCCGCTCAAAAGGCGCACGCCACGGCGGCACAAACGCCGTCATCACCTCGCCCGCCAGCTTGCCCTCCTCCCAGGCTTTAGCCGCCTTCTGATGAGAACGGTGGGCCAGCGCATCCTGCCGTTCACGGCTGATATCGTGGCTTTTTGCCATCTGCTCAGCGGTATCGCCCATGCGCAGGCCGGTAGAGTATTCCGCCACGGCGGGCGGCACGGGCAGTAAATCCCGAGGACGAAGCTGGCTGAACAGCTTCATTTTCTGTGAAAAGCTTCTGGCCTTGCTGAGATCCACCAGCACGCGGCCCAGCTTTTTGCTGACGCCTATCGGCAGCACCGACGAGGAGTCTGCCCCGCCGGCGATGCCCGCCTGAATATGCCCGACCATCAGGCTTTCCGCCACGTTAGCCACCGCCTGAAAGCTGGTGGCGCAGGCGCGACTGACGCTCCAGGCGTCGGTATGGACGCTCAGGCCGCTGCCGAGAACGATTTCGCGGGCAATATTGGGCGCTTCAGGCATCTGAACTACCTGACCAAATACCAGTTGCTCAATAAGCTCGGGCGGAATATCGCTGCGGGCCAACAGCTCGCTGACTACCATCCGGCCAAGTTCAACTGCAGGGATACCGTGCAACGCAGTCGCCTGACGGGCAAAAGGGGTTCGCAGCCCATGGGTTATTGCAATACGTTCGCCCTGACGCGTCAGCAAGGGTGAGGCTTTGCTCATGCTTGTCACCTGTAAAAGAGGAAACCGGCTTCATTGCCAAAGAGGTCTGACCTCTAAGATTAACAAGTATTTTACAATGTGCATCAGGATCGGGAGGAAAATGCGAGAGAAGACACGCTTTTACCGGAAGCGGGCGGCCCCGCTCCCTCTCAGGCGGAGATTAGCGCAGGCCGAGCTGAAAAATCATCGTTTCAGCCTGGCAGCTGAAGGTGAAACTGGCTTCCAGACGAACGCCATCCGGCTGTTCAGTCAACTCACTCTGAATCACGCAGGGCTCGGATTCTACCTGGCGGGCCTTTTCAGTCAGCGTCGCCAGCATCGCTTCCGCTTCGTCGCGGGTGGCATAAAGCTGGCTCCAGCTTGCCGTACAGTCGCTATTATCCATAATAGTGCCGACATCCACACAGCAGCAGGCAGCGGTCTCATTGGCACTGCATTTATTAATGGCGTGAGTCATAAGGATCTCCAGTTAGCCGCACGCAGGCGACAAAGAAAAAGCGTACAGAGAGTTTACCCCTACCTTACTTTCTTGTCCGCTCATCTTGAGACGGCGATGCACTAAGTGACGAGAATCACGCTTAAGATTGATCTGTAACAACCCGGCTTAATCTCCCCCATTTGCATATGTCATCTTTTTGTTAAGCAGATCGCTTTTTATGGATCAAAATGAAAATATTCCTAAAACAATATTGCAACACACGCAGTGGTCGGACCTATACTGGGGCCACTGGTCTGATTTGTTAGCCGTATTTCAGCCCCTACAATTCGCGACCCCTCGTTACGTTATGTAACAGAGTTTAATAAAAATCAGATTAATGAGGTTGTGGTCATGAACCATAAATCCCTGTTTGCAAAGTCTGCGCTCGCAGCAGCAGTGGCACTTATCTCCTCTAACGTTTACGCAGCCGGTTTTCAACTGAATGAGTTTTCCTCTATCGGTCTGGGCCGCGCCTATTCCGGTGAGGGCGCCATGGGGGATACGGCGGCCTCCGCCAGCCGCAACCCGGCCACCATGGCGCTGATGGATCGCCCAATGTTTTCCATCGGGGCCGTATTTATCAATCCCGATGTACACATTGACGGTGACAGCCCGACCGGACAGAGCCTGGACGCAAGCAATATCGCGCCAACCGCCTGGGTGCCTAATATTCATTATGTGCAGCCGCTGAACGATCAGTGGTGGGTCGGTGCCTCCGTAACCTCCAACTATGGACTGGCCACCGAGTTTAATAATGACTACACGGCAGGCTTGTATGCCGGTAAAACGGATCTGGAAACCGCTAACCTGAATTTAAGCACCGCTTACCGCCTTAACGAGCATTTCAGCTTCGGCGTGGGTTTTGACGCCGTTTATGCAAGAGCGAAAATCGAACGTTATGCGGGTGAATCTGGTCCGGCGTTGGGGCTGGCAAGAGATACGCAGGTTGCGCACCTGAAAGGGGACGAGTGGGGCTACGGCTGGAACGCCGGGATCCTTTATGAGGTAGATGAAAATAACCGCTTTGGCTTTACCTACCGCTCTGAAGTGAAAATCGACTTTGACGGCGATTATAAGAGCAATATCCCGGGCGCTTTCAATCCGGTTAACCAGGCACTGAACCTTGGCCTGCCTTACGGCACCAGCGGCAGCACCATCCCGGGCTCTCTGACGCTGAACCTTCCTGAAATGTGGGAAGTCTCCGGCTATCATAAGGTGGCGCCGCAGTGGGCGGTCCACTACAGCATGGCCTATACCAGCTGGAGCCAGTTCCAGGAGTTGAAAGCGACAGGCACCAGCGGCCAGACGCTTTTTGAGAAAGAAGAAGGCTTCAAGGATGCCTATCGTATCGCGCTGGGGACTTCCTACTTCTACGATCAGAACTGGACCTTCCGCACCGGTATCGCCTTTGATGACAGCCCGGTACCTGCCGACAAACGGTCTATCTCCATTCCCGATCAGGATCGCTTCTGGCTGAGCGCCGGCACATCCTATGCCTTTAACCAGGATGCTTCCGTTGACGTCGGTATTGCCTGGATGCACGGTCAGAGCGTGACGGTGAAAGAAGGTGATTACACCTTCAACTCTTCCGGCAAAGCCTGGCTCTATGGCGCTAACTTTAACTACAAGTTCTGAGTAGTAAAAAAGCCTGTCTGACGACAGGCTTTTTTACCGGGCAACACTCTCTGCGCTTTAACCTTCTGAGCCACCTGAAGCCTGTCTGACGACAGGCTTTTCTGCGCTATCCCACCAGGCCTTTCTCAATCTCAGTTGGCATCAATCTCGTCAAGATCGCCCTGAATCGCTGAGGCGTTCGGATTTTCCTGCGGAACCAGTTTGCCATCGCTGGCGAGGAAATCGTGACGCTGGAAGTAGGCTGCGCGTGCGAACGCGTAAGGATCGCGGGTATTACGCAAAATGGCATCGGAATCCAGCAGCTGTGCGCGGGTTTCCACCCCTTCCACCGCCCATTTCCCGGCGGACATCCACCAGGTCAGCCAGCTAAGCGGGATATAAAGGTTGTCTACCAGACCCCCGATATCCTCACGTGGCGTGAAACCGCCATAACCCGGCACCTCGACATAGGGACCATAGCCCACGCCATAGTGGCCCAGCGTACTGCCGAACTCGCGCGGCTCTTCCTTCGCCAGTTTGGGGTTCGCCATAGTGGCAACATCAATAAAACCGCCCATGCCAAGCAGGGTGTTCAGGAAAAAGCGGTTGAAGTGAATCATCGCTTTATAGGGTTTGCCTTCGATAAAGTAGTTAACCATCGTCGAAGGTTCATCGAGGTTGCTGAGGAAGTTCCCCAGACCGGTACGCGCCGGCGCCGGGACATAATCACGCCAGGCAACCGCTACCGGCCGGACGACGTAAGGATCCAGCACGTTATAGTTGAAATTAAACATGGTCCGGTTGAATCCTTCGAACGGATCTGACCGTTCCTGCGGCCGATCCGTCGTGTTCGGGCTGGCACAACCCATTAATAGTACGCTTGCCAGCGCGATGCCGGTGACACGGTAGCTCATAGCTGTCTCCCTGTAGTCAAAATAGAGTGCTGCCGCTAAGGCTGCTGACGATCGATCTCAACGGCCAGCTGCTGTTGCCCGTCAAAAGGCGTGACCGCGCTGGTGCCAAACCAGTCTCCGGACTGCGGACTGGCGCTGCCATCACGTGAGATACGTACCCGAACCTGTACCTGATGCTGGGCGGAGAGTAAACGCCCGGGCATCATGGCATTGCTGTCATCCAGCGTCAGCGACAGTGGAAAATGGCTCAACGGCATTTTTTTCACCGCCACCGGGACGGGAGAAACACCATCGGAAACGGAAATATACAACACTCCGCCATTTTGTAACATTTTTTCGGCCGCCGGAACGAGCGTAACCCTGAGCGACAGCCGGCCATTGACCTTACCGGTTTTGGCCTCCGCCTGAGCGATACTGCGTTGAATCATTTCGCGGCGGCGATCGTCTGCGGGTAACAGCAGTAACATTTTTTGCCACGCCTCCGCCGCCTGGGCGTAATGCTGCTGCGCGCAGGCATTAAAAGCCAGCAGGCTAAGTATGCGTAAATTACCGCTCTCCCGCTGGTTCATTTCATTCAGCATTACGCCAGCTTCACGCACGTCTTCAGGATCCTGAGAACGGGACATGACGTCCGCATAGCTTAGCTTCACCTCATCGTTGTCGGGCGCGAGCTGTAAGGCATGCCGGAAGGCCTGAGTGGCGGTCACGCCATTGTTCAGCACCATACCGATCCGCCCCAGCATCAGCCAGTCGTTGAGGTTATCCGGATCCTGTTGCAGTGAAGTGCGCAGGCCCAGTCCCAGACGCGCTAACTGTTCCATTGTCAGCGGCTCTGCACCGGCATCCATCACCTGCGCGCGCAGAGCCGGAAGCTCGCTGGCCGTCTGCTGCCAGCCCACAACCTCATCATAGCCGCCGGTCTTAAAATAGAACCCAAGACTGACGACAAACAGTATCACCACCCCGGGGATCAGCGCCCAGCGGCCCACGCTGCGCTGATCGGTTTTCGCCTCAGGGGGAATATCCATCAGCAGCGTCTGCTGGAGTTCGCGGATCATCTCAGGCCGTTCGCCAACAACGCCCTGCGCTTCATCGTCTTCCAGCTCACGCAGGCGCTGATGATAAAAAGCGGTGTTGAGCGCATCCCGATCTTCCGCCACCGGACGCTGCCTCCGTCCGCCAGCGATCAGCAGCAGTCCGCTGACCGCAATAAGCAGCGCCATCAGGATTAACCAGAAACCGCTCATGATTGTTTCCCGTCATTTTTAAGCAGCGCCGCTAAACGCTGCTGCTCGTCATCGTCCAGCGTGGCAACGGTAAGCTGACGGCGGCGGCTTCTGAGGATAATGACCAGCGCGCCGGCAAGGACAAACAGCGCGGGACCAGCCCAGAGGATCAGCGTCGAAGCCATGACCGGCGGTTCATAGGTCACAAAGTTGCCATAGCGCACCACCATATAGTCCTTCACCTGATCCGGGCTTTGACCGGCCTGCAGCAGTTCATACACCTTCAGGCGCATATCGGCGGCAATCATCGAGTTGGAGTCCGCAATGCTGTTGTTCTGACATTTCGGGCAGCGCAGCGACTGCGTTAAATGGCGATACTGCTGCTCCTCAGCGGCGGAAGTAAAGTGCCAGGTATCAATGTTATCCGCCAGTACGCTGAAGCTCATCAGCGCAATCAGCATGATAATAAGGCGTATCATACCCCAGCCTCCTTGCTGTATTTTTCCCATAACGGCTTCACTTCCCGGTTCCAGACCTCACTATTCATGTCACCAGCGTGGCGATAGCGAATGATCCCATTGCCATCAATCAGGAAGGTTTCCGGTGCGCCGTAAACGCCCAGATCCAGCCCCAGCATGCCGTTACCATCATAAAGACTCAGGGCATAAGGGTTGCCCAGCGTGTTCAGCCAGCCGATCGCCTTACTGCGATCGTCCTTATAGTTCAGCCCCACCACACGTATCCCTTCCGTCGCCAGCGTATTCAGATAGTGATGCTCCGCCCGGCAGGTCGGGCACCAGGTGGCCCAGACGTTAAGCAAAATCGGTTTGCCGCTGACCAGCACGCTGCGATCGTAGATTTTCCCTGGCTGCTCAAGCGATTCCAGCCGGAAAACGGGCACCGGCTTGCCGATTAACGCGGACTCCAGCAGCGTAGGATCCTCGCCGTGCGCGTTGCGCGTCAGCTGCCACATCAGCGCGGCCGCCAGCAGCAGGAAAAGCACCAGCGGGATATAGAGTATTTTCTTGTTCATGCCAGCTCCCTGGGCGCTTTTTTGCGTGAACGGTAACGCGGATCGAGCAGGCAGAAGATGCCGCCAACCGCCATAAAGAGACCGCCAAACCAGATCCAGCGGACAAAAGGCTTATAGTAAATCCGCACGGCCCAGGCGTTATTGTCCAGCTC
Source organism: Pantoea sp. FN060301 (assembly GCA_050410775.1). Taxonomy (GTDB): domain Bacteria; phylum Pseudomonadota; class Gammaproteobacteria; order Enterobacterales; family Enterobacteriaceae; genus Erwinia. Next base: position 2,835,235 of record CP191229.1, read on the forward strand.
TTCGCCCAGCGCGGCGTAAAGATCGCGGCTAATGCCGCCGTCAATGGCCGCCTCGGTCATCATGGTATGCGCCACGCTGTAGTAGCGCTTCTCGGCGTGCAGCGTCGCTTCATGTTTGCCGTTGCGGGTAACGTCAATGATACCAACGGCCCCGGCAAAGTTCGGGCCCTGAAGATTCTGCACGTCCCGGAAGGTGAAGTGATAATTATGAATATCGAGCGTATCGCCAGCCCGCATGCGTACATCACGCTCCACGCTGTAATTCTGGCTGAACGCAATGCCGATAACGGTTACCGCCACGCCGAGATGGCCCAGCACCATGCCCCAGTGGCTGCGGGAGAGGTGCTTCAGTCCGGTAAAAAAGCCGTGACGATGCGTCGCGCGCTCGTGCAGCTCCATCAGGGTGAGGAAGATAACCCAGATTGCCATCAGCAGGCCCACAACGGCCATCGCTTCAATACGATCCTGCATCAGCCACGGCAGGCTAACCGACAGGATCAGGGTGCCAGCCAGCGCCAGCGCCAGGCGCTTCCATAGCTTCTGCGGCTCGTCGCGCCGCCAGCGCACCAGCGGCCCCACTCCTAACATCAGCGCCAGCGGCGCCATCAGCCAGGTGAAGAGCGTGTTAAAGAAAGGCTCGCCGATGGAGATACTGCCCAGGCCGAGCTGCTTATGCACCAGCGGCAGCAGCGTTCCCAGCAGCACCACCAGCATAGCGGCGATCAGCAGTACGTTATTACCGAGCAGAAAAGACTCGCGCGACCAGACCTCATTCTGTATCCGGCTGCGAATTTTGCCGCCTTTGATCGCGTAGAGCAGTAACGAACTGCCGATGACGATTACCAGGAAGGCGAGAATAAACATGCCGCGAGCGGGATCGGAAGCAAACGCATGCACGGAAACCAGCACGCCGGAGCGGACAAGAAAGGTGCCTAACAGACTGAGCGAAAAGGCGGCGATCGCCAGCAAAACGGTCCACGCCTTAAAGCTGCCGCGTTTTTCGGTCACCGCCAGCGAGTGGATCAGCGCGGTTCCGGCCAGCCAGGGCATAAGTGAGGCGTTCTCAACCGGGTCCCAGAACCACCAGCCGCCCCAGCCCAGCTCGTAGTAGGCCCAGGCGGAGCCGAGAACGATGCCGATAGTCAGGAAAACCCAGGCGGCGGTCGTCCAGGGACGCGACCAGCGCGCCCAGGCCGTATCCAGCCGTCCGGCCATCAGGGAAGCGATCGCGAACGCAAAGGCGACCGAAAAGCCCACGTAGCCCATATAGAGCAGCGGCGGGTGGAAGATCAGCCCGATATCCTGCAGCATCGGGTTCAGATCGCTGCCCTCGATCGGGAAACCGGGCAGCGTGCGGGTAAAGGGGTTAGACGTCAGCGTAATAAACAGCAGGAAGCCGAGGTTAATCATCCCCATCACCGCCAGCACGCGGGCGATGGCATCTGCCGGCATTCTGCGGCTGAACAGCGCGACGGCCAGCGTCCAGGTGCTCAGCAGCAGCAGCCAGAGCAGCAGTGAACCTTCATGCGCCCCCCACGTGGCGGCGATGCGGTAATAAACCGGTAGCAGCGTATTGGAGTTCGCGGCCACATAGGCCACGCTGAAATCATTGACGATAAAAGCATGAACCAGCAGCGCGAATGCGCCAGCTATTGAGGCAAACAGGGCATAGCTGAGCGGACGAGCCAGCCCCATCAACCGCGCATCCTGACGCCTGGCGCCCCACAGCGGATAAACGCTTAACAGCAGCGAAATCGCCAGACCCAGGCAGAGCAGAAAGCTGCCAATCTCCGGCATCATGACCGATCTCTCCGCGAGGCGTCCGGCGAGGCCGTCCCCTCTTCCTTATGATTTGTTTTCATCGCATCCTCAATCTCGGGCGGCGTATACTTTTCGTCATGTTTTGCCAGCACTTCTTTCGCATGGATCAGGTTACTTGTTTCCAGCACGCCCTGAGCCACGACGCCCTGCCCTTCACGGAACAGGTCGGGAAGAATGCCCTGGTAGGTGACGCTCACCACGCCGTTAAGATCGTAAAGCTTAAAGGAAACCTGAAGCGTATTCGGGTCACGCCTGACGCTCCCCGGCATCACCATGCCCCCCACGCGCAGACGCTGGCCCGGCTCCGGTTTTTCATGGTTTTCCCCTTTGCCGTTGATGATTTCACCCGGCGTATAGAAAAGGTCGATGTTGGCACGCAGGGCGTACATCACCAGCGAGGTGGCCAGGCCGAGGCCAGCCACTATCGCTATCGCCACGATGAGACGTTTTTTACGACGGCTATTCACTGCTGTTCTCCTGTTGCTTCACCGGCAGCTTTTTTACTTTTTGCCGCGCGTATGCGGCGCTCCCTCGCCTGACGCTGGCGGATCTCTGTCAGTAACCGCCGTCGCTGTATCAGCGTGTGTATCACCAGCCCACCCAGCGAAATCAGGGTGCAGGCCACCGCCAGCCAGACGTAAAAGGCGTAGCCTCCCATCGCAAAAAATGCCGGCCATGAAGCGAATGCGGACGTCATGAACCACGCCCTCCGCTGGCAACAACTTCAGCGACCCAGGGCCGGTTACGTTCGGTAAAGAGCAGCAGATTGCGTAGCCGCATCAGCGTCAGGGAGATAAAGACCAGCAGATAGCCGAGGATCGACCAGCGCAGCGGGATGCGCATGCTGGGGGCGATAGCCTGCTGAAGCATACCGGAGGAGCCCTGATGCAGCGTATTCCACCACTGCACCGAATAGTGAATGATCGGCAGATTGACCACGCCGACAAGGATCAGTATGCCTGCCGCCCTGCCCGCCATCCGCCGGTCATCAAAGGCGTTATAGAGGGCGATAGTGCCCATATAGAGAAACAGCAGAACCAGTTCAGAAGTAAGCCGGGCATCCCAGATCCACCAGGTTCCCCACATCGGTTTACCCCAGGCGGCGCCGGTCACCAGCGCAATAAAGGTAAAGACCGCGCCGACGGGCGCCATCGCGGCGGCGGCTAAATCTGCCGTTTTCCACTGCCAGACCAGGCCGATAAAAGCTGCAATGGCCATTGAGGCGTAAATGCCCATCGACCACATTGCCGCAGGAACATGTATATAGATGATGCGGTAACTGTCGCCCTGCTGATAATCGGCCGGGGCAAACCCGAAGCCCCAGATCCAGCCAAGAGAAAGCGTCGCGACGCCGGCTATTGCAAACCAGGGCAGCAGGCGGCCGCATAACCGATAAAGCCGGTCAGGCCTGGCCATCTGGTGTAACCATTTCCACATTGTTATTTTGCTCACAGTAAAAGAGAAAACGTCCGTTGTCCGTTAAAGACTTTTTTATTAGTGCACGCTGATCCGCAGTGCCGCCGCCGTGGCGAAAGGCGCCAGCGTCGCGCTGCCTGCCAGCATCGCCCCAAGGATGGCAAGATAGCCATCAATCGGCAGGCCCTGTCCCGCAGCTTCAATCGCCGCGCTGGCAAAGATCAGCACCGGCACGGCCAGCGGCAGCACCAGCAGGCTCAGCAGCACGCCGCCGCGACGCAGCCCCACGGTTAATCCAACGCCAATCGCCCCGAGGAAGCTGAGCGTCGGCGTACCGAGCAGCAGCGTCAGCGCGACGGCGCGCCAGCCATTCATATCCAGCGACAGCAGCAGCGCCGCCAGCGGAGAAAGTAAAAGCAGCGGCAGGCCGGTAATCACCCAGTGAGCGGCCACTTTCCCCAGAACCGTCAGCGGTAAAGGCGTGGGCAATAGCAGCAGTTGCTCCAGCGACCCATCGAGAAAGTCATCCCGGAACAGCCGCTCAAGCGCCAGTAGCGAAGAGAGCAGCGCCGCAACCCAGACGACGCCAGGTGCAATCCGGGCCAGTAGCAGAGGTTCCGGGCCGATACCCAGCGGAAAAAGCGTTATGACGATCAGAAAAAACCACAGCGGATTGATAATCTCCGAGCGACTTCTGAAGGCGATGCGCAGTTCGCGTTTAAGGACCCGCCAGAACATCAGCCAGCCTCCGGCGCGGTAAGACGAAGCTTTCGAATCCGACTCGGTGAAGCGGGCAGCGGCTGATGCGTTGTCAGGATGACTGAACCCCCCTGCTGCGCATGGCGGGAGAATAGTTTCATCAGCTTTTCAACGCCCGAATGATCAATCGCGGTAAGGGGTTCATCAAGGATCCAGAGAGGAGATTTACTCAGCCACAGCCGGGCCAGCGCCACGCGACGCTGCTGGCCCGCCGAAAGCTGCGCTACCGCCACTTCTTCATAGCCCATCAGATCCACCTCTTCCAGCGCCTGAAAAAGCGCGTCGGTGGCATGCGCCGGGTGATAGAAATGCAGGTTTTCAAGGGCACTCAGCACAGCCTTCACGCCCGGCTGATGCCCGAGATAGAGCAGATCTGACTGATAACGCTCCCGCTGCTGGCGGATGGATTGAGCATGCCAGCTTACCTCGCCCTGCTCGGCGCGACTCAGTCCGGAGAGAATGCGTAACAGTGACGTTTTCCCCGCGCCGTTAGCCCCTTCGATCTGCACAATATCACCGGCTGAAACGGTAAAACTGAGATCGCTGAAGAGGATGCGCTCGTCACGGACGCAGCTCAGATTGTTAACTACCAGCATCTGCTTAAGGTCGCGCTTGTTAATGGTGGGTGAAATAGTACCACAGGAAATCATCTCTTCGCAGCCCGAGGGCGCCGGGTAACGCGTTTGCCGGCCAGCATTATGCCCGTTAAGATCAATGATTCGGTGAAAAAAACCTTCTCGTTAAAGCTTTGTTACTTTAATTCTGAAAGCGGCAGACGTTCCGTAAAAGCGGAAACCCGCTACGCTTTAAGGGTGAGACTTACCAACTGGGAAAAGGACGAAATCGTGAACGAAATTAATAATAAAGAAGAAAACGAAGAAGTGGAAAGCGAAGAGAGCGAACAGGGAGAGGAGATTGAAGTCGATGAGGAGGCACTTCCTTCACGTGCCGCTGCCATCCATGAGCATATTCGCCAGGATGGTGAGAAGGAATTAGAACGTGATGCTATGGCGCTGCTTTTTTCCGCCATGGCTGCCGGACTTTCTATGGGCGCCTCGCTGATGGCCAAGGGCATATTACTGGCGCATCTCGACGGCGTGCCTGGCGCTTTTTTACTGGAAAACCTGGGTTATACCTTCGGCTTTATTATTGTCATCATGGCAAGGCAGCAGCTGTTTACCGAAAATACCGTGACCGCCGTGCTGCCGATCATGCACAAGCCTACCGGCAGCAACTTTATGCTGCTGTTTCGTCTTTGGGGCCTGGTACTGCTGGGTAACCTTATTGGCACAGCCATGGCTTCGCTTGCCTTTACGCATATGCCAATTTTTGATGCCGCCACGCAGGAAGCCTTCGTCAGCATCAGCGAAAAGGTGATGGAAAAACCTCCGGCAGCGATGTTTGCTAACGCCATCATATCCGGCTGGATTATCGCCACAATGGTCTGGATGTTTCCTTCTTCCGGCGCGGCAAAAATCTGGGTGATTGTTCTGATGACCTGGCTGGTAGCGGTCGGTGATTTGACACATATCGTAGTTGGTTCCGTCGAGATCCTCTACCTGGTCTTTAGAGGCATCATCAGCTGGCACGAGTTTTTCTGGCCGTTCGCCCTGCCCACCCTTGCGGGCAACATTATTGGCGGAACATTTATCTTCGCGTTAATCAGCCATGCGCAGATCCGCAATGATATGAGCACGAAAGCCAAAGCGGAAGCGAAGGTAAAAGCGAAGGAAAAGGAGAAAGAGCGGCTGAAAAAAGAGAAGTCGGTGGAAGGCTGAGCGGCTTGATACTGGGTGTGTAAAAAGGCTGCCCACAGAGGCTATTACGGGCAGCCTTTTCGTCGCCTCGTGTAATTCACGATGCTACTCAGCCAAATAGCGTGTAGGTATGCGCATAAAATGAGCCAGCAAAGCCTACCCAGGCTAACCAGACCAGTAAAATAAGGCCGGTAAAGAGTTTCGGTGACATAGTCCTGCTCCTGTCTGAAAATATGCACTTTGATTTACGTGGATTTACAGTAGTGGCAGGCGAAATCGCAGATCTTGATCCAGCGCAACTAACGTTACGGTAAGCAGATACGGATAACCTTAAATGACGCAAATATAGGGTTCCGCTTTTCCGCGCCCGACCAGTGGACTGGATAAGCAACAGGAGTCAACGCCGTCTGCGCCGCAGAAAAACAAGAAAACCTGCAAAAGTGGTGACAAAAGCAGCAGTTAGCGCGGTAAGTGGTTAATTCTGGGCAAAATCGCGCTATACTGCCCGCCGCTGTCCCCTTAGTTAAATGGATATAACGAGCCCCTCCTAAGGGCTAGTTGTAGGTTCGATTCCTGCAGGGGACACCATTCCACAGTTCGCTCCCATTCGTAATAGTTCGCAAATCCCCAGCAAATCCAGCACTCTCCTAAAATTATCGCTAGCATCAGTTCGTTGGCAGCCGCACTCCGGCGGATAAAACGAGTAAATAAATTTAGCCACCGGAATTTTACCCATGCTGACCGTAAAGCTAAGCCGTAATGCTGTTAATACTATCGGGCTTCCTGTCCGGCCGGGCGGGGAATATTGTTTACCATGAACATTCCTCTTTTGATTATCCCCCACACATTGTCTCTGGGGACCCACAGTAGCAAAATGCACTATCTTCATTAGTATTCGCACTAACGTTATCTTGCTGGTTTCGCAGGAATGTTGCTGGTGTCAGCTTCGTTGACACTTATCAGCCCTGATTCTATTCTGCGCTACTGCTTTTAGCCCATGAAGGGCGCAAACCGGAGCATTATCCATGTTCAATTTTGACTGGCATCGTTTTTTCCTTAACGATCTTCCCATGTCGTTCCTGGGCGAAGTGGCCGTACGCGTTCTTTTCGCTTACCTCATCGTTTTTGCTTTTCTGAAGATATCCGGCAGGCGGGGTATCAGACAGCTTTCGCTGTTTGAACTGGTTATCATTCTTACGCTTGGTTCAGCCTCCGGGGATGTCACCTTCTATGATGACGTGCCTGTCCTGCCGGTCGCCATGGTGTTTGTCGTTTTACTGCTGCTTTACCGGTTCACCACTTTTATCATGGCCCGCAGCCCGCGCTTTTCAAACTGGGTGGAGGGCGAGGTGATCACGCTTATCCAGGATGGACTGTATGAGCTGAAAAGCCTCAGGGGACTCAATATTTCAGAGGATGAGTTTTTTATGGAGCTTCGTCAGGATGGTGTGGAGCACCTCGGTCAGGTCCGGCTGGCGCTTATTGAACTTGATGGTCAGATAAGCACCTTCCTGTATGACCATAAAGATGTCCGCCCCGGGCTTTCCGTTCTGCCGCCGCCTCACCGGGAAAATTATTCACAGGTGCCTGTTGCCGGTACTTATGCCTGTAACCACTGCGGACAAACGCAGAAAATCGCGGCTGGCTGCACGCTTATCTGTCCGAGATGCCAGGGGAGAAGCTGGTCGGTTGCGCTCTCTTCCACGCGGCCACGCTAAAGTGACCCGAGGCGGCATGCTATCTGCCCTGGTAAGATCCGCTGCCGCCTTAAAAATTCCCCCGCCACGTTGCCAGCTATTTGTGCCCCCTTTCCTACTCGTATGCGAGAAACCGGCGCCTGCCTGAAATTACCTCACTAATTTCGCTTTATTCCACGGATTGTTTTCTGACGGCCCCTTTAAGCTGTCGGATAATCACTATGAACGGAGCGAAGTCCCCATGTCAGAAAAAGACCCTATCGTCGAGCGCCTTACCGTGGAGTTACTGGCTCTCAGACATATCGTGCAAATGCTGATCGCCTATGGCAACGTGCCGACCGGCGGCAGGCTGAATAAGTATCTGGAAAAAGTGGCCGACGATACGGAACATCGCGACGAGCGTCACGGTAATAAAGCCATTGCGGAAGCGATCCGTAGCTATATTCAGAAGTAACCGAAACTCCGCACAGGTAAGTGCGGCATGTTGCATCAGGTAAAATCGGGCAAACCTGGCTTGTCGCTGTTTTGCAGCTCTCTTTTCGGGTACGGACTGTCGCTGCGCTGGGGCAAATTTGATCTGTCGGGCCGGCGCGCGTTATGCTGCGCCTGCCAGACATCCCTGCCATTAAGGTCGGTATAAATGGATAATGATGTGCGTATCACCTCAGGAGGAGGCAGGTATCGTACCTCGGATTAGCTTACATAAAATGGAATAATTTCTGATGCACCAGTTGCTTATCGAATGGCTTACCGCCTTTAATCTCCCTTACGCTCCGCTTATCGCCCAGCTTGCCATTATCGGCATTATTCTGGTTATCTCACTGATCGTACACGCCCTGCTGCATCATGCCGTGCTGCCGTTCCTGCGCCGCTTTGCCAATAAGTCATCGCGTCAGTGGCCGAAGTCGATTATCGACAGAAATCTGTTCAGTCGTTTTGCGCTGCTGGTACAGGGTATTCTGCTGCAGTTACAGGTTGAGCTGTTCCTGACCGGCATTGAGCCTTTGTTTAGCCTGCTGATGGTGGTCAGTCAGGTGTGGATGATGATCTTCACGCTGTTGATGTTCTTTTCCCTGCTGGATGTGTTCCTTGAGCTTTCCGATAAAAGCGCGCTCGCCAATCAGCTTCCGCTGCGGGGGATTTTTCAGAGCCTGAAGCTGATTGCCGCTCTGCTGATTACGCTGATGATTATCTCCGTGCTGATCGGCAAGTCACCGCTGGTGCTGCTCACCGGCCTCGGTGCCATGACCGCAGTGCTGATGCTGGTATTCAAAGATCCCATCCTCGGCCTGGTCGCCGGCATCCAGCTTTCGGCCAATAATATGCTGAAGCTGGGCGACTGGCTGGATATGCCCAAATATGGCGCGGACGGCGACGTCATTGATATCGGCCTGACGACCGTTAAAGTGCGCAACTGGGATAAAACCATTACCACCATCCCCACCTACGCGCTGATCTCAGACTCCTTTAAAAACTGGCGCGGCATGTCTGAATCAGGCGGACGCCGCATCAAGCGCAGCATCAATATTGATACCACCAGCATCCATTTTCTTTCTGAAGAGGATATTGCCGCGCTAAAGCGCGCGCAGCTGCTGACGCCTTATCTTGAAGGTAAAATGCAGGAAGTGGCTGACTATAATGCGCAACTCGGGTGCGATATGAGTACGCCGCTGAACGGTCGTCATATGACCAATATCGGCACGTTTCGCGCCTGGCTGGAAGCCTGGTTACAGGTGCATCCTCAGATCCATAAAGAGATGACGCTGATGGTTCGTCAACTGGCACCCGGCCCGGACGGTTTGCCGGTCGAGATCTACGCCTTCACCAATACCACCGCCTGGCTGGAGTATGAGAAGATTCAGTCCGATATCTTCGATCATATCTTCGCCGTCCTGCCGGAGTTTGGCCTGCGCGTCCACCAGACACCAACCGGAAATGATATGCGCAATATGCATATCGCCGTTTCAGACAGGTAATTTTTGCCGGACCGTCAGTGATGGCGGTCCCCTTCACTCGGCTTACCCTCTCAACGCGCCTGCTGCCTTAACGGCTTTTCCTGCTGTCATTCATACCTCCTCAGCGGCAGTTCATTCCGCACTGGCGGCAGTTCATGCCTTAATTCCCCCGCCCTTAAAAGCCCGGACATAGTATGTGCTTAATCTCTTAACCTTCTCCGGGAGCATCCCATGAGCACAAAACCTCTCAGCCGCAGCCTTAACCGCACCCGCTGGCTTACTCTGATCGGGACAATCATTACCCAGTTCGCCCTTGGATCCGTGTATACATGGAGCCTGTTTAACGGTCAGCTTTCCCATAAGCTGGATGCTCCGGTGAGCCAGGTTGCCTTTTCCTTTGGCCTGCTCAGCCTTGGGCTGGCGATAGCCTCTTCTCTGGCAGGAAAGCTTCAGGAACGTTTTGGCGTCCGGAATGTGACGATCGGGGCAGGCGTGCTGATGGCCGTCGGTTTCTTTCTCACCGCCCACTCTGAAAACTTGTTTATGCTCTATCTTAGCGCGGGTGTGCTGGTCGGGCTGGCAGACGGCGCGGGTTATCTGATGACGCTTTCAAACTGCGTCAAATGGTTTCCCGAACGTAAAGGGGTCATTTCCGCCTGCGCCATAGGCGCCTACGGACTGGGCAGCCTGGGGTTCAAGTTTATCTGTAGTTACCTGCTTAGCGAGAACAGTCTTGAAACAACCTTTATGATCTGGGGCGGCCTGGCAATGGTTATGATCATTGCAGGCGCGCTACTGATGAAAGATGCCCCACAGCAGCAGCAAGCTAAACCAGGCTCAGTCAGCCAGGCACGCGATTTTTCGCTGGCGGAGGCGATTCGCCTTCCCCAGTACTGGATGCTGGCGCTGATGTTTCTGACCGCCTGCATGAGCGGCCTGTACGTAATAGGCGTCGCCAAGGACATCGGAGAGGGTCTGGTTAACCTGTCGGCTCAGACCGCAGCCAATGCCGTCACCATTATCGCCATCGCCAACCTTAGCGGCCGGCTTATTCTCGGCGTGCTCTCTGACAAGATGGCGCGCATCCGGGTGATTACGCTGGCGCAGAGCGTCTCTCTGGTGGGCATGAGCATCCTGTTATTTACTCAGATGAACGAAACCACTTTCTTTATTTCCATCGCCTGCGTGGCCTTCAGCTTCGGCGGCACCATCACCGTCTACCCTTCACTGGTCAGCGACTTTTTTGGCCTGAATAACCTGACCAAAAACTACGGCCTGATCTACCTTGGCTTCGGGATTGGCAGCGTGATGGGTTCCCTGATCGCTTCGCTGTTTGGCGGCTTCACCATCACCTTCAGCCTGATTATTGCGCTGCTGGTTATCTCACTGATTATGTCGGCCACTATCCGCCCGCCGCATACAGGGCGGGAAAGCAAAGAAACGATGCAGCATGCCTGAGCTGGCAAAGCCACAAGGCTGATGAGCGGGAGAGCCCGCTGATAACAACACGCTAAAAGAGTGAAAAGTAAGATGTCCCGCGCCCCAACCGGCGCGGGATTATTCTTTATGTCTTAACGACAAGCCTGTTGCCCTGCACAGGGCGCAGGCAGACGCACCTTAACAAGCCTGCTGGCCGCTTCGGTTTAAGGCTGGCGGCTGGTGTTTTGCGCTGAAAACGGGCTCCGGTAAGCCGGCCACGTCCACACGAACAGCAAACAGATCGCCAGACTGAGGCCAGGTTGCCAGCTCTTCAGGCGTACGATCCTCGCGCGAGCTGGTGATGTAGAGCGTTTTCAAATCCTCGCCGCCAAACGCCACCATGGTTGGCCAGCGAACCGGCAGGGGAATTTCATCAACAATTTCACCGTTTGCCGGATTGAGGCGGATAACGCGCGAGCCGTCAAACATCGCCGACCAGTAGAACCCCTCGCTGTCTACCGCTGCGCCATCCGGCAGCCCACCTTCCGCCTGAACAAAGCGTTGCAGCACTTCGCGCTCACCAATCTCGCCGTTATCGTCAATGGGATAGCGATAGAGCACGCCATTGGGCGTATCGGAGTGATACATCCAGCGGTCATCCGGTGAAAAGGCCAGCCCGTTAGAGATCATAATGTCCCGCTCCTGCACCGTCAGGTTAAGCGCCGCATCCAGCCTGCAAAGCAACGCGCCATTGCGATCCTGCGGCTCCCAGAGACTGCCGCACCAGAAGCGACCGCGACGATCCACCCGGCCATCGTTAAACCGGCTGCGCGGGGCATCCCCGGGGTTTGGCGCAATGCGCTGGGTAATCTTTCCTTCGGCATCAAGCATACAGACGCCGCTCCGCAACGCCGCCACGAAGCCGCCCTCATCCGTCAGGCCAAAACAGCCTATATGTTCGGCCACCGGCAACACACGGTGCTCGCCCGTTTTGGGATCGAAACGATGTAGCGCGGGCGCCAGGATATCAACAAACCAGAGCACCTGCTCGCTGACTGACCAGACCGGACACTCTCCCAGTTCCGCCTGGGCGGCCAATACGTTTTTTACCTGATAGCGCATAACGACTCCTTTAATAAAACACAGGTCTTAGTTTACGCCATTATTGTCGATCTGCTGCGGTTAAAATGAAAGTGATTCGTATTAGCGTTCAATGTCCCATTCCGTTTATTTAAGAACATTCTTCAGAATAAAGCTTTTTTTTCATCATTATCTTATTTATGATAGCGCCCTGAGGCTGACGCTTTATGTGTATGGAATTATTTTGAAATAACTTCATGAATAACTCTACATAACACGCATTATTCCTCCACTTTTTTTCTGTAAAGTTGCCCTCATTAAGAAAGTGAAGGAGTGCTTATAATGAAAATAATCATAAAATATGCGACAGTACTGAGCGTAATGCTGCTGCTGAATGGCTGCATTATTCATGATGGTCACCGGGGCAGCGGCTATCACGGTGGTGGACATCACGGCGGACACCACGGCGCAGGATGGCATCAGCGACACCGGTAAAAGAATTTACCCTGCATGAAGCGGGCGTCAGCATGGCTAAAAGCGTAGCGATCCTGCGAAGCTGAATTTCCCGGTAAAAGGGATAGGCAAACAGCCCTGGCGCAGCTGCTTCATGATAAAGGCGGGGTGGATAAGACGCTGACAATAAGTCAGCATCTGGCGGGCAAAGCCTGCACACAGCAATATAAAAATAAATAAGTATGACTTTTCAGGCGGGATATCTCCCGCCTTTTTATTTTTAACTTTTAATACTGTAATTACACTGATACCAGACCTTCATCAGTCCCGGCAGCCGGCTTTCGTGGGGGCTAATCCGCTCAGCCTTATCAAATCCCCGCTCTTCGCAGTAGCGCGCGGCCGCTTCTTCCATCGCCGTTTTATTTACGCTGTCGGGATCGAAACGATACTGGACGGTATTTACCGCCGGATCTTCATCCACCTTTTCATATGCCCCAGGCTTACCAGATGTGCAACCTGCTAATAGCAGGGCGGCCAGCGCCATAAGGCCGGTGATTCTTTTTTTCATATTCAGGGTCTCCTCCGGTGCAGGATAATAACAACTCTGACGCGCCACACTATCGGAAAAAACAGATTTGCACAGACTTTACGCTGAAATTGCATCTTTTTACCGATTGATTCAATTCAGAAAGCCGTCTGGCAATGTCAGAACAGGAGTGCGACTATGCAGCCAGACAACACGATTTGTCTGCACCACACCAGGATTTAATTTCAAATAACATTATGTTATGCCCGCGGCGAGCGGGCTTTTTTTTTGCGTTTCATCAACGTAATGCGGCGATCATACTCATAACGCCCGATCGATAATTAGCCGGAAGTGCCAGCAGAGCGATAAAATCATCGGTCATCATGCCTTGCCGGGTTGCGGTGCGGGAAGGCGCCTGAGCCCACCCGGTACGGCAGGTGTTATTCCGCCCTCACATCTACCAGAACCGGACAGCTGGCCCGCTCAATGACGGCGGCGCTGACCGAGCCTTTCAGCAGACGGTTGAAGGAAGAGAGATGACGACGGCCCATTATAATCATCGTGGCGCCAACCTCATTCGCCTGGGCAACGATAGTCTGCGCAGATTCGCCAGCCACCACGCGTCCGGTCGCCCGTACGCCGCGCTGATGGAGCGCCGATAACGCCAGGCGCACCGCGGCTTCTGCCGTATTCTGCTCATCCAGCGCGCAGCCAAAGTCGCCCGGATCTTCCCCCGCTTCAATAACCCAGGTACTGCCCGGGCCGGCATAGCTGGCATCGACGCAGCACAAAACGACCACCTCCGCATCCTGTGCACAAGCCTGCTCGCAGGCGAGCTGGGTAACCTTACGGGCAATCGTGGAGTTATCTACCGCCACTAAAAGCGTACTCATTTCCCTCTCCTCTCAGTCACGAAGGGCCGCTTTTCCAATCTCATCAACCAGTCCCTCTTTGCATTTCAAAATCGCCTCACGAAAGCGCGTTTCATGCTTCTGAAAACGGGTTGAGGGAACCAGAAGACTGATAGAATAGCGTCCCAGAATGGTATCAATCGCCACCGCCATGGTGGAGATCCCTTCCAGCGTTTCCCCCCGATCGTAGGAGATCCCGGTACGCCTGATAGCTTTCAGGCTTGCCAGCAGTTCCGGAAATGTCTTGATGGTCAGATCGGTCATCGCCTCATAGGCGTCTCCAACCAGCGCCCGGGCTTCCTCATCGCTGTCCAGCGCCATCAGTGCTTTGCCGCCCGAGGTGCTGTAAAGCGGTAAATTCATGCCGATGCGCGGCACGACACGAAGCTCCCGGTCAGCCACCACGCAGTGGACGATTGCCAGCTGAAGCCCGCTGGCGCGGGCCAGAGAGACGGTTTCACCCGTGGCATCACTCAGTGACTGGAGCCAGGGCTGAGCAATAGCGACCACATCAGTGTGCACCGTTGCGATCAGGCGGAGCAGCGCCGGGCCAAGTCGTACGCCCCCCGCCCCCTGCACCCGAACCAGCTGGGCCGAATCCAGCGCGCCAACAATACGCTGCACCGTAGATCGCGGTAAAGCGACCTCCTGTGCAATCTCGCCCAGGCTCATGCCATTGGGGCACTCACCAAGCGCATTTAATATTTTCGCTGCGCGTGCAATGACCTGGATGCCGCCAGTACGTTCATCGTCACGCAGCGTTGAGGAGTCAAACATAGGCGTTCCTTCCTTGCTGGATGTCGCTACTTTAGCACTTTTTACCCCGTGTGGCAGGCTGTACCACATTGCAATACCGTCAGCCACAGGGTAATATCCGCCGCAAATGTATCACAATGCAATACAGTGCATCGCAAATTTACGGCCTCCCTGTCTGGAATACCTTCTATGAATGTTCAACCGGCTCCGGCTCCCGCTCCGGTTCTCCACCCTTTTACCCTGCGCCTGGCGCTTGGGCTGGTGGGTGTGCTGATAGCGGCGCTGACTTCGGGATTAAATGACCGCGTCACCGATCTGGCGCTGGCCGACGTGCGTGCCGCGATCGGCTTTGATTTCGATCGGGCAAGCTGGATAACCTCAGCCTATCAGGCCGCCGAAGTGGCAGCGATGATGATCTCGCCCTGGCTCGCTATCACTTTCTCCCTGCGGCGCTTCGCGCTGGCGGTCGCGGTGGGCTTTGCGCTGGTCGGCGCGATCCAGCCCTTCGCGTCTACGCCCGCTATTTTTATCGCACTACGCGTGATACAGGGCGTGTTCGGCGGCGCGCTGCCGCCGCTGCTGATGACGGTTGCGCTACGTTTCCTGCCGCCCAACGTCAAACTCTACGGGCTGGCAGCCTATGCGCTTACCGCGACTTTTGGTCCTAATATGGCGGCTTCGCTGGCCGCCTTCTGGACGGACTGGGTGGGCTGGCAGTTTGTTTTCTGGCAGGTCATTCCCCCCATTCTGCTCGCCATCGGGCTGATAAGCTGGGGGATTCCGCAGGATCCGACCCGCTTTGAGCGCTTCCGTCAGATCGATCTGTTCGGCATGCTGACAGGATGCAGCGGAATAGCGCTGCTGATACTGGCGCTGACTCAGGGCGAGCGGCATGACTGGCTTCATTCCCCGCTGATTGTCGCCATGCTGCTCGCTGCCGCAGCGCTACTGATTGTCTTCCTGATTAACGAATGGTTTCACCCGCTCCCGCTGTTCAAGCTGCAGATGCTGGCGAGGCGAAACCTGACCCACGGACTGCTGGTGCTGGCTGGCGTGCTGCTCATCGCCCTTTCCGGCTCCGCCCTGCCCGCCGCCTGGTTCGGCCAGGTCGAAGGGTTTCGTACCGTACAGTTCGCCCCGCTGGCGCTGGCGATAGGCCTGCCTCAGCTGATCATCGCGCCTTTTCTCGCCGCGCTGCTTAATCTGCGCTGGATTGACGCCCGCTGGATGCTGACGGTGGGTGCACTGCTGTTAAGCCTTTCCTGCCTGCTTGGCATGCAGCTGACCGGTGAGTGGGCGCGTCAGAATTTCTGGCTGATCCAGGCGCTGCAGGCGTGGGGGCAGCCGATGATGATCCTGCCCGTGCTGATGAGCGCAACCAGCGTGGTGCTTCCGCCGGAAGGTCCCTGGGCGTCGGCGATGTTCAATACCGTACGCGGGTTCTCCAGCGTGGCGGCAGGAACCCTGGTGGAAAACTTTCTGTCGCATCGTGAACAGTTTCATTCCCATACGCTGGTCGATCAGTTGGGCAACCGGCCATGGCTGATGACGGCGGAAAGCAGCTCGCAGGCGGGTCCGCTGCAGCCGCTGCTGCCGGATGGTTCAGTCAGCTCGGTCGACAACCTCCATCAGTTTGCCACCCTGCTGAAACAGCAGGCGATGATACTCAGCATCAGCGACGCATACATGGCCATTATTGGCTTTGCGCTGCTGGTCATTCTGCTGACCGCCTGGCTACCGAAACGCGTTTATCCGCCGCAAACCCTTCTTCAACCCGTTACGCAAGCAACGAGATAATAATATGAGCTTCACACCTGCAAAAAGAACCCTCACGCTGGCTTTACTTTTAGCGCTCCTGCTCGGGATCGCCTTTTTTATCTGGTCAGCAATGCGCCACCACCAGGCGCGAACCAATGATGCGGTCGTGACGGCCGATTACACGCTGGTATCGCCAAAAGTGTCCGGCTATATCAACAGGGTAAACGTCAGTGATAATCAGGCCGTCAGGGCAGGTGATACGCTGGCGACCATCGACGATCGCGATTATCGCGTGGCGCTGGAAACGGCCGAAGCGAACCTGCAAATCAGCCAGGCGAAACTGAGCAGCATCCAGGCCCAGCTTGAGCAGCAACAGGCCACCATTGCCCAGAGCGAAGCCGCGGTCAGCGCCAGTGAGGCGACGCTACGCTACGCGGAACAGAATGCCGGCCGCTATCGCCGCCTGCTTAAATCGGGTACCGCTACCGCCGACGAGCAGCAGAGAACCACGGCCTCCATGCAGGAAGCCGCGGCACAGCTGCGCCAGAGCCAGGCGGCCGCGCTTGTCGCCCGCAAAGAGGTAGGCATTCTCCAGGCAGGTCTGAAGGAAGCCCGGGCGGATGTCGCCGCCTCCAGCGCCAGCGTCGATCAGGCCCGCCTTAATCTTTCCTATACCATTATTACCGCGCCTATCGACGGTTCTGTAGGCCAGCGCGCCGTCCGTCAGGGCGCCTGGGTGGCCGCCGGAACGCGCCTGCTGGCGGTGGTCCCGCTGGAACGGACTTATGTCATCGCCAACTTTCTGGAAACGCAGCTGGCTCAGATCAGGCCCGGAGAGAAGGTATCGGTTAAGGTTGATGCGCTGCCGGGCGTGACGCTGCGCGGCCATGTGGACAGCATTGCGCCCGCCACCGGCTCCACCTTCGCCGCCATCACCGCCGATAACGCAACGGGCAACTACACCAAGGTGACCCAGCGTTTGCCGGTAAAAATCATGCTGGAGCCCGGCCAGCCCGATCTGGCTCGCCTGCGGGTTGGCATGTCGGTGGTGCCAACGATTGAATAACGCTGAAACGGCTTTCCGGGCAGAAGAATCGCCTTTATTTTAGCGAAAATAGCAGGTAAATTAGCGGCCGATCCTGCCATGGGTGACCATGGCACCAGACTGCGAAGGATCTTCTTTCGCGGTTAATCTGTCCGCGGCGCGCAGTTCCGGTTGTGACCGCTCAGGAGCCTTGGTTGTGAAATATGCTTTGATGGGAATTTCTTTTATTCTGCTAATTTGGGCCGGCACCTTCTATCTGATGCTGTAGGGCCAAAGACTTATTTTGCCGGGGCAGGTCTGGCGACCTGCCCCGTCGTGACTTACCTTCAGACCTCTTCTTCGCCCTCTTTTACCGTTCCCGGCAAGATCCCGTCGGCGCGAAACATCGCTTTAATTCCCCTGATGGCCTGACGAATACGATCGCTGTTCTCGATCAGCGCAAAGCGTACGTGCGTGTCGCCATAGTCACCAAAACCAATGCCCGGGGAAACGCAAACCTTCGCTTCCTGTAGCAGATGCTTGGCAAATTCCAGCGATCCCATACTGGCATAACGAGCGGGTATTTTTGCCCAGACGTACATGGAGGCTTTCGGGACATCGACCATCCAGCCCGCCTCATGCAGCCCCTTCACCAGCACATCACGGCGGCGCTTATACTGCTCAGCGATCTCCCGTACACACTGCTGATCGCCCTCCAGCGCGGCGATGGCCGCCACCTGAAGCGGCGTGAAGGTGCCGTAGTCGTGATAGCTTTTGATACGGGCAAGCGCAGCCACCAGCTCTTTATTGCCCACCATAAAGCCGATGCGCCAGCCAGCCATGTTATAGCTTTTGGAGAGCGTGAAGAACTCCACAGCCACATCGCGGGCGCCGGGCACCTGCATAATGGAAGGCGCTTTCCAGCCATCATAAACGATGTCGGCATAGGCGAGATCGTGAATAACCAGCACGTTGTACTGCTTCGCCAGCGCTATTACGCGTTCAAAAAAGTCCAGTTCCACACACTGCGAGGTTGGGTTTGAGGGGAAGCCCAGCACCATCATCTTCGGCTTGGGATAGCTTTCGCGGATCGCCCGCTCCAGCTCGTTGAAAAAATCCACGCCCGCCACCAGCGGCACGGAGCGAACCTGCGCCCCGGCAATGACCGCGCCATAGATATGGATCGGGTAGCTGGGGTTGGGCACCAGCACCGTGTCGCCGTGATCCAGCGTCGCTAACATCAGGTGCGCCAGGCCCTCTTTAGAGCCTATGGTGACAATAGCTTCTGAATCGGGATCGATATCGACCTGATAGCGGTCAGCGTACCAGCGGGAAATGGCGCGACGCAGACGGGGAATGCCGCGAGAGGTGGAGTAGCCGTGCGTATCCTCCCGCTGGGCGACGGTGCATAATTTTTCAACGATATGCGGCGGAGTCGGGCCATCAGGATTGCCCATACTGAAATCAATAATATCTTCGCCCCGCCGGCGTGCGGCCATTTTCAGTTCAGCGGTAATATTGAACACATAGGGAGGAAGACGTTCAATGCGGGAAAAACGACGTGAAGCGCTGGAGTCAGCCATAGAGTCCTCTGATTTACGTTAGCGCCCGGACCGTCCGAGCGACGCTGACCAGTAACTGGTCGAAGAATGACCATAGCTTACGGCCTGGCCTGCTGTCGATAGCCCCCGCAAAATAAGTTTTAGCGGTCTGACTTCAGCCGGCCAAACACCCAGTCGTTCACCCACTGGCCGCGAAGCAGGTAATTATCCCGCAGCGTCCCTTCAAGCTGAAAACCGTTTTTCTCCAGCACGCGCCTTGAGGCCCAGTTGCCCTCGACCACCTGCGCCTTAAGCTTATGAAACTCGCACTCGCTAAAAAGATAGCTGGCTAACGCGGCCACGGCCTCGCTGCCGTACCCTTTGCCGAAATGGGCTTTAAGCAGCGAATAACCTACCTCCGCCTGACGGTAAGGTGCCCACTCGGGATTCGCTCCAATCATGCCAATCTCCTCCCCGCTCTCTTTCAGCCGGATGGTCAGGCAGAGCATATGAAAACTGGTGCGCTGCCAGGGTGCCAGACGGTCAGAGAAGCGCTGACGAATATCCGCCAGCTGCGGTACCGCGCTGATATATTTCATGGTGGTTTCATCGGTATGGACCTGATGAAACAGCTGCCAGTCCTCGGGTTTCAGGCGGGTCAGCCTTAGTCGTTCCGTTACGAGTTGCATAGTCTCCTCATAAAAGGGGAATTGGTTGCAGATTTCCGCCCCTTTTTGTTACCGCTTTTACGCGCTGTAATCCTTCCTGTACCTACATAAACATAACGATATTGTTACAGGAGAACCACAATGCCCGCCCTCAAAAATGAAAATATTCCGCAAACCGTCCGCGATATTAAACGCCAGCTGCGGGAAAGCCTGCCGCAGTATCGCGAGGTATTTCAACAGGTAGATGCGCATATTCGTCAGCAAATTCAGCAAATCAATCATGAGCAGCAGCAGGGACACAATCCTGTCCCGCAGATTCAGGCGGACGATATTCTTCAGCAGCGCATCAGCGACGCGCAGAAAGCGCTGATTCGCCAGCGTGGATGCTGCACCATTCAGGGGGTTTTTCCACAGCGCGATGCGGAAGCCTGGAATCAGGAAATTGGCGATTACCTTGAGCGCAATGATTTTGCCGGGCGCCTTAAGGGGGCGGCGAAAGATAACTATTTTGGCGATCTGAAACAGGGAAAGCCGCAGATTTACGGCATCTACTGGTCCCGCCCCCAGGTTGCCGCTCGTCAGCATGAGCGCATGAACGCGATCCAGGTTTTTCTCAACTCGCTCTGGCAGACGGAAAGCCAGGGTAAACAGCATTTCGATCCCTCGCGTATCGTCAGCTATGCCGACCGCATCCGCCGTCGTCAGCCGGGCGCCGGCTCGCTGGGGCTCTCCCCGCACGTTGATGGCGGTTCGCTTGAGCGCTGGCTGGACGCAAATTTTCGTCACGTTTATCGCCATGTCTTCAGCGGTGAGTGGCAGCGCTACAACCCGTTTGATGGCGAAATGCGGACGGAAGTTCGTGAGTTCGCCTCCCCCGCCGTCTGCTCCATGTTCCGCACCTTTCAGGGCTGGACTGCGCTTACGCCGCAGCGCAAGCATGGCGGTACGCTGAACCTGCTGCCCGTGGCTGATGCGATGGCCTGGATATTGCTGCGTGCGCTTCAGGATGATGTCCCGGAGGACGATTTCTGCGGTGCGGCACCGGGACGCGCCCTCTCCATCAGTGAAGAGTGGCATCCCCTTTTACTGAGTGGGATTTCCGCAATTCCCGATATGGAAGCGGGAGATGCGGTGTTCTGGCACTGCGATGTGGTCCATGCCGTGGAGAATGAACATCTGGGCGAGACGGACAGCAACGTCATGTATATTTCCAGCGCGCCCTGGTGTGAAAAAAATGCGGCTTACCTCCAGCGTCAGTGGCCCGCTTTTGTCGAGGGTCGCTCGCCGCCGGATTTCGCCGCCGATGATTTTGAGGTGGATTTCGACGGTCGCGCCACCGAAGCGATGCTGACGCCGCTCGGCAAGTCACAGATGCGCTGAAGCCTCGCAGTTTTGCTCCGCTGATGGCGCCGGATCGCCTGTCCGGCGCCTTTCCTCCCCCGGCAGTAATCAGCAAAAATTGATCCAGACGGGGTTAGGGCCCGTTCAGTCACGGCACGCCTGGCACATCTGACGTGGTTTCCTTATGATGTCATTCTCATTTTGTCGTCACCGAGGCGCCCGTGCACCCGATGTTTGAGATGCTGCTTGCCGTATTAGACCGTGCAGCGCTAATGCTGATCTGCCTGTTTTTTCTGACCCGCACCCGCCATTTCCGGCAGCTTTTGCAAAAGGATGAGCACTCCCGTCAGGAGCTGATGGCGGTGACGGCGATTTTTTCGCTGTTCGCTCTGTTCGGCACCTGGAGCGGGATTAACGTTGAAGGTTCGCTGGTTAACGTGCGCACCATCGCCATTATTTCCGGCGGCATCCTGTTTGGTCCCTGGGTGGGTATCGCTACCGGCGTCATCGCCGGGGTGCACCGTTTTCTGATTGATATCCACGGCGTCACCTCCATTCCCTGTCTGATTACCAGCGTGACGGCCGGCTGCGTCTCCGGCTGGATCAATCTTAAAGTGGTGAAAGAGAAACGCTGGAGCATGGGCATCATCGGCGGCATGCTTTGCGAAACGCTGACGATGGTGCTGATTCTGGTCTGGGCGGAGCCGACCCGGCTGGGCGTGGAGATCATCAGTGAAATTGCGCTGCCGATGATTCTGGGGGCGGCCAGCATCGGGCTGATCGTTCTGCTTGTGCAGAGCGTGGAGGGCGAGAAAGAGGCGGTCGCCGCGCGGCAGGCCAAGCTGGCGCTGGAAATAGCCAATAAAACCCTGCCGCTGTTTCGTCAGATTAACAGTGACTCGCTGCGACAAGTCTGTTCGATTATCCGCCAGGATATCAACGCGGATGCGGTGGCGATGACCAATAAGAATCAGATCCTCGCCTATGTTGGCGTGGGTGAAGATAATTATCTCTATGGCGACGACGCGATCAGCCCCACGACGGCGAAAGCGATCGCGAACGGGGAAATCATTATTAAAAATAATGATGAGGCGCACCGTACGCCGGAAATTCATTCAATGATCGTTATTCCGCTGTGGGAAAAGGGCGAAGTCACCGGCACGCTGAAAATTTATTATCGCCACGCGCACCGCATCACCTGGTCTCTGAGGGAGATGGCGGTCGGTCTGTCGCAAATTATCTCGACGCAGCTTGAGGTTTCCCGCGCCGAGCAGCTGCGGGAAATGGCGAACAAAGCGGAGCTGCGGGCGCTACAGAGCAAAATTAATCCCCACTTCCTGTTTAATGCGCTGAACGCCATCTCCTCATCCATCCGCATTAATCCGGACACCGCGCGCCAGCTGATCACCAACCTGTCGCGCTATCTTCGCTATAACCTGGAGCTGAACGATGATGAGATTATTGATATCAAAAAAGAGCTCTACCAGATCAAAGACTATATCGCCATTGAACAGGCCCGTTTCGGCGATAAGCTGACGGTCATTTACGATATTGATGAGGAGATTAACTGCTGCCTGCCGAGCCTGCTGATTCAGCCGTTGATAGAAAATGCTATCGTGCACGGCATCCATCCCTGTCGGGGAAAAGGCGTGGTGACCCTGAGCCTGCAGGACCAGGGCGAGCGCGTCAGGATTTCGGTGCGGGATACCGGGAATGGCATCAGCGAAGAGGTGATGGCAAGAGTCAAAAATAATGAAATGCCGGGCAATAAAATTGGCCTGCTCAACGTTCATCATCGCGTGAAGCTGCGCTATGGCGAGGGGTTACATATCCAGCGCCTGTCACCGGGCACGGAGATCACCTTCTGCATCAGTAAAGACGGGACGCTGCTGCCGGAAAACCAGCGCGTTGCCTTAACCGCCAGCCACACGACTAAACAGGAAAATCATCATGAAAGCCATCATCGTTGAGGATGAGTTTCTGGCACAGCAGGAGCTGAGCTGGCTGATCCGACAGCACAGCCAGATCGCCATCGACGCAACCTTTGATGACGGCCTGGACGTCCTGAAATATCTGCAAACCCACCAGGTGGATGTGATATTTCTCGATATCAACATCCCCTCACTGGACGGCGTGCTGCTGGCGCAAAATATCAGTAAGTTTTCTCACAAGCCGCTGATCGTCTTTATTACCGCCTGCAAAGAGCACGCCATTGAGGCTTTTGAGCTGGAAGCGTTCGACTATATTCTCAAGCCCTATCATGAGATGCGTATCGTCACCATGTTACGCAAGCTGGAAAATACGCTACAGCAGGCGCAGCTGCTCAGCAATCCGGAAGCGCCGCGCCCCACTACGCATACCGTGAATCTGGTGAAAGATGAGCGCATCATCGTGACCGATATCGACGATATCTACTATATCGAGGCGCACGAAAAGATGACGTTTGTTTATACCCGGCGGGAAGAGTATGTGATGTCGGTGAATATCACTGAATTTTGTAGCCGGCTGCCTGAAGAGGGCTTCTTTCGCTGCCACCGATCCTACTGCGTGAACCTCAGCAAGATCCGTGAGATTGAGCCCTGGTTCAACAACACTTACATGCTTAAGCTGCGCGACCTGGCGTTTCAGGTGCCGGTCAGCCGCAGTAAGGTAAAAGCGTTCCGGCAGCTGATGAGGCTGTAGCCTTCAGGGCCTGTACGGCCCTGAAGAAAGAGGATCAGAGCACGCTGCCCAGCGTCTGACGCAGATGTGCACCGGCGCCCAGCAAGCCCGGCTTATCGTGGGTGATCAGATAGACGGGAATATTCTGCACATAATCCCTGAAACGCCCCTTATCCTCAAACGCCGCACGGAAGCCAGACGCTTTAAAGAACTCCAGGAAACGCGGCACGATGCCGCCAGCGATATAAACGCCGCCAAACGTGGCCATGGTCAACGCCAGGTTACCGCCAAAGCGCCCCATGATGACGCAAAACAGCGCCAGCGCCCGGCGGCAGTCGGTACAGCTGTCATCCAGCGCCCGCTGCGACACATCTTTCGGCTTCAGATTTTCCGGCACCCGGTTATCTGATTTGACAATGGCGCGGTACAGATTGACCAGCCCGGCGCCTGAAAGCACGCGCTCGGCCGAGACATGGCCCAGCTCCGCCCGCAGCACTTCCAGAATCATATCTTCTTCGTCGCTGTTGGCGGCTAGATCGACGTGCCCGCCTTCGCCCGGCAGGCTGACCCAGCGCTTATCAACGTGAACGAGATGCGCAACGCCCAGCCCGGTTCCCGCCCCGTAAACGGCGACAGGTTTATCTTTCACCGGCGCGGAGCCACCGAACTGCATGACGTCATCTTCCGAAAGCATCGGAATGGCCATCGATACGGCGGTGAAATCGTTGATGATCTCCAGATGGTCGAAGCCCAGGTTCGCCTTCATTTTGCTGGTGGAAAATGCCCAGTCATGGTTGGTCATTTCCACCCAGTCCTCGGTGATCGGACAGGCGATGGCGATGCAGCCATCGGTAACCGCCTGCTTTTGCTCATCAAGATAGAAACGGATCACCGCTTCAAGGCTGTCGTAATCTGCTGTGGAGAACGTTTTGGCGTGTGAAACGGCACCGTTCTCAACATCACACAGTGCCAGGCGCGCGTTAGTGCCGCCGACATCACCTACCAAAGCATACGTAGTCATTATTGTTTTGCTCCGCTTACGTCATTTAAACACACTATAAATTTCCTCCACTCAAACAACAACGCCCATCCTCGGGCCGGATTGAGTCAGTCACGCTGCAACCGCTTACCTTACCTGCCCGGGCCTCCCTTGCACACGGGCATCAATCTGATTTCTCCTGGTGACCGCCGTTACGCTGGCTGAGCGCGCGGGTCACGGCACGAAGCAACGGCGGCACATCGAGCGGCGGCAGCACGACGTCGACCAGCGAGAAGCGGGAAGTCTGCCCGATTAACTTCATTACCTCAACCAGCTGCACGCCCTGTGTGACGCGCCAGCTCTGTGCCTGCCCATCCTGACTCAACGCATGCGGCAGGCGGCACCAGTCCCAGGCGGCTATATCATTGTAGCGTTGATGTTCACCATGGATAGCACGTTCAACGGTGTACCCGCCATTGTTCAGGATAAATATGACCGGGTTCAGCTTATCGCGCAGCATCGACCCCATTTCCTGTACCGTGAGCTGAGCGGAACCATCACCGATCAGCAAGATGACTCGCCGTTCGGGGGCAGCTTTCATCGCACCGTAAGCGGCGGGCAAGGTAAATCCAATCGATCCCCACAGTGGCTGGCTGATAAACGTGACCCCGTCTGGCAGACATAGCGCCGCCGCGCCAAAGGCCGCGGTGCCCTGATCGGCCAGCACGATATCGCCGGGACGCACAAAGTCCTGAAGCGCTTCCCAGAAGGTGTTTTGCGTCAGCGTATCGGAAACTTCATGCACCAGGGGTGGCGGATCAATAAGGATTTGTGGCCACCGGCTGACATAACGCCGGGCAATCCGGTGAAGGATTTTCACGGCTTCAGCCATCGGCAGGCTGGGGAAAACCGCCTTTCCTGTCCGGCTGCTATATAAGCCTATATCGATATTTTTATCACTTGCGATCTGATGCGTGAAACCCGCGGTAATGGTATCGGTGTAGAGCACGCCGACGGTAATAATCGCCTCCGCGTTCTCGATCATCGCCTGGGTTGCGCCTGCGCTGGCGGTGCCGGCATAGGTGCCCGCGAAGCCGGGCAACTGCTCACAGAGTACGCCTTTCCCCATCAGGAGCGTGGCAAATGGCATCGGCACCTCAGTCAGTAACTGGCGCAGCGGCGCTTTCTGCCCGGCCCGGTCGGCCAGAAAGTCCGCCAGCAGTGACACGCTGTGTACAGAGGAGAGGATCTCCTCAACGGCGGCCGCAAACGCATCGGCTGAAGAGGTATCTCCGTCCCGTGCGGGTGTAAAAGGTGCGTCGGGCGCAGGGATCATCGCTTCAGCCACATCGCTGGGCAGGGAGAGGTAAACAGGACGGCGTAACCGCAGCGCCGTTTCCAGCAGCCGGTCAATTTCTCTGGCCGCATTTTCGGCGGTAAGGGTAGCCTGCGCAACCGTGACTTCCCGGTACATGCGCATAAAGTGGTCATAATCGCCATCTCCCAGCGTATGGTGCAGCAGCAGGCCCTCCTCAGCCGCCGCTGAAGGCGGGGCACCGACAATATGGATGACGGGCAGGTACTCCGCAAAACTTCCAGCCACGCCGTTCAGCGCGCTCAGCTCCCCAACGCCAAAGGTGGTAAGCAGCCCCGCTGCGCCGTTACAGCGGGCGTAACCGTCGGCCGCATAGGCGGCGTTCAGTTCGTTGGCACATCCCACCCAACCGGTGTCGGCGCGCTCGATTACCCGGTCAAGAAACTGCAAATTGTAGTCACCGGGCACGCCAAACAGATGGCCAATACCGGCGTCCTCCAGACGCGAAAGCAGATATTCTCCAACGGTAATAAGCGACATAGCCTGTTCCTCACTCTGGAAATAGTGAGTAAAGTATTGCCGATATTTTTCACTGCGTTAGCGACCTGTCCTCCTCCCACTGGCAAGGCAACGTTACGCCTCAGAATTTTCTTCAAGTTGAGATCCGCCGCCCGAATCCGTTCTGTGTAACCGTATACACTGCTATGCTTCCTTCCCTATCTTCTTCCTACTGCACAGGATTTATCTATGATTTATCAGGCAGATACAAACCGCTATCAGACCATGCCCTACAGAAGATGTGGGCGTAGCGGACTCAAGCTTCCCGCCATTTCACTGGGGCTGTGGCACAACTTTGGCGACAGTACGCGGGTGGATACCAGCCGTGACCTGCTCCGCCACGCTTTTGATAACGGTATCACTCATTTCGATCTGGCCAACAATTACGGTCCGCCGCCCGGATCGGCAGAAGAGAATTTTGGTCGTATCCTGCGTGAGGATTTTCTGCCTTACCGTGACGAGTTGATTATCTCTTCAAAAGCGGGCTACACCATGTGGGACGGCCCTTATGGCGACTGGGGTTCGCGTAAGTATCTGATTGCCAGCCTGAACCAGAGCCTGAAACGCATGAATCTGGACTACGTGGATATTTTTTATCATCACCGTCCGGATCCGGAAACGCCGCTGGAAGAGACCATGATGGCGCTGGACCATATCGTCCGTCAGGGCAAAGCGCTCTACATTGCGCTCTCAAACTATCCGGCACAGCGGGCGCAGGAAGCCATCACTATTCTCAAAGAGCTGGGCACTCCCTGCCTTATTCACCAGCCAAAATATTCGATGTTCGAACGTACGCCTGAGGAAGGGCTGCTTGATGTGCTGACGGAAGAAGGGGTCGGTTGCATCGGCTTTTCACCGCTGGCGGGCGGCGTACTGACCGATCGCTATCTGAACGGCATTCCGGAAGATTCCCGGGCGGCCAGCGGCAGCAAGTTTCTCAGCGGCGACCAGCTGACCACAGAAAAAATGGAGAAGGTACGTCAGCTTAACGAGCTGGCGCAGCAGCGCGGGCAGAAACTTTCCCAGATGGCGCTGGCCTGGATCCTGCGCGGCGATCGCGTGACGTCAGTGCTGATTGGCGCCAGTAAAACCAGCCAGATCGATGATGCCACCGGGATGCTCGCCAACCGCGAGTTCAGCCAGGCTGAGCTGGATCGCATCGACGCAATTCTTGCCTGAACAATGCCCGCCGCCTTCTGCGGCGGGCACCTTACGGATAAATCTCAAATTCATCACCTCCCCTCTTTACGGCACGCTTTTCAGACTTCGCCAGGCGAAACGGCAGCGATCTCTTTATAATCTCGATCCCACAGCGGTGCAGCAGTGCCGCTGATAAGGAGATCCAATGAAAGCTTTATTATTTATTGCCGCTTTGCTGGCAAGCTTCACCCCGTTGGCGATGCACACAGCACAGGCCGACAGCGCAAGGATCACTCTGGCCCCCGGCATCACGCTGCACCTGGGCGATCGGGATCATCATGGCCGCTACTGGGACGGCGGTCACTGGCGTGATGGACGCTACTGGCGCAATCACTACCGTTACAATGAGGGCCGCTGGTGGCGACATGAACAGTGGCGACGCCATCAGGAGATGCGGCGTCAGCATGAATGGGAGCGCGAGCGCAGATGGCACCAGCGCGAACGTAAGCGGGAATGGCACCATCATGAGCGGGAACGTCATCACCATCGCGGTCATCATCACTGACGATCAAAAAAGCCGACGCTGAGTCGGCTTTTTTACGCGGTAGAAATAGAGTTATATCGACATGCCCATCGCCATCGCGACCAGCAGATAAAAGTTAAGCGCCACCACCACCACCACGATGACTTTCCCCACCGTTTGCATCAGCCTTGAGTTGACCATATCGCCCATCAGCTCAGCGTTTCCGGTAAAGACCAGCAGCGGCACCAGCGCCAGCGCAATGCCAAAACTCAGCAAGACCTGGCTCATGACCAGAATACGGGTCGGCTCCCAGCCGGCCATAATCACAATAAAGGAAGGCAGCATGGTGATCACCCGGCGCACCAGAAGCGGAATATGGATGTGGATGAAGCCCTGCATCACCACCTGGCCTGCCATCGTCCCGACCACCGTTGAAGAGAGGCCCGCCGCCAGCAGACTCAGTCCAAAGACCAGCGCTGCCGCCCGGCCCAACAGCGGATCCAGGGTTATCCAGGCTTCGTTCAGATCGGCTATGCCACTATGACCGCTGAAGTGAAAGGCCGCCGCCGCCGTCGCCATCATCGCCAGATTGACAAAACCGGCGATGGTCATGGCAATGGCCACATCCAGCTTGGTCGAGGAGTAGCGCTCCGCACGCGAGCCGCTGGCTGAGCTCTGGGTCAGCGAGGAGTGCAGATAAATCACATGCGGCATAATGGTCGCACCCAGCACGCCAGCGGCCAGCAGGATCGCATCAGGCCCCGGCAGAGAAGGCACCGCCATTCCCTGCAGCAGATCGATCACCTTGGGCTGTGAGAAGAAAAGTTCAATTACGTAGGCGGCGGCCACAAATAGCAGCAGGCCACCAATAACCAGCTCAAGAGGTTTCTGCCCCCGGCTTTGCAGCATCAGGATCAGGAAGGTCACCACGCCGGTCAGCACCGCCCCCTGCAGCAGGCTTACGCCGAATATAAGCTTGAAACCGATCGCCGCGCCAATAAACTCGGCCAGATCGGTCGCCATCGCAATAATCTCCGCCTGCACCCAGTAAAACCAGACGGCAGGGCGCGGGAAGCGGTCACGTATGTGCTCAGCCAGGTTTTTGCCGGTGGCAATACCCAGTTTGGCGGACATCAGCTGGATGACCATCGCCATCACATTCGCCCAGACCACCACCCACAGCAGCTTGTAACCATAAGAGGCCCCGGCCTGAATATTGGTCGCAAAGTTGCCGGGATCGATATAGCCGATAGCCGCAATGAAGGCTGGCCCCATTAGCGCGAGCTTAATTTTACGTGAACCGCGGACCCTTGCTTCCGTGGCACGGCCTTCAAACATAGTGATACCCCTGATCGTAACTGTCTGACGCATTCTCTTTTAAATGAGAATGATTATCAAGTTCGCCTGAATGGCTGGTCGCTAACGCTGTGATAGCTAAAGCTAACAAGTATAGCAAAGGCTATATTGTGAGATACGGTACGTCATGCCCGTAAACCCGGCAACCTTTTTCACTTTAGGTGATAAAATAGGCGCCCACAAGGGAGAAGAGATGTTTAAACTTTGACAGGATGTGAGCAAATCGTGAAATCTGAGGCCTGAACCGATAGGTAATTGTTATATTGAGGCATAGATCTCGTTTTTCCGCTTTTTGTTACATAGAATGTGCAGCGAAATATAACAGCCTTCAAATTTGGAGCAATCATGTCCCGCATTTTGCATTTTGCTTTGGCGCTGGTGGTGATCACCCTGTTGGCCTTACTGGTCAGCAAGGATCGCAAAAACATTCGCGTACGTTTTATCATACAGCTTCTGGTCATTGAGGTTCTTCTCGCCTGGTTCTTCCTGAATTCGGAAGTCGGCCTGGGATTCGTACAGGGATTTGCGGGTCTGTTTGACAAGCTGCTTGGTTTTGCCGCCCAGGGCACAAACTTCGTCTTCGGCAATATGAGTGATAAAGGACTGGCCTTCTTCTGGCTCAATGTCCTCTGCCCTATCGTCTTTATCTCCGCACTGATTGGTATCTTACAGCACTTCCGCATTCTGCCTGTGGTCATTCGCTTAATCGGAACCGTACTGTCAAAAATCAACGGTATGGGCAAGCTGGAATCTTTTAACGCGGTAAGCTCGCTGATTTTGGGACAGTCAGAAAACTTTATCGCCTATAAAGATATTCTCGGCAAAATGTCGGAGCGTCGCATGTACACCATGGCCGCGACCGCCATGTCCACCGTTTCTATGTCTATCGTCGGCGCCTATATGACGATGCTGCAGCCGAAATACGTGGTCGCCGCGCTGGTGCTGAACATGTTCAGTACCTTTATCGTTCTGTCACTGCTTAATCCTTATCGCATCGAGCATGAGGACGATCTGAAGCTGGACAACATCAAAAAAGGACAGAGCTTCTTTGAGATGCTGGGCGAATATATCCTGGCCGGTTTCAAGGTTGCGGTGATTGTCGCCGCCATGCTGATTGGCTTTATCGCGATTATCTCTGCGGTGAACGCGCTGTTTGATACTCTATTCGGCATCAGCTTCCAGGGCGTGCTGGGTTATGTCTTCTATCCGTTTGCCTGGATGATGGGCGTCCCTTCCGCAGAAGCGTTGCAGGTTGGCAGCATCATGGCCACCAAGCTGGTCTCAAATGAGTTTGTGGCGATGATGGACCTGCAAAAAATTGCCGGAACGCTGTCACCGCGTGCGGAAGGCATTCTCTCTGTCTTCCTGGTCTCCTTCGCTAACTTCTCCTCTATCGGTATCGTTGCCGGTGCGATTAAGGGCGTGAACGAAGAGCAGGGTAACGTCGTCTCCCGCTTCGGGCTTAAGCTGCTGTACGGCGCCACGCTGGTCAGCGTACTCTCTGCGTCTATTGCGGGCCTGGTGCTGGGCTAATCCCCTCCCCGGTCACAGATAACGACTAAGGCGAACCTCATGAGGTTCGCCTTTTTTATGCCTGTAGCAACAACAGAAGCACGCCAGAGGATGTCTCAGGCTGAAGGACAATAATACGGACCGGTGCAGACAGCTAACGCACGCAATATCAGGGAGCGCGACAAAAGGCACAATGAAGGCAGTTGGAGCAGGACAGCGATCGAAAAGGATAATTAATTTTGCCGGACGGCGAGAGAACAGAAGAAGTGATTGGTGGAGATAAGCGGGATCGAACCGCTGACCTCTTGCATGCCATGCAAGCGCTCTCCCAGCTGAGCTATACCCCCACAACAAAAAACCGGTTTTTCGCGCCAAATCGTCTGGTGAAAATTTGGTGGAGATAAGCGGGATCGAACCGCTGACCTCTTGCATGCCATGCAAGCGCTCTCCCAGCTGAGCTATACCCCCGAGCCGAAAAACCTTTGTCGTCTTGACGGCGGGGATAATATGAAACGGCGCCGCTGGTGTCAACGGCAAATTACCAATCTGCGGTCAACCGCTGAAAAAGCCGCCAGTGTGCTGAAGAAATAGCACGTTACAGGTTTTTTTCCTTAGCAGGATTCCCCTGAGAAAAGCGCTTAAGGGGAATAAAATGACGCTGTGGCATAAATTTCACAACAATGTGGCTACACCCACTATACGTCCCAGGCAATGTTGTAAATAAGCAGTTAATTAGTGCGCTAATTAAACTTGTTTTTGTTAATTTCTCGTGCAAAACTGCCCGCGCTTTTGAAGGCCGGCCCTTGCCAGCGCTGGATGCGTGTCTGTTCCGTGCGGTGAAGCTGGCCATTTTATTTTAACAATTACTACACCAGAAACAGAGCTACTATGTCCTTGCATTCACCTAAAGAAATCGCAGCGATCGCTATTCAGTCCGGCATCGCAAAAAGTCTATACTCTATTTCCACTCTGCTTATCCTTGGCTTTATGGCAGGCGCTTTCATCGCCACCGGCTTCCTGTTGGATCTGCACGTTATCAATAAACTGCCTGCTGACTGGGGCTCCTTCGGCGGCCTGCTGGGCGCGGCTGTGTTCCCGGTAGGGATTATTCTGACGATCCTGGCTGGCGGTGAGCTGCTTACCGGCAATATGATGACGATGCCCGTGGCCTGGTTTGCCCGCCAGATCAGCGGCTTCAGCGTCCTGCGTAACTGGTTCTGGATCACCATCGCTAACTTCCTTGGCAGCATTGCCGTTGCCTGGTTCTTTGGCCACATGCTGGGCATGACCGAAGGCGACTATCTGCAGAAAACCGTTGCTATCGCGTCAGCGAAAGTTAACGCTGATTTCCTGCACGCGTTTATCTCCGGCGTCGGCTGCAACTGGCTGGTTTGTCTCGCGGTATGGCTGGCCTTCGCCAGTAAAGACATGATGGGTAAAATCTTCGGTATGTGGTTCCCGGTCATGGCATTTGTGGCGATCGGCTTCCAGCACGTCGTGGCAAATATGTTCATTATCCCTGCGGCGATCTTCGCGGGTGAACTGACCTGGATGCAATATCTGCCAAACTTTGTTGCCGTCTTCTTAGGCAATACCGTGGGCGGTGCTGTGTTTGTTGGCCTGGCCTACTATATGGCTTACCGGCCGCAGGTGCAGGCGGCTCCGGCGTCACGCTAACCGTTTTCCCTCTGTCGTTCCGGCAGAGGGTTCTTTTCCCCACCGCGCATTATTCCCTTCTTCGCCCTTCCTGTTACTGGTTCCTGTTAGTTGTTCAGTCAACAATTTGCTGTAATATGTTCGTGTTACGTACAACGGCAAAAAGGAATTGCATGATGAAAAAGGAATGGTTAACGCCAGAAGAACTGGCGCAGGAAACGGGTTTCAGTCGTCAGACCATTAATAAATGGGTCAAGAAAGAGCAATGGACGACCGCGCCCAAGCCCGGCGTACAGGGCGGGAAAGCGCGAATGATTTTTATTGATGAACGCGTGAAGGCCTTTCTTAAATCCACCCGGCATGCCGCCGAGCCCATCGCCACCTATCGGGTCACACAGAACTCACTCCCCGCGCTGCTTATGACCTCTCTTCAACAGATGAGCGCCGACGAACAGGAAAAGTTGTACTCATTGCTGTTACGTGAAGGCATACAAGGGCTGCTGACGCGGCTGGACATTACCCGGGGTGAAAAGTAAAGACTGGCCCTGAGGCCTAATGCCAGTCATTTACTGACTGGCATTATTTTTATGGAAGAAAGAGTGTCAGGTTTACTGCTGTGCTTCACGCGCCGCAATATAACCCAGCGCTTTCTCAATCCGCGCAACCGAACGGCTTTTGCCAATCGCATGGACGGTCACGTCGAGTCCAGGTGACTGCCCTGCACCGGTCACCGCAACGCGCAGCGGCATACCCACTTTGCCCATCCCGACCTCCAGCTCATCGGCTGAGGCCTGAATTGCGGCATGAACGTTCTCCGCCGACCAGTCGGTGATAGCGTTAAGTTTATCCCGCACTACTTCCAGCGGCTGACGGGCAACGGGACGGAGATGTTTTTTCGCCGCATCCGCATCAAACTCGTCGAACTCTTCATAGAAATAGCGGCATGAAGCAGCCATCTCTTTCAGCGTTTTGCAGCGCTCACCCAGCAGCCTGACCAGCTCCGCCAGTTGCGGACCGGTGCGGGTATCAATTTTTTCCTGCTCAATATGCCATTGCAGGTGCGTTGCCACATATTCCGGCGCCAGCGTATTGATATAGTGATGGTTCAGCCACAGGAGCTTTTCGGTATTGAATGCGCTGGCAGACTTGCTGACGGCATTGAGATCGAAAAGTTTTTTCATTTCATCAATGCTGAAAATCTCCTGATCGCCATGTGACCATCCCAGACGCACCAGATAATTCAGCAGCGCTTCCGGTAAATAGCCATCGTCGCGATACTGCATTACGCCAACGGCGCCGTGGCGTTTGGAAAGTTTTTTGCCATCGTCGCCCAGGATCATCGAGACGTGCGCGTAAACGGGCACCTGAGCGCCTATCGCTTTCAGGATATTAATCTGGCGAGGCGTATTGTTGATATGGTCTTCACCGCGGATGACATGGGTGATTTCCATATCCCAGTCATCGATCACCACACAAAAGTTATAGGTCGGTGAACCATCCGTACGGCGGATAATCAGATCGTCAAGTTCCTGGTTGCTGAACTCAATTGGCCCACGGATCTGGTCATCGAAAATCACCGAACCTTCCTGCGGGTTACGGAAGCGCACTACGCAAGGTTCATCATCGGCATGGTGTTCATGGCTGTCACGGCAGCGACCGTCATAACGGGGCTTTTCGTTATTGGCCATCTGCGCTTCACGCAGCGCTTCCAGACGCTCTTTTGAGCAGTAGCATTTATAGGCCGTGCCCGCTTCCAGCATTTCATCGATGACCGTGTTATAACGATCGAAACGCTTCGTCTGATACCAGGGACCTTCATCCCAGTCCAGGCTCAGCCAGTTCATACCGTCCATGATGGCGTCGATGGCTTGCTGCGTGGAGCGCTCCAGATCGGTATCTTCTATACGCAGCACAAACTCGCCGCCTTGATTGCGGGCAAACAGCCAGGAGTAAAGCGCGGTACGGGCGCCACCAACGTGCAGGTAGCCAGTCGGGCTGGGTGCGAAGCGGGTTTTGATTTTCATTAACAGCTGCCTTATTACGCTATCAGATTCGGCCATCGCCGGGGGAGGTCTGATAAAGACCTGAACAAAGTGGGCAACATTCTATCACCTGGGGACGAATCCTCAACGGCATTCCCCCTCTTACCCGTTGCCTTTGGCGGAAAACCCGGCGCGCCTTCCGCGTTTTTGCGCAAAACCCCAACATCTTGTTTAAAATTAAGACGAACGATCGTTTTCGTTTTAAAAAGCGTTGACTCATTTCCAGCGATCCCTATAATGCGACTCCACACAGCGGGGGTGATTAGCTCAGTTGGTAGAGCATCTCCTTTACACGGAGGGGGTCGGCGGTTCGAGCCCGTCATCACCCACCACTCTAAACAAGTGGCTCCGCAGTGTAAGCAGTACCCAAGAGTGTACAGAATGGGTGATTAGCTCAGTTGGTAGAGCATCTCCTTTACACGGAGGGGGTCGGCGGTTCGAGCCCGTCATCACCCACCATTCTGCACAACAGCTCTTAGTGAAGTACCGAAGTGGGTGATTAGCTCAGTTGGTAGAGCATCTCCTTTACACGGAGGGGGTCGGCGGTTCGAGCCCGTCATCACCCACCACTTCGGGTCGTTAGCTCAGTTGGTAGAGCAGTTGACTTTTAATCAATTGGTCGCAGGTTCGAATCCTGCACGACCCACCAGTGTAGAAAGGCGCCCTAAAGGCGCCTTTTTGCTATGCAAAATCGGCAGGGTTCGGACCTGCAGCAGGTTCGGGTCGACGAAGGAAGACAGCGTTGCCGCAGGCAACGACCCGAAGGGCGAGGCTTCAGCCGAGTTATCCTGCACGACCCACCAGTGTAGAAAGGCGCCCTAAAGGCGCCTTTTTGCTATGCAAAATCGGCAGGGTTCGGACCTGCAGCAGGTTCGGGTCGACCGAAGGGAGACAGCGTTGCCGCAGGCAACGACCCGAAGGGCAAGGCTTCAGCCGAGTTATCCTGCACGACCCACCAATGTTGAAAGGCGCCCTAAAGGCGCCTTTTTGCTATGCAAAATCGGCAGGGTTCGAATAGCCATCCTTTCAGACTCCATGCAACACGTTAATTTGAAAATATCTCCAGAGCGCTACAGAGTTAAAGCGCCGTGAGGACAGGTCGTAAGTAAAGCGTCCCGCGCCATGGACGGCGCTGGCCGAGCTGTCAGGGACGACGTTTTTTGCGTCTTTACGATCGACCTGTCCTCATGGCGCAGGCACCTTGCCGATGTCCTGAATACGCCCTGTTATTATGCAAAATCGGCAGGGTCCGGACCTGTTCACCCCTCCCCTGGTATTTTCTTTTCTTTCTTATCAAGCTCTCACCGCCCTGTCCGATAACCCTACAGGACTGTTCTAATGGAGAAAATAATGTCAACTATCAGCAGCGCAGCCGCCATCGGTAGCGGAAGTTCAGGCGGCGGATCTGCCTCTCAGATAAGCAGCCTGTACAAGCAGATTTCGCAGCTACAGAATCAACTGAAAAAGATTGGTGAGAACGATACTTTAAATTCTGAACAAAAATCAGAGCAGCAACAGCTGATTGAGGGCCAGATCCAGATGATTCAGGCGCAGATTGCCCAGATTCAACAGCAGCAGGCGCAAAAGGTGCAGGAAAAACAGGAAGCTCAAAAGGCGATCTCACAGGAGAAAATGGCGGACGGCGTTAACCGCCCGACCGCCATTAACGCACTGGATCTCTATATTTAAAAATCGGGTGAAATCTGCCGCTGCTGCGTCAGCAGAGCCGCCTGCTGACGCACTTCCTGCCAGATAACCTCCGCCGCAGGCGTAAGGGATCGGTTTTTACGCCGCACCAGCATAATCGTGCGGTTGATTTCCGGTTCCATTCGCCTGACCAGCAGCGGCCTTCCCTGCGGAAGCGGCAGCGCCAGCGCGGGCAGAATGCTGATGCCTATTCCCGCTTCCACCATCGGATACAGGGTCGCCGGATGCCCAATTTCCTGCACGATCTCCGCCTGCACCTGTTGCAAACGCAGCGCTTCATCAATCAGAACCCGGCTGCCCGAAGCGTAATCCTGTAACACCAGCGGGCGATGATTCAGCATCTGCCAGCGTATTGTTCGCGCCGAAGCCAGGGGATCGTCCTGACGGCAGAGCAGTAAAAAGGGCTCATCCAGAATCGCCTCACACTGTAAGTCCTCCGCCGCCAGCGGGCCGATAACAATGCCAAAATCGACTTCCGCATTGCGGATACTTTGCAGAACCCACTGCTGCGGTCGATCGCGCAGCATGATTTTGATTTCCGGAAAGTGAAGCTGACTGGCGGCGAGGCACTGCGGCATCAGATGAGCCGAGATAGTCTGGCTGGCGGCAACTCTTACCGTGCCGCTTCGCTGCTGTCCGTAGCTGCGGACATCAAGCAGGGTCGTGTTCAGCTCCTCCAGCATACGCTCAAGCCGGCTAGCTAGCTGCTCGCCCGCTTCGGTGAGAAGCACCTCCCGAGTGGTGCGGTCAAGCAGCCGGATCCCCATTTCACTCTCCAGCTCTTTAATACTGTGACTGACCGCCGACTGGCTCAGGCCAATCAGCTGCCCTGCCTGGCTGAAACTGCCCTGGCGGGCGACGGCGACAAATACGCGAAGCTGGCGAAGCGTGTAATTCATTTGGTTTATTCATATATGAATGCAATAAATCAATTTTATTTCTAAACACGCCCGACGCACAATAGGCCATCGTTTTTTTAACCGGATACTAACAATGCGCTTTCTTCGCCTCGACCCCATGATGGTTAAGCTAATACTGGTCGTGTTGCTGGCGACCTTTTTGCCCGCCCGCGGCCATTTTGTAGCGTTTTTTGAATGGCTGACCATGGCCGCCATCGCCCTGCTCTTTTTTATGCATGGGGCAAAACTTTCCCGTGAAAAAATCATTGCTGGCGGCGGCCACTGGCGGCTTCACCTCTGGGTGATGTTCAGCACCTTTGTGCTCTTCCCGGCTATCGGGCTACTGTTTGCCTGGTGGCATCCCCTGCCGGTTAGTGCCGATATCTATACCGGTTTCCTTTATCTGTGCATTCTGCCCGCTACGGTACAGTCCGCCATCGCCCTGACATCGCTGGCAGGCGGTAACGTTGCCGCCGCCGTATGCAGCGCTTCGGCATCCAGCCTGCTGGGCGTGTTTATCTCTCCGCTGCTGGTCGGTCTGGTGATGGATATCCATAGTGATGCCGCCAACGGCGGCTTCGGGCAGATTGGGAAAATCATGTTGCAGCTGCTGCTGCCCTTTGTTCTCGGTCACCTCTCCCGCCGCTGGATTGCGGGCTGGGTGGAAAGGCATCGTGGGCTGATCGGCAAGACGGACCAGGCTTCCATCCTGCTGGTTGTCTATTCGGCCTTCAGTGAAGCCGTGGTGAACGGTATCTGGAGCCGGGTGGGCGCGGGAACACTTCTCTATATCGTGGCAGGAAGTCTGGGGATCCTCTTCCTTGTCCTGCTGATTAATCTGCTGGCGTCCCGCCTGTTTGGCTTTAACCGTGCCGATGAGATCACCATTCTTTTCTGCGGGTCCAAGAAAAGCCTGGCGAACGGCGTCCCGATGGCAAACATTCTTTTTCCATCAGCGGCAGTGGGCATTATCGTATTGCCGCTCATGATCTTTCACCAGGTACAGCTGATGGTCTGTTCAATGCTGGCCCAGCGTTATAAAAATGCGGGAGCGAAGCTGGCGGCAGAAGCGTCAGAGGAAGGTAAAACGCCCGCCACTCCGCCATCGCAGAAATAAAATCACGCTTTTTTGAGGGGCTTCACCAGCCCCTCAAGTCCTTCGACTTTGATCGCCAAGGTGAGCTGCATCAGCTCCCCCAGATGTCCCTGCGGAAACTCATCTTTGCGGGCGAACCAGAGCAGATAGGGCTCCGGCAGATCGATAAGCCGACAGCCCTTATACTTGCCAAACGGCATGACCGTATTGGCAATCTCAACCAGGTGTTCCTTTTCCATTTCACTCTCCCAGCAGGCGGATCATCTCTGCTTCATCAATGACCTCAATCCCCAGATCCTGCGCCTTCGCCAGCTTCGACCCGGCGGCTTCGCCCGCTATCACCAGATCCGTTTTCTTCGATACGCTGCCGCTTACCTTAGCGCCCAGCGCCGTCAGCCGGTCTTTCGCTTCATCCCGCGATAAGAGCGTCAGCGAGCCGGTCAGGACGACGGTTTTACCCGCAAACGGGCTGTCTATCTCTTCCGGCCTCACCACTTCCACTACCGGCCAGTGAATCCCTGCCACCTCAATCAGCTGACGGATAACCTCAAGATTACTCTCTTCATCCATAAAATTACGGATATGGCTGGCAACCACTTTACCCACATCCTGCACCGCAATCAGCGCCTCCAGATCGGCAGCAATAATCTTATCCAGAGAGCCGAAGTGGGCCGCCAGATTCGCCGCGGTGGCTTCGCCGACTTCACTGATACCCAGTGCATAAAGAAAACGTGCCAGCGTCGTCTGTTTTGCTTTCTCCAGCGCATTAACAATGTTCTGCGCCGACTTGGGCCCCATGCGGTCAAGACCGGTCAGCTTGCCCGCGGTAAGCGTAAAGAGATCTGCCGGCGTTTTGACATACTCTTTTTCCACCAGCTGGTCGATAATCTTATCGCCAAGGCCATCAACATCCATCGCACGTCGCGAAACGAAATGCTTCAGGGCGCCTTTACGTTGCGCACCACAAATCAGACCGCCGGTACAGCGCGCCACCACCTCGCCTTCCACACGCTCCACGTCTGAACCACAAACCGGACAGGCTGTCGGGAACCCGACCTGCCGCGCGTCTGCCGGGCGCTCAGACTCCACTACGCCAACCACCTGCGGGATGACATCACCGGCGCGGCGGATAACCACACGATCGCCAATGCGCAGCCCAAGCCGGTCAATCTCATCGGCATTATGCAGCGTGGCGTTGCTGACCATCACGCCGGCGACCTGTACCGGCTCCAGTCTGGCTACGGGCGTAATCGCACCGGTTCGTCCGACCTGAAACTCGACATCACGTACCCAGGTCATCTGCTCCTGCGCGGGGAATTTGAAAGCGACGGCCCAGCGCGGCGCGCGGGCCACAAAGCCAAGCTGGTCCTGCAGATCCTGTGAATCAACCTTGATCACCACGCCGTCAATATCAAACCCCAGCGTGGCGCGATCGGCCTCAACCTGACGGTAAAAGGCCAGCACCTCTTCCGGGTTGTGGCAGAGCCGGATACGGTCGCTGACCGGCAGCCCCCAGGCCTTAAACTGCTGGAGGCGTGCGTGATGGGTACGCGGCATCTCGCCTCCTTCAAGCAGTCCGAAGCCATAGCAGAAGAACGTCAGCGGACGCTTTGCCGTAATACGCGGATCGAGCTGGCGCAGTGAACCTGCCGCCGCGTTGCGGGGATTGGCAAACACTTTACTGCCGGTGCGGCGGGCTTCCTCATTCAGCGCTTCGAAGCCCGCCTGAGGCATGAAAACCTCGCCGCGAACCTCTACTCTGGCGGGGATGTTTTCTCCCTGCAGGCGAAGAGGGATGGCGCGTATAGTGCGCACGTTAGCGGTAATGTTTTCGCCTGTGGTGCCATCTCCGCGCGTGGCCGCTCTGACCAGCAGGCCCTCCTCATAAAGAAGGCTGACGGCCAGCCCATCCAGCTTCAGCTCACAGCAGAAGGTAATTTCATCCGTACTTTTCAGACGATCCTGCACGCGCTTGTTAAACGCCAGATAGCTCTGTTCATCAAAGGCGTTATCCAGCGAGAGCATCGGCACTTCGTGGCGAACCTGCTCAAATGCGCTCAGCGGCGCAGCCCCAACGCGCTGCGTGGGTGAATCCGGCGTGATCAGCTCCGGATGGGCGGCTTCCAGCGCTTTCAGCTCCTGCATTAAACGGTCATATTCCGCATCAGGCACTTCGGGCGCGTCCAGCACGTGATACTGATATTCATGATGACGAAGGGTGGTTTGCAGTGAGATAATTTTGTCTTGTAAGGATTGCATAGCGGCACCATAGCGATAAAAAACCCCCGGCGAGCGGGGGTTTCAGAATACGGATAATTCAGGCTTCCTGCCCGCCTTCCGGCTGAATCAGGCGTTAGCCTCAATCACATCACGGATGCGGTTTTTGTACGTTTCCAGCTTCTGCGGCGTCATCATGCGGCGCTCATCGTCAAGGACCACGCCGCCTACATCGTCAGCAATGCGCTGGGCGGACTGAAGCATCAGCTTAAAGTTCTGATTCGGGTCCCCGTAAGAAGGCACCATCATAAATATGGAGACGCCTGGCGTTGAGAAATCGGCCATGTTATCCGGATTGAAAGAGCCGGGTTTAACCATATTCGCCAGGCTGAACAGTACCGGGCCGCTGCCGGCTGGGCTGAGATGGCGATGGAAGATATTCATCTCGCCAAACTGGAAGCCCGCCTGAAGGACGCCCTGCAGCAGCGCTTCGCCGTTCAGTTCGCCGCCTGCGTGAGCGCCGACGTGCAGTACCAGTACGGTCTCTTTTGGACGATCTTTAGGCGCTGGCGCTGGTTCCACGACTGGCGCTTCTGCTGCTTCTACCCTCTCCGGCTCCGGCGCAAAGCGAGGCTCACTGCGCTGCGGCGAGGCTTCCGGTGCACGCTCTACCGCTTTTGGCGGCTGTGGTGCCTGCGGCTGCGGCCGCTGAACGGGTTCTGGCGCAGTTTCCGGTTCTGGTTCCGGCGCATGGGGCAACTCGCCACCGAAAAGCGGATCAAGTTCCGGCGACTCATTCAGCGGCGCCTGATGACGTACCGGCTCCGGCTGAACACGAGGTCTGGATGGGCGCGACGGCGTGTCATCAGGATGGGCGGCACCAAAAGCGGGACCTTCATCCTCTTCCACATCCGCACGCGACTGCTGTACGCGCACTTCGCCCACGCCATCATCGGCGTCATCAAAGGGCTCTTCTCTATCCTGTTTTAAACGCTTGTGGGGGCGATCGCGAAAAACGGATGAGCGCTCTTTACGGCTGGTCCACAGGCCGTGAAGCAGAAGCGCTATTATGGCGATCGCGCCAACAACGATTAATATCAGACGCAAATCCTGCATCATTGTATTCTCTGTTGTTCCAATACCTTGCCACCGCGGCAAACTTTATCCTCTAACTGTATTTGCCCTGGATAACAAGTGCAAGTCCGTGCACTATTTTCTGACAAATAAGCGTGTAACGACACGGTTTTTTGCTGTTTTTTCATTCAAAACGCGTCCGGTTTACGTTAAAAGTCGGATAACCACCGCGTAACGCAGTGACACTTAGGAGAGAATCTGTTCATGGCAACACCAAACTCTGAGGCTTCAGGCAGCGGCATCCACTATTTTGCCCGGGGCTGGAAGCTGGTTACCCTACCCGGCATCCGCCGTTTCGTCATTATGCCACTGCTGATAAATGTCCTGCTGATGGGCGGTGCCTTTATCTGGTTATTCTGGCAGCTGGGGCAATGGCTGCCCGCACTGATGTCTCATGTCCCCGACTGGCTACAGTGGCTGAGCTATCTGCTCTGGCCGCTAACGGTCATCTCTATCCTGCTGGTCTTCAGCTATTTCTTTTCGACGCTGGCCAACTGGATAGCCGCGCCTTTTTGCGGGCTGCTGGCGGAACAGCTTGAAGCCAAACTGACAGGCGTGCCACTGCCGGACAGCGGCTGGGCCGGAATGGTAAAAGACGTTCCCCGCATTATGAAACGTGAATGGCAAAAGTTTGCCTGGTATCTTCCCCGCGCGCTGGTGCTGCTGCTGCTCTATTTTATTCCCGGCTTCGGTCAGACGGTGGCTCCCGTGCTCTGGTTTCTGTTCAGCGCCTGGATGCTGGCAATCCAGTACTGCGACTATCCCTTCGATAATCACAAAGTCAGTTTTGCGCAGATGCGCTCGGCGCTGAAGCGGAACAAGACGGACAACTTACAGTTCGGGGCGCTGGTCAGCCTGTTTACCATGATACCGATTCTGAATCTTGCCATTATGCCGGTCGCCGTTTGTGGGGCTACGGCAATGTGGGTTGACCGTTATCGCCCGCAGTCATAACGGGTGCCAGGCGCTTATGCCTTTTACTTCGCCCTTATTGCTGCATAACATATCTATATACGATTTCTTCACTTCCTTGAGGAGATGAACCGGGTATGCTCTCAGGGTTTCCCAAATTTCATACAGTTAAGGACGGGCTATGAGTAAGATTTATGAAGACAATTCGTTAACAATCGGTCATACGCCGCTGGTTCGACTGAACCGCATCGGTAACGGGCGCATTCTGGCAAAAGTGGAGTCCCGCAACCCCAGTTTCAGCGTGAAGTGCCGTATCGGTGCCAATATGATTTGGGATGCGGAGAAGCGCGGCATTCTGAAACCCGGCATGGAGCTGGTTGAGCCAACCAGCGGCAATACCGGTATTGCGCTGGCCTATGTGGCTGCCGCCCGGGGTTATAAGCTGACCCTGACCATGCCTGAAACGATGAGCGTGGAACGCCGCAAGCTGCTAAAAGCGCTTGGCGCAAATCTGATTTTGACCGAAGGCCCTAAAGGGATGAAAGGCGCCATCGCCAAAGCGGAAGAGATTGTCGCGGCCAATCCCGATAATTCCGTTCTGTTACAGCAGTTCAGCAACCCGGCCAACCCGGAAATCCATGAGAAAACCACCGGCCCGGAAATATGGGAAGACACCGATGGCGAAGTGGATGTGTTTATCTCCGGCGTCGGTACGGGCGGTACGCTGACCGGCGTCAGCCGCTATATCAAAAATACCAAAGGCAAAAAGGAGCTGATTACGGTCGCGGTTGAGCCTACGGACTCTCCGGTCATTGCGCAGGTGCTGGCCGGTGAAGAGATCAAGCCAGGCCCGCACAAAATTCAGGGTATCGGCGCAGGCTTTATTCCTGACAACCTTGAGCTGAGCCTGATTGACCGCGTCGTGGCGATCACCAATGACGAAGCGATTTCAACCGCCCGTCGTTTGATGGAAGAGGAAGGCATCCTGGCGGGTATCTCCTCGGGCGCCGCCGTTGCGGCAGCTCTCAAGCTTCAGGAAGAGGAAGCCTTCGCTAATAAGACCATTGTGGTCGTCCTGCCCTCTTCCGGCGAGCGCTACCTTAGTACCGCACTGTTTGCTGACCTGTTTACTGAGAAAGAACTGCAGCAGTGATGCCACTGGTGCGGGATTGTCTAAAAAAGCACCCAAATGGGTGCTTTTTTGTGGAGTACATCAAAGTTTTGCCTCGCGGTAGATTGATTTTACCCTCGCGTGTCTGGTATCTAAGCAACCAATTATTTCGATCCGCAAAATTAATGGCTGCGTGAACTGGATCAAGCTGAATCGATTTACAGATTTGGCGCAGCGGCCAGATTAGCGGCATAATGGGGCAGGAGTGCCGAAGCTTGAGGCGTCAATTTAGCAACGCCCACTCCCAGCCCTTACCAGCGCATTTTTTGGCGCGTTCTCGTACGCAGGCCAGTGCGACATATCCAGGCTAAAGTTATGCCTCCAGGCTAGACTTTAGGTCGATAACATCACATCAAATTAAGTTGGGGAAACATAATGTTCCAGCAAGAAGTTACCATCACCGCGCCTAACGGCCTTCATACCC
The DNA here is from genome assembly GCA_050410775.1 of Pantoea sp. FN060301. Classification (GTDB taxonomy): domain Bacteria; phylum Pseudomonadota; class Gammaproteobacteria; order Enterobacterales; family Enterobacteriaceae; genus Erwinia. The sequence continues at coordinate 2,879,419 of CP191229.1, forward strand.
GTCCTGCCGCTCAGTTTGTTAAAGAAGCTAAAGCGTTCGCCTCTGAAATCACCGTGACCTCTAACGGTAAATCCGCCAGCGCCAAAAGCCTGTTTAAGTTGCAGACTCTCGGTCTGACGCAGGGTACTGTGGTAACGCTGTCTGCTGAAGGTGAAGATGAGCAGAAAGCTGTTGAGCACCTGGTTAAGCTGATGGCCGAGCTCGAGTAAGCCTATCGGCGGTGCATGTCGGTGTATCCGGCAAAATTAGTGCAAACATATTGATCGCGGACAGCACGTCCGCGTTGTTGCTTTCGTAAAGTACCTCACCGCTCACAGACATTAGCAATAAACGTCGATATGCAGGCCTGATCTACCCGGCTCACGGCGTAGATGAGCCGACAGTTTCCGGATCGATCGCCTCAGGTGATGATCAGATATTAAAAAGGTAGGGTTATGATTTCAGGAATTTTAGCATCACCGGGTATCGCTTTTGGCAAAGCGCTTTTGCTGAAAGAAGATGAGATAGTTATCAACCGGAAAAAAATTTCTGCCGACCAGGTGGAGCAGGAAGTTCAGCGCTTTCTTGATGGTCGTAGCAAGGCCGCCACGCAGCTGGAAGCGATCAAAATCAAAGCCGGAGAAACCTTCGGTGAAGAAAAAGAAGCGATCTTCGAAGGGCATATTATGCTGCTGGAAGATGAAGAGCTTGAGCAGGAAATCATAGCCCTGATTAAAGAGGATTTGGCCTCTGCAGACGCCGCCGCTTACTCAGTCATCGAAGGCCAGGCCAAAGCGCTTGAAGAGCTGGACGATGAATACCTGAAAGAGCGTGCCGCCGACGTGCGTGACATCGGTAAGCGCTTACTGCAAAACATTCTCGGTCTGCACATCGTCGACCTCAGCGCTATCGCTGATGAAGTGCTGCTCGTTGCCAGGGATCTGACGCCGTCAGAAACCGCTCAGCTGAACCTCGACAAGGTGCTGGGCTTTATCACCGATTTAGGCGGCCGTACCTCGCACACCTCCATCATGGCGCGTTCGCTTGAACTGCCTGCTGTCGTCGGCACCGGTAACGTGACCTCGCTGGTGAAAAACGGCGACTACCTGATTCTGGACGGCGTGAACAATAAAATTTACGTTAACCCGACGCCGGAAGAGATCGAAGAGCTTAAGGCGATTCATCATCAGTACGTGACCGAGAAAAACGATCTTGCCAAGCTGAAAGACCTCCCTGCCATCACGCTTGATGGTCATCAGGTGGAAGTCTGCGCCAATATCGGTACCGTGCGTGACGTTGCTGGCGGAGAGCGTAACGGCGCGGAAGGCGTCGGCCTCTACCGTACCGAATTCCTCTTTATGGACCGCGATTCGCTGCCGTCTGAAGAAGAGCAGTTCCAGGCCTATAAAGCCGTGGCGGAAGCCGTCGGCGCTCAGGCGGTGATTGTACGTACGATGGATATCGGCGGCGATAAAGATCTGCCCTATATGAACCTGCCGAAGGAAGAGAACCCGTTCCTGGGCTGGCGCGCCATCCGTATCGCTATGGACCGTCCGGAAATTCTGCATGCCCAGCTTCGCGCGATTCTGCGCGCTTCCGCCTTCGGCAAGCTGCGTATCATGTTCCCGATGATCATCTCCGTGGAAGAAGTACGTACGCTGAAAGCAGAGCTGGAAACGCTGAAAGCCCAGCTGCGCGAAGAAGGCAAAGCCTTTGATGAAAGCATCGAGGTCGGAATTATGGTGGAAACGCCGGCTTCAGCCGCGATTGCTCATCACCTGGCGAAAGAGGTGGATTTCTTCAGTATCGGTACCAACGACCTGACGCAGTACACGCTGGCCGTCGATCGCGGTAACGATTTGATCTCCCATCTGTACAACCCGATGACCCCTTCCGTCCTGACGCTTATCAAGCAGGTCATTGATGCATCTCATGCTGAAGGTAAATGGACTGGCATGTGTGGTGAGCTGGCAGGCGATGAACGTGCTACACTACTTTTATTGGGAATGGGGCTGGATGAATTCAGCATGAGTGCCATTTCTATCCCGCGCATTAAGAAAATCATTCGTAACACGAATTTTGAAGATGCGAAGGCGTTAGCAGAGCAGGCTCTGGCTCAACCGACAGCGGACGAGTTGATGAACCTGGTCAACAAGTTCATTGAAGAAAAAACACTCTGCTGAGGCCTGGAGACGCTGGCCCAATATTACTGCTTAGGAGAAGATCATGGGTTTGTTTTCAAAACTTTTTGGCGATAAGTCAGATAGCACAACTGGCGCCATCGAGATCATAGCGCCGCTGTCCGGTGAAATCGTCAATATCGAAGACGTGCCGGATGTGGTGTTTGCAGAGAAAATCGTCGGCGATGGTATCGCCATCAAACCTACTGGCAATAAAATGGTAGCGCCGGTCGATGGTACCATCGGTAAAATTTTCGAGACTAATCATGCGTTTTCCATCGAGTCTGACAGCGGCATCGAGCTGTTTGTCCACTTCGGCATTGATACGGTTGAGCTGAAAGGTGAAGGCTTCAAGCGTATTGCCGAAGAAGGGCAGAAAGTGAAGAAAGGTGACGTGGTCATCGAATTCGATCTGCCGCTGCTGGAAGAGAAAGCTAAATCGACGCTGACGCCCGTGGTCATTTCCAATATGGATGAGATCAAGGAGCTGGTTAAGCTGACAGGAAGCGTTACCGTTGGTGAAACGCCGGTTATCCGCATCAGGAAGTAAGCGGGTACAGACCTTCCAAAAAGCCTCCTGAGCGATCGGGGGGCTTTTTTTATGTTCCGGTTCAGGCTGGGTACTGAAGGGCCTGGTTGAGGCTCAGGGAGTCTGACGAGGCATCGCTGAGATCGAGCTGCTGTTCCAGCGCGTCAAGATGGGCCACCATTTGTCGCTGCGCGCGGCTATTCTCTCCCGCTTTCAGCGCGGCAACGATGGCGCCGTGCTCCTGACACTGGCAGGAGGGCACATTATTGCGCTGGTAAAGCGCCACAATCAGGGAACTGCGCACCATCAGGTTTGCGAGGATTTCACTCAGCACTTTGTTATCCGCGATCTCCGCCAGCAGGAGGTGATACTGGCTGAAGAGCGGTACCAGTTCACGGCGGTCGTTGCGCGCCAGTGCCTCTTTTTCACGCTGCTGATGCTGTTCGAGCGCCCCGGCGTGCGCGGCTATTTTTTCGGGGGTGATGGCGGCGATAATTTCGCTTTCAATCGCACGACGGGCGGCGAAAATTTCACGCGCCTCACGGGCTTCCGGCTGGGCAACCATCGCGCCGCGGTTCGGTTCAATGGTGACGATATGCTGAAGCGCCATGCGCTGAAGGGCGGCCTGGACGTGGTTACGGTTGGCGTGCAGCACCTCAACGATTTGCGCCTCAATCAGGCGCACGCCCGGCTTCAGACGATGTTGCGCAATGGCAATGGAGAGTGCCTCAACGATACGCTGTACTTCCTGTTGCTTACTGGTAGCAACTTTACTCATCCCTTACCTCAACGTCACTGTAAACGATTACCTCTTCATCATATCACCCTGCGGGACCACTAAACCACCCAGTGTGGCAGACGAATCGTCAGCACCAGTCCCCCTTTCCGGCCATTCTGGGCGGCGACCTCGCCTTTATGCGCCAGCACAACTTTGCGGACAATAGAGAGACCGAGCCCGTAGCCCTTGCCGGAAAGCGGAGAATTGACGCGGACAAAAGGATCGAAAATGCTCGACAGCTTCGCCGGATCAACGCCTGGCCCCCGGTCGCTGACGGTCAGGATCAGCCAGCCGCTTTCCTGACGCAGGCTGATCTTCACCTGCTGGCCATGCAGCGAAAAACGCAGCGCGTTGCGTACCACATTTTCCACCGCTGAGCGGATTAGCCCGGCATCCCCTTTCACCGTATAGTCAGCGCTCATATCGGCATCCAGCAGAATATCCACGCCCGGGATCTGCGCTTCATAACGCGCATCGTTGGCGACTGCTTCCAGCAGTCCGAGCAGATCGAAATAGCGTTCACCCGGTATGATCGCCTGCCCGGCACGGGAGAGCGTCAGCAGCTCCCCGATCATTTTATCCAGCCGCCGCGCCTCTTCATCAATCCTGTCCAGCGACTGGCTTACCGAAGCTGGCGTCTGGCGTGCCAGACCGGTCGCCAGCTGCAACCTCGCCAGCGGCGAACGCAGCTCGTGCGAAACATCATGCAGCAGTTCTTCCCGCGCACGTACCAGTACCGAGAGCCGTTCAACCATCGCATCAAAATCCTGCGCCATGGCCGAGAGTTCATCATGCCGGCGGCGCATCTGAGGGAAAAGCCGCACGGAGAGGTCGCCTTTAGCCACCCGATCAAACCCGTTGCGCAGCTGCCGCATCGGCCTCGTCAGATTCCAGGCAAGAAAAAGGCTGAACAGAAGACCGCCGAAACCCGCCATCACCAGCATAGGTTCAGGCACGTTAAGAAAATGACGCTGTGGGCCGCGCCGCATTTTGCTCTCTTCCAGTAAACGCCGGACGTCATAGGCTAGCCGATACTGCCTGCCGTCAACGCCGCTCACCCATGCCACCACCGACGCCGGAATCTCACCGCTATCTAAGCTGGCAGCAACGCTATGGGGCCGCTCGCCGGGCGGTGCATCGACGGCTTCAACGGCGATAAAGCGCCGGTCGCCGGCTGGCCAGTCAGCCAGCATGGCATCGAGCGCGGTCGGGCCGCCATTTTTGAGCACCGACGCCGCCGAGCTCATCTGGAGAGTAACAATACGCCTCGCGGTAAGATTTTCAGGCGGTTCATGATGCTTGCCGTAGAAGGTAAAACCAAGCCACAAAAGCTGGCTCATGATCAGAAAAGTCAGCCAGAAACCCAGCAGAATTTTCCAGAACAGTAACCCACGAAAACCGGCGGTCATCGGATGCGGTAACCGATGCTGCGCACCGTTTCAATGGTAATGGTATCGCCGGTGAGCGCCGCCAGCTTCTGGCGAATGTTGCTGATATGCACGTCCACGCTGCGATCGTAGGCTTCCCGTGGACGCCCGAGGCCCTGCTCGGAAAGCTCATCCTTGGAGACCACGCGATCGGGCGATCGCAGCAGCAAATCGAGCAGGTTAAATTCAGACGCCGTCAGCACAAAGGGCTGCTCTTGCCATTCGCTGATGCGCGTGGCCGGATTCAGCGTCAGTTCGCCCCAGCGGGCCAGCGCAATGCTGTCCACGGGCGCCGGACGCTCTTCCACCCGGCGCAGCACGGCGCGCAGCCTGGCGACCAGTTCCCGGGGGTAGCAGGGCTTGGGCACGTAGTCATCCGCGCCCATTTCCAGCCCGATAACACGGTCGATATTGTCTCCCTTCGCCGTCAGCATGATAACCGGCAGCCTGCCCTGCTGACGCACCTGACGCAGCACATCGATGCCGCTCATATCGGGCAGCATAATGTCGAGGATCATCGCGCTGTAGCGGCCAGATATTGCGCCCTCGATACCGGCTTTCCCGCTCAGGACCAGCGTGGCGTCAAACCCTTCAGTAATCAGATACTGGCTGAGCATGGTGCCCAGTTCCAGATCGTCATCGACCAGTAAAATTTTCATACCGACTCTCTCTGTGATTCAGGCGCTATTTTCGCCCGTCAGCGGCACAATAGCAGCCATTTTTACCCAATCCTTACAGTGCCACTGCCGGAAAAAGAGTAAAGCGAAGAGATTGCCGGTCGAAGGGAAAATCCGGGGAGGTGGGATGAAAAAAAGTCGCGTGCCGGACAGCGCCGGCACAGGATCAATATACGCCGGTTGAAAGGTAGCGATCGCCGCGATCGCAAACGATCGCCACCACTAAGCTTCCCGGCTGCGCCCGCGCAATTTGCAGCGCGCCCGCCACGGCACCGCCGGAGCTGACACCGCAGAATATGCCTTCCCGCTGCGCCAGGCTGCGCATGGTTTCTTCCGCTTCCTGCTGCGACATATCGATTACGCGATCGACCAGGTCTGGCCGGTAGATGCCGGGAAGATAGGCGCTGGACCAGCGGCGGATCCCGGGAATGCTGCTGCCTTCGCAGGGCTGAAGCCCGACGATTTCGACGCTGTCGCCCTGCTCTTTCAGAAAGCGGCCGACGCCGGTTATGGTGCCGGTGGTGCCCATGCTTGAGACAAAATGGGTCAGCCTTCCCGCCGTCTGCTGCCAGATTTCCGGACCGGTGGTCATATAGTGTCCAAGGGGATTATCGGGATTATTGAACTGATCGAGCACCTTTCCTTCGCCCCGGGCGGCCATCGCCAGCGCCATATCACGAGCGCCTTCCATTCCCTGTTCACGGCTGACCAAGATCAGCTCCGCGCCGTAGGCACGCATAGCGGCCTGACGTTCCGTACTCATATTTTCCGGCATCAGCAATCTGAGCCTGTAGCCCTTCATGGCGGCAATCATCGCCAGGGCGATACCGGTATTACCACTGGTGGCCTCGATTAACCGGTCGCCAGGCCGGATTTCGCCCCGCCCTTCCGCCTGCTGGATCATCGACAGCGCGGCGCGATCTTTTACGGAGCCTGCGGGATTGTTTCCCTCAAGCTTCAGCCAGATTTCGCTGCCCGCTGGCGCAAGGCGCTGTAATTTAATCAGCGGAGTATTACCGATGGTATCTTCAAGCGTTGTCACGATTTTTTCCCGGAGGGGCCAGAATAGCTGGCCAAAAGGTCAGTTGATTGACAAAGTCTTTGAGCCGGGTATTGAGCCGGTCAGCGCGGCAAAGCGTTTTAGCCATCAGCCTGCGCAAAACATCTGTCGCGCAGGTCGCTTAACTTTCTGCCCCGTTCAGGGTTTGTCTCAGGTCTGAGGCCAGACACGCCTGGCCTCGTTAGCAGCGAAAATATCAGGCGCTCTGCGCAAAGGCAACCTGGCGTAACGGTGTTTCGCCTTTGTAGAGCCGGGCCTGCTGTAACCCCAGGAACAGCCGCTCGCCGCGGACGGGCGCGGTTTTAGTCCCCTCAACAACGACTGTGACAGCCTCATCGCCCCAGCCAGCGGGCTGCGCAACGATCTGCCAGTAGTGACCGCGAGGGCTGACTTCCAGCACTTCTACCGGCAGCGGCGTTTCCAGACTACTCTGGCGGCTTACGTCAATTTCCCAGGGACGCAGGAAAAGCTCGACGGCTCCCTGATGCGCAGGTGCGTATCCCAGCGGCCAGTGATGCGCGCCGACGTGGAACTGAGAGCCGTGGACGTCGGCATCAAAGCGGTTTACTTCCCCAAGGAACTCCAGCACAAAGCGGGTTGCAGGCTCGTGGAATACCTCATCCGGCGTACCAACCTGTTCAATGTTCCCCGCGCTCATAACCACGACCCGATCGGCGACTTCCATCGCCTCTTCCTGGTCGTGCGTCACAAATACGCTGGTAAACTTCAGCTCTTCGTGAAGCTGACGCAGCCAGCGACGCAGCTCTTTACGCACCTGCGCATCGAGGGCGCCAAAAGGTTCATCCAGCAGCAATATCTGCGGCTCCACTGCCAGCGCGCGCGCCAGCGCCACACGCTGCTTCTGCCCGCCCGATAGCTGTGCCGGGAAGCGGTTGGCCAGATGGCCCAGCTGTACCATTTCCAGCAGCTGCGTCACTTTCTGTTTGATCACGGCCACCGGCGGACGTTCACGGCGGGGCAGCACTGTCAGGCCAAAAGCGATGTTGTCAAAAACGGTCATATGGCGGAACAGCGCATAGTGCTGGAAAACAAAGCCAACCTGACGATCGCGGGCGTGCAGCTGGGTCACGTCTTTCCCGTGAAAGCTGAGGCGGCCGCTGTTCTGGTTTTCCAGCCCGGCGATAATACGCAGCAGCGTGGTTTTGCCCGATCCTGAAGGGCCAAGCAGCGCGACCATCTGACCGGAAGGAATATCCAGAGAAATATCGTTCAGTACCTTAGTACGGCCAAAGGATTTGTTAATGTTACTGATTTCAATGCTCATGATTCCCCTCCTGTTCAAGACGCTTGTGCTGGTGTTCTAACCGCCACTGCACTGCGCTTTTCACAAACAGCGTGACTATTGCCATCAGGGTTAGCAGCGCGGCGGCGGTAAATGCGCCGACGGTATTGTAATCCTGATGGAGTAACTCAACCTGTAACGGCAGCGTATACGTTTCGCCGCGTATCGATCCCGACACTACTGAGACCGCGCCAAACTCACCAATGGCGCGGGCGTTGGTCAAAACCAGTCCGTAAAGCAGCGCCCAGCGGATATTCGGTAGCGTAACGCGCCAGAACATTTTCCAGCCCGATGCGCCAAGCAGCACCGCCGCTTCATCTTCATTGCTGCCCTGGCTCAGCATCACCGGTACCAGTTCACGGACGACAAAAGGACAGGTGACAAAAATGGTGACCAGTGCCATACCGGGCCAGGAAAACATCAGCTGTATGCCGTGGGCATCCAGCCAGCCGCCCGCCGGGCCGTTGACGCCCCAGAACAGCAGATACATCAGCCCCGCCACCACCGGCGAGACGGCAAAAGGAATATCAAACAGCGTCAGCAGCAGCTGGCGGCCAGGGAAGTCGAAACGCGTCACCAGCCAGGCGAGCAGCGTACCGAACACCAGGTTAACCGGTACGGTAATCAGCGCCATCAGCACCGTCAGCCAGATAGCGTGCAGCATGTCGCCATCTTTGATATTGCTGAGGCTGGCAAGCAGCCCCTCCGAAAAGGCGCTGGCGAAAATAGCGATCAGCGGCACCACCAGCAGGCCGAGCGAGATCAGCATGCCCAGGGCGATCAGAATCCATTTACTCCAGTTAACCGGCTGGCGGCGGGCGCCGTTAAAAGCCGTTACATCCGCCATTAATGACCTCCAATACGACGGCCAAAGCGGCTCTGTAGCGTATTAATTGCAAACAGCAGCAGCAGCGATGCGGCCAGGATCACCGAGGCGATCGCGCTGGCTGCCGGATAATCAAACTCCTGCAGCTTCACAAAGATCATCAGGGAGGTGACCTCCGTTTTCCACGCGATATTGCCCGCGATAAAAATCACCGCGCCAAATTCACCGAGGCTGCGGGTAAAAGAGAGTGCCGTACCCGCCAGCAGCGCCGGTGCCACCTCAGGCAGCACCACCCGGCGGAAAGATTGCCACGGCGTGGCGCCCAGCGTTTCCGCAGCCTCTTCATACTCCGGTCCCAGCTCTTCCAAAACAGGCTGCACGGTGCGCACCACAAAGGGAATGCTGGTGAACGCCATCGCTACCGCAATGCCGAGCCAGGTATAAGAGACCTTAATATCAAACTGCGCCAGCCATTGACCGTACCAGCCGTTCACTGAAAACAGGCCAGCCAGCGTCAGGCCCGCCACCGCCGTCGGCAGCGCAAAAGGCAGATCCATCAGCCCGTCCAGCAGCGCTCGTCCGGGAAAACGGTAGCGCGTCAGGATCCACGCCATCAGCATGCCGAAGAAAGCGTTAAACAGGGAGGCCGCACCGGCGGCCAGCAACGTCACTTCATAAGCCGCCATCATCTGCGGCGCGGTCACCACTTCCCAGTACTGAGCCAGCGTCATCTGTGACAACTGCATTAACAGCGCGCTAATCGGCAGCAGCAGGATCAGACAGGTGAAAAACAGGCTGCTGCCGAGGCTCAGCCCAAAGCCGGGCAGGACACGTTTCGTTTTACGCAACAACATTACTGACGTCCGCTGGCTAGCAGTTTGTCCAGCTCACCGCCGCTGGCAAAGTGGGTTTTCATCGCCTGTGGCCAGCCGCCAAAGACATCATTCACAAGGAAAAGGGAGGTCTTGGGGAAGCGATCCTGCTGCTGAGCCATCAGCTCAGGATTGTTCACCCTGTAGTAATAAGTCGTAATGATCTTTTGCGCCGCCGGGGTGTAGAGATAGTTGAGGTACGCTTTTGCCGCTTTTTCGGTACCGTTTTTCTCAACGTTTTTATCTACCCAGGCCACCGGGAACTCCGCCAGGATATTGGTTTGCGGCACGATGACTTCGTAGCCTTCTTTCGCATACTGGTTGCGGATATTATTCACTTCTGACTCAAAGCTGATCAGCACGTCACCCAGCCCGCGTTCAACGAAGCTGGTTGTCGCGCCGCGGCCGCCGGTATCAAATACCTGCACGTTCTTCAGGAACTGGGCCATAAACTGTTCCGTTTTAGCCTTATCCTGACCATTGGCTTTCTCCGCTGCGCCCCAGGCGGCGAGATAGGTATAGCGACCGTTGCCTGACGTTTTCGGGTTAGGGAAAACCAGCTTCACGTCGCTTTTGACCAGGTCGCGCCAGTCGTGAATGTTTTTAGGGTTACCCTTGCGTACCAGGAATGCCATGGTGGAGTAGAACGGAGAGCTGCTGTTGGGCAAACGCTGCTGCCAGTCAGCCGGAATGAGTTGACCACGATCGTGCAGGATCTGGACGTCGGTCACCTGGTTGTAGGTCACCACATCGGCCTTAAGCCCCTGCAAAATGGCCAGCGCCTGGCGGGAAGAGCCGGCGTGAGACTGTTTAATCGTCAGCTTGTCGTCGCCGTGTTGAGCATCCCATTGCTTAATGAACGGGGCGTTAAGGGCGACAAAAAGCTCCCGCGAAACGTCGTAGGAGCTGTTAAGCAGCTCGGTGGCCTGCGCCGATCCGGCCAGCAGCAGCAAGAAAGCGACTCCACTTACCTTTTTTTTCACCGTTAATAACGCCATTATGCACCCTGAAATCCAAACCGGCTCACGCCCGAAGAGCGTTCAGTTTATGGATAACGACGTGCAAAGCTGTAACGGTTTTATATACCGTTTGGTGATTTGGAAGTTTAAAACGCTATAAGCCTGCGGCAGCTCACTTCATCCTCCCCCGCAACACCCAGAATGCCCAGCTGTTGTAAATCAGGGTCAGCGGAATAACCAGCCCCAGCCCCACCAGCACGAAATGCTGGGTTGCCGGCAGGGCTGCCGCCTCTTCCAGGCTGAGAACATCAGGAATAAGCCAGGGATAAATCGCCACCAGCGCCAGTCCCGACAGGCAGACCAGCAGCAGCAGCACCGCCAGCAGCGGCAGGATGAGCTTCTCCCGGTGCAGTAAGAACGGAATCGCCACAATCAGCATCCCCGACAACAGCAGCAATGCTTTGCCCAGCGGCGTCTCCCAGGCCAGCAGAAAGCGACCGGGCAGAAGCAGACAGAGACCGATAACCAGCACAATCATCAGCACCAGGAAGAGGCTGGCAAGCTGACTGCACCGTTCCGCCACTTCGCCTTTCACCCGCCAGCGTATCCAGCAGCACCCCGCCAGAAGGTAAGCCGCCACCGTGGCGATGCCGCTCAGGATGGTGAAAGGCGTGAGCCACGAGAAGGGACTGCCGAAGGAAATACCGCTCAGAATACTGCCCGCCAGCGCGCCCTGCAGGAAACTGGCGAGAGCCGAGCCGATAATAAAAAGTATATCCAGCCGCCGCTGCATACGCGTTGACGCCTGGCTGCGATACTCCAGCGCAACGGCGCGGGCGACCAGCGCCAGCAGCATGGCGAAGAGCGGCAGATAGAGCCCGGTCAGAAGCTGGGTATAAGCGGCCGGGAAAAGCGCGAGCAGCCCGCCCGCCATCAGGACAAGCCAGGTCTCATTGGCGTCCCATACCGGCAGGATAGTCGCGGAAAGATGGTGCCGATCCCGCCCCTCAGGAAACCAGGCGAACAGCATGCCAACGCCCAAATCGGTGCCGTCCAGCAGCACGTACATCACCAGCGAAAAGGCCAGCACGGCGGCGGAGAGGTTGATTAAATCGGGCATGGTTACTCCTCCCCTTCTTTTGCAGCGTAGTGATGCTCCTGCGCGACATAGCGTATGAAGTAGCGCAGCCCGGCGGCGAAAGCGATGAAATAAACCACTAAAATAGCCGTGCCGGAGGCGATAACCCAAGTGGAGGGCAATGCGGAGACGCTCTCTTCCGTACGCAATAATCCCCAGACGGTCCAGGGCTGCCGCCCCGTTTCGGTCACCACCCAACCGGCAAGCATGGCGATAAAGCCCGCAGGCGACATCACTATCAGCAGCTTCAGCAGCTTCTGTGAGCTGTAGAGTTTTTTACGCAGCCGCATAATGAGCGCGGCCCCGCTGGTGGCCAGCATCAGCAGGCCCAGCCCGACCATTACCCTGAAAGCGTAGAAAACCGGCAGCACCTGGGGGATGTCATCTTTGGGAAACTCGCTGAGCGGCTTAATCTGCCCATGAAGGTTATGCTTCAGATAGAGCGAACCAACCTGCGGGATCGCCAGCTCGGCATAGTTACGCTGCGCCGCCTGATCGGGGATGGCAAAAAGCCGCAGCGGTTCCCCCACGCCCGCTGGCGGCCTGTGCCAGCTCCCCTCCATCGCGGCCAGCTTTTGTGGCTGATACTCAAGGGTATTCTCACCATGCAGATCGCCGACAACGATTTGCAGCGGTATCAGAATGATTGCCATCCACATCGCCAGAGAGACCATCAGCCTGGCCTCCGCCGGCTGCCTGTTTTTACGCAGACGCCATGCGCCGACCCCCGCCACAATAAAGACGGTAGCCAGCAGCGCGGCGAGCACCATATGAGTCAGCCGCCATGGAAACGACGGCGAGCTTAAAATGGTCAGCCAGCTGTCAGGATGGAAATTACCGGCCTCATCGCGGAAAAATCCCACGGGGGTTTGCATCCAGGAATTGGCCGCCAGGATCCAGAAGGCGCTGATTAGCGCGCCGACTGCCACCAGACAGGTCACCGCAAAATGCTTTTTAGGGCCAATGCGATCCATGCCAAAGATCATCACGCCCGCCAGCGCTGCCTCCATAAAGAAGGCGACCAGCACCTCATAGAGCATCAGCGGGCCCAGAATGCCCCCCGCCTTCCGGGCAAAGGGCCCCCAGTTCGTGCCGAACTGAAACTCCATCACCACTCCGCTTACGGCCCCCACTGCAATGGTCAGCGAGAACACTTTCAGCCAGAAGCGGTAGACATCCAGGTAACGCCGGTCTTTGCGGATAAGCCAGCATCCCTCCAGGAAAGCGAGAAACGTGGAGAGCCCAAGCGCAAAGGCGGCGAGCACGATATGCAGACCGATGGTCACGGCAAACTGCCAGCGTGACAGCAGCAGCGTCAGCTCTGCATCAGGCATGACTTTCTTTACCGCTGTAGCGTGAAATGGGTTTATCGGGGCTTTTCTCCATTGAGGTACTGAAGGCGCGCAGCCCCGATAACAGCGGCGAAATGCCCTGCCAGAACTCATCGTCCCTCAGCAGGCGGATAATGCCGGTAATGCCTGGCGCGCGCTGTTTCTGTTCATCCTGCGTCGCCTGGCTTAGCGCGTTGACGCCATCGGTTAACGCCATCAGCAGCTGATTAAAACGCTCAGGCGGCATACGCGACAGCGCCATCATTAACAGCGAAATGTTCTGGATCGCAGCCTGCGATCCGGGCCGGTTAAGTCCGCTGACCAGGACCTTCGCAATGTCGGTATTGGCGCATACCAGATCGTTTGCCAGCCTGATAAAGCCGTGCTTATGAAGATTCTCCAGCAGGGTATTTAACGCCTCGCCAGCATTGGGTTCGGTACGGGTGGGCGGCACCTCGTAATTCATACGTTCAGCCATCAAAATTTCTCCGGATGGTCGGTGTGTTCAGGCGGCAGGGTATAGCCTTCCTGCTGCCATTTTTCCTCAACGGGAAGATGCATGAGGGGCGTACGGCTGCCGTTGCGGAAATTGTGCCGCGGCAGCGGGCTGCGCTTCAGCGAGCGATCGAGTTTCTTCATGGAAATGGCGATCTCTTTGTAAGCGGGCGTGTTCACATCGGGATCGTGATGATCGCCGGTCAGCCCGTTAACGCCGGGCTTGCCGTGATGGATAGGGATAAACAGCACGTTGCCCTGCGCTCTTTCCGTGACCAGTACGGGCACTTCCAGCGTTCCTCTGCGTGACGTCAGGGCAACCCAGTCCCCCTCATGGAGATCGCGCTCTGCGGCCAGATCCGGACCTATCTCCACAAACCAGTCGGGCGAGAGTGAGAGCAGTCTTCCACCCCGCCCGCTCTGGTTGGTGGACTGGAAATGTTCAAGCATCCGGCCATTATTCAGCAGCAAATCGAATTCCGCATCCGCTTCCTCTTCCGGCGCCTGCCAGTGCAGCGGATGGAGCCTCGCTTTGCCGTCTGGAAATTTGAACCTGTCGGTGTAAAGCAGCGGCGTATCGCTGCCATCCGCGTTAACGGGCCACTGCTGCGACTGCCAGCCGCTGAGCCGATCATAGCTGACGCCCGCAAATAGGGTGGCAATACCGGCCGCTTCGGCCATAATCTGGCTGGGATGCGTGTAGTACCAGGGATGACCCAGACGGGCAGCGAGATCGGTAAGGATAGCCCAGTCCGGCCGGCTTTCTCCCAGCGGCGGCATCACCTCGTAAAAGCGCTGAATACGGCGTTCTGTATTGACGAACGATCCCTCTTTTTCCACGCTGGGGCAGCCTGGCAGCACCACGTCGGCAAATTCGGCGGTCCGGCTCATAAAAATATCCTGCACCACCATAAAGTCCAGTCCGGTAAAAGCCTCGTGCACTTTAGTGGAATCCGCATCGGAAAACGCCGTTTCCTCGCCGATGATAAACATCGCCTTCAGCTTACCGGACCAGGCTTCCTGCACCATTTTGAAATTGTCCGCCCCGGCTTTGTCGGAGAGCGCCTGCGCATCCACCCCCCAGGCTTTTGCCCACTTTTCGCGGACGGCCGGGTCGGTCACTTTTTCATAGCCGGGATAGATGTTGCTCAGGCAGCCAAAATCGCTGGCGCCCTGTACGTTGTTATGTCCGCGCATCGGATAGCCGCCGGTGCCGGGACGCCCATAGTTCCCGGTCACCAGCAGCAGGTTCGACAGGGCGGTGCTGGTATCAGCGCCGTGGCTGTGCTGGGTGATCCCCATCGCCCAGAGAAGGCAGACGCTGGCCGAGCGGCCTATCATTTCGCCCGCCTCAGTCAGTTCCTCCACGCTGAGGCCGGTAAGCTTACTGGCATATTCCAGCGTAAAGGGCGCCAGTGATTCGCGATACTCCTCAAGCTGGTTTACCTTTTCCGCCAGAAAAGCCTCGTCGGCATAGCCATGATCGAACATATAGCGAGACATCGCCGAAGCCCAGACAAGGTCGCTTCCGGGTTTGATGCGCAGATAGCGATCGGCCCGCTCCGCCATTTCATGACGCCGGGGATCGACGACCAGCAGCTTTTGTCCCTGATATTTATGAGCGTGTTTAATGCGTGATGCGATAACCGGATGGTTTTCGGAAATATTGCTGCCGACGATGACAATCAGCGCGGCTTTCTGCAAATCTTCAATACTGCCGGCGTCTCCGCCGTAGCCGACGGTGCGGAAAAGACCTTCCGTCGCCGGATTCTGGCAATAGCGGGAGGAGTTATCGACGTTATTGGTGCCGAAAATCAGCCGGGCAATTTTCTGCGTCAGGTAGGCTTCTTCGTTGCTGGCCTTACTGGAGCCGATAAACCCGATGCTGTCACCGCCGTGCTGTTCGCTGATGCCTCGTAAGCGCGTGGCGACAAGATCGAGCGCTTCGTCCCAGCTGGCCGGACGAAAGCGCCCATTCTCTCTGATCAACGGCGTGGTCAGACGCTTTGGACTGTTAACAAAATCCCAGCCGAATTTACCCTTCACGCAGGTTGAAATCCCGTTGGCGGGCGCGTCGGCGACGGGCTGAACCTTCAGAATATGGCGATCGCGCGTCCACATTTCAAAGCTGCAACCCACGCCGCAATAGGTACATACCGTTTTTGTTTTTTTGATTTCGTGCTGGCGCATCGCCATATCCATCACCGAAATTCCGGTAATGGGCTCTGCCCCGATGCTGTTTTCCAGCGTTTTAACAAAATCGATCAGCGGCCTTTTCAGATCGGCCGGCATCGCGGTCAGCGGCCCGGCGTCGGGCTGCATGGTTTTTTCCAGCAGCGCATTACAGGGGCAGACAGTGACGCAGTGTCCACAGCTGACGCAGCTGGAGCCTGCTATCTGCTCACCACCGTCCCAGAGCACGCGGGGATGGTCGCTGCGATAGTCGATAGAAAGCGTTTCGTTTACCTCCACGCTCTGACAAGCTTCCACGCAGCGGCCGCACAGAATGCACTGGTCAGGATCGTAGGTATAAAAAGGGTTACTGTGATCTTTCTCTGCCGGTTTGCGCTCGTAGGGATAGTACTGAATGGGGATATGCATATCGGCCACGGTGTTGTGAAGCGTACAGTCGCCGCTGTTGTGTTCACATACCGTGCAGTAAAGCTCATGGCGATTGAGTACGCGATCCATCCCTTCCTGCTGCGCGGCCTTCGCAGCCGTGCCTTCGCTGGATATCTCCATGCCTTCTTCCGCCTTAAGCGTACATCCGCGTACCAGTTCACCGTCAACCTTCACCCAGCAAACGTCACAGGTCTGCAGCGGTGGAAGCGATGGATGGTAGCAAACGTGCGGCAGGGTTTTTCCCTGCGCGGTCAGAAAATCAATCAGCGGTTGACCGGCGCTGCCCGTCAGGAGCTCGCCGTTAAAAAGCAGCGTACATTTTTCTCTGGTCATTACGTTCTCTCTGCCACGACATTGCAAAAAAGCGTCCAGGCTGAAGGTTCCGTCCCTGTTATTTTTGTAAAGTTACGTCTTTCAGCCTGGACGCTGTTGGTCAGGTTGTCACGGAAGTGAAAGGCAAAAACGCGTAACGAAACGTGTAAGGTAGCCAGAGACAGCCCAGCGATCCCGCCGCTGAGGAAGCAGAACAGAAGGCTGAGATTGAGTGAATTTTGATAAAAGCTGAACCGGTAAGTAGCACGTATGCCGTTTTAGCTATTTCAAATGGCGGACTGTCTGGCTCACGCGGGTTAAACTCCCCTCTCATTTCACAGAGGAGTAGCAGAATCAGTCAGGAGCCCGCTGTTCGCCTGGCCGGCCGGCATTAATAAGCATCACCATCAGATTATTTTCCACGCCTGACATCACCAGATTCAGATCGGCGTCGTCGGCGAGCAGGAAGATCCCCTCAAAGCCTTTATTCAGTTTTATCTCCAGCGGCAGTGACATATTTCCGTCCGGGTCGAACGAGGTACGCAAAGCGGTATTACGCAGCCAGACGGTGGGGATAGAGGCGTTAGTTGCCGTCAGTAACGCCCACTCCTGTTCCGTTACCAGCACATCACGCCAGCCAAGCATTTTCATCGCTTTAAAGAAATGGGTAACCCGGCTGCGATCGCTGAGCGTGTCCTGATCTTCAGTGCCGGTATGCCAGAGATATTCCGCCTTCGCGCGCAGCCCGGCCCGAAAGCCCAGCCGCCGCCCTTCGTTAATAAACCAGTTAAGTTCGCCGGCAACGGCTTTTGGCAGCAGCTTTTTTTTCAGCGCGGTTTCCAGCCAGCGCATAATAAACATATGCTGCTGAAGAGGCGATTTTTTGCCGTTCTGCTCATATAAAGATAAAGCGACCAGCAGCGCCCAGGAGAAATTGAGGATGTCAGGATTAATACGGTTTCGCTTCATATAAACAGGACTCTGTAAGCCGTGCCGGGAAACGCCCCGCGATGTAAAGGGAGGTTCGGCTGAACCCCTCGTTAATTAAATCTGCAAGAGATTACCCGTTATTAATAATAACGAGGTTTTTAATTCCGATATTGATAATGCAGTAGCATAACTCAACCACAACCTATTCAAATAAAAAAGTCAGCACGGCATTATTATTAAGAAACTTCCCATTAGACTATGGTCTACAGAATAAGGAAGGGACGGCCTGACAGGGAGACCTACGATAAGATGGGCGGTAAAGTTGCGTTGGTGGCAAGCTACATAGCTATACAGGTGCAGAGAGAGGATCTGTCAACTCCCAGCTTCAGCTGGGGTTCGTCGCCCTGACTTACCTCTCCCGGCGTGCTGGTTCGCTAAAAACCGGGAGAGAAAGCCGCATCGCTCAGACGGCGCCGCTAATAAGGCTTATCGCCGCCAGATAATTTTAGTGATGGTCCAGCTTTTCAAAGTATCGTCTGGTGGAATAAGGCCTTCCGGGCCGTGCCATTCACCGCTAAACAGGTAGCTGATATGCTGGCTGCCGGGCGCTTTACACTCCAATCCTTCGCTATCGCTGCCGGTGCCTTTCCGGCAGGCGCCATACGCTTTGCTGTAAAGCTCGCTGAAGGCTGTACCGATCTTGTTGCCATCAGCCTCAACCTGGTCATCCATGACGTCAATGCGGCTGACGGTCGCGTCGCCGGTGATTTCCATTTTGACCTGACCGTCATTCATGGCCTGAAAAAAGCTCACGACTTCCCCGTTTTCGCCACGCATGCCTTTACGCAGGCGATATTCCTCTTTCAGGCCGTTGCTGACGGCTTCCAGGTTCATCGCCGTGCTGCCGTTAACTTCCCCCACGCCGCTTTCCGTTACCGCCAGGCTGGCGTCAAACCAGCGCAGCGGCGAAAGGCTTGACCAGGAGTAGGTCAGCGGATTCCACCAGGTAGCCCCGCTGCTGGATGCCGGGGCGGTGCCTGAACTTGCGCAGCCGGTCAGCAGTAACGCAGCGGCGATCAGCGCCGGACGTACAGTTTTCATTGCAACTCCTGTCAAAATAACGAAAGACGATCAATCCGGTTGGAGTGCCAGAACGCCGAAAAGTTTTACCCTTCGTTCAGTTCCGGATTAAAACAGTCCCGCAGATGCGCATTCAGGCCAAGATATAACAACGCCAGCAGGTCGAAACCGGTAAAAATAATGACGAGCGGAGACACGCCCCCCGCCGCGCTCCACAGGGTTGCGCCCTGCAGAACTAAAGTTGCTGTCAGCGACAGGCAGAGCACCTGCCGCCAGGCCCGCCAGAGCCGAGGGAAGCGCTGCCGGTAGCCGGTCAGCAGCAGCCCCACGGCGGCCGGTATGCCCAGCCCCAGACCAAGCCAGAAGGCGTGGGCGTCAGGATAGAACAGCGCAAGCAGGGCGCTCCCCTGCTGCCGGGATGCGCCTGCCGCCACAAACAGCCCCCAGGTTCGCGCCTGAAGAAGCAAAACGGCCCAGAAGCCCACCGGGAGCTTCAGCTGGCCTTTGCTATCGTAATCGTCGGGAGAGTAAGTCAGGTTCATTGTACCGGCTTTGGGCAAAAAGCGGCGGACGGCTATTCCCCACCCTGCATATTAATATTCGCGATCTTCAATCAGACGTTTACCCAGCAGCATACTGTCCTGAATTTCGTAGTCCAGCTTCTCATAGAAGCCCAGAACAGCATCATTATCTTCACGTAGCATGATGTTGATTTTTGGGCAGCCCCGGGCGATCAGCTTTTTCTCCAGCCGGTTAATCAGCGCGTTAGCAAAGCCGCGGCCCTGATAGTCGGGGTGGATACCGAGATAATAGGCCGAACCGCGATGCCCGTCATAGCCGCCCATCAGCGTGCCGACAATCTCGCCGCCCACCACCGCCACCAGAAAAAGATCGGGGTCGTGACTGAGCTTGCGCTCAATGTCGAGTTCGGGATCGTTCCACGGGCGCAGCAGATCGCAGCGCTCCCACAGGGTAATAACTTCTTCTAAATCGTCCTGGCTGAATACGCGAATTTCCACGGCGTTGTCCCGGATGTTAACCACAATTTGCTGATTATTACGCTTTCTTTCGCCGGCGCAACCCTCTGAGCGGTTTAAAGGCGAAAAAAGTCGTGAAATCTTATTAGTCTGCTGAAATAAAAAGTAAAACGCTGAAATAGTTCCCTGCTCGTCGCCGGCGTATTGTTACGATATAACAAAAGGGAATCTACTCCCTCAGGATGTTGTAATGAAAAATTTTGGTTCCATGACGCCGCTTATCGCCCGTCGCCGTCTGCTGCTCTCAGGCGTGGGGCTGGCACTGATGGCTACCGCGCCCGCCAGAGCCAAACCGGAACAGGCTGAGCTGAAGATTAAACACTCCCGCCGGAAAGCGCCTTCAGCGAACGGCAAAAAGATAGTGATGATCGATCCTGGCCACGGGGGAATAGACCCAGGCGCGGTCGGTGAGAAAGGGTCGGAAGAGAAACATGTGGTGCTGGAGATCGCCAACCATATCCGCAAATTGCTCAGCGCGCATCCCGCTATCGAAGCCCGCCTGACGCGGGAGGACGATAATTTTATCCCGCTGGGCGAGCGGGTAGAGATCGCTCACCACCACGGGGCAGACCTGTTTATGTCGATTCATGCCGATGGCTTCACCAGCCCCCAGGCTAACGGCGCCTCGGTGTTTGCGCTCTCCAACCGCGGGGCCAGCAGCCGCATGGCGCGCTATCTGTCAAAGCGGGAAAACGCCGCTGACGCAATCGGCGGCGTAAAAGTCGCGCAGAAAGATCGCTACCTCCAGCAGGCGCTGTTCGATCTTGTCCAGACGGACACCATTAACAACAGCCTGACGTTGGGTAAGCACGTTATTAATCAGATCCGCCCGGTCCACCACCTTCACAGCCAGCACACGGAACAGGCCGCTTTTGCCGTACTGAAATCCCCCTCTATCCCGTCGGTGCTGGTGGAAACCTCGTTTATCACTAACCCGGCAGAAGAGCATCTGTTGGGCACCACCGCCTTTCGCCAGAAGATCGCCAGTGCCATTGTGGATGGCATTATCAGTTACTTTGCCGAGTTCGATACGCACAACCGCCGCCCGGCCCGTTAAAATATGACGTATACTGCGCGCGTCATTTTTTACAGTCAGGTTGAGTTATGAACGCACCCCACATCGCCCAGGTTAAGCAATATCTGCTGGATTTACAGGATCGCATTTGCCAGCAGCTGGCTCAGGCTGACGGCGGCAGCGCGTTTGAAGAGGATAGCTGGACGCGCGAAGGCGGCGGCGGCGGACGCAGCAGGGTGCTGCGTAAGGGAAACCTTTTCGAACAGGCCGGCGTAAACTTTTCTCACGTGCATGGCGACAAGATGCCGGCGTCAGCCACGGCCCATCGTCCGGAGCTGGCAGGACGCAGCTTTGAAGCCCTCGGCGTCTCTCTGGTGATCCACCCTGAAAACCCTTACGTGCCGACCAGCCACGCCAATGTCCGCTTTTTTATTGCTGAAAAGCCGGGGGCAGAGCCGGTCTGGTGGTTCGGGGGCGGATTCGATATGACGCCCTATTACGGTTTCGAAGAGGATGCGGTCCACTGGCACCAGACCGCTTTCGATCTCTGTCAGCCGTTCGGAGAAGAGGTTTATCCCACCTATAAAAAGTGGTGCGACGATTACTTTTTTATCCGCCACCGCAACGAGCAGCGCGGCATTGGCGGGCTCTTTTTCGACGATCTTAATACGCCTGATTTTCCTACCAGCTTCCGCTTTATGCAGGCCGTTGGCGACGGCTTCCTTGATGCCTATCTGCCGATTGTCGAACGCCGTAAAGCGCTGCCGTGGGGAGAGCGTGAACGGGAATTCCAGCTCTATCGTCGGGGCCGCTATGTGGAGTTCAATCTGGTCTGGGATCGCGGCACGCTGTTCGGACTACAAACCGGCGGCCGTACCGAGTCGATTCTGATGTCAATGCCGCCGCTGGTGCGCTGGGAATATGATTATCAGCCGCAGCCAGGCACGCAGGAAGCCGCGCTCTACAGCGACTTCCTGCCGGTGAAAGCCTGGATTTAAGCCGCAGGGCCGGAGACGCAATCCGGCCCCGTTCCGGCCTACAGCGGCGCTGTCTGGGCCTCAACGACCGCCAGCGCCACCATATTCACGATGCGCCTGACCGAAGCGATGGGGGTGAGCACGTGAACCGGTTTGGCTATGCCCATCAGCACCGGGCCTACGGTTACGCCTTCTGAACAGGAAACGCGCAGCAGATTGTAGCTGATCCGCGCGGCCTCAACGTTCGGCATAATCAGCACGTTGGCCGACCCTTTCAGCGGGCTGTCCGGCATCAAATCCTGTCGGATACTCTCATCCAGCGCGGCATCACCGTGCATTTCGCCATCAATTTCCAGTTCCGGCGCGCGCGCTTTCACCCGCGCCAGCACGTCGCGCATCTTACTGGCCGCCGGCGCGTCAGAGCTGCCGAAGCTGGAGTGGGACAGCAGCGCAACCTTAGGCTCAATGCCGAAGCGGCGAACGGTTTCCGCTGCCATAATCGTCAGTTCGGCCAGCGCCTCCGGCGACGGATCTTCATTAACATAGGTATCCACAATAAAGGTGTTGCCGCTCGGCAGTAGCAGTGCATTCATCGCCCCGGCGACCGTCGTATCCTTACGGAAGCCAAACACTTTTTCCACCACCTCAAAGTGCTCTTTATAATCACCGATGGTGCCGCAGATAAGCGCGTCCGCTTCGCCTCGCTGAACCATAATCGCGCCGATCAGCGTGGGGTTGCCAATTACCGCCCGCTGCGCCTGTGCCGGTGTAACACCACGCCGCTTCATGATCTGGTAATAGTCATTCCAGTAGGCTTTGAAACGCGGATCGGATTCATTATTGACCACCTCAAAATCGCGGCCGGCTTCAATTTTCAGCCCCAGTTTTTTCAGGCGCATCTCAATGACGTTGGGGCGGCCAATCAGCACCGGCTTCGCCAGGCCAAGGCTGACCAGTTCCTGGGTGGCGTGCAGTACCCGCGCCTCTTCCCCTTCCGCCAGCACCACGCGCTTCGGCTCTTTACGCGCCTGAGAAAAGATCGGTTTCATAAAGAGGTTAGTTTTATAAACAAACTCGCTGAGCTTTTCGCGATAGGCCGCAAGATCCTCAATCGGACGCGTTGCCACGCCGGAGTCCATGGCCGCTTTCGCCACGGCGGGGGCAATCTGCACGATCAGCCGTGGGTCAAAGGGTTTCGGGATCAGGTAGTCAGGCCCGAAGGCAAGCTCCTCATCGCCATAGGCCGTTGCCACCACGTCGTTCTGCTCTGCCAGCGCCAGCTCGGCGATGGCGTGAACGGCAGCCAGCTTCATCTCCTCATTAATCGCCGTGGCCCCCACATCGAGCGCCCCGCGAAAGATGAACGGAAAGCAGAGGACATTATTGACCTGATTAGGATAGTCAGAGCGCCCGGTACAGATAATGGCATCCGGACGCACCTCCTTCGCCAGCGGAGGCAGAATTTCAGGTTCCGGATTCGCCAGCGCGAGGATAAGCGGATCGCGGGCCATCTTTTTGACCATGGCAGGCGTCATCGCTTTTGGCCCGGAGCAGCCCAGGAAAATATCGGCGTCAGCAATCACCTCATCCAGCGTGCGCTTCCCGCTGTCTTTGATGGCATAGGCCGCTTTGGTCACGGCCATATTTTCCTCACGGCCCTGATAAATCACCCCTTTAGAATCGCAGACGGTAATGTTGTGCCGCTGCATGCCCGACGCCACCAGCAGATTCATACAGGCAATGGCCGAAGCCCCCGCGCCGGAAACCACCAGCCGAACCTCCTCGATGTTTTTGCTCACCACCCGCAGGCCATTCAGCACGGCAGCGGTACAGATAATCGCGGTGCCGTGCTGATCGTCATGAAAGACCGGAATGTTCATGCGCTCGCGCAGCGCCTTCTCAATGTAAAAACATTCCGGCGCTTTGATATCTTCCAGATTGATGCCGCCAAAAGTGGGCTCGAGCGCGGCGATAATATCGATAAGCTTGTCCGGGTCCATCTCATTTACTTCGATATCAAAGACGTCGATACCGGCAAATTTTTTAAACAGAACGCCTTTCCCCTCCATGACCGGCTTGCCCGCCAGCGCGCCAATATTGCCCAGCCCCAGCACCGCCGTGCCGTTGGAGATCACCGCAACCAGGTTTCCCCTGGCGGTATATTTATGCGCGGCAAGGGGATCGGCGGCAATTTCCAGACAGGGTGCCGCCACGCCGGGCGAATAGGCCAGCGCCAGATCGCGCTGCGTCGCCAGAGGTTTAGTGGGAGAGACCTGAATTTTGCCAGGAACGGGGTACTGATGAAAATCGAGCGCACTCTGCTTAAGCTGTTCGTCCATTATCATGATCCTTTCATTTTTTTTCAGGAGAGGAAAACAAGGCAGTATAGAAGCCTGAGGGCCGGCAAAAACTTGAAGCGGGCCATAAAATGGAGAGTTAAGCGACTGTTACGCAATAATTTCCCCACGGGCAGCGAAGGAGGTGACTGTCCGACGTAGGGAAAAACAGAAAACGCCCCTTTCGGGCAGTAAACAGGCAAATGCGCCCGAAAGAGCAAACGTGACGACGTGAAAACCGGGTAAAAATAGCGATACCCGCCGGGCGCTTTTCGGCGGCGCGCACCGGAATGCTGAAGAGCTGCTACACTTTCAGGTGCCGCAATTTTTGCGTTGCGCGATCCAATCATTGGGCGAACCCATTGCAACAATCAGAGAAAACGCATTCCCATTACAGGACGTCTGATGCAATGTTTGGCCTGAGAACAGACTACCGTGTCGGCCAGCTTTGACGTCACTGATGAACCTCTCCCGGCAGGCGTCGGGCGGTTGGCGTTGCCGGCTTTCAGCCCCCAGCGCGTTGGGCCCGGACCCCGTTCCTGACAGCCTCCGGGCCAGAGAGACCGCCACGGTTATATTTGCTTTGCAGATTGCATATCAAGGAGCCATGAGATGAACCAGCTAGAAGCACTGAAACAATACACCACCGTGGTGGCTGACAGTGGCGATATCGAATCCATTCGTAACTACCACCCCGAAGATGCCACCACCAACCCGTCTCTGATCCTGAAAGCCTCCGGCCTCGATTCCTACAAGCACCTGATCACCGACGCCATCGACTACGCCAAAAAGCAGGGTGGCAGTAAAGAAACGCAGATTATTAATGCCAGCGACAAAGTCGCTGTCAACCTGGGCATGGAAATCCTGAAAAGCGTGCCGGGCCGCGTCTCTACTGAAGTGGACGCCCGCCTCTCCTTTGACCGCGGCATGTGTGTTACCAAAGCGGAGAAGCTGGTCAGAATGTATGAGGATAACGGCATTGACCGTTCGCGCATCCTGATTAAGCTCGCCTCTACCTGGGAAGGCATCCGCGCGGCGGAAGAGCTGGAAAAAAACGGCATCAACTGTAACCTGACGCTGCTTTTCTCCTTCGCCCAGGCCCGCGCCTGCGCCGAAGCGGGCGTGTTCCTGATCTCCCCGTTTGTGGGACGCATCTACGACTGGTACAACACCCGTAAGCCGCTGGACCCTTATATTGTGGATGAAGATCCGGGCGTGGTTTCAGTACGCAACATCTATGAGTACTACAAACAGCATCGCTATAACACGGTGATTATGGGCGCCAGCTTCCGTAAAACGGAACAGATCCTCGCGCTGGCAGGATGTGACCGCCTGACCATTTCGCCCGATCTGCTGAAGCAGCTTCAGGCCAGCGATGCGCCGGTAGAACGTAAGCTGATCCCGTCCACGCAGGGCTTCCACCAGCCAGCCTCACTTTCGGAATCTGAATTCCGCTGGGAACATAATCAGGACCCAATGGCGGTTGAGAAACTGGCTGAAGGTATCCGTCAGTTCGCGGTCGATCAGCAGAACCTGGAAAATGTCCTGGCTGCCAGACTGTAACCCATTCCTAAATGGGCGGAGAATGAGCCGCTTTTGCGTACGTAACCAAAAGCGGATCATTACGTCGTTGTGCGTGCCCCCGCCCGTTTTATCCCACTAAAACTCAGGGAGAAAAAGATGTCTTCACGTAGAGAACTGGCAAACGCAATTCGTGCGCTAAGCATGGACGCCGTCCAGAAAGCAAATTCCGGACATCCGGGCGCCCCTATGGGCATGGCAGATATTGCTGAAGTGCTGTGGCGCGATTTTATGCATCACAACCCGACCAACCCGGCCTGGGCCGATCGCGACCGCTTTATTCTTTCCAACGGTCACGGCTCCATGCTGCTTTACAGCCTTCTGCACCTTACCGGCTACGACCTGCCCATCGAAGAGCTGAAGAATTTCCGCCAGCTGCACTCTAAAACGCCAGGTCACCCGGAAATCGGTTACACGCCGGGCGTGGAAACCACGACCGGCCCGCTGGGTCAGGGTCTGGCTAACGCCGTGGGCCTGGCGATTGCGGAACGCACGCTGGCCGCGCAGTTTAACCGTCCGGGCCATGACGTCATCGATCACCATACCTACGTCTTTATGGGCGATGGCTGCCTGATGGAAGGGATTTCTCACGAAGTCTGCTCGCTGGCCGGTACGCTGGGCCTGGGTAAACTGATCGGCTTCTATGACCATAACGGCATTTCGATCGATGGCGAGACGGAAGGCTGGTTCACTGACGACACGGCGAAGCGTTTTGAAGCCTATAACTGGCACGTCGTGAATGAAATTGACGGGCACGATGCGGAAGCGGTGTCGCGGGCCATTAAAGAAGCCCAGAGCGTGACGGATAAACCCTCCCTGCTCATCTGCCGCACCACTATCGGTTTCGGCTCGCCAAATAAAGCGGGCAAAGAAGATTCACACGGCGCGCCGCTGGGTGAAGATGAGATCGCCCTGACCCGTAAGCAGCTGGGCTGGAACCATCCCCCATTCGAGATCCCTCAGGACATTTATGCCCAGTGGGATGCGAAAGAAGCGGGTCAGCAATACGAGAAGGCCTGGAACGAGAAGTTTGCCGCCTATAAGGCTGCTCATCCGGAGCTGGCGAAAGAGTATGCCCGCCGTATGGATGGCGGCATGCCGGAAAACTGGGAGCAGGAAACCCAGAAATTCATCGAGGAGCTGCAGGCTAATCCGCAGAAAATTGCCAGCCGTAAAGCCTCACAGAATACGCTGGAAGGCTTCGGTAAAATTCTGCCTGAGCTGCTGGGCGGCTCCGCCGACCTTGCGCCAAGCAACCTGACTATCTGGTCAGGATCCAAACCGCTCAACGAGGATCACGCCGGTAACTATATCCATTATGGCGTGCGTGAATTCGGTATGACGGCCATTGCCAACGGTATCGCTCACCACGGCGGCTTTGTGCCTTATACGGCTACCTTCCTGATGTTTGTGGAATATGCCCGTAATGCCGTACGCATGGCCGCGCTGATGAAAGCGCGCCAGATCATGGTTTATACCCACGATTCTATCGGCCTGGGCGAAGATGGCCCTACGCACCAGCCGGTTGAGCAGATTGCCAGCCTGCGCGTCACGCCAAATATGAGCGTCTGGCGCCCCTGCGACCAGGTGGAAACGGCAGTGGCCTGGAAACATGCCGTTGAACGCCATCACGGTCCTACCGCGCTGATCCTCTCTCGTCAGAATCTGGCGCAGCCTGAGCGCACCAAAGCACAGCTGGAGAATATCTCCCGCGGCGCCTACGTGCTGAAAGATTGTGAAGGCACGCCGGAAGTAATTCTGATTGCGACAGGTTCAGAAGTGGAAATCACCCTGGGCGCTGCGGATAAGCTGACGGCAAACGGGCATAAAGTTCGCGTAGTGTCTATGCCGTCAACCGATCTGTTCGATAAGCAGGACGTAGGCTATCGCGAATCTGTGCTGCCTTCTTCCGTCACGGCTCGCGTAGCGGTTGAAGCGGGAATCGCTGACTACTGGTACAAATATGTTGGTCTGAACGGCGCTATCGTCGGTATGACCACCTTTGGTGAGTCAGCCCCGGCCGGAAAACTGTTTAACGAGTTCGGCTTTACGGTTGAGAATATTGCCAGCCATGCCGAGAAGCTGCTTAAGCCTCACTGATCGATCTCTGCTTAATCCCGGCGCTTTGCCGGGTAACAAAAACGCCCTCAGGGGCGTTTTTTTATGGCGTCATTTCCACGCTTGTCGTGGGCTCCGGCGGCAACTTTTTGCTGATCCAGAGTCCGGGCCAGTCGTCGCTGCCGTGCCAGGCATCGCAAGTGCTTTCTTCCACATACTCTGCCAGCACAAATTCGCGCCCGGTATACTGCCAGCGCGTCGCCAGCCCGCAGTCTCCTATCCCCCTTCCCTTACTGTAGGTCAGCAACTGGCTCCGGCTGACATCGTATTCCGCATTCACCAGCTCAAGCTGTTTTTCCGTGCGGCCCGGCGGCATAAAAGGCAGCGTAAGCGTAACGCCTTTTGCCACATAGGGCAGCGTGCGGGTCACTTCAAAAGCCAGATCGATAACGTTATAGGCCCCCATCTCGCAGCTGACCAGCAGCAGCGCTTTCTCATCCGACAGCGGTGCCACGCTGACCTCACGACGCTGGGGATCCAGCGAGCACTCATCGGTATTAATACGCCAGGTACCGTAATCGATAAGCCCCGTGGTTTCCTCACGGGTCAGCGCCAGCGGCGGGCGGCGCGGCGCGGCAATCAGGGGGATGGCGGGCTCGGGCGGCACGTCATAAGTCCCGCGTTCGCCCCGCCTGACCCAGGCGCTCATGCCATTGATCCTGCCCTGAACATCATCCATTAACAGCAGCGCCGCCTTCATTCCCTCTAATGAGATGACCGCGCCCGGACGATAAAGCAGCTGAATATTATCCGCCTCCATCACCTGCATCAGGAATTCATCAATGGAAATAGCGTGGGTGGTGGTCAGATGGTGCGGCCTGACCTCCCAGTGCTTAAGGTCCAGCTTTAGCCGCTGTCCGTCGAGCAACAGGTTATCTTTCAGCGGAGCGCCCTTCAACTCACCGGTATAACGATTACCATAGTCAATACTGAGCAGCGGCCGGTCGTCGCTACCCGCATGACGACGGATAGTCATCACCAGGTTATTATCTCCCGGAAAATTTCGCGCGACGCAGTAGTTCTGATTGTTACAGGTAACTTGCCAGTCAGAGAACGTTTTCTGTAGGGGGTCGGCATACAAAGACGCAGAGAATAACAACAAGAAAAGAGGGGGCAATTTATTCCAGTAAGACATTGATAACCTGATTCCCCGGATGACATAGAGCACTAAGAATAACGCAATGGTCTCCCATAAGCAGGAATTTATCAATGGAGAGCCTCCGGCGACACTGCGGCTTGCGCAAAAAACAGCGGCGGGCGTGAATGTAAGCCGCTTTTCTGCAAGGCATCATCCCGGCTCTCTCATCCCGACTCAATGAGATTAATCGGACAAAGCAGGCGGAAAAGTTCATTTAATCCGTACTGATTAACCTTTTCAGATTATCTTATTCTGTAAATGCAACAGCGCGAGCCTGAACGGCGCCAGAAATAGAATGTTAGCGAACATACTGTGACGACGATCACTATTATTATGAAACAAATCAGTTAAATGACATTTAAGCGACAGGCAGTTTTGCCGTGCTGATAATAGCCTCTTACTTCCCTTGAGACGTAACACCTTTTCATAGCTGCATGCGGCTATCCACTGGGACGCAAGCGGCTGATGACGTCCCTTACGTATTATCAGGAAAAGAAATAAATAAACAGGGCTTCTGGGAAAATAGCCTTCCTGAAAACAAGACTTTTTATTCCATTTATACAAGCGTAAGGTTACAGCAATATTATACCTAAAGAGCAAGCTTGCCTTACATAATCTTCAGCAAATATAAAACATAAAGCTCAGAACTAATGTTATACCCCCCCACAAATATATCTACCATCACCAATAAAGATAAAAACTGAATAAACTGGCGATAATTATTTTGACTCAAAAGGATGATAATAAATCGGCTGATTATAAAGCGCTGGTTAGTCCATAGTTGTATTTTAAGCGGCGCGAACAGCAGGCGCCTTATCCTTCCCACCGCTGCCGGGCAAAGAGATGCAGACCCGGCAGCAGAGCGAGCGGCGGAAGCCTCAGGTCAGGCTCAGCCACCCTTCAATTAACGCGTGCTGCATCAGCATAACGGTTTTCCCGTCCCTGATCTGGCCCGTTTTGATCATTGCCCAGGCCTGAGGGAAAGGAATTTCTATCACGTCAATATCCTCATCCTCCACGCCGCCGCCGGCATTGGCGCGCAGGCCTTCGTCATATTCCGCGGCAAAAAAGTGAATAAGCTCCGTAACCCCGCCCGGCGACATATACATCTCATAAAGCTTTTCTACTTTGCCGACCGCATAGCCCGTTTCCTCTATCGCCTCCTTGCGGATGCACTCCTCCGGGGAGTCATTATCCAGCAGGCCGGCACAGGCTTCGATCAGCATGCCGTTTTCATTACCGTTGACCCAGGTGGCAATACGGAACTGACGGGTCAGGATAATGCTGTTTTTTTCCCGGTTATAGAGCAGGATTGTTGCCCCATTACCCCGATCATAAACCTCACGCCGGTGGCGAAGGGTTGTGCCATCTTTGGTGGTGAGATCGTAGGTGAAGTTACGCAGAACGAACCAGTTTTCCGACAGGATTTTATTTTTAATGACTTCGATTTTGGCTGACATAGCGGCTCCGGTGCGTTTCAGGAGCCTGTCATCATAAAGCGTGCCTCGGGGGAAAACTATCCGAAACTGGCGGCAAGCTCCACCTTCACCACGCCCCGAAACGAAAAAAGGCGGCCCTCTCAGGCCGCCTCAGTGAATGACTACACAGCGTGTCAGTCAGACAATTTTTCCAGCGATGGCTCGTCCTCATGCTCCGTCTGCGCCACGGCGTTCACGCGCTTGCGCACCCCGAACCAGCCCAGAATCAGGAGCAGCGCAATCAGCGGCACTGAGGCAATGGTGTAGGTGCCGTTCGGATAGTCAAAGGCCATCAGCACAATTACGCTGGCCAGAAACAGCAGCGTCAGCCAGGAGGTAAAAGGCGCGCCCGGCAGCTTGAAGCTGACATCTTCCGCCTTTCCTTCTTTGATCGCTTTGCGCAGGCGCATCTGGCACACCATGATAAACGCCCAGGAGGTGATGATGCCCAGCGAGGCCATGTTGAGCACGATTTCAAACACGCGCGACGGCACAATATAGTTCAGCCAGACGCCGATGATATAGACGCCAATGGTAACCAGAATACCCATGTAAGGCACCTGCTGTCCGCTCATCTTTGACATGAACTTCGGCGCCGAGCCGCCCATCGACATGGAGCGCAGAATGCGGCCGGTGCAGTAAAGGCCGGAGTTGAGGCTGGAAAGGGCCGCGCTCAGCACCACGATATTCATGATACTGCCCGCATAAGGCACGCCCAGTTTGGAGAAGAAGGTGACAAACGGACTCTCTCCGGCCTGATAGGCGTTCCACGGCAGCAGCAGTACCAGCAGCACCACCGATCCGACGTAGAACAGGCCGATGCGCCAGATGACGCTGTTGATCGCCTTCGGCAGCATGGTTTTCGGGTCTTTACACTCCCCAGCCGCCGTCCCGACCAGTTCGATAGAGGCGAAGGCGAACACCACACCCTGCACCAGCACCAGCGCCGGTAACAATCCATGCGGGAAGAAGCCGCCGTTGTCACTGATTAGATGGAAGCCAGTCGTATTGCCGTCCAGCGGCTTGCCGCTTCCGAGGAAGACAACGCCCACCACGAGGAAAATGGCAATGGCTAACACCTTAATCAGCGCAAACCAGAACTCCATTTCAGCGAACCATTTTACTCCCACCATATTCATGGTACCGACAATCGCCAGCGCCCCCAGCGCGAAGACCCATTGCGGCACGTCGCCAAACGCCCCCCAGTAATGCATATAGAGCGCCACAGCGGTAATGTCCACGATGCCGGTCATGGCCCAGTTGACGAAGTACATCCAGCCCGCCACATAGGAGGCCTTCTCGCCGAGAAACTCGCGGGCATAAGAGACGAAGCTGCCACTGGAAGGACGGTGAAGCACCAGCTCACCTAACGCGCGAAGGATAAAGAAAGAAAAAATACCACATACTAAATAGACGATAGCCAGCGCCGGCCCCGCCATTTGCAGACGGCCGCCCGCTCCGAGAAACAGCCCGGTCCCGATCGCGCCGCCGATAGCAATCATCTGAACGTGACGATTATCCATCGCTTTGTGATAGCCGGAATCATGAGAATTTAACCAACGTCTTCTGGCCGCTCGCTTATCGCTCACCGCGTTTTTATCCGCTTTCATTTTCTGTCCTGATTATCCTGTCCAAAGTGATACGGCCTCCCTCCTGGGCAGCCTCAGTTAAATAGCCAACCAAACGATTGCGCTTCAGCACAATCGTTTGGGCAACGTTCCCCTTTCTGTAATTATATGGCTGGCGAACGGAGGAAAATTGCGGCGATGCATCCTAACCGTTCTCTCTTTCTGACGCAAAAGCTGTTATGAGAAAATCGCAAGCTTTTGTTAACTCAGACAGTAAAGCAAAAAAAACCGGCCGCATCAGGCGGTCGGTTCAGTGAAAATCACAAAAGCTACACAGGGGTATTCAGGGGAAGTCGGACTTAACGGTAGATCTCCGCATTACCACTCCAGAGACTAGAATCGCCGGGGGTGTCAGTACGGATGACGCGATAATGCGTGGCGCCCATTTCTTCGGCTTTTTGTTGCAGCTGGTCGGTTGCATCATCCAGCGAACCGCTGACGCCCGTCACGGAAACGGAGCCCATAGCCTGAAGGCCTTCGCTTTGTTGCCGATCAACTGGCGTGGCGGCCAGGGCGGCGAAAGAGGTGGCGGCAAACATAATCCCTGTCAGTACTGAGAGTTTCATGTTCATAAGATATACCTCGTCGAAGTGATTATTTGCTACGAGGTTAAGTATGCGCCATACGCTGAGCTCCAGTCGGCTACAGGCGTAAAAGCGGTTAAAGGATTGTGAACAGCAGCGGGGGAGCCATAAAGAAATGTCAGTAAGCGTGATTTTATCTACAATTGACCTGAAAATACCGACAAAAGACTGCATTTTCGCTGCCGTTTCACCATTTACCTTTCGGCGTTATTATCCGCAGGCGGTGGCCCGTCCGTTTTACCCATTATTTTTTCCGGGTGACAGACGCTCTGCCTGCCCGGTACGCAGGACAAGATACCGGCGCAGGTCAGTATTTTAGCGGCGTTTTAGCGTTATACTCGCCTGCCTGTGCCTGAGGGATAAAAGATGATGACGCGTTCTGTAACCAGCAGTCTGGCCCGCGCCCTGTTCGCGATTGCACTGCTTTCCGTGCTCTCGACCGGGCTGGCGATGCTGACGCTTTCGGCCAGCCTGCGCGATGCCGAAGCGGTCAATATCGCCGGTTCGCTGCGTATGCAGAGCTATCGCCTCGCCTGGGATGCCACCACCAATTCGCCCGATCTGGCAAAGAACATTCAGCTTTACCATCAGTCGCTTGATGCGCCTGCGCTGCGCGCGCTCGACCGTCGCTATGTGCCCACCAGCGTCCGCGAACGTTATCATGCGCTGCTGCACGCGTGGCAAAAGCTCCGGCCCGACCTTGAAGCGGGAAAAACCCTGGATTACCGGCAGAATGTTTCCCATTACGTGGCGCAAATCGACCGCTTCGTGCTGGCGCTTCAACACTGGGCGGAGCTGAAAATGCTGCTGGTTGCCGGTACCAGCGTGCTGGGTTTTATCGCCATCGCCGCGCTGGTCGTCTGGACGCTGCGCAGGGTCAGACGTCAGGTAGTGCTGCCGCTCAATAAGCTGGTGATGGCCAGCCGCGAAATTGAGCAGGCCAACTTTCATCCCGGACCGCTGGATACCGGTCTGGAAAATGAACTCGGGGTGCTGGCCCGCGCCTTTACCCATATGTCCTCAGAGCTGGAAAAGCATTACCACCATCTTGAGGAAGCGGTAAAAGAGAAAACCCAGGATCTCCGGCAGGCTAACCGGCGGCTGGCGCTGCTTTACCGCTGCTCTGAAATGCTCAGCAGCCACTTGAACAGCGCGCAGGCTTATCCGCAGGTGCTGGAGCGGATGCTTCAACACGAAGCGCTCTGCGCTATTTCGCTCACGGCGCCGCCCCAGTGGGAAGTAACCGTGGGGCAGCCGGATGAGAAGCTGGGCTGGCAGCGCCTGCAACTCGATCCTTCCGTTGGCGCTCAGGCCGGCGAGCTGCGCTGGCAGGCGCTGCGCAGTGAACCGCAGCTGATGCAGGGATTCGCCACGCTGCTGGCGCGCTCGCTTCAGCTTGAGCGCGCACAGCATAAAGTTCAGCATCTGCTGCTGATGGAGGAGCGCGCCACTATCGCCCGCGAATTGCATGACTCCCTGGCGCAGTCGCTCGCCTATCTGCGGATCCAGCTGGCCCGCCTGAAGCGGGTCGTGGACGAGAATGCCGCCCCCGCCAGAGCGATCGTTACTGAAATCGACCAGGCGCTCAGTGAGGCGAACCGGCAGCTCAGAGAGCTGCTGACCACCTTCCGTCTCTCCATTGAACCGGCGGATTTGCCCACCGCCCTGGAGCAGGTTATCGCCCCGCTTCGCCAGCAGACCAGCGCCACCCTCCTGCTGGAGGGCCAGCTTACCGGCCAGCCTTTAGAGGCGCAAAAGCAGGTGCACGTCCTGCAAATTGTGCGCGAAGCGCTGCTGAATGCCATACGCCACGCCGGCGCCACGCAGATCGCCGTTCGCTGTAGCCTTAATGAGCAGGGCGAGAACCGGATTGAGATATGCGACAACGGTAAGGGCCTGGCCGATCCTGAAAGCCCTCCCGGCCATTACGGCCTGTCGATTATGCAGGAGCGGGCATCCAGCCTTAATGGACATCTGGCTGTAAGCCAGATCGAGACGGGCGGGACGAAGGTTTCGCTGATTTTTCCTGACTGCTGAGGAATAAATTTGCCAGTCAGCTAAACCCGCAGGCCTGTCCGGCATGATACTTTACATTTTCTCCTTATTTCCTCCACGATTCTTCACAGAGCAGCGGGTAGAGTGGAGAGCTGTCGACCTGAAATGAATCAACGACAAAACAGTGCAGCTAACGAATTTTCTCTAGCGCCCCGGGCAAACGGTAAGCGCCTTACTTTTTCACACTGATTAAGCCAGGAGTTTATCGTCGATGGCGAATTTCTTTATCGATCGCCCCATTTTTGCCTGGGTGATAGCGATTTTACTTTGCCTGACCGGCACGCTGGCCATTTTTTCCCTTCCCGTTGAGCAGTATCCCGATCTCGCCCCGCCTAACGTGCGTATAAGCGCTAACTATCCCGGTGCCTCTGCCGAAACGCTGGAAAACACCGTTACCCAGATCATCGAACAGAACATGACCGGCATCGACAACCTGATGTATATGTCCTCCCAGAGCAGCAATACCGGGCGGGCCACCATCACAATGACGTTTGTGGCGGGTACCGATCCGGATGAGGCTCGGCAACAGGTGCAGAACCAGCTGCAGACCGCGCTGCGCAAGCTTCCCCAGGATGTGCAATCTCAGGGCGTTACCGTGACCAAAACGGGTGATACCAATATTCTGATGGTCGCGTTCGTATCGACGGACGGCAGCATGGATAAGCAGGATATCAGTGATTATGTCGCCAGCCACGTTCAGGATCCCCTCAGCCGTATCGACGGCGTGGGCCAGGTTGACGCCTACGGTTCTCAGTACGCCATGCGGATCTGGCTCGATCCCAATAAGATGATTAACTATGCGCTGACCACCGAAGATATCGTCAGCGCCATCCGCTCCCAGAACAGCCAGGTAGCAGTAGGCCAGCTTGGCGGGCTGCCCGCCGTCGATCGCCAGGCGCTTAACGCCACCATTAATTCTCAGTCTTTACTGACCACTCCTGAGCAGTTCAGCAATATCACCCTCAGGGTGAATCAGGATGGTTCAGAGGTAAAGCTGGGGGAAGTAGCCCGCGTCGAACTGGGCGCGGAGAAATATGATTTCCTCAGCCAGTATAACGGCCAGCCAGCTTCCGGGCTGGGCGTCAAGCTGGCCTCTGGCGCCAATGAATTACAAACCGATGAGCTGGTGCGCGCGCGTATTGATGAGCTGTCGCGCTATTTCCCTCCCGGCCTGAAGGCGGAAATTGCCTACGAGACCACCCCCTTCGTAAAAGCCTCGATTGAGGACGTCGTCAAGACGTTGCTTGAAGCGGTTGTTTTGGTGTTTGTGGTGATGTACCTGTTTCTGCAAAATTTCCGCGCCACCCTGATCCCGACCATTGCCGTT
Organism: Pantoea sp. FN060301; assembly: GCA_050410775.1. Classification (GTDB taxonomy): domain Bacteria; phylum Pseudomonadota; class Gammaproteobacteria; order Enterobacterales; family Enterobacteriaceae; genus Erwinia. The sequence goes on from CP191229.1 coordinate 2,915,191, forward strand.
CCGGTAGTGCTGCTTGGTACCTTTACGGTGCTTTCACTGTGCGGCTTCAGTATCAACACCCTGACCATGTTCGCTATGGTGCTGGCAATTGGCTTACTGGTTGATGATGCCATCGTCGTGGTGGAAAACGTCGAGCGCATCATGAGCGAGGAAGGGCTTTCGCCACGCGAAGCGACGCGGAAGTCGATGGGACAAATTCAGGGCGCGCTGGTGGGGATTACTTTGGTGCTGTCGGCGGTGTTTATCCCGATGGCGTTCTTTGGTGGCACAACGGGCGCCATCTATCGTCAGTTCTCTATTACCATTGTTTCCGCCATGGTTCTGTCGGTGCTGGTCGCCATGATCCTCACCCCGGCGCTTTGCGCCACCCTGCTTAAGCCGCTGGAAAAAGGGCAGCATCACGGCCGGCGGGGGTTTTTTGGCTGGTTTAACCGTATGTTTAACCGTAACGCCGACCGCTACGAGCGCGGCGTCGGGCGGATTCTGGCGAAGGCAGGGCGCTGGCTGCTGCTTTACATGGCGATCATCGTCGGCATGGCACTGCTATTCTGGCATCTGCCGACTTCCTTCCTGCCGCTGGAGGATCGCGGCGTATTCACCACGCAGATCCAGCTTCCTCCCGGCTCAACCTTGCAGCAGACCCATAAAGTGGTTAACAACGTTGAGCGCTATTATCTGACGCAGGAGAAGGACAATGTGCTGTCGGTTTTTTCCACCATTGGCGCAGGCCCTGGGGGAAATGGGCAGAACGTCGCCCGCATGTTTATCCGCCTTAAACCCTGGCAGGCGCGCGAGGGAGCAGAGAACACCTCCTTCGCAATTATTGAGCGGGCGACGAAAGCCTTTGGCCGCATCAGGGAAGCCCGGGTTATCGCCAGCAGCCCGCCTGCCATCTCAGGTATGGGAAGCTCCTCAGGATTTAACTTGCAGCTGGAGGATCATGCCGGGATGGGCCACGATGCGCTGATGGCAGCGAGAAATCAGCTGCTGGCCGCCGTGGAAGATGAACCGGCGCTGGCGCGGGTGCGCCATAACGGGCTTGATGACACGCCGCAGCTGCGTATTAACGTCGATCAGCATAAAGCGCAGGCGCTGGGCGTCTCAATTGACGATATTAATAACACGCTGCAAACCGGCTGGGGATCGACGTACGTTAACGACTTTCTCGACCAGGGCCGGGTGAAAAAAGTCTACGTTCAGGCCGCCGCGCGTTACCGTATGCTGCCGGATGACATCAGTAAATGGTATGTGCGCAACAACAGCGGCGGCATGGTGCCCTTCACCGCTTTCGCCACCACCTCCTGGGAGACCGGTTCGCCCCGTCTGGAACGCTATAACGGCTATTCTTCTATTGAGATCGTTGGCGAGTCCGCTGCCGGCGTCAGTACCGGTACGGCAATGGATGTGATGGAAAAACTAGTCAGCCAGCTCCCTACCGGCTTTGGCCTGCAGTGGACAGGCGCCTCCTTTCAGGAACGCATGTCCGGCGATCAGGCGCCAGCGCTCTATGCTATTTCGCTGCTGGTGGTTTTCCTCTGCCTCGCCGCGCTTTATGAAAGCTGGTCCATTCCCTTCTCGGTGATGCTGGTGGTGCCGCTGGGCGTAGCCGGGGCGCTGGTCGCGACCTGGCTGCGGGGACTCGAAAACGACGTCTATTTCCAGGTAGGGCTGCTGACCGTCATCGGACTGTCGGCCAAAAACGCCATCTTGATTGTGGAATTCGCCAGTGACATTAACCGTCAGGGACGGGATCTGCGTGAAGCGACGCTGGAAGCCTCCCGCCAGCGCTTGCGGCCTATCCTGATGACGTCGCTGGCGTTTATTTTTGGGGTACTGCCAATGGTTATCGGTAGCGGCGCTGGCTCCGGTAGCCAGCACGCCGTCGGCACAGGGGTGATGGGCGGGATGATCTCCGCGACGATACTGGCGATTTTCTTCGTGCCGCTTTTCTTCGTGCTGGTACGTCAGCGCTTCCCGTTAAAGGCGAAGCCGATCGCAAAATGAATAAAGGCAGCCGGTTGGCTGCCTTTGTCAATTTGGTCTGCTGCAGGTCAAGCTTGTTGATTGTGTCGCCGAGCTTTTCTTTTTTGAATGTGTTACTTACGGGCTAACATCGCTTCAATAAAGTCCTTCCAGTTCCCCAGTTCTGTGTCAATCATGATATACCTCTCTTTGCTGTGCAGTCATTATAGGATTAATCTTAATGCAAAGTGAATATCTTTCGCTAAGGAAACCCACCTCAAATGCCCCTCAAGATGTGGATTTGTGTGGCAGGCCACATTTTTTGACGTAGAAAGGCCGTACCAGGCTTAAACGCGTGAAGGATGCGGTAGAGAAGCATGTCAGACTGGCAAAGGGCCGAGAGGGATTTTCGCCACGTTTGCTGGGTTATTCGTCAGCCGATCGGGCAGCAATAAGGAAGGGAAAGCCTCAGGGGGTTGGCTATCCCCCTGATGTTCCTGATCTATTTCAGGACAATAACTTTATCGTAGCCGCCGCTTTCACTGTCAATGTGGGTTTTGGCATCGGGATGATCTCTCAGTACTGCCTCGACGATCTGGTTGAACGTTTCGCAGCGACTGTTCTTTTTCCTGGCGATCACAATGGTTGACTGGGTTTCATCGACCGTGTGAGCGGAAGACGCTTGCATATAGTTCACGGGGTGCTCCTTTTATTACGTTATTCTCTGGGTGATATCCTCGCCTTCCCTGCTGCCTCACAGGCGCATCCGTTGTAGACTAAGCGCCTGAACAGTATCGAATATAGTTGAAACCCATAAAAAACAGAAGGGAACCCGTTATGCTGACGATGTACGGCATCAAAAACTGTGACACCATCAGGAAGGCACGTAAGTATCTGGAAGCAAACGGCGTTGCTTATCAGTTTCATGATTATCGTACCGACGGGCTGGATGCGGCGCTGCTGCAGCGTTTTACCGGGACGCTGGGCTGGGAGCCTCTTCTTAACACGCGGGGCACCACCTGGCGCAAGCTCAGCGAAGAGACGCGGAGTGCGATAAAAGATGCGGCAAGCGCGTCAGAACTGATGCTCGCGCAGCCTGCCATGATTAAACGTCCGTTGCTCTGCCGCGCCGACGGCTCTATGCTGCTGGGTTTCAGTGAAACCACTTATCAGCCCTTTATTTCGGAGAAATCCTGATTATGTTCTGTCCGGTCATAGAGCTGACGCAGCAGCTTATTCGTCGCCCTTCCCTCAGCCCGGATGATGCCGGTTGTCAGGCCATTCTGATCGCGCGACTCCAGGCGATCGGCTTTACGATAGAGCCCATGCATATTGGCGACACCCTGAACTTTTGGGCCTGGCGCGGTAAGGACGAAACGCTGGCCTTTGCCGGCCACACTGACGTTGTGCCGACCGGCGATGCCACCCGCTGGATCAATCCGCCTTTTGAGCCCACCATTCGCGACGGTATGCTGTTCGGACGCGGCGCGGCGGATATGAAAGGCTCGCTGGCGGCAATGATCGTGGCGGCTGAACGTTTCGTCGCGACGCATCCCAATCATCAGGGCCGGCTGGCATTCCTGATCACCTCGGACGAAGAGGCCAGCGCGACCAACGGCACGGTAAAAGTGGTCGAAGCCCTGATGGCGCGTAATGAGCGGCTGGACTACTGCCTGGTGGGCGAACCCTCCAGCACGGAAAATGTCGGCGACGTGGTGAAAAACGGCCGTCGGGGTTCCATGACCGCAAACCTGACGCTGCATGGCGTTCAGGGACATGTGGCCTATCCTCATCTGGCAGATAATCCGGTGCATCGCGCCATGCCCGCGCTGAATGAGCTGGTGGACACCGTGTGGGATCAGGGCAATGCGTTTTTCCCACCGACGAGTATGCAGATCGCCAACGTACAGGCGGGAACGGGCAGCAACAACGTCATTCCGGGCGATTTTTTTGTGCAGTTTAACTTCCGCTTCAGTACTGAACTGACCGACGAGATGATCAAGCAGCGTGTGCGGGATCTGCTGGATCGTCACCAGCTGCGCTATACGCTGGAGTGGAAGGTTTCCGGCCAGCCTTTCCTGACCTCAACGGGGAAGCTGGTCGATGCGGTGGTCAATGCGGTTCAGCACTATAATGAAATTAAACCGCAGCTTCAGACGACCGGCGGTACCTCAGACGGCCGTTTTATCGCACGCATGGGGGCGCAGGTCGTGGAGCTGGGACCGGTTAACGCCACCATTCATAAAATCAATGAGTGCGTTAAGGCGGCTGATTTGCAGCTGCTCAGCCGCATGTACCAGCGTATTATGGAACAGCTGATTGCGTAAGGGTTACGTATGGAATGGTTCAAAGAGTACTGGTGGATACTGATTATCGTCGTTATGGTCGGCGTACTGATGAACGTTTATAAAGATCTGAAGCGCATCGACCATAAAAAGTTCCTGGATAACAAGCCGGAACTGCCGCCGCATCGTGATTTCAACGATAAGTGGGATGACGAGGACGACTGGCCGAAAAAGAAATAGCCTTGCAGCGGGGGCTCAGCCCCCGCTTCCTGCCTCTAATGCCATCATATACGCCCGCCACGCCTCATCGCGCTGCGGATCGAGCGCAGCCAGCGCCCGCTGCGTTTCCTGTCGCCAGCCAGCCAGTAGCGCCTTACGGCCAGAAAGCGCAAAACGCTGACACAAAGAGGCCGCCGTCAGCCGCTCAGAGAGCGCCGCGCGCAGCAGAGGCATCTCGCCGCTGAAATGCACCGACAGCCGCCCCAGCGCCCCAATGCTCGCTTCGAACGGCCTGTGCGCCCAGGCAAAGCCAGCCAGCTCGCGCCAGTCCTCTTCATCCAGTGGCTCATCGCGCATCAGGCCGCTTTGCTGCAACAGTAAATCCACAGATGCCCGGACGGTTTCGTCACCAATCAGCATCCGCAGCCAGGGCCAGTCGCGGACAAGCCGACGCGATGCCCGTCCGGCCAGCGCTTTTCCGCGTTCGCTGAGGGGAAGCAGCGCCATCGCAGTATGGCAGCCGCTGCTCGCCTCCGTTTTGCTGCCAAACCGCACCAGCTGAAACCCGCACGCCCGCCAGAAGTGCCAGAGCGCCTCCGTATAGCCAAAGCTGACCGAGAGGAAATCCAGCCCTGCGGCAGCCTGCTGGCTTTGCAACACCAGTTCCCGGCCGGTTCCCCGCCTGCGTAGCGCGGGCGCCACGGCGATCCGGCTGATACGGCGGGAAACGAGGCAAGGAGCGTCGGGGAAACCGCCGTGGGCGGCAAGCGACTGGGCCAGCAGATTCCCTCTCGGCCGCCGTAGTCCGGCCCAGACCGCCTCAGCGAGCGCTTCGCTCAGGCCGCCTTCTTCCACCAGCCACATCGCGCCCACTACCCGCTCATCCTGTAGCGCAGCGCTGAAATGCATACCCGGCGCATCCATCATGCGCCGCAGATCCAGCGGAGAAGTCCGGTAATGCGCGCTGGTGAGAAGCCGGTAAATCGCCTCAAGCCGTGCGGGATTCGTCTGCCACTCCTGCTGGAGAGGCGTGGCATAGCTGACCGGGACATCAGTAACTGAAGGCATCTCTTCATCAAACAAGAGCGCCGCGCTGACAAAACGCTCCAGCGGATCCTCTGCTGACCAGCGCAGGGGCCGCTCAAGCCTGAGCTGGATAGCGCCCGGCAGGCTGGCGATGAATTTAAGCAGGAAGCCGCGCCCGGTGCCCTCATAGCCCTGAAGCGTGGTGGTTAGCAACACGCGGGGAAAAAGGGAGACCATCTGGTGCAGCAGCGGGGCCGGGATCGCCGCCGCCTCATCAATAAGCAGCCAGTCAATCTCCTGTGGCCGCTGTTCCGGCGGGAGGCTCAACAGGCGATCCGGCGCAATAAAACTGAACTTATCGCCGGCAAAGTGCGCCAGCACCTCCGTGGAAACTTTCGCGGGTGCGGTTATCAGCGCGCGTCCCGGCCAGCGGGCCGCCAGTAACCCGGCAAGGGCGGATTTGCCCCGTCCCCGCGGTGCGATAAGCACATAGGTGGCTGGCTCGCTTTTAAGCAGCCGGGACAGCAGCGCCTGCTGCTGAGCGGTATCGTCAGGCTGCCAGTCAGCATGAGCAGCAATCGCAGGCAGGCTGAACGGCTGATACTGCTGTAACAGAGCAACATCCTTATCCTGCTGGATAAGGCGCTGCAAACGGCGGGTAAAGTGCGGTGTGGCTGTCGCCGCTGGCTGCCCGCTCCAGCGCAGCGCATCGGTATCGGGCTGACGGGCCCATTCCTCCCACGCGGGAACCAGCATCAGCAGCCAACTACCCGCCTTCAGCGTCCCGGCCAGCGCCGCCAGCGCCTCCGCATGGAGGCCGGTACGGGCATCAAACACCGCATGCAGGAATTCACGTCCCAGCAGCGTGCTGGCCGCCTGGGGGGCACAGTTCAGCGGGCTTTGCGGCGCGTCGCCCAGCCAGAGCCAGTCGCCGGGCAGCCAGGCCATAAACTGCCGCGCCTGCGTCAGACACCACTCCGCCTCGCCGCTCACCACCACCAGACGCCGCATCCCCTGCTGGCTGAGGGTTTCAGTCTGCTCAAGCAGCGTGGTAATTTGCGTCATCAGCGGCCCGCGAAGGTGTCACACTGACCGGGGTTGCCGCTGTCAAACCCCTTTTTAAACCAGCTGTAACGCTGCTGCGAGGTGCCATGTGTAAAGCTGTCTGGCACCACATGCCCCTGGCTTTTCTGCTGCAGCCGGTCATCGCCAATCGCCTGTGCCGCGTTCAGGGCTTCCTGCAGGTCGCCCACTTCCAGCACGTTTTCCTGCTGCATATAGTGGCCCCATACGCCGGCAAAACAGTCCGCCTGTAGCTCCATCTTCACCGAAAGCTGGTTAACCTGCGTCTGGCTGGCGCCCTGCTGCATCTGGCGGACTTTAGGTTCAATCCCCAGCAGACGCTGCACGTGATGTCCCACCTCATGGGCAATAACATACCCCTGCGCAAAATCACCGTCCGCGCCCAGGCTAGTTTTCATTTCGTCATAAAAAGAGAGATCGATATAGACAGTGCTGTCAGCGGGACAGTAGAAAGGCCCCATGACCGACTGGCCGGTGCCGCAGCCTGTCCGGGTCGCACCGCGATACATCACCAGCTTCGGCGGCGTATAGGTCTTATCCATCTGCTGGAAAATTTTCTGCCAGGTGTCTTCGGTAGTCGCCAGGATCACCGAGGTAAACTGGGCCGCCTCATCCTGCCGGGGATCGACGCCCTGCTGCTGCTGCGACTGCGAGACTGAGCGGGTTTCACCGGTCAGCAATGGCGAAAGATCATAGCCATAGTAGCCCGCAATCATGACGATGATCAGCAGGATTATCCCTCCCTTTCCACGCGGTATCCGCATGCGTCCGCCGCCCATTGTCGGCCCGGACTGATTACGGCGATCGTCCACGTTATCGCTCTCACGGCGCCCTTGCCAACGCATAAATTACTCCTTGTTATTGTCACCTGCTGGTTGATGCATTGATTCTAGTCGGGCGGGAGGGCTAACACCAGCCTGAAAGGCCAGCGAGGGAACATGAGCGGAAGCACAGAGACGCCGGGCGGCGGGGAGAAAGAAGGCTGCGACAGGGCGCCGCAGCCGCGCTAATCAGTCCAGCTTCACGCCGAGACGGTTAGCCACTTCTTCGTAGGCTTCAATCAGGCCGCCAAGGCTCTGACGATAGCGGTCCTTATCCATCTTTTCGAGGGTGGCTTTATCCCACAGGCGCGCGCCATCCGGGGAGAACTCATCGCCCAGCACCACTTCGCCGTTGAACAGGCCAAACTCCAGCTTGAAGTCCACCAGAATCAGTCCGGCATCCGCAAACAGTTTGCTGAGTACCTCGTTTGCTTTAAAGGTCAGCTCACGCATACGCGCCAGGTGTTCTTTACTGACCCAGCCGAAGGTTTCGCAATAGGATTCGTTGATCATCGGATCGTGTCGGGCATCATCCTTCAGGAAGAGATCGAACAGCGGCGGATTAAGCTCCATCCCCTCTTCCACGCCAAGGCGCTTCACCAGCGAGCCTGCCGCACGGTTACGCACCACGCATTCAACCGGCACCATATCGAGCTTTTTCACCAGCGCTTCGTTATCGGAAAGCAGCGCCTCCATCTGGGTCGGAATGCCGGCTTCCTGCAGTCTGGTCATGATGAAATAATTAAATTTATTATTAATCATTCCTTTACGATCAAACTGTTCGATACGCTCACCGTCCAGTGCTGACGTATCATTGCGGAATTCGAGCACCAACAGATCCGGGTTTTCGGTACTGTAAACGGTCTTCGCTTTGCCGCGATACAACTCAGCTTGCTTTTTCATCTGTTAAACTCCAAACGTGAAATCTACCGGGTCATCAACCCAAAATTATCGTGCAACAGTCTATTCTTTGCGGCGAAAAAAACGAAGCAATCGTTTACGCGCCGGGGAATAAAAAAGGCCGGACAAGTCCGGCCCTGCGGGTTACTGGCTGAATGCGGCCTGGAATACGGCTACCAGCGCATCGTTTTGCGACTGGGTCAGCGAATGCCCTTTAGGATCGAGGAACTGCAGGCTGCTGCGGTTCTCAAGATCGCCCACCTGAAGCTTATAGTCTCCGTTAGGAAGCTCAGGATCTTTCGCGCCAAGTTCGTTCCAGGTGCTTTCACCCGGCGCCTTATAGGTCACGCTCAGGCTACCCTGTGAACGGTTACGGTCGGTCGCCTCCATACCCACACGCTTGAGCGCTGCCGGCAGGCGTTCCCAGACGGTGTTGAACGGCGCACGGACAATCAGGTTTGGCAGGCCGGTATCATCAGCGCCGCTCTGAACGTCCATCTGCGTGGCGCTGCGCTGCGCGGCGGCATTTTGACGGCTGGTTTCAATTTTATCCAGACCGGCGCTCAGCACATTCAGCATCTGCGCGGTGTAGCGCTGCTGCTGAACCGGCGAGGTCACCGCTTTGTTCTGCTGCTCAAGCTCCAGCAGTTTAACCGTCAGCGCCTGCTGATAGCCCTGCTGCTGCACGCTAATCTGATAGCGTCCCCGGTACTGATGATCTTCATCAGCGCGGTTCCACTCTACCCAGTCGGTGGTCAGCGTCTGGCTGGCATCCGTTTTGCTGGCGATCGGGTAATTCTGCGCCTGCACTACATCCACCACCTGCGCCCACAGTCCCGCATTGCGGCTGTTATCAAGCAGCAGTACGCCAGAGTTACCGGCAAACTGCGTGCGGGTGCCATTCACCAGCGCCAGAGGCTGTGCCGGTGGACGAATGTCCAGCTGCTTGCCGACGGCGCCTTTGCTGTTAACGGAAGGAACGTCATATTCTCCATTTTGCAGCGGCAAAATCATTCCCGCCGGCGCGCGCAGGTCGCTTATATCAGCCGCTTCCAGATAGGATTCATCGCCGCTAACCTGACGCTTATAGCGCTGATCGCTGGAACAGGCCGCCAGCAGCATCACTAAAGAAAGCCCTACCACTTTTGCTACCGTGGACTTTTGTACTGAGTAAGCCATTACTTCTCCCTAAAATTAAAGCAGGCCTGCGTTTTTCAGTGCCTGCTCAACAACCGGACGACCGGCATCAGTCATCGGCGTCATGGGTAGACGCAGCGTATCGGTTGCAATTAATCCTAACTGTTTAGCCGCCCATTTTACCGGGACAGGATTAGGCTCGATAAATAACTTCTGATGCAGATGCATCAGACGCTGGTTAAGACGTCGCGCTTCCAGGAAATTGCCCTGTTGAGCCAGCCGGCACAGTTCGACCATTTCCCGCGCGGCAATGTTTGCCGTCACGGAGATAACGCCCTGTCCGCCCAGCTGCATGAAGTCCAGTGACGAAGCGTCATCGCCGCTGACCAGCACAAAATCTTCATCAACCAGCTCTTGGATCTGGCTAACCCGCGATAAGTTCCCGGTGGCCTCTTTAATTCCGATAATATTTTTGATCTTAGCCAGCCGGCCAACGGTTTCCGGCAGCATATCACAACCGGTGCGGGACGGGACGTTATAGAGCATTTGCGGCAGTGCGGTACTTTCTGCAATGGCCTTAAAGTGCTGATAAAGGCCTTCCTGAGTCGGGCGATTATAGTAAGGGGTGACGGTAAGGCAACCCACCACGCCGCTGTTTTCAAAGCGTTTAGTCAGTGAGATCCCTTCGGCGGTAGCGTTAGCGCCCGTACCAGCGATCACCGGGATACGGCCATCGGCCAGCTCCAGCGTCATCATCACCACGTCGCCATGCTCTTCATGGCTTAAGGTGGCTGATTCGCCGGTGGTCCCGACCGAGACGATTGCCGCCGTTCCGCTGGCGACATGATAATCAATCAGTTTTTTTAAACTCGCCCGGCAGACATACCCTTTGTCATCCATCGGCGTGACGAGCGCAACAATACTTCCCGTGAACATTAGCCATCCCCTCCCCAAACAAGTTCTTCATGGTAAGGTTTACGCCTGGTGAAAAGCAAGCAGACAAGGGCCTAAGCCCCCTTGGCATAGGGTATTTTTTATGTTTACCTTAGAGTTATCACAATTGCTAATCACTGAGACGTACAGGAAGCATTATTTTGCCGCAGTCAGAGCAACATCATCTTGTTATCACCGCACTCGGCGTCGACCGCCCGGGGATCGTTAATACCATTACCCGTCATGTCAGCAGCTGCGGCTGTAATATTGAAGATAGCCGTCTGGCCATGCTGGGTGAGGAGTTCACCTTTATTATGCTGCTCTCCGGCAGCTGGAACGCCATCACCTTAATCGAATCCACCCTGCCGCTGAAAGGGGCCGAACTTGAGCTGCTGATTGTGATGAAGCGCACTACTTTTCGTGAACGCCCGCCGATGCCCGCCACGGTCTGGGTCCAGGTTGAAGTGACTGACTCGGCGCATATTATTGAACGCTTCACCGACCTGTTTGATTCGCACCAGATGAATATTGCCGAACTGGTCTCCCGGACCCAGCCCGCACAAGAAAATCAGCCGCCCCTGCTCTATATTCAGATTACTGCCCACAGTCCGGCCAGCCACGATGCCTCATTTATCGAACAGGCATTTAACAGGCTATGTACAGAACTCCATGCGCAAGGCACTATTAGCGTGGTGACCTATCCACAGCATGATGAGAAAACGGAGAGTAGTGATGAATCCACTGAAAGCCGGTGATGTTGCACCGAAATTTAGCTTGCCCGACCAGGATGGCGAACAGGTTAATTTAACCGACTTCCAGGGACAGCGCGTTTTGGTTTACTTCTATCCAAAAGCGATGACGCCAGGCTGCACCGTTCAGGCGTGTGGTTTGCGTGACAGCATGGACGAGCTGAAAAAAGCGAACGTCGAGGTGTTAGGCGTCAGTACCGATAAGCCCGAAAAGCTCTCTCGCTTCGTTGAGAAAGAGCTGCTCAACTTCACCTTACTCTCGGATGAAGATCATAAAGTCTGCGAGCAGTTTGGCATCTGGGGCGAAAAATCCTTTATGGGGAAAACCTATGACGGCATCCACCGCATCAGCTTTCTGATCGGTACAGATGGCAAAGTTGAAAAGGTCTTCGACGACTTCAAAACCGCCAGCCACCACGATATCGTGATGGATTATCTGAAATCGCTTTAAGCCCCTGTCCGGGCGGAGCCACCTCCGCCCTCTCTTATTCTTCCGCCCTCTCTTATTTTTCCGGCTTCCTTCTTTCCGTATAGAGCTCGTCCGGCCAGGCATGAACCACCGCTTTAATCAGCGTTGCCAGCGGAATGGCGAAAAAGACGCCCCAGAAGCCCCACAGCCCGCCGAAAATCACCACCGAGAGAATGATCACCAGCGGATGCAGGTTAACGGCTTCAGAAAAGAGGACCGGCACCAGCACGTTGCCATCCAGCGCCTGAATAATCAGATAGATGACGATCATCGTCCAGAAATCACCGCCCAGCCCCCACTGCGCCAGCCCCACGCCGATCACCGGCACCGTTACCGCCAGCGCGCCCACGTAGGGGATCAGCACCGAGAACCCTACCAGCACGGCCAGCAGCAGCGCATAATTCATGCCGATAGCCAGAAAGCCTATCCAGCTGGCGATGCCCACTACGATCATCTCCAGCACCTTGCCGCGGATATAGTTGGAAACCTGCTGATTCATCTCCAGCCAGACCTCGCCCGCCAGCCCCCGATCGCGCGGCAGCACGCGGCTGATAGCCGCCAGCATCTGCGCTTTATCCTTCAGCAGGAAAAAGACCATCAGCGGCACCAGCACGAGATAGATCGCCAGCGTCATCAGCCCCACCAGCGAGGCGAGGGAATATTTCACCAGCTGATCGCCCAGCCCGCTCAGGCGGCTGCGCAGGTTTTCCACCACGATATCCACGATGCCCACGTCCATCAGGGTCGGGAAACGCTCCGGCAGCCGCGTGGCTGTCTTATAGAGCCGGGTCAGCATAGAAGGCAGTTCGTGGATCAGACTGATCCCCTGTTGCCAGGCGACGGGCGCCACGATCAGCACCATTACCAGCAGTACCGAGGCAAACAGGGCCAGCACAATGGCGGTCGCCCAGGTCCGCGAACAGCCCAGCCGTTCCAGCCTGACCGTTGGCCACTCCAGCAGATAAGCGACAACCAGCGCCACCAGCAGCGGCGCAAGCAGGCCATTAAAGAAAAATAAGATCGTAAAGGCAGCAAGCAGGATCGCCAGCAGCGCGATGGCCTGAGGATCGCTGAAACGCCGGCGATACCACTGTAATAAGAGTTCAAGCATGTCAATCATCCTGGCGTACTGGGGGTGGGGAGTTTACCTGAAAGCGGCGGGCATTGTCGTCGTGACCGGCTGCGGGCAAGCGCAGCCGGTCACAGGATCAGCCGGAATGGGATATTCTGTTCTTTTCAGCCGCGGCTGGCGGGCAGGTCACCACACGATTACGTCCGGCATTTTTCGCCTGGTAAAGCGCGTCATCAGCTTGCTTAAACGCCCGCTCCATCGGTTCGCCTTTTGCATCCCAGAACGCCACGCCCACCGAAAGCGTAATGTTGCCCACGGTTTCCAGCTCCTGCTGCGCGACTTTCTGCCGCACTCGCTCCGCGATGGTCACGGCGATATCCCGCTGCGCACCGGGCAGGATCATCAGAAACTCCTCCCCACCGTTACGGCAGACCACGTCCGTCTGCCGGGAGCTGGTGCTTAACTGCTGCGCGACGCTTTTGATCACCTCGTCGCCCACATTATGTCCCCAGGTATCATTCACGCGCTTAAAGTGGTCTATATCAAGCGCCAGCACGGCGAAAGGCTGCCGCGTGGCGAGAAAGTATTCCAGCACGGCGCTGAGTCCCCGGCGGTTCAGGAGAGAGGTTAAGGGATCGGTTTGTACTTCAAATTTTAGCTGGCCGATTTTGTCCTGCAACAGACCGATGCCGGCCAGCATGGTCCGCTTAATCTGCAAAGCCTCATAGTACCAGGCGCGAATGCCGCTAATTTCTCCCGATACGCCAGGCGCATCCATCCGGCTCGCCTTACGCGCCAGCTGCCAGAGCGGCAGCGCGATCAGCCGCGCCAGAATCCAGGCGCAGAGCAGCGTCAGCAGGGCAAAAGGAACGGAGTGCTGGAGCACTTTCATCAGCAGATGACTGAGCGGGGCCAGCGTGGTTTTCGTTGGCTTCAGCGCCACGACGGTCCAGCCCGGCGTGGGCACCGTGGCAAAGCCCGCCAGCATCGGCTCGCCGTTCACTTCGCCAACCTGCTGGTAGCCGTTGCTGCTTTTCTGCTTCAGCCGTTCAGGAATGATCGACGCGGTTTTTTGCCCAATCAGCTTACTGTTCTGATGATAAAGCACCCGGTTTTCATCATCCACCACAAAGAGCGAGGAGCCGTCACGGTAAAACTGCTCGCCTAAAAGCTCGTTCAGAATGCTTTTTTTCTTCAGGTAGATGGTTCCCCCCACAAAGCCAAGGTAGCGGCCGGTTTTCGACCAGACCGGAGAGGAAACAAAGACCACCAGGTTGTTGGCCGCTGACATTGCAGGCTTGCCGATCAGCGGTTTACGCGCTTTCAGCGCCTCCTGAGTACTGTTGCTGGTGAGATGCATTCCTTTCAGCATCAGCGATTCTGGCGAGACCGCCTTCACCCAGCCTCCGGCATCAACAACCACTACCGAGTTAAAGCTGTTGGTTTGCTTATCCAGCCGCTCCACTTCGCCGAGGGTCAATGCATCGTCGTCCAGGCCGCCCTCCAGCAACTTTGCGCTATAGGCGAGCTGGGATTGCGCCAGCTGGAAGAACATTTCCGCCGTGGAGGCCAGCTTGGTGGCATAGACACGGTTGGCCTCGAGCGTATTGCCGATCAGCACTTCACGCTGCACCCGCCAGGTGGCATAAAGGGAGTTTGCCAGCGTGATGACGATGCTGGCCACGGCTAAAAGCGTGATAAGCGAACGCAAGTCCATCCTGGGGCGTTTTAGCCTCAGCATAGACTCACTCCGGTGCATTTTTTCATAATGTAGCGCCTTGTTATTTTTTATGCGCGTTTAATACAAGTGTGCGGTGCTCCTGGTTCGAACGTCCTGGATTGTACACGTCCCAGTCATTTTGGGAATAATTTGCGGACCGGAAAACCAATAATAATTTGATTTAATCTATCAGCCCGTTGGCATCATAAAACGGATAGGGCCCGTCGAAGCGATCGGCCACACACTGATGGGTGATCGTCCCCTGGTCCGGCGTCCAATGGTGCAGCAGGAATCCGGCAGGCTCCAGGCAGAAGTTCGCCGGACCGTCGGGGCGCAGATCCAGCGCAACCTGATGCGAGGCTCCCGGCGCGCTGCAGGCCACCGTTCCGGCGAAGGCAATCTGCATACTGCGGTGAAGATGGCCGCACAGGACCCTTTCTACCTGAGGATGACGCGCAATAACCGCAGCCAGCCGCTCAGGATGGTGCAGCCTCTGTCGATCCATATGCGCGATGCCGCTGATAAACGGCGGATGGTGAAGCATGACCAGCGTGGGGCGGCGGGGCTGCGCTTCAAGCCGGTTCGCCAGCCACGCCAGGCGCGCTTCGCAGAGTTCGCCCGGCGACTGCTGTGGAATGGTGGAATCCAGCGCCAACAGACGTAACGGGCCGCACTCCCCTTCCCACTGAATAAAGTCGGGATGCTGGAAAAGGTAGTCGCGGTCAGCAAAAACTTTACGCAGCATCTGACGATCGTCGTGATTGCCAACCATCAGCCAGTAAGGGAGCATCAGGCTTTGCAACGCCTCCTTCAGCGTCAGGTACTCCTCTTCATGGCCGAAATCCACCAGATCGCCGGTGATCACTACGGCATCAGGGCGCGGCAACAGGGCATTCAGCCTGCTTATAATCTGGCGCAGTGCGCCCAGGGTATCCACCTTTCGGTAGGATAACTTCCCCTGGGCTTTAATATGTAAATCGCTGATTTGGGCGATTAAAATGGGTTTTTGATTCATCACGCGTTTCCTTAATCAGCGCAATCAGAGCGCCATTATTCTTTCGCCGGCGACAATGATCCCGACCTTCTGACCGTTCTGCCACTTCTCACGGGCAGAACACTCAACCTGAACAGGCGTTTCGCCGCCAATATCAATCAGTAATCGCTGCGTCGCGCCAAGAAACAGCTGGCTGGAGATGCGGCCACTCCACTGTCCCGCAGCCGGTTCGACGAGCTGGATATCTTCCGGCCGGCAGTAACGCGCCCTGGTGCCGGGGCCGTCAGGCTGAACGCAGTTGATGGCGCCGACAAAATCCGCCACAAAACGGGTCGCGGGCTGCTGATAGATCTCCCGGGGCGTGCCTATTTGCGCGATACGTCCCCGTTCAAGCACCGCAATCCTGTCGCCAAGCGCCATCGCCTCCTGTTGATCGTGGGTCACATAGACGGCGGTTATTTTGAGCTGACGCAGCAGAAGCGCGATATCCTCCCGCAGCCGCTCCCGAAGCTTGACGTCAAGCGCGGCCAGGGGCTCATCAAACAGCAGCACTTTAGGCCGGGCGGCCAGCGCGCGGGCGAGTGAGACGCGCTGCTTCTGTCCGCCCGACAGGGCGGTGACCGGACGCAGCGCGAAGGGCAGCAGATCCACTATTTTCAACAGCTCATCGACCCTTTCCCGGCGCTCTTCTTTCGGGATGCCCTGAATACGCAGGCCATAACCGACGTTCTCCGCCACGTTCATATTGGGAAACAGCGCATAGTTCTGAAACACCATGCCCACGTTGCGTTTTTCAATGGGCTGGGCCGTCACATTACGATCGCCAAACCAGACCTCTCCCCCCGCATCAGGCGTTTCCAGGCCGCTGATAATACGTAACGTCGTGGTTTTGCCGCAGCCGGAGGGTCCCAGCAGCACCAGCGTTTCGCCGGCAGTAATATCCAGGTCCAGCGGGTACAGCGCAGGCACGTCTCCGGCAAAAGTGCGGGAGCAGTGTCGTAAATGAATACTCAGGGAGTCTGCCATCAGACTATCTCCTTAACCGATAGAACCCGCCGCTCTGCCCGACGCTGTGCGAAATGGGTGATCCCGCTCAGCGCCAGCAGCAGCGGCAGAATAATTGCCAGGAATATCAGGGTATAAGCTGAGCCTACTTCCAGCCGCATCGAGGCATAGCTGTCCGCCAGCCCCACAGGTAAGGTTTTGGTCAGCGGGGTGTGCAGCATCCAGGTGATATTGAACTCCCCAATCGAGAGCGTCAGTACCATAAAGGCCCCGGCGAGAATGCCGTTACGGCAGTTGGGAATGATGACGCTAAAAAAACGTTGCCAGAACCCGGCACCCAGGCTGGCTGCCGCCTCGTCCAGCTGTGAAAGCTGGCTTGCGCGCATCACTGAGAGCACTGGCCGCACCATAAAGGGCAGCGTAAAGAGCACATGGCCGATCAGAATAAATAGCCAGCTCCGCCGCAGATCGTGAAATCCGCCATAGACGATAATCATCCCCAGCGCGGTAGCCAGCCCCGGCAGCGCTACCGGCAGCAGCAGCAGCTCTTCGATGCGGCTGGCCCAGCGGGGCGGCATCTTCAGCAGCCCCCATGCCGCAGGCACGCCAACGAGCAGGACGCAGCCCAGGCAGCTGACCGCGATCAGCAGCGACAGCCAGAGCGTATCGGCGTACATCTCCCATACCTGCGCCACCCAACGCAGCGTCAGGCCGCTTTTCAGGCCGATAAAGTAGTTTTCCGTCACGCCAGCCAGCAGCGACAGCAGGATCGGCACCACCATAAACAGGCTCAGGCTGAGGGTAAAACCCAGCTGGATCCAGAAAAGTCCGCTGCGTTTCATCAGGCGACTCCTTTATGTTCACCGGCAAGCCAGCGCGCCAGAATCAGGGCCAGCCACGCCACGCCGCCCATCACCACCGAGAGCGCCGCCGCCGTGGCGAAATTGGCGTAGTTAGTGAACTCACCATAAATCGTCAGTGGCAGGACATTCAGGTTCGTACCGAGGGTAAAGGCTGTGCCGAACGCGCCCATACTGGTCGCAAAGCAGATCGCGCCGCTGGAGAAGAGCGCGGGTGCCATACCCGGCACTATCACATCCCACACTACCCGCCACTGGCTGGCGCCGAGGGAACGGGCCGCTTCCTCCAGCGAAGGATCAAGCTTTTCGCAGGCGGCGACCAGCGTCATCACCACGCGTGGGATGGAGAAATAGAGATATCCCACAAAGAGGCCCATCAGCGAGTAGGCAAACATCCAGCGATCACCCGCCAGCGCCAGACCGATCTCCGCCAGCAGTCCCTGGCGCCCTGCCAGCATCACCACCAGGAATCCGACCACTACGCCCGGAAAAGCGAGCGGGAAAGTGAGGATCGCCAGCAGAAGCGAGCGGCCTGCAAAGCGGTGCCGGGCCAGAAAACAGCCGGCCACGGCGGAGAGGGCGACTGCCGTCAGGGAGACCAGCAGCGAGAGCAGCACCGTCACGCCCAGGCTGCGTAAATAGTGAGGCTGAGTGAGAATGGTCCAGTAGGCGTTCGCACCGGTGCTGTTATCCGGCTGGCTACCCATCGCGATCAGCGAGGCGAAAGGTAACAGCCAGAAGGCGGCGAAAAAGAGCAGCGCTGGCACTAACATCCACGGCATGCTGCTCCGGCGTAACGGCCATGAAAGGGGCGTGCGCGTCAGGGCGCGCGCCCCGGTGCTGAGGGACGGCGCAGACATTACCGGATCTCACTCAGATAACGGGCGGAGAAGCTTTTCTGCGCTTCAGCCATTTCCTGATAGTCGACCGTTCTGGCGCGGGCATAGTCGCTGTCCGGCAGGAAACGCTGCTTCGCGTCAGCCGACATAGCTTCGGTACGCACCGGGCGCAGATAGGCATTAGCCCAGATGGCCTGGCCTTTGTCGGAGAGCACATAGTCGATAACTTTTTTGCCGTTGTCGGCATGGGGGGCGTTTTTGACCAGGCTGATGACGTAAGGCACGGTCAGCGTTCCCTCCTGAGGGATAACAAACGCGACGTTGGCATGGTCAGTATATTTCGCCCGGTAAGCGTTAAAATCGTAGTCCAGTAGAATGGGGATTTCACCCGAGAGCAGGCGCGCATAGGCAGTCTGCTTCGGTACGATAGGATCGTTGGCGGAGAGCTTTTTAAAATAAGCCAGCCCCGGTCCAAAGTCCTGTAAGGTGCCGCCCATCGCCAGGTTTGCCGCCACCGCGCCGACGTAGCCGACAAAGGCGCTGGAGGGATCGAGGAAGCCGATCATCCCTTTATATTCCGGCTTTAAGAGATCCTGCCAGGATTGCGGAACGGGTAAGCCGCCCAGCGCATCGACATTGACCATAAAGCCCAGGGTGCCGGAGTGCAGCGCGACCCATTTGCCCGCCGGATCTTTCATCCCTTCAGGAATAGCGTCCCATTCCGCTGGTTTGTAGGCGGCCACCACATCCGATTTTGCCGCCTGGATGCCAAACGTAACCCCGAGATAGGCGACATCGGCCACCGGCGCGGCTTTCTCCGCCACCAGCTGCGCCAGCGCCTGACCGGAGTTTTTGTTGTCCTGCGGCACCTTGATGCCGGTGTCGCGGGCAATCGCCTTTAGCTGCGTGCCCCAGTCCGCCCATTCTGGCGGGCAGTTGTAACAGATGGCATCGGCAGCCGAGACCATCTGGCTGAACAGAGCCCCTCCCGCCAGCAGCGCGGCGGCGGCAATTTTGCTGAACTGTTTACGCTGTAACATAAGTTTTCCCGGATGTTGGTAGAAGAATTAACACAAAAAAACAGGCGGCGGCGCGATGCTCTCTCCCAACCGCAGCTGCGTGAGCAGCGGCAGCATGGGTTCGGGCCGTTCGCCGGCAATTAACGCCAGCAGATGCGCAATCGCGGTGGTGCCCATCGCCTGTAAAGGTTGCACGACTGAGGTGAGCGAGGGATAGACCAGACGCCCGATATCGATGCCGTCAAAGCCGATGATGGAAATTTGCTGCGGCACCTGATACCCGGCGCGCAGCAGCTCGCCCATCACGCTTATCGCCAGCAGATCGTTAGTACAAAGCAGCGCCGTCAGCGCCTGCTCGCCCTGCAAAGCGGGTTGCAGGGTCTGAAAATCGGAACGGGTATGGCTGGGCATTTCCAGCATAGAGGCGGGCTCAAGCCCGGCGTTTTTCATGGCGTCGCAATAGCCCTGATAGCGCAGTAAGGCGCGATCGGACTGCATGACAGGCCCGGCTATCATGCCAATGCGCCGGTGCCCCAGCGAGAGCAACCGATCGGTAGCCTGACGAACGGCCTCACGGTTATCCACGCAGACCGAAGGGAGCGCGATTTTCTGTGGCGCATTGTGAACCAGCACCACCGGCACGGCCTCCTGCCGGAGGCTGGCGAGAAGAGGGCTGCTGTCAGCGTCCGCCACGGTGAGTACCAGCCCATCCACGCGCTGACGCAGCATGTTTTCGATGATATCGGCCTCACGCTGGGTCTGATAATCGCTGGTGGCGATCAGCAGCGCATAACCACTCTGTTGCGCGGCCACTTCCATCGCCTGCAGCTGCTCAGCAAAAACGGGGTTACTTAACGAAGGTAACAGCACGCCCAGCGTACGGGAGGATTGCGTACGTAACTGGCGGGCAATATGGTTTGGCCGGAAGCTGAGCTGTTCTGAAGCGGCGAGCACTCTGTTGCGGGTCTCTTCACGCACCAGTTCAGGAGAAGAGAAAGCTCTTGCCGCAGTGGCCCTTGAGACACCGGCCAGTTTCGCCACCTGAAGTAAATCGCTCATCTGCTCACCTTTTCGCCATGAGATCGTTCTCATGGCAGGCAAGGTAGCAACGATTTATGACAGCGGCATGATCGCCTGGCGGCCAGAGTAAAAAGTTTTATCTCCCTGTCAGGAGAATCCTGCTCTGCGCCGCCCGCTTTCCTTTTGTCCAGACGTGCCGCCTGTCACCTTTTGCCGCCTTATTCCTGCTGCGGGCCGTTTCCTTCCTTATCGCCACTGGTTAAGATACCGTGCAGGGGCGGCTGGCTCAGAAACAGAGGCAGAACATTCAGTCAGGTTGCGGGTCAAACGAGGAGTTCATTACGATGGGATTCAGTATGCTAAACCGGTTGAAGCGATGCGCGCTGGCCACGCTGATCGTCACGCTTTCGCTCCCTTCTCTGCCAGCGATGGCCGATATCAGCGATAATCTGCCCGATATCGGCACCACGGCGGGCAGCACGCTCTCGGTCAATCAGGAGCTGGCGATGGGCGATTTTTACGTGCGCCAGCTGCGCGGCAGCGCCCCGCTCATTAACGATCCGCTGCTGAATGATTACATCAATCAGCTGGGCATGCGCCTGGTGAATCACGCCTGGTCGGTCAAAACGCCCTTCCACTTTTTTCTGATCCGCAACGATCAGATCAACGCCTTCGCCTTCTTCGGCGGCAACGTGGTGCTTCACTCTGCCCTGTTTCGCTACGCCGATAATGAAAGCCAGCTCGCCTCGGTCATCGCGCACGAAATTTCCCACGTCACGCAGCGACATCTGGCCCGCGCGATGGAAGAGCAGCAGCGCAATGCGCCCCTGACCTGGGTGGGCGCGCTGGGCTCAATTCTGCTGGCGATGGCCAGCCCGCAGGCCGGTATGGCTGCGCTGAGCGGCACGCTGGCAGGCGCCCAGCAGGGGATCATCAGCTTTACCCAGCAAAATGAGCAGGAAGCTGACCGCATCGGTATTCAGGTGCTGCAACGTGCCGGCTTCGACCCCGAGGCGATGCCCAACTTTCTGCAAAAGCTGGCCGACCAGTCCCGCTTTTCATCCAAACCGCCGGAAATTCTGCTGACCCACCCCCTGCCCGACAGCCGCCTGTCCGACGCCCGCAACCGCGCCAACCAGATGAAGCCGGTAGTAGTGCAGTCCTCTCAGGATTATTACATGGCGAAAGTCCGGGCGCTGGGCATGTATTCCACCGGGCAGAATCAGCTGACGGACGATCTGCTGAACCAGCTGAGTAAAGGCAATACCCGCGAACAGGCCGCCGCGCAGTACGGCAAAGCGGTCCAGTTCCTGGAGGCGAAAAGCTTCGCCAACGCCAGAAAAATTATCGCGCCCCTGCTGGCTGCCCAGCCCGGCAACGTCTGGTATCTGGATATCATGACCGATATCGATATCGGCCTGAACCAGCCCCAGCGGGCTGTCACCATGCTTAAGGCCGCGCGCGGGGCGGCTAACAGCCCGGTAGTTCAGCTCAACCTGGCTAACGCCTTACTGGTCGCGAAGCAGCCTGCCGAAGCGAGCAAGCTGCTTTACCGCTACACCTGGGCCCACAAGGACGATCCTAACGGCTGGGATTTGCTGGCACAGGCTTCAGCGGCCCAGGGGCTGAGCGATGAGGAACAGGCCGCCAGAGCCGAGGGTCTGGCGCTTAATGGTCAGCTTGATCAGGCGATCCGCAGTCTGATTAGCGCCAGCGCCGCCGTACCGCTTCGCAGCCTGAAGCAGGCCCGCTACGATGCGCGCATCGATCAGCTCCGTCAGCTTCAGGCACGCTACCGTCAGTATCAGAAATCATAAAGGAACCGGAATGACTACCGTCAGGATTTATCACAACCCGCGCTGCTCAAAAAGTCGTGAAACGCTCGCTCTGCTGAGGGAAAAAGGCGTGGAGCCGGAGATTGTCCTTTATCTGGAGACCCCGCCCGATGCGGCAACGCTTCAGGATTTAGTGGAGAAGCTGGGGTTCAGCTCCGCCAGGGAGTTGATGCGCACCAAAGAGCCGCTTTATCGTTCCCTGGATTTAGGTGATAACCGCATCAGCGAGGCCGCGCTGCTGGCGGCGATGGCTTCCCATCCCGCGCTGATAGAGCGTCCAATAGTCATTGCTAACGGTAAAGCCCGGCTGGGTCGTCCGCCGGAGCAGGTACTCACGATCCTTCAGGAGGCATAACGCGCAGCCCGTCGGGCTACAGATCCAGCGCCTCTTTGACAAAAGGAATGGTCAGCTTGCGCTGGGCGCTGATCGAGGCGCGATCGAGTTTATCCAGCGTCTCAAACAGCGTTCGCATCTCACGGTCGAGCCTTTTCAGCAGAAAGCGCCCGACATCCTCCGGCAGCTCAAATCCGCGCAGCCTGGCGCGAAGCTGGAGCGCCTGAAGTTTGTCATCGTCTGAGAGCGGCTGTAGCCGGTAAATCTGGCCCCAGTCCAGCCGGGAGGCGAGATCGGCCAGCTTCAGATTAAGCTGGCGGGGAGGACGATCCCCGGTGATCAGCAGGCGGGTTTTGCCCGTTTCAAGAATGCGGTTATAGAGATCGAAGATCGCCATTTCCCACATTTCATCTCCGGCGATGCACTCAATATTATCGATGCAGATCAGCGCCAGCTGTTCCATGCCGTCAAGCACTTCGGGAACGAACCAGGTCCGCTTGTCGAGCGGCACATAGCCCACGGCCTCGCCGAGCGCGGAAAGTTCAGCGCAGGCGGCATGCAGAAGATGGCTGCGGCCGCCGCCTTCGCGGGACCAGACATAAAAATAGCTGCCGTGCTCCTGAAACAGCGCGTTTCTCAGGGCCGCAACGAGCGAAGGATTCTCTCCTGGCCAGAAGCTGGCGAAGGTTTCGTCATCGGGCAAATAAAGTGGCAGCGACAGCTGTGCCGGAGTGTTCAGAAGCACCTCAGTAGTGATCGGGCAAAATCCGGCGGAAGTTTATCACACCTTGATTGGGTTAATAAACGAAGGCCGGATCTGCCCCGCGATCAGTCGCGATCCTGCGGATCGAGAATGGTTTCTTCCGGCCGGATCAGGCTAATCAGCTTAAAGATCAGGCTGAGCGAAATCCCGACGATGGTGGCCAGCGCCATGCCTTTCAGCTCCGCCGCGCCAATATGCACCGTCGCGCCGCTGACGCCGATAATCAGGATCACCGAGGTGAGGATCAGGTTTTGCGCCTTGTTGTAGTCCACTTTTGACTCGATCAGCACGCGAATACCTGAGGCGCCAATCACGCCATACAGCAGCAGCGACACGCCGCCCATAACCGGAACAGGAACCGCCTGAATCGCCGCCGCGAGCTTGCCCACACAGGAAAGCAGGATCGCCAGGATTGCCGCGCCGCCAATCACCCAGGTACTGTAGACACGGGTAATGGCCATCACTCCGATATTCTCGCCGTAGGTGGTGTTAGGGGTGGAGCCGAAAAAGCCGGAAAAGATGGTAGAGATCCCGTTAGCGAACATCGACCGGTGCAGCCCCGGATCTTTCAGCAGGTCTTTCTTGACGATATTGGCAGTCACCACAAGGTGCCCGACATGCTCGGCAATGACCACCAGCGCGGCGGGAAGAATGGTCAGCATCGCATACCATTCAAAGCGCGGCGTGTAAAAGGTGGGTAAGGCGAACCAGGGTGCAGCGGCGACCGGGGCCCAGTCCACAATGCCCATCAGCCAGGAGAGCGCGTAGCCCGCCAGTACGCCGACCAGGATAGGAATAATGGCCAGAAAGCCGCGGAACAGTACCGATCCAAACACCGTGACGGCCAGCGTCACCATCGAAATGGTAATGGTTGTGCCGTTGACCGAAGCGCCATTTGCCGGCAGCAGCCCGGCCATATTCGCCGCCACGCCCGCCAGTTCCAGGCCGATCACCGCCACGATGGCGCCCATCGCCGCCGGGGGAAACATCACGTCCAGCCAGCCCGTCCCGGCTTTCTTAACGATCAGGGCCACCAGGCAGAACAGCACGCCGCAGAGGATGAACCCGCCCAGCGCGACCTCATAGCCCAGCGGCAACAGCAGCAGCACGGGCGAAATAAAGGCAAAGCTGGAGCCGAGATAGGCCGGGATTTTCCCTTTACAGATAAACAGATAGAGCAGCGTGCCGATGCCGTTGAACAGCAGTACGGTGGCGGGATTGATATGGAACAGGATTGGCACCAGCACCGTCGCGCCGAACATGGCAAACAGATGCTGGAAGCTGAGTGGAATGGTTTGCAGCAGCGGTGGCCGCTCGCTAACGCCAATAGCGCGACGCGTCATAATATCCTCTTTATTTTACCCAATAAAAAGCCGACGCTGCGGTCGGCTTAAGACTTAATCTATCTGTTTAACCCGTAAAGACGGATTAGCGGTTTTAGTCCAGCCGTTATCGCCGCCATCAGTCTGGCCCCTGACAGCACACAGGAAGCGCAGCGTACACCAAGTCCGTGAGGATTATTCGCGTTGCTCGCCCTGCGGACCGTGTTGCAAACGTTCAAAATGCTAAAGCATCTTGTCCGGGCAGTGCCGGGTTTCAGAATGCCAAGTAAAACAGGCTGGATCATGCTTATTTGGTTCCGAAGATCTTATCGCCCGCGTCGCCAAGTCCCGGAATGATATAGCCCTTCTCATTCAGACCCTGATCCACCGAGGCGGTGTAGAGCTCCACGTCCGGATGCGCCTTCTCCAGCGCGGCGATCCCTTCCGGCGCCGCGACCAGCACCAGCACCTTGATACTGGTGCAGCCCGCTTTTTTCAGCAGGTCGATAGTAGCGATCATCGAACCGCCGGTGGCGAGCATCGGGTCGACTACCAGCGCCATACGCTCTTCAATATTGGAAACCAGCTTCTGGAAGTAAGGCACCGGCTCCAGCGTCTCTTCATCGCGGTAGACGCCAACCACGCTGATACGGGCGCTCGGTACGTGCTCCAGCACGCCTTCCATCATGCCCAGGCCCGCACGCAGGATCGGCACTACGGTGATCTTTTTACCCTTGATCTGCTCAATAGAGACAGGGCCGTTCCAGCCTTCGATGGTTACCGTCTCGGTTTCCAGATCGGAGGTCGCTTCATAAGTCAGCAGGCTTCCCACTTCAGAGGCAAGTTCACGAAAACGCTTGGTGCTTACGTCATGTTCACGCATCAGGCCCAGTTTATGTTTGACCAGCGGGTGTTTGACTTCCACGATCTTCATTGTTTTACTCCCGGAGTGTTAAGCTGCAAAAAAAAATCGCGAGATTATAGCGCCCTTTCTGCGCTACGCCATATCACTTAATGCAACTTCGGCAAAATCCTGCCCTATTTAATAAGAATTGGCTAAAATTCAGCAATCCGCAATGCGTCAAAGAAGGCACTCGCAAACGTTTGCCTGCGCTGATAGAATTGCCGCGCTTTATACTAACCACCAACCGCAAACCGCGTGGGGATTTCGCAGTGACCGACAAAACCTCTCTCAGCTACAAAGACGCCGGCGTAGACATCGACGCGGGCAATGCGTTAGTCGATCGTATCAAAGGCGTGGTGAAAAAGACCCGTCGTCCGGAAGTGATGGGCGGACTGGGCGGTTTCGGCGCGCTTTGTGCGCTGCCGCAAAAATACCGCGAGCCTGTGCTGGTCTCCGGCACCGATGGCGTCGGCACCAAGCTGCGTCTCGCTATGGATTTGAAACGTCACGATACCATCGGTATCGATCTGGTTGCGATGTGCGTCAATGACCTGGTAGTACAGGGGGCCGAGCCGCTTTTCTTCCTCGACTACTATGCGACCGGCAAGCTGGACGTGGATATCGCCGCCAGCGTGATTACCGGCATTGCGGAAGGCTGCTCCCAGTCCGGCTGCGCGCTGGTTGGCGGCGAGACTGCGGAAATGCCGGGGATGTATCACGGCGAAGATTATGACGTGGCGGGCTTCTGCGTCGGCGTGGTGGAAAAATCAGAAATCATTGACGGCAGCAAGGTGCAGGATGGCGACGTACTGATTGCCCTCGGCTCCAGCGGCCCTCACTCCAACGGTTACTCACTGGTGCGTAAGATTCTGGAGGTCAGCCAGACCGATCCGGAAACCACGCAGCTGGAAGGGAAACCGCTTGCGGATCACCTGCTCGCCCCAACCCGCATCTACGTAAAAAATATCCTCAGCCTGATTGAGCAGGTCGACGTTCACGCCATCTGTCACCTGACCGGCGGCGGCTTCTGGGAGAATATTCCCCGCGTGCTGCCGGAGAATACCCAGGCGGTGCTATCCGAGTCGAGCTGGCAGTGGCCAGCCGTATTCAGCTGGATGCAGCAGGCGGGCAACGTCAGCCGCTTTGAAATGTACCGTACTTTTAACTGCGGCGTCGGCATGGTCATTGCGCTCGGCGCCAGCGAAGCGGATAAAGCGATCCAGCTGATGCAGGAAGCGGGCGAAACCGCGTGGAAAATCGGCACGATCAAGGCATCCAGCGCCGATGAACGTGTGGTCATCAACGCATGAAGCGGCTGGTGGTGCTGATCTCCGGACAGGGTAGCAACCTTGGGGCGCTGCTGAGCGCCTGTCAGCAGGGACGCATCCCCGGCAGCGTCGCCGCCGTGTTCAGCAATAAGGCGGACGCTTACGGCCTGACGCGGGCGCGTGAGGCGGGCGTTCCCGCCCACGCGCTGGCGGCCTCGCAGTTCGCCGATCGTGAAGCCTTCGATCGCCAGCTGATGCAGGAGATCGACGCTTACGCGCCCGATCTGGTGGTGCTTGCGGGCTATATGCGCATTCTCAGCCCCGCCTTTGTCGCGCGCTACGCGGGCCGGATGCTGAATATCCACCCTTCCCTGCTGCCGAAGTATCCCGGCCTGCACACGCACCGTCAGGCGATCGAGAACGGCGACGAAGAGCACGGCACATCGGTGCATTTCGTCACCGACCAGCTTGATGGCGGACCGGTGATCCTTCAGGCGAAGGTGCCGGTATTTGCTGACGATACGGAAGATGAGGTTAACGCGCGCGTTCAGCATCAGGAACACGCTATCTATCCGTTGGTGGTGGGATGGTTCCTGGAAGGCCGTCTGGCCATGCGGGACGACGCGGCCTGGCTGGACGGGATAAAGCTGCCGCCTGAAGGCCATGCCTGGGAGTGATCCCGGCCACGATACTGACAAGCTGTCCGCTAAGGGTGAATCGCTGATTCACCCTTTTTTTCAGCCGTAGCGCCCGGTAATGTAATCCTCCGTCCGCCGCTGCTTCGGCGTGGTAAAGATCGCGTCCGTTTCATCAAACTCCACCACGTTTCCCTGATGCATAAACGCCGTGTAATCAGAAACCCTCGCCGCCTGCTGCATATTGTGCGTCACCAGAATCAGCGTAAAGTGCTGCTTCAGCGTACTCATCAACTCTTCTATCACCAGCGTGGAGATCGGATCCAGCGCCGAGGTCGGCTCGTCGAGCAGCAGCACTTCCGGCTCAATGGCAATCGCTCTGGCGATCACCAGCCGCTGCTGCTGCCCGCTGGAGAGGGTCAGCGCATTCTGCCAGAGGTTATCTTTCACTTCCCCCCACAGCGCCGCGGCGCGTAGCGCCCGTTCTACCGTCTCATCCAGCACGCGGCGATCGCGCACGCCCTGCAAACGCAGCCCGTAGACCACGTTTTCATAAATCGTTTTGGGGAAGGGATTCGGGCGCTGGAAAACCATGCCGACCCGGCGGCGCAGCGCGGCCAGATCCTGGCGCGGATTGAGGATTGATTCGCCATTCAGCAAAATCTCGCCCCCGGTCCGGCAGCCATCGATCAGATCGTTCATGCGGTTAACGCAGCGCAGCAGCGTCGATTTACCACAGCCGGAAGGGCCAATCAGGGCGGTGACCCGGTTTTTCGGCACCGCCATGCTGATGCCGTTCAGCGCCTGTTTATCGCCATACCACAGCGAAAGGTTTTCCAGCACCAGGGCGCTGTCCAGATCGTCAGCCATTACAGTTCTCTCACAGTCAGGTTCAGCTCATCAGCGCGCGATAACGCTCGCGCAGGCGGTGGCGAAGCCCCATCGCCAGCAGATTGAGCGACAAAATAATCAGGACCAGCAGCAGCGCGGTGGCAAAGACCAGCGGCCGATCCGCCTGGGCATCCGGACTCTGGAAGGCCAGGTCATAGATCTGGAACCCAAGGTGCATAAATTTACGGTCAAGATGCAGATAGGGGAAAACGGCATCCACCGGCAGCTCCGGCACCATTTTCACCACGCCCACCAGCATCAGCGGCGCCGTTTCGCCCGCCGCCCTTGCAACGGCCAGGATCAGGCCGGTGAGCATTGCCGGTACCGCCTGCGGCAGCGTGACGTGCCACAGCGTTTCCGCCCGCGTCGCGCCCAGCGCCAGCGAGCCCTGCCGCAGCGACGGGGGAATGCGCGACAGCCCCTCTTCGGTGGCGACAATCACCACCGGCAGCGTCAGCAGCGCCAGCGTCAGCGACGCCCAGAGCAGCCCCGGCGTGCCAAAGGTTGGCGCAGGTAAGGAGGAGGAGAAGAAGAGCTTATCCAGGCTTCCGCCTATCAGCCAGACAAAAAAGCCCAGGCCAAAGACGCCGTAAACGATGGAGGGCACGCCCGCCAGATTCACCACGGCAATGCGCACTAACCGGGTTATCAGACTGTTCCCGGCATATTCATGTAGCCAGATGGCGGCAATAACGCCCAGCGGCATCACTACGATCGACATCAGCAGCACCATCAGCACCGTGCCGAAAATGGCCGGAAATACGCCGCTGTTCCCGAGGCTGTCGCCGGGTGAGTTGCTGACAAAATGCCAGAGCTGCCGGGCAAAGTGCTGCCACTTCTCGCCGTAGCTCATGGTATTGGGTGACCAGGCGGCCAGGATCTGGTTCAGCGGGATCTGATGTTGCTGACCGTTGACATCGCGCAGAACCAGTACCGTACGCTCGATTTCGCTGCCCAGCTCCTGCAATTGCCGGGCGCGCTGGGTAAACTGGCGCTGTAGCTCCGCGTTGTCCGCCTGATAAATCGATTCTGCCTGAGCGCTGTATTCGCCCGCGCCCTGTAACTGCTGGCGATGTAACGCCAGCTTGCGCATTTCGCTGTTAAGGCGAGCCATGCTGACCTGGCGCAGCCTGTCGGCCTCCGCCTGCCGCTCACGGGTCTGTTTAATGCGATCCTGGAGCGTCAGCGCCAGATCCTTTGCCACCAGCGGCTGCCCCTTTTCCAGCAGGCCATCAAACCAGCCGTAGGCCATGCCGCCCACGCGCCTTTGCAGGACGATCGCGCCCGCAGGCCGCTCCCGCTGAATAATGCGGCTGCTGAGCACGCTGTGAAAATCGGATTTGGCAAAATCCCGGTTGCCGGTTTTGATCAGATAGCGCTTAACCTCATCCGGTAGCGCCTCCGTGTCAGGCATACCGCTGGCGGCCAGCCGCTCCCGCGAGACAACCTGCGACTGTACGATTTCTCCCAGCAGCTGTGTCGTTCCGACCGGTTGCTGAAGGGTAAAGAGCGTGACGGGGTGCGGCCAGAAATAGCGCAGCCCCTGCCAGCCCAGCAGGGCTATCAGCAGCGTAAACGCGAGCAGGCTGACTGCGACGGCCCCGCCCGTCAGCCAGCGCCAGCGATCGTTTTTACTGGCCGCGCTCATCCCTGCCCCTCCTGCTGACCATAACGCCTGCGCAGCCGCTGGCGAATCAGCTCGGCCAGCGTGTTGACGATAAGCGTGAAGATCAGCAGCACCAGCGCGCTCAAAAACAGAATGCGGTAGTGCCCGCTGCCGGCGGCCGCTTCCGGCATCTCAATCGCCACGTTAGCCGCCAGGCTGCGCACGCCTTCAAACAGGCCGCCTTCAGTGACGGGGGTATTACCGGTTGCCATCAGCACAATCATCGTTTCTCCCAGCGCCCGGCCAAAACCGATCATCAGCGCGGCAAAGATCCCGGCAGAGGCGCCGGGCAGCACCACCCGCGTCAGCGTCTGCCAGGGCGTCGCGCCCAGCGCCAGCGAGCCCTGTCCCAGGGCTGCGGGCACGCTGAAGATCGCATCTTCCGCCAGGGTGAAGATCAGCGGCACCAGCGCAAAGCCCATCGCCACGCCGGCGATCAGCAGATTGCGCTGCTGGTAGTCGCCCAGCCGGTCGGCCAGCCGCTCGCTGAAAAGAAAATGCTCAATCGACGGCAGCAGCCACAGACAGAAGAGCGCCACCAGCAGCAGCAGCGGCAGCAGCAGCCAGATTTCCCGTCCCTCCGCGCAGAGACGCCTGCGCCAGATCGGCGGCAGCCGCTGTGAGGCCCAGCCGCAGAAAAGCAGTACACCAGCCAGCGCCAGCGGGAGCAGCAGCACGCCCAGCAGCCGGTCCGCCAGCTGTGGCGCCAGCCACAATCCGGCAATCAGACCGATCACCACGCTGGGCAACGCGCCCATCATCTCAATTGCCGGTTTAACCCAGCGGCGCAGCCCTGGCGCCATAAACCAGGCGGTATACATCGCCGCGGCCAGCGCCAGCGGGGTGGCGAACAGCATCGCCAGCCCGGCCGCTTTCAGCGTGCCCACCACCACCGGCACCAGGCTGAATTTCCCCTGGTAATCATCGTTCGCCGAAGTGGACTGCCAGACATAATCCGGTGCGGGATAGTGCTCGTACCATACCTTTTGCCACAGGCTTTGCCAGCTGATATCTGGCCAGGGATTAGCAAGCCCTGAATGCTCCCAGTAGCCCTGCCGTTCAACCAGCAGCCCGTCGCCGCGTGGGGCAAAAACGGCATTCAGTACGCCAGGCGCCAGCTGGTGTGAAAAAATCGCGCCCTGCTGCTTACTGGCAAAGAGCGACAGCGCTCCCGCCTCGCTTAGCGTGGCAAAGACGCGGCGGTGCGCCTCGCTGAATAGCAGAGGCCCGGCGGAGGAACCGGCAAAGTAGCGAATCTGCCGCAGGTGCGGGCCGGTTTCCGTGGCGATATCGAACCACTGGGCGATGCCCTTTTCATCCGCAATCAGCAGCGAACTGCCGCCGCTGAGCAGGCTCATCATTTTCGGTGACTGGGTCAGCGTATGCGTGTCACGCAGCGACAGCCCCTCAGGGGTTATCCGCCAGACGCGTAACGTGTTTTCCGACAGGGCAAAAAGCAGCCTGCCGTCGGGCGCCAGCAGCAGCTGCGTGACGCCGCTGGCGTTCACGCTGAAACTTAACGGCGGCCGGGAAAGCTGGAATTGCTGAAGCGTGATACGCTCAGGGTTAGCCTGCGCCACCAGCCATTTTTGCGCATCGGGATGGGCGAGGCTCAGCGGCGCCGAACGCAGGGCCGGGGCCGCCAGCGGTCGGTCACCCAGCGGAAACTTCCAGCGTGGTTCGGTACCGTGAAAATCGGGCTCCACCAGTAACATGCCCGCTGCGCTGTTCAGCAGCACGCTACGGTTATCGGGCGTTATCGCGGCATCGGTGAGGCTTCCGACCAGCGTTAACGGCGCTGAAGAGGGCTGGCCCGCGAGAGGAATAAAGCTCCCCTCTCCGTAGTTATCGATGCGCCATCCCCACTGCTGTCCGTCATCCATGCCCATGGCGATGGCAGGTCGCGTCTGGCTGAGGGCGATCGTCTGGCTGCTGCTGATGGCGGGCGAGGCAAACAGCGGCACGACAACCCAGATCAGCCAGACAAAGAGCAGCAGCATAACCAGCAGGATCGCCAGCCCGCATGCCATTACCACGCGCCGCGTCAGCCGATCGATAAACCGGCGGCGGCCGTCGTTAAACTGCGCGGGAATGGGGGTTGGGCTCATACTTCAGGTCGCTTTCCGTTATGCCAGAAGCCGCTATGTTGCCCGTATGTGGTTAATAAGACAATCAACAATGTCCGTTGGACTTTGTTGCCATACTCTCGCCATAATGAGGTGAGACAATGACCGGTCACAGGCGAATCAGGTCCTGAATCAGCATACGGAGTAAAAATGGGTCAGGAAAAGCTATATATAGAAAAAGAGTTAAGCTGGTTGTCCTTTAACGAACGCGTATTACAGGAGGCGGCAGACAAAACGAATCCGCTGATTGAGCGCATGCGTTTTCTGGGAATTTACTCCAATAACCTTGAAGAATTTTATAAAGTCCGCTTCGCCGATTTGAAACGCCGCATCATTATCGGGGAAGAACAGGGCACCTCCTCTCCCCCACGCCATCTGCTAAAAAAAATTCAGGCGCGGGTGCTGAAGGCTGACCAGGAGTTTGATGGCCTTTATAACGATCTTCTGCTGGAGATGGCGCGCAATCAGATCTTTTTGATCAACGAACGCCAGCTTTCTCCGAACCAGCAGAGTTGGCTGCGGCACTATTTCAAGCATGAACTCCGCCAGCATATTACGCCGATTCTGATTAACCACGACACCGATCTGATCGAGTTCCTGAAGGATGATTACACCTATCTGGCGGTCGAGATCATTCGCGGCGAAGAGATCAACTATGCGCTGCTCGAAATCCCGTCGGATAAAGTGCCCCGCTTCGTTAATCTGCCGCCGGAAACGCCGCGCCGGCGTAAGCCGATGATTTTGCTGGATAACATCCTGCGCTACTGCCTGGGCGATATTTTTCGCGGCTTCTTTGACTACGACGCCCTGAACGCCTATTCAATGAAGATGACGCGCGATGCGGAGTACGATCTGGTTACGGAGATGGAGTCGAGCCTGCTCGAACTGATGTCCTCCAGCCTGAAGCAGCGCCTGACGGCAGAGCCGGTGCGCTTCGTCTACCAGCGCGATATGCCGGATGCGATGGTGGAGATGCTGCGCAAGAAGCTGAATATCTCCAACTACGACTCTATCGTTCCCGGCGGCCGCTACCATAATTTTAAGGACTTCATCAGCTTTCCGAACGTGGGCAAGGCGAACCTGGTAAATAAACCGCTGCCTCAGCTACGCCATATCTGGTTCGATCGCTTCCGCAACGGCTTTGATGCCATCCGTAACCGCGACGTGCTGCTCTACTATCCATACCATACCTTTGAGCACGTTCTGGAGCTGCTGCGTCAGGCTTCCTTCGACCCCGCCGTGCTGGCCATCAAGATCAATATTTACCGCGTAGCCAAGAACTCCCGCATTATCGATGCGATGATCCATGCGGCCTATAACGGTAAAAAAGTGACCGTGGTGGTGGAGCTGCAGGCGCGTTTTGATGAAGAGGCGAACATTCACTGGGCGAAGCGGCTGACCGAAGCGGGCGTCCACGTTATTTTCTCGGCGCCGGGCCTGAAGATCCACGCCAAGCTGTTTCTGATATCGCGCCGTGAGAACGGTGAAGTGGCGCGCTACGCCCATATCGGCACCGGGAACTTTAACGAAAAAACCGCCCGTATCTATACCGACTATTCCCTGCTGACCGCCGATGCGCGCATTACTAATGAAGTCCGCCGCGTGTTTAACTTTATTGAAAACCCCTATCGCCCGGTCAGCTTTGAACATCTGATGGTGTCGCCGCAGAACTCACGCCAGATGCTCTATCAGTTTATTGATAACGAGATCGCTAACGCGCAGAACGGGATCCCGGCGGCGATCACGCTTAAGATCAATAACCTGGTGGATAAAGGGCTGGTCGATCGTCTCTATACCGCCTCAAGCGTGGGCGTGAAAGTCAATCTGCTGGTGCGCGGCATGTGCTCGCTTATCCCCAATCTGGAAGGCATCAGCGACAATATTCGCGTGATCAGCATCGTGGATCGCTATCTTGAGCACGATCGCGTCTATATTTTTGAGAACGGCGGCGATAAAAAAGTGTTTCTCTCCTCCGCCGACTGGATGACGCGCAATATCGATTATCGTATCGAAGTGGCGGTCTCCATCCTTGACCCAATTCTGAAACAGCGCGTGCTGGATATTATTGCCATCCTCTTAAGTGATACGCTTAAGGCCCGCTTCGTAGACAAAGAGCTGAGTAACCGGTATGTTCCGCGCGGCAATCGCCGCAAGGTGCGCGCGCAGCTGGCTATTTACGATTACATTAAAACGCTGGAACAACCTGACTAACTCACTATGCCAATAACCCAGAAAAATACGCCCAAACCGCAGGAGTTCGCGGCCATCGATTTAGGCTCGAACAGTTTTCATATGGTGATTGCCCGCGTGGTGGACGGTGCCATGCAGGTACTCGGCAGGTTAAAGCAGCGGGTCCATCTGGCCGACGGCCTGGATCATAATAACGTGCTGGGCGAGGAAGCGATCCAGCGTGGGCTGAGCTGTCTGGCGCTTTTTGCGGAGCGTTTGCAGGGGTTCAGCCCGGCGAACGTCACCATTGTGGGCACCCACACGCTGCGCCAGGCGGTGAACGCCGAGGATTTTCTGCGCCGGGCGGCCGATGTGATCCCCTATCCGATTGAGGTGATTTCCGGCCATGAGGAAGCGCGGCTGATCTTTATGGGCGTGGCGCATACCCAGCCGGAAAAAGGGCGCAAGCTGGTTATCGACATCGGCGGCGGCTCGACCGAGCTGGTGATTGGCGAAGACTTCGATCCCAGGCTGGTCGAAAGCCGTCGTATGGGCTGCGTCAGCTTTGCCAATATCTATTTCCCGGCGGGCGTCATCAGTAAAGAGAATTTCCGGCGGGCGCGCCTTGCGGCGACGCAGAAGCTGGAGACGCTCGCCTGGCAGTACCGTCTTCAGGGCTGGCAGTACGCGCTCGGCGCCTCAGGCACCATCAAGGCCGCCTGCGAAGTGCTGCTGGCGATGGGCGAAAAAGAGAAGCTGATCACCCCGGAGCGGCTGGAAAAACTCTATGACGAGATGATCCGGTTTAAATCCTTTGACTCGCTCAGCCTGCCCGGCCTCTCAGAGGAGCGAAAAGCGGTCTTTGTGCCGGGCCTGGCGATCCTCTGCGGCGTCTTTGACGCGCTCGCCATTCGCGAACTGCGCCTTTCCGATGGCGCACTGCGGGAAGGCGTACTCTATGAGATGGAGGGGCGCTTCCGTCACCAGGATATCCGCAGCCGCACCGCGCAGAGCCTGGCGAATCATTACGCCATCGACAGCGATCAGGCAAAGCGCGTTCTGGACACCACCGAGCAACTCTATCTTCAGTGGCGGGACCAGAACGCAAAGCAGGCGAATCCTCAGCTTGCTGCCCTGCTGAAGTGGGCCGCCATGCTGCATGAGGTAGGCTTAACCATCAACCACAGCGGCCTTCAGCGCCACTCATCCTATATCCTGCAAAACACCAATATGCCGGGTTTTAATCAGGATCAGCAAACGCTGCTCGCGACGCTGGTACGTTATCACCGCAAAGGCGTGAAGATTGATGATATGCCGCGCCTGACGCTGTTCAAGAAAAAACAGTTTCTGCCGCTCATCTTTCTTCTGCGGCTGGGGGCGCTGCTGAATAATCAGCGTCAGGCCACTTCCCGTCCTGAAACGCTGAAGCTGGAAACCGATGATGGCCACTGGACGCTCACTTTTCCGCAGGATTATTTCAGCCAGAACACGCTGGTTCAGCTCGATCTTGAGCGTGAACAGAGCTACTGGAAAGAGGTGACCGGCTGGCAGCTGATGATTCAGGAAGAACCTAACGGATAACTATGAGCGCTTTATTACCCGATAACTACTACACCGAAAAGTATCAGCTTACCGCCACGCACTCCGAAGTGGTTGAGGCGGTTTCGCTGATCCCGCCTGGGCGGGCGCTCGATTTAGGCTGCGGTAACGGACGGAACTCGCTCTACCTCAACCTGAAAGGCTTTGACGTGACGGCATGGGATCTCAATCCCGCCAGCCTGGCGCGGCTGGATCAGATCGTGACGGATGAAAATCTGACCCGGATCCAGACGGCGCAGAAGGATCTCAATGCGCTGCGCTTTAACGGCGCCTGGGATTTTGTGCTCTCCACGGTGGTGATGATGTTTCTGAAGCCGGAAACCATTCCGCAGCTGATAGCCGATATGCAGGCAAGTACGGTAAGAGGCGGGTATAACCTGATTGTCGCGGCGATGGACACTGAGGACTACCCCTGCGATCAGGGCTTTCCCTTCGCTTTTAAGTCCGGTGAGCTGAGTGATTACTACCGTAAATGGCACATCATTAAATACAACGAGCACGTCGGACAGCTGCATCGCACCGACGAGCATGGCAACCGCATCCCTCTGCGCTTTGCCACGCTGCTGGCGCAGAAAGAGCAGATCAAAGCCTAGCTGACCCTGGAGGAGGCCCCGGCCTCCTTTTCCTTCAGCGCCACCAGCTCGCCAAGCGCGCAGGGTTTGCTGATGTGAACTCCCTGCAGGTAATCCACGCCGAGCTGCCCTAAAAGCGATTCCGCTTCGCTTGTCTCCACGTTTTTGGCGATGACCTGCATCCGCTTAAGCCGGGCGATCACACAGATCGATTCAATAATCTGGTAATCCAGGCTGTTACTGAGCATATTGCGGACAAACTCTCCGTCTATTTTCAGCATATCGACTTGGATCGCTTTCAGCCGGGTGTAGCTGGCGTAGCCGCTGCCGAAATCATCAATCGCGACACGACAGCCAAGCTTGCGCAGCTGGACTATCGCGCTATTCCCCCAGCGGGAGTCTGTCAGCAGAGGGGATTCTTCAACCTCAATGATAAGCTGCCAGGGTTCGATATTGTACGTCCGCAGATACTCCTCTATCTCCCTGATCAGCTGCGGGCGACAGAGGCTGGCGGCAAACAGATTAATGGCGATCCTGATACCCGGCAGCGTTTCACGGTGGCGGTCGATAAAGGCCAGGCTGTGCTGGATCACCCAGCGATCAAGCTCCCAGGTCAGCCCGAATTCGTTGACGATGGGAACAAAACCCTCGGGTTTAATCAGGACGCCATCGCTGTCTTCCATACGCAGCAGAATTTCATAATAAACGTCTCCGCGGACGCCTCGGATCTCCTGCGCCATCAGCTGGAAGCCATCATGGCGCAATGCGCTCTGGATCTCATTCAGCAGCGCAATCTTCTCACTGATGCGTCGCTGCACCAGCCTTGGGCTGTTCTGCTGCAGACTCTCCACCTGTCCGCTTCTGAGCGCATACTCAGCCATGGTGCTCAGCTCGCCGAGCAGTTCATGCAGATGATTGAGCGGAGGTCGAACGATACAGTAACTCATCCCGACCGCCGGATGGATCGGCAGCCCGTCCCAGGTCAGATAATAATCCCTGAGGCGGGCCGCTATTTTCTCGATTCTCGCCAGGTGCCCTTCGAGATCCAGCCTTATCACTAAATCCACGCCCGGCAGCAGATAAACCTTCTCGCCCGGTAAAAGATCGGGCATCAGATGCCCCGCCAGGCTGCGCTCATACTGAATACGCATTTGCAGACCATAGGTTCTGCTGAGGCGGTCAAGATCGGGAATGCTCAGAAAGCAGAGCGTGGACTGGGAAGCGCACGCCAGATCCTGGTTCAGGGCGCGCAGGTTGGGTAAACCCATCACCGGATCGAGTAGCGCGACCTTTTTCGCTTTGCTGAGCGCATAACGCTGGCGCGTGCTGACAGCCGCCATCAGTAAAATTGTCAGGGTAAAGACCAGCAGATTGGCTGACATAACGGCCAGATGATAGGGATCGGTGACCGGGCTGAGAAAGCGGTCGCGCAGCTGATAAAGCAGCAACAGCAGCAGCGCCCAGCTGACTGAGGTAAAAAGATAGCCGAAACGCAGGGCGGACCAGAGCATAAGAGGCAGCAGCAGCGGCAAACCATAATCCGTCGCCAGCAGGTTTTCCTCCCGGTCATCAAACTGAAGCAGCAAGCCCAGTAAAAAAATGACCAGACAGCCCCATACGATAAATTCATGTAGCCTGACGTCAGGCGCAAGCTGCCTTCTCATCCGGGCGTAAAGGAGCCGGGAAAATGTGGGGTTACGCAGGCAGCGGATCACAAAATAGCAGAGCTGAATCATGGTCAGGCAGGAGAGCAGCACGGCCTGATAGTTGAGCAGCATAGAGAGTGAGAAAGCATGGCGGAAAAATATCGAGTGGCTGAGCGGCAGCAGACCTACGGCAGCCATCAGCTGCAAAAAGAGCGTCAGCAGGGTCGGGATCAAAAAAGCCAGCCAGAAAAGGCGAGCCGGCATCAGTTTCAGTTCACCGTCATCCGCGCACCAGCGGCGCCCCATCTGCATTTTGTATCCGCCCCAGCAGATGAACAGAACAAGCAGATAGATGCCCACAATCACCGTCGCCGTCCCCGGCGGATAGCGATGAAAGTAGTAACCGAGCAGCGCCACCAGAATACCCGGAAAGGCGCGCCAGTCATAAATAAGCAGCATCGCGACCATCATCGCCAGCGGCAGATAGATCAGGTAAACGTAGCCTTCAGGCATCCACAGCCGGACGGAGAGCAGGATGGAGAGCGGCATCATGGCGAGAGGCAGAAAGAGAGGGAGCCCCCATGTGCTCTTGCTAAAGCGTTTAAGCCAGACGGTGATTTTCATGTGATCCGATGGTGAATAGCGTTCCTGAAGCGGGCTTCGGGCAGGGTCGGTTAACCATTTTTGCGCCATAGTATGCATAATTGCGCGTCCAGAATTGATCTGGAACAAAGATCCCGACGCTTTTACGCTTAACAGGAAGCGCGTTTAGAGAAATGTGAGGGTTTGCCTGCCAGGCTAGAGATTCACAGCCTGATCTCGCTTAAGCCGCCAGCACCGTTGACCTTACCCCGCGGCTGTGCGTAAATTGCGCTACCGCCTACGGGCTTACTTCAGGAACACCGCGTGAACAGCGCTATGCCACTTTTTAAACGTAAAAAAACCAGTCAGATGACCCGTATCGTACTGCTCGTCAGCTTTATTATCCTGGCTGGCCGGTTAATCTTTGTTGTCCCCGGCGCGATTGAACACCATCAGCAAAAAAAACAGGACGTCCCCGCGCCAGCCGCCGTCACCAGGTAGTGCCGCCTGTCGGTTTCCCCGCGTAACATTGCCTGAAAAATTGTGACTTAATCGCCACTTATGCCCGTTTTAAGCAATACTTATTGCTCAGCCCGTTTTTTGTCAGGCCCAAGGGAATTTTTATGTCTGTCGCTTTATCTCATGCTCAGCAACTGTCTGAAATCCGTAACCGTATCCTCAATCTTCTGCTGAACGATAATGACCTCGTCGATACTTTGCTTAAACGCCCGCTCAAAGAAACGGCAGCCGAGGCGAGCGCGCATGAAGAGCAGGCGGAAGAGATCAGGCAGTATATTCCGCTGCTTCACGCCGCTGACCTTGCGGACCTGCTTGAAGCTCTGCCCGAAGATGAACGTCTGGCGCTGTGGCAGCTGATTAGCACCGAACGCCGCGGGATGGTGTTGGTTGAGGCCTCGGAGAGCGTCTGGGAAAGCCTGATCGAGGAGATGAGCGATCGCGACCTGCTGCGGGCCATCGCCCCGCTCGATATTGACGATCAGGTCTATCTTGCCAAATACCTTTCACGTGATTTAACCGGTCGCCTGCTGACCTCGCTCGATCCCGCGCAGCGTTCGCGCGTGCTGGAAACCGTCCATTTTGACCGCGACCGCGTTGGCCGCATCATGGACTTTAAGCTGGTCACCGTACGGGCAGACGTCACCCTTGCGACCGTACAACGGTTCCTGCGACGAAAAAAGTCGATTCCCGACGGCACCGATAAGCTTTTTATCACCGATAAAAAGAACAGATTGCTGGGTGAACTGCCGCTGACCGCCATCCTGATGAATAAGCCCAGCACGCCGGTGGTAAAAGTAATGAACTCCCACCCCACGACCTTTCTGATTGATGATAAGGCCGAAGATGCGGCGGGGGCGTTCGAGCGCTATAACCTGATCTCCGCCGCGGTTATTGATGCCAAAGGCAAACTGATGGGGCGCGTCACTATCGAAGATGTGATGGATCTGGTCAACGAAGTCAACGACAGCAATATCCGTAAAATGGGCGGCGTTAACCCCGACGAGGATGTCTTCGCTCCGGTCAGGAAAGCCGTACGTACCCGCTGGACATGGCTTGCCCTTAACCTCTGTACTGCATTTGTCGCCTCCAGGGTGATTGGCCTGTTTGAAGACACGATTTCGCAGCTGGTCGCGCTGGCCACGCTGATGCCTATTGTGGCGGGAATTGGCGGCAATACCGGGAATCAGACCATTACCATGATCGTCAGGGCGCTGGCGCTGCACCAGGTGGAGCCGGGTAACTTCAAATTTCTGATTGGTCGTGAACTCGGCGTGGCGTTAATCAACGGGCTCTTCTGGGGAGGGATAATGGGCGGCGTCACCTGGGCGATGTACGGCAATATCAACCTGGGCGGCGTCATGATGCTGGCGATGGTGCTCAATCTTTTACTGGCTGCGCTAATGGGCGTTCTGATCCCGCTTTTCATGATCAAAATGAAGCGCGATCCCGCAGTCGGCTCCAGCGTGCTGATCACTGCACTGACGGATACCGGCGGCTTCTTTATCTTTTTAGGGCTGGCGACGATTTTCCTGCTGCACTGATAACGTCTGGCGCAGCGCTGGGATTGTATCGCGCCAGCGTCGCTGATAACAGGACGCCGCCTCCGGGGCGGCGTTCCAGACTACTGACAAAAGTAAAGCGCCGGGAACAGTGACTGGGAGTAAAGCGTCCCGCGCCATGGACGGCGCGGGCCGAGCTATCAGGGACGATGCTTTTTGCGTCTTTACGAGCAGGCCCTGTTCCCGGAGCCGGCACTTTATTAATAACCCCGACGCCGCCTCCGGGGCGGCGTTCTCACTTTTTCTATAAAAAATAAAAAAGGGAATAACGATGATCTCTCGCTGGCAGTGGCTGCTGGGACAAACGTTCAGGAAGCTCTGGTTCCGGGCTGCGCTTTTCGCCATCGCCGCAGTGATTACGGCGTTAGTGTCGATTCTTTTTAAATCGATGATCCCCCTCTCCGTCTCGATAAAGATCGGCGCTGAAACCGTTGACCATATCCTTAATATTCTGGCATCCAGCATGCTGGCCGTAACGACTTTTTCACTGAGCATCATGGTTTCGGCTTATGGTTCTGCCACTACCAACGTCACGCCGCGCGCCACCCGTCTTGTTGTCGAAGATGTAACGACGCAGAACGTGCTCGCCACTTTTATCGGCTCCTTCCTCTTCAGCCTGGTCGGCATTATCGCTCTTAATATGGGGGCTTATGGTAGTCAGGGACGGGTGATCTTATTTGCCGTGACCCTGATCGTGATCGCACTGATAGTGATTACGCTATTACGCTGGATACAGCATCTTACCTCGCTTGGCCAAGTGGGCGAGACGACCGCCACCGTGGAAAATGCGGCGATAAAAACGTTTATTAACCGTGCGCAGGATCCCTTTCTCGGAGGCTATCCCTGGCTTGAGCATGGCACCCAACCTGCCGGCACCAAAGCTATCTACCCTGAGAAAACCGGCTACGTCGAACACATCGATATCGGCAGCCTGGCGGCGTCGCTCGCGGACAGCCCTGAGCACATTTATCTTGTCGCCCAGCCCGGCAGCTTTATGCATCCGTCCCTGCCGGCGATGTATGTGACCGGGAGCGCAACGCCTGAGCTCTGCCGGCAGTTACTCTCCGCATACAGCATTGCCGATGCCCGCTCATTCAGTCAGGACCCCAGGTTCTGCTTATGCGTAATGGCTGAAATCGCCTGTCGCGCGCTCTCTCCGGCAGTAAACGATCCCGGCACCGCCATTGATGTTATTGGCCGTGCCGTAAGGATATTGTCAGAGTATGGACGTCATCTGGAGCAGAAAACCGAGGTGCGCTATCCAATGATTCATATTGCGCCCCTCTGCATTAACAGCCTGTTTGATGATTTTTTCTCGCCCGTTGCGCGAGACGGCGCCGCCATGCGGGAGGTACAGATCAGGGTCGTTAAATCACTGGCGATGCTTGCCCGGGGCTGGCCAGAACTCTACCTCAGGACGGCTACGGCACATGCGGAAGAAGCGCTGCAATACATTGAGCGGGAGAACTACATTGATTCGGATAAGAGACTTATCAGTGAAATCTACGGCAGCCTCTTTCCCGCAGT
Source organism: Pantoea sp. FN060301 (assembly GCA_050410775.1). Lineage (GTDB taxonomy): Bacteria > Pseudomonadota > Gammaproteobacteria > Enterobacterales > Enterobacteriaceae > Erwinia. The sequence continues at coordinate 2,957,221 of CP191229.1, forward strand.
GAAAGCGACTGCCGTTACCCAGCAAACCGGTTAAGCCTGTTTTATCCTCAGTCGCAGACCACTGCAAAAAATAACGCGCCAGCCTTCGCTGGCAGCGCTTCTACAACCTTCAGCCAGAGCGTTAATGCACTGGCTGACGGCATGCCCAGTTTCTCCATTAAACCGCTCTTCTTAAGAGCTACCCCCCAAAATATTGTTCAAATTTTCTGAGTTAGTTAAGCAAATAGATCACCTTTTAATCAATCATGCTCAGGCTTATTATCTACCACATCAAGGCAGAACGCCTTACAACTACGCAAACTTACTCAGGAAATGACCATGAAAACCATCAAAAATTTCGTTGCAGTTGCTACCCTTTCGCTGATCTCTTTTGGCAGCTTCGCACAGAGCGTTACCGCTTCCGCTTCCACTCTGGAAGCCGCCGAAGCGCAGATCGCCGAGCAGGCTACGCAGGCAGGCGCATCCTACAAAATCACTGGCGCCCGCGTTGATAACCGTGCCTACGTTTCTGCTGAACTGACTAAATAAGCCGATCGTCTACGCTAAGCTCTGAGGCTGCCCTGCGGGCAGCCTTTTTTATTACTGGCGGGCGCAAAAAATCCCTCACGGATAACCCCAGGCTTTTGCCGATCGTGTTATGGTTAATTCTCTTTTATAACAGGAGGATGGATTAATGATCGTCAGAACATGGCACGGCTGCGTTCCACTGAAATATGCGGAAGGTTTCGCCAGCCACCTGCAAAAGACGGGCGTTTAACACGCCCTGAGTACGCCAGGCAATCAGGGCGCTTTTGTTCGCAGGGAGACGCAGGATCAATGGGAACATTTCTTCCTGGCAACCTACTGGGAAGACCTTGCGGCGGTCAAAGCCTTTGCCGGGGAGCAATACCAGGTTGCCGTCACCTGGCCTGATGACGATCAGTTTGAACTGCTTTCCGATCCTTATGTTTTTCAGCACGTTGTTGCGTCCGTGTCAGCGCTGTAAACCTTCACCGGTCGCCAATCAGTGCGGCCTTTTTGCACGCTTTAGTATGTTGTAACTATATAAACTTTTAATTTCCCTCCCTCCGTTAACCACAGTCGCCAGCCTGCCAACACGACGGTTTATTCCTGAGTATCTTCTTATCAACTTATCCGTAGCGCAGTGGAGTGAATTGCCTGACCGGACAGGTCACGTGTCCATTGTTTCCCACATAATTTCCACCAGCACATTCGGGACTTGCTATATAACCTTGTCACCAGATGCGATGAGATGCAGTATCAGGATAAAGAGAAAACGGCTTATGCCACTGAAAAGGGGTGATTTGATGCAGGTGGAAATTCGCGGCGCAGAGCCTTCTGATGCAGAACATTACCAGCGTATTTACAGTCAAAGCCAGGTACAGGCAAACACCCTACAGCTTCCCTCCCCTTCACTTGAATACTGGAAAGAGAAACTTTCTGCCTATGCCAGACAAGGCAAGCTGGGTTTTGTGGCGCTGGTTGAGGGTATCGTTGCTGGCGAGCTGACAATTTATACCTAGCAGAATGTCCGCATAAGGCATGTGGTCAGCTTCGGCATCGGCGTTGATCCCGCCTTTGCCGGAAAAGGTGTTGGTTCAGCGTTAATGAAATTTGGCCTCACCTATTCCTTCGACTGGCTGGCCGTAAGAAAAATCGACCTGGAAGTCTTCCATGATAATGAAATCGCCATTGGCCTCTATAAGAAGTTCGGTTTCCGGGAGGAGGGTTAGAAAGGCGCCGCATTCAGAAACGGCCGTTATGAGGACGTTATGCTGATGGCTAAAGATTCGCCGCATAGTTAAGTGAGCCGCATCTGTTGCTGCGACAGGACCGGGATTGAGATCTAACGAAAGGTAAAGAGTAAATAGCGACCTGAACAGCTCCGATGCGGATGCCTGACTCCTGTATCATTGAGCTAAATGATACAGAAAGCTTTTTATCTGATGCTCCACTTTTCCAGACGTAATCCATGAACGCGCTCAAACTCGCAGGTGTTGTTTGTAACCAGAACCAGTGCGAGCGAACGAGCATGCGCTGCAATCATACTGTCATACGGACCAATCGCCCTTCCCACCTTTGCCAGCTCAGCACGGATCTGCCCTGTCTGAACCGCAGCATCGCTGTCATAATTCAGTACTTCTAACCGGCCAGTAAACCCTTCAACCTCACGCAAATTTCTCGCTGGGCTGGCGGACTTTTCCGCGCCGTAAATCAGCTCCATCAGCGTGACAGAACTGATGCACATTTGCCCGGAATGTTGATTAAACGCTTCGCGCACTATCTGAGGCTTATTTTTGATTGTATAGATACAAATAGTGGTATCCAGCATGTACTTGAGCATCAGAACGTTTCCCTGTCCTGTTCACCAGGTTGTTCACGCGACTCCATAAAATCAGTGGTCACACCCTCACCATCAAACCAGCTATCCCAGCTTTCGCCTGCCGGGGTAATAATACGCGTCCGTCCCACCGCGACAATATCAACATGTTTGACATCTTCCGGGAAAGCCACCGCTTTTGGCAGGCGTACCGCCTGACTCCGGTTACTTTTAAAGACCGTCGTTTTTTCCACTATCGCCTCCCGTAACAAAGTTAAGTTGGGTTATCGACCTGATTCAGTTTGGGATATGGCTGTGGGATATACAAGATAATGACACCCGGAAATTGACTTAACAATGCTGAACGATGCCCGTATACAGTGCGATTACAGGTGCCCCGCCGACCGCCGCAATTACCGGGGGTCATCACTCGAGCAGGCGTATAAGGCGACGACTCAAAACTCTCGCTGCTATACCTCAGAACTCAGAAAGCATCGGGTAAGATTAAGCGCCTCAGAGAGGCGCGCTGATTTGATATCAGGGAGGTGGTGCAGATTAAAGGGATATCCTGAATTTTCATGGCACGCCGACTGCGTGCCATGAAAAACGTTGATGAAGAAAGGGAAGCATTAATCTTTAAATTAACGCTTTAAAATCACTCCCACTCTATTATCAATGAGCAGGTAAATACCCAGTAAAATCGGCGTTCGTGGGTGGGACGAAAAAACAACACCATGAAAAGTACCATTAAACATCTCAACGCATTATTCGTTAAATGTCGCAGATTATGCCGAACTAGTCTGAAGTACGTACTCAAATTGACCAAGCAAACCTTCAGATGCGCCTATAGCGCCCTGCGAAACCTCAATCACCTTGATACTGCCCGCATCCTGAAATAAGTATCGAAGGATTCTCAATCCAATTGGGAATAGTCGATGAGCCACACTTAGCCATTCCGCACGGGGGTGATACCTCCCAATCAAGAACACTCCTACGAGAGACAATAGTTATCCAACTAGCTGATGGGTAGTAGCTGGTGACCTGAAAAAAACTGCCTCAGTCCAACCGGAGTAGAGCATGGCCCGAAACAAAGCACTTAAAAGAACCCTACATAAATGTATTCAAAGTTAATGTCAGCCTGCGATAGGCCTTAGTTCGATTCTAACTTTCGGGACCTGCAGACACCTAGATCTTCGGCTTGTGCTTAGTCAACCAACAGTGGTCTAATAGTATTAGAACCGTCTTTTACCTGTTACGCAGATTTCTTTCGACAAGGACTGCTCAATGACCTCCCGACCGACCCTGCAAGTGGATCCGCTGCTCACCGCCAACCTCGATGCCCTACTCAGTTCCGTGGTCGATGCTGACCAGCGCCAATTACAGAGGCCCGTTGGCGCTCGCTCCGAACGCGAGACACTGAAGGACAAGCGCCTACAAGAGCTGCTTAACCGCTGCCGCGAAGAAGCACTGCAACAAGTGGTCGGCCCTTTCGGATTAACCCCAGCAATGTTCTCGGATATTAATGGTGGCAACGTCACCACCCAGCACAATGCTAACCAAGACATCTACGCCAAGGCATCCGAGCACTATGATCGTAAAGCCGACTACGATTACTCCGCCGCGAGAAAGCAGAAAATGAAGGATGCGGTGAAGGACGGCACGATGAACTTGCAAACATTCATCGACACCTACACCAATGAAAAGGCACCGACCAAGCGCACCGCCAAGTCAAATGGCAAGCTGGTGATGAACGCCGAGCTGGATCACACCATCCCCCTGAAGCAGGCACACAAAAAAGGTGCCTGGATGCTTACTCCGGAGCAACGCAAGGCGTTGGCCTCGGAAAAAGACAATCTGCATTTCACCACCTTTGAAAATAACCGAGAAAAGAGTGATACCGCCGCAGAGACCGCACTCTCTGCCGAAAACGGCTACGACGAATCCATTACCAAGCCGCTGATCGACAAGGCTCGCGCCGCCATCGATCAGCATCAGCCCGACACCAAAGACCGCTTGATATACCACGGCAAGGAGCTGGGCATTACAGGCGCGAAGGAATTCGGCAAGACCGGCCTGCGCAGGGCAATGGGAGTGCTGTTATTCGAGGTGGTCAACGGCAGCTTCGTCGAAGTGCACAAGGTGGTCAGCCAGCGTGACAATCAGCAGCCCCTGCTCGACCGCGTGGTGGCAGCGGTTGAGCGTGTGTTGAAGCGCGTTCAGAGCAAGTTTAAGGCAGCTTTCGATGCTTTCTTCGAGGGGGGCCTTCAAGGTCTTGTGAGCAACCTGTTGACCTTCCTAATCAACAACCTCATCACCACATCGGCCAAGGTTGTAACCATCATCCGAGAAGGCATGCAGGAACTGTTCAAGGCCCTCAAGCTACTGCTCTGGCCACCCAAGGAAATGTCCGGCACCGAGGTTATGCGGGCGGTCAGCAAGAGCTTGGCCGGCCTGTTCACCTTGGGCGCCGGCATGCTCTTGGAGCAATCGGTTAACACCTTCATCGTAGGTATCCCGGTGCTCGCACCGCTCGCCGGAACGATCACCCCGGTGCTAACCGGCCTGATGACCGGCCTCGCCAACGCTCTGCTGATGTACGCCATCGACTCGCTTATCGATTGGATGCTAGATAAGGGCACTGATTTCATCAACGTGCAGATCGATACCCTGCAAGCCACCGCCGAACTGGGCGAGCGCATGATCGAACAGGTAGAGCTGCAATTTCGACTTTCGGCGCGCTACCGGATGATGGTCCAGCTCAATCAGCGCATCTCCGTGCGCTTCGACCAGGCAACCGAGGCCGCGCAAGCCTCAGTGCAGCAAGCGCAAGGCGCCATAGGAGAACAGGCGGAGACTATCGCCTCGTTATCCCAAGCCATCGATAGCAAGAAACAGTTTAACGAACGCCTCGGTTTGTTGCTTCAGCAGGTCAGGAAGGAAACATAAGGGATGTCCAAGGTCATTGCCCAACTTGCAAGCACCGTCCCCAGCGAAGACCTGCTCGCCCAGATAGACATCGCTGAGGTTTACAAGAAGTTCCACAGCACGTTCAAGCGCCTCGACGATTTCAAGCAGGTCCGCGACGAACACGAGCAGCGTAGCTTTCTCGGCCGACTGTTCAATCACGGCGAACTGAAGAACGCCCAGCTCGACGCCCAGGAAGTGCAGGCGGAATTTGCCAAAACTCTCGCCCAATTGATGGTGATCAGCTCGTTGCAGGCCCAGCAACTGACTGAGCAGCAGGGACAACTGGCCGACCAGCAGAAGGCCTTGGATGCCAAAGCCGAGGAACTGGCCCAACAGAACATACTTCTCGAACAGCACCAAGCCGAGATCAAGCACCAAGCAGCACACTTGCGCCAATACGTCACCGACCTGTTGAAAGTCCAGGGGCTGACCGACGAACACGGCGAAATACTGATCAGCATCGCCAAAGAAGTAATGGAAACCCGGGATGGCCTGCTAGCGGACTTTGACAATCGCATGCAACAGGTGCAGGGCGTACTGGACGAGCAGCAGCAGTTGCTCCGGGAAGTCATCGATGAGCAGGCGAACTCTTTGGAACAGCGCCTCACGCAGTTGCAATATGAGGTCGATTCAAATCTGGAACAACGTCTCCAGGCTGTCGAGCAAGGCCTGCTCGCTACACTCAACGAACAGCGCCGTGAAGCCACCCGCCAGACTGAACGACTCGATGCCGACCTTGCCCTCCAAGCGCAGCAGCGGGACGAGAAGCAACGCGACCTGGATCGCCAGCTCTCGGAACTGCGCGAACTGCTGGCCGAGCAGGCCCGAACGCTGCTTAACGAACGCAACGAACGACAGCAGGAGCGGGCCGAGCACCAAGCCGAGCTGCACGTCTTACGCAACGAGCAGAGCAATGGCGAAATACGCCTTCGCCGCGAGCAGCGCCGTCTCCGGGCCGGACTGTATGGCTTGGCGTTAGCGTGCATCGGCACCATCGCCGGGCTCACTTTCTGGAGTCATCAAAGCCTTTTTTAACCTTGGCCGAAGTCCGCGAGCCTCAAATACCCGGCTCATGAGGAAATTTTCGGTTCGGCAGCTTAGACCCGATCGCCACTCCACAATTTTCTCGATGGCAAAAATTCAAAAAAAACTAGCCCAAAGGAACGGCATTACATGAACAAGATATTGTGGGTCAAATTTGGGTGGTCAGAATATTATCGAGGTGGCGACATAGCCGGTAACTTTGCTTGGTTAAATAAAAACAGAGGGACGGAAAACGAAGGGCGAGGTCATGAAGCCTACAACTTTATGCCAGATGTCGATGGGACTTACTACTGCTATGTGCCCCCACAAGGAGGTAACTACGCGCCTTATCACGACAACTCAGAAGGATGGACGGTTGTGTGCTTGGCAAAAAATCCGACAACTCCAGGCATACACGTAGTTGGTTGGTACGAAAACGCAACGCTTCATGGTGAGTGGATAACCCGCCCCAATAGCACCGATCCGCGACAGCAAATTTTCCCTCATCCTGCTTATGATTGGTCATATTGCATAACCAGTAATTCCGCTTACTTCATCCCGCCCGAGGAGCGAATTCTGCCGTTCTCGGATCCATCCGTAAAACAGGGAAAATACTCGTTTCTTGACGGCCCTGACGTGACGAAGACCGAGAATAAAATAAGGGTTCAAGCTCGGCTTGAGAGTTTAATGAATCGCTTGGCCTCAGTCGCAATTCATAACCCTAATGAACGCAGCGTTGTTGACCCCGAACTGGATCAAGCAGATCCACTTCGGGGATTTGGTACCCCTGAACATCGTAAAGTCGTGGAGTTAGCCGCGGAAGATGCTGCGATCAAATATTATACAGAACAAGGCTACAGCTACCAGCGAACAACACACCTTCCCTGCGGATATGACTTCATCTTCACGCGCGGAGAATCAGTGCTGTATCTCGAAGTTAAGGGTACCGCCGGTACTACACCACGTTTTTTCCTTACGCGTAACGAACACAATGTAGGATTGATGCTTAATCCAGACTGGAGGTTAGCCATGGTGACGTCGGCGCTATCTGCCTCCCCACAAGTCACTATGTACGATTCTCGTCAGCTAAAAGAGGCGTTTAACCTTGAACCTTTCGTTTACATTGGGGCATTCGCACCAAAACCCGAATCCTAATGTTTAACTCCTGTACCGTTAGCGCGACAAAAACAAAAGCCCACTGTTACGCGGGCGTTTGTTTATTGCGAAGAGGGTCACTCCCACTCCATTGTTAACACCAATATTTAATTATTAAAAATCAATTTGTTAACATAATTTCTCTATCTAATACCATAAAAAAACCATGCTAGCTATTGGTACGAATTAGATCACAGTTTAAGTTAATTTTAGATTAAGTTGCTCGGGTTCGGTCCGACACACAACATATACATAGGTATTAGTGAATCTAGACAATAAAGGAGCTAATCAAAACTTCAACCACTGAGAGGCATGTTTTGGTAGCCTAAACATAAAAGTACAGTGCGGAGGAATGGATTTGCGATTTTTAGCCGACGGCCCATCAATCCCTGATGATCTCCTTCTTGCCAGAGATCAGGGCCGAGTAATTTTCTTTTGCGGGGCGGGCGTATCCCGAGCGCGTGCTCAATTACCTGATTTCTTTGGCTTAGCAAGTCAAGTTGTTGCCAGCCTTGGTGTCGACCAAAATAGTCCTGCCTATAGACTAATCCAAGAAGCTAGAGAGATTGACCAGCGTGTTGGCATACCCGGCGTCATATCTGCTGACCGTGTTTTCGGGCTTCTAGAAAGAGACTTTGCCTCACGCGATATCGAGGAGGCGGTAGCATCTGCATTAAAGCCGCCTGCGGATTGCGATCTGACTGCACACAGGATTTTGCTAGACTTAGCGACGACGCCAGAAGGCACTGTTCAATTAGTCACGACGAACTTCGACAGATTGTTTGATGACTGCGGGCGCAATCTTCGTGTATGGCAACCCCCGAGGTTACCGAACCCTTCACTTCCAAATGAGATCAACGGAATAGTCTATCTCCATGGCCGCTCAACGCCGACTTATACAGCCGCTGAGAATGATGGCTTTGTTCTCTCAAGTTCCGAATTTGGTCGTGCATATCTATCGGACGGATGGGCAACAACCTTCATTCGTGAAATACTTGGAAAATATATTGTTGTATTTGTTGGGTATACGGCCGACGATCCTCCAGTTCAATACCTTCTTGAAGCTTTGCGTAAAACCTCAGGGAACCGCGAAAACGCTTATGCTTTCCAATCTGGCGACCATGACGATGCCGTCGCACGATGGCGGCACAAAGGTGTTGAGGCCATCCCATATAGTCCAGATGATGTACATGCTGCCTTATGGAAATCTCTTGACGCCTGGGCAGAGCGAGCCCGTAATCCTGATGCCTGGTTCACAAAGGTTATTGACGCATCCAAAAAAGGACCGACAGCGCTTCAGCCTCATGAACGGGGTCAGGTGACACATGTTATTTCAACATACGAAGGCGTAAAGAGGTTCTGCGAGGGGGAGGTTCTACCCCCTGCTGAATGGCTTTGTGTGTTCGACAAATACCGACGATTCGCAAGGCCGGTTAATTCATTCTCACTTAGTAGCAAAGAACACTATGTTGATCCATTCGATCTATATGGCCTTGATTCAGACCCCCTGCCGACTAAACCAGATCCTGAAGATAATTATGCCAAGCGAGAAACACCATCCAATGCGTGGGATGCCTTCGAACTTAATCATCTTGATAAAGCAGCGATCCGCGATGAAAATCTTACTGCGTTCCGCGGACATTGGGCTAATCATTTCCCAAGTATTATTCCGCGCATAGATAAATTGGGCGTATGGCTCGCAAAGGTTTGCGACCAGCCCGCCGCTGTATGGTGGGCATCCCATCAGTCGTCACTTAATCAGAACATTCAACGGCTCATCTCTTGGGAGCTAGAGCGAAGCAATCACCCAATACGTCAGAACATTCGCAACTCTTGGCGGTTGCTTTTTGAAACCTGGAGCCATGTCGAAGACTTTTATCAAGAGTGGTATAATCTGCAAGATGTCATTAAGGTTGAGGGATGGAGTAGCGCTATAGTTAGGCGGTTTGGAGAGGTGCTCCGGCCTCACTTTTCTGCAAGGCCTTCTTCCAGGAATACACCGAAGCCGCCCGAAGCAGAGACCGCCCAAGAAGATGAAGATCACTTGCTGTGGATGGACGTGAAATACCCTGAAACGCACGAAACAATTACTGTTCCTGATGAATGGTGTTTAGTAATTGTTAAAGCTCTACGACAGAATCTCGAACTGGCTCTTGCACTTGAACAAGAAATTGGTGGCTATGGCCTTAGAAATATAAGCTCATTAGTCAAGGATAATATTGAAGATACCGATGACTACCATCGAACGCATGGGCTTTCAGCTTTAGTTATCCAATTTGCGGAGCTGTTCACACAACTAGTTCAAACTAATAAATCAGCCGCTAAACGAGAATTTCTATCATGGCCTACGGAAGATGACACCATTTTTGCCCGGCTACGAATATGGGCATCAGGAAAAAAAAGTGTTGTTTCAGATAATGAATTTGGACAATTCATATCGTCTTTAAGCAATACCGCATTCTGGGACAGTTATCATCAACGAGACCTATTACTGGTCATCGCAGAGCGATGGAAGAAACTCGGTGGTGCATCGCGCAAGTTAATCGAACAAAAGCTGTTGATAGGCCCAAAGCGATTGCAGCGCGAGAAGATTGCAGCCTTCGATAGCAGACGAGCTTGGTCGATTCTAAATCGCATTAAGTGGCTTCAAAACTCAGAATGCAAGCTTTCAGCCAGCACCCGTAAACAAGCAAAGCTGCTCCGAGCTGCTGTGCCTGACTGGAAAGAGGATTATGGCGGGAGGGCTGCTGAATCGTTGGAAGGTCGGACTGGATGGGTCAGGACTAACACCAGTCATGAGGAACTAGCAGAAATCCCCCTTTCACTAGTACTGCTGCGAGCGAAGGAACGTAGTGGTCGATCAGACGATTTTCTCGTCGAGAACGATCCTTTTTCCGGCCTCGCCGCTCAACGCCCTGCGCGCGCTTTTGCTGCGTTGACCTATGCTGCCAAACGAGGGAGTTTCCCAGAGTGGGCATGGCAATGTTTTCTTACTTCAGAGGCACGGAAGAATGACAAGGCAAGATTAGCTTGGTTGATTGCCGAGCGACTAGCTCGTTATCCAAATGCGCAGCTTGCAACGATTCTCCGCCCCGCGACTGATTGGCTGCAAGATGCCAGTGCGAAGCTAAGCAAAGACTACCTTCCTATTTTCGACCGCATTTTGAGGAAGTTGGTTGACGTCCTCCGTGAATCGCCGGATGAAGGACATTCAGGTATTATTCGGGGTTCCAAGGAACCAGACTGGACGATGGAAGCGATTAATTCTCCTACTGGTAAGATCGCGCAGGCGCTTTTTAACGATCCCCGCACGGATAATCTCAATCAAAATCAAGGGATTCCTTCCGAATGGCTTGTTCACGCTGAGGCCCTGTTGGCGCTTCCAAATGACTTGCGCAGACATGCGATTGTAATCTTTTTTCACAACCTCAACTGGTTTTTCGCTCTCGACCCGAAATGGACGGAGCATTACTTATTGCCTGCGCTTCAGGGCAACGACCGGGACGATCATGACGCAGCATGGTCAGGCTTCTTGTGGAGGGCGAGAACTCCAAATCGAGAGCTCTATATGCGGTTGAAGAATGACATGCTGCAGTTCGCCGTTAACCCTCTCCCATCGCGACGCTCATATGGTGAAATCATCGCAGGTATGATCCTTGCCGGGTGGAGAACTGTCGACGACATCACCGGCGAGCGTTGTATCTCCAATGACGAGATGCGCAGCTTACTTTTGACAGTCGATGACGAGTTTCGATCACAGGTACTATGGCAGGCTCAACGATGGTCTGACGAGATAAACGAAAACTCACACGAACGATGGAAAGGACAGCTTCCCGAACTGCTGCAGATTTGGCCGCGTCAACTTTCAGCCAGAACACCCAACACGTCGGCTCGCCTTTGCGAATTGGCTTTCTCCAGTGGCGATGAATTTCCTACCATAGCTGCATTGGTTTTGCCGTTCTTGGGCAGAATTAAGCGTGACCATTTGATGCTGCCAGAACTTCGTCGATCAGGAGGCGACATAATAGACCGGTACCCAGAACAGGCGCTGGCTTTACTTCATGCCGTTCTACCAGACAACGCGCTGGCATGGCCATATGGGACAGAAGAGATATTGAAACAAATAGAGGAAGCGAACAGCTCGCTAAATAGCGACAATAGACTAATTTCTCTGAAGCGACGATGGGACGCAAGGTGATGCACGACATTCCAACATGATTCGAGAATCTAATTGCCTTTCTGTTCTTTGCATCTTTACCCTTGTTGAAAGGCATTGTCGTCGGAGAGATAAATGCAGTCACCAATAATGCCCGAGGCGGGTTGCGATCTTGATGCCACGAATACTCAAGCCGCCCATGCCTTACCAGGAGTGGCTGATACGCTTTCCCGATACCATGCCAGCGTCATGTAGCTAGCCATAGCATCGGCGACTTTTTCATGGCATGCCTTTCGGATGCCATGAAAAATACCGTTGATGATATGGGATAGATTGTTATTAATTCAATATTATTAATGTTAAATCAATACGTTATAAATAACTCCACTCCCACTCGATTATCAACATCCAACTTAAGATCATGAATCAATAATGGTTTTAATTCCTTCACGTCAGGCTATACCATACTAAGGTGCTCAATCTTTATAAGGCAATAGTGGACATATCTTTGATTTGTCACGCACGTCTCCTCACAGTGAGCGTCTTAATCAGACGAGAGAGCGCGTCTCGAACGTAAAACGGCTAACCAGCGGGATCCAGTACGTCAGCAAGGTAGTATCCTTCGGGAATCCGGCCTCCATAAAAATGTACTGGATTCGCTCTATCAGCCGCTTGCGGGGATCCGTGGTGGCAGTATGTTTGAAGGCCTCCTCCGGTGAATTACTCTGCCTCTGCTCGACCATAATGTCACCGAACCAAGCCGTCGCCATCGAGGCATCACAGATTTGTATCGCTAGTAAAAGCAACGGAATCTGGAAATGGCCAAGTTCTATCTCAGTGCCCTCAAACGCCTGCAGTTGGGCACCTCCGACGCTAGCCTTCAGCACGCGATAGACATTGACCAGCCGCTTAGCAGCTCGTGGGGAGGGGATCAACGGATAGAGGCTCGCGGCGAAAGATTCCTCCCAGCTATGAATGACTAATGCGCGCTCCTCGACCGCTACTGGTTCTGGCGCCAGTGCCGCCTGCTGCGCGGTCACGTTTACGTCAGAAGTGAGCGAGGATTCAATCGCGGCGGATGCGTGTATAGACGGCTTCACGTCTGCCGGACCGGACGACGGGACGATCGGGGTGACTAGCTGCGTAACAGGCATGCGTCCGCCGCCCGCCGTAAGCTCTCCCACTAGTCTGCCGTAGCCTTCCGCGCTCATCGGACGTAGCGAATACGGAATCTGGAAAATCTTTTCAAGATAGTGCTGGGGGCTAGCGGCTGCCTCAGGTGCTTCGGTGAACGCCGCACCGAGTTCTTTGTAGTGCATGGAGAGCGAATTAGTAAGCCAACGCGAATCGACGCCGACCACGACGACGAACAGCGGATACGCAAGCAGCAGGTGCACGGCTTGTAGTACGTTGACGACCTGCGAGGCCGGGCAGCGGTCCAAATCGTCAATGTACAGCACGATGCGTTCGACTTTGCGCCCGCCTGCCATTCCGTGTTCCCGAATCCGTTCCGAGAGAGCTTCGAAATCCTGGCGCACAAGGGACACGAGGCCCAAGTGCTTGCGATAATCGGCCGAATCGTGGCGGTCGGCAATAAAGCGGGCTAGGTCGCGGCTTTCCGTAAGTTCGCGCAATCGTTCTTCGGTAGCGGCCACGCGTGCAGCGGCATCGGCCACGCGGCGTCGCGCGTCCTGCTCCTTCACCTTTAACACCTCGACGTTGGCCATGAGCGTGAGTTCGGTATCCGCAGGCTCCGTCCGGATTTTCTCGAGTGCCGCGTCAGCCTTTTTCCTTGCTTTCTCGACGGGTTCCAAGATTTCTTTCACCATCTTCATGCCGCGCCGGAGGATCTCGATGGCTGCGGTCGTGAACGCCGCAACACTCGCGAATACCGTTCCGATAGTTGTAAATAGCTTGTTGTCGGATGGGAGCCAGTGATAGACAATATAACCAACCGCAGGCACCACCAAAGCCGAGGCGAACAACGCCACATACAGAGGACTGTGGCGCTTGGCGGACAACACTTTGAGCAATGCAACGGTTTGGCTGGATAGCTTGCCAGCGTCCGCCACCGCGCGCTTGAAATCATCAACTCGGTCGAGTACTACAGGCAGGCCCAGTTTTTCAAATGCCTTCTCGGCCTCTTTTTTCAGAGCGCTGTCGTCGAGCAAGTCGATCAGGTAGGTCGGGTTGAACTTCGCGAGCTTCTGCTCTTCGACCAGTCTCTTCTTGCGCAGCTCGTCGAGTCGGTTCTCCTCTTTCTTCAGCTGCTCGCTGGCGCGCCTCTCTTCCGCAAGGACCTCGTCTGTGACCGCCTTAGCACTTGCCAGTTCGGCGATTAGCTGGGCCTGCTGACGTTCAGTAGGCGTGCCTCCAAAAACGTGAATGGCAAGCTTTTCGAAAATAGCGCTGACCAGGCTAGCCCATAAATTGGTCTCGGCGTAATGCCACGCATTGAATGTGATTTGAACGACGCTAGAACAATACGGTGATGCGCCCTGCTGCTGCGGACGTTGAGCGAGCGTCGTCACAGTCTTGCGCATCTGCGACATAAAAAAGCTCTTGCCGGAACCCCATTCACCGAACAGACCTATCGCGAGTGGGGGCGTTACATCTCGCGCCATCATGATCGCGGCAAGCGTTTGCACCTCGGTCTGTATGCCGAGCTGGTCGTGCTGTTCATCGATCGTATCGGCGGCGAAGCCCGGAAGATGGTAGGGTTTCTCAGCCGAGGCGGATACAGAGTCCATACCTTCCAGCAAACGTTGCACTACTGCGCGAACCTGAGGATTTCTGGAACGCTCGTTCAGAATGGACCGGGAACGCGTCGCATCGAGCGTTGTAAGGAACCCGGAAAAATTGCGTACGACCGAGTGGTTTGCATCGTATGCGGCTTCGATGATTCGATCAACGACTACATCTATTCCAGGTGTTGCTGCAAGTAGCGGCGCTGCTAGGGCGGCAGCCTCGGGGGTGGCTAGCGCACAGAATACATCGTACATCGGCACTCCCGACCGGTTATTTCCGGCCGCGAGCAAACAAACATCGCTGATAACTTGGGGAACATGGACAATCCGCAAGGCACGCAGCGCCCCACGTGTTGTCCAATCATCGCTATTGTGCAACGCGTCTCTAAAAAGGTTCGGCACTTTGGGAGAATCAGGATTCAATATCGCAACACCGGCAAAACTGACGCTCGTGGTCGGATCCGTTGCAGCCTTTTTAGCAAGGGCGGGGAGATACGACGCATTCACCCGCTGCGCTGCCGCAAGACTCCAGAATCTTGCGAATGCTGCTGGCTCGGCATCCGGCATTATGTCACGCAGGGCGATATCGCGCGTCAGGGGACTCTCGGGATCACACTGGATTAGGGCCATACGCAGCCAGCTACGCGCTTCGGCATCCAGGTCGGAAGGCGACTCATTCAGCGACGATGACCTTGGCCCTGTAGTTCCACGACGCGACAGCTCTTTCCGTAACTTGCCCGAGATCAGCGCGCGCTTGCTTTTGGCTCTATCGATAATCCTGTCGAGCGCTGCCTGTCTCCGATTGTCTGGGCCGGAGATCAGCACGCCTATCTCGGTATCGATGTTCGGATCATATGGGTCCGACACCTCGAGTATCAATGGTAGAATCTTTTCAAGCGGTTCTAGCTCCCCCTCACGCAAGTCGAGCCACTTAATATTAACAAACAACCCCTGCGCCATATCGTGCTCATCGGTACTGGCATTGCCGATGAGCACGGGGAATATGGGTTTGTTCATGTCTAGCGCCCGCTCGACAAGCCTTAGATGGTTCTTACCCCAGCCCTCTTTACCGAGAAACGCAATCACTGTTGCAGCCTCGTCCAGCTTTCCGGTGTCGTCGACAGGCTCCCCATACTGTGTATCGCGCGCAAAGAAATGTGTCCGCACCTTATGATTGGTAAGCCATTGTGCGACAGGTTCTACAATTGCTTTCTCGTGCTCGTTATAAGCGAGAAAAGCATCGATAGTTGGGTGCATATTCGGTCCGCCAAAAATTTGAAACTTAATGCTAAACGACGTCTAAGAGGAAATATAGGCAATAAGTTATCTTTTGCGCACGGTGGAACAGCCCGAAAGACGGTTTGCCCGCACCTCAATATCAATAAGCCTCGACTTCAGTAGATTAAGCTCGTCCGCAACATGTCGAGATCGAGATAAGCGCCTGACCGCACTGCGCGTATTGTGCGCTTTCTTATCCGGCCATTATGGATGATACGGGCAGCATGCTCATTCAGACAGATTTCCCCTACGCTGGTAGATATTTCTGACCTATGCTCTGAGTACAGACGAAATGGTGGTGCGCTAAATTTAAATTGCCCCAAGGCAGACATCTTAGATTGATCATGCATGTAAAAAAGCAGAGCTTCCAGCAGGAAGCCTTATTCCCACTCGATTATTAATACGAAGATAAAGTAATTATAAAACAAACGTTTAAGGAGTTAATTAAACAACCATGACGAATACCATGCACAGTAAAAACGATCAGGAAGTGCGATCAGACTCTCTAGTGTTAAAGGCGGACTATATCAGCCTCTTTAGGATTGCCAACACATCCACATTACCATTATGAACAATCTTGCCCAGCCGCTCCGACCTAGAAAAGCTCTACTATTTTCTCATCGAGGCTACAGTCTTTTATCAATCGCTATTAATTCATGATAGAATTACCAGCTAAGTCCATTACAAGACCGCCCTATAGTGGCCGATACTGCCTATTACAGTCGACAGAAATCGGCCATAGGCTAACAGTCATCCCATCGGATAAACTCGCCTTCTATTCCCTTTATCCAAAAAATTCAATACTCAACTGGTCCAAAATGCCCACGATAGCCAACTTGGGTAAGGATTAGGCGATTGATACATTCGACACTGACCAAGCCTTTTTCCACAGGCCTACCAAATAGGGCAAGATTACGAATGGTGGTTGCCTCAACATATTTCTCCCTTTCCGGATGGAAACGTCGAAGCGACAAGCCATAAGCCGTCTCGAACGGATGGCTACCAGTGCGAATAAGGCTGAAAAAGGACGGATAGCTTACTCCGTCAAAACCAGCCTCTTTAGCGGCAAGAGCTATGTCGCGGGCAATTTCATATGAGTGAGGCCGAGCAAGAAAAAGCATATGGATTGCCATATCCAGGCTTTCAAATTCGGTCTCTGTTTCTTCCAAAGCATGCGTCAAGTCCAGTATCCGCAGATCCTGCTGATTCTTTAAAGTTGCGACAAAAAGCTCATCCTCCGTTGATGCCCTGCATTCATGAATACAAACATCAAGGTCTTGCGATCCATACATTACAGATAAGCCCGGAGAATCCAAACGACCTCTGCCAGCCAAATCCACAGGAGGGCTGTCATATTCGGACGAATCAGCTGGTCGTTCAGGGTTAACGCGAAGACGGTAAAATTTGTTGCCTTGGCTGAGAGTTGATTCAGGATATTCTTTCAGGATTCGTTCAATGGTCTGCGGGCGTGTCGATGGATCTTGAAGCCTCTTTAGCGGCTCGACTTCTCCGACCATCCACAATCGAGGACTGTAATGGAAAAAACCAATTTTAGCGGCCTCCTCGATAATCTTTACGTCATTCTTAAGCCACGTTGACGGGGCGATGTCGCATTGGCCGTAATGGTTCTCGTTGAATTGAATTACTGGCGCTGCGCCGTAGTCACAACGGACAGTGGTTCCACTTACGAAGAAGCGCCAGGCCAGACTTAAAATCTGGTCTTGGGTCAGCTTTTGCCCATCCGGACTTTTACAATTTGGACATTCGCCTTGTTGTTCAAGACCATGCTTTGCAGAGTCTATCCGCAACCCTTCATCAGTGAAGCAATTTGAGCACAGCAAAACCTGACTGGTTGGCTCAGTTATCTCAGACATAAAGGCTCCCTACGTTTTTTGCCGGACTTAATGATCAAATAATCTTGAATATCCTAGACGCAAGATGGCTGCTTGTTACTTATTGGGTTCGACTCCAATCGACCATCAGCAGCCGTCCGAGCAAGGCCCTTTAGTGCTTTAAGACTCATCGAGATAGATAACTCACGCTTAGTAACGACGTGAGCTGACAGGCATGAACATTGACAACGGTCCGATTACTGAGCCGTCTCGCAACATGCTTATTCCGCTGTAAATCTCCCGAATGGGCTCGACCTCCGGTAGGCCATCCAACAGACGCGCATCACCTCGAGCAACCTTTACCAGATGCTCGAAGACCGAAAGCTCAACACCTACGAACGTCCCCGAGTGCACACCTAACCTGAAGGGATCATGGCTGCGGTGTGTGGCCTGCCCATTTTCTAAGTCAATTAACGGCTCGCTGGTATCATTTGCGTAGTAGCCCCCAACGAAGTGTCGCTGTTGGTCATCAAAAGCTAACTTCCAGAGGGTTACTGGAATTCTGCTTTGCGACTCCAAACGCCTTGATCTTCTAATGGCGAGAGCCAAAAGAGGTTGGTCGATTTTCATCAGCGCATTACCGTAATGGCTGCAGATTATTTGTCCGGAGAGACTGCGTGCAGTTTCTCCCGATAACGGCTCCCGGCCCTCTGTGATTGGGTCTTCTGCAAACAACTTGGTCTGAACCTTGGGTTTGGATTCGGTTGCAAAGCGAGTGGCCACGATATGACCTTTTACCCAAACAGCCTCGCCTTTGTCGTCCAACACCCGAACCCGCGTGAACTGTTTTCGCCAATCTCCAAACTCTTTCGTGTTGAACCCCACCGAAGTATAGCGTCCCTTGGCCTCTGCAAGTACGACGGAGCCTCCCCCGTCACTGCACAGGTAGTCAGGCATATCGCCTGGCGCGGTACGCTGTAAAGTAAATCCATGCAAATTCTCGCTTGTGTCATCGATCAAACGATCCAAATGTGCGAAGTATTTAATCCCCAAATGCTCATGCAGGAACCAGCGACAGAACGCTTGCCCCATCTCGCTGGATTTGGCTCGCTTGGCATTGGTTGAAGCGCCCACCCCCTCACCTTGAAATCGAAGCTCATCGTCAGGCACTAGGAATCTCATGTGCTCAAACTGGGCAGGATCCGGATTCGGGGGCTGAGTGCCGTAGGTGTCCAAGTAAAAGTGGTGATAGAGAGCGGCAAGGTCCAGATCAATAATCGTTTTCGGACTCTCTTCGCTCTCCCCTTGAAGCTTAGGAGGGATCGGCTTGTACTTGTTGAGTGCCAATTGCAGCTTTTTCTTCATGAAATTCTTTTGACTCCTTTTATGATTTGGCCGCATTTGGTTGGAAGATGGGGGCCAACTGCCCACCCAACCATCGCGTTTTCAAAAACAAAACGTCTGTCTCGCCAAGATGATCTCTGAATTTTGACTATATCGAAATTTTTTATAACAGTAAGCGTCGGCATGGTTCGAGTAATCAGATGCCACCGACGGAATATGAAAATCAATATTATCAACGGCTCAGAAATGTTTAGATTATCCGTGGCGATTCATGCCCCGAAATGCAACAGCCGCAAGTCGATCTGGCGCGTGATGTATACCAACCGTCTGCTCTGCCCTATTTCGGTCGTTTGTAATTCTCCAAAGTCATAGTTCAGACTCTGAATAAATCCCCAATCACTTGACTAGACAGTCGTGAAATCCATTTTCACGCGAATCTGAGCATCGAAGTCCATGATTTTCTTTGCACAATCGATTTTCCCCCACCAACGATCGACCACGTACACGTTAATTGGATCTCGGTAGTGGTAGAGATTGCTCCCAATCTTTTGATCGCTGTTCACAGGCGCCAAGACACACACCAGACCCAGTGCATAAATTGCGCTCTGCGGCAGAGTCATCGACTGCTTCTCTAAATCGATGAGAAACTGCTGATGGCCATTGGCTATTTGAACAGAAACACCGTATCCATCTGGCAACTCTTCTCCATGAGCAAGATTACAACGAAATTTCTCGTAAATGATATCCGCAAATTCAATTCCGCTTTTCCCTTTTACATCCTTAAACGGAAAAACTGTTTCTTGCAGATTCAGTCCCCAAACATTAACTCGATTACGTCCAAGTGATCATTGATAAATCTACGGAATCGAACGCCAACCGCCGTTTCCTCCGCGTACGTTCTCTTGGCCGTGCCGTCAATAGCAATACATGCAGACAGCAGTGCCTGGTCCAGTTCGTTCCGATCGGCAGCATCGAGAGATTGTTTGATGTGGTCTGCAATTTTCATTGTGTATGTAACGCCTAGCCGTTCAGCAAAAAATACTATCAACAATGAGGCTAGAAATGCACCAAGTTGCCGATACCATGACATTCGTGCCGGCCTCACATGGTATCGCGATGCCGGCGATAAAAATGAATGTGTAATGCCATAAAAAAGCCATTGATGATGCAAAAAATACATCATCAATGGCACGTTAAATATTATTTAAACCAGGTATTTAGAAAAAACCCTCACTCCCACTCAATCGTCGCCGGTGGCTTACCGGAGATGTCATACACCACGCGGGAAATTCCGTCGATTTCATTGATGATGCGGTTAGAGACGCGGCCCAGGAACTCATAAGGCAGGTGCGCCCAGTGCGCGGTCATAAAGTCGATGGTTTCAACCGCACGCAGCGAGACGACCCAGTCATATTTACGGCCATCGCCCATCACGCCAACGGAGCGAACCGGCAGGAATACGGTAAATGCCTGGCTGACTTTGTTATAGAGATCGGCTTTGTGCAGCTCTTCAATGAAGATCGCATCGGCACGGCGCAGCAGGTCGCAGTACTCTTTTTTCACTTCGCCCAGCACGCGCACGCCCAGACCCGGACCAGGGAACGGATGACGGTAAAGCATATCGTAAGGCAGGCCCAGCTCCAGGCCAATTTTACGCACTTCATCCTTGAACAGCTCTTTCAGCGGCTCAACCAGACCCAGCTTCATCTCTTTCGGCAGGCCGCCCACGTTGTGGTGCGACTTGATGACGTGCGCTTTACCGGTCGCAGACGCGGCGGATTCGATGACGTCAGGGTAAATCGTGCCCTGCGCCAGCCAGGAGACGTCGGTCAGGCGGGTCGCCTGCTCGTCAAACACTTCCACGAAAACGCGGCCAATGGTTTTACGCTTCGCTTCCGGCTCGTCGATACCGGCCAGCGCATCCAGGAAACGGTCTTCCGCCGCCACGTGGACAATATTCAGCCCAAAATGGTCGCCGAACATATCCAGCACCTGTTCAGCTTCATTCAGACGCAGCAATCCGTTATCGACAAAGACGCAGGTCAGACGGTCGCCAATGGCGCGGTGCAGGAGCATCGCGGTGACGGAAGAGTCCACGCCGCCGGAAAGGCCAAGGATGACCTTATCGTTACCGACCTGCTCGCGCAGACGCTCAACGGCATCTTCGATGATTTTGGCGGGAGTCCACAGTGCTTCACACTGGCAGATATCGCGGATAAAGCGCTCCAGAAGACGCAGGCCCTGGCGGGTATGCGTTACTTCCGGGTGGAACTGGACGCCGTAAAAACGCTTCTCTTCGTTAGCCATAATGGCGAACGGACAGGTTTCGGTGCTGGCAACGGTCACGAAGTCAGACGGGATCGCCGTAACCTTATCACCGTGGCTCATCCAGACATCCAACAGCGGTTTGCCTGACGCACTGAGGGAGTCTTCAATGCCGCGGGTCAGCGCGCTCTCCACGCCCACTTCAACCTGAGCATAGCCAAACTCACGCTCGTTGGAGCCATTCACCTTGCCGCCCAGTTGAAGCGCCATGGTCTGCATACCGTAACAGACGCCCAGCACCGGAACGCCGGCGGTGAAGACATATTCAGGGGCACGCGGGCTGTTCAGCTCAGTGGTGCTTTCCGGGCCGCCGGAAAGAATAATGCCGTTCGGGTTGAACTGGCGGATCTGCTCTTCGGTAACGTCCCAGGCCCAGAGTTCACAGTAGACGCCCAGTTCACGCACGCGACGCGCTACCAGCTGGGTATATTGAGAGCCAAAATCGAGAATCAGAATGCGGTGCTTATGGATATTTTCCGTCGTCATTGAGGGGCTTCCAGAACGGTGACTTAATAAAAGCGCCCGGCTGAAGCCGGGCGGGAAATCTTACGGGATTACGATCCCATGCGGTAGTTCGGCGACTCTTTGGTTATGGTCACATCGTGCACGTGGCTTTCATTGATGCCGGCGCCGCTGATGCGGACAAATTCCGCTTTAGTGCGCAGGTCATCGATGGTCGGGCAACCGGTCAGACCCATACAGGAGCGCAGGCCGCCCATCTGCTGGTGTACGATCTCTTTCAGGCGGCCCTTATAGGCAACGCGGCCTTCGATCCCTTCCGGCACCAGTTTGTCGGCCGCGTTGTCGGTCTGGAAGTAACGGTCAGAGGAGCCTTTAGACATCGCGCCCAGCGATCCCATGCCGCGGTAGGATTTGAACGAACGGCCCTGATAGAGTTCGATTTCGCCCGGTGACTCTTCGGTACCGGCCAGCATTGAACCGACCATCACGCAGGAGGCACCAGCCGCAATCGCTTTCGCGATGTCGCCGGAGAAACGGATGCCGCCGTCGGCAATAACAGGAATGCCGGTGCCTTCCAGCGCGGCCACCGCGTCAGAAACGGCGGTGATCTGCGGAACGCCAACGCCGGTGACGATACGGGTCGTACAGATGGAGCCAGGGCCGATACCCACTTTAACTGCGCTAACGCCCGCTTCTACCAGCGCCAGTGCGCCTGCGCCTGTCGCCACGTTACCGCCGACGATCTCAAGGTCAGGATATTTAGCGCGGGTTTCGCGAATGCGTGACAGCACGCCTTCGGAGTGGCCGTGAGAAGAGTCAATCAGCAGAACGTCAACGCCCGCCGCAACCAGCGCATCAACGCGCTCTTCGTTGCCCGCACCGGCACCGACGGCAGCGCCCACGCGCAGACGGCCGTGCGCATCTTTACAGGCGTTAGGTTTACGTTCGGCTTTCTGGAAATCTTTTACGGTGATCATGCCAAGCAGATGGAAGCTGTCATCCACCACCAGCGCTTTTTCCACGCGCTTTTCATGCATTTTTTGCAGAACGACTTCCCGTGCTTCGCCTTCGCGGACGGTGACCAGGCGCTCTTTCGGCGTCATCACCGCCGTCACCGGCAGGCTCATATCGGTTACAAAGCGCACGTCACGGCCGGTAATGATCCCCACCAGCTCGTTGTCGTCGTTCACTACCGGGTAGCCGGCAAAGCCGTTACGCTCGGTCAGCGCTTTGACGTCGCTCAGCGCCGTGGTCGGCAGAACGGTCTGTGGATCGGTGACCACGCCGCTTTCATGTTTTTTAACTCTGCGCACTTCTTCCGCCTGGCGCTCGACGGACATATTTTTATGGATAAAGCCCAGGCCGCCTTCCTGCGCCAGCGCAATAGCGAGGCCCGCTTCGGTCACGGTATCCATAGCGGCGGAAAGCATTGGGATGTTCAGGCGGATGTTTTTGGTAAGCTGGGTACTGAGGTCGGCCGTGTTGGGCAATACAGTCGAATGAGCGGGAACGAGCAGAACGTCGTCAAATGTCAGGGCTTCTTTAGCGATTCTTAGCATGGCAATATCTCAACCTCAGGGTGAATGAGAACTTGTAAAATATTGCCGCGGCATTATACAGGGCGTAATCGATTGCCTCCAGCATTATTTATGAAAAACTCTTGATCCCCTGCATGAGGCATGTAGTATCGGATGATTAACCTCCTGATTTAAAGTTTGATCTTCATCACATGTCGCTACCGCCGTCCGCCAATATATTTACCGTCAGCCGTCTCAATACCACAGTGCGTAAGCTGCTGGAGATGGAGATGGGTCAGGTCTGGCTGAGTGCCGAGATCTCAAACTTTTCCCAGCCCTCCTCCGGGCACTGGTACTTCACCCTGAAGGATGATGGCGCCCAGGTGCGCTGTGCGATGTTCCGTAACAGCAACCGCCGGGTCACGTTTCGTCCGCAGAACGGGCAGCAGGTGCTGGTCAGGGCCACGATCACGCTTTACGAACCGCGCGGTGATTACCAGTTAATTGCCGAAAGCATGCAGCCCGCGGGTGAAGGGCTGTTGCAACAGCAGTTCGAGCAGCTCAAGCAGAAGCTGGCGGCGGAAGGTTTGTTTGAACAGCAGCATAAACAGCTGCTGCCCGATCCCGCGCATCAGGTTGGCGTCATCACCTCCTCCACCGGCGCGGCATTGCATGACGTCCTGCGCGTGCTGCATCGCCGCGATCCTTCGTTGCCCGTCGTTATCTATCCCACGCCGGTCCAAGGCGCGGATGCGCCAGCGAGCATCGTGCGGGCGATAGAGGTGGCTAACCGACGCGGTGAGTGTGATGTGCTGATTGTTGGACGCGGCGGCGGTTCGCTGGAAGATTTGTGGAGCTTTAACGATGAGCGCGTGGCGCGCGCCATTTACGCCAGCCGCATTCCCATCGTCAGCGCCGTGGGCCATGAGACGGATGTGACCATCGCCGATTTCGTCGCCGATCTTCGTGCGCCGACGCCTTCTGCCGCGGCGGAGCTGGTCAGCCGGAATCAGATTGAGCTGCTGCGGCAGCTGCAAAACCAGCAGCAAAGGCTGGAAATGGCGATGGACTACTTCCTTGCGCAGAAAAACCGCCAGTTTTCCCGTCTGCACCACCAGCTTCAGCAACAGCACCCGCAGCTGCGCCTGGCACGCCAGCAGACCGCGCTGATGAGGCTACAGCGCCGCCTGGACGATGTGATGCAAATCCACCTGCGCCAGGCGGACAGACGCTTAGATCAGGTTACACAGCGCCTGAGCGCCTTCCAGCCGCAGAACCGTATTCATCGCCTCCAGCAGCAGTTTCAGCAGTGGCAGTATCGTCTTCAGCAGGCGGTGCAGCAGCAGCTTAACGGCGATAAGCAGCGTTTCGCCACGCTTGCCGCGCAGCTTGAAGGCGTCAGTCCACTGGCGACGCTGGCGCGCGGTTTCAGCGTGACAACCTCCTCTGAGGGAGAGGTGATTAAGCAGACCCGCCAGCTACAGAAGGGCGATCTGCTGAAAACCCGGCTGGATGACGGCTGGGTGGAAAGTGAAGTCACCGCTATCACGCCACAAAAGAAACCCCGCAAAAGCAAAAAAGCCCCCTGACCGCATAAGGCCGCGCCAGAAAGTCCCGACTTGCGCGCGTGGTCACCGCACCTCGATTTCCTGGCGACTATACTTTTCAGACACACACTGTCGACCAAGGAGCCAGGTATGCACTATGGCGTTATTCCCCCCTATATTCTGCGTAAAATCATCGATAACGGTTCAGATCGGCAACAGAACTATGCGCGTCATACCCTGATGCACGTTCAGACGCTGATGGCTGAAAATTTCCCGCGTCCCGACGGCGCGCAGACCAGTAAAGCCGGCACGGTTGAGCGGGAGATTTACGATGCCGAACAGATGCAGAATCTGCCCGGCAAGCTGGTGCGCAGCGAAGGTCAGCCGGGCAACGACGATCCCGCCACCGACGAGGCCTATGATTATCTGGGCGTCACCTATGACTTCTTCTGGCAGGCCTATCAGCGCAACTCGCTGGATAATCAGGGGCTGACGCTGAAGGGCACCGTGCATTACGGCAAAGATTATCAGAACGCCTTTTGGAACGGCCAGCAAATGGTGTTCGGCGACGGTGACGGGGAGATCTTTAACCGCTTTACCATCGCGCTGGATATTATCGCCCACGAGCTGGCGCACGGCGTGACGGAAACCGAAGCCGGGCTGATCTATTTCGAACAGGCGGGCGCCCTGAATGAATCACTTTCTGACGTCTTCGGCTCGCTGGTAAAACAGTTTCACCTTAAGCAGACGGCAGATCGGGCAGACTGGATTATCGGTGAAGGACTACTGGCGGAGGGCATTAACGGGAAAGGGTTACGCTCTATGTCTGCGCCGGGTACGGCCTATGACGATCCACTGCTGGGCAAAGACCCACAGCCTGCCGATATGCAGGGCTATATCCAGACCCGCGACGATAATGGCGGCGTCCATCTTAACTCCGGCATTCCTAACCGGGCGTTTTATCTGGCCGCTCAGGCGCTCGGCGGTTATGCGTGGGAGCAGGCCGGTTATGCCTGGTATGATGCGCTTTGTGACCGCGCCCTGCCCCAAAACGCCGACTTCCGGACCTTCGCCCAGTTCACGGTGCGTCATGGTCAGCAGCGCTTTAACAGGTCGGTCGGCCAGGCCATTGAAGACGCCTGGAAAGAGGTTGGCGTGTCATGAAAAACAGGCTTCCTGAACTGAGCGATGATGCCGTCATCGATATGGCACGGGAAGGCGGCTTCGCGTATATCCCTAAACTGACCGGGCCGCGCCGTATTGCACTGGCGCAGCTAAGTCCACCTCAGCGTGAGCATGTCTGTAGCGTGCTTCGCCAGGCGCTACCGCTTGGCGAGCCGCCGGGTGAAGAAAACCCTGCCGGACGTGGCGACCAGCGCTATTTCCGCATTAAGATCAGCTACGCTACCTCGCAGCACGCGGGCAGTATCGTCCTGCTGATCCCGGAGGATTTAGCGCCGCCGGAACTGCTACAGCTCTGGCAGGAGGGGCAATAGCGCCTTTTTGCCAGCAATGTTCCTGAACGATGATAGTACTCCTTACCGGCCAGACGCTCTGGCCTTACCTAAAAAAAATCCCCCGCCACAAGTGACGGGGGATTTTGTTACTGCACTAAGTCAGCGTATTACTTATCCAGCGCGAACGCGATCACATAATCACCACGATCCGGCGACTGGCGCGCGCCACCAGCTGAAATCACGATGTACTGTTTACCCGTTTTCGGCGACTTGTAGCTCATTGGGCCACCTTGGCTGCCGACCGGCAGACGCGCTTTCCAGACTTCTTTACCCGTTGAGGTATCAAAGGCGCGCAGATAGTAGTCCTGCGTTCCGGCGATAAATACCAGACCGCCCTGCGTGGCTAGCGTGCCGCCTAACGTCGGCATACCTACCGGCATCTGTGCATGCATCTTGATGCCAAACGGCCCGGTGTCCTGCACGGTGCCTACCGGAACCTGCCAGACCAGCTTCTGCGTTTTCATATCAATTGCAGAGAGCGTGCCAAACGGTGGCTTCTGGCAAGGGATGCCCAGCGGCGACATAAAGCGGTTTTTGTTAACCGCATAAGGTGTTCCCTTCAGCGGTACGGCACCCATTCCGGTGTTGATCGCTTCGCCGCCGTTGCTGCCGCGTGAAATAGCATCGGTGTTAGCCGGGATCATCTCTACCCACAGACCCAGACGCATATCGTTGACGAAGATATAGTTATTGTTCGGATCGGTAGAGAGGCTGCCCCAGTTCATTCCTCCCAGCGAGCCCGGGAAGCTGAGCGCCCTGTCGGTGCCCGGTACGGTATAAAGACCGTCATAGCGCATCGATTTAAAGGCGATGCGGCAGGCCAGCTGATCGAACGGCGTCGCGCCCCACATATCAGACTCAGTCAGGGTCTGCGCGCCAATTTGCGGCATGCCCACTGATTTTGGCTGCGTTGCAGAGTATTGCTCGCCCGGAATGTTGCCTTTTTTAACCGGGACTTCTTTCACTTCCGTCAGCGGCTTACCGGTCAGACGATCGAGGACATAAATCTGCCCCGCTTTCGTCCCGATGACCACGGCTGGCGTGGTGGAGCCATCTTTCTGAGGAAAGTCGATCAGGCTTGGCTGCATCGGCAGGTCAAAGTCCCACAGATCGTTATGCACGGTCTGGTAGACCCACTTTTCGTGGCCCGTCGTGGCATCCACTGCCAGGATGGAGGCACCATATTTATGATCCAGTGGCTTACGGTCCGCGCCCCACAGGTCTACTGATGAACTTCCCATTGGGATAAACACAGTATTCATTGCGGGATCGTAGGACATTGGTGCCCAGGAGTTTGGCGTACTGCGGGCATAATGCTGACCATCCTGCAACTTAGCATTTGGGTCTTCATTACCGCTATCGAACGCCCAGCGCATTTCACCGGTCATCACGTCGAAACCACGGATAACCCCGCCCGGCATATCGGTCTGGACGTTATCCGCTACGCGACCACCGACCACGACGGTAGTCCCCGCCAGCGTAGGTGCGGAAGTGAGCTGATATTTAGGATCCTGAGCATCGCCAAGGCCTTTTTTCAGATCGACTTCGCCATTGTTGCCGAAGCTCTGGCACAGTTCGCCGTTATCAGCGTTAACCGCAATCAGTCGCGCATCAATGGTGTTCATCAGAAGACGGCGCTGACAGCTGTCACCCGCAGCTAAAGAAACCGGGGAAACGGGCGTGGAGCCAGGCACGCTGGGTTGCGTCAGAGGTTTGGTGGCATCAAAGTAAGCGAGCCCGCGGCAGCGGTTCCAGACTTCGGCCTGCGCGTTGACTTCATGCTTCCAGATCTCTTTGCCGGTATCCGCGTTGACCGCAATAACGTTGTTGTGCGGCGTGCAGAGGTAGAGAACGTCACCAATCTGCAACGGCGTTTGCTGATCTTCAGCACCGTTGCCGGTAGGGCTTTCAGGAATATCACCCGTACGGTAGGTCCAGGCAACTTTCAGATCTTTTACGTTATCACGCGTAATCTGGTCCAGCGCGACAAAGCGGCTGCCGCCTGGCGTATTGCCATAGTTATCCCAGTTTTTCTGCTCGGCCGTTTTATCAACCGGCTTCAGCGGCAGCTCAGTACCGTTGGTTACCGGTGAATGAGGCTGGAACATCTGCACAAAAGTCACCACCATGCCGGCAGCCACAACAGCGGCGGTCGCATAAGCGGGTTTAGCGCCAGACGTTTTTCCTTCATGCTTACGCAGCGCAGGCAGCGTCAGGACCACCACCACCAGCAGGCCGGCCAGCGTCATCAGACGTGAAACCAGCGGCCAGAAATCCAGGCCAACCTCCGTAAGGGCCCAGATGGCCGAGCCGACAAAGACCGCGGCGAAAAGGAGGACGGCAGAAGATTTGCGACGGAATAGCTGGATAGCGGCAAGGACGGTGACAATCCCGGCAATAACGAAATACCAGCTGCCGCCCAGCGAAGCCAGTTTCCCGCCGCCAATCACAAAGTAAAGGCCGGTTGCCAGCAGAACCAGCCCCAGCGCAACGCACCACAGGCCCAGCCATTTAGAGGACCGGGCATTCATTTGAGACATGGTAAAAATACTCCTGAACTAAATAGAGCTTTAGCACAATATTCATTTCCGATCCCTGTCCGTCACGCATAAGGCGGCGTAAAGCAAAATGAATATTATTCTTCAGTCACTTATTTTCATTAACAAATCATTACGGGTCAGTTCCCGTCCATTGTTCGCTGAAGCCGCTGTAGTCGCCCTCCCGCGAGGGGTTGCAGCTTACAATTAACGCCAAAATTGTACCATACGGTACATATTTTAATAAACATAAACTTAACAAACCTGACGAATCGCTTGATTAACCTTTGTGAATTCCGGCAGGTGAGCAGCATGGAATGAACGGTTTTTCAGGGTAAAATGGATGGCATCAGCGTCGGGATGCGGAAAGTAAGCCGCCGGGAAGGGTTAATAAGAATAGCGATAAAACGGAGGCGTGTGGGATATTGAAAAATGCCGCCCTGCGCGGCTCTGTACAGGAAAGATCTAGAGTGTTTCAACCAGCGGGACAAATTCCACGCGTTTTTTAGAGATCAGTCCGTGGCCGTTCGTGCAGAAATAATCCACGGCGCCGCAGGCTTTAAGCACCTGCACCGGCTGACGGCAATCGGGGCAAACGGCCTGCATGCCATAGCTGCGCTGGCACCCTTCGCAATGGAAACGATCCTCACCGGCAATCAACACATGCTGGCATTCGGGGCAATGCTCATTCATAGCGCTCTCCTGTGTCTTCTGTCGATCAGTATAAAACAAAAGGGGCCGGTGCGGCCCCTTGCGGATTAACGTTTATTTTTCTTGAGGTGGCTGATCAGCCGCTTGCGCTTGCGCTGCTGGTTTGGCGTCAGCATATTACGCTTACCGGCAAACGGGTTATCGCCTTCCTTAAACTGGATGCGGATCGGCGTTCCCATAATTTCCAGCGAACGACGGAAATAGTTCATCAGATAGCGTTTGTAGGAATCCGACAGGTCTTTCACCTGATTTCCGTGTATCACCACAATTGGTGGGTTATATCCCCCGGCGTGAGCATACTTCAGCTTAACGCGGCGTCCCTGCACCAGCGGAGGCTGATGGTCATCAGCCGCCATATTCATGATACGGGTCAGCATGGAGGTACTCACGCGGCGCGTTGAGCAGTCATAAGCCTCGGTGACCGATTCAAACAGATTGCCGACGCCGCTGCCGTGAAGCGCGGAAATAAAGTGCACGCGGGCGAAGTCGATAAAGCCCAGACGGTAGTCCAGCGCCTCTTTCACTTCTTCACGCACTTCTTGCGACAGGCCATCCCACTTATTGACCACAATCACCAGCGAGCGACCACTGTTAAGGATAAAGCCCAGCAGCGACAGATCCTGATCGGAGATGCCTTCATGCGCATCAATGACCAGCATTACCACGTTAGCATCTTCGATCGCCTGAAGCGTTTTGATCACCGAGAACTTCTCAACGGTCTCGGTCACCTTGCCGCGCTTACGCACGCCAGCGGTATCGATCAGCACATATTCGCGGCCATCACGCTCCATCGGAATATAAATGCTGTCGCGGGTGGTGCCCGGCATGTCATACACCACCACGCGATCTTCACCCAGAATGCGGTTAGTCAGCGTTGACTTGCCGACGTTAGGACGTCCGACAATCGCCAGCTTAATCGGCAGGTCGAGCGGATTAAAGTCGTCCTCTTCCTCTTCCGGCAGTTCGCCGCTCTCCTGCGCGGCCAGCGCCGCCCAGTAGGCTTCGTTTTCTTCTTCTTCGGTCAGCTCCGCCTCGGGTGCGACCTCATCCATCCAGGGCAGCAGAACCATCTCAAGCAGGCTGGTGACGCCGCGTCCGTGTGAGGCGGCGATAGGATGGATCTCCCCCAGACCGAGCGAATAAAAATCCACCACGGCGGAATCGGGATCCATGCCGTCGGTTTTATTCGCCACCAGAAAAGTCGGTTTCTGACGGCTGCGCAGATGCTGGGCGATCGCCTGATCGGCAGGCATCAGCCCGGCACGGGCATCGACCATAAACAGCACCACGTCAGCTTCTTCGATCGCCAACAGGGACTGCGCGGCCATGCGCGTCTCCACGCCCTCTTCGTTGCCATCAATACCGCCGGTATCGATGCAAATAAACTCCCGCCCTTCAACCTCGGCGCGACCGTATTTACGGTCACGCGTCAGGCCCGGGAAATCCGCGACCAGCGCATCTCGCGTGCGGGTTAAGCGGTTAAAAAGGGTGGATTTCCCCACATTGGGACGCCCGACCAGCGCGACCACAGGTACCATATTGAAGCCTCATGACAAAAATAAACGCCTGATCCACATGCTGCGGCAGCCAGAAAAAGGGCCACAGGTCAGGCTAACGGCGTAAAGGATACCACGCCCTGAGAAAAACGAAACGGCCCCTGACGAATCAGGAGCCGTTATCTGCTGGCGGTAAGGTGACGGGATTAGCGGGTAAACGCGTAAACTTCGCCGCCCTTCGCCTGAATTAACAGCTTATCACTGGCCACCACAGGTTCAGTCTGGAAGCCGGAGCTGTCCACTTCCTGCTGCGCAACAAAGCGTCCATCGGTGGTATTGATCCAGTGCAGATAGCCTTCGCTGTCGCCGACCACCAGGTAACCATTATAAAGCACCGGCGAAGTCAGGATACGGTGCAGCAGATCGCTCTGACGCCAGATGGTGACACCACCTTCCGTGCTCAGCGCAATCACGCGATCGTCCTGATCGACCAGATAGATGCGGCCTGCATCCACGACCATATCTTTTACCGAACCGATTTCACGCTTCCACAAAATCTGGCCTGAGCGCAGATCCAGCGCGCTGAGATTACCGTTATAGGCCAGCGCATAGACCACGCCATTGTCCACAATCGGGGTCATATCCACATCGGCCAGGCGATCGATTTCCGTTGCGCCTGTCGGCTGGGAAATACGCTGCTGCCAGATAATCTGCCCCTGATTCATGATCACCGCGCTGACACGGCCATTATCGCCGCCGACAATTGCGGCGCCGAACGCGGTAGCAGGCGCTGATTCGCCGCGCAGAGAGAGCGCTGGCACATCAAGATTCACCGACCATTTGATGGCACCGCTGTTCTGATCGAGGCCCTGCAGCATACCGTTGCTGGTATGGACCAGCACCAGGCCGTCGCTGACGACCGGGCGGGAAAGCACTTCGCCTGCGGCTTTCGCCTGCCAGGCGATGGAGCCATCGCTGCTGTTAAGGGCATAAACCTGGGCACGCTCGCTGCCCAGATAGACGTGCGCACCATCCGCGGTCACGCCGCCGGAAAGCAGAGCAGAACGGTTTCTGGAGAAGAAGCCGGTTTTTTCTGCCAGATCCACTTCCCACTTTTTACTGCCGTCGCCCGAGTTAAGCGCTTTAACGAGGCCATGGCGGTCAGCCGCGTAAACGGTATTGTCAGCCCAGGCCGGGTGCAGGTTGGAATAGAATTCACCCACGCCATCGCCCACGGACGTACTCCAGACTTTTTCTGGCGTAAACTGGTTTTCCACCTTCGGCAGCGGCGACATTTTAACGACGTCTTCTTCACCGCTGAACCATGAACATCCGCTAAGTAAGGTAACTGAAATCAGTCCCGGCAGAAGTATTTTACGCAATTCCATGAAATCCCTCTTAAGCCCGTTGAGGCAATGTTAACTGCCGGGATCAGGCCGGCAGATTATTCATTTTCATTTGCAGCATTTCTTTCAGCGCAGGAGAGGCATCGGAATCGATCCCCTTACTCCAGGCATCGCGGGCGCCTTTCGCGTCGCCTTTGCTGAGCAGTGCTTCGCCGCGCACGTCTGCCACTATGGCTGCCCACCCTTCACCTTTAATGGTATCGAGGGTTTTCAACACCTCATCCGGCTTCTTCTGCTGAAGCTGGATGCGCGCCAGGCGCAGGTTCATCACCGCCTGTAAATTGGCGTCTTTAGTGTTACCCAGACCGCTCTTAAGCTGTTCTGCCGCTTTATCAAGCTGACCGCCATCCACATAGCGCTTTGCAACATCCAGCGAGGCCAGCGCACCGTAGGTGTTGTTATTCTCGCTGGCAAATTTTGCCGCCGCGTCGAGCGTTGCAGGTTTGCTGACGTCCAGTGCGGAAGAGACCTGCTGATAGGCCGCGGAAATCTCTTTGTTGCTGCCGTCCTGATGGCTGCTCCAGTAGCGCCAGCCCGCGAGCGCGCCCACGCCAAGGATCACGCCCACGACCAGCGCTTTGCCGTTCTGAGCGAAAAAGCGGCGAACCGCGTCAACCTGTTCGTTTTCGTTGCTATATACTTCCACGCCAACCTTCTCCTTTAATCCGCGTTCGGCTGTTGCAGCATCGCAGTCAGCGTTGCGGCAACATCACGCTGCGCCAGCGTTTGCTGTTCGCCGTTGCGCAAATCTTTAATCACGACCTCGCCTTTCGCGACTTCGTCTTCACCCAGCACCAGCGCCACGCGGGCGCCCCACTTATCCGCCCGGGCAAACTGCTTCTTGAAGTTACCGCCGCCGAAGTTGGTCATCAGCTTCAGGGAAGGCTCCTCATCACGCAGTTTCTCCGCCAGCTGCATGGCGGCGGACTGAACGCCCTGGCCTGAAGCGATAACATAGACATCGACAATGCGCGTCGGTTCAAATTCAGGGTTTACCGCCTGTACCAGCAGCACCAGACGTTCCAGTCCCATGGCAAAACCGACGGCTGGCGTGGCGCGGCCGCCAAGTTGTTCGACCAGCCCATCATAGCGGCCACCGCCGCAGACGGTGCCCTGAGAGCCAAGGCTGCTGGTCACCCATTCAAACACGGTACGGTTGTAATAATCCAGACCGCGCACCAGCCGCTGGTTGAGCGTATAGGCGATGCCTGCATCATCCAGCAGCTTACAGAGTCCAGCAAAATGTTCGCGGGACTCGGCGTCCAGATAGTCACTCAGTTCGGGCGCGCTGTTAAGCAGGTGCTGAACCTCGGGATTTTTGCTGTCCAGCACGCGCATCGGGTTGGTATACATGCGGCGCTTGCAGTCTTCATCCAGCACCTCCTGGTGCTGCTCAAGAAAGGCGACCAGCGCGTCGCGATAGCTGGCGCGGGCTTCAGGAGAGCCGATCGAATTCAGTTCCAGATGCACATGATCGGCGATGCCCAGCGCTTTCCACCAGCGGGCGGTCATCATGATCAGTTCAGCGTCCACATCAGGCCCCTGCAAGCCGAACACTTCTGCGCCCATCTGATAGAACTGACGGTAACGCCCTTTCTGAGGACGTTCGTAGCGGAACATCGGACCGATGTACCAGAGACGCTGTTCCTGATTGTACAGCAGACCGTGTTCGATACCGGCGCGTACGCAGCCAGCCGTCCCTTCAGGACGCAGCGTCAGGCTTTCGCCGTTGCGGTCATCGAAGGTATACATCTCTTTTTCAACCACGTCGGTAACTTCACCGATGGCGCGTTTGAATAACGGGGTCTGCTCTACAATCGGCAGGCGGATTTCGCTGTAACCATAGCTAGCCAGCACCTGCTTGAGAATTTGTTCAATACGTTGCCACACTACGGTATCCGCTGGCAGGTAGTCATTCATGCCGCGGATAGCCTGGATATTCTTCGCCACTACGTTTATCTCACACTGTGGAATGGACGCCGGGGTAAACCCGCGTCGTCAGAGTTAATGCTGGCGGGGAGGCGAATGGCCTCCCCGCGCTGCTTCAGATTATTTTTCCAGATGCTGCACATCAATGCGGCGGGATGCGTCCATCATCGCCGCTTTTGCGCGGATACGCGCTTCCAGCTGGTCGATCATGTTATCGTTGTCCAGCCGCTCGCGCAGGCGCACGCCATCTTCATAGAAGCCGCTTTTCTTATTGCTGCCGGTCACGCCAAGGGTGGACGCCAGCGCTTCGCCGGGACCGTTCACCACGCAGCCAATAATGGAGACGTCCATGGGGGTGATGATGTCCTCCAGCCGCTGCTCCAGCGCGTTAACCGTGCCTATCACGTCAAATTCCTGACGGGAACAGGTTGGACAGGCAATAAAGTTAATGCCGCGCGCACGAATGCGCAGAGATTTCAGGATATCGAAACCGACCTTCACTTCCTCGACCGGATCGGCCGCCAGCGAAATGCGCAGCGTGTCGCCAATGCCTTCGGAAAGCAGCAGTCCCAGTCCGACAGCGGACTTCACGGAGCCGGCCCTGGCACCGCCCGCTTCGGTGATCCCGAGATGCAAAGGCTGATCGATCTGTTTCGCCAGCAGGCGGTAAGACTCAACGGCCAGAAAAACGTCAGACGCTTTTACGCTGACTTTAAACTGATCGAAATTGAGCCGATCCAGGTGATCAACATGACGCATAGCGGATTCAAGCAGTGCCTGCGGTGTCGGCTCGCCATACTTTTCCTGAAGATCCTTTTCAAGCGATCCGGCGTTGACGCCGATGCGGATGGGAATGTTGTTGTAGCGGGCGCAATCGACAACCTGGCGGATACGCTCTTCGTTACCGATATTGCCAGGGTTAATGCGCAGGCAGTCCACCCCATATTCAGCGACCTTGAGGGCGATGCGATAGTCGAAATGGATATCGGCGACCAGCGGCACGTTAACCTGCTGTTTGATCAGGCGAAACGCTTCCGCGGCATCCATAGTTGGAACAGAAACGCGGACAATGTCCACGCCGACGCGCTCAAGCGCTCTGATTTGGTTAACCGTCGCCTCCACGTCCGTGGTGCGCGTGTTGGTCATAGACTGGACGGCGATCGGCGCACCGTCGCCCACAGGCACCTTGCCGACGTAAATGCGCGTTGATTTGCGACGGGTAATGGGTGCTTCGTTATGCATATTCTTTCTCCACAATTACTCGCGACAGGGAAGATGCGTTATTGCGCACCAACTGAGAGGCGAGCAACCTGGTTGCTACGGATAAAACGACTCAGGTCAACCGGCTGGCCCTGATACTGGATCTGTACAGCGCCCGGCGCGCCAATCTTCAGACGATAGGGAGCCGTGCCGGTGAGATTGAGTTTATCACCACTACGCTGCATCCCGCTGAAGAGTTTTTTCCCGGCGGCATCAGTGACTTCAAGCCAGCAATCCTGGGTGAAGTTCATGACCAGCGCGTTGGCATCGGCTGCCGGCGCGCTGACGCTGGCTGAACCGGTAGGCATCTGGCCGCTGGCATTGCTGCCGGCGGCCGTGTCTGCGGGTGCCTGAGAGGGAGAAACGGCCACCGGCTGCGGCTCCGCCGGAGCGGGCTGGCTGGCAGCAGGGGCAGCGCTGTCAGCCGGTGCGGGCGCAGGCGTGCTCTGAACCGGCACGCTTTCTGTCGGTGGCGCGCTGTCGGCGCTGTTATCCGTCAGGGAGATGGACTGGCTGTTATCATCTACGGAGCTATTTTGATCGGCCATAGAGACCAGATCGTCCTGAGCCGCTTTATGATTCTGCCACCACCAGGCCCCGGTCAGGCCGACGACCACAAACAGCACCAGCCAGGTGAAACTCATCAGCCAGCCGTCGCGTTTTTTGCGCCGTTTCCCCAGGGAGTAACTCTGCATCGGCTCCACTTTCGCCGCGCGGACAGGCGCCTGCTTTGCCATCATCGGCAGCAGTTCCTCTTCCGGCACGTGAACCAGACGCGCATAGGAACGAATGTAGCCCCGCAGAAAGGTCGAGGCCAGATCGGCTGGCGACTTATCCTCTTCAATATCACGAACGGTGGAAAGTTTCAGGCAGAGGCGCTCAGCAACGTTCTGCTGAGTAAGGCCCATTTGCTCACGGGCGCTACGCAGGCGCTCGCCTGTTGAATTTACTGCGGATTTATCTTCAGTGGCTTCAGTATTCATTAGCTAAAAAATGCAGGTACTGTATCGATTGTGGAAAATTTCGCGCCAGCTCTTCTCCGGCCAGCTTCAGGGCCTCCGGATGCTGCGCCAGCGCGGCGAAGCGAATCTTTAACCACAAACTTTCTGCCGAGGCAGCAAAGTTGTGTTGATATACATCTGACAGGAGGCGCGCAGAGGCGTACTCTCCCTTTCCAAATCGCCTTTCGGCTTCGGCCAACAGCGCCTTGCCCTTATCCGGATCGCGTTTCGTCGCTTCAAGCAGCGCGACTTTCGCTTTCTGCTGCTCTCCCGCATTGAGATAACAGTAGCCGGCGTTTTCAAGCGCATCGTCGCGCCCATCGTTTCCAGATAATTCAGCGGCTTTACTGAACTGACGCTGCGCCGCATCATACTGCCTTAAACCGCAGAGAAACGCACCGTAATTATTGAGAACGTCACGGTTTTGCGGCGCCAGGTCCCAGGCTATCCGGTAGCGTTCGCGGGCCGACTCGTTCTGCCCGGCGCGTTGCTGATAACGGGCCATCGCCAGCTGCGTACGGTAATCTTCTGGCGCAAGCTGTACCGCCTGCTGAAGGTTACGCTTTGCCGCTGGCAGTTCGTTAAGCGCCAGATAGCTGAGCCCTAACTGTAGACGCGTCTGCGCCAGTTCGCTGCGCTGTGCTGACGGGCCACAGCCTGTCAGCACCAGAATAATCAACCCCGGCACGATTCCTTTGTGCATGTTGCCTCCCGATCTCACTGGCGAAGAATAGTACGCCAATCATTTCAGGGCTGATAGCCGCACTTATCGCTGATGCGTGAGTTTCAGAGCGCTTTCACAGAAATAGCTTCACCCGCCATTTTTTTACGCAGCGTACGCTTGGTACGGTCAATCACTTCACCGGCCAGCTGACCACAAGCGGCATCAATATCATCGCCACGGGTCTTACGCACAATAGTGGTAAATCCATATTCCATCAACACTTTAGAGAAGCGATCGATGCGACTGTTCGAACTGCGACCATAAGGCGCGCCCGGGAAGGGGTTCCAGGGGATCAGGTTAATTTTACACGGCGTATCTTTTAACAGTGCGGCCAGCTCATGGGCGTTATCCGTGCTGTCATTGACGTGATCGAGCATCACGTACTCGATAGTGACGCGGCCCTGATTCGCATTGGACTTCGCGATATAGCGGCTGACGGCGCCCAGAAACGTCTCGATATTATACTTTTTATTGATCGGGACAATTTCGTCACGAATTGTGTCATTTGGCGCATGCAGCGAGATGGCCAGCGCCACATCAATCATATCGCCCAGTTTATCCAGAGCAGGCACGACGCCTGAGGTGGAGAGCGTGACGCGACGTTTGGACAGCCCAAAGCCAAAGTCATCCAGCATAATTTCCATCGCCGGCACAACGTTGTTCAGGTTAAGCAGCGGTTCGCCCATCCCCATCATCACTACGTTGGTGATCGGACGCTGTCCGGTTACCTTAGAGGCGCCGATGATTTTTGCCGCGCGCCAGACCTGACCGATAATTTCCGAAACGCGCAAGTTACGGTTGAAACCCTGCTGAGCTGTGGAACAGAACTTACATTCCAGCGCGCAGCCCACCTGAGAGGAGACGCACAGCGTTGCGCGATCTTTCTCAGGAATATAGACCGTCTCGACCTGCTGGCCGCCCACGGTGATTGCCCATTTGATGGTGCCATCAGACGAGCGCTGCTCCTCCGCCACTTCGGGGGCACGGATTTCCGCCAGCGCTTTCAGCTTGCCGCGAAAAACTTTGTTAATGTCGGTCATCTGATCGAAATCGTCACAGCAGTAGTGGTAGATCCACTTCATCACCTGATCGGCTCTGAACGGCTTTTCACCCAGGCTGGCGAAAAACTCCCGCATCTGTTGGCGGTTGAGATCGAGCAGGTTGATTTTCTGTTTTGGGGGTGTGGCGATGACGACAGGATCGACAGAAGACGGATTCACAATATGTTCAGACATAATATTCTCTGGCCTCGTTATTACACGTTATGGCGCTGGGGATAGACAGATTATACCTCTCAGCTCTCCTTTTGCAGAAAGACCCCTGATGCACTCTACATGCATTCAGGCTGCCCGAGTGGAGGCCGCTCTTGCTGCAAACCGGAACTGAAAGGCTATAAATGAAACGCCCCTGCTGAGTATGCTCTCATCAGGGGCGCATTATTGTACAAGCGTGTCGCTACAGGTTAAAGCACGTTACCGAAATAATTTGTAAACGCCCGCAGCTTCACGCCTGACGCAACCGGCTTAGCGGGTACGTGGGCAAATTTCGCCTTCGCCGAAGAAATAGGCGATTTCACGGGCCGCAGATTCCGCAGAGTCTGAACCGTGGGTCGCATTTTCGGTGAAGCTGTCAGCGTAGTCGGCGCGCAGGGTGCCGGCCAGCGCGTTAGCAGGGTTAGTGGCGCCCATCAGATCGCGGTGACGCTGAACGGCGTTTTCGCCTTCCAGAACAGAGACTACAACCGGGCCGGAGGTCATGAATTCAACCAGGCCGTCAAAGAAAGGCTTGCCCTGGTGTTCAGCGTAGAAACCTTCAGCCTGCTCTTTGCTCAGGTGCAGCATTTTGCTGCCAACGATTTTGAAGCCAGCGCTTTCAAAACGGTTGAAGATGGCACCAATCACGTTTTTTGCCACCGCGTTTGGTTTTACAATGGAAAAAGTACGTTCAATAGTCATATGGACCTCTGTTGATGTCGAGTGTAGCCGGTGAAAAGGTTCCCCGGGCCGGAAAATGGCGCCGATTATAGGGGGCATCGCCAGGCTTGCCTACCGGAGAATCAACAATTTATTAAAAAAACGATCGTTAATCCCCTGTTTTTTTAACGGCTTTAGCCCAAAGTTTCCCCATTCTGGCAGCTCAGGAGAGGTTAAGCCCGCCAGCTGCCCGGCAAAAGTCCTCTTTGCTCCTCGCAAATTGTCAGATTTGCAGACCCTTAACGGATCTCTAAACGTGCGTGAGGAGGGGATTATTCCCGGCCTACTCAGCCCCCCTCTTGTGAAGCCCGCAAAGATGATTGACACTGACCGCCTCTACACTCTCAGCGAGGCCGCTATGACCAGCTCTTTTTTTGTGACTGCCGACTGGCTGGCAGACCATCTTTCTGATGACGCCATCCAGGTGATCGACGCCCGCATGCTGCCGCCGGGCCTGGAAAAAGTGCGTGATATTCATGCCGAGTACCTGGCCGGGCATCTCCCCTCGGCCCCGTTTTTTGATATCGAAGCGCTTTCCGATCTCACCAGTCCCCTGCCCCATATGCTGCCGCGTCCGGAAAACTTTGCGGTCGCCATGCGCGAACTGGGGGTCAGCAGTGAGAAGCATCTGATCGTCTACGATGAAGGCAACCTGTTCTCAGCGCCGCGCGCCTGGTGGATGCTGAAACAGTTCGGCGTGGATCGCGTGTCGATTTTAGCGGGCGGTGTGCAAGGCTGGAAAGCGGCGGGGCTGCCGCTTGAGCAAGGTGAAGTGAGCCTCCCCGAAGCGGTGTTTGAAGCGAGTTTTGATCCCTCTGTCGTTCAGCGACTGACCGACGTGCTGCTTATCAGTCATGAAGGCGGCGCGCAGCTGGTCGATGCCAGGGCGGCTAATCGCTTCAGGGGCGAGGTGGATGAACCTCGTGCCGGACTGCATCGCGGGCGCATTCCCGGCAGCCTGAACGTGCCCTGGAATGAACTGGTCGAAAATGGCGAGCTTAAATCAGCGGAGGCGCTGAAGGCGATTTTCCAGCGTCAGGGTGTCGATCTTGCCAACCCCATCGTCGCCAGCTGTGGCTCGGGCGTGACCGCCGTGGTGGTTATCCTGGCCCTGAACAGCCTGGGCGTGTATGACGTTCGCCTCTATGACGGTTCGTGGTCAGAATGGGGAAGCAGAAACGATCTCCCCATCGCCACGGGCTGACAATGCCCAGAGGCCGTCCCTGGCCTCCAATCAGGCCGGTTTGTTAACCGCTTTGAAGTCACGAAGAAAGCTGCCCCACCGTCTTTCATAGAACGGCGGAATGTGGGCAGTGAAAAAGTGGCTGATGCCCTTTTCATTTTCCACAACTTCACAGATATCGACCGGCTCATCTTCCAGTAAGGTATCCATCGCCACGCTGCCGGCAGCCTGGATAATAGTGTCTATTTCGCTGTCGGCTTCTATCCCTATCAGCAAATTGGGACGCTGTTCTGCCGATTCTTTGATATGCGCGATATAGGCCCGGCGAACCTGCTTAAATTTAGTAAACAGCTGGGTCAGCGAGGCGATCACCTGAGCGGGCGGCTCGGCAATTTCTGAAAGCAGCAGCGAGTAACCGCCTTCCAGAACGGTCTGCTGGCTCAGCGCATTGCCGGCGTTACCCAGCAGGCTGGTAATTTCCAGCGGCGAGAACTCTTTGCCTGAAGGCAGCCTGGGGTTAAGAAACAGCGTCTCGCCCTGCGTCATTTCAAACAGGGTGCGGACAGGCATCACCACAAAGGACCGATCGGTCGGAACGGCCTGCTCCATCGCCGACAGCGAAGTAAAGAAAGGAATGACGCTGCCCCCCTCTTCTTTTTCCCAGTGTTGCAGATCGACCGGCGTTGAGGCGGTGATGCTTTCCTGCTCCCCGGCGCTTTCGCCCGGAACCCAGACGCTCGCATCCAGTAAGAGAGAAAAAAATTCGGGTCGGTGTGCCGGCTCGGTGGCGGCCAGCTTAAGCACCTCTTCCAGGCGCTGATTATTTTCGTTCATCACTTGAATCCAGTAAACGCGATCCGGCAGAGGTGATCTCTGCCGGATCGCTTGCTTATCAACGGCGCAAAAGGACGCCGCGATCGTCCGACTAACGCCGTTATTTTAACAGCAGGTTAGCGACGGTACGTACGCCCAGCCCCGTTGCGCCAGCAGACCACTGCTCCACGCCACCTTTGCGGTAGGTAGCTGAACAGTCAATGTGTAGCCAGCCATGCTGGTAGTTTTTAACAAAATAGGAGAGAAACGCGGCTGCCGAGCTGGCCCCTGCAGTATGGGCAGGCGCTGCAATGTTATTCAGATCGGCAAAGTTAGAGGGCAGATAGCCACGGTGGAACTCGGCCAGCGGCAGACGCCAGAAAGGTTCATTCTCCCCTTTCGCGCTCTCAAGCAGCGACGCCGCCAGCGCATCATCAAAGCTGAACAGCGCGTGATAGTCATTACCCAGCGCCGTTTTGGCCGCGCCGGTCAGGGTCGCTGCATCGATCAGCAGCTCCGGATTCTGCTCGCTGGCATCGATCAGGCCGTCGGCCAGCACCAGACGCCCTTCGGCATCGGTATTCATCACTTCCACCGTTTTGCCGTTGCGATAACGGATAATATCGCCCAGGCGGAAAGCGTTACCGCTGACCATATTATCCGCACAGCAGAGATAGAGCTTAACGCGCTTTGTCAGGCCGCGGGCGATCGCCAGCGCCAGGGCGCCGCTTAAAGTTGCCGCGCCGCCCATGTCGGACTTCATGGAGTCCATTCCGCCGCTTGGCTTCAGGCTGTAGCCGCCGGTATCAAAAGTGATGCCTTTACCCACCAGGCAGGCATACACGGGCGCGTTTGCATCGCCGGTCGGGTTGTAGTCTAGCGCCAGCAGCGCCGGACTGCGTGTTGAGCCGCGTCCTACGGTGTGCAGCCCCATATAACCCTGCTGACGCAGATCCTCACCTTTGGTGATTCGGTAGCTGACGCTGTCGCCCGCCAGGCCGCTCAGCAGATCGACGGCACGCTGGGCCAGCTGTTCCGGGCTGAGCTCCTCGGCGGGCAGATTGATGGTATGGCGTACCCAGTCAATAATTTTCAGGCGGCTGTCGAATTCGGCACGATCTGCCTCATTCAGCTCCGCCCATTCGACCTTGCGCTCCCCTTTCGGACCGCGGTATCCCTGCCAGAAAGCCCAGCTTTTTTCCAGATCCCAGTCGCCGCTCAGGCTGACGTGCCGGATACCCTGGGCATCAATTTTGCGCGCCGCACGCTGAATGGTTGCCAGCGCATCGCCGCTGGTCAGATGGATTGTCATCCCGCTGTCGTTACTGGTGAGAATCGCTTTCTCGCCCCAGCGTTCGTCTGCCACTGTCGTTGACAGTGTGATCGTCATTGGCGTGGTTGTCACCGCATGGCTCCTTATAAACTGTTCAGTTTGGTCCGTCGTAAAAACGGTCGGTCACTACAATAACCCTTTCTCCGCGTTCGTCTAACCCGATCGCAGAATTAAACGCAAAACGGGCCGAATTTCTATTCGGCCCGCAGGTAACACGACACTCTCTGGCTGCTTTGCGTTAATGCGCTGGTAGCTTACCCCGACCCGCCTTGTACTCCGCCCACTGCGGCGAAAGCTCGCGCAGACGTCCCAGCGCTTTATGTAACAGCGCGACCGCGTAATCGATCTCTTCTTCCGTGGTAAAACGGCCCAGCGAGAAGCGAACGGAGCTGTGCGCCAGCTCATCCGACAGGCCCAGCGCCCGAAGCACATAGGAAGGCTCCAGGCTGGCGGAGGTGCAGGCCGAACCGGTCGACACCGCCAGATCTTTCAGCGCCATAATCAGCGACTCGCCGTCAACATGATTAAAACTGACGTTGAGGATGGTGGGCGCGCCCTGGGCAAAGTCGCCGTTCAGATAGATTTCTTCGATGTCGCGGATACCTTGCCAGAAGCGGCGGCGCAGTTCGCCAAGGCGGGCCATCTCTTCCGTCATCTCTTCCTTCGCAATGCGACAGGCTTCTCCCATCCCCACGATCTGGTGCACGGGCAGGGTCCCCGAACGCATACCCCGCTCATGGCCGCCGCCGTGGATCTGCGCAGCAATGCGGATGCGTGGCTTGCGCCGCACATAAAGCGCGCCAATCCCTTTAGGGCCGTAGAGTTTATGGGCGGAAAACGACATGAGATCGACGTTAAGATGGGCCAGATCGATCGGCAGCTTGCCGACGCTCTGCGTGGCGTCCACGTGAAAAAGGATGCCGCGCGCGTGGCAAAGCTCTCCGATAGCGGCAATATCCTGTACCACACCGGTTTCATTATTCACCTGCATAATGGAGACCAGGATGGTGTCATCACGCAAGGCAGCTTCCAGGGTTTGCAGGTCGATAATTCCGTCAGGCCGCGGCGCAAGATAGGTGACCTCAAAGCCTTCCTTTTCGAGCTGAAGGCAAGTA
The DNA here is from genome assembly GCA_050410775.1 of Pantoea sp. FN060301. GTDB lineage: Bacteria > Pseudomonadota > Gammaproteobacteria > Enterobacterales > Enterobacteriaceae > Erwinia. The sequence goes on from CP191229.1 coordinate 3,000,892, forward strand.
TCCAGGACCGCTTTATGCTCGGTCTGGCTGGTAATGATGTGCCGGCCCTTATCCTGCGCAAGCTGCGCAGCACCTTTGATGGCCAGGTTATCGGATTCCGTTGCGCCAGAGGTAAAAACGATTTCGCGGGGGTCGGCGCCAATCAGCTCGGCCACCTGGTTACGGGCAATATCGACAGCTTCCTCAGCCTGCCAGCCAAAGCGGTGGGAACGGGAAGCCGGATTACCGAAAATGCCGTCCTTAGTCAGATACTGCATCATCTTTTCTGCAACGCGCGGATCCGCAGGCGTTGTGGCAGAGTAATCCAGGTAGATCGGTAATTTCATCGCTCTTTATGCTCCGTACTTCGTTCTGATACGTCACTCAACGCCTTCAGAACGCCGGCGTGTTATCCGCCGCCTGCTGCCACGCGATGCGCAGGCAGTAAGACGACGGCACGCGCCCGGACGCTATCAGGCACGAAGATTGACGTTAATAGTCTCATGCACGCGGCCAGCCGGCGCGCGATTTTTCTCGGTATGATTCTGGCGGTCGGCCACCTCCAGAATATCCTGGTTGTTGACCAGTTCGGCCAGCGTGATGTTATTCAGGAAGTCGCTGATGCGCTCGCTGAGATCGCGCCACAGAACGTGGGTCAGGCAGCGCTCGCCGCCCTGGCACCCTTCTTTCCCCTGGCATTTGGTCGCGTCAACGGACTCATCAACGGCGGTAATCACGGCACCAACAGCAATGGCGCTGGACTCTTTGCCTAACAGGTAGCCGCCGCCCGGACCGCGGACGCTGGCCACCAGGCCATTTTTGCGCAGGCGGGAGAACAGCTGCTCCAGGTAGGAGAGAGAGATGCCCTGACGCTCAGAAATATCCGCTAAAGGCACCGGGCCTTCGTGAGAATGCAGCGCAACGTCAAGCATAGCGGTAACGGCATAACGGCCTTTAGATGTCAGTCTCATGGCGTAATCGACCTCGGTAGTACCCTGACAGGGTTTATCAGTAAGATGGTCGCAAGTCTGACATTCCTGAGTGTTTTGGTCAACTATTTAACCTAGTAAAACACTCAAGTATTTAACCTGGTAAAACACTCAAGTATTCCGGTCGCCGTTAAGCCGTTCTGCCCGCCTCCGGACTTACCTGTCACCTTTCGGTTTTTCCAGCGAGGAGAGCATACCGCGCAAAATGTTCAGCTCATCGCGCTCCGGACGTGCCCGGGTATAAAGGCGACGCATCTTGCTCATCACCTGACCGGGGTTGCCTTCGCGGATAAAGCCGCTGCTGACCATCATCTGTTCCATATGCTGATAGAAGCGTTCAAGGTCGTCCACCAGCGGATAAGGCGATTCGGCATACTCCGGCTGCGCCGTTTCCTGTGACTGCAGAAAAGCCATGCGCACTTCATAGGCGATAATCTGGACGGCCATCGCCAGGTTAAGCGAGCTGTAATCCGGGTTGGCCGCAATAGCCACATGATAATGACACTTTTGCAGCTCTTCGTTGGTCAGGCCCACGCGCTCACGGCCAAAGACCAGCGCTACCGGCGCCTGTTGGCCTTCCTCGACGCTTTTGACGCCGCATTCGCGCGGGTCGAGCATCGGCCACGGCAGTGAACGGGAACGCGCGCTGGTGCCCACAACCAGGCTACAGCCCGTCAGCGCTTCATCAAGGGTATCCACAATGCGCGCTTCGCCAATGACGTCACTGGCCCCTGCCGCCAGCGCGATTGCCTGCGAGTCGGGTTTGACGAGTGGATTAACCAGGTAGAGGTTTGTTAAGCCCATGGTCTTCATCGCGCGGGCGACGGATCCCATGTTGCCGGTGTGAGAAGTTTCCACCAGCACGATACGGATGTTTTGCAGCATAGGAATTCTGGTCTGAGAGATTATTTGGCGATGTTAGCATATTTTCAGGACATTTGACGATCTCCCTGCTATAATCCGCGCCGTTTTCCCGTTCTTTAACATCCAGTGAGAGATACCGATGCATCCGATGCTCAACATCGCCGTGCGCGCTGCGCGCAAGGCCGGAAATTTAATTGCCAAGAACTATGAAACCCCGGACGCCGTCGAGGCCAGCCAGAAAGGCAGCAACGACTTCGTTACTAATGTTGATCGCGACGCTGAGCGCCTGATTATTGAGGTGATTCGCAAGTCTTATCCGCAGCACACCATCATTACAGAAGAAAGTGGTGAACTGCCTGGCGAAGACCAGGATGTACAATGGGTTATCGATCCGCTGGATGGCACCACTAACTTTATCAAACGCCTTCCTCATTTCTCCGTTTCTATCGCCGTACGCATTAAAGGCCGTACCGAAGTGGCGGTGGTTTACGATCCTATGCGTAATGAACTGTTTACCGCAGTACGCGGTCAGGGCACCCAGCTGAACGGCTACCGTCTGCGCGGCGGCACCGCCCGCGATCTCGACGGCACCATTCTGGCGACTGGTTTCCCTTTCAAACTGAAGCAGCACGCCACGCCTTACATTAACATCGTGGGCAAACTGTTTACGCTGTGCGCCGACTTCCGTCGTACCGGTTCTGCCGCGCTGGATCTGGCGTATACCGCTGCGGGCCGCGTGGATGGCTATTTTGAGATTGGCCTGAAGCCGTGGGATTTTGCCGCTGGCGAACTGCTGGTACGTGAAGCGGGCGGTCTGGTCACTGACTTTGTCGGTGCTCACGGCTACCTCAGTTCCGGTAACATCGTGGCCGGCAATCCGCGCGTAGTGAAGGCAATGCTTTCAACGATGCGTGAAGAGCTGAGCGAAGCGCTGAAGCGCTAAGTTACCGGGTCAGGCATGCGCCCGGCATGCCTGACCGCTGTTTATCGCATAAACAGGGGACGAATGCCGCCGGACATAGCCGGTTGAGCGCTCAGCCACAGCATCACGCCCGCCGCCGCCAACAGCACGCCTCCCGCCAGAGAAAGACAAGACAATCCCACTTTTTGCCAGCCCGCAGCAGGGGCATGACGACTCAGCCTCAGCGCCAGCGCGCGTGAAACCTGCACCAGCAGCGCCATCGCAGAGACGGTGATCGCGGTGCCGACAGCCATCGCCAGCGCCGAAATAACACCCCACCCGTATACGCCAATCACTTTTGAAAACAGCAGCATCATGATGGCGCCGGAACAGGGGCGCAATCCCATGGACAGCACCACTATCACCTGCGTCTTCAGGCTCACTGCCTTATCGAGCATCGCCGCATCAGGCACGTGCTGATGCCCGCAGCCGCACTCTGCGTGATGATGATGATCGGCGGGAACTATTCTGCGGAATAGCGGTGCGGAGGATGCTGAAAGCGCACGCGCGATGCGGCCTGCTGCCCGCCAGCAGAGCCAGAGGCCCAGCCCTGTCACCAGCAGATAGCTGCCCTTCTCCAGCCAGTAGCTGCTGAGATGAAGCTGACGTGAGGAGAGTTCCAGTATCACCAGCATCACCGTCACCAGCCCAATCGCCACGCTTCCCTGCACCAGCGAGGCCGCCAGCGTTAACCGCAGGCTGGTTCTGACTTTGGTCGGATGGGTAGCCAGGAATGTGGCGATCACGACTTTACCGTGCCCCGGTCCCAGCGCATGCAGCACCCCATAGATCAGACTGAACCCCATCAGCGTGATACCCGCCTGATGGGGATGAACAGCAACCTGCTGAAGTAATGCCGTCATCTGCTGATGAAGGGATTTCTGCCATAGCACGCTTTGCAGCAGAATTTGCGGCCAGTAGCGCCACGCAAGCAGTGCGACCAGTGCAAAAATCACCGTCAGCAGCATAAGCGGCCACGCCTGTCGCCAACGCTGGCCCTTCCTGGCGGAGAGCGCGTTTACTGACATACCAGGGTTACCGTCTGGGCAAACTGCTGGCCGAGGGCCAAATCTTCCGATGGCGTATCAGCCTTATCCAGCGACAGCGCATAGGCCTGTAGCGACGCATCCGGCTTCGGCGTGGTTAAGGTAAAGGCACACCGTTCGGCCAGATCGGCGGGAATGTGCAGTGACTTTTCAGAGTCGTAATACATATCCACAAAATAGGTCGGGTCGAAGGTTGAAAAAACGTAGCGCTGGCCTGTTAACGGCTGGGGTTCACCCAGCGGTAAAACAAACTCCAGCACGGCGCGATGGCCCTCGCGGGAAAGCTGGTAAAACGGCGGAAGATTGCCGAACTTCACCCGCTTTTCCTGGTGCCAGAATTCACTAAAGTAGTGCTGTCCTAAAACGTTCGCCATCACCTCCGCAGCCAGTTTTTTCCAGGTTTCTGAGCCAGGCTTCGCGTCACCGGCATCGTAAAGCAGATCGGCTGAGGTGATTTCATCCATGACCCAGTGCATTTTCAGGCCGGTAAGCCGATCGTCTTTATGCATGAGCGTGGCCTGCATGTCGATGAAGCTGTGGGGGTGAGACCACGCAACAGAGGAGAACAGGGCGCTCAGCAATAGCAGCCCCACCTTAGCAGAGGTGTTATAAAGTAACAATTACAATTCCTTTCTTCGTTAGCGCAAAAATTCTGTGACATACCCTGAAAGCTATAAAAAAACCTGGCCTCTTTCTGCCGTTCGCAAAACAGGCAGGCTATTCTTATTGTTGTCACTTTTTACCGGGATTACAGTCGATGAGTTCACCCTCACCTGAACCTGCTGTTTTCACCAGTTCACAGCGTCACTGTCACCTGCTTTTGCTGCTTTACCTCCCGGAAACCGTCATTACGCTCGATTCGCTTTGTCAGCTTAACAGGGTGACTCAGGCGATTACCCGGCAAGATATAGCGGAGGTAGGCTCAGAAATCCAGCGCTATCACCGACTCCTGCTGGTTGAGGGGGACGAGGATAGCTACCGGATTGACGGTGCGGAACTGGATCAGCGTCTCTGCCTGCTGCACTGGCTGCGCCGGGCGCTGCGCCTTTCGCCCGAATTTGTGCTTAATCAGTTTGCCGGCGCCGTTAAGCAGCAGCTGAAGGCGCTGCAGATAGAGAAGGCGCTTTTCGATGAGCGCAATCTTGCTGCGCTGGTTCAGCATTGCAGTCATCAGCTAAACCGTCCTTATAGCGGCAGAGACTGCCAGTTTTTGCAGCTTTTCATGCAATATTCTTTATGCCGTCAGGTATGCACGGATTTTACTGAGCCACAGTGCCAGTGGCTGATCGCCAGAGCGGAGCATCAGGTAGCTGAAGAAGTGGTCCGTCACTGGCAGAAGCGCAGTAAAACGCCGCCGGCGCCCAGCGAAGTCTATTTACTCTCCCTGCTGTTCAGCCAGGTCTATACGCCTACTGCCGCCGCCGTCACGCATCAGCATGAACAGGCGCTGCTGGAGGCAGTCAGCGAACTGACGGAGCGTTTTCAGCACCTTTCCGGTATGCACTTCAGTAATCGGGAGGCGGTCTGCGGCCAGCTTTATACTCACCTGGCCCAGGCGTTGGAGCGCGCGCTGTTTGGTATCGGCATTGATAACACGCTGACCGATGAGGTTGCCCGCCTCTATCCCAGACTCCTGCGCACCACCCAGGCGGCCGTCGCTGACTTTGAACAGCGCTACCACCTCACCTTTTCACCGGCGGAGATGGGATTAATCGCCATCATCTTTGGCGCCTGGCTGATGCAGGAAAGCGCTCTACAGGAAAAGCAGGTGCTGCTGCTGACCAGAAGCGATCCTGAACTGGAGCAGCAGGTTGAGCAGCAGCTGCGGGAGCTGACGCTGCTGCCGCTTAACATCAAATACCTTCACGTCAGCGAGTACCAGGTTAACAGCGCGCCTGAGGGCATTGCGCTGGTAATTACCCCTTACGCCACGCCGTTGCCGCTCTACTCTCCTCCGCTGATCCATGCCGAACTTCCGTTGCAGACGCACCAGCAGCAGCGTATACGCAAGCTGCTGGAGTCGTAGCGGAAGGCGGAGACCGCACTTACTCGTCTGCGCCCGTTACGTCTGTGCTTCAGAAGCCGCAGGCCGCGGGCGTAGAAAGAGCGCCGGTACCACCAGCAGCGCCATAACCCAGAAAACATTGCCCTGCAGATGCTGGAACAGTACGCCGCACACTATGGTCATGAGCGCAATTCCGCCGCCCATCGCCAGCGCGGAATAAACGGACTGCAGACGAATCACCTCTGCGCCCCTTCTCGCCGCAATAAAACGCATCGCGGCAAGATGGCAGACGGTAAAGCTTCCACAGTGAAGGATTTGCGCCACAACCAGCCAGGGTAAGGCGGTGGTTGAACCAAGCAGGCTCCAGCGCAGGATAGCGCAGACGCCCGAAAGCAGTAAAAGATCCCGCGCGCTCCAGCGTCTGAATAACCGGTTACTGGAAGCAAAGACAACAATTTCGGCCACCACGCCAAGCGACCAGAGATAGCCCACCACGCTGGCGGAATAGCCCGCTTCCTGCCAATAGATGGCGCTGAAGCCATAGTATGCCGCATGCGCGCCCTGCATCAGCGTCACGCAGAGTAAAAAGCGCCAGACGGCATTCTCCTGTAGCAGCTGCTTCCACTCCGGCCAGCCCGCCCTGTCGCTCTGTTTGGCACTGCCTTCGGGCAGCACCGCAGGACGCAACAGCATACCTGCCAGCATCGCCGACACGCCCAGGCACAGCATCCAGAGAATAGCCTGAGAGGAGTAGGCGCTGACCAGAACGCCCGTCAGCGCCGAGCTAATCACAAAGGCCAGCGATCCCCACAGCCTGACGGGGCCGTAGGGCATCCCGATCTGGTTCTGCCAGGTTGCTGCCAGCGCGTCGCTGAGCGGCACCAGCGGAGAGAAAAACAGATTAAAGCCAATCATCACCAGCAGCAGCCATATCCAGAGGGCGGAGATCCAGAAGCCAAGGACAAAAAACAGCGACAGCATCGCCAGCAGCCGGAGGGCGGTAACGAGTTGAGAGGGACGGGTAACGCGCGAGGCGATAAGCAGACTACCGGCAAAGCGGGCAATCATTCCGCAGCCCAGCAGCAGGCCTATCTTTTCAGGCTCAAGGCCCACGCCCTTCAGCCAGACGGCCATAAAAGGCAGCCAGACGCCGTAGGCGAAAAAGTAGGTAAAGTAGCCCAGACCGAGCCAGTATGCAGAACGAATAAGCATGATCCCTCCGACAAAGTGTGCCGTACTTTCTCAGAGGTTGGGATTCAGATCAATTAACGGGACGCATTTGTCCCGTTAATCTCTTCCCGTGCCGCTTTTCGCCGTGGCGGTAAGCGGCTACGACGCCTTAAGCGTAAACCGGGAAGCGCGCGCAGATTTCCAGAACCTGCTTCTTAACGCGTTCCTGAACGCCTTCGTCACCGATGTTGTCCAGAATATCGCAAATCCAGCCAGCCAGCTCACGCACTTCGGCTTCTTTAAAGCCACGACGGGTGACGGCAGGTGAACCAATGCGGATGCCGGAAGTGACAAACGGGCTTTTCGGATCGTCAGGCACGCTGTTTTTGTTCACGGTGATGTTGGCACGACCCAGCGCGGCGTCAGCCTCTTTGCCGGTCAGGTTTTTGTCGACCAGATCCATCAGGAACAGGTGGTTGTGGGTGCCGCCCGAAACCACTTTGTAGCCGCGCTCCAGAACAACCTCTACCATCGCCTTCGCATTTTTCGCGACCTGCTGCTGGTACACCTTGAACTCAGGCTCCATCGCTTCTTTCAGCGCAACCGCTTTGCCGGCAATGACGTGCATCAGCGGGCCACCCTGGCCGCCAGGGAAGACCGCAGAGTTCAGCTTCTTGTAGAGCTCTTCATCGCCGCCCTGCGCCAGAATCAGACCGCCGCGCGGGCCCGCCAGGGTTTTATGGGTGGTGGTGGTGACGATATGCGCATGGGGAACCGGGTTCGGGTAGACGCCTGCGGCAATCAGACCCGCCACGTGGGCCATATCAACGAACAGCCAGGCATCAATGCTGTCTGCAATTTCACGCATTTTTGCCCAGTCGCAGATGCCGGAGTAGGCAGAGAAGCCGCCGATAATCATTTTCGGCTTATGCTTCTGCGCCTGCGCAGCCAGGTCGTCGTAGTCGATTTTGCCGCTATCGTCGATGCCGTAAGGCACTACGTTATAGAGCTTACCGGACAGGTTAACCGGTGAGCCGTGAGTCAGGTGACCGCCGTGCGCCAGGTTCATGCCAAGAATAGTGTCGCCCGGCTGCAGCAGCGCGGTGTAAACGGCGAAGTTAGCCTGAGAGCCGGAGTGCGGCTGGACGTTGGCGTAATCCGCGCCAAACAGCGCTTTTGCACGGTCAATCGCCAGCTGCTCAACGATATCGACATATTCACAGCCGCCGTAGTAACGCTTCCCCGGATAGCCTTCCGCATACTTGTTGGTCAGCTGAGATCCCTGTGCCTGCATGACGCGCGGGCTGGTGTAGTTTTCAGAAGCAATCAGTTCGATATGCTCTTCCTGACGTACTTTTTCCTGCTCCATCGCCTGCCATAACTCGGCATCGTAATCAGCAATATTCATATCACGCTTTAACATCCGCATCTCCTGACTCAGCTAACTTTTATCGGCATTGAACGGCCCGCTTGGGCGAAGACCCACAGTGTAAACTGTTTTACCTGCCGAGGGGTAGCCACAACGCGCGCTTTTTACGCAAACGATTGGCTTGAGATGCCGCAAGGGTTTATTCCGTTTTTAACAAGGCTTTTTGACGAGATATTTCTTCACAACCGCGATGCAGATTATTCACGTTAAGCCGGTAGCGTCACAAAAAAATGCCCCTGCCTGTAAAAGGTGTATTTACAAAGCGCGCCGGGAGATTATAAGATGCATTTAAAATGCAACTTATAACAATCCTTGCAGGAGCCACCTATGCTTGACGCCAAGACTATTGCTACCGTGAAAGCCACCATCCCCGCCCTGCTGGCAACAGGCCCACGTCTGACCGCCCACTTTTACGACCGGATGTTTGCCCACAATCCCGAGCTGAAAGATATTTTCAATATGAGCAACCAGCGTAATGGCAACCAGCGTGAGGCGCTGTTTAACGCGATTTGCGCCTATGCGGGAAATATCGAAAACTTACCTGCGCTACTGCCCGCGGTTGAAAAAATCGCACAGAAGCACACCAGCTTCGCTATTCAGCCGGAACAGTATCAGATAGTGGGAACGCACCTGCTGGCGACGCTGGATGAGCTGCTCAGCCCGGGCCAGGAAGTGCTTGATGCCTGGGGCAAAGCTTATGGCGTATTAGCCGGCGTATTTATTCAGCGTGAAGAGCAGCTGTATCAGGAGGCTGAAAATAAAACGGGCGGCTGGCGGACGCCTCGTGCTTTTCGCATCAGCGACATCAAAGAAGAGAGCGACATCATCAAGAGCTTCCTGCTGACGCCGACGGACGGCGGGCCGGTAGCGGACTATCAGCCGGGCCAGTATCTGGGCGTCTGGGTGCAGAATAAAAGCTTCGCCAATCAGGAGATTCGTCAGTATTCCCTGACCCGCGCGCCAAACGGCCGCGACTATCGCATCGCCGTCCGCCATGAGCCAGGCGGCACCGTATCAGGCTGGCTGCATCAGCACGCTCAACAAGGGGATGAAATCCTGCTGGCGGCACCGGCGGGCGATTTCTATCTGAAGGTGTCACCGCAAACGCCGGTTACGCTGATCTCTGCCGGCGTCGGACAGACGCCTATGCTGGCCATGCTTGATGTGCTGGCGGCCCAGCGCCATCCCTCAGGCGTACAGTGGTTCCATGCGGCGGATAACGGTAAGCGTCACGCCTTCCGTGATGAAGTGGCTTTATCAGGCAGCAAGCTTGCGAAATTTTCGCAGCACATCTGGTATAACCAGCCGCTCCCCCAGGATGAAGGCCGTTACGACAGCGAGGGATGGATGGAGCTTATGCCGCTGGAGAGCCAGTTAAGCGATCCCGCTATGCATTATTATCTCTGTGGTCCGGTCATCTTTATGCAGTATGTGGCGAAGCAGCTTGTCGGAATGGGGATTGATAACGCGCGCATCCATTACGAGGTCTTCGGGCCGCATAAAGTTATCTGATTGCGCATAAACGCCATCGCCGTCCATAAGGGACGGCGATGCGGCGATTCAGGATAGCAGATCAGATAGCCTCTTCGTCTTCCTCACCGGTACGAATCCGCACTACTCGCGCCACGTCGAAGACGAAAATTTTACCATCGCCGATTTTGCCGGTCTGCGCGGTGCGCATGATGGTATCCACGCAGGTATCCACGATATCGTCAGAAATAACGATCTCAATTTTCACCTTAGGCAGAAAATCAACCATATATTCTGCGCCACGGTAAAGCTCCGTGTGGCCTTTCTGACGACCAAAACCTTTCACTTCGGTGACGGTCATGCCGGTGATGCCGACTTCCGCCAGCGCTTCACGCACGTCATCAAGCTTGAATGGTTTGATAATTGCATCAATCTTTTTCATGTCAGACCCTTTTCATTTCCCCCGTCGTGGAGGTGATCCTGCGTTCAGTATAAGTGCAGCGGACAGGTCCCGCCGCGCGGCCCGTCTCTTTTTCAGGATGCTACGCTACCATATCCCGGCAGCGAAGCGGCACTGAAAATTACGCTTTGAAATCTGAAGCGTCGAGTTCATGGCGCGCGAGCAGCTTATAAAACTCCGTCCGGTTACGCCCGGCCAGCCTTGCCGCATGCGTTACGTTGCCGTTTGTCATCTGTAGCAGCTTACGTAAATAGTTCAGCTCGAACTGGTTCCTGGCCTCAGCAAAGGTCGGCAGCACGCTGCTTTCGCCTGCCAGCGCCTGCTCTACCAGCGCTTCGCTAATCACCGGCGCAGAGGTAAGCGCCACGCACTGTTCGATAACGTTGACCAGCTGTCGCACATTACCGGGCCAGCTCGCCGCCAGTAGACGTTTCATCGCCTCGGTGGAAAAGCGCCGCACAAAAGGCTTATGACGCTCCGCTGACTGCTTCAGCAGATGATTTGCCAGTAGCGGAATATCCTCAGAACGCTGCTGAAGCGTGGGAATTTTAAGATTCACCACGTTGAGCCGGTAAAAAAGATCTTCGCGGAACGCCTGTTTTTCCATCGCTTCAGGCAGGTCCCGGTGGGTGGCGGAGATAATCCTGACGTTAATATCCCGATCCTGATTGCTGCCCAGCGGCCGCACCTTGCGATCCTGGAGTACCCGCAGCAGTTTTACCTGCAGCGCCTGCGGCATATCGCCGATTTCGTCAAGAAAGAGCGTACCGCCCTCCGCCGCCTGAAAAAGCCCCTCCCGGCTGCTGACGGCCCCGGTAAAAGCGCCTCTGGCATGACCAAACAGCTCCGATTCAAGCAGCTGTTCGGGAAGCGCACCGCAGTTGATGGCGACGAAGGGGTTTCCTGCCCGCGGACTGGCAGCATGTATGGCCTGAGCCAGCATCTCTTTACCGGTCCCGCTCTGGCCGTTGATCAGCACGCTGACGTCCGACTGAGCCACCATCCGTGCCTGTTCCAGCAGGCGAAGCATGATCGGACTGCGGGTGACGATGCTTTCGCGCCAGGCGTCATCGCTGGCGGGCGCACGGTGCGCCAGCGCCTGGTCGATAGCGCTGTAGAGCGCGTCCCGGTCAACGGGCTTGGTAAGAAAGCTGAATACGCCCTGCTGCGTGGCCCAGACGGCGTCGGGGATAGATCCATGCGCGGTAAGGATGATCACGGGCATCCCCGGCTGCTGTTTCTGAATCTCACTGAACAGCGCCATCCCGTCCATCTCATCCATGCGCAGGTCGCTTATCACCAGATCCACCTTTTCCCGGAGGAGGGTTTTCAGCGCCTCGGCGCCGCTGGCGGCCGTCAGGACACTGAACCCTTCACTGGCAAGACGCATCCCCAGCAGCCTGAGCAGGCTGGGATCGTCATCCACCAGCAGCAGGCTGGCTGATTTTTTTATCATGGCTGGCTCGCCTCCTCTTTCGTGGCGCCAGGCGTTGCCACATCGTCGTCAGGCTGCCCGTCGCTGTCAGCCGCGTGGCTGCTTTCAGAAGTCTCCGGCGAGCGCCGTGAAGAGAGCTGCCGCTCAATATCGGTCAGCGTTTCCAGCTTGCGGCGCGTGATGCTCAGCGCCTCATTCTGCTCAATCAGGCGCTGGCGAAGCGTATCTAGTTCGGTGTCGCTACTCTGCCGGAGCTGATAATAGCGCATACGCTCAGCAGCAAGCTGAAGCTGGCCGGACTGGCCGTTACGCCAGAGCTGGATCAGCGGCCTGACCGCCGGCGGATAATCCGGACTAAACAGCGCCAGCCGCTGCATATACTGCCGCCGCTCCACGGGGGTCACGTTGCCGTTGGCCAGCAGCACACCCTGTCTGAAGGCGTTCTGCCAGTTATTCGCCGGCCAGCGGCGCGCTTCCGCCCGCGCTTCAGCGGGAGAAAGCCGTCCCGCACAGTCAATGCCTCTTAGCCAGTAGAGGGCATTATGGCTCGCCTTGTCGCCCTGCAGATCCCATATCCGGGCGCAGTCAACCTGCTGAAAATCGATCACCTTAGCCTCCGGCTCCGCCTGCGGCGTTAACGGCTTGCTGGCGGCTAACCCCGGCGCTTTGGTGGTACAGGCCGCCAGCAGCGCGGCACAGAAAAATAGCGCAGCGATACGGCCAGCGCCCGCTTTTACGGCGGTAAAATTATCAGTTCTCATTATCTGTCATTCCCGACGGCAGGCGTGAGTTCGATTCGAAAACAGACCACCGCCCCTTCATTTTTAACCAGCTGCAAATCACCCTGCAGGCGTTGAATACAATCTCTGGCGATGCTGAGTCCCAGCCCGCTCCCTTTCACCGCACCCTTTCGTTGCTGGCTGCCCTGGAAAAAGGGCTCAAATATCATTGCCTGTTCGGTAGCAGGTACCGGCGTTCCGGTGTTTTCCACCTCGATAACCGACCGGTTTCCCTGACGGCGACTGCGGATCCAGATGGTACCGGATTCACTGCCGTAATGTATTGCGTTCGAATAAAGATTGTCGATGGCCCGCGCCAGCAGCATCGGTTCCGCCAGGCAGGTTTTTTCAGCCAGCGTAATGTCGGTCTGCACCGATTTGGATCGGGCGGTCAGACTGTGCGTACTGACAATCCGCTCCACCAGAGCCTCGAGGTCGACCGGGACCCGCGTCACTGGCGCATCAGATAGCTCGCGGTTGTAATCAAGCAGCTGTTCTATCAGCCGCTGCAGATGGCAGCTGCTTTCGTCGAGAATCGCAACCACATCCTGCTGATCGGCGGTAAGCGGCCCGGCGACTTCGTCAGCCAGCAGCGCCGTCCCCTCCCGCATACTGGCGAGCGGCGTTTTCAGCTCATGGGAAATGTGTCGCAAAAACTCATGGCGCTGTGACTCCAGCCACGCCAGACGTTCGCTCAGCCAGAGAATGCTTTGCCCGAGCGAACGCAGTTCTCTTGGTCCCCTGGCCGCCAGATTGTGGCTGAGCCGCTTCCCTTCCCCCAGCCGGTTAATCATCCGCTCAACGGCCTTTACCGGGCCGATAATCATCCGGGTAAACAGCAGCACCAGACCGACGCTGAGCAGAAAGAGTATCAGCGCCTGCCAGCCAAAATACTGGCCGCGCTCGGCGATTTCACGCTGTAGCTGTAGCCCCCGGGAAAAGGCCACTTCGCGCGTGGACTGGACAAGCTGACCGTTGGCGGCTGAAAAGGCCTCAAGCGCCTGCGAGGCCGCCCTGACCGGACTGCTGTTGGCACAGGCAAGGGTATTAAGCCTGACCAGCGACTGGCTTAACCGCTGGGAAATCAGCGCATCCGCCAGCACAGAAGCATGCTCTTCCAGCATCCGTGCATATTTTGTTCGCTGCGTCTGATAAAGGTTAGCCAGCATGGGGTCATCCAGTACGCAATATTGCCGGTAGCTGCGTTCAAGCTCCAGGGCGGTGCGGGCCATTGCCTCGCTGCGGCGGACGTCGGTCAGGGTAGTCCGGTTGGTATCCGCCGCCCGGCCGCTGAGCGCCGATAAGCTCTCCCAGGCCTGCCAGGCCAGCACCAGCAGCGGCAGCAGCACCAGCAGAAAGGCCATCAGCACCAGCTGACGCAGGGAACGCGGAAATAAACGCCATTTTTTCACAGGAGGCTCTCACTTTTTATCGTGTCCTGATGCTAGCTGAGTGCGGCGCGGGAGGAAAGGCTAAGGCAGAAACGAAAAATGGCAGATTCAGAGAATCTGCCATTCCAGACAGGCTGCGCGGCGCAGCCTGAAAAATAGGTGGTGCCTAACTCAACGTTGCGTCCGGTGTCTGATAAAGCCACAGCGTGGACTGTTATCGGTTAGGTGGACGGCAGGCACCGTATTGTGCGTCATTCGATGTGTTATGAAGCGCTTGTCCGCTTGCGCAGGGCTGTCATAGCTGAGTGAATGAGCCACTGCGTGTATTATAGCAACACCCATGCCAACTGTGAAAATAAAAATATAATCACCTGATATATATAGCAATTAAATAAATTTGTGCTTTATCTCATCGTTTGCCGCATCGCTGCGGCAGGATAACTGTCGTCAACAGGCAACACTAAACGGCCATGTTTTTTAATAACAGTTAAATCAAAGGATTACGTGTCTCCATTTGGAGACATTCCGATTGGGCTTTTGTCGGGAATTTGCAACAGTCCACCTGACAGTAAAAAAGCAGCCGTAATGGCTGCTTCTGATAAAAGCATGAACAGCGGCAGCAGAATAAAAGCTGCCGCTTAAGCCTGCTTAGCCCAGCTGCCTGCGGGCGTTGCGGAACAGGCGCATCCACGGGCTGTCTTCACCCCATCCTTCCGGATGCCATGAGTTGCTTACCGTACGGAATACCCGCTCCGGGTGCGGCATCATAATGGTCACGCGACCGCTCTCGTTGGTAACGGCGGTAATACCGTTCGGCGAGCCGTTCGGGTTGGCCGGATACTGCTGCGTGACTTTACCGAAGTTATCCACATAGCGCAGTGCGACCAGACCCTTGCTTTCAAGCGTCGCCAGGTGAGCGTCATCACGAACTTCGACAAAGCCTTCACCATGGGAAACGGCGATGGGCATCCGTGAGCCCTGCATGCCATCCAGCATCAGTGACGGGCTGGCGGCAATCTCCACCAGGCTGAAGCGGGCCTCAAAGCGTTCTGACTGGTTACGGACAAAGCGGGGCCAGGCTTCGCTTCCCGGGATCAGCTCACGCAGGTTCGACATCATCTGACAGCCGTTACAGACGCCAAGCGCCAGCGTTTGCGGACGGTGGAAGAAGGTTTCAAACTCATCGCGCACGCGAGCGTTAAACAGGATGGATTTAGCCCAGCCCTCGCCAGCGCCCAGTACGTCACCGTAAGAGAAGCCGCCACAGGCCACCAGCGTCTGGAACGCTTCCAGCCCGCGGCGTCCTGCAAGCAGATCGCTCATATGTACGTCAACCGCCTCGAATCCGGCGCGGTGGAATGCCGCCGCCATCTCAACATGCGAGTTAACGCCCTGTTCACGCAGCACGGCCACTTTAGGCCGCGCACCGGTTGCGATAAAGGGAGCCGCAATATCCTCTTCCGGTTTGAAGGTCAATGCCACGTTCAGGCCGGGATCGCGATCGTTTTTCTTCGCCTCATGTTCCTGATCGGCACAGGCAGGGTTATCACGCAGGCGCTGCATTTGCCAGGTCGTTTCCGCCCACCAGGTGCGCAGCGTGGTGCGGCTTTCGCTATAGACCGCCGCATCCCCTGCGGCAATCACAAAGCGATCGTCGCGTTGAGCACGCCCCAGGAAATGCACACAGTCGGCGAGGCCGTGAGCAGCAAATACCGCTTCAACTTCTGCCCGATCCGCCGCCGCAACCTGGATAACGGCGCCCAGCTCTTCATTAAACAGCGCGGCAAGAGGATCGCTGCCCAGGGCGGTGATATCCGCTTCAATGCCACAGTGACCGGCAAAGGCCATCTCAGCCAGCGTCACCAGCAGGCCGCCATCAGAGCGGTCGTGATAGGCCAGCAGCTTGTCATCGGCCACCAGCGTCTGCATCGCGTTAAAGAAGCCAGTCAGCTGCTGCACATCGCGAACGTCTGCGGGTTTATCACCGAGCTGACGGTAAACCTGTGAGAGGGCGGTTGCGCCGAGCGCGTTAACGCCTTTGCCCAGATCGATCAGCAGCAGCGCGTTATCTTCCTGCGGCTTCAGTTCCGGCGTGACGGTACGGCGTACATCTTCCACGCGGGCAAACGCGGTAATCACCAGCGACAGCGGTGAGGTCATCTCACGCTGTTCAGCGCCCTGCTGCCAGCGGGTCTTCATCGACATAGAGTCTTTGCCGACCGGAATGGTGATGTCCAGCGCCGGGCAAAGTTCTTCACCCACGGCCTTCACGGCCTCATAAAGTCCGGCATCCTCACCCGGATGGCCCGCAGCGGCCATCCAGTTAGCAGAAAGCTTGACGCGTTTGAGCGAACCGATCTGCGTGGCGGCGATATTGGTCAGCGCCTCGCCCACCGCCAGACGGCCAGAGGCGGCAAAATCGAGGAGCGCGACCGGCGCACGTTCACCCAGCGACATCGCTTCACCGTAATAGCTGTCCAGGCTGGCGGTTGTGACGGCACAGTCAGCAACCGGGATCTGCCAGGGGCCAACCATCTGATCGCGGGCAACCATACCGGTTACCGAGCGGTCGCCAATGGTAATCAGAAAGGTTTTCTCAGCGACGGCCGGGAGATGCAGCACGCGCTTAACGGCATCTTCAAGCGTAATGCCATCACGCTCCAGCACCTCCCCTTTTGCCTGCAGCGTGCTGACATCGCGGGTCATTTTCGGCGTTTTGCCCAGCAGTACGTCAAGCGGCATATCGATAGGTTTGTTATCGAAGTGGCTGTCAGTGAGCGACAGATGCATCTCTTCGGTCGCTTCGCCAATCACGGCATAAGGCGCGCGTTCACGCTTGCAGAGCGCGTCAAACTGCGCCAGTTTGTCAGGCGAAATGGCCAGCACGTAGCGCTCCTGAGATTCATTACACCAGATCTCAAGCGGGCTCATGCCGGGTTCATCATTGAGAATGTCACGCAGGTTGAAACGGCCGCCGCGGTTGCCGTCGCTGACCAGCTCGGGCATCGCGTTGGAAAGCCCGCCCGCACCCACATCGTGGATAAAGAGAATCGGGTTCTCTTCGCCCAGCTGCCAGCAGCGATCGATCACTTCCTGACAGCGACGCTCCATTTCCGGGTTGTCGCGCTGCACGGAGGCAAAATCCAGGTCAGCATCGGACTGACCGGACGCCATAGAGGAAGCTGCCCCACCGCCCAGGCCGATATTCATCGCCGGACCGCCGAGAACGATAAGCTTCGCGCCCAGCGTAATTTCGCCTTTCTGAACATGATCGGCACGGATGTTGCCTAAGCCCCCCGCCAGCATCACGGGCTTATGATAGCCGCGCAGCTCAACGCCGTTATGGCTGTTGACCCGCTCTTCATAGGTACGGAAATAGCCAGTCAGGGCTGGACGCCCGAACTCATTGTTAAAGGCTGCGCCACCCAGCGGGCCTTCCGTCATGATATCGAGTGCGGTCACGATACGATCCGGCTTGCCGAAATCCTCTTCCCAGGGCTGCTCGAAGCCAGGAATACGCAGGTTCGACACGGAGAATCCTGTCAGTCCAGCCTTAGGTTTGGCACCACGGCCCGTTGCGCCCTCATCGCGGATTTCACCGCCGGAACCGGTTGCCGCGCCCGGCCATGGGGAGATGGCGGTGGGATGGTTATGGGTTTCCACCTTCATCAGGATATGCGCTTCCTCCTGATGGAAATCATACTGGCCTTTGTCGGCGTCAGCATAAAAACGACCAACCTGAGAACCTTCCATGACCGCCGCATTATCTTTATAGGCGGAGAGCACGTAATCGGGCGTCTTCTCAAAGGTGTTTTTGATCATTTTGAACAGCGATTTAGGCTGCGCTTCACCGTCGATGATCCAGTCAGCATTAAAGATTTTATGACGGCAGTGCTCTGAGTTCGCCTGAGCAAACATATAAAGCTCAATGTCGTTCGGGTTGCGCCCGAGTTTTTCAAACGCCGCCTGCAGATAGTCGATTTCATCATCGGCCAGCGCCAGGCCGAGCTTGCGGTTAGCCTCCACCAGCGCTTCCCTTCCTTCGCTCAGCAGATCCACGCTTTGCAGCGGTGCTGGCTGATGGTGCGCAAACAGCTGCTCTGCCTGCGAGAAGTCGGTCAGAACCACCTCCATCATGCGATCGTGCAGCAAGGTAGCAAGCTCTGCCCACTGCGCTTCCGTCATCTGTGGCGCTTTGACATAAAAAGCCAGGCCGCGCTCCAGGCGTTTGACCTGCGGCAGGTCGCAGTTGTGCGCAATATCGGTGGCTTTGGATGACCACGGAGAGAGGGTGCCAGGGCGGGGAGTGACCAGCAGCAGACGCCCTTCAGGCGCATGACCAGCGAGAGAGGGGCCATATTTCAGCAGGCGCGCCAGGCGGGCTTTTTCCGCATCGGAAAGGGGCGCGCTGACCTCGGCAAAATGGACGTACTCAGCGTAAATGTCACTCACCGGCAGGTGAGCGTCCTGAAAGCGGGCCAGCAATTTAGTAACACGAAATGCCGACAGAGCGGGCGAACCACGCAGAATTTCCATCATCAAAGATCTCTCGTCTTCGAAGCGCCGGGCGACGCTTCTTTGGGCGCAACAGGGAAAGCGGCGGTATTATAGAGAATCCCCACTCGTTACGAAACCGTTTGCGCAGAATTTATCACCCCGCGGAATTGGCTTAAAATCACACAATCCGGCATGAATTCAGTTGCACCGGGGAGATGAGTTGCGCAAAATGCCCCACGCTCAGGATCCAATAAAGATCACAAATACTGCCGTTACAGACAGAAACCTGAGAGCAATTGAGAGATAACTATTTGAAACGCCTGAAATTTAATTATCTGTTTATTGGGCTTATCACCGTGCTGCTTTCGCTGGCACTGTGGCCTGCGATCCCCTGGTATAGTGGATCGCAGGACCAGTTAGAACAGATAAAATCGCGGGGAGTACTGCGCATCAGCACGCTGACTTCATCGCTGACTTACTACACAATTAATAAAGCGCCGGCCGGTATGGATTACGAGCTGGCAAAGCGTTTCGCCGATTATCTGGGCGTTAAGCTGGAAGTGACCGTCCGTCAGAACCTGAGCGAGCTGTTTGACGATCTGGAAGATGACAGAGCTGACGTGCTGGCGGCGGGATTACTCTATAGCGGCGACCGCCTGTCGCGTTTTCGTACCGGCCCGACTTACTATTCCGTTTCGCAGCAGCTCGTCTACCGGATGGGCAAGCAGCGTCCGAAGAGCCTGGGCGATCTGACCGGGCGGCTGACGGTGGCCTCTGACTCCGCCTATCTCTCCACGCTGCGCAGCATCAAGCAGAATCAGTATCCCGATCTCGACTGGGCGATATCTACCGACCAGAGCCCCAATGCGCTGCTGGAGGCGGTGGCGGATGGCAAGCTCGACTACACGGTCGGCGATTCCCTCTCCATTGCCCTGCTCCAGCGCATTCATCCACAGCTGGCGGTGGCCTTCGACATTACCGATGAAGAGCCGGTCACCTGGTATATGCAGCGGACTGAAGATGACAGCCTGAACGCCGCGCTCCTCGACTACTTCAATCAGATGGGCGAAGAAGGCATTTTAGCGCGGCTGGAAGAGAAGTATCTGGGTCACCTTGGGACGTTCGATTACGTCGATACCCGCACCTTTTTGCGCGCTATCGACAGTACATTGCCCAGTATCCGGCCGCTGTTTGAAAAATATGCCAGTAAGATTGACTGGCGTCTGCTTGCCGCCATCTCTTACCAGGAGTCGCACTGGAATCCGCAGGCAACTTCCCCTACCGGGGTGCGCGGTATGATGATGCTGACGCGAAACACGGCTGAAAGCCTGGACGTTACCGACCGGACCGATCCGGAACAGAGCATTCGCGGCGGCAGTGAGTATCTGACGCGGATGATGGAGAAAGTGCCTGATACCGTTCCTGAAGATGAGCGTATCTGGTTTGCGCTGGCGGCCTACAACATGGGCTATGCGCATATGCTTGATGTGCGCACGCTGACGGCCAGACAGAAAGGCAATCCCGACAGCTGGGCAGATGTTAAGCAGCGGCTGCCGATGCTGAGCCAGAAACGCTATTACAGCAAAACCCGGTATGGCTACGCGCGGGGCCACGAAGCCTATAACTATGTGGAAAACATCCGGATTTACCAGCTAAGCCTGGTCGGCTATTTACAGGATCAGGAACGTAAACTGGCCCAGCAGGCGGCGCTGGAAGCCGAGCTGGGCAGGGGATACCCTACCGTCAAACCGGAGATTGCGCTGAACTGAACCTGTAGGGACGAGGCCTGCCCCCTCTGAACTATCCGGAAGCTGAATCAGACGCCGCCTGGCGTTGTTTATCACGCAGGGCCTTTTTTTCCGCCCGACGGTGCCGGAAGAAGTCGCTGAGCATGGCCGCGCACTCCCCGGCCAGCACCCCCTCGTCAACCGCCACCTGGTGGTTCATGCCGGGATGTCCCAGCACGTCAAGCAGCGACCCGGCAGCGCCCGTTTTCTCATCTTTTGCGCCATAAACCAGCCGGTCTATTCTGCCATGCACCATGGCGCCCGCACACATAACGCAGGGTTCCAGCGTGACATAGAGCGTGGTGTTCAGCAGACGATAATTTTCAAGCACCTTACCGCCCTGCCGCAGCGCCATGATTTCCGCATGCGCCGTTGGGTCGTGATGGCCGATAGGCCGGTTCCAGCCTTCGCCTATTACGCGATCGCCCTGCACCAGGACGGCCCCGACGGGCACTTCGCCTTCTTCCCAGGCCCTGCGAGCCAGCATCAGCGCGTGGCGCATCCAGAATTCATCATTAGGGGTCGTGCTCACCTGAGTCTCCAGCTAAAAAAACGCGGGGCAGTATACCTGTTTACTCAAGCTGTTGCAGATCTCCGCGCGGCGTGACCCGCCAGCGGTGCTGGCAGAAAAAGAGCAGTGGGTTATCCTGCTTACTGTCACTGTATCCGCTATAAAGCTGCAGCGGTGTCCCGATTTGCTCCTCAAGACGCGCCACTTTTTCATGACCAAGGCAGCGTACCGCCAATACCCGCCCACCGAAACCGCGTTTCATCTGGCTGGCGATCAGCTTCACACGGGGAAGAAAAGCCGAGTCGAAGTAGACCTGCTCGACCAGAGGCTGCGGCGAACCGGTGATCAGCCAGACGTCAGCGTCCGAACTGTTGAGATAGTCCGTCAGACGCTGCTGAACAACCGGAAAGGCGGTTACCCGCTGACGAAACCAGGCGGCAAAGGCGGCTTCACGCGCTCTCAGGCTCGCCTCGCTGTGTCCGAAGGTAATCGACCATAGCAGCAGGCTCATCGGCCAGCGCGCGGCTCGTCCTTTAATTAACAGCCCGGCGCCCACGATCGGCAGAACCGGCAGCACCAGCAGCAGGTTCAGCGGTTGGCGCCAGAGAAGATAGCGCATAAAGGTGCCAAACATATCCTGCTGATGCAGCGTGCCGTCCAGATCGAAAAACACCACACGACGTTCCTTACCAGTAGTCAAACATTACTCCTCGGGATCGTTGAAACCCATAAACCAGGCAAACAGAAATCCGCAGATAACAGCCGTCAGCCAACCTGCCAGATAAAGCATAACCTTACCAGAGATGATAGTGAGCGCCAGTGGCAAACCGGAAATACCAAAGGTAATCACCGTCGCCACCTTGGCGGAACTGACCACCGCGCCGCCCACTGCTCCACCAAGACAGGCCGCAATAAAAGGCTTACCCAGCGGCAGAGTGACGCCAAAAATCAGCGGTTCGCCCACCCCCAGAATCCCTACCGGCAACGCCCCCCTGACCAGTTTTTTCAGCCGGGCGTTCCGGGTTTTCAGCAGTACGGCCAGCGAGGCGCCCACCTGCCCTACCCCCGCCATCGCCAGGATCGGCAGCAGGGCATTAACCCCATGCGCCTGCACCAGTTCAACGTGAATCGGCACCATCCCCTGATGCAACCCGGTTAACACCAGCGGCAGGAAGGTGCCAGCCAGTACCGCGCCGACCGCTATGCCGCCGCGGTCGATAGCCAGAGATGCGCCATGAGCGATGGCATCGGAGATTACGCCGCCCAGCGGTTGCAGCGCGACAATGGCGACCGTTGCAGTTATCAGTGTAGTCAGAAGCGGGTTAAGGATCAGCTCAACGGACTCTGGAAGCCATTCGCGCAGCCTTTTTTCGATCCAGCACATCATCACTACCACCAGCAGCACGGCGATCACGCCGCCCCTACCTGGCTGCAAGGTTTCGCCAAACAGCGTAATCTGCGCCAGCGCCGGGCTGGAGAGAATCCCTGCCATCACCCCACCCAGTGCGGTGGAGCCGCCAAAAACTTTGGCGGTATTGACGCCAACCAGGATGTTCATAATGGTAAAAATGGCGCTGCCAAAGATGGCAGCCAGTCCGAGCGCATTGGGATACTGGCTGGCAAAATCGCCCACGATATCGGGCCGTCTGAGGATATTAATAATGCCCGTAATCAGGCCGGAGGCGATAAATGCCGGGATTAGCGGAATAAAGACATTCGCCAGTTGGCGGAGCGCGTCGCTCATCGGCGCCTTATATTTTTTCTTCGTGGCGGCTTTAGTTGCGCTGATATCTGCCGCTGCCGGCTGTGCCGCCATCAGGCTGCGCATCGCGTCCACCACTTTTGCCGACGCGCCAGGCCCGACAATAAACTGATGCTGATCTCCCTGCCTGACGTAGCCTTTCATGCCATCAAGCGAACGCATTTTTTCCACATCGAGCTGACTGTCATCGCTGACTTCCACCCTTACGCGGGTCATACAATTTTCCAGCCTGATGATATTCCCCGCGCCACCAATGCCGTTCAGTAACTCACTCGCCAGACGTTTAGCGTTAACCATGGCTTATCCTCTGTCTTCAAGCGCCGCCCGCAGAAACCCTTTATGTTTTTCCAGCCGCTTTTGCGCCTGTGCCGCCGTCATGCCGCTCAGTACCATCAGGATGGCGGGCTTGACGGCCTGGTCCGTCTGGCTCAGGGCGCGTTTCGCTTCCTCTGCCGTACAGCCCGTCGCCTGGCAAACCATCCGGCAGGCACGATCGATCAGCTTCACGTTAGTGGCCTGCATGTCCACCATCAGGTTCTGATAAACCTTACCGATCCTGACCATCGCGCCGGTAGAGATCATATTGAGCACAAGCTTCTGCGCGGTGCCTGACTTAAGGCGGGTTGAGCCGGTCAGCGCCTCCGGCCCGACGACGGGCGAGATGGCGATATCCGCCTCCCGGGCGATGGGCGAATCAGGATTGCAGGAGATGGCGGCGGTACGGCAGCCCATTTGTCGGGCAAAGCGCAGCGCGCCAATGACGTAAGGCGTTCGTCCTGATGCCGCCAGCCCCACCACCATATCGCTGTGGGTCAGATTCAGCGCCTGCAAATCCCTGACGCCAAGCGTTTCGTCATCTTCCGCCCCTTCCACCGCTTTCAGCAGCGCGCCCGGTCCGCCGGCAATCACCCCCACCACAAGGCCATGGGGGACGCCGAACGTGGGAGGACACTCAGAAGCATCCAGTACGCCCAGCCGGCCGCTGGTGCCAGCGCCCATATAAATAAGTCTTCCGCCCTGTGACAGCGAAAGCGCGGCCGCATCAACGGCTTTTGCCACTGCCGGCAACGTCGCGCGGACCGCCCCGGCCACCATCGCGTCCTGATCGTTGAATCTGGTCACCATTTCGAGCGTGGTGAGGCTATCCAGATCCATAGTATCGGCGTTACGTGTTTCAGAAATCAGGGAACCAAGCTGCATATTCTTCGCCTTTCGAATAAAAAATTCTTAAAAATATTGATAACAGGAATATTATATTCATTTAGCTAGGGAAATAACCGACTTTCATCATGGAATGTGATAAAAGCGGCGTTAAGTTTACCGCCGTCGCGTCAGCAAGCTATTATCAGTCCTGATAATTCAGGATGTTGCATCACAAATGGGAGAGATTGCCTGATGAGCTCACTGTTACGTATTCGCCAGCTTTATCCTCGCCTGGCCTTAAACGAGCGCAGGCTGGCTGACTTTTTACTGTCCCAGCCGGATCGCGCCCGTCACCTGAGCTCACAAAAGCTTGCCGAAGAGTCGGGCGTCAGTCAGTCCAGCGTGGTGAAATTCGCCCAAAAGCTCGGTTATAAAGGTTTCCCGGCGCTGAAGCTGGCCCTCAGTGAGTCACTGGCGGACAGGGACGCCATTACCGTCCACAATCTGATCCTCAGCGACGATCCGTTAAAAATGGTGGGCGAAAAGCTGCTGACGGAAAAACAGTCCGCCATTCGGGCCACCCTGGATATCAACAGCGAAGAGATGCTGCTGGAAACTCTCCGGCTGCTGAGAACCGCTAACCGTATTGTGCTGGTGGGGATAGGTGCATCAGGATTAGTGGCGAAAGATTTTTCCTGGAAGCTGATGAAAATCGGTATGAGCGCGGTCGCAGAACAGGATATGCATGCCCTGTTAGCCAGTGTACAGGCGCTGAGCGTCGGTGACCTGCTGTTAGCCATCTCTTATACCGGCGAACGCCGGGAAATTAACCTTGCGGCGCAGGAAGCCCAGCGGGCGGGTGCCAGCGTGCTCGCCTTTACCGGCTTTACGCCCAACACGCTGCAACAGTGCGCCACCCACTGCCTCTACACAGTGGCGGAAGAGCAGACAACCCGCAGCGCGGCAATCTCCTCCACTACCGCGCAATTTACCCTGACCGACCTGCTTTTTATGGCGCTGGTGCAACACGATCCGGAACGCGCCTCCACCCATATCCGCCACAGCGAAGCGCTGGTGAAAAAACTGGTGTAGCGGGTATTCATTACCAGCAAATTGATTGCTCAGTATGAAAGTGATTGATTATACTTTTACGCTTTACGTAACAGGCTATCTGGATGCTCAACATGAAAGCAGGGAGTTTCAACGAAATTATCGACGAAGCATTTCTTGCAAGGAATCTGAAGAAGCAGGTAATAGTTGACAATGCCTCTTTCACCAAGCAGCCTGATCTGAAGCATATTGTTTTTGGGGTTGATGGCGATTTCCTGCGTCACGCCTGTATTGCTATGAAATCGATCATAGAAAATGCCGCGCAGCAGTTATTCAGTTTTCATTTCATCACGAACGAAGACGTTAGCACTATTAATAAGAAGTTGACTGCAATTTTAACCGGTACAGGGCACGCCTTAACGGTGCACAAGATTTCCTCTACTCTGTTCACCAACTTTCCGTCAACGCCGTTATTTACGAAGGCTATTTACTATCGTTTATTAGCCCCGCATATCCTTAGCGAAGAAAAAAGCCTTCTTTATCTGGATGCTGATATTATTTGCCTTCGTCCTTTCAGAGAAATATGGGAAGAGTATGATATTTTATCTGAGACGGCGTTTGTTGCCCTGGAAAACAGTGAATTTACCGATGAACTGTCTGATTCAATTGGCCTCAAAGGGAAAAATTACTTTAACTCCGGCGTGATGTTAATCAATATCCCTGCATGGATTAAAAATAACATTACCCTTGCAGCGCTGTCCGTACTTGAGCGGCACGGCCACCAGTTCAAGTACCCAGATCAGGATGCTTTAAATAAAGTTCTTGAAGGGAAAGCAGGTTTTCTTGCAACTAAATATAATACTATATTTAAAATTGAACATGACTTAAATGGCTATCTGGCATTGCCGCCAGAAGAGACGGTCTTTCTGCATTACGCAGGCGCAGACAAACCCTGGCAAAGCTGGAATGAACAGGCCGCCTGTAAATATTATCGCCGAATGCATGCATCATCCTGCTGGTCTTCAGTCAGTTTCGATAAACCGGTAAAAGACTGGCAGGCCAAAAAAATGTACAAGCTTATGTTCAAGAAAAAATCCTTTGTGCAGGGGCTAAGATGGTATTTCACCTATTTAATATTTCGTTATTTTAAATGAGATCGCCGATGAAATTAATCAAAAAACAGCAAGAGCTTATCTATAGCCTGTGCGTTATGGCTTTAGCGTTTGCTCTGGTATCAGACCTGTTCCTCAAAGGGCTGCCTGAAAAGATTTTTTATATTGTAAGCTATGTGGCTATCATTTTCACTCTACATCATGCATGGACACATCGCGCTGAGAAAATTGACAACAAACCATTAATATGGCTTATGCTCTCTTTAGTGTTATTTGCTCTTTCAAGGATTATCTGGGGGTTTTACTTTAAAGATACATTCTATAAGGACATACACTGGAATTATGTGAATGGCGGAAAAAGATTACTGCTAACCGCATTTATGGTTTTTTATTTCTATAAATCACGCAGTGCGTTAAACAAAATCACCTTAAACTTGTCATTAATTATTCTTCTGGCCGGGTTATTTTATACTCTCTGGCTCGCTATCGATGCTCACTTCCCCAATGGAAGAAGAATAAAGCTGACCGCCGATGCGGCCACTACTGCCGCTTACATAATTATACTGGTCTGTATAACCTCCCTTTACCTGGCCTTTCAGCGATTCAAAAGCACGTCTCTTTCAATTGTCGTTTTTTTCGTCATCTTTTCAATAAACATTACATTAGTTATTTTCACTGGAACACGAGCGGCTGTTATTGTAACGCCTTTATTATATATTTCATTTTTCTTTTTTTATTATAGAAACATACATAAATTTATTATCTATGGCTGTCTGGCGCTCTTTTTAGCGGCTGCTGTTGGTACGCCCTATGCCATTTGGGACAGGATGAAAAATATACAGGATGACATATCAAAATACCAGGTTAAAAATGATACTTCCGTTGGCGCACGCTTTTCAATCTGGAAGTCAGGCTGGGATAGCGTTAATTTTGGCATAATTGGTCAAAGCTCAGACGCGCGGACAGAAAAGGCCCGGGACTATATCGTTAAATATGAACGACATAATCCTGAGGCCTGGAAAAATGTGGCTTACCACGTGCATAACGATCTGCTGGAAGTCCTTTCGCTACAAGGCGTTTTTGGGATTTTCGCTCTGCTTTTGTTCTTTATTTGCGGTGTTATATTTTCATTATCGCGCACAATGCTAAGAACTAACGGGGTAGTTTTTATTATCGCGCCTGTTTTCCTTCTTGGCCTGGTCGATTCCGTTCTGATTCAAAGTAATTCGGTTTTGCTTATCTGTATCAGTCTGGCTCTGATGGTCACAGCGCTTAAGGAAAAGCCTGGCCATAGTCAGTCAACAACTGTCTCATAAGATCCGTTTATTCGCGCAGGAGTGTCAATTCCTGCGCTGGAGTAAGATCCCAATGTGAGAGCAGCGTATAATGCAGACGTTTTCATCATGTCACTGAATGAGATCATCATGGCGTTACTGATTACCAAAAAATGTATCAACTGCGATATGTGCGAGCCGGAATGTCCCAATCAGGCCATCTCCATGGGCGATGCGATCTATGAGATTGATGCAGACCGCTGTACCGAGTGTATTGGTCACTATGAGACCCCGACCTGTCAGCAGGTCTGTCCTATCGACAATACTATCATTACCGATCCGGCGCATAGTGAGAGCCAGGATGCGCTATGGGAGAAGTTTGTGATATTGCATCACGCGGTATAAGAAGGGCGAAAGACTTTTCGCCCCTTTGCTAGTTTTCAATAATGACCGTGGCGCAGGCGTAGTGACGTTCGTCAGCAAGCGTGACGTGCACATGAGCCACGCCCAGCGTCTTCGCCACTTCGGCGGCCTTGAGAAAAAAACGCAGCCCGGGCTTGCCCAGCTCATCGTTATAAACTTCAAACTGATTGAAGGCCAGGCCGCCGCGAATCCCGGTGCCAAAGGCTTTGGCCGCCGCCTCTTTTACCGCAAAGCGTTTAGCCAGAAAGCGTACCGGCTGCTGATGAGCCTGATACTGCAGCCACTCGTTCTCACTCAAGACACGCTTCGCCAGCCGGTCGCCGGAGCGTGAGATAACCCCTTCAATCCGGGTGATTTCAACGATATCCGTGCCGAGCCCGAGAATAGCCATTAGCGACGCGCTTCGCGCATCAGCGCTTTCATCTCGCTGACCGCGCTGGCCAGGCCGCTCATCACCGCACGCCCGATAATGGCGTGACCAATATTCAGCTCGTGCATCTGCGGCAGCGCGGCAATGGGCTGCACGTTGTGGTAGGTCAGACCGTGGCCGGCATTAACCTTCAGCCCCTTGTCGTGCGCATAGGCAGCGGCATCTTTGATACGACGGAATTCGGCGTCACGCTGAACGCCCTCTTCCGCTTCCGCGTAGGCGCCGGTATGAATTTCGATATAAGGCGCGCCTGATGCCATCGCAGCATCTATCTGCCGGTGGTCAGGATCGATAAACAGCGAAACCAGGATCCCCGCCTCCCGCAGGCGCGAAAGGGCCAGAGTAATTTTTTCGAGCTGGCCCGCCACGTCCAGGCCACCTTCAGTGGTGACCTCCTCGCGCTTTTCCGGCACCAGGCAGCAGAAATGCGGTTTGATCTCACAGGCAATGTCCACCATCTCGTCGGTAACGGCCATCTCCAGGTTCATGCGGGTCTGGATAGTCTGACGAAGGATTCTCACGTCGCGATCGGTAATATGACGACGATCTTCTCTGAGATGGACGGTAATGCCGTCAGCGCCTGCCTGCTCGGCGACAAACGCAGCCTGTACCGGGTCAGGATAGTGCGTGCCGCGCGCGTTACGGACGGTGGCAACGTGGTCAATATTAACGCCTAACAATAGCTCAGCCATGATAAACCTCAGAATTTTGCGAAGAGAAGCCAGTTTACAATGTTCTGCCCGCCCGCTGGAATGCCCTGATGCGGTTACTCCGCTTCAGGCGGCGTTTCCGGACGTTCTTTCGGCACAAACTGACGAAACAGTTCCTGACTTTTAAGCGGCTTACCGCCCAGATAGGGCTTCAGCGCCATGCGGGTGAAGCGTTTGGCGGCTCGGAGCGTGTCCGCATCAGGAAAGGTGCGCTCAGCCAGCGCGCGCAGCTGGCGGCCGGTAAAGGTTTTGTTATTTATCACCAGACTAGCGATAAAACCTTTTTCTTCACGGTAGCTGTAGGTCATGCCGTCCGTGACATCTTCCCCGCTGCCCGCACAGTGCAGGAAATCCACACCGTAGCCAAGGTGCCCCAGCATCGCCAGCTCAAAGCGACGCAGCGCCGGCTCCGGCGTGCCGCTGGCTGAGGCGAGCGCCTGGAGACAGTAAAGATAATCGAAAAAGAGTTCGGTGAAGGCGGTTTCCTGCTCCAGCACGCGTGACAGCAGTTCGTTGACGTAGAGGCCGCAGTAAAGGGTAATTCCGGAAAGCGGCAGCGCCAGGGAGATGGGTTCAGCGCTGCGCAGGGTCTTTACATCCCCCCTGCCGCCCCAGCGAACCAGCAGCGGCGTGAAGGGTTGCAGCGCTCCTTTCAGACTGGAGCGCTTACTTCTGGCCCCTTTGGCAACAACGCGTATTCGTCCGTAATTTTCGGAGAAAAGATCGAGCATGAGGCTGGTTTCGCTCCAGGGACGCCCATGCAGGACAAATGCGCGCTGCCACCCCTCCATCGGGCTCAGAGGTCGTCTGTATAGCCCAGGCTGCGCAGAGCACGTTCGTCATCCGCCCAGCCCGACTTCACTTTCACCCAGAGTTCCAGGTGCACTTTAGCCTCGAACATCTCTTCCATATCTTTACGGGCTTCGATGCCGATCGTTTTGATCTTGGCGCCTTTGTTGCCAATCACCATTTTCTTCTGGCCTTCACGCTCAACCAGAATCAGCCCATGAATGTCATACCCGCCGCGCTCGTTGGTGACAAACTGTTCGATCTCAACCGTCACCGAGTAAGGCAGTTCGGCCCCGAGGAAACGCATCAGCTTTTCACGGATGATTTCCGAAGCCATAAAGCGCTGGGAGCGGTCGGTAATGTGATCTTCCGGGAAGTGATGCTCCGCTTCCGGCAGACGTTTACGCACGATG
Source organism: Pantoea sp. FN060301 (assembly GCA_050410775.1). Classification (GTDB taxonomy): domain Bacteria; phylum Pseudomonadota; class Gammaproteobacteria; order Enterobacterales; family Enterobacteriaceae; genus Erwinia. Next base: position 3,030,771 of record CP191229.1, read on the forward strand.
CTGGCGATGGTATCCACATTCTTACCGCTTTCGGCAGAGATAGGCACCACATCCATAAAATCCATCTGCTGGCTGAGGAACTGCATATGCGGCAGCAGAATGCTTTTATCCGTAATGTTGTCCACTTTATTGATGGCCAGCAGCACGGGCACTTTACCATCCTTCAGCTTATTGACCACCATCTCGTCATCAGCGGTCCAGCGCGTGCCTTCCACCACAAAAATTACCAGTTCCACGTCACCGATGGAGCTGCTGGCTGCACGGTTCATCAGACGGTTGATCGTCCGCTTCTCTTCCATATGCAGGCCGGGGGTATCCACGTAGATAGCCTGATACGGGCCTTCGGTGTGGATGCCCATAATACGGTGGCGAGTCGTTTGCGGCTTGCGCGAAGTAATGGAGATCTTCTGACCCAGAAGCTGGTTCAGTAAGGTCGATTTCCCGACGTTCGGGCGGCCTACGATAGCAATAAAGCCGCAATGGGGGGTTTGTTCGCTCATTCAAGTCCTAGCTTAATCAGCGCCTGTTCGGCGGCTGCCTGCTCAGCTTTACGGCGGCTTGAGCCGGTTCCGACAACCGGTTCCGCCATGCCGCTTACCTGGCAGTGAATTGTGAATTCCTGGTCATGCGCTTCGCCACGCACCTGCACCACCAGATAGGAGGGCAGCGGCAGATGACGACCCTGCAAATATTCTTGCAGACGCGTTTTTGGATCTTTCTGTTTATCGCCCGGGCTGATCTGATCGAGGCGGCTGGCGTACCAGCTCAGGATCAGCTTCTCCACCGACTGGATATCGCTATCCAGAAAAACGCCGCCGATCAGCGCCTCAACGGTATCCGCCAGGATCGATTCACGACGGAAACCGCCGCTTTTCAGCTCACCCGGTCCAAGACGAAGACATTCGCCGAGGTCAAACTCACGGGCCATTTCAGCCAGCGTATTGCCGCGCACCAGCGTGGCGCGCATCCGGCTCATATCGCCTTCGTCAACGCGGGGAAAACGATGGTAGAGCGCGTTAGCAATCACGTAACTGAGGATGGAATCGCCCAGAAACTCCAGCCTTTCGTTGTGCTTACTGCTGGCACTACGGTGCGTAAGCGCCTGCTGCAAAAGTTCCTGATGGGTAAAAGTGTAGCCCAACTTCCGCTGGAGCCTGTTAATGACTATGGGGTTCATGTGTTACCAGTGTCTGAATGCGTCAAATAATCTGCACACGGAACAGGGCTGGACGTGCCAACACGAGACTGTTTCGTGTGCAGTGGCTTCCCGGCGGGAAACCACCCGTTTACTCAGGATGCCCGAAGGCGCCCGTCAGTGAATACCGCCAATGCGGCTGAGGCGAACGCCGGTAGGCCATTCCCCTTCCTGCTTCTCAAAGCTCATCCAGATGGCGGTCGCTCTGCCCACCAGATTACGCTCCGGGACAAAGCCCCAGTAGCGGCTGTCCGCGCTGTTATCGCGGTTATCGCCCATCATAAAGTACATCCCTTCCGGGACAACCCATGAAGACTGCGGCTGGCCTGGCTGCTGGTAGTAGGCGCTTGCCTGGCTTTGCGCCTGCGTCACCAGCAGGATAGAGTGCGTCACGTCGCCCAGCGTCTCATCGCGCGTGGCCAGACGCAGACCGCCGCGCATCGTGTCACCCTGTGGAACCTGATAAAAGCCATTCCCTTCTTTATTGCCATCAAAGCCGCTGAAGGTCTGGATAAAATCGCTTGGCTGAACGTCAGAATAGGTCACCGCCAGCGCTTTATCACAGGATGTTCCCGTACTACAGGCCGGATTGATGGTGACGGTCTTACTCTGCGGATCGTAACTGACCCGGTCGCCAGGCAGTCCTACCACGCGCTTGATGTAGTCCAGACTAGGGTTTTCAGGATATTTAAAGACGGCGATATCCCCACGTTTGGGATGCCCTGTCGGGATCAGCGTGGTCTGAGTAATCGGATCTTTAATCCCGTAGGCATATTTCTCCACCAGGATGAAGTCGCCAATCAGCAGCGTAGGCATCATCGACCCGGAGGGGATCTGGAACGGCTCGTAAACAAACGAACGCACGATGAAAACCAGTAGCAGCACCGGGAAAACCGACGCGGCGGTTTCAGCCCAGCCGGGTTGCTGTGCCGCTTTACGCTGTCCGGCAGGGATTTCCCCTGCCTGAGCATCCGCTTCAGCCTGCCTGGCTTTGCGGGCTGGCGCCCACTTAAACTTATCAACACACCAGATAATACCGGTGACGAGTGTCGCTATCGCCAGAATCAGGGCGAACATATTAGCCATTCCAGTTCCCTCGTAGCCTGCGGGCCTTATTTACTGTCTTTACCAACATGCAGAATGGCAAGGAACGCTTCCTGAGGCAGCTCAACGTTACCGACCTGCTTCATGCGTTTTTTACCATCTTTCTGTTTCTGCAACAGCTTCTTCTTACGGCTGACGTCACCGCCGTAGCACTTCGCCAGGACGTTTTTACGCAGCTGCTTAACGGTTGAGCGGGCAATAATGTGGTTACCGATGGCGGCCTGAATAGCAATATCGAACTGCTGGCGTGGGATCAGATCTTTCATCTTCTCAACCAACTCGCGGCCACGGTACGGCGCATTATCGTTATGGGTAATCAGCGCCAGCGCATCCACGCGCTCGGAGTTGATCAACACATCGACACGCACCATGTTGGAAGCCTGGAAGCGTTTGAAGTTGTAATCCAGCGACGCATAGCCGCGGGATGTGGATTTCAGACGGTCGAAGAAGTCGAGTACCACTTCCGCCATCGGGATTTCATAGGTCAGCGCCACCTGGTTACCGTGGTAAACCATATTGGTCTGCACGCCACGCTTCTCGATACAGAGCGTGATGACGTTACCCAGGAACTCCTGCGGCAGCAGCATATGACACTCGGCAATCGGCTCGCGCAGCTCTTCGATGTTATTCAGCGGCGGCAGCTTGCCGGGGCTGTCAACGTAGACCGTCTCGCCCCCGGTAGTGACCACTTCATACACTACGGTTGGTGCGGTGGTGATCAGTTCGAGATCGTATTCACGCTCCAGACGTTCCTGAATGATCTCCATGTGCAGCAGACCCAGGAAGCCGCAGCGGAAACCGAAGCCCAGCGCGGTAGAGCTTTCCGGCTCGTAGAACAGCGAGGCATCGTTCAGGCTCAGCTTGCCCAGCGCATCGCGGAAGGCTTCATAGTCGTCGGAACTGATGGGGAACAGGCCGGCGTAAACCTGCGGCTTCACTTTTTTAAAGCCCGGCAGCGCTTTTTCCGCAGGGTTGCGCGCAAGCGTCAGCGTATCGCCTACCGGTGCGCCCAGAATGTCCTTGATGGCGCAGACTAACCAGCCTACTTCACCACACTGCAATACGTCCCGATCGACGCGTTTCGGCGTGAAAATACCCAGGCGGTCAGCATTGTAGACCTGGCCGGTACTCATCACTTTGATTTTTTCGCCTTTACGCATGGTGCCGTTTTTAATACGCACCAGCGAGACGACGCCCAGGTAGTTATCAAACCAGGAGTCGATAATCAGCGCCTGCAGCGGGCCTTCCGGATCGCCTTCCGGCGGCGGAATATCGCGGACTAAACGCTCAAGCACATCAGGTACGCCCACGCCGGTTTTTGCCGAGCAGCGCACTGCATCGGTGGCGTCAATGCCAACAATATCTTCGATTTCCTGCGCGACGCGATCGGGATCGGCAGCGGGCAGATCGATCTTGTTCAGCACCGGTACCACTTCCAGATCCATTTCCATCGCGGTGTAACAGTTGGCCAGCGTCTGTGCTTCCACGCCCTGCCCGGCGTCAACCACCAGCAGTGCGCCTTCACAGGCGGCCAGCGAGCGGGAAACTTCATAGGAGAAGTCCACGTGGCCCGGCGTGTCGATAAAATTGAGCTGGTAAGTTTCACCGTCCGGCGCGTGGTAGTCGAGCGTCACGCTCTGCGCCTTGATGGTAATGCCGCGTTCACGTTCCAGATCCATGGAGTCCAGCACCTGGGCCGCCATTTCACGTTCGGTGAGGCCGCCACAAATCTGAATCAGACGGTCAGAGAGCGTCGATTTGCCGTGGTCGATATGAGCGATGACAGAAAAGTTTCTTATATGCTTCATTTATATGAATATTTTCGCTTAAACGTTCGGTTTAGTTCTCACGGTGAACAGAGCTATAAACAACTCTCGCAATGTACCCGCCATCAATGAGCACGCATCTTACACTGTTAGCCCCCGGCACGAAAGAATTGACGCGTACTGGCGCGCATCAAATTCGCCGTGGCGAATCGCATTTTTACGCTCCATTACGCCTTACTCTCCCCTCTCAGGCGCGCGCTGAAAACAGACCGTCGAATAACAAAGGCCACCGAAGTGGCCCGTCACGATGGCTACAGCTAAACAATTGAATACAAATTAGTTGCTGGCGGGCAGGGTCACCCAGTAGCCCGGCTGATAATCCAGCGGTAAAAATCGGTCATGGAAAGTGCGGAAAGTGGCGTCTGGATCGAGATCGCTGAAAAGGTCAGGATGCAGCCATTTTGCGATGGCCTGAATGGCCACGAAGTTATAGGGGCTGTCATAGAACTGATGCCAGATCGCATGGGCGTTGCCGTTGGTGGCCACCGGTAACGTCCTGAAAGCGGGCCGGGCCATCAGCGCTGTCAGCCGCTGCTCAGCGACCTTAAGATCGGCGCCGGGTCCCATGCCTACCCAACCGTTTGCCGTATTATAATTTTTCCAGTTAGCACCGGTGACAATCACCACATCTGGATTCGCACTGATTATTTCTTCCGGATTGAGCGTGCCGAAAGTGCCAGGAATAAACTCTTTCGCAATATTCCTGCCGCCCGCTACTTCAACCATCCGGCCAAAATTTTCATCCCCGAAAGACATACAGCACTCATCGGTATAGCCGCCTGCCCGATCGAGCATCACTGACGGGCGCTTGCCCTGATAATCTTTCAGGCGATCGGTAACGATACCGATCTGCTCGCGACGGAAGGCAAGGATCTCTTCAGCCCGCTCCGGTTTCCCCAGCAGTTGCCCCATAATGCGGATGCTCTTTTCAGCATTCTCAAAGGGCTTCTCGCGGAAGTCGATAAATACGACCGGAATACCAAGCCTGGTCAGCTTCTCGATAAGTTTTCCTTCATCCGTGGCGGCTTTTGACTCCAGATTCATCAGCACCAGATCCGGCTTAAGCGTCAGCGCCTGCTCAACGTTAAAAGTGCCATCTTTCGCGCCGCCAAAGGTGGGAAGTTTGGTAATCTGTGGGTATTTTTTCTCGTAATTCTGGTAGCTGTCAAAATCCGCTTTTGGCAGATCGTCGCGCCAGCCCACGACTCTGCTGAACGGCGCTTCCGTATCAAAGGCCGCGAGAAGATAAATTTGTCGCCCCTCGCCTAAAATAATGCGTTTCACTTCCGACCTGATCTCAACCTGACGGCCGCTGACATCTTCAACGGTAAACGGCGCTGCCAGCACCTGACAGGCCAGCAACAGACCGCAAACGAGCAGGCCTGACTTTTTCAACAGCGATGGCATTGTTAACCCCATAAAATTAAATGATTATCATTATCAGTTCACGGAGATGCTACGATGTTGTTGCTGCCAATACAATATATGTCAGATTATTTCCTGATATTTCTGTTTAGCCGGTAGTTGGCTGCGGCAAAAGGCAAAGCGTCACCGCGCTCTGGCCGTTTTAATGGTTCACAAGCGGGAGAGAGGAAACAACGGAAGGAATATGAAAGTTTTGTCTTACTGCCGCCAGAGCGGCGGCAGCTTACCTCAGGCGCCGGTTTCTACACGAAGCGCATCAGGCGGAAGTGCGATACTCAGAATGACCGGCTGGAACGCGGCTGATTTACTCAGCCAGCCTGAGACGCCTTTGGCGATAATAAAGCCACCAATACCGCCCAGTAGCGCACCCGCCGCCGCCGCCAGATCGCTGTGAAACAGCATCTGGAACAGACCAGCCAGGATAAAGAGCCCCAACAGCGGCGTCATATAGACCAGTAGCGCGGAGCTGAGCAGGCTCTGTTCAGCGATACCCAGTTCAATACGCTGCCCGGGCGCAAGCGGCTCTGCCGTGGCTATTTTCATCACGTGCGCGTTTTTAGGCCCCAGCTTATTCAGCATATGGCTGCCACAACCTTTGCGGGCCGAACAGCTACTGCAGGACGTTTTGATTTCTGAGTGCAGCGTGGCTACGCCATCCTGCCAGGAGACCACCGTAGCCCATTCTCTCATCATTGTACGTTACCCAGATTAATGCCGTCAGCGATACGTTTAGCCGTAGCGGGCGGCAACTCTCCCACCACCGTAATCTCCCGGTTATTGCGTATTTCGGTCTGTACCGTACGGCGTCCGGTGCGCAACAGCTGCGAAGTGTGATTCTTGTCCGCCGCGCTGACGTTGATGGAGAAGCTGAACAGTCCGTCAGAATAGAGCCGGGATTCCACAGGCTTATTCAGAGAAGGGATCTGTCTGCGGCTCTGAGTCACCTCTTTCATGCCCACCGGCAGCCATCCCGCTTGCCAGCTCAGTTTTACCTTATCGCCCTGTGGAACGGAAAGAGAAGGCGGTAAGGTCGCTTTAACCAGACCCTGCATCATTTTGCTCACGCCTTCATCAACGGCGAAGCTGACGACACGATACTGCTCCAGCGTTTCACCATCGCGATCGAGAAGATCGACGCGCAGCGGCAGCTTGGTTTCATTGTCCATCCAGACGATATAACTGTAGCGGGTGCCATCCCGCGCCACGATGCGAATAACGTCACACAGCTGATCGGCAATTCGCGTCCGGCCAACGGCGACAAAGTCATAGTTTTCAGAGAGCTGTCTGAAATCCGCAAAGACCAGCGAAGGCAGCGAGTCAACTATATGATCGCCGGCCAGCGTAAAAGGCTCCAGGCCAGGTTCGAAATAACTCACCTCGTTGCCGCGCTGGATAATTTCCCGGCGCGGCCCATCCATGTGCAGCAGCTGCGCGTAGGTTTTATCGTCCACCCGCGCATGGCGATAACGCATTGACTCGATTCCGAGCCTGGAAACGCTGATATAGGCGAGTTCGTAACTGAGGGACTGGCTGGCCTGCTCCATCTGTTGAAGAAGCGCCCCGGAGGTGGTTTCCGCCGGGGCGACGCTGGAGTACATCAGGCTGCCAGCCATAAGGCTGACGGCGTACCAAAATTGCTTCATTACTGCGACTGAATTCCTAACGACTGGTTACCCGGAACCTGAACAGCAGCCTGCTGTGCAGGACTATGCCCGAACTGAAGCTGATCGGAATGCAGACGGCGCTGCAGTTCATAATCCTGAAGCATCGCATTAACGCGACGGCGCTGATCCTGAACCTGCTGCGGCGCATTGCCGCTAAGCGCGCTCTCCGACGGCACGCCAAGGCTGACCGGCGAAGCCTGGCCCATCATTGGCAGCGTATTGAAGACCGGCGAGTCAGACTGCGCCTGCCCGCTTTGCGGCTGGTTATAGTGCTGTACGCCGACGATCACAGCCAGCGAGACGCAGGCAGCCACGCCCACCTGGGTAATCTGAGCCGCCCAGGGGCGCACTTTGTGCCAGAACGGTAGCGAAGCGTACTGTTCCGGCTTCGGCTGCGCTTCAGGAATCAGGTGCGCAGGTCTGGCAGGTTCATTTTCAATCGCCGCCGCAACGCGGGCAGCGATGTCAACATGCACAAACTGGCCCATATCACCACGCAGGGTATCGCGAATCAGGTGATAGCTTTCCCAGTTTTTCTGCAGCGTGGCGTCTTCAGACAATGCGGATAACACTTCATTATCTAAAGTCTCACCATCCATTAAAGCGGAAAGTTGTTCTTTCTGCATGCCTAAGTACCCTTCCTGTGTCCGCTATCGCTAGCGTTGGATAAGTGGTTGAATTTTATTATCAATAGCTTCCCGCGCCCGGAAAATACGTGAACGCACCGTGCCAACCGGACATTCCATAATGGCCGCTATCTCTTCATAGCTCAAACCATCCAGCTCCCTTAGCGTAATTGCCATACGTAAGTCTTCAGGAAGCGTCTCAATAGTGCGAAAAACGATTTGTCTTAACTCTTCCGACAACATTAAGTTCTCAGGGTTCGAAATTTCTTTCAGCGCACCCGCACTTTCAAAGTTTTCGGCGTCAATAGCATCAACGTCACTGGCGGGCGGACGACGCCCCTGAGCAACCAGATAATTTTTGGCCGTATTAACGGCAATTCTGTAAAGCCATGTATAAAAGGCGCTATCGCCACGGAACGACTCCAGGGCACGATAGGCTTTTATAAAGGATTCCTGTACTACATCTGGCACATCTCCAGAGGGGACATAGCGGGAAACCAGACTCGCCACTTTATGCTGGTAGCGAACCACCAGTAAATTAAAGGACTTCTGATCTCCTTTCTGTACTCGCTCTACGAGAACCTGATCCGTTAACTGCTCGCTCATCCGAGGTAATGTCTCCCCAAATCTTTTTCCACGCGTTTATGAACTACCCGCAACAACCCATACTTTTCGAGCAAGCATCTGGTTTGATTGATCATCATGAGTAAAGTTCCATTGCGACCTTATATTTATGATATCCCGGCAGAAAGAGAAGACCCGTGCGTTTTTATCGTTATCACCGGCCTGAGCAGCCCTGCTTTCTTCCGCTTTGCCTTAAGGCGCGGCGCTTGCCACCAACGCCGCAGAGTAACCTATGAGGCTCGTTATTTCACCTCTAAATCGCCACAGGGCGGGCCGGTTCGCAATATTAAACACCTGACGTACCGTTACCTCCCGGCAACAGCCTGCCGCCCATCCTGTGTTCACTCCCCTCCACACCCGGTTAGCAAAGAAGCGAAAAGACGTTTTTCCCGACAGCGAGGAGTGATATGCTCAGCAAACCACCTGTTTAGTAAATTAAACACCATGACCTCAAGTTCCGAATACAGCTGTGACGTGCTTATCATTGGGAGCGGTGCCGCCGGTTTATCGCTTGCGCTACGCCTGGCCGAAACGCATCAGGTAACGGTGCTGAGTAAAGGCCCGGTAAGCGAAGGATCGACTTTTTACGCTCAGGGCGGCATTGCCGCTGTGTTTGATGAAACCGACAGCATTGAATCGCATGTTGAAGATACGCTGATTGCCGGTGGCGGACTGTGCGACCGTGAGGCGGTCTCTTTTATCGCCAGCAACGCGCGACATTGCGTACAGTGGCTGATTGATAATGGCATGCTGTTTGATAAGGAGACGCCGGATAGCAGCGATCCGCGCTATCACCTGACGCGTGAGGGCGGCCACAGTCACCGCCGTATTCTGCATAGCGCCGATGCCACAGGCCGCGCCGTGGAAAACACTCTCGTTAGTCGTGCGCTCAATCATCCTAATATTCAGCTTATAGAGCGCTGTAATGCGGTTGACCTTATTGTTTCCGATAAAATCGGCCTGCCGGGCGATCGTCGGGTAGTTGGCGCCTACATCTGGAACCGCAAGCGTGAGAGCGTAGAGATCTGTCGGGCCAGGACGGTGGTACTCGCCACCGGCGGCGCAGCCAAAGTTTATCAGTACACCACCAATCCCGACGTCGCTTCAGGTGATGGTATCGCAATGGCCTGGCGGGCAGGCTGCCGGGTCGCAAACCTTGAGTTTAACCAGTTTCATCCTACCTGCCTGTTTCATCCTGAAGCGCGTAATTTCCTGCTCACGGAAGCGCTACGTGGCGAAGGCGCAGTGCTGAAACGCCCGGACGGTACGCGCTTTATGCCAGATTTTGACCCGCGGGCTGAACTGGCCCCGCGTGACGTCGTGGCCCGCGCTATCGACCATGAAATGAAGCGTCTCGGCGCCGACTGTATGTATCTGGATATCAGCCACAAGCCCGCTGAGTTTATTGAGTTTCATTTTCCGACCATCCACGAAAAATTGAAAACGCTGGGTTTTGATTTGACCAGAGAGCCGATCCCAATTGTTCCGGCCGCCCATTACACCTGCGGTGGCGTAACGGTTGATCGGCATGGTCGTACCGACGTCACGGGCCTGTATGCCATCGGCGAGGTCAGCTATACCGGTCTGCATGGTGCCAATCGCCTGGCCTCCAACTCGCTGCTGGAGTGTCTGGTTTATGGCTGGTCGGCAGCAGAGAATATTCATCAGTATCTGCAAACCGTGACGCTGGCGGAAGCTCTGCCAGCGTGGGATGAAAGCCGGGTGGATGATTCAGATGAACGCGTGGTGATCCAGCATAACTGGCATGAGCTGCGTCTGTTTATGTGGGATTACGTGGGAATTGTGCGCACCACCAAACGGCTTGAACGCGCGCTGCGCCGCATTACTATGCTCCAGCAGGAGATTGATGAGTATTACGCGCACTTCCGTATCTCTAATAATCTTCTGGAGCTGAGGAACCTGGTGCAGGTAGCTGAACTGATTGTCCGCTGTGCCATGGCGCGTAAAGAGAGCCGCGGCCTGCATTTCACGCTCGACTACCCGGAGATGCTGGATGAAGCCAGACCGACGATTCTGACGCCTCAATCAGCGAAACAGATAAAAATCCCGGGTCAGGCTACAGTGTGCCTCTGAATAGCGCTGGTCCGGCCCGCGGATCGTCATCCGGTCCAGAAGCTGCTCGCCCGGATGAGGTGAAAGCGCGAGCAATACGCGGTTTGGAGGCCGTGACTCGTTGTCAGAAATATCGGTGCGGGAACGGAGATGCCAGCCGCGCTGGAGAGCATAATCAACCAGCGCGTTACCTGCCGGTTCGGGCAGAATGACACAGAAGAACCCCTCTTCCGCGATCAGCTCCTCCGCGCATTGCAACAGGATTTCATGCGTCAAATCTGCGGTATAGCGGGCGGCGGCCCGTGCAGGGCTGGCGCATTCCACGCCGGGAACAAAGTAAGGTGGATTGCTGACGATCAGGTTGTAACGATGTTCACACTGCTGTGACCACTGCCGGATATCCCCCTGATAAATCTGGATGCGGTCAGCCCACGGCGAGGCCTGAGCATTTTCCCGGGCCTGCTCTGTCGCCTGCTCATCCAGCTCAACGGCATCCACTCTGACCGCCTGGCCGGTCCGCTGAGCCAGCATAAGCGCGATCAGCCCGCTGCCGGTGCCGATATCCAGTACCCGCGTCGCGCCCGCGACCGGCGCCCAGGCCCCCAACAGTACGCCATCCGTGCCGACTTTCATCGCGCAGCGCTCGTGGGCCACAAAAAACTGCTTGAAGGTAAATCCGTTGGCGCGCAGAACCGCTTTCTTTGAAGACATTTGACTGACCTGAAGGGGAAACGGCGCTAGCATATGACAAAGTATGTTGAAGGAAAAGGCATTAAGGCCACACAAACAGATGAAGATCGTGTTCAATCTGTCTATAATCAGCGCCCCAAACTGAGGTAGACCATGACTGTAACCACTTTTTCCGAACTCGAACTTGATGAAAGCCTGCTGGATGCCCTGCAGGAAAAGGGCTTCACGCGCCCCACTGCTATCCAGGCCGCTGCGATCCCGCCTGCACTGGAGGGTCGCGACGTTCTGGGTTCGGCACCAACCGGTACAGGCAAAACGGCGGCTTACCTGCTGCCCGCGCTGCAGCATCTGCTCGACTTCCCGCGTAAGAAGTCGGGGCCGCCGCGTATTCTGGTTCTGACGCCGACGCGCGAACTGGCCATGCAGGTTGCCGACCAGGCGCGTGAGCTGGCGAAGCATACGCATCTGGATATTGCCACTATTACCGGCGGCGTGGCGTATATGAACCATGCCGAAGTCTTCAGTGAAAACCAGGATGTGGTAGTGGCCACTACCGGGCGCCTGCTCCAGTATATTAAAGAAGAAAACTTCGACTGCCGCGCAGTGGAAACGCTGATTCTGGACGAAGCAGACCGCATGCTGGACATGGGCTTTGCCCAGGATATTGAAACCATTGCTGCCGAAACCCGCTGGCGCAAGCAGACCCTGCTTTTCTCCGCCACGCTGGAAGGTGAAGCGATCCAGGATTTCTCGGAGCGCCTGCTGAACGAACCGGTCGAAATCGAAGCCGATCCCGCCCGTCGCGAGCGGAAAAAAATCCTGCAATGGTATTACCGCGCGGATGATGTTAAACACAAAACGGCAATGTTGATTCACCTTCTTAAGCAGCCTGAAGCGACCCGCTCGGTGGTCTTTGTGCGTAAACGTGAACGCGTTCATGAGCTCTGCGGCTGGCTGCGCGAGGCAGGCATTAATACCAGCTACCTCGAAGGCGAGCTGGAGCAGTTTAAGCGTAACGAAGCGATTAAACGCATCGTGGATGGCCGGGTTAACGTACTGGTTGCCACCGATATTGCCGCCCGTGGCATCGATATCGATGACGTCAGCCACGTTTTCAACTTCGACCTGCCGCGTACGTCGGATACTTATCTCCACCGCATCGGCCGTACTGGCCGTGCCGGCAAAAAAGGGACGGCTATCTCCTTTGTTGAGGCGCACGATAATGTGCTGCTGGGTAAAATCATCCGCTATATCAAAGAGCCTTTGAAAGCGCGCACCATTGATGAATTACGCCCGACAACCCGTGCGCCAAGCGAAAAGCTGAGCGGCAAACCGTCGAAAAAGGTGCTGGCGAAGCGCAAAGAGAAGAAAGAGAAAGACGATGCGGAAAACAAACCCCGCGTCAAAAAACGCCACCGCGATGCGAAGAACATCGGCAAGCGTCGTAAGCCGAGCAGCGCAGCTAAAACGGACAGCGCTGAATAAATAACCCGCATTACATAAAAACCGCCCCTCAGCTAAGGGCGGTTTTTTTATTGGCTTTTATAGCGAAAAAGCGTGGGTTGAACGGTTTGAGAAGCTGAATGGCGCTGTCTGACCAACCCATACGGCCACTCTCTCAACACTCATCAGAAAACTTTTTTTCATGAAGATAATAAAAAACCCGGACGACGCTTATTTCAGCGGCGTCCGGGTTTTCATATTTTAATGCTGAATGGGGTAAGAAGAATATCCTTACAGGCTTTCAGTAAAAGTACGGGCGATGACGTCGCGCTGCTGTTCTGGCGTAAGTGAGTTAAAACGGACGGCATAGCCAGAAACACGGATGGTCAGCTGCGGATATTTCTCCGGATGTTTTACCGCATCTTCCAGCGTTTCACGACGCAAAACGTTCACGTTCAGGTGCTGACCGCCTTCAACACGGACCTCGGGTTTCATTTCCAGCGGAATTTCACGGTACTCAATGTCGCCCAGTTCGCGAACGGGCACAATTTGATCTTCGTTGTATCCCGCTTTGGCGCATACGCAGCGCGCTTCTGCTTTTTCATCGTCCAGCAGCCAGAATGAGTTCATCAGCGTGGCGTTAGCGGCTTTCGTAATCTGAATTCCAGTAATCATATTTGCCTCCAGGCAGTTATGGCTGACCGGCGTCAGCACGAGTTATCAGTTCAATATTGATCTGCTTCATACTGTATAACAGCCTCTAAATGCGGCAACTTTGACCAGAATCAATAACTGAGGTGCGTCCAGCGCGCAAAAAATGACAACATTCTGATTTCAGAAGGGTTTTCCTCAGATAAAATTTTAATTATTCGTGTAAAATTTCAAAAATATTTTAAGTACTCCCTCCGCGCGATACGCGCTAAGCTACGTATCTTATGAGATAAAGGAGGCGAACATGGTCAATGCGCTGACCTGGCACGACGTGCTGGCAGAGGAAAAAAAGAAACCCTATTTTGTCGAAACGCTTTCGCTGGTCGCGAATGAGCGGGCGGCGGGCAAGGTTGTCTATCCACCGCAGAAAGATGTGTTTAACGCATTTCGCCTCACGGAATTAGGTGAAGTGAAAGTCGTTATTCTTGGGCAGGATCCTTATCACGGCCCCCATCAGGCACATGGCCTGTCGTTTTCCGTCCTGCCCGGCGTTGCCGTACCGCCTTCGCTGGCCAATATTTATAAAGAACTGGCTACGGATATTCCGGGGTTTGAGCGTCCCGCTCACGGCTTTCTGGAAAGCTGGGCGCGTCAGGGCGTGCTGCTGCTTAACACCGTATTAACGGTTGAAGCAGGTCAGGCGCATTCCCATGCACGCTTCGGCTGGGAAACCTTTACGGATAACGTGATTGCCGCCATTAATGCGCACCGGGAAGGCGTAGTCTTTCTGCTGTGGGGATCACATGCCCAGAAGAAGGGAAGCATCATCGATCCTCAACGGCATCATATTTTAAAAGCGCCCCACCCTTCTCCGCTCTCCGCGCACAGAGGTTTTCTGGGCTGTGGTCACTTCTCCAGAACGAATGCGCTGCTGGAAGAGCAAGGCGAAAAGCCGATTGACTGGCAGCCGCAGCTGCCGGCATAAAGGCGAAAAAAAAGCACCCTGAGGTGCTTTTTTAAAGAGCGAATGGTTACGCTTTGGCTTTGGCGACCGCTACCATCGCCGGACGGAGCAGGCGACCGTTAAGCGTATAGCCGCGCTGCATCACCATCAGTACGTGATTTGGCGCAACCTCTTCTGACTCCATCATCGACATCGCCTGATGCAGTTCCGGGTTGAAAGGTTCATTAACCTCGCCAACCACTTCAACGCCGAACTTGCGAACAGCGCCCAACAGGGATTTCAGCGTCAGGTCAATACCTTCCACCATCGCGGTCAGCTCGGCGTTGTTTTTATCCGCCACTTCAAGGGCACGCTCAAGGCTGTCGATCACCGGCAGCAGCTCATTAGCGAATTTCTCAAGCGCAAATTTATGCGCTTTTTCCACGTCAAGCTCAGCGCGACGGCGGATGTTTTCAATCTCAGCCTGAGCGCGGATCTGCGCTTCACGCACGCCGCCCTGCGACTGCGCCAGCTGGGCTTCCAGTTCGGCAATGCGTTCATCACGCGGATCCACGCCTTCTGCTGTCTCTGCGTCCTGATGTTGCGCCTGTTCCATCTCAATATCGTCTGAGACTTGCTCGTTTGGTGTGTTCTGTTCTTTACTACTCATGAATTTCTCCGCGTTTGTGCACATTCATCTCGCTGGTTCGCTTATTATGGGGATCAGAATTGTGGTTTCAAGGGAACCCGTCACATTGTCTGGGGTAGTTTACCTCATGAGGAAAGCCAGCATCATGAACAACCATTTCAACTGTATCGGTATTGTGGGGCATCCACGCCATCCTACCGCGCTGACAACGCATGAAATGCTCTACCGCTGGCTGACGGCAAAGGGATATCAGGTCATTATCGAACAGCAGATCGCCCGCGAGCTGAACCTTACTGATGTGGAGACGGGCACGCTGTCTGAAATCGGCCAGCAGGCTGACCTGGCCGTGGTAGTCGGCGGCGACGGTAATATGTTGGGGGCCGCCCGCGTGCTGGCGCGCTATGATATCAGAGTCATTGGCATCAACCGCGGCAACCTGGGTTTCCTGACCGATCTTGATCCCGATAATGCCCAGCAGCAGCTGGCGGATGTGCTGGAGGGGAAATACATCACCGAAAGCCGCTTTCTGCTGGAGGCGAGCGTTTGCAGCAGGGGAAACGAACCGCGCATTGCTACCGCGATCAATGAGGTGGTACTCCATCCCGGTAAAGTCGCACATATGATCGAGTTCGAGGTCTACATCGATGAAACCTTCGCCTTCTCGCAACGCTCAGACGGCCTGATCATTTCTACGCCGACCGGTTCAACGGCTTATTCGCTCTCAGCCGGCGGGCCGATTTTAACCCCTTCGCTGGATGCCATCGCAATTGTGCCGATGTTCCCGCATACGCTCTCTGCCCGTCCGCTGGTGATTAACAGCAGCAGCACCATTCGCCTGCGTTTTTCGCATATGCGCAGCGATCTGGAAGTGAGCTGCGACAGTCAGATTGCCCTGCCCATTCAGGAGGGCGAAGATGTTCTTATCCGCCGCAATGAAGATCATCTGAATCTGATACACCCGCAAAATTATAACTATTTCAATACGCTAAGCTCGAAGCTGGCGTGGTCAAAAAAATTGTTCTAAAAACCGCCCCAGCATCTTTACTGGTTATAAAACCAGTATATACTGTATGAAAAACCATATCTGTGTTTTCGTACAGGAACAACAATTATGCTGGCACAACTGACCATCAGTAACTTTGCGATTGTTCGTGAGCTGGAGATCGATTTTCAGCGCGGTATGACCGCTATCACTGGCGAAACCGGCGCCGGTAAATCTATTGCTATTGATGCATTGGGTCTCTGCCTGGGCGGGCGTGCTGAAGCAGATATGGTGCGTCAGGGCGCCACCCGCGCGGATATCTGCGCCCGCTTTTCGCTGAAGGATACCCCTTCCGCCCTGCGCTGGCTGGTGGACAATGAGCTTGATGAAGGTCAGGAATGCCTGCTGCGCCGCGTCATCAACAGCGATGGTCGCTCCCGTGGCTTTATCAACGGGACGGCGGTTCCCCTCTCCCAGCTTCGCGACCTGGGCCAGCTACTGATCCAAATTCATGGGCAGCACGCCCATCAGATGCTGCTGAAGCCTGAACATCAGAAAGTCCTGCTTGATGCCTACGCGGGTGAAAACGATCTGCGCCAGGCAATGGCGCTGGCCTACCGTCAGTGGCACCAGAGCTGCCGCGCGCTGGCCCAGCATCAGCAGCTTTCGCAGGAGCGGGAATCCCGTCGTGAGCTGCTTCAGTATCAGCTTAAAGAGCTGAATGAGTTCGCGCCCGTAGCCGGTGAATATGAAAGCATCGATGAAGAATATAAGCGTCTGGCCAACAGCGGCCAGCTGCTCTCCACCAGTCAGCAGGCGCTGCTGCTGCTGGCCGATGGCGAAGAGAAAACTTTGCTGACGCAGCTTCACACGGCCCAGCAGTACGTCAGCGAACTGATCGGCATGGACGATAAGCTGAACGGCGTTTACACGCTGCTGGAAGAGGCCTCCATCCAGATCAGTGAAGCCAGCGACGAGCTTCGCCACTACTGCGAGCGCCTCGACCTCGATCCTAATCGCCTCTACGAGCTGGAGCAGCGTCTTTCACGTCAGATTGCCCTGGCCCGTAAGCACCATATCTCCCCTGAAGAATTGCCTGCGTTTCATCAGCAGATGCTGGAAGAGCAGACGCTGCTGGATCAGCAGGAGAGCGATCAGGATGAGCTGGCGCTGGCCGTCGCCGCACATCATCGCACCGCGCTGGCCTGTGCGGAGAAGCTGCACGCCCGCCGCCACCATTTTGCCCAGGAGCTGAGCGCGCTGATCAGCGAAAGTATGCACACGCTCTCCATGCCGCATGGCCAGTTGAGCATTGACGTGCAGTTTAACGCCGATCACCTGACCGCCGAGGGGGCTGACCGCATCGACTTCCGCGTTACCACTAACCCGGGGCAGCCGCTGCAGCCGCTCTCTAAGGTCGCTTCCGGCGGTGAACTCTCGCGCATTGCGCTGGCGATTCAGGTGATTACCGCCCGTAAAATGGATACACCTGCGCTGATTTTTGATGAGGTGGATGTGGGCATCAGCGGCCCTACCGCTGCCGTCGTCGGCAAGATGCTGCGTCAGCTGGGCGAATCCACGCAGGTGATGTGCGTAACTCACCTGCCGCAGGTCGCGGGATGCGGAAACCAGCACTTCTACGTCAGCAAAGAGACCGATGGTGCCATGACCGAAACGCATATGCGGCCGCTGGACAAGCGCGCCCGCCTGCAAGAGCTGGCCCGCCTGCTGGGCGGCAGCGAAGTGACGCGTAACACGCTCGCCAACGCAAAAGAGCTTTTAGCGGCCTGATTGCCGCACTTTTTTGACCTCTCGTGGTCATAACCCTCGTTCGCAGAGGTTTTAAACTGCGGAAAGGTTTATTATCATCGGCTTCTTACGCTGTTATCGTAGCGATAAACCGATACAGCCAGGTGCCGGTCATTGATGAACGGGTCATCTGGCGTTATTGTTACAGCCAGCCTGAAACCGATGGTGAAACGGTGAATTCACTCTCTCGCCTGTTGTGGTGAGCAATCGGGTTCAGACCGGCAAATAAAATAGCCAGATGCCCAAGGTGTTGGCCCGAAAAGGAATAAAGAGACTTATGCGCTGTAAAACGCTGACTGCTGCGGCGGTGGTTCTTCTGATGATGACCGCTGGATGTTCCACTCTGGAGCGAGTGGTTTACCGGCCGGATATCAATCAGGGCAACTATCTGGTCGCTACTGATGTTGCAAAAATACATACCGGCATGACACAACAGCAGGTGGCCTATACGCTGGGCACGCCGATGATGCGCGATCCTTTCGGCAGCAACGTCTGGTTTTACGTGTTCCGTCAGGAGCCGGGCCATGAGCCAGTGACGCAGCAGACGCTGACGCTGACCTTCGACAGCAGCGGCACGTTGACCAACATTGAGAACAAACCCAACCTGACCGGCAAAAAAGGCTGATCGGGGCTGACAGAAAGCAGGTTTCAGTAACAGCAATAAGGCGCCCAAAGCGCCTTATTTTTTTGCTGCCCGCTCTGCGCGCAGGCGACGCAGCTCTTTGGGATCGGCTATCAGCGGGCGATAAATTTCAATACGATCGCCCCCCTGCACTTCATCCTGCAATTTCACCGTCCGGCTGAAAATACCAACCTTATTACGGGCCAGATCGATATCGCTGCGCAACTCCAGAATGCCTGAAGCGTGGATCGCCTGCTCAACGGTACTGCACTCTTCCACATTCACCGTGTAGAGATACTGCTTATCCGGCAGGGCATATACCACCTCAACAGCAATATCAGACACTGTAGACCTCTTTGGCCCGGTGCGTGAACGCCTGCACCATGCTGCTTGCCAGCTCTTTGAAGATACGGCCAAAGGCCATTTCTACCAGCATATTGCTGAATTCAAAATCCAGATTCAGCTCAACCTTGCACGCCTCTTCACTCAGCGCCGTAAACGTCCAGCCGCCGCTAAGCTTGCGGAATGGCCCATCTACCAGCTGCATATGAATGCGCTCATTACTGGTCAGCGTATTGCGCGTCACAAAAGTTTTACTGATACCGGCCTTGGAAACGTCCACGGATGCCGTCATCTGTTGTTCACTCGAATCCAGCACCCGGCTACCGGTACACCCTGGGAGAAATTCCGGATAGGCATCCACATCGTTTACCAACCGGAACATCTGCTCGGCGCTGTAGGGCACCAGCGCGGAACGGCTAATCTGAGACATAATGTTTCCTGTTAATCTTCAACACATAAATAATAACATCGCAGGCAGGTAAACAAAAATTCTCAGCCGCCAGCGTTCTGCTAAAATAGCGGTTTTCCCTGCGCCCGTTGTTACAGGGGATGCCATCAACCATTGCTTCATGTAGACTAAGTAGCACTATGACAAAGAAAAAAGCACATAAACCCGGTTCTGCTACCATTGCCATGAACAAGCGGGCCCGCCATGAATACTTCATCGAGGAAGAGTTCGAAGCGGGGCTGTCGCTACAGGGATGGGAAGTTAAATCACTCCGTGCCGGCAAGGCCAATATCAGCGAAAGCTACATTCTGCTGCGCGATGGTGAAGCCTTCCTGTTCGGTTCCACCTTTCAGGCGCTGACAGGGGCTTCTTCACACGTTGTCTGCGACCCGACACGTACCCGTAAGCTGCTGCTTAAGCAGCGCGAGCTGGATACGCTGTTCGGTAAAGCGAACCGCGATGGTTATACCATCGTCGCGCTGTCGCTCTACTGGAAGAATGCCTGGGCCAAGCTGAAGATCGGCGTGGCGAAAGGGAAAAGAGAGCACGACAAGCGCGACGACATCAAGGATCGCGAGTGGAAATTAGACAAAGCGCGTATCATGAAACACGCTAACCGCTAAGCCACTGGCACAGCGGCAGGTTTTTCTGATATACTGCGAAACAGTACTTGGGGCTGATTCTGGATTCGACAGGATTTGCGAAGCCCTAGGAGCATGCCGAGGGGCGGTTTGCCTCGTTAAAAGCCGCAAAAAAATAGTCGCAAACGACGAAAACTACGCACTAGCAGCTTAATAACCTGCTTAGAGCCCTCTCTCCCTAGCTTCCGCTCTTAAGACGGGGATCAAGAGAGGTCAAAAACAAAAGAGATCGCGTGAATACCCTGCCTGGGGTTGCAGCGTTAAATCCAATCAGGCTAGTTTGTTAGTGGCGTGTCCGTTCGCAGCTAACCAGCGAATGTAAAAACTGGACTAAGCATGTAGTGCCGACGGTGTAGTAATTCTGGACGCGGGTTCAACTCCCGCCAGCTCCACCACATTATGTACCGGATACGTCCGGGTAAGTCCTGAAAGCCCGCTTGGAACCAGCCTCGCGGGCTTTTTTACGTCTGTAGTAGTCCGTAGAGATCCAGCCAAATCCGGTGATAATTGGTATACGTATTGGTATACGGTAAGATGTATGCCAATAACGTATACCAATTCACGCAGGAAAGCCCCGTATGGCAAGGACTACGCGCCCCCTCACAAACACAGAAGTTCTTCGATCCAAAGCCACAGATAAAGATTTGATACTGTATGATGGGGTTGGGCTTTTTATGGTGGTGAAAATCAGATGCCTATTCAACCTATATCCCGGCGGTTATTCTGGCGGTGAAAAACAACCCGATGCGCTTCACCGACCGCAACGGGGGCGTGTCACGCCGCCGGGTTATTCTTCATTTTCCGGAAATTGTTGCGGCCAGCGAGCGCTATCCGCAGCTGAAAGAGAAAATCCGGGGAGAATTGGCCGTTATCGTGCGCCAGCTGATGCAGCGGTTCAGTCAGCCGCAGGATGCCCGCGCGCTGCTTCAGTCACAGCAGAACTCCGGCGAGGCAATGCGCATCAAGCGCGATGCCGATCCGATGGTGGACTTCTGTGGCTACCTGTTTACCGCACCGGAGCCAAACGCGCTTTATATGGGGAATGCCAGCATCCGGCCCGCACAGCCACGCCGCTATCTGTACCACGCTTACCTGTGCTACATGGAGGCCAACGGCTACAGGAACCCGCTGAGCATGAAAATGTTTGGCCTGGCGCTTGAAGGGATTTTACGGGAATACGGGCTGAATTACCTGAAGCGGCGAACGAAGCTGGGGATCCAGACCAATCTGGATCTGACGGAGGAAAGCAACACCGACTGGCTGCCTAAGTGTGATGACCCGGCAGCCATCTGAACAACACGGAACCGGCGCAAGCCGGTTTTTTACGCCTATTGTTCACCCGTGGTGTAGAGTACAGCCTATTCTACACCCATACTTCACCATCTAAGCACTTAAATTTAAAGACATTAAATGAAAGGTGTAGAGTGTGAAGGATTTTTCATAAAATCTTTTTTTAGGGGCACCTCGCTTCCTTCTCACTCAAATGTTTTGAAGTACCTACTTACGCGTCATCTGACGCTTCCATGCCGCTGAAGGGTAAGCTGCGCACTTCTTGCCCGTTTTATTCTTCAGGGGGTGCTAATTAATATTCAGAGTGTTTTTTCTGCTAAGTACCAAATTCAGACGTTGCATGCCTGCAGGCCGCTTAGGATAGAGCATACTTCACTTCTGCAACCTGTCTATATTGATGTAAAGCATCTCAATTAGTTCTTTCGAATTTTGACTGTAGTGTAAAGCTCTATGGCAATTGGGGCAAAGTGCAACGCAGTTGTTCGTGGTATCAGCACCGGCTAAAGAGAGAGGTATCACGTGATGCACTTCCAAATATGGGCTACCATCATTTAAATAAAACGGTGCATTTTTACCACAGTTTTCACAAACGCCCTTACTTTGTTGTAGGATCCAGGCTTTCACCGCGGGATCTCGAACATAGACCTTTTGAAATCGCTCTACCACCCCTGGTGCCTTATATCCTTTGGGTTCTTTCAAAGGTTTATTTATCAACCTGTTAACCCTTTTATTTAGCTCATCCTCATTATCTGTAGGTTGCAAGAGATCTGATAACTCTCCATGTATTATTGATTCCCAAAATTCGCTGCTATTAACCCCAGGAATATTTATCATTATTCTTTTGGTTCTGTTTCCCGAAGGAACATCTTTTTTACCTGTACTACTGAAATGAGCCTGATAACTACACATTTTTTGGCGAATATCTCGAGCGCTATTACCCATTAAAGAAAAGTATTCACCAGGATGGATTTTTCTTTCAACTATAGACGGCATATATTTTCTAGCTGTCGATGAGGCCAGATACACAACGACATTATGTACATTAGAATCAATCATTCGCTCAATGATACAATCAAGGGCAATATTGTAGTCTTTGTTTCTATGTGCTGGTCCCCAAGACTCAAGGATTAGGCCATAAACCCCATCCTCTTCATCTACTGAACACTCTGCGTGCAGTTCAACTCCATTTCTATCAAAAATATGCATTACATTAAGCTCTTATGAGGATTTTCTACAAAATACTCCCAACATCTATAAATACGCAACGTTTTACTATAAGCAAAGTCATTTCAGCGCTTATGAGCATTTTCTGGCAAAACGTTGTCTGGTGACTTAAACATATGCTTAGAAGCATGTATTTATGAGAACCTAGTATTTTGCCAGCTATGCCTTAGCTAGCTCGGTAAAACTGGAGCCAGTCTCATATGTGCCAGAAGGAGACACTGAGAACAAACAACTTGGAGCAGGCCTAACTCCACGAATGTTGGAACGGCCCGCAATACGTGGTGCAGATGTCTTAATGCAAGCCACAGAGAATACTCTGCCAACTAAGCTATTGGATCCGGCACTGCATGTTATTAAAAATGGTACTATTTTTCTCGCTGTCTATCCCTCGCTTTACCAAAATCTGTAGATCGCGGCAGTATTCATCATGGTCTATAGATGTCATCATTGCAGCGGGAATAATGAACATTACCCATACAAACGATGTTATGAGCATAAAAGTCATAATGAACATATATCGACGACGTTTAATAAAGCGACTTACCGTGCTTACTACCATTACTCGATACGCATACACAATAGTCAGTGCCAGCCACAGACCAGCAGCAGACAAATAAACTGGATTAGTAAATTTAAGCAGTGGCTGGAGTGCGACACCTGCAACAATGGCACCTAGCGCATACTGGTAAAAAAATGCCATGAAAAAAGTCTTGTAGCGGGTCAGCTTGTTGACATCTTCATCTGAGGGTTGCCACTCCAGCTCATCTCTGATGTCATTTCTAATTTTTATAATGCGGTTTAAACACGATTTGGAAATAGTAGAAAGATTCATACTCGGGATCCTGTATATGACGATCTAGACAACATAACTGATAAAGTTACAGGTAGTTATCGGCAATTTTCCTTACATCGTTAACTCAGTCTCTTTCCGCTACAAACACTATCAGGGATAGGCTTAAGGGACACGGTGTAGGTGATGTGAAACAACACACCTCAAATAAACATCTCGAAGGCCATAATCGTGATTATTAGCTACAAACGTTAACGTCCGCTCATAGCGGACTATGGTCAGCTCACATTTTGAATTTGTGACCGGACTTTTCGACAACCTTACCGGCATTCAGATATGCAGAGCGGCATCGAAGTTTTAGTCACTGGATGCAGTTTCCCTATTCAGTACGCCAACACTCCGCGTTCCTTTCCGATCTGTTTGGCGTTAAGTAAGCCTCGGGGCTAAAAACATATAAAACGATACAGACAAAACCAGTCTCTCATCTACCTGAAAAACGCCTTAGTAAACGCGATTGGTATACGCTTAGGTATACCAATCAAAGTTGAATTCACAAAAAATGTTTAAAAACATATCATTGTAGAAAATATTCAGATTCCGCCAGCTCGATGGCTACCAGAACCATCCGATGAAGTCCTAAGAGCCCGCAAGGCGTAAGTTTTGCGGGCTTTTTTGTGCACTTCCGGTGATGAGCTCATTATGGCTTAACGCGCTCTACCGGTCAGACGTAACACCAGACCAATAAAAAGCAGCGAAATGCCCGAGGCATAAAGCGGGAACCAGCGCGCCCACCAGTTAGTAGAGAATAGCGGCGCGCTGTTGATATGACTGGCGGCATAGCTGCTGTAAAGGTTCAGGGCAAAAGCTATCGCTAAGCTAACAAGGCCGATAAAAACCAGTAGATTTGATACTTTATGCATTATTTTTCTCCTGCTCAGTGAACATCAGGGATAGATCGAAATATTCAGAAAAAAGAATAGCATCAACAAAATTATGCCGGTGTTATTTTAACTAACTCTGTGGTTTTTTCAGCTTCAGTGAGAAACCAGCCATCTCAATTACCCGCGCCTCGTTCGGGTCAAGATCGTCACGCACCAGCACCAGCCGCCAGTCGTTCTTACGCTCATCCGGTGTGCGGTATTGCGCCACAATAGCGACATACTGCGCCTCTTCATCCATCGGCATGGTGAAGCCAAGCGTCTGCTGCGGACGCACCTGAATTATTTTTTTTGCTACCAGATCATTACTGAGCGTCTGTTCAGCATCACTTATCAACGTAGTGTAATCAGCCTTATCAAACACCTGACGGTCTTTCAGGGTGAAGACCTGCACCTGCGTGGCAAGCGGCATACTGTCTTCATCCGGATTCAGTTCGGCGCGGGCCCGGAACACCAGATGGACGGTTTTCACCTTTTTGTAGAATACAGCCTTTGCCACTGATTTCGTGCCATCGGTGACGCTCTGCGTCAGACCACAGCCGGTTACGAGCATAGTAAGTAATAATGTTATGGAAAGAGGTAAAGTACGTTTCATCATTAATCATCGTCCACTTCTGTCACTGTGCGTTTAACGGGGTTACGGGTCAGCCCTCCGTACCAGCCGAGTTTCACCGTTAATTTGTCCGGCATTTCCGGGTCAGGCGTATCGACATAATCTTTTTGCTGGCCCGGCAGAAAGGTATAACCGACATAAGCGATACCTTCACCACCACCTTTCGCGCTCAGGCGCGGAGCCGGGAACAGCCTGCGCGGCAAAGTGAGGGTTATGCGGGCATCGTAGCGCCAGCCGAGATAAACCCGCAGCAGCGCCAACAGGTCATGGAACAATGGCTGATGCGGAGGCAGCCAGCCGCGGGCATCGTCCCTGTTTTCGGTATACAGCCGGATTTCTACTGTGCTGTTCACATCAATTGCCCAGCCGCCAAGTATCGAGCAGCCATCAAGGAAACAGTTGTTATTCAGTCGCGGTTCGGGCACCTCCACCCTGCGCTTATGGTTTGGCACAATAGTGGCCTGTGTATTCCGGGTGACTACCCTGACGACGGCCCTCAGGCCGTCTGCCGTTTTCCCTGGCTGACGCAGAATATCCGGCAGGGCCAGAAAGCGCGATAGCGGCGTACGGAGGTGGTTCGCAGTACCGGGAATGCCCAGCCCGACCAGACCCAGCAGGCACTGTGAGATGTTATCCGTGCCCCCTGGTTCAAAGGTGGCCGGGTAGTGATGCTTACGCCAGATGCGATAAAACTGTGTGAGAATGCGGTGGTTAAAGATATCGAGAAAATGCTCAACGGCTTCATGCCCTTCACGCTGCTGTGTAATATCGTCGATATAGGCAGTCGGCAGCGGCGAGTCGATGCCATACAGACCGAGAAAGGTGGTCCTTACTGTGGGTGGCGAATCCGGACTATCGTCCGGGTTCAGCTCAATGCCTTTAAACTCACTGGCCGGAAAGCCCATCCCCGGATGAGGACGCAGGCGTACCGGGTCATTGCTGATCTGTGATGTGCTGCCAATGGGGGGTAACTGCGGGCAACGCTGCTCCAGCCACTGCATAAAACGGTAAAAACTGGTGTAAGGCAGCCGTTTCCCAAACCTGTCATCCAGTTCGGTGAAGCTTAGCTGTGATTCTCTTTCCATCGCAGGCATTTTCCTGAAGGCTGAAGTATCAGCGTAAGACGGTTATACAGGTGTTCATCGGCAAACTGTGCCAGAAAGCGGTTAATCAATGAGCCAAACAGCCAGACATCCCCTTCTCCGGCAAAGTGGTCAGTATTCAGTGTCACTTCGATATCCACGCCCCGTTTCAGGTAACGCTGCCATTTCTGCAGCCGCCAGTGTTTTACACAGGTGATGCCGTCAAGCCTGCGCTGGTTCACCTCATCATTCGACCAGCAGTGCAGCTTGAGGGTGTTACGCAGCACTTCAGCGTCATCCATTACCCACAGAAAGCTGCTACCGGTCTGGCTAAGTAGCTGCCAGTGAAAGCGGTCCCGCTGTGGCGGGTAACAGACCATTGTTGGCGAGCTGAGATTCTGTACCCGGACGGATGCCTGGGTAGTGCTGTCGAGCGTATCGAGCAGGACGTTTTGCAGGATTTTACGCGGCAGCATCCCGTTGGTGCCGGTCAGACTTAACGCCAGCGGTTCTTCGGCATGATGACGCTCCAGTTCAAACATATCGCCACCCAGTGTCAGGGTAGTTTCCGTGCGCCCTGACGGGCCCCGTTTAATTCGGGTGTGGTAGTAACGCGCCGGACGCTTATCCCGCAACATACCGCCACAGTGCTGAAAATGGCGGAACGGCGTGTAAACCGGCGCATTTTCCGCAAAGGAAGATGCCACCTGCTCTACGGCAAAGATTTCGGTATGCGGGTCATCGTCCCGCAGCGGACGTAACGGATAATCAGCCTGATGCCCGTTTATCATCAGCGGGCGGGCATCCAGGCGGAACAGATTCACCACCGGCACACAGTGCAGACGCAGATTCGCTTCATCGAAAGAAAAATCAGACGGCCAGAATTCGCGGAATACGATATCCAGCTCAAACCATTCCGGCATTTCCGGCCAGTCGATGGTCTCCAGTCCTGAGAGCTCCAAGAACATAAACTTTTCACGAAAGGTAAAATACTCCAGCAGATGCATATGCCCCGCATGGCCGACGCTTTCAACGCCGCAGCTCTCCACCGGCCAGACACCGGCTGATTCATCAAAGCCGCTGGCGCGAAAGCGCCCCTTAAAGGGCTGACGGTCAGGATTTCCCGGCAGACGAATATAAAAGCCCGCCACGCGACGGGTCAGATAGAGATGCAAAAGGGAAGTCAGGGGCGTATCACCATGAAGGTAAAACGGCAGATTCCGTAAATCTATCTGTTGCCAGTCGGCATTGCGACCGCACTGAAAGCGCATGCGCAGCATATGCCGGCCATCATGCTCGGTTACCATTCCGGCGGTGCGTAACGCCAGCGGATTGAGCATCAGGTCGCGGGTAGTACGGTAACGACAGCGAACAGCCTTATCGCCTACTGGTTGCGAAACCACTTCGCTGTGGGCTGTCACCCTGTCGCTGATTTTCAGGTCATCGGCATCCGGGGCAATTTCCACCACGCAGGCTGAAGGTAATGGTCGCAGGGCGTGCGGCCACAGCAGACTGATAACGCCTTCGGTCAGTTCCGGGTAGTCATCGTCGAGTTTTTCACGCAGCCGTCCGGACAAGAAGGCAAAACCCTGAAACAGTTGTTCTACTGCGCTATCGACAGCGCCTGGCGTGGACAGCCCCATCTGTGCCGCCTGCTCAGGATGCAGAAGGGCAAACTCCCGAGCAGCATCCCGCAGGTAGCGCATCTCGGCGTCGAAGTAGCGGAGGGTCAAATCTTCCATATTTTACCCAGCCAGCGTTTAATCATTGCCGCAGGCTCAACAGGCGGAAACCTTATCTCTGGTACTGGTTCCGAAGGCCTGACTTCCTGCCGTGGTGCTGCAGATGCTGCTTTCTCTTCATTTAGCTTTCGTTTGAGCCAGGGCGAAAACTTATCGTGAAATCGTTTAGCACCGTACAACCGACCTGCTTCGACCATAAAACCAATAAATAAAATAAACCATGATACAAATGTGATAAACGTCATAAAGAACAAACCAGCATATTGAGTATCACTGCCTTTGGTAGCCTGGAAAAGAAACATTAATGACATACTAAGAAGTGTGACTGTCTCTATCAGCATTACAATCCAGACTTCAGCAAGACGATGAATGTATTTTTTTCTGCTCCAGCTAAATGTGTACTTTCCGTCATTCATTTGTTGTGGGCTTTTTAAATAGGCATTTAAATCAATATTACTATCCTGAATACCAGTCTCCCTCGCAAAACGAAGAACATAATCACTCCACGCCCAGGGTATAAATATCCCTATTCCTTGTATTAAAGTGTTTTTGATGTTATCTGATTGTGGATTGGGATGAGTGCTGCCGAGCGCACCAATTTCACGAAATACTCTGCTCTTCGCTTCATTGCTTGCTGTTGCAAACTGTCGCTCTCTTCGATATTTAGCTTTGGCGTATAGCCAGGTAATAAACGACGCTAACAAACCACCAAATGCAATTAATAGAGTATCACCAATCGATTCTCTGATGATTTTGACCCATTGAAGAAATTCAATCATTAGCGCTTACCCCCATCAAATCCGTGAGGCTATTATCACCATCCACAAACACCTGCTGCGGCAGCCGGAACCCTTTAAGCGCCAGCAGTGCCAGCGGGCCGTTACCGGATTCGGTGCGTATCATGTAATTGAGGCTGTAGCCATCTTTGGTTTTCCAGGTGAGTTTATAGGTGCTGCCGTCCACAGCGGTGACCTGCGCACGGTCAAGCAAACGTATCCATCCCCAGCTTCCCGGATAATCGGCATAGATGCGCTCGCCAGTGGTGATAGTCACCCAGGCCAGCAGGGTGCGCGGCTTCCACTGGCTGCCCGGCCAGCGAAAGCTCTGCCACTGCTCCTGCTGGTTGTGATAGTCCAGCTTTTGCTGGTCCAGCAGCAGATTCGTCTGCATCACATCCCGGCCCGGCTTGCCCATCAGCGCAAACTGAATACCGGCATCGCCGCCGGTAAAGGCCACATCCGTCAGGCTGCTCAGCTTGTTCAGTGCCGCCAGAAATGCCGGATTAAAATGCAGCCCCTGCGCAGCAATCGCATCCGGCACCCAGCGACGGCCTTCCTTACGCAGCACGCCGTTAAGGTTCTCTTTCATGAACTGCGTGATACGCCCGGTATCATTACGCAGATACTGTGCCAGCAGCGGGAGTGAGGCATCGCTCTGTTTCTGAGGGGAAAACGGCCAGCGATCGTTAAAGTCGTGCTCCCAGTCCTGAACTATACTGCCCTGCCACTGGCTGTTGATGCTGGCGGCAGTCGGAGAAAGCACCTGTTGCCAGGCCTGTACCATCGGCTGAACAAACACCGCCTGCCCGAAACCGCTCCACTCCTGACCGAGGCTGGCGGCTACCAGGCTGCCGTAATCGCGGGTGTCAGTGATATCCACCGACTTCCCCTGAAACACCGTCTGCGCCAGGGCCTGCATCATCGCCTGCGGGTCGGCAGCACCGGTGACCTGTTGCAGCTTGAGACGTACACGGGTGACGCGGGTCAGGAACGTCTGCAGACTAAGGCTGCTGCCCCCACCGGTTTTATCCAGCAGGCTCAGTACCGGGCCAAAGGTTGCATCCATCGGGCCATGTGGACCGTCTCCCCGAGCGGGGATTTTCTGCTGGTCGCTGTTCATCAGATTTTTAGCCGATTTCACCAGCGAGTCGGTCAGCGCTTCCTGCTCCTGCCCTGTCCGGCCCTGCCGGTTCAGGGTGTTCATCAGCGCCACCAGCGGTGACTGGCGGATATCTGCCAGCAGGGTTAGTTGGTCAATGGCGTCCGACAGCGTTTCTGCCTGCTGCCAGCGAATGCTGTTAAGAAAATCCTGCCAGGCTCCGGCATAGTCCGTGAAGTAGCGTTCGGTGAGACGGGCCTTCAGCGTCTGCGGGGAGTAGTCTTCCCCGACAGACTGCTTACTGTCACTCAGCACCCAGTCAATTTCCTCCCGGCGTTCATTCACCACTTTATCAATGGCAGGCTGTACCGCACCTTCCCAGGCCTGACGGGTAAACATTCCCGACACCACTTCGTCGGTGATAAAGAGCCGTCCGGCATCGGTATCGCCGGTCATATCGCGCAGGCTGAGGTCCGCATAGTTGTGGGATACCTGCGCCAGCACCTTCTGATATTGTGCCGCTTCGCCGTTACGCATGCCGATAGTGCGCAGTAACGCGCTGCGGGCGGCGGACACCAGCGACATATCCGGCTTCAGTTGCCACTCTGGATGGTCCGGCAGATGCTGTGCCAGGAAGGTCAGCTGCTTCGCCCCCTCAAACTGCCACAGTCCCGGGCTGACACCCTCCCGTCCCGACCAGATACTCATCACCGTCTGCGCAAAAAACGGCGCATCCATTTTCTGCGGGTGACTCAGCATCAGGTATGCCTTCAGCCAGTTATACGCCGCTTTACTTTTCTCTGTCCGCTGCGGATCATTGACCGGCAACGTGCTCCAGTCATTCAGTGCCTGAGCCAGCTGCTGCGCCGAACCATCACGCAGCCAGGGCAAGACAGTACGGGCATACTCAGGCCACAGGGCATTCAGCAGGGCATCGTTCTGGCTCAGCCCGAGTCGGCTGTACCATGGCACACCGTGCTGCTGTCGGTAATTCAGCCGGTCAATGCTGCTCTGTAGCTGACTGACGGCAACCATGCGATTCTCCAGCGACAGCGACGGATCAGTAGCCGCCCGCACCGTTTCCCGCGACTGGTTGACAGCCTGATGGTTCACCCACCAGGAAAACAGCAGCCCGCCACAAAACATCAGCAGGACAGTCATAACAGCCCGGTAAGCAATCCGCTCCCAGGCAAATCCGGCACGCTGAATTTTCAGCGACGGCAGGTCATCAAGAATGCCCTGCCAGCTGTTGTCGGGTAGCCAGCGTTGCTTATCGGCTTCTTTCGCCACCACGGCAGGACTGAACATCACCCCGCGTAGCGGCACGGCATACGGGCCGGTAAGTAAGGGCTGGCTCAGGTGGTGAAACTGTGCGGCAGCGCCGTCGCGCAGCTGTGCTCCGAGCTGCAGCAGAAAGGCAAAACGAGAATCGGTGATACCCTGATGAACACCCGGCACGGCCAGGCGAGAAGGTAAATCCTCAAGAGAGGCGATCAGCTCTTCGGGTGTACCGTTTTGGGATAATAATATGCCCACCGACTGCGTCTCACGGCCCTCCTGCGGCCAGGCGTATTTCTGCACTTCCCACAAATATAACGGCACGCGCCAGCCAAGCTTTTTATAGCGTTCAGTCAGCTGACGGGCAAGGGTGTCCGCAGGCATGGCCTGACGTAGCCCGGCATCATAAGCCAGAACAATGGCGCTCACCGGGCAGCGTTTAAGCTTACGCAACGCCGTCAGGCGGGCACTTTCAGCGCCTGATGTGAGATTACCGCCCCAGACGGCGACGGTGCCGTTGGCTTCCAGCCAGTCGCAGTCCGGCAGACCTGGCACTACTTTTTGCACCATCCGGTGATGGCCGGTAACGACCACAAATCGCACCTTACGTTTCCATTTCTGTCCGTAGCGGTGTTTAAGATAATCCCGGATGTCCTGAATAAAAGCGGGTTCGGTCTCCGCAGCATTTTTCTTTTTTTGTTTATCTGCTGCAAAACCGGGTAACGCCGGGGCTTTCTGACGATATTGGCGAACGGCAGCCATCAGCCCTGTTATCACCGCTGTCATTACCAGCCAGGATAAAAAACATTGCTGGGGTGTGAGTTGCCAGCGTGAACCCAGGAACCACAGCAGCAGGGCTGCCAGTAAGCTTGCCAGCAGGGTAAAAAGGGTAAAGCCGGAAATACGGCGAAAGCTGCTAATCATTAACAAATGCTCCTGCACTAACACTGTTTAAGATCCATGAAGCAGAGGGCGAGTCGGAGGAAAAAAAGCCACACTGTACTCCGTCGCTGTACTCTGCCATCGCCATCATCAGAGTGACCGCAAACCAGTCGGCGCAGGGACCGGCATGTCCCAGCCAGTGGGGAAGGCAATACCGATTGGGGAGCGAGGCAGGAGCGTCTGCTTGATCGCGTTCAGGCTGACAAGGGGCGTCATTTTTCAGGCGCTGGCTATGTGCAATAACCAGTCGATCAGCCAGCTGGGCACTTTTATGATCCGTCCATAGCCCACTCATTCGGGTCGTCAGTCGCTGATAGTGCAGAAACTGTAAAAAGGCGGCGGATTCATCGCCCGGTGCTACTGACAAAGGACGATGTAACGAGCAGCGTACCGGGATATCATCCTCCCCAGCCTGAGGGATCACTAACAGCGCTACTACGCCTTCAGTGTGTTCGCCGGTACCTGTCCAGTGCTTCACAATGACCAGTCGCGCCCGGTCGTTCACTGGCTCGTCAAGCCAGTGATGCAGCGTGATGTCATATGTTGACACGCTGGCTGCAGGCGCTGTCAGTCTGGTTGACAATAAACCGCACTGCTGCCAGCTGGCTACAAACTGCCGCCACTGTGCATCCCCGGCGTCTTCCGGCAAGAGCACCTCCAGCGGCCAGCGATGGATGACAGCCTTAAGTTCTGGCAGTAGCGCCATAATCACCTCTTCGGCCAGCCAGCCATAGCCAGGAAAAGGAGGTAACGTCAGCGGAATATCACTGTTAACGGGATCGCTGGCCTGTTCCGGGGTTAGTACTTGGGGGGAGAATATCGTATGCCAGCCCGAGACCTGCACAGACTGCTGCGCCCAGCGCTGCCATTCATGCTCCTGAAGACGGTTATACTCTTCCAGACCCTGAGCGTGCTCGCTGTCAACACCGGAGCTAAATAGCAGCCAGCCTGCCAGCAGGGCAAACAGTGCGATGCACCCCGCAAGACCCGTCAGCGTCCACAGTAATACCCGGCTGTCATCCAGCCAAAGCCAGAGACCAGCCCCAGCCAATGCCATCAGAAAGCAGCATAATGAACATATTCTCCACCACAGCGCCCAGCGTGGCGGTGATGGTGCCTTAACCGGATAAGGTTGTGGTATATCCCAGGACATTGGCAGTCACCCCAGAATAGATTCAGTGGTGCTGGCTATCACCCGGCAACCGCAGGTACAGAGGGCCCCATCGAAGGCCAGTTGGACACTTTCTGAAGTAAAAGCCGGCTCTGAGCTAACGATACGGTTTACCCCATGCCCCTCCAGGGGACATGTGACGATATCATTGAGGCGGGCAGCAACAATGCCGTTAATTTTTAGCGTGGAGGTGGCGGATATGACTGTGCCGCCACTGGTGAGTTTGTCACCAAGTAGAATATTAGCCTTAGACATATTGTTCCTGAAGTAATTGATTTTTTGCGCCTGCTGAAAACATTAACTCACAATTGCTTATCTACAGGTCACTCTTTCTGATAGCAAGGGTATGATTTATTTAATGAGCTAAAGTAAGGGTGTTCCTTGATCGGGGTGGCGAACCATGAACGATATAAAACACCATCAGTTTTATTGTAAATATAGGCTGGATAAATATGCTCTTTAGATTCCTTTTCAGTTCGACCTTGCGCTATTCGCTGATTAATATTTATCTCCTTATTACCCCACTCACTAAAAAACAATATGAGATCATCGCCAGTGGAGATAAAAGGAGGAAGCGTATTCCAGCGTAAAATAAAATGACTATCGTAACGCTTCCAACGGAAACATATATCATTGTTATTGCAAGTCATATACACTGAGGAAAAATAGACATATGTCCCATCACCAAAGCTTCCTGCACTATGTTTTATCACTGATGACACTGACGCGGCGCCCCGGACTATCGTTAAGTCCTTCGGTGCGCTGGTTATTAACTCATCAATGTTTATTAAGTTAAAGCGATCATTTCCAGGAATGGTAAACATATTAATAGATATGTTGTTGATAGTACCGTAAAGCTCTGACACTTCCTTACTTGAGTAATACTTTAACAATGAATCATTGCAAAACCAAAGAGCCAGAGAGAATAAACTCATAAAAAGCACAATCAAAAATAGATTAATAGGGCCACTTTCAAAAAAAAGAATTGATAAAGCAATAAAAATAAAAGTAACCATTCTCCAGAATATCTTTTTGAGATTATACTTTGATTTTTGGGTAGTAACTGGAGGGATTGTGAATGTGTACTCAAAATCATAGCTCAGCCAATGAACCCAATAATGGTCATCGAATATCTTTTGCGTAACTAAGTAGACTGTATTACTGCCAATCATTTCCTCATGGCTTTGATACTCTGTAAACTGATTGCTATTAAAATAAAAAAACATTTTTTCATATTCAAACCTGATGTACTCGGCAGCATCACCACAAATACTTGTTAGCATTTCGCTCTTAACTATAGAGTTGTATTGTAATTTAAAACAGTAAATATTGCTCATGGATTATAATCTTTCTTTAATATGACCTGAACGTTTACAGCTTAATGATTTATCAACCCGCTGACGATATACCATCAGACGTTGATTTTTATTACATCTACAATGAAATTACTCAGGGGATGAACCTCCGCTTTCAGTTGCGTAAAATGCCCTTTCCGCAGATGCTTCAACACTGGTAAAAGCATTTTATGCAGCGCTTTTACTGAATCACTTCGATGTATCAAACCATGTAATAGTAAAAAAATTCATGTGAAAAACCATCAGAGGCTCTTTGTGGCATGGGTACATCACCTTCTTTCCTGAGGTAATACTCACCGTTCTTTTCTTTTTCATTTAAAATCCTTGCGGAATGCACGGTTAACTGAAATCGTTCCCCGCCCGGGAAACCAAGAACATCAGCAATTCTCTCATAAAGGTCAAATTGAGCGCCTTTTTTATTCTGCGTTTGTTTATAAACCCCGACAGATATAAACAGTGATACTGACACATAAACACACAAGGTGGTTAAAAAAGCATTGGCATACAAAAAAGGGAATATAAATGGAATAAAAAAAACCACAAAAAAGAACAAAGCGGTAAGATGAAATGCATTAGACGACTTTCCGTCGTTGCATTCTGGCGTCATTGAGATTGTTTTTCTGGATAGGTTAATGATGGCATAGGCGAGATAACCGTCACCATCTGGCATCACGGCCATCTCCACCTTATCGCCGGGGCGGATATTGGTCATACCGAACCAGCCTGAGAATACCTTCCCGTCAATTTTCCCTTTTACATAAAGGCATTTAAGCTTCCTGGGTTGACCATCGTTAATCATGGCATGCGGCGGCGTGCCTGCCAGTGCCTGTACCGTCATCGCCACCAGCGCGCCGATATTATCCTGCTGGCGCTTACGCTCCAGCTCATCGCGTACCGTACTGTAAGCTTCGGCCTCGAAGCAGGCCATGGCTTTGGTAAACTCCACCTCTTCGATAACACCGCTGATTTTAATCAGCGGCGCGGGAGGAGGAAGAACGGGGCGGGGAGGAAACGTCTCAATCTTTTCCCCCAGAAAAATGAAATTTAAAAACAGGTCATCAATAAATTCGTTATGCTCCTGTATCTCCTGAGTGGTAAAATCTGCGTCCTCCCGTGAGGCCAGATATTCCCGGTGTAGTTCAAGCCACCTGTTAATCATAGAAGACTGGCTTTCTATGCGGCTGTAAAGATCGTCAATATCTGGATAGTCAGCAATAAACTGACGTAATTTATCCTGTTCATCCTCAGATAACTGGTTGTAACGCCTTTCAGCATCATCCAGGATCTCATAGAGATCTGTGCGCTTAAACCGGCGTAAAGCCTCTGCAGAAATGTCGTCCATGTCTCTTATCCTGATACTCAGTTATGAATATGCTGTAAGGCCTGCATTTCGGCCTTTAACCGTTCCACTTTTTTCTGCTCTTCCTCTTGCAGCAACTTCTCCGACAGCGGCAAGCCCAGCACTTCATGCAGCGCTTTTACCAGCCTCTCTTCCTGCTCCTGCCGGAGAGATGCACGTTGTTCTGCGGACAGTTTTTCGGTATTTCTCACCGCCGGATTAGCGCCAAATATGCACTGTTCACACCAGTTCCGAAGTTTATTTCTGAAAGCTATTAGTGTCATAAAAAATAATAATTACTGGCACTGTTATTCAGTAATAATAGAAAAACTCATAGATATATTCATCCGCTCCGCTCTGCGGCATGGGAACTTCGCCCTCCTTTCTGGGGATATCCTCTCCGGCCTCACGCTTCATTTTTGATATCCTTCCGGAATGGGTGAGTAAATCAAATTTATCACCACCGGGAAACTCAAGGGTTTCAGCAACTCTTCTGTAAAGTTCGAAGAACGGCATTCTCTTACGTCGGCCTTGCCTGTAAATAATAAAAGATAATGACAAAGACACTGCAACGTAAATATATAATGTATTAATAAAAGCATCTGCTATAAAAAAAGGAAGTAAAAAAGGAACCAATACTAATAGAAAACACACTAAAGCGACCATATTAAATGGATAAGATGATTTTCCAGCATAACACTGAGGTGTCATTGAGATTGTTTTTCTGGATAGATTAATGATGGCATAGGCGAGATAACCATCACCATCTGGCATCACGGCCATCTCCACCTTATCGCCGGGGCGGATATTGGTCATGCCGAACCAGCCTGAAAATACCTTCCCGTCAATTTTCCCTTTTACATAAAGGCATTTAAGCTTCCTGGGTTGACCATCGTTAATCATGGCATGTGGGGGCGTGCCCGCCAGTGCCTGTAACGTCATTGCCACTAGCGCGCCGATATTATCCTGCTGGCGCTTACGCTCCAGCTCATCGCGTACCGTACTATAGGCTTCGGCCTCGAAGCAGGCCATGGCTTTAGTAAACTCCACTTCTTCGATAACACCGCTGATTTTAATCAGCGGTGTGGGAGGAGGAAGAACGGGCAGCGGCGGGAAATTTGCTATTTCATCCATCAGGAAGACAAAATACAGGCTTGTGTCGTCCATATATTTATTGTGTTCCTCAATCTCCTGCAAGGTAAACTTATCGTCGTTATGGGAAGCCAGATAGTGTTGATGCGATTCCAGTCCTGTTTCCATCAAAGAGGCACGACTGCTTATATAACGCCTGAGTTCATCCGGTTCTCTGTAGCCGTCAGTTTCATGGTAAAGCGCCTCCTGCCATTTCTGCCGCGTTTCAGCTGGTAATTTACTGAGTCGTTGCTTTGCGTCATCAAGGATCTCATCTGGATCTAACCGTTTAAAACGGCGTAAAGCTTCTGCTGAAATCATTTTCATTATGCATCCCTGATAAATTAGTTATGAATATGCTGCAGGGCCTGCATTTCGGCCTTTAACCGTTCCACTTTTTTCTGCTCTTCTTCTTGCAGCAACTTCTCCGACAGCGGCAAGCCCAGCACTTCATGCAGCGCTTTTACCAGCTTCTCTTCCTGCTCCTGCCGGAGAGATACGCGCTGTTCTGCGGACAGCATTTCGGTATTTCTCACCACCGGCTTAGCGCCTAATACGCACTGTCCGCACCAGTCCTGGAGTTCATTGTCAGTAAAGTTCGTCAGCTCATGCGCAATTCCCACCGGATCGTGCAGAGTGTATATCAGCGAATAAAGAGGGTTTCTTACCGGCACCGGGCTATGGCTTTCCATCGTTTTCATGGAGCGGGCGGCTGTGCCATCCAGCCGGCGGTTTCTGACCCGGGGATGGAAAGTGGTGTGCGGTTTGAGCTTTTCTGAAAAGGAATAATATTCGCCGCCTTCGGTACAGCTCATCTGATAGTTGCACAGCAGATAATTTAGCCTGTCGCTTTTATTTTGTCAGATAATAAAAACACCGGTTTCAACCGGACTTTTACAGTTGAATGAGTGCCCTGCATCTTAATTTAGTAATAATAAAAATATTCATCAACATATTCATCGCTTTCACTCTGAGGCATTGGTCTATCTCCATCCTTACGCGCCACATAAGCATTTTCTTTCCTTTTTTTCATATTCACATTTCTGAGATCATATTTATCGCCACCTGGAAGTTGAAGGGCTATAACTATCCGGCGATATAATTCAAAATGAACGCCGCGTTCTTTTTTTGTAGAATTGTATACACCGATACCTAAAGCAGTAGCCACAACCCCATACCAGAACAAAACCCACCAAAATATCTCTCCCTCAGCAAATAACATCGCTAAAAAGAAAGGGATAAATAACATCCCGAAAGTACCCAATAAAGTTATGGGTAATGAAAATATCCGCCCATTAGAGTTACATTTTGGTATAAATGAAATTGTCCTTTGTTCCGGATTAGCAATCGCATAGGCGAGATAACCGTCACCATCTGGCATCACGGCCATCTCCACCTTATCGCCGGGGCGGATATTGGTCATACCGAACCAGCCTGAAAATAACTTCCCGTCAATTTTCCCCTTTACATAAAGGCATTTAAGCTTCCTGGGTTGACCATCGTTAATCATGGCATGCGGCGGCGTGCCCGCCAGTGCCTGTACCGTCATCGCCACCAGCGCGCCGATATTATCCTGCTGACGCTTACGCTCCAGCTCATCGCGTACCGTACTGTAGGCTTCGGCCTCGAAGCAGGCCATGGCTTTGGTAAACTCCACCTCTTCGATAACACCGCTGATTTTGATTAGCGGTGCGGGAGGGGGAAGAACGGGGCGGGGAGGAAACGTCTCAATCTTTTCCCCCAGAAATACGAAATTTAAAAAAAGGTCATCAATAAATTCGTTATGCTCCTGTATCTCCTGAGCGGTAAAATCTGCGTCCTGCCGTGAGGCCAGATATTCCCGGTGTAGTTCAAGCCACCTGTTAATCATAGAAGACTGGCTTTCTATACGGCTGTATAGATCGTCTATATCTGGATAGTCAGTAATAAACTGACGTAATTTATCCTGTTCCTCCTCAGATAACTGGTTGTAACGCCTTTCAGCATCATCCAGGATCTCATAGAGATCTGTTCGCTTAAACCGGCGTAAAGCCTCTGCAGAAATTTCGTCCATTTCTCTTATCCTGATAATCAGTTATGAATATGCTGTAAGGCCTGCATTTCGGTCTTTAGCTGCTCCAGCTTTTTCTGCTCTTCTTCTTGCAGCAACTTCTCCGACAGCGGCAAGCCCAGCATTTCATGCAGCGCTTTTACCAGCTTCTCTTCCTGCTCCTGCCGGAGAGATGCGCGTTGTTCTGCGGACAGCTTTTCGGTATTTCTCACCGCCGGATTAGCGCCAAATATGCAGTGATCACACCAGTCCTGGAGTTCATCGTCAGTAAATGTGGCGATGACAAGTGGGGCCATCGCTACCAGCATCATTACCTGCCAGCTGGCTAATATAGTGATACTTCTCAATGCTAAGCTTGCAAAAAAAGTTTTACCAATAGACAAGGAGGTATTACCTGCTATTTGCGATAGTGCGGATATAACACCTTTATTGCCCAATAGCCCCAACAGCTCTTCGCTGGTCTGTATCGCATACGCTCCATCAGAAACGATTTTTGCACTTGCCAGCCCGACCGCCTGCCAGCGCTTCGCCCCGTCTTTTTCAAAGATTTTATCCAGCTCTCCGAGGTCATTAATCACCGCCAGCCCGGCGGCCAGGCTGCCACAGGCGCTTGCCCGCAGTTTCCACTTCGACAGCTTTATTCCCTGGGCTGACAAATGCTGCATCGACTCCGGCAAACCAGACTCAGCGACTTTTTCCATCGTTTCAAATGCAGGCAGTGCCGCCTGGATGCCAAAGCTGGCGGTAAACAGTGCTGAGGACATAATTCCGCTCGCCGAACCCTCCCCTTCTTCCACTTCTTCAAGCTGGTTAGTTAATTCCCACATGTTCAGGAATGTGGCCAGCAGCTTGATACGTGTGGCATCAATTCGCCGTTTGTTTGTCGCGGCAGCAGACAGTTTCTGAAGTTCCTGTGCGTACTGATTGGTAATAACGTCATGCAGCGGCGTATGGGGATTTTGTCGATAAGATTTTATCATTTGCAGCCGAAACGCCGTCGCGCCCTGTGGTCCCGGGTCAAGCTGACTGCTAATCAGCGCCCGTATCGCTTTCTCTTCCACGCCTGCATCCCGCGCAAACAGCCACTTGTACAGCAGCTCATTGGCACTGTCGAGGTTGGCACCCAGTACCGTTTTGTTAAACACCTCGCTGGTAAAGGTGGTCAGTCTGCGGTCTCCGGCGGCCAGCATTTTGCGCATAAACGACACATTTGCCGCTTTACTGTCTTTTTCCAGTGCGTCCAGCGCCCGGTCGCATGCCTCACCGTGCTTGCCAAGCACGCCCATAAAACTGTTCAGCGCCGTCTGCGCGTCGGGTCTGTCCGGACCCTTAGCCGGCTGGTCTTTTTTTTCCGCTCCCTCTTTCATTTTCGCCAGCATGGATCCCGCATCCCGCATCAATAACGGGTCGTTAAAGAACTGGCTGCGCCAGAACAGATTGCCTTTATCCGCCGTGCTGTATTCGTTTATCCAGCGCCGGATGAGCCTGCGTCCGGCCGGAACAATATTGATGGACGCCACGGCATAGCCCACGATTTCCCGGTAGTTCAGGTTGTCATCGGTTAAGGAAGTACTGTGATCTTCCAGGCACTGGATAAAACGCCTGTCCTGCAACCACGCCAGCCGTAGTTCGATCAGGGCGCGGCTGTGGCTGTCAATCGTTGCGCACAGCGCTTTATACGCGGCGATAAACTGGTCCAGCCTGGCCTGGTCAAGTTTTTTTGCGTATTCAGGCCAGGCCTGCGCAATCTGCCTGTCACGAAACCTGGCCCGGTTTTCGCTGTTCAGATAATTACTGCCTGAGTGAGGTGATTTCCCTGCGTCTGACCGGCGGTCTTCCATATCCGTAGCCAGCTGATAGCCATCACTGGCATATTTTTTATACATACCGTAAGCCCGGTAACCGGCATAGTCATTGCTGGCGTCAACTGAAGCCATGTCCTTATCAAACTGCACGGCGCTTATTGCTTCCAGCTGGCTTCTGACGCCATTGATGCTGCGCCAGGCAGCAAACTCGACCGTCAGTTCATCCAGATAGCTCTGATGGGCGAGGGAAAGATCGTCACACCAGTTCGTCAGCTCGTGCGCAATTCCCACCGGATCGTGCAGGGCGTATATCAGCGGATAAACCGGTTTTCCTCCCGGCCCCGTGCTGCGGCTCTCCATCGCTTTCATGGAGCGGGCAGCAGCGCCATCCACCCGGCGGTTTCTGACCCAGGGATGGAACGTGGTGTGCGGTTTGAGCTTTTCTGCAAAGAAATGATATTCGCCGTTTTCGGTATAGCTCACCTGAAAGAGAGGGTCATCGTCGTCGCGCAGCGGATAAGCCGGGCTGCCGTTCAGATTCGGACGGAAGTCCAGCACGGAATTCAGGGCTTCTTCGCTGGCTCTGTTCAGGCCATTATTAAAGGTTCCACCCGCGATGCTCCACTCAGCTGGCTGGATATTCTGCATACGCTGCGCCCGGGCGGAGTCATCGTGGGTGTAGTTTTCAATGGTCTGCTGCGTCCAGGGCGCGTGAGAGAATGCCACCCAGGTTTCATACCGGAGCGCGTTCTCGCTTAGCGCCATATGCTCAAGATTGGTGGCCTGGTGGATGGGACGGCCACAGGGCAGCGGGCTGAATACTGCTCTGGCCCCCAGTACATTAGACGTCCGGTAAAGGTCACCTTTTTTATCCACGCTCCACACTTCCCAGTCCAGCAGGTCTTTCGCACCGGTATTGTAATAAACATAGATAAAGCCCTGGCGCATACAGCGCAGGGCATAGTGGTAGCCATTCAGCTCCGGGAATGCCGTTGCGGGTTCAGCCCAGCCGGGGAGCGTCTGGCTGACAGCGTCCGGGACGATGGCGTAACGTACTGGCATCAGTACCGGGCCGCTGTTAAGACAAACCGTACATTCTGCGCTCATCACTGATTCTCCGTCGTCTGTGATTCAGCCAGTTCCCTGGCGTAACGTTGCCAGGTTTCCGGGGTAATATTCAGGGTTCGTTTTGTCCAGCTTACGTTATCGCCGAACGTGTCCGGGTCGAGCAGGTCGGTAATTTTGGGATGCTGGTCAATCGCAGGATGGAACTGAAGTATCTGGAGCGCAAAACGTTCCTTATCTGCCGACTGCTGCAGTGCCGGATGTCCAGCCTGTCTTGCCAGGGCAAGCAGGATATATGAGGCTGCAGCTTGTTCCGGGTGGCGTAACTGATGGGAGTTCTGCTGACGATAGCGACGCAGGGTTCGGTTGATGATGCCGCAGGTGCTGAGAATAAAATCGTGCTGTTCTGCGCTTAGCCCCAGTGAGAACGTTGAATACAGTACCCGTGCGGGCTGAAACCGGTGCATCACCAACTGACCATCACCATCCGGAAACAGCCATCCGGAGAGTAAACCGCCCATCCGGCGTTGTTGCATCTCGTTCAGCTGCGACCACAGCAGGCTGTGAACGGCAGGATCGTAGTAGCGCATCAGTACAGAACCCTGGTTTGGTTGTTTCTGGACGGCTGTGTGGCCAAGCTGTTTTATCAAATCTGCCATGCTGGCGCCGCTGGTAAGCCAGCCGCAGATACCACGCCCTCTGTTCTGGCACAGCGACTCCGGGTGTAGTTCTTCCAGCGCAACAATAATGCTGTTGCGAAGCAGGGTCTGGTCATCTTCGTTGGCTCTGTCCAGCGCCAGTAACCAGGGATAAGCACTCTGAGGGAGTGTTTTGTGTGGCAGCGGTACGCAAGCCGGAGCGCGGTTGACCAGCGTCTGGACAAATGGGGTATCGGTTCGCTGCAACAGCAATACCGGATCCACCAGCAGATACAGCGTATCACCGCTATCCTGCTGCATTTGCCTGATAGCCTGGTACAGGATTTCGCCCTGCTGCTCAGCGGCTTCCGGACTGTAGTCATAGGTGATTGTGGTCATTGTTCTGCTTCCTTACAGGGCTATACCGCCGTTCTGGCCTGCCGCTGCATCCTGCATGGATGGACAGTGCTCCGGCAGGGTAATACTGCCGTTTTGCGTGGCCGAACCCAGCTTCTCCAGCGTGCCGCACTTCACCGTCACGTTTCCGGAGCCACCAAGGGTGATACCGCCATCCTTCAGCCGTATCCACGCGCCGCCCGATTCCAGCAGCAGCTCAGTTTCCGCACTTACCGTGATTTTGCCGCTCTGGCTGGCTATCTGCATATCCTTCTGCGCCAGCATATCCAGCGCATCGCTCTGGGCCTGAATTTCCACCTTACCGGCGGCGGCGAACAGTTTAATACCGGTCATTTTGGCAAACAGACTCAGGGCGCTGCCTGCCGCCATGCGCAGAGATTTAGCGATGCTGAAATCCGCATCCTCACCGGCAGTAGCTATCAGATTCTGACCTGCGGAGAGCTGAACGCTGGCGGGGGTCACCTGGGCGATGCCGCAAGGGGCAGAGAGCAGCAGCGCCTGCTGCTGTAAGTCCTTCAGCGTGTCGTTGAGCAGGCTGGTTTGTCGCTGCACATCGGCCAGTTCAGCTTTTGCCATTTCAGCCGCAGCGCGCAGGCTGGCGGCTTCCTGCCGGGCTGCTTCCAGTTCACGGATAGCGGGCTCCATCTCCAGCATCTGCCCCTGCGCCTGTGGCTGGCCGTCGGCGCTGATGAATATGCCTTTTGCCGCCCGGAACACGCCGTGACCATCGGTACGCAACTCTGCCCCTTCGCCGCGCCGCTCTTTCGCGTTATCGTCGAAGACGTTATAGCCAAGGTTAAGCTGGGAATTACCCGAATGCGGCGTGGAAAGGTGAATATTCTCTTTCCCGCGCTCATCCTGCAGGCGCAGCTCGTTCAGCGCCGGAGAACGCAGGATATTGCGTTTATAGTTCTCAATGGTCACCAGGTCCGGGTGATGCGAGTCATGGAGCGCAAAGGCGATAAACGGTTTGTCCGGATGGCCGCCGTCAAACATTACCGACACTTCAGTCCCGGCCAGTA
The DNA here is from genome assembly GCA_050410775.1 of Pantoea sp. FN060301. Lineage (GTDB taxonomy): Bacteria > Pseudomonadota > Gammaproteobacteria > Enterobacterales > Enterobacteriaceae > Erwinia. The sequence continues at coordinate 3,074,298 of CP191229.1, forward strand.
AGGGCAGATGCAGGCCGTAGGCGTCACCGGCATAGGGACGGGCCAGGCGCAGCCACGGGCTTTCATAGCCCTGCTTCCAGTCTGCCTGGTCGAAGTCAAACTTCACCCGGTAACGACCCATTTTGTCGATGTGGCTGTAGCTGTCATTAGGGGTAAGGCTGGTCACGCGGGCAGGAAGCGGAACGGTGATGCGCGGCCGGGCTTTCAGCACCGGCCGCCAGTTGAGGTTATCCCGCCAGGCGATACCTTCGGCTTTCAGCTGATAGTGAGAACTGCGGGAAGCAAAACTGGTGATAGCAGTAATCAGCATCCCTTCGGAGAAAGAAGAAGGTATGTTGCTACCCTGCGGCTCAAGCACCATACCGGGGGCAATTACCGTGGCGTTACTTTTCAGACCCAGACAGTGCTGGTCATTCAGGGCGCGCTCATGGCGCAGGCGGGAGTAGAATTCACCGCTTTCCGGTGCGGTATTCTGCCCGGCGTATTTTTCCCCCGGCGTGAGGTAGCCTTCGGCATACTGGTAATCATCACCGTAAGTAAAAGCGTTGTCGTCGTGAGTGATATCCGCCTGCGTCTCCAGTAGCTCGCCGGCGCTGCGATAGTTGTAATCCTTATGGGAGGCAGAGCGTTCCACCACCTGATGAAACGCCTGCAAATGCCACACTGACTCTATACGTCCGTCAAAAGTACCCGCCGGGTTAACGACGGGTACTTTTACACCGTGCTGCCAGTCGCGCCCGCTATCGGTGAAGGTTATCACCTCATGCTTAATCTTCGGATCCATCACAAAGCGAAAGCTGATACCCACTTCCGAGAGCAGACAGGTAATGAACGCCAGGTCAGACTGCATAAACTGGGTAATCAGTTCCCGCCTCGGATAGCTATGCCCGAGCCGGAACTCAAACAGCCAGCCGGGCCAGTTGTGATTCTGGCGCAAAATCTGCTCCACCACTTCCGGTACGGACTGGTTCTGGTATATGGCGGTACGGCGGGATTTATCCAGCAGGGCCAGGCGGGGCTGAAAGCTCAGGGTGTAAGTGGCCTCATCGCGGGAGGCGGAAATACGAGAGAAGTGCGTGATAACGCCGTGGACGGAACGCTGTACCTCAGGCTCTATTGCCATCCGCAGGCGGGTTTCCGGCAGGGTCTGCATGATAAAAGTGACATCCGCCATCAGCATCACGGATGGGTCGATGTCCTGGTCCGGGCTGGTGAGCACAATATCGTAGCGGTAACACTCACTGAGCGCTTCGCGGGCGTTAAAAGACTCCACGTCCAGCGGAATATCGCAGCCTTTTATCTGCAGGTGGTAACGGTTAAGGGTGGTGGTGTTCAGTACGGGAGGAAGAGTGGTCATGACGAAGTTCCTTTGCGTCAGTGCTGAACCTGACGCGGCGGTATGCTACCGCCCTTCGCTGTTTCCTCTGGTAAGGAACCTAAAGCGCATCAGGTCATATCCGTATAACCCGGAGCGCACAACATCAGCCTTCCGGGCGTTGTGAGTAAAACGAGCCTTTAGCCAGAAAAGGCATTATGTAAAAAAGCCGAAAGCGAGTGTGAAAGCCAGAACCAGAGCGCAACAGTGGCAACAACCAGAAACGCGGTATGAAAAAGACGGGCGCGAAAAATCCCCTCCCGCACACCGGGACGGTGTTCCACCAGCAGCGGCGCCGACAGGGAGACGTCAGCGGCAGGCACCAGCGCGTCAAGGGACTCCATAAACTGACGACGCGCTTCCTTGAACTCAGAAGAGTGGCGGCCAAACCCCATCGCGAAGATACGCTGATACAGCACCAGCAAACGCATATCCGGGGCAGGCTGACGCAGCAGCATTTTGAGCCGGTCCGGTAACTGCTCACCGGCATGCATGGTTCCCAGATAACGGGATTGTAGGGGGGCGGCCAGCCAGACGTGATTTTCTGATGGCGAGGCGGTGCTCAGTACGGTTTCATCAATCAGGCAGCACTGGGCATGCAGCATATGCTCTGAGAATTCATCACTTACTTTCAGCCGTTCAAGTTGTGCCTTCAGCGCTTCCACCAGCTTACAGCCCCGCTGGTAAAAGGTCGCATCGCGCTTCAGTTCTTTATTATGCAGGGTGTCGATAACGAACAGCACGGTGTCCTGTAACAGGAGATCGGTAAAGCAGACAGGATCGCTGCTAATGTCACGGTAGGAAGCCAAAATAAAAAAATATCCCTTTTCTGAATAAGGCTATACGGCACGATAAGACATGAGCAAAAATGCGTCATCGGTGAATAAGTTACAAAATGTAAAAAATCGACAGGCGAATTAACTGGCGCCTTACGAAGTAAGGAATAAGCCGCACAAGTAGAAATATCCTAAAAGCAACAAACCATATTAAACAACGTCTTCCAACCCTCAGGCGGCATTTTCTGCCTAAGAAGAATGACTATCATCTCCTTCAGATAATCCTGATCGCTTACCTTGTTTGGCATGGCCCACAAAATTTGGTCACCTGTACAGAGGTGATATACTCGCCTCAGAACCTCAATGAGAAGAAATTTCAGCGTATAGTCCAAAAGCGAATCCGCTGCGTTGGTGATTGATCAAAACCAGACGGTTGTTAAAGCGGCCAGCGCTATGAATGTGGACCTTTCCACAATGACGCGATGGATAAAACAACTGCGTAACGAAGGTCAGTGCAAAACGCCTGATGCCTCTCCCATTACCCGGAACACATTGAAACAGGCACAAGGTTGCTAAAGCACACGTTCCCACGGCAGCAGGCTCCCCAGCCCATCGCATCCGCCGCTTTAACCCTCCTCCTCCATCACTGATAAAAATCTCCCTTTCCCCGCAGCCACGCCTAATCCATTGTTCTGAATATTAAAATATTTACGGAAAAACAGCGTGACGGATCCCCCTCTGCAAACGCTTTTTCAGGTAAAATGGGGCTCTTCATTCAGACTCTGCCAGTTTTTTCCAGTATCGCCCTCTGTGTTATGGATACGAAAAGCGGCTCAAATAAGGTATAAAGCCGTATGAAAATTCCAAACAGACTTCAACCTCTGCTCGATGATGGCCTGATAGATGATGTGCTCCAGCGGCTGAAAAGCGGCAAGGAAGCGGACGTCTATACGGTGCTCTGCGGTGACAAGGTTCAGTGTGCCAAAGTGTACAAGGAAGCCACACAGCGCAGCTTTAAGCAGGCCGTGCAGTATCAGGAAGGGCGAAAGTCCCGCAATAGCCGTAACGCCCGCGCCATGCAGAAAGGTTCGAAATTCGGGCGCAAGCAGCAGGAAGAGTCCTGGCAGATGGCGGAGGTCGATGCGCTGTTCCGTCTGGCGAATGCGGGTGTCCGCGTACCGCAGCCCTATATATGTATTGATGGCGTGTTACTGATGGAGCTGGTCACGGATGCTGAAGGCGCAGTTGCTCCACGTCTTAGTGATGTGACGCTGACGGAAGAAGTAGCCGTTGCTGATTTCGATACGATGATCCGTAATATCGTACGCATGCTGTGTGCTGGCATGGTACATGGTGATTTATCGGAGTTTAACGTGCTGCTTGATGCGGAAGGCCCGGTGATTATCGATCTGCCACAGGCTGTGGATGCTGCCGCAAACAACCACGCCGCGGCGATGTTTGAACGCGATGTGAATAACATCACCGCTTACTATGGTCAGTTCGCGCCGCAAATATTGCAGACCCGCTATGCCAAAGAAATCTGGATGTTATATGAAGATGGAAAATTAACGCCAGAAGTTGCGCTAACCGGTCTCTTCGTCGAAGAGGAACATACGGTGGATATGGGTTCACTGATGGATGAGATCATCGCGGCGGAAGATGAGTACTACGACCGCCAGCGCGCCAATAAAGAGCGCGACGAACAGTAAAAGCCGGATGCCGGAGCCTGTAATTTAAGTAGCCGGGTACATCCTGACGTTTGTGATATTCCGCAAACGTCAGGATGTGCGACCACAGTATGAAAATATCGTTACCGGGATTAAGTAATGAAGGCTGACAAAACTGAATCCGCCAACTGCGAATCAACGTAAAACAGCGGCTTTTATTTAAACGCCTGGTCGCGTTCGAGTCAGGGAATAACAGCAGAGGCCGACCGGAAAACGGGCAGGCTTAAATTCATCTCTGAAAGCTTGTCTGGCGCGTCCCTGCGCCACCACCTGTCCGATCCCTTGCTATTGCAAAAATTGCCTGAACGGACGGGTTACTTAACTTTGTCATCAGCCTGAAAAAATAGCTTTAGCCGCTTACCGCCTCGTTTTTTTTCTCACGCATGAAGACCACGTTCTTCAGAATGTTCCTCAGTACCGGCTCGGCATATTTGGTAATCAGCCAGGCCACCTGATAGATGGCAAAAACCACCACGACCGGCATCACCAGCATCACGTAGTCGCTGGGAATAAGCGCATCGAGCTTGATAAGCGAAGAGATCATGATATTTTCATGGATCAAATAGAGCGCATAGCTGGAGAAACCTATGGCCGTCAGCACTTTACAGGAAAGCACCCGCTGAATGGACGTCAGATAAAAGCTGGCGGTAAACAGCACGATTGCCAGTACCAACGGAATCATCACCCAGGGGCCGCTGTTCTTAAAGTACCAGGCAAAGTTAATCAGGATGGCGACAGCAACCAGGCCGTAGTGGTATCTGGCATCACGACCATTTATACGTTCATAAAGCAGGCAGCCGATCATAAACCAGGAGTAGTGAATAAAGCCGAAGACGCCAACAAAATCAGCCACCCCGGGATAACCCAGGCGCTTAATTACTGAAGCGCCCGCCACCAGCAGCATCGGCAGCAACAGCGAAGGCAGACAATATTTTCGCCCAACGGTGAAATAGACCGTACCGATAAAGATGTAGAATGCGGCCTCGACATAAAGCGACCAGAAAGAACCTTCCAGCGCGGAAATATGTTCGCCGGTAATATATTTCAGCAGTTCAGGACTGATAAATAACATGCCCGGAATGAAGTTTTTTGGCGAGGGCATTCCCAGCGGCCCTTCAATAAAGAACCCCGCCGTGAAATAAATTGTCAGCGAAACTATCAGCATGGCCGGAAACAGCCTCAGCCAGCGTTTCAGCAGGAAATTCACCAGGCCTGTAGATTTATCCAACGTCATAAATATAACAAAGCCCGAAATCATAAAGAACAGCGGCACCCCCAGGTAGCCAAAAGCAAACAGGGGAAAATTTTCGGTGATGGCAACATAGTCCAGCAGACCTGGCCAGCGGGTGTAGGCATGGTAGCCAATAACCAGCAGAATGGCCAGGCCACGCATTCCATCCAGGTGCTTGATTCTCATAGTTTTTATCACTTAAGGGAATTTATTGACTGCAACATAACACAATATATTCATCAATACCATAACGGGTAGAGCCGTGGATTTTTAACCCATCGGTTGCGGGTTCGATTTCCACTGGCCGCTCTATTTCGCTCTCCGCTATGTTTACTCTACTTTATCGCTCTCTTTCAGCACTGCCGCGCCTGCGACGATGATCAGAATTACCGTGAATGCCGAAAAAGCATTAAGGCCGTCCGGACGGGAATTAAGGTTAAACGGAACAGGAAATAAGAATTATCCGACCGTTTTCTGTATCGAAACCTGGCTTAAAAAGCGTGGCGAAAATCTCACGTGGTCAAGCGAATTATATGGTGTTACTGAAAGTGTCTGTAATTTAAATGGTGTCTCTGCCTGTTTTTGGTATGTTCACTCCAGTAACGGAGACAGGCAAACGATCGACGAAAAGAAACTCAGGGCATTGCGGCTGAACTGGCTAAAGGTATAAAAACCGAAGCCGACCTCATATTGGACAAGTTCCCCACCTCTCTCATTAGTGTTGTCATAGTCATTTTTACACGTTTAAACCGTCCCAAATAAGCACAAAAAATATTAATCGCAACGGTTAAGGAGGCTTTACAAGCGTTTTACCGCTAATACTCCGTCCTAACCATAAATAAGACACCCTCTTTTCAAAGGACTATCTTTAAATACACTTGCTGCTGTTTAACCGCGCTCTCGAAGCAACTTTATTATTGGTCCCTTACTTACAGGCCATTAAATCCGCCAACTTCTGCTTGTCGGGCATACCAATGATTTGTTGCAGTAAGCGGTCTTTATTCAGATAGTAAATTGCGGGGGTACCATTCGCACCCAGTTCATCCATCAACTGCTGGTTGAAGCGGATTTGATGCCTCACGTCGTCGGACGTGGCTTCGGGTAAGTCAGGTTTTGTTTTGCCATTGGACATTTCAAAGTCGTGCCAGGCTTTCGCCGGATCTTTTGCTGAAAGCATCGCGGCGGCATATTGCCCACTCTCCGGACGTAACATCCCCACCAGCAGCGTTTTGGTTTGTATGCGTTTCGATGCCAGCGCGGGCTGGATCGCCTGCGCTGACGGCGGAGGTAAAAAGCAGCGAGGTCACTATTATTACTTTCGCTTTCATCTTATTTATCTCGTTCATATACAGCGGGGTAATTCAGAAAAAAAGGAGGATCGTCATCAGCCTCCAATGGCGCAGAGCGGCTGACAAGCCATAATACGATAACCAGGAGAATACCCAATCTGGGCAGCGCTCCATCAAAAAGAGAGGGCTGAGCCACTAACAGAGAATGCGCTTCAAGCTGGCACGGCGAAGGGCCTGAGTTAGTTTCCGTGTCATATCCCCGCTGGATGAGCGAGCTGGCAACAGCGGCTTTAAGCTGAAGCCCATGGATCACAGCAATACGCTGCGTCAGACACACCATCATTATCAGACACGCTAAAGCGAGAAAAGCCAGCGCTTTACGTCGTCTTTGGAAACCAGGGTGCTGGCGGGTAAGCCTTATCATCACGCAAGCCTAAGGTGACAAAACAAAATGGCAAGCGGTAGTTTATCGCTATTTTTAAACATTGCCGTCTAATAACACTATGATTTATAGGTGTTACGGCGCCCCGCCTTATTTCGCTCCTTTTATAAACTGATTTAACCTTCCGCAACCCCTGACGTATAAAAAAAGCAATTACTGCGCAGATCGATACAGCTTATTAGAAAATAAGCGCTAAAATTGCTAAATGAATCCGATTATTCACGCCGCTTTCCGCTTAACTTGCTGACGCTGAGCGGCAATACGGGTTTCATTCCGCCTTACGGTTTGTTACATTCACGGCTGTTTTTCATGCGTCAGGTAAATTATGAATCAAAGTGAAACGACCCCCACGGCTAAACGCAGCCATATAAATCCGCCGGTATTTTACACTTCTGCCGTTCTTATTTTCCTTCTGGTCACCTTTGCGGCACTCTTTCCGGAGCAGGCTGACCAACGGCTCAGCGCGCTTCAAAGCGCCATCTTTACCAACGCGAGCTGGTTTTACATTCTCACCGTCGCTCTGATCCTGTTGACGGTGGCCTACCTTGGCCTGTCCCGCTTTGGCGATATCAAACTGGGACCAGATCACGCCGAACCCGATTTCAGCTATATCTCCTGGTTCGCTATGCTTTTTTCGGCCGGTATGGGTATCGGGCTGATGTTTTTTGGCGTGGCGGAACCCGTCATGCACTACATGGCACCGCCAACCGGGACGCCGGAAACCATACAGGCGGCCAAAGAAGCGCTTCGTATTACCTTTTTCCACTGGGGTCTGCATGCGTGGGCAATTTATGCCATTGTTGCCCTGATCCTGGCGTTTTTCAGCTACCGTCACGGCCTGCCGCTGACCCTGCGTTCGGCGCTCTACCCTATTATCGGTAACCGGATTTATGGTCCGATGGGCCATGCGGTCGATATTTTTGCCATTATCGGTACCGTTCTGGGCGTGGCAACCTCGCTCGGTTACGGTGTGCTACAGGTCAACGCCGGGCTGAATCACCTCTTCGGGCTGCCGGTTAATGAAACCATGCAGGTGATGCTGATTGTGGTCATTACCGGTCTGGCCACGCTGTCGGTCGTCTCTGGTCTTGATAAAGGCATCCGCCTGTTATCAGAGCTCAATCTGGGACTCGCGGTGCTGCTGCTGGTGCTGGTCGGAACGCTGGGTCCAACGGTTCTGCTGCTGAAATCCTTCGTGGAAAATACCGGCGGCTATCTCTCCGAGATTGTCACCAAAACGTTTAACCTCTACGCCTACGAGCCGAAGTCTAGCAGCTGGCTGGGCGGCTGGACGCTGTTCTACTGGGGCTGGTGGCTTGCCTGGTCTCCGTTTGTTGGGATGTTTATCGCCCGCGTTTCCCGCGGACGTACTATCCGCGAATTTGTGACCGGCGTGCTGTTTGTTCCTACCGGCTTTACGCTGCTCTGGATGACCTTTTTCGGCAACAGCGCTATCTGGATGATCACGGTCGAGGGCGCGCGCGATCTGGCTAACACGGTGCAATCCGATCAGACGCTGGCCCTGTTCAACTTCCTTGAGCATTTCCCGTTCAGTTCGGTGCTCTCCTTTATTGCTATGGCAATGGTTGTGGTCTTTTTTGTGACCTCAGCCGATTCCGGCGCGCTGGTGGTTGATACCCTGGCGTCCGGCGGCAGCGACAAGACGCCGGTCTGGCAGCGTATCTTCTGGGCGGCCATGATGGGCGTTGTTGCCATCACGCTACTGCTCGCGGGCGGCATGAAGGCGCTGCAAACGGCAACCATTGCCAGTGCGCTGCCCTTTGCCGTTATTCTGCTGATGGCCATGTACGGGCTGATTAAAGCCCTGCGGGTTGATGCCTGGAAGCGGGACAGTAAACAGGTGGCCACTATTGCGCCAACGGCGGCAAGAAACCCGATTTCCTGGCAGCGGAGATTGCGGAATATCGCTTACTTCCCGAAACGTTCCCAGGTTAAGCGCTTCATTGTTGAAGTGATCTCACCAGCAATGAAAATGGTTGAGGCTGAGCTGGCTAAACAGAGCACAACCTCCTTTACCGATGAGAGCGGCGATGACCGTATTCACTTCGAAGTGGATCTCGGTAATGAGCTGAACTTTGTTTACGAGGTGCGCCTGCGTCCTTATCTTCAGCCAACCTTTGCCCTGGCGGGTATGGGCGGCAACGATAAGGATGAGGAACAAACGTACTATCGTGCTGAGGTCTACCTGAAAGAAGGGGGCCAGGACTATGACGTGATGGGCTGGAATCAGGAACAGATCCTGCACGACATTCTCGATCAGTATGAGAAGCACATGCACTTCCTGCACGTAGTTCGTTAAATACCTGAGCCCGCTTGCTCCGCAAGCGGGCTTTTTCTTCATCAGATTACGGCGGTTTTCGATTCTCCCTTTCAGCCTCTTCTTTACTCAACGACCGCACTTCCCTGAAACCTCGTCTCTCTTTATCCGCTATTTATCCATAAGTTATCCTTATCTTCTGACGCAGTCCGTATACCCTTACCCGCCTGTTGTTTTGTCAATTTTTGCACACCTTCCTCCTGCTTTACCGGAGCAAACGATTACCTGTAGGTAAAATGCGCTTTTAGCGCCTGCCCCGGGCAGAATGAGAGGTTAAGCGCTATAAATGTGAAACAGATCACAATTCACTTAAACTGAAATGAAACAGAGTTTGACAAGTGTGAGCAATCTCTATTTCCTTAAGCCCGAATCGCGGCACACTGCCGCTGCATTCAAGACGGGTGTTTTCGGCTGTGCGAGCGGCCCCCCATTCCTTTCCTGTTGACGACTTAACAAGACCATCGCAGTGGCTGCTGAAAATGGTCATTAAGCATGTGGTAATAGAATGAAATATAAAATTCTGATGGCTGGCGCACTGGCGGCGCTCTCTTATAGTGCTTCATCGACAGCGGCAAGCGAAGGCCCTGATTACGCCTCCGACTGGTGGCACCAGAGCGTCAACGTAGTGGGCAGCTATCACACCCGCTTTGGACCTCAGTTCAATAACGACGTCTATCTGGAATATGAAGCGTTCGCGAAAAAGGACTGGTTCGATTTCTACGGTTATCTGGATCTGCCGAACTTCTTCGGCGTGGGTAACTCGAATGCCAACGGCATTTTCGATCACGGCTCGCCAATGTTTATGGAGATTGAGCCGCGCTTCTCAATCGATAAGCTCACCAATACCGACCTGAGCTTTGGTCCGTTCAAAGAGTGGTATTTCGCCAATAACTACGTCTACGATATGGGCCGCAACAGCGACAATCGCCAGAACACCTGGTATATGGGCCTGGGCACGGATATCGACACCCATTCCGATATTGGTCTGTCGCTGAACGTCTATGCAAAATACCAGTGGGAAAACTACGGCGCGGCGAATGAAAACAGCTGGGATGGCTACCGCTTCAAGGTGAAGTACTTTGTGCCTATTACCACCCTTTGGGGCGGCAACCTTGGCTATGTTGGCTTTACCAACTTTGACTGGGGTTCCGATCTGCGCGACAAAGGAGGCTCATCACGCAGCAGCAACTCCATCGCGTCCAGCCATATTCTCTCGCTGGGATACGACCACTGGCACTACTCCATTGTGGCGCGTTACTTCCACAACGGCGGTCAGTGGGCCGACGGCAGCGAGCTGAACTTCGGCAGCGGCCCGTTTGAAGTGAAATCGACCGGCTGGGGCTATTACCTGGTGGCTGGCTACAACTTCTAATCGGGTAAACGCTCACTCAACGCCAGCGTGAAAGTCCACGCTGGCGCTGTTCTCCCCTCCTTCCGTCGTGCCATTTTCCGTCGTCAGTCATATAATCCTTGTGCAATACTGCATCCACTAAAGGATTCTATATGTCTGCCATGCCCGCCGCGAATGGCGTGAAGCTCCGTCCCCTGGAGCGCGAGGATCTCCATTTCGTCCACCAGCTTGATAATAACGCCAGCGTCATGCGCTACTGGTTTGAAGAGCCCTACGAGGCATTTGTCGAGCTTTCCGATCTCTACGACAAGCATATCCATGACCAGAGCGAACGCCGTTTTGTTGTGGAGCACGAAGGAGATAAAGTGGGACTGGTAGAGCTGGTCGAGATCAACCACATTCATCGCCGCGCCGAATTTCAGATTATTATCGACCCGGCTCATCAGGGCAAAGGGCTGGCCAGTAAGGCCGCCAGGCTGGCGATGGAGTATGGCTTCTCAGTGCTGAATCTCTACAAGCTCTATCTGATTGTTGATAAAGAGAATGAGAAAGCGATCCATATCTACACCAAGCTCGGATTTGAAATTGAGGGGGAACTGATCCACGAGTTCTTTATTAATGGCGAATACCGCAATACCATCCGCATGTGTATTTTCCAGCATCAGTATCTGGAAAAGAATAAGCCCGCGCACGCTATGGTTCAGCCTACCGCGCAGTAGCGGCAAAGAGAGGGCTTCCGTGAGTGGAAGCCCTTAGATTGAGTGGTTAACTGCGGGCGCCGACCAGACTCATGTTGCTATAGATCCTTGCCGGTTCGATCTTATACATGCCGCCGTTGAAAGGATCGACGATAAGCCAGCCGGGTATCCCGCCAAGAGGAATATTGCCCAGGATATACCAGAGGTTGGGGCTGAGCTCCAGCGGGATGGTTTGCGGCACATAGCCTTCCTGCTCCAGCTGTAACGTATATTTTTTCTTACCGAAGTAGGAGCCATCAGACTTTTGCAGCGACACGGTTTGCGGCGTCACGCCTTTCGCCACCGCCCTGCCCGTTTCATCCTGTACCACAAAACGGACGCCCTGCGGCCAGGTCTGTATCGGCACGTCCTGCGTTTTGCTGCCCACGATGGTGGCGCAGCCGCTCAGAAACCACGCTGAAGCCAGCGCCAGTAACAGCCTTCTCATAATTCATCCTGCATCATTAACGATTTAACGTAGTCTAAGCGCACTGCGGCCACTTTTCATTATCTTCGCCCGATAAGTTCGGGCGTTCTAAGACAAATTATCAGCAGCTTATTGGCGGCGGGCGCGGCGGGCAATGGCGGTGATATCGGCAGGTGTGGTGCGGCAGCAGCCGCCAATCAGCCGTGCACCGCTGGTCTGCCATTCAGCCAGGTTGTCCGTTAACGTGCAGTGGGAGCCTTCACTGTGCCAGGTTTTGCTCGCGGCATCATACTGCTCACCGGAGTTGGGATAGACCACCAGCGGCTTTGCTGTCAGTGCAGAGAGCGTTCGTAGCGCCGCGGTGACTTTATCAAGCGCGATACAGTTGATGCCCAGCGCCACGGCCTGCGGACAATCATCCAGCAGGGCTACCACGTCGCGAAGCGGCGTGCCGTCACTGAGATGCGCATCATCGCGCAGCGTGAAAGAGAACCAGGCCGGCATCTGAGGGAACTCCCGCAGCAGCGCCACCAGCGCCTGAATCTCGGCAAAGGAAGGCAAAGTTTCACAGGCGAGGATATCCGCGCCCGCCTCTGCCAGCGCGCGGATACGGGGACGATGAAAGGCCATCATCTCCTGCTGCGGCAGGGCGTAATCGCCCCGGTACTCTGAACCATCTGCCAGAAAAGCCCCATAGGGTCCCACTGAACCCGCAATCAGTAACGGGCCGCTGTCGGGATGACGGGCAAGATAATCCGTTCTGGCCTGAGCGGCGAGCGTCACGCTTTTAGCAATCAGCGCCAGGGAGTCAGCCTCATCCAGGCCTCTTTTCGCAAAGCCCTGCGGCGTTGCCTGGTAGCTGGCCGTGATAGCGACCTGCGCACCCGCGCTGAAGTAGTCGTAATGGACCTGGTATATCAGCCCGGGATTTTCGATCAGCACTTTCGCGGACCAGAGCGAATCGGTCAGATCGCAGCCGCGCGCCTCCAGCTCGGTCGCCATCGCGCCATCCAGCACGAGACCCGCCGCCGCCAGGCGTCCGACAGAAAGATTATTCAGTGACATGCAGCGTCTCCTTTGCCTGCTCGCGTTTTTTCAGCAGTTGGGTGAAATAGTAAGCCACGTAGCAGAGCGCCACGAAAGGCAGGCCGCAGTATAGCGCGATGCGCTGCGCCGGATCGAACGCCAGCCCGACGCAGGCCAGCAGGCACAGCACAAAACCGAGGATGGGCGTCAGCGGATAGAGCGGCGCCCGGTAGCCAAGCGCGGACAACGGCTTGCCCGCACGTAAATGCGCACGGCGGAAGAAGTAGTGCGACGCGCAGATGCTCAGCCAGACCGCCACCACCGCAAAGCCGGAGATCGCCGAAAGCGCCACAAAGACGGTATCGGGCGCAATCACGCTGGAGAAGAGCGCCAGCAGCCCGCCCAGCATACTGGCTGAAATCGCCACCAGCGGGATGCCCCGACGCGTCAGGCGCGCAAAGCAGCGCGGCAGGGTTTGCTGGTTGGAGAGCGACCAGAGCATCCGGCCTGAAGCATAAAGCCCCGAGTTAGCGGCTGAAAGTATCGCCGTCAGGATCACGAAGTTAAAGATATCAGCCGCATAAGGAATGCCGATTTTTTCGAATACCAGCACAAAGGGGCTTTTCACAATACCAGCCTGATCCATCGGGATCAGCGCGGCGAGGATCAGCACGGTGCCGATAAAGAAAACGATCAGGCGGGCCACCGTGGTGCGGATCGCCAGCGGCAAAACTTTCTGCGGGTTTTCCGTTTCGCCAGCGGCGATGCCGATAAGCTCCGTGCCGGAGAACGCAAAGTTCACCGCCACCATGGTCATCAGAATCGGTAAACCGCCGTGCGGCAGCCAGCCGGAGGCCGTCAGGTTCTGGAAAAAGGGTGCGCTGCTGCCGTCTTTCAGCGGAATAAAGCCAAACATCGCCCCCGCGCCGAGGATGATAAAAGCGAGGATCGTCACCACTTTGATCACCGAAAACCAGAACTCCCCTTCGGCAAAAAAGCGTGTCGAAACCACATTCAGGAAAAATATCAGCAGGCAAAACAGCAGGCACCAGAGCCAGACCGGCGATTCGGGGAACCAGTACTGCATGCAAAATCCGGCCGCGGTAAGGCTGGAGCCGAGCGCCACGGTCCAGGTCAGCCAGTAAAGCCAGGCGACGGTATAGCCGGTCGCCGGACTGAGGTAACGGGCGGCGTAAATATGGAAGGCGCCCGTTTCCGGCATCGCTACGGAGAGTTCGCCCAGGCTGAGCATCACCAGGTAGACCACCAGCGCACCGATAATGTAGGCCAGTAACGTGCCTGCCGCGCCGGTAGTGGAAATAATATAGCCGGTATTAAAAAAGAGGCCGGTGCCAATGACGCCGCCCAGTGAGAGCATCACCAGGTGCCGGGTTTTCATGCTGCGCTTAAATTGCTGGGTCGTATTCTGCTCGGGTTGCTGCATCACTCACTCATCCGTATAGACGTCTAAACTTCCACATGGAGAGCGTTATACTGATTCCGTCCGTTGAATGCAACGGTACTTATCGCAGGGATAAAGCGAAGGGGGGAGAAAAGCGGGGTTCTGCGAGAGCGTTCAGCGGCACCCGTCAGGTACGCGCTGAAAAACTCAGCGGGTAATCAGCCAAACAATTGGTCGATATAGCGCTCAAGGGCTGCTCTGGAGCTGAATCCGTGAGGGATACCATAGTGATCAGGGAGATCCCCTCCCACACGGATCGGAAACTGCACGTAGTGCTCACTCGTTTTGATCTCCGCGGCGGCATTGGCTAAGGGATGGCTTTTTTCCTTCAGCGTGGGATGGATGACCAACGCCGTGCGTCCCAACCGCGCTTCACGGTTAACATAGACATAGTTTTCACCGCGGCGGTAACCGTAAGATTTTGGCGTTACCACATCCATTTCGAATCCCGCTTTTTCCAGAACGCGGGCAACCTCATCAGGGCGTAAATACATGCATGATCCTCTGAAACTGACAAACCCCGCAACCTTACAACAGCGGGCAGCCGGAGGGCTTTCAGAATAATCCAGAAAGGGGCCGGGCGGCGCATCCGGGCGCTTAAACCTGCTGAATGGTCTACAGTTAATAACAGGTTTCATTCACAAGGGAGAGAACAATGTTTAACCGAACGAGTAAAAACGAAGACGTTGACATCAATCAGGACGTTAGCCAGCTTGCCGATACCCTTGAGGATCTGCTGAAATCCTACGGCAGTAAATCAAAAGACGATCTGGAGAACGCGCGCTCCCGTGCAGAGGCGATGCTCAAAGAGACCCGCGCCAGACTTCATGGCCGCAACAGAGTGACCCAGGTGGCAAAAGATGCTGGCGATCACGTTGACACCTATGTGCGTCATAACCCCTGGCACGGCGTCGGTATCGGCGCGGCAATTGGTGTATTTATCGGTGCGCTGATCGCGACCACCACCCAAAGCCGCGATTAGCCCTGACAGAGTCCGACGCAATCCCCGCAGTTAACCCTGCGGGGATTTTTTTTGCCTTCTCTCACACCTTCTCCGTCAAGGTTTCCGGACCTGATCCTCTCCTTACCCCCTAAAAGCCCATATATTGCGTGGTTGCAATAAATAACCACTATATCTAGTATTAGGTAATCATTCAGAGCCCAATCTGACAGCGTGCAGCAACTCGTAAAAGGGGACGTTATGCCGGTTCAGCTGGGGCAAAAACCCACCTAAAAGGGAAATACGAATCATGCGCATTATTATTTACACTAAGAATAACTGTGTCCAGTGCAATGCGACGAAAAATGCGATGGATAAGCAGGGCATCCGCTACGAGCTGATCAATCTGGATCAGGAACCGGCAGCAATTGAAACCCTCAAATCGCTGGGCTATCGCGAGGTTCCCGTGGTGATGACCGATCGCGATCGCTGGAGCGGTTTTCGCCCGGACAAGATTGCTGCGCTGAAGCTGGCTGCGACGGTATAGGCCTGACGCCATGTCCATTCTGGTCTATTTCTCCAGCCAGTCAGAGAACACGCATCGCTTTGTACGCCGCACCGGCCTGCCCGCCCGGCGTATTCCTCTGGCGGCCGAGGCGCGGCTACGGGTCAGCGAGCCTTATATCCTGGTCGTTCCGAGCTACGGCGGTGGGACTCACCGGGGCGCGGTTCCCCGCCAGGTCATTCAGTTTCTGAATGAATATGAAAACCGCCAGCTGATCCGCGGCGTGATAGCCGCAGGTAACCGCAATTTTGGCGAAGCCTATTGCCTGGCGGGCAGCATTATCGCGCAGAAATGTCACGTGCCCTGCCTCTACCGGTTTGAACTGCTGGGCACCGCAGAAGACACCACAAACGTTTATCAGGGAGTAACTGAATTTTGGCAGCGACAGAAAGTACACGCATAACCGCCAGCCCCGCCGGGCTGGATTATCATTCGCTGAACGCGATGCTGAATCTCTACGATGACGAAGGCCGGATACAGTTCGACCAGGATCGGGAGGCGACGCGGCAATATTTCCTTCAGCATGTGCTGCCTAACAGCGTGCCGTTCAGTTCGGTGAGTGAACGCCTGCGGTTTCTGGTGGCGGAGGGCTATTACGAAGCGGCGGTACTGAACGCTTATCCGTTTGATTTCGTTACCGCGCTGTTTGAGCAGGCTTATGGCCGCCGCTTCCGCTTTCAGACCTTCCTGGGCGCCTGGAAGTTTTACACCAGCTATACGCTGAAAACCTTTGACGGCAAACGCTATCTTGAAGGGTTCACCGAGCGCGTCTGCATGACGGCGCTGACGCTGGCGAAAGGCGACCAGCCGCTGGCGACCGCCCTGATGGAAGAGATGCTTTCCGGCCGCTTTCAGCCCGCCACGCCGACCTTCCTGAACTGTGGAAAGCAGCAGCGGGGCGAGCTGGTCTCCTGCTTCCTGCTGCGCATAGAGGATAATATGGAGTCGATTGGCCGCGCGGTGAATTCGGCGCTCCAGCTCTCACGGCGTGGCGGCGGCGTGGCCTTACTGCTCTCGAACCTGCGGGAAGCGGGTGCGCCGATCAAACGTATTGAGAACCAGTCCTCCGGCGTTATTCCGGTGATGAAGATGCTGGAGGATGCTTTCTCCTACGCCAATCAGCTGGGGGCGCGTCAGGGTGCCGGCGCCGTCTATCTGCATGCGCATCATCCCGATATTCTGCGCTTTCTGGATACCAAACGTGAAAACGCCGACGAAAAAATCCGCATCAAAACCCTGTCGCTGGGTGTGGTGATCCCGGACGTCACCTTCCAGCTGGCGAAAGCGAATCAGCCGATGGCGCTCTTCTCGCCTTATGACGTTGAGCGTCTCTACGGCCTGCCCTTTGCCGATATCAGCATCAGTGAAAAGTATGACGAGCTGCTGGCCGATGAGCGCATCCGCCGCACCTTTATCAACCCCCGTGAGTTTTTCCAGACGCTGGCCGAGATTCAGTTTGAGTCCGGCTATCCCTATATCATGTTTGAGGATACGGTGAACCGGGCGAATCCGATCCAGGGCCGCATTAATATGAGCAACCTTTGCTCCGAGATCCTTCAGGTTAATACGCCTTCGGACTATCACGAGGATCTCAGCTATCGCCGTATCGGCAAGGATATCTCCTGCAATCTTGGCTCGCTGAATATTGCCCATACGATGGATTCACCGGACCTGGCCCGCACCGTGGAAATCGCCGTACGTGGCCTGACCGCCGTGTCGGATCAAAGCCAGATTGACGCCGTACCCTCCGTGGCGGAAGGCAATGCGCAGTCACACGCAATCGGCCTTGGTCAGATGAATTTGCACGGCTATCTGGCGCGGGAAGGTATTCACTACGGTTCTGAAGCGGCCCTCGACTTCACCAACCTCTACTTCTATACCGTGACTTACCATGCGCTGCGCACCTCCTGTCTGATTGCCCGCGAACGCAAGGCACGCTTCGCCGGTTTTGAAACGTCGCGCTACGCCAGCGGTGAGTATTTCAGGCAGTATGTGGAACAACGCTGGACGCCCCGCACGGCGGAAGCGGCTGCGCTGTTTGCGCGGGCGGGCGTGACGTTACCTACCCAGGCGCAGTGGCAGCAGCTACGGGAGGAGGTGATGGAACACGGCATCTACAACCAGAATTTGCAGGCCATTCCGCCTACGGGATCGATCTCTTATATTAATCATGCCACTTCCAGCATTCACCCGATCGTCTCCCGCATTGAGATCCGCAAAGAGGGCAAAACGGGGCGCGTCTATTATCCGGCGCCGTTTATGACCAATGAGAATCAGGCGTTTTATCGTGACGCCTACGACATTGGCCCGGAGGCGATTATTGATACCTACGCCGAAGCGACCCGCCATGTCGACCAGGGGCTGTCGCTGACGCTCTTCTTCCGGGATACCGCCACCACGCGGGATATCAACAAGGCGCAGATCTATGCCTGGAAAAAAGGCATCAAAACGCTCTACTACATCCGGCTGCGCCAGATGGCCCTGCTGGGCACCGAAGTGGAAGGCTGCGTCTCCTGCTCGCTCTGACTATTTACCCTGAGGGGCGAAGCCTGCCCCGGTTAAGAAGATCATTATGAAACTACACCGCATTCACGCTATTAACTGGAATCAGATTGAAGATGAAAAAGATCTTGAGGTCTGGAACCGCCTGACCTCAAATTTCTGGCTGCCGGAAAAGGTGCCGCTCTCTAATGACCTCCCCGCCTGGAACAGCCTCAGCGGCGAAGAGCAGCGCCTCACCATCCGCGTGTTTACCGGCCTGACGCTGCTGGATACCATTCAGAACAGCGTCGGCGCGCCGGCCCTGATGGCCGATGCCGTGACGCCGCATGAAGAGGCGGTGATGTCCAATATCAGCTTTATGGAAGCCGTTCACGCCCGCTCTTACAGCTCCATTTTCTCCACGCTGTGTCACACCACGGATGTGGATGCCGCCTATGCCTGGAGTGAAGAGAACGAACCTCTCCAGCGCAAAGCGGAGATTATCCTGGCGCATTATCATCACGACGATCCGCTGAAGAAAAAAATTGCCAGCGTCTTCCTTGAGTCTTTCCTTTTTTATTCCGGCTTTTACCTGCCTATGTACTGGTCCAGCCGCGGAAAACTGACCAATACCGCCGATCTGATCCGGCTTATCATTAAAGATGAGGCCGTGCACGGCTATTACATCGGCTATAAATACCAGCGCGGTCTGGAAAAAGCGTCCCAGGCCCGCAAGGATGAGCTGCAGCAGTTCGCCGTTGAGCTTTTGCTGGCGCTGTACGAAAACGAACTCGCCTACACCGAAGCGCTATATGATGGCGTTGGCTGGACGGAAGAGGTGAAGACGTTTCTGCACTATAACGCCAACAAGGCGCTGATGAATCTGGGCTATGAGGCGCTCTTTCCGGCTGACCTGACCCAGGTTAACCCGGCGATTCTGGCGGCCCTGTCGCCAAACGCCGACGAAAATCACGATTTCTTCTCCGGTTCCGGCTCCTCCTACGTGATGGGAAAAGCGGTGGATACCGAAGACGAAGACTGGAATTTCTGAACCTGAACGGAGGGCTGGCCTTTGCCATTCTCTCCGTTTTATCTGAGATTATTGCCCGTAGATTATTTTGCCGCTCGCGAAAAAAAGAGGTTAATTGGCGCCAGTTTTATTACGCTAATATGACGCCAATCTCCCTACCGTAAAAAGCTTTTTCCGGCCATTTTATTAAGATCCCCACCCGGAATATCAGATTTTTTTACGCCGTGAAAATCCGCCGGAATCCCTTATCCCTGCTGGAATTCCTGGGACGTCTGTCTCAGTTTGCATTTCAAGAATCCTCCTAAAGGGTTGTCTCAGATTCTGAGTGTGCTAGGGTATAGACCGCTCATATTTAACCAGGACACACCAGAAATATAAGATAATTCACCAACCAGGAAATTAATTAATGCATGGCCATTAAATTAGAAGTAAAGAATTTATATAAAGTATTTGGGGAAAATCCCGACCGTGCCTTTAAGCACATTGAAAAAGGAATAACGAAGGAAGCGCTTCTTGAGAAGACAGGGCTTTCTCTCGGGGTAAAAGATGCCAGTCTGGCCATTGAAGAAGGCGAGATATTTGTGATCATGGGCCTTTCCGGCTCCGGCAAGTCCACCATGGTTCGCCTTCTCAATCGTCTGATAGAACCCACCCGCGGTCAGGTCATCATTGATGGTGTCGATATTGCCAAAATATCTGACAGCGAACTGCGTGAAGTGCGCCGAAATAAAATCAGCATGGTATTTCAGTCCTTCGCGCTGATGCCCCACATGACGGTTCTGAATAATGCTGCATTCGGCATGGAATTAGCCGGTATTCTTCAGCAGGAGCGTCAGGAAAAAGCGCTGGATGCGCTGCGTCAGGTTGGTCTGGATAATTACGCCCATGCCTACCCGGATGAATTATCCGGCGGTATGCGTCAGCGTGTTGGATTAGCCCGTGCGCTGGCGATCAATCCGGATATATTATTGATGGATGAAGCCTTCTCAGCACTTGATCCTTTGATTCGTACCGAAATGCAGGATGAGCTGGTCAAGCTTCAGTCCCGCCACCAGCGTACTATTGTCTTTATTTCCCACGATCTGGATGAAGCGATGCGTATCGGCGATCGCATCGCCATCATGCAGGGTGGTGAAGTTATTCAGGTCGGCACGCCGGATGAAATTCTTAATAATCCCGCGAACGATTATGTGCGCACTTTCTTCCGCGGCGTGGACATCAGTCATGTCTTCAGCGCCAAGGATATCGCCCGACGTGGCGCCAGCGCGCTGATGCATAAATCCCCCGGCTTCGGCCCACGGTCGGCAATAAAACTGCTTCAGGACCAGGATCGCGAATTTGGCTACGTGCTGGATAAGCAGAAGTTTATTGGCGTGGTTTCTACTGATTCACTAAAGGCCGCGCTGGCCGCCGGTGAAAGCCTTGACCAGGCGATGCTCTCCGACCCTGCCGCCGTGGATGGCGACACTTCGCTTAACGATTTGCTGTCGCATGTTGCCCAGGCACCCTGCGCGGTGCCGATCGTTGGTGAAGATAGCCAATACATCGGCATTATTTCCAAGGGCACGTTATTGCAGGCATTAGACCGTGAGGGGGCAACCAGTGAGTAAGCAAACTACCGATCCATGGGCGGCAGCTTCTGCTCAGCCCGATACCACCACCCCCGCCGCTGAGGTGGCGCATCCTGCCGCCGATGGCGCGCAGGCAGCGGCCAGTAGCGATCCCTGGTCCACAGGCGCGGCCACGCCTGCCGATGCGGCCCCCGCAGGTGGCGATGCTGCCAGCGCATGGGGCACCTCGTCGGGCGGTCACGATGCGGCAGCCGCCGGCAGTGACTGGTTAAACAGCGCCCCGGCGCCGCAGGTGGAACATTTCAGCCTTCTCGATCCGTTCCACAAAACGCTGATCCCGCTGGACAGCTGGGTGACCACCGGCATCGACTGGATAGTCTCTCATTTCCGTCCGCTGTTTCAGGGCATCCGCGTGCCGGTGGATTATATCCTCAGCGCCTTCCAGCAGATGCTGTTGGGGATGCCTGCGCCGGTAGCGATCGTTATTTTCGCCCTGATCGCCTGGCAGCTTTCCACTCTGAGCATGGGCGTCGCCACGCTGGTGTCGCTGGTGATTATCGGCGCTATCGGCGCCTGGTCGCAGGCGATGGTGACGCTGGCGCTGGTTCTGACGGCGCTGCTCTTCTGCATTATTATCGGGCTGCCGCTTGGCATCTGGCTGGCGCGCAGCGAAAGAGCGGCGAAGATTATCCGTCCTCTGCTGGATGCGATGCAGACCACGCCCGCCTTCGTCTATCTGGTGCCGATTGTCATGCTGTTCGGCATCGGCAATGTGCCTGGCGTGGTGGTCACCATCATCTTTGCCCTGCCGCCCATCGTGCGCCTGACCATTCTTGGTATTAAACAGGTGCCCGCCGATCTGATTGAGGCAGCGGAATCTTTCGGCGCGAACCCGCGACAGATGCTGTTCAAGGTTCAGTTACCGCTGGCGATGCCGACCATTATGGCCGGGGTGAACCAGACTTTGATGCTGGCGCTCTCAATGGTCGTGATCGCTTCGATGATCGCGGTCGGCGGACTGGGACAGATGGTACTGCGCGGTATTGGTCGCCTGGATATGGGGCTGGCTACCGTCGGCGGCGTCGGGATCGTCATCCTCGCCATTATTCTGGATCGCTTAACGCAGTCCGTCGGTCGTGACAGCCGCAGCCGTGGCAACCGTCGCTGGTACGCCAGCGGCCCGCTGGGCCTGGTCACCCGCCCGTTTATCAAGTAACCCTTCTGGCGGTGCGTGCCTGACGCGCACCGCCCGCTTCGCACGCAAGATAAATCAAAATAAGGATTCACTATGCGCAAGACAGCACTTTTAGCCGCCGCGTTAACCACGCTGGTCGCCACTCAGGTTTCCGCAGCCGATCTGCCGGGTAAAGGCATTACCGTTAAGCCAGTACAGAGCACCATTTCTGAAGAAACCTTCCAGACGCTGCTGGTCAGCCGTGCGCTGGAAAAGCTGGGCTATACCGTTCAGGAGCCGGGCGAAGTTGACTATAACGTCGCCTACACCACTATCGCCGCTGGCGATGCCACTTTCATCGCCACGAACTGGCGGCCACTCCATGACGATATGTATAAAGCGGCCGGCGGCGATGATAAATTTTACCGCGAAGGTACCTATGTGCAGGGCGCCGCGCAGGGTTATCTGATTGATAAAAAAACGGCGGAAAAATATCACATTACCCGAATCGATCAGCTGAAGGATCCCAAACTGGCGAAGCTGTTTGATACCAACGGCGACGGTAAAGCGGACCTGACTGGCTGTACGCCGGGCTGGGGCTGTGAAGCGGTGATTAACCATCAGATCAAGGCCTACGATTTGAGCGGCAGCATCGAGCATAACCAGGGTAACTACTCGGCGATGATCGCCGATACGATTTCACGCTTTAAAGCCGGCAAACCTATCTTCTATTACACCTGGACGCCGTACTGGGTTAGCGACGTGCTGGTTCCGGGCCGCGACACCGTCTGGCTCCAGGTACCGTTCTCCTCAATGCCGGGCGAACAGAAAGATGTGGATACCAAACTGCCTAACGGCGCCAACTACGGCTTCCCGGTCAACACCATGCATATTGTCGCCAACAAAGCCTGGGCTGAGAAAAACCCGGCGGCGGCGAAGCTGTTTGCTGAAATGAAGCTGCCGCTCGCGGATATCAATGCGCAGAACTCCCGCATGCATGAAGGTCAGTCTTCTGAAGCCGAGATCAACGCCCACGTTGATGGCTGGATCAAAGCACACCAGGCGCAGTTCGACGGCTGGGTGAACGAGGCAAAGGCTGCGGCTAAATAAGGCCCGCAGACATTTCCCCCTGGGGCAGTAGCGATGCTGCCCTTTTTTTACTGGTTGGGCCTGTCAATTATTCTGAGAGTGAAATAATTTTTTCAGTTACTATTCACTTCACACTCTTTTACTCCCTTACTGAGCGCAATGAAATCCCCCCAGCACAGCCTTACGCCCGCCCTCGTTCTCCTGATGTCTTTGGCAACCGGACTCTCCGTCGCCTGTAACTATTATGTTCAACCTCTGCTGGAAACCGTGGCCCGTACCTTCGATCTCTCCGTGAACCAGGCCGGGTTTATCGTGACCACCGCCCAACTGGGTTATGCGGCGGGCTTACTGTTACTGGTGCCGCTGGGCGATATGCTGGAGCGCAGAGGTCTTATCGTAACGATGAGCCTGCTTGCCGCCGGAGGAATGGTGATAACCGCCCTCTCGCCTTCATTACCGCTGATGCTGCTGGGAACGGCGCTGACCGGCCTGTTTTCCGTTGTCGCCCAGATCCTGGTGCCTCTGGCGGCGACGCTGGCCGAGCCGGCAAAACGGGGCAAAGTAGTGGGCACGGTGATGAGCGGGCTGCTGCTGGGGATCCTGTTAGCACGGACCGTATCCGGCGTGCTGGCGGAGTTTGGCGGCTGGCGTACCGTTTACTGGGTTGCCAGCGCGCTGATGGTGCTGATGGCGCTGGCGTTATGGCGCTATCTTCCCCGCTATAAACAGTCCGTTTCGCTCAATTATGGGCAGCTGCTGGGCTCCATTTTCACGCTCTACTTCACCACGCCGCTGCTCAGAATGCGGGCGGCGATCGGCTGCCTCGCTTTTGCTAACTTCAGTATCCTGTGGACTTCGATGGCCTTTCTGCTCGCCTCGCCGCCCTATGGCTATTCGGAAGCCCAGATAGGCCTGCTGGGGCTGGTTGGCGCAGCGGGCGCGCTGGCTGCCCGTCAGGCAGGCTCGCTGGCCGATAAGGGTAAAGCCAGGCAGACCACCACTCTCGGTCTGGTTATTATGCTGATCTCCTGGCCGGTGACCGCGATGGGCAGTTATTCGCTGCCGGCTTTAGTCGTCGGCATTATCCTGCTCGATTTGGCGGTGCAGGGCGTCCATATTACCAATCAAAGCGTGATTTACCGGCAGATGCCGGAAGCCCGCAACAGGCTGACCTCCGGTTATATGACCAGCTATTTTATCGGCGGTGCGCTCGGCTCGCTGATTTCCGCCAGCGCCTATCAACACGCCGGATGGCCAGGCGTCTGCACGGCGGGCGCTATCTTAACTTTACTTAATCTGTTGTGCTGGTGGCGGGGTGCGAAACACGAGTTGCACACTCCTTAGCCGGACTGAGGAAAGTTGAATAAATTTCAGAGCCAGCGCCCTGTTAAGCGGTAACGCAGTCTGATAAGGTTAGTCTGCATTTATTCAGGTTGTTTATTTTCTCGCTTGAAACTATTAAGCCCCGGAGGGAATCAGACTGAGCATGGCTACAGGTCTGTCCGCACTAAGCGGAAGCCAGCGGCGGGCTTCCGGTCATGTATGCCAGATCGTCTTGCCTGTTACGCCAACTTGTTACGCGTTGCTTCTGGTCCTGACCGCGTTAATCCGGTTTTCTCTTCCTGCATCCGCGCTTTGTTTCTACCCTCTTGCACTGGCGTCAGAGGTTTCATGCGTTACGTTTAGAACAACCTGAAGCCGTTGTTATTTGCTTCTCAGCGCTGACAGGCTATTGCCTGATGGTTCGATCTGTTGAGTTATTTTGCAGCATGCTGATGAGGATGCGGCTAAGTCCCCCGGGTTAAGGAGTGACCTGAAAATTATTGATGGTGTCTGCCGGCTGTGCGCTCAGAAGCAGGGCCGGAATGAAGCGCTTTTTTAACACCATCGTTACGATACCCGTTGCAACTTATGAGGTCCCAGATGGAAAGTTCGTTTACTCCCATTGAACAGATGCTGAATTTCCGCGCTAACCGGCAGAAAGATTTCCCCCTGCAGGAGATCTTGCTGACCCGACTCTGCATGCATATGCAGAGCAAACTGCTGGAAAACCGCAATAAAATGCTGAAAGCTCAGGGGATTAACGAGACGCTGTTTATGGCATTGATCACGCTGGACGCGCAGGAAAACCACAGCATTCAGCCATCCGAACTCAGCGCCGCGCTGGGGTCATCCCGTACGAACGCAACCCGCATTGCCGATGAGCTGGAAAAGCGTGGCTGGATTGAACGACGTGAAAGCGATAACGATCGCCGCTGCCTGCACCTGCATCTGACGCCAAAGGGCCACGAGTTTTTACGCCAGCTGCTGCCGCCTCAGCATCAGAGCCTGCAGCATTTGTGGTCCGCGCTCAGCGGTACAGAAAAAAGCCAGCTGGAAGGCATTACACGTAAGTTATTGATGCGTCTGGAGCATATGGAAGAAGAACAGGGGATGGCTTCCCTTTCTCGTCAGGCGACTCACCAATAGCATAATGTGCGACAACCGGCCTGCCAGGAATCGCTATTTTAGTTCGTTAATTTAAACTCATGCCAGCGCCGAACCGCTGGCATTTTAGACTTCAGGCATGGCGGCTACCGGGCGTCATGCCTGTTTGGTATGGAAAACGTGGAGAAACCCATGAGTGCAAATGCGGAAACGCAAAGCTCGCCGCAGTCAGCGAATAAAAAGAAAAAGCGCAAACGCGCATTACTCTTTCTTGCTGCGTTGTTCATTCTGATTGGTGTAGCCTGGCTTGTTTACTGGTTTATGGTATTACGTCACTTTCAGGAAACGGACGATGCCTACGTGGCCGGCAATCAGGTGCAGATTATGGCCCAGGTTCCCGGCAGCGTTAACAAGGTATGGTTTGAAGATACGGACTATGTCAAAAAAGGCGACGTGCTTGTGACGCTGGATAAAACCGACGCGGAGCAGTCCTTTGAAAAGGCGAAAAACGCATTGGCCACCAGCGTGCGCCAGACCCATCAGTTGATCATTAACAGCAGGCAGTATCAGGCCAACATTGAGCTACAAAAAACGGCGCTGGCGCAGGCGCAGGCCGATCTGAAACGCCGTGAGCCGCTGGGCGCCGCCAATCTGATAGGCCGTGAGGATCTTCAGCACGCCCGCGATGCCGTCGCGACCGCCAAAGCCCAGCTTGACGTGGCCGAACAGCAGCTGAACGCGAATCAGGCGATGATCCTGAATACCTCGCTTGAAAATCAGCCGGCGGTGAAACAGAGCGCGGCCGAGCTGCGTGATGCCTGGCTGGCTTTACAGCGCACGGAGATCGTCAGCCCGATTAATGGTTTTGTGTCACGACGCAGCGTTCAGGTTGGCGCTCAGATCTCGACCGCAACGCCGCTGATGGCGATCGTACCCGCCAGCAATCTGTGGGTGGACGCTAACTTCAAAGAAACCCAGCTGGCCGGCGTGCGCATCGGTCAGCCCGCCACCGTGGTCAGCGATATTTACGGTGACGACGTGATCTATCACGGCAAAGTGGCGGGCCTTGATATGGGAACAGGCAGCGCCTTTTCTCTTCTGCCTGCGCAAAATGCGACAGGTAACTGGATTAAAGTGGTGCAGCGCCTGCCGGTGCGTATCGAGCTTGATCCGAAGGAAGTCGAGCAGCATCCGCTGCGCATTGGGCTGTCGACGCTGGTTAAGATTGATACCAGTAACGCCGAAGGCGCAGTGCTGGCCACTCAGGTACGGAAAACGCCAGCGTATGAAAGTGACGCGCTGCTGCTGGATCTGGCTCCGGCTAACCAGCTTATTAGCGATATTATTCGCGCCAATGCGGGCTGAGAAAGCGGGAGGCTGTTGTGGCACAAAAACCGCTTGAGGGCGCGCAGCTGGTTCTGATGACCATCGCGCTGTCGCTGGCCACGTTTATGCAGGTGCTGGACTCCACCATCGCTAACGTGGCGATACCCACCATTGCCGGTAACCTGGGCGCGTCAAACTCTCAGGGGACCTGGGTTATTACCTCGTTTGGCGTGGCTAACGCCATTTCGATCCCCATTACCGGCTGGCTGGCAAAACGCGTCGGCGAAGTGAAGCTGTTCCTCTGGTCAACGGTGGCGTTTGCTGTGGCATCCTGGCTCTGCGGGATGTCAGACAGCCTTGCCATGCTTATCTTCTTCCGCGTCATCCAGGGCGTGGTGGCTGGCCCGCTGATCCCGCTGTCGCAAAGCCTGCTCCTCAGTAACTTCCCGCCCGCTAAGCGCAGCATCGCGCTTTCGCTATGGGCGATGACGGTTATCGTTGCGCCGATCTGCGGTCCGATCCTGGGCGGCTGGATCAGCGATAACTACCACTGGGGATGGATATTTTTCATCAACGTGCCGATTGGCGTGGTGGTGGTGTTGCTGACGCTGCAAACCTTGCGTAATCGTGAGACGGCGACCGTGATCCGGCCTATCGATACCGTTGGCCTGGTACTGCTGGTCGTCGGCATAGGCAGCCTGCAGGTGATGCTGGACCGCGGTAAAGAGCTGGACTGGTTCAGCTCTCAGGAGATCATTATCCTGACGGTGGTCGCCGTGGTCGCGCTGGTATTGCTGCTGGTCTGGGAGCTGACGGACGATCACCCCATCGTCGATTTATCACTCTTCAAATCGCGGAATTTTACCATCGGCTGCCTGTCGATCAGTCTGGCCTATATGCTTTACTTTGGCTCAATTGTCCTGCTGCCTCAGCTTTTACAGGAGGTCTATGGCTACACCGCCACCTGGGCCGGTCTGGCCTCGGCGCCCGTGGGGATATTACCGGTCATCCTGTCGCCGATAATTGGCCGCTTCGCCCACCGGCTGGATATGCGTAAGCTGGTCACCTTCAGCTTTATTATGTACGCCGTCTGCTTCTACTGGCGCGCCTACACCTTTGAGCCCGGCATGGATTTCGCCGCAGCGGCCTGGCCGCAGTTTATCCAGGGGTTCGCCGTGGCCTGCTTCTTTATGCCGCTGACCACCATCACGCTGTCGGGGCTTCCGCCTGAACGGCTGGCGGCGGCATCCAGTCTCTCCAACTTTACGCGTACTCTGGCCGGCTCTATCGGCACCTCGATTACCACCACTATGTGGACAAACAGGGAGTCGCTGCACCACAGCCAGCTCAGCGAGTCAGTGAATGCTTACAACATTAACTCGCAGGAGATGTACAGCAAGCTGGAAGCGCTGGGAATGAGTCGTGAACAGGCTTCCGCGTGGATTGCCCAGCAGATTACCAATCAGGGCCTGATCATTTCGGCTAACGAGATCTTCTGGGCTTCCGCTGGCGTGTTCCTGCTGCTGCTGGTGCTCATCTGGTTCGCCCGTCCGCCTTTCGGGGCAGGCAGCGGTGGCGGCAGCGGCGCCCACTAATCCGTTACGCTACTTCCATAAAAAACGGCCCTGAAAAGGGCCGTTTGTTTTTATCATTATGCAGCAGGCATCAGGCGTTCTGACGCCACCACTCTGCCAGCAGAACCCCTGTGGCTACTGACACGTTAAGACTTTCAACGTTGCCAGTACCGCCGATGGAGACGCTCATATCGCCCTGTTCCATCGTCGCATCAGAGAGGCCGTCACGCTCCTGGCCTAAAACCAGCACCATTTTTGCCGGCAGTTCAGCCTGAGCCAGCGGCGTTCCCTTATGGCTTGATGTGGTGACAATGGTGTAGCCCGCCTTGCGGAATGCGTTCAGACCGGCAGCAAAGCTTTCGCCGCTGATAGCCTGAACATGCTCCGCGCCGCCTTCTGCCGTACGCACGGCAGCACCGGACTCCAGCAGCGAAGCATCATCCACCAGCAATCCTTTTACGCCAAAGTGCGCGCAGCTGCGCATCATGCCGCCAAGGTTATGCGGGTTGCCGATTTGCTCCAGCGCCAGCACACAATCTTTCGTCTCCGCTTTTGCCAGCCATTCGCTGACCGGCATACCGGAACGCTTTTTGATCAGGAAGCAAACGCCACCGTGGTGCTCTGTGCCGGACGCTTTGATCAGTTCGGCTTCATCCACAACGTGATAAGCCTTGCGGTTAGCCGCCATCCACTTCAGCGCATCGCGGAAGCGTGGCGTGACTTCCTGGATAAACCAGGCGCGCACGATGCAGTCAGGACGGCTCTGGAACAGCGCCTGGCAGGCGTTTTCGCCATACACACGCGTCTCTTCCATCCGCTGACGGCGGATCTGCTCCGGATCGATATAACTTTTCCCGCTGATGCCGCCGTGATCGGGCTTGCTGTCATCGGTTGCAGAAGGCGCACGAGACACCGTACGCCATGGCGAGTCACTCGGAAGTGCGTCGCGATCGCGCCCGCCACGCGGTTTGCTTTCTGCGTGACGTGAAGGACGACGACTG
This sequence comes from Pantoea sp. FN060301, assembly GCA_050410775.1. Lineage (GTDB taxonomy): Bacteria > Pseudomonadota > Gammaproteobacteria > Enterobacterales > Enterobacteriaceae > Erwinia. Next base: position 3,103,657 of record CP191229.1, read on the forward strand.
TCATCCTGACGAGCGCCACCTTTACCCGTACGGGGGTTTTGCCCGCCTTTCTTACTCTCGTCATCACCGCGGACATACATCACTTTGACTTTACCGCTTTTACCTTTAAATTCGTCGTTCATTTTCCCTCCACCTGGCTGAGCGCGAAGCGCGCAGATTACCTGATGTGGCAGCGCTTAGCTATTAACTTCCAATAAAAGCACAGATTGCTTTTCTTCGCCGGCAATGCCGTCCGGCCGCAGAGTTTGCACCTATTATACCCATTGAACAAATCTCTTTGTTGTCCTGGGCAATGACTATCATAATTATCGCTACTTTACTCAGGCTTGCGGTAAGTAAATGCTTACCTTCACTCTTCACCGAGGTGATTAAATGAATACGGTTTGTGCATCCTGCCAGGCGACGAATCGCGTGCCCGATGAGCGCGTGAGCGATACCGCAAAATGTGGCCGCTGCGGTAGCGTACTCTTTGAGGGTGAGGTGGTTAACGCAACTTCTGCCACCCTTGATAAATATCTGCAGGACGATCTGCCGGTGGTGATTGATTTCTGGGCGCCCTGGTGTGGTCCCTGCGTCAACTTTGCCCCGGTCTATAAAGAAGTTGCGGCTGAACGCAGCGGTAAAGTCCGCTTTCTTAAAGTGAATACCGAGGCGGAACCCGAGTTAAGCACTCGTTTCCGTATCCGTAGTATCCCGACCATTATGATCTTCAAACAAGGTCAGATGGTGGATATGCTCAGTGGCGCCATGCCAAAAGCGCCCTTTAACGAATGGCTTGATGAAAATATGTAAGGCTCGCCGCCGGGGCTGGCGTTGCCGGCCCCTACTGCAATGCCCCGCTTTCCGCTAGAATGGCGTTTTCATCAGATAATCCACTATGACTGAAAACGCCGTTCTTCGTCTTCGTGCCGAACGTCTGGCCCGCGCCACGCGTCCTTTTCTTGCCCGCGGCAACCGTATTTTGCGCTGTCAGCGTTGTCTGCTTCCCACACAAAACTGCCTTTGCGCCACGCTGAAGCCCGGACAGGCGCGCAGCCGTTTTTGTCTGGTGATGTTCGATACCGAGCCGATGAAACCCAGCAATACCGGCAGACTGATCGCCGATATTTTGCCGGAGACGCAGGCATTCGGCTGGTCACGTACCCAGCCCGATCCTTCCCTGCTGGATGCCGTAAAAAATCCTGAGATCCAGCCAATGGTGGTGTTTCCACAATCGTATGCCGATGCAGATCGTGCCGTACTCACCACCCCACCGCGCAGCGGCAAGCCCCCACTCTTTATTATGCTTGATGGTACCTGGACCGAAGCCCGCAAAATGTTTCGAAAAAGCCCGTGGCTTGACGCACTGCCCGTGATGTCGCTGACGCTGACCAAACCCTCCAACTATCAGCTTCGTGAGGCTCATGCTGAAGGGCAGCACTGCACGGCGGAAGTGGCGGCTGAGTTGCTGATGCAGGCAGGCGATACCGCGGCGGGCATCGCGCTGTCGCAACATTTTGACCTTTTCCGTCAGCGTTACCTGGCAGGAAAACCGCACAGTCCCGCTCTGTCCACCCGCGAGGAAAACAACTGCTAACATCGGCTTGGGATTTCGTTTTGGGGAGCGTCACCGTTTCAGTCAACGGCGTCAGAGTCATGCTGACAGGGCATTTCTTTACAGGAAAATTAACGACTTCGCTTGCCGGGTACGGTTTATCTCGCTGAAAGCGTTTAGAATCAGTGAGGGATTCCTTCAGGAGCAGGACATGAGCCAACGTGGATTAGAAGCGCTGTTGAAACCGGGGTCGATTGCGGTCATTGGCGCCTCAGTGCGGCCCGGCCGGGCGGGTTACCTGATGATGCGTAATCTTCTCGCCGGGAGCTTCAGCGGCGCGGTACTGCCCGTCACGCCGAAATACAAAGCGGTATGCGGCGTGCTCGCCTGGCCGGACGTCGCCAGCCTTCCCGTCTCGCCCGACCTGGCCGTTATCTGTACGCATGCCAGCCGCAACCTCGACCTTCTGCAGGCGCTCGGCGAGCGTGGCTGTAAGGCCTGTATTATCCTTTCCGCGCCGGAGAGCCAGCTTGAGGCCCTGCGGCAGTGCGCCAGCCAGTGGCAGATCCGTCTGCTCGGCCCTAACAGTCTTGGCCTTCTCGCCCCCTGGCAGGGACTGAACGCCAGTTTTTCACCGGTGCCTATCGTGCCGGGCAAGCTGGCTTTTATCTCCCAGTCCGCCGCCGTCTCTAACACCATCCTTGACTGGGCGCAGCAGCGAAAGCTGGGGTTCTCCTGGTTTATCGCGCTGGGTGACAGCCTGGACATTGACGCCGATGACCTGCTTGACTTCCTGGCTCGCGACGGCAAAACCAGCGCGATACTGCTTTATCTGGAGCACCTCAGCGACGCCCGCCGGTTTGTGTCTGCGGCCCGAAGCGCCGCCCGTAATAAACCGATTCTGGTGATCAAGAGCGGGCGAAGCCAGCAGGCGCAGAAACTTCTGAAGACGCACGCCGGACTCGACGCCGCCTGGGATGCTGCGATTCAGCGTGCCGGTCTGCTGCGCGTGCAGGATACCCATGAACTCTTCTCCGCCGTTGAAACGCTCAGCCATATGCGACCCTTGCGGGGAGAGCGCCTGATGATTGTCAGCAACGGCGGCGCGCCGGCCGCCCTGGCGCTGGACGCCCTGGAGGCCCGCAACGGCAAGCTCGCCAGCCTGAGTGAGGAAGTCCTTACTGACCTTCGTGAGCTGCTGCCCGAAGGCGTTACTGCCGGTAATCCCCTGGATCTCAGAGACGATGCTACCGCCGAACGCTATCTGCAAACGGTGCTCCGCCTGCTCGACAGCCAGGATCTTGATGCGCTGATGATTATTCACGCACCCAGCGCCGTTGCGCCAGCGACGCCTACCGCACAGAAATTACTGGATGCGATCAAAGCGCACCCAAGGGCGAAGCAGGTGACGTTACTCAGTAACTGGTGCGGTGAATTCTCCTCACAGGAAGCGAGAAGGCTGTTCAGCGATGCGGGTATTCCTACCTACCGTACGCCGGAAGGCACCGTCACCGCCTTTATGCATATGGTTGAATACCGGCGCAACCAGAAGCAGCTGCGCGAAACGCCCGCCCTGCCCGCGAACCTGACCGCCAATACGGCAGATGCCCACCGGCTGATCCGTCAGGCGCTGGATGAGGGCGCAACCACGCTGGATACCCATGAGGTTCGGGAGATCCTCCAGGCCTATGGACTGAGCACCCTGCCCACCTGGATCGCCGGCGACAGCGCGGAGGCCGTCCATATTGCCGGGCAGATTGGCTATCCCGTCGCCCTGAAGCTGCGCTCCCCCGATATTCCGCACAAATCGGAAGTTCAGGGCGTTATGCTCTATCTTCGTACCCCCGGCGAGGTGCAGCAGGCGGCCGAGGCTATTTTTGATCGCGTTAAGTTTGCCTGGCCCCAGGCGAATATCCACGGTTTGCTGGTGCAAAGTATGGCCAACCGGGCCGGGGCGCAGGAGTTGCGGATTGTCGTCGAGCAGGATCCGGTTTTTGGCCCGTTAATCATGCTTGGCGAAGGGGGAATTGAGTGGCAGGCGGATAAGCAGGCCGTTGTCGCGCTACCGCCGCTGAATATGACGCTGGCCCGCTATCTGGTTATCCAGGCGATTAAAAGCGGAAAAATTCGCGGCCGCAGCGCGCTTCGTCCGCTGGATGTTGCCGGGATCAGTCAGGTTCTGGTACAGGTTTCCAACCTTATTGTGGATTGTCCCGAAATTGTGCGGCTGGATATTCATCCGCTGCTCGCCTCCGGCAGTGAGTTCTCTCTGCTGGATGTCACCCTGCAACTGGCCGATTTCCAGGGCGACCCTGAGGCCCGGCTGGCGATCAGGCCCTATCCTCACGCGCTTGAAGAACCGGTACAGCTGAAAAACGGTCAGCGCTGCCTTTTCCGGCCGATCCTGCCGGAGGATGAACCGCAGCTAAGAGAATTTATTGCGCAGGTAACCAAAGAAGACCTGTATTATCGCTACTTTAGTGAGATTAACGAGTTCTCCCATGACGATTTGGCTAACATGACCCAGATCGACTACGATCGGGAAATGGCCTTTGTCGCTGTTCGCCAGCAGGCAGGTAAAGAAGAGATTATCGGCGTGACGAGAGCCATCTCCGATGCGGATAATATTGATGCGGAGTTTTCGGTGCTGGTACGATCCGATCTGAAAGGACTGGGCCTGGGGCGACGCCTGCTGGAAAAGATGATTATCTATACCCGCCAACACGGCCTCGACCGTCTGAACGGCATTACTATGCCGGGCAACCGGGGCATGATCGCGCTGGCGCGCAAGCTCGGATTCGCGGTCGATATTCAGCTGGAGGACGGCATCGTCAGCCTGTCACTTCCCCTTATGCCGCCGCACCGATAATGTCTGGAAACGTAAAACTGGTCCCCTCTGCGTGAACTAATGGTAATATTAGCGGTTAGGGTGATGATTTTAAGGCAAAAGGCCATTCCATGAACAGAGAAGATACGCATTGTGATGTTGTCCAAATTTAAACGCAATAAACACCAACAGCACCTTGCGCAACTGCCCAAACTGTCTCAGTCGGTTGCTGATTTCACCACGCTGTATTCACCTGCGGAGTTCCGGCAGACGCTGCTGGAGAAAATCGCGGGTGCGGAACGGCGTATCTGTATCGTTGCGCTTTATCTGGAAAACGATGATGGTGGACGTGCCATACTGTCGGCGCTTTATGAAGCCAAACGTCGTCGTCCGACGCTGGATATCTGCATTCTGGTTGACTGGCATCGTGCGCAGCGTGGCCGCATCGGCGCGGCGCAAGGAGCGACAAACGCTGACTGGTATTGCGAAATGGCCGATCGGGATCCTGAATTAGCCATTCCGGTTTATGGCGTACCGGTAAATACCCGCGAGGCATTAGGCGTGCTGCATCTCAAAGGATCGATTGTCGATGATACGCTGCTCTATACCGGTGCCAGCCTGAACGATGTCTATCTTCATCAGCATGATAAATACCGCTACGACCGCTATCAGCTAATCACCAACCCTAAGCTGGCTGATACGCTACTTCACTGGATCGATAAAAATCTTATTCAGGCAGACGCCGTGCATCGTCTGGATAAACATGAACGGCCAAAAAGTCCGGAAATCAAAAATGAAACCCGCCAGTTCCGCCAGGATCTTCGCGGCTTCGATTATGAGTTTCACGGCAATGCGACCAATGAGCAGCTCGCCGTCACGCCGCTGGTGGGCCTGGGCAAACGCAGCCTTCTGAATAAGACCATATTTCATCTGATGCCCTGCGCAGAAGAGAAGCTGACGCTTTGTACGCCCTATTTTAATATGCCCGCCATTCTGGCCCGCAACATTATCTGGCTGCTGCGGCGCGGCAAGGCCGTAGAGATCATCGTCGGTGATAAAACCGCTAATGACTTTTATATTCCGGAAGATCAGCCGTTCAAGATCATCGGCGCGCTTCCCTACCTTTATGAGATCAATCTCCGCCGTTTCCTGAGCCGGCTGCAATATTATGTCACCAACGGGCAGCTAACGGTGCGCCTTTGGAAGGATGGCGAAAACAGTTATCATCTCAAAGGGATGTGGGTCGATGATGAATGGATGTTGATCACCGGGAATAACCTGAACCCCCGCGCCTGGCGCCTCGATCTTGAGAATGCGATCCTGATCCACGATCCTCTTGGGCAGCTCACCGATCAAAGTGAGAAGGAGCTGGCGCTGATCCGTGAACATACGACGGTGGTCAGCCACTTCAGGGAGCTTGAAAGCATTGCGGATTACCCGTTAAAAGTTCGCAAGCTTATCCGCCGCCTGCGCCGGATCCGAATAGACAGACTTATCAGCCGTATCCTGTAGTTCGTTTTTTTGTTATTTCAGGCCTTGCGGTATACGCAGGGCCTTTTTACAGGAAAGAACGATGCGCACTATTTTGCTTCTCGCCACGCTGTGCTGCACGGGCTGTACCCATATGGCTCAGGATAAATGGACAGGGCAGGATAAAGCTCAGCACTTTATCGCTTCTGCTTTCGTTGCAGCATCAGGTAACGCATGGGGTGAACAGCAAGGCTGGCGTGACCGGCACAGCGGCAGTTTCGGCCTGATGTTTTCCCTCACTTTGGGTGTCGCAAAGGAGCTGTATGACAGCCGTGAGGCCGGATCGGGCTGGAGCTGGAGAGATCTCAGCTGGGATGTAGCCGGTGCTGCCACCGGCTACGCATTATGGAATATCGGGCAGTAATCAGAGCCGTATGCCCTTCCCTTTCCGGTGCAGCATAAGCGAAACCAGGAAGGCGACCGCCCCCATCGCAGAAACGTACCAGAAGAAGCTGGTTTCATTTCCCATCCCCTTGAGCAGCAGGGCCACATACTCCGCCGATCCGCCGAAGAGCGCATTCGCTACCGCATAAGAAAGCCCCACGCCCATCGCCCGTACTTCCGGCGGGAACATTTCAGCTTTGAGAATACCGCTGATTGAGGTGTAAAAGCTGGTAATAATCAGTGACGTCATTACCAACGCGAAGGCGATAACGGGGCTTGATACGTTTTGCAATAATGTCAGAACGGGCACGGTACAGATTGCGGCCAGTCCACCAAAAATCAGCATAGCGCTACGGCGACCAATCTTATCTGAAAGTCCGCCGATGACCGGTTGGATCAGCATGAAAACGAAAAGCGCCGCAGTCATCAGGCCACTGGCGGTTTTCGTTTCCATTCCGGCAGTATTGACCAGGTACTTTTGCATATAGGTAGTGAAAGTATAAAAGCTTAGCGAGCCGCCAGCGGTAAACCCCAGCACCATGATAAAAGCGCGGCGATGCTTCCACAGCCCTTTCAACGAACCGGCATCTTTATGTTCACGCGTTGCCCGATCGGAGGTTTCATTGAGCGAACGGCGAAGAAAAAGCGCCACCACCGCCAGCACCGCGCCGAGCGCAAAGGGGATCCGCCATCCCCAGGCCCTGAGCTCGCTATCTGAAAGGATATGCTGTAGCACCACGACGGTCAGTAACGCCATCAGCTGTCCACCGATTAGTGTGACGTACTGGAATGAGGCATAGAACCCTTTCTTACCTTCTGCCGCCACTTCACTCATATAAGTGGCGCTGGTGCCATATTCCCCGCCGACGGATAATCCCTGGAACAGACGGGCAAGCAGCAGCAGCACAGGTGCCCACAGGCCTATCGCGTTGTAGCCAGGCAGGCAGGCGATCACCAGCGATCCGAAGCACATCATGCAAACGGAAATCAGCATAGATGTTTTACGACCATGCTTATCCCCTATATAGCCAAACAGCCAGCCGCCGATTGGGCGCATCAGAAAACCTGCGGCAAAAATGCCCGCCGTTTGCAGCAGCTGAGTATTCGGGTTATCTGAGGGGAAAAAGATATGCGCGAAATAGAGTGAGCAAAATGAATAGACGTAAAAGTCGAACCATTCGACCAGATTACCTGAAGAAGCCCCTACGATAGCCCGGATCCTTTGGCCTGTAGTGATATTGATGGGCGCCCCCTCTGACGGGTGCCCGGTATTTATATCTGCCATATCTCCCTCTCAATGTTTATTAGTTATTATCAGCCGGTTAACTGAAGAGTAACACGGCATATAATAATTCAGAAAGATATCTATAAGCACGGCTAATGGGTCGCTGCGATCGTGGTAACCAGATGAAGAGAAAGGGTGCAGGCTGAAAGGGGTAATTTTCCTGCGGACGGGCTGACGGAAATAATGCTGAAGGATTTGCCTTAAGTAAGAGCAATAATGAGCGGATCTTCATCGCTGAAGGCAGAATGAAGCGCCCGCTTTTCCTAGTCGCTGCTTCACCAGGCATTCCACCGAAGACTGGCGGGTACGGAAACGCGGATAAGGTCAAATATTGCGTGAATACGCCATTTTCGGCACCCTAACGCAAAAAACCCTGACCGTGAGGTCAGGGTTATCGCGATTTGATGCCTGGCAGTTCCCTACTCTCGCATGGGGAGACCCCACACTACCATCGGCGCTACGGCGTTTCACTTCTGAGTTCGGCATGGGGTCAGGTGGGACCACCGCGCTACAGCCGCCAGGCAAATTCTTGGTGTCTGAAACAAATCTTTTGGGCTGATGCCGCGTTGGCTGCGCTCGCAAAGTCAGTCACATACTTAAGTATGCTCCTTCCTTTCCTTCGCTTGCCGCCTTGCCTCAGCGCAAAATCTTTCGTTTCCTACAGATTCTTTATCCGGTAACAGGCTGAAAATTGTTTCTGTGTCTCTCAGACACTCACCAGAACGCTTCTGGTGTTGTAAGGTTAAGCCTCACGGGTCATTAGTACCGGTTAGCTCAACGCATCGCTGCGCTTACACACCCGGCCTATCAACGTCGTCGTCTTCAACGTCCCTTCAGGAGACTTATAGTCTCAGGGAAGATTCATCTCGAGGCAAGTTTCGCGCTTAGATGCTTTCAGCGCTTATCTTTTCCGCACTTAGCTACCGGGCAATGCCATTGGCATGACAACCCGAACACCAGTGGTGCGTTCACTCCGGTCCTCTCGTACTAGGAGCAACCCCTCTCAATCTTCCAGCGCCCACGGCAGATAGGGACCGAACTGTCTCACGACGTTCTAAACCCAGCTCGCGTACCACTTTAAACGGCGAACAGCCGTACCCTTGGGACCTACTTCAGCCCCAGGATGTGATGAGCCGACATCGAGGTGCCAAACACCGCCGTCGATATGAACTCTTGGGCGGTATCAGCCTGTTATCCCCGGAGTACCTTTTATCCGTTGAGCGATGGCCCTTCCATTCAGAACCACCGGATCACTATGACCTGCTTTCGCACCTGCTCGAGCCGTCACTCTCGCAGTCAAGCCAGCTTATGCCATTGCACTAACCTCACGATGTCCGACCGTGATTAGCTGACCTTCGTGCTCCTCCGTTACTCTTTGGGAGGAGACCGCCCCAGTCAAACTACCCACCAGACACTGTCCCCACGCCAGATTATGGCGCCAGGTTAGAACATCAAACGTTAAAGGGTGGTATTTCAAGGTTGGCTCCACGCAGACTGGCGTCCACGCTTCAAAGCCTCCCACCTATCCTACACATCAAGGCTCAATGTTCAGTGTCAAGCTGTAGTAAAGGTTCACGGGGTCTTTCCGTCTTGCCGCGGGTACACTGCATCTTCACAGCGAGTTCAATTTCACTGAGTCTCGGGTGGAGACAGCCTGGCCATCATTACGCCATTCGTGCAGGTCGGAACTTACCCGACAAGGAATTTCGCTACCTTAGGACCGTTATAGTTACGGCCGCCGTTTACCGGGGCTTCGATCAGGAGCTTCTCTTGCGATAACCCCATCAATTAACCTTCCGGCACCGGGCAGGCGTCACACCGTATACGTCCACTTTCGTGTTTGCACAGTGCTGTGTTTTTAATAAACAGTTGCAGCCAGCTGGTATCTTCGACTGGCTTCAGCTCCGGGAGCAAGTCCCTTCACCTACGCGCCAGCGTGCCTTCTCCCGAAGTTACGGCACCATTTTGCCTAGTTCCTTCACCCGAGTTCTCTCAAGCGCCTTGGTATTCTCTACCTGACCACCTGTGTCGGTTTGGGGTACGATTTCGTGTTACCTGATGCTTAGAGGCTTTTCCTGGAAGCAGGGCATTTGTTGCTTCATCACCGTGGTGACTCGTCATCACGCCTCAGCCTTAAACATCCGGATTTGCCTGGATGTTCAGCCTACACGCTTAAACCGGGACAACCGTCGCCCGGCCAACATAGCCTTCTCCGTCCCCCCTTCGCAGTAACACCAAGTACAGGAATATTAACCTGTTTCCCATCGACTACGCCTTTCGGCCTCGCCTTAGGGGTCGACTCACCCTGCCCCGATTAACGTTGGACAGGAACCCTTGGTCTTCCGGCGAGCGGGCTTTTCACCCGCTTTATCGTTACTCATGTCAGCATTCGCACTTCTGATACCTCCAGCAGACCTCACAGTCCACCTTCAACGGCTTACAGAACGCTCCCCTACCCAACAACACATAGTGTCGCTGCCGCAGCTTCGGTGCATGGTTTAGCCCCGTTACATCTTCCGCGCAGGCCGACTCGACCAGTGAGCTATTACGCTTTCTTTAAATGATGGCTGCTTCTAAGCCAACATCCTGGCTGTCTGTGCCTTCCCACATCGTTTCCCACTTAACCATGACTTTGGGACCTTAGCTGGCGGTCTGGGTTGTTTCCCTCTTCACGACGGACGTTAGCACCCGCCGTGTGTCTCCCGTGATAACATTCTCCGGTATTCGCAGTTTGCATCGGGTTGGTAAGCCGGGATGGCCCCCTAGCCGAAACAGTGCTCTACCCCCGGAGATGAATTCACGAGGCGCTACCTAAATAGCTTTCGGGGAGAACCAGCTATCTCCCGGTTTGATTGGCCTTTCACCCCCAGCCACAAGTCATCCGCTAATTTTTCAACATTAGTCGGTTCGGTCCTCCAGTTAGTGTTACCCAACCTTCAACCTGCCCATGGCTAGATCACCGGGTTTCGGGTCTATACCCTGCAACTTAACGCCCAGTTAAGACTCGGTTTCCCTGCGGCTCCCCTATACGGTTAACCTTGCTACAGAATATAAGTCGCTGACCCATTATACAAAAGGTACGCAGTCACACCACGAAGGTGCTCCCACTGCTTGTACGTACACGGTTTCAGGTTCTGTTTCACTCCCCTCGCCGGGGTTCTTTTCGCCTTTCCCTCACGGTACTGGTTCACTATCGGTCAGTCAGGAGTATTTAGCCTTGGAGGATGGTCCCCCCATATTCAGACAGGATATCACGTGTCCCGCCCTACTCATCGAACTCACAGCAAGCACATCTTCGTGTACGGGAGTATCACCCTGTACCCTGCGACTTTCCAGACGCTTCCACTGATGCACAAACTGATTCAGGTTCTGGGCTGTTCCCCGTTCGCTCGCCGCTACTGGGGGAATCTCGGTTGATTTCTTTTCCTCTGGGTACTTAGATGTTTCAGTTCCCCAGGTTCGCCTCGCAACACTATGTATTCATGTTGCGATGATGCATAAATGCACCGGGTTTCCCCATTCGGGTATCGTCGGTTGTTGCGGTTCATATCACCTTACCGACGCTTATCGCAGATTAGCACGCCCTTCATCGCCTCTGACTGCCAGGGCATCCACCGTGTACGCTTAGTCACTTAACCTCACAACCCACAAGCGTCCCGCAGGATACTGTGTGCTGCAAGCATTTGAGAGACTCGAACACACTGTACCGTCTATCCTTATTACGGAGGATAAACGCAGCGTGTCGTTTCAATTTTCAGCTTGTTCCGGATTGTTAAAGAGCAAATATCTCAAACGTGACTCGCAAGTCAGTTTTGAGATAGTTTTCGTAAACTGCATGGTGGAGCTAAGCGGGATCGAACCGCTGACCTCCTGCGTGCAAGGCAGGCGCTCTCCCAGCTGAGCTATAGCCCCATACAGTTACTGCAGAGACCATCTACTACCACTCGCAAGGAGTTACATTCTTGTTTACAGGAATGTAATTCTTTTCTGATCAAGGCGTGGCTTCGCGCCGCATAGTTCGCTATGCAAGTGAAGTCACAACGCAGGACAGGAAAGAATTTGGTAGGCCTGAGTGGACTTGAACCACCGACCTCACCCTTATCAGGGGTGCGCTCTAACCACCTGAGCTACAAGCCTGTAGAGGTTTTTTCTGCTCGTTACTTTTCTATCAGACAATCTGTGTGGACACTACGCGGGAAAGTATCTTCAGGTAAGGAGGTGATCCAACCGCAGGTTCCCCTACGGTTACCTTGTTACGACTTCACCCCAGTCATGAATCACAAAGTGGTAAGCGCCCTCCCGAAGGTTAAGCTACCTACTTCTTTTGCAACCCACTCCCATGGTGTGACGGGCGGTGTGTACAAGGCCCGGGAACGTATTCACCGTGGCATTCTGATCCACGATTACTAGCGATTCCGACTTCACGGAGTCGAGTTGCAGACTCCGATCCGGACTACGACGCACTTTATGAGGTCCGCTTGCTCTCGCGAGGTCGCTTCTCTTTGTATGCGCCATTGTAGCACGTGTGTAGCCCTACTCGTAAGGGCCATGATGACTTGACGTCATCCCCACCTTCCTCCGGTTTATCACCGGCAGTCTCCTTTGAGTTCCCGACCGAATCGCTGGCAACAAAGGATAAGGGTTGCGCTCGTTGCGGGACTTAACCCAACATTTCACAACACGAGCTGACGACAGCCATGCAGCACCTGTCTCACGGTTCCCGAAGGCACTAAAGCATCTCTGCTAAATTCCGTGGATGTCAAGAGTAGGTAAGGTTCTTCGCGTTGCATCGAATTAAACCACATGCTCCACCGCTTGTGCGGGCCCCCGTCAATTCATTTGAGTTTTAACCTTGCGGCCGTACTCCCCAGGCGGTCGACTTAACGCGTTAGCTCCGGAAGCCACGCCTCAAGGGCACAACCTCCAAGTCGACATCGTTTACGGCGTGGACTACCAGGGTATCTAATCCTGTTTGCTCCCCACGCTTTCGCACCTGAGCGTCAGTCTTTGTCCAGGGGGCCGCCTTCGCCACCGGTATTCCTCCAGATCTCTACGCATTTCACCGCTACACCTGGAATTCTACCCCCCTCTACAAGACTCTAGCCTGCCAGTTTCAAATGCAGTTCCCAGGTTAAGCCCGGGGATTTCACATCTGACTTGACAGACCGCCTGCGTGCGCTTTACGCCCAGTAATTCCGATTAACGCTTGCACCCTCCGTATTACCGCGGCTGCTGGCACGGAGTTAGCCGGTGCTTCTTCTGCGGGTAACGTCAATCGGCGAGGTTATTAACCTCACCGCCTTCCTCCCCGCTGAAAGTACTTTACAACCCGAAGGCCTTCTTCATACACGCGGCATGGCTGCATCAGGCTTGCGCCCATTGTGCAATATTCCCCACTGCTGCCTCCCGTAGGAGTCTGGACCGTGTCTCAGTTCCAGTGTGGCTGGTCATCCTCTCAGACCAGCTAGGGATCGTCGCCTAGGTGAGCCGTTACCCCACCTACTAGCTAATCCCATCTGGGCACATCCGATAGCGTGAGGCCCGAGGGTCCCCCACTTTGCTCTTGCGAGGTTATGCGGTATTAGCTACCGTTTCCAGTAGTTATCCCCCTCTATCGGGCAGTTTCCCAGACATTACTCACCCGTCCGCCACTCGTCACCCGGGGAGCAAGCTCCCCTGTGCTACCGTCCGACTTGCATGTGTTAGGCCTGCCGCCAGCGTTCAATCTGAGCCATGATCAAACTCTTCAATTAAAAGCTCGATTTACTTAAACAAGTTAAGCGATGCTCAAGTGTAAAACACTCATAATGAATTTCATTATGTGTTCACTCTTAAGACTTGATATTTTTTGCGCCTTGCGGCGCTGATATCAATCCTGCGAGTGCCCACACAGATTGTCTGATAAATTGTTAAAGAGCGTTGCGGTAAGCGCCCTGAGGCGTTACTGCGAGGTGGCGTATATTACGCTTTCCTCCTTCAGAGTCAACCTCTTTTTCAGAAGTTTTTCTCCGGCGGTTCAGCTTCCTGAACCTCCTGAGCCGCTTGCCTGTAAGCCGTTGTGCCGTCTCAGTGGTTGCGCATTATAGGGAGTTATCGGCAGCTGACAAGGCTTAATCACAAAAAAATTACCAACCGCTCACTTTTCAAACCAAATGGGCTAAAAGCGCTATTTTGCGCCTGGATTATAAACAAAAATGGGCCCGAAGGCCCATTTCTTTATAACGCCGCGCTTACTGATGCGCGGTAATGACGCCATCCTTAACGTCCATTTCTATCTTTTTACCCGGCACAAGCGCGCCAGAGAGGATTTGCTGCGCCAGCGGGTTTTCAATCTGCTGCTGGATTGCCCGTTTCAACGGCCTTGCGCCATATACCGGATCATAGCCGTTCTGACCAAGCAGCTGTAAAGCGGCTTCCGAAATGTGCAGCTGGTAACCGCGATCTTCCAGGCGGTCGTAAAGCCGCTGCAGCTGGATTTTAGCAATTGAAGCAATGTGCTGTTCACCCAGCGGATGGAAGACCACCAGCTCATCAATACGGTTAATGAACTCAGGGCGGAAGTGCTGCCCCACCACGGTCATCACTACTTCTTTCATTTCCGCATAGCTGAGGGCGCCAAAACGCTCCTGAATCAGATCCGAGCCAAGGTTCGACGTCATAATGACTACCGTATTACGGAAATCCACCGTTCTGCCCTGCCCATCGGTCAGGCGTCCATCGTCCAGTACCTGCAGCAGGATATTGAATACGTCCGGATGCGCCTTCTCGACCTCATCCAGCAATATCACAGAATAAGGACGACGACGGACAGCCTCCGTCAGATAGCCTCCCTCTTCATAACCGACATAGCCGGGAGGCGCGCCGACGAGACGCGATACCGAATGTTTCTCCATAAACTCGGACATATCAAGCCGGACCATCGCATCATCACTGTCGAACATAAAGTTCGCGAGCGCTTTACAAAGTTCGGTCTTACCGACCCCTGTTGGCCCCAGGAACAGAAACGACCCAATAGGTCTGTTCGGATCGGCCAGACCGGCGCGGCTGCGGCGAATCGCATTCGACACGGCTTCGACCGATTCGTCCTGTCCAATCACGCGCTGATGCAGCTCCTGCTCCATCCGCAGCAGCTTGTCACGTTCACCTTCCATCATGCGGTCGACAGGAATACCTGTCCAGCGGGCCAGCACATCGGCGATTTCAACATCGGTTACCCGGTTGCGCAGCAGCCGCATGGTCTTTCCTTCAGACTGCGTGGCCAGAGCAAGCTGTTTTTCCAGCGCCGGGATTTTTCCGTACTGGAGTTCGGACATCTGTGCCAGGTCGCCTGAGCGGCGCGCCTGTTCCATCGCCAGTTTCGCCTGCTCCAGTTCAGCTTTCACCGTCTGAGTACCGGAGAGCGAGGCTTTTTCGGCCTTCCATTCCTCTTCCAGCTCAGAATATTCGCGCTCTTTCTGCCCCAGCTCCTCTTCCAGCATGTCGAGACGTTTGATGCTGGCGTCATCAGCCTCTTTCTTCAGCGCCTGCTGTTCCAGCTTCAGCTGGATGATCCGGCGCTCAAGGCGATCGAGTGACTCAGGTTTGGAGTCGATCTGCATACGAATGCTGGATGCCGCCTCGTCAATCAGGTCAATCGCTTTGTCCGGCAGCTGGCGATCGGCGATATAGCGATGCGACAACGTTGCCGCTGCGACAATAGCCGGATCGGTAATCTGCACGTGGTGGTGCAGTTCATAACGCTCTTTCAGCCCACGGAGAATGGCGATAGTGTCTTCCACGCTCGGTTCAGCCACGTAGACTTTCTGAAAACGGCGCTCAAGCGCGGCATCTTTTTCAATATACTGACGATACTCATCCAGGGTGGTGGCCCCCACGCAGTGCAGTTCACCGCGTGCCAGCGCAGGCTTAAGCATATTACCGGCATCCATCGCGCCATCGGCTTTACCTGCTCCGACCATGGTGTGCAGCTCGTCAATAAACAGAATGACGTTGCCTTCCTGTTTGGAGAGATCGTTAAGCACCCCTTTCAGCCGCTCTTCGAACTCGCCGCGATATTTCGCGCCAGCCACCAGAGAACCCATATCCAGCGCCAGTACGCGGCGCCCTTTCAGTCCTTCCGGTACTTCGCCATTAATGATGCGCTGCGCAAGTCCTTCGACAATCGCGGTTTTACCCACCCCTGGCTCACCAATCAGCACGGGGTTGTTTTTCGTCCGGCGCTGCAGCACCTGGATAGTGCGACGAATCTCTTCATCACGGCCAATCACCGGATCAAGTTTGCCCTGTTCAGCACGTTCAGTCAGATCAATGGTGTATTTCTTTAACGCCTGGCGCTGATCTTCCGCCCCTTGATCGTTCACGGTTTCTCCTCCACGCATCTGGTCAATCGCCTTCGTCAGCTTTTCACTGGTCGCGCCAGCAGATTTCAGTAAGTCCGCCAGCGAACCGCGAGAGTCGAGCGCGGCGAGGACAAAGAGTTCAGATGAAATGAAATTGTCGGCGCGCTTCTGCGCCAGTTTGTCGCACAGGTTCAGCACCCGCACCAGATCGGCTGAAGGCTGAACGTCGCCGTCGGTGCCCTCCACCTGCGGCAGACGGCCGATCGCCTGCTCCACGCCATTACGCAGAGCGGCAACATCCACCCCGGCGGTAGTCAGTAAAGGACGCACGGAACCGCCTTCCTGATTGAGCAGGGCGCTCATCAGATGCAGAGGTTCGATAAATTGATTGTCGCGTCCCAGTGCGGAAGACTGGGCATCGGCGAGAGCAAGCTGGAATTTGTTAGTAAGACGATCCAGACGCATAATTCCCCCTTTCAGGTCAAATTGCTACTGGAGATTAAATGAGGTCATACCTCAAATTTTCAAGTTTAATGACCCAAAATATTTGGTGAAATATACATCAACCTGGATCGTCTTATGCCGCTAGGTTATATCAGCCAGATCAAACTTGCCATACGTCCCGTTGCAGGTTCGCGTCGGTAAGAGAAGAATTGTTCTGGTTCAGAAAAGGTACACAGTCCGCCGCCCGTGATGTGGCGCACGCCTTTTTGTCTCAGGCGCCGCTGGGCCAGCTGCCAGATATCGGCAAAATATTTTTCTCCTGCCAGTCGAAAAGCCTCGTAATCATGCCGATCCACAGCCAGAAATGCCTCTCTGACTTCGGGACCCACTTCAAAAGCAGCAGGTCCTATGGCTGGGCCCAGCCAGACCATGATCTCTTCCGGCGGCGCGATGAAAGCGTCAAGGGTCGCTTCAAGAACGCCCGCACACAGCCCACGCCATCCGGCATGGGCCGCCGCCACTTCCTTACCATCAAGCGAAGCGAACAGCACCGGCAGACAGTCAGCGGTCATCACCGCGCAAACCACATCCCGCTGGCGCGTATAAGCCGCATCAGCCCGTAAAGAGAGCGGCGTTTCACCGGTCAGATGAAGCACCTCTGTGCCATGAATCTGATCCAGCCAGCAAGGTGAAGAAGGCATCCCGGCCAGCGCAACCAGATGTTCGCGATTCGCCTGCACACTCTCAGGAGAATCTCCCACATGCGTCCCGAGATTCAGCGAATCCCAGGGCGTCCGGCTGAAGCCCCCCTGACGTGTTGTGGAGCAGGCGCGGACGCCCGCCGGAGCAGCCCATTGCGGCGTGATAAGACTCACTACCAGTCCATCTGCTCTTTAAACTCTTCCGTATCCACCTTCAGGGCATTGATCAAATCAACCATATCCTGCGGTAACGGCGCATGCCACTCCATCTCTATTCCGGTGATCGGATGGTAGAGGCGGAGCATGGTGGCATGAAGAGCCTGACGATCAAATTTACGCAATGTGCCAATAAAGGCTTCAGAAGCACCTTTAGGTGGACGCGGCCGACCGCCATAAAGCTGATCGCCCACCAGCGGATGAGCAATGTGGGACATATGCACACGAATCTGGTGGGTACGGCCGGTCTCAAGACGCAAACGCAGGCGGGTATGGGCGCGGAAATGCTCCATAATCCGGTAGTGCGTGGTCGCTGGTTTCCCCATAGGGTGGACTGCCATATGCGTCCGCTTAGTCGAGTGACGGCTAATAGGTTCATCTACCGTTCCGCCCGCCGTCATCCGGCCAATGGCAACAGCTTCATATTCACGCGTGATTTCCCGCAGCTGCAGGGATTCCACCAGGTGAGTCTGGGCGGGAACGGTTTTGGCGACCACCATCAGGCCGGTGGTGTCTTTATCCAGGCGGTGTACAATTCCCGCCCGGGGCACATCAGCGATAGCAGGGAAATGATGCAGTAGCGCATTCAGCACCGTGCCATCGGGATTGCCAGCACCGGGATGCACAACCAGGTCGCGCGGTTTATTGATCACCAGGATATCGTCATCCTCGTAAACAATCGTCAGAGGTATATCCTGCGCTTCCCAGCGCGCTTCCTCTTCAATTTCC
Organism: Pantoea sp. FN060301; assembly: GCA_050410775.1. Taxonomy (GTDB): domain Bacteria; phylum Pseudomonadota; class Gammaproteobacteria; order Enterobacterales; family Enterobacteriaceae; genus Erwinia. The sequence goes on from CP191229.1 coordinate 3,121,646, forward strand.
GCATCGATAGCGATTTGTTCGCCACCCAGGACTTTTTCTTTGGGTTTGTCGATGATTACGCCATTTACACTGGCGCGACGGTCGAGAATCCACTCTTTTATACGAGATCGGGAATAATCAGGGAACAATTCGGCCAAAGCCTGATCTAAGCGTTGTCCGAGTTGCGATTCGGAGACCGTTGCGTTGAGTTTTACTTGTTGTGCCATAAACAGCTTCTTCGTTAACGTTGGGTTTTCACGGCGATGCCGTTTAATATAATGTGCTATTGTACCTGGTCACTATCGGGAGCTACACGGACAGCTTCCTGAATAACACTCTGAGGATAATCAAATCGTCATGACGCGTATGAAATATCTGGTGGCTGCAGCCACGTTGAGCCTGGCATTAGCTGGTTGTTCCGGTTCGAAGGAAGCGGTGCCTGACAACCCCCCTTCTGAGATCTATGCCACAGCCCAGCAAAAACTGCAGGACGGTAACTTTAAAGGAGCGATAACGCAACTGGAAGCGCTTGATAACCGCTACCCGTTCGGGCCTTACTCCCAGCAAGTTCAGCTGGACCTGATCTACGCTTACTATAAAAATGCCGATTTGCCGCTGGCGCAGGCTGCCATCGACCGTTTTATGCGTCTGAACCCCACCCACCCGAATATTGATTACGTCATTTATATGCGTGGTCTGACGGATATGGCCCTGGATGACAGCGCGCTGCAGGGCTTCTTCGGGATCGATCGTTCCGATCGCGATCCGACCCATGCACGCGATGCCTTCCATGACTTCTCTCAGCTGCTGCGCGGTTACCCGAACAGCCAGTACGCCACCGATGCCAGAAAGCGTCTGGTGTACCTGAAAGATCGTCTGGCGAAATATGAACTCGCCGTGGCGCAATTCTACACTAAGCGTGAAGCTTATGTCGCAGTAGTTAACCGCGTTGAGCAAATGATGAAGGACTATCCGGATACGCAGGCGACCCGTACGGCGCTGCCGCTGATGGAAAACGCCTACCGTAAGTTACAGCTGAATGCGCAGGCCGATAAAGTCGCGAAGATTATCGCGAGCAATCAGGCTTAAGCCGCAGAAGCAAAAAATGGCAGCCCTTTTAAGGCTGCCATTTTTTTATCTCGCTTTTTACCCATATCTGTTACTGCCATAACCTGTCAATCCTGCCCGCCTCAGAACAACTTCTCAACCCCTGAATGATGGATTATCAGGTTGCCTCACAGAATTTTCAAACCTGACAAAAAGTGACAAAAAAACATGACCTGAATCACGCAAGAGCCCTCTTTTCAGGGTATGCTGAACTTACACTCGACGGAAATGACTAGAGGTAAGCACTATGGTTATCAACATTACCAGTAAGCACATGGAGATCACCCCGGCTATCCGCCAACATGTCGAAGACCGTCTCGCCAAACTGGAAAAGTGGCAAACTCATCTGATTAACCCTCACATTGTTCTCTCCAGAGAACCGAAAGAATTCGTTGCCGATGCGACTATCAACACGCCCAATGGCCCCCTGATTGCCAGCGCGAAACACGATGATATGTATGCGGCCATAAACGAACTGATTAACAAGCTTGAGCGCCAGCTGAACAAGGTTCAGCACAAAGGCGAAGCCCGCCGCGCTAACGCCAGCGTCAAAGACTTCAGCATTGTCGATGAAGAACTTTGACCGATACTAACGCGCCTCCGGGCGCGTTTTTTATTGACAGAAAGAAATTAGCGGTTACTTTAACCTCTTCCCGGTTACGGACATCATCATGAAAAAACGGCTGTTCTTCTTCGCATTCTTTTTTACCTTCCCCTGAACGGGAGGCAATTCGTCGTGAAAGAATAAATGCGAAGACGAACAATAAAGCCTCCCCAGCGGGAGGCTTTTTTTTATGGACATCTGACAGGTAGAACTATGACCGCTGAAAATCCACTGCTGAGCCTGCGCCACAAAATCAGTGCTCTGGACGAAGAACTGCTGGGCCTGCTGGCGCGGCGCAGGGCGCTGGCGACGGAGGTTGCCACGGCAAAAATGGCGACGCACCGCCCCGTCCGCGACATCGATCGCGAGCGCGATCTGCTTGAGCACCTCATCACGCTTGGAAAAAATCACAAGCTGGACGCCCATTACATTACCCGCCTTTTTCAGCTGATTATTGAAGACTCTGTACTGACTCAGCAGGCGCTGCTGCAAAAACATCTCAATCAAACCAGTGCGCAGTCGGCCCGCGTAGCCTTTCTGGGGCCAAAAGGCTCTTACTCCCACCTCGCTGCGCGACATTATGCCGCCCGCCACTTCGATACCTTTATTGAGAGCGGCTGCCTGAAATTTCATGAAATTTTCAATCAGGTGGAAACCGGTCAGGCCGATTATGCCGTGCTGCCGATTGAGAATACCAGCTCAGGCTCCATCAACGATGTTTACGATCTCCTTCAGCAAACCAGCCTGTCGGTTGTGGGCGAGATGACCATCCCGATCGATCACTGTGTACTGGTGACAGGGAGTACCGATCTACAGCAGGTCGAAACGGTCTACAGCCATCCTCAGCCTTTCCAGCAGTGCAGCCAGTTTATTAACCGCTTCCCACACTGGAAAATTGAGTATACCGAAAGCACCGCAGCGGCGATGGAGAAGGTCGCGGCCCTCAATTCTCCGAAAGCGGCGGCGCTCGGCAGCGAAGCGGGCGGTGAGCTTTACGGTCTCCAGGTGCTGGAGCGTAACCTGGCGAATCAGCAGCAGAATATTACCCGCTTTATTATTCTGGCCCGTAAACCGGTTGAGGTGTCACTTCAGGTGCCGGCCAAAACCACCCTGATTATGGCCACCGGACAGCAGGCAGGTGCGCTGGTAGAAGCGCTGTTAGTGCTGCGCCAGCATAATCTGGTAATGAGCAAGCTGGAATCACGCCCTATTAACGGCAACCCATGGGAAGAGATGTTCTACATCGATTTTCAGGGCAACCTTCGCTCGGAAGAGGTGCAGCAGGCGCTGCGTGAGCTGACGCTTATCACCCGCTCGCTGAAGGTGCTCGGCTGCTATCCCAGCGAAAATATTGTGCCGGTTATGCCGGAGTAACTTACTATCACGCCAGCCATCTTAGCGGATGGCTGTTTTCCTGCCCTTCCCTTTGTTGCCTTCTTTCCCTGCCTCGCTCCTCGCTACGCAATCCACTATATAAAGAAATAACAGGACGCTTTATGCCACACTTTTTCCGGGCCGCACCCGGCCTGCTGTTGATTAGCTTATTGGCTGCTACAAGCGCGACAGGCTGATATGTTTATTGGCTATCAGAGCTATGCTCCCATGCTGGAGGCCGTGCCCGGTTTTGTCACGCTTTCAGTGCCGCCGCCCTGTCAGGTACATGCCGACTATGCTTTTGCATTATGCAGCGGCGCAGCGCAGCCGCTGGCGGCGTTTTTACGTTCAGTAAAGGCGCAGAAAATCCTTCAGGAAGGGGAATTCAGTCAATAAAAAAGGCCGTTGCCGGCCTTTCAGAGGAAGTGTTACTGGCGATTGTCGTTCGCCTGGCGCAGTAGCGTACGGCTTTCCAGCATAAAGCGCTGGGCGTAGTCACCAAACCAGTGCTCCACTTTGCGGAAGCTGTCGATAAAGGCCTGCTTATCCCCCTGCTCAAGCAGTTTGATTGCTTCACCGAAACGCTGGTAATAGCGCTTAATCAGCGCCACGTTACTTTCCGAAGACATAATAATGTCTGCATAAAGCTGCGGATCCTGAGCAAACAGGCGACCAACCATGGCGAGCTCCAGCCGGTAAATAGGCGATGAAAGCGCCAGTAGCTGGTCCAGCTGCACGTTCTCTTCTGCCAGATGCAACCCATAGGCGAAGGTGGCAAAGTGGCGCAGCGCCTGGATAAAGGCCATATTCTGGTCGTGCTCAACCGCGCTGGTGCGATGCAGGCGCGCTCCCCAGACCTGAATCTGCTCAAGGAACCACTGATAGGCTTCCGGCTGACGGCCGTCGCACCAGACGACCACCTGCTTCGCCAGGCTGCCGCTGTCCGGACCAAACATCGGATGCAGCCCCAGCACCGGCCCGCTGTGCGCGGCGAGCATCGCCTGTAGCGGGCTGTTTTTCACCGAGGACAAATCCACCAGAATGCAGTCTTCCGGCAGCGACGGCAGTTCAGCGATCACCTCTTCGGTAAGATGGATAGGCACGCTGATAATCACCATACCGGCATCTGACAGCAGGCTTTCTGACTGTGGCCACTCCTCCTTGTCGAGGATTCTGACCTGATAGCCTGAGAGCGTGAGCATTTTTTCAAACAGGCGACCCATCTGCCCTTTGCCGCCGACAATCACCACCGGACGCAGCGTCGGACAGAGCGTTTTAAAGCCTTTGTCATTCTCACTCGAATAGGACTCGCGCATTACGCGCCGCAGGATGTCTTCTATCAGATCCGGCGGCACGCCGAGCCGCTCAGCCTCCTGACGCCTGGAGGCCAGCATTGAAGCTTCGCGTTCGGGCACATAGATAGGCAGGCCATAACGGCTTTTTACTTCACCCACTTCAGCAACCAGATCCAGCCGCTTAGCCAGCAGATCGAGCAGCGCTTTATCTACCTCATCAATTTTATCGCGTAGCGCCGTCAGTTCAGCGACCATAATTAATCCTCTTGTGACAGACGCGCCGTCAGCACGCCGTCTAAATCCCGATGCATTTCACGCAGCAGCTCTTCCGTCGTTTCCCAGTTAATGCAGGCATCGGTCACGGAGACACCGTAGCGCATTTCACTGCGGGGCTGCTCGGAAGACTGATTACCTTCATGGAGGTGGCTTTCCAGCATCAGCCCGATAATGGAGCGGTTACCGTCTTTAATCTGCGCCACGGCCGATTCGGCCACGCCAGACTGACGACGGAAGTCCTTGTTCGAATTGCCGTGACTGCAATCTATCATCAGCGAGGGGCGGAGTCCTGCCTGTTGCATCTCTTTTTCACACTGCGCAACGTCTTCCGGACCGTAGTTAGGTTTTTTCCCTCCGCGCAGAATGACGTGGCCATCCGGGTTGCCCTGAGTTTGCAGCAGGCAGACCTGGCCGCTCTGGTTGATCCCTACGAAGCGGTGCGGCATCGCGGCTGCGCGCATAGCGTTGATGGCCGTGCCCAGGCTGCCGTCCGTGCCGTTTTTAAAGCCGACCGGCATGGAGAGACCGGAGGCCATTTCGCGGTGGGTCTGCGACTCGGTAGTGCGGGCGCCGATGGCAGACCAGCTGAACAGATCGCCGAGATATTGCGGACTGTTAGGATCCAGCGCTTCCGTAGCCAGCGGCAATCCCATTTCGACCAGATCGAGCAGCAGGCGACGCGCAATATGCAGCCCGGCTTCCATATCGAAAGAGTTATCCATGTAGGGATCGTTGATCAATCCCTTCCAGCCGACGGTGGTGCGAGGTTTTTCAAAATAGACGCGCATAACGATATACAGCTGATCCTTCAGCTGTTCAGAGAGCGTTTTCAGGTGACGGGCATAATCGAGCGCGGCTTCGGTATCGTGGATCGAACAGGGACCGCACACCACCAGCAGGCGGTGATCTTTACCGCTGATGATATCGGAAATTGTCTGACGTGAAGCGGCGATCTGGCTCTCAAGCGCTTCCGTCAGCGGGAACTGTTTTTTCAGCTCTTCCGGGGTAATTAAGATCTGTTCGTCGGCGATATGGACGTTATTCAGCGCATCTTTTTGCATGGTCGTTATCCTGTTTGTTTCGCTATGCGGCGGTCACTGCTCAAGAAGTGATTATTACTGTATCAGATTAGGTACGTAACTCAATCCCGACATGTACACTTTATATTACTACACCTCTTTAATTACCATTCACACCATATTAACTTAATGATATTTATAGATATAAATTTAAAATCACCATTTATCACGCCAGCAACGTTAGTAAACATAGGTTTACATAGTAGCTGTAGCGGCCTCACTAGCGGTAAAAGCGTGAAGCCTAAACGGTTATACATGCCGTTACGTAAGCATCTTTATCCAGCCGCCAGGCCGTTCACTTTTCGCTGGAGTGGCAAATGCCCCTGTTTCCTGCCTTAACTAAGCTATTCTGCGCCTGCCTGTCAGGTTATCTCTCTGCTGTTAAGGAATGCTTTACCTGGCGGCTGCCTGCTGAGGGAGGACCACCAGCGCTGGCGGTTTTCGCCATCCATTCTTAAAAAGCGTTTTATCAACGTCCCGGCTTAGGTTATACAGAAATGAGATGGTCTTAACCGTCCTGACAGGATGAGAAGGAGAGTGACGTTGGATATGCAGTTTCGCCCTTTCAGAAAAGAAGATGCCCCGGCTTTTGCCTCCGCAGTAAACAACTCCCTGGACACCCTTTTGCCCTGGCTGACATGGCCCCATGCGGGATTCAGCGAGGAGGAAGCCCGCGGCTGGTTTGCCGTGACCCACCTGATGCGGGAGAAAGGCAGCGCAAATGAGCTGGGGATTTTTGCCGGGGATGGTCGCCTGCTCGGCGGTGCCGGACTGCGCTACTCCAGCGAGCAAAGCAATCTCTGCTCTATTGGCTACTGGGTGCCGACCTGCGAGCAGCGTCAGGGCGTTGCCAGCCAGGCAGTACGCTATTTTCTTGAGCTGGCCTGGCAAAGCCCGGAAAGAGATACGGTGGAAATTCTGGCCGTCGAGGAGAATATCGCCAGCCGGGGTGTGGCGATGCGCTGCGGTGCAGAGTTCAAGGGGATTCAGTACGGGCTGGTGGTGCTGGATAGCGGACCCGTTAATACGGCGGTTTATCATTTTTACCGTCCTTAACCGCGAATATAAACGGCCTGTGCTTAACAGCATAAACGACATACTTCTGACACTGTCGCGCTGTTGCTGCGGTATCATTTCGCGCTGCCCCGCCTTAACGGATTGTTGCCGCAATGTTATTTTTGCTATAGCCTCTTTTTTTCCCTGCAAAGGATGCCGCTATGAAATCCCCTGTCCGTATTGCGCTGGTGGGTGATTATCGCCCCGCAGCTGTGGCTCATCAGGCCATTCCTCCCGCTATCGACCTTGCCGCTGCTTCACTGAATCTGCCGGTGACTGCTGAATGGGTGGCGACTGATACTCTGACCCACCCCGCCTTATTAGAGAATTTCGATGCTATCTGGGTGGTTCCCGGAAGCCCCTACAAAAACGATCGGGGCGCCTGGCTGGCTATCACTTACGCACGCCAGAATAATGTGCCGTTTCTGGGATCCTGTGGCGGCTTTCAGTATGCCCTGATTGAGTATGCCCGCAACGTCATGGGCTGGAGCGATGCCGCTCATCCCGAAACGGATAGCAGCGGCCGCATGGTGATAGCACCGCTCAGCTGCTCGCTGGTCGAAAAAATGGGCGATATTGTGCTTGAGCCTGGCTCGCTTATCGCCAGCGCCTATGGCAGGCTGGAAACGCACGAAGGCTATCACTGTAATTTTGGCGTTAACCCGGACTTTGTTCAGGCACTTTCTGATTTCCCACTGCGCATTACGGCATGGGATCGGGAAGGGGACGTGCGGGGGGTGGAGCTGCCCGGGCATAAGTTCTTTGTCGCCACGCTATTCCAGTCAGAGCGCGCTGCATTGCGCAATGTCCTTTCGCCGCTGATTGTGGCGCTAGTCAACGCTGCCCGGCATTAATCGCAGGCAAAAAAAAGGGCCGACCTCCCGGTCAGCCCCTTGTTCACTATTAACTTAGGATGCTGCTTTAGCGCCCAGACGTTCTTTGATACGTGCAGACTTACCGGTACGCTCACGCAGGTAGTACAGTTTGGCTTTACGTACGGCACCACGGCGTTTCACAGTAATGCTGTCAATTACAGGTGAGTGAGTCTGGAATACACGCTCAACACCTTCGCCGTTAGAAATTTTACGAACAGTGAATGCAGAGTGCAGACCGCGGTTACGAATTGCGATAACCACGCCCTCGAATGCCTGCAGACGTTTCTTTGAACCTTCAACGACCCATACTTTCACTTCCACGGAATCACCCGGACGGAATGAAGGTACGTCCTGTTTCATCTGCTCTTCTTCGATTTGCTTGATAATGTTGCTCATAATTAAATCTCTTATCCTGGGTAAACTGATATTCAGGCGCTGCGGCTTCCGCCAGCATGCCCATCATCGTTATGTTGCTGGACGAAGTCCTTTTGGAACTCCCTCAGCAACTTTGCTTGCTCTTCAGTCAGAGCCAGGTTTTCCAGAAGTTCAGGTCTTCTTAGCCAGGTACGGCCCAGCGACTGTTTCAGGCGCCACCGGCGAATTTCGGCATGGTTGCCCGACAGCAATACTGGCGGTACTTCCATCCCTTCTAACACTTCAGGTCGGGTATAGTGCGGGCAGTCCAGCAGACCATCAGAGAACGAATCCTCATCGGCCGACGCCTGCTTTCCCAGAACGCCAGGTATAAACCGGGCGACTGAGTCAATCAGCGTCATTGCCGGCAGCTCCCCACCGCTGAGAACATAATCGCCAATCGACCATTCTTCGTCGATTTCGGTTTTGATTACGCGCTCATCAATCCCTTCATAGCGGCCGCAAACCAGAATTAGCTTCTCGTTTGTCGCCAGCTCGCAAACTCCATCTTGATCGAGTTTGCGCCCCTGAGGTGAAAGATAAATCACCTTTGCGCCCTCTCCCGCCGCTGCTTTCGCTGCGTGGATGGCGTCCCGTAAGGGTTGAACCATCATCAGCATTCCCGGTCCGCCGCCGTAAGGACGTTCGTCCACGGTACGGTGCCGGTCGTGAGCAAAGTCACGAGGACTCCAGCTCTGAATGCTGAGCAGGCCGTTTTTTACTGCCCGGCCGGTTACTCCGTAATCGGTAATCGCGTTAAACATCTCTGGGAACAGGCTTATTATGCCAATCCACATCGACTGCGCGGGCGTTTTACCGTCTCGTACGGAGCTCAAAAACCAGGATCCCAATCGACTTCAATCGTGCCGGTAGTGAGATCGACATTCTTGATAACCTGTCCATCAAGGAACGGAATCAGCCGCTCCTTCGCACCAAATGCATCCTTCAGGTTCGCTTTCACGACGAGAACGTCGTTCGAACCGGTTTCCATCAGCTCTGTGACTTTGCCCAGTTCGTAGCCCTGAGTGGTAACCACCTGGCAACCGATAAGGTCTTTCCAGTAGTAGTCGCCGCTTTCAAGCTCCGGCAGTTGCACGGGATCCACGACAATTTCGCAATTAGTCAGCAGACCTGCAGCATCACGATCGTCAATGCCTTTGACTTTGATGATCATGTCCTGATTGTGGCGCTTCCAGCCTTCCAGCTCGATAAGCTGCCATTGACCCGCCCGCTGGATAAACCACGGCTGATAGTCAAAAATGCTTTCGGCATCTTCGGTGGAGGAAAACACTTTGAGCCAACCACGGATACCATAGGCCGACCCCATCTTACCCAGTATTAATGGGTTTGCTGGAGGCTGCGCGGCGAGTTGCTTGCTCATGTTGACCACCGTGACAGATTAAGCTGCTTTCTTAGCTTCTTTGATCAGCGCACCAACGCGATCGGAAACGGTAGCGCCCTGGCCAACCCAGTGCTCAATGCGATCCAGATCCAGACGCAGTGCTTCAGCCTGACCAGATGCAATCGGGTTGAAGAAACCAACGCGCTCGATGAAGCGACCGTTGCGAGCATTACGGCTGTCAGTAACGACTACCTGATAGAACGGACGCTTTTTAGCGCCGTGACGTGCCAAACGAATTGTTACCATAACATCCTCTTTAGTGAATAAAACAACCGGGCCCCATTGAGGGAACGGGGCCCGGGTGCAATATAAAAAGCCCGAAAATTTTACTCATTTTGGCGCAAAAAGCAATCTAATTCGCCCGAGTCTCTTTTCGGCTGATTTAACGGCCCGGGAAGCCCGGCGGCATCATACCTTTCATGCCGCGCATCATCTTCGCCATTCCGCCTTTTTTCATCTTCTTCATCATGCGCTGCATGTCGTCAAACTGCTTCAGCAAGCGGTTAACGTCCTGCACCTGCATACCTGAACCTGTCGCGATACGACGCTTGCGGGAACCCTTAATGATTTCCGGCTTTTCGCGCTCTTTGCGCGTCATGGAGTTGATCATCGCCTCCATCCGCACCAGCACTTTATCATCCATCTGCGACTTCACGTTATCCGGCAGCTGGCCCATACCGGGCAGTTTGCCCATCAGGCTGGCCATGCCGCCCATGTTACGCATCTGCTTAAGCTGATCGAGGAAGTCGTTCAGATCGAAGCCGTCGCCCTTCTTCATCTTGGTGGCCAGCTTCTCAGCCTGCGCACGGTCAACTTTGCTTTCGATATCTTCGATCAGCGACAGCACGTCGCCCATACCCAGAATACGCGAGGCGATGCGCTCCGGATAAAAAGGCTCCAGCGCGTCGGTCTTCTCACCGACGCCCATGAACTTAATAGGCTTACCGGTGATATGACGAATCGACAGCGCCGCGCCGCCGCGCGCATCACCATCCACCTTGGTCAGGACCACACCGGTCAGCGGTAACGCTTCGTTAAACGCCTTTGCGGTGTTGGCGGCATCCTGGCCCGTCATCGCATCAACCACAAACAGGGTTTCTACCGGATTAATCGCGGCGTGAATCTGTTTGATCTCGTCCATCATCGCTTCGTCAACGTGCAAACGACCGGCGGTATCCACCAGCAGCACATCGTAGAATTTCAGCTTCGCCTGCTGGAGAGCGTTATTGACGATATCGACCGGTTTCTGGCTGAGATCGGATGGGCAGAAATCAACGCCAACCTGTTCGGCCAGCGTCTCCAGCTGCCTGATCGCCGCCGGCCGATAGACGTCAGCCGAGACGACCAGTACTTTTTTCTTGTGCTTTTCGCGCAGGAATTTACCCAGCTTACCGACGCTGGTCGTTTTACCCGCGCCTTGCAGGCCAGCCATTAACACTACGGCCGGCGGCTGGGCCGCCAGGTTGAGGGTGTTATTCTCGGCCCCCATCGCGGTAACCAGTTCGCCCTGCACTATCTTGACGAATTCCTGACCCGGCGTCAGGCTTTTATTAACATCATGCCCTACCGCCCGCTCTTTAACGCGGCTGATAAAGTCGCGCACGACCGGCAGCGCAACGTCTGCTTCAAGCAGCGCCATGCGCACTTCACGCAGGGTATCTTTAATATTGTCTTCGGTCAGCCGTCCACGGCCGCTAATATTGCGCAGGGTTTGCGACAATCTGTCGGTTAAATTATCAAACATCGTCTCTCGCTCGCGTAATGAGAGGTCGCCAGGCGACACAATTGCGCGGATTATAACATGAAGCTGCGGCGATCTCAGCCATCAGCGATGAGATCGTTTGGAGCCAGAAGCCGCTGGCGCTATACTGGTTTTTTTCTTATCTGGTCGGTACCTGACACTTCTTATGTCCGTTTTTTCGATTCTGGCGCTTCTCGCCTACTCTTGCAGCCTTGCACTGATCGTTCCGAGCCTGTTACGCAAGCAGAGCGGCTGGCGACGGCTGGCGGTTATGTCAGCAATCGTTGCGCTGGTTTGTCACGCCGTCGCCCTGCAGCAGCGCATTTTCGCCTTCGACAACGGTCAGAACCTGAGCCTGCTGAATATCGGCTCGCTGGTCAGCCTGCTGATTTGCGCCATTATGACGCTTGTCGCCTCCCGCAACCGTGGCTGGATCCTGCTGCCGATTGTTTACAGCTTCGCGCTGATTAATCTCGCCTTTGCGACCTTCGTTCCTAATGCATTTATCACGCATCTGGAAACGACGCCGGGCATGATGGTGCATATCGGTCTGGCGCTGTTTGCCTATGCTACGCTGATTATTGCCGCGCTTTATGCGCTACAACTGGCGTGGATCGACTATCTTCTTAAGAATAAGAAGCTGGCATTCAGTCAGGATATCCCCCCGCTGATGGCCATCGAACGTAAAATGTTCCACATTACGCAGGTTGGCGTCGTCCTGCTGACGCTGGTACTCTGCACCGGATTGTTTTATATGGACAACTTATTCAGCCGCGAGAATATTGATAAGGCCGTTCTCTCTATTCTTGCCTGGTTTGTCTATATCGTTCTGCTCTGGGGTCACTATCATGAAGGCTGGCGTGGACGCCGCGTCGCCTGGTTCAACTGCGGCGGAGCCTTTTTGCTGACTATGGCCTACTTTGGTAGCCGGATGCTGCAACACTTTCTGACCACCTGACCCTAAACTTTAAGGAATTCCCTCGTTGGAACAAGTTTCGACCACCACGCTCATCATTACGCTGGTTATCATGATTGTGGTTTCCGCCTATTTCTCAGGCTCGGAAACCGGCATGATGACGCTCAACCGCTACAAATTGCGACACCTCGCCAAAAACGGCAATCGCGGCGCCCGTCGCGTTGAAAAACTGCTGCGCCGTCCTGACCGGTTGATAAGCCTGGTGCTGATTGGCAATAACCTGGTCAATATCCTGGCGTCGGCGCTGGCGACAATCGTCGGCATGCGCCTCTATGGCGACGCCGGTGTGGCGATAGCGACCGGTATTCTGACTTTTGTCGTGCTGATTTTTGCTGAGGTGCTGCCTAAAACCATCGCCGCGCTCTATCCGGAAAAAGTCGCCTTCCCGAGCAGCGTCTTACTGGGGCCGCTGCAAATTGTGATGATGCCGCTGGTCTGGCTGCTGAATACCATCACCCGCCTTTTAATGCGCATGGTAGGGATTAAGGCCGACGGCGCAATGAACGCTGCGCTGAGCAAGGAGGAGCTGCGCACCATCGTTTATGAGTCCCGCTCGCTGATGTCTCGCCGTAACCAGGACATGCTGCTGTCGGTGCTCGATCTGGAAAAGGTCAACGTTGACGATATCATGGTGCCGCGTAACGAAATCGTCGGCATCAACATCAACGACGACTGGAAGTCGATCGTGCGTCAGCTAACCCACTCCCCTCATGGCCGCATCGTGCTCTATCGCGACTCGCTCGATGACACCATCAGCATGCTGCGCCTGCGTGAAGCCTACCGGTTGATGACTGAGAAGAAAGAGTTCACTAAAGAGGTGATGCTCCGCGCCGCAGACGAGATCTACTATGTGCCAGAAGGCACGCCGCTTAACGTGCAGCTGATAAAATTCCAGCGCAACAAAAAGAAAGTGGGTCTGGTTGTGGATGAGTATGGCGATATCAAAGGCCTGGTCACCATTGAGGATATTCTCGAAGAGATTGTCGGTGATTTTACCACCTCCATGTCCCCTTCTCTGGCGGAAGAAGTGATGCCGCAGAATGATGGCTCGGTGCTGATTGAAGGCAGCGCTAACGTGCGTGAGCTGAATAAGGCGTTTAACTGGACGCTGCCTGAAGAGGAGGCGCGCACGGTTAACGGTATGGTGCTGGAAGCGCTGGAAGATATTCCCCTGCCGGAGACAACGGTGCAGATTGGTGATTATGCGATAGATATTCTCGACGTGCAGGAAAACATGATCAAGCAGGTCAGAATCCGTCCGCAGCAGTCGTTAAAGGAATCCGTAGGATCCTAGAAACAGACAGGGGCGGAAAATATTCCGCCCCTGCGTCACACAAAGTCCTGGGACATCAGCAGCGCCCCGCCCGGACTAGATATGCAGCTCTTTCAGCTTTTCTTTCGGCAGTGCCAGTTCGTCGTTATGGTTAACGCGAATCTCATTCTCAATGATGTGGCGCGCAATATCCTGCGCCTCGTCCAGCGAATGCATTTCATAGGTACCGCACTGATACTCGTTCAGTTCCGGGATCGTACGCTGGTCTGCCACTTTCAGCACGTCCTGCATGGCGGCTTTCCACGCATGTGCCACGCGCTGCTCATCCGGCGCGCCAATCAGGCTCATATAGAAACCGGTGCGGCAGCCCATAGGAGAGATATCGATAATCTCCACGCCATCACCATTCAGGTGGTTACGCATAAACCCGGCGAAGAGGTGCTCCAGCGTATGGATTCCGCGCTCCGGCATCACCTCTTTATTCGGCTTGCAGAAGCGCAGGTCGAACACGGTCAGCGTATCGCCATGAGGTGTGGTCATGGTTTTGGCAACGCGTACCGCAGGTGCCGCCATAATCGTATGATCGACGGTAAAGCTATCCAACAATGGCATATTGTTACCTCAACTGATGAAATTATTTATAGAACGATGAAACTTTCTCTGTCGTGCCCGGTCTTAATCTGTGAAAGACGCGCATTTTGTTATCATCATCCCTGACAACAGAGATGTTATTTTGGCCACAGTAATGTGGCCTTTTTCTTTGGTGCTAACTGCGGCTCTTCAGAAAATCCTCAAAGCTAAGCGTATCACTTTCTTCGATTTCCTGCTGGCTAACCTGCGAACGCGCAGCTTCCTCTGCAAAGCGATCTTCGCTCAGGATAGCCAGAGGTTCCTCTGCCAGCTGATGGCGATACTGCTCCGCCAACGCCAGCCCCGTGCCGCTGATGCCGTTCTCTTTCATTGTCTTCAGAATGCGGGCCGAGTAGGTCAGCTCCGGATCGTCAAAACAGGCGACCAGACGATCGCAAACTTCCTGATACTGATGATTGCCATGCTGGCTGTCCAGCGTCTGCGCCACGCGACGAAGATCGCTGAAAAGCGTTTTGCCAACTTCCGCCAGCGGGCTTTGCGCTTCGCCGCAGCCAATGCCCAACATCAGGCCCGGCTTGCGCCCTTCCAGAATAACGCGATTCCAGTTTGCCCGCGTACACTGTAGCTCATCGCTGCTCATCTCTGGTGCTTCCGCCAGCGTGCACCAGATCAGGAAAAGATCGAGGAAGCGCACCTGATTGGCATCCACGCCGGTTGGCGAGAACGGGTTAATATCCAGCGAGCGTACTTCAATATATTCAATACCGCCGCGCAGCAAGGCATCAGAGGGATTTTCGCCGGGTCGCGTCACGCGCTTAGGACGTATGGGCGCATACAGCTCATTCTCAATTTGCAGAACGTTAGTGTTGAGCTGAAGCCAGTTGCCCTGCTCATCCTTCGTTCCCATCCGCGCATACTCTTCTGAAGGCGTTTTAATCGCCGCCTTCAGTGCTTTCACATAATCGGGCAGATTATTGAAGGTGATGCCCAGTCCGCTCTGAGACTTATTGGTATAGCCCAGATCGCTCAGCCGTAACGAGGTCGCATAAGGCAGATAAAGCATTCCTTTGTCGGTACGCTCAAAAGGCAGCTTCGTCTCTTTTCCCTGCAGGAAGGAGGAGCAGATGGCCGGCGAAGCGCCAAACAGGAAAGGAATGATCCAGCCAAACCGATAATAGTTACGGATCAGGCGCAGATAGCCATCAGAAATCGCCTCATGACCGCTCTGCTCATCCACAATCCCCGCTCTGGCCTGCCAGAAGCTCATCGGCAGAGAGAAATTGTAATGGACGCCTGAAATCACCTGCATCAGGGCGCCATAGCGATTTTTCAGCCCCTGACGGTAGAGCGTTTTCATCCGGCCGATATTGGAGGTGCCGTACTGAGCCAGTTCAATCTCATTACTGTCTTCAATCAGGCACGGCATACTCATCGGCCACATGCGCTCCTCGCCCAGGTCGCGGGCGGCGTGGCGATGAATGTCACGCAGAAAGGCCAGCAGACGATCGATATCGTCATGCACCGGCGTAATAAATTCCAGCAGCGTTTCCGCAAAGTCAGTGGTAATCCACTTATGCGTTAAAGCGGAGCCAAGAGATTGGGGGTGCCCGGTAGTGGCGAGATGCCCATTGGGTCTGACGCGTAGCGTCTCGCGTTCAATACCGCGACCAATGCCTTTGAGTGCGTCAGGATGAGCTTCCAGCCAGGAAAGCGCCTGTGATACATCCGGGATCAAATTGACCTCCCGCTCGGAGAAATTTTTATTGTTCAGCATAATGTTAAACGCAGCACCGATTATTCGCGAATCAGTGCCACCATTCCATGCCCTGTAATGTTGCGAAAGCCAGCGCAACGTACCGTAAGGTCTTGCCGACGGCGAGAAAAATCACCGAAGGTAGCCAGGCGAAACGAAGCCAACCGGCAAGAACGCACAGCAGGTCGCCCATGACGGGCAACCAGCTGAGGAGTAATGCAGCAGGCCCCCATCGGTGCAGCCACGCTGTTGCTGTGTCATGCCATCGCCCCTGCCCTTTTACCGGCAGACAGCGACCAAGGATAATATTTGTCAGGCCACCAAGTGTATTACCAAGTGCGGCAATCAGGATAATGGCGCTGATTGAGACTTTTCCGTTTATCAGCAGGCCCGCCAGCAGCACTTCCGAACTGCCGGGCAGCAGCGTGGCGCTCAGGAAACTGCTGGCGAACATTGAACCGTAGGTCAGCCACTCGCTCACAGCAGACGTACGTCAACGAAATCCATCCCCGCCGCTTTCGCCGCCTGAATGCCAAAATCAGCATCTTCAAAAACGACGCAGCGAGTAGGTTCCACGTTCATCAGCCCGGCGCAGCGCAGGAAAGTATCAGGTTCCGGTTTGTGACGAGTAACATCATCTGCCCCGACAATGACATCAAAATAGTCACGCAGCCCCAGATGCTGGAGAAGCGCTTCCGCCATGGCATGCTCGCTGCCCGTGCCCACGGCCATAGGACGCTGCCCTTTCCAGGCCTTAACCACCTCAATCAGCGGTAGCGGACGAACGGTGTCGAACAGCATCGTCCTGAGCGCGGCGGTTTTCTCTTGTGCCAGGGTAACCGGATCGAGATCGCTCTGATGGCTGGTGATAATGACCTCCGCAATACGCCAGCTGGGCGATCCGTTAAGGCCAGTTATCGTACGCTCGTCGAAGGTCATCCCGTGACGGGCCAGAACGGTTTGCCAGGCTTTACGGTGCGTCGGTTCAGTATCCAGAATGGTGCCATCCATATCGAATATCAAACCTTCATATTGACCGTACATACTCACCCCTAACCCTGATTAACCGAACGGTTACTTTAGCGCAAAGCTCTCTGCTTGTCGCTGTCAGCATGGATCCGCAAATGCCTTGAAATAATTGAGGATTTTTATTATCAGAATTTGTCGTGGGGTAAAGTCCAGCCGGCGGAACGGCATAAAAACCGGAGAATCAGCAAGATAAGAGAAAATCAGATGACAGAAGCCCTTATCTGCAATGACAACGTTACCGAAACGAGTAAAACGGTAAGGGCTGAATGCGATAAAGATTAACGGGATAAGTAACAGGGATGGTAAAGCGTAACGGCGAGAAGAGGTGAAGCAGAAATGGTGCATCCGGGAGGATTCGAACCTCCGACCGCTCGGTTCGTAGCCGAGTACTCTATCCAGCTGAGCTACGGATGCATCGGGTAATACAGGAGAACTGCCGCAGCGAGGCGTTAAGGACCCAACTCAGTGCGTTTTGAAAATGGTGCATCCGGGAGGATTCGAACCTCCGACCGCTCGGTTCGTAGCCGAGTACTCTATCCAGCTGAGCTACGGATGCATCGGATAATACAGGGGGAGATAACGTGACAAACCTGAGGAGATACTGAAGAAACTGACATTCCACTTTACGCCACACCGGGATTAACCCTTTTGGTATAAAATGGTGCATCCGGGAGGATTCGAACCTCCGACCGCTCGGTTCGTAGCCGAGTACTCTATCCAGCTGAGCTACGGATGCATTGCAAATTCTGGTATAACGCAGGGTGCTAACGACTCACCGTGATACAGGCTGCTAACACCGTATCCTGAAGCTAAAACAGGTTGCGTCCGTTCTGAATGCGAGGGCTTAACATCTCCATCTTCATTCCTGTTCTGCCGGGGCCAGTAATGCAGCTGACAGTTCAGTGGAACAACATGCTCTTTTAAAGTGGTGCATCCGGGAGGATTCGAACCTCCGACCGCTCGGTTCGTAGCCGAGTACTCTATCCAGCTGAGCTACGGATGCAAATGGCGGTGAGGCGGGGATTCGAACCCCGGATGCAGCTTTTGACCGCATACTCCCTTAGCAGGGGAGCGCCTTCAGCCTCTCGGCCACCTCACCATACGCACTCTTGCGAGTTGTGCTTCAGAACGTTGTATCTGCTCATCGGCACTGCGTGGCGCACATATTACTTTGGCGGACTTATAAGTCAAACAATTTTTCCCCTTCCGTGTTTAATTGCACAATTCCCACGCAATCCGGGCATTTTGACGGCAAAAAGAGTGAATTATCAACAAAGAGGATATCGCCGCGCTAAAAAACGGCCTAAGCAAATCAGCGGGAAAAAGAAGAAAATGAAAAGCGGAGGGGGGAAAGCGTGAAGAAACCGGTAGCGCCTCGCTGCAGATAGCGAGGCGCTGGATCCGTTAGTAACTCGTTTGCTGAGTTTTTTCGGCCTGGATACGCTGATAGATCTCTTCACGATGGACCGATACTTCTTTAGGGGCGTTCACACCGATGCGAACCTGGTTCCCTTTCACTCCCAGCACCGTTACAGTCACCTCATCGCCAATCATGAGGGTTTCACCAACTCGACGAGTTAGAATAAGCATTCTTTGCTCCTTGAAAGATTAAAAGAGTCGGGTCAACTGTCTCCCGGCATATCCATCGTATTACGCTAAATGTAGACCATGACAAATACATCACAAGCACATCATCATACCAATACATTCTGCTGATACTAAGTTTAGCCGAAATACACGCTATCAACCCGACTTTATGATTTTATGGGCGCACCTGACAGAAAACGCCGCCTCAACCTGCCACAACGTTTCTGAGGTACATTTTGTAAGGGCTTACAGTTTTTCTGCAACCCATGATTCAACGCCAGCCAGTGCAGCAGGCAGCGCCTGAGCGTCTGTACCCCCTGCCTGAGCCATATCCGGTCGTCCGCCACCTTTACCGCCAACCTGCTGAGCCAGCGTGCCCACCAGCTCGCCAGCCTTGACGCGGTCAGTCAGATCTTTGGTCACCCCAGCGATCAGGGAGACTTTGCCATCGGAAACCGTTGCCAGCACGATAATCGCGGATTTGAGCTGATTTTTCAGCTCGTCAACTATCGTACGCAGCATTTTGGGCTCCACGTTAGCCAGTTCGCTTACCAGCAGCTTCGCCCCTTTAACGTCAATGGCCTTGCTGCTCAGCGAGGCGCTTTCCTGGGCCGCCTGCTGATCTTTCAGCTGCTGTAATTCCCGTTCCAGCGCGCGCGCATGATCGATCATCCCACGCACTTTCTCACTCAGGTTACTGCTGTTCGCCTTCACCAGCTGAGCAATATCCTGCAGCTGCTCGCTCTGTGCGTAGACCTGAGTCAGCGCCCTCTCGCCGGTAACCGCCTCAATGCGGCGAATGCCTGCGGCGGTGCCGGACTCAGCGATGATGCGGAACAGGCCAATATCGCCCGTGCGGCTGGCGTGTGTCCCGCCGCACAGTTCGGTAGAAAAGTCGCCCATCGACAATACGCGTACGCGATCGTCATATTTCTCACCGAACAGCGCCATTGCGCCGTGCGCTTTGGCGGCCTCAAGATCCATAATATTGGTTTCGATAGCCAGGTTACGGCGCACCTGAGCATTGACGATCTCTTCGACCTGACGAATTTCCTGCGGCTTCATCGCCTCAAAATGGGAAAAGTCGAAGCGCAGATATTTATCATTAACCAGCGAGCCTTTCTGCGCCACATGATGGCCCAGAACCTGACGCAGCGCAGCATGAAGCAGGTGCGTTGCCGAATGGTTCAGGCGAATGCGCGCGCGGCGCGCTTCATCCACATGGGCAGCCAGACGGTCGCCCACACGCACCTGGCCCGAGGCCAGCTTGCCGATATGACCAATCGCCTGGCCATACTTCTGGGTGTCGGTGACGGCGAACAGCGCAGCGTCGCTTTTCAGCTCGCCGGTATCGCCGACCTGGCCGCCAGACTCGCCGTAGAACGGCGTCTCGTCCAGAACAATCACCCCTTCCTGGCCTGCGGTAATGGCCGTGGCGGGCTGACCGTCCACGAAAATCGCCTTAACGGCGGCGCTCAGCACCAGCTGCTCGTAGCCTTTGAAGCTTGAGGCTTCATCAATGCGGATCACATTGTTGTAATCGGTGCCGAAGCCACTGGCTTCACGGGCACGCTGACGCTGCTGCTCCATCGCCCGCTCAAAGCCGGCTTCATCAATTTTCAGGTTACGCTCACGGCACACATCCGCCGTCAGATCGACCGGGAAGCCGAAGGTATCGTAAAGGCGGAAGACCGTTTCGCCATCCAGCGTATCGCCCTGCACTTTTTCCAGCTCTTCATCCAGCAGCGCCAGCCCACGCTCAAGCGTTTTGGCAAACTGCTCTTCTTCGGTTCGCAGGATCTGCTCGACCTGCGCCTGCTGCTCCGCCAGCGCTTCACCTGCCGCGCCCATCACTTCAATCAGTGGCGAAACCAGCTTCCAGAAGAAGGTGCCCTGCGCGCCCAGCATATTGCCGTGACGGACAGCGCGACGAATAATGCGGCGCAGCACGTAGCCACGGTTTTCGTTAGAAGGTGTGACGCCATCAGAGACGAGGAAGGCGCACGAGCGGATATGGTCAGCAATCACGCGCAGTGATTTACTGGAGAGATCGGTGGCGCCCGTCACTTCCGCAACGGATTTGATCAGCTTCTGGAACAGATCGATTTCGTAGTTGGAGTTCACATGCTGCAGAACGGCCGTAATACGCTCAAGTCCCATGCCGGTGTCGACGGAAGGCTTCGGCAGCGGCAGCATGGTACCGTCAGACTGACGGTTGAACTGCATAAAGACAATGTTCCAGATTTCGATAAAGCGATCGCCATCTTCTTCCGGGCTTCCCGGCGGGCCGCCCCAGATATGATCGCCATGATCGAAGAAAATCTCCGAGCAAGGGCCGCAGGGGCCGGTATCACCCATCTGCCAGAAATTATCGGACGCATAAGCGCTGCCCTTGTTATCCCCGATGCGGATGATGCGCTCACGCGGCACCCCCACTTCTTTTTCCCAGATATCGAAGGCTTCGTCGTCAGTCTCGTAAACGGTGACCCACAGCTTCTCTTTCGGCAGGTTAAACCACTGCTCGCCGGTAAGAAGTTCCCAGGCGAAGCCGATCGCTTCCCGCTTGAAGTAATCGCCAAAGCTGAAGTTGCCCAGCATTTCAAAGAAAGTATGGTGGCGCGCCGTGTAGCCCACGTTTTCTAAATCGTTGTGCTTGCCGCCCGCGCGCACGCAGCGCTGGGAAGTGGTGGCGCGTGAATAGTTACGCTTATCCCCGCCCAGGAAAACGTCTTTGAACTGGTTCATCCCGGCGTTGGTAAAAAGCAGCGTCGGGTCATTGGTCGGAACAAGGGAGCTACTGGCTACAACCTGATGTCCCTTGCTCTGGAAAAAGTCGAGAAACGCCTGGCGAATCTCCGCAGTGCTCTTGCTCATAATTATCCTGGAATCACGCTTGCGAATATTTCGTGGGTTGTTTCACCGGCAGGGAGGCCCTTTTCCCGGCAACGCACGAACAAAAAGTGATGAATAAGATAAATTTTCTTCGGAGGGAAGTAAAATCCCATCGCAGATCATTCGTCAAAATTAGAGAAAACCCCACGAATATCTTCTGAAAAGAAGCCTTTGGTCATCAGATAGCGCTGTACTTTGGCTTTTTCCTTCCAGTCGGTGGGCAACGGCAGACCAAACTTGCGTACCGCCACCTCATAAGCCTCTCTTTGCCAGTCAATATCAGCCTGGGCAAGCGCCTCATCCGTCAGGGATTTATCCACGCCCTTCTGCCCCAGCTCCATGCGGATACGCTGCGGGCCATAGCCTTTGCGGCTGCGGCTTGCCACGAAGCGCCCGGCAAAGTGGGCATCATCCAGATAGCGGTTCTCATAACACCAGGCCACCACGCGGTCGATCTGCTCCGGCGTGATAACTTCCGGCTCCTGGGCTTTATTTTTAGCAAACATGGCTGCGCGTTCAGCCGACAGCGACAGCTTGCGGCGCAATTCCGTCTCGCTGTGGTCGCGCATCGCCAGGATGCGCATCGCCCTGTCAAGCAGGCGCGAAAACTGGTTACGTTCAGTGGCGTCAGACATCTTACTCCACGGGGTTATCAGGTAAATGGTGCGGTCAGGCTAAGGGTAGCGGTGAACGAGCAAAGAAACAAAGGTGTTTAGCGGAGGCGTCGGGAGGCAAAACTTAAGCATAAAAAAAGAGCGGCTGTTACGCCGCTCCTGGATGTTCAGTCTGGCCCCGGTGCAGGATATACGCCGGGACGCTGAGGATCAGAAGTTCTCGTTAGCTTCGCTTGTATCGTCAGCTTCTGCTGCCGTCGGCGTAAAATCAGGCTTATCGTCCGGATTAGTCAGCAGCATAGTGCGCAGCTTGCCATCAATCTCGTTAGCAATGGCCGGGTTTTCCTTCAGGAAGTTACCGGCGTTCGCTTTACCCTGACCAATTTTATCGCCGTTGTAGCTGTACCAGGCACCCGCTTTTTCGATCAGCTTGTGCTTCACGCCCAGGTCAACCAGCTCGCCGTAAATGTTGATGCCTTCGCCATACATAATCTGGAACTCGGCCTGCTTGAACGGGGCGGCAACCTTGTTTTTCACCACCTTAACGCGGGTTTCACTCCCGACCACTTCATCGCCCTCTTTAATGGCGCCGATGCGGCGGATGTCCAGGCGAACAGAGGCGTAAAACTTCAGCGCGTTACCGCCGGTCGTGGTTTCCGGGTTACCGAACATCACACCGATTTTCATACGGATCTGGTTAATAAAGATCAGCAGGGTACCGGAATTTTTCAGGTTGCCCGCCAGCTTACGCATCGCCTGACTCATCATACGCGCCGCCAGGCCCATGTGAGAATCACCGATTTCGCCTTCGATTTCCGCTTTCGGCGTCAGCGCCGCCACGGAGTCAACGATGATGACGTCAACCGCACCGGAACGCGCCAGCGCATCGCAGATTTCCAGCGCCTGCTCGCCGGTATCCGGCTGCGAGCAGAGCAGGTTATCGATATCCACGCCCAGCTTTTTCGCATAGACCGGGTCAAGGGCGTGTTCGGCGTCGATAAAAGCACAGGTTTTCCCTTTGCGCTGGGCAGAGGCAATCACCTGCAGCGTCAGCGTGGTTTTCCCTGAGGATTCCGGTCCGTAAATTTCGACAATACGTCCCATTGGCAGACCGCCCGCGCCCAGCGCGATATCCAGCGACAGGGAACCGGTAGAGATGGTTTCCACGTCCATGGTACGGTCTTCACCCAGGCGCATGATGGAGCCTTTACCAAACTGTTTTTCAATCTGGCCCAGCGCTGCTGCCAGTGCTTTTTGTTTGTTTTCGTCAATAGCCATTTCAACTCCTAATCATGCGGGGTAAAGACGCGCTCGGCGGCTTTGCTCATGTTCAATACGGGGACAATTATACTGTATAGTCATACAGTATCAAGTTTATTTTTTGAGAAAATACGTACACAGGTTCAGCAGCGCGCAGGCCGTGGCCTGACGACGAACGGCCTCGCGATCGCCGCTAAAAACCTCCCGCAGCGCCAGCGTCGGCTGCCCCTGGGCGGCGAAGCCGAACCAGACAGTACCCACCGGTTTTTCATCCGAACCGCCGTCAGGCCCGGCAATACCGCTGACGGAAAGGGCGAACTGCGCCTTCGCTGCGGCTCTTGCCCCTTCCGCCATCTCTTTGACCACCTGCTCGCTGACGGCGCCCGCCTGCTCAAGCGACGCCGCCGTGACGCCCACCAGCTCCTCTTTAGCTTCGTTGCTGTAGGTCACAAAGCCGCGCTCAAACCACTGCGAGCTACCGGCGATATCGGTCAGCACTTTTGCTATCCAGCCGCCGGTGCATGATTCCGCCGTAGTCAGGGTCGCACCAAGCTCCCGCAGGCGCTCGCCCACATCGGCGCTCAGCTGCGCCAGTTCCTTATCCGTCATTATCATTCAAAGACTCCCTTAGCGAAATGATCGTCAGATTAACATTATTTCAGGCCGCCAGACGCAGAAATGGCCCGGCTTGCGATCGCCTTTCCAGTCGCAGCGACGGCTTTCGAAAGCGTCGCCGGCGTTCAGCTTTTCTTCGCCACCATAAACAGCCGCGGATAGGGCATCAGCACGCTGCCATCCTGACGGGGCTGATAAGCAGCCGTCAGTTCAGCGAGGTAATGCGCCAGGTATGCCGCTTGTTCCTCCTCTTTCAGCGGCGAAAGAAAAGGCCGCAGCCCGGTGGATCTCAGCCACTCAACCATCGCAGAATGTGAAGACATGACGTGATAGTAGGTGGTTCGCCAGATATCCACCGAGCAACCCGCCGAACTCAGCAAATCATAGTAGGCTTCCGTCGTCAGCAGCTGTTTCCGGTGTCCCGGATCGTGATTAATTTTATCCCGCCAGGGCCCGCTTTCAGCCACTTTGCGCATCAGGCTATGGGTGGGTTGATCGAGGTTATCCGGCATCTGCACCGCCAGCACGCCCCCTTTCGCCAGTTGTTCAACCAGCGACGGCAGTAGCCTGTCATGATCGCCCAGCCACTGTAATGAAGCGTTGGCATAAATAAGGTCCTGCGGCGAGCTGGCTTGCCAGGTCTGGATATCCGCCTGCTCGAACCGACAGTCGGGAAGACGCTGAAGCGCCTGTTCCAGCATAGCCTGCGAGCTGTCCAGCCCGGTGATGCGCGCCTGCGGCCATGCCTGATGAAGCAGCGCGGTACTGTTGCCCGGGCCACAGCCCAGATCGGTGATATGCTGTACGTCACGAAGCGGGATCCGGGTAACTAACTCTTTTGCCGGTCGGGTCCGCTCAGCTTCAAACTGCCGGTAGAGATCGGGGTTCCAGTCTGTCATCTTTTTCTCTTATTTAAGATCGACTCTGCCTGATTAACTTTAGAAGCTCTTTGCGTCAGGGCAAATGCACACTTACCGCAGAACGCCTTTTCACCACGCTGAGCGGGTCCGGCCTGCTTCAGATTCAGGCATGTTTGAAACAGGGAAACGCAGAAAAATGCGCACCATCTCGCTCTATTTTTCGTTGTTAATCATAGTAATGCTTTCAGGTTGCACCCGATCCCCGCCGGCATTACCGCCTTCCGGTCAGATGACTTTCGCGCAATATCAACACGACGCCACGATCTGGGTGCAGCAGCACAGGCAGTTCCAGGGCCGGGACAGGCAGATGGAACTTCGCTGGAATACACCACAGGAGTGGCGCCCCGACGGCCCGACGAAAAAGGGCATACTGCTGATCCACGGTCTGGGCGACGCCCCCGGCTCTTTTACCGATATAGCCCCCGAACTGGCGAGGCAGGGTTTTCTGGTGCGCAGCGTACTGTTACCCGGACACGGCACGCAGCCAAAAGATTTGAGCGCCATCTCCGTGAATGACTGGCGACGCGTTGTCAGTGAGCAGGCGGCGATTCTGCAAAAGGACGCAGGTAAAATCTGGCTGGGCGGCTTTTCCACCGGGGCTAATCTGGCGATTGAATATACCTACCGTCATCCTGAGGTTCAGGGAATGGTTCTGTTTTCCCCCGCCGTCAGGGCCAACGAACCCCTGGTCGCCCTGACGCCTTTCATCGTGCCTTTCCGCCAGTGGCTGAAGGCGCCACGCGACGGTTATCCTGAACAGCGCGCCACGCGCTATATGAGGGTGCCGACCAACGGGTTTGCGCAGTTCTGGTACTCCAGCCGTGCAGCCCAGGCGGCGCTGAACCGCCATGCTTATGATAAACCGGTGCTGATGGTCATGACTGAACATGATTCGGTGCTGGATACGCCGGGGCTGCTGAAAGATTTTGACCGCCAGTTTACCTCGCCGCGAAGCCGCCTGATCTGGTATGGCAATCCCCAACGCGAACGGGTGCTGTCACGGCGGGTGTTGATGCGACCGGATGCCCTCCCCCAACAGCGCATCAGTCAGTTTTCGCATATGTCGGTGCTGTTTTCACCGCAAAACCCGGTTTACGGCGTTAGCGGAAGCGATCGGATGTGTGAGAACGGGCAGCGCGAAGAGGATTACCTTGCCTGTCGTCAGGGCGCGGAAGTGTGGTTTTCGGCCTGGGGCTATCAGGAAAGCGGAAAAATTCACGCCCGGCTGACCTGGAACCCCTGGTTTAGCTGGCAAAACGAGGTGATGGCCGACGTCGTAAACGGAGAAGACGCTAAGCGGGATGCAGGATAACTCGCCAGGAAAAAGACCGGCCTGACTGGCCGGTCTGAGGTTATTGATAAAGTGCCTGTTCCCGGCGCTTTACCTTTGTCAGCAGTCTGAAAAACCGGCTGAGGACGGTCACCGTAGCGACAACAATGGCCGTAAAGCCGTTACAGACCGCCTCTTGCATCGCGTACCGCAAGGCCCAGCTGCCAGACGGCCATCGCGTAATGGGTGCTGTGATTGTAGCGGGTGATGGTGTAGAAGTTCGGCAGGCCAAACCAGTACTGATAGCTTTTGCCCATATCAAACCGCAGCAGGCTCACCTGCTGGTTATCATCCAGTCTGACCTGCGATCGGTAGCCCGCCGCCGCAAGGGATGAGACAGAGTAACGGGCATTAAAGCCGGTCTTCAGTTCGCTGTCGCCCCCGCTGACCGGCAGCGCTACCGTGCCATCTTTCAGCCAGCCATGCGCGCTGAAATAGTGCGCGACGCTGCCGATAGCATCGACCGGATCCCAGAGATTGATATGTCCGTCACCGTTAAAATCCACGGCATAGCTCTTGAAAGAGGAGGGCATAAACTGACCGTAGCCCATCGCACCGGCATAGGAGCCACGCAGATCCAGCGGGTCGTCCCCTTCCTCACGCGCCATCAGCAGAAAGGTTTCCAGCTCGCTGCTGAAAAAGGCAGCGCGGCGCGGATAGTTAAATGCCAGGGTGGAGAGCGCATCAATGATACGCGTTTTACCCATCACGCGCCCCCAGCGGGTCTCCACGCCGATAATGCCCACAATGATTTCCGGCGGCACGCCGTAGGTCTGATAAGCACGCTGAAGCGCGCCCTGATACTGGTTCCAGAATGCCACGCCGTTCTGCACGTTCGAGGGCGTGATGAATTTTGCACGATAGCGTAGCCACGCGCCGTTAGGTCCGGTGGGGCCCTGCGTCGTTGGCGCCTGGCGGTCCATCAGGCGGATTACCCAGTCCAGATTTTTGGTCTGCGCCAGCACGTTATGCAGCTGCTGACGGTCAAAATTATGTTCGCGCACCATTTTATCGATAAACGCCTGCGCTGCCGGACTGTTAGCAAAATCGCCGTCCAGCGGGGCCACATTGTGCGAGGGATCTAACAGGAAGCCGTCGCCGCCCTGAAAAGGATTGCCGTGCGGCTCAGGCGGTGGGGCTTTGCTGCTGCAGGCGGACAACAGAAGCAGCGCGGGTAAAAATGTGGCCAGATGACGCATTCAATATCCAGTTTGAAGAGCGGAACAGTAGCACTTATGTTAGAGCATCGCCCATCAACATGAAAACAGATGTTGTGTAAATCTCCCCCCACGTTTGCTTTTTGTCTGGATCGTTTTCACCGCCAGAAAGCCGTTGACACTCTAAAAATAAAACGCTATTTCATTTATTGGGAAATTTGCGTTTAATCAGGAGGAGTAATGAGCAAACAGGCTGCTGTACTGCTGGCCCCGGGCTTTGAAGAGGCGGAGGCATTTATTCTGATCGACGTGCTGAACCGTCTGCACGTTAAGGTAACGACCGTTGCCTGCCACGATTCCCGCGAGGTGCTCAGCTACCACGGCGTGCCGGTGGTGGCCGATCTGCTGCTGGCGGGGCTGGATCGGGAATTTGATGCCGTGGTCATCCCCGGCGGCCCGGAAGGAACCGTCAATCTGGCGGCGAACCCGCTGGTCACTGACTTTATTCGCCGACACGACGAGGCGGGAAAATGGATTGCGCCCATCTGTTCCGCAGCGGCCCGCGTGCTGGGCGGCCATCACCTTCTGAAAGGACGCCGCTATACCTGTTCCGGCGACCTTTATAAAGGCCTCAGCGATGGCGTTTACACCGGCGAAAATGTAACGGAGGATGGTAATCTGATCAGCGGAAAAGGACTGGGGGTAGCCTTTGACTTTGCCTTCCAGCTCGCCTGGCGGCTGACCGGCGACACGGCGACTGCCGACTTCCAGGCAGAGCATATCTATTACGATAACTGGCGCACCGACAGCGGCGTCAACGCCCGGTAATTATGTTGTCGGCAGGGGCAGCCCCGCCGACAAATTTCCTACACCGGAACCAGCGAATCCCGGCTGATGTCGGCCACCGATTTGGCGCCGGTCAGGGTCATCGCCACGCGCATCTCCTTCTCAATAAGCGTCAGCAAATTTACCACCCCTGCTTCGCCCGCCGCTGCTAAAGCGTAAACAAAGGCCCGGCCCAGCAGCACGCTGTCGGCCCCCAGCGCGATCATCCGCACCACGTCCAGCCCGGTACGAATGCCGGAATCCGCCAGAATGGCGATATCGCCCTTTACCGCATCGGCAATGGCGGGCAGCGCGCGGGCGCTGGAGAGCACGCCGTCCAGCTGGCGGCCGCCGTGATTGGAGACCACAATGCCGTCTGCGCCAAAACTCACGGCATCCTTCGCATCCTGAGGATCAAGGATGCCTTTGATGATCATCGGGCCTTTCCAGAACTCGCGGATCCACTCAAGATCCTTCCAGGAGATCGAAGGATCGAAGTTGGCGCCCAGCCAGCCGATATAATCTTCCAGCGTGGTGGGCTTACCGCGGTAGGCGGAGACGTTGCCCAGATCGTGAGGTTTGCCGTTCAGCCCGACGTCCCAGGCCCACTGCGGATGCATCATCGCCTGAACCATACGCCGGGACGCCGCTTTCGGTCCACTCATGCCGGAATGCGCATCACGGTAGCGTGCGCCGGGAACCGGCATATCGACTGTGAAGATCAATGTTTTCACGCCGGCAGCCTGCGCCCGCTCCAGCGCGTTACGCATAAAACCGCGATCTTTCAGCACGTAGAGCTGGAACCACATTGGCCGGTCAATGGCCGGGGCCACCTCTTCGATCGGGCAAACGGAAACGGTAGAAAGGGTAAAAGGGATACCTTTACTGGCGGCGGCGCGGGCCGCCTGCACCTCACCCCGCCGGGCATACATGCCGGTCAGGCCGACCGGCGCCAGGATCACCGGCATCGCCAGTTCCTCGCCGAACAACGTGGTGTTCAGGCTCAGCTCAGACATGTTTTTCAGGATGCGCTGGCGTAGCGCGATATCGGCGAGGTCGCCGGTATTGCGCCGCAGGGTATGTTCTCCATAGGCTCCACCATCAATATAGTGAAACAAAAAGGGGGGCAGCCTGCGCT
Organism: Pantoea sp. FN060301; assembly: GCA_050410775.1. Classification (GTDB taxonomy): domain Bacteria; phylum Pseudomonadota; class Gammaproteobacteria; order Enterobacterales; family Enterobacteriaceae; genus Erwinia. The sequence goes on from CP191229.1 coordinate 3,150,808, forward strand.
GCGCTGCCGCCCGATAGTCCGTTGATGCAGATATGATCATCTACTCTCCTGCCTGTTAGTGATGCGCTCGCTGGCGGAGTCCGTAAGCCAGTACCACAGCGAAACAAAGTAAGGGTAAAGCATAGGCGACTGCGGTACTGTACCGGTCCGCGACAGCGCCCATCAGGTAAGGCATGATCGCGCCCCCCACAATCGCCATAATCATCAGCGAGCTGGCGCGCTTTGTCTGTTTGCCCATGTTTTTGACACCCATGGCGAACAGCGTGGGGAACATAATCGACATAAAGAAAAATACCGCGACCAGCGCAATCACCGACAGGGTCTCCACCCCCGAGACCACGACGGCGCAGAGCAGAATATTGATGGCGGCGTAGACCACCAGCAGCGTAGCCGGACGCACGCGTCCCATCAGCCAGGTGCTGAAAAAGCGCCCAACCATAAAACTAATCATCGCAACCGAGAGCAGATAAGAGGCGTTCTGGTTAGAGAGGCTCTGCCAGTGCTCGGTAGTGTAGTTGATAAAAAAGGCGCCTACGCCGACCTGGGCCGCAACATAAAAAAATTGTGCGATCACGCCGCCGGTAAAATGACCATGCTGCCAGAGGCTTTTGCTCTCTCCGCTGCTCTCCTCCGCCTCCTGCGCACGAATATCCGGCAGGCGCGTACGGCCAAACACAAACGCAATGACCAGCACCAGTACGGCAATAACCACATAGGTTGTTTTTACCGAGGCCAGTCCTTCTGTGGTGGTCCCCTGGGTGGCGGAAAAGAACAGCGAGCCGCCGATCACCGGCCCGATAAACTGCCCCAGCCCGTTAAAAGATTGCGCCAGGTTCAGACGCCGCTCTGCACCGGAAGGATCGCCCAGCACAGTGGCATAGGGGTTTGCTGCCGTCTCAAGGCATCCGAGGCCGAGTGCGATCACAAACAGCGCTAACAAAAACAGCGTAAAGCTGGCCGCCGCCGCCGCGGGGACAAACAGCAGCGCGCCCAGCGCGTAGAGGCAAAGCCCTACCAGCACGCCCGCCTTATAACCGTAACGGTCCATAAAGAAGCCAGCCGGCAGCGCGATCACAAAATAAGCGCCAAAGTAGGCCGCCTGCAGCAGGCCGGACTGCGCTTTGGTGACGTGAAGGACCTCCTGAAAATGTTTATTCAGCACGTCCAGCAGACCGTAAGATAGCCCCCACAGGAAAAACAGGACGGTAACCAGGGTAAAGGCTACCCGGTAGTTTGATACGGCCTTCTGCCCGCGCCATGCCGGTGCAGTCGTTTTATTAACGAGCATATTTCGTTCCTCGGTAGCTGTTGCCAGTACAGCGAAAAACACCGGCAGGGAGATTAGGGTTTCTGCACAACGCAGCAATTCAGTAGTCGGACCGGTCCTGCTCCCTGAGGCAAAATATTTTCTCCATCGCCCGCCATTTTTCCCCCGGCGGCGTCCAGGGAGTGGGACGCTGATACTTCCACATCAGCGCTTCCCACTCGCACACTTTTGGGTCGCGCTCGCTTGCCAGAGCAAAGCGTTCGCTGTCGAAACCGGCGGCGGTTTCCATCATCATCACCAGCCGGTTGCCCAGCAGATAAATCTCCATATCGACGATGCCATACTGTCGCAGATGCTGCGTAATCTCGGGCCAGATGCGGCGATGATGCTGACGGTACTCCGCTATCAGCTGCGCATCATCGGCCAGATCCAGCGCCTGGCAATAGCGCCGCCCGCCCTTCACGTTAAAGCCCTGTCGAGATGGGTATAGCCGCCGTCAACCATCAGCCACTGCCCGGTGGTATGGGATGCCCGTGCCGAGAGCAGAAAAACGGCGGTATCAGCAATTTCACGCGGCGTGGTCATTCTTCTGCCCAGCGGGATCTGGCTGGCGATCTGCCGCAGCTTCTCATCCGGGCGGTCGAAGCTTTTGATCCAGTTTTCGTAAAGCGGCGTCATCACCTCCGCCGGGATCACCGCGTTCACGCGTATCCCATCCTGAAGCAGCGAGGCGGCCCATTCGCGCGTCAGCGCCAGCACGCCGCCTTTGGCAGAGGCGTAGCCGCTGGTATTGCCCTGCCCGGTCAGCGCCGTTTTGGAGCTGATATTGACGATGGCCCCTTTGCTGGCCCGCAGGGCATCAAGGCAGAGATGGGCCATCAGGTAGTAATGCACCAGATTTTTCTCCAGCGAGTGCACAAAGGCCTCACGCCCGGCCTCAAGCCCAACGCCGTCGTTTACTCCCGCGTTATTGACCAGGCCGTCGATGCGGCCAAACTGCGCCAGTACGGCATTTACCGCGCTGACGCAGCTGCTTTCGTCCTGTAACTCGGCCAGATGAAACAGCGCGGCGGGCTGCTTTTCGCGCAGCTGTGCCATCAGCTCGGCAGCGGGTTCGCTGTTGCTGACGATGACCGGTATCGCCCCTTCCTCCGCCAGCGTGAGCGAAATCGCCGCGCCGATGCCGGAGCCGCCTCCGGTGACGATAAAAACTTTGTTCTCAAGATGAAGGTTCATGCCGTTACTCCGTTTATCCCGTAGATGCGGCAGGCATTTCCGCCGAGAATGGCCGCCTGCTCGCTGGCAGAGAGAGCCGCAAAAGCCTGTTCGCCAGACTGCCATGCCGCCTCATAGCTTCCCGCCAGTAAGCAGACCGGCCAGTCCGACCCCACCAGCAGTCGTTCGCTGCCAAAAGCCGTCAGCGCGGCGTCATAAAAAGGCAGCAGATCGTCAGCTTCACAGCCAGGCGGCCTGGGTTCGGTCAGCAGGCCCGAGATTTTACAGCTGACGTGCGGCAACGCGGCCAGCGGCGCAATCTGCGCCGCCCAGGCTTTTGCGCCTGCGGCAAGATCGGGTTTGCCCAGATGATCGAGCACAATCGACGCTCGATCGTGGCGTGCGGCAAAGCGCGCGGCTTCAGCCAGATGGCGGTGCGTGACCAGCAGATCGTAAACGTAATTCTGCTGTTGGACACGTTGCAGCCCGGCGTTCACCTTATCCTGCCTCATCCAGCCGTCAGGATCGGCCTCATCCTGGATCAGATGGCGAAAGCCGCGCAGCAGCGGTTCCTGCTGGTACGCTTCCAGCTGCTGCGGCAGGTCGCGCGCCGTCAGCGCCACCCAGCCCACCACGGCGCGTACCTGCTCACACTCTTTTGCCTGACCGAGCAGCCAGGCCGTTTCCTCAGCCGTCTGCCTCGCCTGTACCAGCACGGTGCCATCAATCTGCGCCGCCGCCAGCGGCCCCATTAGCTGTACAGGCAAAAAATCGTGCTTCAGCGCCGGCATCTCATCGCTTATCCAGCGATATTCATCCGGGCTGTAGCGCCAGAGATGATGGTGAGCGTCAATTTTCAGCGTCATCAGAGCGGCGCCTGAGCGACAAACCGGTATTGTTCAATCGAGGCCGGGAACATCTCAATGGAGAAACCGGGATGCTCTGGCGGCATGTAGGCCGCATCTTTGATGACGCACGGATGAATAAAGTGTTCGTGCAGATGGTCGACATATTCAGTCACCCGCCCTTCATGCGTGCCGGCAATGCAGAGATAGTCGATCATCGACAGATGCTGAACGTATTCGCAAAGGCCAACGCCGCCCGCATGTGGGCAAACCGGCAAATCATATTTTGCCGCCATCAGCATAACGGCGAGGATTTCATTGACGCCGCCCATGCGGCAGGCATCTATCTGCACCACGTCAATGGCTTCCCGCATAATGAACTGTTTGAACATAATGCGGTTCTGGCACATCTCCCCGGTAGCAACCTTGACCGGCGCGATATTCTCGCGGATGCGCCGGTGGCCCTCAATGTCGTCCGGGCTGGTCGGCTCCTCAATAAACCAGGGTCTGGCAAAGGCCAGCTTATTGACCCAGGCGATTGCCTCACCGGTTTCCCAGACCTGATTGGCATCAATCATCAGTTTACGGTCCGGCCCGATGACTTCGCGGGCGATGGTGACCCGGCGGATATCATCTTCCAGATCCCGGCCCACCTTCAGCTTCAGGTAGTCAAATCCGGCATCCACCGCCTGCTGGCAAAGGTGGCGGAGTTTATCGTCCGGGTAGCCCAGCCAGCCCGCCGACGTGGTGTAACAGGGGTAGCCTTCCGCCAGCAGGGAGGCGAGCCGTTGATCTTTGTTATCCGCCCGCTGTTGCAGCAGCGTCAGCGCCTCTTCCGGCGTAATACAGTCGGTGATGTAGCGGAAATCGATGCAGCGTACCAGCTCTTCGGGGGACATATCCGCCACCAGCCGCCACAGCGGTTTGCCCTCCGCCTTGCTCCATAAGTCCCAGACGGCATTGATCACCGCGCCGGTGGCCAGATGAATAGCCCCTTTATCCGGGCCAATCCAGCGCAGCTGGCTGTCACTGGTGAAATCACGCCAGAACGCGCCCATATCCGCCGCAATGTCCGCCAGGTTACGCCCCACGACCTGATGCGTCAGCGCGCGGATCGCTGCGCAGCAAATATCATTGCCGCGCCCGATGGTAAAAGTCAGGCCGTGTCCGCTCAGCGCCGGGTTGTCGGTTTCCAGAATCACATAGGCGGCCGAATAGTCGGGATCGGGGTTCATGGCGTCGGAACCATCCAGCGACAGGGAAGTGGGAAAACGCACGTCTTCGACGCGCAATGCCGTGATCGTTGTCATGAGAGCTTCCTTTGACTAATCGTGATTCAGGCCTGTTTGGTTAACTGGTGCTGCTCACCCAGTCCTTCGATGCCGAGGCGCATTTCCTGACCGGCGCGCAGATAGACCGGTGGCTTTTGTCCCATTCCGACGCCCGGCGGCGTACCGGTTGAGATGACATCGCCCGGCTGCAGGCTCATAAAGCGGCTGAGATAGCTGATAATTTCCGGAATCTTAAACACCATCGTGCTGGTGTTGCCGTTCTGATAGCGTTTGCCATCGACTTCCAGCCACAGGTTCAGGTTGTGCGGATCGGGGATCTCATCCGTGGTCACCAGCCAGGGGCCGAGCGGGCCGAAGGTATCGCAGCCTTTGCCCTTATCCCATGTGCCGCCCCGCTCAATCTGAAACTCACGTTCTGACACGTCATTAATTACGCAGTAACCGGCAACGTGCGACAGCGCATCGGCCTCGCTGATGTAGCGGCCGCCGGTGCCAATCACCACGCCCAGCTCCACTTCCCAGTCGGTTTTCACCGAGTCCCGCGGGATCTCGACCGCATCGTTCGGTCCGACGATAGCGCTGGTCCATTTGCTGAAAATAACCGGCTCTTTCGGGATTTCCGCCCCGGTTTCAGCGGCGTGGTCAGCATAGTTAAGGCCGATGCAGATAAACTTGCCGACCTGCCCCACGCAGGCGCCGATGCGCGGCGAACCGTCCACCAGCGGCAGCGTCTCGGGGGCGATCTGACGGAGTTTATCCAGTGATGCGGGCAGTAGCGCGCCCCCGGCCAGATCGTCAATCACCTCTGACAAATCGCGCAGCCTGCCCTGCGGATCAAGCATCGCCGGACGTTCCTGACCAGGCTGGCCGTAGCGTAATAATTTCATGACTTCTCCTCAGATCGGTAAAAGGCTAAAAGGCGGATTAGTTGCTCCAGCCGCCGTCAATGATGTGCACCGCACCGGTAGTGTAAGCGCTGGCATCCGAGGCGAGATAGCGGGCAAGTTCGGCGATCTCTTCGGTTCTGCCGATGCGGCCAATCGGCTGCCTCGCCACAAATGCCTGGTAAACCTCTTCTTCGCTACGCCCTTCCGCCGCCGCCTGCGCTGCGATGCGCTGCTGAAGCGAGGGTGATTCGACCGTACCGGGACAGATAGCGTTACAGCGGATGCCTCTGGCGACATAGTCGGCGGCGACCGAGCGCGTCAGGCCGATCACGGCGGCTTTCGAGGTGCTGTAGGCGAAGCGGTTAGGCACCCCTTTTACGCTGGACGCCACCGAAGACATATTGATGATAGAGCCGCTTTGCTGCGCCAGCATGCCGGGGAGAAATGCCCGGATCGTATGGAACATCGCCGTTACGTTCAGATCGAGCGCGAACTGCCACTCCTCTTCTTTGCAGCTGAGAATGTCGCCGCTATGCACCACGCCGGCGCAGTTAAACAGCACATCTATGGTGCCCACCTCTTCAGCCAGCGCACGGATGGCGACAGGGTCGGTAACGTCCAGTACCCTGCCGGTAACGCGCTGGATATCAGTCAGGCGCGAAATATTGATGTCCGTCGCAATAACCTCTGCGCCGGAGCGGGCAAATAAAACCGCCGTATTGAAGCCAATTCCCTGCCCTGCGGCGGTGATCAGCACTTTCTTGCCTTGAAGATCCATAGCGTTTCCTTCAGGTAAAGGACTAATGGTCAGGCCATTAAGGGTGAAAAAAAGCGTTTTAAAGATTGCCCTTTTGCTACGATCGGGGGCATATTCAGCCTTAAACTGCGCTTTCGTTAACCAATTTTTCACATTTTAAAAACAAAGCGGCAAGGAAATTTTCCGGTAAATGCTGGCTGAATCGCTTAACTAAAATATCCGCTGGTGGGCTATGCCAATAAAAAAATTAGAGAATCCAAGGATCTACCGACAAATTGCCGATCAGCTTAAGCGGCTGATCGACAGCGGCGAATTTCCGCCCGGCAGTCGCCTTCCCGCAGAACGTGAACTGGCGAGCCAGCTTCAGGTCAGCCGCGCTTCGGTGCGGGAAGCGCTGATTGCGCTGGAGGTCATCGGCCTGGTTGACGTGCGTGTAGGGAATGGGGTGATCGTCAGGTCACAATCTGCCAGTCCCGCCTCTGGGGAGCCGGTAATGGCGCAGGCGGGGCGTAATCAGTGGGTCGATGTGGATGATGAACTGGCTATCCAGCTCGACTTCAGCGCCGAGCTTCCTCCTTTTTCCCTGCTGCAAACGCGAAGGTTGATCGAACCTGAAACGGCTGCGCTGGCGGCCCGGCACGCTTCAGATGAGGAACTTACGTTGATCGTGCAGGCTTTTGAGCAGAACTGCCGGGATAACCGGCAAGGTTCAGCGACTCATCCCGGCGACAGGCTGTTTCATATCCGCATTGCCCAGGCCAGCGGCAATCCGGCCTATGCCTTTATCATCGCCCATTTGCTGGGGCATCGTTACGGCACGATGTTCCGCAGTCTGCAACAGCATTACGCGCCGCAGGATATGCCCCACCGGTCGGAATATGAACATCTTGCGATCCTCAATGCGCTGAAAGCCCGCGATCCCCGCGCGGCGAAAAAAGCGATGAAGACGCATCTGGATTCGGTGATCGCCATATTTGGCAGAGGTTAAGGCGGAAGCGACGGGAAGCCTGGCGGAAATACGGCGGGCGGGGAGGCGCCAGCCTGCACTGGGCTGGGCTGGGCTGGGCTGGGCTGGGCTGGGCTGGGCTGGGCTGGGCTGGGCTGGGCTGGGCAAGTTTAAGAAGCGCGGCCGGAAGCAACCTTTTTCGCTCAGCGTGCGGATTTTAATGCCGTAAGCGGGAAACAGAATGCCGCTTATCAGGCAGAAAAAAGGCCGGAATATCCGGCCTCAGACTGCTGACAAACGTTGGCTCCGGGAACAGGGACGGGGAGTAAAGCGTCCCGCGCCATGGACGGCGCGGGCCGGGCTATCAGGGACGATGCTTTTTGCGTCTTTACGAGCAGGCCCTGTTCCCGGCGCCAGCACTTAGTCATTAGCCTACGGCGCCTCGCTGGATGTTATCCGCTAGCGGCGGTTACGCACCAACTGATAGCGGCGGGTAAGATACTCTACCGGCGCGCTCCAGATATGCACCAGGCGGCAGAATGGGAACAGCAGGAACAGCGTCATGCCCAGCACCATATGCAGGCGGAAAATCGGCGCCACGCCCTCAAGATGCGCTGAGGCGTTCCCCTGGAAGGTGACCACGGCCTGCGCCCAGCCCACCAGCTTCATCATCTCACTGCCGTCCATATGCTGGGCGGAGAATGGGATTGTCAACAGACCCAGGCATACCTGCACCACCAGCAGCGTGATGATCATGATATCGCCAAAGCTGCTGGTGGCCCGCACGCGGGGATTGGTCAGACGGCGTTTAAGCAGCAGCCCACCGCCCACCAGCGTCATCAGCCCGAAGATCCCCCCGGCAATCATCGCCAGCTTCTGCTTTACATCAATTGGCAGGAAGGATTCATACATCCAGTGCGGCGTCAGCATACCGACGATATGGCCGAAAAAGATGCCGATGATGCCGATATGGAACAGGTTAGAGGCCAGACGCATACCTTTTTTATCAAGCATCTGGCTCGATCCTGCCCGCCAGCTGTACTGACCGTAGTCATAGCGCAGCCAGCTGCCCACCAGGAATACCGTACCGGCGATATAGGGATAAATATCAAAAAAGAACTGTGATAAGAATTGCATGATTAGCTTCCTGTGGATCGCGTTGTGGCCTGGGCCACGTCCAGATACTGAGGCGCAACCGCTCCGGCAAAGCGACGCTGATGCGCGGCCTGCTGCGCCGACGCGCAGCCCTGCTCACCGAGGAACTTAATCTGCTCCTCTTCCCAGACGGCATCCAGCGCTGCCGGGGTGTCATCACGGGCCTCTTTCTCTACCTGCGTTTGCAGGCTCTCCGTCGCCACGTCCGCCCCGGACAGGGAGAGCAGCGCATCAAACAGCACGGCATACGGGCTTTCACGCTGCTGCAGCCTTGCGGCAAGCAGCGCCAGAATCGGCACGATGTCATTCAGGCCTTCGCGCGCGCGATCAGCGCTGCCGTTCGCCAGATATTCCAGATAGAGCGGCAGGAAGTCCGGCAGCTCTCTGGAGTCCAGTTCCAGGCCATCGGCGCGGTACTGCTCCAGCAAATCCACCATCGCCTGGCCGCGATCGCGCGACTCGCCGTGAACGTGTTCAAACAGCAGCAGCGAGGTGGCTCTGCCGCGATCGAACAGCTCGCAGTATTCGGCCTGCACGTCCAGCAGCGGCCGGGAACAGAGCTTCTGGATAAAAATCACCAGGCGGGCGCTGTGCCGCAGGTTCATTTCGCTTGCCGGCTCCAGCGCTTCAATCAGTTCAGCATGGTGGTTAAATAACGCCTCGTCCGGGTAGTCCAGCAGGCGGGCAATCACGCGAAGGGCAATCATGAGGCATCCTCCCGGCGCGCCGTTTTCTGCGATACGTCGATCGCGTCGATGCGGCGGCTGTTAAACAGGTTGAACTTGCCGTCGCTACCGTGGCAGCCGTCGCCGAAGCTGAAACCGCACCCTTTACTTTCAGGGAAGGCTTCACGCGCCAGCTCACGGTGGCTGGAGGGAATGACGAAGCGATCTTCGTAGTTGGCGATAGCGAGATAGCGGTACATCTCCTGCGCCTGCGCTTCGGTCAGACCCACCTGCTCCAGCGCACGGGTATCGACTTCGCCTTCCACCGTTTCGGCACGCTTATAGTGGCGCATCGCCAGCATACGCTTCAGCGCCAGCAGCACCGGAGCGGTATCGCCAGCAGTCAGCAGGTTGGCGAGATACTTAACCGGAATGCGCAGGCTTTCCACATCCGGCAGCACGCCGGTATGGGCCAGCGCGCCCGCATCCGCCGCAGACTGAATCGGCGACAGCGGCGGCACATACCAGACCATCGGCAGCGTGCGGTATTCCGGGTGCAGCGGCAGCGCCAGCTTCCATTCCATCGCCATTTTATAGACCGGCGAACGCTGTGCGGCGTCAATCACGCTCTGCGGGATACCCGCTTTAAGCGCCTCTTCGATCACTGCTGGATCGTTTGGATCGAGGAAGATATCCATCTGGCGCTGATAGAGATCTTTTTCATGCTCCGTTGATGCCGCTTCTTCAATGCGATCGGCGTCATAGAGCATCACGCCCAGGTAACGGATACGCCCTACGCAGGTTTCTGAACAGACGGTTGGCTGCCCCGCTTCGATGCGCGGATAGCAGAAGATGCATTTTTCTGACTTGCCGCTTTTCCAGTTAAAGTAGATTTTTTTGTAAGGACAGCCGGTCAGGCACATGCGCCAGCCGCGACATTTATCCTGATCGATCAGCACGATGCCATCTTCGCCGCGCTTGTAGATCGCACCGCTCGGACAGGTTGCCACGCACGCCGGATTCAGGCAGTGCTCGCACAGGCGCGGCAGATACATCATGAAGGTGTTTTCAAACTGGCCGTACATCTCTTTCTGGATATGATCGAAGTTTTTATCCTTGCTGCGCTTTTCAAACTCGCCGCCGAGGATCTCTTCCCAGTTCGGGCCATTTTCGATCTTCTTCATCCGCTGGCCGGTAATCAGCGAGCGCGGACGGGCGATCGGCTGGTGCTTACCCGCCGGGGCGGTGTGCAGATGCTGGTAGTCGAAGTCAAACGGCTCGTAGTAGTCATCCAGCGCCGGAACATCCGGGTTGGCAAAAATCTTCGACAGCAGACCCACGCGGTTGCCCATACGCGGTTCCAGCTTACCGTTGATTTTACGGATCCAGCCGCCCTTCCACTTCTCCTGATCTTCCCAGGCCTGCGGATAGCCCACGCCCGGTTTGCTTTCCACGTTGTTAAACCAGGCGTACTCCATCCCTTCACGGCTGGTCCAGACATTTTTACAGGTAACCGAACAGGTATGGCATCCGATGCATTTGTCCAGGTTCAGCACCATGCCGACTTGCGAACGAATTTTCATTGCTTTTTCTCCTGCTGGCTGCCCTGGCAATCGTCGTTACCTTCGCCGTCTAACCAGTTAATGTTATTCATCTTTCTGACCACCACGAACTCATCACGGTTGGAGCCGACGGTGCCGTAGTAGTTAAAGCCGTAGGAAAGCTGCGCGTAGCCGCCGATCATATGGGTCGGTTTCGGGCAGGCTCTCGTCACCGAGTTGTGTATCCCGCCGCGCTGGCTGGTGATCTCCGAGCCGGGGATATTTACAATGCGTTCCTGCGCGTGATACATCATGGTCATTCCGGCAGGAATACGCTGGCTGACCACCGCACGGGCGGTCAGCGCGCCGTTGGCGTTAAACACCTCGATCCAGTCGTTATCCACGATGCCCAGCTCTTTCGCGTCATCCTCACTCATCCAGACGATAGGGCCGCCGCGCGACAGCGTCAGCATCAGCAGGTTATCGCTGTAGGTGGAGTGGATGCCCCATTTCTGGTGCGGCGTCAGGAAGTTAAGCGCCTTCTCGGGGTTGCCGTTCGGCTTTTTATTCAGCAGCGGTTTGGCCGCACGGGTATCGATCGGCGGACGGTAAACCAGCAGGCTCTCGCCAAAGGCGCGCATCCATTCGTGATCCTGATAGATCTGCTGGCGGCCGCTGAGGGTACGCCAGGGGATCAGCTCATGAACGTTGGTATAACAGGCGTTATAGGAGACATGCTCATCTTCCAGACCTGACCATGTTGGGCTGGAGATAATCTTGCGCGGCTGCGCCTGAATATCGCGGAAGCGGATTTTCTCATCTTCTTTATTCAGCGCCAGGTGAGAGTGATCGCGACCGGTGATGTCGCTCAGCGCCTGCCAGGCTTTTACCGCGACCTGACCGTTGGTTTCGGGTGCCAGCGCCAGGATCATCTCCGCCGCATCAATGGCGGTGTCGATGTTCGGGCGTCCCGCCGCCGGGCCGTCCGCCTTGACGTAGTTAAGTTTTTTCAGGAAATCGACTTCCGTCTGGGTGTTCCAGCTGATGCCCTTGCCGCCGTTGCCCAGCTTGTCCAGCAAGGGGCCGACGGAGGTAAAGCGCTCCCAGGTCGCCGGGTAATCACGCTCCACCGCAATAATGTGCGGCGCGGTTTTACCTGGAATCAGATCGCATTCGCCTTTTTTCCAGTCTTTAACGTCAAACGGCTGCGCCAGTTCTGCCGGTGAGTCATGCTGAACCGGCAGCGTAACAATATCGGTCTCCTGACCGAGGTGGCCTACGCAGACCTCCGAGAAGGCTTTAGCGATCCCCTTGTAAATTTCCCAGTCGCTTTTTGACTCCCAGGCGGGATCGACGGCCGCCGAAAGCGGATGAATAAACGGATGCATATCCGAGGTATTCATATCGTCCTTCTCATACCAGGTCGCCGTCGGCAGCACGATGTCGGAATAGAGGCAGGTGCTGGACATACGGAAATCGAGCGTCACTACCAGATCCAGCTTGCCTTCGCCGCCGTTATCCAGCCATTCCACCTCTTCCGGCATCACGCCGCCCTGTACGCCCAGATCTTTACCCTGAATGCCGTGCTCGGTGCCCAGCAGGTATTTCAGCATGTACTCATGCCCTTTACCGGAGGAGCCAAGCAGGTTGGAGCGCCAGACAAAGAGATTACGCGGAAAGTTCTGTGGGTCATCGGGCTGTTCAGCCGCGAAACGAAGCGTGCCCTGCTTCAGGCTCTCAACGGTAAAGTCGACCGGCGACTGACCGGCGGCTTTTGCCTGCGCGGCCAGATGCAGCGGGTTGGTGTTAAGCTGAGGCGCAGAAGGCAGCCAGCCCATCCGTTCGGAACGCACGTTGAAGTCGATCAGGCTGCCGGTAAAGCGGGTTTTATCCGCCAGCGGCGAGAGCAGATCGCGGGTGGTCACCGTTTCGTAGCGCCACTGGCTGGAGTGGTTATAGAAGAACGAGGTGCTGTTCATATGGCGTGGCGGACGCTGCCAGTCGAGGGCAAAGGCCAGCGGCGTCCAGCCGGTTTGCGGACGCAGCTTTTCCTGCCCCACATAGTGTGCCCAGCCGCCGCCGCTCTGACCGACGCAGCCGCAGAAGATCAGCATATTGATCAGGCCGCGGTAGTTCATATCCATGTGATACCAGTGGTTCATACCGGCACCGACAATAATCATGGAGCGACCGTGGGTTTTCTCCGCGTTTTCCGCAAATTCGCGGGCGATGCGGATAATATTCTGGCGCGATACGCCGGTGATCTGCTCCGCCCAGGCGGGGCTGTAGGCCTTCACATCGTCATAGCTGCCCGCGCAGTTCGCGTCATCCAGACCGCGATCGAGGCCGTAGTTCGCCAGCGTCAGGTCATAAATGCTGGCGACCAGCGCTTCGCTACCGTCAGCAAGCTGGAGCCGTTTAACCGGCAGCTTATGCAGCAGGATCTCTTCCAGCGCCACACTGTTAAAGTTTTCACTTTCCGTGCCGCCAAAGTAGGGAAAGCCGACGTCGGCGACCGCGTCGTGGCTGCCAAGCAGGCTGAGCTGTAGCGCCACTTCCTGCTGCGATTTACCGTCGCGCTGCTCAAGGTTCCATTTGCCCTTTTCGCCCCAGCGATAGCCGATAGAGCCCTGCGGCGCCACCAGCTCGCCATCGGCCTGATTGATAGCGATGGTTTTCCATTCGGGGTTATTTTCCTGGCCCAGGTTACCGAGCAGATCGCTGGCGCGCAGCATACGGCCTGCGGCGTAATGACCGCCTTCACGCGGTTCCAGCAGCACCAGCATCGGCATATCGGTGTAGCGGCGTACGTAGTCACGGAAATAGCTCACTTCACGATCGAGGTGGAACTCTTTCAGCATGACGTGGCCCATCGCCAGCGCCATTGCGCTGTCCGTCCCCTGTTTCGGGTTCAGCCACTGATCGCACAGCTTGGCGACTTCCGCATAGTCTGGCGTGACCGCCACGGTTTTGGTGCCTTTATAACGCACCTCCGTGAAGAAATGGGCATCCGGCGTACGGGTCTGCGGCACGTTAGAGCCCCAGGCCATAATGTAAGAGGAGTTATACCAGTCGGCGGATTCCGGCACGTCGGTCTGTTCGCCCCAGGTCATCGGCGAGGCGGGCGGCAGGTCACAGTACCAGTCATAGAAGCTGAGGCAGGTTCCGCCAATCAGGGAAAGGTAACGTGCCCCGGCGGCGTAGGAGACCATCGACATTGCCGGAATAGGCGAGAAGCCCATAATGCGGTCCGGGCCGAAGGTTTTTGCCGTATAGACGTTGGAGGCGGCAATCAGCTCATTCACTTCCTGCCAGCTTGAACGTACGAAGCCGCCGCGCCCGCGGGCGATTTTATAGCTTTTGGCCTTTTCAGGATCGCTGACGATAGAACCCCATGCGTCAACAGGATCGCTATGCTGCGCCTTTGCTTCACGCCAGAGCTTAATCAGACGCTTACGCATCAGAGGATACTTCAGGCGGTTGGCGCTGTAGAGATACCAGGAGTAGCTGGCGCCGCGCGGGCAGCCGCGTGGCTCATGGTTAGGGAGATCGGGGCGGGTGCGCGGATAGTCGGTCTGCTGAGTTTCCCAGGTCACCAGGCCGTTTTTTACATAAATCTTCCAGCTGCACGATCCGGTGCAGTTCACCCCATGGGTCGAGCGGACAATTTTATCGTGCTGCCAGCGGCTGCGGTAACCATCTTCCCAGTCACGGTTGGCATTAAGGGTCTGGCCATGATTGCCAGAAAAAGGTTCCGCTAACTGTTTGAAATAGCGAAACCGATCGAGAAATTTGCTCATCCGGAATTCTCCTGAAGGCCCTGTAGTGACAGGGGTACTCAAATGACATTGCTTAATCTGTGGGCAAGCGTACTGGTCGTGCAGAAGCGGCAGATTGATAGGGATCAACAGAAACCAGAGGAAAAACCGAGGATTTTAGTCAGGATACCACTAAAGGGTTAGCGTAAAGAATGCTGTCAATATACTGATATATAATGCAAAAATCGCTAAACGACCGGTTTCTCAATTCCCCCAAGCCACCACCGGCTATTTAGGAGTAGTAGCAACCCGGCGCGCTGCTGAAGCTCAGGCCAGCGCGCCGGTAACGCTCATCAGCCGGCTTTTTTACGTCCGTAAACCAGCCAGGTGATCGCCACACAAACGACGTAGAAGACCAGGAACACTTTCATGGCGTTGGCCGGAGAACCGGTCATGGCCAGCGACATGCCAAAGGTCTGCGGAATAAAGAATCCTCCCAGTGCGCCAATGGCGGAGATGAACCCCAGCGCCGCAGAGGTTTCCGTTACCGCTTCACGCTGCGCTTTTTCATCGCTGCCCCCTTCGGCCTTCACGCGTTCGAGAGTATGCTTACGGAATATCACCGCAATCATCTGGAACGTGGAGCCGCTACCCAGTCCGGCGTTGATAAACAGCACCATAAAGACGGCATAAAAAGCGATGAAGGAGCCCGGCTGGCTGCCGCCCGGCAGCGTGAAGAACAGCAGCGCGGTAAAAATGGCCATCACAATAAAATTGAGCAGCGTGACGCGGATCCCGCCAAACTTGTCGGAAAGCATTCCCCCCGCCGAGCGGGCCAGCGCCCCCAGAAGCGGACCAAAAAAGGCGTAGCGCAGGATCACCACATCAGGAAACTGAGTTTTTGAGAGCATCGCAAAACCGGCGGAAAAACCGATAAACGAGCCGAACGTCGCCAGATAAAGCAGCGCCATCACCCACAGATGGGGGCGCTTCAGCACCGGCAGCTGCTCCTTAAGCGACGATTTAGCCGCCGTAAGATCGTTCATACCGAACCAGGCTGCCAGGGTGGCGACCGCCAGGAAAGGTACCCACATCCAGGCCGCATTTTCCAGCCAGAGCATCTCACCGTTACCGGCCTGCTGGACACCGCCGCCGAAGAAGCTGAAAATGCCAAATGAAATCGCCAGCGGCGCGAAGAACTGCATCACGCTGACGCCGAGGTTCCCCAGGCCGCCATTGATGCCGAGCGCCCCACCCTGCCGCGCTTTCGGAAAGAAAAAGCTGATATTGCCCATGCTGGAGGCAAAATTCGCACCGGCAAAACCACACAGAAGCGCAATCAGAATGAAGGTGAAATAAGAGGTGGCGGGATTCTGTACGGCAAAGCCAAGCCACAGGCAGGGGATCAGCAAAATACCGGTACTGAAGGCCGTCCAGCGACGTCCCCCGAACAGCGGAATAACAAAGGAGTAAGGGACACGCAGCAGGGCCCCGGAGACGGCGGGCAGCGCAGTCAGCAGGAAGAGCTGGTCTGTTGTAAAATTAAAACCGACCTTATTAAGATTAACGGCTACAGCACTGAATAACATCCAGACGCAGAAGGAAAGCAGCAGACAATAGACGGAAATCCAGAGGTTACGGTTGGCAATGCGTTTACCGTAATTTTCCCAGAACTCCGGGTTATCGGGCTGCCAGTCCTCAATCACCGGACCGCTATACTTAGTGGGTGAAGATGAAATTTGCGACATAATTTTCTCACAGACAAGGTAATATCGCCTCACATCCTGCGCACCGCACCACACCAGCAGGTTGACGTACATCAACGAGAGGACGGGTAATTTAGCGCCATAAATCTCACTCACACCCTTAATGAGTAGTTAGCGCGGTGAATTAAATACTCATATAATCAAATTATTAGAAACAAAACCTCTTCTACGCCGTCAGCTAAATGCCATTAATGGAAATTAATGGTTACCTCTTTGGTAGTATGGGGTTAGCAGCCACAACAGGTAAAATAGCGCTAAATCTGAGTAATTCCTGCCCGGCAAGCCGTGGCACCGACCAAATGGGACAGAGCCGAGTGAGAGAAGAAGCCGCCTCCATATTACTGATTGACGATCACCCGATGCTGCGTAACGGCGTAAAGCAGCTGATCGGACTGGACGATCGTCTGCAAGTCGTGGCCGAAGCCAGTAACGGCGTACAGGGCGTTGAACTGGCCGGTCTGCACGATCCCGATCTGATCCTGCTCGATTTGAATATGCCCGGCATGAATGGGCTGGATACGCTGGTACAGCTGCGCACCATTGACCTTTCAGGCCGGATTGTGGTGTTCAGCGTTTCTAATCATGAGGATGATGTGGTGAATGCCCTCAAACGCGGCGCGGATGGCTACCTGCTGAAGGATATGGAACCGGAAGAGCTGCTGAAGTCACTCCATCAGGCAGCGGCGGGACAGATGGTGCTGAGCGAAACGCTGACCAACGTGCTGGTGGCAAGCCTGCGCGAAAACCGCCCAGTCGAAGAGCGAGATATTGAGCAGCTGACCCGCCGCGAGCGCGACATCCTTAAGCTCATCACGCTGGGAATGACCAATAAAGCGATCGCCCGCAAGCTGTCAATCACGGAGAGTACCGTTAAGGTTCACGTTAAGCATCTGCTGAAGAAGATGAAGCTGAAATCGCGGGTGGAGGCGGCGGTATGGGCGCTACAAAGTGGCCAGGCGTAGATGAATCGGTAATTCGCTGTCTGGCCCAGGCGGGCCAGACAGCATCAGTCGCTTATTCCTTCACGGCCTCGACTTTCTGACCGCCACGCAGGTATTCCTGCAAAATTTTGTGTTTCACAATCAGGTAGAAAATCCCCGTACAGATAAACACTTCGGCAATAACCATCGACCATGCTGCGCCGATCGCGCCGTACTGCCAGGCCAGGAAGCAGCAAACGGGAATATTCAGCAGGCCAGCGGCGACGATAATCACCGTACGCTGACGCGACAGCCCGTGCGGGATCAGGATCTGCAGCCCTGCCGGATAGGCGATATTGCCGAACAGGAAGCAAAGCACCAGCACTTTCAGGACGTCCACCGACGGCAGAAAATCTTTGCCCAACAGGATGCGGACAATCTCATCGGCAAAGCACCAGGTGAAGATAACGATAGCCAGGCTCAGCAGGAACGACAGGCTCAGACTTTTGCGGGTGGCGGCGATCGCCGCATTCCTGTCACGGCCAAAGAGATAGCTGACGCGCGGGAAAAAGGCGTTGCCGATCTGCTCCGGTACCGAATTTGCCGCTTTGCGCAGCCTGTCCGCTCCGTTGTAAATACCGATAGCATAGTGCGAAGTAAAGATCGCCAGAATCAGTACGTTAATACTGTTAAACAGATTGGCACCGGCAATGGCGATAAAGATATCGGTACTTTCCGACAGGCGTTTGCGGATTTCAGCAAACTGGAACCGGTAGCGGCCAATAACCTTCATATCGACCACGAATTTCAGCGTGATCAGCGCGCTGATTACCGACGTCAGGCCCGGGATCAGCGCGGCCAGCCAGGTATCTTCCGGACCGTGCACCAGCAGGAAAGTCAGCGGGATGGCGCAGAAATTGCCCAGCGTGGAGATCGTCGCCGTTTTGCCCAGCTTTTCATAGCCCTGCATCAGCCAGCCAAATGAGAACAGTGAGCCAATCAGCGTGGTCGCGTTCGCCAGCACCACCCAGAACAGATAATGCCAGTCAGGGTTGAACCAGGTCACCGCCAGCAGGACGCCGGCCGTCAGCGTAATCAGCATCAGCTTGGCGTTAAACGTCGACCAGAAAATGTTCGTCACCTGCTCTTTATCATCGCGGTGATGAGCAATGCTCTTGGTGGTAAAGACGTTAAAGCCCCAGTCTGCAATCGTACTGCAATAGAGGACGCAGGCAATCGCCAGCGCCAGTACGCCCATCTGGCTGACGCCGAGCGTTCGGGCCAGATAGGGCAGCGTAAGCAGCGGGAACAACATGGAAGTCCCGCGATAGGCTAATAATGAAAATATGTTGATAAGTAAAGACTTATCGAGAACTCTTGCCACATAAACCTCAACGTTAATTTTTTAAGCAGTCAGTAACCCAGGCCGGCTCAGGCGGTCGCCGTGCGTCTCATTTCATTAGCGGTTTTAATTTTCTGTAGCAAAATAAATTGCTTCGGATGCCGTAAAAGAAGCCTCTCTTTCAGATTTTCAGGACGGATATTACGGCCCAGAACGCGAATCGCATCGATCACCGGAGGCGGCACATCGGTACGGTTGTACATCGAGATATAGATCATCAGCCGGAACGAATGCAGCAGATAGTTTCTGCGGATGCGCTGTGACAGCGGGCTGTTGTCCGTGTTGGCGCTCAGCACATCGAGAGATTGGGTAAAGGCATCATAGCGCGCCTGAAAATAGTGGTCCGGTTTATGGCTGTTGGTCAGGGAACCGTTGCGGATACGCTGCCTGTAGTAGGTTTCCTTACTCACCCATGCCTGACCGGCGTGCAGAAATGCGCCGAGCGTGAAGCAGTGATCCTCATGAACCCGATCGTGGAAGCTCAGCTGATGCTTAATAACCAGCGCTTTTCTGACGATATAGTTCCATGCCGCAGAAGTGTAGCGACCGTTTGCCAGCAGGGAGGAAAGCACCTCGCGGGCCTGCGTCAACCCTGACAGCGTATGCCTGACCTTAAACTGGGTTCTTTCAGGCTGCTCTTCAACGAAGGTTATTGAGTTAAAGCAAAACAGGTCCGTTTCAGGATGGGCGTTGATAACGTCGCTAAACTCGCTGAACATCCCCTCGCACACAATGTCATCCGGATCGCAGAAAAAGAGATAGTCTCCCTTTGCCGCCGCGATACCGGTATCTCTGGCTAAACCCGCGCCCTGATTCTGGGTGGTGATGACGGTAACCGAATCGTTAGCGGCGTAATGCTGCTCAACAAGCGTCCCGGTGCCATCCGTGGAACCATCGTTAACCACGATGATTTCGTAAGGAATGGAAACCTGCTCTGTCAGTGAATCGATACATTCAATAATATACTCACGCACATTGAATGCCGGTATGAT
The DNA here is from genome assembly GCA_050410775.1 of Pantoea sp. FN060301. Lineage (GTDB taxonomy): Bacteria > Pseudomonadota > Gammaproteobacteria > Enterobacterales > Enterobacteriaceae > Erwinia. Next base: position 3,170,216 of record CP191229.1, read on the forward strand.
CACCGATAATAAGATGGAATTCATTGGCTTACCCTTGATTTCTTAATATAAAGCATAAAATAGATTATCCACTGAAAATGGGAAGTGAAATGAAAAACGTCACTCATGATGGCGAGCAGGAAACCGGCAGCACTCCAGGAATATTCTCACCAATGCGCTTCCTGCCTACATCATTTATTGAATAAATGAACGCCTTTTCGCGTTTTCACTTCCCCTCGTAAAAAAATCGCTTTTTAACAGAAGCATTTTGTTATGGTCATAAAAGCAAGCATCGTAAATACTCTTTTACTTATGCTGTCGCTTCTGCCTGGGTTAAGCTTCCCACGTTGTTCAGGATGCTGCTTTTGACAGCCTTAAAAAGGCAGCCTACAGGATCTGCCGATACGTTATTTACTGATACCGGGAGAAGTCTTAAAAACGGGTTTATGGCCACACCTTTTAAGGCGATTTTACTCAACCGGGCGAAGCCTGTCCGCTTCCTGAACAAAAGATCGGCATTGGGAGTGCGACTTTTCTTAATACACCTACGTTGCGTCCACGTTGACGCTGACTGAATTCTGCGTAATGCAGCCAATAAAGAATAGTTTTTGATAACAATGGCAGCATTTCTTACAGGATGAATAGCCGGACATTCGCAGAGAAAATAGCGCCTCCCGTCAAGAATAAGGAATATTCTGATTGCTCTGGCCGCGCTCATTTTTTGGTTTGATAAAGATAATTCACCGCTTCCCGCACCGGAAACCCGAGGTATGATATTTGCGGTTTGAATTTTTCTTGCCGCAGGTCCGCTCTCGCAAACGCCAATTATCATATTGCCACCATTTTAATCAGTGTCGCAGTCGGGCCAGTCTTCAGGATACTATGAAAAAGTACCGCAATTATTTGGTGAGGTCTAGCACAATAATTTGAGTCATGCCTTTTAAGAAAAATCTCAGGGCGAGGTATTTATAAAATATATTTTTATCAGGCTATACCTGATAACTATTTATTCCAAAAATAAACCATTAAAAAATTAATTAAAATATTCCACAGTGAATGACATTATTCACGCCACTCCTGTCACGACCTGCCCTGCTATAAGAACAGCGGCAAACAGGCTTCCGCGCCAAAAACGCCGCCCGGATAACGCCTACCCTACTATAAATCAGAAAACATAATAAAGTTAATACGACGAAAAGCGTAAATTCCGGATTGAAGATATAAACATTGGGCAAACCTTATGTAGCAAAAATTCACAAGCAACTTTTACACAGATATTCCCCTAAATAGCCGATTTGTTATTTAGGAGGTTGCGTTATAAATGCGGCATGGCTCGGTTTTTAAACAAAAATAAGACTATAGAAATACGCAGGCCGCTCAGTAGCGGGTAAACTGGTGTCACGATCGCGACAGCAGGAAAAAGCGGCGTCTGCGCTGTCGAACTGGCAACTGTAGTGGTATGGTCCAACGACCGTGAAGTTTACAGGAAATCTCTTTTTAGCTGTGACAGCCCGTTACTCGCCAGGCTAATATAGCGGGAGAAAATGCCTGACGCTCCTGCCGGGTAAGCCCCGGCCTTCACCGACGCCTGCGTCCGTCGCCCTTTTTTCTTCTCCCCGGATGACGAGGATTTGCCAGACCCTTTCGCTGTCTGACAGGCGCCTTTCAGGCTACCAGCTGATTAATCAAGCTACAGCCACCCTGCTGCGCTAAATCGACCTGATGCCTGGTGAGAATGATAACATTCATATTTAATTTAAAATTCAATGGACTGGAGAGCTCCACCCGATGAACAACACCGAAAAGCTATCCTCACACACCCCAATGATGCAGCAGTATCTGCGTCTGAAGGCCGAGCATCCGGAAATCCTGCTGTTCTATCGTATGGGGGATTTCTATGAGCTGTTTTACGATGATGCCAAACGGGCTTCTCAGCTGCTTGAGATCTCGCTGACTAAACGCGGCGCTTCCGCCGGTGAGCCTATACCTATGGCTGGCGTCCCGCATCACGCCGTAGAGAACTATCTAGCCAAACTGGTCAACCTGGGCGAGTCGGTGGCTATCTGTGAACAGATTGGCGATCCGGCGCTCAGTAAAGGGCCGGTTGAACGTAAGGTAGTGCGCATCGTGACGCCTGGCACCATCAGCGATGAAGCGCTGCTTCAGGAGCGCCAGGATAATCTGCTCGCGGCAATCTGGCAGGATTCACGCGGCTTTGGCTACGCGACTCTGGATATCAGCTCTGGCCGCTTTCGCCTCGCCGAACCTGCTGACCTTGAAACCATGGCCGCCGAGCTACAGCGTACTAACCCGGCTGAACTGCTCTATGCGGAAGATTTCCCGGCGATGTCGCTGATTGAGCATCGCCGCGGCCTGCGCCGGCGTCCGCTCTGGGAGTTTGAAATTGATACCGCCCGCCAGCAGCTGAATATGCAGTTTGGCACCCGCGATCTGCGCGGCTTTGGGGTTGAAAAGGCGGAACTGGCGCTGCGGGCAGCGGGCTGTCTGCTGCAATATGCCAAAGATACGCAGCGTACCTCTCTGCCCCATATCCGTTCGCTGATGATGGATCGCCAGCAGGACAGCATCATTATGGATGCCGCCACCCGGCGCAACCTGGAGCTTACCCAGAACCTGGCGGGCGGCACGGAGAATACGCTCGCCTCGGTGCTGGACAGAACCGTCACGCCGATGGGCAGCCGTATGCTGAAGCGCTGGCTGCATATGCCGGTTCGCCATCAGGAAACCCTGACGCATCGTCAGCAAAGCATCGGCGCGCTGCAGGATTTTTGCGCCGAGCTTGCGCCCCTGCTGCGCCAGGTGGGCGATCTTGAACGTATTCTTGCCAGGCTGGCGCTGCGCACTGCCCGGCCACGCGATCTGGCCCGGATGCGCCATGCCTTCCAGCAGCTGCCTCAGCTCGACGCCCTGCTGGCCGATGCGGAAACGCCGCATCTGCAAACCCTGCGCCGGCAGATGGGGCAGTTTGACGAACTCCGCGATCTGCTGGAAAAAGCGATTATCGAGGCGCCGCCGGTGCTGGTACGCGACGGCGGCGTGATTGCGCCTGACTACAATGCGGAGCTGGATGAGTGGCGCGCGCTGGCCGATGGCGCGACGGATTATCTTGATAAGCTGGAAATTCGCGAACGTGAAAAGCTGGGGCTGGATACCCTGAAGGTGGGCTTCAACGCCGTACATGGCTACTACATTCAGGTCAGCCGCGGGCAGAGCCATCTGGTGCCGATCAACTACGTTCGCCGCCAGACGCTGAAAAATGCCGAGCGCTACATTATTCCCGAGCTGAAAGAGTATGAAGATAAGGTACTGACCTCCAAAGGCAAGGCGCTGTCGCTGGAAAAAGCGCTCTATGAAGAGCTGTTCGATCTCCTGCTGCCGCACCTGGAGGCGCTACAGCTCAGCGCCGCAGCCCTGGCGGAACTGGACGTGCTGACGAATCTCGCCGAGCGCGCCTGGACGCTGAACTACACCTGCCCGACGCTGACCGACAAACCGGGCATTAAGCTGACCGGTGGCCGCCATCCGGTGGTTGAACAGGTGCTGAAAGAACCGTTTATTGCAAACCCCCTCTCGCTCTCGCCTCAGCGTCGTATGCTGGTGATCACCGGCCCGAATATGGGCGGCAAAAGCACCTATATGCGTCAGGCGGCGCTGATCGCGCTGATGGCCTATATTGGCAGCTATGTGCCTGCCGAACAGGCCGTTCTCGGGCCTATCGACCGCATCTTCACCCGCGTGGGCGCCGCAGACGATCTCGCCTCCGGCCGTTCAACCTTTATGGTGGAGATGACCGAAACCGCCAATATTCTGCACAATGCCACGGAGCACAGCCTGGTGCTGATGGATGAGATAGGACGGGGCACCTCCACCTATGACGGCCTTTCGCTGGCCTGGGCCTGCGCCGAAAGTCTGGCAAACCGCATTAAAGCAATGACGCTCTTTGCCACCCACTATTTCGAACTGACCACCCTGCCGGATAAGATGGAAGGCGTGGCGAATGTGCATCTGGACGCCATTGAACACGGTGACACCATCGCCTTTATGCACAGCGTGCAGGACGGCGCCGCGAGCAAAAGTTATGGCCTGGCGGTGGCCGCGCTGGCGGGCGTGCCCAAAGAGGTGATCAAACGGGCGCGCCAGAAGCTGAAAGAGCTGGAAGCGATGTCGGGTAGCGCTGCGGCAACTGAGGCCGATGGCCCCCAGCTGCCCTTGCTGGTAGAGGAAACCTCTCCTGCCGTAGAGGCGCTGGAAGCGCTGGACCCGGATTCGCTTTCTCCGCGCCAGGCGCTGGAGTGGATCTACCGGCTCAAGTCGCTGGTTTAAAACGCCCCACAGGCCCGTGGAGAGCGGCGGGCCTGCCCTTACTTATACTCCGCTTTTTTTGCCGCACGTTTATCCGCAGGGAGGTAAAGATCGCTGGTTAGTTAGCTGACTGATTGGCTGACGGGCTGACGGGCTGACGGGCTGACGGGCTGACGGGCTGACGGGGACAATATAAAGGGAAGGTTCCGGGAACGACAGGCAATAAAAAAGCGGTGGTTTGCACCACCGCTTTTCGCATTAACTACCGAAGTATCTCACGCTTATTCACGAAACAGGGCTTCAATATTCAGACCCTGTGCCTGTAGAATTTCACGCAGGCGACGCAGGCCTTCAACCTGAATCTGACGGACACGTTCACGGGTCAGACCAATTTCGCGACCCACATCTTCTAACGTGGCCGCTTCATAGCCTAACAGGCCAAAGCGACGAGCCAGTACTTCACGCTGTTTGGCGTTCAGTTCGAACAGCCATTTGACGATGCTCTGCTTCATGTCATCGTCTTGCGTGGTATCTTCCGGACCGTTGTCTTTCTCGTCGGCCAGAATATCCAACAGCGCTTTCTCAGAATCCCCGCCCAGCGGCGTATCTACTGAGGTAATGCGTTCGTTGAGGCGCAGCATGCGGCTGACGTCATCAACAGGCTTATCGAGTTGTTCTGCAATTTCTTCCGCACTGGGTTCATGATCCAGCTTGTGCGCCAGTTCACGTGCGGTGCGCAGATAAACGTTCAGTTCTTTAACAATGTGAATCGGCAGGCGGATGGTACGGGTTTGATTCATAATCGCCCGTTCAATCGTCTGACGAATCCACCAGGTAGCGTAGGTGGAGAAGCGGAACCCTCTTTCCGGGTCAAACTTTTCTACCGCACGGATTAACCCGAGGTTACCTTCTTCAATCAGATCCAGCAAAGCCAGACCGCGATTGCTGTAACGACGGGCGATCTTCACTACCAGACGCAAGTTACTTTCGATCATGCGGCGGCGTGATGGAACATCACCACGGAGTGCACGACGAGCGAAGAACACTTCTTCCTCTGCCGTTAACAGGGGAGAATAACCGATCTCTCCCAGGTAGAGCTGCGTCGCGTCCAGCACGCGTTGCGTTGCGCCTTGTGACAGCAGCTCTTCTTCAGCTAATTCATTATCAGCAGGTTCATTTCCGACAAGAGCCTTCTCATCAAAAATCTCAGCTCCGTTTTCGTCGAATTCCGCGTCTTCATGTAACTCGTTCACTTTCAGCGTATTCTGGCTCATAAGCGGCTCCTACCCGTGATCCCAGGGCAGAACACCAGGGTTCTGCCGGTTTATCGCTGCGGTAAATAACGCAACGGGTTTACGGATTTCCCCTTGTAACGAATTTCAAAATGCAATCTAACAGAACTTGTTCCTGTGCTCCCCATCGTTGCGATTTTTTGACCCGCTTTGACTTCCTGCTGTTCGCGGACCAACATCGTATCGTTGTGAGCATAGGCACTCAGGTAGTCATCATTGTGTTTAATGATGATCAGATTACCGTAACCGCGTAGGGCATTACCGGCATAAACAACCCGCCCGGAAGCGGTTGAGATGACAGCCTGACCTCGCGACCCCGCGATATCAATTCCTTTATTGCCTCCTTCAGAAGCAGAAAAGTTATCAATAATCTTACCGCTAGTTGGCCAGAGCCAGCTCCCCACCGGGGCTGAACTGGTCGTTGTGCTGCTAACGGTCGGAGCGGTAACCGGCGCTGTTGTCGTCGCAACAGTATTTGTACCGGATGAAGGCAACATCTTGCCCCCACTTGATTTACCTGAATTTCCAGAATACGTAATAACTGGCTGCTGTGCAACCGTTCCGCCTTTAATTTGTGCGCTTCCAGGAGTAGTCGGAACGCCGCCTGCCGAATCATCCGCAGCGGTAATGGCATTGCCACCGGTAAGCGTGCCACCTGAGCTGTTACTAACCTGCAACTGCTGGCCCACATTCAATTCATAAGGCGCAGGAATGTTGTTTCGCTGCGCTAAATCACGAAAATCATTGCCGGTAATCCAGGCAATATAAAACAGCGTATCGCCGCGTTTGACGGTATAGGACTGACCGCTGTAGCTACCTTTAGGAATATTCCCATACGAGCGATTGTAAACAATACGCCCATTTTGCGTCACAACGTTCCCATTCGTTCCCGCGCTGCTGGCGGAAGAAGCGTTACCTGAAATGGAGGTGGGGCGATTAATCAAGCCGCCGCCGTTTCCCGCAGCCGCGTCGCTGCGGCTGCCTACGGCGCTGATGGGCGCCTGCGTGTTGTCTGTGCTGGAACAGCCAGCAAGCCAAAAACCAACAAGTGAAACGGCCGCAATCCGGCTCAAATTGAATACTGGGCTTCCCGTGCTCATTTATATCCCCCGCTACGGCAAAACGTTGGCGGCTGACCGTGACAAGCGCTGCCGGTCAGTCACCGATGATAACTGATAAAACTAAATGGAGATGGTAACAATATCGCTGACCAGGTGCCATTAACAGATGTATGTAAATGCATATGGTGCCGGGCGCGGCAAGTCAGGCCAGATCGCCTTTTACCAGCGGCACAAAGCGCACCGGCTCTACCGTTTCGACGCAAAATTCGCCGGCCCGGCGGCGTATACGCTTAAGCTGCTGCTGCTCTTCGCCCACCGGCAGCACCAGAATGCCCCCTTCATCCAGCTGGGACATCAGCTCAACCGGGATCTCCGGCGGCGCGGCGGTGACGATAATGGCATCAAAAGGCCCGCGCGATGGCCAGCCCTGCCAGCCGTCGCCATGGCGCGTTGAGACGTTATGCAGATCCAGCTGCTTCAGGCGGCGTTTCGCCTGCCACTGTAGCCCCTTGATGCGCTCAACAGAATAGACGTGCTCTACCAGGTGCGCCAGTATCGCGGTTTGATAGCCAGAACCCGTGCCAATCTCCAGCACGCGTGAGGCGGGCGTCAGCTCCAGCAGCGAGGTCATTTTTGCCACCATATAGGGCTGGGAAATGGTCTGGCCCGAGCCGATGGGCAGCGCCATATTATCCCAGGCTTTATGCTCGAACGCTTCATCGACGAAACGCTCGCGCGGCACCTCTTCAATGGCCTGCAGCAACTTTTCGTCATCAATGCCCTGCTGGCGAAGCTGCGCCAGAAGCGTATCAATACGTCGGGTTATCATTCGCAGCTGACTCCGGCGCTGGTCAGCCAGTCTGCGACCACAGTTTGCGCGGCGTGGGCCGTCAAATCCACATGCAGCGCCGTCACCGAAACATAGCCTTCATCAACGGCGGCGAAATCGGTATCGGGACCGGCATCCAGCTTCTCGCCGGGCGGTCCAATCCAGTACATCATATTGCCGCGAGGATCCTGTTGAGGAATCACCTGATCGCTGGGATGGCGGCTGCCACAGCGGGTGACCCGGATCCCTTTAATTTCAGAGAGCGGCAAATCGGGCACGTTGATATTAAGGATGCGGCCGGTACGTAGCGGTTCACGCTGAAGCCCACGCAGGATAGAACAGGTTATCGCCGCCGCGGTGTCGTAATGCTTATGGCCATCAAGCGAAACGGCGAGCGCGGGCAGCCCAAGGTGACGCCCTTCCATTGCCGCCGCCACCGTACCGGAGTAGATGACGTCATCGCCCAGGTTTGGTCCGGCGTTAATGCCGGAAACCACGATATCCGGTCCCGGCCGCATCAGCGAGTTCACGCCCAGATAGACGCAGTCGGTTGGCGTACCCATCTGCACGGCAATATCGCCGCCGGGGTAGCTGAACGTCCGCAGCGGCGTCTCCAGGGTCAGAGAGTTAGAGGCGCCGCTGCGATTGCGATCGGGGGCAACTACCTGCACCTCAGCAAATTCCCGCAGCGCCGCCGCCAGCGTCTGAATGCCTGGCGCATGAATACCGTCATCGTTACTCAGCAATATTCGCATCGTCACCTTCCTGTTCCAGAATTTCACGCACCACGCTGGTGGCAAAGCTGCCCGCCGGCAGCCAGAACGTCAGCCCGAGAGTATGATCGTCCGACCATGTCCAGCGCAGATCGCGCGGGATAACCAGCAGCGCCCGTCGCGCTGCCTCTACCCGCTCGCGCTCAAGCAGTGTAATCAATTCTGCTTCCGCCGCCAGGCTTTGTTGTTCAAAGGCAAGCGCCTCTTCTTTACTGCCCCACTCTCCGCTGCCGGGAAGCGGTGCCGTTACCCGCAGCTCATGATTATTGACGCGGGTCTGGAGCGTCTCAAGCTCCGCGGTATCCGCCACAAACCAGCTGCCGCGCCCGGTCAGCTGTAATGCATCACCGGCCATCACCACGTTCAGCGCGCCCTGCGCAGCCAGCCGATCGCTCGCGACCTGGTTAAACAGGGCGCTGCGGGCCGCGGAGAGCAGAAAGCTGCGTTTACTGCGCTCTTTGACGCGGATCGCATCCGCCGCCCAGCGCCGGGCAAGGGTCAGGTTACTGCCCTGATGACCAAAGCGCTGTTCGCCGAAATAGTTAGGCACGCCGGCCAGAGCTACCTGCTGCAGGCGCGCTTCTACCGCCGCGCGATCGGAGATCTGCCGTAAAACCAGCGTAAAGGCGTTGCCCTGCAGCGCGCCTGTACGCAGTTTACGACGATGGCGGGCACTTTCCAGTACCTCGCAGCCTTCCAGCGTAAATGCAGAAAAATCTGGCGTGGTTTTACCCGGCACCCGCAGGCAAAACCACTGTTCGGTTACCGCATGGCGATCCTTCATGCCGGCAAAGCTGACGTCGCGCGCAGGGACGCCGGCGAATTTCGCCAGCGCTTCCGCCACAAAGCGGGTATTGCAGCCAGTCTTGCGAACGCGGACCAGCACCTGCTCGCCGTCGCCGTCTGGCCGGTAGCCAAGGTCTTCAATGACGACAAAATCTTCCGGACTGGCTTTGAGGACGCCCGTCGCGGCAGGTTTGCCGTGCAGCCAGTTCAGCGCTTCCGGGGCCATCAGGCGTTAACCCGGGTCAGCAGGGCCACCGCCTCGCAGGCGATCCCTTCACCGCGACCGGTAAAACCGAGCTTTTCCGTGGTGGTGGCTTTGACGTTAACGTCATCCATGTGGATGCCAAGATCTTCCGCAATATTGATGCGCATCTGCGGCACATGCGGCAGCATTTTAGGGGCCTGAGCGATGATCGTGACGTCAACGTTACCTATCGCGTAGCCTTTTTTAGCGATCTGCCGCCATGCTTCGCGCAGCAGTTCGCGGCTGTCCGCGCCTTTGTAGGCCGCATCGGTATCGGGAAACAGCTTGCCGATATCGCCGAGCGCAGCGGCGCCCAGCAGCGCATCGGTCAGCGCATGCAGCGCCACGTCGCCATCGGAGTGCGCCAGCAGCCCTTTTTCATAAGGAATACGCACCCCGCCGATAATCAACGGGCCTTCGCCGCCAAACGCATGTACGTCAAAACCGTGGCCGATACGCATTATGCGCTCTCCTTATTTTTTAATTGAGTGAGGTAGAAAGCGGCCAGCGCCAGATCTTCCGGCCGCGTAACCTTAATATTGTCGCTGCGTCCGACGATCAGTTCAGGATGGTAACCGCAGTATTCCAGCGCCGAGGCCTCATCGGTAATGGTCGCCCCCTCCTCCAGCGCCCGCTGTAAGCAGCTACGCAGCAGCGCAAGCGGGAAGAGCTGAGGCGTCAGCGCATGCCACAAATCCTCGCGATCGACGGTGTGCACTATGGCTTCGCTACCCGGCCTGCCCCGCTTCATCGTATCCCGTACCGGGGCGGCGAGAATGCCGCCGACGCTGCTGGTCGCGGTGATCGCCAGCAGTCGCGTCAGATCGTCAAGATGCAGGCAGGGACGCGCCGCATCGTGCACCAGCGCCCAGCTGGCAGAAGGTGCCGCCTGAAGTCCGGCAAGGACGGAATCGGCGCGCTCTTTGCCGCCTCTGACCACCGTAATACGCGGATCGCGGGCCACAGGCAGGCTGGCGAACAGCGGATCGCCCGGGCTGATGGCGACAATAATCCGGCCAATCACCGGGTGTGCCAGCAGCCTGGCGAGCGTGTGCTCCAGAATGGTTTTATCGCCGATAGTGAGATACTGCTTCGGGCATTCAGACTGCATCCGGCTGCCGATACCCGCAGCGGGCACGACAGCAATGACGTCCGGAAAGGATGTTGCGATGTTCATGGTTTATCGTAGCTGGCTGTTTGAAGCACCCTGCTGCGCGTTTCGTCTGTTTTGATCCGGCACAAGGCGATAGAAGGTCTCACCGGGTTTAATCATCCCGAGTTCGTTGCGTGCGCGCTCCTCGATCGCTTCAGAACCGCCGTTAAGGTCGTCGATTTCCGCAAACAGCCGATCGTTTCGTGCTTTAAGCTTGCCGTTACTGGCCTGTTGCTGCGCAACATCGTCATTAACGCGCGTATAGTCATGTATGCCGTTCTTGCCCAGCCAGAGCGAATATTGCAGCCAGCCCAGTAATGCAAGTAACAGCAGCGTCAGTTTACCCATCCCCGCCCCCTGAAAAACGGCTCAATCATCCCACAACTTTCCCTTTGACTCCACCCTGGCAGTGAAATAGCCGTGGATAGCGGCTCAGCTGAGCAAACCACCAGCGTGGGGTAGGCAACGGGAGAAATAAAACGGCGGTAAGACGCCGCTTACCAGCCGGTCAGCAGGCTGAAGAGTAGCCAGAACAGGCAGATAACGCTCAGCGCGGTGAGCAGCAGCGTCAGCAGAAGATGACCGCGCAGCAGTACGCTGGTCGCAATCCCAACCAGTACGGAGACAGGCAGCAGGGCAAGAAAAAAAGGCCAGGTATAGAGGAAGAAAAACAGGGTATTAGAGCCATACAGGATGAAAGGGATCGCCAGCGCGATCCACCAGGAGACGAATCCCGCCAGGCCACCGGGAAATGGCCAGGCACTCTCTTCCCGTTCTCGATCTTCTTTGCGGGCCAGCAAGGGCGTAACGTTATGCATAAGTATCCTGTTGACGCATGACACGACCTGCTCTGAGGCATTTTCGCCGTGGCTTCTCAGTCAAAGATAATATCGCGCTCAGGCGGCAGATCTAACACTTGAACCCGCGATTTTGTTACTAATTGTTCGCTTTTCGCCGGGGGACTGCGGGGATCCCGCCGCATCAGGCATGCCTGGCTCGCGGCAAAAACGTTTTTCCTTAAGAGTCTGACTGAAAAACTTGCTGTCGCCTTTTGCAGGCAATCGCCTCTGCTTATTCTGCGCCGCAAAAATGAACACATTTCCATTTTCAGTGCCAACTTAACATCAGGCGGTTCAGGGGCCGGGCACAATACTTCTTAATAGCAGAAACGACTGGAAGCGCTTTGACATGCTATGAAAGATAATAACCAACACAGTAGGGGCAACGCGTAATAACGGCGCGCTACAGAAGAGGCACGCCGTTGTCGTCAGGGGATTACTGGTAAGGGCCGAAAGATGATCCTGTTCAGCCGGGAATAATCTGCCGGCTTCGCAGGACGGCGGCGATCTTTTCACACAGAGCGTCAACCGTCTCTTCGCCGTTCAGCACAATCTCCGCCCGCTCCGGCGCTTCATAAACCGCGTCAATACCGGTGAAATTACGCAACTCGCCCGCCCGGGCCTTTTTATAGAGCCCTTTGGGATCGCGCGCTTCGCAGATGGCTAACGGCGTGTCGACAAAAATCTCGATGAAACGCCCTTCTCCCAGCAGATCGCGCACCATCTCCCGCTCGGCGCGATGCGGAGAGATAAAGGCGCTCAGTACCACCAGCCCCGCATCCACCATCAGCTTCGCCACTTCGCCCACGCGGCGGATATTCTCTTTCCGATCCGCATCGCTGAAGCCGAGGTCGCGGCAGAGGCCATGCCGGACATTATCGCCATCCAGCAAATAGGTAGAAACCCCCGCCCGGTGCAGTCCCTGCTCCAGCGCGCCAGCGACCGTGGACTTGCCCGAGCCGGAGAGCCCGGTAAACCACAAAAGGACGCCCTGGTGACCATGCTGCGCCTCACGTTCGGCACGCGTTACCGCGTGCGAATGCCAGACGACGTTCTCATCATGTTCAGCGCCCATCTTACTGACCGCCCAGCAAGTCACGCGCGCCCCAGTGTGGGAAATGGCGACGAACCAGCGCGTTCAGCTCCAGTTCAAACGCGCTGAAGTTGCCCTGCGCCTGGGCCTTCTCTTCCAGCGGCTCACGGATCATGCCCGCACCAACGGTGACATTACTTAACCGATCGATGAATATCATGCCGCCGGTCACCGGATTCTGCTGATAGTTGTCCAGCACCATCGGTTCATCAAACGTCACTTCGACCAGGCCGATACCGTTCAGCGGCAGGTTTTCCACGCTGTGCCAGGTCAGGTTATTGATCTCGACCTGGTGCTCGATGCGCTCAACGCGGGCGCGGGTTTTCTTACCGGCAATTTTCACGTCGAAGCTCTGGCCTGGGGACAGCGGCTGCTCGGCCATCCAGACTACATCGACGCTGGCGGACTGCACCGGCTTCAGCGTTGCGCTGGCGTCCACCAGCAGATCGCCACGGCTGATATCAATCTCATCCTTCAGCACCAGGGTAATTGCCTCACCCGCCTGCGCTTCCTGAAGGTCGCCGTCAAAGGTGACGATGCGCGCAATGCTCGACTCCACGCCGGAAGGCAGAGCTTTCACGCGCTGCCCAACCTTCACCGCGCCGGAAGCCAGCGTCCCGGCGTAGCCGCGGAAATCCAGGTTCGGACGGTTGACGTACTGCACCGGAAAACGCATTGGCTGCCGATCAACGATGCGCTTAACCTCGACGGTTTCCAGCACATCCAGCAATGTCGGGCCGCTGTACCAGCTCATCGCCTCACTCGGCGACGCCACGTTTTCTCCTTCCAGCGCGGAGAGCGGCACAAAACGGATATCCAGATCGGCCGGCAGCTGCGCGGCGAAATCAAGATAATCCTGCTTGATCTGTTCGAAGGTCGCTTCGCTGTATTCCACCAGATCCATCTTGTTAATTGCCACAACCAGATGCTTAATGCCCAGCAATGTGGAAATAAAGCTGTGGCGGCGCGTCTGGTCCAGCACGCCTTTACGGGCGTCAATCAGCAGGATCGCCAGGTCGCAGGTTGAGGCGCCGGTGGCCATATTGCGCGTGTACTGCTCGTGTCCCGGCGTATCCGCGATAATGAACTTACGCTTCTCGGTGGAGAAGTAACGGTAAGCCACATCAATGGTGATGCCCTGCTCACGTTCGGCCTGGAGACCATCGACCAGCAGCGCCAGGTCGAGCTTTTCGCCCTGCGTACCGTGGCGCTTGCTGTCGTTATGGAGCGAAGAGAGCTGATCTTCATAAATCTGGCGGGTATCGTGCAGCAGACGGCCGATCAGCGTGCTCTTGCCATCGTCGACGCTGCCGCAGGTCAGAAAACGCAGCAGGCTTTTATGCTGCTGCGCATGTAGCCAGGCTTCCACGCCGCCCTGGTCGGCAATTTGTTGTGCAATGACGGTATTCATCTCGGCTCCTCAGAAATAACCCTGGCGTTTCTTCAGCTCCATCGAGCCGGACTGATCGCGGTCAATGACGCGTCCCTGACGTTCGCTGGTGGTGGAAACCAGCATCTCTTCAATGATCTCCGGCAGCGTCTTCGCTTCAGACTCTACCGCGCCGGTCAGCGGCCAGCAGCCCAGCGTGCGGAAACGCACCATCCGCTGCTGGATCATTTCGCCGGGCTGGAGATCGATACGATCGTCATCCACCATCATCATCATGCCGTCGCGCTCCAGCACCGGGCGCGGCGCGGCCAGATAGAGCGGCACAATGTCGATATTTTCCAGAAAGATGTACTGCCAGATATCAAGCTCGGTCCAGTTGGAGAGCGGGAAAACGCGGATGCTTTCGCCTTTATTAATCTGACCGTTGTAGTTATGCCACAGCTCAGGGCGCTGGTTTTTTGGATCCCAGCGGTGAAAGCGATCGCGGAAAGAGTAGATGCGCTCTTTGGCGCGCGATTTCTCTTCATCACGGCGGGCGCCGCCAAATGCGGCATCAAAGCCGTACTTGTTCAGCGCCTGCTTCAGGCCTTCGGTTTTCATGATATCCGTATGCTTGGCGCTGCCGTGCACAAAGGGGTTGATGCCCATCGCCACGCCTTCCGGGTTGCGGTGCACCAGCAACTCGGCGCCGATCGCCTTCACGGTACGGTCGCGGAATTCATACATTTCGCGGAATTTCCAGCCGGTATCCACGTGCAACAGCGGGAATGGCAGGGTACCGGGATAAAAAGCCTTGCGCGCCAGATGCAGCATCACGGAAGAATCTTTGCCGATCGAATACATCATGACCGGATTACCAAACTCCGCCGCCACTTCGCGGATGATATGGATACTTTCCGCTTCCAGTTGACGCAGATGGGTGAGTCGTTTCTGATCCATAACTTTTCCTCAAGCCAAATTCACAACGGCGGACTCACGTCCGGCCTGCTGCGCTGAATGTTGAAACCACGCCAGCTGCTGATGCAGATTGACGACTTCGCCAATGACTAACAGGGCGGGGCTGGGTGCGTGTTGCGCCAGGGCGTCGAGATTTTCCAGCGTGCCGGTCAGCACCTGCTGATCCTGACGCGTTCCGCGCCCGATGACCGCGACCGGCGTCTGCGCATCCCGCCCGTGGGCGATCAGCTGCGCGGAGATATCGGCCGCTTTGACCGTGCCCATATAGATAGCCAGCGTCTGGCGGGCGCGGGCCAGCGAAGGCCAGTCCAGCCCGTCGCCGTCGGCACGGCAGTGGCCGGTGATAAACAGGACGCTCTGCGCATAGTCGCGGTGAGTCAGGGGAATACCAGCGTAGGCGGTCGCGCCAGCGGCAGCCGTGACGCCCGGCACCACCTGAAACGGAATGCCCGCCTCTACCGCCGCCTGGAGCTCTTCGCCGCCGCGGCCAAAGATAAAGGGATCGCCGCCTTTAAGGCGTACCACGCATTTCCCTTTTTTTGCCAGCGACACCAGCAGCCGGTTAGTCTCTTCCTGCGGCACGGTATGCGCGTGAGCGCGCTTGCCAACGCAGATGCGATCGGCATCGCGCCGGACTAAATCGAGAATTTCATCGCTGACCAGATGGTCATACAGCACCACATCCGCCTGCTGCATCACCTGCAAACCGCGCAGCGTCAGCAGCCCCGGATCGCCCGGTCCTGCTCCCACCAGAATAATTTCGCCCTGGTTCTCCTGCGGCGCGTCCAGCTGCTCATCCAGCGTCTTTTTCGCGCCTTCAACGTTGCCGGAGGCGACCTGGCTGGCAAAGAGGCCGTTAAAGGCGGTTTCCCAGAAGCGGCGGCGGTCCGACATCTTGCTAAAGCGCGCTTTCACCTTACCCCGCCACTGACCGGCGATAGCGGCCATATTTCCCAGATTCGCAGGCAGCAGCGCTTCAAGTTTCTCGCGCAGCAGGCGGGCAAGCACCGGCGCCGTGCCGCTGGAGGAGATGGCGACCACCAGCGGGGAGCGATCCACAATTGAGGGGAAAATAAAGGAGCATTTAGGCTGATCGTCCACCACATTCGCCAGCAGGTGCCGGACGCTGGCGTCGTCAAATACGCGGGCATTGAGATCGCTATCGTCCGTTGCGGCGATCACCAGAAAAACGCTCTCCAGCAGTTCGCTTTGATAAGATTCAGCCCGCCAGGCGACCAGGCCCTCTTTATGCAGCTCAGCAAGCTCATCGCATAACGCAAGCGAGGCGATCTGCACCTGTGCGCCTGCGCGCCGCAGCAGCTCAATCTTACGCGCGGCTATGTCGCCGCCGCCGACAACCAGTACCGGTTTGTTCCGGATATCAGCAAATATTGGGAGATAGTCCACGTCAGCCTTGTCGCAAATAACAAATAGTTAACGCGACTATACGGCCCGCGCCGGAGGCTTATGAAATTACTAATTGGAATGAGTAGTTACCGAATGGAATAACGTCTTAGTAAAACAGGGTCAAAGATGCGCTTAACGAATGATATTGCGGGCATTTCAGCCCGGCAGCAATTGTGCAACGCCGGCCGGGATCCCATAATAAAGAGGTAAAATAAACCCGCAGACTCAGCGGATGTTGCTGTACCGCTGAGCCAACAACCCGGCAGACACCTCCCCTGACAGGAGTACTTATGTACATTGTTTTCCTGAATTACACCCGCCCGCTTGATGAAGTGGAAGCCGTACTGGACGCGCATCTCCTCTGGCTGGACAAATATTTCGATGCGGGCGTCTTTATCAGCGCTGGCAGGAAAGAGCCACGCACCGGCGGCATGATCATGGTTAAAGATATCGATCGCGATCGGCTGAACACCATTCTGGACGAAGATCCGTTCCAGGCCGTAGCGGACTATGAAGTGACAAAAGTCAACGTCACCCGCGCCGCTGGCGACTTCACCTCGCTAACGGATATTTAGCAGGCCGGCGGGGCAAACAGAGGATAAGGCGAATTTCAGACCGCCTGAATGAGAAAACGGAAAACAGTAGCCTGTTTTCCGTTTTTAACTATCGGCAACGCCGTGCCGGGATTGACTGCCTGAACTGAACCCGGCCTATTCGTGCAGTCCGCATTCACGCTTCAGGCCGAAAAAGCGGGTCTCTTCTTCCGCCATTCCCGGTTCCCATTTACGCGTGGTGTGAGTATCGCCCACTGAAAGGTAGCCCTGATCCCGGAGCGGATGGTAATCCAGACCATTCTCTTTGAGGTACTGATAAACCTGACGGTCATCCCAGTCGATAATCGGCAGAACCTTGAATACACCGCGCTGCACGGCCAGCACCGGCAGATGGGCCCGGCTGCTGGACTGATCGCGCCGCAGGCCGGCAAACCAGGTCTGGCCGTTAAGCGTTTGCAGCGCGCGGTTCATCGGCTCCACTTTGTTGATCTGGTTGTAACGCTCAATCCCTTCCACGCCCTGCTCCCAGAGCTTGCCGTAGCGCGCCTCCTGCCATGCCGCGCTCTGCTCAGCGCGGAAAACCTTCAGATTCAGATCGAGCTTCTCCGTCAACGCATCGATAAACTGGTAGGTTTCCGGAAACAGATAGCCGGTATCGGTCAGAATAACCGGAATGCCTGGCTTCACCTTATTGACCAGATGGAGGCTGACCGCGGCCTGAATACCAAAGCTTGACGAGAGCACCGCCTCACCGGGCAGATTCTCCAGCGCCCAGAGGACCCGCTCCTGCGCGGAAAGTTTGTCCAGCTGATTATTCACCTCGGCCAGCGCCATAATGCGCTCGACTTTCGGTAACTCATTCAGTACTGCAAGATCGGGTAGCGCCATATCAAGCCTCCGTTATTGCCAAAAATCGCGGGCCGGATCGAGGACCGGTTCGACAACGCCGGCACGGATGGTGAAGTCGCCAAAACCTTCCCCCGCCTCACGCTCCGTTGCCCAGCGTCCCAGCAATTCATCCAGGTGAGAAAGAATTTCATCTTCGGTGATATTTTCACGGTACATCCGCGGAATGCGTGTACCGGTGCGGTTACCGCCAAGATAGAGATTATAACGGCCCGGCGCTTTGCCAATCAGGCCGACCTCAGCCAGCAGCGCACGGCCACAGCCGTTTGGACAGCCGGTTACGCGCAGAACAATGTGCTCGTCGCCCACGCCGTGCCGGTGCATGGCTTCTTCCACGCGGGTGACGAAAGCGGGCAGGAAACGCTCGGCTTCCGCCATCGCCAGGGGACAGGTCGGGAAAGCAACGCAGGCCATAGAGTTTTCACGCTGGGCGGTCACGCTTTCCATCAGTCCGTGCTCGCGGGCCAGTGCTTCAATACGGGGTTTCTCCGCTTCCGGCACGCCCGCCACGATCAGGTTCTGGTTGGCGGTCAGGCGGAAATCGCCCTGGTGGATTTTGGCAATTTCCGCCAGGCCGGTTTTCAACGGCCTTCCCGGATAATCGAGCAGGCGCCCGTTCTCAATAAACAGCGTCAGGTGCCATTTCTCATCAATGCCTTTCACCCAGCCGAAGCGATCGCCACGGGTAGTGAATTCGTAAGGACGGATGGGTTCAAACCTGATGCCCGCACGGCGTTCAACCTCTTCTTTAAAGGTTTCGACGCCCACGCGTTCCAGGGTGTATTTGGTCTTGGCATTTTTACGATCGGTACGGTTGCCCCAATCGCGCTGGGTGGTCACCACCGCTTCTGCGACCGCCAGCGTTTTATCCAGCGGCAGGTAGCCAAACTCGCTGGCGGTACGGGCGTAGGTCGCTTTATTCCCATGCTCAATGGAGAGCCCGCCGCCAACCAGCAGGTTAAAGCCGATCAGCTTGCCGTTCTCGGCAATAGCGATGAAGTTCATGTCATTGGCATGCAGATCCACATCGTTATGCGGTGGCACGACGACGGTCGTTTTGAACTTACGCGGCAGATAGGTTTCGCCCAGGATCGGCTCTTCGTCGGTGGTGGCGACCTTCTCCTGATCCAGCCAGATTTCTGCGTAGGCGCGGGTCTGCGGCAACAGATGCTCGGAGAGCTTCTTCGCCCACTCGTAGGCTTCCTGATGCAGTTCGGACTCAACCGGGTTAGAGCTGCACAGCACGTTACGGTTGACGTCATTCGCGGTCGCCAGCGCGTCCAGCCCCACCGCATGCAGCATCTGGTGCGCGGGCTTGATATCGCCCTTCAGCAGGCCGTGATACTGAAACGTCTGGCGGTTGGTCAGACGGATGCTGCCGTAAATCGTATGCTCTTCCGCAAACTTATCCACGCTCAGCCACTGCTGGGGCGTCATAATGCCGCCCGGCAGGCGGCAGCGCAGCATCATGGCATGGCGCGGCTCCAGCTTCTGTTCCGCACGCTCGGCGCGGATGTCGCGGTCATCCTGCTGATACATGCCGTGAAAGCGGATCAGTAAAAAGTTATCGCCGTTAAAGCCGCCGGTCAGGCCGTCGTCCAGATCTTCCGTAATAGTGCCACGCAGATAGTTGCTCTGCTTTTTCAGGCGCTCGGCATCGCTCAGTTTGCCTTCAACCACCAGCGGGCCGGGATGTTTTTCGTTTGTCATGAGGCTCTGTCTCTCAATTGTTCGTCTGTGCCGCTGGCGGTCAGTCCGCGCCAGCAGGGCAGCATGGTATGCAGTTCGGCTGGTGGAAGCCCTAGTACACGTCCCGCTGATAACGGCGCTCAATGCGCAGCTCGCTCAGGAATTCGTCGGCGGTCTCCCTGTCCATGCCGCCATACTCTGCGACCACATCCAGCAGCGCATGCCCCACATCTTTCGCCATTCTGTTTGCGTCGCCGCAGACGTAGATGTGCGCGCCCTCATTAATCCAGCGCCAGACCTCCGCCCCGTTCGCGCGGATTTTGTCCTGCACATAAACTTTGTGCAGCTGATCGCGCGACCAGGCCAGATCGATACGGGTCAGCAGGCCATCTTTAACATAGCGCTGCCACTCAACCTGGTAGAGAAAATCTTCCGTAAAGTGCGGATTGCCGAAGAAGAGCCAGTTCTTTCCGGCGGCACCGTCGTTATCACGCTGCTGCATAAAGGCGCGGAAAGGCGCAATGCCGGTGCCAGGACCGATCATGATGACCGGCGTTTCGGGGTTGGCGGGCAGGCGGAAATTATCGTTATGTTCGATAAATACGCGCACTTCGCCATCTTCTTCAAGGCGATCGGCCAGATAGCTGGAGGCTCCCCCCGCCCGCGGACGGCCATCAATTTCATAGCGAACCGCGCCTACCGTAATATGGACTTCGGTGTCACTTTCCGCCTGCGAAGAGGCAATGGAGTAGAGACGCGGCGTCAGCGGACGCAACAGTGCGATCAGCTGCTCCGGATTGAGTTCCACCGGGGCCTGGCGAACCATATCAACAATCGGCGTGTTCTGCGCATAGTACTGGAGTTTGGTTTTTTCACTGAGCAATGCCAGCAGTCGTTCATCACGGCAGAGACGGCCATACTGCTCAACGATCTGCGGCGTATTGACCGTCAGTTCGAAATGCTTTTGCAGGGCTTCGCTCAGCGTCAGGTCGTTAACCTGTACGCTTTCATCACCTTTCAGCCAGACCAGCCCGATCAGCTCTTCAACCAGAGCGGGATCGTTCTCATACCAGACGCCCAGCGCATCACCGGGGCGATAGCGCAGGCCGGAGTCGCCAAGATCGATTTCGATATGGCGCACGTCCTTATCGGAGTCGCGGCCGGTAATTTTCTGGTTAACCGCAAAGCTGGCGGTCAGCGGCGCTTCTTTGGTGTAGGGCGAACTGAACACTTCATTAACGCTGCCCGTCGCGTTAGCCAGCGCCTGCGCCGGCGAGGCATCCGGTACGCGGGCTTTCAGGATTTGTACAATCTGCTTTCGCCACGCTTCAGCTTCAGCCGCATATTCAACGTCAGCATCCACACGGTCCAGCAGGCGCTCACCGCCCAGCTCGCCCAGCTTGCTGTCAAAGTCTTTGCCCGCCTGGCTGAAATATTCGTAAGAGGTGTCGCCAAGGCCGAATACCGCAAAGGCGGTGCCGTCGAGTTTTGGCGCTTTCTTCGACATCAGGAATTTATGCAGCGCCACGGCCTCTTCCGGCGGCTCGCCCTCTCCCTGCGTGGAGGTGACGACGATGAGCAGTTTTTCCTGCGCGATCTGCTTAAATTTGTAGTCGCCGGCGTTAACCAGATTAACGTTCAGCTTTTCAGCCAGCAGCTCATCGCGCAGCTGCTCGGCCAGACGGCGGGCGTTCCCCGTTTGGGAGGCGGAAAGCAGGGTTACCGAAGGTGCTTCAGCCTGAGCCGGTGCGGGCGTGGCGGCCGCGCCGGGGGTCTGATTGACCATGCCCCAGAAATAGCCGGAGAGCCAGGCCAGCTGGGTCGTCGAGAAATCACCGGTGGCCGCCTGCAAGCGGGCAAGCTGTTCCGGATTAAGCGGAAGCAGTGAACCTGGGGGTACCTGAGTCGTCATTACGTTGAAAGTTCCAGTATCGGGAGCCGGGCCGTCAAGACAGCATAGTAAGCGTAGGGTAACCACTCGCCTGATAACCCTTAAATAAGGGTTGGTCATATTAAATAACCAAAAGAACTAAACGGTTTTCCGGGTAATACCTAGCGGGTAAACAGATTCATTATTAACTTATATATCAATCAATTATATTTTGAAGCACTTTAACCTGCCGGGTGCCGCCCCTGCGGCGGGGGAAACGGATGCGTAAAAAAGGATTTTCCGGTAGACTTCGCCAGCTTTTTCCAGGAAATAAAGACTGAGACCGTCATATGGCTACCACGCTGTTTAAAGATTTTATGTTTGAGGCTGCACACCATCTGCCTAACGTTCCCGCTGGCCATAAATGCGGTCGTCTGCACGGGCACTCCTTTCTGGTACGGCTCGAAATCACCGGCGAAGTGGATGCGCATACCGGCTGGATCATGGACTTTGCCGAGCTGAAAGCGGCTTTTAAGCCGGTGTACGACAGCCTGGATCACTATTACCTCAATGAGATCCCCGGCCTTGAAAATCCGACCAGCGAAGTGTTGGCGAAATGGATTTGGGATCGGATGAAACCGGCGCTGCCGCTGCTCAGCGCGGTGACGATCAAAGAAACCTGTACCGCTGGCTGCGTCTATAAAGGCTAAGCCCTCTTTGGATCGGCTCAGGCCGATCCGCTCTCCCCCGCTGTCATCTTACTGTCATCCCGCTTCACTACGTTGTTGGCTCCTTCATTAAAGATCAAGAGAATCAACAATGAATCTGGTTAAAAAACTGACGACTGCCGCCCTGCTTGTTGCCGCCTGTACCCAGGCCAGTGCCATGAATATTCTGGACTTCCCCCAGCCTGAAAATAATCCTGACGAATTCTATGCGCTGACGGAGATCCCGGCAGGCAGCATGATCAAATATGAAACTGACGCTGACACCGGCTTTATTGTGGCTGACCGCTTTCAGTCCATGCCGGTCGCCTACCCGGCGAACTATGGTTCCATCACGCAGTCTCTGGGTGGGGATAACGATCCGCTGGATGTGATCTTTTACACCCGCGCCCCGCTGGCGCCAGGCACGCTGATTAAGCTGCGTCCGGTTGGTGTGCTGAAGATGATCGATGGTGGGGAATCAGACGACAAGATCGTTGCCGTTCCGGCCAGCAAAATCGATCCAACGTATGATGATATTCAGACGCTGGACGATCTGCCTAAGATGGAAATAAAACGCCTTGAAGCCTTTTTCCGCGTTTATAAGCAGCTGCCGGATGGCCGTAAAAAAGTTGAACTGAACGGTTTTAGCGATGCCGCCGCCGCTAAAACCGAAATCAAATCCGCCTATGACGCCTGGAAAGCAAAATCGGGTAAGCCGCAGTAATCAGGCGATATTCAGGTATTTGTGCGTCTGCATCGACAGGCGCCAGTTGTATTTGATGCAGGTTTCGATACAGAGTCGGGTGGCGTCGTCTTTCTGACTGATCGGCTGTAGCGCAATAATCCGCGCCTTGTCATCTTCCAGCGTGTTCAGCAGCGCCTGTAGCGCCTCAATATCACGCTGACGGGCGACAGGGTGCTTCACTTCATCAGCGCGAACCAGCGCCTGATTCAGCACGTCATAACCGCCGCGCATATTCACTTTAGGGGAAACGGTCACCCAGGTTTTCTCACTACAGCGCACCTCGTGCGTGCCGCTGGTTTCAATCTGGCAGCTGAAGCCGTGCTGCTCCAGCGCCTGCGTGAGAGGAACCAGATCGTAGATAGCGGGCTCGCCGCCGGTGATGACCACGTGTCGTGCCGTCCAGCCGTGGCTGCGGATCGTCGTCAGCAGCGCCTCCGCATCCGCACTCCCCCAGGCGTCAGTTTCCACGGTTTTCAGCAGAATATCGCCCAGCGACGTCTCCCGATCGGCCAGCTTATCCCAGGTGTGTTTGGTGTCACACCAGCTACAGCCCACCGGGCATCCCTGCATGCGGATAAAAATTGCCGGCACGCCGGTATAAAACCCTTCGCCCTGCAACGTCTGGAACATTTCATTAATCGGGTACTGCATCACTTTCTCGACCGGGAGTTAAATTAAGGGCGCAGAGTATGGCAGATTGGCAGAGCATTACCAAATCGCTTTGTGCGCAGGCTGAAAGGGAAAAAGTGCCGGTCAGCCTGCAATTCTGCGCGGAGTGGATTGCTAGCAATCAGTAATCCACTATGCTGGCCACTCTCTATGTCACAGGATTAAGGGAACTACCGTGCACACTTCTGAACAAAGCCGCAGACACTTTCTTTCTCACAGCGCCAGAATAACGGCCGGAGGCGCGCTTCTCGCTTCTGGCATGGCGGGTGCCGCCGCCGACACCATCGTCAGCGAATCCACCTGCAAGGATGCGCGCCAGGTTACGTCCATTACGAAGCCGCACTATCAATTACGTAACGTTCGCCTGGAAGAAAGCTTTGAACGTGAGGGCGGGACGGTGGTCGCGACCAACACCGCGCTTTACGATCTGGAAATCAGTCAGGGTAAAATCATCGCCATCCAGCCGGTGAAAAACCGCGTCGCGCCCTCCCTCCCGGCCTTTGATGCTCAGGGATTGCTGCTGTTGCCTGCCACCCGTGATATGCATATTCATCTGGATAAAACCTTTTACGGCGGCCCATGGGAAGCGCCACGGCCCAGGAAAGGCAAAACCATTATGGATATGATCGCCCGCGAGCAGACGATCATTCCCCGGCTGCTGCCGGATTCCGTCCAGCATGCGGAAGCCCTGATCGCCCTCTTACAGGCGAAAGGCACCACCGTTGCCCGCAGCCACTGCAATATCGACCCGGTCAGCGGGCTGCAAAGCCTGGCGCACTTACAGACGGCACTGCAAAAACATCAGCAGGATTTCAGCTGCGAAATCGTGGCCTTTCCCCAGCATGGCCTGCTGCATTCAAACGTGGACGCTCTGATGCGGGAAGCGATGCAGATGGGCGTTCAGTATGTCGGCGGGCTTGATCCCACCAGCGTAGACGGCGCAATGGAAAAGTCGCTAGATGCCATGTTCGCTATCGCGCTGGACACCCACAAAGGTGTGGATATTCATCTGCACGAAAGCACGCCCGCCGGTATCGCCGCCATTAAATATATGATTAAAACCGTGCAGCAGAATCCGCAGCTGAAAGGCAAAGTCACGCTAAGCCACGGCTTTGCCCTGTCGGTCATGCAAGGCGATGAGCTGAAAGAGGTGATTAACGGGCTGGCAGAACAACAATTCTCAGTGGCATCCACCGTCCCGATTGGCAAACGGTCAATGCCGCTGCCGCAGCTGAGTGAAAAAGGGATCTTTGTGATGACCGGCACCGACAGCGTTATCGATCACTGGTCGCCCTTTGGCACGGGCAGTATGCTGGAGAAAGCGAACCTGTACGCCCAGCTCTATGGCAACCCCGATGAGTATGGGCTTACCCGATCGCTGGCGATCGCCACCGGCAATATTTTGCCGCTCAGCGAGGCCGGAGAGCGTCAGTGGCCCGTGCTGAATGCAGATGCAGAGATGATGCTGGTCGCCGCCAGCTGTTCTGCCGAAGCGGTAGCCCGCGTGCCGGAGGTCATTGCCACATTCCATCAGGGCTGGCTGGTCGCAGGTACGGTGCAGAAAGCATAAAAAAAGCCAGGCCCGGATAATCCGGCGCCTGGCTTTCTGTCAGCGTGAATTTTCAGGCCTTAACAGGCCGGAAGATCGGGCTGTTACTGACCTTTTACTTCTTTCAGGCCGTTGAATGGCGCACGGCTTCCCAGCGCTTCTTCGATGCGGATCAGCTGGTTGTATTTAGCAACGCGATCGGAACGGCTCATCGAGCCGGTTTTGATCTGGCCAGCCGCCGTACCTACCGCCAGATCGGCGATGGTGGCATCTTCAGTTTCACCTGAACGGTGAGAGATCACGGCAGTATAGCCCGCGTCTTTCGCCATTTTGATCGCTGCCAGAGTCTCGGTCAGAGAACCGATCTGGTTGAATTTGATCAGAATGGAGTTCGCGATACCTTTGTCAATACCCTCTTTCAGGATTTTGGTGTTGGTCACGAACAGATCGTCACCCACCAGCTGGATTTTGTCGCCCAGCACTTTGGTCTGGTAAGCAAAACCATCCCAGTCAGATTCGTCCAGGCCATCTTCGATAGAGACGATTGGGTACTCTTTGGTCAGATCTTCCAGGAAGTGCGTGAACTCTTCTGAAGTGAACGCTTTGTTGCCTTCACCCGCCAGCACATATTTGCCGTCTTTGTAGAATTCAGAAGCTGCACAGTCCATCGCCAGGGTGATGTCTTTGCCCAGCTCATAGCCTGCTGCTTTTACCGCTTCAGCGATAACAGCCAGCGCTTCGGCGTTGGAACCCAGGTTTGGCGCGTAGCCGCCTTCGTCGCCTACTGCGGTGCCCATACCTTTGGACTTCAGCACTTTCGCCAGGGTGTGGAACACTTCAGAACCCATACGGATGGCTTCTTTCAGCGTTTTTGCGCCAACCGGCTGGATCATGAATTCCTGGATATCAACGTTGTTATCCGCGTGCTCGCCGCCGTTGATGATGTTCATCATTGGCAGAGGCATAGAGAATTTGCCTGGGGTACCGTTCAGCTCAGCAATGTGCTCATACAGCGGCATGCCTTTAGCGGCCGCAGCGGCTTTGGCAGCCGCCAGAGAGACGGCCAGGATGGCGTTAGCGCCGAACTTGGATTTGTTCTCAGTGCCGTCAAGATCGATCATGATCTTGTCGATGTTTGCCTGATCTTTCGCGTCCTTACCGGTTACCGCGTCAGCGATAGGACCGTTAACGGCGGCAACGGCTTTAGTAACGCCTTTGCCCAGGAAGCGCGATTTGTCACCGTCACGCAGTTCCAGCGCTTCGCGAGAGCCGGTAGAGGCGCCAGAAGGTGCCGCAGCCATACCGACGAAACCGCCTTCCAGATGCACTTCTGCTTCAACGGTTGGGTTTCCGCGAGAGTCGATGATTTCACGACCGATGACTTTAACGATTTTGGACATTAGTTTTTCCTCAGTACAAGTTATCTATAAACTCAGACAAACAACGCCCGTTATCCTTCATCTTTCGGGTTGCAGCTGTGTTAGCTGCCTTCCCTCACCCCAGTCACTTACCTGAGTAAGCTCCTGGGGATTCATTCAGTTGCTACTTTGCTGCAACCCGAAATCTAAAGAAGAGTATTAAGCGCCGTTATGAAAATACTTATTTTGCCAAACGCTTCTGGTACTCGCTGGCGGCTTTTACAAAGCCGGCAAACAGCGGGTGACCGTCTCGGGGCGTTGAGGTGAATTCCGGGTGGAACTGACACGCAACAAACCATGGGTGGTCAGGGATTTCAATAATCTCTACCAGCTGGTCATCCCCTGAGCGGCCTGCCACACGCAAACCAGCCGCTTCAATCTGCTTCAGCAGCATATTGTTGACTTCGTAACGGTGACGATGGCGCTCAACGATGGTGTCGGAGCCGTACATCTGATGGACCAGGCTGTCTTTGGTCAGCTGGCACTGCTGGCTGCCCAGACGCATGGTGCCGCCCAGATCGCTCTGTTCAGAACGTAGTTCAACATTGCCCTCTTCATCGCGCCATTCGGTGATCAGCGCCACCACCGGGTACTTACAGTCTGGCACAAATTCAGTAGAGTTTGCGCCTGGCATGCCGGCCACGTTACGGGCGAACTCCATCAGCGCTACCTGCATACCTAAACAGATGCCCAGATAAGGAATATTGTGCTCACGCGCGTAGCGGGCGGTCAGCAGTTTGCCTTCCACGCCCCGGTAGCCAAAGCCGCCCGGGATCAGGATAGCATCCAAATCTTTCAACATTTCGACACCGCGGCTTTCCACATCCTGCGAGTCGATCAGCTTGATGTTGACGGTCACGCGGTTTTTCAGTCCACCATGCTTCAGCGCTTCGATCACCGACTTATAGGCATCCGGCAGCTCAACGTATTTGCCGACCATGCCGATAGTCACTTCGCCGCCCGGATTGGCTTCTTCGTAGATCACCTGTTCCCATTCGGACAGGTTAGCTTCCGGCGCGTTCAGGCTGAAGCGCTTACAGATATAATCGTCGAGTCCCTGGGATTTTAACATACCAGGAATCTTATAAATGGAATCAACGTCTTTCAGCGAGATGACCGCTTTTTCCGGCACGTTGCAGAACAGCGCGATTTTCGCCCGTTCGTTGGCCGGTACGGCGCGGTCGGAACGGCAGATCAGCACGTCCGGCTGGATACCGATAGAGAGCAGCTCTTTCACCGAGTGCTGGGTCGGCTTGGTTTTCACTTCACCGGCCGCCGCCATATAAGGCACCAGCGTCAGGTGCATATACATGGTGTGTTCGCGGCCAACGTCTACGGCCATCTGGCGGATCGCTTCCAAAAACGGCAGGGATTCGATGTCGCCGACGGTACCGCCGATCTCAACCAGCACCACGTCGTGGCCTTCGCCGCCTGCGATGATGCGCTCTTTGATCGCGTTAGTGATATGTGGAATAACCTGAATGGTGGCACCCAGGTAGTCGCCGCGGCGCTCTTTGCGCAGGACGTCTGAATAGATACGGCCAGTGGTGAAGTTGTTACGGCGGCTCATTTTGGTACGGATGAAGCGCTCGTAGTGGCCCAAATCCAGATCGGTTTCCGCGCCGTCATCGGTGACGAACACTTCGCCGTGCTGAGTGGGGCTCATGGTGCCCGGATCCACGTTGATATACGGGTCCAGCTTCATGATGGTCACATTCAGACCACGTGCTTCAAGAATGGCGGCCAGGGAGGCTGCGGCAATGCCTTTACCCAGAGAGGATACGACCCCGCCGGTCACAAAAATATAGTTCGTTGTCATGCTGAACCTGAGAAAGTAGGTTTAAAGACGATGGAATAACCAGGACGGGAAAACAGTATACGGGAATCCCCTCCGTGCCACAATTAATCGTTTCTGGTTCTGCGCCTTCCATCGCACTGACCGCCCAGAGCCTACCGGAATCTGGCGGCTATGAGGTTGATGCACGTCACATTTTTGTTGAATCGAGTCAGCTTTTTATTCTTGTGCTGCGCATTATACGCGCTGGTTGCAGGCCACAGGCGGCAATTGTCAGCACTAAACTTGCCCGCTGCCGGACGGTAAAAAAGCGGCGGATTATCAGATCTTCTTACGCCGATAATCCGCCAGGTGCGCAACGGATAGCCCGCCGCCTGCGCATAGCGCCGATCAGTTGCCCTTCTCTTCCGATTTAACCTGCTGCCAGGCCTCTTCCATCTGTTCGAGGGTCGCCTGCTTCATCTCCAGTCCCTGCGCGGCGATAATCCGCTCAACTTCGCGGAAACGGCGCTCAAACTTATCGTTGGCTTTTTGTAACGCTGTTTCAGCCTTGCTGCCAAGATGACGTGAAAGGTTAACCGTCGCGAACAGCAGATCGCCGATCTCTTCCTCCAGCTTGTGCGGATCGATAACCGCCTGCTGCGCTTCGTGCATCACCTCGTCAATTTCCTCGTGCACTTTGTCCAGCACCGGGCCGAGGGTAGTCCAGTCAAAACCGACATTACTGCACCGCTTCTGGATTTTATGGGCGCGCATCAGCGCGGGAAGCGCCCGTGGGATATCATCCAGCGCGGAGTGCTGATCTTTTTCCGCCCGTTCGCTGCGCTTAATCTGCTCCCAGTTCACCAGCACTTCAGCGCTGTCGCTGACCGTCGCATCGCCAAAAATATGGGGATGACGGCGTTCAAGTTTGTCGCTGATGGTGTGGCAGATATCGTCAAAATTAAAGCGTCCTTCTTCATTCGCCATCTGCGCATAAAACACCACCTGAAAGAGCAGATCGCCAAGCTCACCGCGCAGATCGTCGAAATCCTCACGGCTGATGGCATCCAGTACTTCATAGGTTTCCTCAAGGGTGTAGGGCGCAATGGAGGCGAAGGTCTGTTCGCGATCCCACGGACAGCCCCGCTGCGGATCGCGCAGGGTGGTCATAATGCCCAGCAGGCGATCGAGTGCGTTCATAGCGTTTTCCATTTTTTGAGTCATAAGTGCGAAGAGGTAAATATACGGCAAGGAAATAAGTCATTCATTGCCGGAGTAGAGGTGAGTTTCGGCACAAGGATTGGGTCATCAGCAGGCAACGTCGTGGCGTTACTGGCGCAGTCAATTTGTGGTCGGTCAGCGCGCAATCCCCCGGGCGCATACTTGAGTATGTGACCAGGGGTGAGCACAGCCCGAACGCAAAGTGACAAGCAAAGTAGCCACTCCATGGATCAATGCAATCTTTTAGCATCAATGATATCGGGCACCTGATTCAATCGCGCCAGCACGCGGCCCAGCACCTGATGATTATAGATTTCAATGTCCATATCAATCGTGGCCAGCTGCTTTTTGGTCTCGCTGCGGCTGGAAACCCCCAGCACATTCACCTTTTCATTGGCGAGGATGGTGGTGATATCCCGTAGCAGCCCACTGCGATCGTTGGCCGTCACGCGCACCACCAGCGAATAGCCACTGGAGTAGCTCTCACCCCAGACGGCGTCGACGATGCGCTCCGGCGCATGGGAGATCAGTTCGCTGAGCTGATCGCAGTCGGCCCGGTGAATGGAGATCCCCCGGCCCTGAGTGATAAAACCGACGATGTTGTCGCCGGGGATCGGCTGGCAGCAGCGGGCAATATGGTGCATCAGGTTGCCCACGCCCTCCACCACCACACGACCACTCTCTTTACTGCGCGGGGCGGCGGATTTCTGGGTAAGCTGGCGCAGCGCCTCGCGATCTTCCTCTTCCGCGCTGGGCTTGTTCAGCTTCGACTGCAGGAAATTAATCATCTGATTAAGACGAATATCCCCACCGCCAATCGCCGCCAGCAGTTCGTCGAGCGAGTTGACGTTATAGCGGGGCAGCAGCAGCTTTTCCGCCTCTTTCAGGCTGATATCCAGCTGGTCCAGCTCGCTGTCGAGGATCTGCCTGCCGGCCACAATATTTTTGTCGCGGTCCTGCTTGCGGAACCAGGCGTGGATTTTTGAGCGTCCGCGGCTGGTGGTGACGTAGCCGAGATTGGGGTTGAGCCAGTCGCGGCTCGGGTTAGGCTGCTTCTGGGTGATGATATCGATCTGAT
Organism: Pantoea sp. FN060301; assembly: GCA_050410775.1. Lineage (GTDB taxonomy): Bacteria > Pseudomonadota > Gammaproteobacteria > Enterobacterales > Enterobacteriaceae > Erwinia. The sequence goes on from CP191229.1 coordinate 3,200,525, forward strand.
CGCCCATCTGAAGCTGATAGGTAAAGGGCACAATGCGGCCGCCAACCTTGGCGCCAATGCAGCGGTGACCGATATCGCTGTGAATATGGTAAGCGAAGTCGAGCGGCGTTGAGCCGGCGGGCAGGTCAACCACGTCGCCTTTCGGCGTAAACACGTAGACGCGATCGTCAAAGACCTGGCTGCGCACCTCATCCAGCATTTCGCCAGAGTCGGCCATCTCTTCCTGCCAGGCGATCAATTTACGCAGCCAGGCGATGCGCTCTTCGTGACCCGAGGCGCCGCGGGCGCTGCCGCTGGTATTGCCCTCTTTGTATTTCCAGTGCGCGGCCACGCCCAGCTCTGCATCTTCATGCATCTGGCGGGTACGGATCTGGATCTCAACGGTTTTCCCAGCCGGGCCAAGCACCACGGTGTGAATCGACTGATAGCCGTTCGGCTTTGGATTCGCCACGTAGTCATCAAATTCGCTGGGCAGATGGCGGTAGAGCGTATGAACGGTGCCGAGCGCGCCGTAACAGTCCTGGAGCCGTTCGGCCACAATACGTACCGCCCGCACGTCAAAAAGCTCATCAAACGACAGCGCTTTTTTCTGCATTTTGCGCCAGATGCTGTAGATATGTTTGGGCCGGCCATAAACTTCCGCCTTCACGCCCTCTTTCGCCATCTCGGTGCGCAATGACTGAACGAAGGTATCAATGTACTCTTCGCGATCGATACGGCGCTCATGCAGCAGTTTGGCAATGCGCTTGTATTCATCGGGGTGCAAATAGCGAAAGCAGAAGTCTTCCAGCTCCCACTTAAGCTGGCCAATCCCGAGCCGGTTCGCCAGCGGCGCGTAGATATTGGTACATTCCTTTGCCGCCAGCACGCGCTCATCTTCCGGCGCATCTTTCACTTCACGCAGGTGGGCGATGCGTTCAGCCAGCTTGATGACCACGCAGCGGAAATCTTCCACCATCGCCAGCAGCATACGCCTGACGTTATCGACCTGCTCGGAGGCCATAGAATCATTATGAGTGGCTTTCAGTTGCCGGATGGCGTCCATATCGCGTACGCCGTGAACCAGCGAGACGATAGCGCTGCCGAAGTTCTCTTCCAGCACCGCTTCCGAGGTGACGCCCGCGTCGGCGAGGGGGAAAATCAGCGCCGCGCGCAGGCTTTCGCTGTCCATGCTGAGCATGGAGAGGATTTCGACCATCTCCACGCCGCGCCACAGCAGCAGTGCGGCGTCAGGATGGTGCTGCGTCGCCGCTTCACAGTAGCGCCAGGTGTCGGCCAGTCGTTCACATGACTGCGGGTTTGAGATCCCCAAACTGCTGATCCATTGGTCGAGCGCAAACTCGCCAGCCGTATTCATATGTGCACTTCTTACCGCAACCATAACCTCTCCTGGCCTGGCTCCCGCAACGGGGAACTATATTTGGCTAAACAGCACCATGGACTCCACATGCCCGGTATGAGGAAACATATCAAGCAGCGCGGACCTTTCCAACCGGTAGCCGGATGACAGAAGTTTCTGCGCATCCCGGGCAAGTGTAGTGGGATTACAGGAAACGTAGACCACGCGTTCCGGCGCAAGTTTACTGATATGCGCCATAACGCCCGCCGCTCCCGCCCGTGCCGGATCCAGTAATACCTTATTAAACCCTTCTGCGGCCCATGGCTGAAGGGTGACATCCTCTTCCAGATTGGCCTGAAAAAAGGCCACATTATTAAGATTATTCTGCGCAGCATTATACGCACCCTTTTCCGCTAATGCTGTAACGCCCTCCACACCTGTGACGCTTTTAACGCATTTTCCTGCCGGCAGCGTAAAGTTCCCCATTCCGCAAAACAGATCGAGTACCCGATCGGACGGCTGGAGATCGAGCCAGCTTAGCGCCGTGCTGACCATTTGCTGATTCAGCGCCGCGTTTACCTGAATAAAATCACGCGGGCTGAAGGCGAGCCTCAGGCCCTCAATCCCGTAGTAAGGCGCCTCGCCGCTTACCTGCACCAGGGTGTCACTGTCCGGCGCCAGATACAAGGCGACCTGGTGCTTATGCGAAAAGCGTTCCAGTTCTTGCCGATCGCTGGCGCTTAAGGGGTCAAGATGGCGTAAAACCAGCAGCGGGCCGTTATCCGCCTGCACCAGCTCAAGGTGACCGAGTCGCCGGACCGCCTGCAGGCGGCTCAGCATCTGGTGCAGCGGCTGAATAAGCGCATTCAATTCGGGCACCAGAATGGGGCACTCGGTCAGGGTGACCAGATCGTTACTGCCCGCCTGGCGAAAGCCCATTTGCAGCGTCTGGCTACGCAGATGATAGCTCAGGCCCAGTCGGGCACGGCGCCGGTAGCCATAAGGCTCACCCGCAATAATTGTGTCAATAGTGACCGGCTGTCCGGTCTCCTGCGTCAGCAGTCGCGCCAGCGCCTTCGCTTTGCTCTGCTGCTGTAATGCAGGCGAGACGTGCTGCTGCTGGCAGCCGCCGCACTGATAAAAATGTACGCACCGGGGCTGCACGCGCTCAGGGCTGGCGGTGAGGATGCGCTTCGCCTTGCCGCGGGCGTAACCGCGTTTCTCTTCGGTAATCTCTACCTCTGCCTGCTCGCCGGGCAGCGCGCCGCTGACAAAAAGGGCTTTGCCGTTATGCCGGGCAACGCCCTGCCCCAGCCCGTCGAGGTCATTTATCGTCACCATCACCTTCTGACGGGTCGTCACGCGCCGTTTTGCAGAGTAGAATTGCGCCATTATTCAGTTTCCGAAAGTAGTTAGCGAAAAAGCGTCCGTAGCCTACACCAGCAGCTGGATTAATTCGACCCGCGTAACGCGCCGCCGGTTGCCTACCCGTTTCAGGAAGAATATGACCAAATATAGCCTGCGGGCCCGCATGATGATTTTGATTCTGGCGCCGACGCTGATGATTGGACTGCTGCTGAGCACCTTTTTTGTGGTGCATCGCTTCAACGAGCTACAGCGCCAGCTGGTGGATGCCGGCGTCAATATTATCGAGCCGCTGGCCGTTGCCAGCGAATACGGCATGACCTTTAACAACCGCGAATCGGTTCGTCAGTTAGTCAGTCTGCTGCACCGGCGCCACTCTGATATCGTGCGGGCGATTACCGTATTTGATGCGCAGAATCAGCTCTTTGTGACCTCCAATTACCATATTAATTCGGCAAGCCTTCGCCTGCCGGACGGCGCAAAGCTGCCTGACAGTTTTACCTCTCAACGAAAAGGTAATTCAGTGATCCTGCGTACGCCGATCGTGTCTGAAAGCTATTACGCGGATCAAACGCCGCCGAACAATGCTGAGCCCAGCGGCAACACCCTGGGCTATATTGCGATTGAGCTGGACCTTCAGTCGGTCAGGCTGCAACAGTATAAAGAGGTGTTTATCTCCACCCTTCTGCTGCTGTTCTGCCTCTGTATTGCCATGCTGTTCGCTTACCGCCTGATGCGCGATGTGACTGGCCCGATCCGCGACATGGTCAGCACCGTTGACCGTATCCGCCGGGGCCAGCTGGACAGCCGCGTCTCCGGACATATGCTCGGCGAGCTGGATATGCTGAAAAACGGCATCAACTCGATGGCGATGTCGCTGACCGCTTATCATGAAGAGATGCAGCAGAACATCGATCAGGCGACCTCCGACCTGCGTGAAACGCTGGAACAGATGGAGATCCAGAACGTCGAGCTGGATCTGGCGAAAAAGCGCGCCCAGGAAGCTGCCCGCATCAAGTCTGAATTCCTGGCTAATATGTCGCATGAGCTGCGCACGCCGCTGAACGGCGTCATCGGCTTTACCCGTCAAACGCTGAAAACCTCGCTGAATATTACCCAGCGCGATTACCTGCATACCATTGAGCGGTCGGCGAATAACCTGTTAAGCATCATTAATGACGTGCTGGATTTCTCCAAGCTGGAAGCGGGCAAGCTGGTGCTGGAAACCATTCCGTTCCCGCTGCGGGCCACGCTTGATGAGGTGGTGGTGCTGCTGGCTCAGTCAGCCCATGAAAAAGGGCTGGAGCTGACGCTGAGCATTCAGCATGACGTCCCGGATAACGCCATAGGCGATCCCCTGCGCATTCAGCAAATTGTGGTTAACCTTTTGGGCAACGCCATTAAGTTCACCGAGCGCGGCAATATTGATATTCGCGTTGAGAAACGGTCGCAGAGCAATAACCGGGTCGATCTGGAAGTGCAGATCCACGATACCGGTATCGGCATTTCAGAAAAGCAGCAGTCTCAGCTGTTTCAGGCCTTTCGTCAGGCTGACGCCAGCATCTCGCGCCGTCACGGCGGTACCGGTCTCGGTCTGGTTATTACCCAGAAGCTGGTCAATGAGATGGGCGGGGAAATCTCGTTCCACAGCCGTCTGAACCATGGCTCGACGTTCTGGTTCCACGTCAATCTGGCGCTGAACCCGAATGCGGCCAGCGATCCGCGGGCCACGGACTGTCTGCTGGGCAAACGGCTGGCCTATGTGGAAGCCAACGAAAACGCGGCCAAAGCGACGCTGGATATGCTGGGCGCCACGCAGATGACGGTCAGCTACAGCAGCACCCTCGACGGTCTCCCCGAGGCGCATTACGATGCGCTACTGATGGGCCTGCCCGTGACGCGGCAGCAGGAGAAAGAGATGCCGAATGAGCAGCTGTTGCCGGCCCTCCATCGCGCCGATAATGTGATTATGGCGCTGCCCTGCCAGATGCAGGTTTATGCGGAAGAACTTAAGGCGCGCGGCGTAAGCGCCTGCCTGATTAAACCCGTTTCACTGACCCGCCTGCTGCCGGTCCTGATCGATCATCATACCCGCGAAGGCGAATATCTTCCCCGCCGTCAGCGGCTGCCGCTCAGGGTAATGGCGGTGGATGATAACCCGGCCAACCTGAAGCTGATCGGCGCGCTGCTGGAAGAGCAGGTGGAAACCATCATCTTGTGCGACAGCGGCGAGGCGGCCATTCAGCAGGCAAAAAACCATCAGCTGGATATCATCCTGATGGATATTCAGATGCCGGAAATCGATGGTATTCGCGCCAGTGAGATTATCCGCGAATATCCGCAACACGCCTCCACGCCGATCATCGCCGTCACCGCTCATGCGCTGGACGGCGAGCGGGAACAGCTGATTAAAGCGGGCATGAACGACTATCTTGCCAAGCCGATCGACGAAGTGAAGCTGGGCCAACTGCTGGCGTGTTATACGCCGGGCATCAGCCGGGCGGTGACAAAAATCCCCGGGCTCTCCCCTTCGCTTGACTGGCAGCTTGCGCTCCGTCAGGCAGCTAACAAGCCCGATCTGGCCCGCGATCTGCTACAAATGCTGGTGGACTTTCTGCCGGAGGTCACCCGGCTGGTGGAGAGATTTATGGCCGAAGATAATCTGCCGGAACTGCGTGATATTATTCACAAGCTCCACGGTAGCGCCAGCTATAGCGGCGTTCCGCGGCTGAAGCAGCTCTGCCAGCAGCTTGATAAAAGCCTGCGCGCCCACAGCAGCATTGCTGACGTCGAGCCGGAACTGTTTGAGCTGCTTGATGAGATGGAAAACGTGGCGAGGCTGGCGAAAGAGAAACTGACGCAGCCGCGGTAGAAAGCGCCTCATCCCAGAAAAAAAGGCTCCAGCCTGATACGGCGGGAGCCTGGTTTCAGTCGCGCGGCATCCGTTGTCCGATGGCCAGCGAAGCGGCGATATTCCGTGCCGTCATCCGCACATTTTCCGCCGCGTTATCCAGCGCCTCCTCAAGCGTACAGATGCTGTAAAGCACGCTGAAGACCGCATCCAGCCCGTGCTGATGCACCACGCCGACATCCTCGGTCAGGCTGCCGGCAATGCCAATCACCGGCTTGTTATAGCGCTTCGCGACTTTCGCCACGCCAATCGGCACCTTGCCGTGAATGGTCTGGCTGTCGATGCGCCCTTCGCCGGTGATCACCAGCGTCGCCTCTTTCACCAGCTCGTCCAGCCCCAGCGCTTCAGTCACGATCTCAATGCCGCGCCGCAGCTCCGCCTGGCAGAACGCATGCAGCGCCACACCCATACCGCCCGCCGCGCCGCCGCCGGGCACAGAGAGTACATCAATACCCAGATCGCGCTGAATAATCCCCGCATAATGCGCCAGCGCGTTATCCAGCTGCGTCACCAGCTCAGGGGTGGCGCCTTTCTGGGGGCCGAACACGGCCGATGCGCCCTCTTTACCCAGCAGCGGGTTGGTCACATCGCAGGCCACTTCAAAACGGCAATGCTGGATGCGCGCATCGAATTCACGCATATCAATGCTGTCGATGCTGGACAACTCACCGCCGCCAAAACCGATTTGCTCTCCCCGCTTATCCAGCAGCCTCGCGCCGAGCGCCTGCACCATGCCAGCGCCGCCATCATTGGTCGCACTGCCGCCGATGCCGATAATAAAATGCTCCACGCCCTTATCCAGCGCGTTGCGGATCAGCTCGCCGGTTCCCCAGGAGGTGGTGATCAGCGGATCGCGCTTCGCGGCAGGCACCAGCTCCAGGCCGCTTGCGGCCGCCATTTCAATATAGGCACAGCTCCCGTCACCGGAGAGACCATAGAAAGCCGGCACACTCTCCCCCAGCGGCCCGGTGACCTCCAGCCGGACGATATGCCCGTCGGTGGCGGCCACCATCGCCTCGACCGTTCCTTCTCCGCCGTCTGCTACCGGCAGCTTAACGTAATGGGCATCGGGAAAGATTTCACGAAAACCCAACTCGATCTGCGTCGCTACCTGCTGAGCAGACAGGCTCTCTTTATATGAATCCGGTGCGATTACTATTTTCATTCGTTATCCGGGCGCTGTTGAACCGGCCGGAGCCGGCGGTGCGGATCCCGGCTCTGCAACGAGCCGGATTGGGAACTATCTGGTAATTTCCACTTTCGCTAACTTTTCATAATAGCAAGCCAGCGCGCTGTGATCGGCGGTGCCAAGCCCGTCAGCGCGCAGCGCCTGCATCATCTCCATCACGGCGGCGGTCAGCGGCAGCTGGCTGCCCACGTCGTGCGAGGTCTCCAGTGCGTTAGCTAAGTCTTTGATGTGCAGGTCGATACGGAATCCCGGCTTGAAGTTGCGCTCCATCACCATAGGCGCTTTCGCATCCAGCACGGTGCTGCCCGCCAGGCCGCCGCGAATCGCCTGATACACCAGATCCGGATTCACTCCGGCCTTGGTCGCCAGCGTTAACGCTTCCGACATGGCCGCAATATTCAGCGCCACGATCACCTGATTTGCCAGCTTGGTGACGTTACCTGCGCCGATATCACCCGTATGCACCACCGAACCCGCCATCGCTTTCATGATGTCGTAGCATTTGTCGAACAGCTCTTTATCGCCGCCCACCATCACTGACAGCGTTCCCTCTATCGCCTTCGGCTCGCCGCCGCTGACCGGGGCGTCCAGTAGCGCAATGCCTTTCTTCGCCAGCGCCTCATGGATTTCGCGGCTGGCAAGCGGCGCAATGGAGCTCATATCGATCACGATGGTGCCGGACTTCGCGCCCTGGATTACGCTCTCCTCGCCCAGCAGCGCTTCCTTCACATGCGGCGAGTTGGGGAGCATGGTGATAATCACATCGCTCTGCTCTGCTACCGCTTTGGCGCTTGGGGCCGATGTCGCGCCCAGGTCAATCAGTTCAGCTTCGTTCTCCTGATGAGAGTCACGTACCACCAGCGAGTAGCCAGCTTTCAGCAGATTTTTGCTCATGGGTTTACCCATGATGCCAAGTCCAATAAATCCAATTTTCATCATCTTTCTCCTGAACGACGGGTTATTTTTTAAAGCGATCGCAAAGTGCCTGGGTGGCGCCACGGAACACGCCAACATCACTGCCTACGGCAACAAATCCGGCGCCCCATTCAAGGTAGCGGCGCGCATCGGCTTCCACCGGTGCCAGAATCCCGCTCGGCTTCCCGGCGGCCTTCGCACGATCGAAAATATATTTAATGACCTTAAGGACTTCCGGATGGGCGGGCTGGCCCAGATAACCGAGCGCTGCGGAGAGATCGCCCGGTCCGACAAAGATCCCATCCACACCTTCGACGGCCGCGATGGCGTCAATATTGTCCACCGCCTGCTGAGTCTCGATCTGCACCAGCAGCGTGATGTTGTCGTTAACGGTGGTGTTGTACTCCGGCACCGTACCGTACATGTTGCTGCGGTGAGAGACGGAAACGCCCCGGATCCCCAGCGGGGGATAGCGCGTGGAGGCCACAGCCCGCACCGCTTCTTCTTCGGTCTCCACAAAAGGGATCAAAAAGTTTGAGAAGCCAATATCCAGCAGGCGCTTAATGATCACCGGCTCATTGCACGGCGGACGCACCACCGGCGCGCTGACGCTGCCTTTCAGCGCCATCAGCTGAGGCACAAAAGTTGTGATGTCGTTAGGCGCGTGCTCGCCATCGAGCACCAGCCAGTCAAAACCTGCCAGGCCTAGTATTTCGGTAGTAACAGGGTTGGCCAGCGCGCACCAGCTACCGATCAGCGTTTCGCCGGCCAGCAGGCGCTGGCGGAAGCTGTTTGGGTTACTTACATAGCTCATCAGTTTCTCCAGAAAGTAGTATTAGCGCACCAGGCAGGGGCGTTTGTTATCGAAGGTCCAGTCCGGCACCAGGAACTGCATAGCCTGCGCATCATCCCGCGCGCCCAGCCCATGTTTCTGGTAAAGCTCGTGAGCTTTCATCACCTGATCCATATCCAGCTCTACGCCCAGCCCTGGCTGCGCTGGCACCTCCACCATGCCGCCTTTGATCTGCAGCGGGGCTTTGGTCAGGCGCTGATTCCCTTCCTGCCAGATCCAGTGGGTATCAATGGCGGTGACGTTGCCCGGCGCAGCCGCCGCGACATGGGTAAACATTGCCAGTGAAATATCAAAATGGTTATTGGAGTGAGAGCCCCAGGTGAGGCCAAACTCGTGGCACATTTGCGCCACGCGAACGGAGCCCTGCATGGTCCAGAAGTGAGGGTCCGCCAGCGGAATATCGACGGATTGCAGCGATAAGGTATGCCCCATCTGCCGCCAGTCGGTGGCGATCATATTGGTGGCGGTCGGCAGGCCGGTTGCGCGCCGGAATTCCGCCATCACTTCACGCCCTGAATAGCCCTGCTCCGCGCCGCACGGGTCTTCCGCATAGGCCAGGACATCTTTCAGCTGCTTGCCAAGCGCAATCGCCTCATTCAGTGACCAGGCGCCGTTAGGGTCAAGGGTGATGCGGGCTTCCGGGAAGCGCTTCGCCAGCGCCGTCACGGCTTCCGCCTCTTCACTGCCCGCCAGCACGCCGCCTTTCAGTTTGAAATCATTAAAGCCATATTTCTCATAGGCCGCTTCGGCCAGCCTGACCACGCTCTCCGGCGTCAACGCTTCTTCATGCCGCAGGCGATACCAGTCGCACTGCTCGTCGGGCTGGCTCTGGTAATCCAGCGGGGTTTTGCGGCGATCGCCGATGTAGAAGAGATACCCGAGCATTTCGACCCGGTCACGCTGCTGTCCGTCGCCGAGCAGGGAGGCGACGTTCACGCCCAGGTGCTGTCCGAGTAAATCCAGCAGGGCGGCCTCAATGCCGGTTACCACATGTATTGTGGTACGCAAGTCGAAAGTCTGGTTGCCCCGCCCAGCGGCATCGCGATCGGCAAACGTCTGGCGTACCTTGCTGAGCAGGTTTTTATATTCTCCCAGACCTTGTCCGACGATCAGCGCGGCGGCATCTTCCAGCGTCTTGCGGATTTTCTCGCCGCCAGGGATTTCACCAACGCCGGTGTGGCCGGAGTTATCCTTGATGATCACAATATTACGGGTGAAATAAGGTGCGTGGGCGCCGCTAAGGTTAAGCAGCATACTGTCATGCCCGGCCACCGGAATAACCTGCATCTCCGTTACCCGGGGAGTTGAGTGAACTTGACTCATCATATTGTCCTTATAGCTTGTAGAATTCAGCGCCCGAAGGCGGGGCGTTTGCGATCGAACGTCCAGCCGGGGATAAGGTACTGCATCGCCGTGGCGTCGTTGCGCGAGCCGCCTGGCAGGGTTTTATAGAGCTGATGCGCTTTTTCAACCTGCGCCCAGTCCAGCTCCACGCCCAGCCCGGGGGCGTCGGGAACGGCGATTTTCCCCTGACGGATTTGCAGCGGCGCTTTGGTCAGGCGCTGATCGCCCTCCTGCCAGATCCAGTGCGTATCGATAGCGGTTGGCTTGCCGGGGGCCGCCGCGCCGACGTGGGTAAACATCGCCAGCGAAATATCAAAATGGTTGTTGGAGTGGCAGCCCCAGGTCAGGCCCCACTCGTCGCACAGCTGAGCTACCCGCACCGCACCGCTCAGCGTCCAGAAATGCGGATCGGCCAGCGGGATATCCACGGCGTTGAGCATCACGGCGTGATTCAGCTCGCGCCAGTTGGTGGCGATCATATTGGTCGCGACCGGCAGCCCGGTTGCGCGACGGAACTCCGCCATCACCTCACGGCCCGAATACCCCTGCTCTGCGCCGCAGGGATCTTCGGCATAGGTCAGCGTGCCCTGCATATCCTTACAGAGCGCGATCGCCTCATCCAGATACCAGGCGCCGTTAGGATCAACGGTAATACGCGCCTCCGGAAACCGCTTTTTCATGGCTTTAACCGCGTCAATTTCCTGCTCGCCTGGCAGCACGCCGCCCTTCAGCTTGAAATCTTTAAAGCCATACTTATCCTGCGCAGCCTCGGCCAGCCTGACCACGGCGGCGCTGTCCATCGCTTTCTGGTGGCGCAGGTGATACCAGTCATGGCCTCCCTTCCCGCCGGGCAGATAAGGTAAATCGGTTTGCTCACGGTCGCCGATATAAAACAGGTAGCCCAGCACCGTGACTTCATCACGCTGCTTGCCCGGCCCCAACAGTTCCGCCACCGGCACGTTCAGGCACTGTCCCAGCAGGTCAAGCAGCGCCGCTTCCAGCGCGGCAACCGCATTGACGCGCAGTTCGAAAGTCCAGGCGCCTTTACCAAAGGTGTCGAAGTCGGCGGACTGATTGCCCAGGTGCACTTCCTGCACCAGGCGGTTCATTCTTGCCACCTCTTTCCCTTTCACCTGGGGAATAGCATCCACCAGCGTCTGGTAAATCGTCTCTCCGCCCGGCGCTTCGCCAACGCCGGTATGTCCGGCGCTGTCGGTCAGTACCACGATGTTGCGGGTGAAGTAGGCGCCGTGGGCGCCGCCGATATTCAGCAGCATGCTGTCATGCCCCGCCACCGGAATAACCTTCATATCGGTGACGACCGGGCTGCTTTGCGTATTCATAAAGCACCCTGATAAGGTTTCAGTTCGATACGCTTGATGTCACGCACCAGCACCAGATAGCTCAGCACGGCGACAAAGGCATGGATACCGACGTAAATCAGCGCACCGTTGTAAGATCCCGTAGTGGCGATGATGTAGCCGATGGCGATTGGCGTGATGATGCCGGAGGCGTTACCGAACATATTGAACAGGCCGCCGCTCAGGCCGCTGATCTCTTTCGGTGCCGTATCGGCCATCACTGCCCAGCCCAGCGCACCCACGCCCTTGCCGAAGAACGCCAGCGCCATAAAGAACACCACCAGCCACTCGGTTTCGACGTAGTTACAGACCACCATCGAAATCGACAGCATCATGCCCAGCACAATCGGCGTTTTACGGGCGATATTCAGGGAGCCGGTTTTGCGCATCAGCCAGTCGGAGATAACGCCGCCCAGCACGCCGCCGATGAAGCCGCAAATCGCTGGAACAGAGGCGATAATCCCCGCTTTAAGAATTGACATCCCGCGATCCTGGACCAGATAAACCGGGAACCAGGTAATAAAGAAGTAGGTCAGAGCGTTAATGCAGTATTGCCCCAGGTAAACCCCCATCATCATCCGCGAGCTGACCAGCTGTTTGATCTGATTAAGCTTGACGTTCCAGGGGACCTTACGCTCATCGGTTTTACGCTGATCCATATTGATCAGTGCGCCGCCCTGCTCCATATATTCCAGTTCGGCTTTGTTCACGCCCGGATGATCGTTCGGATCGTGAATCACCTTCAACCAGATAAAGCTGATGATGATGCCCAGCCCGCCCATAAACCAGAACACGTGTGCCCAGCCCACTTCGGACGTCAGCCAGCCCATGATCGGCGCGAAGATAACCGTGGCAAAGTACTGCGCGGAGTTAAAGATGGCCACAGCGGTGCCGCGCTCCTGAGCGGGAAACCAGGCGGCGACGATGCGGCTGTTACCCGGGAAGGAAGGCGCTTCGGCAAGCCCCACCATAAATCGCAGCAGGAACAGCGCCGCAATGATGGTGAAACCGCTGAACAGATCGACAAATCCCTGCAGCAGCGTAAACAGCGACCAGAGGAAAATACTCCAGAAGTAGACGCGTTTGGAGCCGAAGCGGTCCAGCAGCCAGCCGCCGGGGATCTGACCAATCACGTAAGCCCATGAGAAGGCGGAGAAGATATAGCCGAGTCCGACAGGATCCAGGCCGATGTCTTTGGACATGGCGGAACCGGCGATAGCGATAGTCGCGCGGTCACCATAGTTAAAGGAGGTAACGATAAACAGCATCACTACTATCCAATAGCGGGCATTAGTTCTTTTTTGCACGGTGCCTGCTGTGCTACTGACTGAATTCATGGTGCACTCCTGAAATATAGCGGTCAGGCAAACTCACTCTGGACGGCATACACATCGCGTTGGGTATCAGAATGATGTTAGGTTTAACATAGCGATTATTTAGCAGAATAGTCGTACGCCAATTTAAATAGCTCATCGTCCTGTTCGCTAAAAAGTATATGAACCGTGCAGCCGGAACACATCGGGTAAATGCCCTACATAATGATTTAATATTCTCTTTTTCTCTGGCGCTTGCACAACCTCCTGCGGGCTGGCTCACGCTTCGTCAGCGTTATGAGGCATCAGTCACACTCCGCATCAAATGACCTTATCTTTGTGAGCCCTCTCACTGATATCTGTTCTTATGCCTGAAAAGCTGGCGACATCTGCGCCATGATGTCGGACATATGCATAATGTGTTTCCCCTGGACCGCTTCTATACTGGTTTCCAGCAGAATAGCGACTGGCGTCAGAAATGATTAAAAAAGGATGCACCTTCGTTCGGAAGAGAGATTTCTCCTTTACTACTATTTGATTCAGGACGTGTTGAGCAATGAACATTCCCTTAAACGATCGGCCTCTTTATATAAAAGTGCACGAAAACGACAACGTTGCCATTGTGGTAAATAATAATGGCCTGAAAGCGGGCACTGAATTTCCATGCGGATTAATCTTAAAAGAACATATTCCCCAGGGGCATAAAGTTGCGCTGAGCGAAATAGCTCAGGGCGGAAATATCGTTCGCTACGGCGAGGTGATCGGCTACGCCCTGCGGGATATCCCTCGCGGCAGCTGGATCGATGAGTCGCTGGTGGTCTTACCCGAAGCGCCGGCGCTCGCCAGCCTGCCGCTGGCCAATGCCGTTCCGCCTGCCTTGCCGCCGCTGGAAGGCTATACCTTTGAGGGGTATCGCAACGCTGACGGCAGCGTGGGCACCCGCAACCTGCTGGCGATCACCACCAGCGTCCACTGCGTCGCGGGCGTGGTCGATTATGTGGTCAATATCATTGAGCGCCAGCTGCTGCCTAACTACCCCAACGTGGACGGCGTGGTGGCGCTGAACCATTTGTACGGCTGCGGCGTGGCGATTAACGCCCCGGCGGCGGTGATACCGATCCGCACCATTCATAACCTGGCCCTGAACCCCAACTTTGGCGGGGAGGTGATGGTTGTCGGTCTCGGCTGTGAAAAACTCCAGCCCGAGCGGCTGCTGGAGGGCACGCCGGACGTTCAGGCGATCTCTCTGGGTGAGGAGGATGTGGTCAGGTTGCAGGATGAAAAGCACGTTGGTTTCGAATCGATGGTCGACGATATTTTGCAGGTCGCCGAGCGCCACCTTCAGCGGCTTAACCAGCGCCAGCGCGAGACGGTGCCGGCCTCGGAGCTGGTGGTGGGCATGCAGTGTGGCGGTAGCGATGCGTTTTCCGGCGTGACCGCCAATCCGGCCGTTGGGTTCGCCTCCGATCTGCTGGTGCGCTGCGGCGCGACGGTGATGTTTTCTGAAGTGACCGAGGTCCGCGACGCGGTCCATCTGTTAACGCCAAGGGTGGCGGATGAAGAAGTAGGGAAACGTCTGCTGGAAGAGATGGCCTGGTACGATGACTATCTCAATATGGGGAAAACCGATCGCAGCGCCAACCCTTCTCCGGGCAACAAAAAAGGCGGGCTGGCCAACGTGGTGGAAAAAGCGCTGGGCTCCATCGCCAAATCGGGACGCAGCGCTATCGCGGAAGTGCTCTCTCCGGGACAACGCCCTACCCGCCGGGGTCTGATCTACGCCGCCACGCCGGCCAGTGACTTCGTCTGCGGCACTCAGCAGATGGCCTCAGGCATAACGCTGCAAGTTTTCACCACGGGACGGGGAACGCCCTACGGGCTGGCGGCCATTCCGGTTATCAAAATGGCAACGCGTAACGCGCTGGCGGATCGCTGGCACGACTTAATGGATATTAACGCAGGTACCATTGCAACGGGAGAAGAGAGTATTGAGCAGGTCGGCTGGCGACTGTTTGAGCTGATTCTGGATATTGCGAGCGGCCGTAAAGAAACCTGGTCCGATCGCTGGGGCATTCGTAATTCGCTGGCCGTATTCAACCCGGCGCCGGTGACCTGACGGCAGTGCCCCTGTCGTCTGAACAGGGGCGCGCTCAGCGGGTCAGCCTAGTTGCCTGGCCCACGTTTCCACCCAGGGAGAGGCAATCTCTTCCGGTTCAGGGTGCTCTGAAGCATCAATCATCAGCACATCCCCTACGCGCGTGGCGCCATGCTCCTGTAACAGCGCGTCAAATTTTCTGCCGCCGCCGCAGAAATCATCATAGCTGCTGTCGCCCAGCGCAATAAGGCCGTAGCGCAAGGCGGGCTGATGGCCCAGCTTCGCTTTCATCTCGCGATAGAGCGGTGCGATGCTGTCCGGCAGTTCCCCCTGCCCGGTCGTGGAGGTCACAATCAACACGACGTGATCGGCATAACGCTGCCAGTCGTCGAGGCCAGGATCTTCAAAGATTTTCACCTGGTGACCTTCGTCAGTCAGTAAAGGCTCCGCTTCTTCAGCAACCAGCAGCGAGTTGCCGTACATCGTCCCTACAAAAATGCCTACCTGAGCCATATTTATCTCCATTAGCCTGGGCTTACGTCAGGGAACTATCCTGAAGGCTTGCCGCAGGAAACTCAACCCTGGGAACGTCAGGGAGGCAATCCTGCCAGCCGAACTGCATCATCATCTCCTGCCAGACGCTATCGAGGCCAGCCCGTAACAGCAGAGGTTCGCCGGTGACGGGGTGCGTCAGCCTGAGTTCGCTGGCATGAAGCATCAGGCGCCGCATGCCGAAATTGGCCGCCGCGCTGCGATTTTGCTTCAGATCGCCGTGGGCGCTGTCACCGATGATTGGATGGCGCAGATGCGTCATATGGCGACGCAGCTGATGCTTGCGCCCCGTTTCAGGCAGCAATTCAACAAGCGTGTAGCGCGAGGTGTCATAACGGCTCACCGGAACAGGCAGCTCGGCGGTCGCCATAGCGCGCCAGTGCGTAACAGCGGGCTGTGGCGCTTTTTCCGGATCGCTGAACTTATCGGCAATTTTATCGAGCTCTTCGGTCAGCGGATAATCCAGCGTCGCCTCTCCTTCAAGCCAGCCACGAACTACGGCATGATAGCGCTTCTGCAGCTGATGCTGTTCGAACTGCTGTGAAAGGAGGCGGCCCACCTCGCTGGATAGCCCCATCAACAGGACGCCTGAGGTGGGCCGGTCGAGACGATGTACGGTAAAAACATGCTGTCCGATTTGATCGCGTACCGTTTGCATAACAAACACTTTCTCATGGCGATCAAGCCAGCTGCGGTGCACCAGCCAGCCGGCTGGCTTATTCACCGCGACCAGCCATTCATCCTGATAAATAATCTCCAGCATCAGTTATCATGACCAAACAGCTGATCAAACTGATTGAGCGCATGCAGTAATCTTGCCCGCCCCGGCAGGGAACCTTCCAGCGCGACCTCATAATAAGGCGCAATGGCCAGCTTTTCGGGCAGCGGCGATCCGGCATCAAGCAGCGCCTGCATGCGCGGCAGGAACACCCACTGCAGCCACTGCTCCGGGGTCATGGTATCCATGCAAAAGGGCTCCTGGCTTTCAAAGGCCTGCGTAGTGGGCGCGCACGTTTGCCAGAGGCCTGCCTCATGTAACTCTTCTACTATCGCCGTGAGGTGGATCTGAACCTGCTGTTCATGTTCCATCAGCGGTCTCCTGTCATTCAGTATGATAAAAGGCCGCAAGCATAACATTCGCATGCGGGTCAGTAAGAAGTATGCACGAAAAAAAGGGAGCACTGTAAAAACAGTGCTCCCGGTTCGTTTGCAGCCATCCCGCTACGGTTGTGCTCCCTGCTCGTCCCTGATAACTAGGTCCTTCGCGCATTCCCTACACGTTCACCTTCACTGGTGATTGTCCTTTGCGTCCCCGCACGCTGCCTATACTGGCAGCTCACATTCTTCATCCTGAAGGTGTCCCTTTCTCACTCCTGAGATATCCTCGCTTCGTCCTGAAGCCTTTCCGTGAAGCATCTTCCCGATGTGTCCTGACTCATTCCATAAGTCACGGAATCCTTTCCGATAAAGCACAGTGTGCCTGAATATCAAAAGTTAACAATATAGCTAGCGCTGGAGCAGAAGGCTGAGATCGCTATTTGCGGTCGGGGTAATAATCAACTGGTTGATTTCGCTCATTATCAGCGGCGCAGCATGCGTTATATTCATCATCTTAAAAGCGATCTCGCACATGATGTGTAAGAGATCTCTCACAATAACGCTTCGTCATTCTCTTACAAATCGCGTACCGGCGTCAGGTTTTCCATAAACAGCTCAAGCGTAGGCGCCAGCGCTGTTCGCTGTGACGTGCCTAACTGCTCAATAAACACTTCGCCGCTCAGGTTGCAGACGGAGACAATTTCCAGTTCAGAAGCCGTGGTCGCCACAAACAGCGTGGGCGAATGCTTAAGCCGCCGTTTCATTACCAGGTGACCAATCAAGTTTTCCTGCACGCGTAAAAAGTCTTCTTCGCTCCAGGTCTGTAAGAGGGTAATGGGTTTCCCGGCGATAGTGGCGACCATGTCGCCGGCAAACTGCGCCGTATACCAGGCCACCACCGATGGCTGAATGCGCAGCTCCAGCGCCCGTTCCACCGCATCCAGATTTTTCGCCAGCGTAAAGGGCTGAGGCAGCCAGTAAATCTCATCCTGCACGGTTTGCTGAGTGCAGGGAGAAGGCACGCCGGTCAGTTCACTGCTTGCCGGTGGATGACCGCATTCGCGCTCCCACAGATCGCAGTAGCGACGGGTAAATTCGGTTAGCGCCCGGGTGGTTTCTTCAATCATTGTTTTTTCACTCTCTGCTGCCTGAGTTACACTAAGGCTATTATGTCTGCCGGGGCCGGGGACTTCCCCCTCTCCCCTTTTCATCGGGCCTGGGCCGTAAATGAACGGATTTATTTGCGACGCTGCCCGTACGCACAAGTTATAAGGTAATTACGATGTCTTTACAGGATCCGCACCAGGCTTTAAACGGCCTGACTCTGGGGAAACCAACAGAATATCACGATCGCTACGATCCCTCTTTACTCCAGGCGGTACCGCGGAGCATGAATCGTGAACCGCTGGGGCTCTATCCTGACAGCCTTCCCTTTCACGGTGCCGATATCTGGACACTTTACGAGCTCTCCTGGCTGAACGCAAAAGGCCTGCCGCAGGTGGCCGTAGGGGAAGTGACCCTCAACGCCAGCAGCCTCAACCTGATTGAGTCGAAAAGCTTCAAGCTTTACCTCAACAGCTTCAACCAGACCCGTTTTGCCGACTGGGGAGAAGTTCGTGCAACGCTTGAACGCGATCTCAGCGCCTGCGCCGTGGGTGAAGTCAGCGTTTCGCTGTTCCGTTTGCAGGAAATTGAGGGGCAGCCGATTGGGCAATTTGCCGGTTACTGCATCGACGAACAGGATATCGCGATTGATAACTACCAGTTCACGCCAGATTATCTGCACCAGGCGACGCTGCCGGAAATCGTGGAAGAGCAGTTAGTAAGCCACCTGCTGAAATCGAACTGCCTGATCACCAACCAGCCTGACTGGGGTTCGGTACAGATTAGCTATCGCGGTCCACGTATTCAGCGTGAGGCGCTATTGCGCTACCTGGTCTCCTTCCGCCATCACAATGAGTTTCATGAGCAGTGCGTTGAACGCATTTTTAATGACATTCACCGTTTTTGCCAGCCGGAAAGCCTGAGCGTTTACGCCCGCTATACGCGGCGTGGCGGGCTGGATATCAACCCCTGGCGCAGTAACGGTGACTGGAAGCCTGGCCATTCCCGTCTGGTGCGTCAGTAATCAGTAAGATTTGCGTGCCGCTGCGCAGATGTACAGGTTGCCCTATTGTTAAAGCCGTGCTGACGGGGCTACTCTGTGAAGGGGCGAAGGGAAAGCGGTTCGCCCGGGGACATTTTATTTTCGCGGCGTTTTTCCCGGCGTAGCCGGATTTGTCAGCGTTTATCGGGGAGTGACCACCACCCGGACGGGTGTAAAGGAGTGAATTTGATCACACATATCAGCCCTCTTGGCTCAATGGATCTGCTGTCCCAGCTTGAAGTAGATATGCTGAAGCAAACGGCCAGCAGCGATCTTTACCAACTGTTTCGTAACTGTTCCCTTGCGGTCCTTAACTCCGGAAGCCAGACGGACAGCAGTCACGAGCTGCTGGCGCGCTTTGAAAGTTTTGATATTAACGTCCTGCGCCGCGAACGCGGCGTAAAGCTGGAGTTGATTAATCCGCCGGAAGAAGCCTTTGTGGATGGCCGGATTATTCGCTCGCTTCAGGCCAATCTGTTCGCGGTATTGCGCGACATCCTGTTTGTGAACGGCCAGGTCGATAACGCAGGTCACTTTCAGAACCCGAAGATCGAAGATTCCGTTCAGATAACTAATCTGGTCTTCTCCCTTCTGCGCAACGCCCGGGCGCTGCATGTCGGCGAGGAGCCGAATACCGTCGTATGCTGGGGCGGCCACTCCATCAACGCCGTCGAATATCAGTACTGCCGCAACGTCGGTTCACAGCTGGGCCTGCGGGAGCTGAATATCTGCACCGGCTGCGGACCGGGCGTCATGGAGGCCCCGATGAAAGGCGCCGCCGTGGGCCACGCGCAGCAGCGTTATAAAGAGGGGCGTTTTATTGGCCTGACGGAGCCGTCGATCATCGCTGCCGAACCGCCTAATCCGCTGGTTAACGAGCTGATCATTATGCCGGACATTGAAAAACGTCTTGAGGCATTTGTCCGCATTGCGCACGGCATTATTATCTTTCCGGGCGGCGTGGGCACGGCGGAGGAACTGCTCTATCTGCTGGGGATCCTGATGAATCCGCAAAACCAGGAGCAGGTGCTGCCGCTGATCCTGACCGGCCCTAAAGAGAGCGCCGACTATTTCCGCGTCATGGATGAATTTATCGTCAGCACGCTGGGTGAAGCGGCGCGTAAGCACTACACCATCATCATTGACGATGCCGCCGAGGTGGCGCGCCAGATGAAGAAAGCGATGCCGAAAGTGAAAGAGTACCGTCGCGAAACGGGCGATGCCTACAGCTTCAACTGGGCGATCCGCATCGCGCCGAACCTTCAGGTACCCTTTGTGCCCACGCATGAAAATATGGCTAACCTCAATCTCTATCCCGATCAGCCAGCGGAAGAGCTTGCCGCTTCGCTGCGCCGGGCATTTTCCGGCATCGTTGCCGGTAACGTGAAGGATGTCGGCATTCGCGCGATCAAAGAGAAAGGACCGTACAAGCTTAAGGGCGATCGGGAGATGATGCGCCGCATGGATGATCTGTTACAGGGATTTGTTGCTCAGCACCGCATGAAGCTGCCCGGTACTGCCTATATTCCCTGCTACGAAATCATTAAGTAATCCATCCGGAGCGGCGCACAGGCCGCTCCCACTTTATGCGTAACCTATGACGATTCACTTACTGATTGTTGATGCCCTCAATCTAATCCGCCGCATTCACGCGGTACAGGGATCGCCGTGCCGGGAAGCCTGCCTGCATGCCCTCCAGCAGCTGATCGTTCACTCTCAGCCGACGCATGCCGTGGCGGTATTTGATGATGATGAGCGTCACGAAGGCTGGCGTCATCAGCTGCTGCCGGACTATAAGGCTGGCCGGGCGCCGATGCCGGAAGCGCTACAGCAGGAGATGCCGTTACTCCGCGATGCCTTTCAGCAGGCGGGCGTTGCCTGCTGGCAGGCGGCGGGTGAAGAGGCTGACGATCTGGCCGCCACGCTGGCTACGAAAGTGGCTGAAAACGGCTGCCAGGCCACCATTGTCTCCACCGATAAAGGCTATTGCCAGCTGCTGGCGCCCCGTATTCTGATCCGCGACTATTTTCAGAAACGCTGGCTGGATGTGCCCTTTATCGACAGCGAGTTTGGCGTTGCCCCCGCCCAGCTGACCGACTACTGGGGCCTGGCCGGGATCGGCAGCAGCAAGATCCCGGGCGTGGCAGGCATTGGCGCAAAAAGCGCCACGCAGCTGCTGAAGACCTTTGGCTCACTGGATGCCATTTACCAGAACCTGCACGACGTTCCCGACAAATGGCGGAAAAAACTGGAGGAGCATCAGACGATCGCCGGCATCAGCCGTCAGGTGGCCACGCTGAAAACCGATCTGGTGCTGGAGGGGAATCTGAAGGCGTTAAGGCTGCCGGAACAGCAGCGCGGCAAAGGCTTGTCCAGCCGGAAGGAATAGAGGCTTGCGGGCGGGCAGGCTACCTGCTGCCCGCCCCGTAATCCGAATCGTCAGTCAGACCGTTCAGCCTTAGCGCTCATCACGCCGGCCAGGCGTCGCCCCCCAGACGCGACGGATATGAACCGTCACCTCTTCACGATCGTGATAAAGCTGACGCGCCCGGATCTGCGCATTGATGCCGTTGGCCCTGAGCTTTTCATCGATCATCGCCAGGTTCTGCGACACCTCTTCATAGCGCTTCTTCATCGGCAGCTTGAGGTTGAAAATAGCTTCGCGGCACCAGCCGTTCACCAGCCAGTCCGCCATCAGGTTCGCCACCCGCACCGGTTTCTCCACCATATCGCACACCAGCCAGTAAATATTGCTGCGGGTGGGGCGATACTTAAAGCCGTCTTCACGGTGATGGAACACCTGCCCGGTATCCATCAGGCTCTGGGCCATCGGGCCGTTATCCACCGAATGAACCATCATGCTGCGTTTAACCAGCTGGTAAGTCCAGCCGCCGGGGCAGGCGCCCAGGTCGACGGCGTAGAGGCCGCTGCCCAGTCGCTCATCCCACTCATCGGCTGGCACGAAAACATGAAAGGCTTCTTCCAGCTTCAGCGTTGAGCGGCTTGGCGCATCTGCCGGGAACTTCAGGCGAGGGATGCCCATAAAGAACGGCGAGTTGTTCTCCGGCAGCGAGTAGCCCACATAGCAATAGCCCGGCGCAATAAAGAAGACGTGCACGACCGGCCGCTTCGCGCTTTCAAATTTCAGCAAAATGCCTGCGGCACGCAGGCTGGTACGCAGCGGAACGGTGAACTTACGGCAAAATTTCAGTAGCTCTTTGCTTTCGTTGGTATCCGGCACTTCAACGCGCAGTTCGCCGCCCTTCTTAACCACGCCGGTCAGCATGCCCGTGACAGGCGTCACGCGATCTTCCTGCGGTAAATCCCGTAGCAGTTCGCCAACCACAATCATCTGGCGGGAGAAGATCAGCTCGCTGAAGGGGAGTTCTTTGAGCAGCTTCTCCGCCTCTTCCGGCTGGTAGCACTCAAACAGCACGTAGCCGGAATCCTCTTTTACCCGCGCAAATCCGAAAACCTGGCGCTCTGCCGCTTTAGCGGTAATTTCCGCCGCACACTCTTTCTCAAAGCCCTGACGGCAATAGAGTAAAACTTTATTCATGGCGTTCTGCCCTTTTTTTCAGACGCAGTGCGCCAACCAACATCAGTATCCAGCCAATCAGGAAGCAGGTGCCTCCGACCGGCGTAACATAAACCCACATCTTAAGATGGGAGAGCGCCAGACAATATAAGCTGCCGCTGAACAGCAGCGTACCCAGCGCCAGAAACGCGCTGCTCCAGTAAAACCAGATATTCGCCCGGCGCAGCATCGCCGTTGCCAGCCCCAGAATCGCCAGCGTATGGAAAGCCTGATACTCCAGCCCCGTTTTCATCCAGGCCATTTCAGCAGGCCCGAGCGAGTGACTCAGTACATGGGCGCCAAACGCGCCCAGAAGAACAAACACAAAACCGCTGATGGCGGCAAATATCAGCATTGCACGACTCGACATTAATGCTCTCCTCGGAGCTGCACGGGCCGCTCTGGCGGCACGTCACAAAATAAAATCTCAGTGATCGTAGCGAAAGCGAAATTTTTCTTGTTCGCTGGCGGCTTTCGCCAGGATCCACTGCCGGAAGGCGGCTATTTTACCCAGTTCTGCCTGACTGTCATGACAAACCAGATAAAAAGCATTTTTACTGACTAACACATCGTTAAAGGGGCAGACCAGCCGGCCCGCCTCAATCTCGGATTGCGCCATCACATTATTGGCCAGCGCCACGCCCTGACCATGTATAGCCGCCTGTAAAACCATTGCGCTGTGGCTGAAGATCGGTCCCTGCTGCACGTTAATGTGCGCGACGCCGAGCTGGCGCGTATAGGACTGCCAGTCCCGCCGGGAAGCGTCATGCAGTAAGGTATGATGCATCAGATCCGCCGGCACCTTGAGCGGACGATCGCCGGTCAACAGCAGCGGAGAGCAGACCGGAAGCAGGTATTCGGCATAAAGTTTCTCAACCCGCAGTCCGGGCCAGTTGCCCCGCCCGTAGAAAATCGCCACGTCCACATCATCGGCAAGCTTCTCCTCCTCACGGTCTACTGCCTGGATACGCACATCGATCCCCGGATAAGCTGAGTTAAAGCTTGAGAGCCTCGGCACCAGCCACTGAATGGCGAAGCTGGGCAGCAGGCTCACCGTTAGCGCCCCCTTGGCGCTGCGCGCCTGGAGCTTGCGCGTGGCTTCGTTGAGCGAGGTGAAAATTTCTTTGATATCCAGGTAATAGCTTTGCCCCTCTTCCGTCAGCAGCAGAGAGCGGTTGCGCCGCCGGAACAGCTTCAGGCCAAGGAAATCCTCCAGGGATTTGATCTGGTGGCTGACGGCAGCCTGGGTGACAAACAGCTCTTCAGCCGCTTTGGTAAAGCTGAGATGACGAGCGGCGGCATCAAAAACCCGCAGTGCATTTAAAGGGGGAAGACGTTTAGACATGGTTACCGGATACAGTGTGACAGCAACGGGACGAGAGGATCCTGACGGAACCTTACGTATTAGTTTTTTTTATCCGAGGCATTATAAATTGTCCGTTGAGGATGCACCAGCAAATACCTATAGTTGCCGCACTTCCTGAGCCGGAACGAAAAGCAGTTTGAAATTTGGGCGAATACGCAGAGTTTTGAAAGGCTTTTGGCTTGTGGTCGTGATGTTGTGTTTGCAATTGGTCTGACGATTTTCAGACCGGTAGCCTGGCTACCATTTATTCCTGTAGATTTACCCTGTCTGTCCAAAGTCATTTATAGCACCGCAATTTGCGGTGCTTTTTTTTTGCCTGAGACTTACTGCCCCATTTCAACCATCTCTTTAACGTCTGAGCGGTTAATCTGCTGCTTGTTCCCGTTAGCATCCTGATAGCTGATCATGCCGGTATCATCATCCACAACGGGCTTGCCGTCGGCGACAATAGTACGTCCATCATTCGTGTGCATTACGTAGTTGCTGGAACAGGCGGCCAGAGTAAAAGTCATGGCGCAGGCGGCCATAATAGCAGCGAATTTTTTCATCTTTAGTTCTCCTTGCAGATTGTAATGCGATAAACCACCCGAAGAGCACGACCTGAAAGCAAAAAGCGCGTAAATTGCCTGCCGGTAGCGCTCATATTTGCGGGTAATAGTTTAAACCTTGCATAATCCAGCATAACGCGCTTTTCCAACATTGCCAGAAAACGGCCTAAAATTCAGTCCCGTCTCAGACGGGATGATGCACAGTCGGGGAGATTATGACGACATTTAACCCTGTTCAGTTTCGCCAGCAATTCCCGGCCCTGAAAGATGCCGGCGTCTACCTCGATAGCGCTGCGACGACGCTCAAGCCTCAGGCGGTAATTGAAGCGACCCGTCAGTTTTACAGCCTCAGCGCGGGCACGGTGCACCGCAGCCAATTTGCCGCCGCGCGCGCGCTGACGGAGCGCTATGAGGAGGCGCGGACGTCGGTCGGCCGCCTGCTGAATGCGCCTGATGGAAGAAATATTGTCTGGACGAAAGGCACCACCGAGGCGATAAACCTGGTGGCACAGAGCTATTTTCGTCCGCGATTGCAGCCCGGCGATGAGATTATCGTCAGCGAAGCGGAACATCACGCTAACCTGGTGCCCTGGCTGATGGTCGCTGCACAAACCGGCGCCACGATCGTCAAGTGGCCGCTGGGCGACGATCTCCTGCCGGATATGGCGCTGCTGCCAGACTTACTGACCGCCCGCACCCGCCTGCTGGCGCTGGGACAGATGTCCAATGTTACCGGCGGTACGCCCGATATCGCGCGCGCCATCCAGCTGGCGCATGGTGCCGGCGCTAAAGTGATGATTGATGGCGCGCAGGGCATAGTGCACGCGCCGCCGGATGTCGCCGCGCTGGATATCGACTTTTATGCGTTTTCCGCCCATAAGCTTTATGGCCCGATGGGCATCGGCGCGCTCTTCGGCAAAACCGATCTGCTGGAGGCGATGCCCGCCTGGCAGGGGGGCGGCAAAATGTTAAGCAAGGTAAGCTTTGAAGGCTTTACGCCACAGCCGGTGCCCTGGCGATTTGAGGCCGGGACGCCGAACGTGGCGGGCGTGATCGGCCTGAGCGCGGCGCTGAAATGGCTGGAAGATCTCGATATGGCTGCGGCAGAAAGCTGGAGCTGCGGGCTGGCCGATGTTGCTGAAGAGCGTCTCGTCGCGCTGCCCGGTTTTCGCAGCTTTCGCGCCAGCCGTTCCAGCCTGCTCTCTTTTGACATCGCCGGCCTGCATCACAGCGATGTGGTGACGCTGCTGGCGGAAAGCGGCATCGCGGTCAGAGCGGGCCAGCACTGCGCACAGCCCCTTCTTGAGCGGCTTGGCGTAAGCGGCACGCTGCGCGCCTCGTTTGCACCTTATAATACGCTTAACGACGTCGACGCGCTGGTGACCAGCCTCGCGACCGCCATTGAACTTCTAGCGGACTGATTATGACAACTTTACTTGCCCCCCATCCCTTTGGCGATCGCATCACCGCTGAAGGTCTGAAACAGCAGTTTTCCGCCTTTACCCAGTGGGAAGATCGCTACCGCCAGCTGATCCTGTTAGGCAAACAGCTGCCTGCCATGCCCGACGAGCTGAGAACACCGGAGATTGAACTGAGCGGCTGTGAAAACCGCGTCTGGCTGGGATACCAGCAGCGGCAGGATGGCAGCCTGCATTTTTATGGCGAGAGCGAGGGACGTATTGTGCGGGGGCTGCTGGCGGTACTGCTGACGGCGGTCGAAGGACAAACGCCTGCCTCATTGCAAAACAGCGATCCCCTGGCGCTGTTTGAGGCGCTGGGACTGCGCAGCCAGCTCAGCGCCTCACGTAGCGCCGGGCTGAATGCGCTGGCCGAAGCCGTGCGCAAGGCCGCGATAAGCTAACCGCGCCGCAAATCCGGCGCGGCGCGCCTCAGCTAGCGCCGCGCGGCCTTTGCCATCATCTTTTTCAGCACGTGGGAGACAGCAACAAAGCCAAAGGTGGCCGTCACCATGGTGGCGGCACCAAACCCCGAGGCGCAGTCCATCCGTTTCGGTCCTTCCGCCGTGCTGCGCGAAGCGCAGACCGAGCCGTCAGGCTGGGGGTACATCAACGCTTCGGTGGAAAATACGCAGTCGATCCCCAGCTTCCCTTTGCTGTTTTTCACGATATTAAAATCGTGCTTCAGCCGCTCGCGCAGCTTCGCCGCCAGCGGGTCCTGAATGGTCTTTGCCAGATCGGCGACCTGAATCTGCGTCGGGTCGATCTGCCCGCCTGCTCCCCCTGTGGTGACCAGCGGGATTTTATTACGCCGGCACCACGCCAACAGCGCCGCTTTCGGCCTCACGCTGTCTATCGCATCTATGACATAGCTGAAACCGGCACTCATCAGTTCAGCAGTATTGTCCGCCGTAATAAAATCGTCGATGCAGGTGACGTTACACTCTGGATTGATCGCCAGAATGCGCTCCGCCATCACTTCGGTTTTTGCCTGACCAACCGTCCCCTTCATCGCATGGATTTGTCGGTTGGTATTGGTGATGCAGACATCATCCATATCAATCAGGGTGATAGCCCCTATGCCGGTCCTGGCTAGCGCTTCCGCAGCCCAGGAGCCGACGCCGCCAATCCCCACCACGCAGACGTGCGCGTCGGCAAAAAGTTGCAGCGCAGGCTGACCATAGAGACGCGCGGTTCCACCAAAGCGCTGAAGCCAGGCGTCAGAAAGAGAAGTCATGCTTTACCTCAGAATAGAAAAGCGGGCTGGCGATCCAGCCCGCAGGGAAAAGGCTACTGGGTTACCAGCGCCGTTTTACCCAGACTGTTTTGTGCGGAAGAGAACAGCGGCTCGCCCGTACCAGGCGCGGTTTTCAATACCCATACCCGGCCATAATGGTTAAACCAGCCGGCCATATGGCCCGCCTGCTCGCCAATCCCCTGATAGATATCAAAGTGCTGTCCTTTAATAGCGCCACCGACGTCAAGCGAGACCATCATTCGCATCTCATATTTTCCGGTAAACTTACCGTCATTGTCCAGCAGCGGGATTTCCGCCAGCAGGGCGGTTCCCGGCGGGATCAGCGAGCGATCGGAAGCGACAGACGCTTTGGCGATCAGCGGTACGGCGCTGGCGCCGCGCACCGGCGCAAAGTTTTCAGGCTTAAAGAAGACGAAAGAAGGATTCTGCTCAAGAAGCTCTCTCACCTCGGCCGGGCTGTGCTCTTCGCCCCATTTGCGGATTGCCTGCATAGACATATCTTCACGTTTGACTTCGCCGCGATCGATCAGCACCTTGCCGATGCTGTGGTAGGCATGGCCATTTTTTCCGCCGTAGCCGAAAAACATCAGCGGGCGGCCATCGCCGAAGTTGACGTAGCCGCTACCCTGGACATCCATAATGAAATTATCCATCAGCGAGTTGCTGTAGCCAATGATGTAGCGATCGTCCAGCGCGCCGCTGTAGATTTGCGCGCGGCTCGGCAGACGTCCTTTATTGCGCGGCGGCAGACGGTAAAGCGGATACTGGAACTCACCCTGGCGGGTGTAGCGGGCTTCGATGACCGGCGTGTAGTAACCGGTAAACTGGACGTTACCGTAATTGTCGGTGCCTTCCATCTGATAAGCATTCAGGCCAAACTGGCGCAGCTGCCGCGTGTCGCCGCCCGCCATCAGCCAGCTTCTGATGGCGCTGTAAACGCCGGCCTGCCGTGAGAACATCGCCGGTGAGGCGTACTGCACTTCATTAACCTGATCGCTGAAGTCTTTACCGTTGACCGGACGGCCTTTGGCATTCGGCTGATTCACCAGCGCTAGCGGCACCTCAAGCTTGCCATCTTTATACTGCTGCCCGCGATCGGTCGGTTTTGATGAACATCCCGCCAGCAGGGCAATAAATGCCCCGGTCACTGCATACCTTATCCAACGTCCTTTCATGGTTCTCTCTTACTATTAAGCGGAATTCCAGGCCGAAGATAGCAAAGCCCCCCGCAGATTTAAACGTGCTGCCGGAAAAGTTTCCGCCATGCCGGTGCAATTATTCAACATGATGCGGAAAAAATAAGCAGTAAGGCGCATTTTCCTGACTTTATTGAAAAAGGGGGTTGCATCAAAAGCCATCCAGCGTATAGTGCGCTTCCACGGACGCGGGATGGAGCAGCCTGGTAGCTCGTCGGGCTCATAACCCGAAGGTCGTCGGTTCAAATCCGGCTCCCGCAACCAATTCTCCTCTGGAGAAAAAAAGCAGTAAGCTGTCGTGACGGAAGCGACAGATGTAGTATACGGACGCGGGATGGAGCAGCCTGGTAGCTCGTCGGGCTCATAACCCGAAGGTCGTCGGTTCAAATCCGGCTCCCGCAACCACTTCTCCCCTGGAGAAGAAAAAGTGAGAAAGAACTGTCGTGACGGAAGCGACAGGTGTATTATACGGACGCGGGATGGAGCAGCCTGGTAGCTCGTCGGGCTCATAACCCGAAGGTCGTCGGTTCAAATCCGGCTCCCGCAACCAACACCCTTTTGGGTGTTTTTTTGTTTCTGGCGTTCGCCAGTTTCCCCCTGAATAACAACGGATGGTTTCTTCCACCACCCGCTTTCCCCGGTTATTTTCTTGGTGCCAGCGGCGCGCCGTTAGCGAAATAGGCTTTAATACCCGCCAGAATAGAGTTCGCCACCTGCTGCTGAAACTTCCCCGTGCGGAGCTTACGCTCTTCTTCCAGATTACTGATAAACGCCGTTTCGACCAGAATGGAAGGAATATCCGGCGCTTTCAGTACCGCAAAGCCCGCCTGGTCTACCGTCTTTTTATGCAGATGGTTGATCCTGCCCATGCGGGAAAGGACTTCCTTGCCGAATTTGAGGCTGTCGTTAATAGTCAGGCTCTGCACCATATCGAACATGGTGTGATCGAGATAGCGGTCTCCGCTCATGCTGACGCCGCCGATAAGATCGGACTCATTTTGCGTGCGGGCAAGATAGCGGGCGGCGGTACTGGTCGCGCCGCGGGTTGAGAGCGCAAAAACAGAAGATCCCCGCGCTAACCGGCTGGTAAAGGCGTCGGCGTGAATGGAAATGAACAGATCGGCGCGCTGCTTGCGGGCCTTCGCCACCCTCACCTTCAGCGGAATAAAAACATCCTCATTACGCGTCATATAGGCGCGCATATTCGGCTCTTTGTCGATTAGCGCTTTCAGCCTGCGCGCGATCTTCAGCACAATATCCTTCTCGCGGGTTTTATGCTTGCCGATCGCGCCGGGATCTTCGCCGCCATGTCCCGGATCGAGCATAACTACGATGGGACGATCCCTGCCAGCCTTGCCGGGTCGCGGTGCGGCAACCGGCTGGTTCTGCTCAAGGTTGCCTTTATTGTAATCTTCCAGCAGCGCCAGCAGCGGATCGTCCTCATACTGCCTGCTGCTGGCGCTGGCAGGATAGAGATCCAGCACAAGACGGTTCTTAAAACCAGCGACGGGATCGAGAGTGAAAACCTTTGGCGTGACGTTCTGCTTGAGTTCCAGCACCAGCCGCACGGTGTTTTTATCAAACTGACCCACGCGGGCATTCTTTATATAGGGATCGTCACTGCGGACCAGGTTGCCCACTTTCTTCAATACCGGGTTAAGGTGAATATTTTCGATATCCACCACTACACGTTCCGGATTACTCAGCGCAAACTGTTTGTATTTCAGTGACGAACTGGACTCCAGCGTGACGCGGGAATAGGTCGAGGAAGGCCAGATGCGAATGGCCACCATGTGGCTGCTGGCGGCCAGGCCAATTTTGCTGACGCTGAGAAGCCAGACCGCGCCCGCGCTCTTTAACCACCGGCGACGGCCGGGGGACTGTAAATCGGTCATGCCACTCCAGTCTGCTGTACTGTATAAAAAAAAGCCAAATGACTACCAAGGTGAAAAACTTTAACTAATCCGTCTGGCGGTGTCACCCATAAAAGCACGGCATCGCTGCCTGTTCGTCCGGGCCCGGCATCCGGGCCAGTTAAAAATCGAACCAATTGCCGCTTGCACAAGATCGCCAAAAGAATAAAAATACAGTTTTAACGAATAATAATTCATAGAGGTTTGCCGTGAAGGAACGGAGTACCGAGCTGGTTCAGGGATTTCGCCATACCGTCCCCTATATCAACGCCCACCGTGGTAAGACCTTTGTCATCATGCTGGGAGGGGAAGCGATAGAGCATGAAAACTTCTCCAGCATTGTGAATGATATTGGCCTGTTGCACAGCCTTGGCATCCGGCTGGTGGTCGTTTACGGCGCCAGGCCGCAGATTGATGCCAGCCTCGCCACGCAGCAGCTGGAGCCGCTTTACCATAAGCATACCCGCGTGACGGATGCGCCGGCGCTTGAACTGGTAAAGCAGGCGGCTGGCCGGCTGCAGCTGGATATTACCGCTCGTCTCTCCATGAGCCTTAACAATACGCCACTACAGGGTGCGCATATTAACGTCGTCAGCGGCAACTTTATTATCGCCCAGCCGCTGGGCGTGGATGACGGCGTGGACTACTGCCACAGCGGGCGCATCCGCCGCATTGATGAAGAGGCGATCCATCGCCAGCTCGACAGCGGCGCGATTGTGCTGCTGGGCCCGGTTGCGGTCTCCGTAACCGGCGAAAGTTTTAACCTCACTTCGGAAGAGGTTGCCACGCAGCTGGCGATCAAACTGAAAGCGGAGAAAATGATCGGCTTCTGTTCAGAACAGGGCGTCAACGACAGCGAAGGGAAGGTCATTTCGGAACTCTTTCCGGACGAGGCGCAGAAGCGTATTGAAGAACTGGAGAAGGAAGATGATTACCTCTCCGGCACGGTACGCTTCCTGCGCGGCGCCGTTAAGGCCTGCCGCAGCGGCGTGCGCCGCAGCCATCTGATCAGCTATCAGGAGGATGGCGCGCTGTTGCAGGAGCTGTTTTCACGTGATGGTATCGGTACGCAGATCGTTATGGAAAGCGCTGAAAAAATTCGCCGCGCTAACATTAATGATATCGGCGGCATCCTTGAGCTGATCCGCCCGCTGGAGCAACAGGGAATTCTGGTACGCCGCTCCCGCGAGCAGCTTGAGATGGAAATTGATAAATTCACCATTATTGAGCGGGATAATCTGACCATCGGCTGTGCGGCCCTCTATCCCTTCCCGGAGGAGGAGATTGGAGAGATGGCCTGCGTGGCCGTACACCCCGATTACCGCAGCTCGGCACGCGGAGAGGAGCTGCTGGAGCGGGTTGCGCTTCAGGCCCGCCAGATGGGGCTGAAAAAGCTGTTTGTGCTGACGACCCGCAGCATCCACTGGTTTCAGGAGCGCGGCTTTATGCCGGTGGATATTGAACTGCTGCCGGAAAGTAAAAAACAGATGTATAACTATCAGCGCCGCTCAAAAGTGCTGATGGCCGACCTCCGTCATGCCCGCCAGGCCTAGCAGCCGCCTGCCCTAATCCGCCCGGGCGGCTGTCCGCGCCGCTTTTTCCGGCTCCGGTGGGCGGACGCGCCGCCCTGAACTGCCCCAGCGGAACGGGCGCGCCGCCTCAGCTTGTTGCGGCAATAGCCTCGCCCAGCCGCTCGACCAGTCCGCTTCGCCTGCTGGTGCGCATTTTCACCGCGCTGTGAAAAACGCCGCGGTCCGCGTAGAGCGAAAGCCGCTGCTTCGCGCGGGTAATCGCGGTGTAGACCAGCTCACGCGTCAGTACCGGGGTGAACTGGTTGGGGAGTACCAGCAGCGTATGCTCAAACTCTGACCCCTGTGATTTATGTACCGTCATGGCAAACGCCGTGTCGTGCGGCAGCAACCGGCTGGGCTGTACGGCCTTAATGCTGCCGTCAGGCCGGGGGAAAAAGACTTTCAGCCCTCCCTCTTCGTCGCGCATCGCAATCCCGATATCGCCGTTAAACAGCCCCAGCGCGCTGTCGTTGCGGGCAATCATCACTGGCCGCCCGGCATACCATTTTCCGGCCGGGCCCGGCGTGCGGTGCAGCAGCCTTTTCTGATGAAGGGCAGCCTCGATGCGCTCGTTCAGTCCTGACACGCCAAAAGGCCCTTCGCGCAGCGCGCAGAGCAGCTGAAAACGGCCAAAGGCCTCAATCACCGCCTGCGGCTCTGCGCCATGGGCGATCAGCTTCAGATAAGCGCCATAGCCTTCCACGCAGGCGTCAAGCAGCTGCTGATACTCCGTACCGCTGCTTAGCGGAAAGCGGGCGATATCGGTAAAATCCGCGCTGAACACTTTTTCCGCCTGGTGGGTGTCGCCTGCATTAACGGAGAGCGCCAGCTGCCCGATACCCGAAGAGGCGTCAAAGCGGTAGCTCTTACGCAGCAGACAGAGGCTGTCGCGCACCTCCGGCGCATGCTCTCCTTCCCCTGCCATCACCTCGCAGCCGGTGAGACGCGCCAGCTCCGCTGCACGAATGCTGCTGTATCCCGCCTCCGCGCAGCGGCAGATATCGCCCAGTATCGCCCCCGCTTCAACCGACGCCAGCTGGTCGCGGTCGCCCAGAAAAATGACTTTTGCCTGCTGCGGCAGCGCAGCAATCAGATTCGCCATCATCGGCAAATCGACCATAGAGGCTTCGTCCACCACCAGCAAATCCAGGTGAAGCGGATTGCCTGCGTGATAGCGCAGCCGCTGGCTGCCCGGCACCGCCCCCAGCAGGCGGTGCAGCGTGGTGGCTTCGGCAGGAAAGCGCCGTTTCTCTTCCTCGCTGACCTCAATACGCTGTAGCGCTTTCCCGAGGGATTCGGTCAGGCGGGCAGCGGCTTTCCCGGTAGGCGCCGCCAGCCGGATACGAAAGTTGCCGTCCGAGAGTTCAAGCAGCGAGGCCAGCAGTTTGGCAACGGTGGTGGTTTTGCCGGTGCCGGGACCGCCGGAGATAATGGAGATCTGTCGGGTAATCGCCACTGCGGCCGCGATTTTCTGCCAGTTATCCGGCTCCAGGCCGAAATGCCGGTCCAGTGCGGCCCGCAGCTTCTGCTCGGCGAAGGGGATCCGCGCGGCTTCACGGCGGATAAACTGGGCGACCAGTCCTTCAGACTGCCACATCCGGTGCAGATAAAGACGCTGCTGATGCAGCACCAGCGGCGTGGCCGTGGTGCCGTCACCTACCGCCTCTTCCGCAACCAGCAGCGTCTCCCACTCCGGTTCACCCGCCGCCTGCCAGAGCTGTTGCGCCAGCTCAGGATGGCGCCCGCCAAACAGCATCTGCTCGGTAAACCCCGCCAGTGGCAGGCAGACATGCCCTTCTCCCGCTTCGGCGCTGACGCAGGCCGCCGCCAGCATCAGCCAGGGGCGCTCTTCCGTCGCCACCATCAGGGCAAACTGCACGTCCAGCGAGCGCAGCAGTTTTTGCTGGCATGCGGTCAGCAGCAGCTGTGAAATCTTGCTCATACTTCCTCCCCGGGCTGGCCGGCAAACAGGGCGTCCAGCGCGTTAACAAACGCCGCATCCGGTCGCGTACGGTAAAGTCCGTTGTCGCTGGCCGTCCCGTCCACCCCGCGTAAAAAAAGATAAATAACGCCGCCGAAATGTTGCCCGTAATCATAATCTGCCAGGCGGTGGCGCAGATAACGGTGCAGCGCCAGCGTATACAGCTGATACTGCAAATCGTAGCGGTGCGCCTGCATCGCCAGCGCCATCGCCTCTGGCGTGTAGGCTTCCCCCGACTCGCCGAGCCAGTTCGACTTGTAATCGAGCAGGTAATACTTATTCTGCCAGCAGAAAACCAGATCGATAAACCCCTTCAGCATTCCCTGCACCTGCTGAAAATTCAGCGGCGGACAGCCTGCTGAAAGCGGATCGTAACGGCGCATCAGCCGGTCAAGCCGCTCCGCATTCAGCATCTGCGCGATAGGTAAGTAAAATTGCAGCTCAACCTGCCGCTTATCGGGACTCAACTGACTGAGAGTGACGCCGGTTTCATTCAGCGGCGTTTGCAGGACACGCGTCAGCCACTGGGTCATAACCGGCAGCCAGGCTTCCCCATGTCCCTGCGAGGCCAGCTGTTCTGCCAGCCAGCTCTCGTCGAGAGGTCGGGTGAAATCGATGTTCTCGAATAACCCGTGCAGGAAAGTGCCGGGTGAAGCGCCGCGGGGGAACGTATGCGGCGTCAGCAGGGCCGCCTGCTGCGCCCGGGCCTCGCCCGCGGCGTCGACGTCCAGGCGGGGCAGCAGCTCAAAAGTGGCGGAATGGCCGTGCTGCTGAAGGCCGGAATAACTGGTCACGCGCCATTCATCACGCAGCTGCCGCGCCATATGCTGGCTGCTCAGCGCCAGAGAGGGCGAAGGCTCTGGCTGCCAGGGATGCGCTTCTGGGGCTTCAGGAAGGATGAGCGCCATCGTCTCATTCTGCATCGCCGACAGCTGCTCACGCAGCGCGGAGGCGTCAGTGGTCTCTCCTTGCTGTATCAGGTAGCCGATCGCGCTTTTATGCAGATCGCTGTTACCCTCTTTTTTACGGTTCCCTTTGACCAGCGGCGCAATGCCCAGGCTACAGTGCCAGACGGACCGGGTGAGCGCGACGTAGAGCAGGCGCAGATCCTCCGCCAGTCTCTCCTGCTCCGCCAGCGCAATACTTTCCTCGTCATCCCGCAAATCGAGCAGCGTCTGAAAGCTTTCCCGGTCATGATAAATGCCCTGGCCCGCTTCGCGGTAATTGGCGATAAACGGCAGCCAGACCAGCGGATACTGTAATCCCTTCGATTTATGGATGGTGACGATCTGCACCAGATGCCGATCGCTTTCCAGCCGGAGCTGCTGGCTGGCGGACTGTCCGTTGGGCTGGGCGATCTGCTGGGCAAGCCAGCGCACCAGCGCATATTCGCTGTCTGTCTGGGCGGAGGCTTCCTGCAACAGCTCACCCAGATGCAGTAAATCCGTTAACCGGCGTTCGCCGTTCTCCGAGGCCAGCAGGTTTTCCGCAATCTGCCGGGCGATCATCAGCTCGCGCAGCATGGGCAGTACGCCCCGCTTCAGCCAGCGCTGTCGGTAGCGGTCAAACTCATCGACCAGCGCATCCGAGGCGCGCTCGTTCTGACTCAGCGCGTCCAGCGTCAGGGCATCCAGCCCAAAGATACTGGTCGCGAGCGCGCTACGCAGTATACGCTCCTGCTCCGGCGCCAGCACGGCCTGCAGCAGCCAGAGCATTTCCCGCGCTTCCTGGGTGGCGAAAACGCTGTCGCGGTTGGAAAGATAGACGGAGGGGATATTCAGCACGTTAAGGGCTTCCCGGATCACGGCGGCCTCACCACGGCTGCGCACCAGCACGGTGATATCCGAAGCTTCGACCGGCCGTTGCCGATCGCCTTTACCGAGAAGCGCCGTTCCCTGCTGGCCGGCGGTGAGCCAGCGGCAGATATCGCTGGCGCACTGGCGAGCCATAAACTGCTGATAATCACTGACGCCCACCCCTTCGCCGGGCTGCAGAAACAGCGAAAGCGCGGGCTGTTCCTGTCCCTCTATCGTAAAGCTCAGCGAGGCGTTAGGCCCGGCGGAGTGAATGTCAATAAAGGGGATCTGGCTGAACAGAAAGGGATTTTCCAGACGTGAGAACAGCTGATTCACACTGCTCACCATCGCCGGAGATGAACGCCAGTTGGTATCCAGCGTATAGTGGGCGCTAACTTCACCCCGCGCTTTCATATAGGTAAAAATATCCGCGCCGCGGAACGCATAAATCGCCTGCTTTGGATCGCCGATCAGCAGCAGGGCCGCTTCAGACTGCTGATGATAGAGCGTGCGGAAGATGCGATACTGCTGCGGGTCGGTATCCTGAAATTCATCGATCAGCGCGACCGGATAGCGGGTGCGTATCGCCTGCGCCAGCGCGTCGCCGCCCGGCTGCTGCAGCGCCGCATCCAGCCGTCCCAGCAGGTCGTCAAAGCCCAGCAGCGCATTGAGGCGCTTCTCTTTTTGCGTGGCCAGCCGGATTTCGCTCAGGGCGCGGGCAATCACCAAATCGCGCAGCGTCAGCGGTTCGGCCAGAAAACGGTCGATATTTTCAAACAGCGCATGCCGGGGAGGCTCCCCTTTTTTGGTTTTTTCCAGCAGCACCGCCTGCCCGAAACGCTCCAGCTCCTTCGGAAAGGTATAGTCCTCCGTCGGTGCGGTGGCCCACTGGCTGATTTTCTCCAGCCAGTTTGGTAAGTGCTTACTACTGTAACTCCGCTTATCGACGCCGGAGGTCGCGATCAGATCGTGCAGGTTCTCCGCCGCAAGCCATGCGGCCTTCAGCGCATCGAGACGGGCTAACAGCTTTTCATGCCGCGCCTCAAAGCTCTCATTCAGATCGGGCGGGTACTTGAGCGCGGGCGCTTCACCGTTCAGCCAGGGAGAGAGCGTGGTAAGAAGCTGCTCCGGTCCCTGCCACATCTGCGTCATGACGCGGGCCAGGGGCAAAGATAGCGGATAGCAGTGCCGCCGCCAGAAATCGGCCGCGGCCTGGCGGCGCAGCGGAAATTCATCCTCAATCAGCGTCTGTTCGAAAAGCATGCCCGACTCAAACGCGTTGAGGTTCAGCATTCGCTGACAGAAACCGTGGATGGTAAAAATCCCGGCGTCGTCCATCTGACGCTCGGCGGCCAGCAGCCTCGCCGCCGCCTGGGGAAGATCCGCTATCTTCGCCAGAAGCTGAGCAAGCACAGGATCGGTGGCGTGCCCGCGCACGCAGGCGATCCGTAATTCATGAATATTGGCCCGGATACGCCCGCGCAGCTCTGCCGTCGCCGCCTCGGTAAAGGTCACCACCAGGATCTCTTCAACCGACAGCGGCCGGTGGTAAGCCGCCTCTTCCCCAAGGCCCAGCAGCAGCCGCAGATAGAGCAATCCGATGGTGAAAGTTTTGCCGGTTCCCGCCGAGGCTTCAATCAGCCTTTCTCCCCGCAAAGGGAGCGTTAGCGGGTCCAGGCGCTCAACAACCTGCTTCATGACTTATCGCTTTTTACCGGAAATGACTGTTGTAACTTTGAGACTTCCTGCCAGGTGGTGAAGCCCTCAGGCGTCGCGTAATCCGCCTTGCCGTGCTGGCTGCCTGAAATTTGCGACAGCAGGGTCAGCCCCTGTGGCGCAATGACCGCTTTATGGAAAAAGGTTGCCAGCGCGTCGGGCGTCAGCGCCTGAATTTGAGCAATCACCTTCTCCCGCGTGTCGAAGCGGTAATTCTCCCGGTTGAAATCCTTATTAAAGCGGCCAGCCTCTTCATCAAGCGTCTGAGGCCGCTGCCTGAGTTCATTGATCATCGCCGCCTGATACTGAGCAAAATCGTCGCTGCTCATCTCACGCAGCCGTTTTTCCGCCGTCGGATAGAACGCCCGGAAGCGGCTCAGCAGGTAAGCGGGCTGCTTCACGTTGCTTTGCAGCAGGAAACCGAGCCCCCACTGGCGGCCGACCGGCATCTGGAAGGAGAAAACCGCATAGCCTAACTGCTCCTCGGTGCGCAGCTGGTTATAGAACCAGGGCTGAATAATCTGGCTCAGCATCGCGCTGCTGGCCATACTTTCATGCTCCTCATAGCCCAGCGGAACGTACAGGGCGGCCAGCGCGGAATCGGTACTGCTGCCCTCCTGCTCAAGGTTAGCGGCGCGCTTTTTATCCACGGCGATATAGCGGCTTCGCCATCCGCTTTCGCCTTCGCAGCTGAGCTGTTTTTTCAGCCCTTCTGCCAGGGCTTTCGTCTCCTGCGCCGTCATATTGCCGACAACCATCAGCTCAGGCAGAGACTTCTCCAGCAGCATTTTGCGGTAGTCGTTCAGCTCGTTCAGGGTAAGGCCAGCCACCAGGCTCCGCCGCTCGCTGCGCTGGGTATAAGGCAGCTGCGACAGCATCTGGGCCGGCTGGATCGCCAGCTCAAACGCTTTGCCCTTCTCTGCCGCATCCAGTCGCTCCAGATACCAGGATTTGGCCTGGTCCAGCTGCTGCTGGGTTGGCTGGTAGGTGGCATACTGCTTCAGCAGCGCCTTCATCAACTCAGGTAAATGCTGCGTAAAGCCGCTGGCATTGAAGGTCACGCCATCGTCCCCGCTGGTGGAGAAGCTGATTCCGCCAACCGAGGCCTGAGAGCTCAGTTCATCCAGCGCCAGACCGGCCAGATAGTCATTGAGCGCAAAGAGCACCTGATGCTTCGCCGTGCTCATCGCCGCTTCGTTGCGCAGCGCAAGCGTGATAGACGCTTTTGGCTCGCTGGCATAATAGCGGCTTGGCATATAGAAAACCCGCAGCCCCGGCTGCTCCACCAGCTGCTGGGGATGCTTATATTCTTTCTCCGGCTTAATGAGCGAGAAGTCATCCGGGATCCAGGGATTGAGTACCGGCAGCGAAAGATCGATCTTTTCACTTTCCGCACGCCAGGCGGCAAAACGTTGCGGGGGTATAGTCTCCACCTGGTAAGGCGCATCAACAAAGTAGGCCACTTTATTATGTGGTTCACTGGGGCTGATAAACCAGATGCGGGCCGCTTCGGGCGTCATCCCGTCGAGACGAGCTTTGATCGCTGCCGGATCGTAACGGTCAGCAATATATGACGCGTCCAGCGTGTGTTCGACCGGTACGCGCAGCATGGTATCTACCAGCCATTCGATATAGTCCATATCACGCGTGATGGACGGATAACGGAAATCCAGGTTCAGCACGTGGGCCATTTCATCAAAGTAGCGCCGATCGATGCCCTCGTTACGCAGTTTGTGCAGATAGCTGAATACGGCAGCGATAACCCGATCGCGGTTGGCCAGGCCTTTATCCGTCAGCGACAGGGAGATGGAGAATATTCCGCCGTTGCGGTCAATAACCGGATCGGCGCCCGCCGTAATCGAATCGGCGAGTCCGTTATTCTGCAGCCAGTCAGCAAGCGTATTTTTACTGCGGTTGCCGATCAGATAAGCGATCAGCGTATCGGTTTTACTGCGGAACTTATCGCTGTTGTTTTCAATACGGAATTCAATTTTCAGCTGCTTGCGCGGCTGGGCAGGCACGTAATGAATGATGATGCCTTTCTGTTTATCCGTCGCCACCGGCACGGTGATGGCTGGCACCTTAGCATGGCGGTTTTCCACCCGGCCAAAGGTACTGACGGCAATCTTTTGCAGCTCTTCCATAGGCTTGCTGCTGTAGATTACCGCTTTCATCAGGTTCGCTGAATAGTAACGATGATAGAACGCTTCTAGCGCGTCGTGCAGTTTGCTGTCCGGTTTATCCTTCAGGGTTTCCAGATTGCCGCCGGCAAAGAGCGAGCTTGGGTGCGCCGGGTTGAGCGTCTCCGCGCCAACCTGCGACATGCGCAAGCCGTCACGGGAGCGCGCCATGGTCAGCTCGGCGTTAACCGCATGCCGCTCACGGTCGGCATTAACCGGATCCAGCAGCGGCTCGGCGATGGCATCCGCCAGGCGATCTGCCGCCGGTTGCAGCGCGGCGTTCTCCACCTCCAGATAGAAAGCGGTACGGTAAGAGGCGGTGCTGGCGTTGTGGCTGCCGCCATGTTTTTTCAGGAATTCGGCAAGATTATCCGGTTCTGGATACCGTTTTGACCCCATCAGCACCATATGCTCAAGATAGTGCGCCAGGCCCTGCTGGTTACGGGGGTTTTCCAGCGAGCCTACCGGCAGCGTCAGCGCGGCGAGCGACTTCGTCGCCAGCGGATCCGACACCAGCAGCACCGTCATGCCGTTATCAAGTTTGATCGCCTGATAGTGACGGGGATCTTTTTCACTTTTGCGGATGGTTTCAGGAATGGGCTGCCAGCCTTGCTGCGCCTGACTTAACGGGCTCCATAGGGAAAACAGCAGAAAAAGCGAGGTGAACCAGACTGCATAACGACGCATTCAAACTCCTTGACGATCTTATCGTTCTCTTCTTTATGCGGAAAAAACCGCAATAAAGAAGAGATAAAAGCCCTGCAAAATGCCCTTCCGGCTGTGCACAAAGGCAGACATAAATCAGAACTGACAAATGGTTATAAAATAACACTACAGGATGAGATCCCCCATGTCTCTAACGTTACGCCAGGGAGGTCGCCCGCGCTGGCTGACGGGTCAGTCGCTATCAGAGGATTTATCATTCATCTGTCGCAGCGGCAGCAGCCAGGCTTCAGCGCTGCGGCTAATCTCCTGCATCTGCTCCTCGTCCAGCTTTCTGAAAAGCCGCGCCAGGTAGGGATCGCTGCCTTCCCCCTCAATCTGATAATTGCCCTGCCAGGCCAGCAGCATTTTTATCCGCGCCTTCGCCTGGGTGCTTTCATCACGCAGCAGTACACCATTTTTTTCGTCATAGCTGGCATCGAGCCAGGCGCCGCCCGTCTTTGGCAGCAGAAGCAGCGGCGCACTCATGCCCTGCAGATAGCCGGAGACGTAATGCTCCAGCCAGCCCTGGGCCTGTTCCATGCCGAGCGCCGGAAAACGCCACTGGCTCTCTTTGCGGCCGTACATTCTGCTGGTGCCGCTTCCGCCCAGCGCGCAGTAAACCAGATGCTCCAGCCAAAGCGCCAGCCCGTCGGTGTAGTTAAGATGCCCGGGGCGCCAGCGCAGCAGGCCATCCTCCTGAACCTGCGGCAGCCAGCCCGTCAGCTGAATCCCGCCGACGGAAAAATTGATTTCCCGGCTGGCTGAGTCCCTTCGCTGCTCACGTACCTGGTCGGCCAGCCCGCTCATTTCAACAAGCTGCTCCTGCCAGAACAGCTCGCCGTAAGCGCCATAAGGCAGATTGCCGGCCGCGCGCTGGCGCGCATAAAGCGGTTCGCTCGGCTCTCCCTCAATCAGCGTATTCAGCAGCAGCGTATTGACCTGGTAACGGCTGAGGTTATCCAGCGTAAAAGGTTCTGCATCGGGTAACTCCGTCTCCTCAAGCCGGAAGCTGACGCCCAGGCGCTGGCTGAAGAAGGCACGTACCGGATGCCGCCAGAAGCGCACGAGCTGGTCGAGGTTAAGCTCTTCGATCGCCAGCGCAGGCAGCGGCTGCATAAATGGCGGATGCGCCACGCCGCTCGCTTTCGCAGCCGGCAGCCACTCTGCGGCGTAGCTCCGGTACTCTGCCTCCGGGGTAAAATTCTCTGCCGCAAACGGCATCCGGCTGTGGAGATGCTTCAGGTGGGCTTCCACCGCTCTGGCGCTGCTGTCCACGTCGCGATCCCGATCTTCCGGCAGACAGAAACTCTGGCTGATGTATTCCACCAGTTCACTGACCAGCACCGAGGGGAAACGTTCCGAATTGTCCTGAATTGTCCGGCCAATATAGCTGATATAGAGCTGCTGCTGGGCAGAATTCAGCGCTTCAAGGAAGAGATAACGATCGTCGTCGCGGCGGCTTCTGTCCCCTTTTTTCGGCTGCTGGCTCATCAGGTCAAAGCCCAGCGGCGGCAGCGTACGCGGATAGACCCCATCATTCATGCCGAGCAGGCAGACGATTTTAAACGGAATGGACCGCATCGGCATCAGCGTACAGAAGTTAATGGGCCCGGCTAAAAAGCGCTGGCTGATCCGCTCCTGATCCAGCCGGGAAGCCAGCTCATCGCGCAGCAGCGACAGCGGAACCGCCTGCTGGTAACCCGCCTGAATCCCGTAGTTAATGGCCTGCTGCCACTGCTCTTCTATCAGCGCCAGCGCCACCTCGGTGTCGGCATCGCCAGCAAAGAAATCCTGCAGCAGCTCCCGACAGAGCGGCAGCCACGCCTCCAGCGGGCGGGCGAGAGAAAGCTGTTCACGCCAGCGGCGCATCCGCATCAGCAGTTCGGCCAGATTTCCCGCCAGCTCCGCTATCAGTCCGCTGGATTCGTCGTAGGGCAGGACGCCCTGCCAGTCGCCAGCCTCGCTGTGCATCGCATAGCCCAGCAGCATCCGGGTCAGGCCGAAATGCCAGGTATGCTGCCCGGTCGGCGGCAGATCCAGATTGCGTACGGTCTCATCATCCAGGCCCCAGCGGATGCCCGCCTCGCCCACCCAGTAGCGCAGACGCTTGAGCCCCTCTTCATCAATCATAAAGCGCTCAGCCACCGCCGGCACTTCCAGCAGCGCCAGCACCTCTTCACAGGGGAAGCGGCTGTCCGGCAGGCTCAGTAGCGCGAGAAAGGCCTGAAGCGCCGGATGGGCCTGGCTGGCGCGGCGGTCGGAAATCGCAAAGGGGAGATAGCGTTCGCCCGGCGCATTGCCGAAGACGGCCTGAATAAACGGCGTATAGGCGTCAATGTCCGCCACCATTACGATAATATCGCGGGGAGAGATCCCGGGATCGTTCTCCATAATCTTCAGCAGGCGATCCTGCAACACTTCCACCTCGCGCTGGGGGCTGTGACAAAGGTGCAGGCTGACCGATCGGTCTTCGGGATCCAGTACGCGTTTATGCCTGCTGCTCTGCCACTCCTCCGCCCGGAGTCCGATAACGGCGTTATCTTCCAGCTCAAGCAGGTCGCGCTGAATATTTTGCAGCAGCGTTACCGGCTCGATGTCGACAAAGGCATCGATTTCCCGGCTTTCCATCTGCGCCAGCAAAAAGAGGTTATCCCGGCCCAGCTTACCCCATGAGGCGAGAAGCGGGTTGCTGAGTTCCTGCTCGCCCGCGTCGTTAAAGAGGCTGGCGGCGTCATCCTGACGAAACAGGCCGCTCTCCCGCTTATGCTCAAAATGGTGCCGTCTACGGTTCTGTAGTTTCGCCAGAAACGCATAATCCTGAATATCACCCCAGTAGTGGCGGCAGGGATTGGTAAACAGCAGATGGATATCAATGTGCCGGCCAAGCGCCTGAAGCGCCTGAAGATAGACCGGGGGCAGCGCCGAAATGCCGCAGATAAAAACGCGGTCCGGCAGGCCCGGCGGCCGGGCGGCGCTGTTCGCAAGCGTCGAGATAAAACGGGCGTAGAGATTGGCGCGGTGCCACTCTGGCTGCCCCAGCTCCCGCGTGTACGCCACCAGCGCGGCCCAGAGCGGCGCCTGCCACTGCTGTGCCTCGCCCAGCCCGTCGATGCTGTCGCCTTTGCCCCAGGCGTTCAGCCACTCCGGGCGGTAGACCAGATACTGGTCATAAAGATCGGCCACGCGGGACGCCAGCTGGAAGAGTTTGCGGCTGTCGCCATCATCGGTCAGATAGTGCCGTAACATGGCGAATTCGGGATGCGTGAGCATCTCAGGCAGAATCGCCATCAGCTTCCAGCTCATGCTGGCTTTACTGAAGGCGCTTTCTTTCGGAATATCGGGCAGTACGCGAACAAACATATCCCAGATAAAGCTCGCCGGCAGCGGAAATTCGATATTGGCGGCAATGCCAAACTGCGCAGCCAGAGACATCTGTAACCATTGCGCCATGCCGGGACTTTGCACCAGCACGACCTCCGACTGGAACGGATCGCGCAGCG
Organism: Pantoea sp. FN060301; assembly: GCA_050410775.1. Classification (GTDB taxonomy): domain Bacteria; phylum Pseudomonadota; class Gammaproteobacteria; order Enterobacterales; family Enterobacteriaceae; genus Erwinia. The sequence goes on from CP191229.1 coordinate 3,243,770, forward strand.
GCTGGTTTTCAATTTGCCAGGCCGCCAGCGTTTTCAGCAAATCCAGCTGGTTTGAATGGTATACCGTAAACATGTCTGCTCCTTCTTCTGGCGTTATGCCGCGCTCGCGCACACTTTACTCTCTCTCACCCGCGTTGCAAAACGGCGAACGCTCACATTTACCGCGCCGCAGGCGCACAGCGTAACAGCGTCAGAACGGCGCTTCGCCCCGCCGGCCCGGTTGCCTGAGAGGCGAGCAGCTTACAGCCTGCGGGTCCGGGTTCCTCGCGCAGCGTACCGCGCCAGCCGGATGACAGCTCGCCTTCAAACCGCTGCCAGGCCTGACGCCAGGCTTCCCGCTGCTCTGCCTGAAGCTGAAAGCCTTTTCCCAGCGCCAGCTGATACTGCATCATCGCCGTCGCGCCGGTGGCAAACAGCAGCAGCGCCACCAGGGTTTCGGGCAGGCTGAATCCCCCCTGCCTATTCATCTCTGTTGCACCTTTCCGGCGGCGTAAGGGGACAAAAATCAATCCAGCCGTGGAGCGCCGGCGTCCGCGTTTTCGCTTTATCGTCTGCTTCCAGCCACTGATAGTGGGCCAGCGTTCCGGCACCGCTGTCCCCACTCAGGAGAGAGCGTTGCGCCGTTACGCTGTTCAGGCAGGCCCGCCAGCCATAGGGCAGGTCAGTTTTGCACTGCCAGCCCGGCTCCTGCCAGGACCAGTCTTGCCGCCTGCCCCAGGCGAGCGCGGACTCCGCCTGGCTGTACTGCCGGATAAACTGCCGCTCGTCGGCAACCAGCCTCAGCGAGGCATCAAGCTGCCGCCGCGTGGCATGCAGAAGCGCTGCCGACATCGCCAGCAGCAGCAGCACGCCGATCAGCGCCCCGCCGCCCTGATGGTGAAGGTTCACAGGTTCACCGCCGTTACCCGGCGCGTAAGGGTGACGGGAGAGAAAGTAAAGGCGCGGGCAATTCCTGTCAGAACCAGACGGAACTGATTCGCTTGCTGCACGATCTGAAAATCCTTAATCACGATTGTCGCCGGATCGTTCAGCTTCTCCCAGCCGCCGCCCTGACAATTATCCACGCCTCGCTGCGTCTCAAGACTCCCATCGCGCAGGCGAAAGCCATACTTTTCACTCTCTGCGGCCCCGGCGCCTTCCCATTTGCCGTTGCTGTTATCGTCCCAGCTGACCAGCAGGCAGGTTTCCGCCGTGCCGCGAAGCATGAGGCCCGTTCCTTCACAGGCGCCATTGCAGTAACCGGCCCGCCGTACCGCTTTTTCCAGTATGCTCATTATCTGCTGCATCTCTTCATGAAGTTGAAATTGCATCAGGCTGCGGAGATTGTGCTGCTGTATCTGCGGCAGCATCCGCGCCGTACCCAGGAGCAGAATGCTGCCGATCGCCATGGCGACAAGCATTTCCACCAGGCTGAAACCGGCCTGTCTCACTGGCAAAGCGCTTTTTCAGGCCGGCAAATCCGCACCCTTCCCCGGGAGGAGATAAGAATATGCCGCTCGCCCGCCTGCCCGGCAATAATGACCCGGCCCGGTTTCGCCACGCTGCGACGACCATAAAATCCGGTCTCTGGCGTCAGCGACAGTAGCTGAATGCCGCCGCCCGGTCCGCGAAAGGAGAGCCGGTTTTTGGGATCGCAACCCTGTGTGACCGGCCCGCTGCCCAGGCAGCCCGCACCGCCGGGCAGTAACCAGAGCGGGCGCGGCACGTTGTGCCAGTTTGCCTCACTTCTGAGCCGCATCAGGAACAGCTGAACCTGACGGGCAGTGTCGTTCAGCCGCTGCTGCTGCTGCCAGCGCTGCCAGCCGCTCACGGCAGAGGCAGACAGAATTCCGGCAATCACCATCACAATAAGGACCTCCCCCAGCGTAAAACCCTGCATCTTTTTCATCACTGCACTTTCCCGCATTGCCCGGATAGCGTCCATCGGTGAAAACGAGAGCTGCGCACAGTCTTCAGATAAAGCGGATGCGCTTAGCGGACTGGGCAAAAAATTTGCGGACTGATACGCAAAGAGCAGTGAGCGTTTTGCGCAGACAAGAGCCGTTTTTAGCGACCGGAGAGGAAAACGGGCGGGAAAGAAACGTGGGTAGCGGAGAAAACGCAGAAAAGCGGGAGCGGAATGTTTCCGCTCCCGGTAAGGATCAGATAGCAACCGGCGCTTTGATAGGCGGGTGCGGATCGTAACCTTCAATGTCGAAATCATCAAAACGATAGTCAAACAGCGAAGCGGGTTTACGCTTGATCACCAGCTTCGGCAACGGACGGGGTTCACGCGTCAGCTGAAGGTTGGTCTGTTCAAGGTGGTTGCTGTAGAGATGCGTATCACCGCCGGTCCAGACAAAATCGCCCACTTCCAGGTCGCACTGCTGCGCCATCATATGCACCAGCAGCGCATAGCTGGCAATATTAAACGGCAGGCCGAGAAACACGTCGCACGAGCGCTGATAAAGCTGGCAGGAAAGCTTTCCCTGCGCCACATAGAACTGGAAGAAGGCGTGACAGGGTGCCAGCGCCATTTGATCAAGTTCGCCCACGTTCCAGGCGGAGACGATAATACGGCGTGAATCCGGATCGGTTTTCAGCTGCTGGAGCACCTTTGCCAGCTGATCGATCTGCTGGCCATCCGGCGCGCCCCAGCTGCGCCACTGCTTGCCGTAGACCGGGCCGAGATCGCCGTTTTCGTCGGCCCACTCGTCCCAGATTGTCACTTTATTTTCTTTCAGGTAGGCGGTGTTGGTATCCCCATTCAAAAACCACAGCAGCTCATGGATAATCGAGCGAAGGTGGCATTTTTTGGTGGTGACCAGCGGGAAGCCTTCCTGCAAATTGAAACGCATCTGATGACCAAAAATCGACAGCGTACCCGTTCCGGTACGGTCATTTTTCGGCGTGCCCTCATTGAGCACTTTCTGCATTAGTTCCAGATACTGTTTCATTTTTCCTCACGTAGTTGCTGCACGGAACGGCGGCGATAAGCCCAAATCATCATAATGACGCCCGCGATAATCATCGGCGTCGAAAGAATTTGCCCCATGCTGATAAAGTTGTCGAACAGGCCCAGCTGCGCATCCGGCTGACGGAAATATTCGACGATAAAGCGAAACACGCCATAGCCGATCAGGAATAAACCTGAAACCGCGCCCATCGGACGATTTTTGCGGATAAAGATATTCAGAATAATAAACAGCACGATCCCTTCCAGCAGCAGTTCATAGAGCTGGGACGGGTGGCGCGGCAGCACGCCATAGGTGGCGAGCAGCGACTGCCATTCAGGATGGGTAGCCACCAGCGCGACGTCTTCGCTGCGCGAGCTTGGGAAGAGCATCGCCCAGGACACATCGGGCGCCACACGGCCCCAGAGTTCACCATTGATGAAATTCCCGAGACGTCCTGCGCCCAGCCCGAACGGGATCAGCGGCGCAATAAAATCCGCCACCTGGAAGAAGTGGCGTTTGGTTCGCCGGGCAAACCACAGCATCACGCAGATCACCCCAATCAGGCCGCCGTGGAACGACATGCCGCCGTCCCACACCTTAAACAGATAGAGCGGGTTATCCAGAAACAGCGGGAAGTTATAAAAAAGCACGTAGCCGATACGGCCACCAAGGAAAACGCCGAGGAAGCCCGCATAAAGCAGGTTCTCAACTTCGTCTTTTTTCCAGCCGCTGCCCGGTTTATTGGCGCGGCGTACGGCAAGCCACATGGCAAAAAGGAAACCGACCAGATACATCAGGCCGTACCAGTGCAGAGCGATCGGCCCGATGGAAAAAATCACCGGATCAAACTGAGGAAAAGCCAGATAGCCGTTAGTCATCTTTCACCCTTTATTACGTCTGTCCTGACTTGCAGGCGACAAGGAGTTAACCAGTGCGCGCAGGGCGCTGCATTAAGCCGCGCATGATAGCACAGCCGGAATTAGGGTAGTTTGCCGGAACTGTAAACTTTATTAATCGGCTTAGCGGCCGCCGCGAATCAGGCCGCCGAGCCCGCGCTGCTCCATAAAGAGCGCCACCCGCTGCCGGACTTCCACGGCCAGTTCAGCCTCAAGGCTCTGTTCCGTCAGCTTTTGCGCCTCTTCATAATCGAGGTGATTAAGCAGATACTTCACCCTCGCCACGTTACGTCCGTTCATGCTGAGATGATGGAAGCCCAGGCCAATAAGCAGCGGCACGCACATGGGGTCGCCCGCCATTTCGCCGCAAAGGCAGAGCTCAACGCCTGCCCGCTCCGCTTCCTGCGCAATCATTTGCAGCGCGCGCAGCACCGAAGGGTGCAGGCTGTCATAGAGGCTGGCTACCCGCGTGTTGTTGCGATCGACCGCGAGCAGATACTGAGTCAGATCGTTGGTGCCGACGGAGATAAAATCGACCCGCTGCGCCAGATGGCCCATCATAAAGATCATCGACGGCACTTCGATCATCACGCCGATGCGCGGTCTGGGTATGGCATATCCCAGCATCTCCTCAACCTCAAGCGCGGCGCGATCGATCAGCCGTTTAGCTTCATCGATCTCCTCAATTCCGGTGATCATCGGCAGCAGAATACTGAGGTTATTGCTGGCAACGTTGGCGCGAAGCATCGCCCTGAGCTGGACCAGAAATATCTCCGGCTGATCCAGCGTCAGGCGAATCCCGCGCCAGCCAAGGCAGGGGTTCTCTTCACTGATGGGCATATAGGGCAGCTGCTTATCGGCGCCGATATCCAGCGTGCGCAGCGTGACCGGCTTATCCAGAAACAGCTGAAGCATCCCCTGATACTGGGCGACCTGCTCCTCTTCTGAAGGGAAGCCGTTCTGCAACATAAAGGGAATTTCCGTGCGGTAAAGCCCGACGCCGTCCACCCGGCTCCCCAGCGTTTTTTCATGCTCCGCGCTCAGACCGGCGTTAAGCATCACCTTCACCGGCTGACCGCTGCTCAGCCGCGCCGGGCGATCCACCACGTCTTCAGCCAGCTTGCTCAGCTCATTCTCTTCGCTGATCAGCCGCTGATATTCCTGCACCAGAACGGGCTCGGGATCGACCAGCAGCTCACCGCGGTAGCCGTCAACGATCAGCAGATGGCCGTTCAGCAGTTCGGGCTGAATATCCGCGCCCATGACGGTCGGGATGCCCATTGCCCTGACCATGATAGCCGCATGGGAATTGGAGGCGCCGTCTCTGACCACCACGCCGGCGAGGCGATCGTGCGGCAGCTCGGCCAGCGTCGTGGCCGTCAGCTCATCCGCCACCAGCACGAAGCGTTCCGGCCAGGTGTTGGTGCCCTGGATGGTGTCATCAAGGTGAAAAACCAGCCGCTGCCCCAGCACGCGCAAATCGCCCGCGCGTTCGCGCAGATAGCTGTCCTGCAGGCTGGCAAACTGGGCGGCAAATTTCTCAATGACTTTCTTCACCGCCCACTCGGCTACCGATCCGGCGTCAATCTCCGCATAGAGATCTTTTTTCAGCCGGGCGTCGCTGAGAAGGTGTGAATAAAGGTCGAAGATCGCCGCGCTCTCTTTATGCACGCTGGCGGTGAAGCGCTTACTGTAGCGACGAAACTCGCTGGAGGCTTCATCCATCGCCAGCGAGAGGCGTTCACGTTCGCGTTGGGTATCCAGCGTGGAAGCGGCAAAGATATTATCGAGCGACGGCTGGGTGATATCGACCCAGCCGGGTGCCACCGCCACGCCGGGAGCCGCAGCAATCGCCCTGACGCGCGTTTGCCGGTATTGCCCGAACAGCGCGTTAAGCTGCGACTGGGAGAGAATAGCCGCCATCTGCGTGGCGAGCGTAACCAGGAAAGATTCTTCACTTTCATCAAACTGCCGGTGCTCGCGCTGCTGCACGACCAGCACGCCAAGCAGCTGGCGACGGCTGATGATCGGCACGCCGAGAAACGAGCGGAAACGCTCTTCTTTTACGGAAGGAATATATTTGAAGCTGGGATGACTCTGCGCATCCGCCAGGTTGATCGGCTCGGCCAGCCGTCCCACCAGCCCGACGATCCCTTCGTCAAAGGCCAGCGCGACGGTGCGTCCACGCGGCTTTTTCAGCCCGCGTGTCGCCATCAGGTAATAGCAGCGGCGATCGTGATCGGCAAGGTAGACCGAACAGACTTCGGTATCCATCGCCAGGCAAATTTCATTGACCAGGATATCGAGCGCTTCGGTAAGCCGGGGGGCGCCGGCCACTTTCTCAACTATTTCGCGCAGCTGTGTCAGCATCATCTATATGGCTTAACCTCGCTTCCGGCGCCAGGGGGCATTTCGCTGTACGGTATTCTCCTGTAGCGGCATTACCACGCTGGCAAACTCCTTCATCACCCGGCGGTAGACGTCCCGTTTAAAGGAAACCACCTGGCGCACCGGATACCAGAAGCTCACCCAGCGCCACCCGTCGAACTCCGGAGTGCTGCTGGTTTGCATATTGATATCCGCGTCATTGCACATTAACTGCAGAAGAAACCACTTCTGTTTCTGGCCGATACAGACCGGCTTTGTGTCCCAACGCACCAAACGTTTTGGCAATTTATATCGTAACCAGTTTCGGGTAGAGGCAAGAATGCGGACGTCCTTGCGGTGCAACCCCACTTCCTCAAAGAGTTCGCGGTACATCGCCTGTTCCGCCGTTTCCCCGGGATTGATGCCTCCCTGCGGGAACTGCCAGGAGTGCTGACCAAAACGTCTGGCCCACAATACCTGTCCCTGCCTGTTACAAATTACGATACCAACATTCGGGCGGTAGCCATCATCATCGATCACTGGACTACCTCAAACTAAAAACTCGGATGTTCTGATTGTTTCACACTCCTTACAGGCGGTAAACCACTGGTTTCTCCCCTTATCCCTCCCCTGTTACGGGATAACTTAGCTCAAAAGCCAAAGTTATAAACAGAAGAGGGGCAAGTTTGCCGATCTTATTCACGTTTTCTGTGGATAGCTTTGTGCAGAACCCGGTTAACAGATGGGGAAAACTTTCTTAACGCGCCAATACCGGCCGGCCGGCCATTTATTTAAGTTATTATAAATAATAGAAATTATCGGGTTATCCCGCGAATTTATTACGCGTTCATTCTGCTGTCATAACGGCCAGATCCGCAGGTGGCGAAAGATCCACCACCCGGCAATTTATCCACAGCATATGCCGCTTAGTTGTGCACTTAAGGGTGAAAAAGCGAGAAAAGTCGTGCCGTCAAGGCTGTAAATCGAAACAGTGTTCACTCTGAAAAGCAGTTATCCCATTTTTCTGTGGATAACAGGGTGTAAGATCCTGTTCATTGTCGGTGTCTAACCGGGCATAACCTGAAGCGTACTGAGAACCTCCGGCAACACAGGGAAAAAAACGCATGATTTATCATGCTATTATTGCCCTTTGTTCCCGTCAGCGATCTTATGACAGACAGGGGAAAACAAGTGTGGTTATTTTTTGTACAGTGTGGGTAAAAATATGATCCAGGCTTTTCTGCCGGTGCCACCACCGGAAAACGAGGCCCGGCTGCTGGAGCGGGCCAGCCAGCTTGCAGGCTATACGCTGGGGGAGCTCGCGCTGCGTGCCCACCTTCCCATCCCCAGGGATCTGAAGCGGGATAAAGGGTGGGTGGGTATGTTGCTTGAGCTCTACCTGGGTGCCAGCGCGGGCAGCAAGCCGGAACAGGATTTTGCCGAGATCGGCGTTGAGCTGAAAACGATCCCGATTGATGCGCAAGGCCGCCCGCTGGAAACCACCTTCGTCTGCGTTGCCCCGCTGACCGGCAACAGCGGGGTTGTCTGGGAAACCAGCCATGTGCGCCACAAGCTGGCGCGCGTCCTGTGGGTGCCGGTGGAAGGAGAAAGACAAATCCCGCTGGCTCAGCGCCGGGTTGGCGCGCCGCTGCTCTGGAGTCCCGATGCAGAAGAAGAAAGCCTGCTGCGCCGGGACTGGGAAGAGCTGATGGATATGATTGTGCTGGGCCAGGTCGACCAGATCACCGCCCGTCATGGCGAAGTGCTGCAAATACGCCCTAAAGCCGCCAATAGTCGTGCGCTGACCGAAGGTATAGGCAAAGACGGCCAGCCGGTGATGACGCTGCCACGCGGTTTTTACCTTAAGAAGACGTTTACCGGCCCGCTGCTGGCGCGCCATTTTCTGCTGTAAGCCCTGCGCTGATTGACGGTGGGTTATACTTTTTTTATTTTTTCAGGATACAGGGTTTATATGTTTGACTGGATTGCAGATCCCAATGCCTGGCTGGCGCTGGGAACGCTGACGGTTCTGGAGATCGTCCTCGGTATTGATAATATTATTTTCCTTTCTCTGGTGGTGGCCAAACTCCCCGCAGCTCAACAGAACGCCGCCCGTCGTCTCGGCCTGTGCGGCGCGATGCTGGTCCGCCTCGGGCTGCTGGCATCGATTGCGTGGATCATCCAGCTGACCGAACCGTTATTCACGTTGCTGGATCACCGCTTTTCCGCCCGCGACCTGATTTTATTACTGGGCGGCTTATTCCTGCTGTGGAAATCCAGTAAAGAGATCCATGGAACCATTGAAGGCGAAGAGGAGGAGGAGAAAACTCACGTTCACTCATTTATTGGCGCTATTGTGCAGATTATGCTGCTGGATATTATCTTCAGCCTGGATTCTGTTATCACCGCCGTTGGCCTCTCCGATCGTCTGATTATTATGATGGCGGCCGTGGTGATTGCCGTTATGATCATGATGTTTGCCGCCCGCACTATTGGCGAGTTCGTTGAACGTCACCCGACCATTAAGATGCTGGCGCTCTCCTTCCTGATTCTGGTGGGCTTTACGCTGATCCTTGATGGTTTCCATGTCCATGTGCCAAAAGGCTATATCTATTTCGCCATGTTTTTCTCAATGTCGGTGGAATGTCTCAACCTTATGCGCGGTAAAAAGCGTACTCTCTGAACGGAGGCTGGCCGGAATATCCGTTCAGCCGCGCTCTGTAATATCACTTTACGAAAAAAGTCAATGGCGTGGCGTGCTTGAGACCTGTTTTCAGAGTTATGAGGTTACTTCCGCGGCGCAAATACGTTATTAATAGCGCATTGGATCAACAATCTTCGGGAGCAGAGAATGAGATATGTGTTTGGCGCGGCGGCACTGATACTGACGATGCTGGTCAGCGGGTGCAGCAGCGATTACGTTATGGCCACCAGGGAAGGTAAAATGATCATGACGCAGGGCAAGCCTGAAATTGATGAAGAGACCGGCCTGGTCAAATACACCGACAGATCGGGACACGAGCTGCAAATCAACAGTGATGAAATTTCCTCCATCGTTGAACGCTAAGTTGCATTACGCCACCTGCCCGCTTTTTTCAGGTGGCGAAGCGCGCACTTCCCGATAAATCCCCCCTTCCCCCTGTTGCGCCCGGCGGTTATAGTCGATAGCCGGACCTGAGCGCGGGCCGCGATATGACGGCATGCAGGCAATGCGCGATGCTCAGGTTCTACCTTTAATAATGAAAAAAGGAAGCCGGCAAATGCACTATCATCGTATCCCCCACAGCACACTGGAAGTCAGCCGACTGGGGCTGGGCACCATGACCTTTGGTGAGCAGAACAGCGAAGCCGACGCTCACGCGCAGTTAGATTTAGCGGTGCGTTCCGGCATTAACCTGATTGATGTCGCAGAAATGTATCCGGTGCCGCCGCGCCCGGAAACCCAGGGATTAACCGAACGCTATGTTGGCAGCTGGCTGAAGGCCCGCGGCAACCGCGATAAAATTGTGCTCGCCTCTAAAGTGTCCGGACCGAGCCGGGGCAGCGACGCCGCCATTCGCCCTCATCAGGCGCTGGATCGCAAGAACATTCGTGAAGCGCTGGATGCCAGCCTGAAGCGGCTGAACACGGACTATCTCGATCTTTATCAGCTGCACTGGCCGCAGCGTCCGGCCAACTATTTCGGCAAGCTGAACTATGAATATAGTGATGCCACCAGCACGGTTACCCTGCTGGAGACGCTTGAAGCGCTGAATGAACAGGTTCGTGCCGGGAAAATTCGCTACATTGGCGTCTCGAACGAAACGCCGTGGGGCGTGATGCGCTATCTGCAGCTGGCGGAAAAGCATGAACTGCCGCGCATGGTCAGCATTCAGAACCCCTACAGCCTGCTGAACCGCACCTTTGAAGTCGGGCTGGCGGAAATCAGCCAGCATGAAGGCGTGGAGCTGCTGGCCTACTCCTGTCTGGCCTTCGGTACGCTGAGCGGAAAATATCTGAACGGGGGGAAACCCGAAGGCGCCCGCAATACGCTGTTCAGCCGCTTTACCCGCTACAGCGGTGAGCAGGCGCAGCTGGCGACCGCGGAATACGTGGCGCTGGCGCAGAAGCACGGCATGGATCCGGCACAAATGGCGCTCGCTTTTGTTCGCCAGCAGCCGTTTGTGGCAAGCACGCTGCTGGGTGCCACCACGCTGGCGCAGCTGCAAAGCAATATCGACAGCTACAATCTGACGCTGGAGAGCGAAGTGATGCAGGAACTGGAGGCGATCCACCAGCGCTACCCGTTCCCGGCCCCCTGAAGCACCGGCACCAGCCTGTAAACCGGATGCTTAACGTCCGGGGCAGATAAAGCATCCCCGCGCCGCCTGCGGCGCGGGGATGGCGGTTAAGATTTACGCCTTAATGCAGGCGGGTCTCCACCCTGCTTCCCTCTCGAAACGTAAACCCTCAGAGCCTTTTGCTGCGCTTTTGCGCCAGCTGCCAGCCCCAGAGCACGGCAATGGCCAGCGCAAACAGCGCTCCAAAGCCGACGCCTGTCGCGACCGGCGGCGCGCCAAGTTTCACCGCCAGCGAGTAGCAGCCCAGCATCAATAGCATGGCGCCGTTTTCACCCAGATTTTGCACCGCTATCGCGTTTCCGGCCCCCACGCTCTCTTTGCCGCGCATTTGCAGCAGCGCGTTGAGCGGCACGACAAAAAAACCGCCCAGCATACCGATGACGATCAGCAACGCATACGCGCCTGCGCTGGTATGTTGTAATGAAAAAGCGATAACCGCCACGCCGATCAATACGCCGGCAGGCATACAACGCCCTACCGTTTTCAGCGTGACCAGCCTGGCCGCCGCTATCGCGCCCACAACGATGCCAATCGCCACCATCGCATTCAGCAAGGTGGGCGTTTTATTATCGGTAATGCCGAGCGCCACCGGCACCCACAACACCAGCAGAAAGCGCAGCGTGACCCCCGCGCCCCAGAAGAGGCTGGTTCCGACCAGCGAGAAGCGTGTTTCGCCATCCCGCCAGAGCGTACGACAGGCGCGGAAAAAGCTGACGGACATCTTGTAGGGGTGCCACGGCTGACCCGGTCTGGCGGCAGTCAGCACCGGTATCAGCATATTGGCTGCCACCGCCAGACCGTAAGCCACCACGCAGGCAATCAACGCGCCCAGCAGATGCCAGTCCGCCAGAACGCCGCCGGCGATAGATCCCAGCAGAATCGCCGCAATGGTTGAGGACTCCATCAGCCCGTTTGCCTTCACCAGCCTGTCGCCGTTGGTGATTTCGCCCAGGATGCCATATTTTGCCGGCGAGTAAGCCGCCGCCCCGATGCCCACCAGGCCGTAGCCAATAAAGGGATCGAAGCCAAAGCAGATGGTCAGCGCGCCCAGCAGTTTCAGGGCGTTGGCAAACATCATCACCCGCCCTTTGGCAAAGCTGTCCGCCACCTGGCCCACGAAGGGCGCCAGAATGATGTAAGTGGCCACAAACACCATCTGCAACACCGGCTGGCTCCAGTCGGGATAGAGCTGCTGCTTCAGCACCGCCAGCGTGGCGAAAAGCAGGGCATTATCCCCAAACGCCGAGAGAAACTGCGCGGCAATAACCGCCAGCATTCCCCGGGAAAAAAGCCCGTCATGAGAGGTTTCACGCATCAGTTTTCTCCGGCTGCTCCGCCATGCTGCGCAGGGTGACAAAATCGGGCTTGCCGCTGCCGAGCAGGGGAAGCTGCTGCAAGACGCGGATGTCGCGCGGCACCGCCAGTTCCGGCGCGCCCAGCTCGCGTGCGGCGCGCAGAAGCTGTTCCCGGGTCAGTTCGCTATCGGTGGTGAAGAGCACCAGCGCTTCGCCCCGGTTGCCGTCTGGTTTCATTGAAGCGGCGTGCTGTTTTTCACCGGAGGCGGTAAGGGCAAGCTGTTCGACCGTTTCCAGCGAAACCATCTCTCCGGCGATTTTGGCGAAGCGTTTTACGCGCCCCTCAATCTTACAAAAGCCCTGTTCATCAAAGCTGACGATATCACCGGTATCGTACCAGCCCGGCTCCATCTGGCCTTCGCCGTTATCCGCCTGGGGCGTTTCCAGCACGCCGGGATTTTCAACACGCAGATAGCCCTTCATGATATTGGGCCCCCGCAGCTGAAGCAGCCCACCCTGCTCAATGCCCGGCACCGAAATCAGACGGGAATCCATACCCGGCAGGATGCGCCCCACGGTATGGTTTCTGGCCGCCATCGGCACGTTAATCGCCACCACCGGCGCGCACTCCGTGACGCCGTAGCCTTCCAGAATGCGGATGCCAAATTTATCCATCCAGGCCTGACGCGTACTTTCCTGAAGCTTTTCCGCCCCAGCGACCACGTAGCGCAGGCGGGCGAAATCATAAGGATTGGCAAAGCGGGCATAGTTACCCAGGAAGGTGGAGGTGCCGAAGAGCACGGTGCAGTTGCGGTCATAGACCAGCTCCGGCACCACGCGGTAATGCAGCGGGCTGGGATAGAGGAAAACCTGCGCGCCGGTCATCAGCGGCGTGAGCAGCCCCACCGTCAGGCCGAAAGCATGAAACAGCGGCAGCGCTGACATAAAGCGATCGCGCGGCGTAAAATCCGCTACGGTGCGGATCTGTTCAACGTTCGCCAGCAGGCTTTTGTGCGAATGAACAACCCCTTTCGGCTGCCCTTCTGAACCTGAGGTAAAAAGCACCATTGCGGCATCTTCAGGCTGCTGTTCTACCGCCGCCAGACGTGGCAGCAGCAGGCGGCTCAGCACCCAAAGTTTATCCTGAGTGGTGACGGTATCCTTTAAATCCTCCAGGTAGATCCAGTTTACCTGGGTTACCTCTTCCGGCAGATGCCAGAGCTTGCCCTTATCCAGAAACTGCCGGGAGGTGAACACTGTTTTCACCTGCGAGGCGCTCAGCGCGCTGCGGAGGCCTTTGACTCCGGCGGTATAGTTAAGCATCGCCGGCACGCGGCCCCGCATTGAGGCCCCCAAAATAGCGGCGGCGGATACCGTCGCGTTAGGCAGCAACAGGCCGATATATTCCCCCGGCGCGGTGTAGCGCTCCAGAATCCGCCCCACACCGAGCGCTTTTTTCAGCAGGCCGGTATAGCTGTCCGGTTTGAAATTGACGTCTTCAATGCAGCGTTTGAACAGGCCGTAGCGCGTGCGGGCCGCCAGGAAGGCTTCATACAGCGTTTCGCGCGGGCGCACCGCCATACGGGCTTCCATCATAATGTGATGCAGATGTTCGCCGGCCAGCTTGCGGCGCTCGCGCGCTTTCGGCGCTTCCGGCATCGGGATCAGCGTGGCGGGCAGCACGGTCAGGCTGATGCGGGGAAAGAGGCGACGTTTGAATATGCCCGCCAGGCGACCAAACGGCGTGAACTCCGCGCCTTCAATGCGCACGGGCACCAGGGTCGCCTGCGTTCTGGCCGCCACAAATCCCGCACCGTCATAAATTTTCATTAAGGAGCCGGTGACGGTAATGCGTCCTTCCGGGAATATCACCACGGGCCGCCCCTGATTAATCTCCCTGATCAGACGCTTAACGGACATGGGTCTTGTCGGGTCAAGCGGGACGATATTGACGACCTTGCGCACCAGCTTCATGTACCAGCGATCGCTGATGGAGCCGTAGATAGCAAAGGTCGGCTTCACCGGCAGAAAAGCCGCCATCAACGCGCCGTCAAGAAATGACATATGGTTAGGAACGATTAGCACCTTCTCCCGCGATAGGGGGGAGAGATCGCCCTTCAGTCCTGTGCGGTAAAAAAGCCTGAAAACCAGCCGTAAAAAAGAAAAAAGCATGCCAGCTCCTTAGCAGCAAAATGATGGCTATAACCATGCCGGATAAGGCAGTACAACTCAACGTTCAGAGGGGAATATTTGCTGGAGCGGGAGGAAGCAGCCGCCGTGCTGCTGCACGGCGGGTTTTAAGCGGCCTTTACGTATCAGCCGCTGTGGCTGGCATAAAGCGCGTCAGGAGCGATGTTCATATGCTTGAGGACGGGACCGATGATGTTGCCAAAGATGGGCGCGGCGACCGTACCGCCGAAGTGGTCATCGCCGCCGGGATGGTTGACCACGACCACCAGCGCCACTTCCGGATGACTGGCGGGCGCCACGCCAGCGGTGTAGTTGATATAGCCGCCGTCATATTTGCCGCTGTCACCCATCTTCTCCGCCGTACCCGTTTTAATCGCCATGCGGTAGCCTGGCACGGCGGCGCGTACCCCGCTGCCGCCGGGCAGCGCATCACTTTCCATCATATGGATGACCGCGCGCACCGTCGCTTCGTCGGCTACGCGTTTTCCTATTACCGGCGGCGTGACTTTGGTGATGGACAGGGGGCGATAGAGGCCAAAGGAGCCCAGCGTGGCATATTCGCGGGCAATCTGTAACGGCGTAACGCGCAGCCCGTAGCCAAACGAGAAGGTCGCCCGCTCAATATCGGCCCAGCGCTCGCGATGCAGCGGAAAGTAGCCGACGCTCTCGCCGGTCAGCCCCAGCCCGGTCGGCTTGCCCAGACCGAAAGCATGGTAGGTGTTCACCAGCGCTTCAGCCGGCATCGCCAGCGCGATGTGTGAGACGCCGATATCGCTCGACTTCTGCAATATGCCGGTCATGGTCAGGCGCGGCCAGTGTCCGACATCACGAATCAGATGGCCATTAACGCGATAGGGCGTGGTATCCAGCACCGAATCGGGCCGCACCAGCTTGCGCGCCAGGCCTTCCATCACCACCAGCGGTTTGACGGTGGAGCCGGGCTCAAAGCTGTCGTTGATCGCCACGTTGCGCATCTGGGCCGGCGAAACGTCAGCAAAGTTATTCGGATTAAACGACGGATAAGAGGCCATACCGAGGATCTCCCCGGTGTCTATTTTGATCATCACCGCCGCGCCGGAATCCGCCTTGTTCAGCAGCACGCCGTCGCGCAGCGCGCTATAGAGGGTGTATTGATCAAATTTATCGATGCTGAGCTGTATCGTCGGGGCCTGGCGCGGCGGCTCATAATTGAGCATAGCGATAATATGCCCATCAGCATCCTGACGGTATTTCTCCACGCCCGGCGTGCCCTGAAGCACCTTATCAAATCCTTTTTCCAGCCCGTTCAGCCCTTTATTATCCGCCCCGACAATCCCCAGCAGCGGCGCCGTGGCTTCACTCATCGGATAGAAACGGCTGTCGTCATAGCGGGAGCTGATGCCGGCAAGGTGGAGTTTGGCGATATCTTTGGCGATGCCCAGCTCAATCTTGCGGCCAAGATAGAGGAAGCGTCGCCGCGGATTCGCTTTAATTTGCGCGGCGATTTGTTCAGGACGTTGCTCAAGGGCATTAGCAAGATAAAGCCATCTGGCGTCGGTAAAGTCGGGGTTAGCTTCCAGTACGCGCTTCGGATCGGCAATGATATCGCGCGACGGCACGCTCAGCGCCAGCGCCTCCCCGTTGCGATCCAGCAGCGTTCCCCGGTTGGTCGGCAGCGTGACGGTGCGCAGCGAGCGCTGATCCGCCTCTTTTTCCAGCATCGGGTGATTGATGAGCTGCAAATCGGCTACCCAGCCCAGTAGCAGCAGCATACAGCCGACCACGCCCAGGCACATCACCCGAAAACGGACGGGATTAAACGGCGAGCTGGCGTGACCTTTTGCCCCTGATTTTTTTAAGCGCGACATGATTTTTCTGCTGTGGTTGGCGGAGTAACAGGCGGAGAGTTATATAAAAAATGCACCAGAGAGAACAGCGAAACTCTGTATCAGATCGTGATTCCGGATAAAAAAAACCTGCGCATCTGCGCAGGTTGGTGAAACAAAGTCTGAAAACTGTTTGATGTTCACCCATCAATACCTCTGGGACTGAAACTGTAGCAATCCGGCCTGCCGCTTCGCCAGCCAGGATTCGCAACAGTTACCCGCAAAATGTAACCAGCCGTGTGATTCCTAGACAGTTTTGCAATCTTTCGCTTTTTTAATCTCCACCAGGCAGCTCATGGCGTTAGGTCCCTGGGTCAGCGATGAGGTGCCGATATCCAGCGTCAGGACATTGGGATTCCCGGCGCGGTCATAAGGCTGCCACGCCTGGCCAAACCCTGGATCGAACCAGGCGCCGGTGGCGATCAGGACCACGCCGGGCGTAACGCCATCGGTCAGCCTGACGCCCGCCAGCATCCGGCCCCGCTCATTCTTCACCTCAATCACATCACCGTCCGCGATTCCGCGCGGGGCGGCGTCATCATAATGCATCCTCAGCGTTTCATGCCCGGCCGTTTTGGCGGCCTGCACCGACGGCGTAGCGTCCATCTGGCTGTGCAGCCGGTCAGCGGGTTGAATGGAGATCATATGCAGCGGAAAACGGTCGCTGATTTCCGCGCCCAGCCACTCTTTCGGCGGCTGCCATTCCGGATGTGGCGCAAAATCATCAAGCTGATAGCCAGCAATCGTCTCGCTGAAAAGTTCGATTTTGCCGCTGGCGGTGTTAATCGGATGAGCAACCGGGTCCTGCCTGAATTCTTCCATAAAGATAAAAGGTTTTTCACCTTCCGGCACTTCCACATAGCCCTGCTCCCAGAAAGCCTGGAACGCCGGCCAGTTCACGCCTCTGCGCTCGTGCGCGACCGCACACTGCTGATAAAGATGCTCAATCCACTGCGCTTCGTTACGGTTTTCAGTAAAGGTCTCCCGGTAGCCCAGGCGTTCCGCCAGGTCGGCAAAAATATCAAAATCGTTGCGGGCCTGATGCTGTGGCCTGATTGCCTGATGCATCGCCAGCACAAAGCGATCTCGGGAGGAACCGCCAATATCGTTACGCTCAAGCGAGGTGGTTACCGGCAGCACAATGTCCGCCATCTTCGCGGCGGGCGTCCAGACAATGTCCTGCACAATAACCGTATCGGGGCGCTGCCACCCTTCCACCAGCCGGTTAAGCTGCTGATGGTGGTGGAAAGGATTGCCGCCTGCCCAGTGGATAAGGTGAATATCGGGGTAGTGATGCGTTTCACCCTGAAAGCGGTACGGCGCGCCGGGATTAAGCAGCATATCGCTGATGCGGGCGACGGGGATCGCCTGGTCCGCAATCGGGTTCACGCCGGTCGACATCAGCGGCGCCGGGCCTTCAATACGCGGGTTTCCGACGCTGTTCATCGAGCCGTGGCCGAAGGAGAAGCCTGCGCCCGGCAGGCCAGGCTGGCCCAGCATGGCGGAGAGCGCAATCATCATCCAGTAAGGCTGCTCGCCGCGATGCGCACGCTGGACGGAATAGGAACAGGTGATAAAGCTGCGTTTACCCGCCAGCTGTTTTGCCAGCGCCACGATGCGCGATGCCGGAATACCGGTGATCTCACTGGCCCACTGCGGCGTTTTTGGCGTGCCGTCCCCGGTACCCATCAGGTAGCGACGCAGCTGAGGATAACCGACGCAGTGCGTTTGCAGGAAAGCCTGGTCTGCTGCGCCATTGCGTTCAATTTCATAGCCGATCGCCAGCATCAGCGCCACGTCCGTATTGGGGCGAATCGGGATCCATTCCGCATTGACGAACTCAGGGCAGTCATCGCGCATCGGGCTGATATTGATAACTTTAGTGCCCTTAGCCGCCAGCTGAAGCAGCGCCGGCTTCAGGCTGTGCTGACCCGCACCTCCCGAGGCAACCTGGCCGTTTTTCAACGCCAGCCCGCCAAAGGCGATAAAGATGTCACAGTGCTCAATCACCTGCGGCCAGTCGGTCACGCGACCGGTCAGCGGCATATAGGTACCAATCACATAAGGCAGGAAAAACTGCGCCGCGCCCCAGCTGTAGTTACCCTGCTGATCGATACCGCCGCCGCCCTGAAAGTAGAAACGGCGCACCAGAGTGCGGGCATGATTGACGCGTCCGGCGGATGACCAGCCGTAAGAACCGTTAAAAATCCCTGCCGCGCCGTAGCGATCGCGAACCCGCCGGTTCTCTTCCGCCACCAGATCCAGCGCCGTCTCCCAGTCCACTTCGACAAAATCTTCGCGCCCGCGCAGCGTTCTGTCGCTCTTTTCGCGCGATTTGAGCCAGGAGCGCCGCACCATGGGCTGGCGAATACGCTTATCGGAATAGACCAGTTCCGGAATGGTATTCAGCATCGGCGAAGGATCCTGGTCGGCAAAGAAGGGTTCACAGCGCAGCAGTTTGCCCGCTTCCACAACGGCGTTAAAGGCGCCCCAGTGGGCGAGATGCGGTACTTTTTTTACAGTCATGAGCGAGTCCGGCAGGCATTATCTTTTTCGTGAAGGTCAGAATACCATTTTTTCCCGGCCTTGCGTCCTCTGGCGCGCGGGCAATCATCTGCAACGCCCCGTCCCGGCGGCCGGAGAATTTATCCAGCTTTGCGACGTCGCTGGCATTCTGTCTGCTTGAAGTCACCCGTAATTTCCGCAACACTTAAGGCAATGTAAACGCTTACCCAGGAAGGCCCTTTACCCTATGGCTACCATTAAGGATGTTGCCAGACTTGCAGGCGTTTCCGTCGCCACCGTGTCCCGCGTGATCAACCATTCTCCCAAGGCGAGCGAAGCTTCACGGCTGGCCGTAACCCGGGCGATGGAAGAGCTTCACTATCATCCAAACGCCAATGCGCGCGCCCTGGCCCAGCAGTCGACCGAAACAATGGGTCTGGTGGTGTGTGACGTTTCTGACCCTTTTTTCGGCGCGCTGGTCAAAGCAGTGGAAGAAGTGGCCTACGGCACCGGGAATTTTCTGCTGATTGGTAACGGTTACCATAATGAGCAAAAAGAGCGGCAGGCGATTGAACAATTGATCCGTCACCGCTGCGGCGCGCTGATCGTCCATGCGAAAAAGATCCCCGATGCCGAGCTGATTGGGTTAATGCGGCAAATCCCCGGCATGGTGCTGCTTAACCGTACGGTACCGGGCTTTGAGGATCGCTGTATCGCCCTCGACGATCGCTACGGCGCCTGGCTGGCGACCCGCCATCTGATCCAGCAGGGGCATACTAATATCGCCTGGATCAGCTCCAACCATCCTATTTCCGATGCTGAGGATCGTCTTCAGGGCTATTACGATGCGCTGAAAGAGCATAATCTGCCCTGCAACGATCGCCTGGTCGCGCTGGGTGAACCGGATGAAGTTGGCGGCGAGCAGGCGATCACCGAGCTGCTGGGCCGGGGGAAAAACTTTACCGCCGTCGCCTGCTACAACGACTCCATGGCGGCGGGCGCGCTGGCAGTGCTGAGTGATAACGCGGTGCGGGTGCCGGAAGAGATGTCGCTGATTGGCTTTGATGATGTGCTGGTGTCGCGCTATGTGCGTCCCCGCCTGACGACGGTGCGTTATCCTATTGTCACCATGGCGCAGCAGGCAGCAGAACTGGCGCTGGCGCTGGCAAACGATCAGCCCCGGCCGGAAGTCACCAATATGTTCAGCCCGACGCTGGTACGCCGTCACTCCGTCGGCTCGCCGGGTTAACCGGAGCAGCGCGACGCCCGGCCGGATATTCCCCCGCCCGGCGGGCTTTGTCGCCTCAGGCTGACTTATCCGGCCCGCAGCGGCTGGTGATAGAGGCGAACCGCCCGATCGGGATAATCCAGCGCGTCGCCGATATAACGCCAGCCGAAGCGTTCGTAATAGTCCGCACAGGCGGAGTAGAGATAGAGATCCGCGTAGCCGCGCTGATGGCTTTCTTCCCTTACCCGCTGCTGGAGCTTTTCGCTTATTCCGCGCCCACGGCAGCCCTCATCGACATAGAGCGCGGCCAGCCACGGGAAAAGATCCTGACGGCTAATCAGATCGCAGCGCCACAATCCCACCGTCCCCACCGCGCGATCGCCTTCAAGGGCGACAAAAGTGAGGGGCAGATCGCTTCCGCTCAGGCTGCTTTGCAGGATGCTGGCAAAAAACGCCCGGCTGTTACCGCTGCCGAACGCCTTGTAAAGCCACTCCGTAATCTGTTCACGGTGCGCCAGTGCTTCAGCCAGCGGCACGATGGTCAGCGCTGTCACACCAGCTTGCCCTGAAAAATAGGCACGGATTCAAACAGGTAGCCGTCAAAATCGGGCGCGTCCGCATCCGACAGTTCCAGCAGTGAATTTTTCACATTTTCGAGATGCTGCCACATCGCCTGCCAGGACCCCATGACGTCCCGGCGGCGCAGCGCGGCAAGAATGGTCTGATGATCGCCCAGCCACTTCAGACGATAGGGGCGCGTTTCAATATGGCTGCGGAGCTGCTGCCACAGCGGATTGTTTTCATGGTGCCGCCAGATGCTGGTCACCGTATCCAGCAGCATCTGATTCTGCGTCGCCCCCGCCAGCAGCAGGTGAAACATCTTGTCGTTATCCTGGCTGGCGTCGTTAACGGCGATCGCTTTCTGTTCCTGCTCAAGAATTCGTTTGAGGTTTTCGATGTCGGCTTTAGTGGCCATTTTGGCGGCAAAGGCGGCGATATTGCTCTCCAGCAGCTGACGCGCCTGGAGCATTTCGAACGGCCCCACGTCGCTGCGGAAGAACGCCTCTTCTTCATCGCTGCTTTCTGAAGGAATACGCATCACGTAGACGCCGGAGCTCTGACGAATATCGACGGTGCCCTCCAGCTCCAGCATCAGCAGCGCTTCACGCACGATGGTCCGGCTGACGCCCCAGGTTTCGGCAATATGCCGTTCGGGAGGTAGCCGCGAGCCGACGGGATACTCCCCATCGGTAATTTGCTGGCGCAGATGTTGCCCAATTTCCTGATACTGTTTTTTTTCCTGTCCTGGCGCGCCCTTTTCCACTGCATTCACCCTTAACTCATTGACGAAAATAGCTATCCCGCCGCGCAGAGCCGTGTTGCCAGGCCTTTTTTCTGCGGGCCGGAACGCTTTCCGGCCCGCCACAGACGAGTTTATGGCGCTAGTTTACCAAAGCCAGCGCCTGATCGAGGACTTTTGCACCATTAAGCGTGCCGTAAGCCAGGGTATCGATCACCGCAATCGGAATTTGATAGGCGTCGGTGAGCTTACGGTTTTCATCCAGCTTAAAGCGGACCTGCGGTCCCAGCAGCACGACGGCAACGTCTGCGCCGCAGTTTTGCAGTTCGTCACGCAGGTTTTGTTCGGGAATGGCGTAGATCTTATATTCCAGACCTCGCGCTGCCGCTTCTTTTTCCATCCGGGTGACTACCATGGAGGTGGACATGCCTGCCGCGCAGGCCAGTACGATACGTTTCATTGCGACTCCCTATTTTTCTTCATCATCAATGTTAATCACCAGCTGGCGCGTGTCGCGAAGCTGCCGGTACCAGTGCGCCGACTTCTTCATCCGGCGCTGGCGCTGGTTTTCCAGATCGATCTCTATCAGTCCGTAGCGGTTTTTAAACGCATTCATCGGCGAAACGTTGTCAGTAAATGCCCAGAGCATATAGCCCTGGCAGTTCGCGCCATCTGCCCGCGCTTTCAGCGCCTGATGGAGGTGCTCCCCAATAAAGGCGATGCGGTAGTCATCCTGAATCTCGCCCTGCTGGTTTTTAAACTGCGTTTCATCCTCAATGCCCATGCCGTTTTCGGCCACAAACCAGGGGATATTGTCGTACTCATTCTTTAACCGCATCGCCATGTCGTAAATGATGCGGGGCTGGATTTCCCAGCCGCGGGACTTATTCATCCTGCGTCCCGGCAGCTCAAAATGCTCATAGTAGTAGGCGGGATGAAACGGCGTTTCCGGGTTCCATGCGCGCGAAGGCGCCTTCACCCGGTGCGGATAGTAGAGGTTAATGCCCACTTCATCGACGCGGTGGCGGGCGATCAGCGCCAGCTCCTCGTCATCGTAATCCCACTGAACCTGATGTTTCGCCAGCAGCGCGATCAGCTCCGCGGGATACGCCCCTTTGATCGCCGGGTCGAGAAATACGCGGTTGAAAAACAGATCGTAAATCTCTGCGGCCTTCACGTCATGCGGGGCGCTGGAGCGGGGGTAAGTCACCTCTGGATTGAGGATGGTGCCCACCGTACCGCTGTAGCCTTTTTCACGAAACAGCTTGATCACCTTCGCCGTCGCCAGGTTTTTATGGTGGTTCCACTGCATCCATTTGTCGGTGTTTTGCTCGTAAGGCCAGCGCAGCGCGTCAAGGTAGACGCGGGTCTGTACCACAATGGGTTCGTTAAAGGTAAACCAGCGCGTCACTTTACCGGCATAGCGCTCAAACACTTTTTCCGCGTAGCGCACGTAGAGTTCCACAACCTTTTTCGATCCCCAGCCGCCATGCTGTTCCAGCAGCACGGCGGGCAGTTCGTAATGCTCCAGGCAGAGCATCAGTTCAATCCCCTGCGCCTGCAGCTCATCGATCAGATTGTCGTAGTAAGCCGCATACTCTTCATCCACCACGACATTTTCATAGTCGGTCAAAAAGCGCGACCAGTTGATGGAGGTGCGGAAATGCGTCAGGCCAGACGCCTTCATCAGCGCCACGTCTTCCCGATAGCGGTTAATAAAATCCGTGGCGACCGCCGGGCCGTAGCCGTTATGCCAGACATGGCGATCGTTTTTATACCAGCTATCCAGCCAGGAATCCTGCCCTGCTTTTTTCCCACTCCAGCCTTCGGTCTGCCAGGCCGACGCGGCAGCCCCCAGTATAAAATCATCAGGAATAGTTACTGTCTGCTTGCTCATCCTTCCTCCTCAGTTCTGAACGAGCTCGGGCTGCATCGCTTTTGCTTCTGCCGCTTCTGCCCGGCGCGCCGCAATTTTTACAAAGGGCAGATAGACCAGAATTGACACCACTATGCAGATAATTTGTGTCACTACGGCCCCCATCGAACCAGCGGTAGAGAGCCAGGCATTAATAATCGGCGGCGTGGTCCAGGGCACCATCACCACGGCTTTGCCGGCAAATCCCATTACCGTGGCGAAGTAGCCAATAGAGCCGGTGATCAGCGGCGTAATGATGAACGGGATCGCCAGGATCGGATTAAGCATGATCGGCATACCGAAGATGACCGGCTCGTTGATGTTGAACAGGCCGGGACCAAAGGAAAGCTTGGCGATCTCGCGCATCTCTTTCCGTTTGGTTGCCAGCATGACCGCGCTGAGCAGGCCGATAGTCAGCCCCGATCCGCCGATGCTCATATAGACGTCCCAGAACGGCATCGTGATGATGTTTGGCGCTTCGATGCCCTGCTCAAACGCATTCATATTGACGAGGATCGCCCCCAGCAGCAGCGGCTCGCGGATCGGTTTCACCATCTGATTGCCGTGAATACCAATAACCCAGAACAGCTGGGCGACGAACATCAGCAGCAGAATGCCCCACAGGCTCTGCACGACCGACTCCAGCGGCTCCTGCACGACTTTATAGACGGCGTCGTAGAGATACATGCCGGTTACTCGGTGGAAAACAAAGCCAAGTGTGGCAATCGCGGTGACGGTGATGATCGCCGGGATCAGCGCCGAAAAGGAGGCGGCAACGTTTGGCGGTACCGTATCCGGCATTTTGATTTTCAGCCGGTCAACATTTTCCAGGCGGCAGTAAATCTCCACGGAAAGGATGGCGATAAACATGCCAAGAAACAGGCTCTTGGTATCTGAGAACTGTTTCGCCAGCACGTCAGTGACCACCTGCATCTGCCCTTCAACCAGCATCGTCAGGGTGGTCGGCGTGACGGCGATAAAACAGATGATCGCCAGCAGGCCAGGGAAAAGCGTTTTAATGCCGTTGATTTTGCCAAGCTCGATGCCGATCAGAAAGACGGCCCCGATATTCAGAAAGCTCAGCGTGGCGTAGTTGATGCTGGTGGTGATGGGTTTCAGCTCGGCCAGAAAGGCCAGCGACTGAAAGCCTGCCAGCCCGTTTTTGCTGTCCAACACCATGTTGGACATCAGCACCGAGAACGCGCCAACGATGATCACCGGCATCAGGGTGATAAAGGAAGCCTTAATCGCCATGATGTAACGGTAACTGTTGAATTTGGTGGCAAAACTTCCCAGAGAGTCGATAAGTCGATCCTGTAAAGACATGCGTCATACCTCAGAAGTAAGTGGTCAGGCATCCCGGTATTTTTTATGCGCTGGCGAAATTCCGTTCTCGTGGCATACCAAAAGTAAACCAACTCACTTAATTTTCTGTGATTAAACTCGCAGAAGCGATTATTGGCATTCCGCTAGGATGTAGTTACGATATTTGGTATACCAATAACCGGAGGCGGCGATGGACTTTGAGCAAACGATGATGGAGCTGTTGATTAATGCGGGCGAGGCACGTTCTCATGCGATGAACGCCATTCAGTGCGCGCGCAGGCGGGAATGGCAGCAGGCCGACGAAGCGCTCGCCGCCTCGCTCGAAGCCTCAAAGGGCGCGCATCATATTCAGACCCAGCTGATCGGCGCGGATGAAGGCTGTGGCAAGGTGCCGGTGACGCTGATCCTGGTGCATGCGCAGGATCATCTGATGAACGCGATGCTCTGCCGGGATCTGGCTGAAGAGATCGTCCTGCTGAGAAAAGAGATGTTTAGCTAAGGCTGGAGGCTTACAACGGAAAGGGAGAGTACAAGGTTTGCGAAATCAGGCTGGCAACCATCGCTCTGCGTTACGTGCTGAACGGCGGACAGTCAGAGGGCGGGCGGTATTAAAGGTGCCGCCGCGCCCTGTAGCCCGTCAGGACTGATACGATCTGTCGGTTCAGGGAAGACGCGGGTAGGCATCCGCGATCGCATCACCGGTAAACTTGGCGATCCACCCTTCCTGATTGTCGAAAATGCGTATCGCCGTAAAGTGCGGTGACGATCCCATATCAAACCAGTGTGGCGTCCCGGCGGGCACTGAGATCAGATCGTTCTTTTCACAGAGAATCTGATAAATGTGGCCATCAAGATGGAGGCAAAACAGCCCGGCGCCTTCCACGAAAAAGCGGACTTCATCTTCGCCGTGCGTATGCTCCGAGAGAAACTTCGTGCGCAGCGCCTCCTTCTGAGGGTTGTCAGCGCGCATGCTGATCACATCCCAGCTCTGGTAGCCCTTTTCCGCCACCAGCCGATCAATGGCATGCTGGTAGGCTTCAATCACCTTTTCCGGCGTGGGATCGGCCCCCAGATCGCGATCGGCCTTCCAGCGCTCAAAGCGCACCGCTTTGGCATTCAGCTTCTGGCGGATCGCGTCGGCGTCGGTACTCTGCCAGACCGGCGTGGTGGCTTCGCTGTCGGTAAAGATAGTCAGTGCGCTCATTGGGAAAACCTCTCCAGGTTGATCTGATCAAAACGGTTGACCTGCTGATGGCGGCTTGCGCTGTCCGCGTCGCCACGTATCAGCTGTAGGGTGTGCCAGCCCGCTTCCTGTGCGGCATCCAGCTCCTGATGGATATCGGACAGAAACAGCAGCGCGTCGGGCGCCAGCCCGGTTTCTGCGGCGATAGCGCGGTAGGCGTCCGTTTCGCGCTTTGCGCCTACGCGCGTGTCGAAATAGCCGCTGAACAACGCGGTGATATCCCCTTCATCGCTGTAGCCAAACAGCAGCTTCTGCGCGGCGACGGAGCCGGAAGAGTAGACATAGAGGCCAACGCCCTGCTGCCGCCACGCCTTTAAGGCGGGCAGCACGTCCGGATAGAGATGACCGGTAAAGCGTCCGCTGAGGTAGCCATCGCGCCAGATCATGCCCTGTAAGGCCTTCAGGGGAGTGGACTTGCGATCCTCATCCATAAAGCTGAACAACACGCTAATCAAATCCTCAACGCTGGCCTCCGGCTGACCGATCTCCTCGCGCAGATCGGCAAGCGCGCCGGCCACATCGTCACGGTGCTGAAAGCCCGCCACAAACGCCGCCAGATTTTCACGGGCGTAGGGAAAAAGCACGTTATGAACGAAGCGGATATCGCTGGTCGTTCCCTCAATATCGGTCACTATCGCGCGGATCATCTGGCCTCCAGCACACGACGTTGTAATTCACACTGGAAGAGAAATTCCAGCCCCTCAAGATGGCGTCTGGCCTCGTTCACGTTGCGGCCCCAGCAGGTCAGTCCGTGGCCGCGCAGCAGAAAACCGTAGCGTAACGGCGTCTGTTCCGCAAAACGGGCAATGCGATCTGCCAGCGCATCAATATCCTGATCGTTGTCGAAAAGCGCAACAGGTACAGCATCCAGATGCGAGCTTTGTCCGGCGAGCGTTTTCTGCATTTCGTAACCTTGCAGAACAAGTGCGCTGCCCTTCTCAATGCGCGACAGCACCGTTGAGTTAACCGTATGGATATGAAGCACCGCGCCCGCGTCGGGAAAGAGGCGATAAATCAGCGTATGCAGCCCGGTTTCCGCAGAAGGTTTGCGGCCCGAAGGGGCGCGGTTGCTGGCAATCTCAACCTGGATAAAATCATCGCGCGTCAGGGCGCCTTTATCTTTACCGGACTCGCTCAGCAGGCAGTAATCCGCATCCTGGCGTACCGACATATTGCCGCCGGTAGCGGGCGCCCAGCCTTTCTCACCAATCCAGTGACAGGCGGCTACCAGCTGATCCAACTGTGAACTTATGGTCATAAGATCCCTTATCGTGACCGGCGTTACCCGGCTCCGCAGCTGCATTTAGACGTCTAAGCGTCTTGATTGCCAAATAGTAGCATCGACGCTATAGTGGCAGCAACAGAGGTTTACCCATTTCCACGCCGGCAGCGGCGAAGAGACTTAACGATTCGCAAGGTTACTTACCCATGAGCCAGACGTCGTTGACGCCAGAGAGCAAGTTACCTGCTCTTGGCACTACTATATTCACGCAGATGAGCGCTCTGGCGCAGCAGCACAACGCCATCAACCTCTCGCAGGGCTTTCCCGATTTTGACGGCCCCGCCTACCTGAAAACCCGTCTGGCGTATCACGTCAGCGCAGGGGCAAACCAGTATGCCCCAATGAGCGGCATGGCCCCGCTGCGCGAGGCGATTGCGGCAAAAACCGCGGCGCTTTACGGCCATCAGCCGGACAGCAACAGCGAAGTGACGGTGACCGCTGGCGCAACGGAAGCGCTCTACGCGGCGATTACCGCGCTGGTGCGGCCGGGTGACGAAGTGATCTGCTTCGATCCCAGCTACGACAGCTATGCTCCCGCGGTGACGCTGGCCGGTGGCGTAATGAAGCGCATCGCCCTCCAGCCGCCCGCCTTCCGCGTGGACTGGCAGGCCTTTGCGGCACAGCTCTCATCCCGGACGCGTCTGGTAATCCTCAATACGCCGCACAACCCTTCCGCCACCGTCTGGCAGAAAAGCGATATCGATTTCCTGTGGCAGGCGATTAGCGCACAGGAAATTTACGTGCTGAGTGATGAAGTCTACGAACATATCTGCTTTGCCGAAGCGGGTCATGCAAGCGTGCTGGCTCATCCACAGCTCCGCGAACGCGCGGTGGTAGTCTCCTCATTTGGCAAGACGTACCATATGACCGGCTGGAAGGTCGGCTACTGCGTGGCGCCCCCGGCCCTGACGGCCGAAGTGCGTAAGGTGCATCAGTATCTGACCTTCTCGGTCAATACGCCTGCGCAGCTGGCGCTGGCGGATATGCTGAACGCCGAGCCGGAACATTACCGGGAGCTGCCTGAGTTCTACCGGGCGCGCCGCGACCGCTTTGTGCAGGCGCTGGCGAAAAGCCGCCTTGAGATCCTGCCGTGTGAAGGCACCTACTTTCTGCTGGCTGACTACAGCGCCATCTCCGATCTGGACGATGTCGCCTTCTGCCAGTGGCTGACAAAAGAAGCGGGCGTAGCGGCCATTCCGCTGTCGGTCTTTTGCGCCGATCCCTTTCCCCATAAACTGATCCGCCTGTGCTTCGCCAAACAGGAAGCCACGCTGGACGCTGCCGCGGAGCGCCTGTGTCAACTCTGAAACTGACCCTGTTACAACAGCCGCTGGTCTGGATGGACGGAGAAGCGAATCTGCGCTTTTTCGACACCCTGCTGAGCGATCTTAAAGATCGCGATCTGATCGTGCTGCCGGAGATGTTTACCACCGGATTTGCGATGGAGGCGGCGAAAAGCTCGCTTCCTGAAGCCCGCGTTATTGCATGGCTGCATGAAAAAGCGCAGGCTGCCGGTGCGATGGTCGGCGGCAGCGCGGCAATTCAGACCGAACGGGGAGCAGTAAACCGCTTTCTGCTGGTGACGCCGGAAGGCGTGGTGCATCGTTATGACAAGCGGCATTTATTCCGCATGGCGGACGAGCATCACCACTATCTGGCCGGTGACCGCCGGGAAATTATCGAGTGGCGCGGCTGGCGGATCCTGCCTCAGGTCTGCTATGACCTGCGCTTTCCGGTCTTTTCCCGTAGCCGTGACGACTACGATCTGGCGATCTGCGTCGCCAACTGGCCTGCGCCGCGCGCCGCACACTGGCAGGCGCTGCTGCTCGCCAGGGCGATTGAGAATCAGGCCTATATGGCGGGCTGTAACCGCGTCGGCAGCGACGGCAACCAGCATCACTACAGCGGCGACAGCCGGATTTTCAGCCCTCAGGGCGAGACGCTGGCCGCCGGCGAGCCGCATCAGCCGGCGATCCTGCATGCTGAACTGTCGCTGGAGCAGCTGCGTGAATACCGCGAACGTTTCCCGGCCTGGCGGGATGCGGATGCGTTCAGCCTGACCGGCTTATAGCGTTTTCAGCACCATTCCGATCGCGGCCAGCTGCATAAGTATGCTGGCCGTGCCATCAGACACGCTTCTGAGATGAACTGGCGCTGACCGCGCTTCTGGCGACGCGGTTAAAGAGGATATTCAGCGTGACGGAGACCAGGCAGGCGGCACTGATACCGGAATGAAAAAGGGTGCGGACCCAGCCGGGAAACTGATCGTAGAAGGAGGGCATAACGATCGGGATCATGCCGAAAGCGATGGAGGTCGCCACAATCACCAGATTCATATTTTCCCGGTAGTCCACCTTCGCCAGGGTGCGAATGCCGCTGGCCGCCACGGTACCAAACAGCACCACGCCTGCCCCGCCCAGCACCGGTAACGGGACAGCCGCCACGATGCGTCCGAGCACGGGCAAACAGCCGAGCAGCACGAGAATAACGCCGCCTGCGGCCACCACATAGCGGCTTTTGATGCCGGTGATCGCCACCAGCCCGATATTCTGGGCAAAGGCGCTCTGCGGGAAAGAGTTAAAAATGGGTGCCAGCGCGCTGGTCAGCATATCGGCACGCAGCCCGCGTGCGATGCGCTTCCCGTCCACCTCCGTCTCCACAATCTCACCAATGGCAATCAGCCCTGCGGTGGTTTCCGTCAGCAGGACCAGCACAATCAGCGTCATCGAGAGAATGGCGACCCCATCAAAGACGGGCAGGCCGAAGGTAAGCACGCCGGGCAGCGCGACCATATCGCCCTGTAGCACCGCAGCGAAATCCGTTTTACCGGTCATTACCGCATACAGCGTGCCGCAAAGCATCGCCAGCAGGACGGCGAGCCGTTTGACTGCGGCGTTTCCCAGCCGGTTCAGCAGCAGCACCATACCCAGCGTCAGCGCCGCCAGGCCGATGTTGGCGGGCGCCCCCCAGTCCGCCGCGCCGGCATGGCCCCCCATCGCCCAGCGGGCCGCAACCGGCATCAGCGACAGGCCAATCACCGTAATCACCGTTCCGGTCACGACCGGCGGGAAAAAGCGGATGATATGCGCGAATAAAGGCGCCACCAGCAGCCCGATGAGTGATGAAGCCAGCACGGCGCCAAAAACCACCGGCAGCCCGCCGCCGCCGCTGACCAGCGTAACCATGGTGGCCACTCCGGCAAACGAGACGCCCTGTACCAACGGCAGGCGGGCCCCAAAGCCGGGCAGGCCCAGCGCCTGCAATAGCGTGGCGAACCCGCTGACGAAGAGCGCAGCGGTCACCAGCAGCGCCAGCTCGTCCGGCCCCAGCCCCGCCGCCGAACCGATAATCAGCGGCGGCGCGATGATGCCACCGTACATGGTCAGCACGTGCTGCAACCCCCAGGCAAAGGTTTTCCCTGCCGGATAACGCGTATCTTCTGGCCTGACGCTCATCATGTCACCTTTCAGCGTGGCCTGCTGCCGCAGGCATTAGAGGTACTGTCCGTTCAGCGCAGAGCGATCTCCTCCTGAACGGGAGAGAGGCTGCCCGTCAGCTTCCGCGATAGGTCGACCACGACCAGGGCGAGATCAGAAAGGGCAGATGGTAATGGCTGCCGGATTCGGGCAGCTTAAAATCGATACGGGCGCTGAGGTAGAGCGCATCGCGTCCGCCGGCGGCAAAATAGTCGCCGATTTCCGCCGTCAGGCAGTAGTGGCCCGGCGGCAGCGGCTCAGGGGTCAGATCGGCGATCCGCCCGTTAGCATCGGTGAGGCCCTGCGCCACCGGCAGCCAGCCCTGATCTTGCTGCTGCGATAGCGAGACCACCACGCCGGCAGCGGGTATGCCCAATGCCGTATCCAGAATATGCGTGCTGACTGTGCTCATTGAAATGTCTCCTTCAGGCGAAGCAAGGTGATTTCACGCAGCTGGCTTATCGCTTCCCGCTGCTCCTGTTGCGCATCATTCGCCAGACGGCGCTGGAGCGCGGCGAGGATCTCTTCTCCACTGCGTCCGCTGGCCCGGATTAAAAAGACCCGACCAAATCGCTGCTCGTAGGCAAGGTTGCCCGCCCGGAGCGCCTGCTTCAGTGCAACATCTTCTTCGCTGACGCTTCCCTGTTCGCGCCTCGACAGGTCAGCCTCTTTTCCGGCGCCCTGCGGCTTTTCGCCAATCCGGGGATGGGCGGAGAGCGCCTGGCCCAGCGCCCTGCCATCCCAGGCCTGCGTCAGTTCCTCAGCGGCCCGCAGCAGGGCATCCGGCGTCGCATAGGGGCGACCAGCCACCACGGCAGCACACCAGTCGCTGAGGGCCACGCAGTGGGAAATTTGCCGGCGGGCTTCCTCCGCGCTGGCCTGATTAAAAGCCGTCAGCGCAGGGCTGGTATCCGCCGGGAGAGGCTGTTCCGGCGGCAGATTTTCTGCGCCCGCCACCTCACACACCGCCTGCAGATAAGCCTGGATAGCGAGCGCCACATCGCTTTCCATCACCGATTCGGCGGGATGATGGCTGATGCCCCTGTCGCAACGCACAAACAGCATCCCTACCGGCCAGCGCTCTGCAATCGCAATCGCATCGTGACCGGCCCCGCTCGGCAGCGACAGGCTGCGCCCCTGAACCTCCGTCACCGCGCGGGTCAGCGCTTTTTGCAGAGCAGCATCGCAGCTGGTGGCGGGGATCTGGTAATACTCCTCGCAGGTAAAATGCACGCCGCGACGCAGCGCAATGGCCTCCGCCTGGGTCAGCAGCTCAGAGAGCAGCTCCGCCAGCGCGCGATCCTCAGGACCCCGCACGTCCAGCGACAGCATCACTTCGCCAGGGATGACGTTCACCGCGCCGGGCGAACAGCTTAATGTCCCCACCGTCGCCACCAGCTGAGGATGGTGCTTTGGGGTCGCCTGCTCGGTAAACACCATCCATTCGGCGGCGGCGGCAAGCGCATCTTTCCGCTGCGCCATCGGCACCGTTCCGGCGTGCCCCGCCTCACCGGTAAAGCGGCAGTTGAGGCGACGGGCGCCGTTGATGGCCGTGACCACGCCCAGCGCCAGCCCTTCCTGCTCCAGGCAGGGTCCCTGTTCGATATGCAGTTCCAGATAAGCGGCAATGTCGTGCGCCTGACGGGCCGCCAGATGCACAGCCTCACCGTTAAGGCCGGCATCCGCCATCGCCTCCGCCACGGTAATGCTGTTGCCGTCGGGATGGCTGAGCCAGCTTTCCGGCCAGCTGCCGGTGATGCCCCGGCTGCCGAGCAGCGTGATGCCAAACCGCGTGCCTTCCTCGTCCGCAAAGCCGATGATTTCGATCGCCAGCGGCAGACGCTCGCCGCGCCGATGCAGCGCCTGAACGGTTTCGATCGCCGTCAGCACGCCGAGCATGCCATCGTAGCGGCCCGCATTACGCACGGTGTCCAGGTGGGAGCCAAGCAGCAGCGCCGTTGCGCCCGGCTGCCGCCCCTCGTAGCGCCCGCAGATATTGCCGACGCTGTCCTGCCAGACCTTCATCCCTGCCGCCGCCATCCACTCACCCACCAGCGCATTGGCGCGCAGGTGCTCCGGGGAGAGATAAACGCGCGTCAGGCTTCCCGGCGTTTCGCTGATGTCGGCCAGCGCATCGCAGCGGGCCATGACGCGGGCTGCGGCCTCAAGAGCCTCTGCCGCCTTCATCAGCGTTCCCCGCTGCCGTAATGATCCCAGGCAGCCTGCATCGCGGCACCCTGAGGCGTTTTATAGCCGAGCCCGTTCAGCACCGACTCCAGCGCGCTGAGCGTCAGCATTACGCAGTCTTTACGGGCGTTGTAGCCCATCGTCCCGATACGCCAGACTTTGCCGTGCAGCGGCCCGAAGGAGGTGCCGATTTCGATGCCGAAATCCTCCAGCATCCGCTGACGCACCCGATCGCCATTAACGTTTTGCGGGATGATCACGCCGAGCACATTATTCATCTTGTGCTTCAGGTCGCCGAAGGTTTCCAGCCCCATCCCCTGAATGCCTTTCAGCATGGCGTCACCGTGCAATTTGTGACGTTCGATGCCCCGATCGAGCCCTTCTTCAAGGATCAGGCGGGCGCACTCGCGGGCGGCAAAGAGCGCGCTGGTCGCTTCGGTATGGTGATTGAGCCGCTCCGGTCCCCAGTAATCCATGATCATGCCGAGATCGAAATAGTTGGAGTAGATCATCTCATCATCGCCGTCCTGGTGAGCTGCCGTGCGGATCCCCTCCTCCACGCATTTCCGGCGGCGGATAACCTCCTCCATCTGCGGGCTGAGCGTCACCGGCGATGTGCCGGAGGGGCCGCCCAGGCATTTCTGCATACCGGCAGAGACGGCATCCAGCCCCCAGGCATCGGTTTCCAGCACGTTCCCCGCCAGCGAAGCGGTGGCGTCGGTATAGAACAGCACGCCATATTTTTTACAGATGGCGCCCAGCTCCTCCAACGGCTGAAGCATGGTGGTGGAGGTGTCGCCCTGTACCGTCAGCAGCAGGCGGGGGCGCACGGATTTAATGGCATCTTCAATACGGTCGGGCGTAAAGACTTCGCCCCACGGCACCTCAATCGTATGCACCTCGGCGCGACAGCGGCGGGCGATTTCACACAACAGGTGACCAAAGCGGCCAAAGACCGGTACGAGCACTTTGTCGCCTGGGCGGATAGCCGAAAGCAGTATGGCTTCGATACCGGCGCGGGAGGTGCCGTCGACCAGCATCGTCCAGCGGTTTTCGGTGCGGAATACGCCCCGGTAGAGCGCCATCACCTCATTCATATAGTGCGTCATTGCCGGATCGTACTGACCAATCAGCTGGCTGGACATCGCCCTCAGCACGCGGGGATCCGCATTGATTGGGCCCGGCCCCATCAGCAGGCGCGGCGGGGGATTAATCTGGGAAAAGCGGGTTAAATCCATCTGTTTATCCTTCTCTTGTCGCTCCGGCACTCAGTTAAAACGCACCGACGAGATAAATTGTTTCAGCTCCTGGGTCTGCGGCTGGGCAAACAGGGTCTTGCTGTCGCCCTGCTCCCAGACGCGTCCCTGATGCATAAATACCACGCGGTCGCCCACCTCGCGGGCAAAATTCATTTCGTGGGTCACCAGGATGAGGGTCATGCCCTCCTTTGCCAGCTGCTCCAGCACTTTGAGCACCTCACCGACCAGCTCGGGATCGAGCGCCGAGGTGATTTCATCGCACAGCAGCACTTTCGGGTTCATCGCCAGCGCCCGGGCGATGGCCACGCGCTGCTGCTGCCCGCCGGAGAGGCTCGCCGGGGCGTAGTCCATCCGGTCGCCCAGCCCCACTTTTTCCAGCATCCGGGCAGCCAGCGCGCGGCAGTCGGCCTCTTTCATTTTCAGCACACGCCTCGGCGCCAGCATCACATTTTCCAGCGCCGTCATATGCGGAAACAGGTTGAAGTTCTGGAACACCATACCAATGGAACGGCTGATGTCGCGCGCCTGAGAGTCGCGATCGGTAATGGTCATGCCGCCCAGTTTGATGCTGCCTTCCTGATAGCCTTCCAGGCCGTTCATGCAGCGCAGCAGGGTACTTTTCCCCGAGCCGCTGCGGCCGATGATCGAGATCACCTCGCCCATATCCACATCAAGATCCACGCCTTTCAGCACGTGATTGTCACCGTAGTACTTCTGTACCTGATTAATGGTGATGAGCGGCATTGAATTTTTTCTCCAGGTACTGGCTGTAACGGGACAGCGGATAACAGATCAGGAAGTAGCCCAGCGCCACCAGCCCGAACACCTTAAAGGGTTGATAAGTGACGTTATTAAGAATGGTGCCTGCCTTGGTCAGCTCCACAAAGCCGATAATGGAGGTCAGCGCGGTGCCCTTGACCACCTGCACCGCAAAGCCGACCGTCGGCGCGATGCCAATGCGCAGCGCCTGCGGCAGGATGACACGGCAGAGCGTCTGACCAAAATGCAGCCCCAGGCAGCGCGACGCCTCCCACTGTCCTTTTGGCAGGGCTTTGATGCTGCCGTACCAGATATCCGTCAGAAACGCGCTGGTATAGCAGGTGAGCGCCAGCGAGGCCGCCGTCCAGGGCGAGACGTTAATGCCGAACAGCGCCACGCCGAAAAAGGCGAGGAAGAGCTGCATCAGCAGCGGCGTCCCCTGGAAAAGCTCAGTCCAGGCGCGGATCGGCCACAGCGACCAGCGGCGTCCGCTCAGGCGGAGCATAACCAGCGGCAGCGCCACCAGGGTGCCGCCCAGAAATGCGGTCAGCGACAGCAGAAGGGTCCAGCGTGCCGCCAGCAGCAGATTGCGCAGAATGTCCCAGTCGGTAAAAGTGGTCATCATGAGGTCACTCCCAGCCATTTGCGGCCCGCCGCCAGCAGCAGCTGCCGCAGGGTCACCGACAGAATCAGATAGATAAGCGTGGTCGCCAGATAGACCTCAAAGCTTAAAAAGGTGCGCGACTGGATCAGGTTGGCGGCAAAGGTCAGCTCCTCATAAGAGACCTGGGATACCACCGAAGAGCCCAGCATCACGATGATGCACTGACTGACCAGCGCCGGATAAATCCGCTTCAGCGCGGGGGGAAGCACCACGCGCAGAAACGTCTGGCTGCGCGTCAGGCCGAGCACACGCCCCGCTTCCCACTGCCCTTTCGGCGTCACCTGAATCCCGGCGCGGATAATCTCCGTACTGTAGGCGCCGAGGTTAATCAGCATCGCCAGCAGCGCGGCCTCGCCAGCCGTCAGCTTCAGGCCAAGATTTGGCAGACCGAAAACAATAAAGAACAGCTGCACCACGAAGGGCGTATTGCGGATCAGCTCAACGTAACCTCCCCACAGGCGGCTTACCAGCGAGGGAGGGCCGCTACGCAGCGCCGCGCCCAGAATCCCCAGCGCCACGCCGCCGAGGGTCGCCAGCACGGTAAGCTGGATAGTGACCCGGAGACCGGCCAGCAGTTCAGGCCAGTAAGGCCAGAGTGCGGCAAAATCGAGTTGATCCATCATCGCCCGCCCTTACGCGCCGAGGTTCGCAGGCAGCGGCGCTTTCAGCCATTTTTCAGAGAGCCCGTTAAGCGTTTTATCGGCGATAGCCTGCTCAATCAGCGCATCGACCTTCGCCTTCAGCGCCGGTTCCCCCTTACGCATACCGATGAAGCAGGGAGAGTCTTTCAGCATAAATTTCGCGACCGGGGCTTTTTCTGGGTTCTGACGGGCGATGGCGGCAACGACCAGGTTGCCGGTAGCCACATACTGCACCTGACCGGAGAGAAAGGCTGACAGCGTGGTGTTGTTATCTTCATAGCGCTTCAGTTCGGTCCCTTCCGGCGCCACTTTGCTGAGCACCATGTCCTCCACCGCGCCGCGCGTCACGCCCACCGACTTACCGCTCAGCGCTGCGGCCTCTGTCAGCGTGGCCTCCTTCGGGCCGAAGACGCCGAGAAAGAACGGCGCATAAGCGCGGCTGAAGGCGATCGCTTTTTCGCGCTCCGGGTTTTTACCGAGGCTGGAGATCACCAAATCCACTTTATCGGTCTGAAGGTAGGGGACGCGGTTCGCGCTGGTTACCGGCACCAGCTGTAACTTAAGTTTCATCTCCTGCGCCAGGTACTTCGCCATATCAATGTCGTAACCCTGCGGCTGGAGATCGGTGCCGACCGAGCCGAATGGCGGGAAGTCCTGCGGGATCGCCACCCGAAGCACGCCCCGTTTCTGAATATCCTGCAGGCCGTCCGCCACAGCATGAGGTAGCTGAGAGAGCATCAGCGCCGCGCCCACGATTGCCAGTAATACTTTTTTCATCTTCTCTACCCCGGTTAATCAACATGAAACGAAAGATTCCTGACAGGAGTATTTGCAACTAATGTGCCAGCGAAGAAGATGAAGGCGTAAATTTATTGCCAGCCTTATTCTGCGGCTGAGAAAGTGAAAGAAACCCTTTGGTTAACCGCAAAAGTTCTCGCTGTCTATGTGGAGCAACGTTTCCGCCATCGGGGTAACTGCGGTTTGAAAGCGGCGTGACGGGCTGGCAGAAAAGCGTCCAAAAGAAGGCAAAGCACCAAAATGGTGCCCCATCAGCGCTGTTCCAGCTCATCCAGATGCCCATAGAGTTCAGCAATCTGATGGATGCGCTGGCGGCCTTCGCTTAATAATTGATGCAATAGCGCGTTTGCCAGCAGATTAATCAGGCTGTTGGCGGCCCCGTAACTGTCGAAGGCTGAGACGCTGTCCAGTGGTGCGCAAAGCTGCCAGCGGGCCAGCGCAAGTACGCTTTGCGCTTCGGGTTCGCAGATGACCAGCGTGGGGATAGCCGCGTTTTGCAGGTGCAGCAGCAGCGGCCGGACAAGGCGGTGGCGGCGGCGAAAAGCCAGCACCACTACGGTATCCTCCGGCGAGATGGCCACCAGCTCCTCCGACAAGGTTTGACCCGGCTGCGGCAGAACCTGAACGTCGCCCCTCGCCTGAAGCAGCTGCTGGCGGAGGTGCAGCGCCAGCGGATAGGAATTTCGCATCCCGACAATAAAGATGCGTTTACTGACGGCAAGCTGCCGCACCACCTCGTTAAACTGCGCCGCATCAAGATCGTTTACCCAGCGGGTCAGATTAGCCATCTCCTGCTTGTAATGCCTGGCCAGCAGCGTGTTGCCCTGCACGGCGTCACGGTTATCCGTAAGCGGCATGCCGCTCTGACGCAGCGTGCGCAGCTCATCACGCATATCTTTATATTTGTCATAGCCGAGATGTTTAAACAGGCGGCTGACCGTAGCCTTTGACACACCGCTTAGCCGCGCCAGTTCAGCGCTGTTATAGCTGATCAGATCGTTAAAGTGGTCAAAAATAAAATCGGCGACGCGCTGCTCCTGCGGGGAGAGCTGCGGATAGTGGCTTTTCAGACGCTCATCAAGCTGCTTCATACGCTTGCCTTGTAACTTTTGTTTCAGGTGCTTCAGCATATACAAATAACGTGCCGGAAGATAAAAAGGCCCAGCCGGCGGCCCGCGTTTCCGCCTCCCTTTTTCATCCTTTAACGGATCCTTCAGACAAACTGGAACAGCTCTTGCTTTAATTAAGGTCTTTCCCCCTTAACCAATAAAAGAGACTGGCATGATCCAAAGTCATATTGCGCCGCGTGGCATGGCCGTGACGCCCCATCATCTGGCCAGCCAGAGCGCGCTGGCGATCTTACGTGAGGGCGGCAACGCCATTGAGGCGATGGTGGCCGCTGCCGCGACCATCGCGGTGGTCTATCCGCATATGAACGGCCTGGGCGGCGACGGTTTCTGGCTGATTGTGCCGCCAGAAGGCGATCCGGTTGCGATTGATGCCAGCGGCGCCGCAGGCGCCCTGGCCGAATTCTCTTTTTATGGTGGGGCGAAGCAGATCCCCCATCGCGGACCGAAATCTGCCCTGACCGTGGCGGGCACCGTCAGCGGCTGGGCGGAAGCGCTGGCGATTTCAGCAGAATGGAACGGTGCCACGCTGCCGCTTTCCCGGCTGCTCGCCGATGCCACCCGCTATGCGGCGGAGGGCATTCCAGTTACCCAGTCCCAGGCAGACGCGACCGCCAGCAAATATCATGAACTTCTCGATCAGCCCGGCTTTGCCGCCACTTTTCTGCCCGGCGGTGAAATCCCGCGTGCAGGCAGCCGCTTCACTCAGCCGGCGCTGGCCGGAACCCTTCGCGAATTAACCGTCCAGGGGCTGGAGAGCTTTTACCGTGGCCCGCTGGCCGGACGCTTTGCCGCTGAGATGACCCGCCTGGGGATGCCCGTCACGCTTGCAGATCTTAACCAGCACCACGCCCGCCGCCGTACGCCGCTGCGCATTCAGCATGAGCATGGCGAGGTATTTAATATGACGCCGCCGACTCAGGGCGTGGTTTCACTGGCGATCCTTGGCATTACCCGCCATCTGAATATGGCGGAAGCGGATGAGGCGCAAACCGTTCACCGCATCGTCGAAGCCACCAAGCTGGCGTTCAGCCTTCGCGATCGCTACATCACCGATCCGCGCCATATGCAGGAGGAGATGCAGACGCTGCTCGACTCTGACGTGCTGGCCACCATGGCGGCCATGATTGACGACAATCAGGCTGCGCCCTGGGGAAATGGTAAGGGTCCGGGCGATACGGTCTGGATGGGCGTCGTGGACAGCAGCGGCCTGGCCGTCTCTTTTATTCAGAGCATTTATCATGAGTTCGGCAGCGGCGTGGTGCTGCCCGGCACCGGCGTCACCTGGCAGAACCGCGGCGCGGCCTTCAGCCTCGATCCCGATCATCTGCTGGCGCTCGCCCCCGGCAAGCAGCCTTTTCATACCTTAAACCCGGCCGCCGCCCGCCTGCGCGACGGACGAACGATGGTTTATGGATCGATGGGTGGCGACGGTCAGCCGCAGACACAGGCCGCCATCTTTACCCGCCATGTGGTGCAGGGTCTGCCGCTCCAGCAATGTGTCAGTGCGCCGCGCTGGCTGCTGGGACGCACCTGGGGCCAGACCTCCGACTCGCTGAAGCTGGAAGGCCGTTTTTCTCAGGAAACGTTCGACAGGCTACGGGCGCTGGGTCATGAGGTAGAGAAATTACCCGACTTCAGCGAGGCCGTGGGTCATGCGGGCGCCATTGTCCGCCACGCTGACGGCATGCTGGAAGGCGCATGCGATCCCCGCAGTAACGGCAGCGCTGCCGGTTTTTAACAGGAGAATACTAATGACACACACCTCACCCGACTGGGCCGCCTGGCTGGTACATATGGAGCAGGTAATAGGCGTCACGCTGAATGATGAACGGCGGGCCGAACTGCAGGTTCAGTTTACCCGCATCGCCGCCATGGCAGAACCGCTGATGGCTTTCCCACTGGACGATCGTCAGGAAGTGGCGGGGGTTTATAAAGCATGAGCCTTGCCACTTTTTCTATTGCCGGGCTGCGCTCTGCGCTGCGTCATGGCGAAATCAGCGCGCGTGAAATCGCCCAGCAGACGCTGGACGGGATTGAAAAACATAATCCGGCGCTGAATGCCTGGACGCACATTACCCGGGATCGTCTGTTCAGCGAGGCGGATCGCATCGATCGCCTGCGTACAACGGGGCGGGAGCTGCCACCGCTGGCGGCAGTTCCTTACGCGGTAAAGAACCTGTTTGACGTCGCCGGAGAGACAACGCTGGCGGGCGCCCGCTTA
Source organism: Pantoea sp. FN060301 (assembly GCA_050410775.1). Taxonomy (GTDB): domain Bacteria; phylum Pseudomonadota; class Gammaproteobacteria; order Enterobacterales; family Enterobacteriaceae; genus Erwinia. The sequence goes on from CP191229.1 coordinate 3,283,593, forward strand.
TTCAGCGATCGCCCTGCCGCCGCCGGAGATAGCTGGGCGGTAAACAGGCTGACAGGCGCGGGGGCGATGCTCTCCGGCATGCTGAATATGGATGCCTATGCTTACGGCTTCACCACCGAGAACAGCCACTACGGCGCCACCCGGAATCCTCACGATCTTAACCGCATCGCAGGCGGATCGTCGGGAGGATCGGCGGCGGCGGTTGCCGCCGGGCTGGTCCCTTTCTCGCTGGGTTCCGATACCAATGGATCTGTGCGGGTGCCGGCTTCGCTCTGCGGCATTTTCGGCCTCAAGCCGACGTTTGGCCGCCTCTCGCGCGGCGGTACACAGCCTTTTGTCGCCAGCCTTGACCATATTGGTCCTTTTGCCCGCACCACTGAGGATCTCGCCTCGGTCTATGATGCCCTTCAGGGTCACGATCCTGAGGATGGTTTTCAGGCTGAGAAACCCATTCACCTTACTCACCCGCTTCTCGGACAGGGGGCGGAAGGCCTGCGCTGCGCCGTTCTCGGTGACTATTTTCAAACCTGGTGCAGCGATGAGGCGCGCGCTGCCGTAGCTGTGGCGGCAAAAGCGCTTAACGTGCAGGATGAGGTCACGCTGCCCGATGCCGCGCTGGCACGTAGCGCTGCTTTTATCATCAGCGCTTCCGAAGGGGGAAACCAGTATCTTCCGGCGTTGCAGCATTCACCCGACCTTTTTGAGCCTTTGTCGCGTGAGCGTCTGCTTGCGGGTGCGATGATCCCTGCCGCCTGGTACGTACAGGCGCAGCGTTTTCGTCAGTACTTCAGGCAGCAGGTGCTGCCGCTGTTTGAGCAGTTTGACGTCCTTATTGCCCCCGCCACGCCGCAGAGCGCCACGCTGGTGGGCCAGGAAACTATGCGTATCAACAATACCGATCTGCCGATCCGCGCCAGCATGGGCATGCTGACGCAGCCGATCTCCTTTCTCGGCCTGCCGGTTACCACAGTTCCGCTACAGGCGGGCGGCCTGCCGATTGGCTTACAGCTGATTGCGGCACCTTTCAGAGAAGAGGCGTGCCTGCGGGTGGCGTGGACGCTGGAAAAAATGGGAATTGCGCAAGCGGTGCCCGCGAATCTGGAGGCGTTACGTTGAAAACGATGGAGATTAATCTTCCGGCGATTATGACTGAGGTCACCGAGGCCTTTTATCGCTATGAAGCGGCGCTGGTCAGCAACGATACGGCGGTGCTGGATGAGCTGTTCTGGCATGATGAGCGTACCGTGCGGCTGGGCGCCGGTGAAAATCTGTATGGCATTGAGGAGATCAGGGCATTTCGCGCCTCACGTCCCGCAGCTGGCCTGATGCGACAGCTGCGTAATACGACCATTGTCACTTTTGGGGAGGATTACGCCGTATGCAGCACGGAGTTTACGCGGGAAGGCAGTGAAAAAACGGGCCGCCAGCAGCAGACCTGGGTCAGGCTGCCTGACGGCTGGCGGATAGTTGCGGCCCAGGTCAGCCTGATGAGCTGAGCCTGGCGCTGCCGCAGGGAAGCGGCAGCGGGTAAAATACAGCGTGCGTTACGCCTGCGGTGCCGGATGCGTTTCCACCCAGTGTTCGGCAATCTGCTGACGCGTGCAGATCCACACCTTATCGTGCTGCTGAAGATAATCCAGGAAGCGCTGCAACGCCCGGAAGCGGCCGGGTCTGCCAAGCAGGCGGCAGTGCATGCCAATAGAGAGCATCTTGGGTGATGCCTCCCCTTCTTCATAAAGCACGTCGAAACTGTCTTTCAGATAGGTGTAAAACTGGTCAGCCGTATTGAATCCCTGCGGCGTGGCGAAGCGCATATCGTTCGTGTCCAGAGTATAGGGAATAATCAGGTGTGATTTCACCGTGCCATCCTGGCAGGTGACCGGCATCCAGAACGGCAGATCGTCGCCGTAGTAGTCGCTGTCGTAGGTGAAACCGCCCTGCTCCACCACCAGCCGGCGCGTATTCGGGCTATCTCGTCCCGTATACCAGCCCGTTGGCGCTTTGCCAAAAAGATCGCTGAGCGTATCCACCGCCTGCTGCATATGCTGCCGCTCGGTCTTGGCATCCATCCCCTGATAGTGGAGCCAGCGCCAGCCGTGGCTGACTACATCATAGTCGGCCTGTTTGATCGCCCCGACGATGTCAGGGTTTCTGGCCAGCGCCATCGCCACGCCAAATACCGTCAGCGGAAGCTCGCGCTTGCAAAATTCATTATGGATACGCCAGAAACCGGCCCGGGAGCCATATTCATACAGCGACTCCATCGACATATGGCGGTCGGGATAGCTCGCCGCGCCGATAATATCCGACAGGAACTGCTCGGAGCCGGTATCGCCATGTAGCACGCTGTTTTCTGCCCCTTCTTCGTAATTAAGCACAAACTGCACGGCGATCCGCGCCTGGCCCGGCCAGGCTGCATCAGGTGGGTTGCCTGCATAGCCGCGCAGGTCGCGGGGATAGTTTTTATTAAAGCTGTACTCTTTCTTTTCGCTAACTTCTGTCATTTTCAGGGTCCTGTTGTCGGGCCGTTTTATTGTTTTAGTTTAGGCGGTCAAACTGACCCGACAGGCTTTTTCGGACGGGAAAGTCTAAATCGCCATGCTTACTGGTCGTTAAACCCAGCGCCACCAGGGATTCCACCATTTTCACCGCTGCGCCTACGCCGTCGATGACCGGGATCCCCAGCTCGCAGGTCAGTTCGCGGGCGAGCGTCGCCATCCCGCCGCAGCCCAGAACAATGGCGCCGCTGCCATCCTCTTTTTTTGCCGCCAGGCAGCGTTCACGCACTTTTTGCTGCGCCAGGCCGCTGCCGTCTTCCAGCGCCAGCACCGGCAGGTCGATAGCGTGCAGCGCGGCGCAGTGATGTTCAAAGCCATACTGCCGCAGCAGGTGCCGGGCGATAATCAGGGTACGCGGCAGCGTGGTGACGATGGAGAAGCGCGTCGCCACCATCGTCGCCATATGCATAGCCGCCTCCGCAATACCGATAACCGGCCCCTGCGCCAGCTCGCGGGCGGCCAGCAGGCCGGGATCGCCGAAGCAGGCAATGACATGGCCGCAAACGCCCTGCTCGCGTCCGGCTTTTATCTGCTCAAGTACGCCGATCGCCGCAATCGCTTCATCAAAATGCCCCTCAATCGACGGCGCCCCCTGTGACGGATTTACCGCAACGATCTCCGTTTGCGGTCCGGCCACCGCGCGGGCGGCGGCGCCTATCGTTTCGGTCATTGCCGCGCTGACGTTGGGGTTGATCACCTGAATAATCTGTTTTTCCTTCATCCTTTAACTCCTGTTCCTGCAAATAAGCTGGCGAAGTCCGGCACCGTCTCTCCCCCGCGTTCAAAGCGCAGGCTGGCCAGAATATGCCCGAAATGTTGCCGCATTGCGTCAGCAAGCGGGCCGCACGCTTTTTCCCTGATGAGCATCGTCAGCCTTTCATGATCGTGACAGCGGCATCCCTGCTGCCAGGGCGCGCCCCAGGCGGCAATGACCAGCGAGGAACGCTGGGTCAGACTTGTCACCATTTCAGTGAGCACCTGGTTGCCCGCAATGGCCTGAAGCTGAATATGAAAGGCCGCAGAGTGGCGGATGGCGGCGGGGCCGTCGCCATCCGTATGCGCCTGCTGCTCCTGCCGGATAAGATTCTCCAGCGCGGCCAGATGCGTCGACTGGCAGCGGGCCAGCACATGCGGCAGATTGGCGCATTCGATAAGCGAGCGGGTCTGAAAGATCTCCTTCGCCTCTTCAACGGACGGCGTGGCAACTTGCGCACCACGCCTGGGCAATAAGATCACCATCTGCACTACCGCAAGGCGCTGAAGCACTCTGCGGATGCCGGTGCGGCTGACGCCAAAGACGCCGGAAAGGGCCTCTTCGGGCAGCCGGCTGCCGGGCGGCAGCTGATGTTCAACGATGGCTGCCAGCAGCGCCTGATAGATCGCTTCATCCCTGTCCGTCAGGTCAGAGGCCGTTTTCAGGCCGGTTTTACTAATCATTACCCGCTCCACTACACATCAATGTCGTCACTAATCGTATACATGATGCTCATTTTTTGTATACAAGAAATCATATCTGGCCTGGATCCTGCACTGCTTTCCTTAACCCGATTGCGGGTCAATCAAAAGAGGAGCAGGTTTCATGCCAAATAGTCAAAGTGTCTCACCGGCGGCGTCGGCTGAAGCCCGCGCCCACTACAGCCCAAGGCTGTGTAATGAGGATCTCGCCCCGACGCGTCACCAAAGCTGGAGCTGGTATAATATTTTCTCTTTCTGGATGTCGGACGTGCACAGCATGGGAGGCTACGTGGTCGCCGCCAGCTTTTTCACGCTGGGTCTGGCCAGCTGGCAGGTGCTGATTTGCCTGCTGGCGGGGATTTGCATCGTTCAGATTTGCGCGAATCTGGTGGCAAAACCGAGTCAGATGGCAGGGGTGCCTTATGCGGTAATCTGCCGTCAGGCGTTTGGCGTTTTCGGGGCGAATATTCCCGCCGTGATCCGTGGCCTGATCGCCTTCGCGTGGTACGGCATACAGACTTACCTGGCCGCCAATGCGCTGATGCTTGTCTCCCTGAAATTCTGGCCAGCGCTCGCCCCGATGACCCAGAGTTCATGGCTGGGCCTCTCCCAGCTTGGCTGGATCTGTTTTGGCTTTATGTGGTTTGCCCAGGCGATGGTGTTCTGGCACGGCATGAGCGCTATTAAGCGTTTTATTGATGTTGCCGGGCCCGCCGTCTACGTGGTGATGGTGGCGCTGGCGGGTTGGATTGTATACAAGACCGGTTTTAATGGCATCTCCTTTACCCTTGCGAGCAAGTCACTTTCCGGCAGCGAGCAGGCGTGGCAGATGATCACCGCGACCGCGCTGGTGGTTTCCTACTTCTCTGGCCCCCTGCTTAACTTTGGTGACTTCTCCCGCTACGGTAAAAGCATGGGCGAAATCCGGCGCGGCAACCGCTGGGGCCTGCCGTTCAATTTCCTGCTCTTTTCCGTGGTGACGGTGGTGATTGTCTCCGGTACGCAGTCGCTGTTCGGCCGCATGATCACCGACCCGATTGAAACCGTCAGCCTGGTGGGCAACGATGTGGCGGTTGCTATTGGATTGCTGACGATGATTATTGCCACTATCGGCATTAATATCGTCGCCAACTTTGTTTCTCCGGCCTTCGACTTTTCGAACTGTTCGCCGCAGCGGATCAGCTTCCGCACCGGGGGAATGATCGCCGCCGTGGGCTCCGTTTTACTGACGCCGTGGAATCTTTTCCAGTCACCAGAACTGATTCACTATACGCTTGACGTGCTGGGCGCCTTTATCGGGCCGCTGTTTGGCATTCTGCTTTGTGATTTCTATCTGATTAAAGGCGGGAAGATATCGGTTGACGATCTCTTTAATGATACGCCCGCGGGCAAGTACTGGTATCAGGGCGGCTTCAACCCGAAAGCCATCGCGGCGCTGGTCCCTTCCGTGCTGATCGGGCTGGTCATCAGCTTTATTCCCTCGCTGCATGCCATCGCCAACTTCAGCTGGTTTATCGGCGCGGCGCTTTCAGCAGGCTGCTATCGCTGGATCGCCCGTGAAGAACGCCAGGTCAGCGCGGCAGGCTACGCGGTTAAGGTTGCCGTTGATAAGCGCTGAGAGGGTGAGAACGTTATAAAAGGGGCATCGCATTTTACCGGGAAACGCTGCTTTGATTTTCAGCACAAAGCCGTCGTTATCCCGGTTTCCGGTGTGAACACCGCCCTGTGATTCATTATTCCTCTGTTCTCTCTGGTAATGCCGTGCTTCTGCCAGGCAGAATTTGAACATACCTACAAAGCACTGCCGCAGGCTATTGGCAGCAAAATGATGTCCGGGGAAAGAGTAAGAAATTCAGAAGGAAACTCACAGGAAGAGGACGGGACAGGCGCAGTGCGCAAACTGAAAGAGTAGAAAAGCAAAAAGGCCATGTTAATTAATAACATGGCCCTAAATACTTGGCGGAACGGACGGGGCTCGAACCCGCGACCCCCTGCGTGACAGGCAGGTATTCTAACCAACTGAACTACCGCTCCGCGCTTTGTTCCCCGTCGGGAACGGAGCGAATATTACGGTGAGGCGATACGGGCGTCAACGCTTTTTATTCAGCGCCCTGACCGACTGCCTGTTTTTTCACCCAACGGTCCCTTTGCCGCTGCACTTTATGCGCTTAAGCACGCCAGAGGCAGCTTCCGCCTTTTTTCATCACCAGATCCAGACGGGCTTCATGGGCGGCGACTTCCTCTTCGCTGGCCGCCACCACCCGCAAACCCGACGCCGGCCTGGCAACGCGGTAAATGGTATCGCCATTGCTCTGCTGCTCGCGATCGCCCTCCATTGAGAAAGCCAGCGAGGTCTGCCCGCCGGTCATGGTCAGGAACACTTCGGCAAGGATTTCGGAGTCCAGCAGCGCGCCGTGCAGCGTTCGCTTACTGTTGTCTATCTCATAGCGGGAGCAGAGCGCATCCAGGCTGTTTCGCTTGCCGGGATAGAGTTTTCTCGCCATCGCCAGGCTGTCGGTGATTTTGCAGAAGGTTTCCGTTTTGGGAATGTCGCGGCCCAGTTTGGAAAATTCATAGTCCATAAAGCCGATATCAAAGGAGGCGTTATGGATCACTAATTCCGCCCCGGAGATATAGGCGAGGAACTCATCGGCGATATCGGCGAAGGTTGGCTTATCTGCCAGAAACTCATCGGCAATACCGTGGACGCCAAAGGCTTCGGGATCGACCAGCCGATCGGGCTTCAGATAAACGTGGTAGTTATTGCCCGTCAGGCGGCGGTTCACTACCTCAACGGCACCAATTTCGATGATCCGGTGCCCTTCATAGTGCACGCCGATCATGTTCATGCCGGTGGTTTCAGTATCGAGAACGATCTGACGCGTTGTATTTACTGTGCTCATAGGACCCGTTTATGTCAGACTTGGCGTTTTTCAGCAGGGAGTCTACCAGAGATGCCTAAGCAGGTAGAAATTTTCACCGATGGTTCATGCCTTGGCAATCCTGGTCCGGGCGGTTACGGTGCCATTTTACGCTACGGTCAGCATGAGAAAACCTTCAGCGCCGGCTATTTTCTGACGACCAATAACCGGATGGAGCTGATGGCCGCGATTGTGGCGCTGGAAGCTTTAACGCAGCAGTGCGACGTGGTAATCAGTACCGACAGCCAGTATGTTCGTCAGGGGATCACCAGCTGGATCCATAACTGGAAAAAGCGCGGCTGGAAAACCACGGATAAGAAGCCGGTAAAAAACGTCGATTTATGGAAGCGCCTCGATACCGCGCTTAGCCACCATAAAATCCAGTGGGAGTGGGTAAAAGGCCATGCCGGCCATGAAGAGAACGAGCGCTGTGATGAACTGGCTCGCGCGGCGGCAGGCAGCCCGGCCTTTGAGGATATTGGCTATCAGTCCGCTTCCTGATCCTTCTGGCGGGTGTGGTACTGTCTTGTCGCACCTACCGCCGCGCTGATACGACGCTTCGCAACCGCCTTTTTAGCGGGGTTCATGATCAGCGGAAAGGTACGCTTACGCGCCACAATAATGCTCAGACAGCCGAGTGCGGGGAAGTGCGTACTGATCACCTTTCCGCCCTGCCGGTTCCAGGGAAGTACCTGAAAACGCGTGCGCTGGACAACTTCGTAGTTCAGCAGGCCCAGCCAGTCCATCAGCCGCATCTGCGTAAACATCCGGCTGTTCCAGGGCACCCGCCGGTGCAGGCCGGGAATGAGTTTGCCTATCCCCAATACGCTGAAAGGATTAAACCCGCTGATAATCATCCAGCCATCGTCAATCAGCACCCGGTCCACCTCACGCAGAACGTGGTGCGGATCGCTGCTCCAGGCAAGACTGTGCGCCAGCAGGCAGGCGTCGACCGATTTGGACTCGAAAGGCAGGCTCATCGGATCGGCAATGACCTGGAGATGCTCGCCGCGCAGCCCAACGTTCACCTGATGTGATATCGCACACGCCTCCGTATCGATCTCCGCGCTGAGATCGCCAATCTTCAGAAGATGAAAGCCATATATTTTTGCCAGGCAGGGTTGCAGATGCCGGGTCAACGCGTCACGGTAAAATTCGCCCCATGGCATCTCTGCCCAGGCGTGCGGTACATGACGAATTTGGCGTGTTTTAGCAGGCTTCATGCTTTACCATCTTCTTTCCATTTCGACCATTCAGTGAGGCGATAATGAATCTTACCAGTATTCCGGCACTTGATGACAACTACATCTGGACATTAAATAACGAGGATGGTCAGTGCCTGATTGTCGATCCGGGCGAAGCGGCACCAGTGCTGGCGGCGCTTGAGAAAAATCGCTGGCAGCCCGTCGCCATTTTGCTCACCCACCATCATCACGACCACGTTGGCGGCGTAAAAGAACTGCTGTCTCATTTCCCTCAGCTGACCGTTTATGGACCGCAGGAGACGGCAAACAAGGGCGCTACCGCGGTGGTTCAGGAAGGCGATCGCCTCACTATTTTGGGCCTCGAATTTAGTGTGATCGCGACGCCGGGTCATACTTTAGGACATATCTCATATTACAGTTCGCCTTATCTTTTCTGTGGCGACACGCTTTTCTCAGGCGGCTGCGGACGTCTCTTTGAAGGCACGCCTCAGCAAATGCTTTCATCTTTTCAGAAGCTTAATAAGCTCCCTGACGAGACACTGGTTTGCTGCGCGCATGAATATACCTTATCAAACCTTAAGTTTGCTGCGCATCTTTTGCCGCAGGACTCTGACATATCGGCCTATTATCTTAAAATTAAAGAGTTACGTGCAAAACAGCAGGTAACTTTGCCTACAAAGCTGTCGCTGGAGCGCCGTATTAACGTTTTCCTGAGAACGCAAGATGATGAAATTAAAGCAGTTATAAAAGAGGAAACGCCTCAGGACGCGGAGTGGCAGATATTTGCGGCCCTACGTCAGAAGAAAGACCATTTTTGATTTTTCAGGTTGTGCTCAGCCAGGCGAGCACGTATAGTTGCTCGTCTTTTAAGCGACAAATTGACACACACATGAAGGCTACAGCGATATTACTCGCCTCGGTCTTGCTGGTTGGGTGCCAGGCGTCCAGACATGACGCCAACCTGCCCGAACAGCATGCACAGAGCTTGTCTTCGGCTGGTCAGAATGAAGTAAAAGACACAGACCGTTTATTATCACCGCGTTGGCAGGACGATGGAACCAGCCTGACGCAGGATAAAAACCTGTGGAATTTCATTAGCGACGAGCTGAAGATGAAGGTCCCGGATAACGCCCGGGTACGCGAACAAAAGCAAAAGTATTTGAAACACAAGAGCTATCTCCACGATGTAACATTACGGGCAGAGCCGTATATGTACTGGATAGTCGAGCAGATTAAGCAACGTAATATGCCGATGGAACTGGTACTGCTACCCATAGTGGAGAGCGCTTTTGATCCCCATGCCACCTCTTCCGCCAATGCCGCAGGCATCTGGCAGATCGTGCCGCAGACGGGGCGTAACTACGGTCTGAAACAGACCCAGTGGTATGACGGACGTCGCGATGTTGTCGCCTCGACCCGTGCCGCGCTGGATATTATGGAGCGCATGAACCGTATGTTTGACGGCGACTGGTTACTGACCATCGCCGCCTATAACAGCGGAGAAGGACGCGTTCTTAAAGCGATGAAGGCCAATAAAGCCCGCGGCAAGCCGACGGACTTCTGGTCGCTGTCGCTGCCGAAGGAAACGACGATCTACGTGCCTAAGATGCTGGCGCTGGGCGATATCCTTAAGCACAACAAGCGTTACGGCGTTCGCTTACCGGCTCCCAATAAAACCCGTGCCCTGGCGCGAGTTGAGGTGGGACAGCCGATTGAACTGACGCAGGCGGCCGAGATGGCCGGTATGTCGGTCAGCAAGCTGAAAAACTATAATGCGGGTTACAAGCGCGGCAGAACGGCACCAAACGGACCTCACTATATTATGGTGCCGAAGTCGAACGTTGCGAAGCTGCGCAACTCTCTGGCAACGGGCGATATTTTAGCGGTTCAGCCGGTCGCGCTCGCCAGCAACGGCGGCAAAACCTATAAAGTGCGTAACGGCGATACGCTCTCCGGTATTGCGCAGCGCAATAACGTTTCGGTAAAAGCGCTGAAGCAGGCGAATAACCTGAACGGCGCCGTCATTAAGCCGGGACAAACGCTGAGTCTGGGCGGCAGTAGCGCTATCCGTCTGGCCGATAATGGCAACAGCATCACCTATAAAGTCCGTAAAGGTGATTCTCTGGCCAGCATTGCGAAACGTCACGGGGTGAACCTGAAAGATGTGATGCGCTGGAACAGCGGCGGGTCGGAGAACATCCGCCCGGGCGATAAGCTGACGCTGTTTGTGAAAAACAGCAGCACGCCTGATAGCTGACCGGTTTATCTGCACAAAAAAGCCAATCCACGGATTGGCTTTTTTTATGCTTACGATTTTACTGCCCGATTATAGCGCCTCTGCCCGGCGCTCAGGCGACTTTTACCGCCTCGATAAAGAGCGTATCGGTGCTGAAGCTGCCGTCAGCCTGAAGCGCGTAATAGCGCTGAACTTCCTCCGGCGCAGAGCGCTGATAAGCCCGGATGGCCGCCGTCATCACCTCAGGGGTGCGCATGCGTTCAATCCAGCTTGTAAAATCTAAATCCAGCCGATCCTGGCTGGCCGCGCTGATTGTCAGCCCTGCGTCGGTAAACATCGACAGCCACTCCCCCGGTGAGTAGTCCCGCACGTGCGAGGTATCCCGCAGCGCCTCTATCGTCTGTAACCAGATATCGAGCAGCGGATGTCCCGGCGAGCTGACATCCATAAAGATCACACGCCCCTGTGGCTTAAGTACGCGTTTTACCTCTCGCAGGGCGCTTCCCACATCATGCCAGTGATGCGCGGAGTAGCGGCTGATAACAATATCAAACTGTTCATCCTCAAAAGGCAGCTGCTCCGCGTAGCCCTGGCAGGTGGTTAACCGCGTATAGCCCCGCGCTTTTGCCTCCATCTTAACCACTTCCAGCATTTCAGCCGAGAGGTCATAAGCCACAACGCTGCTGACGTGCTGAGCCGCAACGTAGCTGGCATGCCCTCCCCCGCAGCCCAGATCCAGCACGCTGGCATCTTTCGCTGCGTTAAGCCGCTCGCTCAGGCGTTGAAGATCGCGGCCGCCTGCATGCACGGCGCTGCTCAGATAGGCATCTGCCCGCTCGCCAAACTGGTTATTAACATGTTCATGATGGTGCGTTGCCATACTTAATTTCCTTATTACGTTTTTTAATGGGCAGAACGCATTGCTGGTCTGCCCGGGAAGGCAGGCCAGATATTCCCTAGAGAAGCGCAGGCTTGCCGGGATGGAATTCAACGAGTAGCGGATTGTGATCGGAGGCGCGGGTGACCAGTACGGACGCTTTGGCGACGCCCATCCCCCGGTAGAAAACAAAATCGAGCGGCCGGCCAAAAGCCTTGCGGCGGTGATCGTCAGTAAAGCCGACCTCTTCCAGTCCCATATCGCGGGCGAAGTTATAGAGTGCGTTAATGCGCTGACGGCTCCAGGCATTGAAGTCGCCCGCCATAATGACCGGCCCCTGATGATGAATGATTTGCTCGCCAATAGGCCCCAGCTGTTTGCTGTAGACGTCGATACCCAGGCTGAAATTTACGGCGTGGATATTCACCACCATCAGCATCTCGCTGTTGGGCAGCGGATAGGCGGTGACCAGCGCCGATTTTGCCAGGCGTAACAGGGGCTCACGCTCACGCAGCGGGCAGCAGTAGACGGGATGGGCCGATGCCAGCGTCATCACGCCTGAGGGATGCTGAGGCAGCACGAATGCGGGTACCTGGTCGGCGGCAAGGTAGTTGCTGGTGGCGAAGTCCACCAGTTCCGGCGTGGTTTGCGCCTCCTGTAGCAGAACAAGGTGAGCATCCTTACCGAAGCTTTGTAATACCGAGAGCCAGTCGGCACGCTGCTGCTTGAAGATATTCCACACCAGCACGCGCAGCGCCGATTCCGTGGTCAGCGGCTCGCCCGGCGGTAAAGCCTTTCCGACATGCAGCATCGCGCCAGGCGGAAATATCCGTTCCGCTGGCTGTCCCGCTACATATCTCATGGCATAGGTCTTTTTACGCACTTTACCGCCTGCTTCTGTTACCGCTAAGGATTTCGCTTAGTCATTCAGTTATAGGGGCTTTAAGGCGGAGTTTCAATCAGAGCCTGCTAATTACGCCGGATAGTCAGTAAACAAATGCAACCGGCTGCCGTTGCCACTCACGCTGGGTTCCTCTCTGACGGTAACGGCAGATGACCACGAAATGCGGTATTTTTTCAGCGGATAGCGTTAGCCGTCAGCCCATGTTTAAATAACAAAAGAATAAAAAATGCAGCGGGAATTTTGCCACAGGAGCAAAAATGAGGGCGAATTCAGAAGAACTCCGGATTTTTGTGGCCGTGGTTGAAAGCGGCAGCTTCAGCCGTGCCGCTGGCCAGCTGGCAATGGCGAACTCTGCCGTAAGCCGCGCGGTAAAAAAACTGGAAACGAAGCTTGGCGTGGAGCTACTTACCCGCACCACCAGACACGTTAAGCTCACCCAGGAAGGGGAAGCTTACTTCCGTCGGGTACAGCTGATCCTCCGGGAGATGGCCGCCGCAGAAAATGAGCTCATTGAGAGCCGCCAGACGCCACAGGGCCTGCTGCGCATCGATGCTGCCACGCCGGTCGTGTTGCATCTGCTTATGCCGATGGTCAATGCCTTTCGCGAGCGCTATCCCGACGTCAGGCTGTCGCTGGTTTCCTCAGAAACCTTCATTAACCTTATTGAGCGCAAAGTCGATATCGCCATTCGTGTTGGTAATCTGACAGATTCAAGCCTGCGTGCCCGGCCCCTTTTCACCAGCTACAGGAAAATCGTCGCCAGCCCCAGCTACCTTGAGCAGTACGGCAAGCCGCAGCGGGTTGACGATCTGGCCGATCGCCACTGCCTGGGCTTTGTTGAGCCTCAGAGCCTGAATCGCTGGCCTGTGGCGCAGGAGGATGGGCAACTTTACGAAATAAACCCGACGATTACCTCAAACAGCGGCGAGACGCTCAGACAACTTTGCCTGACGGGGAACGGCATCGCCTGTCTGTCGGGTTTTATGATTGACCAGGATATTCAGGCAGGAAGAGTGGTGGAACTGCTGGCCGATAAGGTGCTGCCGGTCGGGATGCCGTTCAATGCTGTCTATTACAGCGATCGGGCCGTGAGTACGCGCATCCGGGCGTTTATCGATTTTATGAGCGAATGGCTGCTGGTAAAGGGATTCTGAAAGGATTGCAGTTTTTTGCCCGATACAATAATGAACCTGAGCGACTGAAGCTGGCCAGCCAGCTGGAACATACATCCTCATGGAAAGCGCCTAAACCAGTCATAGAGGCAAGGACTCAGCGGCCATAAGTAACGCAGGCTTGCCGGGAAACAGTCTCTGAACGCCGGACAACGTGCTCGTTCAACGCCGCTCCTCTGCAAGAAAATCGACAAACGCGCGCAGCGGCGCCGACATAAACCGACTGGAGAAATAGAGCCATGGGCCCTCGAATGCCTGCCACCAGTCAGGCAAAACGGGCTGCAGCTCGCCGCTCTGGAAACAGGGCTGCAGCCAGTTCTCGAATGTCGCAATCACGCCTTTGCTGCTGCGTGCCAGATCCACTGCCGCGCCAGCGCCATTTACGCCGACGATCAGACGCCCGGGTGGATCGACGCTGACCGTTTCGCCATCCCGCTCAAACTCCCAGGCGACCAGCGCGCCGCTTGAATATTTCAGGCGTATACAGTCATGGTTAAGTAAATCACTGGGGTGTGAAGGGTAACCCTGCAATGCAAGATAAGAAGGAGATGCCGCCAGGGCCAACCGCTGTATCCGGGGCCCGACAGGCACAGCAATCGTGTCTTTTGCAAGGTGTTCACCATAGCGGATCCCCGCATCACACCCTGCAGAGGTCACGTCTACCAGACGATCGTCCACCATCAACTCTACCCGCACTTGTGGATGGCAGGTAAGGAAACGGTCCAGCAACGTCGGCAGGATATCCACCATAACCGCGCCAGTAACATTCAGCTTAAGCGTGCCCCGCAGGGCGTGCTGAGAACTCGCCGCATCGTTGAGCGCGGCTCTCATTTCCGAGAGAAGCGGAGAAACCCGGGCTGCAAGCGCCCGACCTGCCTCCGTTGGCGTAACGCTGCGGGTGGTCCGGATTAGCAAAGGCGCCCCGATACTCTTTTCCAGCGCAGAGATCCTTTCGCTTAGGGTGGAGGGCGAAAGTCCAAGCCGTCGGGCGGCTGCCCTGAAGTTATTTTCCTCAAACACGGCCAGGAAAAGGGACAAATCATCCATAGCGGGTTGACGTTTATTGTTCGTCATCGCGATCAACCTGTTCGTATTGGCCCCGGTTATCAAACAGCGCCGTTAGGGCTATAACTGAGGCTGCCGTATCGGCAGTAAGCCTTCCACACTGCATTCTTATCACACCAGGAGTTTCCTATGACCGAAAAGACAGTTGTTATTACCGGCGCTAATAAAAGCATAGGTTTCGAAACAGCACGCCAGATGGGGTTACGTGGCTATCGGATCTGGTTAGGCAGCCGCGATAACGATCGTGGAGCCTCCGCTGTAGCCAGCTTACAGGCAGAAGGTATTGATGCGCGACTGCTGGTTGTCGACATCACTGACAACGACAGCGTTCTGGCGGCCGCTGAGCGGATCATGAAAGAGGACGGCAAGCTGGATATTCTGATCAATAATGCCGGGATCTCTGGCGCCCAGCCCATTGCGCCAGGTTCACAGAGCATAAGCGATATTAAAAGCGTTTATGAAACGAATGTCTTCGGCACAATACGGATGACGCAGGCTTTCTTACCTCTGCTAAAAGCCACCTCTGAAGCGAAAATTATCATGGTCAGCAGCGGCTTAGGCTCACTTAGCTGGGTTTCCGACCTGACTCACCCTTATGCCAGGGTTGAAGCAATGGGGTATACCAGTTCGAAAACAGCACTCAATGCGGTAACCGTCGCTTTCGCTAAAGAGCTGGCAGAATATGGCATCAGCGTTAACGCCGTCGATCCAGGTTATACAGCCACAGACTTTAACGGGCATACCGGCGACAGGAGTGTTTCACAGGCAGCCGAAGGCATCGTCTGGCTGGCAAGTCTTAACGCGCCGGAGGCGACGGGTAAGTTCTACTTTGATCGGCAACAGGCGCCCTGGTAACCGTAACCTGCTCTATCTGGCGATTGCGAAGATTTATAGTGGGGTCCTGCTGGCTGGTCCCGGTATTTTGTCCCGATCATACAGAAGCGGGCGAGTTCCCCACACATCATAAGCCCGGTCAGCCCGCTACATACGTTCTTAGCGTACTGCCGGGCGAAGCCGCAGCGTCCCCGCTTCACGGTATGCAACGTCAGAAATCCTGTCGGGTCGGACGGATAGCGATCTTATTGATGTGGTCGCTTTCCTGCACGCGGCGATGGCCACCTTTGCGCCACGACTGGCCAGCAGATGGGCCTCAGCGCCGAAGAGAAGTTTAAAATTAAAAGGGGCGGCGAAAGGAGGTGTGTTGTGCGGCCATAAAAGAAGATCAGGTTTCAAAATAGCGGGTCGCCGGGCTTGTCAGGCTTTGCCTGGGCAAAAAAAAACCGCACCTCAAAGAGGTACGGCTTTCAATTTCAGACAGTTTATAAATAAACCTCTGAATAAATAAGTGGCGGAACGGACGGGGCTCGAACCCGCGACCCCCTGCGTGACAGGCAGGTATTCTAACCAACTGAACTACCGCTCCACCGATTCTGTACTGAACTCAGAATGTTGCTTCTGATATCAGGTGTTTCACCCTTTCCACGTCACTGGAAGGTCATGACCAGCTAGCTGGTCTAAATTGATGTCTGGCAGTTCCCTACTCTCGCATGGGGAGACCCCACACTACCATCGGCGCTACGGCGTTTCACTTCTGAGTTCGGCATGGGGTCAGGTGGGACCACCGCGCTACAGCCGCCAGACAAATCTTGCTGCCTGAAACAAATCTTTTGTCCTGATACTTTACCGACTTTATGCCGTGTTCAGTGCAAATCTTCTGTTTCCGCTAAATCTTAACTTGTATCAAGTTAATAAGTGGTGCTGATACCCAGAGTCGAACTGGGGACCTCACCCTTACCAAGGGTGCGCTCTACCAACTGAGCCATATCAGCACTTTGTTACTTACAACAAGCGGCAAAAACACGCTTACTGTTTAATTTGATGCCTGGCAGTTCCCTACTCTCGCATGGGGAGACCCCACACTACCATCGGCGCTACGGCGTTTCACTTCTGAGTTCGGCATGGGGTCAGGTGGGACCACCGCGCTACAGCCGCCAGGCAAATTCTTGGTGTCTGAAACAAATCTTTTGGGCTGATGCCGCGTTGGCTGCGCTCGCAAAGTCAGTCACATACTTAAGTATGCTCCTTCCTTTCCTTCGCTTGCCGCCTTGCCTCAGCGCAAAATCTTTCGTTTCCTACAGATTCTTTATCCGGTAACAGGCTGAAAATTGTTTCTGTGTCTCTCAGACACTCACCAGAACGCTTCTGGTGTTGTAAGGTTAAGCCTCACGGGTCATTAGTACCGGTTAGCTCAACGCATCGCTGCGCTTACACACCCGGCCTATCAACGTCGTCGTCTTCAACGTCCCTTCAGGAGACTTATAGTCTCAGGGAAGATTCATCTCGAGGCAAGTTTCGCGCTTAGATGCTTTCAGCGCTTATCTTTTCCGCACTTAGCTACCGGGCAATGCCATTGGCATGACAACCCGAACACCAGTGGTGCGTTCACTCCGGTCCTCTCGTACTAGGAGCAACCCCTCTCAATCTTCCAGCGCCCACGGCAGATAGGGACCGAACTGTCTCACGACGTTCTAAACCCAGCTCGCGTACCACTTTAAACGGCGAACAGCCGTACCCTTGGGACCTACTTCAGCCCCAGGATGTGATGAGCCGACATCGAGGTGCCAAACACCGCCGTCGATATGAACTCTTGGGCGGTATCAGCCTGTTATCCCCGGAGTACCTTTTATCCGTTGAGCGATGGCCCTTCCATTCAGAACCACCGGATCACTATGACCTGCTTTCGCACCTGCTCGAGCCGTCACTCTCGCAGTCAAGCCAGCTTATGCCATTGCACTAACCTCACGATGTCCGACCGTGATTAGCTGACCTTCGTGCTCCTCCGTTACTCTTTGGGAGGAGACCGCCCCAGTCAAACTACCCACCAGACACTGTCCCCACGCCAGATTATGGCGCCAGGTTAGAACATCAAACGTTAAAGGGTGGTATTTCAAGGTTGGCTCCACGCAGACTGGCGTCCACGCTTCAAAGCCTCCCACCTATCCTACACATCAAGGCTCAATGTTCAGTGTCAAGCTGTAGTAAAGGTTCACGGGGTCTTTCCGTCTTGCCGCGGGTACACTGCATCTTCACAGCGAGTTCAATTTCACTGAGTCTCGGGTGGAGACAGCCTGGCCATCATTACGCCATTCGTGCAGGTCGGAACTTACCCGACAAGGAATTTCGCTACCTTAGGACCGTTATAGTTACGGCCGCCGTTTACCGGGGCTTCGATCAGGAGCTTCTCTTGCGATAACCCCATCAATTAACCTTCCGGCACCGGGCAGGCGTCACACCGTATACGTCCACTTTCGTGTTTGCACAGTGCTGTGTTTTTAATAAACAGTTGCAGCCAGCTGGTATCTTCGACTGGCTTCAGCTCCGGGAGCAAGTCCCTTCACCTACGCGCCAGCGTGCCTTCTCCCGAAGTTACGGCACCATTTTGCCTAGTTCCTTCACCCGAGTTCTCTCAAGCGCCTTGGTATTCTCTACCTGACCACCTGTGTCGGTTTGGGGTACGATTTCGTGTTACCTGATGCTTAGAGGCTTTTCCTGGAAGCAGGGCATTTGTTGCTTCATCACCGTGGTGACTCGTCATCACGCCTCAGCCTTAAACATCCGGATTTGCCTGGATGTTCAGCCTACACGCTTAAACCGGGACAACCGTCGCCCGGCCAACATAGCCTTCTCCGTCCCCCCTTCGCAGTAACACCAAGTACAGGAATATTAACCTGTTTCCCATCGACTACGCCTTTCGGCCTCGCCTTAGGGGTCGACTCACCCTGCCCCGATTAACGTTGGACAGGAACCCTTGGTCTTCCGGCGAGCGGGCTTTTCACCCGCTTTATCGTTACTCATGTCAGCATTCGCACTTCTGATACCTCCAGCAGACCTCACAGTCCACCTTCAACGGCTTACAGAACGCTCCCCTACCCAACAACACATAGTGTCGCTGCCGCAGCTTCGGTGCATGGTTTAGCCCCGTTACATCTTCCGCGCAGGCCGACTCGACCAGTGAGCTATTACGCTTTCTTTAAATGATGGCTGCTTCTAAGCCAACATCCTGGCTGTCTGTGCCTTCCCACATCGTTTCCCACTTAACCATGACTTTGGGACCTTAGCTGGCGGTCTGGGTTGTTTCCCTCTTCACGACGGACGTTAGCACCCGCCGTGTGTCTCCCGTGATAACATTCTCCGGTATTCGCAGTTTGCATCGGGTTGGTAAGCCGGGATGGCCCCCTAGCCGAAACAGTGCTCTACCCCCGGAGATGAATTCACGAGGCGCTACCTAAATAGCTTTCGGGGAGAACCAGCTATCTCCCGGTTTGATTGGCCTTTCACCCCCAGCCACAAGTCATCCGCTAATTTTTCAACATTAGTCGGTTCGGTCCTCCAGTTAGTGTTACCCAACCTTCAACCTGCCCATGGCTAGATCACCGGGTTTCGGGTCTATACCCTGCAACTTAACGCCCAGTTAAGACTCGGTTTCCCTGCGGCTCCCCTATACGGTTAACCTTGCTACAGAATATAAGTCGCTGACCCATTATACAAAAGGTACGCAGTCACACCACGAAGGTGCTCCCACTGCTTGTACGTACACGGTTTCAGGTTCTGTTTCACTCCCCTCGCCGGGGTTCTTTTCGCCTTTCCCTCACGGTACTGGTTCACTATCGGTCAGTCAGGAGTATTTAGCCTTGGAGGATGGTCCCCCCATATTCAGACAGGATATCACGTGTCCCGCCCTACTCATCGAACTCACAGCAAGCACATCTTCGTGTACGGGAGTATCACCCTGTACCCTGCGACTTTCCAGACGCTTCCACTGATGCACAAACTGATTCAGGTTCTGGGCTGTTCCCCGTTCGCTCGCCGCTACTGGGGGAATCTCGGTTGATTTCTTTTCCTCTGGGTACTTAGATGTTTCAGTTCCCCAGGTTCGCCTCGCAACACTATGTATTCATGTTGCGATGATGCATAAATGCACCGGGTTTCCCCATTCGGGTATCGTCGGTTGTTGCGGTTCATATCACCTTACCGACGCTTATCGCAGATTAGCACGCCCTTCATCGCCTCTGACTGCCAGGGCATCCACCGTGTACGCTTAGTCACTTAACCTCACAACCCACAAGCGTCCCGCAGGATACTGTGTGCTGTAAGCATTTGAGAGACTCGAACACACCGCTTATTCATTCTTATTACGGAGAATGAACGCAGCGTGTCGTTTCAATTTTCAGCTTGTTCCGGATTGTTAAAGAGCAAATATCTCAAACGTGACTTGCCTTACGGCATAATCAGTTTTGAGATACTTCGTGGAGACACCTTTCACCTGTCACCAAGCAAGTGGCGTCCCCTAGGGGATTCGAACCCCTGTTGCCGCCGTGAAAGGGCGGAGTCCTAACCGCTAGACGAAGGGGACACTGAAGTGTCACGACTTCGCAGCCGTCTTGCTCTAACGTTTCTATCAGACAATCTGTGTGGACACTACGCGGGAAAGTATCTTCAGGTAAGGAGGTGATCCAACCGCAGGTTCCCCTACGGTTACCTTGTTACGACTTCACCCCAGTCATGAATCACAAAGTGGTAAGCGCCCTCCCGAAGGTTAAGCTACCTACTTCTTTTGCAACCCACTCCCATGGTGTGACGGGCGGTGTGTACAAGGCCCGGGAACGTATTCACCGTGGCATTCTGATCCACGATTACTAGCGATTCCGACTTCACGGAGTCGAGTTGCAGACTCCGATCCGGACTACGACGCACTTTATGAGGTCCGCTTGCTCTCGCGAGGTCGCTTCTCTTTGTATGCGCCATTGTAGCACGTGTGTAGCCCTACTCGTAAGGGCCATGATGACTTGACGTCATCCCCACCTTCCTCCGGTTTATCACCGGCAGTCTCCTTTGAGTTCCCGACCGAATCGCTGGCAACAAAGGATAAGGGTTGCGCTCGTTGCGGGACTTAACCCAACATTTCACAACACGAGCTGACGACAGCCATGCAGCACCTGTCTCACGGTTCCCGAAGGCACTAAAGCATCTCTGCTAAATTCCGTGGATGTCAAGAGTAGGTAAGGTTCTTCGCGTTGCATCGAATTAAACCACATGCTCCACCGCTTGTGCGGGCCCCCGTCAATTCATTTGAGTTTTAACCTTGCGGCCGTACTCCCCAGGCGGTCGACTTAACGCGTTAGCTCCGGAAGCCACGCCTCAAGGGCACAACCTCCAAGTCGACATCGTTTACGGCGTGGACTACCAGGGTATCTAATCCTGTTTGCTCCCCACGCTTTCGCACCTGAGCGTCAGTCTTTGTCCAGGGGGCCGCCTTCGCCACCGGTATTCCTCCAGATCTCTACGCATTTCACCGCTACACCTGGAATTCTACCCCCCTCTACAAGACTCTAGCCTGCCAGTTTCAAATGCAGTTCCCAGGTTAAGCCCGGGGATTTCACATCTGACTTGACAGACCGCCTGCGTGCGCTTTACGCCCAGTAATTCCGATTAACGCTTGCACCCTCCGTATTACCGCGGCTGCTGGCACGGAGTTAGCCGGTGCTTCTTCTGCGGGTAACGTCAATCGGCGAGGTTATTAACCTCACCGCCTTCCTCCCCGCTGAAAGTACTTTACAACCCGAAGGCCTTCTTCATACACGCGGCATGGCTGCATCAGGCTTGCGCCCATTGTGCAATATTCCCCACTGCTGCCTCCCGTAGGAGTCTGGACCGTGTCTCAGTTCCAGTGTGGCTGGTCATCCTCTCAGACCAGCTAGGGATCGTCGCCTAGGTGAGCCGTTACCCCACCTACTAGCTAATCCCATCTGGGCACATCCGATAGCGTGAGGCCCGAAGGTCCCCCACTTTGCTCTTGCGAGGTTATGCGGTATTAGCTACCGTTTCCAGTAGTTATCCCCCTCTATCGGGCAGTTTCCCAGACATTACTCACCCGTCCGCCACTCGTCACCCAAAGAGCAAGCTCTTCTGTGCTACCGTCCGACTTGCATGTGTTAGGCCTGCCGCCAGCGTTCAATCTGAGCCATGATCAAACTCTTCAATTAAAAGTTCGATTTGCTGCAACATGTGCAGCGATGCTCAAGTGTAAAACACTCATAATGAATTTCATTATGTGTTCACTCTTAAGACTTGATATTTTTTGCGCCTTGCGGCGCTGATATCAATCCTGCGAGTGCCCACACAGATTGTCTGATAAATTGTTAAAGAGCGTTGCGGTAAGCGCCCTGAGGCGTTACTGCGAGGTGGCGTATATTACGTTTTCCTCCTTCAGAGTCAACCTCTTTTTCAGAAGTTTTTCTCCGGCGGTTCAGCTTCCTGAACCTCCCGAGCCGCTGGCTGTAAGCCGCTGTGCCGTCTCAGTGGTTGCGCATTATAGGGATGCGCCGGGGGAAGGCAAGCAGAAAAATGAACTTTTTTATCGTTCGGTGAAACTTCGCGCAGAACGCTGCTTTTTACCGCTTCTTGATGCGGGCAGGCAGGTCAGCAAGGCTATCTATCACCCAATCTGCTGCGTTTTCACCCTCTTCAGTTACCGGCTTGCCGCTACGTACTAATACGTTTTTACCTACGCCTGCTGCTTTACCTGCCAATATGTCGTCAACTTTGTCGCCAACCATATAAGAAGCCGCCATATCGATATTCAGTTCTTGCTGAGCCTGAAGCAACATGCCCGGCTGAGGCTTACGACAGTCACACTGCTGACGGTACTCTTCTTTTACTGCATCAGGGTGGTGAGGACAAAAATAGATGCCGTCGAGATCGATATCACGATCGGCCAGCGACCAGTCCATCCATTCCGTCAGCTGCATAAAGGTATCTTCCGTAAAAAGGCCACGGGCGATACCAGACTGATTGGTCACCATCACCAATGCATAGCCCATTTCCTTCAGTTCTTTCATCGCGTCAATTGCGCCATCAATAAACTGAAAATTGTCGATTTCATGGACATAGCCTTTATCGACATTCATCGTGCCATCACGATCGAGAAAAATTGCGGGGACTTTGTCAGCCACGTAGAAACTCCTGCTGCTTATGTTGTCGTAGAGTATCGCATGATTGGGCTTGCAGAGAGAATGGCAGATTGCGTGACTTTCATTGATTTAGACGTCTGGATGCCTTAACATCCATTCGAAACATGCGCGCTGAGACGCGTCTTCGAATACACGCCACGGATAACCGCTTCACGATAATAAAATGATAAAACTTTCAAATATTACCAAAGTGTTCCAGCAAGGTTCACGCACTATTACAGCGCTGGCAGACGTCAGCCTGCACGTGCCTGCCGGGCAAATTTACGGCGTGATTGGCGCATCGGGCGCGGGTAAAAGTACCCTGATCCGCTGCGTGAATCTTCTGGAGCGTCCAACGTCCGGTAATGTCCTGGTTGATAATCAGGAGCTGACCACGCTTTCTGAAAGTCAGCTGACGCTGGCTCGTCGCCAGATTGGCATGATTTTCCAGCACTTTAACCTGATGAATTCCCGTACCGTGGCCGGTAACGTCGCCCTGCCGCTGGAACTTGGCAAGCTTTCCCGCAGCGAAATTAATAGCCGCGTCAGTGAATTACTGGAGCTGGTTGGGCTGGGAGACAAGCATGACGCCTGGCCCGCTAACCTCTCTGGCGGCCAGAAGCAGCGTGTCGCGATTGCCCGCGCGCTGGCCAGCAATCCAAAGGTTCTGCTTTGTGACGAGGCCACCAGCGCGCTGGATCCTGCCACCACCCGTTCCATTCTGGCTCTACTGAAGGACATCAACCGTCGCCTGGGCATTACGATCCTGCTGATCACGCATGAAATGGACGTCGTGAAGCGCATCTGCGACCAGGTGGCGGTCATCAGTCAGGGTAAGCTAATTGAGCAGGATAAGGTGAGTGAGGTATTCTCTCACCCTAAGACGCCGCTGGCTCAGCAATTTATCCAGTCAACGCTGCATCTCGATATTCCCGAAGATTACGCCTCGCGCCTTTTGGCGGAGCAGCAGCCCGATCGGGTGCCGCTGTTACAGCTGGAATTTACCGGTCAGTCCGTGGATGCTCCGCTACTCTCCGAGTCGGCACGTCGCTTTAACGTGAATAACAACATTATCAGCGCGCAGATGGATTACGCGGGCGGGGTGAAATTTGGCATTATGCTGACCGAAATGCACGGCGCGGATGCGGATACGCAAGCCGCCATCGCTTTTCTGAAGGAGCATCATGTGAAGGTGGAGGTATTGGGTTATGTCTGAGGCAATGATGTGGCTACTGGCCCGCGGCGTATGGGAAACCCTGGTGATGACCTTCGTTTCCGGTTTCTTCGGTTTTGTGCTGGGCCTGCCGCTGGGGGTGCTGCTTTATGTGACGCGTCCCGGCCAGGTTGTTGAAAACCGTGCGCTGTACCGTTTCTTATCGGCAGTGGTCAATATCTTCCGCGCCATTCCTTTTATTATTCTGCTGGTATGGATGATCCCGTTCACGCGGATGATCGTCGGCACCTCAATTGGTTTGCAGGCGGCGATAGTGCCGCTGACCATTGGCGCTGCGCCCTTTATTGCGCGTATGGTGGAAAATACGCTGATGGAACTGCCGCACGGTCTGATCGAGGCTTCACGCGCGATGGGTGCCACGCCGCTACAGATTGTGAAAAAGGTTCTGCTGCCGGAAGCGCTGCCTGGCCTGATTAACGCGGCGACAATCACGTTGATTACCCTGGTCGGCTATTCCGCCATGGGCGGCGCCGTCGGTGCCGGCGGCCTCGGGCAAATCGGTATCCAGTATGGCTACATTGGCTATAACGCGACGGTGATGAATACTGTACTGGTCCTGTTAGTGGTTTTGGTCTATTTAATTCAATTCTGTGGCGACCGCATCGCACGCGCGGTAACTCACAGGTAATAACTGCTCGTTAAGAACATTTAAGGAAGGGATATGTCTTTTAATTTTAAAACATTTGCCGCTGTGGGTGCGCTGATTGGTACATTAGCGCTGGTTGGATGCGATCAGAAAGAGAAGGATCCAAATCATATCAAGGTCGGCGTCATTGTAGGTGCGGAGCAGCAGGTTGCTGAAGTAGCCAAACAGGTTGCTAAAGACAAATATGGTCTGGACGTTGAGCTGGTGACCTTTAACGATTATGTCCTGCCAAATGAAGCATTAAGCAAAGGCGATATCGACCTGAACGCCTTCCAGCACAAGCCGTACCTCGATCAGCAGATTAAAGATCGCGGTTACAAGCTGGTCTCTGTTGGCAACACCTTCGTTTACCCTATTGCCGGCTACTCCAAAAAAATCAAATCGCTGGACGAGCTGCAGGAAGGTGCACAGGTTGCGATTCCTAACGATCCGACCAACCTGGGCCGTTCACTGCTGCTGCTGCAGAAAGTGGGTCTGATTAAGCTGAAGGATGGCGTTGGCCTGCTGCCGACCTCGCTGGACGTGGTGGAGAATCCTAAAAACATCAAGCTGGTAGAGCTGGAAGCGCCGCAGCTGCCTCGCTCACTGGACGATCAGCAGATTGCGCTGGCGGTGATCAACACCACCTACGCCAGCCAGATCAACCTGACGCCGGCAAAAGACGGTATCTTCGTGGAAGACAAGGAGTCACCTTATGTGAACATGCTTGTCTCGCGTGAAGATAATAAAGATGCTGAGAACGTGAAGAAGTTTATTCAGGCCTATCAGTCTGACGAAGTGAACCAGGCCGCAAATAAAATTTTCAACGGCGGCGCGGTGAAAGGCTGGTAAACACAGCCTGGATGACGCCAGCGCTGGTCTGGCTTCATCCCCATAAAAGCGGGCATATGCCCGCTTTGTCATTCATCTGCTTGTTATTTTCCCCCCGGATTGTTTCAATAACGCCTCTTTTACCGAACATGAGGATTTCCCATGCGTGTTTTACCGCTCTGTTTGTTAGCCCTTTCGCTGACAGGGTGTTCGTTGCTGCATAAACCTTATAAACCCGTCGAGCCTTTTAAGCAGACTACGCAAACGGAGCCAGCACGTTCGAAGCCCTCATCGCCCCCTGCACCGGTGAAGCTCTATACCGACGCTGGCGATCTGGTCAGTAAGCCTTTCCGCGATTTGGGCGAGGTTTACGGTAATGACTGCCAGGCCACTAGCCAAAGTTCGCCACCCAATATCAATACTGCCCGGAAACGGATGCAGATCCGCGCCTCCGCGCTGAAGGCCAATGCTGTTCTGCTACATAAGTGCGAAATCATCAGCCATTCCCAGGGCTGCTACCGCCAGGCCGTTTGCCAGGGCTCTGCGCTGAAAGTGTCGAAATAATGCAGACATTCTCCTTCCAGCAAATCGGCACCATCCATTCTCCCTGGAAGGAAAAGTTTGCCGTTCCGCGGCAGCCTGGCCTTATCCAGGACGGCGGTGGCGAGCTGCATCTTCATCCGCCCTATAATCAACCTGAGGCCGTGCGCGGGCTTGAAGCCTTCAGTCACCTGTGGCTGCTGTTTGTCTTCCATCAGACGATGGAGGGCGGCTGGCGGCCAACCGTCCGGCCACCGCGGCTCGGCGGCAACGCCCGCATGGGGGTGTTTGCCACCCGCTCCACTTTTCGCCCTAACCCTGTTGGCATGTCGCTGGTTGAGCTGACCGGTATCAGAACGGACAAGGGCGGCGTGGTGCTGGAACTGGGCAGCCTGGATCTGGTTGATGGTACGCCCGTGGTGGATATCAAGCCCTACCTGCCGTTTGCGGAGTCTTTGCCCGAGGCCCGGGCGGGCTTCGCCCAGCAAGCGCCCGAAGCCACTATGGTGGTCAGCTTCTCGCCTCATGCACAGCAGCAGATCGCCAGCCAGCAGCAAAAGTACCCGCACCTGGCGCGCTTTATCACCCAGGTACTGGCTCAGGACCCGCGTCCGGCTTACCGTAAAGAAGAGGCGCCCGGGCGCGAATATGCCGCGTGGCTGGCAGACTTCAACGTTCGCTGGCAGGTTAATGAAGCAGGCACGCTCGTGACGGGTGTCGATCCACGCTAATTTATCCCCCGCATCTTTTGAGTCTCCGGACACACTGTTACACTACGTCGATGCCGGCCATCAGGCATGAATGACCGTTCTGCGGCACTCATTCGCCAGGCCAGGCCACAGCCTTATTTGCATTTTCAATGCCTTGCTTAATTTCTAAGCGGACTGGTTAACTGGAATCGTAACTCATGCGTACTACTCAATATCTGCTCTCCACTCAGAAGGAGACTCCTGCCGACGCTGAAGTCATCAGCCACCAGCTGATGCTGCGTGCGGGAATGATCCGCAAACTGGCTTCCGGTCTTTATACCTGGTTGCCGACCGGCCTGCGCGTACTGAAAAAAGTTGAAAACATCGTGCGTGAAGAGATGAACAACGCCGGTGCGATTGAAATTTCCATGCCCGTCGTGCAGCCCGCCGATCTCTGGCAGGAGAGCGGACGCTGGGAGCAGTATGGTCCGGAGCTGCTGCGCTTTGTCGATCGCGGTGAACGCCCGTTTGTGCTTGGCCCGACGCATGAAGAAGTGGTAACCGATCTGATTCGTAACGAGCTGAGCTCGTACAAGCAGCTACCGCTTAACGTGTTTCAGATCCAGACTAAATTCCGTGACGAAGTGCGCCCGCGCTTTGGCGTGATGCGCTCGCGCGAGTTCATCATGAAAGATGCCTACTCTTTCCATACCTCGCAGGAGTCGCTCCAGGCGACCTACGACGATATGTACCGTGCCTACAGCCAGTGCTTCAGCCGCATGGGCCTGGATTTCCGTGCCGTGCAGGCCGATACCGGCTCGATTGGCGGCAGCGCTTCCCATGAGTTCCAGGTGCTGGCGCAGAGCGGCGAGGATGACATCGTCTTCTCTACCGACTCTGACTATGCCGCGAATATTGAGCTGGCCGAAGCCGTTGCGCCTGCCGGAGGACGCGCGGGCGCGACTGAAGCGCTGAGCGAGATGGCGACGCCAGAAGCGAAGACGATTGCCGCGCTGGTTGAGCAGTTCGGCTTGCCGATTGAAAAAACCGTCAAAACGCTGATGGTGAAAGCCACCGGGGAAAGCGGTCATAGCCTGGTCGCCCTGCTGGTCCGTGGCGATCACGAGCTGAATGAAATCAAGGCGGAGAAGATCGATATCGTCGCCGCCCCGCTCACCTTCGCCAGCGAAGAAGAGATCCGTGCCGCCGTGGGCGCAGGCCCAGGCTCGCTCGGCCCGCTGGGCCTGACGCTGCCCGTGGTTATCGACCGCACCGTTGCCGCCATGAGCGACTTCTGCGCAGGCGCAAACGTGGATGGCAAACACTATACCGGCATCAACTGGGAGCGCGATCTGCCGCTGCCACGCGTTGCGGATATCCGTAACGTGGTTGAAGGTGACGCCAGCCCGGACGGTAAAGGCACGCTGCTGATCAAACGCGGCATTGAGGTGGGGCACATCTTCCAGCTCGGCACTAAATACTCCGAAGCGATGAAGGCCTCCGTTCAGGGGGAAGATGGACGCAATCAGGTGCTCTCAATGGGCTGCTACGGTATCGGCATCTCCCGTATTGTCGCCGCTGCCATTGAGCAGAACCATGACGATCGCGGCATCATCTGGCCTGCAGCGCTGGCGCCTTTCCAGGTGGCGATCCTGCCGATGAACATGCACAAGTCCTTCCGCGTGAAAGAGCTGGCGGAAGATCTGTACGCCCAGCTGCGTGCGAAAGGTGTTGATGTCATTCTCGATGACCGTAAAGAGCGCCCTGGCGTTATGTTTGCGGATATGGAGCTGATTGGCGTACCGCACACTATCGTGATCGGCGATCGCAATCTGGACAGCGAAGAGATTGAGTATAAATCCCGACGCGAAGGGGAAAAGCGCATGATCAAAACCCACGACATCATGGATTTCCTGCTTAGCGAAATTAACGGCTAATAACACGGCGGCGGTGGAGTGGCTCCTCCCGCCGCCCTGCCATCAGTTAACCAGCTGCAGCCGGTAACTGTTGGTGGAGTGAATTGGATGTCCCTGCGTATCCATCATCTCCAGCCCCTGCTCATACGGGCGAAAATAGCGTTTCTCGCCCTTGTCTGATACCAGCACCAGCTTTTCCGCCGTTCGCGTCCAGCGCCCATGCTGGGGCTCCGCTACATTATCCGCACCGAGATAGCGTTCGTTCAGACGATACTGCCCTCCCTGCTGCAACAGTAATGTCACCTCAATCCCTTCGCAATCCGCACAGGGAATAATGCCCCTGAAGGTCTGCGCGATCGCTTGCGGCGCGGGTTGTGCCGCGATGGCGGCTTCACGCCCCTGACAGCCTGTCAGCATGCCTGCCAGCATTGTTGCCAGCAATACCATGACGCTTTTTTTCACTCTGTTCCTCCTGACTTTTCTGCGTGAAAGTTACTCTGGTGCGCGGCGCATTTTACCGCGCAGGGATTTGGTCGTGGCTTTGCGGGTTTTCCCCTCAAGCCGGCGTTTTTTGGAGGCCAGCGTGGGCCGCGTGGCACGCCGCGTTTTTTCCACCACTGTCAGCTCCTGGATCAGGTTCTGCAATCGCTTCAGGGCGGCCTCGCGGTTCATCTCCTGACTGCGATGCTCCTGCGCTTTGATAATGACGACGCCTTCCGGAGTTATCAGATGATGGCTTGCCGCCAGCATCCGCTCTTTATAAAACGGCGGCAGGCTTGAAGCGCGGATATCAAAGCGCAGATGGATCGCCGTCGAGCTTTTATTAACGTGCTGTCCGCCAGCCCCCTGCGCCCTTATAGCCGTAATTTCCAGCTCGCTGTCCGGAATCGTCACGTTCTGCGAAAGCACAATCATGCCAGCTTGCCGTCGGTCAGCCATTCGCTGAAGTGCAGTTCAAGGTGTGCGGCATCGGCGGATAGCCAGATTGTTCCATCCTGAATCGTCGCCTGCAAAGTCATTGAACGACTCGCCAGCTGACACAGCGACGCGAGCTGCGCATCATCCAGAAAGCGCACGGTCAGGTTAGCTTGCTGCGCCAGCTTGCTCTGATTCTGCTGCCACCATATCTGCGCCGCGCGGGCATTATAAGTGTAGAGGATCACCCGGGCTGCGCGGTTACAGGCTTTTTTAATTCTGCGCTCGTCCGGCAGGCCCAGCTCAACCCACTGCTCAATGCCGTTATGGTCGTTCAACAGCCAGATTTCCGGCTCATCTTCCGCACTCAGCCCGCGCGTGAACGTCAGCCGCTCATGGGCATTAACCAGCCAGGCCAGCAGGCGCAGCATCAGCCGCTCTTCGGTTTCTGAAGGGTGGCGGGCCAGCGTCAGGGTGCTGTCGATAAAAACATTTCTGTCCATATCCGCGACGTTGACCGTTGCTTTGTAAATGGTCGCTTTGAGTGCCATAGGTTTCCTTATCGTGATTGTCTGCCATTGTAACCCGATGACGCGGCAAATCACTTGCCTGCGGGCTGATTTCGCGTAAAAGGCTGTGTTATAGTTTCCCGATAGCCAGAGAAAACTCTGAGTGAGGTGCATGTGCAAAAGTATTGTGAATTAGTTCGCCGCAAGTATGCTGAAATCGGCAGCGGCGATCTGGGATACGTGCCGGACGCATTAGGTTGCGTGTTGAAAGCACTTGATGAGGTAGCGGCTAATCCTGAGCTACACTCTTCCATCAGGGAACAGGCAGCGTTTGCTGCTGCTAACTTATTGGTGAGCGATTATGTTGACGAATGAAGCCTACAAACCGATCAACTGCGATGACTACGACAACCTGGAACTCGCCTGCCAGAACAGCTGGATGCTACAGCTTGAGCTGAAAAACGGCGAAAAGCTGCGGGCGAAAGCGACGGATATGGTTTCCCGGAAAAATGTGGAATATCTGGCAATCGATCTTTCTGGTGAAGTCCGTGAGCTTCGGCTGGATCACATTGCCAGCTTCACCCATCCCGAAATCGGGACGGTCGTTGTGGTCAGTGAATCTGATTAACCCTCTCCAGGGGCGGGATCGCTTCCGCCCCCAGCCCGGCTTCAGGGCCTGAGGCCGGCATACCAGGCCGCAATATCCTTAATATCCTGCTCGTTTAATCCCGCCACAAACGCCTTCATCATCTCAGCCTCTCCGCCGCTGCGCCCACCCGTTTTATAAGCCTGTAACGCGCTGGCAAGATAATCCGCATTCTGGCCGGCCAGATTTGGGTAGCCCGGCACGGTCGAGATGCCCTGCACACCATGGCATCCCTGACAGCGGGCAGCCTTTTGCTCACCTGCCTGTGCGCTGCCTTCCGCGAGTGCCGGAAGGGTAATAGCAGTCAGCATCAGGACTGACAGCACTCTTTTAAACATCATGACTCTTCTCTCTCCCAGTGAATATGCCAGGCTCGATCGCCAGCCGGCTCGCCTTCGCGCGTGACAAACAGACCGGCGGCGGCCATCAGGCTGTCGTTATAGTAAATCAGCGGCGTACGCTCACGCTGCCAGGGAGGAATGCCCAGCTCCTGCCAGAGTTTCTTCAGCGGACGGCTCCCGGCGCGGCCGGTAATATGATATTGCCCGCTGGCCTGAAAGCGCACGCTGACGGCCTCCCGATCGCCGGGGGGACGCATCGCCATTCCCCTTTCACCGCGCACCAGTTTACCCAACCCCGCAGGCAGTAACAGCGGCGTCCAGGGCGCGGGCCAGGGGATAACCTCTTTTTTCAGATCCGGCGCCAGCGTCAGCCAGTAGAGCCGCTGGCGAAAGCGGCGCACTTCCGCCTGACCCAGACGCAGACGCGGAGCGGCATCCTCCCGGCTACAGGCAACTTCAGACCAGATGCGGTTAAGGGCCTCTTTTGACGGCATCCTCCCCTGCTGTCCCGCAATCCAGCGGCGCAGCAGCGCGGCACGATGCACTTCACTCATCGCCTGCAGCGGGACGATATCGAGCGCACCTTTCTCATCGACCAGCGCGGAGAGAGAAGCGGAGAGAAGCTCATCCAGCAGCTGCTCCTGTTCGGCGCAAAGGCTGGCGCTGCGGGCCACCGCCTGTGAGAAATGTGGCCAGCGGCTGGTCAGCGCGGGCAGGATCTCCTGCCGCAGAAAATTACGGTCATAGCGGCTGTCCTGATTACTCTCATCTTCAATCCAGCGGAGCTGATGCGCCTGCGCCCAGGCTTCCAGCTGGTGCCGCGTCCGATCAAGCAGCGGACGGAGATGCGCCCGCCCGTCCAGCGCTCTATTACGCGGCATCGCGGACAAACCCGCCGGGCCGCTGCCGCGCTTGAGCGCCAGCAGCAGCGTTTCACACTGATCGTCCTGATGCTGCGCGGTCACCAGGCTCTCGCCGGGAAGGAGCGCGTGGCGAAAGGCGGTATAGCGCGCCTGCCGCGCCGCCGCCTCAATGCCCGATTTACGCCCGTCGACGGTGACCCGAACCACCTCCAGCGGCACGTCCCAGCGCAGACATTCACTTTGACAATGGTTCACCCAGGCATCGGCTGACGCACTCAGCCCGTGGTGAATATGGATTGCCCGCAGGCGCAGTAAGGGAGATTGCTGTCGCAGTAGCACTAGCTGATGAAGCAGCACGCTGGAGTCCAGCCCGCCGCTGTAGGCCACCAGCAGCTGCTGATGTCCGGCAAGATGTTGTTGAAGAAAGAGTAAGGCTGACATGAGGGTTCCGCAACAGAGGAAGAAAACCCGGCCATCACTGGCCGGGTCAGTCAGCCGCTATCTTACGCCTGATAGAGCTCCAGCGGCAAACCGTCCGGGTCGGAAAAAAAGGTGAAGCGCTTGCCGGTGACGGGGTCGACGCGGATCGCCTCGCACCTGACGCCTTTCTCTTCGAGATGCCGGCAGGCGAGATCGATATCCGCGACGCTGAAAGCGAGATGGCGCAGGCCACAGGCTTCCGGCTGGGTGGGCCGGGCGGGCGGAAAAGGGAATGAGAACAGTTCAATGGTGTACTCTCCGTTCAGCGCCAGGTCACCTTTCCATGAGTCGCGGACCTCACGGTACACCTCGCCCATCAATGTAAAGCCCAGCACATCACAGTAGAAAGTTTTGCTGGTTTCGTAATGGCTGGCGATAATGGCGATGTGATGAACCTGCTTAATTCCTAACATAGTGACTCCTCAGTAATAGCTTCCTGGCAGTACCTTACGCAGGCTCACCGGTGGGAACAATGGCACAATTCTGGTTTCACTCTTTCAGCACGCGTACCAGATATTGCCCCGCTTCCGTCAGCGTTGCGCCATGGATATCCGTTTCAAAGCCGGGATAGTGACGGCCTATGGTGCAGAGCATAAGCAGGAAGTCGAGGACGGCCCGGCTCTCCTCTGTGATCACCTCTCCCGGCATTACCACCGGCACGCCGGGCGGATAAGGCAGGATCATATTGGCCGAAACCCGTCCAACCAGCCTGTCTATTTCCACCGTTTCGACATTACCCTTCACCTGCTGCTGAAACATCTGGTGCGGCGTCAGCCGCATTTCCGGCAGCGTGGCAAACGCCTGAAGCATCAGCCGGGGCAGATCGTGCTGGCGGATCAGCGTGTGAATCCCCTGCGCCAGTGTCTGGATCCGCATAGTGCGGTAGAAGTCAGGATCTTCCGCATAGAGATCTGGCAGCATGTTTTTTACTCTGAGATTAAGATCGTAACTGCGCTTGAACTCCGTCAACCCGCGCAGCACGCTCATCGCTTTGGTTTTATCGATGCCGATACTGAAGAGAAACAGCAGGTTATAGGGGCCCGTTTTCTCAACGACAACGCCACGCTCATCCAGAAACTTGGCTACCAGCGCGGCCGGGATCCCTTCTTCTGCCATTTCACCCTGCTCACTCATTCCCGGCGTCAGGATCGTCACCTTGATCGGATCGAGATACATATGATCCGCGTCGGCATCCATAAAGCCGTGCCAGTGTTCATCGCCCGGCTGAATGGGCCAGCACTGCGGCTCCTCCACCCCTTCCGGCTGCCAGATATCAAAAAACCAGCCTTCCGACTCTTCGCGCAGCCGCTGAACCTCCCGCCGGAAATGCAGCGCCCGCTCAACCGACCGGTTAATCAGCCGCCGGCCCGGGTTACCGCGCAGCATCGCCGCCGCCGTTTCAATTGAGGCCACGATGGAATAGTTCGGCGAGGTGGTCGTGTGCATCATGTAGGCTTCATTAAAGGTGTGCTCGTCATACTCGCCTTTAATATGGATCAGGGAAGCCTGAGAAAATGCCGCCAGCAGTTTATGCGTCGACTGCGTTTCATAAATGACTTTTCCCGGCGTTCGCTCGCCGCTCACCCCGCTCAGGCCGCTGTAAATCGGATGGAAGTTGGTATAAGGCACCCATGCCGAGTCAAAATGAATCGAGGGGACGTCCAGCGTCTCTTTAATATACTGAGTGTTATAGAGCAGACCGTCGTAGGTCGAATTGGTGATCACCGCGTGAACCGGCCAGGTGGCGCGTGCAGTCTGCGCAACCTTCAGCGCAATATTCTCACGGGTGAACTCCCGTTTGGGGATACCACCCAAGATCCCCAGCGCATTGCGCGTAGGCTTGAGCCAGATCGGGATAAGATCGCTCATCATCAGCAGATGCGTCAGTGATTTATGACAGTTGCGATCGATCAGAACCGTGCTTCCCGCCGGTGCGGCATACATGCCGACAATTTTATTCGATGTCGAGGTGCCGTTAGTGACCATATAGCTCTGCTCGGCGCCAAACGTTCTCGCCACATATTCTTCGGCTTCCAGATGGGGGCCGGTATGATCGAGTAACGATCCCAGCTCGGTCACCGAAATGGAGATATCCGCTTTCAGCGTATTGGCGCCGTAAAAATCATAGAACAGGCTGCCTACCGGACTTTTCTGGAACGCCGTGCCCGCCATATGTCCCGGCGTGCAAAATGTATATTTGCCTTCCTTCACATAATTGAACAGCGCTTTAGTTAAGGGCGGCGTGATGGTGTCGATATATTCATCCGTGTACTGCCGGATGCGCTGGGCGATATCGTCCGCGGCGCCAAGCCCATATTCGAAGAACCAGATCGCCATCCGCATTTCATTCACGCTGACGTCCAGCGTGGAATGGGTATTGATAAAGGCATACAGCGGCAGGTATTCGTTCAGCAAATTGATCTCACTACAGAGATCGAGGCTGTACTCGTCCCAGTCAAAAATCACGCCGCAGATGCGGGGATTATGTTCGATCAGCTTTAGCAGGTCATTGGCATCTTTGGGGTAGATCGTTCTGAAGCCCAGGCCATTAAGCGCTGAATCCAGCTCGCGGATGGGCTCATCCTTATAGAACGCGTTGTGCGGACCTACTATTGCGATAATATTCAATGCTCACCTCTGAGTTAGTGCAACGGCAAGGTGTAAGCATAGCGAAGATGAAATAAGGAGGCAGAATTAAAGAATGGCGGCGGGAAAAGCGGGAAGAAAACCACGGCGGCAGCTGCACGCCGTGGTCTGAGCGCTGGCGCTATCAGGCGTAGCCGTAGCTCATCAGACGCTGATAGCGGCGATCGAGCAGCTCGTCCTTGCTAAGCGTATCCAGCTCGGCCAGATCGGCCAGCAGCTGCGCCTTGAGCGACTCACCAATTGCCAGCGGGTTGCGGTGCGCGCCGCCCAGTGGCTCAGGGATGACGGTGTCGATCAGCTTCAGCTCTTTCAGACGCGGGGCGATAATGCCCATCGCTTCAGCGGCCAGCGGCGCTTTGTCGGCGCTTTTCCACAGAATGGAGGCGCAGCCCTCCGGTGAGATCACCGAATAGGTGCTGTACTGAAGCATGTTCACCTTGTCACCCACGCCGATAGCGAGCGCGCCGCCGGAGCCGCCTTCGCCGATAACGGTGCAGATAACCGGCACTTTAAGCCCGGACATTTCACGCAGGTTACGTGCAATCGCCTCGCTTTGTCCGCGCTCTTCCGCGCCCACGCCCGGATAGGCGCCAGGCGTGTCGATAAAGGTCACGATCGGCATATTAAAACGCTCGGCCATTTCCATCAGGCGCAGCGCTTTACGATAGCCTTCCGGTGCCGGCATACCGAAGTTACGACGGATTTTCTCTTTGGTTTCGCGGCCTTTCTGATGACCAATGATCATTACCGGGCGCCCTTCCAGACGTGCGATACCGCCAACGATAGCCTTATCATCCGCGTAGGCGCGATCGCCCGCCAGTTCGTCAAAGTCGGTGAAGGCGTTGCGGACATAGTCCAGCGTATAAGGGCGTAAAGGGTGACGCGCCAGCTGCGCGATCTGCCATGCCCCCAAATCGGCGAAGATTTTACGTGTCAGCTCAACGCTTTTTTCGCGCAGACGCTGCACTTCTTCATCCAGATTAATATCCAGTTTTTCATCCTGACGGCCAACCGACTTCAGCGAATCAATCTTCGCCTCAAGTTCTGCGATTGGCTGTTCGAAATCCAGGTAATTAAGACTCATAATGTTCCTGTTTTAGTCAAACTCCAGTTCCACCTGCTCCGACCCTATCAGCGACCGTAGTTCGTTTAATAAACGATCGCTGGGTGAGACACGCCAGGCTGCGCCAAAGCGCAGCTTCGCCCGTGCATCCTCTCTCTGATAGTAGAGATGTACCGGAATAGTCCCCGAACGATGGGGTTCCAGGGATTGACGGAGACGGTTCAAAAGCTGGTCATCAATTTGCCTGTCCGTCAGCGAGATAGCAAGCCCGCGTGCATATTTTTCGCGGGCTTCATCAATGTCCATCACATCGCGGGCGGTCATTTTAAGCCCCCCGCTGAAGTCATCGAAGCTGACCTGTCCGCTGACGATCAGAATACGGTCTTTTTCCAGCAAATGCTGAAACTTGTCGAGTGCATCTGTAAACAACATCACTTCCAGCCGGCCCGAGCGGTCGTCAAGCGTACAGATGCCAATCCGGTTACCGCGTTTTGTTACCATCACGCGGGCCGCCACCACCAGACCGACGGCCATCGTCATCTTACCTCGTTCGGTCGGGTGCATGTCTTTCAGGCGCATTCCCCCCACGTAGCGCTCGATCTCTTTCAGATACTGATTGATCGGGTGCCCGGTAAGGTAAAGCCCCAGTGTTTCTCTTTCGCCATCAAGCCTGACCTGTTCTGGCCAGGGCGTCACGTCCGCATAGGACTGCTCGATCTGCTCCGGCTCATCGGCCAGCACGCCAAACATATCAGCCTGGCCGATAGCTTCCGCTTTCGCATGCTGGTCTGCCGCCTTCAGCGCCTCGCCCAGCGCGCTCATTAATGCGGCGCGGTGCGGGCCAAGACGATCAAACGCGCCGGACATAATCAGCTTTTCCAGCACGCGGCGGTTAAGCTTCTTCGTATCGGTGCGGGCGCAAAGATCGAACAATTCCCGGAAATAACCATCTTTATTACGCGCTTCAAGTATGGCCTCAATCGGGCCTTCGCCCACGCCTTTTATCGCCCCAATGCCGTAAACGATCTCACCTTCGTCATTCACGTGGAACTGATAGAGGCCGGAATTGATATCCGGCGGCAGCACTTTCAGCCCCATACGCCAGCACTCGTCGACCAGGCCCACCACCTTTTCGGTGTTGTCCATATCGGCCGTCATGACCGCCGCCATAAATTCAGCCGGGTAGTGCGCCTTCAGCCAGAGGGTCTGATAAGAGACCAGCGCATAAGCGGCAGAGTGCGATTTATTAAACCCATATCCGGCAAATTTCTCTACCAGATCGAAGATTTTAATCGCCAGTTCGCCATCAATGCCGCGTGATTTTGCGCCATCCTCAAAGCCGCCGCGCTGTTTGGCCATTTCGACCGGGTTCTTTTTCCCCATGGCGCGGCGCAGCATATCGGCGCCGCCCAGGCTGTAGCCCGCCAGCACCTGAGCTATCTGCATGACCTGTTCCTGATACAGGATAATGCCGTAGGTCGGTTCCAGCACCGGCTTCAGTGATTCGTGCTGCCACTGAATATCCGGATAGGAGATCGCCTCACGTCCGTGCTTACGGTCAATAAAGTTATCCACCATCCCGGACTGTAGCGGCCCCGGACGGAACAGCGCCACCAGCGCGATCATATCCTCAAAGCAGTCGGGCTTAAGGCGTTTGATCAGATCCTTCATGCCGCGCGATTCAAGCTGGAACACCGCGGTGGTTTCCGAGCGTTGCAGCATATCGAAACTTTTTTTATCTTCAAGCGGAATCGCTGCAATGTCGATCGGCGGCTCGCCCTGCTTCTCGCGGCGGGCGTTGATCATCTTCAGCGCCCAGTCGATGATGGTCAGCGTGCGCAGGCCGAGGAAGTCAAACTTCACCAGCCCGGCATATTCCACATCGTTCTTGTCAAACTGGGTAACCGGATGGTTGCCGTTGTCATCGCAGTAAAGCGGCGCGAAATCGGTGATCTGGGTGGGCGCGATGACCACGCCTCCGGCGTGTTTACCGGCGTTACGCGTCACCCCTTCCAGCTTGCGCGCCATATCGATCAGCGCCTTTACTTCCTCATCAGCCTCATAAATTTCAGGCAGCTGCGGCTCGGCGGCAAAGGCTTTTTCCAGCGTCATGCCCGGATCGGGCGGCACCAGCTTGGAGATGCGGTCCACAAAGCCGTAGGGGTGACCCAGCACGCGTCCGACATCGCGGATCACCGCTTTCGCCGCCATCGTTCCGAAGGTGATGATCTGCGACACGGCCTTACGGCCATACATTTCCGCGACGTGCTCTATGACCAGGTCACGCTTTTCCATACAGAAGTCGACATCGAAGTCGGGCATGGAGACACGTTCCGGGTTAAGGAAGCGTTCGAAAAGCAGGTCAAACTCCAGCGGGTCGAGATCGGTGATTTTCAGCGCATAAGCCACCAGAGAGCCCGCACCGGAGCCGCGTCCCGGCCCGACCGGCACGTCGTTATCCTTGGACCACTGAATAAACTCCATCACGATCAGGAAGTAGCCGGGAAACCCCATCTGGTTAATGACGTTCAGCTCAATATCGAGGCGCTCATCATATTCAGGGCGCTTCTGTGCACGGACTTCCGGATCGGGGAAGAGGAATTCCAGACGCTCTTCCAGCCCTTCTTTTGACTTCATCACCAGGAAGTCTTCGGTGGTCATATTTCCTGTCGGGAACTGCGGCAGGAAATACTCGCCAAGACGAATGGTGACATTACAGCGTTTAGCGATCTCCACGCTGTTCGCCAGCGCTTCCGGAATGTCCGAGAAAAGCTCGCACATTTCGTCGCTGCTGCGCAGATATTGCTGAGCGCTGTAGTTACGGGGGCGTTTAGGATCGTCCAGCGTGAAGCCGTCATGGATCGCCACGCGGATTTCATGCGCGTCGAAGTCACCTTCCTCAAGGAAGCAGACTTCGTTAGTGGCGACCACGGGGATCCCCTGGCGGGTGGCGAGTTCGACGGCGGCATGCACCCAGGTTTCTTCATCGGGGCGGCCGGTACGCACCAGCTCAAGATAGTAACGATCGGCAAAGTGCGTCTGATAAAAAGAGAGGCATTCCGTCACCATTGCATCATTGCCGCGCAGCAGCATCTGCCCCACGTCGCCACGCCGGCCGCCGGAGAGCAGGATCAGCCCCTCATTCAGCTCAATCAGCCAGTCACGGTCAATGACCGGGCCAGCGGCACCATAGCCACGCTGGTAGGCGCGGGAAATCAGCAGGGTCAGATTCTGATAGCCATCATTTGTGGCAGCGAGGATAGTCAGCTGCGAAAGCTCATCGCCCATCGCCTCACTGGCGACGTTAACGTCGGCGCCGATGATCGGCTTCATCCCCTGCGCGTGTGCCGTCCCGTAAAACTTCACCAGCCCACAGAGGTTGGTAAAATCGGTAATGGCAATCGCAGGCATCCCGAGCTCTGCCGCTCGCTTCACCAACGGGCCCGTTTTGGCCAGCCCATCGATCATGGAATAGTCACTGTGAACGCGAAGATGAATAAAACGAGGTTCGGCCATGATGAATCCTGCTTAAGGCTGACGAGAAAGAATTAAAACGCGACCCTGGCGGCCAGGGCCACCTCGGCATCCAGTAGCGCATTGCGTACCGGCGCGAAGCTGCGGCGGTGGTGCGGCGTGGCGCCTAACAGGCTCAGCTTCTCCAGATGCAGTGCGGTTGGGTAGCCTTTGTGCTGGGCAAACCCATAGGCGGGAAACAGCAGATCTAACTCCGCCATTTCACGGTCACGCGTCACTTTCGCCATAATGGAGGCGGCGCTGATTTCGGCCACCAGGCTGTCGCCTTTGACGACCGCCTGCGCGGGTACCGGCAGCGCAGGGCAGCGGTTGCCATCGATTAATACAAAATCTGGCGCGATATGTAAACCCGCTACGGCGCGCTGCATCGCAAGCATGGTGGCGTGCAGGATATTGAGCTGGTCAATCTCCTCCGGCTCAGCCCGCCCCAGGCTCCAGCTCAGCGCTTTTTCGCGGATTTCGTCATAGAGCGCCAGACGACGCTTCTCTGACAGCTTTTTTGAATCCGCCAGCCCGACAATCGGCTTTGCCGGATCGAGAATAACGGCGGCGGTGACGACGGCACCGACCAGCGGACCCCGCCCAACTTCATCCACACCGGCGATGCGGGAAGCGAAAGGATAAATAAATTCACTCATGAACAGAGTTCCAGTACGGCCGCCGCGGCCTGCTCATCGGCGTTCCAGCGGATCTGATGATGCAGCTCCGCAAAGGTAGCGAGCAGGCGCTGGCGGGGTTCCCCTTCGGCCAGCAGCGGTTCAAGCGCTGCGGCGAGTAAATCAGGACGGCACTCATCCTGAAGCAGCTCTTTGACCAGCTCACGGCCCGCCAGCAGATTAGGCAGGGAGACGTAATCGGTTTTGACCAGGCGTTTAGCCAGCCAGAAGGTGAAGGGCTTCATGCGGTAGCCCACGACCATCGGGCATTTTGCCAGCATACACTCCAGCGCCGCGGTGCCCGACGCCAGCAGCGCCGCATCGCTCGCGATCATGGCTGCGCGTCCTTTGCCGTCGAGCAGATGCATCGGCAGGTCGGGGGCGACTTCGGCTTTGATTTTTTCAAACTGTTCGCGGCGGCGCGGATTCACCAGCGGCACCACAATTTCCAGATCCGGCCACTTCTGCCGCAGCAGCGCGGCCGTGCGCAGAAAGTCGCCGCTGAGCATCTCTACTTCAGCGCTGCGGCTACCGGGCAACAGGGCGAGACAAGGCGTGCCTTCGGCAATACCAAGCTCGCGCCTCGCGGCCAGCTTATCGGGCGCAATCGGCATCGCATCCGCCATGGTATGACCAATAAAGCGGCAGGGAACGTTATAGCGATCGTAGAAGGCTTTTTCAAAAGGAAGAAACGCCAGCACCAAATCGGTCGAGCGACCAATCTTGAAAACGCGCTTCTGACGCCAGGCCCAGACGGAAGGACTGACGTAGTGGATCGTACGGATGCCGCGCTGCTTGAGTCGTCCTTCCAGGGTGATGTTGAAATCTGGCGCATCAATGCCGACAAAAACATCCGGCCGCAGCTCGCTGAACCGTCGGGTCAGATCGCGCCGGATAGTCAGCAACCTTGGCAGCCGCTCCAGCACTTCAACGATCCCCATCACCGCCAGCTCTTCCATCTCGTACCAGGCTTCACAACCCTCAGCCTGCATCAGCGGGCCCGCCACGCCAACAAAGTGCGCGTCAGGATGTTTTTCCTTCAGGGCACGGATCAGACCGGCACCAAGAATATCGCCGGAGGTTTCTCCGGCGACAAGGGCAATCGTTAAAGGCCGCATACGTTAACGGATCAGACCACGGGTTGACCGGGCGAAGAAATCATAAAAAGGCTGCACTTCAGGATGCTTGCGCGCGATCTCTTCGATCTCAGGCTTCGCCTCTTCCAGCGTTTTACCGCTACGGTAGAGGATCTTATAAGCGTTGCGGATAGCATGCAGCGCTTCCTTACTGAAGCCACGGCGGCCCAGCCCGACCAGGTTGATACCAAACGGCGTGGCGTGGTTGCCCTGAGCAATTACAAAAGGCGGCACGTCCTGAGCAACGCCGGAGCAGCCGCCCACCATCACATGCGCACCAATAATGCAGAACTGATGTACCGCCGTCATTCCGCCGATAATAGCAAAATCATCTACCGTGACGTGACCGCCCAGGGTCGCGTTATTGGCCAGAATACAGCGATCGCCAATCACGCAGTCGTGGGCGATGTGCGCGTTAACCATCAACAGGTTATCGCTGCCCACCTTAGTCAGCCCGTCAGCCTGCGCCGTACCGCGATGGATCGTCACGCTTTCACGAATGCTGTTGCGATCGCCAATCTCTACGCGGGTAGGTTCACCGGCATATTTGAGATCCTGGTTCGCTTCACCAATAGTGGCAAACTGATAGATGGTGTTGTCTTTACCAATGCGGGTATGGCCGTTTACCACCACGTGAGACTTCAGTACGGTACCTTCACCAATCTCAACGTCAGCCCCAATAAAACAAAACGGGCCGATATGAACACGAGCGCCAATGATGGCGCCCTCTTCAATGACGGAACTCGGATGGATAACAGCGGTATCATCAATCACAAATCATGCCTCCCGGCTGCGGGCACACATCATCGTTGCTTCGCAGACAATTTTACCGTCAACGGTCGCCACACCCTTAAAGCGGGTCAGACCACGGCGGGTTTTTTCGAAGGTGACTTCCATGATCATTTGATCGCCTGGAACAACCGGGCGCTTGAAGCGCGCTTCATCGATACCGGCGAAATAGTAAAGCTCGCCGGGTTCAAGTTTGCCAACGCTTTTAAACGCCAGAATGCCGGTTGCCTGCGCCATGGCTTCTAAAATCAGTACGCCTGGGAAAATCGGTTTACCAGGGAAGTGGCCCTGGAAAAACGGTTCGTTAACCGATACGTTTTTTACCGCTCGCAGAAATTTATGTTCTTCAAATTCCAGTACGCGATCGACCAGCAGAAACGGATAGCGGTGCGGCAGCAGTTCAATAATCTCTTCAATCTTCAGAGTATGAGTTTCAGTAGTCAAAATACTCTTCCTGTCCTAAAAATTTCTGATGGCATCAATAACACGGCCTGCAAAGATCGTCAGATCCTCCGCAGGCCGCAAATCAGTTCCCGTACGCAAAGCTTTCTATGCTTAGCATTATATTTCTATCCGTCTCGCCGAGAGCAACAGCAGAACGGGCGACGTGAACGTTGCCGGAGCGGTGAGCATCCCATGAACGTATCACTGTCGCATCGTCGTTTCAGCGAGCGCAGATACTGAAAGCTTGTCGCCGTCTGGTATGGCGCTTAGTCTTTTACGACTTTGCGCTCGATGGCTTTTAAGCGTTTGCTTAACTCATCGATATTCATCACCAGAGCAGCTGTTTTGCGCCAGGTTTTATTGGGTTGTAGCGGAATCCCGGACGAGTATACCCCAGGTTCAGTGATAGGTCGCATCACCATTCCCATTCCGGTTACCGTTACTTTGTCACAAATTTCCATGTGACCATTAATTACGCTTGCGCCGCCGATCATACAGTAGCGGCCAATTTTCAGACTGCCGGCCATGATGACGCCACCCGCCACAGCGGTGTTGTCGCCGATCACAACGTTATGGGCAATCTGACACTGGTTATCTATGATAACACCATTCCCGATCTGAGTGTTATCCAACGCGCCACGATCGATGGTGGTGCAGGCGCCAATTTCCACGCGGTCGCCGATAATCACCGTGCCCAGCTGGGGAATTTTCACCCAGTTGCCGCGATCGTTCGCATAACCGAAGCCATCTGCGCCAATCACCGTGCCGGACTGGATCAAGCAGCGTTCGCCGATCTGCACTTCGTGATAGACCGAGACGTTGGCCCACAGGCGGCTACCGGCCCCAATACGGGTACGTTTGCCAATGAAACAGCCAGCGCCGATCACCACGTTATCGCCCAGCACCACGTCCGATTCGATAACCGCATTGGCACCGATGGCGACGTTGTTGCCGAGTTTTGCGCTGGGATCGATTGCGGCGCTGGCAGCAATATTCTGCGCCGGCTGCGGGGTGCTGTCCAGGATCTGCGCCATACGGGCATAGGTCAGATAGGGATCTTTCACCACCAGTGCCGCGCCGTTAAAACATTCCAGATCCGCTTCCGTCAACACCACGGCAGAAGCCTGGCAG
The DNA here is from genome assembly GCA_050410775.1 of Pantoea sp. FN060301. Taxonomy (GTDB): domain Bacteria; phylum Pseudomonadota; class Gammaproteobacteria; order Enterobacterales; family Enterobacteriaceae; genus Erwinia. Next base: position 3,326,983 of record CP191229.1, read on the forward strand.
GCTGCGAGCTGTTCACGATAGCGGCTGTTAGAGAGAAAAGTGATTTGACCGGATTGGGCGGATTGCATAGAAGCAATGCCGGAGATGACGAGTTCGCCATCTCCGTGCAAATCTGCATCCAACTGCTGGGCTAAATCAGCCAGTCGAATTGAAGACATCGATTATTTAACCTGTTTCAGAACATCAGAGGTGATGTCTTTAGATTTACCTGCGTAAGCCACAGCGTTAGCATCGATGACCACATCGTAGCCTTCGTCATCGGCCACTTTTTTGACGGCATCCTGAATACGGCTCAGGATTTTATTACGCTCTTCAGCCTGACGACGGCGGTTATCCTGCTCAAAAGCCTGCGCTTTAGAAGAGAAGGTTTCACGCTGCGCCATCACGTCTTTTTCCATGCGGCTGCGTTCGCTGGCCTTCATGGTTGAGCCGTCACGCTGTAAACGCTGCATTTTGCCTTGCAGGTCGCGCTCCATTTTCTGCAGTTCAGTTGCACGGCCCTTAAACTCATTCTCAAGCTGTTTGGCAACTGTTGCTCGCGCCGGTAACTGTTGGAAAATGCTGGAAACGTTCACCACTGCAATCTTATCAGCAGCCTGAGCGCCGGCGGAAACCGCCAGAGCGATAGAGAGGCCTGCGGCACACAACAACTTTTTCACTATAAACTCCTTACCTTCAACGTTTGTGTCTTCGACACAGGTGTTGCGCGTTAAGGCAATCCTTAAGGATTGCCAGTAAACGGCGCGATACTCACTTTCACGACTTCCCTGTTAAACCGCGTTACCAGGTTTTGCCAATATTAAACTGGAACTGTTCGGCCTTGTCTCCATCATACTTTTTGAACGGCTGGGCGTAAGAGAACACCAGCGGGCCAAGTGGCGACATCCACTGCAGCGCCAGACCTGCCGACAGGCGGATATTGCCCGCCTCGCTGTAGTCTGGAATACCCGCTGCGCGCGTTTCCGCAGTGTTCTCCCAGTTGGTATCCCAGGTCGTACCTGCATCCACGAACAGAGAGGTTCGTACCGAATTCGCATACTTCTCGCTCAGGAACGGCGTTGGCGTAATCAACTCGGCGCTGGCTGTTGCCATGGCATTACCACCAACCGCATCGTTCGAACTACACAGCGCCGCAGCGCCTGAGCAGTTGTTCGAATTATTGTTGTAGTAAGCCGCCTTCGGACCGATGGTGTTAGAGCGGAAACCACGTACGGTGCTTGAGCCACCCGCGTAGAAGTTTTCATAGAACGGCAGCTCTTTACCATCCAGACCGTCGCCGTAACCTACGCGTCCGCGTCCTAACAGAACCCAGGTACGATCCTGATTCAGCGGCACGTACTGCTGAGTATCCAGCGTCGCTTTGTAGAAGGCGTTATCCGAGCCAGGAATGGTCACTTTACCGTTCAGGTTGGTACGGTTACCCGAGGTCGGGAAGAAGCCCCGATCGAGGTTATTGTATGTCCAGCCGTAGTTAAAGGTGAAGTCATCCGCTTCGTAGGTTTCCCTGCTGCCGCGATCCGGGTTCTGACCTACGGACTCAAGGTAGCGGTACATCGCCACCTGCGGCTGCATGTTGGAGAGGTCGTTATGCACATACCCCAGCCCTACGCGCAGCGTGTTGTTCTCGTTGACCGGGAAGCCCAGCGTGCCGTCTAAACCATAGCTCTTGTTGGTATAGTCAGAGAGGTCCGCATCATCAGCTTTAAAGTCATTGTAGAATACGCGTCCACCCAGGCTGACGCCATCTACCGTGAAGTAAGGATCGGTCAGGGAGAATTCAGCATAGGTCTGGTAGTCGTTTTTGGTGCCGCTGATGCCAACGGTATTGCCGGTTCCCAGCCAGTTTTCCTGGGTCACGCCGACCTGGAAGCTTACGCCGCTTTCGGTGCCGTAACCGACGCCAAAGTTAAAGGTACCGGTGTTGCGCTCTTTGACCTTGTATACCACGTCGACCTGATCGGGCGAGCCGGGTACGCGCTGCGTATCGGTATCTACCGTTTCGAAATAGCCGGTACGGTTAAGGCGCTCTTTCCCCTGTTCAACCAGGTCGCTGCCCAGCCATGCGCCTTCCATCTGACGCATTTCGCGGCGCAGGACGGCATCTTTAGAGGTGTCGTTACCTTCAAAGCGCACTTTACGCACGTAGTAACGGTTGCCGGCATCCACGTTAACGCGCAGCTTCACGGTTTTATCCGCGTCGTTGATCTCTGGCTGCGTCACCACGCGTGGATAGGCATAACCATAGCGGCCCAGCATTTTTTTGATGTCATCTTCCATGCGGGTCACTTTGGCGCCGTTATAAAGCTCGCCCGGCTTGATTTTGGTCAGCGCTTCAACTTCCGCTGAATGCCCCGCCATGCTGCCGTTCACCACCACGCCGGAAAGCTTATACTGATCGCCTTCGGTCACGTTGATCGTGATGTAGATACCCTTCTTGTCCGGCGTCAGGCTTACCTGCGTGGAGTCGATATTAAAGCGGGCATAGCCACGATCGAGGTAGAAGCTGCGCAGGGTTTCGAGATCGCCCGCCAGTTTCTGCTTCTGATATTTGCGATCGCCGACCACGTTCCACCATGGAACTTCATCGCGCAGCTGGAAGCGGGAAATCAGCTCTTCAGAACTGAAAGCTTTGTTACCCACCACGTTAATTTGTTGGATTTTGGCCGAGACGCCTTCGGTGAACACCAGCTTCAGGTCGACGCGGTTACGCGGAAGCGGCGTGACTACCGCTTTGACGCTGGCGCTGTATTTGCCGACGCTGTAGTAGAAGTCTTCCAGACCTTTCTCAATGGATGAGATGGTCGTGCGGTCCAGGGCTTCACCCACGCGCACGCTGGAAGCTTCAAGGTTCTGCTTCAGCATGTCGTCTTTCACCGCTTTATTACCTGAGAAGGTAATGCTGGCGATGGTAGGGCGTTCCTTTACCTGCACGATAAGCGTGGTGCCATCGCGCAGAACCTGCACATCCTCGAAGTTCCCTGTCGCAAAGAGGGCGCGGATCGTATTACCGATATCGTCATCGGAGATGGTATCCCCAACGCGAACCGGCATGCTGAGCAAGGCCGCCCCGACGGCGACTCGCTGTAGGCCTTCGAAATGAATATTCTTCACTACGAAGCCGTCTGCCGCGTATACGGTAGCGCTGCTAAACAGCAGCGACGCTATGAGCAACTTTTTCATCGCCATCGTTGTTATGCATTCTTCCTAACTGGTTCTCAGTGGAGCAGGAGAAAGTGCTGATGCGGCGATCGTGCCGGGTTGAAACCCTGCCGGGAAGGCACGCTTACCGCAGTAAGCCGGACATCCTGGTAAAATTTCGCGCTGACTGACCTTAGCCCGCTTCTTTCTGGTCCCTACAACCGCGAGAAATCATTGAATAGTGCAAGCCCCATTAACAGCACCAGCAAAACCGAGCCAATGCGATAACTGAAGTCCTGAACTCGCTCAGACACCGGCCCACCTTTGATCTTTTCGATCGCCAGAAACAGCAAATGTCCACCATCTAATACCGGCAGTGGAAACAGGTTGATGATACCGAGATTGACGCTGATTAACGCCAGAAACATCAGGTAGTAAATCAAACCATATTCCGCCGACATCCCAGCACCCTGGGCGATAGATATCGGCCCGCTGAGATTGTTCAACTTTACTTCGCCTACAATCAGTTTGCCCAGCATCGTCACCGTCAGCTTCATTAGCTGCCAGGTCTTGGCGCTGGCCTCGCCGACTGCGGCAAACGGCCCATACTGACGGACCGTTTTATATTCGTCCGCTAGCGGCTCAATGCGCGGGATAACCCCGGCGAACCCTTCTGCTTTGTTGCCCGGCTTCACGTCAGGCGTCAGCGTCAGCTCAACAGGTTTTCCCTGTCGCATCACTTCCACCCGCAGCGCGGTGTCGGGATTATCCCGTACCAGCGCGGCGAATTGCTGCCACCGGTCAAGCGACTGACCATCGACTTTAACGATCCTGTCGCCCGCTTGCAAACCCGCTTTTTCTGCCGCAGAGTCAGCCTGCACTTCTGCCAGGACAGATTCTATCCTGGGTCCGCGAGGCTGAATGCCCAGCGAGGTGACCGGATCCTGCCGGTCAGGCTCGAAGTGCCAGTTGCGCAAATCTACCCGCTTTTCCGTCACCAGAGAGGTACCGAAAGGCGCTACGCTGATGACGGTTTCCGGGTCGCCAATTTTCGCAACCAGCGCCATCCGCACAGCATCCCAGTCAGGCGTTTCGATACCATCAACGGCTTTAAGTTCCATACCCGGCGAAATTTGCGCCGTTGCCGCTGGCGAACCGCTTACTATTTCACCAATAACGGGCTTCACGCCAGGCACGCCGATAATGAAGACCAGCCACCAGGCGAAAATAGCAAACAGAAAATTAGCAAGGGGACCTGCGCCGATAATCGCGGCGCGCTGCAGGACGGTTTTATTATTAAAAGACTGGTGGCGGAGTTCAGGCGGGACGGTATCGACACGCTCATCAAGCATCTTCACGTAGCCGCCGAGGGGGATCAGCGCAATAACATATTCCGTTCCCTGGCGATCGGTGCGCCGCCAGAGCGCCTTACCAAAACCGATCGAAAAGCGCTCCACCTTGACGCCACAGCGGCGGGCCACCCAGAAGTGGCCAAACTCATGCACGGTGATTAACACGCCCAGCGCGATGATAAAGGCGCCCAGGCTCCAGAGAATGCTCAGCATAAAGTCCCTTATATCGTCCCGAAGACCAGCAGAAGCAGGCAGGCAAACACCGGAACGGCAGCCGTCAGGCTGTCAATGCGATCGAGAATGCCGCCATGGCCGGGGATCAGATTTCCACTATCTTTAATACCCGCCTCGCGTTTGAACATACTTTCGGTCAGGTCGCCAAGCACCGACGCCAGCGCGGCCACAATCGAACAGACTAACAGCGTCAGCGGCGGAACGCTCAGCGGCGCCCACAGGCCAAACAGCCAGGAAATCAGCGCGGAAGTAAGCAGGCCACCGAAAAAACCTTCCCAGGTTTTACCCGGCGAAACCCGGGGCGCCAGTTTATGCTTGCCGAAAAGACGGCCAAACATATAGGCGCCGGAGTCCGCTCCCCAGACGAGCAGCATCACATAGAGCAGCCACCAGGCACCGGCGAAATGGTCGGAGTCGTAGTGATACTGGCGAAGCGTCAGCATGCCCCAGAAAAAGGGAACAATGGTCAGCGCGCCAAACAGCAGACGGAGCGGACGCGAGTGACGCCACAGGGAAGCAGAAGCAGGATAGGAGAGGACCAGCAGCAGCGCGGCAATCCACCATGCCAGCGCGGCCCAGAGCGAGCCGGCGATTTGCGGGAGGTGGAGCGCGTGCTGGTAAGCAGGAAGCGTAAACATCATGAAGACAAGCAGCAGCCCACAGAGCACGGCCAGCCAGATGCGCTGTGACCGCGATGCGAGGCCGGCAAACTGGCCCCACTCCCACGCGGCCAGCATGCAGACGGCCAGGATAACGATAGCGAATCCTGGCGGCGGCAGCAGAAAAAGCGCTGCAATCACAATCGGGATAAGTATAAACGCGGTAATCAGGCGTGACTTCAGCAAAGATTACCCCCAGTGCGCTCAGGCGCCGCCGGGTGCTGCGCCGCCAAAGCGACGCTCTCGTTGTGCAAATGCATTCAGTGCACCTTCAAAAACTTGTTCATCAAAATCAGGCCAGAGAACATCGGTAAAAAAGAACTCTGCATAGGCGACCTGCCACAGCAAAAAGTTACTGATTCGATGCTCTCCTCCCGTCCTTATTACCAGATCCACCGGCGCCAGCTCATTAAGGCAGAGGTAAGGGCAGAGGGTATCTTCCCCGATCTGGTCCGGACGAATCAGACCTTCCTGCACCTGCTCTGCGATTTTTCTGACACCCTGAATAATATCCCAACGTCCGCCATAATTCGCGGCAATGTTAAGCGTGAGTCCATTATTTTGTTGAGTAAGTTCCTCGGCACGACGAATACGTTCCTGCAAACGTGAATTAAAGCGACCTGTGTCACCAATAATCCGCAGACGAACGTTATGCTTGTGCAGGCTTTTCACTTCGCTGTCGAGCGCCCAGACGAAAAGCTCCATCAGCGCCATCACTTCCTGCGGAGGACGATTCCAGTTTTCGCTGCTGAAGGCGTAAAGCGTCAGCGCGTCCAGCTTATTGCTGACGGCAAAACTGACGGCGCGGCGTACGGATTTCACGCCGGCTTTATGGCCCGAAATGCGCAGTTTCCCCTGGTTCTTAGCCCAGCGGCCATTGCCATCCATAATGATGGCCACGTGACGGGGGTTTTCCCCCTGCAGGTCATCGGTCTTGTTTTGATTTTCGGACGACATAACGCGTAATCATTTCCTTTGCTCAGAAATATGCAAGTTTCTGAAATATCTCACCCGCCTGACGCAAAAAAGCCGTGTTTCACACGGCCTGCATTACCGCTTCATCGCATCTGAAATCTTAATTAGCGGCCGGAGACTATATCATCTCCGCTTCCGCCTCACAAATGGCGGCAGGCTAATTCGCGGAATTACCGGGCCGCGCTAAAACGCGGCAAACAGGCGGTCGCAACGGCGCGCGCCTGGCGATCGATCTCCAGTACAGCTTCAACGCTGGTCGGTTCTGGACAGGAGAGCGTCTCCAGCACGGTCATATTAACCGCCGCAATATCGGTAAAGCGAATCTGCGCATCCAGAAATGCCGAGACGGCAATTTCGTTGGCGGCATTCAGCGCGGTGGTGGCTGACTGCCCTGCTTCACAGGCGTCGATGGCCAGCTTCAGACAGGGATAGCGGGCGTAATCCGGCTCAGCGAAGGTCATCGCCCCCATGCGGGCGAAATCCAGCGGCGTGGCGCCTGACTGCACACGCTGAGGCCACGCCATCACATGGGCAATCGGCGTACGCATATCCGGCGACCCCAGCTGGGCCAGTACGCTGCCATCGCGGTAACGCACCATAGAGTGGATCACCGACTGCGGATGCAGGATCACTTCCATCTGGGCGTCGGCTGCGTTAAACAGCCAGCGGGCTTCGATATATTCTAAACCTTTGTTCATCATGGTGGCCGAATCAACAGAGATCTTTCGCCCCATTGACCAGTTCGGGTGCGCGCAGGCCTGATCCGGCGTCATCTGCGCCAGGTCAGCCAGCGGCGTTTCCCGGAAGGGGCCACCTGACCCCGTAAGGATAATGCTGTCAATGCCATTATCTTCCAGAGAAGCGTACCCTAACTGTTGCTGGAGGGAAGCAGGCAAACTCTGAAAAATGGCGTTATGCTCGCTGTCAACGGGCAGCAGCTGGGCTTTTGAGGCGCTGACCGCCTCCAGAAAAAGTTGGCCGCAGGTGACAAGCGACTCTTTATTTGCGAGAAGCACCTGTTTACCCGCCCGAATTGCGGCCAGGGTAGGCATTAATCCTGCCGCACCCACGATCGCCGCCATAACCTGATCGACCTCATCAAGTGACGCAAGATCGCAGGCGGCCTGTTCACCACTCAACACAACGGTCGCCACGTTCATGCTTTTCAGACGAAGTCTCAGCGCCCTGGCCGACGCCTCATCTGACATGGCTGCCCACTCTGGCCGGAACGCCTGACACTGTTCCGCCATTCGCTCAACGTTACGTCCGGCCACCAGTGCCTTAACGGCAAACAGATGTGGGTTAGCGCGAACAACCGCCAGCGTGCTGGTGCCGATAGAGCCGGTTGAACCGAGGATCGTCAATTGCTTCATGAGAGTGCTCTGTAGAGTGAACTGAGAAACGGGCCTGCTTGCCGGATTCTTCAGAGAGGAAAGTAAATGCAAAACGCCGTAAGACTGACCACTCAAATGAACGGTAATCTGTACGGCGTTTTATCGAAGCCCAGTGAACTCAGAAGTCCATCAGCTCCGCTTCTTTTTCTGCCAGCGCCACATCCACTTTTTTGATGAAGACGTCGGTCATTTTCTGGATATCTTCCTGTGAACGACGCTCTTCGTCTTCACTGATTTCTTTGTCTTTCAGCAGCGCTTTGACTTTGTCGTTTGCATCACGACGTACGTTACGCACGGAGACACGTCCCTGCTCTGCTTCACCGCGAACCACTTTGATCAGGTCTTTACGACGCTCTTCGGTCAGGGCAGGAAGAGGAACGCGGATATCGCTGCCCGCCGAGCTTGGATTCAGGCCCAGATCGGAGGACATGATCGCTTTTTCGACGGCGGCGCTGATGGAGCGGTCAAACACGTTGATTTTCAGCGTGCGTGAATCTTCTACCGTGACGCTGGCCAGCTGGCGCAGCGGCGTTGCAGAACCGTAATATTCGACCATAATCCCGTCAAGGATGCTTGGGGAAGCGCGGCCGGTACGGATTTTGCTGATATGGTTTTTGAATGCTTCCACGCATTTTTCCATGCGCGTTTCAGCATCTTTTCTGATTTCGTTAATCACGTTGGAACCCTTGGATTCTGATTGAAATACCCGACCCTGTGCAGCCGGGCCGGTTTCAAATAAGCGTCGTTGTTTCTGAGTGTAGCGCGTTAATGCACCGCGAAGGCAGAATATACTCTATTTTACGCCCCGACAGATATTATTGCGTAATGAGAGTGCCTTCTTTTTCACCCATTACCACGCGGCGGAGCGCACCCGGCTTATTCATATTAAACACGCGGATAGGCAGTTTATGGTCACGAGCCAGCGTGAACGCGGCAAGATCCATTACCTTCAGCTCTTTATCCAGTACGTCAGTGTAGCTGATCTGATCGTAGAGCGTCGCATCCGGGTTTTTAACCGGATCGGCTGAATAAACGCCGTCTACTTTGGTGGCCTTCAGCACCACGTCCGCTTCAATTTCAATGCCGCGCAGGCAGGCGGCCGAATCGGTGGTAAAGAACGGGTTACCGGTACCGGCAGAGAAAATCACCACGCGGTTGTTGCGCAGCAGGCTGATCGCCTCTGCCCAGCTGTAGTTATCACAGACGCCGTTAAGCGGGATCGCGGACATCAGGCGGGCGTTCACATAGGCACGGTGCAGCGCATCGCGCATCGCCAGACCGTTCATCACGGTCGCCAGCATGCCCATATGGTCGCCAACGACGCGATTCATTCCAGCCTGCGCAAGGCCGGCGCCACGGAACAGATTACCACCACCGATAACCACCCCCACCTGAATGCCCAGTTCTACCAGCTCTTTGATCTCCTGAGCCATACGATCCAGCACGCTTGCATCAATACCGAAGCCTTCGGCACCTTGCAGAGCTTCGCCGCTCAGTTTCAGCAGGATACGTTGATAAACAGGTTTTGCATTGGTCGCCATGGTGTTTTTTCCTGGATGGTTGCTACGATATGAGGAGTTAAATCTGATCTATCATCCTCTTAGCGTCATAGAAAAGCTATTGGGATGAGACTGAAAATAGCGGGCGCAAAGCGCAGACAAAAAAGAACCGCCGATTGGCGGTTCTTATCAGGCATTAAGACTGCTTGGACATCGCCGCAACTTCTGCTGCGAAATCGGTTGTCGCTTTCTCGATGCCTTCACCCACTTCAAAGCGGATGAAGTTAGTCACGTCTGCATTTTTCTCTTTCAGCAGCTGACCAACGGTTTTGCTCGGGTCGATAACGAAAGGCTGACCGGTCAGAGAAACTTCGCCGGTGAATTTCTTCATGCGGCCTTCAACCATTTTCTCTGCGATTTCTTTCGGCTTGCCGGACTGCATAGCGATGTCCAGCTGAACCTGGTACTCTTTCTCTACGACGTCGGCAGAAACATCTTCTGGCTTAACGAATTCTGGCTTGCTTGCCGCGACGTGCATCGCCAGCTGCTTAACCAGTTCTTCGTCTGCGCTTTTAGCTGCAATCAGAACGCCGATACGCGCGCCGTGCAGGTAGCTGCCCAGCACGTCGCCTTCCAGGATTGCGATGCGGCGAATGTTGATGTTCTCACCGATCTTGGCAACCAGCGCCACGCGCTCATCTTCGAACTGTGCTTTCAGCACTTCAACGTCAGAGATTTTGCCTGCAACAGCCGCTTCCAGCACTTTGTCAGCGAATGCCTGGAAACCGCTATCTTTAGCCACGAAGTCAGTCTGGCAGTTAACTTCCAGAATCACGCCGAAGTTGCCGTCGATTTTGGTTTTGATCACGCCGTCAGCAGCTACGTTGCCTGCTTTTTTCGCCGCTTTGATCGCGCCAGATTTACGCATGTTTTCGATTGCCAGCTCGATGTCGCCGTTGGCTTCGGTCAGCGCTTTCTTACAATCCATCATGCCAGCGCCAGTGCGCTCGCGCAGTTCTTTTACCAGAGCAGCAGTAATATCAGCCATTCTCTAATCCTCGGTTAGCTCAGCACAGCGGCAGGTCGCGATGAAACGATCCTCGCCTGTGCCTGTTCTCGGGAGAAACATTCTGCCCCGCCGATTGTGACAGCCGGCAAAGCGAATTCGAAAAAAATAAAGGGGCCAACAAAGGCCCCTTACAGATTAACATCTGATTTTACCCTTCACCTTCCTCCCTGGGGAGGAAGCGTGTCGGATATAAGGGCTCTGATTCAGAGCAATCCTTATTACTCAGCTTCGGCGAGGTTTTCTTCAGCCTGCTGAGCCAGATCCTGAGAGCGACCTTCGCGTACGGTAGTCGCTACGGCGGTCAGGTACAGGTTTACAGCACGGATTGCATCGTCGTTACCTGGGATGATGTAATCTACGCCGTCTGGATCAGAGTTGGTATCAACGATAGCAAATACCGGGATACCCAGGTTGTTTGCTTCTTTGATCGCGATGTGTTCGTGGTCAGCATCAACAACGAACAGTGCGTCCGGCAGACCGCCCATGTCTTTGATCCCGCCCAGGCTGTTTTCCAGCTTGGCCAGTTCACGGTTACGCATCAGCGCTTCTTTCTTGGTCAGCTTGTCGAAGGTGCCGTCCTGAGACTGAGTTTCCAGGTCTTTCAGACGCTTGATGGACTGACGAACGGTTTTCCAGTTAGTCAGCATGCCACCCAACCAGCGATGGTTTACGAAGAACTGGTCACAGCTCAGCGCAGACTCTTTTACCGCTTCGCTTGCAGCGCGCTTGGTACCAACGAACAGGATCTTACCTTTACGGGAAGAGATTTTGGTCAGCTCAGCCAGAGCGTCGTTGAACATTGGTACGGTTTTTTCAAGGTTGATGATGTGAACCTTGTTACGAGCACCGAAGATGAATGGCTTCATTTTCGGGTTCCAGTAACGGGTCTGGTGACCGAAGTGTACACCAGCCTTGAGCATGTCGCGCATGGAAACAGTTGCCATGATTACCTCTATAAAATGTTTGGGGTTAAGCCTCCATGTATCCCATACAACCGACCTCTCCGCTGCTGACGCAGGCGTTGAAGGCACCCCGGTGTATGTGTCGATACATGTGTGTTATTTACACATAGTGAGATTTATGCGTTTCCCTGTAAACGGACTCACAGAGAATCGTCGGCGCGCTTTATATCATAAAGCAGCCTGTGAAGCCAATGTTTGTTGCCCAGACGCCGCCGCGGACAAACTGCAATTGGCAGAGCCAGGGCAGGCTGCTAACATTGCTGCACTTCCTCTATTATTGCCGAAATTATCGGCACCTGCGGACAAAATTAATGGCAATTACAATCAAGACCCCTGAAGAAATTGAAAAGATGCGCGTGGCCGGTCGCCTCGCAGCAGAAGTGCTTGAGATGATCGAAGAGCACGTTAAGCCGGGCGTCAGCACCGGTGAACTGGATCGTCTGTGTCACGACTATATCGTCAATACCCAGCAGGCGGTTTCTGCCAGCCTTGGCTATCACGGCTTTCCGAAATCCGTCTGTATTTCGGTTAACGAGGTGGTCTGCCACGGTATTCCGAGTGATGAAAAAATCCTGAAGGATGGCGATATCGTCAACATTGACGTTACGGTCATCAAGGATGAATACCACGGCGATACCTCAAAAATGTTTATTGCCGGTAAGCCAACCATTCAGGGCGAGCGTCTGTGCCGCGTCACTCAGGAAAGCCTCTACCTGGCGCTGCGGATGGTTAAGCCGGGTATCCGCTTGCGGACGATTGGCCGTGAAATCCAGAAGTTCGTGGAGGCGCAGGATTTCTCCGTGGTGCGCGAGTACTGCGGCCACGGCATCGGCAAGGGTTTCCATGAGGAGCCTCAGGTGCTGCACTACGATGCCGATGACGGCGGCGTGGTGCTTCAGCCCGGTATGGCGTTCACCATCGAACCGATGGTCAATGCCGGGGATTACCGTATCCGCAGTATGAAAGATGGCTGGACGGTAAAAACCAAGGATCGCAGCCTCTCCGCGCAGTATGAGCACACCATCGTGGTGACCGAAAACGGCTGTGAAATTATGACGCTGCGTAAAGATGACACCATTCCGGCCATTCTGACGCACGAGGCGTAAGCACGACGGAAAAGAAAAAAACCGGCTGAGGCCGGTTTTTTTTGATCTCAGGCGTCCGGGGGCGCTATTGTCGCAGCAGTCGATCGCTATTTTGTCCCTTTGTGGAGAGAACCAGGAGCACTGCGTGACCAGGACACTGAAAGAGTATGGGCTGACCGATTCGCCCGCTGGCTGGAATAACGACGCGCTGACGCGCGACGTGCTGAAGCAGCATCTGGAGCAATTTCAGCAGGGTTTGGCTGGCGCGTTTGACGAAGGTGCGGACGCCGAGTCGCTGATTGAGGCCCGGACGCTGTTTATCGACCGTCTCTTGCGCCGCCTGTGGCGCTTTTTCGGCTTTTCTCGCCAGCAGAATATCGCGCTGGTCGCCGTCGGCGGCTACGGGCGCGGCGAGCTGCATCCCCTTTCGGACATTGACGTGCTGATCCTCAGCCGTACTCCTCTTTCAGCAGAAAACGCCCAGCGGACCAGCGAGCTGCTGACCCTGATGTGGGATCTGAAGCTGGAAGTCGGCCACAGTGTCAGAACGCTGGAAGAGTGTCTGCTGGAAGGGCTTTCCGACCTGACGGTTGCGACGAACCTGATTGAATCCCGCATGCTGTGCGGCGACGTGGCGCTGTTTCTGGAGCTGCAAAAGAATATTTTCAGCGACGGATTCTGGCCCTCCGATCGCTTCTTTGCAGCGAAAATTGAGGAGCAGCAGGCCCGCCACCAGCGCTATCACGGCACCAGCTATAACCTTGAGCCGGACATCAAAAGCAGTCCCGGCGGGCTGCGCGATATTCACACGCTGCTGTGGGTGGCGCGGCGGCATTTCGGCGCCACCTCGCTGGATGAGATGGTGGGCTTCGGTTTTCTGACCCAGGCCGAGCGTAACGAGCTGAATGAGTGTCAGAGCTTTCTCTGGCGTATCCGCTTCGCCCTGCACCTCTCCCTGCCCCGCTACGATAATCGCCTGCTGTTCGATCGCCAGCTCAACGTGGCGCAGCGGCTTGATTATGAGGGGGAAGGTAACGAGCCGGTCGAACGGATGATGAAGGATTTTTACCGCGTCACCCGGCGCATCAGCGAGCTGAATCAGATGCTGCTGCAGCTTTTTGACGAGGCGATTCTGGCCCTGGGCGAGGATGAGAAACCGCGACCGATCGATCATGAATTCCAGCTGCGGGGGACGCTTATCGACCTGATTGATGAAGAGTTGTTTACCCGCCAGCCGGAAGCGATCATGCGCATGTTTTATACCATGGTGCGCACCCCCAAAATTACCGGCATCTATTCCACCACGCTTCGCCATCTCCGGCATGCGCGTCGCCGTCTTAAACAGCCGTTATGTCAGATCCCGGAAGCGCGCACGCTGTTTCTCGCCATTCTGCGTCATCCGGGCGCGGTCAGCCGGGCATTGGTGCCGATGCATCGCCACAGCGTGCTCTGGGCCTATATGCCGCAGTGGGGGAATATCGTCGGCCAGATGCAGTTTGACCTGTTCCATGCTTATACCGTTGATGAGCATACTATCCGGGTACTGCAAAAACTGGAGAGCTTTGCGGATGAAGCAACCCGCCCGCGTCACCCGCTCTGCGTGGAGATCTGGCCGCGGCTGCCCCAGCGGGAACTCCTGCTGATCGCGGCGCTGTTCCATGATATTGCCAAAGGGCGCGGGGGCGATCACTCCATATTGGGCGCTCAGGATGTTCAGGCGTTCGCCGAACTGCACGGCCTGAACTCCCGTGAAACGCAGCTGGTGGCCTGGCTGGTTCGCCATCACCTGCTGATGTCGGTGACCGCCCAGCGCAGGGATATTCAGGACCCGGCTGAAATACAGCAATTTTCCGAAGTTATGCAGAACGAGAACCGGCTGCGCTATCTGGTCTGCCTGACGGTCGCGGATATCTGCGCCACCAATGAAAATCTCTGGAACAGCTGGAAACAGAGCCTGCTGCGGGAACTCTTCTTTGCGACGGAGAAGCAGCTTCGCCGTGGCATGGAAAACAGCCCGGATCTGCGGGAGCGGGTGCGTCATCACCGTCTTCAGGCGCTGGCGCTGCTGCGGATGGATAACATTGATGAACAGGCGCTGCATAATATCTGGGGACGCTGTCGCGCAGACTATTTCCTGCGCCACACGCCGAACCAGCTGGCCTGGCATGCCCGTCACCTGATGAACCACGATCTGAGTCAGCCGCTGGTGCTGGTCAGCCCGCAGGCCACCCGCGGCGGGACCGAAATCTTTATCTGGAGCCCGGACCGTCCCTATCTGTTCGCCACCGTCGCCGGTGAGCTGGACCGGCGCAATCTGAGCGTGCATGACGCGCAGATTTTTACCAGCCGCGACGGAATGGCAATGGATACCTTTATCGTGCTGGAACCGGACGGTAGCCCGCTGGCGGGAGATCGTCATGAGATGATCAGACAGGCGCTGGAGCAGGCGATTGGCCAGACAACCTGGCAGCCGCCCAGACTGCGTCGCCCCTCTGCCCGCCTTAAACATTTCAGCGTGGAGACGGAAGCGAAATACCTGCCCACCCACACCGACCGGCGCACCTACATGGAGCTGATCGCGCTGGATCAGCCCGGCCTGCTCGCCAGGGTGGGGGAAGTTTTTGCTGACCTGGGCGTCTCTCTGCACGGCGCACGCATCAGTACGATCGGCGAGCGGGTGGAGGATTTATTTATTCTGGCCAACAGCGAACGCCGGGCACTGAGTCCGGAATTGCGGGAACTGTTACAACAACGGTTGACAGAAGCCCTTAATCCAAACGATAAAGTGTGACCCGGATTGAAATATTTACACGCCTGGCGGGGTCGTGCAAACGGCCTTTCGGGCATGAACGGGCGGTAATCGCGCCCGCTTCTGAACGATGACTGGATACAGGAAATCTGAATTAATGCAACAATTACAGAATGTTATTGAGAGCGCCTTTGAGCGTCGCGCCGAGATCACGCCCGCTAACGTCGACAGCATCACGCGGGAAGCCGTCAGCCAGGTGATTGCCCTGCTCGACAGCGGCGCCCTGCGCGTGTCGGAAAAAGTCGATGGTCAGTGGATCACTCATCAATGGCTGAAAAAGGCGGTACTCCTCTCTTTTCGCATCAATGACAATCAGGTGATTGAAGGCGCTGAAAGCCGCTTCTACGACAAAGTGCCGATGAAATTTGCCGACTACGATGAGGCCCGTTTCAAACAGGAAGGTTTCCGCGTGGTTCCGCCTGCGGCTGTGCGTCAGGGAGCCTATATTGCGCGTAACACCGTGCTGATGCCTTCTTATGTCAATATCGGCGCCTATGTCGATGAAGGTTCTATGGTTGATACCTGGGCTACCGTAGGCTCCTGTGCCCAGATTGGTAAAAATGTGCACCTCTCCGGCGGCGTGGGCATCGGCGGCGTGCTGGAACCGCTGCAGGCAAATCCGACCATCATCGAAGATAACTGCTTTATCGGCGCACGTTCAGAGATCGTTGAAGGCGTGATCGTGGAAGAAGGCGCGGTCATCTCCATGGGCGTCTATATCGGCCAGAGCACCAAAATCTACGATAGGGAAACCGGCGAAGTGCATTACGGACGCGTCCCCGCCGGTTCCGTGGTGGTATCCGGTAACCTGCCTTCCAAAGATGGCAGCTACAGCCTCTACTGCGCGGTGATAGTGAAGAAAGTCGACGCGAAAACGCGTGGCAAAGTGGGTATCAACGAACTGCTGCGCACCATCGACTAACCCCCACGGGCCACTCTGCGTGGCCCGTAAACTTTCCTTTACGAACCCGCCCTGCCCAACCTGTTTTACGCCGCGAAATAACTGATGCTATTGCGCATTAACCAGGCGATAATCCGCGCCATCAATTTAAGTAATTACCTCCTAATCTGGACCGTGCTGTGACTTTTGCGTCTACATTTAGCGCAGACGTCCGGAATAAGCGAGCCGAGTGAAGATAAGGCGTAAACGCAGCCAGCGTGACAGAGGACTTCTCTGTTCGCATGCCGGCACGGTCCCACGCACTATTCACAACGCGCAGCCGGAACACCTTAAACTTCAATCAGGAACTCCCGCTATGTATGACAATCTGAAAGGCCTGGGCATCAGTAATCCCGAAGACATTGACCGTTACAGCCTGCGTCAGGAAGCCAGTAATGACATTCTGAAAATTTACTTCCGCAAAGATAAGGGCGAGTTCTTCGCCAAAAGCGTGAAGTTTAAATATCCGCGCCAGCGTAAAACCGTGGTCGCCGATAATATCAGTCAGGGCTATAAAGAAATTCAGGAAATCAGCCCCAACCTGCGCTATGTGATCGACGAACTCGATCAAATCTGTCAACGGGATCAGGTTGAAGTCGATCTTAAGCGCAAAATTCTGGAAGATCTTCGTCATCTGGAAAATGTGGTGTCGAACAAAATCACCGAGATCGAGTCCGATCTGGAAAAACTGACCCGCAACGGCCGTTAATCTCCTCTCCAATCCATCTCAACGGCGCAATTTAGCTGCGCCGTTGAGACGCATCACATGCTGTAACCGGACTGCCCCTCTCCACCAGCGCGCCGCGCGGCCCCGATCGTCATGCCTCCTCATCAAGCTGTAGCGCCACATAGAGCAGCAGACGATCGTCGAAATTACTCAGGTTAAGCCCGGTCAGTTCGGAGATGCGGTTCAGGCGGTACTCCAGCGTATTGCGGTGAATATAGAGCGCTTTTGCGGTGGCCGAGGGCTGCACATTGTGGCTGAACCAGGCGACCAGCGTCCGCCGCAGCAGGCCGTTATTATCCATCGCTTTCAGCTTCAGCAGCGGTCTCGACAGCTCATTCGCCTGCCAGCCTCCCCGCAGGCTGTCCAGCAGCACCGGCAGCACCAGATCCTGGTAGAAATAGCTGCGCTGCTCCGGCATGCGCTGCTTGCCCACATCCATTGTGGTGCGGGCGGTACGGTAGGAACGCGCAATGCTGCCCGGTCCGGTAAAATAGTTGCCGAGCGCGATGCGCATACGCAGGTGCCCGCTCTCTTTCATTCTGGACTGCAGCAGATCGACGCGCTTGCGGTGATCTTCAGCATCAAACCGGCCCTGCGCGTTCAGCGCCGGTTTAAGCACTACCATTTCCGTCAGGGAGACAATGGCGATCAGGTTATCCCTGTCGGGCGTCAACAGCAGAGTCTGAAGCTGTTGCAGCTCCGACATCGCGCTTTCCACGCCCAGCTGGCCGCTGTCCACCTCCACGACCGCGACCACGCGTGGCTGATTAAGATCGATGCGCAGCCGCTGCGCCCACTCCACCAGCGCCGGTGAAAGGGTGTCGCTGCGGATCAGGTTAAGTACCAGTTCTTCGCGCAGGCGGCTGTCCTGAGCCAGCATATTCAGCAGGCGCGCCTGTTCCAGCATCATTTCGGCGGTCATGCAGACCAGCTCGCCGTACTGGCGCAGGGCCTCCGGCTCGCCGGTCAGGCCAATAACGCCGACGATATTGCCGTCGATACGCATTGGAAGATTAATGCCGGGCCGCACGCCGTGCAGATGCTTCGCCACCGCCTCATCAATATCCACCACGCGGGCCTGTGACAGCGCCAGCAGAGCCCCTTCGTGCATTTCACCAATACGCTCGCGGTCGCCGCTGCCGA
Source organism: Pantoea sp. FN060301 (assembly GCA_050410775.1). Lineage (GTDB taxonomy): Bacteria > Pseudomonadota > Gammaproteobacteria > Enterobacterales > Enterobacteriaceae > Erwinia. The sequence goes on from CP191229.1 coordinate 3,344,969, forward strand.
TAATGCGGCCACGCGCATCCATCACGTTGACATTGCTGTCAATAATTTGCATCGTGCGGGCAACAATCTCCTGCGCCAGGCGGGCTTCGAGATGATAACTGGCCATTCACTACTCCTGAAAGCGTCGTGAAGCCAGCATAACTGGCGCACGGCGGCGTGGCATTGTGCATTTGCACTAAGCCGGGATTAAGGCGTGAAATTTGCGGGGAAGCTCACAAACCCTGAGCACTCAGGAGAAGGCAGGCGGATAAAGATCGTTATTAAACAGGACGGCATAAAGCATCCGGCATTGTGTCTGCAACGACTCGCGCTATTTGCTGCCAGGGAAGCGGGTAAAGATAATATTGAGCGCAATGACTTATTGTGAAGCGGTCAGAGGAGAAGACGCCGGCAGTTAAGAGGAACGAACGGAACAAAAAGACGCGTAAGGCGGAAACGGGGAGCCGACTGCTGCCGGCTCCCGTAAGGCTTACTGCATCAACAGATAGATAGTGCTGTCGCCACGCTGGATATTCAGCGCCAGGACTGACGGTTTCGCATCAAGAACCTTGCGCAGCTCACCCAGGTTAGTCACCGCCTGCTGGTTCACGCCCAGGATAATATCATCCTTTTTAAGCCCTACTCGTGCCGCTGAAGAGCCTGGCTTGACGCTGTCCACCTTCACGCCTTTGACGCCTTTCGCGTCATAGTTGCTCAGATCCGCGCCCTCAATACCGGTATAGATATTGCCGGAATCGACTTTACTCTGGCTGCTCTGCTGGAGCTCAACGTTGACCGTCAGCGGTTTGCCATCGCGGATCAGGCCCAGGGTCATTTTGGTGCCCACCGGCAGGGAGCCGACCTGGGCGCGCAGCGCGGCAAAGCTGGAGATCGCTTTACCGTTGACGGACACCACCACGTCGCCCGCCTTCACGCCCGCTTTTGCGGCGGAGGACTTCGGCAGTACCTGGCTGACAAAGGCGCCGCGCTGGGCATCCACTTTCATCGCTTTTGCCAGCTCAGAGTTCAGCTCGGTGCCCATGATACCCAGCTCGCCGCGTTTCACCTGGCCAAACTCCACCATCTGGGCGGTCAGGTTTTTAACCATATTGGCTGGAATGGCGAAGCCGATACCGATATTCCCGCCGTCCGGTGCCAGGATCGCCGTGTTGATCCCGATCAGCTCACCGTTCAGGTTCACCAGCGCGCCGCCGGAGTTGCCGCGGTTAATGGCGGCATCGGTCTGGATAAAGTTTTCGTAATTTTCCACATTCAGCCCGCTGCGCCCCAGCGCCGAAACGATACCGGAAGTCACCGTCTCGCCAAGACCGTACGGGTTACCGATAGCCACCGTATAATCCCCTACCCTGATTTCATCAGAGTCGGCAATCTTAATGGCCGTCAGGTTTTTCGCCTCATTTAGCTGGATAAGCGCGATATCGGAGCGGGGATCTTTTCCGATCACTTTCGCATCATATTTACGGCCATCGCTCAGCTGAACCTGGATTTTGGTGGCGTTGTCGACCACGTGATTATTGGTCACAACGTAGCCTTTCGCAGCATCAATCACCACGCCCGAACCCAGCGCACGGAATTTTTCCTGCTGTCCCCCCTGGCCTGTTCCCGGGCCGGCGGAGCACATCGGTGAGTTCTGGAAGGGTGAGCCATCCTGGCAGAATGGCGAATTATCGCCGAAAAACTGCTGGAACTGCTGCGGCAGCCGGGGCGTACTGACGGTGGTACTGCCCTCAACGTTAATGCTGACTACCGAAGGCATCACCTTTTCCAGCATCGGCGCCAGGCTCGGCAGCTGCTGGGTGGAGGATGAAGCGGTTTCTGCGGCGGTGGCGATAAGCGGGTTCATAGCCATTCCCAGGCCCAGAGCCAACGCGCTTGCTAAAAGTGTTTTTTTCATGCGTCTGTTTCTCTATTTGTCCAAGTATGCAACCATTGCTGTGGTCGTGATGATGAGAGTAATGTTTTAACGCGAAGTTCATGAAATAGTTTCAGTTAAAGGTAAAAATTTATTGTCACCCTTTACAAAACAGACATGTCTGGAAGCGTTATTCCACCGCCATCAGACGACGGTACTCATCCCAGGCATACAAATCGGTCATGCCGCTCACATAATCCTGCAGCATGCGGGCCCGATAATAATATTCCCAGGCGGAAACATCCTCAGATCGGCTATCCAGCCGCCCCACCGCTTCACTATAAGCCAGACGAAAGCGCGTGGAAAGTTTATGAAAAAGGCGGGTCTCAATGGGATAGCCTTTTAAATAATCCTTTGCGACCAGCTCGCTGAATTCCTGCCGCGTGAGCGCCAGCAGCGGCTGATAAATATCCAGCAGGCCGCTGATAACCCGATATCCCTGTAGCTCAAGCTGCTCGACATCAGGGTGGTTAAAGACGTGGCTGAACGCCACTTTCTTAAACACTTCCAGCAGCTTGTTCTGCGCGCTGCCATCTTCCAGCAGGGCTTCGTTAAACTCGCCGCGGAAGACCGCCGGCAAATTATCAATAAAGCGCGCCGCCGCGTGAGGCACCAGCCGGGCAACCGTATTGACCCGTAAATACATAAAGAACTGATCTTCACTGCTGCGGCTTAATTGCTGACTGCGGGATTTTTCCAGCGCGTTTGTGACCACCAGGCTGAATAAGTCGTTAGAACGATGTTCGGGCCAGAGCGCATATAAATGTTCATACAGCTGTTCGACGGTAAATATCTTTTTCTCTACCGCATCTTCTAAATCCGCCACGCAATAAGAAATATCATCGGCGGCTTCCATAATATAGGTGAGAGGAAAGCGACAGTGGGGCTGAAGATCTAACTCTTTACGCAGCCGGCCAACGTATTCTTCCTCAGCCAGATAATAACCGGGCTTTTTCATCAGATAATTATGCGTTTCCGGGATCTTGCCGCTAAACCAGGCCGGACGGGTGTATTTTAAGATGCAGCCGACCTGCGCCCAGGTCAGATTCATTTTCAGGAGGCTGTGCACCATCCGTATCGCCTGAGCATTGCCTTCAAAGTGGGACAGATCCTGACGAATTTTTTCGCGTAGTCCGTTAAGGCCATCCTCCTGATACTGCAGTGCCTCAGGTTCACAGCGGTCAGCGCGCGCGGATGAGGGGCTGCGGCTGGCATCCAGCCGCTGTGTAAACCAGTCGTTGATCGCCGACTCGCCAAAGTGCCCGAAAGGGGGATTGCCGATATCATGCATCAGGCAGGCCATTTCGACGATGCTCTCAAAAGGCCCGGTCAGCTGCGTCAACCCGTAGGTCTCCAGCAGCCCTTGTTCTTTTAGCTTTGTCAGCACTTCCTTGGCGATATAGCGCCCAACCTGCTGTACTTCCAGAGAATGCGTCAGGCGGGAACGTACTGCTGCGTTGCGCTCAAGCGGAAAGACCTGCGTTTTCTGCTGCAGCCGCCGTATTGCCGCTGAGTTAATTATGCGTCCACGATCGCTTTCAAAGATGCGCAGAATTTCATGCTCGTCCTTCTGCCCCTGTTGAGGGTTAAAACGGCGCTGATAATTGATCTTTTTCCTGAAGTCGATGTCGTTCATGCCTGCTTCCCGTTTTCCGGCCTGATTGCCGTCCCTGCACGTTTTGCCGATTATGTCCCTTATGCTGCCATGATAGACTATGCGCCAGAAGGCCAGGCAAATTCCACAACATTAGCGAGTATCTCTATGAAAGCAGGCATTATTGGTGCAATGGAACAGGAAGTCACACTGCTGCGTGACAAAATTGAAAACCGCCAGACGCTGACCCTGGCGGGCTGCGAAATTTATACCGGCACCCTGAACGGCGTGGAGGTTGCGCTACTGAAATCCGGTATTGGCAAAGTTTCTGCGGCGATGGGTACCACGCTGCTGCTGGAGCGGTGTAAGCCTGACTTTATCATCAACACCGGCTCGGCGGGCGGACTGGCGCCAACCCTGAAGGTGGGCGATATTGTCGTCTCTGATGAAGTGCGTTATCACGACGCGGATGTGACCGCATTTGGCTATGCGCCTGGTCAGATGGCTGGGTGCCCCGCGGCCTTTATTGCTGACGCGGCGTTGATCGACGCGGCGGAGCGCTGCATCAGTCAGCTGGGACTGAACGCGGTAAGGGGCCTGGTGGTCAGCGGCGACGCCTTTATCAACGGCGCTGAGCCGCTGGCACGTATCCGCACGGCTTTCCCGCAGGCGATCGGCGTGGAGATGGAAGCGACGGCTATTGCCCATGTGTGCCACCAGTTCGGCACCCCGTTTGTGGTGGTTCGCGCGATTTCGGACGTGGCAGATCAGGAGTCCCATCTGAGCTTTGATGAATTCCTTACCGTTGCTGCAGCGCAATCTTCGCTGATGGTGGAAACGCTGCTGACGCAGCTGGCTGACCGTGGCTAAACGTTTTGTCCTGTTTCTGCTGCTGCTCTGCGCCGGCCCTGCGGCTTTTGGCGCGCCACGGGTTATTGCCCTGGCGCCCAGCCTGACCGAACTGGCTTTTGCCGCCGGCATTACGCCAGTTGGCGTCAGCGCTTACTCTGATTTCCCTGCCGAAGCCGCCAGCATTGAGCAGGTGGCTAACTGGCAGGGGATCAATATCGAACGCATCATCGCCCTGAAGCCTGACCTCGTTCTCGCCTGGCGGGACGGCAATCCGCGACGTCAGGTCGAACAACTTCGCGCGTTTGGCCTCCGGGTAGAGTGGATCGAGCCGACGACGGTTGCTCAGGTCGCCGCTGCGCTGCGCAGTCTGAAGGCCTGGAGTCCCGCTCCGCAGCAGGCAGAGCAGGCGGCGGTGAAGCTGGAGCAGCAGCTTGCCGCCCTGCATAAACGTTATGATGGCGCGCCGCATAAGGCCGTTTTCCTGCAATTCGGCCAGCGCCCTCTGTTTACCGCCTCAGGCGACACGCTGCAGAACCAGATCCTCAAGCTGTGCGGTGGCGAAAATATCTTTGCCGACAGCCCGGTACCCTGGCCGCAGGTAAGCCGTGAGCAGGTTTTACTGCGCAATCCGGCGTTAATCGTCACGGGAGGCGATGCGGCGCGCATTTCTGCCATAAAGGCGTTCTGGCAGCCCCAGCTGAAAATTCCGGTTATCGCCATTAAAGAAGACTGGTTCAGCCGCCCCGGACCGCGCATTATGCTGGCCGCGCAGCAGTTATGCCATGAGCTGCATCCTGACCGCTAACCGCCCGTCGTAAAACCGAAGAATACGGTTAAAGTTCCGGCGAAAAATGACGTTAATTAGATAACGAGGCAGCGGTTCAGAGATTCACGCTGCCCGGTTTGGGGCAACCCATTTTGCACACCAGGATTTTAAAAAATGAAAGCCGTTTATCTGGCCCTTGGCCTGGTGATGGCAGGTCATGCCTGCGCGGCCTCAACAACGGGCAGCATAGGGGTCAAACTGACCATTTACTCGCAATGTCATATTGACGGGCAAAGTACCACACCAGCATCCTTACCCACCGCTGACTGCGGCAAACAGCGCGCCGCTCAGCCCCGGATTACACGTACGCTTATTTCGCCCGGCGAGGGCGTAAGGAAGAAGATTCAATTAGTGACGGTAGAGTGGTAAAAGGCGCCCCGGCAGCGAACGCGCCGGGGCGATAACTCAGATACTGAACGAAGAACCACAGCCGCAGGTAGTTTTCGCATTCGGGTTGGTAACGATGAAACGCGATCCCTCCAGACCTTCGGTATAGTCCACCGAACCGCCCACCAGATATTGCAGGCTCATCGGGTCAACGACCAGCGCCACGCCCGCTTTCTCAATCGTCATGTCGCCATCGTTTACCTTATCATCAAAGGTAAAACCGTACTGGAAGCCGCTACAGCCGCCGCCGGTGATATAGACGCGCAGTTTCAGATCGGGATTTTCCTCGTCTGAAATCAGATTTTTGACTTTACTGGCCGCTGCTTCAGTAAATTGCAGGGGCAGAGCTATATCGTCACTCATTTAACACCTCAGTATGCATTCAGGCCGATCGCCTACAGGTCATAATTCGACCATCATTTGCACCATTATCTAATACACAAGTATAGCAATCAAGTATCCGCCGGTTTTGCTGATGCGTACGTGGCACTCTGTGCGGCCACCGCCTCATCCTCTTTCTTCTGCTGCTTCGCCAGCACGCGAGAAAGCAGCGTGGAATAGAGCGGCGTTCCCCCCAGGAACTGAGCCAGCAGCGTCGCGCCGAGGCAGGTAATAATCATCGGCAAAATCAGCTGATAATTGTCGGTCATCTCCAGTACCAGCACGATGCCCGTCAGAGGCGCCCTGACCGACGCCGCAAACAGCGCGCCCATTCCCGCAATGGCAAAGGTGCCCGCCTGGAGATGGTATTCGGGAAACAGCGAGGCGCTGGCCATGCCGAAAGCGGTGCCCAGCAGCGTCCCGAGCGCCAGCATCGGGGCGAAGATGCCGCCGGGCGCTCCCGAGGCAAAGCAGAGCAGTGTGGTAATAATGCGGGTAATAAAAATAAACAGCAGCATTCCCACCGTATAATTGCCCGCCGCCGCAATGGGGATCAGGCTGAAGCCGCCGCCTGCGGCCTCCGGTTCAATAAGGCCCAGCACCCCGCACACGCCCCCCAGCACGGCCCCCATAATCAGGATCTTTTTCATATTGCCGCCGTGGAGGCGCTGGAAGAGATCCTGAGTCCTGAATATCAGCGTATTAAACAGCACGCCGACAATGCCGAAAAGCATGCCCAGCAGCAGATAGAGCCAGAGCGTTTCAACAGGCGCATCGGCCAGCTTGCCGACGTCAATCACGGCGCCCTCACCGTTGAAGATGCGAAAGACGATGCTCGACATAATAACGCCGATAAACACGGCCTTGATGGAGATAACGTTGAAGCGAAACTGTAAACGCATCTCTTCAATAATGAAGAGTATTCCGGCAAGCGGGGCGTTAAAAGCGGCGGAAAGACCCGCGGCAGCCCCGGTCGCCAGCAGCGAATGGCGCGCTTCCGCGCTTTTCATCCGGAAAATATCCAGAACCATGCGGCCAATATTGCCGCCGAGCTGCACCGTCGGCCCTTCACGGCCCAGCACCATGCCCGCCCCCAGCGTGCCCATTCCGCCGATAAACTTAACGGGGATCACCCGCCACCAGCGGACCGGGCGCAGCTCCTCAAGCGCGCCTTCGATTTCAGGGATGCCTGAACCTGACGCCTCCGGGGCAAAGCGCTGTACCAGATAGTATCCCACCACCGCCAGCAGGGCGGAGAGCAGAAAGGCCAGAGGAAAGGCCAGCACCCAGTAATCGTCAACCGCAGAGAGTATCGTCAGTCGCTGGCTGCTGATGAGGTTCACCGCTTTCTCAAACGCCACGCCGACCAGCCCGGCCAGCGCGCCGACGATCCCGGCCATAATCAGGACGGCAACCGGGGTTTTGTCGCGCCGTAAAAGCAGACGAAGGAAGTCGCCACGTCGCGCCGGGACGACCTTTAATTGTTCCGAAGAGGCACCGTTTCCGCTCATAATCCTTTCAGTATCAGAGAAAGATAACCCCGTATACTACTCTCCCCGCTCGTCATGTCTCGTGAAAATTCAACAGCAACTGCGCCAGGGGCGCGACTTACCTTTCACCCGGACGGCATGTTCACATAGAATAGTGAGGTTTTTTTAATGCATCCTCAGGAGCGGAACCATGAGCAAGTCTGAAAATCTCTACACTCAGGCGCAACAACTAATTCCCGGCGGCGTTAATTCGCCGGTGCGCGCCTTTACCGGCGTTGGCGGTGTGCCGCTCTTTATTGAACGGGCGAACGGCGCCTGGCTGTATGACGCCGACGGCAAAGCTTACGTGGATTACGTCGGCTCCTGGGGGCCGATGGTGCTGGGGCATAACCACCCCGCCATTCGTGAAGCGGTGATTGAAGCCGTCGGGCGCGGACTGAGCTTTGGTGCGCCGACCGAGATGGAAGTCAAAATGGCGGCGCTGGTCACCGAACTGGTGCCGACGATGGATATGGTGCGCATGGTGAACTCCGGAACCGAAGCGACCATGAGCGCCATCCGCCTGGCGCGTGGCTTTACCGGCCGAGATAAAATTATCAAGTTTGAAGGCTGCTATCACGGTCATGCCGACTGTCTGCTGGTGAAAGCGGGCTCCGGCGCGCTCACGCTGGGTCAGCCGGACTCACCCGGCGTCCCGGCAGACTTCGCCAAACATACGTTAACCTGCACCTATAACGATCTCGATTCCGTGCGCGCCGCCTTTGAGCAGTATCCGCATGAAATCGCCTGCATCATCGTTGAGCCCGTTGCCGGAAACATGAACTGCATCCCGCCTCAGCCTGACTTCCTGCCGGGCCTGCGGGCGCTCTGCGATGAGTTCGGCGCGCTGTTTATTATTGATGAAGTGATGACCGGCTTCCGCGTGGCGCTGGCCGGCGCGCAGGCGCACTATGGCGTGGTTCCTGACCTGACCTGTCTGGGAAAAATTATCGGTGGCGGTATGCCGGTGGGCGCATTTGGCGGTCGTCGCGAGGTGATGGAAGCGCTGGCACCAACCGGCCCTGTCTATCAGGCGGGGACGCTTTCCGGTAACCCGATTGCAATGGCGGCGGGCTTTGCCTGCCTGAGCGAAATCGCCAAACCCGGCACGCACGCCACCCTGACGGCCCTGACCGACCAGCTGGCCGAAGGCCTGCTCCATGCCGCGAAAGAAACGAATATTCCGCTGGTGGTGAATCACGTTGGCGGCATGTTTGGCCTGTTCTTCACCAGCGCCGAAACGGTCACCAGCTACCAGGACGTGAAGGCGTGTGATGTCGACCGCTTCCGGAAATTCTTCCACCTGATGCTGGAAGAAGGTGTCTACCTGGCCCCTTCCGCCTTTGAAGCAGGCTTTATGTCGCTGGCGCATACCGCTGAGGATATTCAGCATACCGTTGATGCGGCACGCCGCTGTTTCGCGAAGCTGGCATAACGTCAATGCCTGTAGCAGTGGCCAAAGCCACACTCTCCGGACCCGCAGTGAAAAGAGGCATAAACGGGCAACCTTAAGGGCCTTAAGGTTATCCTAATGTTGTCCTGTTAGCCTCAAGGCCAACACAGGTCACCGGATTGTTTTGAAATGCCACAGCTGCCTTTTATCAGGAGGCCGGCGCTGAGCCGGCTCTCTTTTATTACCCTCTTTGCTGCTTATATCGCTATTTTTCTCAACCTTGCCTACTACCGTCAGGTGCTGGCCGTAATGCCACTGACTTCTCTCCACAACATATTTGTTTTTCTTTCAATGCCGCTGGTGATCTTCAGCGTTATCCATATTGTTCTGACGCTCGCCTCTCTCATCCGGCTTGAGCGGCTCACCCTTGCCATCCTGCTGCTTATTTCCGCCGCCACGCAATATTTTATCCTTACCTTTGGCATCGTGATGGACAGATCGATGATCGCCAACATGCTCGATACGACTGCTGCCGAGTCCTTTGCCTTGCTGACGCCGCAACTTGTGCTCAGCCTGCTCTTCTCCGGCGTGCTGGCTGTCATGCTGGCTTTCTGGATAAGGATTAACAAAAACGCCTCTGTAGTGAAAGGTCTGCTCATCCGCGCAGGCAGCATAACGCTCGGCGTGGCGTTAATTCTTTTCATCGCCATGCTCTTTTATAAAGATTACGCTTCGCTATTCCGCAATAATAAAGAGCTGGTCAAGTCGCTTAATCCGTCTAACAGCATTGCCGCTTCATGGTCTTATTATTCGCATCATCGGCTGGCTAATCTGCCGCTGATAAAAATGGGTGAAGATGCCAGACAAACGCCCGCACAACTTGCAGACCATAAACAGCACCTGACCATTCTGATTGTGGGGGAAACCTCCCGTGCGGCTGACTTTTCCCTCTCGGGCTACTCGCGTCAGACCAATCCTCTGCTGGAAAAAGATCGTGTGATTTATTTTCCCAACACCCATTCCTGCGGCACCTCGACGGCGGTCTCGGTTCCCTGCATGTTCTCTGGCATGCCGCGCATTCATTATAATGATGAGCTTGCCAGTCATCAGGAAGGCCTACTGGATATCATGCAGCGCGCGGGCATCCGCGTATTATGGAATGAGAACGATGGCGGATGTAAAGGCGCCTGCGATCGGGTTCCCCATCAGAATATGACGGACCTTAACCTGCGGGGCATGTGCATTAATGGTGAATGCTATGATGAGGTTCTGTTCCACGGGCTGGAAGACTATATCGATCGGTTAAAAGGCAACGGCGTGATTGTTCTGCACACCATCGGTAGCCACGGCCCAACGTATTCTCATCGCTACCCTTCTCAATTTAAAAAGTATATGCCTGACTGTGAAACCAATCAGATTCAGACCTGCTCACAGCAGCAGTTAGTAAATACTTATGACAATACTGTGCTCTATGTCGATTATATTATTGATAAGGCTATTGGCGTTTTGAAAGAGCATCAGGATCGGTTCACCGGCAGCCTGGTCTATCTTTCCGATCATGGTGAGTCGCTGGGTGAAAACGGCGAATATTTGCATGGTCTGCCCTATGCGATCGCGCCGGATCAACAGAAGCATATTCCTATGCTGATCTGGTTATCCCCTGCCTATCAGAAGCAATATGCGGTTAAGATGGATTGCCTTAATAAACTGGCGGTATCTAAGGAGTTCTCGCAGGATAATCTCTTCTCAACCATGCTCGGATTAGCTGGCGTAGAGACCCGCCAATACAAACCCGCCGATGATATCCTGACGACATGCCGGAGTTCATCCTGATGAAAATATTGATTGTTGAAGACGATCCTCTGTTGTCGCAGGGCCTGGTTCTGGCGCTGGAAGGCGAAGGCTATGTCTGTGATACGGCGACCAGCGTCCGGGAAGCGGAAGCGAACCTGGTATCGGGTCTCTACAGCCTGCTCATCCTCGATCTGGGGCTACCTGATGAGGATGGCCTTCACTTTTTATTACGCCTGCGGCGGCAGAAAAAAATGCAGCCGATCCTGATCCTTACTGCCCGCGATACGATCCCGGATCGTATCGCCGGACTTGATGCAGGGGGCGACGACTATCTGATCAAGCCTTTCTCACTGGATGAGTTACTTGCCCGCATCCGGGCGCTCATCCGGCGCCATGTTAATCAGGGTGATAACAAGGTGGAGGTTGGCAGCCTGGTGCTGGATTTAACCCACCGTCAGATTCACCTGGCCGGTCACTTGCTGGAGCTGACGCCGAAAGAGTTCGCGCTTCTCTCGCGGCTGATGCTGAAAGCGGGGCAACCCGTACACCGCGAGGTGCTCTACAGCGATATCTATAACTGGGAGACGGAGCCCTCGACCAATACGCTGGAAGTGCATATCCATAATTTGCGCGAAAAAATTGGCAAATCCGCCATTCGTACCCTGCGGGGTTTTGGTTATGCCCTGACCAGACCCGACGATAAAGGTGAGATGCCATGAGGAACATTCCGGCCTGGCGATGGCAGCACAACACGCTGCGCTTTCGTCTGCTGCTGGTGATCGGTTTGATTCTGTTTTTTTGTCAGGTCATCAGCGTCGTGTGGCTCTGGCATGAAAGTAAAGAGCAGATCCAGCTGCTGGTTGATGCCAGCCTGCATAACCATAACCAGACCCGGCATATTAACAATGAGATCCATGAAGCCTTCGCCAGCCTGGCGGTGCCGAGCTTAGTGATGATCGTGCTGGCGCTGGTGCTCTGTTTGCAGGCCGTTAAGTGGATAACCCGGCCCTTATCGACGTTACAAGAACATCTGGAGAACCGTGCCGAAGATAACCTGGCACCGGTTGAGTATCACAGCTCCGTGCAGGAGATCGATGCCGTCACGCAGGCACTTAATAAACTGGTTGCCCGCTTAACGACAAGCCTGGCGCGTGAACGTCTCTTTACCGCCGATGTGGCGCACGAACTGCGTACGCCGCTGGCAGGACTGCGGCTTCATCTGGAGCTGATTGAACGAAAACATGCGATAAACGTGACGCCGCTCATTCAGCGCCTCGACCAGATGACCAACAGCGTTTCGCAACTGCTCCAGCTGGCCCGCACCGGACAAAGCTTTACCTCAGGAAACTATCAACAGGTATCGTTAGTCCATGACGTTATTCTGCCCATGCAGGATGAACTCGAAACCATGCTGATGCAGCGCCAGCAGAGGCTTGTTCTCAGACTGAATAGCGATGTGACGCTGCGTAGTGAAGCCACCCTGATCCAGGTACTGTTACGTAATCTGGTGGAGAATGCACATCGTTACAGTCCGCAAGGTTCGGCAGTCAGTATTCTGGTAGAGGCATCCCCCCAGCCTGTGCTGCTCGTCGAGGATGAGGGGCCGGGCATTGATGAAAGCAAAAGCGGAGAGCTGAGCAAAGCCTTTGTCCGCATGGACCAGCGCTACGGGGGGATTGGACTGGGGCTGAGTATTGTCACCCGCATCGTTCAGTTACATAACGCCCAGTTTTTCCTGGGAAACCGTCCGCGCCGGGCGGGCTGCCGGGCACGGATAGTCTTCAGCCCTGACGGGGCCTCAGGTGGTAAACCAGATATGCAGAAAAAAGAACAGCGTGGTGAGGCTGAACAGTAAAGCTACATACTCACTAATGGACCGGGCGTTCAGATATTTCATGACACTCTCCTGATAATTTCAGGAGAGTGTGACAAAAGAAGATTAAGGTAACCTTAAGCGCCAACCCCCGGACGCAGAATCAGACTTTCCGCAGTAAATAGACGAAGTAAGGCGCCCCGATAAAGGTCGCCAGCAGCCCGGCCGGGATCTGATTCGGGAAGGCGACCATCCTGCCACACCAGTCCGCCAGCGCCATCAGACCACCGCCCATCAGCGCCGCCATCAGCAGCTGGGGAACGGTACGGCGGAAGCCGGTCATACGGGCAATATGCGGCGCCATCAGGCCAATAAAGCTCAGCGGGCCAATCGTCAGCGTGGCGGCCGCCGTCAGCGTCGCGGCCAGCAGCAGCAGCGTCATCCGGGACGGCTTCAGCGCCATGCCCAGCGAGCGGGCCGTTTCACCGCCGAGCGGCAGTACCGTCAGCCAGCGACGGCAGAAGGGCACCAGCGCTATCAGGACAACGGCAACGATCACCGTGCGCCAGGCCTGCGCGGCATCAACGTTATAGGTCGAGCCTGAAATCCAGGTCATCAGATTCGCCATACGCGGATCGCCACTGGCGAGGAACAGCAGCAGCAGCGTGGTAAAGGCGGTGCTCAGCGCCATCCCTGCCAGCAGCATCCGCTCCGGTGAAAAGCCGCCCCTGCCCCCGACCACGGTAATAATCAGCAGCGTAATTGCCGCGCCAAGACTGCCCGCAGGCAGCAGCCAGCCAAAGGCGTCGCCGGGCACCAGAAACAGCATGATCACCACGCCAAATGCCGCCCCGGAGCTAATGCCCAGCACTTCGGGGCTGGCCATTGGATTGCCGGTGAGGCGCTGGATTATACAGCCCGCCACGCCAAGCATCATGCCGGTCATCACGGCCGCGACCAGCCGGGGCATACGCCACGGCAGCAGCTGATGCCACAGTTCGCCTGTCGCCCACTGCCAGCCGTGCGCATCGCGGCCAAAGCTCAGCGCCACGACGCTCAGGATCAGCAGCAGCGCGCCGCCCAGCAGCGCCCACAGCAGCACGCGGTGTCGCTCGACGGGGACGTTATCTCCGGCATTCATCGCAGGCGGCGTTCCGCCAGTGCGCAGGCGCGGCAGCAGCCAGAGCAGCAGCGGCGCGCCGATAATCGCCGTCGCCGTCCCGGTGGAAATTTCACGCCAGTTATCCGTCAGCCAGATCACTACCTGATCCGCCAGCCAGAGCAGCAGCATGCCAATCAGCGGGGCCAGCAGCAGACGGCTCAGCAACCTTCTCGCCCCCAGCATTTTTGCCAGCAGCGGCGCAAACAGGCCGATAAAACCGATAATGCCGGCCGCGTTCACCAGCTGTGCGCTGAGAAAAATCGCCAGTACGAGTACCCCCAGCCGCGCCGCCGAGAGCGCCAGCCCGAGGTTTTTCGCCACCCCGTCGTCCAGCCCCATCAGCGTCATCGGGCGCAGCATCAGCAGCGCCAGCGCCAGGCAGACCAGCAGCTTCGGCCAGAGAAAGCTGACGTTGCTCCAGTCCATCTGGTTCAGCGTGCCGGTGCTCCACAGAAACATACTTTGCAGCCGTTCGTGGTTAAACAACCCCAGCAGCTGGTTAACCGCCCCACAGTAGAGCGACAGCACCAGCCCGGCCAGAATCAGGGTAACTGGCGAAAGGCGCTTGCCCCACGCGATGCCAAAGACGATCAGTCCGACCAGCATGGCGCCGCTCATCGCCGCTATCTGCTGCGTGACCAGCCCGCCCGGCAGGCTCCAGAGCGTGACGACCGTCAGGCCAAGCTGCGCGCCGGTCGCCACACCGAGCGTAGAGGGTTCCGCCAGCGGATTGCGCAGTACCTGTTGAAAAAGCAGTCCGGCCAGCCCGAGTCCGGCGCCCACCAGCAGCGATAACGCCAGGCGCGGCAACAAACTGTAGTGAAAGACCATCTGGTCGACATCATTAATGTCTGGCGAGATCAGCGAGGGAATCCACTGACTACGCGGCAGATGCTGGCTGAAATTCCACAAGGTCAGGCTCAGCGACAGCAAAAAAAGCAGGATCAGCAGAGCGGCAGAAAAACGATAGGAGGTTTTCATTTAGCCCCCAGCGCATTGTCCAGCATACGGCAGAAGCGCATCGCCGACAGCGTCGCACCGTAAAACCAGACCTGGGGAACGAGCTGAAAACGGTCATGCCGGACAAAGGGCATCGCCTGCCAGAGCGCCGATGAAGTCACCTGCTGCATAATGCCCTTATCGCCATGATCGAAACAGAGCACATCCACATCACTCATCGTTACCAGCCGCTCAATCCCAATCACCGCGCTTCCCCAGAAGTTAGTTTCTCCCTGCCAGGCGTTCTCGATCCCCAGCGCTTCCATGACTTCCAGGAACAGACTGCCCTTGCCGAATACCAGCGCGTGGCGCGTGTCCAGGATCGACAGCAGCAGCAGCGGCCTTTTTGAACGGGAGGCCAGGCGGGTCCTGGTTGCCGCCACATAATTGTCGTACTCCGCGAGATGCGCTTTCGCCTGTGGCTCGCGCCCAATCAGCTCACCCAGCTGCATCAGCGATTTGCGCGCCAGGGTAAGCGGCTTACCGTTTTCATCACTGAAAGGGAAGCCCTGAGTCGGCGCGACCCTGGCAATTTTATCTCTTGAAGGACCGTAGCCGGAGGAGTAAAGGATCAGCGACGGCTTCATCTGGATCATCAGTTCCAGATTGGGTTCCGTACGCAGCCCGACATCCACCGTCGAGGCGGGCAGCTTCGGCTCGCCCACCCACATCTGATAGTTATAGAGTTCGGCGGCGCCCATCGGCGCGACGCCTAAGGCCATCAGCAGCTCCGTGGGCAGCCACTCCAGCGTGATGATGCGGTTGATATCCACGCCCTGAGCGGCCTGGCTGCGCAGGACGGGCAGCAGAGGAGAGAGAGCCATCGCCATTAACAGGCGGCGGCGAAGATAATCCGGCATGAAAAGGTCAATCCTTTAGTAAACAAAGCTCACCGGCGCACCGCCGTTAGGGTGAGGTAAGATCCCCATCGGGATACCGTAGATGCGATCGAGCACCTCAGGCTGCATGATGGCCTGCGCATCGCCCTGAGCGATCATGCCACCCTCGCGAAGCGCAACAAGGCTGTCGCAGTAGCGGGCCGCAATGTTGATGTCATGTAAGATGGCAATCACCGTCAGGCCGCGCTCGCGGCTGAGCCGCTGGATCAGCGCCAGTACCTCCACCTGATGCGCAATGTCCAGCGCGGAGGTCGGCTCATCCAGCAGCAGGCAGCGGCTGTTTTGCGCCACCAGCATCGCTATCCAGGCGCGCTGGCGTTCGCCGCCGGAAAGGCTGTCCACCAGCCGCTGCGCTAAGGGTTTCAGTCCGACCAGCGCAATGGCTTCTTCTACCCGCTCACGATCGGAGATGCCGTAGCGACCCAGCGCGCCATGCCAGGGATAGCGCCCCATCGCCACCAGCTCGCGTACCGTCATTCCCTCGGCGGGCGGTAGCTGCTGCGGCAGGTACGCAACCTCACGGGCAAACGCTTTACTGTTCCACGTAGAGACTTCCGTACCGTTCAGCAAAACCCGTCCGCCCGAGGCGGCGTGATGACGGCCCAGCAGCTTAAGCAGCGTCGATTTCCCCGAGCCGTTATGCCCAATCAGCCCGCAGATTTTCCCGGCAGGGAAAGTGAGCGACAGCGGCTGAAGAAGCGTTCTGCCGGGGACGGTAAAGGTCGTCTTATCGAGCGAAAAAGTCGTTTCGGTAGCGTGCAGATGAGACATAGCGGTCTTCTGATTGGTGGGCGCGGCGAGCCGCGTCCGGATGTAAAGATTAGAAGCGGAAGGTAGCCGTCGCGACAACCTGACGCTCTGCGCCCCAGTAGCAGGCATACTCGCGATAGCAGCTGGCCACGTATTCCCGGTCGAGAAGGTTATTCACATTAACCCCCACCGAAGAGCCTGGCAGGCCAAAGCGGGTCAGATCGTATTTCACCAGCGCATCAACGGTGGTATAGCCAGCCACGTCAAAGTTCTGATTAATATTGTCGCCCGTACTGTACTGACCTTTACTCTCGCCGACGTAGCGTACGCCCGCGCCCAGCGTTAAACCGGACAGCGCCGTTTCATTGAAGGTGTAGTCCGTCCACAGGGAAGCCATATTTTTTGGCACCTGTACCGGAGTATTCCCCTTTAACAGGGTATCGTGAGTATATTCCGCGTCGGTATAGGTATAGGAGGCCGTCACGTTCACGTTGGCATTCACCGCGGCTTTTGCTTCAAATTCAAAGCCACGGGAGCGGATTTCTCCGCCTTGCACGCTAAAGGCGCTATCGCCTGGGTTTGGGTTTGCCGTCAGGTTTTTGGTTTTGGTCAGCTGATAAACCGCACCGGTAATTACGATGGGACGATCGTGCGGGACATACTTCACCCCGGCTTCGTACTGTTTGGCGCGGGACGGATCGAAGGTTTCACCCTCCTTTGTCGTACCGGCAGTGGGAATAAAGGACTCGCTGTAGCTGAAGTAAGGCGCTACGCCATTATCAAAAACGTAGTTAAGGCCACCACGCCAGGTAAAGGCCTGATCGTGGCCTTTGGTTTCGCTGCCATTGCTGCGGTTAAACGCTGAGGTCATCGCGTAATCGTAACGTGCGCCCAGCGTCATTACCCACTGGTTCCACTCCATCTGATCCTGTGCGTAGAGGCCCGTCTGTTCCTGTTTGTTCAGATACTGATAGGGGAAAAGCGATCCTGGGACCATCTCATCGCTGCCGTACTGAGGATTCAACGCGTTCAGCGGCGTCGCTGAGCCAAAACCGGCATCAATATCATTGCGGGTGCGCTGATAGTCCACGCCAAGCAGAAGCGTATGGTCAACCTCACCCGTAGCAAAATCGGCCTGGGCCTGGTTATCCAGCGCGAACTGATTCAGCGTCTCCTCAGAAACAGCATAGCCACGGGTAATGGAGTTGGTAGAAGTATCAAAACCATTGCCATAAATGCTGCGGTAGTCAGTACGGAGATCCGCATAGCGCAGATTCTGCCTGACGGCCCAGGTATCATTAAATCTGTGGGAGAAGCTGTAGCCGATCATCTTGGTATTACGGGCGATCTTATTGCTGCCTTCACCCTCATCAAAATCCGTACCCAGCTTGTGCTGCTGGCCGTTGGCATCAACGATCGGCACCACCGTTCCCTGTCGCGGTAGCCAGCCGTAATAGCCCGTTTGCGGCTCGTTCTGGAAGTAGGTTAACAGGGTAAAATTGGTATTAGCATCTGGCTGCCAGCTGAAGGAAGGCGCAATGGTATAGCGCTTTTCTTTCTGCATATCCTGCTGCGCATCCTGGTCACGGGCTATCCCCGTTAACCGGTAGGAGTAAACGCCATCGTCATCTATCGCGCCGCCAAAATCAAAGCCGGTCGAGAACAGGTTATCGGTACCCATCTGAAACTGGACTTCGCGTAGCGTTTCGGCCGTCGGGCGCTTGCTGACCAGCACAACCACGCCGCCCGGATTGCTTTTACCATACAGCACCGAGGCTGGACCACGCAGCAGCTCCGCACGCTCCAGGAAGTAAGGATCAATCGCAAATTCAGAGTAGTTATCCCCCTGAAGCTTCAGGCCATCGAGGTACTGATTGGTATTGGTTTCGCTGAAGCCGCGAATAGAAAGCGCATCAATAACATCAGAGCTTCCGCGGTTACCGGTCAGCACGCCCGGCGCATAGTTAAATGCGCTTTTGACCGAGCTGACCTGGTGCAGCGCCATCTCTTCCTGCGTCACCACCGATACCGACTGTGGATTCTTTTCGATTGGCGTATCGGTTTTGGTACCGGTCGCGCTGCGTTTGGCGGCAATGGTTGGCGCGGGTCCCCAGGCGCTCTCCTGCTCAGGTGCGACGGCGGTGGCATCAACGACAATCGTTTCTTCACCGGCGGCAAAAGCGGAGGTGGAGAGCGTCATCGCAATAAGGACGGCCAGCCGACGCCTGGCGGTATTCACTGGTAAGGAGAAGCGGAACAAGGACTCAGTAGCCATTTGCATTTCTCTGAATGAAATTGATGAGATGTAAACGTAAACGAGAATTATTATTATAACGCAGCGATAATATGCGAAACGGCGGAGGCTCCGCAAGCGGAAATCCCGGCATTTACACCCTTTTCCCGCGGAATAATCTGATGTGATCGTAAAGAAATTGAACGGTGATCGGCTTGTTGCATGAAAGCTTTTTATGTCAGGAAGTTACCCGGCTTGTTGAGGGAAATCGCAGGCAAAAAAAAGTCGGCTCATAATGGGCCGGCTTCAGACTGCTGACAAAGGTAAAGCTCCGGCACTTCATCAATGACCTCAAGCCGGCTCATAATGGGCCGGCTTCGGGACAGAGATTAACTACTTGCCGAACATATCTTTAATCCAGCCCGCCACGCCGTCGCTATCCTTCTGCTCGCCTTGCGGCTGCTGCTGTTGCTGCTCCTGCGGCTGTCCGCCCTGCTGTTGCTGCTGCTCAAGCAGCTGATCCAGCTGCTGCTGTTGCTGCTGCGTCTGCTGCTGGCAAAGCGCATTTGCATCAAGCGTCCAGACGGGCAGAGTGCGCCAGCTGGTGCTGTCCGTTCCGCAGACAAAATTCCCGGCGGAATCGACGCTCATGGAGGCAATATCCTCCGGCGGCGTCGGCGTCAGCGGCATCGGTGCCTGGTTATCCAGATAGCGGCGATAGATCTGCATCGCGCCGCTGGAACCGTACAGTTTGGTTGGCTGATTGTTGTCGCGGCCTACCCAGGTGATCGCCACCTCTTTACCATCAATGCCGGCAAACCAGCTGTCCACCAGGTTATTGGTGGTGCCGGTTTTCCCTGCCAGGTGCGCTTGCGGGAAACGTGCGCCCAGCGCGTGAGCCGTACCTTGCTTAGCCACCTGCTGCATGGTGTAAAGCGTCAGATAGGCGGCCTGCGCGGGCACGGCGCGTTCAGCCTGAGGGAAACTCTGGTAGAGCACGGTGCCATCTTCGGCAATCACCGAACGCAGCGCGGAAAGCGTGGCCCGGTTACCGCCGCTGGCGATGGTCTGGAAGGCCTGCGCCACTTCGATCGGCGTCAGGTTGAGCGCCCCCAGCAGCATCGCGGGCACCGGCTGAATTTGCGCTTTCGGCACGCCAAGCTTGCCCCAGGTATCCACAATTTGCGGCAGGCCCAGCGTCATGCCCAGATTCACCGTTGGCACGTTCATCGAATGCGTCAGCGCGTCCACCAGCATCACCTGACCGCTGAAGCGGCGATCGTCATTCTGCGGTTTCCAGACCTTGCCGTTCGGCTGCTTGAGCGCGATTGGCTTATCTGCTATCCAGCTGTTAAGACGATAGGTGTCCGGCTGGCTGAGCGCGGTCAGATAGGTGGCCGGTTTCGCCAGGGAGCCTATCGAGCGACGCGCCTGTAGCGCACGGTTATAGCCCGCAAACTGCGGATCGGCGCCGCCGACCATCGCCCGTACTTCGCCGCTGAAGCGATCGACGATCACCATGGCGGTTTCCAGATCTTTCAGGCCGCGCTGTTTACGCAGCGTCGGAATGCCATCCTCAACGGATTTCTCCGCCGCATCCTGAGAGACGGGATCCAGCGTAGTGAAAATTTTCACTCCGGAAAGATCCTTAACCTTGTCACCCAGCTTCGCCTGAAGTTCGTTACGCACCATCTCCATAAACGCGGGCTGCGGCGTAATCACCCCGCCCTTCGGCTGTACGCCCAGCGGACGTGCGCTGAGCATGTCATACAGCTCCTGATCAATGACCTTCTGCTGCTGCAGCAGGCGTAACACCAGGTTGCGTCGCTCAAGCGAGAGCTTAGGGTTGCGCCACGGATTATAGAGCGAGGCGCCTTTCACCATACCTACCAGCAACGCCTGTTGATCGAGGCTCAGTTCATCGACCGGACGACCAAAATAGTAGAGGCTTGCCAGCGGGAAACCGCGGATCTCATCGTTGCCCGCCTGACCGAGATAGACCTCGTTCAGGTAGAGTTCCAGGATGCGATCCTTGCTGTAGCGGGCATCCATAATCAGCGCCATATAGGCTTCATTGGCCTTACGCCACAGCGAACGCTCGTTGGTCAGAAACAGGTTTTTTACCAGCTGCTGCGTCAGCGTACTGCCGCCCTGCACCGCCCGGCCTGCGGTGATATTGGCGAGGAAAGCGCGGCCGATAGAGTAAAGGCTGACGCCATCATGCGTGTAAAAGTGCCGATCCTCGGTGGCAATCAGCGTATCCACCAGCAGATCCGGGAAACCGGCGCGCGGTACGAACAGGCGCTGCTCACCGTTCGGCGATTGCAGCATGGTAATCAGGCGCGGATCGAGGCGGAAAAAGCCAAAATCACGGCCGCTGTCCAGATTCTTGATTTCAGCAAGCGTATCGTTGCTGAAGCTCAGGCGGGCGCGGATCTGACCCTCTTTGCTGTCCGGGAAATCGAACGGACGGCGGATCATTTCAATGCTGTTGCCCTTGACGGTGAACTCGCCCGGGCGGGTCATCCGCGTCACTTCACGGTACTGCGTCCCTTCCAGCAGCGCGATCATCTCTTTCTTGTTCCAGGACATGCCCGGTTCAAGGTTGACCATGCGGCCATAAACCGTCGCCGGCAGCTGCCAGACTTTGCCATCGATGCGGCTGCGGATCTGTGAGTCGAGGTAAACCCCGTACGCGGCCATCACCACGATAAAGACCAGCAACAGCTTAAGCAGCAGGCTCAGCCAGCCTCTTTTTTTACGTGGCGAACGCCCTTTTCCTTTACGTGGCACCGGTGTTACCTCCTCGTTCTCATGGTCATCTTCCTGAACAGGCTCAAAATTATCATTATCGTCTTCCCTGCGGCGCCCTCGGCCCGCCCTTCTGCGCGGGGGTTTGGGCTGTTTGCCTTTTCGCCCAATGGGTTCGCGATCGTCAGACATCTGTTTCTCTTCTCCAGCACCAGCTGTCGGCAGGGCCGACTACTCTGTTGATACGCATTCAGTTTCGGAACGGGAACCTTCCGAAATGCATTCCGCCGCGCCGCCGTTCAGGACGGCGCGGAATATTTTTTGGTACGCCGCGTGGGCAGCGCATTTGCCGGATCGTCCGGCCAGACGTGTTTTGGGTAGCGTCCCTTCATCTCTTTCTGCACTTCCCGGTAAGCGCCCTGCCAGAAGGCCGCTAAATCACGCGTGATTTGCAGCGGGCGCTGCGCGGGGGAAAGCAGTTCCAGCACCAGCGGGATACGCCCTGCGGCCACGCTCGGGCTATGCGCCTCACCAAACATCTCCTGAAGGCGAACCGCCAGCGCGGGCGGCTTCTCCTCGTCGTAGCGAACAGGGAGGCGGCTACCGGTGGGCACAGTGTAATGAGTTGGCAGGACAGTATCCAGTTGCTGACGCTGTGACCATGTGAGCAATTGTAATAATGCGCTGGCCGCGTCAATCTGCTTCAGCCCCTTCGCATCCCGGACGCCGCTCATCACCGGCAGCAGCCACTGCGTCAGGGAGGCGAGCAGCCCCTCCACGCTGGCATCAGGCCACTTCTCCTCGGGCAGCCAGCGGGCCGCACAGACCAGGCGGATACGCAGCTGCTCGGCCTGCGGCGTCCAGTTAAGCACCGACAGGCCACGGCGGCGGACCCAGCGCAGCATCGCCGGATGCAGCGTCTCCTCATCGGGCTTGTTAAGCGGCTGCACCTTAAGCACCAGTTCGCCAATCTGTTCCCGTCGCCAGGCGCGCAGCGTGCCGCGCTCATCGTCCCACTCCACCTCGGTTCGCTGTTCAACCAGCGAAGGTCGCTGGGCGACAAGACTATCGATATCCAGCGGCATCGCCTGCAGGATGCGGGCGTCAGGCTGCGTACTGCTCTGCAACAGGCCTGGCGCAATCAGCCACTCATAACGGTTCAGCGCCTCGGTACTCTCCAGCATTGCGCCCGTGCCGTTAGCCAGCTGGTAGCGCCCTTCGCCGCCGCGCCGCCGGGCGATCCGGTCAGGGAAAGCGGTCGCCAGCAGCGGCGCGATCCAGGCGCTATCCGGCGTGCCGCCGTTAACCCTGAGACGCGACTGGAGCTGTCTGGCTCTGCTCTGCCAGTTCGGCTGGGAACGGTGAAAACTGTCGCGCAGATCGGGCGTGTCGCGGGAAGGCTCCTCCAGCATCGCCACCAGCCGTGTGGCCGTGGCGACGCGATCCGGATCGCTGCCGGCCTCAATCAGCATCGCCGCAAACCTTGGCTCGCTGCCGATGCGGCTCATGCTGCGCCCCTTCGCGGTCAGCTGCCCGGCGGCATCGACGGCGCCGAGCTGAAGCAGCAGCGTTTGGGCCTGCTGAATGCCGCCCGCCGGCGGCCTGTCCAGCCAGGTGAGTTGGGAGACGTCACGGCAGCCCCACTGCAACAGATCGAGCCAGAGCGAGGCAAGGTCGGCATGGAGAATTTCCGCATCGCTGTGGCTGGCCGCCCGTCCCGCCTGCTCCCGATCGATCAGGTGCAGAGCGATCCCCGGTTCAAGGCGTCCTGCCCGTCCGGCCCGCTGGGTCATTGAGGCCTGGCTGACGCGCTGCGTTTGCAGACGGGTCAGCCCCGTGCGCGTATCAAAGACCGCATTGCGCTCCAGCGCACTGTCCACCACCAGCCGGATGCCTTCAATGGTCAGGCTGGTCTCCGCGATGTTGGTTGCCAGCACCACTTTGCGTCGTCCGCTGCGGGCAGGAAGGATAGCTTTGCGCTGGCTGGCCAGCGGTAGCGCGCCATAAAGCGGGCAAAGATCGACATCTTCCGCCACCATGGCGGCAAGCTGCGTCTGGACGCGTTGGATCTCCCCTACGCCGGGCAGAAACAGCAGCAGCGAGCCGCTTTCCTCTCGCAGTAGCTGGCTTACCTGCCTTGCTACCGCGTCTTCAAAACGGAGACCTGCAGCCAGAGAGACGTAGCGGCGATCCACGGGATATGCGCGCCCTTCCGAACAGAGGGAGGGCGCCTCCGGCAGCAGCGCCCGCAAGCGCGCATTATCAAGCGTTGCGGACATCAGCAGGATTTTCAGATCGTCGCGCAGGCCCTGCTGCACGTCCAGCAGCAGCGCCAGCGCTAAATCCGCCTGCAAGCTGCGCTCATGAAATTCATCCAGAATCACTAACGACACGCCTTCCAGCATCGGATCCTGTTGCAGCATGCGGGTCAGAATCCCTTCGGTGACCACTTCGAGGCGCGTGGCGGGGCCGGTGCGGCGCTCTGAGCGCATCCGGTAGCCAATGGTTTCTCCCGGCTCTTCATTCAGCTGTTCAGCCAGCCGCTGCGCCACGTTACGCGCCGCCAGACGGCGGGGCTCAAGCAGCAGAATTCGTCCGCTGAAACCGGCCTGAGCGAGCAGTTGCAGCGGCAGCCAGGTCGACTTTCCGGCGCCGGTAGGCGCCGCCAGCAGCACCTGTGGGGAAGCGCGCAGCGCCAGCAGCAGCTCGGGTAAAACGGCACTGACCGGTAATGAACTCACGTCTCTGCTCCATAACGATATGGTCTTAATTAGCCGGGCATTGTAGCATTCCTGTTTCTGGAATACCGGAGAGCACTATGCGCGATCGTAAAAGGCTGTTTTTCGGCATCAGCGTGCCGGAAACCTGCCGGCAGAGCCTGATTCAGTGGCGTGCTGAGACCTTCAGCGCGGAGGTGGGCCGTCCCGTCGCCGCCGCGAACCTGCATCTGACGCTGGCCTTTCTGGGCGACGTCAGCGAAGAGAAATCCTCCGCGCTGCAACAGCTTGCCGCCCGCATTCAGCAGCCTGCTTTTACGCTGGCGCTGGATGATGCGGGTCACTGGCCCCGCTCCGGCGTGGTCTGGCTCGGCCCGAAGCAGGCGCCACGGGGGCTGATTCAGCTGGCGCAGCTGCTCCGCTCCCAGGCTGCCCGCAGCGGATGTTACCAAAGTCCGCTACCCTTTCATCCTCATGTCACATTACTGCGCCATGTTATGCAGCCGGTCCCGTTACCGCCGCGTAATTTCAGCTGGCAGTTTCGCGTCGAACGCTTTGCGCTTTACCAGTCGGTCACCGCGCAGGGCCGGACTCGCTACGACGAAATTGCCGGATGGGCGCTAACTTAGGACGTTTATGGACTATTATCCCGCACTGCGCCCGGCGACGCTGGTTAAGCGCTACAAGCGTTTTCTGGCCGACGTGATCACCCCGGAAGGTGAAGCGCTGACGATCCACTGTGCAAATACCGGCGCCATGACGGGCTGCGCCACGCCGGGCGATACCGTCTGGTACTCCACTTCCGACAGCCCGACGCGAAAATATCCGCATGGTTGG
The DNA here is from genome assembly GCA_050410775.1 of Pantoea sp. FN060301. Classification (GTDB taxonomy): domain Bacteria; phylum Pseudomonadota; class Gammaproteobacteria; order Enterobacterales; family Enterobacteriaceae; genus Erwinia. The sequence goes on from CP191229.1 coordinate 3,369,798, forward strand.
GAGCTGACGGAGACGCAACAGGGTGACTGGATTTGCGTGAACACCCTGCGCGCAAACGGCCTGGTCAGAGAGGCGCTGGAGGCAGATCGCATTCCGGCCTTCACCGGTTACACCAGCCTGCGTAGCGAAGTGAAATATGGCTCTGAAAAGAGCCGCATAGACTTTCTGTTACAGGCAAATAACCAGGTGAACTGCTATATTGAAGTCAAATCCGTGACGCTGTTACAGCAGGGAAAAGGGTATTTTCCGGATGCGGTCACTGAACGAGGCCAGAAACACCTGCGCGAGCTGGCGAAGATTTCTGAAAATGGCGATCGGGCGGTGCTCTTTTTTGCCGTTTTGCACTCGGGGATTGAGGACGTTTCCCCCGCGCGTCATATTGATGCGCGCTACGCAGAACTACTGACGCAGGCGCAGCAGAGTGGTGTTGAAGTGGTGTGTTACAAGGCGGAACTCTCACCCGCGGGCATAACACTGCAAAAACCCCTGGTTGTTGAGTTGTAAAATCAGCGGCAATTTGCTTTATTGGCGGGGCGCTAAATACGCTTTTCCTCACAGGCTTGTCAAGGCATGTTCAGGAATAATTGCTAACCTTAAGCGCTTCTGTTATTTATAGCGGCCTGTTTTTTTCCCCTTTGGGGATCGATAGTGCGTGTTATCCAGGAGAAACAGCATGCAAGAAGGGCAAACCCGTAAAACCTCGTCCCTGAGTATTCTCGCCATCGCTGGGGTGGAGCCATACCAAGAGAAGCCGGGTGAAGAGTACATGAATGAAGCCCAGCTGGAGCATTTCAAGAAGATCCTTGAAGCCTGGCGCAACCAGCTTCGGGATGAAGTTGATCGTACGGTAACGCACATGCAAGACGAAGCCGCCAACTTCCCCGATCCGGTTGACCGCGCTGCACAGGAAGAGGAATTTAGCCTTGAACTGCGTAACCGTGACCGCGAGCGCAAGCTGATCAAAAAGATCGAAAAAACGCTGAAGAAAGTGGAAGACGATGATTTCGGCTTCTGTGAATCCTGCGGCGTTGAAATCGGTATCCGTCGCCTTGAGGCGCGTCCTACCGCCGATCTCTGTATTGACTGTAAAACGCTGGCAGAAATCCGCGAAAAACAGATGGCTGGCTAACGGCCATCAGATTGTGCAGTGAGGCAGGTACTTCACCCGCTTCACTGCCGATCTTCTGCAACGATGAAATCTGCTTATATTGGTCGCTTTGCGCCTTCCCCTTCCGGTGAACTCCACTTTGGCTCCCTGATTGCCGCTCTGGGCAGTTTTTTGCGCGCGCGCGCAGCGCAGGGCGAGTGGCGGGTCCGCATTGAAGATATCGATCCTCCCCGCGAAGCGCCCGGCGCGGCAAAGCGCATTCTCCAGCAGCTTGAACAGTACGGTCTGCACTGGGACGGTGATATCGTCTGGCAGTCACAGCGCCATGAGGCCTATCGCGAGGCGCTTAGCTGGCTTATAGCGCAGAAGCAGTGCTACTACTGCACCTGCCCACGTAGCCGCATTCAGCAAATTGGCGGTCTTTACGACGGTCACTGCCGCTCGCGCAATCAGGGTCCGGAAAACGCCGCGTTGCGCCTGCGCGTCGATCGGCCCGTCAGCCGGTTTCATGACCTGCTGCGCGGCGAGATCGTGGCAGATCCCGGTCTGGCGCGGGAAGATTTTATTATTCACCGCCGTGATGGGCTCTTTGCCTATAACCTGGCGGTCGTTGTCGACGATCGCTTTCAGGGCATTACGGAAGTGGTGCGGGGAGCCGACCTGATTGAGCCGACGGTCAGGCAGATCGCCCTTTTCGACCGGTTTGGCTGGCAGGCGCCCGATTATTTTCATCTGCCGCTGGTCATCGCTCCCGACGGCAACAAGCTCTCAAAGCAGAACCGCGCGCCGCCTCTGCCCGGGGGCGATCCCCGCGCCGTGCTGGTGCAGGCCCTGCGTTTTCTGGGTCAGCCGGTCAGCGAGGGGTGGCAGGATCTGCCGCTGGCGGCGCTTTTAGCGCAGGCCATTACCCACTGGAACGTGGCGACAATTCCGCATCAGGACGCTTTGAGAGAGGATGCAGGCAGATGAGCATTCTCAAACGGGCCGCACTGAGCTATGATTAGCCGCTGTTTTTTATCGTCCCGCTTCATTGTCACTATCGAGGTGTCCCATTTTTACCCGAGTTGCTAATTTTTGCCGAAAAGTTCTGAGTCGCGAAGAAGAGGCACCCGCCGAGGTCGGCCAGGCGCATCAGATGACCGTAATCCCTCGCGACGGCCATACTATTTCGCGTAAAGACATCAGTGAAAATGCCCTCAAGGTGCTCTACCGGCTGAATAAAGCGGGATATGAAGCCTACCTTGTCGGGGGCGGCGTGCGCGATCTGCTGCTGGGGAAAAGGCCAAAAGATTTTGATGTGACGACCAACGCCACGCCGGAGCAGATGCGCAAGCTCTTCCGCAATTGCCGGTTGGTGGGCCGCCGTTTCCGTCTGGCGCACGTTATGTTTGGCCCGGAAATTATCGAAGTGGCGACCTTCCGTGGCCATCATGAAGCGGAACAGGTGACGGAAGATCGTAACACTTCCCAGCGTGGCCAGAACGGTATGCTGCTGCGTGACAATATTTTCGGCACGATTGAAGACGATGCACAGCGCCGTGACCTGACGATCAACAGCCTCTATTACAGCGTTGCCGATTTTTCGGTGCGTGACTATGTCGGCGGCCTTAACGATCTTAAACAGGGCATCGTGCGGCTGATTGGCGATCCGGAGACCCGCTACCGCGAAGATCCGGTGCGGATGCTGCGCGTTATCCGTTTCGCCGCCAAGCTGGATATGTCCATTGCGGCTGAGACTGCCGAACCGATCCCGCGCCTCGCCACGCTGCTGCACGATATTCCACCTGCGCGCCTCTTTGAAGAGACGCTGAAGCTGCTTCAGGCCGGCTACGGCTACAGCACCTATCTCCAGCTGCGCGAATATCAGCTGTTCCAGCCGCTGTTCCCGGTTCTGACCCGCTACTTCACGGAGAAGGGCGATACGAACATGGAGCGGATGATCGTTCAGGTGCTGAAAAATACCGATAACCGTATCCATAACCAGATGCGCGTTAATCCGGCGTTCCTCTTCTCCGCCATGTTCTGGTATCCGCAGCTTGAAGCGGCGCAGAAAATCGCTCAGGAGAGCGGGCTGGCCTACTATGACGCCTTTGCGCTGGCGATGAATGACGTGCTGGATGAAGCCTGCCGTTCGCTGGCGATCCCGAAACGCATTACCTCTCTGGTGCGCGATATCTGGCAGCTTCAGCTTCGCCTCTCCCGCCGTCACGGCAAGCGCGCCTGGAAGCTGATGGAGCATCCAAAATTCCGCGCCGCCTACGATCTGCTGGCGCTGCGTGCTGAAGTGGAAAATAACCCGGAGCTGCTCAAGCTCTCCGCCTGGTGGAATGAGTTTCAGGTTGCGGCACCGCCACAGCAGAAAACCATGCTCAATACGCTCGGTGACGATCCGGTGCCCCGCCGCCGCACCCGCCGTCCGCGCAAGCGCGTCCCTGGCCCACGCCGCGACGGTAACAGCAGCAACGCATGAACCGCGTCTATCTCGCGCTGGGCAGCAATCTTGCCGATCCTCTGCATCAGGTGCAATCTGCACTTGATGCGCTGGATGCCCTGCCCGATACCCTGCGCGTTGCCACCTCCTCACTCTACCGCACGCCGCCCTACGGGCCGCCCGACCAGCCTGACTACCTTAACGCCGCCGTTGCGCTCGATACGCTGCTGACGCCTGAAGCCCTGCTTGATGGTACCCAGCGCATTGAACAGGAACAGGGGCGCGTCCGTAAAGACGAGCGCTGGGGGCCGCGCACGCTCGATCTCGATATCATGCTTTATGGCGCACTGACCATCGTTTCGCCGCGCCTGACCGTGCCGCATTACGATATGCGCAACCGCGCGTTTATGCTGGTGCCGCTGCTTGAAATCGCGCCGGATATCGTTTTCCCCGACGGCACGCGCGCTGCCGACGTTCTCGCGACGCTGGACGCCTCCGCCATCCGCTTCTGGTAATCAGTGCGTTAATTCCCACCCTGCATGCTGTTCTGGTGCAAACTTTTATCCCTTCCATTAAGATACGCCAATCTAAATATGGCCTTCAGAGGTTGCGATGAAACCGACCACGATCTCCACTCTTCGCCAGTGGAAAAAGAGCGGACGTAAGTTTGCCTCCATTACCGCCTATGACTACAGCTTTGCCCGTCTTTTTGCCGATGAGGGCATTCAGGTCATGCTGGTGGGCGACTCGCTGGGCATGGTTGTCCAGGGGCACGATTCAACGCTGCCGGTCACCCTCGACGATATTGTTTATCATACTCAGGCCGTGCGACGCGGCGCGCCCGCCGCCCTGCTGATGGCCGATCTGCCCTTTATGACTTACGCCACGCCGGAACAGACTTTTGCCAGCGCCGCTGCGCTGATGCGCGCAGGGGCTAATATGGTCAAACTAGAGGGCGGAAAGTGGCTGGCTGAGACGGTGAAACAGCTTACCGAACGCGCGGTGCCGGTCTGCGGTCATCTGGGCCTGACGCCGCAGTCCGTCAATATTTTTGGCGGCTACAAAGTTCAGGGCCGCGAAAGCGACGCTGCTGACGGCCTGCTGGCCGATGCGCTGGCGCTGGAGGCGGCCGGCGCGCAGATGGTCGTGCTGGAGTGCGTTCCCGTGGCGCTGGCAGCCCGCATTACGGAGGCGTTGACCATCCCGGTGATCGGCATCGGCGCCGGGGCGGTGACTGACGGCCAGATTCTGGTGATGCATGACGCCTTCGGCATTACCGGCGGTCATATTCCTAAATTCGCCCGCAACTTCCTGGCTGACACCGGCGATATCCGCGCAGCGGTGCGCCAGTACGTGGCGGACGTTGAGGCGGGTGTTTACCCTGCCGAAGAACACAGTTTCCATTAACCGAGGAGAAGAGCGGTGCTGATTATTGAAACCCTGCCAATGCTGCGTCGTGAAGTCCGCCGCTGGCGCCAGGAAGGCAAGCGCATCGCGCTGGTGCCGACGATGGGCAACCTGCATGAAGGCCATATGACGCTGGTGGATGAAGCCCGCGAGCAGGCGGATATCGTGGTGGTTTCCGTTTTCGTTAATCCAATGCAGTTCGAACGGCCTGACGATCTGGCGAGCTATCCGCGTACGTTGCAGGAAGACTGCGAAAAGCTTAATCGCCGCAATGTCGACCTGGTCTTTGCGCCCGCGCCTGGCGATATCTACCCCAAAGGGCTGGGCGATCAGACCTTTGTTGAGGTGCCGGGACTCTCCTCACTGCTTGAAGGGGCCAGCCGTCCGGGCCATTTTCGCGGCGTCTCCACCATTGTCAGTAAGCTCTTTAATCTTGTGCAGCCGGATCTGGCCTGCTTTGGCGAAAAAGATTATCAGCAGCTGGCGCTGATCCGCAAAATGGTGGCGGATATGGGTTACGACATTGAGATCGTAGGCGTCCCCACCGTTCGCGCTAAAGATGGCCTGGCGCTCAGCTCGCGTAACGGCTATCTGACCGCTGAAGAGCGCAAGCTCGCGCCAGAGCTGAGTAAGGTAATGAACGCGATGGCATTAAGGCTGGCCGACGGCGAGCGCCATATCGACGACATTCTGGCTGAGGGCGAGGCCGCGCTGGCGGTGAAAGGGCTACGTGCCGATGGCCTGGCTATCTGCGACGCTGACACGCTGCTGCCGCTGAACGTGGACAGCCAGCGCGCGGTGATCCTGATGGCCGCCTGGCTGGGTAAAGCCCGCCTGATTGATAATCAGCAGGTCGATCTGACGCAGTAGACAGCGAGCCGGACTCAGGCAATACTGCCGTGACTCTTTTGATGATTTCCGCAAGAAAGGTAATAAGGCTATGATCCGTACCATGCTGCAGGGCAAGCTCCACCGGGTGACAGTGACTCAGGCGGATCTGAACTATGAAGGCTCCTGCGCCATTGACCAGGACTTTCTCGACGCATCGGGCATTCTCCAGTACGAAGCGATCGATATCTATAACGTTACCAACGGTCAGCGTTTTTCGACCTATGCGATTGCCGCCGAACGCGGCTCCCGTATTATCTCGGTCAACGGCGCGGCCGCCCGCTGCGCCTGCGAGGGCGATATTCTGATTATCTGTTCCTACGTGACGATGGAAGATGCCGCGGCGCGGGAATGGCAGCCGAAGGTGGCCTATTTCGAAGGGAATAACCAGATGAAGCGCCTGGCGAAAGCCGTGCCGGTGCAGGTGGCGTAATCCAGCCGCCGCTTTCCGCTCTGTGCTGAAGCGACTCTCTTCGTAGGGTTTCCTGTCTTATCGCGGCGGGCAATTTCAGGGCAGATGGAATAACCAGGAAGCGGCGCATATGGCGCAAAAAAAAGCGGGCAATGCCCGCTTTTCAGTAAGGAGAATCAGGTCCGCAGGCCGCGTCCACGCTGGATCAGCGCCCAGACCAGCAGATAGAAGGCGACGATAAAGGCGACCAGCACGCCGAGGGTAAAAACCAGCGGCACATCGTTGATGCCGAGGAAGCCATAGCGGAAGCCGCTGATCATATAGACGATCGGATTCAGCTTGGAGACCATCTGCCAGACAGGCGGCAGCAGCGACAGCGAATAGAACACCCCGCCCAGATAGGTCAGCGGCGTCAGGACGAAGGTCGGGATCAGGCTGATATCGTCAAACGTCCGGGCAAATACCGCGTTAAGCAGGCCCGCCAGCGAAAACAGGATCGCGGTCAGCAGCAGCGTTACCGCCACCATCAGCCATGAGTGAACGTGGAAAGGCACGAAGAAGAGCGAAATCGCCGTCACCAGAATGCCGACGCAGAGGCCACGCGCCACGCCGCCGCCCACGTAACCAGCAATGATGATATGCGTGGGAACGGGCGCCACCAGCAGCTCTTCGATATTGCGCTGGAACTTGGCGCTGAAGAACGACGAGGCAACGTTGGCATAGGCATTGGTGATCACCGCCATCATAATCAGACCCGGCACAATAAACTGCATATAGGAGAAACCGTGCATTTCACCGATGCGTGAGCCGATCAGGTTGCCGAAGATGATGAAATAGAGCGTCATGGTAATGACCGGCGGCACCAGCGTCTGGATCCAGATGCGCGCAAAACGGTTAATCTCTTTTCCCCAGATGCTCTTCAGGGCTACCCAGTACAAATGTGTCATGCTTTCTCTCCTTTGCGACCGTTCACCAGGTCGACAAACAGCTCCTCGAGACGGTTAGCCTTATTACGCATACTTAAAACCTGAACGCCCTGATGGCTGAGCTGGCTGAAGACGCTGTTCAGCCCCTGCTCGCGCAGCACTTCCACCTCCAGCGTGGCGGTATCCACCAGCCGGTACTGAAAGCCTTGCAGCTCGGGGAGCGGGCTTTTCGGTGCCAGATCCAGAATAAAGGTTTCCGATTTGAGCTTGGAAAGCAGCCCTTTCATCGAGGTATTTTCAACCAGTTCGCCGTGCTGGATAATGCCGATGTTGCGGCAAAGCATCTCAGCTTCTTCCAGATAGTGGGTGGTCAGAATGATGGTGGTGCCCTGGGCGTTTAAATCCTGCAGGAAGGTCCACATTGAGCGGCGCAGCTCGATATCCACGCCGGCCGTTGGCTCATCCAGGATGAGCAGCTTGGGCTCATGCATCAGCGCGCGGGCGATCATCAGGCGGCGCTTCATCCCACCGGAGAGCATCCGGGCGCGCTCGTTGCGCTTCTCCCAGAGATCGAGCTGCCTGAGGTATTTTTCAGCCCGCTTGAGCGCCTCGGGTTTCTCCACGCCGTAGAGGCCCGCCTGGCTGACGACGATCTGATGAACGGTTTCGAACTGGTTAAAGTTGAACTCCTGCGGCACCAGCCCGAGCTGGCGCTTGGCGTTGACCACATCATGCTGGAGGTCGTAGCCGAACACCCGCACCTTACCGGCGGTCTTATTGACCAGCGAGCTGATGATGCCGATGGTGGTCGATTTCCCCGCCCCGTTGGGGCCAAGCAGCGCGTAGAAGTCACCCGCCTCCACGTTCAGGTCGATCCCCTTGAGGGCCTGAACGCCGCCTGCGTAGGTTTTGGTCAGTTTTTCAAGTTCCAGTGCATAAGTCATAGGTAAAAGCGTGCCCTGTTTTATGTGGTTTTTTTGTTAACCGTTTTAAATCGCGTCCTGTTGGCCTATATTACTGCAACGCAATTCGAGCATTGGTTGACATAAACATGAAAGATATTGATACCCTTATCAGCAATAACCGCGAATGGTCCACCCTGTTAAAAGAGGAAGACCCGGGCTTTTTCGAACGCCTTTCGCTGGCGCAGAAACCCCGTTTTCTCTGGATTGGCTGCTCTGACAGCCGCGTGCCGGCTGAACGCCTGACGGGCCTGGAGCCGGGTGAGCTGTTCGTTCACCGTAACGTTGCCAACCTGGTTATCCACACGGACCTGAACTGCCTTTCCGTGGTGCAGTATGCTGTTGAGGTGCTGGAAGTTGAACACATCATCATCTGCGGACACTACGGCTGCGGTGGCGTGCAGGCGGCGGTGGAGAACCCGGAGCTGGGCCTGATTAACAACTGGCTGCTGCACATTCGCGATCTGTGGTACAAGCATAGCTCGTTACTGGGCGAACTGCCGCCGGAAAAACGCTTCGACAAACTCTGCGAAATCAACGTCATTGAGCAGGTTTATAACCTGGGCCACTCCACCATCATGCAGTCTGCCTGGAAGCGCGGTCAGAAGGTCAGCATCCACGGCTGGGTTTACGGCATTCAGGATGGGTATCTGCGCGATCTGGGCGTCACCGCCACCAATCGTGAGATTCTGGAACAGCGCTACCGTCATGGTATCGCTCATCTGCTCAACGATCTTGAGAGCCCCAGCTGATAGCTGCCGCGCATCATATAACAGGCCGGAAATTCCGGCCTTAGTCGATTGTGCGGTGAGCGAACGCGCCTGCTTACTCACCGCAAAACGCGGTTACTCCTCCAGCATCACCACGTTGCCCACGTAGGCAAGATGACGATAGCGCTGCGCGAAGTCGATGCCGTAACCCACCACGAATTTATCCGGAATGGTAAAGCCCACGTACTCCACCGGCACCTCCACTTCACGACGCTCTGGCTTATCCAGCAGCGTACAGATCGCCAGTGATTTTGGCTGACGCAGGCTGAGGATATCGCGCACCTTGCTCAGGGTGTTGCCGGAGTCGATGATATCTTCCACGATCAGCACATCTTTACCGCGAATATCTTCATCCAGATCCTTCAGGATTTTCACATCCCGGCTGCTGGACATCCCGCTGCCGTAGCTGGAGGCCGTCATAAAATCGACTTCATGCGGCACGTCGATCTTGCGGCAGAGATCCGCCATAAACATGAAAGAGCCACGCAGCAGGCCCACCAGGACCATTTCGCTGCCACTGTCACGGTAGTTTTCCGTGATCTGCTGGCCCAGTTCGGCGATACGTTTGGCGATCTCGTCTTCAGAGATCATGACTTCTACGGTGTGTTTCATAGCGTTATGTCGATATTGTCAGTGGCCTAAAGTAAGCCGCGAAGTTTATCACACTCCCCTTCCCTGCGCTCGACGTTGCGCCAGGATATAGCCCCGGTAAGCTGGCTGAAATGAGCAGCACAAGCGGCATTTATCTGCACGACTGAGGGCAAGTTAACGTATGCTGAATCTTATCGCAGAGCGCAACCAGACAGGCAGGAGAGTGCATGACTTTTCACGCTAAAAAGACCCATATCGGTAGCCGTGAGCTTCACCCGGAAACGCAGATGCTTAATTATGGTTACGATCCATCGCTGTCAGAGGGCGCGGTCAAACCGCCGGTTTTTCTTACTTCCACCTTCGTGTTTAACAGCGCCGAAGAAGGAAAAGATTTCTTTGACTACGTCTCGGGCCGCCGCGAACCGCCTGAAGGGAGCGCTAACGGCCTGGTCTATTCACGCTTTAATCATCCCAATAGTGAGATCGTGGAGGACCGGCTGGCGATTTATGAGCGTACCGACAGCGCCGCGCTCTTCTCTTCCGGCATGTCCGCCATCGCCACCACGCTGCTGACCTTTGTCGAACCCGGCGATGTCATCCTGCATTCGCAGCCGCTGTATGGCGGCACCGAAACGCTGCTGACCAAAACCTTTGGCCGCTTAAAGGTAGCGGCGGTGGGCTTTGCGGACGGCATCAGCGAGGCGTCGGTGCAGGCAGCCGCCGGTGAGGCGATGCGCCTTGGCCGCGTATCGGTCATTCTGATCGAGTCCCCGGCGAATCCGACCAACAGCCTGGTCGATATTGCGCTGATTAAACGGGTGGCCGATGCTATCGGGGAGAAACAGCAGCACCGCCCGGTGATCGCCTGCGATAACACACTGCTGGGCCCGGTCTTTCAGCGACCCATTGAGCATGGCGCGGACCTTTCAATTTACTCGCTGACAAAGTATGTCGGGGGGCATTCCGATCTGATTGCGGGCGCGGTCATCGGCAGCAAAGCGCTGGTCAAACAGGTTAAAGCGTTACGCAGCGCAACCGGCACCCAGCTCGATCCGCACACCAGCTGGATGATTGGCCGCTCGCTGGAGACGCTGTCGCTGCGCATGGAGCGGGCTAATGATAACGCTGCGGCGGTGGCGGCTTTTCTGCGCGACCACGCTAAAATCAGCAAGCTGCACTATCTCGCCTTTCTGCCGCCGGACTCCCCGGCCGGGCAACTCTTCAGCCGGCAGTGCAGCGGAGCAGGTTCGACATTTTCCTTCGACGTTGTCGGCGGCCAGGCCGCCGCCTTCAGGCTGCTTAACGCGCTGAGCCTGTTTAAGCTGGCGGTGAGCCTCGGCGGCACGGAGTCGCTTGCCAGCCATCCGGCCAGCACCACGCATTCGGGCGTGCCTGCGGACGTTCGCGACCGCATCGGCATCGGTGAAGCGACGATCCGCCTGTCGATCGGCATTGAAAATAAAGACGATCTTATCGAAGATCTGCGGCGGGCGCTGGATCAGGTATAAGGTATCGTCCGGCATTCAGCAGCAGCAATAGGCTGACTCAGGTACTGGCACGCTCAATCAGGTGCCAGTCCATGATAATGCGTTCGGTTACCGCTTCAGGATTCTCAATTCGCTGTACCACCAGCTCGCAGGCTGTACGGCCTATATCCCGTGACGGCTGCGCAATCGTGGTGAGCGGCGGCGAGACCATCTCCGCCAGCCCGGAGCCATCAAATCCCGCCACGGCAATATCTTCAGGCACCCTCAGGCCCGCATCGCGAATGGCCGCCATCGCCCCCGCGGCTAAGGTGTCAGACACCGCAAAGACCGCATCCGGCCTCTCTTCGCCCGCCAGCAGCTGGAGCATATTTTTTTTCCCGGCGCTGAAGCTCAGTTCGCTGGCGTAGCCAATCGCCTGCCAGCTAAGCTGGCTGCGCTCAAGCTCACGCAGATACCCCTGCTGGCGCAGCTGAGCATACTTGTAGTTGAGGTCATGATTAATCAGCGCAATCTTCCGGCGCCCTCTGTTAATCAGGTGGCGCACCATCTGCTGTGAAGCGTCGCTGTCATTGATGCCCACGCAGGAGACATCGCCCGCATTGGCATATTCCGCGCACTGCACCCAGGGCGTCTTGCCAATCAGCCGCGTCAGTTCAGGCAGCTTGCTGAAGGCGTCCATGGTAATAATGCCATCAACGATCTTGCCGGAGAGGAGCTGCAGACTTGAGCGCGAGCGCTCAATGTCCGAGCCGGAGTTACAGAGTAGAATGCGGTAGCCGCTTTTTTCCGCCTGCTCTTCGATCCCCTTTACCACTTCGGCGCAGAACGGGTTGGAGATGTCAGAGACCATGACCAGTATCATCGAGCTTCGCGCGGTGCGCAGCTGACGCGCCAGCAGGTTGGGCTGATAATTGCTCTCTTTAATAGCCTGCAAAACTTTTTCGCGGTTTTTGTCTTTTACGGTGTCGCTGTTATTCAGCACTCTTGAAACAGTCGCGACAGAAACGCCCGCGAGGCGGGCGATCTTTTGAATGGACATGGGGTCAACTCTTGCTCAAACAGATGGAACGCAGGCTATCATAGATCCGCCCGAACAATAAGTTAACTGCATCTTCACCACTCGACCTTCATCCAGCGCTGCTGCTGATGGCTGCGTACAATGGCATCGACAATCGCCATCACCTGCGCGCCGTCGTGGAAGGTCGCAAACGCGGCCTCCTTTTGCGCCGGTGGTCTGCCCTGCGCCACCGCAAGGTAGAACTGCTGCATCATATTGCGGAACGCATCCGGCCAGCCTTCAATGTGCCCACCGGGGAAACGCGCCCGTCCGGCAACGTCAGCATTCAGCAGCGAAGGATCGTCAGAGAGCAGCTGATTGGCCTGATGACGGTGGCCAATCCAGAGCTGCTGCGGCGTCTCCTGATCCCACGCCAGCGAGGCGAGGCTGCCGTTCACTTCAAACGCCAGCCGGTTCTTACGTCCGGCAGAGACCTGCGAGACGTTGAAACTGCCTTTACTGCCGTCGTCAAAGCGAAACAGCACAAAGCCCATATCTTCCGTGGTGATCTCGTGGGTTTCATACTGCTGCGCTTCCTGCCTGCCGCCAAAAGTGGCCCCCTGCTGCACGCTGGCTTTACGAGTGGGCCAGACGATAGCGAGATCGGCCATCACCTCCACGATCTTTTTCCCGGTGGTGAACTGAATGGTGTCGCACCAGTGTGAGCCAATATCCGCAACGGCTCTTGAGGCACCGCCTTTTTCCGCATTTACCCGCCAGTTATAGTCGCTCTCTTCCAGCATCCAGTCCTGCACATAGCTGCCCTGCGCCGAAAAGAGCCGGCCCAGCTCCGCCTGTCGTATCATGCTGGCGGCCTGCTGCACCATGGCAAACTGACGATAGACAAAGCTGACGCCGTGCACCACGCCTGCCTGCTCAGCCAGATCGACCAGCTCGCGGGCTTCCTCCATCGTCATGCAGAGCGGTTTTTCCGAGAAGAGGTGCTTGCCGGCGCGCAGCACCTGGCGGTTTATTTCGGCATGAACGTGATTGGGCGTGCAGTTATGCACCACCTCCAGCCCCTCGTGCTGAAGGAAGGTAGCGACATCGCTGTAGGCATGCGGCACATTCAGCTGCGCCGCATGCGCCTCCGCTTTCGCTTGTTCCGTATCACAAATCGCCACCACATGAATGTTGCCGAGACGGCGGAGCGCCTCAATATGCGCCGGACCGATAAACCCGCTGCCAATAACGCCGACATTAATCATCACAATCCCCCCTGGTCAGACCCAGCTGCGCTCTGACGCTCGCCTTTTGATCCTCTCTGGCCGCAAAATCATCGAAGGCGCGCCCGGCGACCGGAATGATGTGACGTTGAATAAATTCAGCCCCTTCGCGCGCGCCCGTCTCACTCTCTTTCAGACAGCATTCCCACTCCAGCACGGCCCAGCCGTCGTAGTCATACTGCGCCAGCTTGCTGAAAATGCTGTTGAAGTCGATCTGACCATCGCCCGGCGAACGGAAGCGGCCAGCCCGGTTAATCCAGGGCTGATAGCCGCCGTAAACGCCGCTGCGGCCGTTGGGTTGATACTCCGCATCCTTAACGTGAAAGGCTTTAATGCGCGGATGATAAATATCAATAAAGCTCAGGTAGTCGATGTGTTGCAGAAGCAGGTGGCTCGGGTCGAACAAAATGTTACAGCGCGGATGCTGGTTCACCTCAGCCAGAAAGCGTTCAAAGGTGACGCCATCATGTAAATCTTCGCCTGGATGAATTTCGTAGCAGAGATCCACGCCGTGGCGATCGAACTCATCCAGGACCGGCAGCCAGCGGCGCGCCAGTTCAGCAAAGGCTTCGCTGAACAACTGCGGATTGTGCGGCGGCCACGGATAGAGATAGGGCCAGGCCAGCGAGCCGGAAAAAGTGGCGTGAGCGCTCAGGCCCAGCTTCGCCGACGCCGCCGCCGCTTTCTTCAGCATTCCTGTAGCCCAGGCGGTGCGCTTAGCGCTGTTGCCCCGCACCTCAGCCGGCGCGAAGCCGTCAAAAGCCTCATCGTGTGCCGGATGGACAGCGATAAGCTGCCCTTCCAGATGGGTGGAAAGCTCGCTGATGACCAGGCCATATTTTGCCAGCATGCCCGTGACTTCATCGCACCAGGCCTGGCTCTCCGCAGCCTGTTCAACATCGAAAATCGCCGGATGATTACAGGGGATTTGCAGCGCCTTATACCCCAGCGCGGAAGCCCACTGCGCCATCCCTTCCAGCGAATTAAACGGCGCCTGCCGATCAATAAACTGCGATAAAAAAATACCCGGACCTTTTAACGTTTTCATGCCCACCTCGTTATTAAGCCTCTTCATCACGATACTTAAAGGTGAAGAGGAAAAGAATGGCGATCGCCGCTGCCGCGACGGCAGGGATCCACCAGAAAATCGCCCAGTTTTCTGCCGTGGGCTGTCCGGCAAGCAGATTGTTGTAAAGCGCGCCGGAGATCTGCGAGCCCAGCAGCATGCCGATGCCGTAGGTGAACATGACGATCATGCTTTGCGCCTGCCCTTTTACCTTCTCGCCGGCAATGCGGTCGGTGTAGATGAAGCCCACCACAAAGAAAAAATCGTAGCAGATGCCGTGCAGCAGAATGCCGAGGTAGATAAGCGCCCGCCCTTCATCGCCCATGCCCGAGGCAAACAGCGCATAGCGGACAAACCAGGCGCACATGCCGACCAGCAGCATGTACTTGACGCCGAGCCGGCGGAACAGCAGCGGGATCACCAGCATAAAAAAGATTTCCGACATCTGGCCGAACGACATCACGGTGCTGACGTTCTCCACGCCAGCGTCCGCCAGCCATGAGGCGGTGTAGGCGTAGTAGGTGCCAAGAGGAATCGAGATCAGCGTGGCGCAGAGGGAAAAGATAAAGAAATGGCGGATTTTGAGGAGCGCGAAGGCGTCCGCGCAAAAGAGATCGCGGACCTTAAAGGGCAATCCTTTTGCCGCAGCGGGCGTATGCGGCAGCGTCAGGCTGTAGGCAGCCAGCGCGATGGAACAAACCGACGCCAGTGAGAAAATGGTCGTACTGGCGGAAATGCCGGTCACGCCAATAAAGATCCCGGCACCAATCCAGCCAATGGTGCCGAATACGCGCACTACTGGAAAACTTTTATCGCTGCTGGCAAGGCTGTGGAACGCGATATTATTGGAGAGCGCCAGCGTCGGCATGTAGCAGAGCGTATAGCCGAAGAGTAACCCAATCAGCAGCGCGCCATTTGCTGTTTCCAGCGCGTGGGGAACAAACCACAAAATCCCGGCGCCCAACAGGTTCATCACCGCCATCACTTTCTGTGAGGGGAAGAACCGGTCTACCAGCATGCCGAGGACGAAAGGGGAAAGAATTGAGGCGATAGGTCCGGCAGAAAAAGCATCGCCAATTAACAGCGACATATTATGCTGCGTCATCACCAGACCGAGGGTGACAGACCAGCTCCCCCAGATAAAAAACTGCATAAACATCATCAGCGAAAGCCGTGGTATCAGCCACCGCTGCGGCATCCGGTTAGTGTCAGAACTTTGCAAAATAGCCATGAGGCGCTCTCCGATCGGATAGTAATCGATTACATTTCACCCTTTAAAAGTAATCGATTACAAAAAAGATTGTCTCTACGCCGATCACACTTTCAGAATCTTAAGAACAGCGGCTTTCCCCGCCGCATTTATCAAAGGCAGCGACTATCAAATCTGTAGGTTAATACAGGTATGACTTATTGATGGCGAGGGATAAGGTGTAGCCAGACAAAAAATGGAGCATCATAATGAGCACGCCAACTGATACACAAAACGCTTTATCTGCCGGAAAATGCCCCTTTCACCAGGGTAACAATAACCAGGCTGCCGGCGGTGGGACCGCCCATCACGACTGGTGGCCCGATCGGCTGCGCGTGGATCTGCTGAATCAGCACTCCAGCCGCACGAATCCGCTGGGAGAAGCGTTTAACTATCGGGAAGCGTTCAGCCAGCTGGATTACCACGCGCTGAAGGGCGATCTGAAAGCGCTGCTGACGGATTCACAGCCCTGGTGGCCCGCCGACTGGGGAAGTTACATCGGTCTTTTTATCCGCATGGCCTGGCACAGCGCAGGAACCTATCGCTCAGCGGATGGCCGTGGCGGCGCAGGCCGTGGGCAGCAGCGCTTTGCGCCCTTAAACGCCTGGCCCGATAACGTCAGCCTTGATAAAGCCCGTCGTCTGCTCTGGCCGGTGAAACAGAAGTATGGTCAGAAAATTTCCTGGGCCGACCTCTATATTCTGGCCGGTAACGTCGCGCTGGAAAACGCCGGTTTTCGCACCTTTGGTTTTGGTGCCGGACGTGAGGATGTGTGGGAACCTGACCTTGATGTGAACTGGGGCGACGAGAAAACCTGGCTGGCGCACCGTCATCCGGAATCGCTGGCTCAGGCACCGCTGGGCGCCACTGAGATGGGGCTGATTTACGTCAATCCGGAAGGGCCGGAAAACAGCGGCAATCCCGCTTCAGCCGCCCCCGCCATCCGCGCCACCTTTGGCAATATGGGCATGAATGACGAAGAAACGGTTGCGCTGATTGCCGGTGGGCATACGCTGGGGAAAACCCATGGCGCAGGCGCCGCCAGCCATGTTGGCGTCGATCCTGAAGCCGCCCCGATTGAAGCCCAGGGTCTGGGCTGGGCCAGCCAGTTCGGCAGCGGCGCGGGTGCCGATGCCATCACCTCCGGCCTTGAGGTGACCTGGACACAGACGCCTACGCAGTGGAGTAACTACTTCTTTGAAAACCTGTTCAAATATGAGTGGGTACAGACGCGCAGCCCGGCGGGCGCTATTCAGTTTGAAGCCGTTGACGCGCCTGATGCGATCCCGGACCCGTTCGATCCGGCGAAAAAACGCAAGCCAACCATGCTGGTGACCGATCTGACGCTGCGCTTCGATCCGGAGTTTGAAAAAATCTCCCGCCGGTTCCTCAACGATCCGCAGGCGTTTAATGAAGCTTTTGCCCGTGCCTGGTACAAGCTGACCCACAGAGATATGGGACCAAAAGCGCGCTACATCGGTCCGGAAGTGCCTACAGAAGACCTTATCTGGCAGGATCCGCTGCCGCAGCCGGTTTACGCTCCGACCGCGGCCGACATTGACCAGCTGAAAACAGAGATCGCTGAGGCGGGCCTTTCCGTCAGCGAACTTATCTCGGTCGCCTGGGCTTCGGCCTCCACCTTCCGCGGCGGGGATAAACGGGGCGGCGCTAACGGCGCACGGCTGGCCCTGATGCCGCAAAGGGCGTGGGAAGTGAATGCGGTTGCCGCTCGCGTGCTTCCTCTCCTCGAAGCCATTCAGCAGAAAGCGAACAAAGCCTCACTGGCCGATATCATTGTGCTGGCTGGCGTTGTCGGCGTGGAACAGGCGGCCAGAGCGGCAGAGATCGACGTTAAGGTGCCCTTCTCGCCGGGGCGGGTAGATGCGCTTCAGGCGCAGACGGATAACGATCTGTTTGAGCTGCTCAACCCTGCCGCCGACGGGCTGCGTAACTATCGTGGGAAACGAGGCAGTACCTCAACAGAAGCGTTGCTGATTGATAAAGCGCAGCAGCTGACGTTAAGCCCGCCTGAGCTGACGGTGCTGGTGGGCGGCCTGCGCGTGATGGGTGCCAACTTCGACGGCAGCACGCACGGCGTCTTCACCGATCGCACCGGGGTACTCAGCAATGACTTTTTCGTCAATCTGCTGGATATGCGTCACGAATGGAAAGCCACCGATGTCTCTGAAGAGCTGTTTGAGGGGCGCGACCGCCTGAGCGGAGAGGTGAAATTCACCGCCACTCGTGCGGATCTGGTCTTCGGCTCAAATGCGATCCTTCGCTCCGTCGCTGAGGTCTATGCCAGTGGCGATGCCAGGGAAAGATTCGTCAGGGATTTTGTGGCGGCCTGGACTAAGGTGATGAACCTGGATCGTTTCGACCTGCGTTAAGCCCGCTTGCCGGGGAGGGAAAACGCCCTCCCCGGCTAAGTTGTTTCAGATGGCCTGAAGGTACAAACCGCACTCTTGCCTGACGTCACATCCTTTGATTTTTACTGAGCCTGGTTTCCTGAATGACCCCCATCAGGCTGCCTCTCATTGTCATCGCTACCGCTACTTATTCGCTACAGGCGGAAAAGCCCTCTTAAAAGCGCCTTGTTCACCCTTTTAGCGCTATCCCTTCTTATGTAAAAAAAAGATACAATAACAATATTCTTATTTCCGATGAGTTTTACATGGACAGTCCCCTTTTATTAACCGAGAACGCGCACTGTTCTTATGCTCATTTTAAAGAGTGCCTCCGCCTGGAAGTGATTCACAGAGAGGGTAAAAAGAAGTTCTCCTGGTTTAAGATCCTGCACCGTGTGCTGTTTAGCTATAAAAAGCGCTATTACTTCTGGTGGCGTCTGGCAAATTACTGGCATACATTGCCTTCTGCCCGCTACCGCAAATGGGCGAGAAGAATTAACCATAATCTGCTCCAAAAATATGGTGCTGATATCAGCGTCGCGGCCTATATCGCCCCCGGCATGAAAATTAACCACTATGTCGGGATCGTGATACGGGCGGAGTGCATCATTGGACGTAATATTAACCTTCGTCAGAACACCACTATTGGACGCAGGGATTCGGTGAACATACTGGGTAAAACCATCATCGGCGATAATGTAGAAATAGGCGCGCACAGTTGTATCATCGGGGATGTTCGCATCGGCGATAACGTTATTATTGGCGCTATGTCTTTTATCAACAAAGATATTCCTGAAAACAGCGTGGTTTACTGTGACAAAGTCACGACGATCCGCGAGCGTCAGCAAAAAACGACGGGATAGCCAGAAATGATCTGATAATCGGCCCGTGATGGGCCGGTAGACATTCATCCGTCAGATTGCGGTGACCAATCGTCAGAAGATATTCTTACGCAGGATAGTGCTGTCGACCGCTGTGACTTCTGTTTTACCGCAGAATGCCATCGACAGATCAAACTCATTGCGGATGATATTCAGCGCAGTAGTAACGCCCTGCTCACCCATCGCGCCCAGGCCATAAAGCATGCTGCGCCCGATATAAGTGCCCTTCGCACCCAGCGCAACGGCTTTAAGCACATCCTGCCCGGAGCGAATACCCCCGTCAAAATGCACCTCCGCCTGCTGCTTTACCGCTTCGACAATGGCTGGCAACAGGGATATTGAAGAAGAGACGCCGTCCAGCTGGCGACCGCCATGATTGGAGACAATGACGGCATCGGCGCCGGCTGCCACCGCCAGGCGTGCATCCTCAGGATCCATAATCCCTTTAACAATAAGCTTGCCGCCCCAGCGCTGTTTTATCCACTCTACGTCCTGCCACGACAAGGTGGAATCAAACTGCTGCTGTGTCCACTCGATCATCGCATCGATGTTCGCCACGCCGCTGGCATGGCCGATAATATTGCCAAAATTGCGGTTGCGTGTGGCTAACATCCGGCGACACCAGCGCGGTTTACTGGCGATATTAAGCAGATTGCGCAGCGTCATTTTCGGCGGCGTAGACAGTCCGTTTTTTATGTCCTTGTGCCGCTGGCCGAATACTTGCAGATCCATGGTGATAACCAGTGCGCTACAATTAGCGGCCCTGGCGCGCTCGATCAGACTGGCCACAAACTGACGATCGCGCATTACGTAGAGCTGGAACCAGAAGGGAGAGTAATTCGTGGCCTGAGCCACAGCTTCAATTGAGCAGATGCTCATGGTGGACAGCGTAAAGGGGATGCCGAACGCCTTAGCCGCGCGCGCCGCCAGGATCTCGCCATCGGGATGCACCATGCCGGTCAGTCCGGTGGGGGCAATCGCTACGGGCATCGAGACCGCCTGCCCTACCATGCTGCTGGCGGTACTGCGGTGAGAAATATCGACGGCTACGCGCTGACGAAACTCAAGACGCTGCAAATCAGCTTCGTTGGCTCTGTAGCTGTATTCTGTCCACGAGCCGGCGTCCACATAGTCATAAAACATCTTCGGCACCCGCTTACGCGCCAGATGCCGCAACTCTTCAATGCAGGTAATTGTCACGTTAGCCGTCCGGTAAAAAAAGCGGCTAAAGGTTAATTAGCCGTCTGATATCAGGAGAAGAGAGGCATCGACTAATTAAGACCTGGTGTAATCAGTATAGGCATTTTGCAGCGCGATATGATCGGCGATATATTTCGCATCATGCCAGACGCCATAAATAAAAGAGGAGGCCCTGTTGACTAAATTTGGCAGGCCCAGGAAATAAATCCCACGTTCGGCAGAAATACCGCGCTTATGGAACGGCAGGCCTTTATCATCGAAAGCGTCCACCTGTAGCCAGCTGAAATCAAATTTAAAGCCGGTAGCCCAGATAATCGTGGTAATGCCTGCGGCGGCAATGTCCAGGTGAGACAGCGGGTTTATCAGGCAATCAGGATCGCTCAACAGCTCCCATGCCTGCGGCTCTGGTGGCAGATCCAGTCCGTTTCTCTCAATATAGGCATCGGCATCACGCAATACGTCAAAATAGGCTTTGTCGCCTTCGGCAATATTCTCAGCCAGGCCCCCGGCAAAACTCAGCACGCCGTTTTCCCAGCCGTTGGTGATCCCTACCAGCGTAATCCCCATATGCGCCAGACGGCGGAAATCGACGGTTTTACCGCCTTCGTAGCCGCTGACAGCAAAGGCCACATGTTCTTTTTTAGGCTTGATTTTCACTTCATCCCACAGGCCCAGCGCGCCTAACCACCAGCAGTAATCGCGATTGCGGTACGAGCGCGGCGGGCGATAGTGTTCTCCCACAGACAGATAGACGTCGCGGCCTGATTTTCTAAGTTCCTCAACAATTTGCGTGCCTGACGCACCCGCGCCTATCACCATTACGCCACCAGCGGGAAGCTGCTGCGGATTTTTATAGACCGAGGAGTGGATCTGTTGCACCGCTGCACTTTCTGGAACGAGCTGCGGAAAAGAGGGCTTCTGGAACGGGCCGGTTGCCGCCACCACATTATCCGCTTCGAATTCGCCTGCCGAGGTCACTACTTTAAAACCGCTACGTCCGGCCAGCCGTTCCACCTGATGAACCTCAATGCCGGTACGCACCGGCGCATCAAGCATCCTGACATACTCTTCAAAATATTGCGCCATACGCTCTTTAGGCGGAAAAGCTTCCTGAGAGATGTTGTCGAATTTCAGCGACGGAAAGCGATCGTGCCAGGCTGGGCCATTGGCGACCAGAGAGTCCCAGCGCTCTGAGCGCCAGCGCTCGGCAATACGGTTGCGCTCCAGCACAACATGCGGCACGCCCATCAGTGACAGATGTTCACTCATCGCAATACCTGCCTGACCCGCACCAACAATAACGGTATTTATTTTTTCTACAGACATGTGAAATCCCTAATAATGATCGACCCCCGTTCCTTCAGCAATAATCCTGAACGGGCGTGGTATTAATGATAATCAGGCTTTTTTAACAGCGTTAAGGGTAATTTTTCAGGTATTTATTAATGTCCCGCTTCAATGTTCAATACTTTTCCCAGACCGAGAAATTTATTAGCAATAATTAACAGGCTTGCTGTGACAGAGATATAAATAACCGAAATAGCAGCGAGGGTTGGATCGGCAAATTCACGCACATAGTTATACATCGCCACCGGCAGAGTCTGCGTCGCCTGTGTAGTGATAAACAGTGAAGCAGTAAACTCATTGAATGAAAGGATCGCCGCAAACAGCCAGCCGCCGAACAGGCCGGGTAAAATCAGCGGCACCGTTATGGTCCACAGCACACGCAGCGGTGAAGCGCCGAGGCTGGCAGCCGCCAGCTCAATGCGCTGCTCAAGGTTTTTCAGCGAGACGTACACGCTGCGCAGCACAAACGGCAGTACCAGCAGGACATGGCAGAACACCACCAGCGCATAACCACGCCCAATCCCAAGCTGTGAAACCAGCATCAGCAGGCCCAGACCGATGGTGAAGTGCGGGATAAACAGCGGCGACAGCAGTATCCCTTCCAGCACTTGCTTACAGGGAAAGCTGTAGCGCTCAATCGCTATCGCCAGCGTGGCGCCTATCACCACCGCCAGCGTAGAAGCCCACGCGGTAACAATCAGCCCGGAATAGAACCCATGACGGAAATCGTCATAGTTGAGGGCGCGTTCAAACCAGCGCAGCGACCACCCCTTAGGCGGGAAAAACAGGACCGATGTGCTGCTGAATGAAGAGATAAACACCACCACGGTCGGCAGCATAACAAACGCCAGAATAGCGATGACCAGCAGCCGACCGAGCAGCGTCACCCCTTTGTCGTGTTTCGATCGCATCATATTAATGTCCTCCGATCGCCAGCAGCGAGCGCGTCATACGTTTCAACGAGATCAGCAGCAGAATGGTCAGCGCCAGTCCGGCAATACTCATTGCCGCAGCGAACGGGAAGTTCAGCGATGAGAAGCCAAGCTGGTAGACCATGGTAGCCACCGTGCTGACGCGTCCGCCGCCGATCAACTGCGGCGTGGCGAAAGCGCTGAATGTCCAGGTAAAGGCCGTGGTAAGGCTGGCGACAATGCCGGGGATCGAGAGCGGAATAGTTACCGTCAGCAGCGTGCGGATTGGCCCTGCGCCCAGGCTGACGGCGGCCTTTTCGTAATCCGGATTGATGTGTGAAATGGCGGTGGCCAGCATCAGCACCATAATCGGCATAGTGACATGCACCAGCGCCAGCACCACGCCACTCTGGGTGAACATAAACTGAATGGGTTTATCGATCAGGCCCAGCCCCAGCATCAGGCTGTTCAGGAACCCGCTGTTACCCAACACAATAATCCACGAATAGGTGCGCACCACTTCGCCAAGAAAAAGCGGCGTAATGGCGATAATCAAAATGGTGGATTTAACCCAGGCGGTACGCGTGCGCACCAGTGCATAAGCCAACGGGTAGCTCAGCAGCAGCCCAAAGATCGCCGTTTTGGCGCTGAGCATTACCGTATTGAGAAAGGCTTCGGCATAAAGCGTTTTGAGCAGGCCGCTGAAATTGGCCAGGGTAAAGCCGCCAACGTCCAGCGAGCCTGGAATATAAGCCCGCACGCTGAACTGCATCACGGCGAACATGGCAACAACAAGCCCGAACGCCGTCAGCGTAGCGGGAATGATGAACCAGGGTAAAAATGTCGGTTTTCTCGTCATAGACGTTGCTGCCTGAATAAAGTGTTGCGACCAGCCATTGAGCCTGGGCGGCAGCGGGTGCCGCCCAGTTAACTCAGTGAGACATGATGTTTTCGGAGAACCACTTGCGCCATTCGGCGGTTTTCTCGGCACGCAGCTGCGGATCGGTGTTGATGGTGGCATCCCACTGGGCGGCAGTGGTCAACATGCCGGGCAGCTTCGCCAGCTCTGGATCGATATGGGCATTGGTCACCGTTGGGCTGCCGCGATAGATCTTCGCCACCTGCTCCTGAATTTCGGGTTTTAGCGCGATATTCATGAACTTGTAGGCCAGCTCCGCATGTTTAGTCCCCTTGTTAATACCAACGGTATCTACGCCCAGGATCGCGCCTTCTTCAGGAATAGCGAGCTTAATGTTGACGCCTTCTGCCATCATGCTGTAGGCATTCATCGACAGCATCACCTGCACCGGGGTTTCGCCGGTGGAAATCAGCTGCTGGCTGTTGGCGTCGTTGGTATAGAAAGATTTGATAGTGGGAATAAGTGCTTTCAGCTTCGTCTGGCCCTGTTCCCAGTGTGCGGCATCGCTGCCTGAGAGTTTTGCAGAGACCGCAATAATATGGCTGGGGTCCCAGTCTGGCAGAGCCAGCGAGCCCTTCAGTTCAGGCTTCCAAAGATCGTTCCAGCTGGTGAAAGTTTCGCCTTCGGGTACGAGGTCCGGACGATAACCTATGGTGTAGACATAGCCCCACACGCCCAGGTGATAAGGGCTGACCTTAGCCTGCTTAACCAGGTTAACTGCATTGGGGATTTTGCTCATGTCCAGCTTTTCGAACAGGCCGCTGTTGGCATACAGGAAGCCAATGTGCGCGGTAGTAAAGGTCACATCTGTTTCCGGCGAGCCGCCAGCCAGTTTGGCTTTATTCAGACGGTCAATGGTGCCGCCGGTAACAAACTGCACTTCCACGCCGGTCTCTTTGGTGAACTCTTTCGCGATGGTTTGATCAATCAGATCTTTGAAGCTGCCGCCCCAGGTACTGACGATGAGCTTTTCTGCGGCCATCGCATTTCCCGTACTCAGCACGCTGGTCAACAATGTTAAGGCATAAATCTTACGCAACATATTCTCGTCCCCAATGAATGAAATGACTGTTGTAACGGCTATTGACCACCGACGACTTCACGCGCTGCTCCAAAATAGTGCAAAGGCGGTCTTCTGGTGTGGGATCGATTCTGTCGTGAACCGTTGAGCCGGTAAAACAGCATTTCCCTCGCCCTTGCGTCAGAATTTCTGACGCTAAAAGTCGCGCGGTTTTACAACGGGTTTTCTTAAGCAGTGATGAGGCAGAAGCGAATGGGACATCCTGCTCAGGCAGGCGATTATGCATTTATCTGCCAGCGGGCATGATAAATGCATGACAAGAAGCACAATCATAATGACTGGCGCGACAAGATCGCGCCGGCGCCGCCAGGAGAACCTGCATGCTCAGTCGCATAACCCAACGTCAGCTGGAATATTTTGTCGCTTCCGGAGAGGCGGGCAGCATCATAGGCGCATCGGAGCGTATTCATGTTTCCTCGCCGTCGATTTCCGCCGCCATCACCCACATCGAGGCTGAGCTCGGCGTACAGCTGTTTGTACGCCATCATGCGCAGGGGGTTTCGCTCACCACGATTGGCCATCTGGTATTGAAAGAGGCGAAGCTAATCCTGGTGCAGATGTCGAACCTTTACACCATCGCCTCAGAGTCGTTCAACAGCGTGCGTGGTCCGCTGCGCGTGGGCTGCCTGGATACGCTGGCCCCGATGCTGACGCCTGAGCTGGTATTCGGCTTTGGCCGCGCCTTTCCCGGCGTGCGCATTACTCTGGTAGAGGGCAACCATGAACAGTTGCTGAAGCAGCTGCGCTCTGCCGATATTGATATCGCGCTGACCTACGATCTGGTGCCTGCTAATGATATCTCTTTTCAGTCGCTGGCCCAGCTGCCGCCCTATGTGATGGTGGGGGAGCATCATCCTTTTGCCACGCAGTCGGCGGTGACCCTGCAGGATTTAGCCAGCCAGCCTATGGTGCTGCTGGATATGCCCTGGAGCCGCGAATACTTTCTCAGCCTGTTCAGCGAGGCTGGCGTGACGCCCAATATCGTTATGCGCTCCAGCAACATTGAGGTGGTGCGGGCTATGGTGGCAAACGGCGTCGGCTTTGGCATCGCCAATGTGCGGCCAAAGGCTAACCTCTCTCAGGACGGCAAGCGGGTGATCCGCGTGCGGCTTGCGGGAGTGAATAAGCCGATGCAGCTCGGCTATGCCACTGTGGCACACGTGCAGCAGTCGATGGTGGTCAATGCCTTCGCCGAACGCTGCCGGATGTTTATTTCGGACCAGTACATTCCAGGCATGGCCGCACCAAGCTATTTCGATCCGCAGGTGGTGAGCGTAGCGTAATTCAGACGCCTCTCCTGGCAGAGAGGCGATTAGTAGCCACGTGCTGGAAAGACCTGGTTCAGAACCGGCTCGCCCCGTGCCAGACGCTGGATATTTTCGGCTACCTGCTGCGCGGCGGTGGCGGGAATCGCTACCGAGGCCAGATGCGGCGTTATCAGCACATTGTCCATTGCCCACAGCGGATCGTCCGGCGGCAGCGGCTCACGATCGAAGACATCCAGCGTGGCCTCGCCGATATTTCCGTTGCTTAACGCCAGCGTCAGGGCGGCCTGATCCACAATGGCACCGCGAGAAACGTTGATAAAAGCCCCTCCGCGAGGCAGCTTCGCCAGCCTCTCTGCGCTGAGCAGGCCCTGCGTTTGCGGCGTCAGCGGTAGCATAACCACTAAAATGTCGCTCCCGGAGAGAAAATCATCCAGCGACGCCATGCCACTGCGGCAAACGATCCCTTCCAGCGATTTTTGCGAGCGGGACCAGCCGCGTACGTCAAAGCCCTGCCTGGCCAGCTCCATCGCCGCATAAGACCCCAGTTCTCCCAGCCCCAGCACGCCAACGCGCACTGTTGACGGCAACCGTGGATGCAGATAGTGCCAGCGATGTTCGCGCTGCGCACGCTCGAAAGCCGGAATATCGCGCGCATAGCGCAAGACGGCAAACAGCACATATCCCGCCATCATTCGCCCCATGTTCGGGTCAGATAAACGGATAATGGGGATCTCAGGCAAATCATCCCGCCCCACCAGTGAATCAACGCCTGCGCCAAGGTTAACCAGCAGTTTTAGATTGCGATAGGGGCCAAAAAAGCCGTGCGGGGGTTTCCAGACCAGCGCAAATTCAACGGCGTCGGGATCTTTTACTTCCCCGGCACGGCAAAGGGTTATTCCCGGCAGATAAGGTGACAGCAACGCTGACCACTCCTCAAAGCTGTCGAACTCGCTGTAAAACACCAGGGTTCTCATGCGGTTTTTGCTCCGGCCAGGCTGACCACCGCGTCGATAGCCAGTTCATAGCCCAGTACGCCCAGCCCGGCAATGACGCCGGTTGCCGCTTTAGAAACCATTGAATGATGGCGGAACGGTTCGCGCTGCCAGATATTGCTCATGTGCACTTCGATTACCGGACCGTCAAACATCAGAAGCGCGTCCAGGATTGGCACCGAGCTGTAGGTCAGGCCTGCCGCGTTGATGATCAGCCCGGCAGCGTGCTGACGCGCTTCCTGGATCCAGTCGACCAGCACGCCCTCGTGGTTGCTCTGGCGAAAGACCAGCGTAATACCAAGTGATTCAGCACGGCAATGACAGGATTCAACGATGCTGGCAAAGCTCTCGCTACCGTAGGTGCCGCTTTTATCCAGGCCGTACAGGTTGGCATTGGGCCCGTTAAGAAAATAGATCTGCTGTGACATGCGAGCTCCTGGTTAAACATGAGGGCGCGTGGCAGCCATGGCCGGATGCGCATCGAAAGTGGCGAACCAGGCAGCGGTTTGGGGATGGTCCCTCCGCCAGTTAAGTCCGGCAAAGCGGAAGTCGAGGTAGCCCAGCCCGCAGCCGACGGTAATCAGCCCCAGATCGTCAGGCAATGGGTGGAAACAGGACGCATGACGTTCAATTTCAGCCAGCGCGGCGGCAACCTTATTCAGCTGCGCCTCAGTCCATTTTTCCCACTGTTTCTCCTGCGGGCGGGCGCTAATCTCGTAGCGTGCCAGCAGGGCTGCATCCAGCAGGCCATCGCCCAGCGCTTGCCGCGTGAGCGAGATCCAGCGGGCATCGCCACGCTCAGGGATTAATGTGCCGCTGGCTCTGGCGTTGAGGTAGTCGCAAATCACCCGGCTGTCATACAGGCATATCCCCTCTTCTGTCCGCAGAGCAGGTACTTTGGCTAACGGATTAAAAGCGGCGATGCGCTCATCACGTTCAACAGGATGAGCCGCCGACGCCAGCAGCTCAATCTCCTCCGCCAGGCCAAGGCAACGCGCCGCCACCATCACCTTACGCACATAGGGCGAGGTGGAAGCGTAATAAAGCTGCATCACAGAACACCCCCGGCGTTATCTGTCTGCAACACTACTTTGCCGATGTTAGCGTTAGCTTCAAGGATGCGATGGGCTTCAGCCGCCTGCTGCAAAGGCAGCGTCTGATAAAGCGTTGGCAAGATTTTGCCTGCAGCCACCAGCGGCATCAGATGGTCACGGATGCACTGAGCCAGCCGTGCTTTCTCAGCCACGCTTTTTGGTCGTAGCGTGGAGGAAGTCAGGCTAAGGCTTTTACGCATCACTAGCTGAAGATCCAGCTCGATTTTCGCTCCCTGCATAAAGGCCAGACTGACATGGCGCCCCCCCGGAGCAAGGACGCTCAGATTACGCGCAACATAGTCGCCGCCGACATTATCCAGCACTATATCCACGCCCTTGCCGTGAGTTTCATCCACGATCGCGGCAACAAAATCTTCGTTATGGCGATCGATCGCCCGCCATACGCCGAGCTGCTGTAGCGAAGCAATTTTCTCATTGCCGCCGGCTGTAGCAATGACGCGCGCCCCGAGGGCCTGAGCGCACTGAATAGCGAAAGTCCCCACGCCGCTGGCCGCACCGTGGATAAGCACAGTTTCGCCGGGCATTAGCCGTCCCAGTTCGAACAGGTTGTGCCAGACAGTGAAAGCGGCTTCCGGGAGACCAGCCGCGTGACGTAAAGACAGGTTATCGGGCACTGGCAGGCAAAGTTCGGCCCTTGCAACGGCATACTGGGCGTAGCCACCACCGCTCAGAAGCGCCATCACCGGGGTGCCGACCGCAGGGCTTTTCACGCCATCCCCCAACGCGACTACAATGCCGGAGACTTCGAGACCCAGAATATCCATACTGCCGGGCGGCAGCGGCATTCCGTTGCGCTGCATAATATCGGGGCGGTTAACGCCTGCGGCTGCCACGCGGATTAGTACCTCACCAGCGCCCGCCTCCGGCACCGGACGCTGCACGACCTGTAACACTTCTGCTCCGCCCGGCTTGCTGGCGATTATGGCGTTCATCATTTCGGGTATCATGAATGTTGTCCCTACTTTTCGCTGGTGAAGGCGCAGACGCCCTCATCGGCAAAACTTACGCCGACCACGCTGCCGACCGGCCAGCGGGTGAGTGAATCCAGCCCGGACTGACGCGCAAACAGCATGGCGCTGCCTAAGGCCGGCACATCCAGATGCACATCAACATGATCGCCCTGAAACACATGGGTGATCACCGTGGCGCTGAGGCAGGAATCCGGGCCAAGTGGACCGAGCTGCATGTTCTCAGGCCGGACATATACATCCAGCCGTTCGCCAATGGTGCCCTGTACTCGTTCAGCGGGCAGGCGCAGCGCGTTACCGCCCAGTTCAATCACCGCCAGGGTATCGCGGCCAGCATAGCGTCCTGGCAAAATATTCACGTCGCCGACAAAGCCTGCAACAAAAGGATCGTCTGGCCGCCGATAGATCTCATCCGGCGAGCCGATTTGCCGCACATGCCCTGCCGACATCACTACCACTCGATCGCTCATACTTAGCGCCTCGCCCTGATCGTGTGTCACAAACACGGTGGTCACACCCAGCTTGCGCTGAATAGCCTTCAGCTCTACCTGCATCGACAGACGCAGGTTTTTATCCAGCGCAGAAAAAGGTTCATCCAGCAGCAACACCTTCGGGCGGATCACCAGTGCACGCGCCAGTGCGACGCGCTGCTGCTGACCGCCGGAGAGTTCACGCGGTTTACGATGGCCGAACCCTGCCAGCTTAACCAGCGCCAGGGCCTGCTCAACGCGTCCGGCGATTTCTGCCTTTGGCACGCCACGCATCCGCAGCCCATAACCCACGTTCTTTTCTACCGTCATGTGTGGAAAAAGCGCATAGTTCTGAAACACAATGCCAATTTCGCGCTGATAGGGCGGGATTTCCGTTACCAGTTCACCATCAATAAATATTTCGCCGCCGTCGGCCTCGGCAAAGCCGGCCATCAGGTTGAGCAAGGTGGTTTTGCCGCAGCCGGAAGGTCCCAGCAGCGTGATAAATTCCCCTTCTTTAATGGTCAGGGAAATTTTATGCAGGGCGATGGCGTCGCCAAAGCGTTTCAGCACGCCATCCAGCCGAACGGCGATCGGGGTTTTTACCGGCGCGTCAGGGATACGCTCGGCCTGTGGGAATGGGGTAACTTCTGCGCTTACCATGAGATCTCCAGAAAACGGGGCTGTTATTGCTTGCCAGCAGCATACGGCTTCTTTGCGCCTTACGCGGTTAGTGCTTCCTGAAGCTGACGTTTGGAAAACATAAAGCAGGGGCTGAGCCTGCGCTGAACGGGTTAACGGCTCATCCAGGCCGCCAGACGACGCAGCATCTCATCGCAGGCGTTCAGCTGATCGAGAGTGATAAACTCGTCCGGCTTGTGGCCCTGCTCCATGCTGCCCGGCCCGCAAACCACGCTGGAAATCCCGTTCTGATGAAAGAGCCCACCTTCGGTGCCGAAAGCAACGGTGCTTAATTCGCTGGATCCCGTCAGATGAGCAATCAGCCTGGCGGCGGGACTGTCCGCTGGGGTATCCAGTCCGGGATAGCTGCTGAGGGAATAAAAGTGGATCGCCGTGTGGTGATTTACCGCGCGCATTTGCGGCAGCAGGTCACTCTGTGCGTAGTCTTCCAGCTCGGTGACCACCTGCTGGGCATCCTGCTGCGGCAGCGTCCGCACCTCGAAATCAAATGTGCAGTCAGCCGGCACGATATTTAAGGCGGTGCCGCCAGCAATCACTCCTGTCTGCACGGTAGTGAACGGTGGATCGAATCGTGCATCCTGCCGGTCCGGCGCAGCCAGGCGTTCGCCAATCACCATCAGGCGCTGGATCAGCTTAGCGGCGTATTCAATGGCGTTGACGCCCTGCGGCGCGTAAGCCGAGTGGCAGGCAGCGCCTTTCACCTCGCAACGCATACCGGACTTGCCCTTATGTCCTGAGACCGCTTTTAGCCCGGTCGGCTCGCCAATCAGGCAGATCGCTGGCTTTTCAGGGCGTTGGGCCAGCGCGTCAAGCAGGCTGCGCACGCCCAGGCAGCCAACCTCTTCATCGTAGGAAATCGCAAGGTGCAGCGGCTGTGTCAAAGGCTGCGCCAGGAAGTGAGGAACCGCCGCCAGCATACTGGCGATAAAACCTTTCATATCAGCCGTGCCGCGCCCGTAGAGCTTGCCGTCACGTTCGGTAAGGGTAAAGGGCGGCACGCTCCAGGCCTGCCCGTCCACCGGCACCACGTCACTATGGCCGGATAACATCACGCCGCCACTCCCTCCCGGCCCCAGACGGGCATAGAGATTGGCCTTGCTGCGTTCCGTATTGTGGATCAGTTCACAGCTGACGCCGAGATCGGTCAGATAACGCCAGACAAAATCAATCAGCGCCAGATTGGACTCCCGGCTGGTAGTATCAAAGGCCACCAGCTTTTCAAGCAGCGTTCGACTGGTTAACATCGGGTTTCTCCAAATTCTACTCGTCGCCCGGCACGCCGTAGCTGGGAGCCTGGGTCGGATCGAGCGCACGTATGATGTAATCCTGCATCTGTGGTCGGTAGGCCTGCCACAATCGTTCCAGGTCCTTGACAGGATCCGCCTCGCTCCAGTCCAGACGAAGATCGACTACCGGCCAAACCCGATCGTCAACTATCGACAAGGCCGCCGAGTGCACGGGCCCCGCTTCCCCACCGGATGTCATGCCGGCCTGCATCGCGGCCATCAGGCGGTCAGCCAGGTGCCCCTCGTGCTGCTCGAATGCCACGACCATTGCCGGGATCACATCGGTGTTCGCCAGCAGATTGCCTGCGGCAACACAGTTGACGCCGGTCAGCGCATGATTAACGCCAAGCGTTTTATTACCGCTGAAGCAGGCCGCCTGCCCATCGGCTGAAAGCACCGTAACCTGGCGATACTGAAAATGCGGATCGCTCTCAAGAGCCGCCTGAAGCGCCGCTTCTGCCGTATCGCCCTGCTGCAGGCGATCCAGAATCTGCGGGCCAAGCGACGGCAGCGTGATGTTTTGTGTGGAAACCGCGCCAGCTCCCGCTCTTAACCACGGACAGCGCGCGCCTACGGCAATACTGGAAGAGCTGATGGCTATCCCCATTTGACCGGTCCGGGCGCAGCGCCCAACGATTGATAACGTCATTGCCTGCGCTCCTTATTGTGGCTGCCAGTCGTCGGGGATCACCGCGATGACGTCAATCTCCATCAGCCACTGCGGCTGCCCCAGACCGGAAATCACCAGGCCAGTAGAAATGGGAAATACCCCTTTCAGCCATTTTCCAACCACCTGATAGACCGGTTCGCGGTAGCGGGGATCGATAATGTAAGTGGTGGTTTTCACGATGTGCGAAAGATCGCTACCGGCTTCTTCCAGTAGCTGACTGACGTTTTTCATCGCCTGTTCGGCCTGGGCTGCGGGATCGCCCAGCCCAATGAGATTCCCTTCAAAATCGGTGCCGATCTGCCCGCGCACATAAACGGTGTTGCCCGCACGGACGGCCTGACAGAGATCGTTGTCCAGCGACTGGTTGGGATAGGTTTCTTTGGTATTAAATTTGCGGATACGCGTGTGTGTGCTCATGTCTGCCTGCTGTGTAGGGTGGAAGCCCGGTAAGGTATACCGCTCTCCTTCCGGCAGACAAAACAGCATTAACCGAGGGGCTGCTTTAAAAAAAACGAATCTCCTGGTTCTCCCCCCACCAGTAAAAAACTGCCAGTGAGCCAGCGCACAAACCCGGCGTAAACTTTTCGAGGCTAATTAACATAACCCCATGAATTTTAATAATCCCAGGGCGTTTGCATAAGTTTTCCCGGGCATCACCCCCTACCCGCTTACCCCTTCTGCTGCGTATACCTATAGCGGTGCTTTTGACCCTACAGGTGACGCATGACACAACAATATGAATTATCACCCCCTCACCAGGCGCCTGGCGCTTCCGCTTTCGGCAAGTTTTCCTCCGCATCATTCTGGCGCTTATCGCTAATCAGTTTGATCGCGCCAGCATGGGTTTCGTTAAGGCCGCACTGCAAAGCGATGCTTATCAGCGCCGCCGCTTTCGGCGCATGCGCCCGCAACGCGCTGCCGCATAAGAAGCGTAACGATGCCGTTTTTGATCGATAACTGGCGCTGTGACGCCAAACGTCCGTAGTTGGTACGCAAAGGAAACAGCATGAAGAAAATATTACGTGCGGTGACGCTATTAGCCTCGATAGCAGCCAGTGCGCCCTTGCTGGCGCAAACTTTTGTCTACGTGTCAGAAGCCGGTGATGGCACCATCGCACGATACGCGCTGAACGAACAAACGGGTGCGCTGCAACTGTTGGGACGCACCCAAACGCCAGGAAAAGTGATGCCGACGGTACTGAGCGCCGATCGCAAAAACCTGTATGCGGCGATTCGCAGTAAGCCGCTACAGCTGGTGAGCTGGCGCATCGACAGCAAAACCGGCGATCTGAGCCAGCCCAGCGCCGTGGCCGCTGCGGCCAGTTATCCCTATATCAGCACAGACCAGCAGGGGCGTTTTCTGCTTGGCGCCTCATATGACGGCGACGTGGTGCACGTCTACCGGCTCGCCAGCGATGGCAAAGTGATTGCGCCGCCGGTCGGTAGCTATAAAACCGGGCACGCGGCACATTCGGTGATTATTGATGCAGGCGGGGAAAATGCTTATGTCGGCAATCTTGGTACCGATCGCGTACTGCAGCTGAAACTGAGCGCCGGGGGTGAACTGAAGGCGCTCGGTAAGGGTTATGTCGACACTGCCGCCGGGAATGGTCCGCGCCATTCGCTGCTCTCACCGGATAACCGCTATCTCTACAACATTGGCGAGATGGGCGGCATCATCACGCAGTTCCGTCGTGAAGCCAGCGGCAAGCTGGTAAAAGTGGCGGAGGTGCCGAATGCCGTTGCTGAAAAATATAAACTGGAACATGGGAAAGAGCGCCCGCCGGGCTATAGCGACACCACGCCGCGTATCTGGGCAGCCGATATTCACCTGACGCCGGATGGACGTTTTCTCTACGTCAGCGAGCGGACCAGCAGCACAATTAGCGGTTACCAGGTGAATAAGGCGGACGGCAAGCTGACGCTGATTGATAGCTGGCAGGTTGAAAAACAGCCGCGCGGCTTTGCGATTTCGCCTGATAGCCGCTGGCTGATTGCCAGCGGTGAAAAGAGTGCGGTTACCGGTAGCTATGAAATTAACGCTACAGGCGGAACGCTTAAGCGGGTAAGCGAAGCGCCTGCCGGACGTGATGCGAATTGGGTGACGGTAGTGGCGTATTAAGGTTGCGTTGTAAGGTGTGGTTGGGGCTACAGACAGGAATCATAACCAGTCCGTTAATGTTCTGTGGATGCCTTCACCGTCCGCTTTGTGCCAGAAGCGGACGTTGATACAGCAGTTTGTTTAATCAGTCGGGAGCTGCTCAAGGATTTAATTTTCCCTAATGCTATTTAACATGTGAACTTACAGACATGCTGTAATGCTCTGAAAAGTTACAATCAATAATGAAGGCCTGTTCATGAATTCAGATACGGTAATGCGCTTAAAGAGGAAAAATGGATAAGTATGCGGAACGACTTACAGGATTTATGCGGGCTGTAGGCTGTATGAATGATGCGGCAAACCGTGTATCTGACTATTTTGTGGTTAAACTTGAGGAAAGCGACAGCATGCTGACTTCTTTGGCGATGTATCATTCATCCATTTCAAATAAGTTTCCGGCCGCATACTGGCACCCACAACTTAGAGAATGTTCTCAAAAAATATTTATGGAAACAGTAGCAACATGGTTCTTTGAGCATGAGGACATGCAGCTTCTGCCATCATCACTGACGCAGAATCTCCTCGCCAATTTCATAGATGATCTTAATGAAATGACCGGTAATGCACTTTTCTTTACCCTTATCACCAGCCCACCAGTGTGGTATGGCTCCCTGCACGACGAGTTTGTCATCGAATCACAATATGGCAGATACCTCATTCATTTCAGTTGTCACTGACTCCTTTGCCACAATCCAACGTCAGCAAAGCTTTCCTGCACAACCTTTACTTCGGTTAGCGGAATCGGCTGAGGGCTTGGCTTGCTGGTGAACTGAAAAAACCATAAATCATTCAGTGCTAATGTCCGTTCCTCGCTCACAGCGGACATTCTGATTCGTTGCTACTGCCCCTCTGATATCCCTCTCAATCAATACCCGAACGACCTAAATACCAATCTTATCTGACTCATCAAATTGATTATCATAGGGGCAACACCATCACTGCTCCCGGTTACGCATCATCTGTGTCACTCACCGTAAATCCAAGCATCATTCCCGTATCTTCGTGTTCCAGAAGATGGCAGTGCGCCATATAGGCGTGTTCTTTAGCGGCGAGATGATCGAACCGGATCAGCACCTCGCTCCGCGCCCCTTCCACGCTGACAATATCCTTCCAGCCGCGGCGATGCGGGGCCGGTGGCTTACCGTTTTCTGACAGCAGGCGAAACTGCGCGCCGTGAATATGGAACGGATGGAGCATGGCATCATGCTCGCCGGAGATGATCCACTTCTCTACTTCGCCCCGCTTCACATCAAACGACGGCGTCGTCATATCAAAGGCTTTGCCGTTAATTTTATTGCCGTTATGGAAATCATCCGCCTGCTCCGTAGGCGACGCGTGATGCATCCCGCCCATCGCTGGCGCATGTCCCTCGTGGCCGCCGGCGCTCCCGGCACCTCCATTACCGTGTCCGTCACCGCTCATGCCTGCCATCGCCGCATGACCATATTTTTCCATCAGCGCCAGCATTCCACGGCGGTCCAGCTCGGGATCCATGGTGAGCTGCAACAGGCGGCTTTTTCCCTTTTCCTGTGACGGTGGCGGAGGCAGCGCCACCAGCTGGTCCGGCAAGGTGCCGCTGGCAAGGATCTGCAAAGGCGTGATGGTGAGTACCGGGAGCGGCTGGCTGAACGGCACCAGCGTCATGCCCATCTGCCGCACGGGCAGCGTTTGCAGATCGAACGCTTTGCCATCGCCGGTATCCACCAGTACTTCGAAGCGCTCGCCCGGCAGCATAGGTAGCTGCGTTACGGCTACCGGTTCAGCCAGCAGGCCGCCATCGCTGGCGATCACATAGAGCGTGCGGTTGTCACTGGCGGTCAGATTGAGCGAGCGTGCATTGCAGCCGTTCAGCAGGCGCAGGCGCAGCCAGCCCCGGGGAACGGCAAGCTGCGGATAGATGGCGCCGTTAGTCAGCATAATGTTGCCGAACCAGCCCACCGCCGCGCTCATTACATCCAGCTGATAATCGATTTTATCGCCCGCCTCGCTCACCCTTTTGTCCTGAAGAATGACCGGGATATCATCCACGCCCCAGATTTTTGGCAACAGCAGTTTTTCGCTGGCGGCATCTTTGATCAGCACCAGTCCGGCCAGCCCCTGCGCGACCTGATACCCCGTCCGTCCATGCTGGTGAGGATGAAACCAGCAGGTGGCGGCGGGCTGATCGGGCGTAAAGCTGACGGTGCGGGTGGCGCCGGGCGCAATCAGCGCCTGCGGGCCGCCGTCAACATCGCCCGCCAGCGCCAGGCCATGCCAGTGCACGGTGGTCGCCTCCGGCAGCGTGTTCCGCACGTTGATGGTGACCGGCGTGCCGCTGTCGAGCACAATCGCCGGCCCCAGCAGATCGCCGTTATAGCCCCAGGTGGAAACGGCTTTTTCCTGCCAGACCATCTTACCCTGCTGCGCGGTGATATTAATCACGCCCTGAGCATCGGGCGTTAGCTGTTTTGGCAGCGGCAGGCTGACGCGGGGTTGCGCGGCCATCAGCGATTGGCTCCAGAACGGTAGCGCGCTGGCAGCACCCATGGCGGCACTCAGCTTAATAAATTCACGACGTTGCATTGCTTCTGTCCTCATCCTGGCGGCGAATCCCGTGGCGAAGCATAACCCTTCCCCTAACGGTAAGGTCAAGCCCTGCAAATGCGCGGCTTTCAACGGCGGCCCAACAGGGCGGCAGGCCGCGCTTTTTCCGGCAAAATTGTCTGAAGCCTGCCGATAACTGTGCTAACGTCAGGCTATCGGAAATGATTGAGAACAATTATGAAGAAAAGCCTCAAGACTCTGCTGTTACTGAGTCTCTTTAGCTTCTCATCGACAAGTTTTGCGCTGAGCGAGTCTGAAGCGGAAGATCTGGCGGATCTGACCGCCGTTTTTGTCTATCTGAAAAATGACTGTGGTTACCAGGAGCTGCCGGATGGGCAAATCCGTCGGGCGCTGATCTTTTTCGCCCAGCAAAACCGCTGGGATTTAAGCAATTACAGCAATTTTGATATGAAAGTGCTGGGGGAAGAGAGCTATCGCGATTTAAGCGGTATCGCCGTGCCTAACGATACGAAATGTAAGTCACTGGCGCGGGATTCCCTGAGCCTGCTCGCCTACGTGAAGTAACCCCCTGCGTAATCCACCCCTGCTGATAATTTGACCGTGCAACCACGGTCAGAGTTAGCTATCATGTCGCGCCCATTTTTCGTGGCTGTTATGAGGAAGGAGAGCCCCCACCATGGCCGAACAAGAAATGTGGCATGAAACGCTTCATGCCGGGTTTGGACAGTATTTTTCTGTCGATAACGTCCTGTACCGTGAGCAGACCGGCCACCAGGATCTGATCATCTTTGAAAATGCCGCTTTAGGCCGCGTGATGGCGCTGGATGGCGTGGTACAGACCACCGAGCGGGATGAGTTCATCTATCATGAGATGATGACGCACGTTCCGCTGCTGGCCCACGGCAGCGCGAAGCGCGTGCTGATTATCGGCGGCGGCGACGGTGCCATGCTGCGTGAAGTGAGCCGCCACAAAAACGTCGAGCAGATCACCATGGTGGAGATCGATGCTGGCGTGGTGACTTTCTGTAAGCAGTACCTGCCGAATCACAGCGCGGGCGCCTATGACGATCCGCGCTTTACGCTGGTGATTGATGACGGCGTGAATTTCGTCAATCAGTGCAGCGACAAGTTTGATGTGATCATCTCCGACTGTACCGACCCAATCGGTCCGGGGGAGAGCCTGTTTACCTCTGAGTTTTATGAGGGATGCCGCCGCTGCCTTAATGAAAATGGCATCTTTGTGGCGCAGAATGGCGTTTGCTTCCTGCAGCAGGATGAGGCGATTAACAGCCATCGCAAGCTGAGCCACTATTTTGATGACGTGAGCTTTTACCAGGCCGCGATCCCGACCTATTATGGCGGCATCATGACTTTTGCCTGGGCAAGTGATAACCCGGCGCTGCGTCAGATTGATGCGGAGACGCTGGCGGCACGCTTTGCGGCCGCAGGCCTGAACTGCCGCTACTACAATCCGGCGATCCATACTGGCAGCTTTGCCCTGCCACAATATCTGTTGAATGCGCTGGCCGACTGACCGGGCATTTTAAGGGGGTGAACGAAATTGCAAAAGCTTAAACTACATGGCTTCAACAACCTGACCAAAAGCCTGAGTTTTTGTATCTACGATATCTGTTACGCGAATACCGATGCAGAGCGTGACGGATACATTGCGTACATTGATGAGCAGTACAATGCTAACCGCCTGACGGAGATCCTCAGCGAAACCTGTTCGATAATTGGCGCAAACGTGCTGAATATCGCCCGCCAGGACTATGAGCCGCAGGGCGCCAGCGTGACGATCCTCGTCAGCGAAGAGCCGGTCGATCCCAAGGATATTGACAACTCCGAGCACCCTGGTCCGCTGCCGAACTCCGTCGTGGCGCACCTTGATAAGAGCCATATCTGCGTACATACCTATCCTGAAAGCCATCCTGAAGGCGGTTTGTGCACCTTCCGCGCAGATATTGAGGTCTCTACCTGCGGCGTAATCTCACCGCTGAAGGCGTTGAACTATCTGATCCATCAGCTGGAATCCGATATCGTGACCATCGACTATCGCGTACGCGGCTTTACCCGCGATGTGAACGGCGTGAAGCACTACATCGATCATCAGATCAACTCCATACAGAACTTTATGTCGGAAGATATGAAGGCGATGTATGACATGATGGATGTTAACGTCTATCAGGAAAATATGTTTCACACCAAGATGCTGCTGAAAGAGTTCGATCTCAAACACTATCTTTTCAATACCAAACCGGAAGAGCTGAGCCCGCAGGAGCATAAGCGCATTACCGATTTGCTGTGGAAAGAGATGCGTGAGATTTACTATGGCCGTAATATTCCGGCTATTGGCATCAAAACGCTGTAACGCATTGTTAACGGCAGGAAACGGGCGGCCTCTGGTCGCCCGTTTTTGTTAGCGGGCCAGCGTCAGGCTGAACGCCTGGTCATGCAGCGCCTCCCTCGCCTCCTCGCTGAGGCGGGCATCGGTAATGATATCGGTGAGATTTTGCAGTGGGGCCACGCAGAACAGCGACCAGGCGCCATATTTACTGCTGTCCGCCAGCAACACCCGGCGACGGGCGTTAAGCAGCAGATCCGATTTCAGGCCCGCTTTCTCCTCCGTTGGCGTAGTAATTCCCTTCTCCATGCTCCAGGAGTTACAGCTGACAAAGGCCAGATCCGGATTAAGATTTCTCAGCAGCCGGCGACCATGATCGCCAACGCAGGACTGGCTGGAATCATCGATTCGTCCACCGATAATGGTGACTTCAATCTGCTTAAACGCTGACAGGAACAGGGCGATATGCAGATCCGAGGTGATCACCCGTAGCGGGAGATGGGTAAGCTGGCGCGCCAGTTCAAGCATCGTCGTGCCCGCATCCAGCAATACAGCATCGCCCGCGCTGACCAGCGCCGCAGCCGCCTGGGCGATAGCCTGTTTCTCGGTAAGATTACGCTGCATTTTCTCCAGCGTGGTCGGCTGAGCGGGGATAAAACGGTTCAGCGTGACGCCGCCGTGGGTTCGGCTGATCACGCCTTCGCGATCGAGCTTAATCAGATCCCGCCGGATGGTGGCCGGTGACGCGGAAACGGCGTTCACCAGCTGCTCGACGGTCACCAGATTATGGCTCTTCAGATAGTCCATAATCTGTTCAAGGCGACTTTGTCCCTTCATAAATCCCTATGCAAGCTGCATGGCTAGCTGGATGGAAATCGCCATGCTCTCAGACTTCGCTTTTCCTGTCCAGGCAATATCAAACGCCGTTCCGTGGTCTGCCGAGGTGCGGATAAACGGCAGGCCGGCGGTAATATTGACCCCTTCATAAAAGCCGAGCAGCTTGAGCGGAATATGCCCCTGATCGTGGTACATCGCCACCACCATATCGTAGTGCCCCTGCTGGCACTGCAGGAAAACCGTGTCCGGCGGACAGGGGCCGGTGACCTGATAACCCTGCGCTTTCATCGCCTCTACGGCGGGGCCCACTGTGGTGATTTCTTCATCGCCAAACAGACCATGTTCTCCGGCGTGTGGATTAACGCCCGCCACGGCAATGCGCGGCTGCGCGATACCGACCCGCTTCAGAAAGCTGTCCGCCATTGCGATAACCGTTTCCACGCGCTCGCGGTTGAGTGTATCCAGAAACTTGCGCAGGGCAATGTGCGTGGTGACGTGAATCACCTTCAGACGGTCAGTGTAAAGTACCATCGCATAGTCTTTGCTGCCGGTCAGCTGCGCCAGCAACTCTGTATGACCCGGATAGGCATGACCGGCCAGATGCAGCGCCTCTTTATTCAGCGGCGCGGTCGCTATCGCCTGCACCTCTCCTGCCATGGCCAGCGCGGTCGCCCGCTTCACGCAGCGATAAGCCAGATCGCCCGCCGCCACCTGCACCACGCCGGGTTGCAGTTTCTCTGGTTCGGCCAGCGGCTCGTCGATCACGTTAATCACGCCAGGCGTATACTGCGCATCGCTCACGCTCTCCAGTACGCGAATCACCGCCCGGGGCGTGATCTGTCTGTCCAGCACCCGGCGAAGCGTGGCGGCGCAGCCCACCACCACTGCCGGTATACCTGACAGCTCCCCTTCCGCCAGCGATTTAATAATAATTTCCGGTCCTATTCCCGCCGGATCGCCCATGGTAATCGCCACGACTCTATTTTTCTTCACGGTACAACTCCTCTGTAAACCAGATTGCTTTACGTAGCGTATTTTCATCGCCAAACCCACCCGCTTTGGTGATCACCGGCAGGTCGTCAATATCACTCTGGGTCAGCGTGCCCCAGGGAACGCAGGGCGCAATTTCACCTTCAATGCGGTAGCCTTGCGCATTCAGTATGCGGGCGACGGCAATGGCAATATCGCCGCCCGTCAGAAAAAGCCCGCCAATCCGGGCACGGTTCAGGATCGCCAGCGTCAGTTCCGCAATGCGCTGGCTGATGATGTCGCCCAGCTCCGCTCTGCTCAGGTGCCAGCGCTGACAGAGCGCGTCAATCCGTAGCCGATCCTGCTCGTCGCGGCAGGTTCTGATCACGCAATGCTGCCTGCGCTGTAAAATTTCTGCCGCTTTTGCCGCCAGCTGGTCAATTTCTGTGGAGGCCTCCTCACCGGGCAGCGCGGTCACATCAACGTCCAGGATCGCCACCTGCTCTTCGCGGGCGGCGCTGGCAATCTGCTGTCGGGTGGCTTCACTCATGGAACCGGCCACGGCCAGCAGCGGAAGATGAGAGCGTGAGGTCAGATAGAGTGAAGGCGGCAGCGCATTTGCCAGCCCCGCCGCCCCCACCAGCAGGTAGCGGCAAGTCAGCCCGGCAGCCGCAGCGGCAATGGCCGTTAAATCCGCATCGGTTACCGCATCGGCCACCACCAGGGTATTGCCGCCGGCGGCAAGCTGCGCAAGCGTCTGGCCGAGTGAGGCAGAACGCACTTCCGCGAGCGGGAGTTCTGCTACCGGGAGATCGCACTGACGGGCCAGAATCGTGGCGATATGGGATGAGGTGACAGGGGTTTTGGGATCGCTGGCAAATTCCGTTTCATGCACGGGAACCTGATTGACCAGACAGCGCCCGTCAACCGTCACTCTGCCAGCCGCAGGGATGGCTGCGGCAATAATGGCTGTCTGCGCCCCGGTTGCCTTCATGGCGGCGGCAATCTCCGCCCCGACGTTACCGCGAAAGGTTGAATCGATCTTTTTATAGACGAGCGGTACGGCAACGGCCTGATTGTTAATCGCCTCAGCGACGCGCGCGGCGGCGGTCTGCGCATCGCAGGCGCGGCTTTCGGTGTTAATGATCACCACGTCGGCCTTGCTGTTAGCGGCAACTCTGCCATGCAGCAGCACCTCGGTGTGCGCGCCTTTTTTGGCCATCTGAACGCCGGTGTCGTTGGCGCCGGTAAAATCATCCGCAATAACCAGCATTTTCATGGCGTCTCTTTTCCTTCCGTTATTCCGCGACGCAGATTCCGTTTAGCCACCCAGGAAGTGAGCAGCGGCGTCAGGATGGCGGTGGTGATGACCGAAGCGGCTATCAGCGGCGCGGCGGCGGACGCTGCCTGGGCGAGCGAAGGATCGGCCTGCGCAATGGCCAGCGGTGTTGCCACCGCGTTGCCTGCGGTACTTGATGCCGCGGCGCCCGCCACGCCGGTGCCGCCGACCAGGCGATCGGCGCGGATAGTAAAGAACCCACCGACGAAAGTGGTCAGAACGCCCAGAATGATGCCGGCAATGCCGCCTTCAAGCAGCATATTCAGATTGATGCCGGCGCCCAGCGCAAAGGCAAAGAAAGGGATCAGCAGTGGGCCGCCTTTGGTCAGGAACTGGCGCATCTCGCTATCCATATTGCCCAGTATCATGCCAATTACCAGCGGCACCAGCACCGCGACAAGCGCCATCAGGGGGATATTGGCCATGCCAGCTGCACCAAGAGCGATCAGCGTAAAAAAGGGTCCGTCATTCAGTGACAGCACCGAAATAGCCCCCACATCGCGCTCATTGCCGAACTCGCCTACCAGCGCGGCATAAAGGCCGCCGTTGGAATTACTCATTGCCGAGATAATCGCAATGCCGGTCAGGCCGTAGATCCCTTCCGGACCCGCGAGCTTTTCGACCAGCAGCCCAATCGCCACGGCGACAATAAGCTTGGTCAGCGTGATGCTTCCTCCCTGCAGAACGGCGTGAGGCGCTGCCTTCAGGCTGATCCCGGCCCCCATACAGAGCAGAAATGCCCCGATAAGCGGCGCGGCGCCGTTTTTGAATAAGGCCGATGTAAAGCCACCGATCTCCAGCGCCTGCGGCGCGAAAGTGTTAATCAGTGCGCCGACAACTAAAGGCACCACCATCATACCGCCGGGTATTTTCTCAATAGCCTGTTTTAGTTTCATCTCTTGTCACAACCCTGGTGTTGGATATAAGCCGCTGTGAATGATTCTAATCAATCATGAATGATTTAAAGCGATCATAATCACAAAAAATGGATAGAATTTGATTAAAAAAAATCAAATGACAGGATTTGTTAGACAACCTGACGCTGGAGGCAATTGAAAGAGGGATAAAAATGACAACGGAATAAAAGTGGCTCAGTCCCTTTCAGAGAGCAGAGCCGGATATGGCAGCGATATCCGTAGTGGATAACGGCATAGGGTGTGGTTTTGACTTTCTTTATGGCAGTAAGCGGTCAGGCCCGGAGTGACAGAAAACAGCCTCAGGGGAAACAGATTCTTGCATTTTAAACGGCTGCCACGAGCTCTTGCAGGAGGGACATTTCCGGGGCCGCCTGGGCAGCGCTTCTTCAGATAAGAAGCTGATGGATAGGCCAGAGAGGCCTCAGCGCCCCTGCAAAAAGCCCCGGTAGGCGGCAACCACCGCCAGAAAATCCTCCACGCCGCAGAAGCAGAGGCTCTCTTCATCGTAGTAATTCATCCCCTCTTCCATCTCGTCACCCTCAACGCTGAGCAGGTTGGCGCGGACAATCACCTCCTCCTCATCCAGCCACAGCGTATATTCACGACCAATACGCTGCCACTGCCGCTCGCTGCCTTTGACGCTGCTGACGGCCGCTTCCACTTCATCCAGTAAAGTCAGATCCCCTTCGACTTCCTCATTAAACCAGTGACCGACGGCCTCATGGCCCATCGACATGCGTACCTTCACGCCGCCCGTCACGTCCCGCAAAAATTCGTATTCCATGCTGATATCTCCGTGCCAGCCCTGAAGTCCGGCACCCTGCATATTAAAAAGCGTATCCCTCTATTATTGCAGTCCCTCAGGCGAAAAACAGCGATTTCAGAGAGGGTTCAGCATGATTTCAGGCTGGATGCGCGATTTCACCGCGTTTATCTGCCTCTGCCTGCATTACCTGCCGGAAAAGGGGAAACAGCATAATCGTAAGGAGGGTGAAAAGAACGCATAAGAGGGATAGCACAGCGTTCATCTGGCCATGCCGCAAGCGAAAAAAAGACGAATGACCGGTTTGCTACAGGCAACTGACAAAGCTAAAGCGAAGGGAACAGGGACTGGGAGTAAAGCGTCCCGCGCCATGGACGGCGCGGGCCGGGCTATCAGGGACGATGCTTTTTGCGTCTTTACGAGCAGGCCCTGTTCCCGGAGCCGGCACTTCATCAATGACCTCAGGCGAAACCCCGATCCGC
The DNA here is from genome assembly GCA_050410775.1 of Pantoea sp. FN060301. Classification (GTDB taxonomy): domain Bacteria; phylum Pseudomonadota; class Gammaproteobacteria; order Enterobacterales; family Enterobacteriaceae; genus Erwinia. Next base: position 3,413,952 of record CP191229.1, read on the forward strand.
CGTGTGCGGTAAAAAGGGGCTTAACGCAGCCACTCGGGCAGATCGTTAAGCCCCATCGCCTGACGCAGCAGGCGGGGTTTAACGCCCGGCAGGTTATCCGCAAGGCTGAGGCCGATATCACGCAGCAGCTTTTTCGCCGGGTTATGACCGTCAAACAGCTCGCGAAAGCCCTGCATACCGGCCAGCATCATCGCCGCGCTGTGCTTGCGGCTGCGCTCATAGCGGCGCAGATAGAGATGCTGACCAATATCTTTCCCCTGCTGATGCAGGCGACGGATCTCACCCACCAGCGCGGCGGCATCCATAAAGCCGAGGTTCACGCCCTGCCCGGCCAGCGGATGGATCGTGTGGGCGGCATCGCCCACCAGCGCCAGCCGGTGCGCCGCGAAGCTTCGCGCATAGCGCCCCATTAGCGGAAACGTCTGACGCTCGCTTTCCACCGAGCAGAGGCCGAGCCGCAGATCGAAGGCGACCGACAGCTGCTGATCGAACAGCGCCTTTGGCATTGACTTCAGCCGGGTCGCTTCCTGCGGCGATACGGACCAGACGATCGAGCAGAGGTTTGGATCGCTGAGCGGCAGAAACGCCAGAATGCCGTCGCCATGAAAAACCTGGCGCGCTACGGCATCGTGCGGCATTTCGGTGCGGATATTGGCGACCAGCGCATGGTGTTCATAGTCCCAGAACGCTAGCGGGATATCCGCTTTATTGCGCAGCCAGGAGTTAGCGCCGTCGGCAGCCACCAGCAGCCTGGCGGTCATCATGGTGCCGTCGGCCAGCGTAACGAAGGCTTCGTTATCGCCGAAGGCTACCTGCTGCAGCTCAGCCGGTGAGATCAGCGTGATATCGTTAAGCTCGCTGGCTTTCTGCCACAGCGCCTGATGAATCACGCTGTTTTCAATAATATGTCCAAGATGAGGCAGCCCTTGCTGCGCATCATTAAATTCAATCCGGCCAAAACTGTCACGGTCCCAGACTTCCATGCCGTGATAAACGCTGGCGCGCGCCGCCAGAATGGCGCTCCATACGTCAAGATGCTGAAGCAGGCGTTCGCTGGCAGCATTGATTGCCGAGACCCGCAACGCATGATCGGCTCCCGCCTCCGGCGCGACCGGTGCCTGGCGCTCAAGTACGGCAATCTTCAGTCCGCTGCCGTGCAGCCCGCAGGCCACCGCAAGGCCGACCATACCGCCGCCTGCGACGATCACATCATATGTTTGCATTACGTGCTCTCTCCTTAACGCTCAACCCAGCCCAACGTGCGCCCGGCAAGCAAATTACGCGCCAGCGGCATGGAATCCATAGCCATCAGGCCCAGATTGCGTCCCGCGACCAGCGGTGCATAGCGATTCGCAAACAGTCTGACCAGCGCATCGGTCAGGCCAATCGTGGCCGCCGCATCGGGCTGCCGGCGCTGCTGATACCGCTGCAAGGTAGCATAGCCTCCCACATCCTGCCCGCTTCGCCAGGCTTCTGCGACCGTTTCCGCCAGCGACATAACGTCGCGGAGGCCTAAATTGAAGCCCTGCCCCGCAATCGGATGCAGCGTCTGCGCGGCGTTGCCCACCAGCGCAAGGCGATGGGAAACGTGCTGCGAGGCGGCCTGAAGCTGAAGTGGATAGCTGTGCCGCTGGCCGACCTGGGTAAAGCGCCCCAGCCGCCAGCCAAACGCCTGCTGTAGCTCATCAAGAAAGCGCTTGTCGCTCCAGGCGTCCACCTGCGCTTTCTCCGCCAGCGGATGACACCAGACCAGCGAACTGCGCCCGGCGGACATCGGCAGCAGCGCCAGCGGGCCATGCTCGGTAAAGCGTTCCCAGGCCCGGCCCTGGTGCGCCTCACGCGTGGAGACGTTCGCGATCACCGCCACCTGCTGATAGTCACGGCTCTGCCACTGCACGCCGCAGGCTGCCGCCACCGCCGAGCGGGAGCCGTCTGCCGCCACCAGAAGCTGAGCCTGGAGCTGTTCTCCCGTATCCAGCCGCACGCTGACGCCGGACGCCGTGCGCTCAACCTCAGCCACTCTCGCCGGGCAGCAGAGCCGCACGCCGGGCGCCTTTTTCAGCAGCGCGAACAGGCGCTGACCAATCTCGTGCAGCTCAACCACCTGTCCGAGCGCAGAGATGCCATGATCTTCCGCCTTTATCGAGACGAAGCCGGCATGGCCGCGATCGCTGACGTGAACGTGCGTTATTGCGGTAGCGCAGGCCTTGAGCGCGGGCCAGAGGTTGATCGCGGCGAGCTGCTGGCGGGTGCCTTCGGCTAGCGCGATCGCACGGCCATCATAGCCGGGATGGGCGCGCGTTGAGGGTTCGCTGGCTTCCACCAGCGTCACCGGCACCTTACCGCCGGTCAGGTGCGAAATTGCCAGGGCCAGCGTGGCGCCCGCCATTCCTCCGCCTGCAATAACGATACTCATAGTCGTTTCGCTGCCGCCATCAGGGCTTCAATGTCGTCGGGATCTTTCACCACGCTGTCGGTCAGGTTTTCGTTACCGTCAGCGGTGATAAGGATGTCATCTTCCACACGGATGCCGATACCGCGATACTCTGCGGGTACATCGGCATCCGGCGCAATATAGAGGCCCGGCTCAACGGTAATCACCATGCCGGGTTCGAGCAGGCGGTCACGATCGTTGCCGTAGAGGCCAACATCATGCACATCCAGCCCAAGCCAGTGGCTCAGCCCGTGCATATAGAACTGCCGGTGCGCCTGCTCTTCAATCAGCGCATCGACGTCGCCCTTCATCACGCCAAGCTCAACCAGCCCGCTAACCATAATCCTGACCACTTCCGCATTGACTTCACGGATACTGGTGCCCGGTCGAAAAAGTGCCAGCGCCCGGTTCAGGGAAGCGAGGACGATCTCATAGACCGCACGCTGTGGCGCGGTAAAACGCCCGTTCACCGGGAAGGTGCGGGTAATATCGCCCGCGTACCCCTGGTATTCGCAGCCGGCATCAATCAGCACCAGCTCACCTTCGCGCATCCGGGAAGCGTTCTCGGTGTAGTGCAGAATGCAGCCGTTCTCACCCGCGCCGACGATGGTGTTATAAGCAGGGTAGCGTGCGCCATGGCGGGTAAACTCATGATGAATTTCCCCCTCAAGCTGGTACTCATACATACCAGGCCGGCATTTTTCCATGGCGCGGTGATGCGCCAGCGCGCTGATACGTCCCGCCTCGCGGAGGATTGCCAGCTCTTCCGGCGATTTGAACAGGCGCATTTCATGCACCCAGGGCCGCCAGTCGGTCATCGTGGCGGGCGCGCGGAGGTTTTGCCGGGCGCCGCGACGCAGGGTTTCAAGCGCGTCAAACATCAGCCTGTCGGCTTCCGGGTAACAGCCCTGAGCGTGACAGACCACGTCCAGCCCGTTAAGCAGCAGAGGGAGCTGCTCGCCGATGTCGCTGTAGGGCAGCGCGCGATCGACCGACAGCGCTTCCGGCGCGGCGTCCTGCCCCAGCCGACGACCAAACCAGATTTCCGCCGTGAGATCGCGCACGCGGTTAAACAGCACGCTGTGATTGTGGGTTTCATCACTTTTGATCAGCACCAGTACCGCCTCCGGCTCGTTAAAGCCGGTGAAATACCAGAAATCACTGCTCTGCCGGTAGGGGTACTCGCTGTCGTTACTGCGGGTTACTTCCGGGGCAGCAAAAATCACCGCCGCGCTGGCGGGTGGCATTTTCGCTAACAGCGCCTGGCGGCGGCGTAAAAATTCTTGCCGGGTCATCAGCTTCTCCTGAATGCAGTCCTTGTTAGTAGCCTGACGCCGCTTAGTGCAGCGTCGGTTTTTTTACTTCCACGACGGTCGGTTGTTGATGCGTAAACGTATCGTGGCAGAGCAGCGCCGCGACGCGAACATACTCAATAACCTCCTCCAGCGATTGCTCAAGCTCCTCCTGATCCTCATCCTCATCGTAGCCGAGCTGGGCGATGGTACGGAGATCGTCAATCGCTTCACCGGTTTCGCCCTTCACTTTATCCAGTTTAGGCTGGGAAACGCCCAGGCCCAGCAGGAAATGATTCACCCAGCCGGCCAGCGCATCGGCGCGGTCAAAGACGCTGATGTCATCATCGTCCGGCAGGTAAAGCTGGAAAAGAAAGCCCTCTTCCTCCAGCGCATCGCCGATGCCCTGATGAAGCTGCTGTAGCGGCTGGGAGAGCGACTGCGAAAACGCCATGCCTTCATTCGTCAGTTCATGAACCAGCGTCTGCCAGCTGCTGTCCGTGTTGCCGCCGCAGATCATTCCGCTGATCAGGCCGTGCATTTCAGCGGGCGTCATGCCGACTCCCTGCTGCGTCAGTGCTGAAGCCAGCTGGTCATAGCCCGGCATTGTGTTTGATAGTGGCATACGTTTTGGTCGTCGTTGGCTGAGTAAGTTCGTGATATGCTACCACCAGGTGCCTCAACGATTCCAGAAAGGGGTTGTTTCTTCTAAAAGGGGTAGTTATAGTTGCGCCCCTCCCAGCCCGGTGTACGGTTAAGGGTGATTGGCGGCGCAGTAATCAGTCAGGATGGTGGCATGTCTGCACAACCCGTAGATCTACAAATTTTTGGCCGTTCTTTAAGAGTAAATTGTCCGCCTGAACAGCAAGATGCGCTGAACAGCGCTGCCGAAGACCTTAATCAGCGGTTGCAGGATTTAAAAGTCCGCACTAGAGTCACAAATACCGAGCAGCTGGTTTTTATCGCTGCCCTGAACGTTTGTCACGAACTGGCGCAGGAAAAAGTTAAAACGCGCGATTATGCCAGCAACATGGAACAACGCATCCGTATGCTGCAACAGACCATTGAACAGGCATTGCTTGAGCAGGGTCGCATAACGGAACGTTCAGGACCAAAGTTCGAATAACACCTCAACGTCATCTGTGCTACAGTGACGGTGAAGTAAAAAATTCTCTGAGATGTTTGCAAGCGGGCCAGTCCCCTGAGCCGATATTTCATACCAACAGAGTGTGGCGCTCTGTAACCTGTGAGCATGCTCGGTCCGTCCGAGAAGCCTGATGGTTGCGACGGCACATTCACCTTGAACCAAGGGTTCAAGGGTTACAGCCTGCGGCGGCATCTCGGAGATTCCCTTCTTTACCTTTCTTTTCCATTCAGTGACCTCACCCCCAGCGGGTCGAAATTCCCTTTTTCGTATGGCAAACTCATCTTCTTTCGCGTGTTAAAGCGGCACCTGGTGGATTTCTGCGCCATATAACGGGAGTCATCGTCATGGTTCTGAACCTTCTTGACCGGCAGGATATCCGGACTCACGTCCGCCATCTCCGTCGCGACCTGACGCCAGAGCAGCAGCGGGAAGCCGCCGCGCAGGCTGCCGGACGTGCGCTGAGCTTCGCGCCGGTACAGCAGGCGGAAAAAATCGCGCTGTTTCTCTCCTTCGACGGCGAGCTGGACACCCGCCCGCTGATTGCCAGCCTCTGGCAGCGCGGTCAGCAGGTTTACCTGCCGGTGCTCCATCCTTTCTCTTTGGGGCAACTCCTCTTTATTCGCTACGAGGCCGACACGCCGCTGACGCCAAACCGGCTGCGCATCCCGGAGCCGCCGCTGGATATCCGCAAGCTGGCAACCTTAAGCGAGCTGGACGTGCTGATGGTGCCGCTGGTGGCTTTTGATCGCCAGGGGCAGAGGCTGGGAATGGGGGGCGGCTTCTACGATCGCACGCTGCAAAACTGGCAGCAGCACGGCTTTCTGCCGGTGGGGCTGGCGCATGACTGTCAGCAGATCGCGCAGCTGCCGGTTGCTGAGTGGGATATCCCCCTGCCGGCGTTAATTACGCCCTCAAAAATCTGGCAGTGGCCGCCGTCGGGTCGCTGAATCAGCGCCACCGGAGTGGCCCTGATTCAGTCGCCTGGGGTCATTAATAAAGCAGGCGGGCGCGGATGGTGCCGGGGATCGCTTTCATCAGCTGTAGCGCGGTATTCGCCACATCCTGAGGCGCCTCAATATCGATCACCACATAGCCCATATGCGGCGTGGTTTGCAGGTACTGAGCAGCAATATTGATGCCCTGACCGGCAAAGATGTTGTTGATGGCGGTCAGCACGCCCGGCCTGTTTTCATGAATGTGCAGCAGGCGGCTCTGGTCGCCATGCATCGGCAGCGACACTTCCGGGAAGTTAACAGCGGAAAGCGTGGAGCCGTTATCGGAGTATTTCGCCAGCTTGCCCGCCACCTCAATCCCGATATTCTCCTGCGCTTCCTGCGTGGAGCCGCCGATATGCGGCGTCAGGATCACATTGTCAAACTCGCACAGCGGCGAATTGAAAGGATCGCTGTTGGTCGCCGGCTCTTCAGGGAAGACGTCAATCGCCGCCCCGGCCAGATGTTTGTCGGCCAGCACCTTGCAGAGCGCGGGAATGTCCACCACCGTGCCGCGGGAGGCGTTAATCAGCAGCGCGCCCGGCTTCATCTGCGCCAGCTCTTCCGCGCCCATCATATTCTGCGTGGAAGGCGTTTCCGGGACGTGGAGGCTGACCACATCGCTCATATTCAGCAGGTCAGAGAGCGCCCGCACCTGCGTGGCGTTGCCCAGCGGGAGCTTATTTTCAATATCATAAAAATAGACGTGCATCCCCAGGCTTTCCGCCAGCACGCCCAGCTGCATACCGATGTGGCCGTAGCCAATGATGCCCAGCTTCTTGCCGCGGGCCTCATAGGAGCCGACAGCCAGCTTGTTCCAGATGCCCCGGTGCGCTTTGGCGTTGGCCGCAGGTACGCCACGCAGCATAAGCAGCAGTTCACCGATAACCAGTTCAGCCACGGATCGGGTATTGGAGAAAGGCGCGTTAAAGACCGGAATACCGCGTTTTCCTGCCGCGTTCAGATCGACCTGATTAGTGCCGATGCAGAAGCAGCCCACCGCAACCAGCTTTTCTGCGGCGGCAAAAATCTCTTCGGTCAGTTGGGTACGTGAGCGGATGCCGATAAAGTGGGCATCGCGGATGGATGCTTTCAGCGCTTCGCTGTCCAGCGCGCCTTTGTGAAATTCGATATTGGTATAGCCCGACGCGCGCAGATTCTCTACCGCGCTCTGGTGTACGCCTTCCACCAGCAGGAACTTAATCTTGTCTTTCTCCAGTGATACCTTTGCCATTTCCCGACCCTATTTAGCTGACTTCAGAAGTGGCTAATCTTGCCTTTTACGGACATGGTCGCCTGACCTGCGACAATCCTGAGCCAGGGACGTTATTACTGCCCCGTGGCGGCTCAGACCGGCGCATTGCTGCGGCGTCCGTTCCCGGCGATAAGTTAGCCTTCTGTCAAAATATCAAAATTTACGGCGTCGGCAATACAAACGATTGCCCGCCCGTCAGCACGGCGGAAGCGAAGTGGGAGCTAACCTGACACATAATCACGGCTGCAACCCTATCTCCAGCAGAATCCCCCTGAAGGCTACATTTATGTGACATAAGTCACCAAATTTCAGGGGGTGAAGAAAAGATGTTTTTTATCATAAATTAACTGACGCCAGCGGCGCGGGTCAGATCATTTATTAATCGTCCTGACGCCCGAAGCGCTGCCTATCAGCGCCACATCCGCCCCGCGGCTGGCAAACAGACCGACGGTAACCACGCCTGCCAGCGCGTTAATCGCTTTCTCCAGCGCCACGGCATCCAGAATGCGCAGATTATGCACATCAAGGATAATGTTGCCGTTATCTGTCACCACGTTCTGACGATATTCCGGCAGGCCGCCCAGCTTCACCAGTTCGCGGGCAACGTAGCTGCGCGCCATCGGGATCACCTCCACGGGCAGCGGGAAACGGCCAAGCACGTCAACCTGCTTCGACTCATCGGCGATACAGATAAATGTCTCCGCGACGGCCGCAATCACCTTCTCCCGCGTCAGCGCCGCGCCGCCGCCTTTGATCATCTGCATAAAGCCGTTTATCTCATCGGCGCCATCCACGTAGACCGACAGTGAGTCGACTTCATTCAGATCAAAGACCTGAATACCCAGGCCTTTCAGCTTCTGGGTAGAGGCCTCAGAGCTGGAGACCGCGCCATCGATCTGGTGCTTAATCGAGCCCAGCGCATCGATAAAATGAGCGGCGGTCGAGCCGGTGCCTACGCCAACGATAGTGCCCGGCTTAACGTAATCCAGCGCGGCCCAGCCCACGGCCTTTTTCAGTTCTTCCTGCGTCATATGCGTTTACAATCCCTGCTGCCATTGTGTGCGCCTAGTATAAAACAACCCCGGCGGAAAAATCCGCCCTGCCTGCGCTTTTCCTGTCACTTTGCAAAGCGGCCCACAAAGCGGCTGCCGGATAAAGTCGCCGTTGCACAGGGCAAAGTGTCAAAAATATGGCATAGTGCTCTATCCACACCTGAATGAGAGCGAAAGGAATAATGAAACGCCCGGATTATCGAACGCTTCAGGCGCTGGATGCGGTGATTCGCGAACGCGGCTTTGAACGGGCCGCGCAGAAGCTTTGCATCACGCAGTCCGCCGTTTCCCAGCGCATCAAGCAGCTGGAGAATATGTTCGGGCAGCCGTTGCTGGTGCGAACCGTGCCGCCCCGCCCGACCGAACAGGGACAGAAACTGCTGGCGCTGCTGCATCAGGTTGAACTGCTTGAAGAGGAGTGGCTCGGCGATGAGAACAGCGGCACCACCCCGCTGCTGCTCTCGCTGGCGGTCAACGCCGACAGTCTGGCGACCTGGCTGCTTCCGGCGCTAAAAACGGTGCTGACCGACTCGCCGGTACGCCTTAACCTGCAAGTTGAGGATGAAAGCCGCACTCAGGAGAGGCTGCGTCGCGGCGAAGTGGTTGGCGCGGTGAGTATTCAGCCTCAGCCGCTGCCAAGCTGCCTTGTCGATCGTCTGGGCGCGCTGGATTACCTGTTTGTCGGCTCGAAAGATTTTGCGGCCCGTTATTTCCCGAACGGCGTGACGCGTTCGGCCCTGCTGAAAGCGCCCGCGGTCGCCTTTGATCACCTTGATGACATGCATCAGGCCTTTCTACAGCAGAACTTTGACCTCTCGCCGGGAAGCGTGCCCTGTCATATCGTCAACTCTTCAGAGGCCTTTGTGCAACTGGCCCGGCAGGGTACAACCTGCTGCATGATCCCCCATTTGCAGATTGAGCGTGAGCTGGCGGAGGGGGAGCTGATCGATCTGACGCCCGGTCTGTTCCAGCGCAGGATGCTTTACTGGCACCGCTTTGCGCCGGAAAGCCGCCTGATGCGTAAAGTCACCGATGCCTTGCTTGCTCATGGGCACCGCGTGCTGCGCCAGAGCGAATAGAAAAGGCCGCCCCGGTGAGGGACGGCCTGAAGTAATTAACAATGTGCCGGCTCTGGGAACAGGGCCTGCTCGTAAAGACGCAAAAAGCATCGTCCCTGATAGCCCGGCCCGCGCCGTCCATAGCGCGGGACGCTTTACTCCCAGCCCCTGTTACCGTCGCTTTACGCTAATCAGCTGTCTGAAGGCCGCCCCGGTAAGGGACGGCCTGATATTTATCGCCATGGGCAGCGCCTGCCCACTTCCACTACTGACCGCGCTGAAGCTCAAATACCACGTCAACCTGATCGTCGAAATGAATGCTCTGCTGCTCATAGGTCTGGGCTGCCGAGGTCATCGGCGCCGCATCGGCGGCTTTGTACATCCGCGCCATCGGCATTGGCTGATAGTTAGCCACGTGATAGCGGATGCTGTATACCGGCCCGAGCGTCGCATTAAAGCCTTTCGCCAGCTGGCCGGCCTGACGAGTAGCATCCTCTATCGCCGCCTGACGCGCCTTGTCACGATACTGGTCTGGATGAGCTACGCCAAGCTCAACGGAGCGGATCTCATTGAGTCCTGACTTCAGCGCGCCGTCCAGCAGCTCGTTCAGCTTATCAAGCTGGCGCAGCGTGACCTGTACCTGACGTACTGCGCGATATCCTTTCAGCACGGATTTACCATCTTTCAAATAATCATATTCCGGCTGAGTCCGCAGGTTGGCTGCGTCGATATCTTTTTTCTCAATATTGTTTTTTTGCAGAAAGTCGAAGTACTGCGCAACGCGGGCGTCAGTCTGCTTTTTCGCCTCGGAAGCATCTTTTGAGGAAACGCTCACTTCAATGGAGAGCGTGGCAATATCCGGCGGGGCGTCAACGCTCGACTGACCTGAAGTGACGACGTGCGGTCCATTAGGTACCTCACCGGCCACGGCGGTGACAGAGAGCGCAGTGGTCGACATCAATCCGGCTAAAACCAGGGCTTTTAATCTCACAATATTCCTCCTTGAGGGGAAATGATTCGTCGCATTCTGCATAACGCAGCAGTTTATAATGCACTAAAGATGATGTTCAGATTTTTTATTCAGAAAAAAGTTCGCTGCCGGGCGCGTTTTAACGCCGGAGCGGACTATTTTTACCGCAAAAAAAGTGCACAGGCTACGTTTACAGCGCCCGTCAGCGCGCTGGAAAGGCTGGAAAGCGCAGGCGGCCTTCCCGCGCTTTCACCATCGGGCAGACGTTAAAACCAGGCCATGCCCTGGATAGCGAGCTTGAGGGCGATAACCCACATCACCACGCCCACCAGCGCGTTGATGATGCGCTGCGCTCTTGTCGTGCTAAGGCGGGGTGCCAGCCAGGAGGCCATCAGCGCGAGGCTGAAAAACCACAGCAGGGAAGCGATCGCGGAACCGAGCGCAAACCAGGTCCGCGCGGCGGCAGGCAGCTGGCCGCCAAGGCTGCCCAGCACCACAAACGTATCAAGATAGACATGGGGATTCAGCCAGGTGACGGCCATCATGGTGGCGATGATACGCCAGCGGCTCTGCTTCTGAATATCTGCGCGCGCGAGATCGATATTGCCGCTCAGGGCCGTACGGATAGCGCCCCAGCCATACCACAGCAGGAACGCCACCCCGCCCCAGGTCACCAGATTCAGCAGCAGAGCCGACTGGGTCAGCAGCGCGCTGCCGCCAAAGACGCCAGCGCAGATCAGCACGATATCGCTCAGCGTACAAAGCCCGGCGGTCATTAAATGATACTGGCGGCGAATGCCCTGATTCATCACAAACGCGTTTTGCGGCCCCAGCGGCAGGATCAGCGCAGCGCCCAGCGCCATCCCCTGGAAGAAAACAGACAGCATGAAATCAGCCTCAGGTGAATAATTTACCCTGAGTTTATCGGGACAGAGCTATTAGCAGAAATGGAATAATCTAATACGGCATTAGCCGCTCTTATCAGGAAAGCCAAAAAAAGAGCGAACCGCAGTTCGCTCACCGTCAGACGATTAGTCGGATTTAGTCAGGCTGGTTTCTGCCGGTGCCTGTAACGCTTCAGGCTTATTCACCTGATGCAGGTGAACATCCATCTGCGGATAAGGAATACCGATTTTATTGGCATCCAGCGTGCGCTTGAACGCTTTCATCAAATCCCAGTAGACGTCTATCAGCTCGCCTGCGTTACTCCAGCAGCGCACCACAAAATTGAGCGAAGATGGCCCCATCTCGTTCAGGCCAATCTGCACGCCCATATCCTGCAAGACGCGCGGATCGGCGTCAACCACCTCACGCAGCAGCGTGAGGACCTGATCCACATCCGCATCGTAGGAGACGCCAATGATAAATTCGTTACGGCGTACCGGCTCACGGGAGAAGTTAACAATATTCCCTGCAATGACTTTACCGTTTGGCACTACGACGGTTTTACCGTCAGCCGTCTTCAGCGTGGTTGAAAAGAGTTGAACGTTCTGTACGGTGCCCATTACGCCGATATCAATGAATTCTCCGGCGCGGAAAGGACGGAAGGTCACCAGCAGTACCCCTGCGGCCAGGTTTGCCAGCGAATCTTTCAGCGCCAGGCCGATAGCCAGACCCGCGGCACCCAGTATGGCAATCACAGAGGCGGTTTGTACGCCTACTCTGCCCAGCGCGGCAATCAGCGTGAAGGCGATAAGCCCATAACGCACCAGCGTGGAAAGAAATCCGGCTACCGTTGCGTCCAGACGACGCGAAATGAGCACTTTATTCAAGGTGCCAGAGATAATACGGGAAAGGATCATCCCCACCACGAGAATGACAATTGCGGCAATGATATTGACTGAGTAACTCAGCAGCAGCGCCTGATGCTGCACCAGCCAGCTGCCAGCGCTGTTGATGCCGTCAATCACGTTCAAATCTTCCATTTGGTTTTCCTGTTGTTGTTCCCAGCGGGAAATCATCTTGTGGCCAGCCAGAACTGACGCCCAGCATGAAAGAGTAACTAAAAAAGGCGGCGCCTGCCAAATTTGCTGAGGAAGGCCTGGTTTTTCCGGGGTAAAAGCCATAAAAAAAGCCCCTTTCGGGGCTTTTTTAACGCATGCTGCTGAAAATTACAGCACGTCAACCGCGTTCAGTTCTTTGAACGCCTGCTCAAGACGAACGATCATTGAGGTCTGGGCTGAGCGCAGCCAGACGCGCGGATCGTAATATTTCTTGTTCGGCTTATCAGCGCCTTCCGGGTTACCCAGCTGGGCCTGCAGATAGCCTTCGTTCTTTTTGTAGTACTGCAGGATACCGTCCCAGGTTGCCCACTGGGTATCGGTATCGATGTTCATTTTGATCACGCCGTAGCCGATTGATTCTTCAATCTCAGCCGCTGATGAACCGGAACCGCCGTGGAAAACGAAATCCAGAGAGTTATGCGGCAGGTTGTGTTTCTTGCTCACATAGTCCTGAGAATCACGCAGGATGGTTGGGGTCAGCTTAACGTTGCCTGGCTTGTACACGCCGTGCACGTTACCGAAAGAAGCTGCGATGGTGAAGCGCGGGCTGATTTCGTTCAGTTTGGTGTAAGCGTAATCAACGTCTTCCGGCTGCGTGTAGAGAGCAGAAGCGTCCATGTGGCTGTTATCCACGCCATCTTCTTCACCGCCGGTGCAGCCCAGTTCGATTTCCAGCGTCATATCGATTTTGGCCATACGCGCCAGATACTTGCTGCAGATCTCGATATTTTCTTCCAGCGATTCTTCAGACAGGTCAATCATGTGTGAAGAGAACAGCGGCTTACCGGTTTTCTCAAAGTGAGCTTCACCCGCATCCAGCAGACCATCGATCCACGGCAGCAGTTTTTTGGCACAGTGGTCGGTATGTAGAATAACCGGAACGCCATAATGCTCGGCCATCTGATGGACGTGATGCGCGCCAGAAATCGCGCCCAGGATCGCCGCAGCCTGTGGCTTGTCGGACTTGATACCTTTGCCTGCGATGAACGCGGCGCCGCCGTTAGAGAACTGAATGATGACCGGCGCTTTGACCTTAGCTGCGGTTTCCAGAACGGCATTGATGGAGTCGGTCCCCACGCAGTTTACCGCTGGCAGTGCGAATTTGTTCTCTTTCGCTACCTGAAAAATTTTCTGTACGTCGTCACCGGTGACAACGCCTGGTTTTACGAAATCAAAAATTTTAGACATGCTTTTTGTCCTGTTTCGTCGGCCGGATTAAGAAATTCGGTGCCTGTAGATCAGGCTGAAAGTTCCGGCGGGAGGTACGCTCCCGCCGCAGAGATTACTGTTGCGCGCGCGCTTCAAGCATCGCAACGGCTGGCAGTTTTTTACCTTCCACAAACTCCAGGAAAGCGCCGCCGCCGGTAGAGATATAGGAAATCTGCTCTTCGATACCGAACAGATCGATGGCTGCCAGCGTATCACCGCCGCCGGCGATAGAGAATGCATCGCTTTCGGCGATCGCTTTCGCGATAATTTCAGTACCCTTGCGGAAATTCGGGAATTCGAACACGCCCACCGGGCCGTTCCACAGGATAGTTTTGGCTTCTTTCAAGATCTTAGCCATCGCTTCTGCGGTTTCGTCGCCAAAGTCCATGATCTCTTCATCATCGTTGACTTCGCTGACTTTCTTGACGGTGGAAGGGGCAGTTTCAGAGAATTCTGTACCTACGCGGGAGTCGGTAGGCACCGGGATTTTGAACTCGTCACGCAGTTTTTTCGCCGCATCCACAAAGTCAGGCTCATACAGCGATTTGCCCACGTTATTGTCGATAGCCACAAAGGTGTTGGCAATACCGCCACCCACAATCACCGTATCCGCGATTTTCACCAGCGAGTTCAGCACGTCGAATTTGGTAGAGACTTTAGAACCGCCAACCACGGCCACCATCGGACGGGCCGGGTGCAGCAGGGCTTTGCCCAGCGCGTCCAGTTCTTCAGCCAGCAGCGGACCCGCGCAGGCGACCGGAGCGAACTTACCGACGCCATGGGTAGAAGCCTGGGCGCGGTGAGCCGTACCGAAAGCGTCCATCACATAGATGTCGCAGAGCGCGGCATATTTTTTAGAGAGCGCTTCGTCGTCTTTCTTTTCGCCTTTGTTAAAGCGAACGTTTTCCAGCACCACCAGCTCACCTTCTGCAACGTCCACGCCGTCCAGATAGTCTTTTGCCAGGCGAACCGGAGAGGAGAGTTTTTCTTTCAGGTAGTTAACCACCGGCAGAAGAGAGAACTCTTCGTTATATTCACCTTCGGTTGGACGACCAAGGTGGGAGGTTACCATCACTTTAGCGCCCTGCTTCAGCGCCGCTTCGATGGTCGGCAATGAAGCACGAATACGTGCATCAGACGTCACTTTCCCTTCTTTTACCGGCACGTTCAGATCGGAACGAATAAGTACACGCTTACCAGCAAGATCCAGATCGGTCATCTTAATTACAGACATGGTGAATCCTCTCGTTGATTCTCTAAATTTTAAAGGCGCAATCCGCGCCCTGGCTGAAACCGCTTGCGGCCATCGCTAACGTAGTATCGAGCATCCGGTTAGCAAAGCCCCATTCGTTGTCACACCAGACCAGCGTTTTGATCAGGTGCTGACCGCTGACCCGCGTCTGTGTGCCGTCCACAATGGCACTGTGCGGATCGTGGTTAAAATCTATGGAGACTAACGGTAATTCCGTATAGTCAACTATACCACTAAATGCCCCTTCCGACGCATTTTGCAACAGCGTGTTAACTTCACTGGCGCTGACCGCATCGCGTACGCTGACGCTCAAATCAATCGCGGTCACGTTAATTGTGGGCACACGGACGGCAATCGCTTCAAAGCGGTCGTGAAATTTCGGAAAAATACGGGTAATGCCGGCGGCGAGCCGGGTATCCACCGGAATGATCGACTGGCTGGCTGCGCGGGTGCGCCGCAGGTCGGGATGATAGGCATCAATAACCTGCTGATCGTGCATCGCGGAATGGATGGTGGTGACCGTTCCCGAATCGATGCCAAACGCATCATCCAGCAATTTTATCACCGGAATAATACAGTTGGTGGTGCAGGACGCGTTTGAAACGAGGCGATCCTCAGCGCGGAGCGCTTGCTCATTGACGCCATAGACGACTGTCGCATCCAGATCGTGGCCGCCTGGGTGTGAGAACAACACCTTCTTCGCGCCCGCCCTCAGATGTGCCTCACCGTCAGCCCGGCTGCCATAAACGCCGGTACAGTCCAGCACCACGTCCACGTCCAGCGCCTGCCAGGGCAGCTCGCTGATCTCGGCACGATGCAGCAGACGAAGGGTGTCTTCACCCACCCACAGCAGATCGCGCTCCTGGCGGACGTCCCAGGCGAAGCGGCCATGGCTGGTGTCATATTTCAGCAGATGCGCCATGCCCGCGGCATCCGCCAGCTCGTTGATGGCGACCACCGTGATCTCAGCGCGGCGTCCGGTTTCATACAGCGCCCGCAGTACGTTGCGTCCTATGCGACCAAAACCGTTTATGGCAATGCGAACCGTCATATCACTCCTGCATCAGAATCGAGTGTTAAACCGAGCCTTTAGCCTGAGCCAGCCGGGCAGGTTTGTACAGGCAATTCTTGACCTGCTGAAACAGCATTCAGACAGCGTTTCCTCCGCCTGCAGCGCAGACTGAAACGCTTCAGCCAGAATAATAGAAGGGAGGAATAATAGGAATGACGGGGATCAATTGCCGCAGCAATCTTTGGATCTGCATCACAGAATCGGAAAAAATATCGCCCCCCAGCCGTGAAGAAAGGGCTGAGGGGCGGTGCGGATCGCAGGAGGGAATTACAGCAGCGATTTCGCCTTAGCTACAACGTTCTCGACGGTGAAACCAAACATTTTAAACAGCTGGTCGGCCGGAGCAGACTCACCAAAGGTGGTCATGCCCACAACGGCGCCGTTCAGGCCGGTATATTTGTACCAGTAGTCAGCGATGCCGGCTTCAATGGCCACGCGTGCGCTGACCGCCTTCGGCAGGACCGCCTCGCGATAGGCCTCATCCTGCTTATCGAACGCATCGGTAGAGGGCATGGATACCACGCGTACCTTACGCCCTTCCGCAGAGAGCTGCTCGTAAGCGCCTACCGCCAGTTCAACTTCAGAACCGGTGGCGATCAGGATCACTTCCGGCTGACCGTCACAATCTTTCAGGATATAAGCACCACGGGCCACGTTTGCCAGCTGCTCAGCGTTACGCTCCTGCTGCGCCAGGTTCTGACGAGAGAAGATCAGCGCAGTCGGGCCGTCGTGACGTTCAACGGCATATTTCCACGCCACCGCAGACTCAACCTGGTCACAGGGACGCCACAGGCTCATGTTTGGCGTCACGCGCAGGCTCGCCATCTGCTCAACCGGCTGGTGAGTAGGGCCATCTTCACCCAGACCAATTGAGTCGTGGGTATAAACCATCACCTGGCGGATTTTCATCAGCGCAGCCATACGGGCAGCGTTGCGCGCATATTCAACGAACATCAGGAACGTCGCGGTATAAGGCAGGAATCCGCCGTGCAGCGTGATGCCGTTGGCGATGGCGGTCATACCGAACTCACGCACGCCATAATGGATGTAATTACCGGCCGCGTCTTCATTGATTGGCTTTGAGCCAGACCACATGGTCAGGTTGCTCGGCGCCAGGTCGGCTGAACCGCCCAGATATTCCGGCAGCAGCTTACCAAAAGCTTCCAGCGCGTTCTGCGAGGCTTTACGGCTGGCAATTTTGGCGGGATTAGCCTGCAGCTGCTCAATGTACTTCTGAGACTCGCTCTGCCAGTTGGCCGGCAGCTCACCCTGAGTACGGCGGGTAAACTCTTCCGCCAGCGCCGGGAACGCCTGCGCATAGGCTGCAAACTTCTCATTCCAGGCAGACTCTTTCGCCTGGCCCATTTCTTTTGCATCCCACTGCGCGTAAATGCTGGAAGGGATCACGAAAGGTTCGTGTTCCCAGCCCAGCTGCTTGCGGGTCAGCGCGATCTCATCGCCGCCCAGCGGTGCGCCGTGCGAATCATGCGTACCCGCTTTGTTTGGCGAACCGAAGCCAATTACCGTTTTGCACATCAGCAGGGAAGGCTTATCGGTCACGGCTTTCGCTTCTTCTACCGCTTTCTTAATCGCTTCCGCATCGTGACCATCAATGCCACGGATGACGTGCCAGTTATAAGATTCAAAGCGTTTTGCCGTATCGTCGGTAAACCAGCCTTCGATATGACCATCAATGGAGATGCCGTTGTCATCATAGAAAGCCACCAGCTTGCCCAGCTTCAGCGTTCCCGCCAGTGAGCAAACTTCATGGGAAATGCCTTCCATCATGCAGCCGTCGCCCATAAACACATAGGTGCTGTGGTCGACGATCTCGTGCCCCGGACGGTTAAACTGAGCCGCCAGCGTACGCTCGGCGATCGCCATGCCGACGGCGTTAGCAACACCCTGCCCCAGCGGACCGGTTGTGGTTTCAACGCCGGCGGTATAGCCATATTCCGGGTGACCTGGCGTTTTTGAGTGCAGCTGACGGAAGTTAGCCAGCTCTTCAATCGGCAGATCGTAACCGCTGAGGTGCAGCAGGCTGTAGATCAGCATGGAACCGTGACCGTTGGACAGCACGAAGCGATCGCGATCGGCCCAGCCTGGGTTGGCCGGGTTATGGTTCAGAAAATCACGCCACAGCACTTCGGCGATATCCGCCATGCCCATCGGGGCGCCCGGGTGGCCGGAATTGGCTTTCTGTACCGCATCCATACTCAATGCGCGAATGGCGTTCGCTAGCTCTTTACGAGAAGACATGTTTTACTCCAGGTCGGATTAAACGCTTCGCCGCTCATAACTTGTTTAATCAAGGAGTTAGCAGGCAAAGTGATAAAAGTCGACCCTCAATGTACATGAAAATCACTGCCGGTGTACATGGCATAATATGCAAAAAACCCGGGCCAAACTTGCGCTTTGCGACTTTAGCCACTATGTATTAGCGCGAAAGCGGGTTATAACGCCCTTTTACTCAGCAACGATTCTTTTCTGCCTTCAGACAGGCTATTGTTTTTATTTCCTTATTACTTTACGGCTGAAATACATGAAACTCTCTGCTTCACTTATCGCGCTCACCCTGACTGCCACGCTCTCCGGCTGCGCAAACCTTAATACCGATGCGCTGATGCAGTCCGGCGCTCAGGCTTATCAGGCCGCCACGCTCAGCGACGACCAGGTCAAGGAGCTAAGCGTCAAATCCTGCGCCCAGATGGACAGTGAAGCGCAGATCGCGCCGGCAAACAGCGTCTACGCTCAGCGCCTGGATAAAATTGCCAAAGCGCTGGGCGATAACATCAACGGCACGCCCGCTAACTACAAGGTCTATGTGACGAAAGACGTTAACGCCTGGGCGATGGCTAACGGCTGTATCCGCGTCTACAGCGGCCTGATGGACATCATGACGGACAATGAAGTGGAAGGCGTACTGGGCCATGAGATGGGCCACGTTGCGCTGGGCCACACCCGCAAAGCGATGCAGGTCGCCTATGGCACCACGGCGGCGCGTACGGCCGTCGGCTCAGTCGGCGGCATTGCAGCCTCGCTGTCGCAGTCGCAGCTGGCGGATATGGGTGAAAAACTGGTGAACGCCCAGTTCTCTCAGGCGCAGGAATCTCAGGCGGATGATTACTCGTTCGACCTGATGAAAAAGCGTGACATTAATCCGCAGGGGCTGGTCACCAGCTTTGAAAAACTGGCGAAGCTGGAAGGCAGCCATCAGAGCAGCATGTTTGATTCACACCCCTCTTCCGAATCGCGCGCGCAGCATATTAAAGATCGCATCGCTGCCGGGAAGTAAAGCCATTGAAAAAGGGCGGTCAGCCGCCCTTTGAGGTTATTGATAAAGTGCCGGCTCCAGGAACAGGGCCTGCTCGTAAAGACGCAAAAAACATCGTCCCTGATAGCCCGTCCCGCGCCCTCCATGGCGCGGGACGCTTTACTCCCAGTCCCTGTTCCTCTCGCTTTACCTTTGTCAGCAGTCTGAAAGGGCGGTCAGCCGCCCTTTTTTCCGCATAACATCCTTAATGGCGTTAGCTTACTCGCCTTTATTCACGGCCTGCACATGCAGCATATCCAGCGCCAGCGTGGCAGCGGCAAGCGAGGTCAGATCGGACTGATCATAGCCCGGCGCCACTTCAACCAGATCCATTCCCACAATATTCAGCCCCTGCAACGCACGAACCAGCTTGGTCGCTTTATCGGTCGTCAGGCCACCGATCACCGGCGTTCCCGTGCCCGGCGCGTGAGCCGGATCCAGGCAGTCGATATCAAATGTCAGGTAGACCGGCATATCACCGACAATCTGCTTCACCTGGGCGATGATATCGTCGACGGAGCGATCGTTTACCTGCGCTGCGTCAAGCACGTTAAAGCCCAGCGAAGCGTCAAACTCGGTGCGGATGCCAATCTGTACGGATCGGGTCGGATCGATTAACCCTTCCTTTGGCGCATGGTGGAACATGGTGCCGTGATCGAAGGTAGGCCCGTTTGAATAAGTGTCGGTATGCGCGTCAAAGTGCACCAGCGCCATTTTACCAAAGTATTTGGCATGGGCGCGCAGCAGCGGCAGCGTGACGTAATGGTCACCGCCGAACGTCAGCATACGCTTCCCGTTCGCCAGCAGCTTTTCCGCATGAGCCTGAAGCTTGTCGGTCAGATCCTGCGAGTCGCCGAAGGCGTAAACGAGATCGCCACAGTCAACAACCTTCAGGCGCTGACGCAGATCGAAATTCCACGGCCAGCGGCAGCCTTCCCATGCCAGGTTGGTGGAAATCTGGCGGATCGCGCCCGGGCCAAGGCGGCTGCCCGGCCGGCCAGAGGTCGCGGCGTCAAACGGAACGCCGGTAATGACCCACTCCGCATCGCAATCATACGGCTGGAAGTTAACCGGGAAACGCATAAAACCGAAGGCGTTAGAGACCAGTGAGTTATCGTACTGATTGCCCAGGGTGTTATTCATAAAAAGTCCTCTGTAGACAGGTGCCGGAAAAACGCAGAGCCAGTTGCCTGAGTAGATGAAAAAAATCCCTTTCACGTCGTTAAGCCCGACGGGAAAGGGATTTATTCCTGCTGACGCAGAGACTAAATTATCGCTGCTAACTCTCTGCTTCGCAAGCCTCCCCCCTTTTCTCCTTGCAGAGAAATCAGCTACAGCCGTGCTGAAATACAGGTTCAGAAGAACGTTGGCGGATGGAAGAGAAGCCTTCTGGCGGGACGCTGAAACAGGCGAAAGCCTGCAAAGTAAAACTGCCAGGCAACCGCCGTCGTCAGGACGATAACCCGTCAGCGACAGAATAACGGGCAGAACCGCTGAAAAGAAGTTCCGCCCGCCAGCGTTACTTACTCATCTTCAAGGTAGGTATAGCCGTAGAGACCAGACTCAAACTCTTCCAGGAACTGCGCACGCAGATCCTCATCCAGATCGCTCTCTTTGATCTGATTGCGGAAGTGGGTCAGCAGCTCCTGCGGATCCAGCTGCACATACTCCAGCATATCCGCCACCGTGTCCCCTTCATCGGACAACTGTACTTCCACACTGCCGTCAGGGAAGGCGAAGACGTCAACCGCTTCGGTATCGCCGAACAGGTTATGCATATTGCCCAGGATTTCCTGATAGGCGCCCACCATAAAGAAGCCCAGCATCGGTGGATTATCGACATCATAATGCGGCATCGGCATGGTGGTGGCGATACCGTCGCCATCAACGTAATGGTCGATAGTGCCATCGGAGTCACAGGTGATGTCCAGCAGCACTGCACGACGTTCCGGAGATTTATTAAGTCCTTCCAGCGGCAGCACCGGGAACAGCTGATCGATGCCCCAGGCATCCGGCATCGACTGGAACAGTGAGAAGTTGACGTAAATCTTATCCGCCATCCGCTCCTGTAACTCATCAATAATCGGACGGTGCGCACGGTTGCTCGGATCAAGATGCATCTGGATATAGTGACAGATGCTGAGATAGAGCTGCTCGGCCCAGGCGCGCTGAGTCAGATCGTAGATCCCCTGCGAATAGCCAGTATGGATGTCGAACAGATCCATCTGGCTGTCGTGCAGCCATTCGCGCAGCGAGCGGCGATTACTTGGCTCGTGCATCTCCTGCCAGGTATCCCACAGGCTGAGCACCGGGCGCGGAGCGTCGGCTGCCGGGGCCTGAGGTTCGCTAAACTCGTTACGCTCGACGCCGATAATATTAGAAACCAGCACGGTATGATGCGCCGTCACCGCCCGGCCCGATTCCGTGATAACGGTCGGGTGAGGCAGATTATGCTCTTCACAGGCGTCGCCGATGGCCCAGATCACGTTATTGGCATATTCGTTCAGGCCGTAGTTTACCGAGCAGTCAGACTGCGAGCGCGTTCCTTCATAGTCCACGCCCAGGCCGCCGCCGACGTCGAAGCATTCAATGTTGACGCCAAGCTTCGCCAGCTCCACATAGAAGCGGGCCGACTCGCGCACGCCGGTAGCGATGTCGCGAATATTGGCCATCTGAGAGCCCAGGTGGAAGTGCAGCAGCTGCAGGCTTTCCAGCCGCCCCGCTTCACGCATAATGTCCACCAGCTTAAGGACCTGAGTGGCGGAAAGGCCAAATTTGGATTTCTCGCCGCCGCTCGACTGCCATTTACCGGAGCCCTGGGACGCCAGGCGGGCGCGGATGCCCAGGCGCGGCACGACGCTCAGGCGCTCAGCTTCTTCCAGCACCAGCTTCACTTCGGTCATTTTTTCAAGCACCAGATAGACCTTATGGCCCATCTTCTCGCCGATCAACGCCAGGCGAATGTACTCACGATCTTTGTAGCCGTTACAGACGATAACTGACCGGGTCATCCCGGCATGCGCCAGCACGGCCATCAGCTCGGCTTTAGAACCCGCTTCCAGACCCAGCGGCTCACCTGAATTGATCAGGGATTCAATTACACGTTTGTGCTGGTTAACCTTGATCGGATAAACAAGGAAATAGTCGCCGCGGTAACCGTAGGATTCACGCGCGCGTTTGAACGCCGCGTTAATTGAACGCAGACGGTGTTGCAGAATCTGAGGGAAACAGAACAGAGCAGGCAGTCGCTGGCCGTCAGCCTCGCGCTCTTTGACCAGTTTGGCCAGATCGACACGGGCTTCCGGCACGTCCGGATCGGGACAGACGCTGATATGGCCCAGCTCATTGACGTCATAATAGTTATTACCCCACCAGGCAATATTGTAGGTGCGCAGCATTTTGCTGGCATCTTGATCGCTCATGGCCACCTCCTGCATTGAACGGAGTACACCCTGTTCGCCTGCTGACGAACCCTTAATAGTCTTCATGTCGTCAGACATCGCGAGCCTCAAATTTCAATAATGCGGAATAGTTAACTACTATCGCAGGGAAACCCCGCAACAACAACCCATCGGACAGCGGGAAAGTCAGCATAAAACGCTGAGTTGCCGCCTCAATCAGTACCTGAAGTATAACAGTAAACACGTAGCGGACTCCGGTAACGGGTCAGACGACCAGTGATACGCTCCCTCAGGAAAGCCTGAGAGAAACAGATGACAGCGATGGCGAGAGATTAGCCCGGGCGAATGTCAGAATGATGGCTGAATGCGCCGACATACGAATAAAGCGCACGGGCATAGTAGTCATAAGAAGGGGAACGTGGCACGCCAGAGCAGCGTAATTGATCGGATTTAAAGACGCCTGTGATCATTACTGTTATCACCTCCACACACACCAGATGGCGCGTGGAAAACCAAATATGCTGAGGGTGAAAGGTCAGGGTGAAATCGTCACCGCCGACGCGCCTGCCGCTAAACCGGTTGAGCAGGGTTTAAAGCAGCGGCGTTTTATACAGCCACAGCGCAGGAAATGCAAAATCAAAATGTGCGAAATGCGTAACCTGTCAGGAAAATTTGCCACTTTCGCCGCGGCAAGAAAGGCGCTTTCGTTAAAAAACGCTGGCAATCCGCTTAACGAGTAACCTAAAATAGCCGTCCAGATGTTAATCCATCTATACTGGTTAACTTCTAAGCGTCTTCGCATGACTATACTGCTCATGGCTTTGCCTGAGGGAGCGCTGAGAATAATCCAGATGCCGATCGTGCAAGCTGGTGCCCCGTCTTCAGCGCTATGCAGTCGATTTCAACCCGTTTTAGTAAGGTAAAGAATTAAATGGCCAAACACCTTTTTACATCCGAGTCCGTATCAGAAGGACATCCCGATAAGATCGCCGACCAGATTTCTGATGCCGTGCTCGATGCCATTCTTGAGCAGGATCCGAAAGCGCGCGTCGCCTGCGAAACCTATGTGAAAACCGGCATGGTGCTGGTGGGTGGCGAAATCACCACCTCTGCATGGGTTGATATTGAAGAGATCACCCGCAGCACCGTGCGTGAAATCGGTTATGTTCATTCTGATATGGGCTTTGATGCCAACTCCTGCGCGGTCCTGAACGCGATTGGCAAACAGTCACCGGATATTAATCAGGGCGTGGACCGTGCCGATCCGCTGGAGCAGGGCGCCGGCGATCAGGGGCTGATGTTTGGCTATGCCACCAATGAAACCGACGTGCTGATGCCTGCGCCGGTGACCTACGCTCACCGTCTGGTTCAGCGTCAGTCAGAAGTCCGCAAAAACGGCACGCTGCCGTGGCTGCGTCCGGATGCCAAAAGCCAGATTACCTTCCAGTATGACGATGGTAAAATCGTCGGGATTGATGCCGTGGTGCTCTCAACGCAGCATTCTGAAGAGATCTCCCAGAAAGATCTGCAGGAAGCCGTGATGGAAACGATCATCAAGCCGGTGCTGCCTGCTGAGTGGATCAACGAGAATACCAAGTATCACATCAACCCAACCGGGCGCTTTGTCATTGGCGGACCGATGGGCGACTGTGGTCTGACCGGCCGTAAAATTATCGTTGATACCTACGGCGGCATGGCCCGTCACGGCGGCGGCGCCTTCTCCGGCAAAGATCCTTCTAAAGTGGACCGTTCAGCGGCTTATGCTGCCCGCTACGTCGCAAAAAACATCGTTGCGGCTGGCCTGGCTGACCGCTGTGAGATCCAGGTCTCCTACGCGATTGGCGTGGCTGAACCGACTTCCATCATGGTTGAGACTTTCGGTACTGAGAAAATCTCTACCGAGCAGCTGACGCTGCTGGTGCGCGAGTTCTTCGACCTGCGTCCATACGGTCTGATCCAGATGCTGGACCTGCTGCACCCTATCTACCGTGAAACGGCGGCTTATGGTCACTTTGGTCGTGAACATTTCCCATGGGAAAAAACCGATAAAGCCGCGCTGCTGCGTGATGCTGCTGGCCTGAAATAACCGTTAGCTTGCAGGACCGAGGGCACCCAGGGGTGCCCTTTTTGCTGTCTGCGGACTGGCGGACTGACGGACGTTCGCTACACTTTTTCTGCCCGGTTCGCTGACTATGTTACCGGTTACAGTCAGAAACATATTATTTTTCTTATAATTAAGAATTAACAGGACTGACAACCGCTACCGGAATGCGCTATTTTCAGCGCTGTCCGATAGAGGGCAACCAGGGAATTAAGAGAAACTGTTTAATGCTGTGTCTAACTGGTTATAAAGCGTAAGCGCGTATGATCCACCGGTTTTTCCGACAGATCTGTAGTGTAACCGATTACACCAGTGTGATCTGACGCACAGTTACGCGCGCGAAGGTTTTCTAACATTTATAACAACAATATGTAGTACTACTTACATGGAGGCTTTATGCCTGAAAATAAAAAACAGAGCAGAACATCGAACAAGGCGATGACCTTTTTTGTCTGTTTTCTTGCAGCACTTGCGGGTCTGCTGTTCGGTCTGGACATTGGCGTTATTGCAGGCGCACTGCCGTTTATCGCTGATGAATTCAACGTCACCGCGCATCAGCAGGAGTGGATTGTCAGCTCGATGATGTTTGGCGCCGCCGTCGGTGCCGTCGGCAGCGGCTGGATGTCTTCACGTCTGGGTCGTAAAAAAAGCCTGATGATCGGCGCTATCCTCTTTGTGATTGGATCGCTCTGGTCAGCGATGGCACCGAACCCGGAAATGCTGATTGTGGCACGCGTGCTGCTGGGTCTGGCCGTAGGTGTCGCTTCCTACACCGCACCGCTTTATCTCTCTGAGATCGCCCCGGAGAAAATCCGCGGCAGTATGATTTCACTGTACCAGCTGATGATCACCATCGGTATCCTGGGTGCCTATCTCTCCGATACCGCCTTCAGCTACACCGGCGAATGGCGCTGGATGTTAGGGATCATCACCATCCCTGCCCTTCTGCTTCTGGTCGGCGTTTGCTTCCTGCCGAACAGCCCACGCTGGCTGGCAGCGCGTGGCGATTTCCGCAGCGCTCAGCGCGTGCTGGATCGTCTGCGTGACACCAGCGAGCAGGCGAAGCGTGAGCTGGACGAGATCCGTGAAAGCCTGAAGATCAAGCAGTCCGGCTGGAGCCTGTTTAAGGACAACAGCAACTTCCGTCGTGCGGTTTATCTGGGCGTACTTTTGCAGGTAATGCAGCAATTTACCGGCATGAACGTCATCATGTATTACGCGCCGAAGATTTTTGAAATCGCAGGTTTTACCAATACCACCGAGCAGATGTGGGGCACCGTTATCGTTGGCCTGATCAACGTACTGGCGACCTTTATCGCTATCGGCCTGGTTGACCGCTGGGGCCGTAGGCCTACGCTGATCCTGGGCTTTATGGTGATGGCGGCTGGTATGGGCATCCTCGGCACCATGCTGCATGTGGGCATCCATTCAGAGAGCGCGCAGTACTTTGCGGTCGCTATGCTGCTGATGTTCATCATCGGTTTTGCCATGAGCGCCGGCCCGCTGATTTGGGTACTCTGTTCTGAAATTCAGCCGCTGAAAGGCCGCGATTTTGGTATTACCGTCTCCACCGCGACCAACTGGATTGCCAACATGATCGTCGGGGCAACCTTCCTGACCATGCTGAACACGCTGGGTAACGCGAACACCTTCTGGGTCTACGCTGGCCTGAACGTGGTCTTTATCCTGCTGACAATCATGCTGATCCCGGAAACCAAAAACGTTTCTCTGGAGCACATTGAGCGCAACCTGTTAGGCGGCAAAAAGCTGCGTGACATCGGTCATCGCGACTAAGTTAATCTGGCCGGGGAAACCCGGCCAGCCTCATTGCTATCCCTGCTTTCCCATCGTATCCTCTGCGTCATGAAACCCCTCAGACTTCCCATTGCTGTTCAGCAAGCCGTGATGCGCGCGCTGCGCGAAAAATTACAGCTGGCTAACCAGCGGCTGGAGCGCCACTATCCGGAACCTGCATTGCTGTACCAACAACGCGGCACGGCGGCGGGCACGGCGTGGCTGCAAAACTGGGAAATCCGCCTGAATCCTGTACTGCTGATGGAGAATCAGGAGGCGTTTATTAATGAGGTTGTGCCCCATGAGCTTGCTCATCTGCTGGTCTGGAAGCACTTTGGCCGGGTGGCGCCACACGGCAAAGAGTGGAAGTGGATGATGGAGAGCGTGCTGGGCGTTCCGGCGCGCCGGACCCACCAGTTTGCGATCGCCTCGGTGCGCAGCCGCACTTTCCCCTATCGCTGCCGCTGTCAGCAGCATCAGCTTACCGTGCGCCGCCACAACCGGATCCTGCGCGGAGAAAGTGAATACCGTTGCGTCTCCTGCGGGGAGCTTTTACAGCCGGGCGACTACGCCTTATCTGAAAAAGCGGTTTAATCGCGCCATATCAGGGAATTTAGCGCTATTTTAGCCGCGCGCATTTCCGAATACTGACAGCTTCTGTTACTCTCGCCGCCTCGTTTTTATCACCGATATTCTGGATTATGCTTCGCAAAATTACCGGCTGCCTCAGCCTTTCTCTGCTCGTTCCCGTCTTTTACGCACACGGCCTCAGCCTGGATAACTATCATCAGAACAGCTTCGGCCAGGCTAAATCCTATGCCGCGCAGATAAATGCGGACGCGCCCGGTACAATTTACTGCGGCTGTACTATTCACTGGAAAGGTAAAAAAGGCGTCCCCGATCTCGCGTCGTGTGGTTATCAGGTCCGTAAAAACGCGAACCGCGCCAGCCGGATCGAGTGGGAGCATATCGTTCCGGCCTGGAGCTTTGGCCACCAGCGCCAGTGCTGGCAGAACGGCGGCAGGAAGCAGTGCGCCAAAGATCCCGTCTATCGCCATATGGAAACCGATTTACATAACTTGCAGCCTTCCATCGGCGAAGTGAACGGCGACCGTGGCAACTTTATGTACAGCCAGTGGAAGGGCGGCGAAGGCCAGTATGGCCAGTGCGAAATGAAGGTGGACTTTAAAAACAGAATGGCAGAGCCCCCTGCCCGCGCCAGAGGCGTTATCGCACGAACCTGGTTCTACATGCGGGATCGCTATAAGCTCTCGATGTCGAAGCAGCAAACGCAGCTGATGACGGTCTGGAACAAACAGTATCCGGTGTCGGTGTGGGAATGTGAACGTGACGCCCGCATCGCCCGCGTGCAGGGAAATCATAACCCCTATGTACAGCAAGCTTGCCAGCGGTAAAATCGCTGACCTAAACTAGAGCTCATCTTCCGGGCCGTGCCGCTGCGCGGCCTGCAACTTTAAGCAGGATTTCCATGCGTATACCCCGCATCTTTCATCCCGAAACCTTAACTCAGGGCAGTGAGATTTCCCTTTGCGACGACGCGGCAAATCACGTCGGGCGCGTGCTGAGAATGGCCCCGGGACAGGCCCTGGAACTCTTCGATGGCAGTAATCTGACTTTTACCGCCACAATCGTGCAGGCTGATAAAAAAAGCGTCCGCGTTTCGGTGGGCGAAAGCCGCGAAGAGAGCCGGGAATCCCCGCTTCATCTGCATTTAGGCCAGGTGATGTCGCGCGGCGAGAAGATGGAGTTCACCATCCAGAAAGCCGTCGAACTGGGTGTAAATACGATCACCCCCTTGTTTTCTGAGCGCTGTGGCGTAAAGCTGGACGCAGAAAGGCTGGCGAAAAAGATCCAGCAGTGGCAGAAAATCGTCATTTCCGCCTGCGAGCAGTGCGGCAGAAACGCCGTGCCCGAAGTGCGGGCGCCGATGACGCTGGAGGCCTGGTGCGCGGAGCCCGAAGCGGGACTGAAGCTGAACCTGCACCCCCGCGCCAGCCAGAGCATTAATACGCTGCCGCTGCCCATCAGCCGCGTGCGCCTGCTGATTGGCCCGGAAGGCGGTCTTTCCGCGGATGAAATCGGCATGACGGCACGCTATGGCTTTACCGATATTCTTCTTGGCCCGCGCGTGTTACGCACGGAGACCACGGCCCTTACCGCCATGACCGCCCTTCAGGTCCGGTTTGGCGATTTGGGCTGAACAAACGGCCTGCGTTCAAGATAGCTAGTAAGAAAGCTCACTGGAGAAATAAAGATGATCAAGCTTGGCATTGTGATGGACCCGATTACCTCCATCAATATTAAAAAAGACAGCAGTTTCGCCATGCTACTGGAAGCTCAGCGCCGTGGTTATGAAATCCACTACATGGAGATGAAAGATCTCTATCTGCGCGGCGGTGAAGCGCGTGCTCAGACCCGTACGCTGAGCGTTGAGCAAAACTACGATAAGTGGTTTGAGTTCGGCAGCGAGCAGGATATCGCCCTGGCGGACCTGAACGTGGTGCTGATGCGTAAAGATCCGCCTTTCGATACCGAATTCATCTACGCGACCTACATTCTGGAACGCGCTGAGGAGAAAGGCACGCTGATCGTCAATAAGCCGCAGAGCCTGCGCGACTGTAATGAAAAACTCTATACCGCCTGGTTTGCGGAACTGACGCCAGATACGCTGGTCACACGTAGTGCCAGCCAGGTACGTGAATTCTGGCAGGAGCATGGCGACATTATCCTCAAGCCGCTTGACGGCATGGGCGGCGCGTCGATTTTCCGCGTTAAGAAGGAAGATCCTAACCTTTCGGTTATCATTGAAACGCTGACCGAGCATGGCAACTTCTACTGCATGGCGCAAAACTATCTGCCCGCCATTAAAGAAGGCGACAAGCGCGTGCTGGTTGTGGATGGCGAGCCGGTGCCTTACTGCCTGGCGCGCATCCCTAAATCGGGTGAAACGCGTGGAAACCTGGCCGCAGGTGGCCGTGGTGAAGCCCGTCCACTTTCCGACAGCGACTGGGAAATCGCCCGTCGCGTCGGCCCGGCGCTGAAAGCAAAAGGGCTGATTTTTGTCGGTCTGGATATTATTGGCGACAAGCTGACCGAAATTAACGTCACCAGCCCAACCTGCATACGTGAGATCGAGACCGCATTCCCAATCTCCATTACTGGTATGCTGATGGACGCCATTGAGAAACGCCTGGTCCGATAGCCTGAACGGGGTCAACGGCCCCGTACTCAACCGTTAACACCGCTCACGGCGCTGGCCCTGAGCGGTTAACCCGAAGACAGAACCTTGATAATGAATTTACAGCATCATTTTTTGATTGCGATGCCCGGGCTTCAGGATCCGCTCTTTAAGCGCTCGGTTGTTTACATCTGTGAGCATAATGACGAGGGCGCCATGGGCATTATCGTCAATAAGCCGATGGAAAACCTCACCGTCGACGGCATCCTGCAGAAGCTTAAAATCATGCCCACGCCGCGTGACCCTGACAGCAAACTCGATAAACCCGTGTTTGCAGGCGGTCCGCTGGCTGAAGATCGTGGATTTATTCTGCATTCGGCCCAGAGCCTGTTTGCTTCCAGCATTCGCGTCTCTGATAACACGGTGATCACCACCTCCCGCGACGTGCTGGAGACGTTAGGCACGCCCGAACAGCCTGAAAATGTGCTGGTCGCCTTAGGCTACTGCGCCTGGGAGAAGGGCCAGCTTGAGAACGAACTGCTGGAAAACGCCTGGCTGACCACCTCAGCAAACAGCCTGATCCTTTTTCAGACGCCGATTGCGGAACGCTGGCGCGAAGCGGCGAAGAGTATCGGCGTTGATATTCATAAACTGATCAGCGATGCAGGTCACGCCTGATGACGATGATGACGCTGCTGGCCTTCGACTTCGGCACCAAAAGCATCGGCGTGGCTATTGGTCAGCAGCTGACCGGCACGGCACGCCCGCTGAACGCCATTAAGGCCCAGGATGGTATACCGGACTGGAATAAAATTGAGGCGCTGCTGAAAGAGTGGCAGCCCGATCGCGTGGTGGTGGGACTGCCGCTGAATATGGACGGCACGGAGCAGCCGCTGACCGCAAGAGCCCGCAAGTTTGCCAACCGCCTTCATGGCCGCTTCGGCGTGCAGGTGGATCTGCACGATGAGCGCCTGAGCACCGTTGAAGCGCGCGCCGACCTCTTTGCGCGCGGTGGCTTTCGCGCCCTGACCAAGGGCAGCGTGGATTCCCTTTCTGCGGTGATTATCCTCGAAAGCTGGTTTGAGAACGCCTGGTCCTGAACGTCACATGTTTAGGGTACGGACGGGCTTTCTTCATGCGTTTTCACCTCCTTTTCCACCTTGAACGGATCGATTCCACGCAGCTGCAGGCGCCGGAAGCGAATAATATTAATGCCGTTCACGACCAGGAAACTGCTTTCAATCAACGTTCCGCCGATGGATCCTAACCAGATGTTATGAATCACCCAGCAGCAGGTGGAGCACCACATAACGCAGCGCGTTGTCAGTCCGCTGGTGCGAAACAGCGCCCAGGTACTGACGACCGTCGCGCCAACAGGCAATAACTCCATCAGGTGCTTCGCCTTAACCAACCCGAAAACCAACGTCAGCGAAATAAATATCACCATCACCCACAGGCTGCGGGTTCGCAGTGAAACCAGCGTACGGACGGAATTGAGCAAGGCGCTCATCCCGGCAGGCGCGGCACCCATCAGCAGAAAATGCGTGCCAATAATCGCACTGTACAGGGAAAGCTGCTGCTTGAAGCGGCGGTCGCTGCGGTTGAAGAACATCGTGATGCCGACCAGAAAAGCCAGCACGCCAACCGACTGCGCAAACCAGTAAAACGTCATCTCCAGCGATCTCCTCTTTGTCGCCGCAACGCGACGCGCCGTCAGTGACGCGCCGCTTGCCCTGCATTAACGCGGGAAGATCACAGTGTGACGCCGCTTTTGAAGATAGCAAGCTCGCGGAAGTCATTCAGCTCATTACAGGTTTTACGTCCGTCGGCAATCGCCACGATCGCGTCCACGAACGCCTCCAGCAGCCGATCCATACTGACATCGTGGATCAGTTGTCCGGCATCAAAATCGATCCAGTGCGGTTTTTTCGCGGCCAGTTCGCTGTTGGTGGCCAGTTTCACCGTTGGCACAAAACCGCCGTAAGGCGTGCCGCGTCCGGTACTGAACAGCACCATGTGGCAACCTGCCCCCGCCAGCGCGCTGGTCGCCACCGCATCGTTGCCCGGCGCGCTCAGCAGATTGAGGCCGGGCGTGGTAAGCCGTTCGCCATATTTCAGCACATCCATAACCGGGCTTTGTCCGGCCTTTTGCGTACAGCCGAGAGATTTCTCTTCCAGCGTGGTGATGCCGCCCGCTTTGTTACCCGGCGAGGGATTCTCGTAAATCGGCTGGTTATGTTCGATAAAATACTGCTTGAAGTCGTTGACCATATGAACGGTCTTTTCGAACGTCTGCTCATCGCGGCAGCGGCTCATCAGAATGCGTTCGGCACCGAACATTTCCGGCACTTCGGTCAGCACCGACGTACCGCCGTTGGCAATCACATAGTCGGAGAAGCGGCCCAGCAGCGGGTTCGCCGTTATACCGGACAAACCATCAGAACCACCACATTCCAGACCAAACTTCAGTTCGCTGAGCCAGCCGCGTTCGCGTTTGTCCTCGCGCATTGCGGCATAAAGTTCGCGCAGGCGCTCCAGTCCCGCCTCCACCTCATCATCGTGTTTTTGCATCGTCATAAACCGCACGCGCTCGTCATCCACCTCGCCCAGCGTATCGCGGAACACATCAACCTGATTGTTTTCGCACCCGAGGCCTATCACCAGCACCGCGCCCGCGTTGGGGTGACGCACCATATTTTGCAGCATGGTCCGGGTATTAATATGATCGTCTCCCAGTTGGGAGCAGCCAAACGGATGGGTGAAAAGATGCACGCCGTCAATCCCTTCCGCGTCATTGGTCTCTTTCAGAAAACGCGTCTGGATCTGGCGGGCGATACCGTTAACGCAGCCTACCGTGGGGATCAGCCACAGCTCGTTGCGTATGCCGACATCGCCATTTTTACGACGGAAGATCTGCACTTCACGATCCGCCATCTGCGCCGGCAACGTCATAAATTCCGGCTGATACTGATAGGTATCCAGATCGCTTAAATTGGTTTTACCATTTTGTGAGTGAATATGCTCGCCGGGGGCGATATCCCGCTGCGCGTGACCAATTGGCAGACCGTATTTCACAATGTTTTCGCCAGCGGTAATCGCGCTCAGGGCAAACTTATGACCACGATCCACCGGCTGCGCCAGCGCCACAACATGATTGCCCACGATCACCTGCTCGCCCGCTTCAAGGTCGCGCAGTGCTACGCCGACGTTATCGGCGGAATGAATCTGGATAATACTTTGCATAGTTACTCTCTTAGCAATACGACGTCAGCGCTGTGCGCATACCGCGATCGTCAATCGCCTGTAAATGTTCAGTGACTGCCTGAGCCAGCTGCGGCACCGTGTTGAGATCCATTCCCCAATGTTCTTCATCTGCCAGCACGGTTTTCACCAGCTCTGCCAGTGCAATATCACCGTTGCGTACCGCGTTCCACAGCTGAGAAAAACGGTTTAACCAGAGCGCATCATCCTGCAAAGGATAGGTTTGTCCGTCGCGCTCACCACGATAAAACGCCAGCAGCGCCGCTAATGCGAAGGTCAGGCGAGGTGGCAATACGCCATTCTTTTGCTGGCTCGCCAGCAACTGAGGAAGGATGCGGGTGCGGTACTTGGTCATGCCGTTCAGCGCTATCGACAGGAGCTGATGCTGGATAAAGGGATTGCTGAACCGGCTCATTACCGCCTGAGCAAACGATGTCAGTTCCGCCTGCGGCAGATCCAGCACGGGCGAGATCTCTTCCGCAATCGCCAGCTCCACGAAGCGACGGATTTGCGCATCGTTCATGGCTTCGCCCACGGTCTCTAACCCGGCAAGGAACGCCACCGGCACCAGCGCCGTATGGGCACCATTCAGGATGGCGACCTTGCGCGCTTTGTAGGGCTTGATGTCATCTACCAGCATAATATTGAGCGGCAGCTTATCCAGCCTCAGTTCCTGCGCCAGGCTTTGCGGTCCCTGAATAACAAAGAGATAAAAATGCTCGGCGCTGTCGAGGAAGCTGTCACGGTAGCCCAGCTCTTCTTCGAGGCTTTCCGCCTCACTGCGTGGGTATCCTGTGACGATGCGATCCACCAGCGTGGAACAAAACGTGTTGCTGGTGTTCAGCCAGTGAGTGAACGCGTCAGGCAATTCCCACTGACGTGCATAACGCAGCACCAGTTCCTGCAACGCTTCGCCGTTGTAGTCGATCAATTCGCACGGCAGCAATATCCAGCCTTTGTCCGCAGCGCCGTCAAAATGGCTGAAGCGTTCAAACAGCAGACGGGTTAATTTCGCCGGAAAGCTGGCAGGTGGCGCATCGTCAAAACGGTCGCTCTCCTGATAGCTGATGCCCGCCTCCGTCGTGTTGGAGAAAACAAAACGGATATTGGGATCGTGCGCCAGTGCCAGATACTCATCAAATTGCTGATAGATGTTAATTTCGCGGTTTACCGAGCGGATGACGCGAATGTCCCGCACCGCTTCGCCCTGCTCGTTCAGCCCGCTGATAATGGTGGTATACAGACCATCCTGCTCGCTAAGCGAGGGCGGGAAATCGGTATCGATGGGCCGCACAACTACGATGCCGGCATCCAGGTCGGTGTGCTCATTGAGCAGATCGATTTGCCAGTCCACAAATGCCCGCAGGAAGTTGCCTTCGCCGAACTGAATAATTCTGTCGGGATGACGACGGCCAGGAAAGTCACGGCGATTTAACCTTTGCATGTATTTACCTTAATTTGATCGCACGTCGGTCTTTGAGGACATATTGCCGCTCCGCCGCCGTTTGGTTATCGGGAGTCGTGATGGCGCACAGCCAGGCGCGCCTTAAAGATCTCAGTTCAGTTCAATCTCGAAATACTGTCTGGCATTATCGAAGCAGATATTTTTCACCATACTGCCCAGCAACTGGATATCCGCAGGCGCTTCGCCATCCTCCACCCAGCGTCCGACCATCTGGCACAGGACGCGGCGGAAATATTCGTGACGCGTGTAGGAGAGGAAACTGCGGCTGTCGGTCAGCATGCCGACAAAGCGGCTCAGTAAGCCGAGATTGGCAAGCTGGGTCATCTGGCGCTGCATGCCCTCTTTCTGATCGTTGAACCACCAGCCAGAGCCAAACTGCATCTTGCCCGGCATCCCTTCGCCCTGGAAGTTACCGACCATAGTGCCGATAATTTCGTTATCGCTCGGGTTCAGGCAGTAGAGAATCGTTTTCGGCAGGCCGCCTTCCATACCCTGCGCGCCCAGCAGCTTCGCTAATGGTTCAGCGACCGGCTGGTCGTTAATGGAGTCGAACCCCACATCAGCGCCAAGCAGCCTGAACATCCGGGTATTGTTATTACGCAGTGCGCCAATGTGGTACTGCTGCACCCATTCACGCCGGTAATATTCCGAAGCCAGATAAAGCAGGACGCCGGTTTTGAACTGGGCGATCTCTTCTTTGTCCGGCATGACGCCGCTGAGACGGCGGGAGAGAATCGCATCCAGGGTTGATTCGTCCGCTTCACCGTAAACCACCACGTCCAGCGCGTGATCGGCGACCTTGCAGCCGTGCGCCGCAAAGTGATCCATCCGTTTTTTCAGCGCTTCACAGAGATCGCTGAAGCGGATAATCGCAACGTCAGCCGCTGAGGCCAGCTTATGGAGATAATCAGTGAAAGTCTCAGCTTCCATATTGAAGGCTTTATCAGGGCGCCAGCTTGGCAGGACTTTGATATCGAAGCTGCCGTCTTCGGCTATCGTCTTGTGGTGTTCAAGCGAATCGATCGGATCGTCAGTGGTGCCCACCATTTTCACATTCATCTGCTTCATGATGCCGCGCGCGCTGAAACTTTCCTGCGCCAGAAGCGCGTTACCGCGCTGCCAGATCTCGTCAGCGGTATCTGGAGAGAGCAGCTTACCTGTAATGCCGAACGGACGACGCAGCTCAAGGTGCGTCCAGTGGTAAAGCGGGTTACCAATAGTGTGAGGAACCGTGGCCGCCCAGGCATCAAACTTCTCACGGTCGCTGGCGTCACCGGTACATAAACGCTCCGCCACGCCATTAGTGCGCATTGCGCGCCACTTATAGTGATCGCCTTTCAACCAGATATCGTACATATTCCTGAACTGATAGTTCTGTGCAATCTGCTCTGGGGGCAGATGGCAGTGATAATCGAAAATGGGCTCGTCTTTGGCAAACTCGTGGTAAAGGCGACGAGCCATTTCAGTGTCCAGCAGAAAGTCATCTGTCATGAAGGCGGTCATTCGGCTACTCCGTACAAGTGTTCTCGGTGAAAAGCAGAGTTATTGGACCAATTATTCGCTTTGCCAGACATCTCGTCCAGTCATCTTGCGCTAAAAACCCTGCTCAGGTCACAAAATCTCCCCGATTACGTTAAAGAGTCTTCCGTACCGTTGTTTAGCGGCCAGAGAGCGTCCAGGGCAGCGCGCCGCGAATACATCACCACCATTTCGCCCCTTTCAGCCGCTATTAACCCCATAAAATGTGACCCGCGTTGCGTTTATGGCATCCACTTTTTAGGGGTATTCGCTTTTTGTGATGGCTCTCAACATTCATAGATGTTCTACCAATTACAGTTGGCACCTCGAAGATGTAGGACATTAAGACTGCATCCTCAGGGAAGAGGTCTGGCAGAAAACAACACACATACTTGAGGTTTCGCTCCAATGAAGATGAAAACGCTCACCGCCGCCATTTTAATGGCAGCCCCTTTGGCCCTGGCCGCCTTCTCTTCCCAAGCCATGGACAGAATTACACTGAAGCTGGCTCATAATCTTGACACCAAACACGTGGTTCATCAGGCGCTGGCCGAGATGGCTAAAGAGATCAGTACCGCCTCTGACGGCAAGATGAAGCTACGTATATACCCGGGTGGTCAGATGGGCGGTCCGCGCGAGACTCTGGAACTGCTGCAAAACGGCGCCCTGGATATGACCAAGGCGAGCGCCAGCGAAATGGAACCCTTTTCTCCGGCCTTCTCCATCTTCAGCCTGCCTTATCTGTTCAGGGATCAGGCCCACTTCAACAAAGTGATCTATGGTCCGATCGGCCGCACCATGATGGCCGAGACGCGTGATAAGGGCTTCGTCTCTATCGCCGCCTATGTGGCCGGAACCCGCAGCTTCTATGCCAATAAACCTATTCGTACACCGGCCGACATGAAGGGCATGAAGATCCGTATCGTCTCCACTCCGACCACCATCAAGATGATCGAACTGCTCGGTGCCGCACCGGCTCCGATTCCGTTCGGTGAGGTCTATACCGCGCTCCAGCAAGGGGTGATCGACGGGGCCGAGAATAATGAACCCTCTTATGTGCAGACCCGCCATGTGGAAGTAGCCAAATTCTACGCCGAAGATGAGCACACCTCGGTACCGGACTTCCTGGTGATCTCTACCAAGGTGTGGGACAAGCTCACCGACGAGCAGAAACAGGTACTGGAGACGGCGGCCAAACACTCCGAAACCTATGAGCAAGAGCTGTGGGACAAGGAAGTGGCGGCATCCCGGAAGCAGGCAACCGAGGCGGGCGCCACCTTTATTAAGGTCGACAAGGAGGCTTTCCGCACCGCGCTGGCCCCTCTGTATGACGATTTCCGCAAGGATCCGGTGCGGGGCGCGTGGCTCGGCAAAATCGAGAACGAAGCGGCCCAGTAATCATGAGCGGAGGGCGGCCCGGGCCGCCCTTCCGGGAGAAGAGCAATGCGTCTTGAAAAGTTCAAGCGACCCATAGACAGGCTACTCGCCTTATTCACCGTTACCGTGATGTTTCTGCTGGTAGTCTGCGTGGTGTGGCAGGTGTTCAGCCGTTATGTGCTGTCGCAACCCAGCACCATGACCGATGAGATAGCCCGCTTCAGCATGATCTGGG
Organism: Pantoea sp. FN060301; assembly: GCA_050410775.1. Taxonomy (GTDB): domain Bacteria; phylum Pseudomonadota; class Gammaproteobacteria; order Enterobacterales; family Enterobacteriaceae; genus Erwinia. The sequence goes on from CP191229.1 coordinate 3,451,352, forward strand.
TCGGTCTGCTCGGCGCCGCCTATGCGACCGGCAAACGCCGCCACCTGAGTATCGATCTGTTTGTCTCTAACCTGCAGGGCACCCGCAAGCTCATCAACCAGCTTTTTGTGGATTTCTGCGTGCTGCTGTTTGCCGGCAGCGCCATGGTATGGGGTGGACTGACCCTGGTAACCAAGGTCTACAGCACGGGCCAGGTGTCGCCTGCGATGCAAATGCCCATGGCCTATATCTATCTGGTGCTGCCTTTTAGCGGTCTCATCATCTGCTACTACTGCGTGATCTACATAGCGGAGACCCTGCTCGACAGCCTGGCTCCACTTCCGGATATTGCCCCCTCAGAGGAGAACATCTGATGGATTGGACCATTGCTCTGGTCATGTTCGGCTCTTTCTTCGTACTGGTGTTCGCTGGCGTGCCCATCTCTTTTTCCATTGGTCTGGCGACGCTGGCCTCCGGCCTGATGATGCTGCCTCTGGAAACCATATTAGCGGTAGTCGGCCAGAAGATGGCGACCGGCCTCGACAGCTTCTCTCTGCTGGCGATCCCCTTTTTCATCCTGGCGGGAACCCTGATGAACTGTGGCGGCATCGCCCAACGACTTATCAACTTCTCCCAGGTGCTGGTAGGACGTATGCCAGGCTCCCTCGGCCACGTCAACGTTATGGCAAACATGCTGTTTGGTTCCATTTCCGGTTCTGCGGTGGCGGCTGCGGCTGCGGTGGGCGGCACCATGGCACCCATGCAGAAGAAGGCGGGCTATGATCCGGCCTATTCTGCCGCCATCAACGTCACCTCCTGCATTTCAGGTTTGCTGATCCCACCCTCTAACGTGCTGATCATCTATGCCCTGACGGCAGGCGGTATTTCGGTGGCGACCCTGTTTATGGCGGGCTATGTGCCTGGGATCCTGATGGGGGTAAGCATTATGGCGGTCGGCACCATTATCGCCAGACGCCGCGGTTATCCCGTCGCCGAGCGGCCCTCGTTCGCCATGGTGGTGCGCGCCTTCCTGGATGCTATCCCCAGTCTGCTGCTGGTGGTGGTGGTGATGGGCGGCATTCTCGGCGGCATCTTCACCGCCACCGAGGCCTCCGCCATTGCCGTGGTTTACACCTTCCTGCTCTCCGTGGTCATCTACCGCGAGGTTAAAATCAAGGATCTGCCAGCCATCATGCTCGATTCGGTGGTGACGACCGCCATCGTGTTGCTGCTGATAGGCATCTCGGTGGGCATGTCCTGGGCAATGACCAATGCCGACATTCCTTACGCCATTAGCGATGCCCTGATGACTGTCTCCGATAACCCCCTCGTTATCCTGCTTATCATCAATGTCATCCTGCTAATCGTCGGTGTCTTTATGGACATGACCCCGGCGGTGCTTATCTTTACCCCCATCTTCCTGCCAATTGTCACCGAGCTTGGAATGGATCCGGTGCATTTCGGTATCATGATGGTGTTCAATCTCTGCATCGGCCTCTGTACGCCGCCGGTTGGCAGCGCCCTGTTTGTCGGCTGCTCCGTAGCTGGGGTAAAACTACAGGAGCTGATCAGACCGATGCTGCCCTTCTTCTTCGTGCTGCTGCTGGGCCTGCTGGCAGTGACCTATATCCCCTCTCTGAGTCTCTCTCTGCCGGGCCTGTTTGGCATGCATTAAGGCGTCAGGTGAACGTATGAGCGGCTGGTTCATTCGCTCATTTTAAGTTAAATTGGTATAATAAGTTATCCATGCCGGGCACGATGCCCGGCATTCGCAACAAAAGAGGCCTGGGTGTGAGTGACATTAATGAAGATGTCTTCGAGTCGAAACGGCTCTATCAAAAAGTCGCCGCCGAGCTGAAACAACGAATTGCGAGTCAGCGCTATGAGGTGGGCAAACGACTGCCCGCAGAGCGGCTCATTGCTGAAGAAATGAACGTCAGCCGCACCGTAGTGCGCGAAGCCATTATCATGCTCGAAGTTGAGGGCTATGTGGAAGTGCGCAAAGGATCGGGCATTCATGTGATGTCTAATCAGCAGCGTCATCTGGTGGTTGCCGACGATGGCAGCGAGTTTGGCACCGCCGGTCCGTTCGAGCTGCTACAGGCACGCCAGCTGATTGAAAGTAATATTGCGGAGTTTGCCGCAACCCAGGTGAATAAGCAGGACATTATGCGCCTGATGGAAATTCAGGAACATGCCCGGCAGGAGGATCGTTTCCGCGACTCCGAGTGGGATTTGAAATTCCACGTGCAGGTGGCGCAGGCGACGCAGAACAGCGCGCTGGCGGTTATCGTTGAAAAAATGTGGAGTCAGCGCCTGCATAATCCCTACTGGATTAAGCTGCATGAGCATATTGACGAGCGATCGATCGAAAGCTGGTGTGAAGAACACGATCTGATCCTGAAAGCGCTGATCCGCCGCGATCCTTACGCCGCCAAGCTGGCGATGTGGCAGCACCTCGAAAATACCAAACTGATGCTGTTCCGCGCCACCAGCGATGACTTTGAATTTAACGTTGACCGCTATCTCTATACCGAGAACCCGGTGGTGCATCTTGAGCCGCCGTTAAAGGATAAATAGCGCTTCAGGGCACCAGCCCCTGCCTGCGCCGCTCCAGCAGGCTCTGTTCAAAGGTCTGCATCCCCGCCTGCATACCGGTTTGCAGCAGCCCCGGTAGCTGGTGGGTTTTCCCCTCGCGGATCAGATTGGCTACCGCAGGCGTGTTGACCAGCACCTCAAACAGCGCCACCCTGCCCTCATTGATACCCGGCTCCAGCTTCTGGGCGATCACCGCCCGCAGGCTGCCCGCCAGCTGGCTGCGGATCGGGTTTTTCTCCGCGCCCGGAAAAACATCGACCAGCCGTTCCACCGCCTGCGCTGCGCCGCGCGTATGCAGGGTGGCCAGCACCAGATGCCCGGTTTCTGCCGCCGTCAGTGCCAGCTGGATCGTCTCGCCGTCGCGCAGCTCTCCCAGCAGAATCACATCAGGATCTTCACGCAGCGCGCCACGCAGCCCCTCGCTGAACGAGAGGCAATGCTGCCCGATTTCACGCTGCTGGATTAGCGAAAGCTGGCTGTGATGGAGAAATTCGATCGGATCCTCCAGCGTGATGATGTGCCGATCCTGCTGCTCGTTCAGGGCGTTAATCAGCGCGGCCAGGGTAGTGGACTTTCCACTGCCGGTCGCGCCCGTGACCAGCACCAGGCCGTCTGCCAGCCGGAGCAGTTCACCGGCCACCGGCGGCAGTCTCAGAGCGGCCAGCGCCGGCGCGGCGTCAGCGATCGGCCGGAGCGCCAGCGACAGCCCCGCCCGCTGCTGAAAAAAGTTGGCGCGCAGGCGCGTCCCGGCGCCGGTCGTGACGGCAAAATCTATCTGGCCCAGGCTTTCCAGCTGCGCCTGCTGCGCGCCGTCGAGCCAGGCGGCGGCCAGCGCCTCCAGCTCACTGGCCTCAACCGGTGGCCAGTCGGGGATCTTTTCCAGCCGGCCATGCCGGCGCCAGAACGGAGAATGACCACTGCAAAGGTGCAGATCCCCGGCATTATGCTTTACACTATGGGCCACTAACTCCTCAATACGCATATTTTCTCCCTGACTATGACCTCGATTCAGCACAACTTACAGCATGTTCGTGAGCGAATCTCCGCTGCGGCGACACGCTGCGGCCGCGATCCGCAGGAAATTACGCTGCTTGCAGTGAGCAAAACAAAACCTGTGGGCGCGGTCGAAGAAGCGTTCGCCGCCGGGCAATGCTGCTTTGGCGAAAACTACGTGCAGGAGGGCGTTGAAAAAGTGCAGGCGCTGGCGAATCCGGCCCTCAGCTGGCACTTTATTGGCCCGCTGCAATCCAATAAAAGCAGGCTTGTTGCGGAAAACTTCGCCTGGTGCCATACCGTCGATCGGCTGAAAATCGCGGCAAGGCTCAACGAGCAGCGGCCTGAGGCGCTACCGCCGCTAAATGTGCTGATCCAAATAAACATCAGCGATGAGCAGAGTAAATCTGGCATCATGCTGGAGGCGCTGAACGAGCTGGCGCAGGGTATCGCCGCTCTGCCGCGCTTAACGCTGCGCGGGCTGATGGCGATCCCGGCGCCGGAGGCGGATTACGACCGCCAGCTGGCCGTATGCCAGAAGATGGCGGAAGCGTTCCGCGCGCTGAAAAAAGATTACCCATCCGTCGATACGCTTTCTCTGGGAATGAGCGACGATATGGATGCCGCTATTGCGGCAGGCAGTACGTTGGTGCGCATTGGCACCGCAATTTTTGGCGCTCGCGACTATGGCGCCGCCCACAACACTAATTAAGGAAAACCATGCTGACGTTGACTTTTCTGGTCAAGACCCTGATCGACCTGTACGTAATGGTGCTGCTGTTACGTATCTGGATGCAGTGGTCACGTTGTGATTTCTATAACCCGCTGGCGCAGTTCATCGTTAAGGTCACCCAGCCGGTAGTGAAGCCGCTGCGCCGGATCCTGCCTTCGATTGGGCCGGTGGATACCGCCTCACTGCTGCTGGCGTTTTTGCTGACCACGCTGAAGTACCCGATTCTGCTGCTGATTCAGGTCGGGGCCTTCTCAGTCGATCCGATGAACCTGCTGGTGGGCCTGCTTTCGCTGGTCAAGTCGGCCGGTCATCTGGTGTTCTGGGTGATTATCATCCGCTCGCTGATGAGCTGGATAAGCCAGGGTCGGGGAGCGGTCGATCAGGTACTGATCCAGCTGACCGAGCCGCTGATGTCCCCTATCCGCCGCATCCTGCCTGCGATGGGCGGCATCGATTTCTCCGCTATGGTGGTGATCCTGATCCTTTATATGCTGAATTTCCTCGGTATGGATCTCTTCCCTGGCCTCTGGTACCTGCTGTAACCCTGAATGAATTCTGGATGTGATATGCAAAAAGTTGTGCTCGCCACCGGCAACGCCGGGAAAGTTCGTGAACTGGCCGATTTGCTGGCCGCGTTTGGCCTGGATATTGTGGCGCAAACCGAACTGGGCGTGACGTCAGCCGAGGAGACCGGCCTGACGTTTATTGAAAATGCGATCCTGAAAGCGCGTCACGCCGCCGCGATAACCGGGCTGCCCGCGATTGCGGATGACTCCGGTCTGGCGGTGGATGCGCTCGGCGGCGCGCCGGGCATTTATTCCGCCCGCTACGCCGGAGAGGAAGCCTCCGATCTGCAAAACCTGAACAAGCTGCTGGGGGCGCTGGAAGCTGTGCCGGAAGGTCAGCGCCAGGCGCAGTTCCACTGCGTTTTGGTTTACCTTCGCCATGCGGAAGATCCGACGCCGCTGGTATTTCACGGCAGCTGGGAAGGTGAAATTACCCGCAGCGCCGCAGGTGAAGGCGGTTTCGGCTACGATCCAATCTTTTATGTCCCGGCGCTGGGCAAAACGGCCGCCGAGCTGAGCAGGGACGAAAAGCGTGCTGTTTCTCACCGTGGAAAAGCGCTGACGCTGCTGCTGGATGCGATGCGCAATGGGTAATCTTCCTCCGCTCAGCCTCTATATTCACGTTCCCTGGTGCGTGCAAAAGTGCCCTTACTGCGACTTCAACTCTCACGCGCTGAAGGGCGAGGTGCCGCATGAAGAGTATGTGCGCCATCTGCTGGCGGATCTGGATGCCGACCTGCCGCTGGCATCGGGCCGGGAAGTCGGCACGATCTTTATCGGCGGCGGCACGCCAAGCCTGCTCTCCGGCGCAGCGATGCAGATGCTGCTGGATGGCGTGCGGGCGCGGCTGCCGCTCGCACCGGAAGCTGAGATTACCATGGAGGCCAACCCCGGCACCGTCGAGGCCGATCGCTTCAGCAATTATCAGCGGGCCGGGATTAACCGCATCTCGATTGGCGTGCAGAGCTTCAGCCAGCAGAAGCTGGAGCGGCTCGGGCGCATCCACGGCCCGGAAGAGGCGAAGCGTGCGGCCAGGCTTGCCGAAGGGCTGGGCCTGCGCAGCTTTAATCTCGATTTGATGCATGGCCTGCCCGACCAGTCTCTGGCTGAAGCGCTGGATGATTTGCGTCAGGCTATTGAACTCAATCCGCCCCATCTTTCCTGGTATCAGCTGACCATTGAGCCGAATACACTCTTCGCCTCAAGGCCGCCGGTGTTACCCGACGACGACGCGCTGTGGGATATTTTTGAGCAGGGCCACCAGATACTGACGGCGGCGGGCTATGAGCAGTATGAAACCTCCGCCTATGCCAAACCGGGCTATCGCTGCGAGCACAACCTGAACTACTGGCGCTTCGGCGACTATCTGGGGATTGGCTGCGGTGCGCACGGTAAGCTGACCCAGGCTGACGGCAGAATTATTCGTACCAGCAAAACTAAACATCCGCGCGGGTTTATGGCGGGCAACTATCTCGATCGCCAGCATGAAGTCAGCGACAGCGAGAAGCCTTTCGAGTTCTTTATGAACCGTTTCCGCCTGCTGGAAGCGGCGCCAAGAGAAGAGTTTGGCCGTTATACCGGGCTGGATGAAAGTGCAATTCGTCCCCCGATTGATCAAGCGCTGGCTAAAGGCTATCTGACTGAAACGGCGGAAAGCTGGCAGATAACCGAGAAAGGGAAGCTGTTCCTTAACTCGCTGCTGGAGCTGTTTCTGGCGGACGAGTAAAACGATGACGGACGTCACGCTCTGCGTCCGTCACGTTTCACTGCGGCTGAAAGGCCGGGATCTTATTTCAGCCCGGCGATCAGCGCTTTGCGCTGCCCTTCCAGCGTGGTCACGCGGTTGCAGACCTCATGGCCAAAATTCTGGAAATCTTTTTCCTGGCTGCGCCATTCGGCCTGGATAGACTGCTGTAGTCCGCCCAGATTGCCCATGATCGCCTGCAGCGGATTGTCGCTGTTACCGCCCTGCCTGCCCATCTCGTTCAGGCTGTCCTGCAATACGCCGCCCAGCGCGCTCTGTACCAGCTTTTCGCCGTCCTGGCGCACCTGATCGATAGCCTGATGATGGAAAGTAAGCCCATCGCTGCGGTGTTCAATAATCCGGTTCATCTGCTGCTTGAGCTGGCTGTCCAGCTTAGTCAGCCGGCTGCGCACGTTACTGTTCTGACCCAGCTTTTCCACGATAACGCCATCGAGCGCCACGCGGGCTTTCTCAAGACGCTGGCGGGCACCCTGATCGACCCAGGGCAGATCCCGGCGCAGGGAGGCCTGGTAATCAATCGCCTTCTGACGGGTTGCGGTGTCCACCGTCGCCGCCTCGCCGTTACGCTGCACCTCGCCCGTTGGCATGATGGTCAGATTGCCGCTGGCGCCCACGACCTGTACGCTCTGAGGGGAAATAACAATGTCATCCTGAGGGTTCACGCTGCACTGGTAGTCTGCCTGCGCCTGGCCCGCAGCCAGAAGTAACGCACCCACCATCATCGCTTTACGCATTTGGCTCTCTCCTGAGATCGATGGGGCCACGCAAGCGTGGCCCCGACTGACTTTCTACCGGGCCTGCCGTGATAACGCGGCAGGCGATAAAAGGTTTAGTCCCACCAGACGTCAAAAAGTTCGGTGACCTGGATATTGCTCAGCTGGTGATCTTCCAGCCATTTGCGTACCAGTTCGCGATGCTCTTCGGTGCACTTGCCGGTTTGCTGCAGGCAGATCAGACCTTCCCACTGCAAATAGCCGCTGCCGTCAAAGGCCAGGCCGTTAGGATCGATCGCTTCATTGATCAGCGCATCGACGGTGGAATCGATCGTCTCTTCGCTGGTGCCTTCCGGAAACGAGAAGGCGATGGAGAAGCCCAGTTCCTGAAACTCATCGATGTGCATTTTTTTACGCAAACGACGACTGCGTTGGGTAGCCATTATTTAATCCTCTCAAACATCAGATCCCAAACACCGTGGCCCAGACGCTGGCCACGCTGCTCAAATTTTGTTAACGGACGCGACTCGGGGCGCGGCACGTAGTCCTGCGTTGCTGACTGGTTTTGATAACCCGCAATGCTGTTCATTACTTCCAGCATGTGTTCCGCATAGGCTTCCCAGTCGGTTGCCATATGGAATACGCCTCCCAGCTTCAGCTTACGCATTACCAGCTCGGCAAAGGGCACCTGCACGATGCGGCGCTTGTTGTGGCGGGCTTTATGCCACGGATCGGGGAAGAAAAGCTGAACCATACGCAGTGAGTTATCCGGAATCATTTTCTCCAGCACCTCTACAGCATCGTGGCACATCACGCGCAGATTCTCCACGCCAGCTTCCTGCGCGCTTTGCAGGCAGGCGCCTACGCCCGGCGAATGCACTTCAATACCGAGGAAGTTCTGCTGCGGATTCGCTTCCGCCATTGCCACCAGCGAGGAGCCCATACCGAAACCGATTTCCAGCACAACCGGCGCTTCGCGCCCAAACAGGCCAGCCAGATCGACAGGTTCAGGCTGGTATTCCACGCCATTTACCGGCCAGAGCGTCTCCAGCGCATGCTGCTGTCCTTTGGTCAGGCGGCCCTGACGACGTACGAAGCTGCGAATACGGCGCATCGCGCGGCCGTTTTCATCAAACTCCGGAGAGATCACATCATTATTCATGTTTCTGCCTGCTGGTCTGCAATATCTGGAAAACGGGCATTATGCAATGTTACAGCTGTTAAGCAAGCCCTGGAAACTTCCGGTTTACAGCATAGTTGGTCTGTGCTGGAATCCCAGCCTGATTTTTTATTCTGCGGGAATTCTCTTTACTATGATGCAAGCGCCGCCGTTCTCAAACCAGGTTCTGGACTGGTATCAGCGCTATGGTCGTAAAACGTTGCCCTGGCAGCAGGAAAAAACGCCCTATAAAGTCTGGCTCTCCGAAGTGATGCTGCAACAGACCCAGGTTGCCACGGTGATCCCCTACTTTGAACGCTTTATGTCCCGCTTCCCGACGGTCACCGCTCTGGCTGATGCGCCGCTGGATGAGGTGCTGCATCTCTGGACGGGACTGGGCTATTACGCCCGGGCGCGCAATCTGCATAAAGCGGCCAAAACGGTTGCAGATAAGCATGACGGCATTTTTCCACAAACCTTTGAGGAGGTTGTCGCGCTGCCAGGCATAGGACGTTCCACCGCGGGCGCCGTGCTTTCGCTGGCGCTCGGCAAACATTTCCCCATTCTTGACGGCAACGTTAAGCGCGTGCTTGCCCGCTGCTATGCCGTTGCAGGCTGGCCCGGTAAAAAAGAGGTGGAGAACCGCCTGTGGCAGATAAGCGAAACCGTCACGCCCGCAGAGGGCGTCAGCCAGTTTAATCAGGCGATGATGGATTTAGGCGCCATGGTCTGCACGCGATCAAAACCTAAATGTGAGATCTGCCCGCTATCGTCCCGCTGCATCGCCTATGCCAGCGGAAGCTGGGCCAGCTATCCCGGCAAGAAACCGAAACAGACGCTGCCGGAGCGCACCGGCTGGCTGCTGATGATGCAGCGCGAGAATAGCGTCTGGCTGGAGCAGCGGCCGCCCGTCGGCCTCTGGGGCGGCCTGTTCTGCTTTCCGCAGTTTGCCACCCTGCCCGAGCTTGAACAGTGGCTGCGCGATAAGCGGCTCGACGCCGGCGCGCTTCAGCAGGGCATCGCCTTTCGTCATACCTTCAGCCATTTTCATCTGGATATCGTGCCGATGTGGCTGCCGCTGCTTTCCGCCGGTGCGGCAATGGATGAAGGCGCCGGTCTCTGGTATAACTTAGCGCAACCACAGTCCGTCGGGCTGGCCGCCCCGGTGGAACGTCTGCTACAGCAGCTGCGTCACCCGCAACAGCGCGCCCTGAGCATTGGCGCCACAGAAGAGGAAGAATAATGAGCAGAACCATTTTTTGCACGTTCCTGCAACGCGACGCTGAAGGGCAGGACTTTCAGCTCTACCCTGGCGAGCTGGGCAAACGTATCTACAACGAGATCTCCAAAGAGGCCTGGGCACAGTGGATGAGCAAGCAAACCATGCTGATCAACGAGAAGAAGCTCAGCATGATGAACCCGGAAGACCGGAAGCTGCTTGAGCAGGAGATGGTGAAATTCCTGTTTGAAGGGCATGAAGTCCATATCGAAGGTTATACCCCGCCAGAAGAATAATCGTTGGGCCTCCGGAATGAGGCCCTCTCAATTTGGGCGAAGCACGACACAATGAATAAAAAACTGATCGGCCTGCTGGTCATCGCGCCGCTGTTAATCTCCTGTTCCAGCAACAAAAAGCCCCTCGTTCATGAAGAGTGGGTTAAAGACACCAACGGCTTTGACATTCTGATGGGCCAGTTTGCCCACAATATCGAAAATATCTGGGGCATCAACGAAGTGCTGATCGCCGGCCCCAAAGACTATGTGAAGTACAGCGATCAATATTTTACCCGCAGCCACATCAACTTTGACGCGGGTTCGATTACCATCGAAACCATTGCCGGGACCAACCCCACGGCCAGCCTCCGTCAGGCGATTATTACTACGTTGCTGATCGGTGAAGATCCTGGCAACGTCGATCTCTATTCCGATGCGAACGACATCCAGCTCGGCAAAGAGCCGCTGCTTTACGGGCAGGTGCTGGATAATACCGGGCAGCCGATCCGCTGGCAGGGCCGTGCGGCAAGCTTCGCCGACTACCTGATCCAGAACAAGCTCAAGCGCCGTTCCTCAGGCCTGCACGTGATCTGGTCCGTTACCATTCCGATGGTGCCTAACCATCTGGATAAGCGCGCGCATAAATATCTGCCGATGGTGCGCCAGGCGGCGTCCCGGTATGGCGTCGATCAGTCACTGATCCTGGCGATCATGCAGATCGAGTCGAGCTTTAACCCTTATGCGGTCAGCCATGCCGATGCGCTGGGTCTGATGCAGGTGGTTCAGCACAGTGCGGGCGTGGACGTGTTCCGCATGAAGGGAAAATGGGGCAAGCCAAGCCGCAGTTATCTGCTGGATCCGGAGAACAATATCGATGCGGGGACGGCTTATCTGTCGCTGCTACAGTCGAGCTATCTCGCCGGCATTAGCGACCCGACCTCGCGCCGCTATGCGGTGATCACCGCCTATAACGGCGGCGCTGGCAGCGTGCTGAAAGTCTTCTCAAGCGACAGGAATAAGGCGTTTAACGTCATCAACAACCTGTCGCCTTCCGAGGTTTACCAGACGCTGACGAAGAACCACCCTTCCGCTGAATCACGTCGCTACCTCTATAAAGTTAACACCGCGCAGAAGAGCTATCACCGCTACTAGCAGTAAAAAAAGCGGCGAACCGAAGTTCGCCGCTCAGCTAAATTCCCATGACGCTGGCAAAAACTAACGACGAATCGTTTTAAACTGTTTTGTCGTCTCGGTCAGGGCAATCTCTGAAGGCAGACGCTCCATCGAGCTTGCGCCATAGAAGCCGTCGCACTGGGGGCAGTGGTTCAGAATGTATTCCGCATCCTGCGGGCTGGAGATAGGCCCGCCATGACAAAGCACGATAACATCTTCGCGTACCGCCTTCGCCGCCGCTGCCCATGCATTAATTAACGCCACGCAGTCCACCAGCTTAAAGGCCGTTTCCGCGCCAATATTGCCGCCGGTGGTCAGCCCCATATGGGGAACGATGATATCCGCGCCTGCGGCCGTCATGGCGACCGCATCCTCCTCACTGAAGACATAAGGCGTGGTCAGCATATCTTTCTGATGCGCCAGCCGGATCATCTCCACTTCCAGATCGTAACCCATGCCGGTTTCTTCGAGATTTGCCCGGAAATTGCCGTCAATCAGGCCGACAGTCGGGAAGTTCTGCACGCCGGAGAAGCCCAGCGCCTTCAGTTCATCCAGAAAACGATCGAACTGGCAGAAGGGATCGGTGCCGTTGACACCTGCCAGCACCGGCGTCTTCTTCACGACGGGCAGCACTTCTTTGGCCATATCGACCACGATCTCATTTGCATTGCCATAGGCAAGCAGCCCGGCCAGCGAGCCGCGGCCCGCCATCCGGTAGCGGCCCGAGTTGTAAATGACGATCAGATCGATACCGCCCGCCTCTTCGCATTTGGCGGACAGCCCGGTGCCCGCACCGCCGCCGATAATCGGCTCACGACGGGCAATCATTGCCTGAAATTTATTCAGTATCTCCTGACGGGTAAAAGCCATACTCAGAACTCCTTCTCCGCAAGCGCCCGGAAGTGCTGCACCGCAGCTTCCGCGAATTGTGGATCGTTAATGTTACAGGGCAGCCGGACAATCTTCCGGCGTTCCGTTTGCAGCAGATGCGCCTCAAGGGTGGTGATAAATGCGCGATCCGCCTCCGGCGACCAGAACGGCTGACCTTCGCTGTCCAGCGCCGAAAACCCTTTTTCCGGGATCAGGAAGGTGATATCGCCTTCGCAGCGGTTGAGCCTGGCGGCTATCCACTGCGCCATCGCGGCGTTCTCGTCCGGCGTGGTGCGCATCAGCGTGACCTGCGCATTGTGATGATAGAAAAGCCGATCGGCATACTTCTCCGGCACGGTAGAAACGTGGCCAAAGTTGACCATATCCAGCGCGCCGCAGGAGATAACGCAGGGAATGCGGGTTTCTGCCAGCGCCGCAAAGCGCGTGTCGTCACAGGCCAGGACGCCGCCAAACAGTAAATCGCACACTTCGGTCGTGGTGAGATCCAGCAGGCCGGATAGCATACGGCTCGCCACGAGCTTCTCCATCGCGTTGCCGCCGCTGCCCGTGGCGTGAAACACCAGACAGTCGTAATCTTCTTCCAGCGCAGCGCTGACCTGCTGAATACAGGGCGTGGTGACGCCAAACATGGTCAGCCCCAGCGCGGGCTTACCCGAGATATCTTCTTCCTGCGGGAACAGCACCGCCCCGGCAATCTGGTTGGCCGCGTTGCCCAGTACACGACGGGAGATACGGTTCAGACCGGCGACGTCCGTAACGGAGTAGACCATGCTGATATCGCTGGCGCCGATATAACCGGAAATATCGCCGGAGGCCATCGTCGATACCATCACTTTCGGCACGCCCACCGGCAGCGACTGCATGGCGGGGGTAATCAGCGCCGTGCCGCCCGATCCGCCCAGGCCAATCACCCCCAGCAGATCGCGCCGCTGACTCAGAAATTGCTTAAAGGCCAGCGCCATCGCGTCAATCGATCTGCCTCTGTCTTCGCAGAAGACCGCGTCACGTCCCTCGGGATGAAAATCGGCGATAAGCTCCGGCGGGAAATCGGCCCTGGAGGGGGTATTGCCGCGCTGCGTGGAGAGATCCACCGTCACGACATCAACGCCCGCCTTCGCCACCGTTTCACTGACGAAAAACAGTTCCCTTGCTTTAGTATCTGCCGTCGCGACGGCATAGACAAACCCTGTACCTGTACTCATAGTCATCACAACACCCTGTTATAAGACGCAATAAAGACTTGATTAAGCACAAGTAAAAAGGTTAATAACGTCTAAGTATCGCTTGCGCTCATCGCTTTGAGATAACAGTATCACCTAAATCAATGGTAAATCAATTGAATGGAATGTGCGTCTCAGAGGGATGTTGGCTATGCTTACAGATGAAACCTGTTCGCCAGGTTATGCGGGAGAAGAGGAATATTTACTCACTGCCGTCCTTTAATTGCTTAAATTTTAAGTAAAATTAACCGTTAAAATGAGGTTATTGTGGAGCAAAGGGATTCCGCTGGGGTGACAACACTGACCGCCACACGTGCGAGAACGCGTCGTTTACTGATTGAAACCGCAATGAAAATGTTCGACAGCGGCGCCTTTCCGTCCATTACCGAGGTGGCGCAGGAAGCACAGCTTTCCCGCGCGACGGCCTACCGTTATTTTCCGACCCAGAGCGCGCTGGTTTCCGCCATCGTGACAGAAACGCTCAGCCCGATTAAAAGCTGGCGGCCTTCCCGCGAAGAGGTGGGCGACCGTATTGATGAGCTGCTCTCCTTTGCCTTTCCGCGGATGCTGGAACATGAAGGGACGCTACGGGCCGCGCTGCATCTCTCGCTGACGCAGTGGGCGCAATCGCAGGCTACCGACAGGCCTGGAAAAGAGAAGCTGGTGCGGGGGAACCGTAAAGCGCTACTGCAACATGTAGTGGAACCGCTGAACAAAGAGCTTCCACCTGAGATGGTGCAGCGGGTTATTCAGTCGCTTTCGCTGGTATACGGCTCGGAGATCTTTCTGGTGATGAAAGATATCTGGGGCTGTAACAATGAACAGTTACAGGACATTGGCAAGTGGATCGCCAAAGCCATTGTCCGTCAGGCGCGCGAGGAAGCGGGCGTACGCCCTGCAAGCTAAACGGACAGGAGCCGGAACTGCCGGCTCCTGAACGATCAGGATTGAATCATATAGCCATACAGCCGCTTAACGCCGGCGGCATCTGCCTCAGCGTAGACGCCCTGTAGCTCAGGTGAGAAGCCGGGTAACAGATTCAGCCCCTCCTCCAGCGCCAGGAAATAGCGCTGCACGGCGCCGCCCCACCGCTCTCCCGGCACCACGCAGAGCACGCCCGGTGGATAAGGCAGCGCCCCTTCGGCCGCAATCCGTCCCTCCGCCTGAGCAACAGGCACCAGCTCAACGTCGCCACGAATAAACGCAATATTGGCATCCTGAGGATTCATTGCGCTCTCAGGCAGGCTCTCCTGACGGAACATCGCCTTCTGCAAATCCTTCACGCCGTGGCTGACATAGAGCTGATGCATTTCCTGACACAGACGGCGCAGCGTGTAGCCTTCGTAGCGCGCCCTGTTTTTCCGGTAAATGGTCGGCAGTACGTCCCGCAACAGCGCATCTTCTTTAATATGCTGCTCAAACTGCGCCAGCCTTGCCACCAGATGCGCCATCTTCTCCACGCTCTCCGCTGGCGTCAGCAGGAACAGGATAGAATTGAGATCGCACTTCTCCGGCACCACGCCATTCTCACGCAGGTAATTTGCCAGGATCGTCGCCGGAATGCCAAATGAGGCGTACTGACCGGTGGCCGCATCAATACCCGGCGTGGTCAGCAGCAGCTTGCAGGGATCGACCAGATACTGATCTTGCTCATAGCCGGCAAAGCCATGCCAGGCGGCGCCCGGTTCATAGCTGAAATAGCGCGGATCGGCGGCGATCGCGGCGGTTGCCGCCTCCTGCCAGGGCTTGCCGCCCACCTCATCGGGGATAAAAGGTTTAATCATTTCGCACTTTTGCAAAATGGCCTTGCGGGTATCAATGCCCAGCATGACGCATTCATGCCACAGGCGGCGCCCTGCCTCGCCCTGATGCATTCTGGCGTTCACATCCAGCGCGGCAAATAGCGGGTAGAACGGGCTGGTAGAGGCGTGCAGCATAAAAGCGTTATTGAGCCGCTTGTGGCTGCAAAAGCGCTGCTGGCCACGGATATGGTTATCTTTTTTATGGATTTGCGAGGTCTGGGAAAAGCCCGCCTGCTGTTTATGCACCGACTGGGTGACGAAGATGCCCGGATCCTGTTCATTAAGCTCAAGCAGCAGCGGAGAACACGCCTGCATCACCGGGATAAACTGCTCATAGCCGACCCAGGCGGAATCAAACAGGATGTAGTCACACAGGTGGCCGATAGTGTCGATAACCTTGCGGGCGTTGTAGACGGTGCCGTCATAGGTGCCGAGCTGGATCACCGCCAGGCGGAAAGGACGCGCCTCTCCGGCACGTTCAGGCGCCACCTTTTTAATCTGTTCACGCAGCCAGCCTTCATTGAAACAGTGCGCGTCGATGCCGCCAATAAAGCCAAAGGGATTGCGGGCCGTTTCCAGATAGACCGGCGTGGCGCCCGCCTGGATCAGCGCGCCGTGGTGGTTTGATTTGTGATTATTACGATCGAACAGCACCAAATCCCCACGCGTCAGCAGCGCGTTGGTCACGACCTTATTGGCGCTGGAGGTGCCATTAAGTACGAAATAGGTTTTATCGGCGTTAAAGACTTTGGCGGCAAACTTCTGCGCGTGCTTGGCTGACCCTTCATGGATCAGCAAATCGCCAAGCTTCACGTCCGCGTTACACATATCGGCCCGGAAAATATTCTCGCCAAAAAAGTCGAAGAACTGACGGCCCGCCGGATGCTTTTTGAAGAACGCCCCGCCCTGATGCCCCGGACAGGCGAAAGTACTGTTATCCATCGCCACATATTTGGTCAGCGTCTGAAAAAACGGCGGCAGCAGCCCCGCCTGATAGTCAGAGGCGGCGGCTTCAAGCAGCGCGGCATCACCAGGCTCGCCCGTAAGTAAACCGGTTACCGCCGGCAGATCCTGCGCCTGTTCCGGCTCGTCCAGCGCGATAAAAACCGGCAGGTTAAAACCGGTATGCCGGAGCAGCGCCAGCACACCGCTGCGCGAATCAGAAACGGACAGAACCACCGCCGCCACATCGGTAAAATCGGTATTATCCAGCGTCACGACTTCGCGCCCGGTCTGGAGGTGGATAGCGACGGTAGTACTGGCTGCAATTTTCAGAGGAGTCATAACACAAATCCTTAAGCGGCAAGGATGAGCGGGTGCCAGAGGCACATCATGGATAGAGGCAACGGCCTTCACCCGGCGAACGGTATCTGAGGGGGATCGGCGAAATACGCTTCAGCCTCGACCGCCAGACATCAGTAAAACCAGAGGGTATCTGCTTTTACGCATGGCCAAAAGTCAGGCGCGGGACAGACCTCACCGCACGGTGAAGCGGGATTTCAGTGGGCAGGCACGGGCATTTCGTAAGCCGTGCGAAACCAGGCAGGGAAAGAAGCTGAGCAATAGGGCTTTCATCGCAGCGACCTCAAAAATGCAGCATTTCCTCGTGAGAATGGGCGTAATGATGGCACTTCTGATAAAGGGATTCAAGGTCGCGACAATCGGGGGATTCGTGAAGCGTACAGGTTCAGTCTGAGATGAACGCTGGCAGCTTAAGCGGTGAAGGCTGCCGATTTTAACGCACGGCAGAAAAGTAACCCTTTCCATCGCGTTAATACCTGGGGCCTTTCTCTCTCAACGGTTGCTGCGGGTTTAAGGGCGAGTCAGAGAAGCGGGCAAAGCGGAGCGTTGTAAAGGGCAAAAATCAGGCAGGTTGTTCAGGAAACTCGCTGTTTTCACTCAGGTTGATGGAAAAGAGTGCAATCGGTAACGTTTCAGTCATAAAGGCATTGACGCCTTGCTGCCAGTAAGGTTTAATGCGCCCCGTTGCCCGGATAGCTCAGTCGGTAGAGCAGGGGATTGAAAATCCCCGTGTCCTTGGTTCGATTCCGAGTCCGGGCACCATTATTTAAAGAACCCGCCTTACGGCGGGTTTTTGCTTTCTGAAGCCAGCACATATCCCCTCTCCTCTGGTATTCGCATACGCTCATCAAGCTCCCCCCTGCTTTGACGGTAAATCAGCCCGGCAGCGTTTCAACATCCTTATATGCCACGCTCATCATCGCAGTCTTAGTGAAAGCAAGCCGGCCCGGCCTTTAGCATAAGCTTTTACAGCCGCTAAACGCAGAAACCCCTTCAACGCATTACAGGGGTTATCAGCTACATGAAGACAACGTTATGTGAAATGGATCGGTTGCCAGCCGGCAAATCACACGCCAACTGGCCTGCTATTAGCTTTTATTCAGGAATTTGCAGAACCTGACCGGGAACTATTTCATCAGGGCTGGTTAACTTATCTTTATTAGCCTCAAAAATGCTCATGTATTTAGCCGGGTCCTTATAAAACTGTTTCGAAATCGCACTCAGCGTATCGCCAGATTTAACAATATAAGTACGTCCGCGTTCAATTGACGTTGTATTTTTCTCTTTATCGCTTTTATCTACGGCGTGTAACAGATCGCTACCAATATCTTTAACTTTATCTAAGAGACTCATATTCATCCTTTGATATTATTCCGGAGTTTATATTACGTTTAAAAACAGCATTGCCAGACAGGCCCTGCTGAACGTACGATACTACCCGCATAATTAAGATAAATAATAAACACACACTAAACATAAAAGAAGATAACCACAGAGTTAAGGAGTTGAAATGGGCATATTATCATGGGTCATATTTGGATTGATCGCTGGCGTCATCGCCAGGTGCATCATGCCTGGAAAAGAACACATGGGCATTTTCATGACGATGATTCTTGGTGTGGTCGGGGCTTTAATTGGCGGTGTCATCAGTACAGCTTTAGGCTTTGGCAAGGTGAGTGGCTTCAATATTTACAGCATTGCTATTGCTACCCTCGGTGCAATTATTGTGCTGTTCGCTATTCATAAGATCAGGGCATTAAAACAGCTATAATAATTACAAACTGAAAGGAATTTAATAATGAGCATGCTGGAAAAAGTGTTGGGTATGTGCGGCCTCAGTAATCAAACTACTCAGGAAGTGAATGGGGTAATAGAGTGGGTGGAGCAGCAAGGTGGGATACAGGCTCTTGTAAATCGTCTACAAAGCGGTGAGTTCAGCGATATTGTCCAGTCCTGGCTTAGCGATCGGCAAAATGTTGCGCTCAGTAGCGAAATTGTGCAGAAGATGATCGGCTCAGAGGCAATTGAACAATTAGCCGCTAAGCTGGGCATAAATACCCCGGATGCGTTAAATCTGCTGGCAAAATACCTACCCCAATTAGTGGATAAATCCTCCTCTTCTGGCGCCGTTGATACTAATACAGATCTTGCATTAATCGTGAATAAACTGTCGCACTAAATATTGCTAAAGATAAAAGCCACCAGACCCAGACTGGCTTTTATCTTTTAATCAGAAATAACGCATTAATTTAAAAGCACCAGACGCAAGAAACAGGGCGCGATTTTACCGTCAGAGGATCGGTAAGCCGGTCGGGGAGCTCGCTGGTCAGGCCCTCCTCCCCGTTTGATCCACTGGGAAGTTACCCTTCCGCTTCACCGGTAGAGCTGGCGCTAAAGAAACGCTGTCGTGCCCGCTCTATCGGCGCCAGCAGCAGAGCAATCAACGGTTTTTTATCCACCACGATATCAGCACTCAGCGTCATTCCTCCCAGTAACAGGCGGGAGTGTTTACCGGGATCCTCAAAAGAAGAAGGCAACTTAATGCGCGTCAGGTAATAGGTCTGGCCCTGCTTTAAAGAGATTAACGCTGACCGGCTGTCGATACTGACAGGATAGAAATTTTCCAGCTTAGAGGTCACGGTGCCGTACTTATCCATCGGCCACGCATCAAAGCGAACTTTCACACTGTCACCCGTATTAATTCGTCCTGCTCCGCTGGAGGGGATATACAGATAACCTTCCAGCGGACTTTCCCGATCGTGACGGATGACCATCACTACCTCACTGTCCTGGGTTACCGCTTTACCTGGCGGGAAGTTAATGGCCACCACATATCCGCTGGTCGGTGCCAGCATTGCCATCGTTTTACTGCCCTGCGTCGCCATCGTGCGATCGATTTCGCTGTTGCGATTATCCAGATAGAGCATCTGGGTGCTGAGATCATCAATCTGATACTGCGTATTATCGTTTGCAGACGTTTTATTGCTCTGCAACTGTAACAGACTGGATTCCTCAAGCTTCAGATTCAGCTGGGCATTAAGCACATCATTATATTTCACGCTGAGATCTGTTTTAGACACATATCCTTTACCCGCAATCGCCTTATAGGATCGATAGGTCTGGTTTGCGTTATTTATCAACTCACGCGCTTTTTTAATTTTAATGGCCGAGGCTTCAATCTGCGCATCGATAGTCGCAGACTGGCGCTTCAGGCTCTCCCTGAGCCTGGCGATTGAACGTTCCATATCGCTGATGCGCGCAACGTTGCGGGCTTTTTCTGCAGCATATCGTTGCGCCTCATATTCAATGACTGAGCCCTCTTTCCCGCCATAATCTTGTGACAGGCTGAATAAAACCTGGTTCTCTTTAACGAATTGCCCTTCATGCACCGGAATATTGATGATAGTTCCCGACGCTTTTGCCCGCACCTGCACATCGCCTTTAACGTTAGTAATGACGCCCTGCGCCAGCGTCGTTTCGGAATACTCGACGACGCAGGAGTAGATCAGCAAACACAGAAAAAAAGTGGCGAACAGGGTCAGAGCAACTTTCAACCCTGGCAAATTTATTTGATAGATACGTGCGTAATGGCGTCCGGGCGTAGCCAGCAGACGAGTTTTGCGTTGTTTGATCGGCGGCATGGGTTCATCCATGAAGTAAAACAGAAATATCGTCCCACTGTCCCCAGCAGACAGGGTTACGGGCCAGATGCGTAAAATTGTCCTGCACCGCTTGTGTCCAGCCATCCGCCGGCAGGTTCTCACCCGTAAGATGAAAAGAGCCCAGCGGGCTGCCGACGGGTAGCAGGGTTTGGATCTCCAGATGAAGTCGTTGCAGCACCAGCGGAGAGACATCAGTGATCAGCAGGCGGTTGCCGTTCAGAATCACGGGTTGCAGAAAAGAAGCGGGCAGCCGTTCATCAATAAACACCAATACCATCATTGGCCGTGAGGAGAGCAATCCGCCGCCCTGTACCGGACGCATCATTTTCAGAGGCTGCCAGCGATCATCACAGGTGATAAACATAAAGTCATAGCCATCCGGGGCTATCTGCATCATTTTTGCCAGCACCAGAGGCAGGCCGTTCCAGCGTAGTAACGGGACAATGCAGCGTCGCTCAAATAACCGCGTCTCACGGACCCAGCGCAGTACTTCCTGCTCCGCGGCCGGCGTCATATAGCGAGCCCAGCGCGCAGGAGGCAACGATTTTAAGGTGACCAGCAAACGCAGTTTTTCACGTAGATTGTCCACGAAGAGAGTGTCGTTATAGTGTTCTTCGGGCTGACGCATCAGCTGGAGATAATTTTGTTCAAACCGCTCGCCGAGATGCTGGCGGCGGGCGTTTTTTGCCAGCCAGCGGCAGATCACCTCCGGGATCATAACGCCTCTCCGGCCTGCTGGGGCCTTAACTCACCATTTTTCAACGTGAGCAACAGGCCCCGCTGATAAACCACTTCCGGCGAGTGAGTGACAAAAATCAGGCCAATTCCCAGGCTGCGCAAATTATCCAGCACTTTTCGGGCAGTGGTTTTATCCAGGTTCGCCGTCACCTCATCGCACAACAACCAGGCCGGACGGCCATACAGCGCGCGGGCGAGTACCAGGCGTTGCACTTCTCCGGCAGAGAACAGCGGGTTACCCGGCACAAAAGTGGTGTCATAGCCGTGGGGCAAAGCGGCAATAACCTGATGGATCTCCGCCAGCTGACAGGCGGCAATAATGTCCTGAATATCGGCTTCTGGCGCAAAACCAGCAATGTTTTCAGCCAGCGAGCCGCTAAACAGATGGTCATCTGCATGAATTATGCGGATATGCTGGCGCAGACTTTCCAAATCAAAGGATGCCTGCGGGAAGTCATTCAGCAGGATATCGCCGTCCGTCGGCTGCAAAATACCGGAGATCAAACGCAGCAATGTGGTTTTCCCTGAGCCGCTGTGCCCAATAATAACCGTTTCCTGCTGCGGCGTGAGCGTCAGGTTAAGGTTTTTCAGCACGGCGGTTTTCCCCGGAAATGCAAAACTGGCATTGTCAAAGGTCAGCGATGTAATTTCATCTAATTTACGCTCGCCAAAGCTGTCACTGTCGCCAGGATAAGTAACCAGATCTCCAACACGTTCGAGCGGGCCTTTAAGTGCATTTTTCTCAAGATATTTATGCGCAACGTCGACCATCGCATCGGAGAAATAACGTTTGTAGCTGAGATAAGCCACCAGCATACCGATGGTCATATCACCCTGTAGAATAGACCAGGCCCCCATACAAACTACAATCAGCTGCTCCGCATTAATCACTAATACTGAGGCGGCATCAAAGCGAGCCAGCAAACGCTCTTTTTTCATCAGGCCGTTAATGTGGCTGCGCATGGCGCGATCGATCACGCTGTTATAATTATTGAGCATGTTATTGGCTTTGATCGTGACAATCCCTTTTTGCGTTTCCACCAGCAGGGATTCGTATTCTGCCGTTTTGGTTATGGAATTATCGACAGCCCGCTGATAAGGGCCAATTAATAAAAAGCGGATGGCGAAAAAAACGCTCATCGACAGCAATGTCACGGCCGCGATCTGCACGTTGTAGAACAGCATAAAGATCAGGCTGCACACGCTGATTAACATAGAATAAACCAGCGCAACGTAACCGTTGCTGATAAATTCAGCACAGCCATGCAGTGATTTTTCAATAGCGAGGATCACCCCGACCGGACGTGTGCGAAACCAGCTTGAGTGGGTGCGCAGTAAATAGCGCCGTATCGCCTGACTCAGCTCGTCATAAGCAAAGTTTCGCAGGCAAATTTCCAGTATCTGTTTAAGGAAACGGCTGGTCACATCAAAAATAAAGACAATGGCGAAGATACAGGTCAGCAGCACGACCAAATCATAATCACCGCGTGAAATCGCCTCATCAAGCACCAGCTGAATGTAAGCCGGTGATACCAGCATGATTATTAAGGTGAAAAGGGAAAACAGAAACAGCGTCACCTGCCGTTTCATTAACTGCGTCACCTGCGTGGCCAGTTGTGCTAACGAAAAGCTTTCTTCCTGAGTTTTCGCAGAAAAATCAGCCGCCGGGTGCAGCTCCAGCACAAAACCGGAGAACAGCGCTTCCGCTTCTTTATACCGATAGCGGCGCACGCCGCTGGCCGGATCGTGGATGGTGATGCCGCGATCGTCAGCCTGCACCACAACCACAAAATGATTGCCGCGCCAGAAGGCAATCAGCGGCAGATTGACCTGCCTGAGTTCCTGAACCTTTCCCTGCAATAAACGCCCATCAAGCCCCTTTTCACGCGACCAGCGCAACAGAGATGACATTGAAGTTCCACTGTCTTCCGACACCTCATATTCGCGACGGAGCTGGCTGACAGAAGTCTGGTGCCCATAGTGGCCCAGCACCATGGCCAGACAGGCGAGCCCGCACTCAGTATATTCATGCTGACGAATCATGGGCGTTCTGGAAGGGGCGCGAAATCGCAATAGAGAAAACATAACGGCCTTGCCATCTGAGAAGAAAAAAAATGACCCAACGAATTGGGTCATTTATGATCATTTTATTGCCGGGGATCAGGCAGACAGGAAGCCAGTCACAAAGCCGCCTAACAGTCCGAACGCACCACCAATCACGCCGCCCAGAGGACCAAGCAGTGAGCTACCCGCGGTGTAACCCGTCTGCGCGCCAGTCATCGCCGCGCCAAACGGATCCCAGCCACCCACGATCTGATCTGCAACTTTCAGTTTTACTGCGTTCATTTTAATTTTCCTTAATCTGTTTTTTTCTGATGGTTCGAGTGACCTGCACCATCATGCCGTTAATAAATCCGCCGAGACCGCCGAGCACCCCGCCGACAAAGCCACCCGCAGGCCCCAGTAGCTGGCTGCCCGCCTGCTGGCCCGTTTGCCAGCCATAGCGGATCGCCCTTCCCAGAGAAAGCTGCCTGATTTTTCTTGTCCGGTTAAGGGAAACAACGTTCATACTGCCTCCGCGTGCGTTTCTGGCTGTTACTTAACAGTTCCGACGAAACCACCGATGAAGCCCAGGATGCCGCCTACAGCGCCACCGACCAGGCCGCCCAGCATGCCCATGATGCTGGCGCCAGCGTCATAACCGGTCTGTGCACCTTTAACCAGAGCAGCAATTGGGTTCAAAGCTCCGCCGATAACATCATTGGCCACAGCCAGAGATACAGTTTTCATTGCAATATCCTTACGTTATTAATAACAGGGTTACCTTTCACTTCATCATTGAATGAAAGAAATATTCCCCGAAGGGAATTCTTTAAAAGGATTTCCCGCAGTTCGATAGCGAAATAATCTTTTTATGATAAATAATCACACGATTTGACTCAGCATATTCATCTTCCAGCTTAAGGCTTTCGCCTGGGGCAAGGAATGCCGAGTGCGCGTAACTATTACTACAACCACGCGAAGACATATATTTAAAATACGTATTTCCTGTGTTTTTAATTTCACTTTTTGTATAGCTGTACCGAAAATCTTCTTCTGCAGGCCTGACTATCATGATGGCTTCAACGGCAACACGATAATCATAAAGCAGCGATCTTTTTCCAGACTGAATAATATCTGCCTCAATGGGCATTTCAATAAATTTCACCCTGAAATAACGTTCTTTTTTATCAATTTTACCTTCATAAAAAAACTTGAAGCCACCTTTTTCTCCTGAATTAAGAACCAGCTTCTGAGGAGAATAAAGAAGTGCGCCATCGTTAATCACGGTCTCCATCCCGCTGCGGCGCGGGATGCTGACCTGGACCATACTGACAGTATAAACTCTCCGTCCAGAGGTTAAGTTTACGATTTCCTCATACTGCACTTTTTTCCTGGGTTGCAGGTCTATATTCAATTTCTTAATAAATAAAGCCGACGCAGGTTGAGAAAAGAGAATAAGAAAAAACAACCATCCGCACTTCACTTTTATCAGTTCCATGATGCCGAGACTTCAATAGTTCCCTGAGCACTGACCATCCCATCCCAATAGCCACCGTCAAAGGTTTTTTGCGTAACGGGATCGTCCATCGGAAACTTCAGTACCAGCGGGGTTTGCCAGACTGACAGAGCCGGATCCAGCGTACTAGCCTGTTTAACCCACTCGCCAGCACTGGTTGACGGAGGGGGAACAGCAATAGCGTTACCGGCACAGTTATGGGCATAGCTCGTCTGGCTGAGGCCTACCAGCACATTGCCCGGCACCGGCACCTGTATCGTACTGGCCGCTCCCGCCCCGCTGAACAAACAGTAGTCCTGACCATTCATCGCTTTGCTGGGCCCTGTAACACGGACGCTGACGGCCACTGCCGGATCTTTTGAACTGGTGTAGATGGTATAAGGAATGGAGATCGGCGTTGCCGTGCCCACCTTGCCTTTACCGCTTCCGCCGTGGCCGCTTGAGTCCAGGCTGTAGTCCGGATTGTCAGGCTTAATTTCAATACTATTAGCAAGCGGGGTAATGTTGAAGCCGTTACCCGGATGGAAACAGAAATCAGCGCCCAGCTGCGCCAGCGGCTTGTTCAGACAGAGCGTGGCAATCTCGGTCAGGTTGGCGGCGTTCCCCTGATTGGCAACCTTTTTGATAAAGTCATCCGGAAAAAACATCTTCAGGCTGGCGCTGCCGCCGTTTTTGGCGGGCTGCTGCAGGAAACTGTCAGCAAAAGTGGCCGGCGTGCCGATACTTCCGTTTGAGAGCGTATACCAGACCTTTTCATCAAAGGTCAGGGAAACATTCAGCCCTGTGCCCTGAAACTGGGTCAGCAAGGGATTAACCTGTGAAATGCCCATCGACAGAGTTCCGGCATAAGGCGTCACCGAGCCCCCCTGATAGGTGTAGGTCATCACCTCACAGAGCTGCCCTTTCAGTGCAATGTACTGATATGCCGTGCAGTGCGTACCGGTAGCGCCATCTTGCAGGGTAACCTCGCCAGTGATCGGATCGACCGAGAACCCCAGTTTTACCTTGTTATCCAGAGTATAATCACCTAACTTTTGCAGCACATTACTCTGCGATGAAGCGGGTACCTCTGTCGAACTGGTGTAAGGTGCCGTGGTTGCAGTGACCGAGTGCCCTACCCCAAGTCCCAGCAAATAGTTGTACAGGCTTTCACTCAACACCAGGCCGGTAAAACCAAATTGTCCGCCAAGGGGGTTATAAGGAACCGTCATCTCAGAGCTGCTTATGCTGACCGGGGCTTTATAACCCATACCGGAGCAGCTGGTACAGGTGGTGCCCCGGAAGCCAACATCGCTAAAACCACTGAATCCGTAGCGCCAGGTCAGCTCATCGGTCCAGCCGCTGACGCCCGAACTGGTTGACGAAACGGGAACATAAGTGGCCACCGTCAGCAGCCCGTTATCACTCAGGGAAGGGTAAGTTACCGATCCTATCAACTGCTCTCCACCCCCGGCATTCAGGCTGTAAATCGCGCTGCCGTTGCCGCTGCCTGACGTATCATTATTCTTGATCGCGATATAAGGCAGCGTAACGTCAGCCTGTGCTCCCGCCGAGATCAGCAGCAGGCTAAGAGCCAGTCTTTTCATTTGATTCTCCTCCTTTAACCGCAGATTGTTGCCAGACATAGCTACCCTGATCGCACTTAACGTCTCCCAGCCAGAGCGCACCGTCCGTCGAGGTGATGTTCAGCGTCAGTGCACAGACGGTGCCGTCGTCGGTGGCGATGCTGAGCTGCGGATGATTTCTGTCAATGTCGATCACAAAACGACCGTCGGCGCCGCTCTGCGCCAGACCGAAACGGTTTTTGATTTCCCGGTTGGCGATAACCTGCCCGTTCTGGCCCACAAGACGGCCAAATACCGTGACGATCTTTTTCACCTGCGGCTGCATGTACACCACATTACCCGGATAAACCGACACGGTTCTTCTGCCGCCATCAACTACGTCAAAGCTGTCGAGGGTGTCGGCATTATTCAGGATCTCCATGCGGTAATTTGCGTACGGTGGCAGAGAGATAAAGTTTCGGTTGCCCTGAAGCTGGTGCTGAGTTCCGTCAATATCGAGGGTCAGTTTCTCACCGCGTTCCAGCCCTGTATCAATTAGCAGTCCCGCGCTTTCGCGCCCTTTTCCGGCGCCGATATGCGTACCGGACCAGCCCACGGAACCCTGGCTGGTCAGGGTGGCATTCCAGCCGCTTGAGTTATCGGTCTGGTAGCTGAGAGAGTTGCGGTTAAACGGCGAATCAAAATCAACGGTAGCTCCACCTGCGACTTCACGTTCCACGTCACCGCTAAACGATTTCGATACGTTAGCCGATGCGCTCTTCAGGATATCGCCGTCGAAGTTATGGGTCGCATCAAGGTTCATGGCCGTACCGGTATCCCGCGAATGCGACACGCCCACAGAGAGGGTGTTGCCCAGCGGGATCGAGAAGTCGAGCATCACGTAGCGCTCACGATCGCTGTAATGGGTGCTACCGTAGGTATTGTCGTTATAGCCAATCCCGGTGCGCAGCCGCACAGAACCATAGCGACCAGCGTAAAGCCCCTGCGAATAATCGAGGCGCCGACGTTTGTAGCCGTAAATAGCATCACGGTCTTCAGTCCAGCTGATCACGCCGCCAGAGGCCGGGCCAACAGAAGGAAGGTTGATCGAAACTCCCCAGGTATTCCCCCGGGTTTCATATAGCGAAAGGAACTCGCCGCTGTGCAGCCGGCTATGGCTGTACCAAACATTACCGATACCTTTGGGCAGGCGCAGATTTCCGCCGTAGTTGCCTCGCCAGGATCCGTCGGTGGCACTCATACCCTGCATGTTCAGCGACAGCCATTGGGTGATGTTGCTTGATGCCCACAGTTCACCTATCGCCTGTTCACGCAACATATAGGATGAGAAGCTCCAGTCGACAAAGCCCTGACTTTTGCCCACGGAAACCCCGACCAGCGACATCATTTCCTTTTCGGAGTCTGAATCAAGGACGCGGACATTTTTGTTGTATTCGTCTGCACGGTAACGGTAGTGATACAGGCGGTCGCGGTTATAGGCGCCGCCCCACATCTGCCAGCGCAGCCCGTCCGTTACGTTGGAAGAAAACGGTTTGTTGATTTGATAAACGCCGTTGGAAATCACGCGGCCGCCGCTCACCACTTCAACCTGGACGCTGTAAATACCAAAAGGCAGCCTGGAGGTATCCAGTTCATGGCTGCCGACAGAAAAGCGCTGAATGCCAATCAGGTTGCCATCACGGCGAATGCGCGCCTCACCTGCGGCAGGAAAGAAAACCACCACAGGAGTTAACGACAGTGCACCATCACGCTTACGCGAATTGGCAGCATTACCAAATGAGAACCCATAAATTTCGCCGCCGGTCAGGGCGCTGACAGTGGCGACAGACTGCATATTCCAGCTGTCCAGCATCCCTGCTGCGTAGCGTAATCCTTTATAATCCCGCTCCCACAATGCGGCATTAATGCGTCCATCACGGTCGGAAGAAAGACTGTTGCCTGAGTAGGCAGAACCGTTCAACAGCAGGTGGTCGACGCCTAATGAAGTGGTGGAATTAAAGTTAAGGTAGCCGGAGTTGCGCGTCATTCCCTGTGAGCTTTTGGTAGTATATCCCCCAAAATCATAGGTAACCGTCCCGCTGGGGGTGCGGCTGGTAGGCGCATCAACGTCATATTCACGCGGACGGATCACCGCGCCAAAGCCCTGCTCATCCACATGCAGAATCAAACGCATTTGTTTCGCATCCAGAGAAAACCAGGCGCCGGGCGAAACGGATAAATGCATCTGGTCGTCAAATGGCTTATCGCGGAGGCCTTCCAGCTGTTTGAGCATTGCATCGGAAAGCCGAACGGAATTGTCCCCATCCTCCGTCATATGCACAGCGCGAAGGCCCAGGCGATCCTGCGAGGCAAACAGCATCGCTTTACCGATTTGCACATATTTATCCGGTTTATCCGGCTTATTGGGTGCTAAAAATGACGCTTTTTCCTGTGGGTTATTATCCAGTAAAACAGGTAATTCAAGCCCGCTTTGCAACATGGCGTAAAGCGCAGCAGGAAAACGATAACCCGCTAAAACATAAGATCCCTGCCCTGTTGACTCTGCCAGTGCTGGTGTCAGTGGCATCACCAGCAACGAGAGTGCGGAGATCATAATCCGCTTTTTCATGTGATTCCCTTCCTGTCTCAGGCGTGTTCTTACTGTAACGGGATAAAGTGTTCAATATCCCACAGCCCAACATGCGAACCCTTCGCATGCAGATCGACTTGCTGGAACGCGTGTGTTTTTCCCGGCATAACGTAAAAAAGCTCACGGCAGTCTTTTTTCTTTTTGTCCTGACAGTCGCCGATAGCCGTTATACGAAATGAGACATTGCCTTTATTTAACACTCCTTGAGGGGAGAGGGCGTACTGAAGGTTTTTTTCACGGGGCTGGACGACAAGGATAGTACTGATAACGGCTTTGGCCTGAGCCATCGCATACTTTCCGCTGTCCTTAGATTCATCGTCACTGATAGGTTCATCCGTGAAGGTCAGGCGGTAATACCTTTCCTGCGCATCCTGTTTTCCCTGATACCAAAATTTTATAATATTTTTTGAATTGCCTGGCATCATCAGCTGTGAAGGTGATGAAAGCAGTTCATCAGCAGAATCATAGGGGATTATCTTTCCTGAACTTAA
The DNA here is from genome assembly GCA_050410775.1 of Pantoea sp. FN060301. Taxonomy (GTDB): domain Bacteria; phylum Pseudomonadota; class Gammaproteobacteria; order Enterobacterales; family Enterobacteriaceae; genus Erwinia. The sequence continues at coordinate 3,480,384 of CP191229.1, forward strand.
TGGTGAATCAATTCTGTCAACGCGCACGGTAATAAGTCGCGCCATCGCCGACTCATTTTTAATCTCTTTGGCTGTTAATTGTTTTTCTGCAGGAATAATAGTGGTAACGGTACCGACATTAATGGCCAGTGCGGCCAGCGGCGTCAGTAATAATACCAACGCGATGAAAATACCTTTGGCGGGCATAATAATTCCTTTATATAAATGCCCGGCCAGAGAGTGCTCTCTGGCCGGTACGTTTCCCTTCCGGAGATAACTTACTCGCTCCAGGTCGCCCGGAACGCCACTGCGACTTCACCCTGCCAGAAACCGTCAGGCAGTTTGTCGGCAGTTGTTTCTGTAGTACCGTCAGTAGTGGCTTTTTTCACTTCAAATTTGAAGTTGTCACGCGCAGTCAGTTCGGTATCCGCAACAGCGCCTGCGGACTGGGTCAGGGTCCAAAGGCCAGAACCACTGCCGATATCCTGAGCAGAATCCACCAGGGTGGTCCAGTTAGCGGTTGAACCAACGCCGGTGGTTCCGCCATTAGAAGAACCCAGTTCGCTGCTACCGAAGAAAGCCCCCACACTCAGAGTAGTGTCCCCACCTACCTGACGCAGAGTGTTATTGCTGTCATCTACACGCGCTTCCAGTTTGAAACCGGTTGCAGTAGAGTGATCGCCACGGATCGCAACATCAAAAGTACCGGTATCCTGGTTGAAGCTTTTTTGACTTGCAACATATTTGAACTGCAGCGCACGCATAGGCGTAACAACCAGTTCACTCTGGGTGTCCTTCGTTGCTTCAGCCTGCCAGACAGCGCTGGCATCTGCTGTGGTAGCAGCAAATGATGAGCCGGAAGCCATGATCCCCATTGCTGCTACTGAGAGTAACAACTTATTCATATAGTAATTCCTTTTGTAATTAATCAATCCGATTCTGATTATTAACCATACTCACACCCAGCCGTATTCATGCATGGTGAAAGCGAGGCGATAGTAGGCGAAGGGGAAAAGTGAATCGAATGAATTTTCACATATTAAGAATTAATAAAAAAAGAGAAACCGCTGAAATAACAGATCAATCAGACTTCACAAAAGAACTTTGAAGTCTGATTGATCTGTAAAATCATCATCCATAGAACTTACACTCAAAAAAAAGATTAAAGCCAGGTTATGAAGGATGCGCTGCAACGCCTACTCCCTTGCGTTCTCCTACCCGCGTAATGTGGACGCGGCGCTAAGTGAAGATCAGCTTTTCAAACTGTTCCGGGCTGAGGCCGCCACGCGCGCAGTGGCGACGCCAGCAGGGATAATTGCACCCGATATAATTAACCAGCCTTGTTCGCATTATTTCCTGACTGATAAAGTTCCCGCCGTGGGTAGTTTCCACCTTCAGCGAATTGAAGAAGCTTTCCGAATAGGTATTGTCATAGCAACCGCTTTCCGACTTATATTTATACGCAGTTCATACCGTTTCAGCAGGGCCTGAAATCCGCTGAACAATACTGACTGCCGCAGCCGTTGTGAACAATATCTTTTTACGGCCGTTTTGCTGCGGCAGGTTCATCTGTAAGGCATCACGCGCCCGTCGTACTTTTCTGCAATAACATGAACCAGCCAGATAATCGCACGCGGCTACAGGAGCAAAATTTAAATCGAGGCTTTGCTCTACAACTAATGGCGCATACGGCTACAGGCCAATAACAACTGCGAGGTAGAGCCATCACTCGTGCGCAGACAGTTGATGTCGCCAGCCCATTTCTGATTCAGTCCACTTGCTGTAAAGCCCTCTTTCAGCAGATTCTCACACAGACAGATCATGCTCACGGTAGCTGACCGGACTGAACTGGCATGCGGCGGCGCTAAACGATGCGTTCATCAAGCTTCAGAGCTTCCCGACGCCATCAAAGCCTCGGCTGCTTGTGGAACTTTTTTCTGGTTGAACGGATTTGGTTAATTAAGTCGCCTTTTACTTGATAATTTACTCACCTAGTCCCGTGTTCATTATTGACGGGTAAGATTAAGTGCTGCGGAGCAGTCAGACGGCAGATGGCCTTAAGATCCATTCTGGCGAAGCCATCTCACGCAGTCTCCAGGGCGTGTCAAATCATTGCATTATCTTCCTTTCCTTTTGAGCCTCAATTCAGGACAGTGCCTGCGACGCATCTATCTGTAAATTACTATGCATCCTCTGCTTATAAAAAAGTGAAAGTATTGATTAAGAAAATACTCTTACAAAAAGGCAGTTAGTATTTTTTAATCAGAAAAGATTAATAAACGCATAATGACTTCATAATGAAAAAATAAAAACATCTAGTTTATTTTTCAACCTGTATTTTCTTAATAATAGAAGACAAGATTATAATAACCGTTTGTTTATTATTGCTTTTTATTATTAGCAAAGCATCTTCTCCTTCTGGTGACATTTGAACAACCCTGGTCAATATGGTAGTTTAAACCATCATTTGAGACACCGGTCTTTATTCGCAAGCTGAAAAGTGACTTACATCAGGGTTATCATAAGGAAATGCAAAAATGTTTTATACTATTAATGGCGCAGTTATATTTAACTCCGTTAAACATACTATTGTGTCTTGCCAGCCCGGTTCAGGAAAGGAATGTAAGCTTAACCAGCCGGCGAGTCGATGCCTTTTGTTGCTGATACAAAATAATGGCAAGACAATTTCTCAGGAAAGATTTATTGATGAAGTCTGGCGTAAGAAAGGAATGGAAGTCGCTGTGAACACCTTTTATCAGAATATATCAATATTACGTAAGGCGTTGAGAAGCTGCGGTTTAGATGAGAGGGTTGTTATTACGGTGCCCAAAAAAGGGATTATGCTGCATGCTGAAATCGAAGAGCAGCCCGATCCCAACAGTATCGAGCTCAGTACAGAAAACGTATATGCCTTACAAGAAACGTTAAGAATAAAAAGAGAAAAACCTCAATTAAAAATAATCTACATTTTAGTTACCATACTTACTTTATTATTAATCAATACCTTATTTTTCTTTTTTTTCCTGAATAAGCATGATCCATCACTTTATCCTGACTATCGTTACCAAACGCTGTATAACGGCTGCAAATTTTATACAAATACAAGCCTGACGTATAAAATTAAGGAAACTGAAAAGCTGAATGGGGTCCTTGATTGCCAGAATTATGCTTTTGTTTACCTGACGCTGTACTCCTTCAGCAAACAAGCCTCTCTGCTTATGTGCAGCAGCGAACTCAGTACGGCAGGGGCGAAATCGTGCTACATAAAATTTATTAAAGAGCCAGATTTTGATCTGCCCTGAATGCTCAGCAGTCACTCTCGATCAGGTTTTTCTTTAATTGTTCGCTAACCCCGCCTGGCCAATGTTAACTCAGCGTTAGGACAATGGCCTTATTGATTTTCTGCAGGCGGGTTTTCGTGTGTTAACGAAGCCCAGCCGGAGGCGATATTTTATTGCAGCAATCGGAATCACACAGCTCTAATAAAAAATTTTATTATTTCTTTGATTCTGGTCACAGATAACCACTCCGTCGTTTATTTCGCCGTCAACACGCTTCTTTACCGCTGGCCGATCGCTATTAATATCAGGGACGGGCTTCATGATTAAGGCGGTTTAAATGCCGGTTATTACTGATTATGAATGGATACTGCTTTATATGTCAGGCAATCCCCTTTCAACATAAATCCGTTATCAAAACACATCTTGCAGAGCATAAAAATTAATGGAACAACCGTGTCAGTCATCCTTAATGGGTTGCAGCTTTAGAATGTTGCCGCTGAGTTCAATGATACGCGGTTTATCCGGGTCAAGATCTTCACGTCCGAGGGTCATTTTCCAGCTGTTCTTCGCCATATCCGGATGACGGAATAACCCCACAATCGCCACGAATTTCGCATCTGCTTCCATCGGCATATCCAGCACTGCAGCACCGCCCGGTTTAACGACCACATCGCGCGTGGCCAGCAGATCGGCACCGAGTCTATTTTCACCGTCTTTCAGTAACTGCTGATAGACCGTTCTGTCGAACGTTTTGGTCTCTTTCAGCTGATAAATGCGTACTACCACCGGTTCAGATAAAGAATTGTTTTCACGCGCATCGATATTGAGCGCTTCCCGGGCGGTGAAATCGAGGTGTAACACCTTTATCTTTTTATAGAAGATAGATTTTACGACCGTCGTCGTTCCCTCCGTCACGCTCTGCGTCAGGCCACAACCGCTAAGGCTGAGAATAAGCAAAGGCAGCATCATGCGGGCCGGTTTAGTTAAATTTATACGTAACACGTCGGTTTCCTTTCGTTAGTGTTGCCGGCTGCAGACCGCAATACAGCCCAAGTTCGGTAGTAAACCTTTGCGGGATATCATCCGGGACTTTGCCCTTCTCCACGCCAAGTACGCCATTCAGCCCCAGCCAGAAAGCGGCTTCACCGAGCGGGGGAACGGACAGCAAATGCGTGCTGACGGTAAGGCGAAGTTTTGCCTTAAAGCGCCAGCCCAGATACACCCGCAGCATGACCATAAAATCCTGATATAACTGACCGTCAGGCATCCATTCATGCATTTCCTGCTCATCGTCTGTGGTCAGCTCAATCAACAGCTGGCTGCTGGCATCCATCACTTCCTCGCCGAGCGGGGCATTCCCGTCCAGTAAAATGTCCTCATCGCCATAAAAACCCATCGGTTTATCAACCGCCACCGGACGCAAACAGTACGGACTGGTTACTGCCGTAGTATTGGGTGCCAGCAGATGCACCATTGCCTGGATCCCTTCCGCCGTCTTCCCGGGCTGTTGCAGCGCACCAAGCAGCGCCAGGAAGCGTGATACCGGCGTGGCGATCTGCTGTGCCGTACCGGGGATCCCCAATCCCACCAGCCCCAGCAGCGACTGTGAAATCGTATCGCTGCCGCCAGGCTCAAAGGTGGCCGGATAGGAATATTTACGCCAGATACGGTAAAACTGCGTCAGGATGCGGTGACTGAAGATATCCAGAAATCCCTGTAGTGCTTCATGCCCTTCCCGGCACTGGGTGATGTCATCGAGATAGGCAGTTGGGAGTGGCGAGTCCACCCCGTACAGTCCCATAAATGTAGTGCGGATAACCGGCGGTGCGCGTTCATCATCCTCACTGTACTCAACGCTTTTCAGTTCGCTTGCCGGAAAGCCCATGCCGGGGGAGGGGCAAAAACGCACCCGATCATCTGACGGATGACTGGTGCTGCCTGTCAGCGGTTTAGCGGGATTCTGTTTCTCCAGCAGCTGACAGAAACGATAAAAATTAATCCGGTGAAGATCGCGCTCCAGTCGCGGCGTTAGCCGGGGATACGGCGATTGTGCTTCTCTTCCCATTCAAGGCGCTCTCCGGTGGGCTGCAGGATAATAATCAGACGGTTAAACAGATAGATATCGGTATAAAGAGCGAAGAAGCGGCTCAGCATTTCACCAAACAGACTAATATCGCCAGTGCCGGCAAAGCCGTGACTATTGAGCGTGACCTCGATCTGCACCCCACGCAAAAGATGGCCCTGCTCAAAACGCTCGGTTTCGCTGTGACGAACGTCGATAATCGCCTCCAGACGGCGACGGTTCATTTCACTGTCGGTCCATTCATATAAAGCCAGCGTTTCGCGCAGCACATCCGCGTTATCCATCATCGACAAAAAACCGCTTTTCAGGTGGCTCAGCACCCGCCAGTGAAAACGGTCGCGGTCCGGTGGGTAACAGGGCAGCGTGGGCGCGCTGAGGTTACGCGCGCCCACGCTAACGGAGGTGGTTTTCATCACCGTGTCGAGCACCGTGCTTTGCAACGCCCGACGCGGCAGCTGACCGTTTGTCCCGGTCAGGCTCAGTGACAGATTTTCATCATCCGGTAAGCTGTTGTTATCAAAGGCTTCGCCACCCAAGATAAGCCAGGTGTTGTGCAGACCCGAGGGTCCCCGCCGCACGCGGGTGTGGTAGTAGTACTCCGGGGCGTTGTGGCGCATCATGCCGCCCTTATGACGAAACGAGGAGAAAGGCACGTAAGTGTGGCCGCTCGACGAGAGTACTGAATCCACGGAGTAGATTTCGGTATGGCCGTCCTGCACGCGCATTGGCCGCAGCATGTACTCCGTCTGGAGTGAATCCAGCATCAGCGGATCGGACTCCAGCGGAAAAAGGTTAATGACCGGCACACAGTTGAGGCGCAGATGCTTTTCCGTAAAACGGAAGTCATGCTCCCAGCGCTTTTCAAGCATCACATCGATATCAAACCCTGCCAGATCCGTAGGAAAATCCACCGTCTCAAGTCCGTGCAGCCCGGTGAACATAAATTTCTCCCGGAAGGTGAAGTATTCAAGCAGTAACTGATAACCACTGAAGCTGCTGTTTCCTTTCGGCCATAAACGCGCCTCCTCGCCAAATCCCAGCACCGTGAAATAGCCCTCAAGCGGACGCCCCTCTACGTCGCCCGGCAGGCGTAGCCACATACGCGCAACGTTGGTGGTAAAGGCTTCATGCATGGCGCAGGCCAGCGGCGCATCAGCGTTGAAATAGAGCGGGAGCTGGCTAAGATCGATCCGTCGCCAGTCGGCGAGGCTGCTACAGGCAAAGCGCAGATTAATCACGGAGCGGCCATCTTGATCGGTGGTTAACCGGACCTGCTCCAGCGACAGAGGCTGAAGCCCGATATCTTGCGTGGTGGTATAACGGCAACGGGTACGTTTTTCGCCAATGGGGCGGGAAAGGACTTCAGACCCTTTCGCCATGCGCAGGGTTTCTTTCATTTCGCGCCAGTCCGGCGTGAACTCCACTATCGACATTGAGGGAATGGTACGCAGATAATGCGGCCACAGCAGCGTGACCAGCCCTTCGGTCAGCTCCGGCAGATCGTCATCCAGTTTTTCCCGCAGGCGTCCCATCAGAAAGGCAAAGCCTTCAAACAGACGTTCCACATAGGGGTCGCGCGCGCCCGCTTTATCAAGATTCAGCATCGCCGCCTGCTCAGGATGAGCACAGGCAAACTCTTCGCCTGCCTCAAGCAGGTAGCGCATTTCAGCGTCGTAATAACGCAGGGTTAAGTCGTCCATAATTCCCTGATTTTAAAGTTTTGAAGCATACAGGCAGGAAGTTCGCTGAGTTCCTGGTGGATATTTTCATCAAACCGGCAGGTTTACCCTGAATTCCCCAGCCTACTCATTAGCGAATTCCATACATATCATCACTGTCCGGACTGGCTGCCAGCGCCTTTTCCATCGCAGCGGCATCCACGCTGAAAATCTGATCCGGCAGGCTGAATCCGCGTAATGCCAGCAGCGCCAGCGGGCCATTACCCAGCTGGGAGCGCAGCACCCACTGCAGCGAATGGCCATCCGGTGTGGTAAAGCTCATCATCCACTGGCTGCGGTCAAGCTGCTGGCGCCTGCCCTGAGCCAGCCAGCGAATAAAGCCCCAGGTCCCGCTATAATCGCCAAACAGACGCGCACCGGCGTTGACGGTGGTCCAGGTCAGCATGGTTCCGGGCCTGAAAGTCTCTCCCGGCCAGCGGAAGCTTTGCCAGTCAGCCATCTGATTAAAGTAATGCAGTTTTTGTCCATCAATGGTGAGCTGGGTTTCCACCACCTGCGGCGCAGGTCGCGCCTGTAGTTCAAAGCTGATGCCCTGGCGGCCATCGGTAAACAGAATGTCCGACAGCTGGCTCAGCTGGTTTATCGCCCGCAGGAATGCCGGGTTAAAGGTCAGCCCCTGACTGTTCACTTTATCCGCTACCCACTGGCTGCCCTCTTTATGCAGTACGCCGTTCAGTTCCGTCGTCAGGAAGCGCTCAATGCGCCCACTGTCCCTGCGTACAAATTCGGCCAGCATCGGCAGCGAGGCTTCGCTTTTGCTGGCGGAAAACGGATAGCGCCCGTCAAATGCCGTATGCCAGTCAGCAACGACCGCACGGCGCCATTTATCATTCAGGCTGGCGGCGGACGGCTGCAGTACGGTTTCCCACGCCTGAGTCAGCGGCTGGACAAACAGGGTCTGGCCGAAGCCGCTCCACTCTTCGCCAAGGCTTGCTGCGATCAGGCTGCCGTATTGCTGAGTGTCTGTCAGGTCCACGTTCTTGCCCTGGAATACCGTCTGCGCCAGCGCCTGCATCATCTCCTGCGGGTCGGTGCTGTTTGCCACCTGCTGCAGACGCAGGCGAACGCGGGTGATGCGGGTCAGGTAAGTCTGCAGGCTGAGCGTGTTATCCGCCGGCATCACATTGCTGCCTTTGTTTTTCCCCAGAAGCTGAAGCAATGGGCCAAAAGTTTCATCCAGTGGCCCCTGTGGACCTGACGCAGACTGGTCAATTGCGGGCTTGTCTTTTCCGCCAACCAGGCCTCTGGCGGATTTGATGATGGAGTCCGAAAGACCTTCACTCTGCTGTCCGGTCTGCCCCTGCCATGAGAGGGTATTCATCAGGGCAATAAGTGGAGACTGGCGTACGTCACTCATCAGCGTCAGCTGGTCAGTCACATCGGCAATGTTGTTCACCGGATTCCAGTGCAGGCTGTTGAGGAAACTCAGCCAGCTGCTGGCAAAGTCGGTGAAGTAACGCTGAGTCAGTCGCGCTTTCAGTGCTTCCGGTGACAGGCCGGCCGTTACTGATTTGCGGGAATCGCTCAGCACCCAGTCAATCTCTTCCCGGCGGGAATTCGCCGCTTTCTCGATCGCCTGCCGGATGCCGCCTTCCCACGCCTGACGGGTGAACATACCCGGCACCACTTCTTCAGTGGTGAACAGGCGCCGCGCATCGGTGCCGCTGGTCATCTCTTCCAGAGAAACGTCTGCGTAATTACGGCGCACCGATTTGAGCATATTTTCATACAGCGTACTTTCGGCGTTACGCCGTCCAATCTGCTGCAACAGGACCTGACGGCTCTGGCTGACCAGCTGCGCATCCGGGGTGATTTTCCACGCGGGCTGCTCTGGCAGAGTGGCGATATAGAACGCCCACAAATCTGGTGCCAGACTCTGCCACAGGCCGGTGGAAATCCCGGTGCGTGTCGGCTGTACGTCCTTCATGGTCCGGGCGTAGAACGCGCCGTCGGCTTTATCCGGACGTGACATCATCAGCCAGGCTTTCAGCTGGTCATAACCCGGTTTCGCCAGCTGCGCACGCTGGTCGCTGTTGGGCGCGGAGTTCGCCAGCGCGCTGAGCTTCTGCGTCAGGGCGGCATTTGCCGGGTCGCGTATCAGGCGGTTGTTCGCCACGCCATACCAGGGCAGCAGGGCGTCAAGCAGTTGCTGATTATGGTCAAGACCAAAGCGTTGAAACCAGGGGGCGCCCTTTTGCAGATGATGCTCAAGACGACCTGCATCGTTACGCAGGCTGTGTAATGCGGTGAGCTGTCTGTCTGATACCGCCGGATGCTCCACCAGAGCATGGGCTTTATCCGCTACCGCGATAATCTGATGGCGGTTCAGCGCGAAGGAGAGCAGCAGACCTGCTCCCCATATGCCAGAGAGGGCGATCAGCGTCCAGGCCAGCGTCTGTTCCCAGGCCATACCGACGCGGCGGCCACGCACGCGGGTGCAGTCAGCGATCACGCCCTGCCAGCTATCCGGCAGGGTCAGCGCATGGCGCTGAGACTGTGGAACATAATGATCTGTTCCCGGGGGTTCAGCACCCTGTGCATGGCGATCGCCAACATCCGTACCGGGCTTCTCCGGCAGGCTGAACATCAGCCCGCGCAGCGGCACACGCTGCTGGCTGCCACAGAGCCAGGGAGTAAGCTGCTGCGCCCAGCGGGCGATCCCCCCCTCTTTCAGGTGCTGGCTCAGACGCAGCAGGAAGTCGTGGCTGTTATTCTCCACTACCTGGCTCATGCCCTGCTCCGTCAGTCCTGGCAGCAGGCGCTCCAGCTGGCGAGTGATATCATCCTGACCTGCACGCAGCGGAAAGAACGCGCCCACAGCCTGCTCTGCCCGGCCAGCCTGGGACCAGTCACTGTCGCACAGCTGCCACAGCCAGACCGGCGCTGAATAGCGCAGCAGTTCACTGATTTTTTCCAGACCGCGCAGATCGCTGTCGCTCAGCTGCGGCGTGAGGCGTTGCGCGCTATCCAGTACGCGGATAATACCGTCCAGCGGGCGGCCCCGGCGCAGTTTACGCAGCGCGGTGTATTTTCCGGCGTCCGCTTCATCACTCAGGCTGCCGCCGTATATCAGCACGGTGCGGTTGCCTTCGAGCCAGTGCTGCTGTTGCAGGCCGGGAACCAGTTGTTCGATTGCGGCTTCGTCGCCGGTAATTAACAACAGGCGGACTTTATAGCGCCAGAAAAGGTTATAGCGGCGGTGGAGATGGCTGCGGATATCCGCGTTGAGCGGCAGCCGGGGCGTTCTTTTCTTTTTGACCGGTCTGGAAGAAGCCTCTCCCATCACTTTATCCCGAATCATTAAATGAAAAGCGATAAACCCCAGCACCAGTACGCAGAGCGATACTCCCCAGACAACAAAACAGGCCGTCATGATTCGACGTATCACATCCCATTCCGTGGAGAGATCTTCCCCCCAATACCACCACAGCAACCCACCTGCCAGCACAAGCAGCGTGACAGTAGCAACAAACAACACCGCCGTGGCAAGCACAGAAAATTCAGCAGGCTTATTTTCCTTCACCATAAGGTTTAATAATTCCAAGTGCGAGAGTGTGTAGAGGATCTTTGGCTATCCAGCCGCAGGGTTCTTGATAATTTTTTGCGTAAAGGGCCGCCAGAACCAGCACGATAAGCATTTCCATATCACCGGGGTTCCCCCAGTTGAGGTCCTGAACGTGATGGGTCACATTCCAGCCGCTTTGCGCCAGGGCGGGCAGCGTCGGCTGTGAGAACAGCATGCAGACGTCAGACGGCTTTTCGAGTCCGCTTTGCTGCTCCGCTCGCTCGCAGGCTGCGGTTAAAACCTCTTTCCCGTCGTTATCGTAAACCTCCCCCCGGGTGAGGCTGACCAGCCCTTTCTGCGCGACCAGACACAGTGCAGCGGACTCACCGGCAGGCTGCGCAGAATTAAACGAGGCAGCTATCGAATGACACCCGGCGACCAGAATGGCCTCTGTTTCAGGAAGCGTTTGAGCCGTTGCGGCAAGTGCAGACAGGGTCTCTTCGCCTTGCCATGTCTCCGGCTTTTCAGGAAGCGCCACGTCCGGAAATGAAACCTGCATTTGGGTACAGAATGCACGCCAGGCATCCAGAGAACCCTGCCAGTAGCAGCGCCATAAGTGTGGGAGGGAGGAATCTGCTCTTTGCGTCTGCCATTGCAGCACCAGCATTTTTGCCAGCAAAGCCTCGCGTTCAGCCACCGTATCGACCAGCGTTCGACCGATACGCAGCGCTTTCCCGCTCGACTCATGTTTTATCTCAGGAACCCGATGCTCCCGCTTTAGCAGCCGCAGCCAGTGTGGCGTATCGGTTCCGGCCGGGCCCAGCAGCACCATTTCACTGAGCGCGAAACGGTGTTGATGCTGCTCCCACCAGGCCTGCTGCTGCTGCTCAACCAGTTGTTCATAATACCGGGCGTTATGGGCCGAAGTCCGGTAATACAGCAGGCGTATTAACCAGAGCACACCCATCAGAACCACCGCGCCAGCCATTCCTTTTATAACCAGCCCGGCACCGCTCCCGTCAGGATGAAACAGCGCGCCGCCACCCCCGCACAGCAACACCATCAGCGCGCCCGCTGACAGCCATCGCTTGCCATCAGGAGGGCGCGCGACCCGGTAGGGTGGATACTCCGGTAACGGCCTCACAGCTCAATGCCGCAATCGGGAAAGGAGCTCACCAGCGTGCAGCCGCAGGCACAACGGTGACCGTGCAGCGCCACCGGCTGTCCGTCCACTTCCGATAACGAACTGCCTTCGCTGATGACCGTCATGCCATGTTTATTACACTTCACCGCATCGCCTTTGCAGGCAATCCCTTTCCCGAAGCAAAGATAATGCCCGCCCAGCACTTTACCGCCGTACTCCCGCAGGGTATCGCCCTCGCGTATCACTGCTTTCATCCTTCATCCCTCCCTGAATCAGGCCGTTACTGTCGCCTTAAGATTTTCCGCCCAGTTGGACTCAATCATCGATTTTGCCAGCGCCAGCCGCCGATCGCTGATGACCTGAGTTTGCTGTGCAACCACCGTGCCTGGCTCCATCGTTGGCGCCTGCAGCTGTGCGGCATCAGGCAGCATCGGCAGCGGTTTGCCGGAAAGCAGATCGATGGCCTGTGTTTCCAGGTAAACAGCCCCCACGGTACCGGCAAGCCCCTCGAGTTTGCCCTTCGCGCTTTTATGTTTGATGATAACGGCCGCGCCTGCGGCAAGGGTCGCGACCCCCACCACCGCCCCGGCAATCATTAACGGCGTCATCGGCTTACTGCTGCAGCTGCCGAAATAGATCATCCGGTAGAGGAAATAGCTGCCCCAGGGTTCGCGGGAGCCGAAGGCGTTGTGCATAAACCACGCACGGGAATCATGGACCTGATCGTCAAACAGCGCCCGCACCAGCCCGGCAGGCTCAGTCGCGTTGCTCGCTTCTCCGGTAGCCGGGAAAAGCACTTCCTTGCGATCGTCTCCGGCGGTTTTTATTTTCAGCCACTCGCCGTACTCATTGTCGTTATTCAGCAGGAAGATAGCGTTACTCATTGAATCAACGGCAGTAAACAGCCAGTTACCGGTATTCGACCGGGAGAGGCCGCTGTAATCTTCCCTGAACTCCCTGGCGGCCTGGCGCAGCTGGGTTTGCCCCAGCGCGGCGTCGAAATCCTTCGGCCCAGGCGGGAGCATCAGGAAACCATCATCCGGATTATGTGCGGCTTTCATGTCCCGGCGAGCATCGTCAACTTTTTTCTGTGCTTCTTTCCAGTCTTCCTCAGACTGCTTTCTGACCAGCGGATCGCTGTCTTTATCCAGCCCGTTCGCCGCCGAATCGCCAAAGAAGCGCTGGGTCTTGTAGGTTCCCCCGGCATAGCGATTGATACGCCACGCGGTGATCCAGCCCATCTGATCTTCAAGGGCTTTCTCCAGGCTGACCGGCGCGCGCGGCGGATCGTATTTTGCGGCCTGTTCGGGGGGAATATGGTCTGAGGACGAGCTCAGACCGAGGGTTAACTTGCGCCAGGCATTGAAACGGCTGACTACTATTTCTGAGATGTAAAACTCCGAAATGCTTCTACCATCCATAGCTCTCCATTGCTGGGAACTTAACTCTTTGGACAATATATTCTCGGGTACTTTTAAAGGAGCTCCAGATTCAAAGGCAGAGGCATACATTTCATGCAGCACTATTTGCGACAGCAAAAAGCCATCATTTTCTGCATTGGCCTTTCCCTGATCTCCGGGCGGGTAGCCTCCACCTAAATCCGAGTGCATGCCCGGATAGACGACTTCCTGGCTGTTCGCCGGATATTTACCATCCGGGCGGCGGATAGAATCCAGCGGGAAGCAGAGCCGTTGTTCGTGGGAAGAAACCAAATGGACGCACTTTTTGATCAACCCGCCGTAGATCTTCTCTGCCGGTAGCTCCTGGGTCCCGTCCGCCCAGGCCATATGCCCTTCCGCCACCGGGGCGATATGCGCCACCCCCACCGAGGCCACCGTATCCAGCAGGCCAAGGAACTCCACGCTGAGCGGAATTTTCAGCTCCCCTACCGCCAGACACTGCTCGGGTTTGTCCTTTCCCTCCTCAGGCTTTGGCAGCAGCTCGCTGAGCCAGTTGACAAAGGCCCGCGCCGCCGCCGCCCCGCGCGAAAAGCCGTACACGTACAGTTTGATACCCAACAGCTTCGGCTTTCCAGGCTCGACAGGTACCAGGGCCTTCTGCAGGACTGGTGCCATCTCTTTTAGCAGGCTCTGGAAGGTCTCAAAACGGTTAGCTGCGCCGGTCAGCCCAAAGGACGCCATAGAGGTCGCCATTTTGTCCACCGCGCTCCAGCTCGCACTGTTCGACAGACTCTTCTTGGTTGTCGTCCGCTTCAGAGCATCGATAATCCGCAGCAGGCCCCAGTTGATACGGTCCTCCCCGTGGGTCGCCGCCGCCAGACCCATCATAGTGAAATCCAGATCGTTCACCTCGGGAAAAGGCGTCCCGACGCCAGGGATATAATATTTGTAGTATTTATCATCGCCGCTGCCGTCAGCATCCAGCAACTCCTCCCCTTTTGCTACCCCCCCGGCAGCCCCCTGCCCAATGGTAGCGCGGAACAGACGGGCAATATTGGTGGGGTGCTTCGGGTCAGCAATATATAAGTCGTGATTGAGGTTATTGCCGGTGCCGTCGAAAAACAGGCTGATATGCAAAGTTTTACAGCAGGGGGGCTCCACGCGCCGCCCGGCGGCCAGGCACAGCTCCTGCCGGTAGGCCAGTTCATGGCTGTCCTGCTGCGCGCAGCTTGTGCCAACCAGCGCAGCCTGAGTGGGTAAACGCCCCTGGGCCGGAAACGCCGGCGGGAACCACGTCAGATCGGTAATTATTTCGGACATACTTTTGGCTCCGGCATCTTAAGGGACTCTTTGATCGGGTGTTCCGGGTGGCCATAGTTCGCACAGCTGGTCGTCACTTTCACCTCATTACAGGGCAGAAAATGCACCGTGATACCGCAGGTTTCCTGCCCCGTATAGTCCGGTACCGGTACCACCGTGCTGTGCTGCTTATTCTGGGCCTTCATTTTTTTTCCCAAGCCAGATACTTAGCGTCATCACCAAACCCCGGAAAATCTGCTGAGCCACCCACTCCAGTTTCCCAGTCCACCCTCACCGTCATACCCGGCCGCCATTTCGCCGGCACACCATAGCAGCAGCCGCCCCCGCCGCCCTGGTATGGCCCGATGATATCAATACCGGACTGACCGTCGACGCTGAAATGGTTGATCGCCCATTTAGTGTGGTTGACTGCCTCTATGGTTCCGCCGCCCCCCCGGCTTTCCGCGTTCGCCGTTGGCTGACTACAGCCCGCCAGCAGCAGGGCACCCAGTACCACGAGGTAATGTCGTATTTTCATTTTGCATTCCTTTTATGAATTAACAGGTTACGTCCGCCTTGCTTAGCCATGACTTTTCACGATGGCATGGCTAAGCATTACTGAAGGGGAATAAAGGCCAGATCGTGATTGAGGTTATTGCCGGTGCCGTCAAAAAACAGGCTGATATGCAAATTTTTACAGCAGGGGGGCTCCACGCGCCGCCCGGCGGCCAGGCACAGCTCCTGTCGGTAGGCCAGTTCATGGCTGTCCTGCTGCGCGCAGTTTGTGCCAACCAGCGCAGCCTGAGTGGGTAGCCGCCCCTGGGCCGGAAACGCCGGCGGGAACCACGTCAGATCGGTAATTATTTCGGACATACTTTTGGCTCCGGCATCTTAAGGGGCTCTTTGATCGGGTGTTCCGGGTGGCCATAGTTCGCACAGCTGGTCGTCACTTTCACCTCATCACAGGGCAGAAAATGCACCGTGATCCCGCAGGTTTCCTGCCCCGTATAGTCCGGTACCGTTACCACCGTGCTGTGCTGCTTATTCTGGGCCCTCATTTTTTTTCCCAGGCAAGATACTTGGCATCATCACCAAAGCCAGGGAAACCATCCATATCTCCGACTCCAGTTTCCCAGTCGATTTTGACCATCATACCCGGCCGCCATTTCGGGGGGACGCCATAGCAGCAACCGCCGCCCCCACCCTGATACGGCCCGATAATGTCTATCCCCGACTGACCGTCAACGCTGAAATGGTTGATCGCCCATTTGGTGTGGTTGACTGCCTCTATGGTTCCGCCGCCCCCCCGGCTTTCCGCGTTCGCCGTCGTCTGGCTACAGCCCGCCAGCAGCAGAGCTCCCAACACCACCAGATAATGTCGTATTTTCATTTTGCATTCCTTTTATGAATTAACAGGTTACGTCCGCCTTGCTTAGCCATGACTTGGTGCAATGGCATGGCTAAGCATTATTGAAAGGGAATAAAGGCCAGATCGTGATTAAGGTTATTGCCGGTACCGTCGAAAAACAGGCTGATATGCAAAGTTTTACAGCAGGGGGGCTCCACGCGTCGCCCGGCGGCCAGGCACAGTTCCTGCCGGTAGGCCAGCTCGTGGTTGTCCTGCTGCGCGCAGTTTGTGCCAACCAGCGCAGCCTGGGTGGGTAACCGCCCCTGGGCCGGAAACATCTGCGGGAACCACGCCAGATCGGTAATTATTTCGGACATACTTTTGGCTCCGGCATCTTAAGGGGCTCTTTGATCGGGTGTTCCGGATGGCCATAGTTGGCACAGCTGGTGGTCACCTTGACTTCATCACAGGGCAGAAAATGCACCGTGATCCCGCAGGTTTCCTGCCCCGTATAGTCCGGTACCGGTACCACCGTGCTGTGCTGGCGATTCTGAGCCTTCATTTTTTTTTCCCAGGCTAGATACTCATCCCATCTGTCAAACCCTGGAAACCCATCCATATCCCCAACACCTGTTTCCCAGTCGATTTTGACCATCATACCCGGCCGCCATTTCGGGGGGACGCCATAGCAGCAACCGCCGCCCCCACCCTGATACGGCCCGATAATGTCTATCCCCGACTGACCGTCGACGCTGAAATGGTTGATCGCCCATTTGGTGTGGTTGACTGTCTCTATGGTTCCGCCCCTCCCCCGGCTTTCCGCGTTCGCTGCCGGCTGACTACAGCCCGCCAGCAGCAGAGCTCCCAGCACCACCAGATAATGTCGTATTTTCATTTTGCATTCCTTTTATGAATTAACAGGTTACGTCCGTCTTGCTTAGCCATGACTTTTCACGATGGCATGGCTAAGCATTACTGAAGGGGAGTAAAGGCCAGATCGTGATTAAGGTTATTGCCGGTGCCGTCGAAAAACAGGCTGATATGCAAAGTTTTACAGCAGGGAGGCTCCACGCGCCGCCCGGCGGCCAGGCACAGCTCCTGCCGGTAGGCAAGCTCGTGGTTGTCCTGCTGCGCGCAGTTTGTGCCAACCAGCGCAGCCTGGGTGGGTAACCGCCCCTGGGCCGGAAACGCCGGCGGGAACCACGTCAGATCGGTGATTATTTCGGACATACTTTCGGCTCCGGCATCTGCAGCGGCTCGTTGATTGGGTAGCCCGGCCGGCCGGGGCTCACACAGCTGGTGGTTACTTTCACCTCATCACAGGGCATAAAGTGCACCGTGATACCGCAGGTTTTTTGCCCCGTATAGTCCGGTACCGGTACCACCGTGCTGTGCTGCCGATTATTAGCACTCATTTTTTTTTCCCAAGCCAAATACTTTTCTGTATCGGCAAATCCTGGAAACCCTTTTGTTGAGGCTTCTCCGCTTTCCCAATCAACCTTAACCGTCATTCCGGGCCGCCACTTCGCCGGCACGCCATAGCAGCAGCCGCCGCCGCCGCCCTGCCAGGGTCCAATAGCATCAATGCCGGACTGACCATCGACGCTGAAATGATTGATTGCCCATTTGGTATGGTTGACTGCCTCTATGGTTCCCGCCGTCGCCACAGACTGAATGCAGCCCATTAACAGAAGAGCTCCCAACAACGCCAGATAATGTCGTATTTTCATTTTGCATTCCTTGTCTGGCTGCTCCTCCGGAAGGCGAGCAGCCAGATGATCCCACTTTCAGACTTCTGCTGAAGGCCGTCCGGTCAGGGTCCCAATCACCCAATCTTCGCGCTCTTTATCCAGTATCATCCCTTTGGCGGTGGCTGAGAGCATACCTTTGAAGCAGGCAGTAAACCGTTCATCCTGCGAGGCAAATCCAGTATCGGGAACATCCCGATGGCGAAGCATCAGCTTGACGTCGCAGATGCACATCAGGGCTTCAAACTGGCTATCGCGCAAAGCGATGTTCTGACACTTCTCGTTGATTGCGGGCTGTGTTCCCTGCCCCATCAGCAATCCCGGCTTCTCGTCGAGATCCAGCCAGCTCCAGAACAGTGCCGGACGCTGCAACTGGGCCTGCTGATCCGGTTCCAGAATATGAGAAAACAGATAAGGGAAAATACGGGCATCAAAGTATCTGAACAGCCCTGCACGTCCCTCATGTGTCGCATCGGTGCAGGCAGTTAACCATTCAGCCAGAGTAGTGAAAGGCCAGGGAGAACAGAGCACCAACAGCGGGGCTGTCTTTTGTACTTTCTGAGCCAGCTCAATAAACCACTGCTTCTGCTGAGGATCGTTTAAAGAGATCCTGATTAACAGCGGCGACTCTTCAGGCAGGGCATCTTCCGGCAAGCCCTGGTAGAGAGACCGCCATACCAGAGGCGGTGAAAAATCACGCAGTACAGGGATGACGGAAAAATCGATACCGCACTGGTCGAGAATAAAATCAAGGTGGGCCATTTTTATATCAGCGCAGGTTTGCTGCAGCTGATTCACCCAGTCAGTGATATGGGCCGTGTTCACTTATGCCTCCCTTGGCACAAAGCCCTGTGCCAGCCGCTGCGCCTTTTTCAGACACTCTTTGCATACTGACGAAGGCAATTCTGACAGCGGATAATCCTCACTCGCCGGGCCCTGTAATTTATGTTGCCCTTTGAGGCTTAACAGGCCTGGACCATGCACGTTGATTTCGCCCTGTGGCGTGAGCTTGATGTAAGCGCCGCCGCAGGCAAGCGTGATCCCATTCTTTGCCGTCAGCTGCAGGTGCCCCTGGGTGGACTGCACCGTGACATCCTTCATTGATGTGAGCGACAGCGTATCCGCGTGGGATTCCACCGCCAGCGGGCCTTTGGCAGAGACCAGACGCATACCTTCCTGGTGAGCCAGAATAGAGATAGCCTGGCTGGCATTGACGGAGTAACGCTGCGCCGCGCTGAGATTAACCTCCCCGAGGCTTTGCAGGTACAAACCTTTCCCTGTATGCACCACTGCCGTTTCCGGTGTGACGGCGGCAATCCCTTTCGGCGCAGACATCAACAAAGTCGGTTCTTTGAGTACGCTGGCTCCTGAAACAAGCGCCTGAAGGGGTTGTGCATCCGGTGCGAAGTTTTGGTGGGTCCTTGCAAGCCCCCCCCATTCTGCAACCTGATTTACCGCACCTTTCAACAGGCTGATCGCTTGCTCCATCGCCAGAACGTCGCCCTGCGCCTTTGCCTGCCCGTCCGCCGAGATAAATATCCCTTTCTGCGCGCGAATGGCCCCCCAGCTGTCAGTCCTGAGCTCAAAGCCCTCACCGCGCTTCTGCTTCTCCGCATCCACTAAATGCCCGAGATTCAGCTGACTCTTGCCGCCGTACTCGGTGGAAACCTTGATATGCTCTTTCCCGCGTTCATCATCAAGGCGGATTTTATTGTTTGCCGGGGTGCGCAGCACGTTGCGCCTGTAGTTGCGGATGGTGACGGGGTCCGGATGCGCGGAATCGTGCAGCGCGCCCGCGATATAGGGCCGGTCCGGATTGCCGTCCTCAAAGCCAATCGCCACTTCGGTGCCCGCCAGCAGCGGCAGGTGCAGGCCATAAGTGTCTCCCGCATAGGGGCGGGACTGACGGACCCACAGGCTCTCAAAGCCGGTTTCCCAGTTATCACGGTCGAACAGTATGCTGACGCGGTAGCGGCCATCTTTGTCGATATGGCCGTAGGTGTCGTTTTCAGTGGTGCTGGTCACGCGCGCCGGCAGGGTGCCGGCCATCACCGGACGGCGGCCCGGCTCAGGGCGGAAACCAACATCACTGCTGTCCGGGATGCCCTCAAAATGCACGGTGAAATCCCGGTCACGGCGGGCGTGGCTGGTCATCGCCGTCACCAGCACGCCCTGACTGAACACCTCCGCCACTTCATCGCCGCCGGTGACGTTCAGCACCTGCCCGGGGGAGAGTACCGGGCAGCTGGTGATGGCGCTGAGCCGGGTCTGCCCGTTGAGGTGGCGTTCGTGGCGCACGCGGGCATAAAACGCGCCGGACTCCGGTGCAGGATTGCGGTCATATACGCTGCCCGGTGCCAGGTAGTTGTCGGCCCAGTGATAGGCATCGCCGTAGGTGGTGGTGTCGTCCCGCGTCGCGTCCACCAGGACGTTCATATCTTCCGTGGCCTGGCGGTAGTTGTAGTCGCGGGTGCTGACCTGCTTCTGCACCACGCGGTGATGGCATTCCATTCCCCACACCGAGTCCATACCCTGCGAATGCTGCCCGGATGGCGGCACCGACGGCAGCGTCAGGCCCTTCTCATAGCCCTGCTGGCTGTCGTAAAACGCCACCACGTCGATATTCAGTCGCGTGTCGGTGGTGAAGCGGAACCAGATACCCACCTCGCCCAGCAGGCGGGTGATGAAGTGCAGGTCATCCTCGCCATACTGCATCACCTGCTCGCGGCGCGGGTAATCCTTCGTCAGGGAGAACAGGAAATCCTGACCGCGCATGTTATGACGCTCGCGGAGGATTTTTTCGGCTATCTGCGGGACGGACATATCCTGATAGATGGCGTTCTGGTGCGAGCGGTCCAGCAGCGCCAGGCGCGGCTGGAGCGTCAGGGCGTAACGGGTTTCATCTTCTGAGGTGCTGAGGCGTTCAAAACCCGTGACCACGCCCTGAATCACCCGCACCGGCTGCTGCATCCTGATACCAAACCCCTGGTCGACCGGCGCCTGTAGCGTCAGGGAGCCGGCTTTCATCAGCATCATCTCTTTGCTGATAGCGTGGTCTGCGCTGGTGAACTCCACCCGGTAGCGGAACGGCCGGCTCAGGGCTTCCTGCCCTTCAAAGGCCAGCACGTCCAGTTTCGGCTCACATCCTTTTACCGCCAGCAGATGGTGGTTATGGCTGAATCTGATGCCGGGGTTTGTACTCATAATGCCTCTCCTCTGGCTCCGCTAAACTCAAGCGCAATTCCCTCTTCCTCACTCCAGTCCAGCGTCAGCAGGGCTGGCTTCTGCTGCGCCGCCAGATAAGTGAGCAGTTGCTGACTCAGAACCGGCAGGATCTGCTGATTCAGCAGGCTGTCGACGTTACGCGCGCCGGTGTCCGGCAGCAGGCATGCGGCGGTCAGGGCGTCGTAGAGAGGCGCTGTGATATGGGTGGTCAGGCCGTAGTGCCGATGTAAGCGATTACTGACATGCGACAGCTTCATCTCTACGATGGTGCGCATGGCAGGCTTACTCAGCGGACGGTAAATCACCGTCTGGAAGCGCGCCAGTAGCGCAGGCTGGAAGTGGTCACGTAACACCGGACGCAGCAGTTCGTGCAGATCGCTCTCAGTCGCCTCCGGCTGTTCATCCAGCAGCTGCATAATGAGGTCACTGCCAAGGTTGGAGGTCATCAGGATGACGGTATTACGGAAGTCGATTTCACGCCCTTCGCCGTCGCGCATAAACCCGCGGTCAAATACCTGGTAGAACAGGTTCATCACGTCCCGGTGCGCTTTTTCCACCTCATCCAGCAGCACCACGCTATAGGGGCGTTTGCGTACCGCTTCGGTAAGAATGCCGCCCTGTCCGTAACCCACATAGCCCGGAGGAGAACCCTTTAACTGGGAAACGGTATGCGGCTCCTGATACTCAGAAAGATTAATGGTGATAAGGGATTTTTCACCGCCGTACAGGCAGTCAGCCAGCGCCAGCGCCGTTTCGGTTTTGCCCGTGCCGCTCGGTCCGACCAGCAGGAACACGCCCTGCGGGCCGTTCTCAGAAGTCAGGCCGGTTTTGGCGGCGCGCAGTCGCTGCGCAATGGCGTTAAGCGCCACGTCCTGGCCCACCACCCGCTTGCCAATTTCCGCTTCCAGCGTCAGTAGTTCCGTCTGCTCGTCCTTCATTAATGAAGAGAGCGGGACGCCGGTCCAGTCGGCAATCACATTGGCTAGGGTGCGGGCATCGACATCCACCTGAACCAGCACCTCATCCTGTTGCAGGTTTTTCAGCTGCTGTTGCCGCTCATGGATATCCGCCTGATGACCCTTCTCTGAACGGAGAGCCTGACGGCAGGCCATCAGCGCCTGCGCAGCCGTTTTTTCTTCCCTGAAATGAGCCTGCTGTTCATCTGCCTCGCTTGCCAGTTTACCGCGCAGCTGTTCGAGAGCAGCCAGGCGCCCGTCGCGATCGTTCCCGCCCACGGCAATATCTTCCAGCAAAGCCTGCTGTTCCAGCTCCAGTGCGGTCAGCTGTGCTTTCAGCTGAGTAATGGCTTCCGGTACGGTGTCGAGGCTCATGCGCACGCGGGCGCTCGCGGTATCAAGCAAATCCACCGCCTTATCCGGAAGCTGGCGGCCTGTCAGATAGCGGCGGGAGAGCGTCACGGCAGCACGCACGGCATCATCGGTGATATGCACGCCGTGGTGCTCTGCATAGCGGGACTTCAGCCCCCTGAGCATCAGACAGGCGGTATCGTCGTCCGGTTCATCAACTTTGACCATCTGGAAACGACGCTCCAGCGCGGCGTCGCGCTCAAAGTACTGTTTGTATTCGCTCCAGGTGGTGGCGGCAATGGTGCGCAGCTCGCCCCTTGCCAGCGCCGGTTTCAGCAGATTCGCCGCGTCCGCGCCGCCCGCCTGGTTACCCGCACCGATAATGGTGTGGGCTTCATCAATAAACAGCAGCACCGGAGCCGGGGAGCGCTGCACTGCCTCAATCACGTTCTTCAGCCGCTGTTCAAATTCCCCTTTCACGCCCGCGCCCGCCTGTAACAGGCCGAGGTCAAGGGTGCGGAGTGACACCGGCTTCAGGCTTTCCGGCACATTGCCTTTGGCAATACGCAGCGCCAGCCCTTCCACCAGCGCGGTTTTCCCCACGCCCGGCTCGCCGACCAGAATCGGGTTGTTCTTGCGGCGGCGGGAGAGAATATCCACCATCTGGCGGATCTCAGTATCACGACCAAATACCGGATCGATTTTTCCTTCCTTTGCTTTGGCGGTAACGTCGAGGGTGAATTTATCCAGCGCGTTCTGCAGCGCAGGATCCAGTCCGCCCTCCCTGATTTCGGCCTCTACCGGGCGACCGACAAACTCAACTTCACCGCCGTGACGCTGTGCCAGTTCCGCTTCCAGCTGCACGTCCGGCCGCTCTTCGGACTGCGCATCAAGCAGCGGGCGCAGGCGTTCCAGCTGGCTCTGCCCCAGGGTCAGCAGCGGCCAGAGGCCATCACAGCGCACCAGATCTGGCTCAGCCACCAGCACCATCAGCAGATGCTGGCTGCGGATCTGCTCTTCCCCGGCCAGCGACGCCAGCAGCCAGGCCTTTTGCAACCACTGGATCAGGCTGCCGGAAAGCTGGGGGCGCTGGCGTACCGAACGGGGGATCTTATCCAGCCAGCCCAGTAAATCCTGCCACAGGGCATCCATATCCCATTCGTAGCGGCGCGCCAGCACGGTGAGATCCCCTTCGCCCTGCTCAAGCAGCTTCAGCAGCCAGTGCTCCGGCAGGATTTCGGCGTGCGCACGACTCTGGCACAGGGATGCCGCGCCTTCCATCGCCCGGGCGCAGTAAGGGTTAAGACGACGTAACAGGAGGGCTGAATTTTCCATGAATCTCTCTCTTTGTCGGTTCCTGGACACGCTACCGCCCCTCGCTGCTTCCCGTTAAGGGGACCAAAGCGCATGCGGCGGGGCTGGCAGTTTGTGGGTTTCTTTGCTCAACGCCCGCACCGCAGACGCTCAGCAAAAAACGGGCAAAAATTACTGCCCGTTGGTCGTTGCTCTAAATAGTTCGCGTTGAAGCAAGGCGGCAAGTTCGTGACAAATTCGTCAGGAACGGATTTGAACAGCCAAAGGCTGCCTTCGGTGAGGGACATGGATGTCCCTCATTAATCCCCGGGAGCATAGATAACTATGTGACCGGGGTGAGCGAACGCAGCCAACGCCGCTACAGCGCGAAATATGACGGGCAATTACGCGGTGGCGCGTTCGTTCCACGAATCGGAATGAATGATGTTGCCGTCTTTGTAGGTCCAGGTGATTTTTTCGTAGCGCAGCTCGACCTGCTCCAGATGGTTATGCTTCTCGAAAGCCGGATCCTTGACGTCATGCATCACCGGATTCACCTTCACCACCTTCACGTTTTCCAGCTTCGTGTTGAAGTACTCCACCTCCTGGCCGGCATCGTTAATGCGGTACCATTTGAACTCGGCCGATTTCAGGGTCTGGCCGCTGGTCACCGCCTTGTACAGATACGGGCTGGAGGAGTCGATCTCCTTGGTGAAGCAGAAAGGCGTGTGGATACGGGTGCCGGTCAGCTTGCCGGTGTTGTTGTCGGTCGGGATGTACAGCTTGTGTTTCTGGGCCACCACTTCGATGCTGCCTTCACGATCCTGCACGTCTACGGCCCCTTTGATGTCCGCGCCGCCGTCGTCCTTCAGCCAAAGATAAACGGGTATTGCCATGATGTTTCTCCATTTAATTATCAGTAACGTCATCATCCTTAGATGACGCTGATGCGGTGTCCGGTATCTGACAGGCGTTGACCTGGGGTACCAGACTGATTTCAACACGGCGGTTAAGCGCACGGCCTTCCGGCGTGTCGTTGGTTGCCACAGGGCGGTCTGCGCCATAACCCTGTACAGCAAAATAGCTTTCCGGTACGTCTCCGGTATCACGCATCCAGTCGCGTACCGCTGCGGCACGCTTCAGGGAGAGCGTCTGATTCAGCGCCGGATTGCCGGTATTGTCGGTATGTCCTGCCACCACAATCAGCCAGCCCGGCCTGGCCTTGATACCCACCAGTGAGTTAACCAGTACTTTGGTCGAGCCTGCTTTCAGCTCCGCCCTGCCGGAATCAAACAGCGACATGCTGTCGAGGTGGATAATTTTTGGTACCGGCTTTGGTTCGGGTTCAGGCGGCGGTGGAGGTGGCGGCGGCGGTACATAAGTACGGATCGCATCCAGCACGGGTATATGCAGCTGCCCGCCATGCCAGAGCCCCAGGCTCATGCGCACCGGCTCACCCAGACGCGCCCAGCTATCCAGCTGCAAGGCATCCTGACGCAGCACCTGGACAGCACTGGCTTTAGGGCCGTAGTCATTCATGGCGGTGCGGTTATAGTGGGCAATATCAAATCCCAGTCGCTGGATCAGCTGATGGTTGTTCCACGCGCTGGCGAGCAGCGCGACGATCCCGGCCAGGGTGAACAAGCTCAATGCAGAGCGCCAGGCGCGCTGACGTGGCGTAAGTCCCGCGCCTTCAGGCAGCAATGGCAGAATAAAATCGGGCAACGGCGAAACGGAGGATGAGCCGGGCTCGCCGGGCAACCAACCCGCCACCTGATTGAGTGCAGTATGGCGGGACAGCCAGGCGAACCAGAGGGAAGACGGCAAAGCGCCCCGTATAGCGGGCGTCATCCCCCATAACACCGCTGTGGGCATGACAACAGGGATATCCGGATCCTTATCTACCAACACCGCCCATACATGCTGACGAAACCAGCTCATCAGACTGTTCATCAGCACCTGTTGCTGCATGGCGGTTGCGCCGCCAGAGGTGCTCCAGGCCGCGACGGTGGAGGGTGTCTGAGACGCATACCAGACGTGGACCCCCTCTTCCTGAACTTCAGCCTGCCAGAGCATCTCGTTCATTATGGCGCTGCCCACTACCCCGCTCAGCACAACAGGAACGGTGTGGCCGGTTTCCTTACGCAGCTGGCTGATTTGCCAGCGCAGGGCCAGCAGGCGACAGGTCAGGGATTCCGTATCGGCATGTTGCTGGGGGCAAACTGTCACCATAATGGAAAGCTGGCGCCCCCACTGCGGACGCTGTCTCAGCAGCTGGCGGGCCACCTGTTGCAGCTCCTGATCCTTTTCCACCCGGATCCAGCAGCCCTGCGTCACGGTCAGTAGTGGCGTTGCCTGGGGCCAGTCCAGCGGTAAATCGCCGCAGACCAGCACCACCGGCTGGCGGTAAGTCGCCTCCGGCAACGTATCCAGTCCAGTGCTGGCTTCATCTTCTGAACTTTCTGCACGACGACAGGCAACAGCGCTGACAATCATAATCAGAGTCCAGCCTGCCAGCATCAGCAAAACCGCCGTCAGCCGGGGAACAGGCAGGAACGCAAGGCACACAATCGCCGTCAGCAGTGCGGCCCACAGCGCCAGCA
This sequence comes from Pantoea sp. FN060301, assembly GCA_050410775.1. Lineage (GTDB taxonomy): Bacteria > Pseudomonadota > Gammaproteobacteria > Enterobacterales > Enterobacteriaceae > Erwinia. The sequence continues at coordinate 3,506,338 of CP191229.1, forward strand.
AACGGCACAGCGCCGGGGTCATTTCAGCGTTCCTGGCAGCAGTGAAGCCAGCGTCAGATCAAGCCAGTGATTCAGCCCCCACCACAGTGTCACCAGCCCCGCCAGGCTCAGGCCAATCCGCACGGGCCAGCTGTCGAAAATCCCCCCCATGCCGCGGCTGCGTCTGGCGTCGGCCAGCACCGGCCATGTCTGTGGATGCGTAAAAGGGGGAACCAGCGCGCTCAGCGCCTCAACAAGTTTTGTCCGCTCCGGATCATTCAGGGAGCGGTAACCGCCGAGAAAGCCCAGCAGCATCACCCGATGAAAGCAGGTCAGAACCGCGATGTCCGGTGCGGGTTCCCGCAGCACCTTCCGCATGCGGTTACACAGCTCATCGCCGGCATCCAGAGTGCCGAGGAAATGCCCCTGTAACGGGACGTCGTACCATTGCAGACAGGCATCATCCTGCACGCCGCGGCCTTTCACCACTTCATCAAGCAGCGCACACTGCGCATAGAGAATATGCTGGCAGCTGGCTTCATCCAGCTCTGCGGCTTTCAGCGCCTGCCGGACCCGCTCAACGTCCGCCACGCAGCGCTCCCAGAGCCTGCGTCCTTCTCCCTCTTTAAAGGAGGGGCCGTGGCGCAGGCTGATGACCTGTAGCCAGGTGTCCTGCAGCAGACTGTCGATATCACAGGCTAATTTGTTACTCATGTTCTCAGCACCGCAAACAGTTCAAGTTCAGGCTCACCCAGCATGCCCGGGACATAGAACATGCAGCTGCCGCTTTCCAGCATCTCTGCCGCAACCGGATGGGAGAGATCGAGCGAGAAATACTGGTTTTCAAGACGCAGCGGTATCGCCGCAGGGACATGACGTAGTGGCTTCAGCGGAATGCCCCGCTGTGATGAATTCACAATACTAAGTACATAGTCCGGGCTTCCCACGCGGCACTGCTGCGGAAACTGCTCCTGCAACTGTACTGCCGGCATCGGTGAACGTACGGAAAGGTAGTAATCCGCCTCTTCACGCAGGCGCGGGTCCTGCAAACGAGCAAGCCACTGGCGCAGGCGTTTATCATGGGACAGTTCGATAGCCACCACGCGTGACGGCAGGCTCGCTTCCATCAGGTCGCTCAGCAAGTCAAACAGCGGCGGGAAGACCGCACCCGGCTGTTCATGCTGATACCCAGGAATAGCGCTGACCTGATGCTCAAGCGAGAACGTGAGCAGGCTGCCCGCCAGCCGGGCCAGCTCCAGATAAAGGCGTTCTGCCGGGCTTTGCGGATAACGCTGAAACTGGCTCAGCACCGGCTCAGCGCTGTTCAGGGCGTTCAGCAACCAGAACAGCGACACGTCAGCTACCGCGAAATCCGCCATTCGTTCGTTGCTTTCACGGCGCATGGCCATCAGCCGGGTCAGGCGTGCGCGCAGCTGGGTCATTAACTGCTCCAGCTGCCCGGTCAGCCACGGACTGCCATGAATGCTGAGCAGCGGTGGCATAAAGGCCCCATCCAGTGACCAGACGCCCTGCGAGTCCTGCAGCAGTCGGGCCACCGGACAGGTCAGGTAATCACTGTTATTCCGATCGGCAAATCGCAGAGTGATTTCCGGCGACATCACTGCAATCTGACGATTGTCGTCGCCGAACTGATTACGGACCTCACGCCACTGCTGCCGGTAACGCACCGGGCGATCCGGAACTTCATCCGGCTTCAGGCAATTGCCGCCGTTCGCCTTCAGCAGCGGTAGAGCCAGCACGACCACTGCGCCATGCAGGGCCCCATCCAGTGACAGGGCGGGCGGCAACGCATCGGCATTGTTCGTATCAATCAGCGTGCCATCCTGAAAACGCAGATGCAGGTGGTTCGCCTGCAGACGGTTCAGCTTCAGGGGACCGGGTTCAAAAGCGACATTAAGCACGCCCCACGGATGGCTGAGGCTCATTTGTGCAATACATTCAGCAGTCCAGGCCGCATACGCGACCTGCTGCTGAAAATGCTGGGGAGAGATCATCACTCCTCTGCCCCATAACGGTTGTTCCGTTTTCATCGGCTTCCTGCCTTATGCTTTCGCCTTCGGCATTTTTGAGACCAGCGACAGGCTGACGTCCATCCCCTCAACCTGGAAGTGCGGCACGGCAAACAGCTGTACGCGGAAGAAGCCCGGATTATCCTCAATATCCTCCACGGTGACTTTCGCATCGCGCAGCGGATGGGAGGCCTGAAGTTCATCGCCCGGATCGGTCATCTCGGTGACCAGACCGCGCACCCAGGTGTTCAGCTCCAGCTCCAGCAGACGGCGGTCTTTGGTGCTGCCGATGTTTTCACGCTGGATAAGCTTCAGGTAGTGCGCAATGCGCGACAGCAGGAAAATATAGGGCAGTCGGGCGTTGATGCGGCTGTTGGCCGTCGCGTCCGCCGTGTCGTACAGCGCCGGTTTCTGGGCGGAGTTTGCCGAGAAGAAGCAGGCGTAATCGCGGTTTTTGTAGTACGAGAGCGGGATAAAGCCCAGGCTGGCAAACTCAAACTCACGGGTTTCCGGGATCATCACCTCACTCGGGATCTTCACCTGATTACCGGTGCCCAGATCGTAGAGATGGATCGGCAGATCCTGCACCGCGCCGCCCGCCTGCGGACCCCGGATCTGCACGCACCAGCCGTTACTGATAAAGCTTTTCACCATATTGGCGGCAAAGGCAAAGGCGGCGCTGGTCCAGAGGTATCTGTCGTGATCCGGCCCCCTGACCTCTTCCACATAGTTGAAGCTGCGCACCGGCACGGTATCCGGGCCGTACGGCAGGCGTCCCAGCACGCGTGGCATCACCAGACCGATATAGCGGGCGTCGTCCGTCTCGCGGAAGGATTTCCATTTGATGTATTCGGCGCGGTCGAAGTGGTTGCCGGTATCCTTAATCGCGGCGACCTCTTCCATGGTGTCCTTAAGGAAGAACTGCGGTCCGGCCGAGCCGATAAACGGCATATGCGCCGCCGCCGAGACCCTAGAGATATTGCGCAGCAGCGCCACGTCCTGCGCGGAGGCATCAAACTCAAAGGCGGAAATCAGCGCCCCGACCGGCTCGCCGCCGGGGGTGTCATACTCATCGATATAGGTGTGTTTATAGAGCCCGCTCTGAATGATTTCGGGCGAGTCCTCAAAGTCCTGGCGTAAATCCTCTTTGGAGAGGTCCAGCAGCTCGATTTTGACGTTCTGGCGGAAGTCGGTTTTATCCACCAGCGATTTCACGCCGCGCCATAAGGACTCCACGGCCTGAAAGGCTTCATGGTGCATGACCGCATCCAGCTGGCGGCTGATCTGGTGGTCCAGCGTCGCGATATGGTGGTCAATCAGCGTTTTGTCCAGCCGCTCCACTTTCGAACCCGCTTTACGCAGGCACTCCAGGAAAACCTGCATCCCGGCGGTCAGGCGCTCGCCGGCGGAGGCGTCGGACATCGCCTGCGTATCCTGCCAGCTGTCGAGCGCGCTGAGTTCAGAAACGGGACTCAGATTGATTTTTTCGAACAGGGACGCGTACACGCTGCCCCCTGCCGGCTGCGTCAGCACCACGCTTTCACCGCCGGCCACATTTTCATTGTTTACAGACATCAGCATTCCTCCGTTAATCCGTTAAAAGGGTGTTGCCGTTCAGGGCTGCTTCGGGGCCAGGGCAGAGAGTTCGGCCCGGAGTTCCGCGCTCAGGGCCGGATCGCGCAGGATATTTTCCAGCGCTTTCCGGAACGCCTGGTTATTCAGCAGGTTGGCTTTGAGGTCACGGAGGAGACTGCGCATGGCGAGCATGGCTTTAAGCTGGGGGATCTGGCGGGCCACCTGTTCAGGTTCGAAGTCTTTCATATCCCTGAAGGTGAGGCTGACGTTTTCTTCGCTGCCGTCACCGGCCAGGGTATTTTCAACGGTGAGATTAACTTTTGGGGAATATTCAGAAAGAACGCTGTTAAAGTTATTTTTACTGACGTTCAATTTCGCGCGTTCCGATAAGGGCGCCTTTTCCTGGCCATTGCTGAAATCACCGGTCACCAGTAATTTCAGCGGTAATTCCATTTTTCTTGCCGCACCGCCCGTGTGCAGGTCAAGCTTGAGGTTAATACGCGCCTTCGGTATCTCCCGCTGGAAACTGTCACTCATCAGTTCATCCCTCTTATTATTGCTGTGTGATCTTTTCGCACGTCAATTCCCTGCGTGCTAAATTCAGATTATTGCACCTTTCGTAGTTCAAATTTAAGATGCTGACACTAAAATTAAAAATAAATAGGTGCTCAAATGAGATTAAAAGAAGAAAAGCCGGCAGTCGCGCCCGATGCATCAGCATACTGACTGTTTCAGGCGAAAAAAATAGAGATTTGCAGTGATAAACACTAAATACTCAGAATTTTAATGCAACACGCGCTTTACATTGATGAAAGCAAGCCCTGTTAAGAAGGGGCCGTTAACTGGAAATTTATTGGAAAGTCACTAAAAAAATGACAACAGGAAAACAGGAGTATTCTTTTGAGCTCCGGGTTAAATCAATAGCCCCATAAAAAAAGAAATTAAATAGGCATTTAAATTAGTTAATAACAGTCATAATCATTTTCAGAACACCATTAAAAAACAAACGGTTATTTTTAAATAATTCAAAATGAAAACACAACAAGCACCCAAATTATTTTATCCAGCTCCATTGCAGCATTAACATAACGTGTGATTTTCTACTCCAATTTTTTATATTCATCATTGAGATCACCAGCTTCACCAGGCAGGCTAAGCGCATTACGGCGCTCCATAAAAAAAGAATAATGAGACCAGTGGGTTATTATTTACTATTGAAACTTTCAATATTATTCAGGAGCATTGTTTACAAAGATACAGTTAAGTGAAAATATTATAAAAGCTAAAAACAGCCTGACCGAAGCTGCAAACTATTTACTTTTGTTTAAAACCGCAGGTAACATAGCGCTAATTTTCGACGGCAATGAATTTTTACCGTGCGATTTATCGTCACGTTACCTAATCTGAGTTTACCGACTCATAATCTGGTTTTACAGGGATATATAATGAAAAAATACCGTAACTGGGCTGCTGCCATCGCCATCGTCGGGGCTCTGACCGGCTGTGCACGTACAGCACCGATTGAAAATATTCATACGAATATCAGCACGGGACACACGCAGGATCAGGTTAAAAATGCGATCCTGAAAGCAGGCATTGAGCGTAAGTGGACGATGTCTGGAGCAGGCCCAGGCATCATCAAAGCGCGTCAACAGGCACGGGGCCATGTCGCGGATGTCCGCATTACCTATTCAGCCACCGGTTACGACATCACTTATGAGAGCAGCACCAACCTGAAGGCGACTGAGGGCAAAATCCATACCGCTTATAACAGCTGGGTACATAATTTAGATAACGATATTCAAATCAATCTGTCTGCCGCCGGGTTGTAATACGACGACGCAGACAATCCGTCTCGTTGCATCCAGCCATCAACCTAACGCCTTTCAGGCTAGCTGGCACCGGCAGGCCTTAATATGGGGAGAGAGCTATGTCTCTCCCGTCTCCTGAGGTTTACTGGCAACCAGAGAGAGGAGACGCGGCCAGCCAGGATGCTGCTTCATGGATGAAATAAATTAAAGTCGGCCAACTCGAGTCCGATAACCCTTTAAGGTTTTCTACAGGTTGTACTCAATATGTATGAACAGGACTCTCTGAGCGCGCTGGATGCTATTACTGAAGCGCAACGTATTGCGTTCGCGCCCATGCTGTTTCAGACGGCACTTTCCCTGCGCAATGCGGGTGTACTGGCCTATCTCGACCAGCAAGGCAAGTGCGGAGCAACGCTGAAAGACATTACGGAAAACAGTAGCCTGAATGAATATGCTGTTAGCGTATTACTGGATATGGGATTAAGCGGCCGGATCCTGACGCAGCGGGAGGATTGCTATTATCTCGCCAGAGTGGGGCATTATCTTCTGCATGACACCATGACCCGCGTGAATATGGATTTTACGCAGAACGTCTGTTATCAGGGGCTGTTCTTTCTGGAACAGGCACTGAAAGAGGGAAAACCGGCCGGATTAAACGTCTTTGGTGACTGGCCAACAATTTATCCTGTGCTGTCACAATTACCCCAGGCGGCGCGTGAAAGTTGGTTTGCCTTCGATCATTACTATTCTGATACCGCTTTTAACGCCGCATTACCTTATATATTCGCCAGTCGCCCCGCAACCCTGTACGATGTGGGCGGAAATACCGGGAAATGGGCTTTACGCTGCTGCCAATATGATGAAAACATTGCAGTAACACTATTAGATTTGCCGCAACAAATTGTCCTCGCGCGCGAAATCATTGAAAAAGCAGGCTTCTCTCATCGAATAAACTTTCATCCGGTGGATATGCTGGGTGAGATGCCGTTGCCTGGCGAGGCCGATATCTGGTGGATGAGCCAATTCCTTGACTGCTTCTCGCCCGATCAAATTATTACCATGCTCAGTAACGTAGCGCGTGTTATGAAGCCCGGCGCAAAGCTATGTATTATGGAGCTGTTCTGGGATGCACAGAAGTTTGAAGCGGCCGCCTTCAGTTTGAATGCGACGTCGCTTTATTTCACCTGTATGGCGAACGGCAACAGTCGATTCTACAGCGTAGAAAATTTCTGCGGCTATCTCGACAGCGCTGGATTTCAGGTAGACGAACGTCACGACAACTTAGGCATTGGTCATTCTTTATTGATATGCCAGAAGAAAAAATAGCATTACGGCCTCTGTTCGGTTCATTGAAGAGACACCAAAAAGGCATAATAAGCGCCTCCTGGCAGTACAAATGCGGTATGAACGAAATAGTTAGCGCGCCGCCAGCAAAAGAAAGCCTGAAAGATGACGTATGGATACAACAGGTTACTGAAATCACCCGCTTAGCGCAGATGCGCGTTGATGAAAAATGAAATTTGCATTAAACATCCTTGACTGGCAGGCCAGCGCCCCTGGTCTTAGCGAAACAGCGCAGTGGCAACAGTGGTCACGGCATCCCCACGCTATCGATCCTGCGGCCCCGCTGGGGAACTTAAGCGATCTGCCTATGATGGTCGCCCGCCGCCTCAGCTCTGGCAGCAAACTCGCTGTTGCATGCGGGCTGGCAATGCTGCGTCGCCATAACATTGACGCCGTACTCTATACCAGCCGCCACGGTGAACTGGAGCGTAACTACCGTATCCTGCACGCCCTGGCGATGGAGCAGGCGCTTTCCCCTACCGACTTCGCCTCCTCCGTGCATAACTCCGCCGTAGGCAATCTGACCATTATCGCAAAGCAGCCGCTGGTCTCATCTTCCCTTTCAGCGGGAAAGGAGACTTTTCAGCAGGGATTGTGTGAAGTGATGTGCCTTTTACAGGCGGGCTATCAGCGCGTGCTGATGGTCGATTTTGACGGTTTTCTGCCTGCGTTTTATCATCCCTGTCTGCCGCCCCAGATGCCGATCTGGCCCTATGCGGTGGCGCTGGTCTGTGAGATGGGCAACGCATGGCGGTGCGAAACAGCGCCTGGTGGCATAAGCGAGGAGGCCGCGCTTCCGCAAAGCCTGATGTTTTTACAACACTATCTGAATAACGCTGAGGCTTTTACGCTGCCCGGTGAACGGATGCAGTGGCACTGGAGCCAGACATGAGGCAGATCGGTGCCCTGATTAACCGTGCATGGCGGCTGATGACGACGGGACTCTGCTTTGCCCTTTTCGGGGCCGGTGGCCTGCTGCTTTCCGTTGTGTGGTTTAATTTATTGCTGATTGTAGTGCGGGACAGTTCCCGCCGCCGCCGCATGGCGCGCCGCAGTATTGCGGCCAGCTTTCGTCTTTTTTTGACGATAGCGAAAACGCTGGGCGTGCTCGACTATCGCATTGAGGGAAGTGATATTTTGCGCCATGAGCGTGGTTGCCTGGTGGTGGCAAATCACCCCACGCTTATCGATTACGTGCTGCTGGCCTCCGTGATGCCGGAGGCGGACTGTCTGGTGAAAAGCGCCCTGCTGAAAAACCCTTTTTTCAGCGGCGTCATCCGTGCGGCGGATTATCTGATCAACAGCCAGGCTGACGCGCTTTTACCCGCCTGCCGGCAACGCCTTGAACAGGGCGATACTATTTTGATTTTTCCCGAAGGAACGCGGACGCGCCCCGGTGAAAAAATGACGCTGCAGCGTGGCGCAGCCAATATCGCCGTACGTTGCGGCAGTGATTTACGCGTTGCGGTCATCCACTGTAGCGAGCACCTGTTAGATAAGCAGAGCAAGTGGTATAACGTGCCGCCTGCCAGGCCACTCTTTACCGTTCAGGTGCGTGAACGGGTCCACATTGACGCGTTTAATCAGGCAAACCCGCAAGAACCGGCGCTGGCGGCAAGGCAGTTGAACCGGCATCTTTTGCTTCACTTACAACCCGGTAATTTACCTTTTTCAGGAATTAATGATGCAAGCCCTCTATCTGGAGATTAAAAATCTCATTATCACCACACTGAATCTGGACGAACTGTCCGCAGACGACATTGAAACCGGGGCGGCTCTGTTTGGCGATGGCTTAGGTCTGGACTCTATTGATGCGCTTGAGCTGGGGCTCGCGGTAAAAAATCAGTACGGCGTAGTGCTGTCAGCCGAGAGCGAAGAGATGCGCCAGCACTTCTTTTCCGTTGCCACGCTGGCATCTTTCATTCACGCGCAGCGTGCCTGAGGCGAGACCGTTATGACCGAACAACATGCTATTTACGAAGAAGTTTCTGCGCTGCTGGTCAAACTGTTTGAAATTGACCCACAGGCGATTCAGCCTGAGGCGCGCCTCTATGAAGATCTGGAACTGGACAGTATTGATGCTGTTGACATGATCGTGCATCTGCAAAAGAAAACCGGCAAAAAAATTAAGCCGGAAGAGTTTAAAGCGGTGCGAACGGTACAGGATGTTGTCGACGCCGTAGAACGCCTGCTGCAAGAAGAGTGATTCATCATGTCTGGCGCTCGCGCACATAAAGGCATCCAACTGCTCACCGGCTTACTCCTGGTTACCTGGCCGTTTCTGATCTGGCGCGCCGTGGCGCATAACAGCCTGCACTGGCTGCTGCCATTACTGGCGCTGCTGCTGTTCATCCGCTTTCGTCAGAGCCGGCAGCAGGCGGGGCCATTACAGGTGGTGACTCAGGTGGTAGCCGTCGCGGGCAGCTTACTCTGCGTCGCCAGTTTTCTGCTTAAAACACACCAGCTGCTGCTGTTTTACCCGGTGGTGATCAACAGCGTTATGCTTGCCGTTTTCGGAGGGTCACTCTGGTCAGCCATGCCGGTCGTCGAACGTCTGGCCCGCCTCCAGACCCCCGAACTCCCCAAAGCCGCAGTGCATTATACTCGCCGCGTGACGCAAATCTGGTGCGTCTTTTTCCTCTTTAATGGAAGCGTTGCGCTCTTTACCGCGCTGCATGGCGATATGGCACAGTGGGCCGCCTGGAACGGCATGATAGCCTACCTGCTGATGGGAGCGCTGATGGCGGGCGAATGGCTGGTGCGCCGTAAAGTGATCAAACGGGAGCCTCAATGAAGCCAGTCCTCACGCTGGCTCAGTGGCTTACCGCGCCGCGACCGGCCGAAACGCCCATCGCCTGGCTCGACGATCGTATCTGGACGCTTGGCCACCTGCGCCGGGATGTCTCCAGGCTGCTCAGCCAGTTGCAGCATCATGAGGGCGAACGCTGGGCGCTCTGCTTTGAAAACAGCTATCTGTTTATCGTCGCGCTACTGGCGACACTGCACGTGGGAAAGACGCCGGTCATTCCTGGCCATAATCGTGTCTCCTTACTGGATGAGCAGCGGGCGCTGTTTGATGGTGTACTGAGTGACAAAATCCTCAGCTGGCAGGGCGAGCTGTTGGTGGTTGATACAGAAGGGAGATTCACAGCAGAACAGCTGGTGTTCCCGGCCATTAGCAATAACGCTTTTATTGAGTTATTTACCTCCGGCTCCACCGGTCAGCCGAAACGCATCATTAAACCGGTCAGCGCACTGGATTGCGAGGCGGCGCTGCTGGCAATGCGTTTTGCCGGGCGTCTCTCGGGCTGCCGCGTGGTGGCCTCTGTCGTGCCGCAGCACCAATACGGGTTGACCTTCCGTATCTTCCTGCCGATGGCGCTCGGTCTGACGCTGCATGCGGCAATGCTTTATTACGCCGAGCAGCTTGCCGCGCTGAGCCATCAGCACCGTTATGCTTTTGTCAGCAGCCCGGCGTTTCTTAAACGTCTGGACCACCAGCTCACTCCGCCTCCCGTGGCGATGATTCTGTCAGCAGGCGGCATGCTGCCGTGGCAGGACGCGAGGCAAACTGCCGCCTGGCTGAATGTCTGGCCGGATGAAATCTACGGCAGTACCGAAACCGGCATCCTTGCCTGGCGCTATCGCCAACATGAGCATGCCGCCTGGCAACCCTTTTCTGGCGTAACATTTCATCCGGAAGAGGATGTTTTTCGGGTATTTTCGCCGCTGATAGCAGATGAAGATGGCCTGTTGCTCGACGATATGCTGCAGTTCGACAAAAGCGGCCGGTTCCAGCTGATGGGCAGACGGGGACGCGTGGTCAAAATTGAAGATAAACGCATCTCCCTCAGCGAAGTGGAGGAGCGATTGCTGTCGCTGGCAGGCATATGTGAAGCGGCAGTTTTGCCCGTCGTACGCGGCGAACGTCAGGGCGTGGGCGTAGTGCTGGTGCTGGATGACGAAACCCGCCAGTGCTGGCTGCGCGGCGGCGGTAAAGCGCAGGAATTAACGTGGCGTCGTGCGTTGCAGACGTGGCTGGAGCCGGTCGCCGTGCCCCGCTACTGGCGCGTTGTCGATGCGATCCCGGTAAACAGCATGAACAAACGTGTCTATGCGCAACTACAGGAATTGTTTCATGAAACCCCATGAGATTACGCGCCATCAGGCTCATCTTCAGCAGCTTAAGATCGCTTTGCATCTCAACCCTGATCTGTTCTGGTTTAAGGGCCATTTTGCCGTACAACCGCTGCTGCCCGGCGTCGCTCAGCTGGACTGGGTGATGCACTACGCCACCGGGGTACTCGTCCCGGGGTGGCGCTTTCACAGTATTCAGAACGTCAAGTTTCAGGCGCCGCTGCTGCCAGAAATGACCGTCACGCTGGCCCTGAACTGGCAGGAGGATCGCCAGCTGCTGGCCTTCAGCTATCAGTCTCACGACGGCGAAGCACGCCATACCGCCAGCAGCGGGAAGATCCGGTTATGTCATTAACCCTCAATCCGTGCGTCGTAATTCCCTGTTATAACCATGGGGCAATGATGACCCGCGTACTGGCACGGCTGCAACCGTTTAACTTGCCCTGCATCGTGGTGGACGACGGCAGTGAAGAAACTACCCAACGGATACTGGCGCAGCTGGCGGCACAGGATGCCAACCTGACGCTGATTCGCCTGCCCGAAAATGCGGGTAAGGGCTCGGCAGTAATTCGTGGCCTGCAAGCGGCAGCGGCCTCCGGATTTACGCACGCGATCCAGGTAGACGCTGACGGGCAACATGCTATTGAAGATATCCCTGCGCTGCTTGAGCTGGCGCAGCAGCACCCGGCGGCGCTGATTTCCGGGCAGCCGGTTTATGATGATTCCATCCCCCGCTCGCGCTTATATGGGCGCTGGATAACCCACGTCTGGGTCTGGATAGAAACCCTTTCGCTTCAGTTAAAAGACAGCATGTGCGGCTTTCGCGTCTATCCGATAGCGCCAACGCTGCAACTGACGCAGCGGGTCACGCTCGGCAAGCGAATGGACTTTGATACCGAAGTCATGGTGCGCCTCTACTGGCAGGGCAATACCAGCTATTTTGTGCCGACCCGCGTCACCTACCCGCTAGACGGGCTGTCCCATTTCGATGCGTTAAAAGATAACTGCCGTATTTCACTGATGCATACGCGCCTGTTCTTCGGCATGTTGCCCCGCATTCCTGCCCTGCTGCTGCGCCGTGCTTCCCCACACTGGTCACGGCAGCAGGAGGTAAAAGGGCTGTGGGGGATGCGCCTGATGCTGCTGGTGTGGCGCTTTCTCGGGCGGAAAGCCTTCTCTCTTCTGCTCTTTCCGGTGGTTGGCGTCTACTGGCTGACCGCCATACGCGCGCGCAAAGCCTCGCAAAACTGGCTCAGCCGCGTGCGTGTACAGCTCGGTACGCAACAGCAGCCTGTGCCACCACGCCTGACCAGCTTCCACCATTTCCTGCGCTTTGGCGACGCCATGCTCGATAAGATCGCCAGCTGGCGCGGGGAGCTGAAATTTGATCGTGACGTGGTGTTTGCTCCAGGCGCGAAAGAGGCGCTGCACGAGGGTGAAACCCGGGGCAAGCTCCTGCTCGCCTCGCACCTCGGTGACGTTGAGGCCTGCCGGGCGCTGGCGCAGCTTGAGGGAAGCAAAATCATCAATGCGCTGGTTTTCAGCGACAATGCCCGGCGCTTTAAGCAGATTATGCAGGAGATGGCGCCGGAAGCCGGACTGAATCTGATGCCGGTGACCGATATCGGCCCGGAGACGGCCATGCTGCTGAAAGAGAAACTGGAACGCGGCGAGTGGGTTGCTATCGTCGGCGACCGTATCGCGGTTAATCCCCAGCGCGGCGGTGAATGGCGCGTCTGCTGGAGCCGGTTTATGGGCCAGCCCGCCCCGTTTCCGCAGGGCCCGTTTATCCTGGCATCGATCCTGCGTTGTCCGGTAAACCTCATTTTTGCCCTGCGTCAGCAAGGGAAGCTGCATATACACTGCGAGCCGTTCGCTGACCCGCTGTTACTGCCACGCGCCGATCGTCAGAACGCCTTACAGCAGGCCACTGACCGCTACGCCGGCCGCCTTGAGCACTACGCGCTTCAGTCGCCGCTCGACTGGTTTAACTTTTTCGATTTCTGGCAGCTGCCGGATACCAAAGACAAGGAGTAGAGGATGCTTGACGATCCCCGTTTTACGGCCGAAGTAGAGCTTTCCATCCCGTTTCATGACGTAGATATGATGGGCGTGATGTGGCATGGCCACTATTTCCGCTACTTCGAAATTGCCCGCGAGGCGCTGCTTAACCAGTTCGATTATGGCTACCGGCAGATGAAAGCCTCTGGCTATCTGTGGCCGGTGGTGGACGCCCATATTAAATACCGCAATGTCCTGACTTTCGAGCAGCGTATTCGCGTGCGCGCCCGCATTGAGGAGTTTGAAAATCGCCTGCGTATCGGCTACGAAATTTTCGATGCGGATACCGGCAAACGCGCCACCACGGGCTACACCATTCAGGTCGCGGTGGAGGAGAAGAGTCACGAGCTGTGCTTCGTCAGTCCGGACATTCTGTTTGAACGTATGGGAGTAACGCCATGAAGTTCCTGCCACTGCTGCTATTGTTCCTCAGCCCATTCGTCACGGCGCTGACACTCGACGATCTGCAGCAGCGCTTTGCCGGAGAGCCGGTAATTCGCGCCCACTTTGATCAAACCCGGATCATTAAGGGTCTGCCGCAGCCGCTGCGATCTCAGGGGGACATGCTGATCGCCCGTGATCAGGGATTGCTTTGGGATCAAACCAGCCCGTTCCCGATGCAGCTGCTACTGGACGATCGCCGGATGGTACAGGCGATCAACGGCCAGCCACCACAGGTAATCTCTGCCGACACCAACCCGCAAATGTTCCAGTTTAATCACCTGCTGCGCGCGCTGTTCCGGGCAGATCCCGAGGTGCTGGCGCAAAATTTCCGCCTCGATTTTGCTGATAAAGGCAAAGGCCGCTGGACGCTGCGCCTGACGCCAACCACCACGCCACTGGATAAGATTTTTACCCGCATCGATTTAGCCGGAGCGCGCTATCTGGAAAGCGTTCAACTGCATGATAAACAGGGCGACCGCACTGACATCGTGCTTTCTCAGCATCAACTGACGCCCGCACATCTGACCCATGACGAACGCCAACGCTTTGCCACACCATAACCGTAAAGCCCCAGCCCTGTTATGGGGAATCGCCTGCCTGATTATGCTGGGTCTGTTGCTGACGCTATTACCTCAGGCACGGCTGAACAGCAGCGTCCTCGCGATGCTGCCGAAACAGACGCTGGGCGAGATCCCGCCAGCCCTCAACGACGGTTTTATTCAGCGCCTCGACCGTCAGCTGGTCTGGCTGGTAAGCCCGGGCAAAGAGGCCGACCCGCAGGTGGCGCGCGACTGGCTCGCCCTGCTGCAAAAACCTCAGGTGCTGGCGGCGGTGAAAGGACCGATGGATGCCGCCAGCCAGCAGGCGTGGGGAACATTTTTCTGGCAGCACCGTAACGGGCTAATCGATGACGCAACCCGCGCCCGCCTGCAACACGGTGGTGAAGCTCAAGCGCAGTGGATCCTCTCGCAGATCTATTCAGCGTTTTCTGGGGTCAGCGGTAAAGAACTCCAGAACGATCCGCTAATGCTGATGCGCGGTTCGCAGCTGGCGATGGCCAAAAACGGTCAGCGTCTGCGGCTGATGGATGGCTGGCTGGTCACCCAGGATACGCAGGGTAATTACTGGTATTTACTGCATGGCGAGCTGGCGGGCTCTTCATTTGATATGCAGCAAACGCATCAGCTGGTGACCACCCTGAAGCAGCTGCAACAAGCGTTAGAAACGCGCTATCCGCAGGCGAAATTGCTGTCACGCGGTACGGTTTTTTACAGCGATTACGCCAGTCAGCAGGCGAAGCACGATGTCTCCACCCTTGGCGTTGCTACCCTGACTGGGGTGATTTTACTGATTTTAGCCGTGTTCCGTTCGCTGCGACCGCTGCTGCTGTGCCTGCTCTCCATAGGGACTGGCGCGCTGGCGGGAACCCTGGCGACGCTGCTGATTTTCGGCGAGCTTCACCTGATGACGCTGGTGATGAGCATGAGCATCATCGGCATCTCCGCCGACTATACGCTCTACTATCTGACCGAGCGCATGGTACATGGCAATGATGCCTCGCCGTGGCAAAGCCTGGACAAAGTCCGTAAGGCGCTGCTGCTGGCATTACTGACGACGGTAGCAGCTTATCTGATCATGATGTTCGCGCCCTTCCCCGCGATTCGCCAGCTGGCGGTATTCGCTGCCGTGGGGCTGAGCGCCTCCTGCCTGACGGTCATTTTCTGGCAGCCGTGGCTATGCAGGGGGTTGCCGGTGCGCCCAATCCCGGCCATGGTGCTGATGCTCCGCTGGCTCGCCGCGTGGCGGCGCAATAAAAAACTGATTGTTGGCCTGCCGGTGGCGCTGGCGATCTTTTCACTGGCAGGTATCGTCACGCTGCGCGTGGATGATGACATTTCTCAACTTCAGGCGCTGCCGCAAACGCTTCTGGACCAGGAGAGAGCCATTACCGCCCTGACCGGCCAGAGCGTCGATCAAAAATGGTTCGTGGTATATGGCGACACGCCGCAGCAGACGCTGGAGCGGCTGGAAGCCTTTTCCCCTGCGCTGGCGCAGGTGAAAGCAGAAGGGTTGCTTGGCGGCTACCGTACCGTTCCACTCAATTCACTCGCCCGTCAACAACAGGACCTCGTCCTGCTGAAAAACGCCGCGCCCGTGGTAGCCCGCACGTTGCAGCAAACCGGCCTGACGGCGGTTAAGCCCGATCTTAATGCCATGCCGGTGAGCGTCGATGCGTGGCTCGCCAGCCCGGCGAGTGAAGGATGGCGTCTGTTATGGCTGACGCTGGAGAATGGTCAGAGCGGCGTACTGATACCGGTAGATGCGGTTAAACAGAGTACCGCCCTGGCCGCCCTCAGCGCGAAATTTCCCGGCGTGGCCTGGGTGGACAGAAAGAGCACCTTCGACAACCTGTTCTCCCTCTACCGCCATGTACTGACGGGGCTGCTGCTGGTCGCGCTGGCGGTGATTGCAGGCGGTGCAGTGATCAGACTTGGCTGGCACAAGGGCCTGATAAGCCTGGTGCCCTCGCTGCTCTCGCTGGGCTGTGGCCTGGCGGTGCTAGCGCTGAGCGGCCATGCGGTTAACCTGTTCTCGCTTTTGGCCCTGGTGCTGGTGCTGGGTATCGGCATCAACTACACCCTGTTTTTCAGCAATCCGCGCGGAACGCCACTCACCTCGCTGCTGGCGATTACGCTGGCGATGCTGACTACCCTGCTGACGCTCGGCATGCTGGTGTTCAGCGCCACCCAGGCCATCAGCAGTTTTGGCATTGTGCTGGTCAGCGGCATCTTTACGGCATTCCTGCTCTCCCCGCTGGCGATGCCCGGTAAAAAAGAGAGAAAAAGAAAATGATGACATCCCGATTCTGGCGCGCTGCTGCGCTCGCCGCCACGTTAATCCTGAGCGGTTGCAGCCATTCGCAAAAAGCGCCGCAGACGCGTCCGCAGGCGTGGCTGGCGCCAGGGGTGCGCGTTACGCTGCCCGCGCCGGGTATTACACCGGTGATCGGCGCACAGCAGTTGCTTACCGGCAGCTTTAACGGCAAAACCCAGTCGCTGCTGGTGATGCTGAACGCCGATGAGAAAAAAGTCACGCTGGCGGGCCTCTCCTCGCTCGGTATACGTCTGTTCCTCGTCACCTATGATGATAAAGGGCTGCATGCCGAACAGTCCATCGTGGTGCCGCAACTGCCGCCAGCCAGCCAGGTTCTGGCCGACGTAATGCTCAGCCACTGGCCGCTTACGGCGTGGCAGCCGCTACTGCCGCCGGGCTGGACGCTGACCGACAGCGGCGACAAACGCGAATTACGTAATGCCGCCCGTAAACTGGTGACAGAGATAACTTATCTGAACCGTAAAGGCAGGCGTGAACCGATCGCTATCACGCAGCATGTCTTCAAATACCACATCACCATTCAATATTTAGGTGACTGAGATGATTTATATTTCCGCCGTCGGCATGATTAATGCGCTGGGCAACGATAACGATGAGATTGCCCGTAATCTGACGCGAGGCATCGCGCCCGGAATGCGCCCGCGCGCCGGCTGGCTGCAGGGAAACCCCCATGCGGTTTTCGCCGGAGTGGATGGCGAACTGCCCGCTATCCCGGATAAATTTGCCGCCCACCGCTCGCGCAACAATCAGCTGCTGCTGGCTGCGCTGGCACAGATACAGCCGCAGGTAGATGAAGCCATCGCACAATATGGGCGTGACCGGATCGCTGTCGTGCTGGGTACCAGTACTTCCGGTCTGGATGAGGGCGACAGGCATGTCGATCTGACGCTTAACGGCCGGGAAAGTGCGGCATGGCGATACCCGCAGCAGGAGCTGGGCGATCCGTCGCGCTTTCTCAGCCACTGGCTGGCGCTGGACGGGCCGGCGTTCACCCTTTCCACCGCCTGCTCCTCCAGCGCCCGGGCCATTATCAGTGGACGCCGGCTGATTGAAGCAGGCATGGCGGATATGGCGATTGTCGGCGGTGCGGATACGCTCAGCCGCATGCCGGTGAACGGCTTCCACAGCCTGGAGTCACTCTCACCGGCCCTGTGTCAGCCCTTTGGTCGTGACCGCTGCGGCATCACCATCGGTGAAGGCGCCGCGCTGATGCTGCTGACGCGCGAACCGCAGTCCGTCGCGCTGCTCGGCGTGGGAGAATCCAGCGATGCGTACCATATTTCAGCGCCTCATCCGGAAGGCGAAGGCGCGGTGCGCGCCATTACTCAGGCGCTCAGCGATGCGGGTATCGCGCCGGACGCGGTGGGTTATATTAATCTGCACGGCACCGCCACTCTGCTCAATGACCGCATCGAAGCGAAAGTGGTTAATGCGCTGTTCGGGGAACGGGTTCCCTGTAGCTCGACCAAACACCTGACCGGACATACGCTCGGTGCGGCAGGGATCACCGAGGCGGCGCTCGGCATGCTAATTTTACAGCGGGACTTACCGCTTCCGGCGCAGGATTTCACCCTCTCTCCGCCCGATCCCGCGCTGCCGCCCTGTGGGGTTATCGCCCGGCCACAGCCGCTCGAACGTCCGGTGATCCTCTCAAACTCATTCGCCTTTGGCGGCAATAACGCCAGTATTCTGCTCGGGAGAATTTCATGAGCCTCTATTTATCACCCGGCGAATACCTGCCGCATGACGCCCCGATGCTGCTGCTTGACACGGTAGAGAGCGTTACCGACACCGACGCCATTTGCCAGGTCAGCGTAACGGCAGATGGCGTACTGGCACCGTTTCTCGATCTGCAGGGCGATCTTCCCGGCTGGTTCGCTCTGGAGCTGATGGCGCAAACCGTCGGCGTCTGGTCGGGCTGGCACCGTCACCAGCAGGGTCAGAACAGTATTGCATTAGGAATGGTGCTTGGCGCGCGCGAGTTAACGTGTGCGGCCGGCATTCTACCCGCAGGTCAGATGCTGTCCATCAGCGTTAAACTGCTGATGCAGGATGCGCGTTTCGGCAGTTTCGAATGTACCATTGACGCCGGCAAAGCGACGCTGGCCACCGGCCGCGTAAATACCTTTCAGCCCACGCCGGAAGAACTCACCACGCTATTTAAGGGAGCCTCAGCATGAGTCGTTCAGTTCTGGTTACCGGTGCCAGTAAAGGTATCGGCCGCGCCATCGCCCGCCAGCTGGCGGCTGACGGCTTCATCGTTGGCATCCACTATCATCGTGATACGCACGGCGCGCAGGAGACGCTGGATAGCATCGTTGCCGCTGGCGGCACCGGTCGCCTGCTGAGTTTCGACGTTGCCAACCGCGAACAGTGTCGTGAAGTGCTGGAGCGGGAAACCGACGCCCACGGTGCGTGGTACGGCGTGGTGAACAACGCGGGTATCACCCGTGACGCCGCCTTCCCGGCGCTCAGCGAGGATGACTGGGACGCGGTGATCCACACCAATCTTGACAGCTTTTATAACGTGATACAGCCCTGCATTATGCCGATGATTAGCGCACGAAAAGGGGGACGGATCGTTACCCTGTCATCAGTTTCTGGCGTGATGGGTAACCGTGGGCAGGTCAACTACAGCGCGGCGAAAGCGGGCATCATTGGCGCCACCAAAGCGCTGGCGATTGAGCTGGCAAAACGTAAAATCACCGTCAACTGTATTGCACCGGGGCTGATCGAGACCGGAATGATTGAAATGGAAGAGGCCGCGCTGAAAGAAGCGATGGCGATGATCCCAATGAAGCGTATGGGCCAGGCAGACGAAGTGGCCGGTCTGGCGAGCTATTTAATGTCCGATATTGCGGGTTACGTCACCCGTCAGGTTATTTCCATCAACGGGGGGATGTTATGACACGTCGTGTCGTGATTACAGGCATGGGCGGCGTTACCGCCTTTGGAGAAAACTGGCAGGAAGTCTCTGCCAGGCTGCTGGCTTATGAAAATGCCGTGCGCAAAATGCCGGAGTGGCAGATTTATGACGGACTGCACACGCTGCTCGGCGCGCCGATCGACGATTTCACCCTGCCGGAACATTATACTCGCAAGCGCATTCGCGCCATGGGCCGCGTCTCGCTGATGTCCACCCGCGCCAGCGAACTGGCGCTGGAACAGGCCGGACTGATTGGCGATCCGGTGCTGACCAGTGGTGAGACCGGCATCGCCTATGGTTCCTCCACTGGCAGTACCGGTCCGGTGAGCGAGTTCGCGACCATGCTGACAGAAAAGCACACCAATAACATTACCGGCACCACCTACGTGCAGATGATGCCGCACACTACCGCTGTCAATACCGGGCTGTTTTTCGGCCTGCGTGGCCGCGTGATCCCAACATCCAGCGCCTGTACTTCCGGGAGCCAGGCCATTGGTTACGCGTGGGAAGCGATCCGTCATGGCTATCAGACGGTGATGGTTGCAGGCGGCGCTGAAGAGCTCTGTCCGTCAGAGGCCGCAGTCTTTGACACGCTGTTCGCCACCAGCCAGCGCAACGACGCACCGAAAACCACCCCTGCGCCGTTTGATACAACGCGTGACGGGCTGGTGATTGGCGAGGGTGCCGGCACGTTAATCCTGGAAGAACTGGAACATGCCAAAGCTCGCGGAGCCACTATTTACGGCGAGATTATCGGTTTTGCCACCAACTGCGACGCCGCTCATATTACCCAGCCGCAGCGCGAAACTATGCAGATTTGTATGGCGCAGTCCCTGAAAATGGCGGGCTTAAGCGCGCAGGATATCGGCTATATCTCCGCTCATGGCACGGCAACCGAACGTGGTGATGTGGCAGAAAGCCAGGCAACGGCGGCCATTTATGGCGACGGTGTCCCCATCTCTTCGCTTAAAAGTTATTTCGGCCATACGCTGGGCGCCTGTGGCGCGCTGGAAGCCTGGATGAGCCTGCAAATGATGCGCGAAGGCTGGTTTGCCCCGACGCTGAATCTGACGCAGCCCGATGCCAATTGTGGCGAGCTGGATTACATCATGGGAGAGGCGCGTAAAATCGATTGTGAGTTTTTACAGAGCAACAATTTTGCTTTTGGAGGCATTAATACCGCCCTTGTCATCAGGCGATGGCCCTGATATTCATCAGCGCTATTTCCCTCGTCATTCCGGGCCCGTAAGGTGCCCATGATGCTACCGGTACAGAGACGCTAACGGGCCAGAAAAGAATTCAACGCCCCTGCCATTATCCTTCTGAAAAAAAAAGGTATCCCCGCCCGCGTAAACAGCTGTCAGAGCCGTCTGCCCGGCACACCCTCGCTCGCTGACGCAGTGAATTACACTGATAAAATACTATTTATTACCGGAACTAAAATAAGCCTGTAAAAAGATTTTTTATTCAATAAACGTCTTTTACTGCAGCGCAACTTTCTGAAAAACGCCCCCCGTCACATTAATGAAAAGAGCATGTTCTAATTTTTTACAACACTTGTGCAATCTTGGAATTTAACTTAAGTTCTTAACGAGATATTTCAAAATTCATTACTTTTCGTCATTTTCCTGCCCGGCCTCTGGTCGCCGCAGCGCTTTATCGCAGCCTGGGTTTTTTATCACTTATCTCATCATGGAATGATGCTGAGAGAGAGATACATGCGAAAAAGACTCTTCTTTATCATCCTGTTTGGCCTGTCAACGGCCAGAGCAAGCGGTCTTTATTTATATGAGATCGGCACTGAAGACATCGGGCTGGCGGGCGCGGGTCAGGCGGCGCGCGCGCAGGATGCCTCGACGCTTTTTACCAATCCGGCAGGCATGACGCGGTTGCCGGACAGCATGCTCACCCTGGGCGCTCAGGGATTATACGGCGACGCGCCTTACCGGCTGGACGATGACGCCCGTCTCAGTGGCGACAGCCCCGGCAATGTGATTGGCTGGTTTCCCGGTGGCAGCGCTTTCTATTCGCAGCGACTTTCATCCGCTTTCAGCGCAGGCATTGGCTTTTATGGCAATTATGGCCTGGGCCTCGATTTTGGTGAGTGGACGGGTGAAGATCTTATTAAAGAGAGCACTCTGCTCGGCATGACCTTAATGCCCGCCGTTGCCTGGCAATATAATGACGTGCTGTCGCTGGGCGCGGGACTGGGCATGAATTACGGCATATTAAAAATAAAACGCGCCCGGGGCGATGAGCTCTCCGACCACGACTGGGCAATCAATGTGAAGCTCGGTGCGCTCTGGCAGTTTGCCCCGCAAACCCGCGTCGGGCTGACCTATACCAGCCGGACCGGTTATGACTTCAACGTCAGTAATACCCGCCAGCTCGATCGAATCAATAACTCTCCCTCTTATACCCTGCCCATCGCCGCCAGCGTCAATACGCCACAGCAGCTGATGGTCAGCCTGTTTCATCAGTTAAATGACCGCTGGGCGCTGATGGGCGATCTGGGCTGGCAGGACTGGAGCGATTACAGCAACAGTAAGATTACCGTCGCAGGTAATCGCGTTGGCGAAAATGACCGACTGCGCGATACCTGGCATGCCGCGCTTGGCGCCCAGTTCATGCCTCATCCTGACTGGACATTTAACACCGGGGTGGCCTTCGACAGCAGCTTTTATCGCGATCAAAACGACACCTCACTGACCATGCCCTCCGGCGACACCTGGCGCTGGGGCGTGGGTGGCCGCTATCAGCTAGATCCCGCCAGCAGCCTTGGCCTGGCGTTTGAGTACGCGCATATCGAAACGGCGGCCGTTTCCTCGCCCCTGCTCAAAGGCAGATACGACACGCCTGCCCTGTACTTTTTCGGTATTAACTACAGCCGGATCTTTTGATCGGGTAACGAGAGGGGGTGCGCCGCCAAAAATCGTCCAGAGCAAGCTAACGGAACGGGTTGGTTATGCGCCTTTCCACCGAAAGTCCACTCATATGGAGCAAGGAAATGTCAAAAGTGCCATTTTGTAAATCGCTGCTCGCCTCGATGTTAACCGTCGCCTGCTGCGCGACCAGTGCTTACGCGGCCCCGGCCAGTAGTACACAAACCGCGCCGGAGCAAAACAGCGGCAAGCCAAATATTGTGGTGATCTTTGGTGACGACATCGGTTACTGGAATATCAGTAGCTATAACCAGGGGACAATGGGCTATAAAACCCCGAATATCGACAGCATTGCCGCTGAAGGCGCAAAATTCACCTCCTACTACGCTGAACAAAGTTCCACGGCCGGGCGCTCATCCTTTATCACCGGCCAGATGCCTTTCCGCACCGGGATGAGTAAAGTCGGCATGCCCGGCGCGCCGCAAGGATTACAGAAAGAAGATCCCACCATCGCCTCCATTCTTAAACAGCTGGGCTATGCAACCGGCCAGTTCGGTAAAAACCACCTCGGCGATCGCGACGAATTCCTGCCTACCGCCCACGGTTTTGATGAGTTTATGGGGAACCTCTACCACCTGAACGCCGAGGAAGAGCCGGAAAACCCGGACTATCCAAAAGATCCGGAATACCGCAAGCAGTTTAGTCCGCGCGGCGTCATCAAGTCGACGGCTGATGGCAAAATTGAAGATACCGGCCCGCTAAACGTTAAGCGTATGGAAACGGTGGATGAGGAGACCCTGGCGGCCAACAATGACTTTATGGAGCGGCAGGTCAAAGCCAACAAGCCTTTCTTCACCTGGTTCAACACCACCCGTATGCATAACAAAACCCACATCAAGCCCTCAAGTCAGGGCGTAACCGGTCTGGGGGATTATGCAGACGGGATGGTCGAGCATGACAAGATGGTGGGCGAGGTGCTGAAGAAGATTAAAGATCTTGGCATCGAAGATAACACCATCGTGCTTTACACCACCGATAACGGGCCGATGATCGCCACCTGGCCTGACTCCGGCATGACGCCGTTCCGCGGTGAGAAAAACACCGGCTGGGAAGGCGGTTTCCGCGTTCCGGCGATGGTCAAATGGCCGGGTCATATCAAGCCCGGCACCATGATCAACGATATCTTCGGCAGTAATGACTGGTTCCCGACGCTCGTGGCGGCGGCTGGCGTACCGGATATTAAGCAGCAGCTGCTGAAGGGCTACAAGACCAGCGCCATGACCTACAAAGTGCATCTTGATGGCTATAACCAGCTCGACTATCTGCAGGGCAAAGGCCCCGATCGGCGTAAAGAGTTCTTCTACTGGAGCGATGATGGCGATCTGCTGGCGATGCGTTACGGTCGCTGGAAGGCGCACTTTATGATTCAGGAGCATACGGGACTGGAGCTGTGGAAATATCCGTTCGTCAAACTGCGTACGCCGCTGCTGTTCGATCTGGAAATCGATCCACTTGAGCGGGGTGATACCGGAATGGATTATAACCACTGGTTCTATGACCGCCTGTTCCTGCTCGGCGGCGCGCAGAAGTATGCCGCTGACATGCTTGAGAGCTTTAAAGAATTTCCGCCACGCCAGAAGCCGGGCTCCTTTACCGTTTCCGACGTGCAGAAACTCTTTGAAGAAGGCACCCCCGCCACCAACTGATGCACGGGTTATCACACCGGGTGGGTTTTGCCGCCCGGTCTTCAGGAGGCGTTCATGAAGTTCAGCACAACTCTGCCGGTCAAACCGCTGCCCACAGCGGAGAAGTTCAGTGGCAAAGGGCCTGCCTATCAGCGCCGGTTCCATGTGATGGCGAAACCGACCGGCTCGCGCTGCAATATTGACTGTAACTACTGTTTTTATCTGCATAAAGAGCAGCTGCTGGAGCAGGACAGACACAGCGGCATGAGCGATGAAGTGCTTGAAACCTTTATTCAGCAGTACATCGACAGCCAGGATGGCGATCGGGTGGTGTTCTCATGGCAGGGCGGTGAACCCACGCTGATGGGGCTCGGCTACTTTGAAAAAATCGTTGCGCTCCAGAAAAAGTACCAGAAGCCCGGCCAGCGAATTGAAAACGATTTGCAGACCAACGGCATCCTGCTTAACGACAGCTGGGCGCGCTTTCTGCGGCAGCATCACTTTCTGGTCGGCATATCGATTGATGGGCCGGCGGAGCTGCATGACCGCTATCGCGTAACCCGCAGCGGCAAACCCACCTTCGACAAGGTGATGGCCGGAGTGGCGGCGCTGAAGCGGCACCAGGTCCCTTTTAACGCCCTGGTGACGGTGAACCGTACCAATGCGCGCTTTCCGCTGGAGGTTTATCGCTTCCTGACGCGGGAACTGGGCGCAACCTATATTCAGTTTAACCCCTGCGTTGAGCCGGTCAATTTCAAACAGACCGCCCCGCAGTTCTGGCGCGACGAGACGATTCCGATCACGGGCTCCCGCAGGGCGAAACCCGGCGATCTTGATTCTATCGTTACCGACTGGTCAGTCGATCCTGATGACTGGGGCCGCTTTCTCATTGCCGTTTTTGAAGAGTGGGTCAATAACGATCTCGGGCGCGTTCAGGTCAATTTATTCGAAACCGCCGTCGCACAAACGATGGGGATGCCCGCGCAGATTTGTATCACCTCCGAGTTTTGCGGCAAGGGGCTGGCTATTGAGAAAAACGGCGACATATTTTCCTGCGATCACTACGTCTACCCTGAGTATCAGCTCGGCAATGTTCAGTCCACCAAACTGGCGCATATGGCTTTTTCTGAGCGGCAAAAGGCGTTTGGCCTCGGCAAGCGCGAGACGCTGCCAGCCGCCTGCAAGCGCTGCCCTTATCTCAAGCTCTGTTACGGCGAATGTCCAAAAAACCGCATTGTCCGCACTGAAGAGGGCGAGCTGGGGCTGAACTATCTCTGCCCCGGCATCAAGGCCTTCTTTCACTATGCGCAGCCGATGCTGGTCGGCATCGCCACGCTTCTGCAACGTCCGGTGGAACATGCATGATGAATAACCGCGAAAAGCTGCTGGCGCTGGAAGCCAGCATGAATAAGCAGGTGATTGGGCAGCAGGAGCTGGTGCGGATGCTGATCGTCGCCCTGCTCTGTGACGGGCACGTATTGCTGGAGGGGCTGCCGGGACTGGCGAAGACCCGTGCGGTGCGCGAGCTGGCGCGTCATGTGGAAGGGGAGTTCAGCCGCATTCAGTTCACCCCGGATCTGCTGCCCTCGGATATTACCGGCAGCGAGATTTATCAGCAGCACGCGACGCGGGAGGAAGAGCAGTTCCGTTTCCGTCCTGGCCCTGTTTTTGGCAATCTGATTTTGGCCGATGAGATTAACCGCGCCTCGGCCCGCGTTCAGTCCGCCTTACTGGAGGCGATGGAGGAGCGGCACGTCACGGTGGCCGGCAAAACCTGGCCGCTTCCCGGCGTGTTTATGGTGTTAGCCACCCAAAACCCCGTCGATCAGGAAGGAACCTGGCCGCTGCCGGAAGCGCAGCTCGACCGTTTTCTGATGAAAATCATCGTCGGCTACCCTTCAAAAGCGCACGAACAGCAGGTGATGCAGCTGGTGCGGGCGGAGCAGCAGGCGAAATACCAGACGACCCAACCGTCCCCGCCCGGTGACCACGACGCCGTCCTGCAAATCAGCCAGCCGGATATCGCCGAATGCTGGCGTGAAATTGCCAGTGTTTACGTGGCGCCTGCCGTTGAGCAGTACATCGTGAATCTGGTGGAGATGACGCGTCACCCCGACACGGTCAGCGAGACGTTCGCCAGCTATATCAGTCTCGGTATTAGCCCGCGCGGTACGCTGGCGCTGGACCGCTGCGGGCGCGCCTGCGCCTGGCTGGATGGGCGCGACGCGGTCCTGCCGGAAGATATTCAGCGCATTGCGCCTGCGGTATTACGCCACCGGCTGCTGCTGAGCTATCAGGCGAATGCGGACAACTGCTCGCCCGACAGGGCTATTGCCATGCTGCTTGATGCGGTGGTGGCGTAATGACATCCCAGCTGACGATCGGCACGGCGGAACTGATGGCGCTGGCGACAGACGCACAGCGGCTGGATAACCCACCGGGCCAGATCCCGCCCGGCGCGCTGGCGGGCGAACGAGCCTCGCGCCAGCAGGGGCGCGGCCTCAACTTTGACAGCCTGCGCCGCTATCAGGCGGGCGATGATGTGCGGATGATCGACTGGCAGGCGACGGCACGCCTGCGTTCGCCCTGGATCCGGCTTTATAATGAAGAGCGTGAAAGGCCGGTTTTTCTGCTGGCCGACCAGCGTCTGGATATGTACTTTGGCACCCGCGTACAGATGAAGTCGGTGGCCGCGGCGAAAATCGCCGCTTTGCTGGCGTGGCGAAGCTGGCACGATGGCGATCGGCTTGGCTGTGCCATTCCCGGCAATAACGAGATGGCCGTGCATCCCTGCCGCTCCCCCCGGCGCAGCCTGATGCCAATCCTTAACGACATTGCCCGCTTTAATGCTCTGCTGCCCGATCAGTATGCGCAGAACGCCGCGCAAAATCTGCCGCTCCATGAGGTTTTGCAGCGCATCGCCCCGCTGCTGGCGCCGGGATGCTGGCTCGCCGTCATCAGCGATTTTCACGATCTCGACGCTCGCTGTGAGGCAGTGCTGGCCCGCCTCCGCCAGCGTTGCGATATCACGGCGTTCGTGACGCTGGATGATTTACATCGCCGCCTGCCCGCCCATGGTCAACTAGCCGCCTTTTATGACAAGGTCCAAACCGCCTTCGCGCTATCACCCTCCTTACGTGACGGCATTCAGGAAAGCGTTACCGATCGCCTGGCCCGTCAGCAACGCCGCTTACAGCGAGTCGGCGTCACCGTTAAAAATATTGTGACTGGCGAAGCGCTCCTGCCGCAGCTGCAACGGGAGGATGCCCATGCTGGCAAAAGGATTTAGCACGCCTGCGTTGCAGCATCCCGCCCTGCCGGAGAGCGCCGCCTGGTTCCCGCTGCCGCCGGGCTGGTACGTGCTGGGCAGCCTGCTGTTGCTGGCGATAGCGATAAGCGCGATCGGACGGCTGGCCCGCTATCGCCGCAATCGCTGGCGGCGGGAAGCTCGGCGGCAGCTGGCAGAGCAGACCGTTGATAGCTGGATGACCTTAATCAAGCGTGTGCTGCTGGTGCATCATCCGCGCAGCAAAGTCAGCCAGTGGCAAACGCCCGGCCAGCTGCTGGCGCAGACGCCGCTGGATGAGGAGCTACGCGCCGCGCTGAGCCTTCGCTACTGTCAGCCTGAAAATCAGCTGGATCGCGCGCTACAGCAGCGCGTTGCCGGGCAGTTAGGGCGCTGGCTGGAGAGCCTGCCCGATGTCTGAATTATTTACCCGCTTCGATTTTGCCTGGCCCTGGGCAGGCGTGCTGCTGTTTTTACCGCTGCTGGCGCGCTATCTTTTACCGCCCGGACAGCCGGTCAGCGAGCAGGTGCGTGTCCCTTTTCTGCCGACGCTGGCGGAAGAACTTCAGCTCACCACGCCGGCTCCTCAGCCGGGCTGGCGCAATCAGCTGCTGTTCTGGTCCGTCTGGATGCTGATGGTGGCGGCGCTGGCGCGCCCGGAATATCTGATGCCGCCGCAGCCGCAGAGTAAACCGATGCGCAATATCGTATTAATCCTTGATGTCTCCGGCTCGATGGACAAAAACGATGCGCAGGAGGGGCAAACCCGCCTACAGGCGGTGCAGAAAACCGTACGGACTTTTATCCGTCAGCGTAAACACGACCGTATCGGATTAGTGATTTTTGCCAGCCAGGCCTGGCCATTTGCCCCCATCAGCGAGGATAAGCAGGCGCTTCAGGCGCGGATTTCCCAACTTGCGCCAGGGATGACGGGCCAGCAGACGGCTATCGGCGATGCGCTGGGCGTGGCGGTCAAGCTGCTGGACAGCAGCCTGGAAAGCGACGCCGCTAAGCTGGCTATTTTACTGACGGATGGCAATGACACGGCCTCACAGCTCGACCCGATGCTGGCCGCCCGGCTCGCGGCATCGCACCACGTTATGGTGCACACCATCGCCTTCGGCGATGAAAGCAGCAGCGGCGAGGATAAGGTTGACGGCGAACTGCTAGCCCGCATCGCCCAAATGACCGGCGGCAAAGCCTGGCAGGCCGCCACTCAGGGCGATGGCCTGACGCAGGTCTGGCAGGCGATAGACGCGCTGACCCCGGAACAGGTTAAAACGCTGGGACTCTCGTGGCATCGTCCTCTGTTCGCCTGGCCGCTGGTGCTGGCGCTGACGATGCTGCTCCTGTGGACCCTTTATCGCGGATCCCGCAGAGGCCACGCATGAGTGATTTCCATTTTCTCTATCCCTGGCGCTTGCTCGGTCTGCTCCTCTGCCCGCTGCTGATTTTCCTGATGCGCCGCTCCGCCAGCGCCTGGCACCGCATTATGGCGGCGCCTTTTGCCGGTGCGCTGATCAAAGGCAGGCCCCAGAGGGCGCGTCGCGCCCTGCCCTGGCTGTTTGCCTGCGGCGTGGTGGCGCTGGCCGGGCCAAGCTGGCAGAAAGCGTTGCCTGCGTCCTTTACCCCCGACAATAACGTGATGGTGATCCTGCAACAGGATCTCAGCATGCTGGCACAGGATCTGCCGCCGAACCGCCATCAGCGAATGCAGCATAAAATCGCCTCGCTGATGGCGCAGATGCCCGGCAGCCATTTTGGCCTGGTGGTCTACAGCGCCGGCGCGTTTCTGACAACGCCGCTGACCGGCGATACCGGCTTCTATAATCTGTTTCTCTCGGCGCAGCAGCCCACCCTTTTGCCGCAGGGCGAAGGCTCCGGCCTGCCGCAGGCAATCGCCCTGGCGCTAAAGAATTTCCCCGCCGCGCCGGAGGCTCCCCGCGCGCTGATCCTGGTGGCCGACAACCTTGCGCCACAGGATATCAACTGGCTTAAACAACAGACGCTGCCGCTGCAAATCTGGGTGCCGGGAACGGCTAACGGCGGCAGCCTGCCGGAAACCATGGCGTCTCAGAGCATTGACACACGGCTGAACGTGTCCCGCTTCGAAGAGGTTCGCGATGCCGGTATCCCGGTGACGCTGGTTACGGCAGAGGATGACGATCTTGCGGTCGTGATCGGTCATATTCAGCAGAGCATCAGCGCCCAGCAGAATGCCCGACAGGATTTACAGTGGCAAAATAGCGGCTACCTTTTCATCATTCCGGCGCTGTTCCTGCTGCTGCTATGGCGGCGGGAACTGCTCTGCCTCGGCCTTCTGGTACTGCCATTACTGACTTTTTCGCCAGACAGCGCCGCTGCGCTACTGGACGCCTGGATACCGCCGGATGTACAGGGACAGAACGCATTCGATCGTGGCGACTATGCCCAGGCAGCGCAGCACTTTCAGAATCCGCTGCGACAGGGGATCGCCTTCTATTATGCGAAAGATTACCCTGCGGCGCTGGCCGCTTTTCGCCGGGCGCCCGCATCGCCGGAAACCTTGCTCTGGATCGGCAACGGTTATGCGCAGCAAAAAGCCTGGCAGCAGGCGCTGAACAGTTACGACCAGGCTTTAAGCCTGCGGCCTGACTGGGAAATGGCGCAGCAGAATCGCGCCAGCATCGCGCAAATCGTGATGCAGCTCAGACAGAAAGAGCGGGATCGCCAGGCCAGCCAGCGAACGGAGGCGGATGAAGATCCTGATGAAATCAAACATGATTTGCAGCCTGAGCAGGGTGTGAATCAGCAGGATATGCAGCCGGTCAGCGGCAGGGCGCCTTCTGCCGAGCAGTGGTATGAGAACCTTACCCTCTCCCCCGGCGGCCTGCTGGAAAACCTTTACCGTTCAGCGCCAGCGGAGGACCGGTGATGCGACGCTTCGCTCTGTTGTTGCTGATGCTCTGTTTGCCTGCCCGCGCGGATATGACAATGACGCGCGAGCTGAACGCGCCCAATCAACTGGTCCCCGGACAACCTGTTACCCTGGCCGTCACCTTCTGGACCGACAGCTGGTTCACCCCGCCCCCGCAGTGGCCTGAGATGGTGATAGAAAACGGCAGCCTGTTAACCACGCCGCTGCCCAACCAGCTTGTCACGCGAAAAAGCCAGGGCATCAGCTGGAGCGGTATTCGTATGGAACGCAAGGTGATGGCCTGGGATCGGGGCCAGCTTCGCCTGCCCGCGATCGATATTGTGATGCGTTCGGCGGGGCAACCGCCGAAAACGCTCCAGCTACCGGCGCTGAAAAAAAACGTCGTCTGGCCCGGGGGCGTGCTTCAGCCCGATCGGTTTTTACCCGCCAGCAGCCTGCAATTAATGCAAAAATGGCGGCTTTATCGTGCCGCAGAGGATCAAGAGCTGCACGTTGGCGACGTGATAGAACGCGTGGTGACGCTGCGTGCCAGCGATGTGACTGCCGCGCAAATTCCGCAACTGCTCTATGCCATTCCCGGCTCCGGTACGCAGCGCCTGCCGCCCGTCAATACTCCCCTGACGCATGGACGCGGTGAAATTACCGGCGCGCAGCGGGAGGAGCGTCTGCGCTATCTGCCTTCTGCGGCGGGCGACCTGACCCTGCCGCCGGTGCGCTTACGCTGGTGGGATACCCGTCAGCAGATATGGCAACAGGCTGAACTTCCCGGTGCCCGTTATGAGATTGGCGCGCCGCGCACGGCAGGCGGCGAACAGGCACTTCAGGCGAAAGCGCCCGTAGCCTGGCGCGCCCTGCTGGTCAGCGGCGCGATCGTGGCGGCGCTGCTGGCGATGCTCATCGTTTTCCGGCGGGCGTTTTGCCATGCCATACGCTTCATCCTCCAGCGCATACGCACCTTCTGGCGGCCTGTTCCGCTTCCTGAGCTTACCCCGGTAAAAAGGAATAAGAGATGAAAACAACGCTTTACGTTGCGCTACTGCTGGCAGCGGGCCTTAACGCAACCTATGCCGCCGATGCGCCCTCACTCAGCGCATGGCGCAGCGGCGCATCGAAACAGGCGATTGAGAAATGGGTGAGCGAAGCCACGCAGCCTGGTAAAAATTTTATTCCTGTTAGCCAGCGCTACGTGGTGTTTGATAACGACGGTACTCTGTGGCCGGAAGCGCCGCTCACGTTTCAGCTACAGTTTATGATTGATGAGATTAAGCGCCTGGCGCCGCAGCATCCTGAATGGCAGCAGGATCCTCTGGTCAATGCCGCGATCGATAACGATCTGAAAAAGGTCATGCAGGGCGGAAAAAAGGGATTAATGCAGCTCCTCACGCTGACGCACAGCAATATAACGACGGATGAGTTTGCGCAACGGGTCAGCAACTGGGTCGCCACGCAGCGCCATCCGCGTTTCGGCTGTCGCTACGACCAGCTCGGCTACCAGCCGATGCGCCAGCTGCTGGATTACCTGCGCGCTAACGGCTTTAAAACCTGGATAGTCTCAGGCGGCGGCATCGATTTTATGCGCGTGCTGGCAGAGAAAATGTATGACATTCCACCGGAGCAGGTCATTGGCTCATTCTCCCTCTCAGCGTTTTCCCTCAGCCAGAACGGCACGCAAATGGTGAAAACGATGAACGGCGCTTTCTACGATGATGAAGCGGCCAAGCCGGTCGCGATACATCTGTTTATGGGCCACCGCCCGGTCGCCGCCTTTGGCAACAGCGATGGTGATGTTCCTATGCTTCAGTACACTTCGGGTAACCCGGCGGTGAAGGCTTTTGGCCTGCTGGTGCA
This sequence comes from Pantoea sp. FN060301, assembly GCA_050410775.1. Lineage (GTDB taxonomy): Bacteria > Pseudomonadota > Gammaproteobacteria > Enterobacterales > Enterobacteriaceae > Erwinia. The sequence goes on from CP191229.1 coordinate 3,538,158, forward strand.
CCATACCGACAGCGTGCGCGAATACGCCTATGACGTCCATCCTCCCGCCAGCGGAAAACTGGTGAACGGCCTCTCGCTGGCGTTGCGCTATGGCTGGACGGTTGTGGATACCGCTAAGGAGTGGAAAACGATTTTTGATCCCGCGCTGTGCGCCTATGCAGGGCCGGAAAGCAGGCAAGAAAAAGCAAACTGACATCAGGCCGATCAACACTGATTAACCGGGAGGATAAAATGCATTATCTGATAGCTGCGCTGACTTTACTGGCATTAACCGGCCCCGCCGTGGCAGACTCACCCTATAAAAATCTCGCTTTCGCCCTGAAGCAGCAGAAGATGACCGACGATCTGCGCAGTCACTGCCAGATCCCGGTCAGCGTGGCCGACGAAGCGTTAAGGCAACGCTTTTTAGCGGAGCCGCAACAGAGCGACCTGCTGCTCTCCGCCGCTCAGGCATTGAAAGCAAACGATGAGCCACGCTATTTATCTTTGCTGGCGAAGATCGAATGTCCTGACGCTCAGGCCCGGTAACGCCGGACGGGAACCGGGGCCTGTCTGCCCGCCAGCCAGGCGATCTGGCTGAGGCTGAGGCTATCAGCGGGATCGGCGGGCGTCTCGTTTAGCGGCGTTGCGGCTGCCATCGGAAAGAACTGTCAGCGCACAAACCGGTACCCCACGCCATTTTCCGTAATAAAATGCTGCGGGCGGGCCGGACTTTCTTCCAGCTTGTGGCGCAGATGCCCCATATAGATTCGCAGATAGTGGCTGTTGTTACCGGCGTTCGGTCCCCAGACCTGCCTGAGGATCTGCGTCTGCGTCAGCACTTTTCCCGGATTCCCCGCCAGCAAGGCCAGCAGGCGAAATTCCGTGGGCGTCAGGTGAACCGACGCTTCGCCCCGCGTGACGGTATGCGCGGTAAGATTGACGGTAATATCGCCGAACTGCACCACATCTTCCTGGCCATGTTCGTGGCGGCGCAGCGCAACGCGGACACGCGCCTGAAGCTCCCCCATGCCAAAGGGTTTGCAGAGAAAATCATCCGCGCCCGCATCCAGCGCCGCAATTTTATCCTCTTCCCCGGTCCGCGCGGAAAGCACAATAATCGGCTTCGTGCTCCACTGACGAAACTGGTGAATAAAAGCGATGCCGTCGCCATCCGGCAGGCCCAGATCGAGGATCACCAGTTCGGGACGCCGGGCCGCAGCCGTCGTCAGCCCCTGCGCCAGGGTTCCGGCGTCATAAACCCGGATGTGGTCGTTTTCCAGCGCGACCCTTAAATAGCGGCAGATCTGTTTTTCATCGTCGATAATCAGCACGTTTTTCATGGTGTATCCTCAGGGTTTTCCTCCATGACTGGCGGGGGCAGCAGCGGCAGCATGAGGGTAAAGCAGGCGCCACCTTGCGGAAGATTGCTGGCGACGATTTCGCCCCCGTGCAGGGCCATAATCACCCGGCAGATCGCCAGCCCCATGCCAACGCCGGGCACGGCGGACTCCTCATGCCCGCGGGTAAACTTCTCAAAAATCTGGCTCTCTTTCCCCTCAGGGATGCCGGGGCCGTTATCCTCAATGGCAACCAGCAGTTTATCCTGGCACCTCTCCGCCCGGATAAGAATATCGGCCTCTGCGCCTGCATATTTCCACGCATTCTCCAGCAGATTGACGAAGACCCGCTCAAGCAGGGGGCCGTCAGCGTGAAGCAGCAGCATCTCGTCAGGCAGCGCCAGATGGCTATTTTGCGGCGAGAGGATCCCTTCCAGCGCCCGCAGCGCGCTGGCGATCACCTCATCCAGCGCGACCCAGTCTGCCCGCAGCTGGAACCCTTCAGACTCAATCCGCGCCATATCCAGCATATTGTTCACCAGGCGTATGGTGCTGAGCGTCTGCTGCCGTATCTCACTGGCCTGGATGGCATAGGGCGATCCCCCGGCGGAGAGATTCAGCGTCAGGATTTCCGCCTGGCTGAACAGCACCGTTAACGGCGTCCGCAGATCGTGAGAAAGCGCCGCCAGCAGCGAGTTTCGTAACTCTTCCCGCTCCGCCGCCAGCCGGGAGTGCTGTTCGCGTTGGGTCAGCGTATAGCGCTCCAGGGCGCCGGCGATAAGCATAAGAAAGGTTTCCAGCAGCCGCTGCTGTTCGGGCGGCATCTGCCGGAGCGGGCCGGGTTCAATAATCAGCAATCCCAGCGACCTGCCCGCGACGACCAGCGGCAGAATCTTATAGGGCACACCGGGTAAGGTATCGCTGCCCGAGCCGGCAACTTGCGCTTTATCAAAGCACCACTTGACGATAGCCGGATCGGGCACGGTCGTCAGCTCCTTCACTGCCGGCGCAACCAGCCTCTCCTGCGAGTCAGGCAGCCAGATTTCACACCTGACCTGCAACGCCGCGCCAACTGTCTGCTGACTGATACGCGCAATATCTTCCGGCAGGCGCGCCCGGCTAAGCCCGTTCGCCATCTCATAGAGGTAACGTGCGCGCTGCTCCCGGTGCTGCGCCACCCGGGCCTGATAGCGTACGCCAGCGGTCAGGTTAGCGGTGATCACCCCCACCGCCAGCATAACGGCAAAGGTCATCAGATATTGCGTATCATGAACGGTAAAATCGCCCGTCGGGGCAATAAACACCAGATCGAAGGCAAGAATATTCAGCAAGGCGGCGAACACGGACGGCAGACGACCAAAGCCCGTGGCGATCAGCACCACGCCTAAAAGGTAGATCATCACCAGGTTGGTGGGAGAAAAACCGGGCAGCAGCCACTGGCCCGTCAGCGTAATCAGCGCGCACAAAGTGACGGCGGCGACACAGCCGCGCAGCCTTTGCGGCCACTTGTGGTTGCTGGCCGGAAGATCGCCACTGCGTTCGCTTTTGTAACCGGCCGCATCATCCAGCCCCACGATGATCAGATCGAAGTCGGGCCCGAGCTGGCTGAGACGTTGCGTAAAAGAGGGCGTCAGACGCCAGCGCCGCTGCGCTGAGCGGCCAACGATAATCTTGCCCAGATTATGTTCCCGGGCGTAGCGAACGGTCGCGCTCGCCTCATCCGTCCCGGAGAGGCTGGCCGTTTCCGCGCCCATACTCTGCGCCAGTTGCAGGGTCCGCATCACCGCCCGCCGCCGCGCCTCTCCCTGACGATAAAGCGAAGATGTCTCGACGGTGACCGCATGCCATTCGCAGCCGAGCCTGGCCGCCAGCCGGGCCGCGATGCGCACCAATTTAGCGCTGCCGTTATCGCTGCTGATGCAGAGCAGGATAGCGTCACGCACGTGCCAGACCTTCTCTTCCCGTCCTTTGATATCGCGCCAGGCCCGCACCTGGTCGTCAACCCGATCGGCCGTGCGCCGCAGCGCCAGCTCCCTCAGCGCGTAGAGATTGCCTTTACGGAAAAAGTGCTCAATTGCCCGCTCCGCGCTGTCGCCGACGTAGACCTTCCCTTCCCGCAGGCGCTGAAGCAGATCGTCCGCCGGAAGATCGACCAGCACGATCTCGTCAGCGGCATCAAAAAAGGGATCCGGCACGGTTTCACTGACCCGGATCCCGGTGATCCCACTGACAACATCGTTCAGGCTTTCAAGATGCTGCACGTTGACGGTAGTCAGGACATTGATGCCCGCATCCAGCAGCTCCTCAATATCCTGCCAGCGCTTGGGATGACGGCTGCCGCGAACGTTAGAGTGCGCCAGTTCATCAATCAGTATCACCGCCGGGCGGCGCGCCAGCGCCGCGTCCAGATCGAACGCCTGATGATGGGGCCGGTTGCCCGCCCGCCTGGGCAGCACTTCAAGCCCTTCCAGTAAGGCAGCCGTCTCCTGACGCCCGTGCGTCTCGACAACGCCCGCCACCACATCCAGTCCCTGCGCCCGTAACCGGCGCGCTTCCTGGAGCATACTCCAGGTTTTCCCCACGCCCGCGCAGGCGCCAAAGTAGATCTTTAACTTTCCCCGGCTTTCATTATCGGCCTGGGCCAGCAGCAGGTCGGGATCGGGACGCTGGGGTTCTTTCATGATGCTCTCTTAGGGTGTTGTTAAGGCATCCAGCGCCATATTCAGCGTCAGGACATTCACTACCGGCTCCCCGATAAACCCGGGCTGCGGATATCGGGTATGGGCGGCGACCAGCCTTCTCACTTCCTGCTGGGGTAAATGGCGCGCCTGCGCAATGCGCGGCACCTGCCATTCCGCCGCGTCCGGCGGCAGATGCGGGTCAAGCCCGCTGGCCGAGGCGGTCACCAGCGCGACGGGAACCGTCGGAGACGCCTGGGGATTCGCCTCACGCAGCGCGGCAATTCGCTGCTTTACCGCCTCGTCCAGCTGCGGGTTACTGGCAGCCAGATTACTCCCTGATGACGCCAGCGCATTATAAGGGGTTTCTGCGGTTGCCGACGGGCGCCCCTGAAAATAGTCAGGCCGGCTAAAATGCTGTCCGATGAGCGCGGAGCCGCGCAGCTCCCCATTCTGCTCGATCAGCGAGCCCTTCGCCGCGTCAGGAAACCACCACTGCGCCAGCCCGGTGGTGAGCAGAGGATAAGCCATGCCGGTGATAACCAGCAGCAGAATAAGCACAGAAAAGGCGGGACGTAAAAGATTCATGAGTTTTCCTCAGACCAGATTCAGAAAGGTCAGCAGCATGTCGATCAGTTTGATCCCGATAAAGGGGACAACGATCCCGCCCGCCCCATAGCGCCAGAGGTTCCGTCGCAGCAGCGAGGCGGCGGACATGGGCCGGTAGCTTACGCCCTTCAGCGCCAGCGGGATCAGCAATATGATAATCAGGGCGTTAAAGATAACGGCCGACATAATCGCCGAATCCGGCGAGTGCAGCCGCATCACGTTAAGCTGGTTCAGCTGCGGATAGGTCGCGGCGAAGGCGGCCGGGATAATGGCAAAATATTTCGCCACGTCGTTGGCAATGCTGAAGGTCGTCAGCGAGCCGCGCGTCATCAGCATCTGCTTGCCGATATGCACCACTTCGAGCAGCTTGGTGGGGTTAGAGTCCAGATCCACCATATTACCGGCCTCTTTGGCAGCCTGGGTGCCGGAATTCATCGCTACTGCCACATCCGCCTGCGCTAACGCCGGCGCGTCGTTGGTGCCATCGCCGGTCATCGCCACCATGCGCCCTTCCGCCTGATACTGCCGGATTAATGCCAGCTTGGCCTCCGGCGTGGCTTCTGAGAGAAAATCGTCCACCCCGGCCTCGGCGGCGATGGCAGCGGCGGTTAACGGATTGTCCCCGGTGACCATCACGGTTTTGATCCCCATCCGGCGCAGCTCGGCAAACCGCTCTTTAATACCGCCTTTGACGATATCTTTCAGCGCCACAACGCCCATCACCACGCTCCCTACCGCCACCACCAGCGGCGTTTCGCCCCGGCGCGCCACCTCCTCCACCAGGCTTACCACCTCCGCAGGAAACTCGCCGCCGTTACTCTCTACGTGGCGGCGGATCGCATCCGCCGCCCCTTTACGCAGCATGACCTGTCCGGTATTGACGCCGCTCATGCGGGTTTGCGCGGAGAAAGGAATGAAGGTCGCATCAAGGCTCGCTAAATCCCGTTCCCGCAGGCTGAATTTCTGCTTGGCCAGAATGACAATGCTGCGTCCCTCGGGCGTTTCATCAGCCAGCGACGCGAGCTGGGCGGCGTTCGCCAGCGCCTCTTCAGTGACGCCGCGAGCGGGCAGAAACGCACTGGCCTGGCGGTTGCCCAGGGTAATGGTGCCCGTTTTGTCCAGCAGCAGCACATCCACATCCCCGGCGGCCTCCACGGCCCGACCGCTGGTGGCTATCACGTTCGCGCCCAGCATCCGGCTCATCCCCGCAATGCCGATAGCGGAAAGCAACGCGCCGATAGTGGTGGGGATCAGGCAGACCAGCAGCGCGACCAGCACCGTGACGCTGACCGGCGTCCCGCCCCAGGCAGAGAAAGGATAGAGCGTTGCCGTCGCCAGCAGAAAGACGATGGTCAGCGAGATCAGCAGAATAGTAAGCGCCACTTCGTTTGGCGTTTTACGGCGGCTGGCGCCCTCCACCATGGCGATCATACGATCCAGAAACGTCTCGCCCGGATTGACGCTGCACTGAATAATCAGCCAGTCGGAGAGCATACGCGTGCCGCCCGTCACCGACGCAAAATCGCCCCCGGCCTCACGGATAACCGGGGCCGACTCCCCGGTGATGGCGCTCTCATCCACGGAGGCGCCGCCCACCAGCACTTCGCCGTCGCAGGGGATAATGTCCCCCGCTTCCACCAGCACGAAGTCGCCTTTGCGCAGGCTTTCGGCTGAGACATTTTGCGGTGAAGCGTCATATTTCGCCGCGGCCAGCTTTTTGGCCCAGCTGGTTTTTTTGATCGCTTTCAGGCTCTCCGCCTGGGCCCGGCTGCGCCCTTCCGCCAGCGCCTCCGCAAAGTTGGCAAACAGCACGGTAAACCAGAGCCAGAGGCTGACGGCGGCGGTAAAAAAGCCCGGCGTGCTGCTGCCAAGGGCCAGCAGCGTGGTCAGAATGCTGCCCAGATAAACGACAAACATCACCGGGTTGCGGTACTGCACCCGTGGATCGAGCTTGCTGAACGCGCCGGTAAAAGCCGCCCGCCAGGTGGCGGTACGGTGCGCTGAAGGTAACTGCTGTGCCATGATGATTCTCCGCCAGTTAATGCGTAGTAAACTGCAAATGTTCAGTGACCGGTCCCAGCGCCAGCGATGGAACGAAGGTCAGTGCGCCGACCATGATGATGGTGCCGATCAGCAAGCCGACAAATAGCGGGCCATGGGTCGGTAATGTACCGGGGCTAGCGGGCTGCGTTCTTTTGCCTGCCAGCGACGCGGCGATGATCATCAGAGGAATAAGCGGTAAAAAGCGCCCCAGCAGCATGGCGGCGGCCAGTAACAGGTTCCAGAACGGCGTATTCGCTGACAGCCCGGCAAAGGCGCTGCCGTTATTATTGGCGGCCGAGGAGAGCGCATAGAGCACCTCGCTGAAGCCGTGCGGTCCCGGATTATAAATGGCGGCCCGGCCAGCGTCGGTCATCATCACCAGCGCCGATCCCAGTAGCACAAGGGAAGGCGTAATCAGGATATAGAGCGCAACCATCTTCATCTCCGGCACGCCGATTTTTTTCCCAAGGTATTCCGGCGTGCGGCCAATCATCAGCCCGGCGATAAAGACGGCCAGCATGACGTTGATTAACATGCCATACAGGCCTGAGCCGACGCCGCCGAAAATCACCTCGCCCAGCTGCATCAGCCACAGCGGGATCATGCCGCCGAGCGCGGTAAAGGAGTCGTGCATCGCATTCACCGCGCCGCAGGAAGCTGCCGTGGTGATCACGGCAAACAGGCTGGCGTTCAGAATACCAAACCGGCTCTCCTTCCCTTCCCAGTTCATCGCGCTGTCGGCACCCAACGTCAGGAAGTGCGGGTTCCCCTCCGTTTCTGCCAGCATCACCAGACAGACCGCAGTGATAAAGATCAGCGTCATCGCCCAGAGCAGCGTATGGCCCTGCCGCCGGTCACGCAGCGTGTCGCCAAAGGCAAAGCAGAGCGCGGCGGGGATCAGGAAAATCATCACCATCTGCACAAAATTGGTCAGCGCCGTGGGGTTTTCAAACGGATGCGCCGAGTTAGCGTTAAATACGCCGCCCCCGTTAGTGCCGATGATTTTGATCGCTTCCTGCGAGGCGACCGGTCCCATCGGTAGCGTCTGCTGCACGCCTTCCAGCGTGGTGACGGTGAGATAGGGAGAAAAGTTTTGGATCACACCCTGACTGACCAGAAACAGCGCCATGACCAGCGACAGCGGCAGCAGAACAAACAAGGTAATGCGCATCAGGTCACGCCATGCGTTACCCAGACGGGTCGTCTCCCGGCGGGAGAAACCGCGGATCAGGGCAAAAACGACGGCGATGCCGGTGGCCGCCGACAGGAAATTCTGCACCGCCAGCCCCACCATCTGGCTGAAGTAGCTCATGGTGGATTCACCCGCATAGGCCTGCCAGTTGGTGTTACTGACGAAGCTGACCGCCGTATTCAGCGCCAGATGCCATGAAAGGCCCGGAAGCTGCTGCGGATTCAGCGGAAGAACGCCCTGGGCGAGCAGGATCAGAAACAGCAGGAGCAGGCCCGCCAGATTGAACAGCAGGATGGCAGCCAGATACTGCCGCCCGTTCATCTCGTTATTGCGAATGCCGCAGAGACGCCATAAACCCGTTTCAACGGCGGCAAAACCGCGCACCGATCGGTCGGCAATCATTCCTGAGAAGTAGCGACCCAGAGGCTGCGCCAGCAACAGCAATATGACCAGATAGCTGGCCACCAGTAAAAACGCTTCTGAAGCCATCAGAACTCCTCCACCCGGAACAGGGCATAAAAAAGGTAGCCAAGCAGCAGGCATACCAGCACAAGGCCGGACAGCAATCCAACGCTCACGGTGAAACTCCTCTCGTGGTTAAGTGGCTAAAAGTTTAAAAAATTACATATAAAAATGTCGTTAAAAGAAGGGGAGTGGATATAAAAAAAATATAAAAATCTCAGGGATTTGGGGGGAGGAAAGGCGCGGCCTGAATCAGGCGCAGCGTTCAGTAATGAGCGCATTTATTTCAATGCGTTGTGCCTTAATGAATAAAAAATTAAGGCGCACTTTAATGCCGAAGTGGTGGTTGAAGCAGCCAGGAAAATCCCCGGTTGTAAGTGCTACTGACATCTACTCACACCCAATCTTCCAGGTTAAGGGTGAATACGGGCGCTACAGCTCTCCCGCAAAGGAGAATGTCACTGTGATGGCTCTTACCTGCATCTTTTTGGTATTAAAAATGGTGCTGATGGTCTGTCAGATTGCCATATAATTTATTGAGTTAATCCTTATCGGCTGACACAACTGAACTCAAGGCCGAAGCAGATACTCCCCAGGCTTTTTTCAGGTAAAGATAATGGTTCTACTGAATATCAATATGTATATCGCTATGCTGTGAATGATTGCCAGCAGGAGATTGGTGGCGTATATTTTATCTACAGGCTAGTGCCATAACATTTAACCGGTGATCGTATGTCAGCTCAGGAAGCAAAAAACAGACACCAGCGCGAGTATAAACAGCATGTTGAAGCCGTCCGGAACGGTCAGGCTCCAGGTCGCGTGCTTGAAAAGCGTCCTGCTGGTATTGTCCCTGCCAAAAGCGGACGAAGCCTCTCGTTTTTCTGACAGAACGCTTTGAATGGTCCATATGAAATTGGTTAAGTGATAGAATAAGCTCATCATCGTGATGGGCTTTTTTTATGACTTTGCATTCTATACCGCCAGAAGAGCAAATCCTCAAACTCAACCGCTATCTGATCGATCACGCACACCAGCTCCCCTCTCCGGTTATAACTGTGGGCGGGCAGGCCGTCATGTACTGGTATCTGACAAACCTGCACCTTTATCCCGATCAACCTGACATGACAGCTATTACCTCAATCGACATAGATTACGTGGCACGAAAGGAAGGAGTCGATGTGATTGCGAAGATCTTCAACGTAGTAGTAAGGGTTCAGGAGATTTTTAATCCACCTTCCATCGCGGTTTTGAGTTTGATAGATAAAGACACGGGCAGGGTAAAGGAGGACGCGCAAGGCCAGTTCCTGAATGAGCGACTTAATGAGGCTAACATTGTTGACATCATTGACAGACCCGCGGGCTTTAAAGCCGGAGATTTTGTCGGCGATAAACTCACACTTAATACAGAGCCCTTCCTGATAATGCCCGATCATCACGGCGCGGCGATGAGCCATGAACTTGTCAGGGTTCTTAACCCGCTGGCATGCATCCGCTCACGTCTGTCCAATGCTACTACGCCCATGGGCAAAGATCGGCTGACGGAGGCAGAACGTATACGTGTACTGGCGCTTCCTGCCTTCAACTTCATGCTTGAAAAGTTACAGTCGTTACCTTTTCGGCAGGGCAGACAGTACGTGGATTACTTCATGTCTTTCGTGTGGGATAGGCCATTCAGACGTTTCCAGGCAGAGCACAATATCCCCCTATACCGCATTGTTGAGCAGCTGGTCGCCGAGCTTGAAATAAACTCCGGTGATTACGTTTCGCCAGGACTATATCTGGAAGAATTACCGAGAAAGGTAGATCATTTAGCGCAAGAGTATCAGCGATACCTCAACCTTATTGGCAATAATAAATAATAACCTTGCGCTAAATGGAGTATCAGTCAATTTCTAACTATCTTTTTTATTAACCCCTGATGAGGAATTATATTAGCTGTAAAATTAGATTTTATATCTATCCTCTCACTGCTGTTTTCGTTAAAAACTAGCGGACGACAGAGACGATACGCCCTCGCCACCCTGACCCGCCGCCCTTGTTTCGCTCTCGCTGACCTTCCCGCACGCGCGCTGAAGCCAGACTTCCGCCGCTTTTATCATGTCAGTAGTGTAACATCGTTAACAAATGAAACACTTTAGCCGCACAAAATGCATCTTTCAGGTCGTGATTCAGTGAGGCATCTTTATCATAAGGCGAGAGCAACGCCACAGGTAATACGAACGGCTGGTAATGAAATTTAAAGATTTTGCAGAAGAAGAGAAACTGTTCGTCCGGCGAACGCTGGTGGCTTTTGGGGTTGTCCTGGCCGGTTTTGTGACGCTGGTCGTCCACCTCTGGCACGTGCAGGTAGAGGAACACAGCTACTATCAGACCCGCTCTGACCAGAATGATATCAAAACGGTGCCAATCGCCCCGACGCGGGGAATTATTTATGACCGCAACGGCATTGCGCTGGTGAAAAATATCACCTGGCACGACATTGAAGTGATGCCCTATAAAATCCACGATATGGATGCGCTGGTAAAGCGGCTCACTCCCGTCGTCAATCTTTCCTCCGACGACATTGAAACGTTCAGGCACACGCTCCGCTCTGCCAGCCACTATAAACCCGTGGTGCTGAAAAACGAACTGAGCGAGGAAGAAGTCGCCCGCTTTTCCGTCAGCCAGTTTCGTTTTCCGGGCGTGGCCATTAACAGCTATAAAGATCGCCAGTATCCCTATGGGGCTGAACTGGCCCACGTGGTGGGCTACGTCTCCAAAATTAATGACCGCGACTACGAGCGGCTTGAGAAGGCGGGCATCAGCGAAAACTACGCGGCCAGCCATAATATCGGCAAACAGGGTATTGAGGCCTACTACGAGTCGGTGCTCCATGGCAAAACCGGCTACCGGGAAGTTGAGGTGGATAACCATGGCCGCGTGGTCCGGGTGCTGAAAGAAGTCCCGCCTGTCGCCGGGAAAAATCTCTACCTGACCCTCGATCTTCACCTCCAGCAGTATGTGGAACAGCAGCTGACGGGACAGCGCGCAGCGGTCATTATCGAAAACCCGCAAGATGGCGAAGTGCTGGCGATGGTCTCCAGCCCCAGCTACGATCCCAATCCTTTCGTCAAAGGCATCAGCTATAAAGCCTATAATGCGCTGCTGGCCAACAAAGACCTGCCGCTGATCAATCGCGTCACCCAGGGCCTTTATCCGCCCGCCTCCACCGTCAAACCCTATATGGCGATGTCGGCGCTGCTGTCTCATGTTATTACGCCACAAACCACCTTTTACGGCGCGCCGACCTGGACCCTGCCCGGCACTCACCGCCGCTATCGTGACTGGAAAAAATCGGGCCACGGTATGCTTGATGTTACCCGCGCTATTGAAGAGTCGGCGGATACGTTCTTTTACCAGGTGGCGTTTATGATGGGCATTGACCGCATTCACGCGCTGCTCAGCAAGTTCGGCTACGGCAGATCGACCGGCATCGATCTGAATGAAGAATATGATGGTCTGATGCCTAGCCGCGAGTGGAAGCGGAAGGTGCATAAAAAAAGCTGGTATCAGGGCGATACCGTCGCCGTGGGAATCGGTCAGGGCTACTGGCTTGCCACGCCAATCCAGATGCTTAAGGCGCTGAACACGTTGATTAATAACGGGCGGGCCATCCAGCCCCACCTGCTTTATGAGCAGAAAAAAGGCAGGCATATCTCCTCCTGGAAACCGACGTTGCCGCCTGAGCAGGTAGGCGATCCAAAATCGCCTCACTGGGATCTGGTTCGCCGTGCGATGTTTGGCATGGCCAACGAGCCTAACGGCACAGGCTATAAGTATTTTCACACTGCGCCTTACGGCATCGCGGCAAAAAGCGGTACCTCACAGGTCTTCGGCCTGAAGCAGAATGAAATTTACAATGCGAAAAACATCCCGGTTCGCCTGCGCGATCATGTGCTTTATACCGCGTTTGCTCCCTTTGATAACCCGAAAATCTCCATGGCAATCATTCTGGAAAACGGTGGCCTTAATGGCGTCACCGCCGCGCCGGTAGTCCGGAATATTATGGATCATATTTTTCTGCCGCCGGACGAGGCGCCCATGGCAGTCACCGCCGATCCGGACAGCAACCGCACCGCCCGTTAGTCCAGAGCCGGCGACGCGGCAGAAAACGACGTTAAAGTCTTTGGCTGTTCCTGCCGATACCAGCCAGCGAGGTAGTGCTTTAACTTCGCCGGAGCCGGTCTTACTGGTTACTGACTCGTTCACGCTGGAAGGGACATGAATAACGAAAACAGCTCTGCGGCCAGGTTACGACGCCATTTTGCGTATAACGTGCTTGCTCCCATGCTGGCGGTGGTGCTGTTCGCCTTTCTCAGCTGCGGATTTACCGCCTGGTGGGTTACCACCCTGAGTAATGCTAAAGCAGAGGAGAAACAGCAGCAGGTTATTCAAAATATCTTTGCTCAGCATCTTGCCGACTATCTGCGCCAGCATCGTAACTTGTTAACCTGGCCGGATCTGTCAACGCAGCTCGCTAGTCCCGCAGGCCGCCACACCTTTGCCAGCTGGCTTGTCCGCCTCGCCGGCGATAATGAAGTCTATCTGCTGGATGCGGCTAACCAGCCGCTTTCTGCCTGGCATGATGGCAAAATGGTGGCGCCTGAACGCTTTAGCGAGATCGGCGGCTTACTTTATCCCTGGCTGACTCAGCTTGACACACTGCAAGGCCCCGCGCCTTTTACCGGGGATTTCATCCGCCTGAAAGATCGCGTTGCCGAGGTGGCTGTCGGCACGTTGCCCAACAGCGACGGGCACCGGCTGGTTTTTATTCGCTATCTTCACTCCAGCTTCATCAACTTTCTTGAAAACCGCGGCGTGGTCAGTAACTTCCGCTTTATCGCTGACAGCGCCGGCGGGACCGACAGAACGGGGTTCCTGCTTAAGTCGGCGCTGAATATCCCCGTCAGCTACGTCTCCTGGCAGCCGATGCGCCCGGGCAGCCAGATGCTGAAAGTGACGGCACCGCTGGTCACCCTCGCCATGCTCGCCATTCTGACAATGTGCATTCTGGTCAGCCGCCGCCTCTGGCACGCGTCGCGGAACCTTGCAGATAGTGTGCGGCGGCTTAAGAGCAGCGAAGCGCATGCCAGACAGCTGGCGCAGCAGGATTCGCTCACCGGTCTGCCCAACCGTTCAGCCATGGCGAGCCGGCTGGCCGGAAGGCTGAGGCAGCTCTCAGACGGCGACGCGGGATTTGCCCTGCTGGTGCTGAACCTCGACCGCTTTAAAATGATTAACGATACCTACGGTCACCATACCGGCGATGCGCTGATTATCGAGGTCAGCCAGCGGCTCTCCATGCTGCTGGAGGAGGGCGACTGTGTCGGACGACTGGGGGGAGATGAGTTCGTGTTGATGGTCAGCGGCATAAACAGCGAAGCGCAGATTGCCCACTTTTGTCAGCGAATCATCGCCCTGCTGATGACCCCGGTAACGCTTATGGGCAATTCCTTCTGGGCGGGCGTCAGCATCGGCGTGGCGCTGGCCCCTCTGCACGGCAGGGAGAAGCTGGAGCTGATGCGGATGGCGGATATCGCGCTCTGTGCGGCCAAGTCTGACGGCCGGGGCCGCTACCGGATGTACTCTCCCATGCTGGGCCAGGCCATTCAGAAACGCCAGCTGCTGGCGGAAGAGCTGCGTCTGGCGCTGGATAACGCCAGCGGGCTGGCGCTCTGGTATCAGCCGATCATGGATATCAGCGGTAAAAACATGCTCGGCATTGAGGCGCTGCTACGCTGGACGCATGCGGACTGGGGGGCCATCTCCCCGGCGGACTTTATTCCGATAGCGGAAGAAACCAGCCTGATCGTGCCGCTTGGCGACTGGGTGATCGACCAGGCGTGCGGCATGGCCCGGCGCTGCCCCGATCTGTTCCTGTCGCTGAACGTCTCGCCGCTGCAATTTCTGGCGGGTAATTTCATCGATAAGCTGAGCGCAACGGTCCGGCAGCACGGCGTCAATCCCCGGCAGCTGGAGCTGGAGATCACCGAAGGCGTGCTGATGGAAGATCAGCAATATGCGCTGGAAACCATCCAGACATTACGCAAAGCGGGCTTCCGCATTGCGCTGGATGACTTCGGCACCGGCTACTCCAGCCTCAGCTATCTGATGCAGTTTCCCGTAGATACGCTCAAAATAGACCGCTGCTTCACGCAGCTTCTGGGTATTCAGGAGCAGGCAGATACTATTGTGGAATCGGTGATCAAGCTGGGGCATTCGCTGGGGCTGTCGGTGACGGCGGAAGGCGTGGAAACCGAAGCGCAGCGGCTGGCGCTGGCCAGGGTGCATTGCGACAAGCTACAGGGCTTTCTGCTCAGTCGGCCCCAGCCGGAAGAAGCGCTGCTGGCGGCCCGGCGCCAGCAGCCGCCCGCCATCCACCCCGCGCTATCTCTGACAGCGGAATAAGCCGCGACGCCCTGATGCATGACCTTAGCGGGGCCGCCGGATGCTGAATGACAAAAAGCGCCGTCAGGCAGAATGCGGTATCGCGCCACCAGAGCGCCCAGCCTCGCCTTTTCCCGGCTAGCGACGCAGAACAACCTGCGGCGCGCCAGCCTCACTATGATGGTGAACATGCAGGTCGGCCTGATACCAGCGGCTCAGTATCTCCTCCCTTATCACCTCATCCGGCGTCCCTCTGGCGACCAGACGGCCCTGATGCAGCAGTAAGATTTTGTCTGACCAGAGCGAAGCGAGGTTAAGATCGTGCAGCACGCAGCAGACCGAGAGCTGCCCCTGCCGCGTAAGCCGGTGCAGCAGGCGCAGCGCATGTTGCTGATGATAAAGATCCAGCGCGGAGGTCGGCTCGTCCAGAAACAGCCAGCCGCGCGGCCCGTCAGAATGCCAGAGCTGGGCCAGCGCCCGCGCCAGCTGCACCCGCTGCTGCTCGCCGCCGGAAAGCGAGCGGAAGTCGCGCCGGGCCAGGCTGTCGCTGCCGGTCAGCCGCATCACCTCATCGATAATCTGCCGGTTTGCCGCGCCGGGCCAGGGCGCCCGCCCCATCGCCACCACATCCCTGACCGGCAGCCCGAACTCCACCTGACTTTTCTGACGCATCACGGCCCGCGTCTGCGCCAGCCGCTCACGTGACCACGAGTCGATAGCCTGCCCGGCCAGCTGGCAGCTTCCCACATCGGGCGTCAGATAGCCGGTCAGCAGCCGTAAGAGCGTCGATTTCCCGGCGCCGTTGGGGCCGATAAGCGACACCATCTCCCCGGCGGCGAGCGTCAGCGAAACCTCTGAGATCAGGCGGCGTTCTCCGGCATGATAAACAAGACGATCGGTCTGCAAAATATCACGCATAGTGTCCCTCCTGACGGCGCAGTATCAGCCACAGAAACCAGGGCGCGCCCAGCAGGCTGGTCAGGAGCCCGACCGGCATCTCGGCAGGTGCCACCAGCGTCCGGGCCAGCGTATCGGCCACCAGCATCAGAATCGCGCCCGCCAGTGCCGATCCGGGCAGCAACCAGCAGTGATTACTGCCCATGCACATCCGCATCAGGTGCGGCACCACCAGACCTACAAAGCCGATAACCCCGCTCACCGCCACGGCAGCGGCCACCACCAGCGCGCTGAGCAGCAGCAGTATCCGCTGCGTGCGCCTCACCTCCACGCCGAGATAGTGCGCCTCCTCTTCGCCGAGTTGCAGAAGATTAAGCCGCTGCGCCTGCCGCTGGATCGCCAGCATCGCCGGGAGGATAAGCGTGGCGCTCGCCAGCACCGTAGACCACTGCGCCTGGCCCAGCGATCCCATGCCCCACAGCGAAAGCTGACGAAGCTGCTGGTCGTTGCTGATCCATGACATCACGCCGACGGCGGCGCCGCAGGCGGCATTAATCGCAATGCCGGCCAGCAGCAGCCGGGAGAGCGAGGTTCCGCCGCGCCGGCTGAGGGTAAAGATGATCAGGGTGACGCCCAGGCTGCCGGCAAAGCCGGCCAGCATCGGCCACCACAGCGCAAGCACGGCGGGCAGCGTCAGCGGCACCAGGATCGACAGCGCGACCATCAGCATTGCACCGCTGCTGATGCCCAGCAGGCCGGGATCGGCCAGCGGATTGCGGAACAACCCCTGCATGACCACGCCCGAGAGCGCGAGCGCGGAGCCTACCAGTACCGCCAGCAGCACTCTGGGCAGGCGGATATTCCACCAGATCTGTCCGATGAAGCTCTCTGAACCCGCCTGCCAGACCGCGGGCAATGAGAGGCGCATCGCGCCCACGTTGGCGGCAAGCAGCACCAGGGCCGCCATCAGCAGCAGCATCAGCAGCAGGCCGCGCTGCACCGTCATCAGTTTCATGGCCGGATGGCCTCCGCCGCTTTACGCAGCCGGGCAATGGCGGCCGGCGTTTCCAGACCAAACCCCAGCAGCGCCATTTCATCAACGACCAGCAGGTTATGCTGCCTGGCGGCGGGCGTCAGCGCCAGGCCAGGGAGCGTCCAGAGCCGATCTTCTGCGCCCATCGCCCGCAGGCCATCGCGGCCAGTCACCACCAGCTGCGGCGCGCTGGCGACAATGCCTTCCTGGGTCAGCGGCTGGTAGCGGGGCACTGCGGCCAGCGCGTTAACCAGCCCGGCGCTGCGGATCGCGCCATCGGCCGCCGTACCGCTCCCTGCGCCCATCGCCTTCATCCCGGTATGATTCAGGATAAACAGTACCTTTACGGGTAAAGGCGTATTTTTCAGCCCGGCAATCTGCTTTTCCAGCTTCAGGCTGAGCGCCCTGCCCTCCTCTTCCCGGTGTAGCGCATGGGCGACGGCGCGGATTTTGTCAGGAATAACGCTCAGCTCAGGCTTGCCGGTCAGGGTCACCACTTTTACCCCCGCCTTTTCCACCTGCGTGAGCGCCAGAGAAGGCTTCGCCAGCTCGCTGGCAAGCACCAGCGTGGGCCGCATCGCCAGGATCCCTTCGGCATTCAGCTGGCGCATATAGCCCACGTCAGGCAGTTTGGTCGCCAGCGCAGGCCGGAGGCTGGTGCTGTCGCGAGCCACCAGGTTCTGCTGCGCGCCCAGCGCGTAAACGATCTCCGTGATATCGCCGCCGATGGTCACCACCCGCTCCTCAGCCAGCAGGGAAAAGGGCAAGGCGAGCAGCGCAATCAGCGCGATCGGCCAGGCTCTCATACGGCGGCTCCTTCACCTGCCACCGCCGCCAGCTGTTCACGCCAGCGGGTCTGTTCCGGCACGCCCTCCGTACGCTGACCATAAAGCTGCGCGATCTGCGTACCATCGGCGGCAAACAGTTCGAGGCTGGTGACCATGCCGTTAGCGGTCTGCTTGCGGGTGATCCAGCTTTCGGTAATACCGCTTTCCAGCAGATGAAGCGTAAACGTCGGCGTGAAAATATTGAGCCAGCTATCCACCGGCATCAGCTTTTCCACCCCGCCGGTAAAAATCTGCACGCAGCCACGGTTACCAATAAAAATCATGATTTTATTGCCATCTGCCTGCGCCATCGTCAGCACTTCCCTCAGTGCGCTGTTATCCACCTGCCTTGCCAGATCCTCCGGGACGGCGCGGAATGCCTGCTGACGTGAGACGTTATGACGCTTCAGCAGACCAAAGAACTGATGCACGTCGGTCATCGCCCGCCACTCCTGCTCAATCAGGGCACGATCTGGCTGGGCCTGCCATTCCGCCGGCTGGACCGGTACGATCTTCAGCTCGGGTGTGGCGGGCAAGCTGAATGCCGCGATCAGCGCTCGCCAGGCCTCTTTGTCCGACTGTGGCGTGGCGTAGATTTTCAGCACCGCGTCACCGTGCGCGTCGAAAATCTGGATACTCTGACGTTCACCGCGTTCGCTTTGCTCGTTCAATGCAAAAACGCTCCGCCACTGGCTGGGGAAAATACGCTGGTCGAGCGCTCCCGGATTCAGGATCACGCCAGCGTGATCGCCCAGGTGGAGATTTTCGTAACGGCCCACCTGCTCATGCACCGCCCAGGCGTTACGGGTGATCGACTTGGTTTCACCGATGGCCTCAAGCTGGGTCAGTAAGGCGCGGAAATCAGGCTTCAGCGCCACCGCATCATCAAGGGTGCGCGCCTGGGTCAGCTCCGCTTCGCTGACCGAGAGCATCTCTGCCAGATCGCGGGCATATTTTTTGGGATGTTCGCTTTTTAACACCTGGTATTGCTGCAAAAGTGTGGTGATGTTCATTGGCTCTCCTGGAGGCCCTGCGCTTGCAGGGCAACATGATGTTGTTCAGAAATCGACGTTAACGCCCAGCTGGAAGGTCCGGCCCGGCATTACCGCAAGGGCTTTATCCCGGGCATCCTGGTTGCTGGTTTCGGTCAGTTCGCGGCTGCTCAGATAGTCCCAGTATTTGCGGTCGGTAAGGTTGTAAATACCGCCGCTTAGCCGGAGGTTTTTCGCCACCTGCCAGTACGCGGTCATATCCACCATGCCGTAGCCCGGCACGCGCATATATTCCGTGCTGGCCTCGCCCAGCGGCGCGCCGCTGTTGCTGTAGCTCTGGCGGCTGGTCGCCGTTGCCTGCTTGCCTTTCACAAAGGTGGCGGTCACCGCCGCGCCGTAGCGCTTTGCCGGATCGTCCCAGGCAACGCCGACTATGGCTTTAACCGGCGCGACGCTGTCGAGATCGACATAGCTGTCGCCAGCGTAGCTGGATTTCGATTTGCCCTCGCTGTAGCCGAGCGCAAAGGCGGCGCTGAGGCCATTCACTTCCTCAAACCAGCTGCCGAAGTTAATGCGGGTTGCCACTTCACCGCCGTAAATATAGGCTTTGTCGCGATTTTCGGCCTGATAGATGGTGTAGATATTCGAAGGCACATTGGTGAACTGTGCCGGATTCGCCGCGCGGGAATAGCGGGTGTAGGCGATGAAATTCTTATAGGTGTTGTAGAACAGCGAGGTTTTCAGCGTGACGCCTTTCATCACCTCGCCCCTCATCCCCCACTCCAGATTATGGCTGGTTTCGGTATCCAGCTCGCTGTTACCGATCAGCGCATATTGCTGACTGCCTGCATAACTCGATCCCAGATTCCATGAGCCATAAAGCTGGCTGGCGTTAGGAAACTGCGCGCCGCGCTTGTACTGGATCCAGGTCATCAGGGTGGGCGTAATATCATAATTAAAGCTCAGGGACGGCAGTACCTGCGTATCGGCGTTCTCCTTGCCGTACAGCGCCTCCAGCTCCGCCTCGCTCAGCACCGTGCTGCCGGTCGTCAGGCTGGAGAGATTTTCCGGTTTGGTGCGCTGATGGGTGACGCGCACGCCGGGCACGACGGCGAAGCCGTGACCATCAATATCAAACTGGATCTTATCCTGCACATAACCGCCCAGCACGCTGCTCTGGCTGTCGGACTGTGGCTGCATAATGGCACTGAATACGCTGGGCGCCGGGTCCTGGCGGAAAGGACGCTCCGTTTCGCTAATGCGGCCGTTCAGGCCAGCGCTTAACGCGTGGCGACCCACGATTTTGGTCAGGCGTGTATCAAAGCCCCAGCTATCCACATTGTAATCGGAGAAGACGCGCTCCATGGTGCCGCTGCTGGCGGGCATCCAGGTATTGTCGTGCGCCTGAGTCTGCTGATAAAAAACCTTGCTGGTCAGGCTGTCAATAAACGCATTGGTGGGCGTCCACTCATCGCTCAGGCTGAGGCCCCAGCGGCGCGTCTTACTTTGCTGTTCGGCGGTGCCAAGAATAGCGCTGCCCGCCGTATTCCAGCTGTCGTAATGCGTATGGTTGGTTTTATCGTAGTAGTCCAGCGTCCCGGTGAGCTTATGCTCATCGTCCGGCTGCCAGATGCCGGAGGCCAGCAGCGCATCTGAATGCCAGTTAGCCGGATAGGCCGCCACCGTCCCGCTATTATTACGGGTTTCCTGACCGTCGCGGCGGCTGTAAACCAGCACGCCACGCAGGAAAGCATCGCCAGCGGCCGCGGTAACGCCGTTATGCCAGCTGCGGTTAGCGGAATCGTAGCCCGACTGATAGCCAAACCAGGCAGGGGTACGCGGAGAGAGGTAGTCATCCGCCGATTTTGGGATAAAGGAAACGGCGCCGCCGATGGCCGTATTGGCGGTGGCCGTTGAGGTGGCGCCTGATTCGATATCGACCTGGCCGTACATATAAGGATCAATATAGTCTCGCCCGATGCCGAAGGTGTTCAGCCCGGCGCGACTGGCATAGCTGCGGCCCGTGGCGTCAGGCAGCGGGATGCCATCCACGTCCAGCCCTACCCGGTTGCTTTCCAGCCCGCGAATGTTATAGCCCGTGTACCCGCTGCGATCGAAACCACTTTTACCGGCCGACGCGCCGCCGCTGCTGCCGGTGGCGCCGATCAGCGGTTCATAGCGCATTATCGAGCCAAAATCGTTGGCGCCTTTGCGCTGCATATCGGCGGCGGTAATGGTGGTTTTACTGCCCGCCTCCTGTTCCAGCCGGGGCGCATTAACCGTCATCACAGCGCCGGTCTGGTCTGCGTCTTTTGCGGCGGAGATCGCCAGCGGCGTAGTGGAGGCGTCCGTGACGGAAGGGGTCGGGGAAACCGGCGTTACCGCTCCCCAACTGAAACTGGTTGTCGCCAGCGTGCTAAAGAGCACGGAGGTGCAGATAACTCCCTGAGATAAAGTGGTTTTACGCATTTATTTAAGCCTTTCATCATTATTAGTATCGACTCCACTGCGACCACTGACTCATTCAGAAAAAGATGCCGTTGCATCCTGACGTGTGCCGGTCATTTCCTGACCTTGTTATAAACGCGAATGATAATGATTTTGATTAACTATATCAACTACCTCCACAATTTATTCACAATTCCTGCCCCCGGACTGTCGCATCCCGGCTTGACAGGGGCTGGCTGGGCGCCAGAAGATGTCGGCACCTTTACTCAGCGAGCCTGCATAATGAAACCTTCTCCCGCTATCACCATCCACTATTGTTCCCAGTGCAACTGGCTGCTGCGCGCCGCATGGATGGCGCAGGAACTGCTGCAAACGTTCAGCACCGATCTGGCCTCGGTCACCCTGGTCCCCGGCACTGGCGGGATCTATCAGGTGATCGTTGACGGCGAGACAATCTGGGACCGTAAGACGGATGGCGGCTTCCCCGAAGCGAAAGTGTTAAAACAGCGGGTAAGGAACTATTGCTTCCCCGATCGGGATCTGGGGCATATTGATAAATAAGCCTCTGCGAAAGCGTGCGGCGCTCCCCGTTTTAACGTGGGGAGCAACGGGAAAAAGATAAGCAGATAAAGCGGACGCGGTTGTATCCGGCGTCCTTTTATTAACAACTTTGCCACCTTTTCAGCACGTTTTAATGAAGCACCCCGCCCGCGTTGTGCAGTATCATTCCCGCTTTCTCTTCTCCTTTAACCGGACCGCAAGCGGCAAGCCATGATGACCCAACACCGCCCCGCCTCATCCCAGCCCGTTTTCGACGGGCATAACGATCTGCTGCTGCGCCTGTGGCTTCAGGACGCTGCCCGGGATCCCGTGGGTCAGTTTCTTGACGGCACGCTGGAGGGCCATCTGGATATGCTGCGCATTCGTCAGGGTGGGCTGGCAGGCGGCCTGTTTGCCGTTTTTGTCCCCCCGGCCCGCTACGTTATGCAGGGCAACGAGCGGTACGATCCGGCGCAGCATGACCCGCTGGCGATCGTCAAAGCGCAGATCGCCCTGCTGCACAGCATTGAAGCGCGCTCGGCGGGCCGGGCGAAAATCTGCCGGACCGTCACTGAGATTGAGCGCTGCATGGCGACGGGCGTGCTGGCGATGGTGCTGCATATCGAAGGCGCAGAGGCGCTGGATGGCGAGCTGAGCCAGCTTGATAGCTGGATCGCCGCCGGCTTACGCAGCATTGGCCCGATGTGGAATCTGCCTAACCGCTTTGGCGTGGGCGTCACCGGTAGCTTTCCCGGTTCGCCCGACAGCGGCGAAGGGCTGACGCCGGAAGGCATAAATCTGGTGCGGGTCTGCAACCAGAAAAAGCTACTGATCGATCTCTCCCATATGAATGAGAAAGCGTTCTGGCAGACAGCGGAGCAGAGCCGCGCGCCGCTGGTGGCAACCCACTCTAACGTTCACGCCCTCTGCCAGCAGCCACGAAACCTGACCGCCGCCCAGCTGAAAGCCGTGGCGGAAAGTGACGGATTTGTCGGCGTGAATTTCGGCACCGCTTTTCTGCGCGCCGACGGTCAGCGCAACGGCGATACCCCGCTGAGCGACATCCTTCGTCACCTGGATGGCCTGATGGCGGCGCTGGGCGAGGATCGCGTCGGCTTCGGTTCCGACTTTGACGGCATCAGCGTTCCCGATGCGCTGGGCGACGTTGCCGGGCTGCCACGGCTGGTAACGGCGATGGCCGGTGCGGGCTACGGCGAGGCGCTGATTGAAAAGATCTGCTGGCGTAACTGGCTAAGCGTACTGAAAAAAACCTGGGGAGAATGAACCGGGTGGAACATTTTGCTCTATAGTTACCTAAAGTCCCTGCTGCTTACAGGGTTGATATCGTTTTACCATAGGCGCAACATTTGGCGCGCCCAGATGTCGATATTTGACAACAAGCGCATTACCTGCCGAACTTACGTTTCGCAGTTTTCTTTATTGCTAACACCGAAGGAGTTTCATTATGTGGACTAAACCTCAGTTTGTTGATTTACGCTTAGGTCTGGAAGTGACGCTGTACATCTCCAACCGCTAAGCCTTATGCCTGCGGTCAGCCGCAGGCATCTTCTTCTTTTCCTCTTTTCTGGTCTACACATGCAGATTAACGTTCTCGGCTCTGCGGCGGGCGGCGGCTTCCCTCAGTGGAACTGCAATTGCAGAAACTGTCAGGGCGTGCGTAACGGCACCCTGAAGACGTCGGCGCGCACGCAGTCCTCTATTGCGCTGAGCGATGACGGCATCGACTTTGTGCTCTGCAACGCCTCGCCGGAAATTATCCAGCAGATTGCGGCCACGCCCGCCCTGCATAAAACCGACGTGCTGCGCGGCACCGCCATTGGATCGATCATCCTGACCGACAGTCAGATCGACCACACCACCGGGCTCCTGAGCCTGCGCGAAGGCTGCCCGCATCAGGTTTGGTGCACGCCGGAAGTGCACGATGACCTGAGCACCGGCTTCCCTGTGTTCCCGATGCTTGCGCACTGGAACGGCGGGCTTGTCCATCACGCCATTGCGCCAGGCGAGCCTTTCTCCGTCGCTGTCTGCCCCGCCCTGCGGTTCACCGCCATTCCGCTGCTGAGCAATGCGCCGCCCTATTCGCGCTACCGCGGGAAGCCGCTGCCTGGCCACAATGTCGCGCTGTTTATTGAAGATACCCGCAGCGGCAGTACGCTGCTGTATGCGCCCGGTCTGGGCGAGCCGGACAGCGAGCTATTGGGCTGGATGAGAAAGGCGGACTGCCTGCTGATTGACGGCACGCTCTGGCAGGATAACGAGCTGGCGACCACCGGCGTGGGCCGCAACACCGGCAAAGATATGGGCCATCTGGCGCTGGCGGAGGAGCAGGGGCTGATTGCGCTGCTCGCCTCCATGCCCGCCAGGCGCAAAATTCTTATTCATATCAATAATACCAATCCGATCCTGATCGAGGACTCCCCTGAACGTCAGGCGCTGACGCAGCTGGGTATCGAAGTGAGTCACGACGGGATGCGTATTGACCTTTAGCGAGATAACGATGAAGCCAGACAGAATTGTAACCGAACCCATGTCTCCCGAGGCGTTCGAACAAGCTCTGCGCGCCAAAGGCGCCTACTATCATATTCATCACCCGTACCATATGGCGATGCACAACGGTAAATGTACGCGTGAGCAGATCCAGGGCTGGGTGGCGAACCGTTTTTATTACCAGACCAGCATCCCGCTGAAGGATGCGGCGATTATGGCCAACTGCCCCGATCCGAAAACGCGCCGTAAATGGGTGCAGCGTATTCTCGATCACGACGGGCAGGAAGGCGATGAAGGCGGCATTGAAGCCTGGCTGCGGCTCGGTGAGGCGGTTGGCCTGAATCGCGATCTGCTGCTTTCCGAACGCATGGTGCTGCCCGGCGTCCGTTTCGCCGTCGACGCCTACGTCAGCTTCGCCCGCCGTGCAGTCTGGCAGGAAGCGGCCTGTAGCTCCCTGACCGAGCTGTTTGCCCCGCAGATCCATCAGTCGCGCCTCGACAGCTGGCCGCAGCACTACAAGTGGATTGAAGAAGAGGGCTACGGCTACTTCCGCAGCCGCCTGAGCCAGGCGAACCGCGACGTGGAGCATGGCCTGCAGCTGGCGCTGGAATATTGCGATACCGCAGAGAAACAGCAGCGTATGCTGGAGATCCTCCAGTTCAAGCTCGATATTCTCTGGAGCATGCTGGACTCGATGACGATGGCTTACGAGCTGCACCGCCCGCCTTATCACACCGTGACCGATAAACTGGCATGGCATCACGAGAGACTGGTCTGATGATAATTAACGACACGCAGATCCCCGCCTTCCGCCGCGGCTATCGCTTACAGTGGGAGCAGGCGCAGGATTGCCATGTGATCCTCTATCCGGAAGGGATGGCGAAGCTGAATGAGAGCGCCACCGCCATTCTGCAACAGGTCGAGGGAACGCGTTCCGTCGCCGAGATTATTGCCGGGCTTAACGCCCAGTTTCCCGAGGCTGGCGGCGTGGATGAGGATGTGAAAGCGTTCCTCGTCCAGGCCTGTGAACAAAAGTGGATAATTTTCCGTGAACCTGCTTAAACCTCAGGTCAACCCGCCGCTCTGGCTGCTGGCTGAACTGACCTACCGCTGTCCGTTGCAGTGTCCCTACTGCTCCAACCCGCTGGACTTTGCCCAGCAGGAGAAGGAGCTGACCACCGCACAGTGGATCGAAGTCTTCAAACAGGCGCGCCAGATGGGCGCCGTACAGCTCGGCTTTTCCGGCGGCGAACCGCTGGTGCGCAAGGATCTGCCCGAGCTGATCCGTGCCGCGCGGGATCTCGGTTTTTACACCAATCTGATCACCTCAGGCATTGGCCTGACGGAGAAGAAGATCGACGCCTTTGCTGAAGCCGGGCTGGATCATATTCAGATCAGTTTTCAGGCCAGTGATGAAACGCTGAACGCCGCCCTGGCGGGATCGCAAAAAGCCTTTCAGACCAAGCTGGCGATGGCGAAAGCGGTGAAGGCGCACGGCTATCCGATGGTGCTGAACTTCGTCCTGCACCGCCATAACATCGACCAGATTGACCGGATTATCGACCTCTGCATCGAACTGGAAGCGGACGACGTCGAGCTGGCGACCTGCCAGTTCTACGGCTGGGCGCAGCTGAACCGCGAGGGGCTGCTGCCCACGCGCGACCAGATCGCGCAGGCCGAGGCGGTGGTTCACCGCTACCGTGAAAAGATGAGCGCGAGCGGCAATCTGGCGAATCTGCTGTTCGTCACGCCCGACTATTATGAAGAGCGGCCAAAAGGCTGTATGGGCGGCTGGGGCGCGATTTTCCTCAGCGTCACGCCGGAGGGCACCGCCCTGCCGTGCCACAGCGCGCGTCAGCTGCCGGTGCAGTTTCCGTCGGTGCTGGAGCAGTCGCTACAGGAGATCTGGTATGACTCCTTCGGCTTTAATAAATACCGCGGCTTCGACTGGATGCCCGAGCCCTGCCGCTCCTGCTCTGAAAAGGAGAAGGATTTTGGCGGCTGCCGCTGTCAGGCCTTTATGCTGACCGGTAACGCCGACAATGCCGATCCGGTGTGCGCCAAGTCGCCGCATCATGGCAAAATCCTCGCCGCCCGCGAGCAGGCGAACTGCACCAACATGCAGATCAATCAGCTACAGTTCCGCAACCGCGTGAACTCTCAGCTGATCTTCAAAGAGTAATATGGCTGTCGTCCAGCGCCGGCTGGCTAACGGGCTTCTGGTCAATCTGATTCAGGACCCCGGCGCAACGCAGGCGTCGGCGCTGGTGCGGCTCTCTGCGGGCAGCCTCCACGAGCCGGACGCCTGGCCGGGCCTCGCCCACCTGCTGGAACACGTTCTGTTTGCGGGCAGCGAGCGTTTTCAGGATGAAGAACGGCTGATGGCCTGGGTGCCGGCAAAAGGGGGGCGGCTTAACGCCACCACGCGGGCAAACTCTACCGCCTGGTTTGTGGAAGTTGCCGCGCCGGATTTGGCGGACGCGGCGGCCAGGCTGGTGGATATGCTTCAGCGCCCGCTGCTGACAACGGACGCCATCCGTCAGGAGGCGGCGGCCATCGAGGCTGAATACCGGATGCTGGCTGCCCACCAGGAAACGCTGTGTGAGGCGGCCCTCAGCCAGGCGTTTGCTGCACCTCACCCGCTGCACCGTTTCCAGGTGGGCAGTCAGACGCATTTTGGTCAGGATCTTCCCGCGCTCCGGCAGGCGCTGCGCGCGTATCACCAGCACTATTTCCATACGGCGCGCCTGACGCTCTGGCTACAGGGACCGCAACCGCTGGCGGAACTCCTCCAGCTGGCTGAAGCGTGCGGAGGTGAGTTTCAGCGGGCAGCGTTGCCTGAACCCTGTGGTTTTCCGGCAGTGGATTCAGCACCGTACTGCGCTCAGGCCCCGACGGCTTTACCCGCATCTGCCTGGCCCGCCGCGCTGGCGCTGCGCCCTGAACGACACTTCAGGCTACAGCTGCCGGGCGCGGAGCGCCTCCAGCTCAGCTTTCTTATCGCTTCGCCCGATCCCCGGACCTTCAGCCTGTTACAGGAATTGCTCTGTGATACGGCCAGCCACACTCTGCTGGGGACCCTCAGAGAGCAAGGCTTGTGCGATGAGATTGACCTGCTGGAGCCTTACCGCAGCGACGCACAGGCGATCATCAGCGTACTCTTCCACCTGTGCGACACGCCAGGCGATGGCCGCGCTGAAAAAGTCCCGGCATCCGCCGTCGTGGAGGCGATTTTCTGCCGCTGGCTGGATCTGCTGTCCGGACTGTCAGCGGAGCAGCTTCGCCACTATGCGGCGCTTTCCCATCGTCGTTTCGTGCGCCTCTCTTCTCTCGACAGGCTCAGGGCGCGTGCTTTTGGGCGGCCGCCCGCTGATGAGCGCACCCTGGCATCCGGCGCATGGCAGCAGCTGCTTACCCAGCTTCAGCCGGACAATATGACCCGCCTGTGGATCTCGCCGCAAGCCGTGTCCGGCAGAATCGTCGCGCAGGGTTTTATGCTGAATCTCAGCGCTGAATGCTGGCCGGTCAACAGCGATCTGGCAGAGCGCGTCGGGCTGGGTTTTGCCGATCGTCCGCTGCCTGTGCCGCCTTCTCTGCCGGCAGAACGCGCGCCGCTGCGCCATCTTCCCGCTACGTGCGATGCTGTGCTGCTGTTAACCCCGGTAGCCGGCGAGCTTTCCCCCGCCCAGGCGGCGTTGATTGAAGCCTCGCTACAGACGGTGAGCGGCGCGTGTCACCACCAGGGCGGCGAGCTGCATTTTGAATCCCGGCAGGGAAGCTGGCTGCTGCGGCTGAGCGGCAGCCGCGAGCTGATGCTGGCGGCGATCGATGAGGTAAACAGCCGGCTGCACTCGCCCACCTCTGCCGGGGTTGCCCGCGGCCAGCGGCTGGCTTTGCGGGCGGCGCGGCAGCAGCGGACGGATATTGCCGTGCGCGCCCTGCTGGCAAAGCTTCCTCTTGCCATTACCCACCGGCAGCTCGCCGGAGATAACGCGCAGGCTTCAGCCTCTGCGCCCCGCGCCGGAAAGATGCCGGACAGGGTTATGCTGGATGACGCGGCGTTTCTCCCGGAGACTGACCTGCCCCGGGTGCGCTGGGAAGCCACGCTTTACGGCGGCGATGAGCCACTTTATCAGGCCCTGTCCCGGCTGCTTTCCCGCTTTCCCGGTGAGCTTATCGTCCAGCCGCCGTCCCGTTCCCCCAGCGCTGAGCCAGCATTAAAGCAAGCTGTTGCCGCGCGGGAAGCGACGCACTATCTTTGCCCGACGGAAAGCCCTGACGCGGCGGTGCTTCTTTTCTGTCCGCTGGCGGAAGCCTCCGCCTCCTGTCTGGCAGCCTGGCAGCTGTTTGGCGCCCTCTTTGAACCCCGCTTTTTTCAGCAGCTCAGGGTGGAAAAGCCGGTCGGCTATGTGGTCAGCTGCCGCTTCCATCAGTCGGCGGGGTCGGCGGGATTGCTGTTTGCGCTACAGTCGCCCAGCCTTTCCGCTGAAGAACTTTACCGGCATATGCAGGAATTTATCGCCGGAATGGGCGAGGTTGTCGGTCAGATTTCGCCAGACAGCCTTCAGAAAAAAGCGCGGACGCTGCGGCTGGTTGAAGCCACAGGGCAGCCTGAGAGTCCGGCGGCGGTGCTGAATGCCTGGCAGAAGCAGCAGCTCCAGCTTCCGGCGCTGACGCAGGAAGAGCTGAACGGCCTGACTCCCGATCGCCTCAGCCGCTATTACCAGACGCTGGCCGGGGAGCCTGGCCGCTGGATCAGGATAAGCAATCAGTAAGCTTTATTTCCCCGGCGGTTGCGTACCGCCAATCACCGGCAGCACTTCCCGCATCAGCGCGATAAACTTGCGCAGCTTGGCGGGATAGAAGCGCGCCCAGGGATAGACCAGGAAAATGGGCAGGGGCGCGGCCTGCCATGCCGGACAGAGGTGCAGCAATCTTCCCTCGTCAATATCGGGCTGCACCAGCCAGGAAGAGGCGATGCCCACGCCCATACCTGCCAGCACGCTGTTGCGTAGCGCGTAGAGGCTGTCGGTCAGCAGCCGGGGCTTAATATCGCCCCGCCAGGCGGCTTTCTCATCCTGATGCAACACGATCTCCTGGCGGTAAAAGGTGCTCAGCGCCACCCAGGGCAGGGCCGGTAGCGCCGCCGGCTCCTCCGGCAGCGCCTGCTCGCGAAAAAGGGTGGGAGAAGCTACCACAATGCGCGGCACCTCAGCCACGTGAAGCGCCACCACCGACGGGTCGGTGACCGCACCTACATGAACCGCGCAGTCAATTCCCTCCGCCAGAAAGTCAGGCTGCCGGTCACTCAGCATCCACTCTACGGTCATTTTCGGATAGCTTTGCAGGTAGTTTTGCAGCGGCAGGATCATCTGATCCTGCCCAAAAGCATGAGGCGCAAGCACGCGCAGCACGCCTTTTGGCTCTTCGGCAGCGCCGAGCAGATCCTCTTCAATGATCTGCCAGCTCTCGGTCAGCGCTTTAGCATGGGCATAGCAGCGCTCGCCGTCATCCGTCAGCTTCATTTCATGGGTGGTGCGCTGCACCAGCTTCAGCCCCAGCATCTGCTCCAGCGTCTGTAAGCGGCGGCTGATGGTGGGCTGTGAGGTGGCAAGACGCACGGCCGCAGCGGAGAGGCTGCCCGCCTCCACGATGCGGATAAAGGTTTGCATCAGTTCTATACGGTCGATGCCTGACAGATTCCCTTTCTTCATACGCCATACGTATAACACTTCTGCCTGGCAGAGGACTACCGTTACCGGCGAAAACGGATAAAACTGTGACTCTCATCTCAGCCAGGAGACTTATTATGACCGCCATTCACACCCCTCTGACCGCAGAAAAACCGGTTGCTCCCCGGCATGTTCTGATGCTCGCGACCGGCGCGGGCTTCAGCGTAGCCTCTATCTACTACAGTCAGCCGATGCTGGGGATCCTGATTGCGGATCTGCACACGCGAATTGGCCTGGTGGGGCTGATCCCGACGCTAACGCAGATTGGCTATGCGCTGGGCATTTTGCTGCTTGCGCCGCTGGGCGATCGTCACGATCGCCGGGGGATCATCGCCATTAAAGGGCTGCTGCTGACGCTGGCGCTGCTGCTCAGCGCCGTCAGCGGAGGCATTACCATGCTGCTGGTGGCCAGCCTGGCGATCGGCATTACCGCCACCATGGCGCAGGATATCGTGCCGGCTTCCGCCGCCCTTTCGCCCGCCGCGCAGCGGGGAAAAACCGTCGGCACGGTGATGACGGGCCTGCTGCTGGGGATCCTCCTTTCCAGAGTGCTGAGCGGCATCGTCGCGGAATATTTTGGCTGGCGGGTAATGTTTGGCGTCGCGGCTGCGATGGTGATGGCGATAACGCTCATTTTATGGCGCAGCCTGCCAGCGATGCCCGCGAGCACCCGCATGAGCTATCCGGCGCTGCTCGGCTCCATGTACCACCTGTGGAAAAAGTACCGGCCGCTGCGCCGGGCCACGCTGGCTCAGGCGCTGCTCTCGGTGGGCTTTAGCGCCTTCTGGTCAACGCTGGCGGTGATGCTGCATGATGTTTATCACACCGGCAGCGCTGTTGCGGGCGCCTTTGGGCTGGCAGGCGCTGCCGGCGCGCTCGCCGCGCCGCTGGCGGGAACGCTTGCCGATCGCCATGGCCCGGCGATTGTGACCCGCATCGGCACCGCGCTGGCTACCCTCTCTTTCGCTGCCATGTTTCTGCTGCCGCTGCTGTCGCCTGCCGCCCAGCTGGCGCTGATTGTGGTTTCCGCCATCGGCTTTGACTTTGGCGTGCAGTCCACGCTCGTCTCGCACCAGTCGATCATCTTCAGCCTGGAGCCGGCTGCGCGTAGCCGCCTTAACGCCCTGATGTTTACCGGCGTCTTTATCGGCATGGCGGTGGGCTCGGCGCTGGGCAGCCTGGCGCTGGAGTGGGCGGGCTGGCAGGGTGTGGTGGCGCTGCTGACGCTGGCGGGTGCAGGCAGCTTTATCGTCCGTTTGTTAAGTCCTGACACGGCGCAAGCTGCGCACGCGGCGGCGTGATAAAACAGGCCAGTCCGGGCTGATAACGTTATGACAAAGACAGTTCTGACAGATACGTTATGACAAAAGCAGATCGTCCGGCGCAGGTCAGATGAGCGCCTCTTTACTCCGGACCACAGTTATCCTCCTCCGTCGCCGGTAACGATCTGCTCAGCCTGAGGCCATGGAAGGCACAAATCTTAAACCCATCCTGGCATTGCCCGCCACCTCCCTGATAAAAGCCGGAAAAATAGCTTTTTTCAGGGCATCTCATTTATATCCGCCGCTTCCCCATAGTTATTGTTCATTATTTTTACAGGCTAATTCTTAAAAAGATTCTCTTTGTGGACGATGAGTCACATCTAAAAGCCGCTTAAGTTAAATGTGACTAATAGTCCGTGGACTTATAGACCGCAAAGCGCAATGCTGCGCCTATGGAAAAAATAATTGCTCCGAAAGTTCTTTTTGGAAAAAGAGTGAAAGAATTCAGACTGCAGGCAGGCTTGTCGCAAGAAGCTTTCGCACTTAAATGCGGGCTGGATCGTACCTATGTCAGTGGAATTGAACGAGGTTTACGCAATCCGACGCTCGAAGTGATCGTTATTTTAGCCAAAGGGCTGGAGATGGAATTAAAAAATCTGATCGAGTTTTAATCAGAAAAAAACGCAGAGTAAAAATTATTACCTATTTAAATCATTCTGTTGAAAAATAAACCGCCTTCGCTTCATAAAAACGTATTCATTTTAAAAAATACGCAATCGCTATTTTTAAATTATTCTGACAGAGCGCCTTTTTTACGGGCAGATTCCACGCATTTTCGCTCCCTTTTCTCTTTTTCTGCCAGCCAACCTCATCAAACCATTACATATTGTGCAGACTGGCTGAAGCCAGGCTGACGGCGTTCCCGGCAGCATTGTTAAAGTCTGCTTAACGGATTTTCCCGCGATAAAAGTTTTCTCTTGCAGGCACACCCGGCTCAGCCCGCATAAAACCCTCTTGCCATCAAAAGAGGGGCCCGGTGAAAAATCAGGCTGATGATGCCTGCCGCCTTTTTTTCAGGGCCATTTTACCCAGCCGCTTTTTAATAATAATCGTTATCAGAACCATTCATAAAACGGAACCTGTCGCGATAGCGTGATAATAATTATCAGTTAACTTTCATGGAGTTACATTTAAAATAAAAGCGGGAGAAAACGCAACAAACGGTTTTTATTTGTGCAACAGCCGTGCATAATGCACCCACTATTCCGGATACATTTGCCCAGATATAAGGGAGCGCTATGCTGACGACCGATATGACCGCCAGACTGAACGATCAGTTAAACCTTGAATTCTTTTCCGCCAATCTTTACCTCCAGATGAGTGCCTGGTGTGCAGATAAAGGCTTTGAGGGTGCTTCTGCGTTCCTGCGCAAGCATTCCACGGAAGAGATGCAGCACATGCAGCGCCTGTTCAACTATCTGAGTGATACCGGCGCCATGCCGGTACTGGGCTCGATTGCGGCGCCGCCGGTCACCTGGAACTCACTGAATGAGGTGCTGGAGCAGGCTTATGAACATGAGCAGCTGATCACCGCCAAAATCAACGAACTCGCCCATGCGGCGATGACCAGCCAGGACTACTCCACGTTCAATTTCCTGCAGTGGTACGTTGCTGAGCAGCATGAAGAAGAGAAGCTGTTTAAATCCGTACTCGATAAGCTGGCGCTGGTCGGCACCAGCGGCGACAGCCTGTTCTTCGTTGATAAAGATCTGATGAAGATGAGTTCGACGGATCACGAGCAGGCGTAACGCGAAAGCAGACGGCTTAACCCGTTTGTGTGTTCTCCTCAGGGCCGGTCACAGGATCGGCCCTGATTGCGTCAGGCTATTCTCCCGCCTGAGGCAGCCTGAGGCGATAAAACTTTCTGTCCACCTGCATCAGTGGAAAGGCCGCCGGAAGCTGCGGGATGGCGATCTCTTCAAAGCCATGCTTCTCATAGAAACGGTGTGCCGCATGGAATTTCGCCGTGGTGCCCAGATAGATCTCCCGGATCCGCTGCCCGCTGGCATGATCGAGCAGCCTGTTCAGCAGCGCGTTAGCCGCCCCGGTGGCGCTTCCCCGGTAGCCTTCGGCCACGAACATCTTTCGTAGCGCCGCCTGCTGGTTACCAAGATCCTTAAGCCCGATACAGCCCACCACTTTTCCGCCCGCCAGCGCCAGCCAGAAATCGCCGCTATCACGCTGATAAAAGTCTTCGATTGCACTGAGGTCCGGCTGCTGCTCAGCGGTGATTTCAATGCCGAACTCCTGGTTCTGTATCGGTAAAATAAGCGAGACTACGTCTTGCTGGTAGCCTGACTGATAACGCTGAAGTGAAATGAGTTTGGTTTGCGCTGTCATAACATCAACTCTCTGCAAAGAAAGCCTGCGCGCCGGGCTACAGGCCAGGGAGGGGATCCGTCAGCTACTTTAGCAGGTAAATTCCGCATTCCCGCTGTTCGCGGCGAAAAGCGGCTACGCTTAACCACGCTGAACAAGCTGCACGGTTTTGTTTCGTTTTATGTCAGAAGGTCACCTTGCCCGCGGTGGTCTGTAAACTCAAATCGTTTTCACACCAGTAACATACATTGAGCGGGTTTCTCTGCTGCGCCGGGTTCGCTCCGCGGCGGCACAGGAACCAGATTTCGGTACAGAGATCCTCATACGGGCAACATAATGAAGAATAATCTCGATATTACTTTTCGTAAGCTCGGCATTTTTATGGCATTTATGCAACGGGGAAACATAGCACGCACGGCGGAAGCGCTCGGCTTAAGTAGCGTCAGCGTCCATCGCGCCCTGCACACGCTGGAAGAGAATGTCCGCTGCCCGCTGTTTATCCATCAGGGGCGCAATCTGGTGCCGTTGCCTGCTGCCCATACGCTGTGCGAATACAGCCAGGAAGCGATGGATGTGATGTCGAGAGGCATGGAAGAGACGCGTAAAACGGCGGGAGTGGGCCAGGGAAGAGTAAGACTGGGCACGCTCTATTCCCTGACCCTGGAGACGGTGCCGCAGCTGATCATGGGCATGAAGCTCCGCCGTCCGGATATCGAACTGGATCTGACAATGGACTCAAACCAGATGCTGCTGGGCAAACTGGAGGAGGGTTTCCTGGACGCCATCCTGATTTCCATCACCGACAGTGAAATTGACCGGAGCCGCTTTGAGGTCCTGCCGCTGTTTGAGGATGATATTTTCCTGGCCGCGCCCTCAGCCACCCACCTTAATGGCAAAAAGCTCGCCGACCTGCGCGATTTCCGCACCCATAAATTCGTTTCGCTGGCGGAAGGGTTCGCCACCTATCACGGTTTTAAAGAAGCCTTTCAGATCGCGGGCTTTGAGCCGGAGATCGTCATGCGCGTCAACGACATTTTTTCTATGCTAAGCCTGGTGCAGGCGGGCGTGGGGCTGACGCTGATCCCCGGCCGCATGAAGCGGGTCTATGAGAATTCGGTACAGCTGCTGAAGCTGAATCAGAAGTATCAGATGCGCCAGACGCTGGCGATCGTCTTCGAACGTAACCGGGAGCACGATCCCAATCTGCTGGCGCTGGCCGCTGAGGGGCGGATGTACTCGCTTAACCGCCTTAATTCCGGCTTCGGAGTCGCTTAGCGAGCGTCAGGGCCAGTTCGCTGCCGCCCTGCTCCAGTGAGAGCATTTCGCCGGAAACAAAGGCCTGTCGCGTAAGTCCGGTGAGCACCGAACCGGGCGGCATCTCGATCGCCAGCTGCACGTCGCGCTCGTTCGCCGCAATCATCGCTTCGTGCCAGCGCACGGTGCGGGACATATTCTGCGCCAGGTCGTCAGCAATCTGTTCAGGCTGCCAGAGCACCCGTCCGCTGCTACCGCTCAGATAGGCGTAGCGCGGGCGGGTGAGCGTCACCGTGTTAAAAGCCTCTGCCAGCTTGCTGGCCGGTTCGGCCAGCAGCGCGCAGTGGGAAGGCACGCTGACCGCCAGCCGGTGCACCTTCTGCGCGCCGGCCGCCATGGCCCGTTTCCCTACCGCCTCCATCGCCGCCTCGCTGCCCGCAATGACCAGCTGCCGTTCGGCATTGAGATTGGCTATCCAGCTCTCTTCCACCAGCAGCGTTTCCAGCTCGCGCTGGGTGAGGCCGACAATGGCCGTCAGGCCATAACCGTGCGGATAAGCCTGCTCCATTAAATCCCCGCGCAGCGCCACCAGTTTCAGTGCCGCCTCAAAACTGAGCGCGCCCGCGACGACGGCGGCGGGAAATGCCCCGATAGAGAGCCCGCAGGTCATATCGGGCTCAAGCCCCTTCGCCAGCAGATCGCGGGCGTGCGCCACGCCGGCAATCAGCAGGCAAAGCTGTACCGCGCGGGTATGCTGAAGCGCGGTTTCGCTGTCCAGCTCGCCGGCTTTCTCGCCCAGCACCTCACTGGCCTGAGCCAGAATCGCATCGCCAGCGGGAAGCTGTTGCAACATGCCGGGCCGCTGCGGTCCCTGGCCGGGAAAGGTCAGTAAAATCTTCACGCGGATTCCTCCCAGGGGCGCGACGTGAGGCGCGGCCCCTCGTTTGTTTTCAGCATCACCCGTCCGTCACGCAGCCATTCCGCCAGGGCAAAAGCGCCCGCGGGCGTCTCCACCTGAGTGTCCACCCGGCAGATAAGCCGCTGGCAGAAGTGTTGCCAGCGGGCAAGCTCCGCGTTCGCCAACGGCTCAGGGCTGCGGATAAGCAGATCGAGATCGCTGTCGCCATGCAGCACCGGCACTTCGGTCGCCAGTGCATACCCCACGCTGCCGGTAATGCCCCACGCCCAGGTCCAGGCCTGCTGAGCCAGCTGGATTGCCGCCTGTACCGGGGGCTGCGTGACAAAAGGCGACTTCAGCAGGACCTCACGCTGGCTGAGCGTCTCGGGGGCAAGGCGACGCTGGATCGCTGTGGGATCAACCCAGGCCGCAGCGCGTAGCTCGCGACGTAGCCCCCGGATGCCAACGGGTATCCGTCCGTTTTCGTCCCGATCGCGGCGCACCACCAGCGGTAAAGCTGCGCGCCACTGGCTGGAGACCCATTCCGGCAACGATCCCTGTAATTTTTCAGGATCGTTAAGCCAGATAAGATCGTGCGCCCGACATTCCAACTGCATCTCAGATCCCTGCGGTTAATGAAATAAATAGCGGTAACGTAATAATACACAGGACAGAAGTGATCAGCAGCGCGGCTTCTGCATCCGGCGACTGAACGCCAAAGCGGTTGCCGAAGACCACGCCGAAAAAGCCTGCCGAGAGCGCAATCATCAGGATGGCGGTAATGGCGATCTGCCCCGTCAGGCCCAGCGCGATAACAATAGCCCAGGCAATCAGCGGCTGAATAATCAGCTTGGTCAGGCTGGCGACGATGACCGCACGGTTAATTTTCAGCTGGCGGGCAGAAAGGATCAGCCCCGTCAGGAAGAGCGCAGCGGCGGTCGCAGCCAGGCCCAGCGGTTTGATGGTGGTCAGCACCATTTCCGGCATGCGGATGCCGATAGCGGAGAGCACCACGCCCAGCAGCGGTCCCCAGACAATCGGCTTGGTCACTGAACGCCACATCAGCACCGGCAGCATGGCCGCGCTTGATTTATGCTCACCGCCTGCCGCCAGCGCCTTTTCGCGCTCCAGAATCATCAGGCAAAATGGCGTCATCAGCACGGAACCACAGGCGATGGAGACCGCTACCGAGAGCGAGGTTCCGGGGTTTTCACCCAGCACGCTTCCCAGAATCGGCAGCCCCAGCGCGGCATAGTTTGGCAGCGCGACGGTTAGCGTCAGCACCGCTGCATCCTGCGGTGACTTATGAAAAACCCGGGTGCAGAGGAAATAGATCCCCACCCACGCGATCCACATCGCCAGCACCAGCACCAGAATCAGCGGCGTTTGCTTAACGATCCCCAGCCAGGGAGTCTGAACAGTGGCGGAAAACAGCGCGGCAGGCAGAGCAAAATCCATCACAAATATATTGAGCAGCGCGACGTTGCGGTTATCCACCATTTTCGCTTTTCCGGCATAAAAGCCGAGCAGCATAATCACAAAAATGGGTGCAAGAGCATGAACTATCACGTAAGTCATAAATACCACCTGTAAACGTTAGGAAAGCGAATAGCACAGGTACGATGGTTTTTTATCAACAGGCTGCCTCGCTGAGCACGCCGCAGCGTGCTCAGAAACTGGCCTGACAGGTTTGTCTTAGTATGGTGTTACCAGGCGGCGCGCATTTTTTCGCGTACCAGCGCCGAACTGCGACGGTTTTCCGCATGCAGCCGGCTGCTCAGTCCGGGATCGTTGCGCGCAGCGGTGACGGCTTTTGCAACCGCTTGTTGCACTGTGGCAAGATCGCTGGACGAGGGGGCATCGGGATCCTGAAGATCCAGCAGATCCTCCAGCAGGCCTAACGACTTATAGTTGGCGATGTCATAGGCCATAGGCGGAATGGTTTCTGCCAGCCTCTCCAGCGCCTCAACGCTGCGAAGCGTAATGCGCGCCGCGGCATCTTTCCCCATCGCATGGATCATGACGCCCGGATCGTTGAAGGCGATCAGCCGGTTAGCCTGATAGCCATGGGCCAGAAAGGCGCCGGACATCGCTTTACCCACAATCAGGCCGATCACCGGGTGACCGGCAAGCCGGGCGTTTGCCCAGCCGCCCGCCGCGGCGGCCAGCGCCTGATGAATACCGAAAGCCTCTTCGCGGCGGCCATAGGCCTGGCTTGCCACGTCGATGACCGCCACCAGCGGGCGTTTGATCGCGCTGTCAGCATCTTCCGCCTGCGTTTCAGCCAGCACTTTTGCCAGCGTCCAGCCCTCAAGCAGCCCGACTTCTCCTTTGGTGGCTCGCGGATAGTGGTTATGGGCATCCGGCACGACGGCAATAAAGCGCGCAGGCTCACCGCCGATCGTCGCATCAGCGACCTGCACGGAGGGGCAGAGTCCGGACATACGGGGTGCGTTGTTGGTCAGCAAACTTAACCACTGTTCACCGCGGCTGATAAAATTGCTCATTTCTCCTCCTCCCGGCCAAAAAGCTGCAAGATTTGCTGCGCATCGGCCTGTTTCTGCGTATCAAACTGGCTGAGACGCGGCAGGAACCAGGCGTAGTTGTCCGAACGGTGCTGCGCCGGAATGCCCTTTGCAATCGCCTCGTTCATCGCTTTTTTCACCGCCTGCTCGCCATCATTGA
Source organism: Pantoea sp. FN060301 (assembly GCA_050410775.1). Lineage (GTDB taxonomy): Bacteria > Pseudomonadota > Gammaproteobacteria > Enterobacterales > Enterobacteriaceae > Erwinia. The sequence continues at coordinate 3,576,342 of CP191229.1, forward strand.
CCAGCATATCGACCAGACCGCTACGGTAGCGGGTTTCGCCGCCGGTCATGCTCCAGATAAAGGGCCTGTCGCGCGAGTCATACTCTTCTATTCCCGCTTCCTGCTCGATAACCTGAGGGCCGTTCAGCCCCAGGCGCGCCTCGCGGGTGACAATCAGGTAGCTACAGAGCGCCGCCGCAATCGACATGCCGCCGAAGCAGCCCACGGTACCGGCAATGATGCCGATCACCGGTGTGTAGCGACGCAGATCGACAATGGCGGCATGAATATCGGCAATGGCCGCCAGGCCAAGATTCGCTTCCTGTAGCCGTACGCCGCCGGTTTCCAGGCAGAGGACCGCCTGGGTTTTAATGCCGTTACGGTTATCCTCTGCGGCCAGCTCCAGCGCCGCGGCCATTTTTGCGCCGGACACTTCGCCCATGCTGCCGCCCTGAAACGAACCTTCGATCGCCACCACAATTGCAGGCTGACCATTGATAGTGCCTTTGGCGACCACCATGCCGTCGTCCGACTGCGGTACGATGCCCTGCGGCCCGAGCCACGGCGACATGATGACGTCAAAGGGGTCAAGCAACTCGCGAAAGCTCCCCTCATCCAGCAGTAGTCTGGCCCGCTGGCGCGCTTTCAGTTCGATAAAGCTGCGATCGCTACGCATCGCTTACCTCCTCAAAAACCTGCTCAATACGGATACGCGCCACGCCCGGCGTGGCACCAAAGTCGTGAATCAGCATCTGGCCTGACGGCAGGTCGCCCAGGGTGTTCAGACGGTCAAACAGCGCAAGCCAGCGTTTTTTGCTGTTATCCACCGAAGTGGTCAGGCTGACGGTGAGCTGCTGGCCGCCATCGGCCTCAAACAGCACTTCCATATCGCCAGACCCCACCACGCCCGCCAGCGCTTTACCGCTGAGCTTCCGCGTGGCCGGAAGGGAAAAAGTGATCTGTTCCATAACGTCCTCTCAAAAAGGGAGATCGGCTAAGCGATCTAAAAACAGGGTAGCGGCGAGTAAATCAGCCGCGCCGCCGGGCGAAGCGTTGAGCCGGATCATCTGCGCATCAAGTGCCGCAAGCGCCTGCTGGCCTTCGGAGTGCTTCACACCCCCCGCTGCCAGCACCGACCGGGCGCCCTGCTGCATGGCGGCCAGACCTTGCGCACCAGCCCGGGAAAGCACGCAGGTATCGCTGAGCGAGGTCATGATGGCCATCAGCGCATCCAGCTGGGCCTCGCACTCTGATGCGCCCGCCCGCCGGCTGCGCCTGAGCTGCGGCAATGCCAGCCTGAGGATATGCGGAAAGCCCTGCTGAGCTTCTTCCCGCGCGCCGGGGACCTGATAGCGACGGCTTGCCCGCAGCCCCTTGCTGAACAGCTTAGGTGCAGCTTCATCGGCAATGCGCGCCAGGCTCGCTGCGGCATCCGCCAGACGCTGCGGCGCTTTCTCGCCTGCCAGCATCGCGCTGGCGCTGACCAGCAGCCCCATTGCCCAGATAGCGCCCCGGTGGGTATTGACCCCGCCCGTGGCACGCATCATCTGCTGTTCGCCTTCGCGGCCCAGCCTGCCGACGGCCTGACGGAGGGCGATATCCGCTGGCCGGTTCCAGCTGTGCAGCGCCAGCGCCTGAAAGGTCGGTTTCAGGCTGCGGGCTGAGCGTTCCATCAGCGCCAGCGTCAGATCCTGGTGCGCGCCGCTGCCCCGGCTGTCCACCAGGCCCGGCTTGGGGCTGAGGCGCGCCTCATCAATCAGGCAGCGCGTCGCCAGCTCCGCCATCAGCGCTGACGGCATTTCGATGCTTTGCAGTGACGGCTCTCTGTTCATTACCAGCTCCGGAATTTAGGCGGCGGGGTGTAAAGTCCGCCCGACCATTCCACCAGATCGGCAACGCTGCCGGCGGCCAGCAGCGAGCGGCTGGCTTCCGTACGGCGGATGCCCAGATCTTCAGGGAAGGCGACTTTGCCTTCGCGCCGCAATTGCGCCACGCGTTTCGCATCCACACCCAGCCCGATATCGGTAATCCCCGCTACGGCAGCCACCATTGCGCGGCGTTCCTCCAGCGTTTTCGCCCGGTAGAGATAGGCGATGCCCTCTTCCGTCAGCACGTGGGTGACGTCGTCGCCGTAAATCATGACCGGCGCCAGCGGCATCCCGGCGGCTTTCGCTACCTCGACGGCTTCAAGATTCTCAACGAAGGTTGGTTTACCGCCGGCCTGAAAGGTTTCCACCATCTGTACGACCAGCTTGCGGCCACGGGCCAGCGGGTCCGGTTCGTCGATCATCGCCAGCCAGGCGGGTGTGGCATGGCGGCGGCCGTGCGGGTCGTGACCCATATTCGGCGCGCCGCCGAAGCCGGAAAGACGGCCCCGGGTCACGGTAGAGGAGTTCGCCAGGCCATCGATTTGAAGCGTGGAGCCGATAAACATATCCACCGCATACTGACCCGCCATCTGGCAAAACGCGCGGTTTGAGCGCATTGAGCCATCAGCGCCGGTAAAGAAGACATCCGGCCGGGCGGCCAGATAGTTTTCCATGCCCATTTCGCCGCCGAAGCAGTGCACGCTTTCCACCCAGCCGCTCTCAATAGCCGGGATGAGCGTGGGATGCGGGTTAAGGGTCCAGTGTTTACATATTTTGCCTTTAAGGCCGAGCTGTTCGCCGTAGGTTGGCAGCAGCAGCTCAATGGCGGCGGTATTAAAACCGATGCCGTGGTTCAGCGACTGTACCTGATGCTCGGCATAGATCCCTTTGATCGCCAGCATCGCCATCAGGATATGTTCCTGTTTGATCAGCCGGGGATCGCGGGTAAACAGCGGTTCGATAAAGAAGGGGTTATCTGCCACGACCACGAAGTCAATCCAGGAGCCGGGGATATCCACGCGAGGCAGATCGCACTCGTCATCCACGAGTTCGTTGACCTGAGCAATGACGATACCGTCATGGAAGGCAGCGGCTTCCACCAGCGCGGGCGTATCTTCGGTACTGGCACCGGTATAAAGATTCCCTTTACGGTCAGCTTTAAACCCGGCAATCAGCGCCACGTTAGGCGCCAGATCGACGTAGAGGCGTGAATAAAGCTCAATGTAGGTGTGGATAGCGCCAATTTCGAGCTGTCCATCCTCCAGCAGCTGGGAGATGCGCAGGCTTTGCGGACCGGAGAAGGCAAAATCTAGCTTGCGGGCGATACCCTTTTCAAAAATATCCAGATGTTCGCTTCGACCCACGCTCGGCATAATCATATGCAGGTCGTGAACGATGCCGGGGTTCACCTCAGCCAGCGAGCGGGAGAGAAAATCGGCCTGCTTCTGGTTATTCCCCTCCATCACCACCCGATCGCCGGGCGCAATCAGCTTTTGCAGCAGGCCCACAATATCGTCGGTGGGAAGCACTTTTCCCGTTACGCCCAGGGTCTCAATGCGCCGCCGTTTTTCACTCCGGCGCGTATCCCAGACGCGGGCAGCCTTTTGTTCAGAGAACATTTTCACCTCCAGTAAGTCCATCGTAAGATGTCATCAGGTTCTGGTCAGGAAGTGTGGTCCTCACTGGCAGGAGTATCAATTAACCCCGGTGTCGAAGCGTTAGCCTCAGAGTAATGATAAAAATAGCGCGCTGTTTTTCAGCAGATTACAGGCAGCCCTGCGCGTACTGCGTCACATTTTTATTTAGACGGGCAGCTCTTTTTTTTACCGGTAAATTCCAGTAGTTGTTCCGGATAACGCCGCCTCCCCAGATGCCAGTCAGCCGCTGAGCCGGCAAGTTTTCAGCTACGGCTATACCAGTAACGACCAGCGCATTTCCATTAACGGCAACAGGCGCTTTATTGTGGGATTGATAACGAAAGGGTTTTACGGCGGAAGGCATCGAGTAGATGGTGGCAAGCTGTGCCGGGAGAGTACGCCTCATATGTTACCAGGCATCAGTCTGTACGCGGGAGACAGTACGCTTGAAGCACTGGCGAGGCGCATGTTGAGTCTGCCCCGCCAGATAACCATACTGCACAGGCTTAATCCGCGTGACTGGTGGCCTGATGCTGCGCGAGCGGATGCCATATCTCCGTTACCGCGCCTTCTTTACCCGTAATGGGATCGCAGGCAGGCAAAGGTACCCGGGCGATTTTCGTCAGTGACAAGGCAACATCGGCCGGATCGTCACGCTTTGTATCCGGCTCCATATTGCCCGGGTAGGCCCCTACCGCAAAAAAATCTTCGCTGGCGGCCAGCTGTTGATGCCCCACGCCCGCCGGGATCAGCACCGCGTCCCCGGCGTAGACGGTCACGGCGCGTCCGGTTTCGCCGCCAAAAAGAATTTGCGCCCAGCCTGCGCCCACGCCTAACAGTTCATGGGTATTAGGGTGATAGTGCGTGTAGGGAAAGACCGGATAGCGCCAGCGCGGCGGCCACTGATGGCGGGCAAACAGCGCCTCAAAATAGTGGGCGATGTCCTCCACCTCATCCGGTACAGCCTGCGGATAGATGATCAGCGGCAGCACGTTATTTGGCACGCCAACCGACGGCTGAAAGGTCATATATTGTGGGCTGGTGGAAGCGCCAGCGGCGAACGTACCGGCGGCGAAAGACATCATGCTGAGTAAACTACCGGTATACGTAAACATATGACGACTCCTGAGGTCAGCTGCAGGGCAGCTTTTGTAGATTAATTGTGGCAGTTATTAACTAACTTGCAACTAAACTCGCGGGCTTCAGATCACATAACTCTTTTATTTACCGTGACTTAACTCAAATATCCTTCCAGGCCCGGCAAGGCAGGCAACCTCTGGCCGAAGCCGGTGGAAAAAGGAGCGGATAGCGATAATAGTTGTGAAATGAGGGACCGGGAGGCGGAGCGTAACGGCGCTTTACGCCAGCAAAAGATAACTGTTATAGCCTTAATCCTCCTAACTGTGTCTGTATTAACTTTACCCGCTGTGGTTTACTGAAAATCATAACGAGAGAGGTTACCGTGAACGATATTAAACAAATTCTGCTGCGTGAAATTGACACCCTGAATCGTGAAGAAAAACGCGATAACCGCCCGCGCTTCAGCCTGACCTTTCTGAAAAATCATCCGGGCCTCTGGATATCGATGTACCTCTGTTACATCCTGACCGTGGCGCTGATTTTTACCACGGAGTTTCTTGGCTGGCCCGCCTTCTGGGGCGCCACGCTGTTCGTTCTGCTGATGAGCGTGCTGATGCTGATGGATGTGAATCCCCGCTACCGTTTTGAGGATATCGACACGCTGGATCTGCGCGTCTGCTATTATGGCGAGTGGTATTACATACGTACGCTTTCTGATGCGGCCGTGAAGGAGATCCTGGCCAGCCCGACGGTGCCCGACAAGGTGAAGAAGGGGATTGAAAAGCTGCTGTCGCTAAAGGGAGAAGTCGATTTTTATGACGTTTACCGCCTGACCTGGGGTCAGCAGCGCGCCTCCACCGTCTGACGCCGCCCTGGGCCTGCACGGCGGGCCCCTTAGCGCATTGATCCGATCAGTTTCCCCAGCGTAGCCACGGCCTTCTCCTTCTCGTCATCCCATTCCCATGCCGTATTAAAGCGGAAGTAATTAGCGTACTGCTCGCCGGAGGAGAACATTTTTCCCGGTGCGATGCTGATGCCATGCTGAAGCGCACGGTAATAGAGATCGGTGGCGTTAACCTGTCCCGGCAGCTCCACCCAGAGAAAATAGCCCCCGTGCGACTCATTGATTCTGGCCCCTGCCGGCAGGTGCCGTCTCAGCGAGAGCCGCGCCTGATTTTTCCTGAGTTCCAGCGACTGCCGCAGCCGCCGCAAGTGCGTATCATAGCTTCGCGTGCCGAGATAGTTGGCGATAGCAAGCTGCATAGGGGCGCTGGTCGCCAGCGTGCTCATCAACTGCAGGCGTTGAATTCGCTGCGCGTGCTTGCCTGCGGCAACCCAGCCGACGCGAAATCCGGCAACCAGATTTTTGGAGAACGAGGAGCAGTGAAGCACGCTTCCCTGTCGCTCAAAGGCTTTTGCCGGCAGCGGTTTATCGCCGCCGAAATAGAGCTCGCTGTAAACATCATCTTCAATCAGCGCGACCTGATGCTGCTCCAGCAGCGCCACCAGCTGCTGCTTCTTTTCACGACTGAGCGTGCAGCCAACCGGGTTTTGCTGGTTGGTCATCATCCAGCAGGCTTTTACCGGCCAGCGCGCCAGCGCCCTCTCCAGCTCATCAAGATCCATGCCGTGCTGCGGATCGGTGGCGATGGCGACGGCTTTCAGCTTCAGTCGTTCAATCACCTGGAGCGCGCCGTAGAAGCAGGGGTTTTCAATGATGACCCAGTCACCCGGCTCCGTGACCGCCTGCATACTGAGGTTCAGGGCTTCCATCGCGCCGTTGGTGATGACGATTTCATCCGGGGAAACCTGCACGCCCTGTAGCGCGTAGCGCTGTGCCAGGGTTTTGCGCAGCATTTCGTTGCCGGGAGGGAGATTGTTCAGGGCATCGGACGGCGTCAGCGAGTGTGATACCGCGCTGAGCGAGCGCATAAGCTGGCGCTGGGGGAAAAGGCCAGGATCGGGGAAAGCGGAACCAAAGGGAAGGATGTCAGGATCGCGGCAGGCCTGTAAAACGTCAAAGATAAAGGCGTTAATATCCACCGACTCAGCCAGCTGGACCTTCTGGTGGCTGGCGGGCTGGCTGAGGAATTCAGCGCGCGGCGCGACAAAATAGCCCGACTGCGGGCGCGACTGGATCCAGCCCTGGCTTTCCAGAACCTGATAGGCGTGCATCACCGTCATCAGGCTCATGCCGCTGAGCGTCACCTGCTCGCGCAGCGAAGGCAGTTTCTCGCCCGGAAGCCAGATTTCATCCGCGATCTGCTGGGAAATACGATCGATAAGCTGCTGATATTTTGCCAAAACTGTTACAGGCCGGTTTACAGAATTTGGTGACTATTATAGGTCTGCGCCCGGCAATATAACAGCCCGGGCCTTACGCAGCGCGCTCAGCGGGTGGCGCTTACCGCCTCTCAGTGGCTCCCGGCAAGCGAGACGGCCTCATTTTTCCTTTTTTTCAGTCCCGGCAGCACGTCAACTTCTTTGCCATCCACATAGTGCGTCAGATCGGGCACCTGATCGGCAGGCATCGGCTTACCTAACAGATAACCCTGCAATGAATTACAGCCCAGTTCGGTCAGAAAGGCCTGCTGTTCCTGGGTTTCCACCCCTTCCGCCACCACTTTCAGATTCAGCGTCTGCGCCAGGGCCACAATCGCGGTGACGATGGTGGCGTCCTCGCTCTGCGCCTGGAGTTCGTTCACAAAGGCCCGATCGATTTTCAGCTCGCTCGCCGGCAGCCGTTTCAGATAGAGCAGGCTGGAGTAGCCGGTACCGAAATCATCTATCGACGCTTTCACGCCCAGATCGGTCAGCTGGGTCAGAATGCGGATGCTTTCGTCCGGATCGCGCATGGCGGTCGTCTCCGTCACTTCCAGCGTCAGCAGCTCGGGAGGAATATGGTGCGTCTCCAGCGCGCTGGTCACCGCCTCGACCAGGCCCGTCTGCTCAAACTGTAGCGCCGAGAGATTAACGGCTACCGACCAGTGCGGATTGCCCTGCAGATGCCAGACGCGCAGCTGGCGGCACGCTTCCCCGATCACCCAGTTACCGATGGTGACGATCAGTCCGGTCTTCTCCGCCAGTGGCAAAAAGACGTCGGGCGTCAGCAGGCCACGCTGCGGATGCTGCCAGCGGATCAGCGCTTCAAACCCCATAATCGGCCCCTGCGGCGCGCAGAATTTCGGCTGATAGAAGACGCGCAGCTCTTTATTGTCCCGCGCCAGCCAGAGATCGTTGACCAGCTGAAGCTGATTCTGGGCGATGGAATTCATTGACGGCTGGAAGAAGCTGTAGCCGTTACGGCCATTGTTTTTGGTGTGATACATCGCGGCGTCGGCATTGAACATCAGCTCGCGCTCATCCTTACCGTCTCCCGGATAGACGGCGATACCGATGCTCAGCGACACCGTCAGTTCGTAGCGGGAGATCAAAAAAGGCGCATCAATCGCTTTCACCAGCATATCAGCCACCGTGGCCGCATCATTGGGATCGTCGATTTCGACCAGCAGCACAAACTCATCTCCTCCCAGGCGGGCGAGAGTATGGTGACCTTTCAGCTGCGACTTCATGCGCTCGGTGACAGCAACCAGCAGGTTATCGCCAATATGGTGACCAAAGGCGTCATTAACCCCTTTAAAACCGTCGAGATCCATGAACATCAGTGCAAATGAGCTGCCTTCCCGCTGGGCTTTATTGACCGACTGATCGAGGCGATCTTCCAGCAGGATACGGTTGGGCAGGCGGGTAAGGTTATCATGCAGCGCCAGCTGAGCCAGCTCACGGTTCGCCTCCGCCAGCGAGGAAGCCAGTACCGAGGTGCGGGCCTGAAGCCGGGCATCCAGGGTGGAAACGATAAGCGTGATGCCGAGAATGGAGAGCGTCACCACCACCACCAGCACCGCCAGCCAGTGGCTGTTGACGCCCATTTCAGTGGCGTGGCTCATCATCGGGAAGCTGGCCGCCGCCATGCCGGTGTAATGCATGCCCGCGATAGCCACGCCCATCAGTGTGGCCGCGCCGGCGCGAAGCAGGGCCAGTTTCCCACCGCCCTGGCGAAGCTTGAACGCCAGCCAAAGGGCGGCTGTCGAGGCCACCAGCGCAATAACCACCGAGAGCGCGATCCAGTTCCAGTTCCAGACAATACCTGGCGCAAATATCAGCGCAGCCATGCCGATATAGTGCATCGCGACCACGCCGCTGCCGAGCGCCAGCGCGCCGACGATCAGGCGAGAGAGCGGCAGTTCCCCGTAACAGACAATCCACAGCGCAAAAATGGACGAGGCGACAGAGACGGCCATAGAAAGCATGGTGAGCGCAGGATCGTAGCTCATCATCATGTCCAGGTTCATTGCCAGCATGCCGATAAAGTGCATGGACCAGATGCCTATCCCCATGGCGAAACCGCCGCCCACCAGCCAGACGTGAGCCACTTTACCGGCTGATGTCGCCACTCGTCCCGCCATATCCAGCGCGGTATAGGAGGCGAGTATGGCAACAAAAATGGAGACGATGACCAGCAGCTGGTCGTAAGAGCTAGTTAGCATAGGCAAATCTCTGGGTCTGTAGCCAGTCTTCTGGCACCCTGTAGTTAAACAATATTGCTGAAAAAAACGCCTTTCTGACCCACTGAGTATCGGCTAAATAACAGGCAACTTTACGCTGCATGAAATAAAGACTCACCGTTGAGAAAAACGGCAGAATAGCGCCGGGTATATCCCTGTAATTCATGGCGTTAATTACAAACCCTTTCAGGGCTGGAAAAACATAACATCGCCCATTTCCCTTGCACAGAGTTAAATGTAAACGTGCGCAACTTTTCACTTGCCGCGCCCTCCGTAGCCTGGCGCCGGTAAGCACTTTTTTTTGCGACCCGTAAGCATTATTTTTACGTTTCGCTTCACAGCGTTTAAGCCGCTGTTCTATAGTAAAGAAAAATAAAAGAATGCTGCTCCGAAAGAGGCAGAAAATCCGGACTTCCCATTCCGTTAAATGGGAATAAACCATTATTTTCTTGATAGCGTTCAGCCAGACTAACGTTAATTTCACACCAGGCGAAAAAGCACGTTCATCGGTCTAATCGGTAAGGAATGATTATGAAAATGAAGCTTTTTCTGCTGGGCTGCGGCTTAGGCCTCGGCGTCGCCTCTTGCGGCTTTGCCGCGACCACTACGGGAACGATCAATGCCCAGCTGGTGCTGACTACCGGCTGTCTTGTTAACGGACAGTCGGCCACGACCGGCGTTGACTTCGGTACTCTGGACTTTGGTAGCAGCGCTGCCACCTTTGACACCCTGAACGCCACCCTGGTCGGTTCGCTGGGGAACGGCATTTTCGTGCGCTGCACCACAGGACAGACCTATAACGTCCAGCTCACCAGCAGCAATACGGCACCGGCCAACGTTTTTGGCGCCGTCACCGCACAGCCCCGCTACCTTGTTCTGGGTAGCGATGCCACCCAGGGGATTGCCTATACCCTTTATGGCACCACCTCTTACACCACGCCAATCGCTGATAACACCGACCTTGCTAATACCGGCACGACCGATCCCGTCAACGGCGAAAACTATCCGATTTATGGCCGTATCACCGGGGGCGGATTTGACGCCACTATCCCCGCTGGCACCTACACGGATACGATCAGCGTTGCCGTGAACTACTGATCCTGACAGACAGGGAGCGCCAGCGTGGCGGAGCCGGGGAGAAGAGAAGCGGGCCTGATGCGCCCGCTCTGTCTTATATTGCTTTTCATCAGCGGTGGAAGCAGTGGTGCGCTGCCGACGAAAACTTTTCAGGTAACGGCCTCGATCGTTAACGGCTGTGTGATTTCAGGTACCAATACCAGCGTATTTGGCGCGCTGGATTTTGGCAGCTACCCAGGGGTCGGCAGCCGGTCGGTCACTGCAAGCTTTGTGCAAAACGCCACCCTTAATCTGGCCTGCACGCCGGGAACAACCCTATCGATGAGTATTGACGGGGGCAGTAACTACACCACCACCCGCAACCTCCGGGTGACGAACAACAGTAATCTTGTGGGCTATACGCTTTACAGTAGCGCGACTTACAGCGCCACCAGTGCGATACCGGTCAATCAGAACGTGGCGCTGAGCTACAGCAATGCAAACAATATCACCCTGCCCCTCTACGGCCTGCTGCAGCTAAGCGGCGTTAACCGGGCCGGGACTTACAGCGATACCCTGAGGGTCACGCTGAGCTGGTAAATACAGGGACACAGAAGGATTAAGAATGAAGACGCTACGCACTCTTGCGCTACTGTTCTGTCTGGCAAGTAGCGCGCTGACAGCACCAGCCCGGGCGGGTAATTCGGTACTGATCTGGCCTATCGATCCCAAAATCCTCAGCGGCGATAAAGCGTCCGAGCTCTGGCTGGAGAACCGGGGCGACGCCACCACGCTGATGCAGGTCAGGATTTTCACCTGGCAACAGGTGGCGGGTAAAGAGCAGTATCAGACGCAGCAAACCGTGGTGGCCAGCCCGCCGCTGGTCAGAATTGAGCCGGGACAGAAACAGCTGGTGCGCCTGATAGGTCAGAGCCAGCCCCCGGCGGGGAAAGAGGTCGCCTACCGCGTGCTGCTGGATGAAATCCCCACGCCGCAGGCGGCAGGTCCGAATCAGGCAGGCCTTAATTTCCAGATGCGCTATTCAGTGCCGCTGTTTACCTACGGCCAGGGATTGTCTCCCGATACGGCCAAACCGGCGCTCAGCTGGAAAAAGGTGAACCAGAATGGCCGCCCCGCGCTGCAAATCACCAATACCGGCAACGGCCACGCCCGCCTGAGTAAGGTCCGGCTGGGCGGCCGGGTGCTGTCAGACAGCCTTTTTGGCTATGTGCTGGCGGGCTCGGTGAACACTTTCCCTCTGAATTTTAACGTCTCCAGTGATGCAGAACTGAGCGCTGAGCTGGGGACGAAAACCTGGCGCAGCGGTGCATCGCGCTAGCCAATGAGCAGGCGAAGACTTGCCTCTTTCGGGCGCTGCTCCCTGGCCGTTACCACCATTCTGAGCGGCCTGTTCCCTGATACAGGCCGCGCGGAAGTCTATTCCTCATTGCCCCCGCCCCCGACGCAGAACACCTCTCCCGCCGGCCAGCAGCAATATATGCTGGGGCTGGTGGTCAACGATCGGGACAGCGGTCAGGTCGTTCCCGTTGAGTTTCGCGATAATCACTATTTTCTGCGGGCGGGCGATTTGCAGCGGGCGGGGATCCCCAGCGCCCGCATCACTTCGTCCATTGTTGATGTCTCCAGCATGCCGGAGGTGAGCGCGGAGTATGACCAGGCCCGCCAGCGGATACTGCTGAGGGTGCCGCCCGCCTGGCTGCCCCGCCAGACGCTCGGCGGCGAAGAGAGTGCCGGCCCGCGCTATCCGGGGCGCACCACGCCCGGCGCGCTGTTTAATTACGATCTCTACACCAGTCATACTTCGCAAAGCGGAACGCGACTGTCGGCCTGGAATGAGTTTCGCCTGTTCGGCGCGGTGGGGCAGTTTTCCAGCAATGGCGTCTGGCAGGAGCAGCTCTCCGGGACGCCCGGCGGGGTGAATGAAGGCTATCTCCGCTACGATACCTGGTTCAGCAATCAAAACGAGGAGCGCTCGCTGAGCTGGCGCGTGGGCGATCTCACCACCGATTCGCTGGCATGGAGCAACAGCGTGCGGCTTGGCGGCATCAAGATCGCCAGGGACTTTTCGGTGAGGCCGGACCTGGTGACCTATCCGCTGCCCTCTTTTTCCGGCCAGGCGGCGGTGCCCTCTACCGTGGACCTGTTTATTAACGGCTATAAAGACAGCAGTAACGATGTGCAGCCCGGCCCCTGGTCACTGACCAATATGCCCTTTGTCAACGGCGCGGGAAACGCCGTGGTGGTGACGACCGACGCCGTGGGCCGCCGCGTAACCACCACGCTGCCGTTCTACGTCTCCAGCAATCTGTTAAAACCCGGCCTTTCTGATTTCTCCTTCTCCGCCGGTGCGCTGCGTGAGAATTACGGCGTGAAAAATTTTGACTACGGCGCGGCGGCAGTCAGCGGCTCTTACCGCTACGGGCTTAACGACTGGCTGACGCTTGAAAGTCACGCGGAGGGGGCGGAGTCGCTGGCAGCCGGTGGCGCAGGTGGGCAGATGAGGATTGGCTCGCTGGGCGTGGTGAATGCGGCGCTGAGCCAAAGCCAGATGGAGGGCGGGCACGGCAACCAGTACAGCTGGGGTTATCAGTACAATAACAGCCGCTTCAGCATTGGCACCCAGCACATCATTCGTTCAGCCGGCTTCAGCAACCTTGCGCTCTATGGCGATCGTAACAGCGGCGTCGGCGGCACCGAGTATACTCTCAGCCGTCGCAGCGCCCAGTACAGCGCCAGTCTTTCGCTGAATCAGTATGGCAGCCTGGGCGCCGCCTATATTGATATCGTCAGCGGCAGCGGCGACCGTACCCAGCTGCTGAATCTCTCCTGGAGTAAAAACCTCTGGGGCAACAGCAGCCTCTACGTCTCGGCCAGCCGCGACCAGCAGCAGGGTGCATGGTCCGGCGCCGTTTCGCTGGTCATCCCCATTAGCGATCTGATCAACACCAGCGTCAGCATGGAGCGTGACGCTGAGGGCAGTAACGCACAGCGTATCAGCATGGCCCGTGCGATGCCCAGCGAGGGGGGCATCGCCTGGGACGCTTCCTGGGCTAACCAGAGCAGCGGCAGCGATTATCGTCAGGGCAGCCTCAGCTGGCGGAATGCGAAAATAGAGACCTCTGCGGGCTTCTACGGTGACCGGGATTACAGCACTGAATGGGCCGATGTCTCCGGCTCGGTCGTGCTGATGGACGGCAGTTTCTTTGCCGCCAATCAGGTCATGGACGCTTTTGTGCTGGTGAAAACGGACTATCCGGCCATCAGCGTACGCTACGAAAATCAGCTGATGGGCAAAACCGACAGCGCTGGCTATCTGCTGGTGCCGGGGATCGGCTCATACTATCCGGCTAAATACGATATCGATACGCTGGATCTGCCGGCCGATATGACCACTTCCCGGGTGGAACAGCGCTTCTCGGTGAAAAGACAGAGCGGTTATCTGCTGCATTTTCCCATCGAGCCGCTGCGGGCAGCCAGCGTGATACTCCTTGACCAGCGCGGCGAACCGCTGCCCGTTTCCACCCGGATTATCCGCGCCGATGGGACCATTGAATATGTAGGCTGGGACGGCCTCGCCTGGATGGAAAATCTGTCCGCCGAAAATCCTTTCCAGGCCGAAACGCCGGATGGCCGCCGCTGTGAAGCGGTGCTGAACGTCCCCGGCGGACGTCCTCTCTCCCTTGAGACCTACGGTCCGCTGACCTGCGATCTCTCTACTGATGCTTCAGGAACCCCACCATGAAAACGCGCCTGCTCTGCCTGTCACCGCTGCTGCTGGGCTGGGCGCTGCCCGGCTGGGCGGCATGTACGATCCCCTCTGCCAGCGCCGCCTTCGGCACCGTCAGCTCGTTTAGCGTTAACACTACCGCCAGTACGACCTCGACCACCGCCAATCTGAACTGCGGCAATGGTAGTTTACTGTCGCTGCTTACCACTGATTACATCAGGCTTCAGCTGACCAGCGCCACCTTTACACGCAATACCCGGGGAACGCTGAAAGTCACAAGCACCGGTACGGACAGTATTCCCGTTCAACTTTGCCGGGAAGCCGCCTGCACCAACGAACTGACCGTGGGCGGCGCGGCGACCAACTACAGCACTGGTCAGTTACCTGGGCTGATTGGTGCGCAGGGCGGGCTGAATTTTGCTATCCCGCTGTACCTGCGCACCGTCCCCGGCGAAGCCGTGGCGGCAGGCAGCTACACGGTAGTGCTGAATGTGCTGGTCACCTATAACATCTGTACCGGGCTGGGACTGCTCGGGGCCTGCCTGCTGGGGAACCAGCAAAGCGGCTCGGGACTTCTGCCTGTTACCGTCAATATGACAATTACCAACGACTGCACCACCATTACCGCGCCCGATATCAGCTTTGGCAGCGCCCCTCTGGTCGGCAGCTTTAACAGCGTTTCGCAGTCCATTAACGTGATTTGCACTAAGGGAAGTACCTATACCGTCGGCCTGAGCAACGGCGGCAACGCGCAGGGCACGCAACGCTATATGGTCAGCGGCGGTAACCGGCTGGCCTACAATATTTTCAAGAATGCCACGACCTCGCGCTGGGGGCCGACGGGTTCAGAGCGGGTTGCCAGTACGGCGGCAAACCTTGTAAGCAGCGACGGGCTGACGAGAACCTATAACTACACCGCCCGCATCCTGGCGACCCAGAGTACGCCGCCCGCTGGTAACTACAGCGACAGCGTGGTGGTCGATTTATCATTCTGATCGGGTGAGTTTGCGGTTGAGGGTTGAAAAGAGAACGTCGTCGTAAGGCACCACGTGAAGAGCGCCCTTTTACTTTTCGGTCAGCGGATTGCCGGAGGCGTTCTCCCTCAAAGCGGCTGAGCCGATCGGACGATCGGCTCACAGGACGTTACTTACCGGCGGCTTCCATTCCCATCAGGCCAATCTTCAGATAGCCCGCCTGCCGCAGTTTATCCATCACGCTCATCAGCGTTTCATAATCCACGGATTTGTCCGCCTGGAAGAAAATGGTGGTCTCTTTATTCCCTTCCGTCTGGCCGTTCAGGGCATTAACCAGCGTCTCTTCGGTCACCGCATTATTGCCGATAAAAAGCTGCTTATCCGCTTTGATCGAGAGATAAACCGGCTTCTCCGGACGCGGCTGCGGCGCGCTGGTGGAGGCAGGAAGATTGACGCGTACGTCAACGGTAGCCAGTGGCGCGGCGACCATAAAGATGATCAGCAGCACCAGCATGACGTCAATAAACGGCGTGACGTTAATTTCATGCATTTCGCCGTTGCTATCCAGATCTTCGTTAAATCGCATTGCCATTGCCGTCAGCCCACCCGCAGTTTCTGAGCCGGCTGCGCCCGATGTGAACTGCTGCTGGCGGCCAGATCTAAATCACGGCTTTGCAGCAGGAGGATCTGCGCCGCAACGTCGCCAAGCGACGCCTTATAGCTGGCGATGGTGCGGGCGAAGACGTTATAGATCACCACGGCCGGAATGGCGGCGATCAGGCCGATGGCGGTCGCCAGCAGCGCTTCCGCGATGCCCGGCGCCACCACGGCCAGATTGGTGGTCTGCGTCTGGGCGATGCCGATAAAGCTGTTCATGATGCCCCAGACGGTGCCGAACAGGCCGACAAACGGCGAGATGGCGCCGATGGTGGCAAGGAAACCGTTGCCCCGTCCGGCATGGCGGCTGAAGAAGGCCACCCGGCGTTCCAGACGGAAACCGGTACGCTCTTTAATGCCGTCGTTATCGTCAGAACCTTCGGAAAGCTCCAGCTCGTTTTCAGCTTCATTCAGCAACTGCGCGCTCAGGCTGTTCGCCCTGAATGAGGCACAGGTGTCGGCCGCTTCTTTCATGGAACGGGCCCCCGCCAGCGCCTGCTGCTCGCGCCTGAGACGACGTCTTGCCGAACCGAGTTCAACGCTTTTGCTGAAGAAAATGGCCCAGGTCACGACCGATGCCAGCAACAGCCCGATCATTACCACTTTAACCACGATGTCCGCATGCTGGTACATGCCCCAGACGGAGAGATCCGTCTGCATCAAATTATTCGTCACGCTGTCTCTCCAACGGAAGTCAACTGAATAGAAAAAAGCCAGTGCGGATCATACCAAATCGTTGCTGAATTGATAGTGGTTATCATTACTATTTACCCGCCACGGGCCATTTAATGACCGTTTTATTGCGTTGCCTCAGGAGAGCGGCGTTTTTGCGGAATCTTTAACAGGCCGTGAAACCGCAGAATTTCCCCCCGCGCTCCGCCGTGGTAACGTGGCTGAAACACGCCACTTGCAGACAGAGCAGAAGATGACCAGTAAAAAAATCGAAACGGTGCTGATCGCCGCCGGCCGCGACAAGCGCTATACGCAGGGTTCCGTCAACAGCGTGATTCAGCGCGCCTCATCGCTGGTTTTCGACAGCGTGGCCGATAAAAAACGCGCCACTGCCGGCCGCGCCGAAGGTGAGCTGTTTTATGGCCGCCGCGGCACCCTGACCCACTTTTCGTTACAGGAAGCGATGACCGAGCTGGAAGGCGGCGCGGGCTGCGCGCTTTATCCCTGCGGCGCCGCCGCCGTAGCCAACGCCATTCTCGCTTTTGTCTCCGCTGGCGATAATGTGCTGATGGCGGGATCGGTTTACGAGCCGACCCAGGATTTCTGTACCAAAATCCTCAGCAGGATGAATGTTTCCACCACCTGGTTCGATCACAGCATCGGCGCGGATATCGCTGACCTTGTGCAGCCCAATACCCGCGTCGTTTTTCTGGAATCCCCCGCCTCCATCACCATGGAAGTACAGGATATTCCGGCTATTGTGGCCGCAGTCCGGCGCAAAGCGCCCGACGCTGTGATCATGCTGGATAATACCTGGTCTGCCGGAGTGCTGTTCCGTGCGCTGGATTTCGGCATTGATATCTCCATTCAGGCGGGCACTAAATACCTGATTGGCCACTCTGATGCGATGATCGGCACCGCCGTCGCCAGTGAACGCTGCTGGGCGCAACTGCGTGAAAACTCCTACCTGATGGGACAAATGGTGGATGCGGATACCGCCTATATGGCCAGCCGGGGACTGCGTACCCTCGCCGTTCGCCTGCGCCAGCATGAAGAAAGCGGCCTGCGCGTGGCGAACTGGCTGGCGGAACGCCCGGAGGTCGCGGTGGTCAATCATCCGGCGCTGCCCCAGTGCAGCGGGCATCAATTCTGGCAGCGTGACTTCTCCGGCAGCAGCGGCCTTTTTTCCTTCGTGCTGAAAGCGCGCCTGAGCGATCGGCAGCTGGCGGACTTTTTAGATCACTTCGAACATTTCAGCATGGCCTACTCCTGGGGCGGCTACGAGTCGCTGATCCTGGCGAACCAGCCGGAAGAACTGGCGGCTATTCGCCCCGCCAGCGCCATTACGTTCAGCGGTACGCTGATACGGGTGCATATCGGCCTGGAGAATGTTGAGGATCTGATTGACGATCTGGCGGCGGGTTTTGCGCGGCTGTCGCCTGACCGGACTGAAGAAAAGTAAATAAACACGCAATGGTGCCCCATGAAAGCCCTGGATCAGGGTACTGAGCGCCGATTGCGGTTACAATCGACAGATTAATGCTGTCAACGGAATATGAAATGGGTGTATTGCACGAGATTGTTCAGGCGCTCTGGCATCAGGATTTTGCCGCCCTGGCCAGGCCGGATGTCCTTTGGATAGTCTACGGAATTATGTTTCTCACCCTGCTGCTGGAGAACGGCCTGCTGCCCGCCTCCTTTCTGCCCGGCGACAGCCTGCTGCTGCTGGCGGGAGCGATGATCGCCAAAGGCGTGATGCCCTTTGTGCCGACCATTCTGCTCCTCACGGCGGCGGCCAGCCTGGGCTGCTGGCTGAGCTACCTGCAGGGGCGCTGGCTCGGCAATACCCGCCTGGTGAAAAGCTGGCTGATGCATTTGCCCGCCCAGTATCACCAGCGAGCCTGGAGCCTGTTTCACCGCCATGGCCTGATGGCCCTGCTGGTTGGCCGCTTTCTGGCCTTTGTCCGCACCATCCTTCCCACCATGGCCGGGATTTCTGGCCTGAGGAACAGCCGCTTTCAGCTGTTTAACTGGCTGAGCGGCGCGCTCTGGGTCACCATCCTGGTCTCTTTCGGTTACGCCATCAGCCAGGTGCCTTTTATCAAACGCCATGAGGATCAGGTGATGACCATCCTGATGATCCTGCCGCTGGTTTTGCTGGTTGCCGGCCTGATTGGCAGCCTGACGCTGATGGTTAAGCGCAGAAAGTCTTCTTCCTGAGGCCGTCTCTCCGGCCTTATAGCGCTGCCTGGCGCATCCGTGTGATCTCTTCACCGGGCGTGACGCCAAAGTAGCGTTTAAATTCCCGGGAGAACTGCGAAGCGCTTTCATAGCCGACCCGCATTGCCGCCGCGCCAGCCTTTAATCCCTCCTGGAGCATCATCATTCGCGCCTGGTGCAGACGATAGCTTTTCAGATACTGCAATGGCGAGGTGCTGGTGACCGCCTTGAAGTTATGGTGAAACGCCGAGACGCTCATATTCACCTCAGCGGCAAGCTGCTCGACGCTCAGCGTATCGGTATAGTGATTTTCTATCCGCCTGATCGCACGGGCAATCTGGCTGAACTGGGTCTGGCGGCTGATCAGCGCCAGCAGCGCGCCGCCGCAGGGACCGAGCAGGACGTAATAGAGGATCTCCCGCACAATCTGCGGCCCCAGCACGCGGGCATCACGCGGATTACGCATCACATCCAGCAGCCGCTCCGCCGCGCAGAGCATCTCCTCCGTCAGCGATGAGGTATGGATGCCGCGCGTCTGCGGCTCAGGATGAAAGCTGTCGTCCGTGCCGATATCAATTAGCAAATCCTGTAACCTGGCGGGATCGACGTTCAGCAAAATGCCCGCCATCGGCTCCTCCGGCGTGGCAAAGGTTTCACACTCAAACGGCAAGGTGACCGTCAGCATCAGATACTTGGTCGCATCATAGTGGAAGACCGTATTCCCCAGATAACCCGTTTTCTGCCCCTGAAACAGGATTACAATCCCCGATGAATACATAACCGGAGTGCGCCCGCCCGGCCTGTCAGCATACAGCAGCTTGATGCCCGGCACCGTCGCGAGCGAAGAAGAGGCTTTCAGCGCGATAACCTGCTGCGCCAGCCTGGTACAAAGCGAAGAATGATCCATCGTCGTTTTCCATTATCAGATCGTTTTCCACCCCATCATGGCGAATTCCGGTCAGATACTCCAGCCATCTGGAGGATCAGGCAATAACGCGGCAGAAACAGGCACTAAGGCTGTCGGTTTGGCATGCTGTCAGGGCTGACGGCTCCTGACTGAAGATTTCTCAAACGGCGCGATTTTCTCAACTAGACTTAACCTCACTAACCGACGCAGAACTTTCGGTTCATCCGCTGCACAGGAGATCACATGGCAGACCAACCTTTAATTAAACTCCACGATGGCAATATGATGCCGCAACTTGGCCTTGGCGTCTGGCAGGCCAGCATTGATGAAGCGCGTAGCGCGGCCGTTAAGGCGCTGAGCGTGGGCTATCGCTCCATTGATACCGCCGCGATTTATAAGAATGAAGAAGGCATTGGCCAGGCGTTACAGGAAACGGACATTCCCCGTGAGCATATTTTTGTCACCACCAAACTGTGGAATGATGACCAGCTGAACGCCGGACAGGCGATGGAAACCAGCCTGAAAAAACTTCAGCTGGAGAGCGTGGACCTCTATCTGATGCACTGGCCCTGCCCGGCAAAAGATAACTATGTCGAGGCGTGGAAAGGAATGATTGAGCTGCAAAAACAGGGGCTGACCAAAAGCATCGGCGTCTGTAACTTCCAGGAAAACCATCTGAAGCGCCTGCTGGATGAGACCGGCGTCAGCCCGGTGATCAATCAGGTGGAACTGCACCCGATGCTGCAACAGCGCACGCTGCACGCCTGGAACGCGATGCACCAGATCCAGACGGAATCCTGGAGCCCGCTGGCTCAGGGCGGGAAAGGCGTATTCGATCAGGAGATCATCCGCAATCTGGCGAAAAAATATGGCAAAACGCCGGCGCAGATCGTTATCCGCTGGCATCTGGACAGCGGTCTGGTGGTGATCCCGAAATCGGTCACGCCGTCGCGCATTGAGGAAAACTTCAAGGTGTTTGATTTCCGGCTGGAAAAACCAGAAATCAGCGAGATTGCCACGCTGGATAAAGGGAACCGCCTGGGACCAAACCCCGATGAGCTGAACTAAGTCTTTTCGGTGAGTATGGGTGGCAGTTGCCACCCATATCGCTGTGGCCCGTTTCGGCCCGCTGACAAACGTCAGGTTACGGCCCACTGCCGCCTTCATAGCGTTAACACCCAACCTGGCTGCGTATCGCGCCCGCGGATAATCTTCACCTTGCGGCCTGCGTTGACCCAGGTTATAGCGTGCTCATGGCCAGAGTCTGGATGTGTGCGGTTATTGCTGGCGGGCTCTGTCCATACTAACTTCATCTGCTACGGCTTCTGTTGCTGAGAACGCTTTTCCTCCATTCTGCGGCTTCCGCTTCAACGTCTTCTGCTGATATCGTCCGCCCCTCAGCCACAGCGGCCCGGCCAGCCTCCACTTGCTGACGGTACCAGGCATCATATTCCGCCGCTTCCTGCTCTTTTCTTATCAACTCTCTCATGAAGTCCCGCAACAGCTGGGCTCCGGTACGGTCACTGGCCTTTGCTGCTGCCGTAAACTCAGATTTCAGCGTCTCATCAACGCGGAAGGTGAAGGTGGCTTCGCGCATAGGATCCTCCTGATGTGTTACAAGGCACTTACAGAGCAGCACGCCCTATTTCGATATCAACGCTGCCACTGTCTGTCGCGCTGGCGGAGGCGTGCTCGTCCGTTAGCGTTTATGCGAGGGGAAGCTTCTGCCTGTAGAAGCTTCACTGACTATGGAGGGACGCCGTTTCCGAGCCGGGCCTGCTGATTCAGGGCGCAGGATTGACCTGAAGCTGTCCTGCGGTGCCGCGATCGGCCATTTCCAGCGTCTGGCTGTAGTAGATGAACGGGAAGTGCTGCGAGGAGGCCTGGGGGAAAGAGACAAACAGCTCGACGGTGCCGTCCACCCAGACGGTATCCTTCCAGCCGCGATCTTCCGCCATCGGCTGGGCGCCATTGACGTTTTTAATCAGAAACATCACGCCCTGGATGTGGAACGCCTGTGGCAGATCGGCATGAATAATCCAGCGCTCAAAGGTGCCCTCCTGAGTGGTGACATCAATACGCTGCATATCCCAGATCGCGCCGTTAATACCCGGCAGGGTATCCCCCAGCGAGAATTCCCGCGTGCGGCTGACGCTGCCTTCAATAACCTGATCCGCCAGCAGGCGCATCGGCAGATTGTCGGTGACCAGCGGCAGCAGGCCTGTTGGGCGCAGCGTCAGGATCAGCGTGGAGGTAAGAATGCTGGAGGGTTCAAACAGACCGCGCAGGCGATCGACAATACCTGCCGCCGATCCGGCAGTAATAGAAACCTCATCCCCTTCGCTCATATCCACCAGCACCTCCCGGCGTTCGCCCGGCGCCAGCGAGAGCTGCTGCACGGCCACCGGCGCAGGCAGAAAGCCCTGATCGCTGGCGATAACATTAAACGGGCGCCCGTCGCTCAGCTGGAGCTGGTAGCGGCGGGCGTTAGAGGCATTAAGCAGGCGCAGCCGCACCCAGCCGCGTGAAACCTCCAGGTAGGGGTTCTGCACGCCATTGACCAGTAGCGTATCCCCCACAAATCCGCCGTTTGAAGGTGGGGCATATTCAGGCATGCCGAAGTTATCCAGCCTTTTATCCTGAATAATCAGCGGGAAATCATCCACGCCGTAGTGATTGGGGATCGGCAGCGATTTGCTGACTTCATCCTCCACCAGCCAGAGGCCAGCCAGGCCGTTATAGACATGCGGGGCCATGCGGTTAGGCGTGTTGGCGTGATACCAGCAGGTGGCCGCCGCCTGACGCACCGGCAGAACGGGCGCCCAGTCAACGCCCGGGGACATCAGTCTCGGCGCGCCGCCTGAGAGGGCGCCGGGAACCTGCAAACCGCTGACGGTCATCGCCACCGGCTCATTCAGGCGGTTAGTGTAGATCAGTTTGACGTCATCCCCGCTCCATACGCGTACCGTCGGACCGAGGTAAAGGCCGTTAATGCCCCAGACCTGGGCCTTGCTGCCGCTCTCGAAAGACCAGTGGCTGCGCTGTAGCGTCAGGAAAATTGGCTGTCCCCGACGCGATTCAATCAGCGGGGGAACCGGCAGGGCATTACTCACACCGGCAGCATGGGCATTAACCGGCAGCGCACCGGCGCAAAGCGCTGCGCCCGAGGCCTGAAGAAACTGACGTCGACTGAAGGACATAAAAAACTCCGTAACCCAAAAAAACCAGACTGCTGGCAACGCAAAGCACGGGGAACAGGGACAGAAAAGTAAAGCGGGCCACGCCATGGACGGCGTGACCCGCCTGTCAGGAACAGCGCCTTATGTCTTTACGATCTGACCCTGTTGCCTGTGCGGGCGCTTTGCCAGCAACCTCAGCAGCCAGGGGCTGCAATCCCTTTTTTATAATTCTGTTTATTGCTGTGCGACTTAACTGACTACTGTCCTGTTTATACGCGCCCGCTGGCTTCACGCTCCGCCACTTCAGCATTCAGTTCATCCAGTTTTGCCGTCATCAGTTCGCGACAGTGGGTCGCCAGCTTACGGACCGACTGGTCGGCAAAGGCCGCCGTATCAATAGGCGGCAGCATTTCCACTATCGCCAGCCCGTTGTTCAGGCGGTTTAGTTTGATTTTATCGTGGGTGTTCGAGACGACGATGGGAATAATTGGCACGCCAGCCGCCATCGCCGCATGGAATGCGCCCGTTTTAAAAGGCAGCAGCCCGCGTCCCCGGCTGCGCGTCCCTTCCGGGAACATCCAGAAGGAGATCCTTTTTTTCTTAAACTGTTCCACCAGCTGGCCGATGGTGTCATGCGCCCGGGCGCGGTTATCGCGATCGATAAGCAGGTTGCCGGTCAGCCAGTAGAGCAAGCCGAAAAAAGGCACCCACAGCAGCGTTTTCTTGCCCACCGTGACCGTGGACGGCTGAACAATTTTCGCCGCCGTGATCATATCGTAATTATTCTGGTGGTTAGCAATATAGATGGCATTCGGATAATTATCCGCGCCTTCCGGCCTGCGCAGTTCGACCTTGAGGCCAAACACGCCCGACAGACGCCCGAAAAGGTGTCCGAATGTGGCGACATGGCGGGGATTACGTGGACTGAAAAGGCAATAAATACAGCCAAATACGCAGACCAGTATCGAATAAATTATCACTATAATGATACGTAAAATTGAGAGCATCACTTCCTCGTTATGGCTTCCATGGCCTGGCCCTGTTATTCCTCAAGCGCTGACTGCGCGGCGGACCAGCCGTAAAGTTTAGTCGGTATTAACAACACGCGCCCTGTAGCGGGTTAGCCGCCCTCACTGGCCGCTAACCCGGGGCGTATCAGGCTTCGCTGTCGGTTACTCCTTCGTCGGCTTCTGGTCGCGCCGGCCCATCCGTCTCCACGCGATCGATGCGCTGGAGGCCCCGGGGCAACAGCGTGCCGCGACGGCCACGCTCGGCACGGAATTTTTGCAGATCGTCCGGCTTCAGCGTCAGCTTGCGCTTGCCCACATAGAGCGTGAGGGAGGTGTCCGGGCCCAGCAGCAGCAGCCACGCCAGCTTATCTTCTCCCGACGCCGCCTGCGCGGAAGGGATAGAGATAATTTTATTGCCTTTCCCCTTCGACAGCTGCGGCAGATCGCCGACCGGGAACAGCAGCATTCTGCCTGCGGTGGTGATCGCCAGCAGCATATCATCGTCGTGACGAATGGCGACGGGCGTCATCACTTTAGCATTCTGCGGCAGGCTCAACAGCGCCTTACCGGCACGATTGCGGGAGATCAGATCGTTAAAGGTGCAGACAAAGCCGTAGCCGGCATCCGACGCCATCAGCAGCTTCTGCTCTTCCGGCTCCATCAGCACCTGTTCAACAATGGCGCCCGGCGGCGGCGTCAGTTTACCGGTCAGCGGCTCGCCCTGCCCGCGTGCGGAAGGCAGCGTGACCGGATCGAGCGCATAGCTGCGGCCGGTGGAGTCAATAAAGACCACCGGCTGATTGCTCTTGCCGCGGGCGGCAGCGCGGTAGCTGTCCCCCGCTTTATAGTTCAGGCCGCCCGGATCGATGTCATGGCCTTTGGCGCTGCGCACCCAGCCCATCTGCGACAGCACGATAGTGACCGGCTCTGACGGCACCAGCTCGCTTTCGCTGATGGCTTTCGCCTCTTCACGCTCGCGTAGCGGCGAACGCCGATCGTCGCCATAGGTGTCGCTGTCGGCCTGGAGTTCTTTCTTCAGCAGGGTGTTCATTTTACGCTCGGAGGCCAGGATGCCCTGCAGGCGGTCGCGCTCCTGCGTCAGCTCATCCTGCTCGCCGCGGATTTTCATCTCTTCCAGCTTGGCGAGATGGCGTAATTTCAGCTCCAGGATCGCTTCCGCCTGGGTTTCACTGATGGCAAAGCGTGACATCAACACCGGCTTCGGCTCATCTTCGCTGCGGATAATATGGATCACATCGTCGATATTCAGGAATGCCACCAGCAAACCTTCCAGGATGTGCAGGCGCTTAAGCACCTTCTCCAGGCGGTAGTTCAGGCGGCGGCGCACGGTTTCACGCCGGTAGACCAGCCATTCGCTGATGATCTCAAGCAGGTTTTTGACCGCCGGACGGTTATCCAGCCCGATCATATTCATATTGATGCGGTAGCTTTTTTCTAAGTCGGTGGTGGCAAACAGATGGTTCATTACCTGTTCCATATCCACACGATTAGAGCGCGGCACAATCACCAGGCGGGTCGGATTTTCATGGTTCGACTCGTCGCGCAGATCTTCCACCATCGGCAGCTTTTTATTGCGCATCTGGGCGGCGATCTGCTCCAGCACGCGGGCGCCGGAAACCTGATGCGGCAGCGCGGTGATCACCACGTCGCCATCCTCTTTTTTCCAGACGGCGCGCATCCGCACCGAACCGCGTCCGGTCTGGTAGATCTTACGGATATCGTTGCGCGGCGTGATGATCTCCGCTTCGGTTGGATAATCCGGTCCCTGCACCAGCTCAAGGAGATCTTCAATGGTCGCTTTCGGCGAGTCGATCAGCTTGATCGCTGCCTGAGCCACTTCACGCAGGTTATGCGGCGGAATATCCGTTGCCATGCCAACGGCGATGCCGGTCGTGCCGTTCAGCAGGATATTGGGCAGCCGCGCAGGCAGCATTTTCGGCTCCTGCAAAGTACCATCAAAGTTGGGAATGTAATCGACCGTGCCCTGCCCCAGTTCGCCCAGCAGCAGCTCAGCATATTTGGAGAGGCGGGACTCGGTATAACGCATGGCGGCGAAGGATTTAGGATCGTCCGGCGCCCCCCAGTTTCCCTGACCGTCAACCAGCGGATAACGATAGGAGAACGGCTGCGCCATCAGCACCATCGCTTCGTAACAGGCGCTGTCGCCATGGGGATGGTATTTACCCAGCACGTCACCCACGGTACGGGCGGACTTTTTGAACTTGGCGCTGTTGCTCAGCCCCAGTTCCGACATCGCGTAGACAATACGCCGCTGTACCGGTTTCAGGCCGTCGCCAATATAGGGAAGCGCCCTGTCCATGATGACGTACATGGAGTAGTTGAGGTACGCATTTTCCGTAAATTTATGCAGGGCGAGACGCTCTGCACCATCCTGCGTCAGGTCACTCATCGATCGTTTTTCCTCACATCGCGGCGCAATTGGCGCGCCGCATCGGGGTCGTTTGGCGAGGATAGTACCTTATCAACACCGGGTCTGTCACAGGTATCCGTGGGGTGGCCTGCATTCGGACCCGGCAAAGAATCTCCCCCTCTTAGCGGGCGCTTCCCAGCCACTGCGCGGCGATCTGCTGATACTCGCCGGTGGCGTTGCTGAGGTGCAGCCACTGGTCCACGTAGAGCTTCCAGCTGATGTCATCGCGGGGCAGCATGTAGGCCTTTTCGCCATACTGCATCGGCTTGTCAGGGTTCACCGCGCAAAGGTCGGGATAGCGTTTCTGCTGGAATAGCGCTTCCGAAGCATCGGTGATCATCACGTCGGCTTTTTTATCCACCAGCTGCTGGAAGATGGTGACGTTATCGTGGAACAGCGTCAGGGAAGCGTCGGGTAGGTGGCTGTGAACAAAGGCTTCATTGGTGCCGCCCGCCGGCTCAATCAGCCGGACATCCGGGCGGTTTAGCTGGGCAATCGTCCGGTATTTATCCTTATCGGCGCAGCGCACCAGCGGGATCTTGCCGTCGATCCCCAGCGGCGTGGCAAACCAGGCGGTCTGCTGCCGCTTCAGCGTCACCGAGACGCCGCCCAGCGCGATATCGCACTGCTTGCCGAGAAAGTCCTGCGTCAGCATTTTCCACGTTGTCGGTACCCATTTCACCTTCGCGTTCAGGCTTTTTGCCAGCGACTGGGCCATCGCCACGTCAATGCCTTCATAGCTCCCGTCTGCCCGGAGAAAGGTGTAGGGTTTATAGTCGCCGGTGGTGCAGACCGCCAGGGTTTTGCTTTGCATCACGCGGTCAAGATGCGACTGGGCGCTTGCGCTGCCCGCTACCAGCAGCAGCGCGGTAATTCCTGTTTTTATCATTCTGTCCGTCTCTTCTGTCTGTAAAAAAGTCAGTATTGCGCCGCAATTATTGCGTAAAGCGCAAAAGTGTTGTGATCAAATGCCCATTTTTTTACGCCGTCGTCGCGCGTAAACTTCCCGCCATGTCATGCACTGGAGAAACAAAGAACATGAGCAAAATTTTAATCCTTGATGCCGGTAAAGCCTTCGCCCACTCGAAAGGCGAACTGAATCATACCCTGGCTAACGTGGCGGCATCTTTCCTGCGCGATGCGGGCCACGATGTTGACGTCACGCTTATCGACGAAGGTTATGACGTCAGCGATGAAGTTCAGAAATTTGCCCAGGCCGATACGGTTATCTATCAGATGCCGGGCTGGTGGATGGGCGAACCCTGGATTCTGAAAAAATATATAGATGAGGTCTTCACGGAAGGCCACGGCACGCTGTATGCCAGCGATGGCCGCACCCGCTCAGACGCCGCGAAGAAATATGGCTCGGGCGGCCTGCTACAGGGCAAAACCTATATGCTGTCGCTGACCTGGAACGCGCCACTGGAAGCCTTCACCGATCCCGAACAGTTTTTTGAAGGCGTGGGCGTGGATGGCCTTTATCTCCATTTCCATAAGGCGAATCAGTTCCTGGGCATGACCGGCCTGCCTACTTTTATCTGCAACGATGTCATTAAGCAGCCGGACATCGAGAATGATATTAGCCGCTATCGGACTCATCTGAGCCAGATCTTTGCTTAACTTAGCGGGTGACCTCCACATTTTAAGGAATGCCCATGCTTACCGTGCTTGCTGAGATTTGCGTCAGACCTGGCCGCCGCACGGCAGTGATGCAGGCGATTCAGTTACTGACGCCCATCGTATTGCAGGAAGAAGGCTGCGGCAGCTACCAGGCGCTGGTAGATCATCAGGCCCAGGTGCCCTGGAAACAGAACTCCCCCGACTCCATTTTTATGGTTGAGCATTGGGAGTCGCTGCGTCATCTTGAACGGCATCAGCAGGCCGCGCATATGGAGCACCATCGCGCCACAATTAAGGATGATGTGCTGGAAGTGAAGATTTTTATTCTGGAACTGCCAAAAGAGCACTAGCTCTGTCTCCAGGGGCGGCAAATATGCCGTCCTTTTTCCTTCTCTATTCCTACCCAGCCCAGCCCAGCTGGCATAAAATTTTTTTGTGATTGAGATCAACTCATTCCGGCATCTCTGGCGACGCCGTAAATACTAGTATGGTAATAATAGTTCCCACCGTTATTTTATAGGGAAATTTTATGCAATTTACCATGCGCTGGTTTGGACCAGACGAAGACAAAATTCCACTGGAGCACATGAAACAGGTGCCCGGCGTGGAAGGGGTTGTTGGTGCGCTTTATGACGTGCCGGTTGGTGAAACCTGGCCGGAAAACAAAATTAAACATCTGGTAGGTCAGGCTCATGACGCTGGCCTGAAGATGGAAGTGATTGAAAGCGTCAATATCCATGACGACATCAAAATTGGTTCGCCCAGTCGCGACGGCTATATCGCTAACTATCAGCAGACCATTCGCAACCTGGCGAAACACGGTATTAAGGTTATCTGTTATAACTTTATGCCGGTTTTTGACTGGATGAAAACCGACATGAACTATGTTCTGCCGGACGGCTCGCTTACCATGGCCTTTGAAAAAAAAGGGGTCGATAAGCCGCTGGAAGAGGTCGTGAAAGAGGTGCTGGATAACGCCAACGGCTTTGCGCTGCCGGGATGGGAGCCTGAACGCCTGGCGAAAGTTCAGGAGCTTTTCGGCCGTTATAAAGAGGTTGATGAAGAGAAGCTGCGTGAAAATTTAAAATACTTCTTACAGCATATTATTCCGGTGTGCGAAGAAGTCGGCATTAAAATGGCGATCCATCCCGACGATCCGCCTTATTCTATCTTTGGCCTGCCGCGTATTGTGAAAAACCGCGAGGATCTGGACTGGATTTGCAATGCGGTCGATTCCGAAGCCAACGGCATTACGCTCTGCACTGGCTCAATCGCTGAAGATCCTGCCAATAACGTCTGCAATATCCTGGCGGAATTTACCCGGCGCAAGCGCATCCCTTTTGCGCATGTGCGTAACATCAAATTGATTCAGGATAAGGATTTCTACGAGTGCGCCCATCCCTCGCGGTACGGATCGCTGGATATGTATCAGGTGATGAAAGCGCTCTACGATAACGGCTTTGACGGCTATATCCGCCCTGACCACGGTCGCTTTATCTGGGGAGAAACAGGCCGTCCCGGCTATGGACTTTATGACCGCGCGCTGGGCGTAACCTACCTGCTGGGCCTGTGGGAAGCGCTGCAAAATAAATAATATATTCTGACAAACATGGGCATCCATGTTTGTCTTTTTTTAACAGGATAAACAGGGAAGATTATGCCTACTTTCTTAGCACTCTTTTGGGTAATTGTTGGTATTGGAATTCTTGTCATACTTAATTTGAAGTTCAAATTCCATAATATTTTTTCCTTACTTATTGCGGGAATATTTATCGCAATAATGGAAGGTATCCCCATTAATAAAATTGTCTCACTTGTTCAGCAGGGGCTGGGCAGTATTATGGGGCACCTGGCGTTAATCATCATCTTCGGCGCTATTATTGGTAAGTTTATGACCGAGTCGGGCGCCAGCCAGCAAATTGCTGACACCGTCATCCGGAAATGCGGCACCCGCTTTCTCTCCGTGGGTTTAATGTTCATCGGCGTGATCTTCGGCATCGCCATGTTTTATGAAGTGGCCTTTCTTATCGCTATGCCGCTCGTGATGAATATCGCGAAAAAAGCGGATATCCCCTATATGAAACTGGTCATCCCAACCGTTGTGGGCGCCACGATGGGCCACAGCCTGTTTCCCCCTCAGCCGGGGCCGGTGGCGTTGATTAGCGCTTTTGATGCCGATATTGTCCAGGTTTATCTGTACGGTGCGTTAGTTTTAATCCCCTCGCTGTTCTGTGCCGGGATCCTGTTGCCCAGATTGCTGCCGGGCATTACGGCCATTGCGCTGAATTCAATGATCAGCCCTGTCGCTGAAAAGCCGGCGCATGAACTCCCCTCTTTCTTTACCAGCATTATGATCCCGCTAATCCCCGCCATCCTGATGATTGCGTCTTCCATTATCAAACCGGTGATGGGAATGGACTCTCAGGCAGCAAAAGTATGCGAATTTCTGGGTAGTGCGGAAATCAGCATGTTACTGGCTACCATGGCGGCAATCTGGCTACTGGGGCTTCGTCGCGGCTTAACGCCCGACAACATTACCCACTGCGTCAGTGATGCGATTTCGAAGATTGCCAATGTGCTGTTTGTTATCAGTGCTGGTGGGATTATTAAACAGGTGATTATCGACGCAGGCGTGGGCGATCATATTGTCGGCGCCATGAGTCACGTGAGCATGTCGCCGTTTATTGTGGCGTGGATTATCACTGCGGTCATTCGCATTCTTACTGGCCAGGGCGCCGTCGCCGCCATCACCTCAGCGGGGATTGTCGCGCCCATGATCGGCGCTTTTAATCTTAACCCGGCGCTGATGGCACTGGCTGTTGCCTGCGGCAGTAATACCATTACATTAATGTACGACGGCGGTTTCCTGTTATTTAAAGAGACCTTCGGGATTTCCATGAAAGATACGTTTAAAACCTGGGGTCTGCTGGAACTGATTAACTCGGTTGTCGGCTTAATTAGCGTGATAGGGCTGAGCTATATTATCTAGCGTCGCCGGAAAAGCGTAAAAAAAATCAGCGGGCCAGTAGCGGGCCAGCTGATTTTTTCAATGCTGTATAGAAGGTCTTATACGTCTATTTCAGCGGTATTGCCTTTTTCCTGTAGCCAGTTGCGGCGATCTTCCGAGCGTTTTTTTGCCAGCAGCATATCCATCACCGCCAGCGTCTGCTCCACGTCGTCATCGTCCACCGTCAGCTGCACCAGGCGGCGGGTGTTAGGGTCGAGCGTCGTTTCACGCAGCTGGAGCGGGTTCATCTCACCCAACCCTTTAAAGCGCTGCACGTTAGGCTTGCCCTTTTTACGCTTCAGCTGATCCAGGATGCCCGCCTTCTCTTCTTCATCCAGCGCATAATAAACTTCTTTACCCAAATCGATGCGGTAGAGCGGCGGCATGGCGACGTAGACGTGGCCATTTTTAACCAGCGTACGGAAATGACGCACAAAGAGCGCGCAGAGCAGCGTGGCAATGTGCAGACCATCTGAATCCGCATCCGCCAGGATACAGATTTTGCCGTAGCGCAGCTGCGCCATATCTTCGCTGTCAGGATCGATGCCGATCGCCACCGAAATGTCATGTACCTCCTGCGAGGCCAGTACCTCATCGGAAGAGACTTCCCAGGTGTTGAGGATCTTGCCTTTCAGCGGCATGATCGCCTGATACTCGCGATCGCGCGCCTGTTTGGCCGAGCCGCCCGCCGAATCCCCTTCCACCAGGAATAGCTCGGTGCGGTTGAGATCCTGAGCGCTACAGTCCGCCAGCTTGCCGGGCAGCGCCGGGCCGCTGGTCAGCTTTTTACGCACCACTTTTTTCGCCGCGCGCATACGCCGCTGGGCGCTGGAGATCGCCAGTTCAGCCAGTTGTTCAGCCGCCTGCACGTTCTGGTTCAGCCAGAGGCTGAACGCATCTTTCACCACGCCGGAAACAAAAGCGGCGCACTGGCGGGACGAGAGACGCTCTTTCGTCTGGCCGGCAAACTGTGGATCCTGCATTTTCACCGACAGCACATAGGCACAGCGATCCCAGATATCTTCCGCCGACAGCTTCACGCCGCGCGGCAGAATATTGCGGAATTCGCAAAACTCACGCATCGCGTCCAGCAGCCCCTGCCGCAGGCCGTTGACGTGCGTGCCGCCCTGCATGGTCGGGATCAGGTTCACGTAGCTTTCCGTCAGCAGCTCACCGCCTTCCGGCAGCCACAGCAGCGCCCAGTCAACCGCCTCCACCTCGCCCGAGAACGCGCCGACAAAAGGCTTCTCCGGCAGCGTCGGAAGACCGTTTACCGCTTCGCACAGATAGTCGGTGAGGCCATCCGCATAGCACCAGCTCTGCTCGGTGCCGTTCACCTTATCCTTAAAGACGATTTCCACACCCGGGCAGAGTACCGCTTTCGCCTTGAGCAGATGGCTCATGCGGGAAACGGAGAAGCGCGGGCTGTCGAAGAAGGAGCCGTCCGGCCAGAAGTGGACGCTGGTGCCGGTATTACGCTTACCTACCGTGCCCGTCACGCGCAGCTCTTCTACCTTGTCGCCGTTCTCAAACGCCATCTCGTAAACCTGGGCGTTACGACGAACGGTCACTTCCACGCGCGTGGAGAGCGCGTTAACCACGGAGATGCCCACGCCGTGCAGGCCGCCGGAGAACTGATAGTTTTTGTTGGAGAACTTGCCGCCCGCATGGAGGCGACAGAAGATCAGCTCAACGGCCGGCACCCCTTCTTCAGGGTGGATATCGACAGGCATACCGCGCCCGTCATCAATCACTTCCAGCGACTGGTCGGCATGCAGGATAACTTCGACGCGTTTGGCATGACCCGCCAGCGCCTCATCGACGCTGTTATCGATCACTTCCTGGCCCAGGTGGTTAGGACGTGACGTATCGGTATACATTCCCGGACGACGGCGAACGGGTTCAAGGCCGCTGAGTACCTCAATGGAGTCAGCGTTATAGCTGGATTGAGTCATCGTATAAATCTGATTGGTGGCTAAAATGAATGGCCACTCTCCGCTACCGGCTTCAGGTGCCTGACAGGCCCAGAAAGTTGAGGATCGGGGAGAAATGGCGCTCGAATCCGATAAAAGCGTGATTGCCGCCCTCTTCTACCGTCTGACGGCAGGCATGGTAGTAGCCCTGGGCCTGGCGGTAATCGAGCACTTCATCGCCCGTTTGCTGGATCAGCCAGAGCAGATCCGGCGATTCTAACGGGTCAATCTGCATCACTTTCAGATCGTAAATGTGGCGAGACTCTAACACATATTGCTGACCGGTGTATGGGTTCTCGTTGTCGCCCAGATAATCCGTCAGCAGCTCAAATGGCCTGACGGCGGGATTGACCACCACGGCGGGCAGCATAAAACATTGCGAGAGCCAGGTCGCATAATAACCGCCCAGCGAAGAGCCCACGATACCCAGCGGTTCGCCGGAAGTGGACATCACAATATCTTCGAGCAGCGCGGCGGTTTCAGCAGGCCAGGCGGGCAGCTGTGGCACCAGAAAACGGATCTCAGGATGATGATTTGCCAGCCACTGACCAAACTGGGACGCCTTGGCCGAACGGGGCGAACTGTTAAAACCGTGCAGATAAAGCAGCGCCGCCATCGGTCAGTATCCTTCGGAATCCAGATCGGGGCTGAAGGCGCGCGTTTTCAGGCGCCCGACTTCCGTTTCCACCCGGCCATCCTCATGAAGATCGAGCCAGCGCCAGCCCGGCGTTTCAGAATCGATGGTGAAGCTGGTGCAGTGCGGTTTGAACTGGACGCAGGTTGAAGGGGTGGCCAGCAGGCGACGCCCGTTCCAGTTGAGATCGAGATCCTGATGGATATGTCCGCAAATCAGGGTAGTGGCCAGCGGATAGCGCTTCAGGACCGCTTCCAGCATATGCGAATTGCGCAGGCTATGCTGGTCAAGCCAGGTGCAGCCGGAAGGCAGAGGATGATGGTGCAGCAGAACCAGCGTGTGCCGCTCCGGGTAGATAGCCAGCGTGTTGTCCAGCCATTCAAGCTGAAACTCACTCAGTTCGCCGAACGGAACGCCAAAAACCTGACTGTCCAGCAGCACAATTTGCCAGCGTTCACCGACCAGAACGTGCTTCTCATCGGCAATTTGCGCTTCGGCAAGCGCGCTGAACATGGCCGGCTGAAAGTCGTGGTTTCCCGGCAGCCAGACGCAGGGCGCCGGCAGGCGAGCTATACCCTCAGCAAAATGCTGATAGGCTTTTAGCGTATGATCCTGAGCCAGATCGCCGGTCGCGACGATCAAATCATACTGACGGGGCGTGGCCGCTATCGCTTCCAGCACCGCGTCGAAGCTTGCCCAGGTGTTTACACCCAGCAGCGTTTCATCTTTACCGGCAAAAAGGTGGGTGTCCGTTATCTGTAAAATCCTGGCCTTCGACCCACTCGCGACAGGAAGTTTTAACAGGCTATCCAATCAAAGTCCTTAGGGTTAACGCTATCTCAACAGTCTCGTCGGGCGCTCAACAAACAGGAACGGCCATCGCGCCGTGCGCTAAACAGTAGCGCAACCAGTCTGCCAGAAACTGGTTTATCTGATGCTTTTCATCACGCTGATGAAGTTTTTTGTTAGGGTAATCATAGCGCGCTTTGAAACGAAATATCTGCTGAGTTGAACACACTTCCGCCACCATCGCATCATGGTAAAGCCTGACGGACATGGCGGGCAGGCTCCAGTAGCTGACGGCCGGGGCGGTCTGCCTGACCTCGACTAACGTCGTGTAGCGCGTTGACTCTTCGATGGTGACGCTGTAGCTGGCCCCATTTACCTGATACGTCACTGACTCTCCCGCCCGATCTTCTTTGGGCAGCAGGCGACGCAGCTGGGCGAAATTGGTTTCGCAGATCCGCATCATTTCTGGAAAATCAGGTACGTAGCGCTTAGTCATTCAGGTTTCCACTCTTCTCGTAGCGTTTCATGGTGCAGCTCAAGCCATTGCAGCGCAATGACCGAGGCCGCGTTATCAATTTTTCCCTCTTCAACCCACCGGTAAGCCTGTTCCCGACTTACCACATGGACAAGAATGTCCTCATTCTCATCCTCCAGACCGTGGTTTCCCTGCGCCACGCGGGCATCCACTTCTCCCACCAGAATCGCCAGCCTTTCGCTGGTGCCACCCGGACTTGCCAGGTAGTTCATCACCGGTTTCACACGCCCCGGGACGATGCCGGCTTCTTCTACTGCTTCACGCCGGACCACCTCTTCCGGCGACTCGCCGGGTTCGATGATCCCGGCTACTAATTCTAACAGCCAGGGGGTTGGGCTGCTGTCAAAGGCAGGAATACGGATTTGCTCAATCAGCACCACTTCGTCATAAACCGGGTCATAGGGTAGCAGCACCGCAGCATGCCCGCGCTCGAAAACTTCTCTTTCGACTTCGCGACTCATCTCACCGTTAAATAACCGATGCCGGAAACGGTAACGTGTGAGTGAAAAAAAACCACTGTAAAGCGACTCTCGTGCAATAATTTCTACATCGTTTTTGGTGAAAGTCACTGGAAATTGTTTATCGCCTTCCATAAGAAACCTCGCTGGGGTTGAGGGTGGCAAAAACGGAAAGGGTGTCCCGAATCCGCCGGGAGTCTGGTTCTTAATGAATTTTTTACGTAAATTAAGGCTACATGGCACTTTCAGCCAACTTATCTTTTCCGCCAGGTCTGTTAGAATCGGCGATTATTTTTTGGCTTACGTCAGCGCTACCATAGCAATTTTGCTGCACTACAAGGAATGCAAATGAAGAAACTGCTCCCTTTACTTATCGGCCTGAGCCTGGGCGGCTTCAGCGTCGGCAGTCAGGCAGAGAACCTGGTGCAAATTTACCAGCAGGCCAGGTTATCAAACCCGGATTTACGCAGTTCTGCAGCCGATCGCGATGCCGCGTTTGAGAAAATCAATGAAGCCCGCAGCCCGTTACTGCCGCAGCTTGGCCTCGGTGCTGATTATACCTATAACAACGGCTATCGTGACAGCAGTGGTGTCAACTCCAATACCACCAGCGGCTCGCTTCAGCTGACCCAGACGCTCTTTGATATGTCTAAGTGGCGCTCTCTGACGCTGCAGGAAAAAACCGCCGGCATTCAGGATATCACCTATCAGTCTGCCCAGCAGACGCTGATCCTGAATACGGCGACGGCCTATTTCAACGTGCTGAATGCGATCGACACACTTTCCTACATTGAAGCGCAGAAGCAGTCTATCTATCGTCAGCTCGATCAAACGACCCAGCGCTTCAACGTGGGCCTGGTGGCGATTACCGACGTGCAGAACGCCCGTGCGCAGTACGATAACGTGCTGGCAAACGAAGTGGCCGCGCGCAACACGCTGGATAACAACGTAGAAACCTTACGTCAGGTTACCGGCCATTACTATCCGAGCCTGGCCTCGCTGAACGTTGACCGTTTTGAAACAACCCGGCCACAGCCGGTCAACGTGCTGCTCAAGGAGGCGGAAAGCCGTAACCTGGACCTGCTCTCCGCACGCCTCTCTCAGGACCTGGCGCGCGAACAGATCCGCTATTCAGAAACCGGCCATATGCCAACGCTGGATCTGACCGCCTCTACCGGGATGTCTAACAACAAATATAGCGGCAGTCGCGCCAGTCAAAACGGTGCCAACGCTGATAATATCACCGGCAACAATCAGGTGGGTCTGAGCTTCTCACTGCCGCTTTACAGCGGTGGCGCGGTGACGTCACAGGTTAAGCAGGCACAGTACGCGTACGTCTCAGCCAGTGAGCAACTGGAAAGCGCGCACCGTAGCGCCGTGCGCACCGTTCGCTCCTCGTTCAACAACGTGAACGCCTCCATCAGCAGTATCGATGCCTACAAACAGGCCGTTGTCTCCGCGCAAAGCTCCCTGGATGCGATGGAAGCAGGCTATCAGGTCGGTACGCGCACCATCGTTGATGTGCTGGATGCGACCACCACGCTGTTCAACGCCAGGCAGCAGCTTTCTGATGCCCGCTATAACTACATGATTAACGAGCTGAATATCAAATCGGCTCTCGGTACGCTGAACGAGCAGGATCTGCTGGCGCTCAACGGCCGCCTCGGCAAAGAAATTCCGACCTCGCCGGAAGCGGTAGCGCCTGAGACGCCAGAACAGAACGCGTCAGTCGATAATGCTCAGCGCGTTTCTGCCCCGGCGCAGATGCGCGCCGCCCCGGCAATAGAAAGCAGTACGCCTGCCCGTTCCGGAAATAATCCTTTCGGTAATTAATGGCAGTGGGGCAGCGCAAGTTGCCCCTTCACAACTTAAAGTATAGTCCGGTAAAGATCCCCGCCCCGCCGCCTTCCATCGCTTCATTTTTCATCGCCTTTCCCCTATGCTATGTCATAACTTTGAGCACGGGACTGAACGCGATGAAACGGACTAAACAGATTAATCATGCCTCTTTTCGCAAGAACTGGAGCGCGCGCCATCTCACTCCGGTCGCCCTCGCGGTCACGGCGGTATTTATGCTTGCCGGTTGCGAGAAAACCGACGAAACCGTTTCGCTCTACCAAAACGCGGATGACTGCACCAGCGCCAACCCTGGCAAAAGTGAACAGTGCACGACAGCGTATAACAATGCGCAAAAAGAAGCGGTGAAAACGGCCCCTAAATACGCCTCCCGCGAAGACTGTGTGGCGGAATTCGGTGAAGGCCAGTGCCAGCAGGCGCCAGCACAGGCCGGTGTGGGCAGCACTAATGCTGAAACCCAGCAGAGCGGCAGCTTCTGGATGCCGTTGATGGCGGGTTACATGATGGGCCGCATGATGGGCGGCGGCGCGGGCTTTGCTCAGCAGCCGCTGTTTACCTCGCGCGCGCCGGGCAGCCCGGCTAACGGCAAATTCGTCGATGCGAGCGGTAAAAGCTTTGGCAACGCCACCTCAGGCCGCACCATGACCGTACCGAAAACGGCGCTGGCGCCCAAACCGGCGACCACCAGCACCGTCACCCGCGGCGGCTTTGGTGAAAGCGTGGCAAAACAGACCAGCATGCAGCGCAGCAGCGCCGCCTCCGGCACCAGCCGCTCTTACGGAGGCTGACGGGTAATGAAGCGACTACCCATAGTTGAACGCCCTGACTGGCAGGCAAAGGCAAACGAATACGGTTTCCGCTTTCATACCATGCATGGTGAGCCTTACTGGTGCGAGGATGCTTATTACCAGTTCACGCTGCAACAGGTGGAAACGCTGGAAGATGTCACCAGCGAGCTGCACCAGATGTGCTTGCAGGTGGTGGAGAAAGTGGTCAACAGCGAAGCGCTGCTCACCAAATTCCGCATTCCCAAACATACCTGGGACTTTGTCCGCACCTCCTGGAAAACCAGCCAGCCGTCGCTCTATTCACGTCTCGATCTTGCCTGGGACGGAGAGACGGATGCCAAACTGCTGGAAAATAATGCGGATACGCCAACCTCGCTGTATGAAGCGGCTTTCTTTCAGTGGATCTGGCTGGAAGATCAGCTCAAGGCCGGTAACCTGCCCGCCAACAGCGATCAGTTCAACAGCCTTCAGGAAAAGCTGATCGACCGTTTTGCCACGCTGCATCAGCAGCACGGCTTCAGCTGGATACATTTCGCCTGCTGCCGCGACACCGATGAAGATCGCGGTACGGTGCAGTATCTTCAGGACTGCGCGACCGAAGCGGGTCTGCCCAGCGAATTCCTGTTTATTGACGAGATTGGGCTGGGTGAACGGGGTCAGTTTACCGACGTGCATGACCAGGTGATCGGCAATCTGTTCAAGCTCTACCCCTGGGAATTTATGCTGCGGGAGATTTTCTCCACCAAGCTGGAGGACGCCGGTGTACGCTGGCTGGAACCGGCCTGGAAAAGCATTATCTCCAATAAAGCGCTGCTGCCGATGCTGTGGGAGATGTTCCCGAATCACCCCAATCTGCTGCCGGCCTGGTTTGCTGAAGACGACGTTCCGGCGATGGATAAGTACGTGGTCAAACCGCTGTTCTCACGGGAAGGGGCCAATATCCGCATCATGGAAAATGGTCAGGAGATCGCTCACGTTGACGGCCCTTATGGTGAAGAGGGAACGATCGTGCAGCAGTTCCATCCGCTGCCGGAATTTGGCGACAGCTATACGGTGATCGGCAGCTGGCTGATAGACGATCAGCCTGCCGGTATCGGCCTGCGCGAAGATCGGGCGTTGATCACGCAGGATCTCTCCCGCTTCTATCCTCACGCCTTTATCGAATAATCGCCTGCTGGCGGCGGCTTATCGCTGTCGCCAGCCTGCAAGGACGCAGGCTTTTCCCCTCCGCACAGGTGATGTGCTCATCGCTTCAGCTAGCCAACCTGTACCGACAGCATACTCAGTGAGGCCATCATCAGGCCATCGACCGGCACCGAGACTACTTCATCTTCTCTTCGCGCACCAAGCACGTAAAGCAACGGCAGATAGTGTTCCGGCGTCGGATTCGACAGCGCCGCGCCCTCATGCTGCATAAAATTGACCAATGGATGCTTTTCCACCGGCCCCTGCCATGCCAGATTATCGCGCACGTACTGGTTAAAGGAACGGGCCCATGCGTAAGGTTCCGGAGTGTCCTGCCAGCGTATCATGCGCAGATTGTGCACCACGTTACCGCTGGCGACGATCATTATCCCCTGCTCACGCAGCGCGGCGAGTTTACGCCCCAGGGCAAAATGCCAGGCAGGTGGCTGCCTGCTGTCCACGCTCAGCTGCACGACCGGAATATCCGCTTCCGGGTACATCTTAATCAGCACGCCCCATGAACCATGATCAAGCCCCCACGCCCGATCGAGCCGCACCTCCACCGGTGAAAGCAGCTCCGCGATTTGTGCCGCAACTTCGGGCGAGCCCGGTGCGGGATAGCGCGTATCGAACAGCGCCTGCGGGAAAGCGCCAAAGTCGTGAATGGTACGCGGCTGCGCCATCGCCGTTACCGCCGTCTCCGGGCCATACCAGTGTGCGGAAATTGCCAAAATCGCCCTGGGTCTCGGCAGAGTTTCGCCTAATTTCCGCCAGGTTTCGGTGAAAATATTCTCTTCCAGCGCGTTCATTGGGCTGCCGTGGCCCAGAAACAGCGCTGGTATAGAAGTGTGACTCATGGTGATTTTCCAGGGGGTTAGAAGTAATAAGCGTCAGGTTACGCGCTTTTACCAGGCGAAGAACCCGGATAAGCATGATGAAGATCGTCAGGAAATTTGATGGTCTGGCCGACACTTCTTTACGCAACAGGGTGAAAATTTCTGCTAATTTATAGCAAAGGCTATACTTTTTTCTTCGTCCGGGAGAAGAACATGTCCGTGCCGTTGCTACTGACCCTGCTTGCAGGTGGCGCCACTTTTATCGGCGCATTTTTAGGGATTATCGGGCGAAAGCCCTCCAACCGCCTGCTGGCTTTTGCGCTCGGCTTTGCGGCGGGTATTATGCTGCTGATCTCACTGATGGAGATGCTGCCCGCCGCTCTGCATGCGGAGGGGATGTCACCCGTGCTGGGCTACGGCATGTTCGTCGTGGGCCTGCTGGGCTACTTCGCACTTGACCGGCTGCTGCCGCATCAGCATCCACAGGATCTGATGGCTCCCGCCATGCCGTCACATAACCTGCGCCGCACCGCGATTCTGCTTACGCTCGGGATCAGCCTGCATAACTTTCCGGAAGGCGTGGCGACGTATGTCACCGCCAGCAGCGATCTGGAGCTGGGACTGGGCATTGCGCTGGCCGTGGCCATCCACAATATTCCCGAAGGGTTAGCCGTGGCCGGGCCGATGTATGCCGCTACCGGTTCAAAGCGCAAAGCGCTTTTCTGGGCGGGCATTTCCGGGATGGCTGAGATTCTGGGCGGCGTGATGGCGTTTCTGATCCTGGGTCCAATACTCTCCCCGGTGGTGATGGGTGCCGTGATGGCTGCGGTAGCGGGAATTATGGTCGCCCTTTCCGTCGATGAGCTGATGCCACTGGCGCGGGAGGTCGATCCGCATAACAATCCCAGCTATGGCGTTCTCTGCGGCATGGCGGTGATGGGGCTGAGCCTGACGCTGTTACAGAGCAGCGGCCTGAGCTGACGCTTCGCGTCGCTATCCTGACGGGCCGCCTTACCCTGCGGCCCGGATTACGCGCAATAAAAAACCGGACGTAAACGCCCGGTTTTTATTGCGCTAAGCCTGGCTTCAGCTTGCCTGGAGAGCTTCGTGGCTGCGACGGTACGCCACCAGATCCTCAATAGTGACCACTGGCATATTATGCTGCTTTGCAAAGACGATCGCTTCCGGCGCATGCGCCATTGTACCGTCGTCATTGGTCAGCTCGCAGAGGACGCCAGCGGGTTTAAAACCGGCAAGCGTCACCAGATCGATGGTCGCTTCAGTGTGTCCGCCGCGGGTCAGTACACCGCCGTCGCGGGCGCGCAGGGGAAAAACGTGGCCCGGACGGTTGAGATCGGCAGGCTTTGCGTTATCAGCAATGGCGGCCCGGATCGTGGTGAGACGATCCTGTGCCGACACGCCGGTGGTCACGCCTTCGGCAGCTTCGATGGTCACGGTAAAGCCCGTGCCATAAGAGCTGGTGTTGTTCTCAACCATCATTGGCAGATCCAGCTGGAGACGGCGTTCGTCAGTCAGGCAGAGACACACGATACCGCTGCCGTGGCGAATGGTCAGCGCCATCTGCTCAACGGTCATCGTTTCAGCAGCGAAGATCATATCACCTTCGTTTTCACGATCTTCATCATCCAGCACCATCACGCCACGGCCATCCCGCAGCGCAGCAATCGCCTGTTCCACGCGCTGTTCCGGCGTGCCAAATTCAGAAAGTAGCGTCTGATTCATGGTAAATAAACCTTTATATGTATGGGTTACCAGAATCAGGGCATGCTTAGGAGTGTCATTCAACGACAAAAAATAACGGCAAGCGGGCACCACGGCCCGGCAGGATACGTCACTCTCTCCCATCCGGACTTTAACCGTCGGCTCCGGAATCACGCCGGATCTGCTGACCTTCAGACCGGACGGCCTGAAGCGCTCGCGGGCTTTCGGCACAGCGCCGATTTACCGCCGGTGGGGAATTTCGCCCCGCCCTGAGAATAAACATAGAGTTTGTGAATCGCCACTGAGGCTGAACCAGGGTACGCGCATAATGGCGATTCACCGACTAATATAGCGCCGATAAAAGGCCAGGGCAACGGACAAAAAGAGCGATATCCCCACCATTTTGCCGCTTTGGCGTTTTCGGGTTTATCCTTTCAGGTTATGGCATTACACTTACAGAAACTTTGCCGCTATCAGGAAGCCGCCATGATCGATCCCAAAAAAATTGAACAACTCGCCCGTCAGGTTCATGAATCTATGCCAAAAGGCATTCGCGAGTTTGGTGATGACGTCGAGAAAAAAATCCGTCAGACGTTGCAGTCTCAGCTGACGCGTCTGGATCTGGTGAACCGGGAAGAGTTTGATGTTCAGACTCAGGTACTGCTGCGCACCCGTGAAAAACTGGCGACGCTGGAACAGCGTATTGCCGACCTGGAGAGCCGTAACCCGATGGCGGCCGCCCCGACAGCTCAAGCCAATCCAACAGCTCAGGCTAATCCAACAGCGCCGGGCAATGCGACCGCGCCGGTCACTACAGCAGCGCCGACAGCCCCGGTCACGCCAGCGGCGCCAATCGCGTCGGAAGAAAAGGAATAAGTTCCTTTATTTCACGATGACTGCACCTCAAAACGGTGACCCGGGGGTTTATTTTGGGTGCAGTTCTACGCTATCAGGCTTTTGACTGAATTGCTTTGATGATGTTGCTGGTCGAGATGCCATCTTCAAAGTTGAGGACGCGCACCTCGCCGCCGTTTGCCCACACCTCTTTGCTGCCCGCGATATCTTCCGGCTTATAGTCGCCGCCCTTCACCAGCAGATCCGGCAATACGCTGGCGATCAGGCGCTGTGGCGTATCTTCTTCAAAGGCCACAACCCAGTCCACCGCTTCCAGCGCGCCCAGCACGATCATCCGGTTAACCAGCGGATTGACCGGGCGGGTTTCGCCTTTCAGACGTCTGGTGGAGGCGTCGCTGTTGACGGCCACGATCAGGCGATCGCCAAGCTTGCGGGCGTTCGCCAGGTAGGAGACGTGACCAGCATGCAGAATGTCGAAGCAGCCATTGGTCATCACCACCTTTTCACCACGCTGTCTTGCCAGCGCCACGGCGGCGATAAGCTGCTCTTCATTCATCACGCCAAAACCCGACTCCGGACGTGCGCGGATAGCATTTTCCAGCTCAACCGTGGAGACCGTTGAGGTCCCCAGCTTGCCCACAACCACACCCGCCGCGGCATTCGCCAGGAAGCAGCTCTCTTCCAGCGTGTTCCCTGCCGCCAGCGCCGATGCCAGCACGCCGATCACCGTATCGCCAGCGCCGGTCACGTCGTACACTTCCTGCGCCTGAGTCGGCAGATGGAAAGGCGCCTTGCCCGGCTGAAGCAG
Source organism: Pantoea sp. FN060301 (assembly GCA_050410775.1). Taxonomy (GTDB): domain Bacteria; phylum Pseudomonadota; class Gammaproteobacteria; order Enterobacterales; family Enterobacteriaceae; genus Erwinia. Next base: position 3,619,413 of record CP191229.1, read on the forward strand.
CGTCATGCCATTTTCTGAACGGGTGACCAGCAGCGCAGAGAGCTCAAACTGCTGCATCAGCGCCATACCGCGTGAAACGATCTCCGCCTCGTCCTGACACTTACCCGCCACGGCTTCAAATTCAGAAAGGTTAGGCGTCAGGATCGTCGCGCCGCGATAGCGTTCGAAGTCGGTACCTTTGGGATCCACCAGCACCGGGACCTTGGCCTGACGGGCGAGCTTGATCATCGTCTGCACGCTCGCCAGCGCGCCTTTCGCATAGTCGGAAAGCACCAGCGCGCCGCAAACCGGCAGCGCCTGCAAAATACGCTGATGAAGCGGCTCAGGATCAACGCCCTCAAAGCCCTCTTCGAAATCCAGACGGATCAGCTGCTGATTGCGGGAAAGGATGCGCAGCTTGGTGATAGTAGGATGGGTGGAGACGGAGACAAAATCACACTGCACGTTAACGCCGCTCAGGGAGGCATCCAGTGCGCGCGCCGCATCATCGTTGCCGGTCAGGCCCACCAGACGGACCGCCGCGCCCAGCGACGCAATGTTCATCGCCACGTTAGCCGCGCCGCCAGGGCGCTCCTCAACGTTATCCACCTTCACCACCGGCACCGGCGCTTCAGGAGAGATGCGGCTGGTTGGGCCGTACCAGTAGCGATCCAGCATCACGTCGCCAACAACCAGAACACCCGCACGGTTAAAATCGGGCAGCGTAATTTTCATTCCAGACACTCCTGGCCTAAGTCAAAATTAGTGCGCGCGATAATAGCATAAGCTGCTGACCGCGCACATTTCCCCGTTGTGTTTGCGAGCGGCCCTTCAGGATGGCGCGCATCATGCTGAGGTATCATCACGCCGGGTCGCCGAACCAGCGCTGCCAGCTCGCATTCACCACGGCCTGCTCGCGGGCAAAGGCGGTCGCAGGCACATGACCGGGCAACGCCTGTAGCGCCAGATGATGCAGCTCGTCACGCAGGGTGACGTAAGCCTGCGTCAGCGCTGCCGCCTCTTCCGCGTCCATACGGCCTCCCTCAGCCAGCAGTGAGAGGATGCGTACGTTATCGGACCAGCGCGTCAGTTCAGGTTCTGAAGCCGCATAGCGTAATACCAGGTACTGCGTGATGAATTCAATGTCGGTGATGCCGCCGCTGTCCGCTTTAATGTCCCAGCGCTCTTTATGCTTGTTGCCAAGATGCGCACGCATTTTTTCACGCATCTCACGCACCTCGGTTTTCAGCGTTTCCGCCGCCCTCGGCAGGCATAAAATGCCGCGCCGGATCGCATCAAAGCGCTGGCGTAGCGCCGTTTCGCCAAAGATGATACGGGTGCGTACCAGCGCCTGATGCTCCCACGTCCAGGCTTCCTGACGCTGGTAATCATCAAAGGCCTCAAAGGTACTGACCAGCATCCCGGCCGAGCCGGAAGGCCGCAGCCGGGCATCGACCTCATAAAGAATGCCTGACGAGGTGCGGGTGCTGAACAGGTGAATGATGCGCTGCGCCAGCCTGAGATAGAACTGCCGCCCGTCGATGCTCCGCTCGCCCAGCGTCACCGCCTCGGCCGGGCAGTCATGCAGGAAAACCAGATCGAGGTCGGAGCTGTAGCCCAGCTCCCAGCCCCCGAGCTTGCCGTAGCCGACCACGGCAAATCCCCGGTCCCGATCGCCGGTCAGGTGCGAAGGCTGACCGTAGCGCGCCACCATCATATGCCAGGCCTGCTGTACCACCTGCTCGACGATCGCCTCGGCCAGCCAGGTCAGATGATCGCTGACCTTCATCACCGGCAACGTACCGGCAATATCCGCCGCCGCGATGCGCAGATGCTGCGCCTGTTTGAACTGGCGAAGCGCCTCCAGCTGCTGCTCCTCATCCTCTTCAGGAATGCGCAGCAGATACTGGCGGAGTTCATCGCGGTAGGCATCGGTTGCGGTGGGCTGATAGAGCGTCGCCGGATCCAGCAGTTCATCCAGCAGGAGCGGATAGCGCGCCAGCTGCGCGGCAACCATTGGTGAAGCCGCGCACAGCCGAATCAGATGCCTCAGCGCGCCATGATATTCGGTCAGCAGCTCCAGATAGGTTGTGCGGGTGACCACGCTAAGCAGCAGCGGCGTCAGGCGGCCAAGCGTCACCGCCGCATCCTCTCTCGGACACACTTCGCTCAGCAGGCGGGGCATCAGCTGATCCAGCGCCTGACGACCGCGGGGACCAATGGTGCGCTTATCCACATCCTGACGGAATTCGGTAATGGCCCGGAGCAGCTGCTGGCGGGCGGGCGTCTCCAGATGCGGCACCAGCGGGGCAAGCTCCGCCTCCTCCAGCCGATCCTGCCAGAGCACGCCATACTCTTCGGACTCCTTATTTTCACCCATTTCCGGCGTGTCATCGCCGATCAGCTCATCAAAGATTGCCCGGACGGCCGCCATATGCTGCTCCAGCAGCCGGTAGAGATCGGGCCAGGCTTCGCATCCCATTGCCCAGGCCAGCCGCGCGCGGTCCAGCTCATCCGTCGGCAGCTTTTGCGTCTGTTCGTCATTAATACTTTGCAGCAGGTTCTCCAGCCGCCGGAGAAACAGCCAGGCGTCGCCGAGCTGCGTAACCTGATCCTGTGGCAGGAGGTTAAGTTCGCCAATGGCCTTCAGCGTCGGCTGCAGCGAGCGCTGCTGAAGCGTCCGTTCACGGCCGCCGCGGATCAGCTGGAATACCTGCACAATAAATTCGGTTTCGCGAATACCGCCCGCGCCGAGCTTAATATTGTCGGTCAGGCCGCGGCGCCGCACCTCGCGGGCAATCATGCTTTTCATATTGCGCAGAGACTGGATCACGCTGAAATCAATGTAGCGGCGATAGACAAAAGGCCGGAGCATCTGCTGCAGCTCCTGGCTCCAGCGATCGTCGCGATCGCCCATCAGCCGCGCCTTTACCATCGCATAACGCTCCCAGTCGCGCCCCTGCTCCTGGTAATAATCCTCCAGCGCGGCAAAGCTGAGCACCAGCGGCCCGCTGTCGCCAAAGGGGCGCAGCCGCATATCCACGCGGTAGACAAACCCCTCTGCAGTAGGCTGATCCAGCACTTTAATCAGCCGCTGCCCCAGCCGGGTAAAGAACTGGGCGTTATCCAGCTCCCGCCTGCCGCCCTGAGTGGTGCCGTTCTCCGGCCAGGTAAAGATAAGATCGATGTCCGAAGAGAAATTGAGTTCGCCGCCGCCAAGCTTCCCCATCCCCAGGATCAGCAGCGGCTGCGGCTCGCCGGCCGCGTTGACCGGCGTACCGAACTCACGGCAGCACGCCTGCCATAGCCAGTCTCTCGCCGCCACAATCAGGGTTTCCGCCAGCACGCTCAGCATTTTCAGCGTCGCGGGGGTGCTGCCGGTTGCCAGCGCCTGTATCCAGGCGATGCGCGTCAGTTGCTCGCGACGAAACAACCGCAGCTCGCGCATCAGCGCATTTTCATCACTCACCGTCGCCAGTTGCGCCTGCAGCCTGCTTTCATAATGCTGCCACTCATCAGGGTGCGGCGCGTCCTGCCGCACCCTCTGCAACCATTCGGGATGGCGCGTCAGGTTTTCACTGATAAAGTCGCTGAAGGCCAGCACGGATCGCTCGGTGTGCGTTAATTCACCCAGATCCTGAGGCAGCTGGCTGGCCTTCTCCGCCAGCAGCGGCGGCAGAATCTGTGAGGGCAATGGCAACATAAACACTCCCTGATTAAGGCTTAATGTGATCGGATACCGGACGCCAGCCTCTGTGGCCGCACGGCAGGGTTCAGACGCTGCCGTTTTTCCAGAACGCCGGGTGCTTCAGGGCCTGGCGACAGTGCGCATCCAGCCAGCTCTCCTGCTTTGTCTCAATGGCCTGAGCCAGCTGCTGCCAGTCGGCAAACCAGGCCGATACCGCTGCCGGCTCGTAGGCACCGGCAAGCAGGTGTGCGGCGATCAGCTGGCGATGTAAGCGGGTCAGCTTATCCTGATATTCATTCAGCTGGCGTACGCGCCCGAAGGTCTCTTTCAGATCGGCAGAAAGGCGGCCCAGCATAATGTCGCAGAAGCGCTTGTAGGAGCCCTGAAGTTTGGCATCCGTTTTGGCGTCAATAAACGCGCGCCAGCGCCCGGCGGCCAGCCAGTCAGTAAGTGCTAACTGGGTTTGCAGAGAGAGCGGGCTGAAACAGATCGTCTCCGCCTGCAGATCTTCTGCCAGCAGAGCCTCTTCCAGTTCGGTCAGCCGCTGGCGGAGGTCGCTGCTGGCCCTGCGCGGCACCAGCGCGCCAAACAGCGAGAAGGCCTGGCGCAGCGTTTCCAGCGCCTGACGGATCTCATGAAGCGCCTGAGCATTGCCACGCAGCCACAGCTCTTCATGATACTGCCACTGGTTCAGCGCCAGCGTGAAAGCAGCCTGCATGCCCTCTTCTACCGTCGCCTTCGGCTTTATCTTCATCACCGGCAGCGGATGCAGCTCGCGCGGCGCGTTCCCCTGCGCCAGCACATAACCCCGCGCCGCCTTGCTGAGGCTACCGAGGCGCAGACCGCCCAGCGTGCGCAGTTCAGCGGCGAAGGCCAGCAGATCGTCGCGCTCGCCGCTTTTCAGCTCCAGCTCAATCTCCCTGAGGATTTCGCTCTGTTCACCCGCGCTGACTTCTCCCTTATCCAGCGCAACTTCAATCTCGCTGTTCAGGTAAGTAACTACCCACTTTTCACGCATAAAATGCGTGCTGAACAGCGGGGCGAGCTGCTGCTGTAGCGCCACCGGATCGGTGCCTGCCGGCCAGATCTCCGCAGGCAGCTTCTCAAGCGCCAGCTCCGGCTTCTCCAGAGGCACATTATATTCCGGACGCTGATGCAGGCCGCCCACGCTCTGCCCCGCCGACTTCAGTGTCATCTCATAGCTGTCGCCGGCGCCGCGAATGCGCAGCCCCATATCCCAGCGGCGCAGCTGACGCTCCGCCGTCTCAAAATAGATATTGGTCAGCTTCTGCGGCGGGGTGTGCTGATGAGGCCAGGCGGCAAGCCTGGCGGGCAATTTTTCCGCCGCCTCGTCAGTGGCGATGAACTTTAACTCGATTTCCATGGTCATATTTTCTTAATCTGAACGTTACCGGTACGGTAAAATGGGAGTAAGGCCTGATTTTCCTCGTAATTAGCGCCGTTTTTTTCGCCCTCAGGCGTAAAAAACGCGGTGCCGGACGAGGTCTCTTTCAGCCAGATATGACGTGAAGAGTAATGCAGAATTGCCCCGGCTGTCTCGGCTTTCTTATGCTTTCGCATAGCGGCCCGCACCGTTCCGAGACCAGGATAGTTCTCATTCAGCTTTCTGCGAGCCGCCTCCAGACTGTGCCATTACTTTTTTTCCCCAGCATTGACGTAAATAAAGACATCGAATGAAAAAAACTCACCTTATTGGCCTCACTTTACTGACAGTTAGCGTAGCAACCGCCGTCCACGCTGAAGAAAAACGCTATATTTCAGACGAGCTTTCGACCTATGTCCGCAGCGGCCCCAGCGACGGTTACCGCCTGGTGGGCACATTAAACGCCGGTGAAGAAGTTACGCTGCTTCAGACCAACGAAAATACAAAATATGGTCAAATCCGTGACGCCAATGGCCGCACGACCTGGATCCCGCTGGCGCAGCTCAGCGAACAGCCAAGCCTGCGCACCCGCGTGCCCCAGCTTGAGCAACAGGTGAAAGAGCTGACCGGTAAGCTCGCCAACATTGATAACAGCTGGAATCAGCGCACCGCTGAGATGCAGAAAAAAGTGGCCGGCAGCGACGGCGCGATCAACAACCTGAAGGCTGAAAACCAGAAGCTGAAAAATGAACTGATCGTCGCGCAGAAAAAAGTGAACGCCGCCAATGTGCAGCTGGACGATAAGCAGCGCACCATCATTATGCAGTGGTTTATGTATGGCGGCGGCGTGGCGGGCGTGGGCCTGCTGCTTGGTCTGCTGTTGCCGCACATGATCCCCAGCCGCAAGAAAAAAGATCGCTGGATGAACTGATTTTCTTGTTTCCTCTCTCAGGGCATCCATTGATGCCCTTTTTGGCATGGGCGCCATAAAGCGGCCATTACCCCGCAAAATTGGGCCTCCGCACACACTTCACGTATGATAAAAGAAACGACAAACTCAGGAGCGCAGTAGTGAAGACTTACCTTGTAGGTGGCGCGGTACGCGATGCCCTGCTGAATCTGCCGGTCAAAGATAAAGACTGGGTCGTGGTGGGCGCCACCCCCGATCTGATGCTCAGCGAAGGTTATGAACAGGTGGGCCGGGATTTTCCGGTATTTCTGCATCCCGTCACGCATGAAGAGTATGCGCTGGCCCGGACGGAGCGTAAAAACGGCAGCGGTTATACCGGCTTTGTCTGCTATTCCGCGCCCGATGTGACGCTGGAGGAGGACTTACAGCGCCGCGATCTTACCGTTAATGCCATCGCGCAGGATGAAAACGGCCGCCTTGTCGACCCTTTCAACGGTCAGGAAGATATCAAACATCGCCAGCTTCGCCACGTCTCTGCGGCCTTTAATGAGGATCCCCTGCGCGTGCTGCGCGTCGCGCGTTTTGCCGCACGTTTCGCCCATCTGGGTTTCAGCGTGGCGGATGAAACCCTGGCGCTGATGCGCTCGATGGCCGCCAGCGGCGAGCTGGACACGCTGACCGCAGAGCGGGTCTGGAAAGAGACCGAGCGGGCGCTGCAAACCCAGTCTCCTCAGGTCTATTTTCAGGTGCTGCGCGACTGCGGCGCGCTGGCCGTTCTGTTTCCGGAGCTGGCTAATCTGTATGGCGTGCCTGCCCCGGCGAAATGGCATCCCGAAATTGATACCGGCGTGCATACGCTGATGACGCTGACCATCGCTGCCCAGCTTAGCGACGATGTTGCGGTTCGTTTTGCAACGCTGTTTCACGATGTGGGCAAGGGGCTGACCCCGCCGGAAAAATGGCCCAGCCATCACGGTCACGGCCCCGCTGGCGTTCCGCTGGTTGAAGGGGTGTGTCAGCGTCTTCGCGTGCCCAATACCCTTCGCGATCTGGCGCTGCTGGTGACGGAGTTTCATGACCTGGTGCACACCATTGGCCGGCAGCCTGCCGAAGCACTGGTGGCCTTGTTCGATCGACTGGATGCCTGGCGCAAGCCGCAGCGCATTGAACAAATCGCCCTGACCAGCGAAGCGGATGCACGTGGCCGGACCGGATTCGAAAATAATGCCTATCCGCAGGGCGACTATCTGCGTAAGGCGTTTGAAATCGTGCAGAACGTATCGACCAAAGAGGTCGTCGCGGCGGGGTACAAAGGGGCAGAAGTCAGGGAAGAGCTAACACGTAGAAGGATTGCCGCACTGGGTCAGTGGCAGGAAGAACAGCTTACTCAGTGATTGTGGGGCTGGCCGGGAAACCCGCCAGCCCTCATTATTACCCGATCAGACAAACACCATGTAAACGATGGCAGCAACAATAAAGCGATAAATTGCAAAGGGCACGAACGAGATACGCTGGATCAGTTTCAGGAAGACCTTAATGGCAATCAGCGCTACGATAAAGGCGGTGATAAAGCCAACGGCAAACATCGGGAAGTCTGCCATGGTCAGGAAATCAGCGCTTTTATAAAGGTCCAGCACCGTCGCGCCCATCATCATCGGCACCGCCAGAATAAATGAGAACTCGGAAGCGGCATAGCGGCTCACGCCCATCAGCATCCCGCCTGAAATAGTGGCGCCCGAGCGCGAGAAGCCCGGCCACAGCGCCAGGCACTGGAAGCAGCCAATGACGAAAGCCTGACGGTAGGTCATATCATCAATGCCCACCGCTTTAGGCTGTTTTGGCTTCAGGTATTCGGCTGCAAGCAGCAGCACGCCGCCGACAATCAGCGCATACATCACGTTGATGGGGTTAAACAGGGTTTTGATCGCGTCGTGAAATACAAGGCCAACCACAACGGCCGGGATCATGCCCAGCAGGATATGAATCAGCGTCAGATGCCCTTTACCGGTGCCTTCATGCGGCACTTTGCCAAAATGAATGCCGATAAGGCCAAAAAGACGACGCCAGAACATCACCACGACGGCTAAAATCGATCCAAGCTGAATAACTACTTCAAATGTGTTCGCCTTAGCGCCTTCAAACCCTAACAGATGACCGACAATGATCATGTGCCCGGTGGAGGAGACGGGAAGGAATTCCGTTAAGCCCTCAACAATGCCAAGGATTACCGCCACCCATAGCTGATGAATATCTGCCATCAAATCTACCCCTAGTATAAAAATCATTAAAAAGGCGGTCGCGAGCGCCACCGCCAAATTGTGCCCCGTTAAGTCAGGCCACCCTAAGACAGACCATAATGTCGTTTGGTTTCACCGTGATGGCAATCACAATGGGTTTATTTCGGATTAGTCCCCCGTTCTATAATCACGCCTACCTGTTTCGCCTGCGCCACGGCGCCTGGCTTGCTCAGCTTGATTCGTACCCAGGGAGAATTGAATCGCGTCAGCAGCAGCGTGGCTACTTCTTCCGCCACGCGCTCCACCAGGGCAAATTTCCCGCTGGCGACATGGTTAATAATGGCGTCAGAGACATCGGCATAGCTCAGGCAGTCGTTAACGTCATCGCTGGCCGCCGCCTGGCGGTTATCCCAGGCCATTTCGACATCGAACACCAGCTTCTGCTTAATGGTCTGTTCCCAGTCATACACGCCGATGGTGGTGATAACCGTGAGCTGTTCAATAAATACGATATCCATGATGTCTGTCTCTGTTTTTGTGGTTGCCGGATACCACTTGCTGTGGTTTATGCGTATTATCCACTGATGACCAGAATAAAACGACCCCTACAAAACGGAACGGTGTTATGAGTGTATTCGCGCTTGGTATGATCATTTTCGCGTATCTGTGCGGCTCCATTTCCAGCGCGATTTTGGTTTGCCGACTGTTCAGATTACCGGTTCCGCGCCTGAATGGTTCAGGCAATCCCGGCGCCACCAATGTCCTGCGCATCGGCGGTAAGGTCCCTGCTGCTGCGGTTCTGATTTTCGATATCTTAAAAGGTATGCTGCCGGTCTGGCTGGCGTACCGTTACGGCGTTTCCCCCTTCTACCTCGGCCTTATCGCTATCGCGGCCTGCCTTGGCCATATTTATCCGCTCTTCTTTCATTTTAAGGGCGGTAAAGGCGTGGCAACGGCGTTCGGGGCGATTGCCCCTATCGGCTGGGATCTGACCGGGCTGATGACCGGCACCTGGCTACTGACTGTGCTGCTCAGCGGCTATTCTTCGCTGGGCGCCATTGTCAGCGCGCTGATCGCGCCCTTTTACGTCTGGTGGTTTAAGCCCCAGCTCACCTTTCCGGTCGCGATGCTCTCCTGTCTGGTGCTCCTGCGCCATCACGATAATATCCAGCGCTTATGGCGCGGTCAGGAGATGAAGATCTGGAAAAAGAAGAAACAGAAAAACGATAAAAAGTCTTCTTAACGGCCAGTGATGTCTTTGAAGCCACCGGATAAAGCCTATCCGGTGGCTTTTTAATGTCCTTTTTGCGACCAGCCTGAGTCTGACCGGAAATAAGTCAGAAGAGTCACGCTAGTGCGAGAAAGGGTCCCAGGCCACGGCACCGGCTATCATCGAAAGGCGCTGACCTCACGGGCTTTCACTGAAGCATTAAAAAAGCCGGTACCTTCCGGCACCGGCTTTTTTTAGCCGTTTTGCAGCGGCGAAAGTTCCGCCAGCGGCCAGCGGGGCCGCACGGTGACGCTCAGCTCCCCCCGCGTACCGCCCTTCATTCTGACCATGCCCGCATAGGCGATCATCGCCCCATTGTCGGTGCAGAACTCAGGACGCGCATAGAAGACTTCGCCACCACGCGCTTTCATTACCGCCGCCATTTTCGCTCTCAGCGTACGGTTCGCGCTGACGCCGCCGGCGATAACCAGCCGCTTAAAGCCGGTCTGCTCCAGGGCGCGTTTGCACTTGATGGCGAGCGTATCCACCACGGCATCTTCAAAGGCCCGGGCAATATCCGCCCTGGTCTGCTCATCGTCGCTGTTGTTGCGGATGGTGTTTGCCGCAAAGGTCTTCAGCCCGGAAAAGCTGAAATCCAGCCCCGGACGATCGGTCATCGGCCTTGGAAACACAAAACGCTTCTCAACGCCCTGCTGCGCCATTTTCGACAGCAGCGGCCCGCCGGGGTAATCGAGTCCCAGCAGCTTGGCGGTTTTGTCGAACGCCTCACCTGCGGCATCGTCGATCGACTCTCCCAGCAGGCTGTACTCGCCTATGGCGGTGACGCTGATAAGCTGCGTATGGCCGCCCGATACCAGCAGCGCGACAAAAGGAAACTCAGGCGGCGTCTCTTCCAGCATCGGTGCCAGCAGGTGCCCTTCCATATGGTGCACGGGGATGGCCGGCACGTCCCAGGCAAAGGCCAGCGCACGGCCAACCGTTGCGCCCACCAGCAGCGCACCGACCAGACCGGGGCCTGCCGTGTAGGCAACGGCGTCGATATCCTGCGCCTTGAGCCCCGCCTCGGCGATCGCCGCCTGAATTAAGGGCACGGTTTTTCGCACGTGATCGCGCGAAGCCAGCTCAGGCACCACGCCGCCGTAGTCGGCATGCAGTTTCACCTGACTGTATAGCTGATTAGCGAGAAGCCCGGCCGCATCGTCGTAAATGGCAATACCGGTTTCATCGCAGGATGTTTCAATTCCAAGCACACGCATGACTTTTTACCTCATTCTTGCGGCGCGCAGTGTAACACGAAGGCCAGGGCGGGCGCGGCAATTTTCCGGGGCGACAGCCAGATGACTGATGCAAAAGGAGAAAATTTTTTCGCCGGGGACGGATGGATTGATGTATACTCTTCGGCCTGAAAATACCGGCAGTGGCACAGGCGCATCTGTTGGTGAGATTACGCTATGGTGCTTTACAACGCAGCCTGTGTTGGAGTAAAATTCCGCACCATTTTGAAATGAGCTGGCTTTGAGCCCAGCAAACCGAATTTATCGAGGTGAGAGTTACATGCCGGTAATTAAAGTACGTGAAAACGAGCCGTTCGACGTAGCACTGCGTCGCTTCAAGCGTTCATGCGAGAAAGCAGGCGTTCTGGCTGAAGTTCGTCGTCGTGAGTTTTATGAAAAACCAACGACCGAACGCAAGCGCGCTAAAGCGTCAGCAGTAAAACGCCACGCGAAGAAACTGGCTCGCGAAAACGCACGCCGCACTCGTCTGTACTAATACCTTAAGGGTTCGCCCTTACGCTTCACAGACAAGTAAGTAGTTATAAAGGCCGTGCTTTCCGAAAGGAATGCGCGGCTTGTTGCCGTTTATGAGCCACAGTGAAAGCCCCACGCTTTTCCGGACCGGGTGGGACGGCAACAGCGCGGCTCTGCGCTTGCTTACCGGATAAGCAGCCCGGAGGCGCAAAGGCAGCCGACGCCGTCAGGTGCTGAAAGATGAAGGGGATTTATGGCTGGACGCATTCCGCGTGTATTTATCAATGATCTGCTGGCGCGCACGGACATCGTGGATCTGATCGATGCCCGCGTAAAGCTGAAAAAGCAGGGCAAAAATTATCACGCCTGCTGTCCCTTTCATAATGAGAAAACGCCCTCTTTTACCGTCAACGGCGAAAAACAGTTCTACCACTGCTTCGGCTGTGGCGCTCACGGTAACGCCGTCGATTTCCTGATGAACTATGATCGTCTGGAATTCGTGGAAAGTATCGAAGAGTTAGCTACGCTTTATGGGCTGGAGGTACCGTATGAAAGCGGGACCGGACCGACCCAGATGGAGCGTCACCAACGCCAGAACCTCTACCAGCTGATGGCCAGCGTCAGTGAGTTTTACCAGCAGTCGCTTAAGGAAAACCCGGCGGCTGGCGCGCGCGAGTATCTCGCCAGGCGCGGGCTCAGTGATGAGGTTATCAGGCATTTTTCTATAGGCTTTGCGCCTGCCAACGCATTGAAGCGATTTAGCGGCAATCAGGATAACCGGCAGTCATTAATTGATGCGGGCATGCTGGTCACCAATGAACAGGGTCGCAGTTACGATCGCTTTCGCGAACGGGTGATGTTTCCGATCCATGATAAACGGGGTCGGGTAATCGGGTTTGGCGGACGCGTCCTTGGCGATGCGATGCCTAAATACCTTAACTCCCCGGAAACCGATATTTTTCATAAAGGCCGCCAGCTGTATGGTCTGTATGAAGCGCAGAAGAATCACCCGGAACCCGCGAAGCTGCTAGTGGTCGAAGGCTACATGGACGTCGTGGCGCTGGCGCAGTTCGGCATCGATTATGCCGTGGCGTCACTGGGCACCTCCACCACGCCCGAGCATATTCAGCTTTTGTTCCGCACGACCGATAACGTTATTTGTTGCTATGACGGCGACAGAGCAGGCCGGGAAGCGGCATGGCGGGCGCTGGAAACCGCGCTGCCTTACATGAATGATGGTCGTCAGCTACGCTTTATGTTTCTGCCCGACGGTGAAGATCCCGATACGCTGGTGCGTAAAGAAGGCAAGGAAGCGTTTGAAGCGCGGATGGAGCAGGCTATGCCGCTCTCTGCGTTTCTGTTTGATACGCTGCTGCCTCAGGTCGATTTGCGTTCGCCCGACGGTCGCGCCCAGCTCAGCACGCTGGCGCTGCCGCTGATAAGCCAGGTGCCCGGCGAAACGCTGCGCATCTATCTGCGTCAGGAGCTGGGTAATAAGCTGGGCATCCTGGATGACAACCAGCTTGATAAGCTGATGCCCAGACTGGGTGAAAAGGCAAAGCCGCCCCAGCAGCCGCAGCTTAAGCGCACCACCATGCGGATCCTGATTGGCCTGCTGATACAGAATCCCCAGCTTGCCGCCATGGTGCCCTCGCTTGAGGGGCTGGAGTCGTCGGAGCTGGCCGGTTTCCCGCTTTTTGTGGAGCTGGTGGGGACATGCGTTGCGCACCCTGGCCTGACCACAGGGCAGCTGCTGGAGCTTTATCGCGGTACAAAATTCAGTCAGAGCCTTGAAACTCTGGCCACATGGAACCACATGATCGTAGATGACGAAGTGGAAACCATGTTTAAAGACTCCCTGGCCAGCATGTACGATGCGGCGCTGGAGCGCAGGCTTGAAGAGTTAATTGCCCGCGACCGCACGCATGGCCTCAATGCCGGTGAGCGCCGGGAATTCTGGACGCTCAGCCAGGCGCTGAAGAAACAGTAATCGTCGGGGAGACCCGGCGGCAGATGACAACAACGAAGAAGCGCATCGCGTGACCGTTAATTAACGGACCGCGAAGACTTTTGCAGCCCAGGTCAATGACCCCGCGTCTGTGGAGGGGCCGCATGCCATAAGTGCGCTTCTGACAGCATATCCGCGGCTTAAGTGCCGATTTGACGCCAGGTTAAGCCTGGCAGCCGCCGCGATGGGCAGCGGCAATAAACCAATGCCCTCACTGTGATTGTTGGCTGCTTAAACTTAGCCGACCAACACCATTTAATTTAACAGAAGTGTGGATACCGTCTTATGGAGCAAAACCCGCAGTCACAGCTGAAGCTGCTTGTCACCCGTGGTAAGGAGCAAGGCTATCTGACCTATGCCGAGGTCAATGACCATCTGCCGGAAGATATCGTCGACTCCGATCAGATCGAAGACATCATTCAGATGATCAACGACATGGGCATACAGGTTGTGGAAGAAGCGCCTGATGCCGACGATCTGATGCTGAACGAAAACAGCTCAGATACGGACGAGGATGCTGCCGAAGCGGCTGCTCAAGTCTTATCCAGCGTTGAATCGGAAATCGGACGTACAACTGACCCGGTGCGCATGTATATGCGTGAAATGGGTACCGTTGAGCTGCTGACGCGCGAAGGCGAAATCGACATCGCCAAGCGCATCGAAGACGGCATCAACCAGGTACAGTGTTCCGTTGCTGAATATCCTGAAGCCATCACCTATTTGCTTGAGCAGTACGATCGCGTCGAAGCGGGCGAAGCGCGCCTGTCAGATATGATCACCGGCTTTGTCGATCCCAATGCCGAGGCGGACATCGCGCCGACGGCGACTCACGTGGGTTCTGAACTCTCCGAGGCCGAGCGCGACGACGAAGAAGACGAGGATGAAGAATCTGACGACGACACCGCTGACGATGACAACAGCATCGATCCGGAACTGGCGCGCGAGAAGTTTAACGATCTGCGCGTTCAGTACGAGAAAGCCCGTACGGTCATTAAAGCTAAAGGCCGCAGCCACGCTGATGCCGTCGCCGAAATTCAGAATCTGTCCGACGTCTTTAAACAGTTCCGCCTGGTGCCGAAGCAGTTCGACTTCCTGGTAAACAACATGCGTACCATGATGGACCGCGTCCGTACCCAGGAACGCCTCATCATGAAGCTCTGTGTTGAAATCTGTAAGATGCCGAAAAAGAACTTCATCACTCTGTTCACCGGCAACGAAACCAGCGAAACCTGGTTCAAAGCGGCGCTGGCGATGAACAAGCCATGGTCAGAGAAGCTGAAAGAGGTGGCGGATGACGTGCACCGCGGCCTGCAAAAGCTGGCGCAGATCGAAGAAGAAACCGGTCTGACTATCGAGCAGGTCAAGGACATCAACCGCCGCATGTCCATCGGTGAAGCGAAAGCCCGCCGGGCGAAAAAAGAGATGGTGGAAGCTAACCTGCGTCTGGTTATCTCTATCGCCAAAAAATACACCAACCGTGGCCTGCAGTTCCTCGATCTGATCCAGGAAGGCAATATCGGTCTGATGAAAGCCGTTGATAAGTTTGAATATCGCCGTGGTTATAAGTTCTCAACTTACGCCACCTGGTGGATCCGTCAGGCTATTACGCGCTCTATTGCAGACCAGGCGCGCACCATCCGTATTCCGGTGCATATGATTGAGACCATCAACAAGCTCAACCGTATTTCGCGTCAGATGTTGCAGGAGATGGGCCGTGAGCCGTCGCCTGAAGAGCTGGCTGAACGGATGCTGATGCCGGAAGATAAAATCCGCAAGGTGCTGAAAATTGCCAAAGAGCCGATCTCTATGGAGACGCCAATTGGTGATGATGAAGATTCCCACCTGGGTGATTTTATCGAAGATACCACGCTGGAGCTGCCGCTGGATTCAGCGACCTCGGAAAGCCTGCGCTCGGCCACCCACGACGTGCTGGCTGGCCTGACCGCCCGCGAAGCCAAGGTGCTGCGCATGCGCTTCGGTATTGATATGAATACCGACCATACGCTGGAAGAAGTGGGCAAGCAGTTTGACGTAACGCGTGAGCGTATCCGTCAGATCGAAGCGAAGGCGCTGCGCAAGCTGCGCCATCCAAGCCGCTCCGAAGTGCTGCGTAGCTTCCTGGACGATTAATCCGTCCTGCGCGTTGCTGAAAAAATCCTGGCCGCAAGGCCGGGATTTTTTTTGCCTGTCAGACGGTGCTGTCTGCCTGCTCCAGCGCCTCATTCAACTCCCGGTAAGCGGCCGTCAGCGCCTCCTGGGAAGCGCGGTTAAGCCCGCTGGGGTTAGGCAACACCCACACCTCGGTTTCCCCCAGCCTTTGCGGCTGCCTGCCCCAGTTCACCTTACTGACGCCGAAGGCCCGCTGGTACGCCTGCTTGCCCAGCACCGCCAGCGCCCGGGGCTGACAGCGGTCTATTTTTTCCCGCAGCGCCCGGCCACCCTCGCGCAGCTCCGGGGCGGAAAGCTCGGTCGCCTCCTTCGTCGGACGCTCCACCAGCATGGTGATGCCACAGCCGGTATCCAGCAGCTGCCTCTCCTCTTCCGGCCTGAGCTGACGGGCAGTAAAGCCCGCCTGCCAGATCGTTTTCCAGAACCGGTTGCCGCCGTGGGCAAAATGAAAGCCGGTGTGGGCGGAGGATTTTCCCGGATTAATGCCGCAAAACACCACCCGCAGCCCCGGCGTCAGGATATCCGTTATCGTATGCTCTGTTATCTCATCCATTCTGTTTCTCAATCAGGTAATTCAAAATAGCTCAGCACTTCACAGCCGCGCCCCACCGACGGCGTGGCCAGGACGCGCAGGCTGGCGATGTCAATCACGCTCAGCGTACCGTCATCCTCATTGGCAATCAGCAGCGTACGGTTATCGGGACTGAAGCAGCCATCCATCGGTTTATTGCCCACCTTCACCTCGCCGAGCGGCTTAAGCTCGCCGTCGAACAGGCTGATGACCGGCTCCCCGTTGCCGACCGCCACCAGTAGGGAGCCATCTTCACTGTAGCGCACGATCTGGCACGCCTTCTGATGCCCCGGTAAAGGCAGCGTCTGACGCAGCTCGTGGCTTTGCGCATCCAGCACGTAGAGCAAGGGCTGGCGGCTGTCAGTTGCCACAATATAGGGATGCCCGGGCGACGCCGCGATGCCGTTAATGGCGCCGGGCATGGCGATATTATCCACCACTTTGCCCTGCCCTGCGTGGAGTTCCACCACGGTCACCGAAGCATCTTCTTCGTTTTCGGTAAACAGTTTACGGCCTGAAGGAAGGATCGTCAGCCGGTGCGAGTTGTGCGAAAGAAGATCGATCTTGCCGATGATTTTATCCGTGGCGGGATCGATAACCAACACGACGCCGCTGTTTTCACAGCTCTGATAGACGTAGCCATCCCTCCCCAGCCGGGCGGTATGCGGCGCACTGAAGGGTCTGATATCGATAAAGCCGGTGACCTGCCGGGCGAACAGATCGATCACCGCAATTTTATGGCCCGGATGCGGATTATTGCCGTGGACGCCATCGCCAAAAATAGAGACATACGCCTTGTGCTGGTCAGGCAGGATCAGCAACTCATGCGGTCTCGGTGGGAACGCGTTCAGCTCCTGCTCAACGGCGAACGTTTCTGGATTCAGAAACAGGACATTACTGCCCTGCTTGTCAACGGCGATAAGGCCGTAGCGGGTTTCCGGGGTCATGGAGGCCTCCTTTACTGTTCTGCTCTCCTTACACAGTAGTTCATGACCTTTCAGCCCGCCCTGAACGCCTCGCGCAGCCAGCGGGTAAAACTGCTCACCGCCCGCGGTACCTGAGCTGACCAGGGGCGGACGATATAGACCGTCTCAGCAAAAGCGCCCGTCGGCTGCCAGCCCGGCAGCAGCTCAACCAGGCTTCCCGCGTTTAGCGCCGTGCGGGCGCTGAAGTCAGGCAGCAGCGCAATGCCCAGCCCGTCGAGGGCGGCATCCCGGATCGATTCGCTGTTGTTGGTGGCAAAGGGACCATTGACGGTTACCGTCACGCTCTCACGTCCTGCTTCACGCGGCGTGAAGATCCAGCGCGGCGCTTCGGTTCCCCTGGGGTAATAGAGGCACTGGTGCTCCGCAAGCGCCTGCGGCGTATCCGGTTGGCCGTGACGGGCGATATAGGCGGGTGAGGCGACCACCAGCGCGCGCGTGGTACAGAGCGGCTGCGCAACGTGAGTTTCCGGCAGCGCCTCGCTGTGGCGAATGGCAAGATCAAACCCTTCACTGACCAGCGACACCAGCCTGTCGGAAACCTCAAGCTGAATGCGTACCTGCGGATGCTCCCGCAGGAAAGCCGTAATATGCGGCACCAGCTGCTGGCGGGCAAAGGCTACCGGCGCGGTGATCCTGACCAGACCCCGCAGCGGGCCTGCCGAATCACGCACGCTGAAAAAGCTCTGTTCAATCTGCGCGAACGGGCCGCGAAGCTCCTCTACCAGTTTCTCGCCGGCTTGGGTCAGCCTGACCGTGCGGGTGGTCCGCGTCACCAGCGGCACGCCGGCCAGCTGCTCCAGCGCTTTTATTTTCTGGCTCATCGCCGCCTTGCTCACCTCCAGCCGCTCCGCCGCGCGGGTAAAGCTCCCCTGTTCGGCCAGCACCGTCAGCCAGTGCAGGTGCAGCCACATCGCGTCGGTTTTCAGATCTTTCATGCTTATTGTTCACAATAGTAAATAATGCGTTTCAGTATAGCGCTTTTTCCCGGCGACCATTCTGCGTAAGGTGAAGATCGCTTTTATCCAGCTTCGTCTGCCGCCACCCGCCGCCGGAGCCCACTCAAGGGGAAAATAATGCCGTTACTTCAGTTTGATGTGATTCAGGGCCGTTCAGAATCTGAGATGCGTACGCTGCTGGATGCCGCTCACCGCGCCGTGCTGGCGGCCTTCAACGTACCGGAGCGCGATCGCTACCAGATTGTTCATGAAAACAAAGCTTATCAGATGGTTTTTGAGGATACCGGACTGGGCCTGACACGCAGCGACAATCTGGTGATGGTCAGGGTATTCACCAGTCCGCGCAGCGATGAGCAGAAGCAGTTCTTTATGGCCGAGCTTTGTCGGGAGCTGAAGGCAAGCTGTGGCATTTCCGGGGAGGATGTGATGATTAGCTTTTTCACTAACGGCAAGGGCGACTGGAGCTTCGGCAACGGCGTGGCGCAATATATGACCGGCGCGCTCTGAGAAGCTAACGGTACCTCAGCCCGATGTCGCCAGGCTGAGGTACTCCCCGGCATAAACCGGGAGAAAGAACGCTATCAGAAATCGTAGCGCAGGCGAACCAGGTTCATATCGCCCAGGTTGTCGGTGCTTGAGGTAAAGACGTGTTCGTAGTCAACGCGGAAGCCGTAGTCCAGCTGGAAGGTGATCCCCACGCCGTTATCAATACGCTGGTAGTCACGACCGTTCACGTACTCCAGGCGGTCGCCCATCACGTAAGGCATAACCGACTTCAGCGCATACTGACTGACCGGAATGGTATACCCCGCCAGATACTCAATACCCCAGGCATCGCCAGCAAAGTAGTTATGCACATCCACTTTTTTAGTTGGCAGGAAGTTCTGGTAGTAACCGCCGCCCAGCGTGAAGGTCCAGTTATCAGGCTTCCAGCTAAGCGCCGTGCCGTAGATATTCTGATCGTACCGCTTCGCATCGCCGTTGCCAGGATTACGCATCTCGGCACGGGTATAGTTCCATGCCGCGCCCCAGCTCAGATCCGGCGTCAGATGATAGTCCACAGCCAGCGAGCCGCCGCCCTGACGCTTGTAGCGCAGGCCGTTCCCCGGCAGATATTCGCTGTCGCTGAACAGGTAAGACGCATACACATCCGCATCGCCAAAGGTGTTTTTATACTTCAGCATCTTACGCGAACGGTAGGAGCCATCGTAGTCGCCATTGATCCCGTTGCCAGAGGCCTGGCCGAGCATGTCGTAGTCCCAGATATCGGTTTTGGCGCCAACCGCATCATAGTAAACGCTGTTCTGCTGACCAAAGGTCAGTTTGCCCCAGGTTTTGCTCTGGAAGCCGGTGTAAAGCATGCGACGGCTGGTGTCGTTGGCACCCGGTGCATAATGGTCATCCCAGTTAAAAAGCGCCGGAATATTGACGCCCAGTTCGTAATAGCCAACCCAGCTAATATCATCAAACAGATAATAATCCGCCTTGAAGCGGAAGCGGGAGCCGCCGTCAAAGCCGTTACGCTTGTAGGATCCCTTATCGCCATCGCCGGTCATATTGTTGAACTGGGGACGGATGCTGCCGCCAACGGTGAAATTAAGACGGCTCAGCGGATCGCCCGCCTGGGGGTCCTGCTTGATTACGGTGATTTCTGCCTGTGCAGCAAATGAGGCCCCGCCCACTAAGAGTGCCAGACCAATGGCCCGGCTTAAAACGCGCATTTTTGTTAACATTATGTATACCAGTAAAAGATTGCCCGCTATTGGGCGCGCAAAGAATACCCTGAGCGTTCTCTTTTTCATTCGTGATAAATGGCTGTTTTTTAGGGATTATGACAATTAATCCTTAAGCAAATATGTCTTTCGACGCATTTACTCATGAATATAATCATTTTGTGCGTTATTTTGGTTAAAAACGGCCGTGATCAGCGTCTGATAAATAGGGGCGAGATTACTTTTACACCGGGCCATTTTTAGCCATTTGAGTTAACACCTGAACAACATATACTGTTTTTTCTCTCTTCTTCCGCCAGGTAAAACTCAGGAGCGACAGATGGCAGAACATGTTGGTGGACGCAGCGCGCTGCTTGCCAGGCTGCGGCAGATCTCCCATACGCCCGTACTGATTGTGGGCGGCGGCATCAATGGCATCAGTACCTTCCGCGAACTTGCGCTACAGGGGATCCCGGTGCTGCTGATCGAGCGCGGCGACTGGTGTCAGGCGGCCAGCGGGGCACTGTCGAGAATGATTCATGGCGGCCTGCGCTATCTGGAAACCGGCGAATTTGGCCTGGTAAAAGAGGCGGTTGAAGAGCGTAATCGTCTGCTGAAAAACGCGCCGCACTGCGTTTTCCCGCTGCGGACCACGGTGCCAGTAGACAGCTGGGGCGGCGGCATGATCGGTGCCGGTAAGCGTTTTCTGGGCCTTGGCGCTTCTCCGTCACGCCGGGGAGCGCTGCTGCTCAGAAGCGGCCTGGCGCTCTATGACGCCTGGTCAGGCCGCTACGGCGAGCTTCCGCGCCATCAGCTGAATGACACCGCCGCGACGCGCCAGCGGTGGCCCGGCTTTGCGGACTGGGTGAAATACAGCGCCGCTTACTATGATGCCTGGATAACCGCGCCGGAGCGGCTGGGTTTTGAGCTGACGGATGACACCCTGCAAGCCTGTCCGCAGGCGCTGGCGCTAAACTACCTCAGCCTGAAGCGCTGCGATGGCGAAAACATCACGCTCAGCGATACGCTGACCGGCGAGGAGTTCACGCTGCAAACGCATGTCGTGGTTAACGCCACCGGCGCCTGGATCGACCGGCTCAACGGGGCGCTCAGTCCCTCCGCTGCCGGCCAAAAGCTGATAGGTGGCACCAAAGGCTCCCATCTGGTTCTGCGCAGCCCAGAACTGCTGGCGATGCTTGATGGCGAGATGATCTATTACGAGAACCGGGACGGACGCGCCTGTCTTCTCTTTCCCTGGTACGGCAATGTCCTGGCGGGCACGACGGATATCCGCGTGGATGACCCGGACGGCGTCATCTGCGAAGCGGATGAGCAGCGCTATATTCTCGACTCCCTGAGGTTTATCTTCCCTCATTTATCCCTCAGCGACAGCGACGTCCTTTATACCTTTTCCGGCGTGCGTCCGCTGCCCGCAAGCAACGTTGCCACCAGCGGCGCCATCTCACGCAACCACTCGCTGGTGCTGATCCCGCCCGGCAGTGAACGGGATTTCACCACCCTCTGCCTGGTCGGCGGCAAATGGACGACGTTCCGCAGCTTTGGTGAAGAGGCGGCTGACCGCGTTCTCAACCTGCTGGGCCAGCGCCGCAAAGTCAGTACCAGGGAACGGGCGATTGGCGGCGGGCGGAATTACCCTGGCGAGGCGCGTAAACCGGCCTGGATCAAAGCCCTGAGCAGGGAGAGCGGGCTGTCGCCTGAACGGATCGCTAGTTTGCTTTCGCGCTACGGCACCCGGGCGCAGGCAATGGTGAAGTTCATGGTCAGCGAGCCGGATGCGCTGCTGCATACGCTACCTGACTGGAGCCGCAATGAGCTGCGCTATCTGATCCGTTATGAACAGGTACAAACGCTGAGCGACTTACTGATCCGCCGGACGCCGCTTGCCATCAGCGGCCAGCTCACAGCTCCCGCCGTGGAGGAGATTACCCGGCTGCTCGCGCATGAGCGCGGCTGGACGTCGGCACAATCAGAGCAGGAACGGGCTGCAATCAGCTTGCAGCTTAAGCGTGAGCATGGGGTTCACCTGTCCGGGGTGTGATCTTACTCCGAATTCCGGCACTTTATCCGGCAAGGCGGGTTCGCCCGCCTTCAGGTTAATCCCGTTAACGATAATCCCGTCCGGCCATTCCCTTCCCGTACCTTACCCGCTGATTAATAAGTTAATTTATTCCGACCCCCTGTCATAAAGCGAACGGAAACATCAGCTCTCCGATAAGCCCGCCATCAAAATTTAAATAAACCGTCAACAAACGGTAATAAACTGCGGGGCGGGTCACATTTGCCTCACCGCCTTGCGCCTTGTCAGAGATAATCCGCTGCATTAGATTGATGTGTTCTTCACCCACCGATCGGTTCTCTCCCCTTCCCGGCCACGGGCCGACGCGCGCTTCTGAGGATAATAAAAACTGATGGGTTCCGAATTTCTCTCGCTGCTATTTTTTATCGCTTCGGTGCTGCTCTACTCCTGGAAAGCCGGGAGAAACCGGCTCTGGTTTTCGGCTGTTTTGCTGTTTCTCGGCATCTATATCATCCTCAATGCCACCATGCTGGCGAGTAATTATTTTACCGGCGAAGGCATTAATGACGCGGTGATTTATACCATTACCAGCAGCCTGAGCGGGGCGGGCATCAGCAAGTATATCCTGCCAGGCCTTGGCCTGGCCGGCGGCCTGATCCTGCTGTTTTTACTGCTCTCCTGGGTGCTGCGCCTGCGCAAGGGGCGACGGGCCAGCCCGCTCTACAGCCTGCTGGCGTTAATGCTGGCGCTCGCCTCCATTAACACCACGCCGGCCTACCAGCAGGTTTCCAGCCTGATTAAATCTCAGGTCGCGCGGGGCAGTTCAGATTTCTACGCCCATTACAAAGTGCCGGGCAGGCAGCTGCGCGGCGACAAGCCCAACCTGGTCTATATCTATGCCGAAAGCCTGGAGCGCACCTATTTTGACGAGAAAGCGTTTCCGGGACTGGCGCTGGGGCTGAGCCGGCTGAAAAAAAGCGCGCTCGATTTCAGTAATACGGAGCAGCTGCCCGGCACCGAGTACACGATTGCCGGCATGGTCGCCTCACAGTGCGGCATTCCCCTGTTTGCCCCCTTTGACGGCAACGCCTCCAGCTCGCTTTCCACTTTCTACCCTCAGAACGTCTGCCTGGGCGATATCCTGAAATCGTCAGGCTATCAGAACTACTTCTATCAGGGCGCCAACCTTAGCTTTGCCGGCAAGGATCTGTTTCTCTCTTCGCACGGCTTCGATCATCTGTATGGCCTGAATGAGCTGAAAAGCGTGGTCAAAGATCCCGCTTATCGCAACGACTGGGGCTGGTATGACGACACGGTGCTGGACGTGGTCTTCGATAAATATCTGGCGCTGGCGAAGGAGAATAAGCCGTTTTCGCTGTTCGCCCTGACGGTGGACACCCACCACCCCGACGGTTTTATCTCCCGCAGCTGCCGGCAGAAAAGCTGGTCTTATGAAGGGAAACCCAATAAATCCTTCGCCGCCGTCGCCTGTAGCCAGGAGCATATCGCCAGGCTGATTGAGCGCATCCGCGCCACGCCCTATTTTAAAAATACGATTATTGTGGTCAGCTCCGATCACCTGGCGATGAACAATACGGCCTTTACCTATCTCAATCAGCACGAACGCCGTAATCTGTTCTTTATGCTGCGCGGCAGCGATGCCAGCAGTAAGGTCATTTCCGTAAAGCGCAGCTCGCTGGATAACGGCGCCACGGTGCTTGACGCCATGGGCGGCGATAACTTTATCGGGCTCGGGCGCAGTAGCCTCTCATCTCCTTCGCTGTCGGCCACCTATCTCAATATCAAAGAGAAAATCAATGAGTGGAAGCCGGATGTCATCAAGCTCTGGAACTTCCCGAAAGCCATTTCGGATTACAGCATAGATACCGCAGGCAACACCTTCAGCTTCTCGGGCGTCCACTTCAAGCTGCCGCTGCTGCTGTCGGTCACGCCGGACAAAGTGGAGCCGAAATTTGACGTTTATCTTGCCGCGCCGCTGAAGCAGCAGCTGGCAAAATTCCCGCAGGACAGGAAATTTGTCTGGATAGACCGCTGCTTCAAAATGGGGAGCATCTGGGATAAGAGGCTGGAGCTGAACAGCGGCCTCTGCGTGGCGGACGGTACGCTGGGCAGCCAGCCTGAAATCGTACAGGTGCCACCGGGCATCACTCAGGGGCATGTCGCGTTCCGCAATGTCGGTAAGCAGAATGAGGAGCGCTATCAGCAAACGGTCACCCGCCTGCGCATTGCGGATAAAGATGTGAAATACACCTCGGACAGCATCCACTTTGCGCTGCCGGGCCTGCCGGAGCAGGTGCTGAAAGTGAGCGGGCTCTCCTATATTGAACCCTGGGGCGGCCGCTGGTCCGATGCTAACCTGCTGCCTTCGGTTACCCTTGAGTATCTGGAGCCGCTGCCCGCCGCTTTCGATCTTGAGCTGACCGCCCGCGCCTTTGGCGCCAACCGCACCCGGCCCTTCAGCGTAAAAGTGGGCAACGAAACGCAGCGGATTACCCTGGAAAGCGGCAATACGACCCAGCGCCTTCACTTCACTAATGCCGCCGGATCCCGCACGGTGGAAATCATCCCGCCAGCCCCGGAAGAGACGGCGGAAGGTGCCATCGATGGCTTTGCCGCCCGCAGGCTCGGCGTCGGGCTGGTGAGCCTGAAAATTATCCCAGCCCGCTAAACCTGTGGTCTCCGGTTACCCCATCCGGAGGCCATTTTTCTTCAGTTTTCAGCTCATTTCCGCCCATAAGCCGTCAAGTTTCCTTCACGTGTGCCGATGGTAAAGGGCTGGGTGGGTCCAAATAATAAACCCTACTATTCAAGTGGTTAATAGTACCCTCCCGTAATCATATCGCCGGTGTAACCACCGCTTCTGTTTATCCATAGGGATCTTAGAAATGGCATTAGTACGAAATATGAAAGTCGGGGTTCGCCTCGGGGGAGCTTTCAGCCTGGTTATTCTGCTGCTCATTATCGTCAGCGTCACCGCCACGGTGAAAATTGGCAGCATCAATCACGCCGTCAACAGCATTGTTAATGACCGCTACGTTAAAGTCCGGCTGGCCTTTGACGTGCGCGACGGCGTCAATGAACAGATCAAATACCTGCGCGGCATGGTTATTGATACCACCCGCCCACAATATAATGTTAAGCGTTTCGGCCAGCTTAACGACGCCACCCAGAAAACCACGGACGCGATTGCCGCCATTGCAAAAATCCAGACGACGGCCGTCGGTCAGAAAAAAATTAAGGCGGTAGAAGATGCCGCGGCGGCGTTTGAAGCGGCGAAAAATACGCTGCTTAATATGGTGCGTGCCGGCGATGAAGAGAGCGCCGCGCTTTTTGCGCTACAGAAAATCACGCCGATGCAGAATACGTTCCTGAATCTGGCCACAAATTTTGCCGACTCGCAGTCCCAACAGCTTCAGGCAGAGGGCGCCAAAGCCCTCCACGATGGCCAGACGGCGATTCAGATCACGCTTATATTCTCCGCGCTTGCGGTCATACTGGCGATGATCCTGGGCTATTTCCTGACGCGCTCAATCGTCATGCCGCTGCGTGAAGCCGTGACCATCGCCAGCAACGTGGCGGCGGGCGATCTGCGCACCGTGATCCGCGTTACCTCCCGCGATGAAACCGGCCAGCTGATGGAGGCGCTGAAGAACATGAATGACAATCTTCTGCGCATCGTGACGGAAGTCCGCAGCGGCACCGACCTGATTACCAGCGCCTCCAGCGAGATTTCAACCGGTAATATGGATCTCTCTTCACGCACGGAGCAGCAGGCAAGCTCACTGGAGGAGACGGCTTCCGCCATGGAGCAGATGACCTCCACCGTGAAGCAGAATGCTGACAATGCCCGTCAGGCCAATGAACTGGCGGCGCAGGCTTCTAAAGTGGCGGTACAGAGCGGCGCGGCGGTCAGTAAGGTTGTCACCACCATGGAGATGATCAACAGCTCGTCCCGTAAGATCGTTGATATTATCAGCGTGATTGACGGCATTGCCTTCCAGACCAATATCCTGGCGCTGAATGCCGCCGTGGAAGCGGCCCGCGCCGGTGAGCAGGGCCGTGGTTTCGCGGTTGTGGCGACGGAAGTACGCAATCTGGCGCAGCGTTCCGCATCCGCTGCCAAAGAGATCGCCCAGCTGATCGAAGACTCCGTGGCGAAAGTGGACGAAGGCGGCAGGCAGGTGGCGAAGGCCGGTTCAACGATGGAAGAGGTGCTTTCCAGCGTGAAAAGCGTC
Source organism: Pantoea sp. FN060301 (assembly GCA_050410775.1). GTDB lineage: Bacteria > Pseudomonadota > Gammaproteobacteria > Enterobacterales > Enterobacteriaceae > Erwinia. The sequence goes on from CP191229.1 coordinate 3,645,286, forward strand.
ACGGAGATTATGGGCGAGATCTCCATCGCCAGTAATGAGCAGAGCAGCGGGATCGACGAAATCAATATGGCGATCACGCAAATGGATCAGGTGACGCAGCAGAACGCCTCGCTGGTGCAGGAGTCCGCCTCCGCCGCCCATTCGCTCCAGGAGCAGGCCGTCCAGCTCTCCCAGGCGATCAGCATCTTTAAGCTTAACGCCGCCTCTTAATCCGCTTTTATCAGGCAAATTTGTGTGGTGACGATCTGTCACCACACAAGCGGCAAAGTTTACTCTCTGGTATGTCATTTCTGCTATCAGCGCTGCGTCTCAGATACCCCCGGATATCTCCGGCAGTAATCAGAGAAAAGGCCACGTCACAGAATCAGAACAGCCCGGATATCATTCACATTGGTCAGTGTCGGGCCCGTGACGATCAGATCATCTAAAGCCTGAAAATAGCTATAGCTGTCGTGCGCATCCAGACTCTGCTGATGTGACAATCCGTTCTGCCTGCCGCGCGTCAGCGTATCGGGATAAACGATTGCGCCAGCGGCATCCTCTGTGCCGTCGATGCCATCACTGTCCCCGGCGATAGCCCAGACATTTTCCTCCCCCTTAAGAGCGCAGGCGAGGCTGAGTAAAAATTCGGTATTACGCCCTCCTCTCCCTGCTTTTCCATGGGTAAGGGTGACGGTCGTTTCTCCCCCGGAAAGCAGTAAGGCCGGACCTTTAAGCGGCTGTCCATGCTGTCTTACCGAGCGGGCCATCCCCGCCATAAAAATCCCCATATCCCGGCTTTCCCCCTCAAGGGCATCGCCCAGAATCATCGGCGTTAATCCATACTGTCGCGCCAGCAAGGCTGCGGCATCCAGCGCCATCGCCGGGGTGGCGATCAGACGGACGTCGTCCGGTGAGGTTCTCACCCGGGGAGGCGCCGGTTTCATCAGAGCCTGATAAATTGTGCGAGAGACCGGAATGCGGTAACGCTCAAGAATACTCAATGCTTCCGCCGGCGTACTCTCATCGGCGACTGTCGGTCCGGACGCGATATCGGACGCTCTGTCTCCCGGCACGTCGCTGATGATCAGCGACACCACGCGGGCAGGCTGGGCAAGCGCTGCCAGCTTTCCGCCTTTGATGGCAGAGAGATGACGGCGAACCAGGTTCATCTCTCCGATCGTCGCCCCACTGTGCAGCAGCGCACGCGTCACAACCTGCTTATCCGCCAGCGTCAGCCCCGGTGCGGGCAGAGCCATTAATGCCGAGCCGCCGCCCGAAATCAGGGCCAGCACCAGGTCATCTTCTGATAGTCCCTTGACCGCCTCGACAATCAGCATCGCTGCGGTCTCACTCATCGCATCTGAGACCGGATGCGCGGCTTCCACAATACGGATACGTCCGGCGGGAACGGCATGACCATAGCGAGTGACCACCACGCCCGACAGCGCCACATCCGGCCAGGCGGCATCAACGGCCGCCGCCATGGCGGCGGAAGCCTTTCCCGCCCCAATGACCACACACCGCCCTTTCGGTTTTTCCGGCAGGGCGGGAGGAATGGCAGGCCCCGCCCGGGCGCTCCCGACAGCGTTCAGGAAGATCTCCCTCAGGATAAATCCTGCCCGTTCATTATTCATGATGCCTTCTCTGAGAGCTGTATTTGCGAAGTAATAAACGCCACCACGGCCTGGGTAACGTCGGCTGTGGTGGCCTTGCCGCCGACATCCGGCGTTAAGATACCCTGACCGCAGACATGCTCAATCGCTGCCATTATCTGCATAGCCGCATCGCGCTCGCCAAGGTGCTCAAGCATCTGCGCCGCCGTCCAGAAAGTGGCGATCGGGTTAGCAATACCTTTACCCGTAATATCAAAGGCGGAACCATGGATGGGCTCAAACATGGAAGGAAAACGCTGCTCAGGATCGATATTGGCCGTGGGCGCCACGCCAAGGCTGCCCGCCAGCGCTCCCGCCAGGTCAGACAAAATATCCGCGTGCAGGTTAGTCGCCACAATAGTGTCAAGACTTTGTGGATGAAGCGTCATGCGGTGCGTCATGGCGTCAACCAGCATTTTATCCCAGCTAACATCCGGAAATTCCTGCGCCACTTCTGCCGCAATTTCATCCCACATCACCATGCCATGACGCTGAGCGTTCGATTTTGTCACCACGGTCAGAAACTTACGGGGCCGGGACTGCGCCAGCCTGAAGGCGTAACGCATAATGCGGGTGACGCCCACGCGGGTAAAGATCGCGACCTCAGTACCCACTTCTTCCGGCAGGCCACGGTGGGCACGTCCGCCATTACCGGAGTATTCACCCTCAGAGTTCTCACGCACAATCACCCAGTCAAGATCGCCCGGTCCGCAGTTTCGCAACGGAGGCGTGATACCGGGCAGAATTTTGGTTGGACGGACATTGGCGTACTGGTCAAATCCCTGACAGATCGGTAGCCGTAAGCCCCATAACGTAATGTGATCGGGCACGTCCGGCGCGCCAACTGCGCCAAAGAAAATGGCATCAAACTTTTTCAGCGTCTGCAAACCATCCTCCGGCATCATCACGCCATGTTGTTTGAAATAATCGGAACCCCAGTCAAAGGTTTCAATATCAAATTTCAGTTGCGGATCCTGGTGCTCAAGTGCCCGCAGCACCTCAATACCCGCGGAAATAACCTCAGGGCCTATGCCGTCGGCAGGAATGGCAGCTACAGAATAATTACGCATGATGTTCTCCACAGATTAATGATGGGTTTCAGAGTGAGTTAAATCGGCCGCCTGCTGTCTCTTATTGCTGGCTGAAAGCAACAGAACAACCACCGCTGAGAGGCAAAGCAGGCCGGCGACAAAGAACAGCCCCCAGGTGTATGAGCCGGTTTGCTGGCGAATAACGCCAATCATCATCGGCCCAACGAATCCGCCGAGGTTGCCGATTGAGTTAATGGTGGCGATACCGGCCGCCGCAGCCGGTCCCGACAGGAAAAGGGTTGGCATACTCCACAGCGGAGGTTTGGAGGCGCTGATCCCTACGGTGACTAGCGTAAGGGCGATAATGACCGTCGGCAGAGTGCTGACGTTTCCGGCATAGATCAGGCCCGCAGCGGCGAGCAGACAGGCTCCGGTAACGTGCCAGCTGCGTTCACCTGTACGATCGGAATGGCGCGCCCACAGCACCATACCAATGACGCCGATTACCGCCGGGAAGGCGTTCAGAAAACCGATAGTCATCGATGAGGCACCGAAAGACTGAATGATTTGCGGAGACCAGATGCCGAGCGTATAGAGACCCGCTGACGTACCAAAATAGACCAGCGCCAGCGCCAGCACGCGTTTGTCAGCCAGCCCTTTCCAGGCGCTGCTGTGGCTCTGTTTTGCGGCGCGCGCCCGCTCTTCTTTCTGCAAGGTAGCCTGTAACCAGTCACGTTCTTCGTCGGTCAGCCAGCGGGCTTTTTCCGGACGGTCGGTGAGGTAAAACAGCACCACAATTCCCAGCAGAATCGCCGGTACCGCTTCCACAACAAACATCCATTGCCAGCCCGCGAAGCCCAGCATGCCATGCATTTCCAGCAGGGCTGCGGAGAGGGGGGAGCCTAACGCGGTGGAAAGCGGCGCTGCCGCCATGAAAATAGCGGTGACCTGTGCGCGACGGGTCGCCGGAAACCAATAGCTGAGATAGAGAATGATGCCGGGAAAGAAGCCCGCTTCCGCCACGCCCAGTAAAAAACGGAGCGTATAAAAACTGGTGGTTCCCTGCACGAAGGCCATACAGCCGGAAACCAGCCCCCAGGTAATCATGACCCGTGCAATCCAGATACGGGCGCCCACTTTATGTAAAATCAGGTTCGACGGGACTTCAAACAAAAAATATCCCAGAAAAAAGATCCCGGCGCCAAAGCCAAAGACGGTGGGTGAAAACCCCAGATCCTGATTCATCGTAAGCGCTGCAAAACCGATATTTACGCGATCGAGAAAGGCGATGAAATAGAGCAGCATAATGAAGGGAACGATGCGCAAAGTAACCTTCCGCATTACCCGTTTTTCGAGGTTATCATTCATAACGAAATGCTCCACAGTTGTGTAGGGTTGTTATTTTTTTGTAATGAGAACAGTATGCAGTTCTGACTGGCTTTATCACCGGAACTGGTTTATATAAATAATTTGAATAATGCGCGGCGGCGGAAAAAATGGATATAAATCAATTACGTTGTTTTATCGCAGTGGGTGACGAACTTCACTTTGGCCGGGCTGCCCGCACCATGGAAATGATGCCTGCGTCACTCAGCCGGTTTATTCGCCTGCTGGAAGACGATCTGGGCGTACGTTTGTTAAGCCGATCAACGCGCAATGTTTCCCTTACGCCGGAGGGCGCTGAGTTTCTGGGGGAAGCAAAAAAAGTGGTGCTGGCTTTTGACACACTGTCGCTACGCTTCAGAAAAAGCCTCAGTGCGCAGAAGAAAATATTACGAATAGGCGCTATTGATAGCGCAGCAAGAGGATTAATACCGAAGTTGCTGAATGCTTTTATCCGTCAATACCCCCAGGCGGATATTCATCTTACCGAAGATAAAACTTCCAGCCTTATTCCGAAGCTTAAGTCAGGCTGGCTGGATCTGATATTTGTGCGCCCACCTGAGAATATCGATCTTGTCCTGACTTCCCGCTTTATTACTCATGAGACCTGCGTGCTGGCGGTCCCGTCGGGGCACCGTTTAGTGAATCAGGAGGCGGTTACGCTGGACGATTTCTGCGATGAGGCGATGATTTTGCCTGAGCGAAAAGCCCGTCCACACAGTCACGATCTCACGATGAATATTTTTAAATCTCAGGGGCTGAAACCCCACATCGCGCATTATGCTGAGGAGAAGCAGACTATCCTGAGTTTTGTCTCGGCGGGGCTGGGTCTGGCGGTTGTTCCGGCGTCCTACAGAAATATGAACGCCGACGGTGTGAAGTATCTGCCTTTATTGCTGCACGACACAATTGAAGGGCTGCCGTTAAGTGCGATGTGGTATCAGGGCAATAACGATCTATACGTTACGGCTCTTCTCGCAATTTTATCGGATAACCACCAGGAGATGATCGACGGGCTTTAGCCCCAGGCTGCCGGATGCGTCGCTTACGCTACTCCGGATCCCGCCGCCTGATTCCGCCCTTTATGTTTCGCCTCATAGAGCGCGGCATCCGCCTGATACTTCAGCGTCTGAACATCCAGAGCGTTTCCTGACCCGCTCAGCGTGGCGCAGCCTGCGCTGAGCGTCACCACACGCTCGGGAATGTCGGTTTCGCAGTGCGGCATGCGGCGGTGATGCACCTCTTCCACCGCCCTGCGGGCAATATTCAGCGCCTCCTCAGCGGTGGTTTCAGGCAGGATAATCGCGAACTCTTCCCCGCCGTAACGGGCAATCAGGGCGTTTTCCCGCAGCGGCATAAGCCGCAGCGCAGCGCTGACGTTTTCCAGGCATTTGTCCCCCTCGACATGGCCATAGGCATCGTTATAGCGCTTGAAAAAGTCGATATCCATCATCACCAGAGAGAGCGGCTGTCCGCTTGCCGACGCCTGCTTCACGCTCTCCCGCAGGTAGATATCGAACTGGCGCCGGTTAGCCAGTCCGGTCAGGCCGTCAATCAGCGCCATCGCCTGCAGCATACGGTTAATCACGGTCAGCTCATCCCGCAGATGCGTCAGCTCCGTCTGGTTTTTAACGTTGATTCTGACCTGCCGCAGCACGGTAAGGCCGATAGCCAGAATAATCACCAGTAAGAGCAGGTTGAGCGCGATATCCTGTATCTTCTCCTTCAGCCAGTTTTGCAGCAGCGAAGGTTTATCATAGCCCGCCGCAACCACCAGCGGATAACGCGCCGAGCGCACAAAGCCGAATATGCGGGTATGGCCATCCAGCGCCGCGTTCCACTGGCCGCTGCCCCGATCGGACTTGACCAGCATCTCCTGGAAAAGGCGGCTGGAAGAGAGATCTTTCCCGACGTAGCTGTCCGGCATGGGGCGCGCATAGAGGACGGTACTGTCATCCAGCATCAGGACCAGCACATCCTTTTCGCCCAGCTCATAGTAGGCATAGAACTGGCGGAAATAATCCACCCGCACGGTGGCCAGCAGCACGCCGGCGAAGCCCCCGGCCACGTCGTTCAGACGCAGGGAAACCGGAATAACCAGTTCGCCGGTGCTGCGGCTGTAGATCGCCGGGCCAATATGGATATTGTTATGGCCGTTCTGCCGGTGGTAGGCAAAATATTCGCGGTCAGAGTTATTGGCCTCCGCCGGGGTCTGCCCGATGGACCAGGCCTGCCATTTTCCCGAAGCATCATAATAGAACAGGCCGTGCAGCTGGGGCAGATGGCTGCGCTGCTCCCGCATGATCCGGCTTAGCGCCTCAGTATCTACCTTGCCGGGCATCTGCTGCTGGATAGTGCGCTGGATCTCCCTGAGTGAAATCTCCGTTTGCAGAAAAGTATCTTCCGCCTGACGCGCCTGAGAGAGCGCCAGATTTACCGCGCTCTCTTCAGCGGAGCTGATTGTCTGCTGCCATGACGTGTTCAGTGACCAGAGATTCAGCAGGATCACTGCCAGGATCAGCAGGCAGCCCGATACCGCGATATTACGTCCAAGTGAGGAGCCCAGAAGTAAAAAAGAGGACAACCGCTTACCGAGGCTCATTAATTTCTCCAGCGAAAATCATTACTTTCATTAAAGCACAGCGGACGGCTGGCAGAATGAATACGCGCTTATTTATGCGGGTAAACGCCTTTTTCTCGCCAACGCCGGACCTGAATATCGGCTCAGCAACGTGGATTAAGGCTGCATGAGGGCGACTTTTTCCGGCCATCCGGCGAGCAGGTGAAAAAAAATGCGTGGCGTCTTTTTTTGCCGACGCGAATCAGATTACTATACCAACCCTACGTTGAATCTGATGGATATACGCACGTTGAACGCTTTACTTCACCGTTTGCTGGCCCTGGCCGCCGCCGCCCTGCCGTTTTGCAGCCTGGCCGCGCCCTCCGCTACCGATCCGCTGCTGGCCTCTCAGATTGTCGATCGCTATGCCGACAATATTTTTTACAATGCCAAAGCGACCGGCATGGCGATAGTGGCCATTGATGCTAACCAGCGTGTCTTTGCCAGCCGGGGAGCTGTCCGTCCCGGCAGCGCCGTACGTCCGCAAAAGGATTCCCTGATCCGCATCGCCTCCCTGACCAAGCTGATGACCAGCCAGCTGCTGGTCAAACTGTCAGAGCAGGGCGTAGTGCGCCTGGACGATCCGCTCAGCAAATATGCCCCTGCCGGACGCCACGTCCCCTCGTATGCGGGTCAGACCATTCGCCTGATTAATCTTGCCACCCATACCAGCAGCCTGCCGCGCGAGCAGCCGGGCGGTAAACCGCATCGTCCGGTGTTTGTCTGGCCAACCGCCAGCCAGCGCTGGCAGTGGCTGGACAGCGCGCGGATCGGCGCGGCGCCCGGCACGCAGGCTGGCTACTCTAACCTGGCCTACGATCTGCTGGGCGATGCGCTCTCCCGCGCCGCAGGCGTTTCCTACCCCGAGCTGTTAAAGCGCGAAATCACCCGCCCGCTCGGCATGAAGGACACCACCTTCACGCCTTCGCCGGAGCAGTGCCGCAGGCTGATGGTGGCGGAGAAAGGGCCAAGCCCGTGCGTCAGTACGCTGGCCGCCATTGGCAGCGGCGGCGTCTACTCCACGCCGGATGATATGGCCCGCTGGATGCAGCAGTTCCTCTCCTCCGACGTGCACGCCCGCTCCGCGCAGGCCGATCGCCTTCAGACCATGGTTTACCAGCGCGCCCAGCTGACGAAGGTGAACGGCATGGACGTGCCGGGCAAGGCTTCTGCGCTGGGCCTGGGGTGGGTCTATATGGCGCCGCAGGATGGCCGGCCGGGGATCATCCAGAAAACCGGCGGCGGCGGCGGCTTTATCACCTATATGGCGATGGTGCCGCGCTACAGCGTGGGCGTTTTTGTGGTGGTGACGCGCTCGCCGCACTCGCGCTTCACGCCGATGAGCGACGGCGTCAATAACCTGCTGACGGAGCTTATCGGCAACACCTCCGACAGCGCGCAGCTGGCCGCCAGTATTATGTCTGAGTGATCCTTCACCGGCGGAAAGCGCTTTTCTGCCGGGCTTTTCCCTCTCAGCTGCCGTCCGGATCGGACGTTCAGCCTGGCCTATCGCTTCTCTTTCTGATCCCCGTCAATAACGCCCCGCGCTGTTCCTGTGCATATTTTCCTCTGGAAACCGGATTACCATCCACCTTGAGGAGAACGGAATGCTTCACAGAATGATTTTAAATGAGACTTTCTGGTTTGGCCGCGACGCTGTTTCGCAACTCGTCAATGAGGTCACCCAGCGTAATTTTAAAAAGGCGCTGCTGGTGACCGATAAAGTGCTGGTCCAGGCGGGCGTGATTGAAAAAGTGACCGCGCTGATGGATAAGCATCAGCTTCCGTGGCAGATCTTCGACGAGGTGATGCCAAATCCCACCATCAGTCTGGTACAGCGCGGCGTAAAAGCCTTTAAGGCCGCCCAGGCTGACTACCTGATCGCCATCGGCGGCGGCTCGCCCCAGGATACGGCCAAGGCGATTGGCATTATCATCAATAATCCCGAATTTGAGGATGTCCGCAGCCTTGAGGGCGTCGCCGCTACGCGCCATCCCTGCGTGCCGGTTATCGCCATTCCCACCACCGCCGGTACTGCCGCAGAGGTGACCATTAATTATGTCATCACCGATGAGGAAAAACGGCGCAAGTTCGTCTGCGTTGATCCCCACGCCATTCCGAAGGTTTCGCTGATTGATGCCGATATGATGCAGAGCATGCCGCCTGCCCTGAAGGCCGCCACCGGCATTGATGCGCTGACCCATGCGATTGAGGGCTTTACCACCAAAGGCGCCTGGGAGCTGACCGACGCACTGCACCTGAAGGCCATTCAGATTATTAGCCGTTCGCTGCGCGCCTCGGTCGCCGGAGACGCTAAGGGCGTTGAGGATATGGCGCTGGGACAGTATATCGCCGGGATGGGCTTTTCTAACGTGGGGCTGGGGCTGGTACACGGCATGGCGCACCCGCTCGGTGCCTTTTATAACGTGCCGCACGGCGTGGCTAACGCCATTATCCTGCCTCACGTGATGGCATGGAACGCGCCTTATACCGGCGAGAAGTATCGCGATATCGCCCGCGCCATGGGGGTATCAAGAGTCTGTCCGATGACGCTGGATGAGGTGCGTAACGCGGCGGTGGAGGCGGTGAGAAAGCTTGGCGCGGACGTTGGCATTCCGCTCCGGCTGCGTGACGTGGGTATGAAAGAGGAGGATATTCCCGCGCTGGCGCAGGCTGCTTTTGACGATGTCTGCACCGGCGGCAACCCGCGTGAAACCTCGCTGGAGGAGATCGCGGCGCTTTATCGTCAAATCTACTGATGCGAATGATGCAGGCGTCTGCGCCTGCATCAGTTTGTTTCAGCCCGCCAGCGGCTGTTTACGCTGCATCAACTGCCGCAGCAGCCCGACCGGCCCCAGCCCGCTCAGCGTAAAGGCGGAGATCAGCGTAAAGCCCAGCGCCACGCAGCCCAGGATCAGATAGGTGCCGTGGAAGCCCACCTTGTCATACATATTCCCGGCGAAAACCGACATAAAAATCACCGCCAGCTGTTTGAAGAAACAGAAGCAGACCAGATAGATGGTGGCCGAAAAGCGCACCTCAAACTGAGTGGTGATGTATTTAAAGCAGCCGACAATCAGGAACGGGATCTCAAACATATGCAGGGTTTTGAGAAACACGACTTCAACCGGCGTGGTGGCGAAGGAGGAGCCGATGATGCGCACTGACATAATCATGCCGGCCAGCAGCAGCGCGTTTTTGCCCCCAATGCGGTTCACGATCAGCGGCGCAAAGAACATGATGCAGGCATTCAGCAGTTCACCCAGCGTAGTGACGTAGCCGAAGACGCGCGTTCCCTGCTCCGGCGAGCTGAAAAAGCCGGTAAAGAAGTTGGCGAACTGCTGGTCGAACACATCATAAGTGCAGGAGACGCCCACCACATAGAGCGACAGAAACCAGAGCTTCGGCTCCTTCAGCAGCTGGAAGGCCATCTTAAAGCTGAAGGCTTTATGGTTAGCGCCCAGCTTATCGGCCACTTCCGCGCTTTTCTGCGCCTGAGGTTTGGCAATAAAGAGCAGGATCGCCAGGATGACCGCACAGCCCGAGCCGAGCCAGAAAACGAACTCGTTATTGATGGTAAACATAATGCCCGCGATAGAGGCGCATAACGCCCAGCCCACGCAGCCAAACATCCTTGCCCGCCCGAACTCGAAGTCGCTGCGGCGGCTCACCTTCTCGATATAGGCTTCAATCGCCGGCGCGCCGCCGTTATAGATAAAGCCGAGGTAAATCCCGCCCACGATGGAGCCCAGCAGCACGTTGGTTTTCAGCAGCGGGCCAAAAACGTAGATAAAAAACGGCGCGAACAGCACCAGCATCCCGGTAATGATCCACAGAAGATGTTTGCGCAGCCCCAGCTTGTCGGAAAGCAGGCCAAAAATGGGCTGAAACAGCAGCGAGAAGAACGAGATACAGGCGAAGATAATGCCGGTGTCGCTTTTGCTGATCTGGTTAATATCATGCAGCCAGATCGGGAAAAAGGGAAAATAGGCGCCCATGATGAAGAAGTAGAAGAAGAAAAACAGGCCGAACATCCAGAAATTGGTGTTTTTGAGGTAGTGCATTTTTCAGTTCCTTTGCAGGGTCAGCATCGGGCGGCCGCAGCCGGCCGCCCGGATTACACCAGCGCGCTTAGCCGCGACGTTTCCAGCTCAGCTGATAGCGGCAGGTTGTGCCGTTCAGCAGATACTCCGGCGCCACGCTCGGGCTCCAGGAGTCATCGCCGCCGACACCCATATGGAAGCCGTCAATATTGAGCCAGCTTCCCGCCTCAGGCTTCAGCAGGTGGCGATGGGTCGTCTCCTCCAGCTGCTGCGGGCTGTAGCGTCCGATATTGAAGTGGAACTCTCCCGCCAGCTGGTGCGGCCCATAGTTCAGCAGTCGGGTGTCGCAGCGCAGACCGTTCTCACAGGGGCGGATATAAGGCGTGTGCATCTCTGCCAGCGGCAGCTGCCAGCGTCCCTGCTGCGCCGCCAGCTTACGGTCAGGATAGTTTTCATGCGGCCCCAGCCCCAGCCACTCTACCTGCTCCTCAACCTGCGCCAGCTGGCAGCTCAGTCCGATGCGCGGCGGCTGCGGCAGACCAAAGGTCATCGCCACATCCACCTCAATATGCAGCTCACCCGCGCTGTCGATACGCCAGCTTTTACGGCTGATGAACAGCGTCTGGCTGCCGTTCTTCCAGGCGTGAACCGTGCGGATCAGCACCTCCTGCTGAAGCTGGTCGGCTGTACAGCTCAGAAGTTCCGGCGTCATCTCCCAATAGCCCGCCGCCTTCCAGCGCTCGGCCCAGGCATTCGGGTCGATGCGCTCCACTTCGCTGATGCCGATATCGTTGTCCAGCGCCGCACGGATAAAGTTATCCCGCAGCGGCGTCAGGAAGGCTGGACGATCCGCCTGCCACCACTGGCTCAGCTCGCCCGCCTCGCGGCTGAACGCCCAGCGCTGATCCTGATGGACGATCTCAAATAGCGCCTCAGTCACCGTCAGCTGCGGGCTTTCACCGTGGGTGACGGTGTCGGGTAACGCCGTCTGCGCCAGTGGAAGCTGCCACTGATCGCAGGCCACCGCGTGTCCGGCCTCTGACCAGGAGGTGGCTTCAGGCTGGATCACCTCCACGTTCAGCCAGAGCTGCCCGCTGCCTGATGCCGGCAGAGGACAATCGATAATCAGCCGCTGCTTACCCTGAGGCGGCAGCGACAGCGTGATTTCGCCCTGTTCAAAGCGGTTGCCGTCAAGGGTGAGCTGCCAGCGCAGCAGCTCGTTGTCGCTGTCGCGGAACAGGTATTCGCTTTCAATTTCAATCTCCAGCGGCGAATGGCCGATCAGCCTGAACTGGAAAAACTGCTGGGCGCGCTTCGCTTCATATAGTGAAGGGTGTGGCGTGCGGTCGGCAAAGACCAGGCCATTCATACAGAACTGGCGATCGTTTGGTTTATCGCCAAAGTCGCCGCCGTAGGCGTACCACTGCTCTCCGTCGGGATCCGTTTTGATCAGGGACTGATCGACCCAGTCCCAGACGAAGCCGCCCTGTAAGCGGGGATACTGGCGGAACGCCTGCCAGTATTTGTCGTAGCCGCCGAGGCTGTTGCCCATCGCATGCGCATACTCACACAGGATCAGCGGACGGCTCTCCTCCGGCAGGCCGATCCACTTTTTAATGGACCACTTCGGCACCTGCGGGAAAGGCTGATCCTCATCCACCCTGGCGTACATCGGGCAGAGTATATCGGTCGCCGCCGTGTCCGCCCCGCCGCCCTCATACTGCACCGGACGGCTGGGATCGCTGGCTTTAATCCAGCGGTACAGCGCGTCGTGCGTAGCGCCGTGGCCCGATTCGTTGCCCAGCGACCAGATGATGATGCAGGGATGGTTGCGATCGCGCTGCACCATGCGGGTGACGCGCTCGCTCATCGCCGGGAACCAGGTGGGATCGTCAGACAGCCGGTTCATCGGCTGCATGCCGTGCGTTTCGATATTGGCTTCATCCACCACGTACAGCCCGAAGCGATCGCACAGGCGATACCACAGTGGATGGTTAGGATAGTGGGAGCAGCGCACCGCATTGAAGTTGTTCTGCTTCATCAGGCGGATGTCTTCAGTCATCGTCGCCTCGTCCATGACCTGACCGCGCTCGGGATGGTGCTCGTGGCGGTTAGTGCCGCGGATCAGCAGAGGCTGGCCGTTCAGCTTCAGCAGTCCGCCTTCAATGCCCACCTGACGGAAGCCGACGTCACAGGCTTCGGCTTCCTGGAGCTTGCCCTGCGCATCCGTCAGCAGAATGACCGCGCGATAAAGATGCGGCGTTTCGGCACTCCAGAGCTGCGGGCGCTCCACCTGAAGCCGGAGTTCAGCCCGCTCGGCATAGTTGCCTCGCTCATCCACCACCGCGCTGCCGGGCAGGGTGCTGCACTCGCCCACCAGTTGCTGCTGCTGCCAGAGCTGAAGCGTGATGCGGCTGGCGGCGACAGCCTGCCCGGCCAGGGTGACGTTCGCCACCAGATCGGCGCGGGTAAAATCCGCGTTCAGATCGGTGCGCAGACGGAAATCCGCCAGGCTGGTGGCGGGCTTGTTCAGCAGCCAGACGTCACGGAAAATGCCGCTCATGCGCCACATATCCTGATCTTCGAGCCAGGAGCCGTCGCTCCAGCGCAGCACCATCACCGCCAGCCGGTTCTTCCCCGTCTTCAGCACGCCGGAGAGATCGAATTCCGCCGGCAGGCGGCTGTCCTGGGAATACCCGATCCAGCTGCCGTTACACCAGAAGTGAAACGCGGAGTTAACGCCATCAAAAATAATCCGAGTATCACCCATCGCCAGCTCGTCGGCGGTCAGGTTAAATGTGAGCGAGTAACAACCGGTAGGGTTTTCTTCCGGGACGTGCGGCGGCTGGGTGGTAAATGGATAGGTAATGTTGGAGTAAATCGGCGCATCATAGCCGGACATCTGCCAGTTGGACGGCACGGCGACGCTGTCGGCCTCAGCCAGATCCTCCGTCGCCCATCGTTCAGGCACCTGCTCAGGGCGGGTAAAGTAGCTGAACTGCCACTCACCGCTCAGACAGCGCAGGCTGTCGCTCGGTTTATCGTCGCGGGCATTGAAGGCGTCACGCCAGCTTGAAAACGGGGGATGCGCCGCCAGCCGGTTAAGGTGCGTGACACCCGGTCTTTCCCAGTCCCGGCGGGCCAGAAGGGCGGATAAGCTCAGGGTATGAGGATTATTAACAGCGTCGGTCATGCTTACTCCCGTAATTTACGAAGCGCTCACAATTTACGACACTATGTTGACCCGGCGGGAGGGAGTAAAGCGGCAAACGCCCATTCGGTGACCTGCCTCACGAAACGGGATAATTCAGAACAGATCAGGATGACGGCGGCAGACGCGCCACCTGGCGGGCCAGCAGCATCAGCGCATCCGCCAGCTCGCTGCCCGTTGGCGCCGCGCCGCCGGGGCGCGCCGTCGTTTTCCGCTCCACCAGCGTGACCGGAAGGATCAGCGGCTGCTGGTGCGCCTCACCGCTGGTAATTTGTCTGACCAGTCGCTCAACAATCTCTTCGCCCAGCTGTCGAAAATCCTGCTTGATGGTGGTCAGCGGCGGAATGAAACAGGCGCTGTCTTCGGTATCGTCATAGCCAATAACCGAGACCTGAGCGGGCACCTGTAGCCCCGCCTCGCTCAGCGCCCGCAGCGCGCCCAGCGCCATCTGATCGTTGGCCACCAGTAGCGCGTCGGGCCGGGCATCGCTGGCCAGCAGCGCAGACACATTGTCAAAGCCAGAGCGGGCGCTCCAGTTGCCATACATTACCGTGACGGGCTGAAGCCCTGCCGCAGCCAGTCCGGCGAGCCAGCCCTCCAGGCGGAGCCGGGAAGAGATCGACTCATGCGGCCCGGCCAGCAGGCCGATACGCTGATGGCCCAGCGCCAGCAGGTGCGACACGCCAAGCCCGGCACCCTCCGCCGGATCGAACAGCACGCTGTTGGCCGCCAGTTCAGGATTCACATCGGCAAATATCAGCGGCACGCCGCCGCTGGCGTCGCGCATCATCTGCACTTCGGCATCCTCCAGCGGCATATTGACGATCAGCCCATCGACGCGCTGTGACAGCAGATAGCTGATGGCGCGGCGACATCCCTCCGCGTCCGGCTGCTCCAGCATAGAGATCAGCACGTTAAAGTTGTGCTTTCCGGCGGTAGTTTTGACCGAGGCGGCTATCTGCGAAGGGGCATGCAGGGAGAGCGTGGTGGTGACCAGGCCGAGCGTCTTGCTCTGCTTGCCGGCGAGCTGCTGCGCCACCCGGTTCGGCACGTAGTTCAGCGCCGCCATCGCCGCCTCCACCTTTTTGCGCGTTTTATCAGAGACGTTCTCCGCCTGATTCATCACGCGGGAGACCGTCTGGTAGGAGACCCCGGCCTGCCGGGCCACATCGTAAAGCGTGTAGGATTTGTTCTTCATGCGTTGAGCGCCTTCCCTGCAAGTTTGTTCAGGAAACTAACCCTATTTGCCGTTGGGGGCAATGGTCCGCCTCAATTGAGGGCGGTGAATCCGCCCTGCTTCTCTCTTTCATCACGGCGGCTGGCGCACAAGGGTGCAGTGGCGCAGGACGATGCGCCATGCTCACTGAAGATAAGCTCAGCGAGCAAGGAATAACTCTGAAGATCGGAAATGCATCTGTAGCATAACCCCTTTCCTGCGGAATACGCGGTAACCGCGACTGAGTCCAGAAAGCGGCTGGAGGCGGCATAGCATTAAAAAAATTATCGCCTCAGATAACTTTTAACGAAAGCTTCAAATTTAATTTTGTTTATTCATATTTTTTTAGGCTTTCCGGCAGGCCTTTTCTCAACCCGTTGATCGGCATTAATAAATAAAAGTGTCATAAAAAAACGGTATTAAACCCCCTAACTGATAAAAAGTGAACAGCGTCACTAATTTTATAAAATAGCGTTTCATTTTTTTCTAATGAGACGGCCATCAAACTATTCTTTGCATTTAATGCGTATTTTCATTGCCTCCCTGGCGTATCGCTTGAAAGGACAAATATGAAATTCAATCACATTGCAGCTCAGCAACTTCTGGCCCTGTCATTCGCCACCTTCGCCTTCTCCGCAACGGCGATGGACAAAGTCACGCTGAAACTGGCCCATAATCTGGATACCTCCCACATTGTGCATCAGACCTGGGTACAAATGGCCAAAGATCTGAGTGCGGAATCCGGCGGCAAAATGAAGTTGCGTATTTATCCTGGCGGACAAATGGGCGGCCCGCGTGAAACGCTGGAGCTGTTACAGAACGGCGCGCTGGATATGACAAAAGCGATGGCGAATGAATTAGAGGCCTTTACTCCCGCCTATTCTGTTTACAGCCTGCCTTATCTTTTTAAAAACGATGCCCATTTTAACGCCGTTGTCCACGGTCCGGTGGGAGACGCAATGACGGAAGCCACCAAAGAAAAAGGCTTCTTTCCGGTTGCAGCCTACGTAGGCGGCACGCGCAGCTTTTATGCCAAAAAACCGATTCATTCCCCGGCGGATATGAAAGGAATGAAATTCCGCGTTATTGTCACGCCGACAACGATCAGATTTATTGAGTTACTCGGCGCCTCGCCGGTCTCCATTCCATTAGGGGAAGTGTATACCGCACTCCAGCAGGGTGTGATTGACGGCGCGGAAAATAATGAACCTTCTTATGTCCAGACGCGGCATGAAGAGGTCGCGAAATATTATACCGAGAATCAGCATACCGCGATGCCGGATTATCTGGTAATTGCCAATAAAACCTGGGATCGCTTAAGCGATGAGCAGAAAGCGGTGCTGGAAAAAGTGCTTAAAAAATCGGAGGCCACCCAGGCCAAAGCCTGGGATCTCATGGTGGCTGAATCCGTGAAGGAAGCCGAAAAGGACGGCGCGACATTTATTACCGTGGATAAAGAACCGTTCCGTCAGGCGCTGCAGCCTCTCTATGATGATTTTAAAAAGGACCCCGTTCGCGGTCCCTGGATTACGAAGATAGAAAGCGCAGGTGAAGGTATCGCTCAATAATGATGTACAGGGGCGGCCTGGCCGCCCCTGTGACGGGGGTTTTATGAAAATCGGAAAATATAAAAATGCGGTCGATAACCTGCTGGCGCTCTTCTGTATTATCGTGATGGTCATGCTGGTTATCTGCGTTGTCTGGCAGGTGTTCAGCCGCTATGTTTTACAGCAGCCCAGTACCTCAACCGATGAAATCGCCCGCTTCAGCATGATTTGGGTGGGATTATTAGGCGCCGCTTACGCCACCGGGAAACGGCGTCATCTCAATATTGACCTCTTTACCTCTGAACTGACCGGCCTCCGTAAACTGTTTAATCAGCTTTTTATTGATGGGGCAATTTTCTTTTTTGCCGCCACCGCTATGGTCTGGGGCGGGATGTCATTACTGATCGGCGTGTATGAAACCGGGCAGCTCTCCCCCGCCCTGCAAATGCCGATGGCCTATGTCTATCTGGTGCTGCCACTGAGCGGCGTGCTGATTTGCTGGTACAGCCTGTTATATATGGTGGATACCGTGAAGAGCCACCTCGGCGAGCCCGTATTGACGCAGACTGAAGGAGGGAAATCCTGATGGACTGGATGCTCACGCTGGTGATGTTCGGCTCCTTTTTCGTGCTGGTGTTTGCCGGCGTTCCCATTTCTTTCTCCATCGGCCTGGCGACGCTGGCGGCTGGCGTCATGATGCTCCCCTTCGAAACCATTATCGCGGTGGTCGGGCAGAAAATGGCGACGGGCCTCGACAGCTTCTCGCTGCTGGCGATCCCCTTTTTCTTCCTCGCCGGCTCGCTGATGAACAGCGGCGGCATTGCGCAGCGCCTGATTAACCTCTCCCAGGTGCTGGTTGGCCGGGTGCCGGGGTCACTGGGCCATGTCAACGTCATGGCCAATATGCTGTTTGGCTCCATCTCCGGTTCCGCCGTGGCGGCGGCCGTCGCGGTTGGCGGCACCATGGCGCCGATGCAGAAAAAGGCCGGATACGATCCCGCGTTTTCCGCCGCCGTTAACGTCACCTCCTGCATTTCCGGCCTGTTAATCCCGCCTTCCAACGTGCTGATTATCTATGCGCTGACCGCTGGCGGCATCTCGGTCGCGGCGCTCTTTATGGCGGGCTATGTGCCGGGGATCCTGATGGGCCTGAGCGTTATGGTGGTGGCGGGGATCATTGCCAAACGCCGCGGCTACCCGGTGACGGAACGGCCCACGTTCGGTCTGGTACTGCGTGTGTTCTGGGATGCCTTCCCCAGTCTGATGCTGGTTGTGGTGGTGATGGGCGGAATACTGGGCGGGATTTTTACCGCCACCGAAGCGTCCGCGATTGCGGTGGTCTATACCTTTATCCTGTCGGTGGTAGTTTACCGCCAGGTTAAGCTCCGGGATCTGCCCGCTATCCTGCTGGATTCCGTTGTCACCACCGCGATAGTGCTGCTGCTGATCGGGATTTCGGTCGGCATGTCCTGGGCGATGACCAATGCGGATATCCCTTATACCATCAGTGAAGCCCTGATGACCGTTTCCGATAATCCCATTATTATTCTGCTGATTATTAACGTTATCCTGCTGATCGTCGGCATCTTTATGGATATGACGCCTGCGGTACTGATTTTCACGCCAATCTTTTTACCTATCGTTAATGAACTGGGCATGGACCCGGTGCATTTCGGCATCATGATGGTGTTTAACCTCTGCATCGGGCTTTGTACTCCGCCCGTGGGCAGCGCGCTGTTTGTCGGCTGCTCCGTTTCCGGTATTAAAATTCAGGCGCTGATTAAACCGATGCTGCCTTTCTTTTTCGTGCTGGTCATCACGCTGATGGCGATAACCTATATCCCGTCGTTAAGCCTGTTCCTGCCGGGCCTGTTCGGTTTACATTAAGTCTTGCGCTAAGACGAATCAGGCCAGGGGATATCCTCTGGCCGGGTTTTTTCGGGTATGGCGTGGGAAATAAACAACCTTTGCGGCTCTACGGACTGGTTATCCCCCAGATGATTCCTGCCGGGGTCGCGGAGGCGTTTAAGTCAGTACCGGGGACAGGTGTTTTCGTTATCCTTCAACCTGCCTCTTAGTAATTTCTTAACCATACGGTAGGCAACAACAGTGATTGTCAGGTTAATTACAATCAGCGCTAAATAAGTGACAGCCCCTTCAGGCTCACGGAACAGATATTCATAAGGGAGGATGCGCAACACTGCCCAGAACAGAAAGATAAATAAAAATATCTTCATCAATCTTCTTAACACTGACAACCGCCATTCCTGAAAGTGGACGCTGGGTTTCGCCTTGTTCCGTAGGGCATTCAGTCCAGTGACAATTGTGCTGAATAATGGCACGCTAATAAGAATATTTATCACGATAAAGATATAATCACGCACCGCTTCATAGGCCTCTGGATCCGGCTCACCTAAAATAAAGCCTGAAATTTTGACGGCCCGTTCAAAACTGATATTTTCCGTAATAAATCTGTCAATAAGATCATCATAAGGCACATATTTCGCCACCAGCAGCATAACGCCTGCAAACAGGGCAAACTTCAAAGCGAAATCAAGGGTATATTTTGCCATTCGCTATCACCTCAATAGTCCCATATGCTTTCAGATCCCTGGCGCAGGGAACGTTCATTTTTTTGGCTTCTTAACAAGGCGTTAAGTAAAAAATCGTATTCAGCATCATTAACGACAAACTTTCCATGTAAAGCCATCTATCATTACCCTTACATTTTTAATGGTTACTCTATTGGCTATTTTATACACCATCTACAGTAACTAATTGATTTTTATCATACTCGTAAAGCCGCTTTAAACACGCCTCCGAAGCGGAGGCATTATTTTGTTTTACAATTCCCGCATTCTGTTATGTGATCGCGTAACGCCCATTCTTACGAGCCGCCTCACAAAACAGGACTTCTATGCGTTTTTATCAGGCCGATCCCAAGCTGGAGCACTACTGGCGGGGGGTGATCCTTTTTGGCAGAAACGTTGCCTCTTACAAATTTGCGCTGGCCCATGCGCTCTATGACCTGAAACAGCCGGATAACGATCTGATTACGCTTGAGGCACTGGCCGTCCCCTTTGCCCGCCATCTGTGCGCGCATCTGAAGCAGGCGCCCAAACAGATCACCAGCCAGCGCAGCCAGTTTCTGGATGCCTGCGTCCGTTTTAATAAGGGCGAAATCACTGAAGAGCAGCTGACCGGGATCACCGTTAAACTCGGGTTTGGCGCAGTGATCAATGCCTTTCATAACGTCAATCAGGCCGAAATCGATAAGCGCTTCTTCCTCGATGAACGTAAAACGTCCAAGGGCATCCGCCTTACCGACAACTATTACTACCTGACTGAAAACGATCAGTTTCCCAACCTGATCCGGGAAACCGATGCGCGCTGGCGACTGGTTGAGGAAGCGTGGGCGATGGGCGTTTCCCGTAACCTGATTGCGGTGGAATACGATGATGACAGTAAGATGCTGTTCAGCCGTCGCAGTAATCAGCGCATTACTATCACCAGCTGCCGCGACAGCCTGAACGGTTACCAGAAAGGCTACTGCTTCTACTGTTTCCGCCCGGTCAGCGTGGTGATGGGCGGTGAAGACCTTGCCGATGTCGATCACTTCCTGCCTTTTACGCTTAATGGCACTATCGGCAACCTGGACGGCGTCTGGAATCTGGTGCTGGCCTGTCAGCACTGCAACCGGGGTCATCAGGGAAAATTTGCGCGGATACCCTCAACAAAACTGCTTCAGCGCCTGCATGACCGTAACGAGTACTTTATTAACAGCCATCTGCCGCTGCGTGAAACCCTGATCCGCCAGACGGGCACTACGCCGGCGTTGCGGCACAATTTCCTGCAACGCCGCTGGGAAACGGCCAAGTTCACGCTGCTGCATGAATGGGAACCCAGCGCACAGGGAAGCGGGATTTTCTGATGAATGACGATTACTACCAGCAAAACGCGCAACGCTTTTATGACGACACCGTAGATGTGGATATGTCCGCCCTCTACGCGCCCTTTCTGGCACATCTGAGGCCCGGCGCGCGCATTCTGGATGCCGGCTGTGGTTCAGGCCGCGATACCAAAGCGTTCAGCGAACGGGGTTATGAGGTGGAAGCCTTTGACGCCTCGCCAGCGCTGGCTGCCCGCGCCAGGCAGTTAACGGGGAAACCTGTGGCAGTGATACGCTTCCAGGAACTGGCTGCGGTCGGGAAGTATGACGGCATCTGGTGTTGCGCGTCGCTGCTGCATGTTCCTGAAAACGCGTTACCGGAAGTCATGACGCGGCTTGCCAGAGCGCTGAAGCCCGGCGGAGTGTGGTATCTGTCGTTTAAATATGGGCGCGGTGAGCGGGAGAAGGACGGACGGCGGTTTACGGATATGGATGAGGCGTCGCTGAGAAACATAGTTGCGGGGTCTGACGTTGAGATTGAAAGAGTCTGGCTTACCGGTGACGCAAGGCCCGGCAGAGAGGCAGAGCGGTGGCTGAATGGATTGTTAGTCCGGGCTTAAAAGGCTGAGGATGTATTGCTCCTGGCGGGAAGGTGGATATACATCCCCCATTAACGTACTGCCGTTCTCTGTGCCCCTCTGTTACAACACGCCATGACGAGACTGAAGCCGGAGAAATAACGTATACTCCCGCGCCTGCAAAGGGAGCGCATTTTCGCTGTTCCCCTTCACACACTCTTCAACGCATTCATGCAGGGCCGGACGCGTGGTCGCTGCGCTACACCGGGCATCGCCACGCAGGGAAAACACGTAATGTCTGTAGTATCGGTAAAAATTAAAGCGCCCTCTCTGCTTGGTGGGGCAATGATCATTGGCGGCACCATTATCGGCGCGGGCATGTTTTCTCTGCCGGTAGTGATGTCCGGCGCCTGGTTTTTCTGGTCGCTGCTGGCGCTGGTTGTTACCTGGTTTTGCATGCTGCATTCGGGGCTGATGATTCTGGAAGCGAACCTCAACTACCATATCGGTGCCAGCTTCGACACGGTCACGAAAGATCTGCTGGGCAGCCGCTGGAATATCATCAACGGTCTGAGCGTGGCGTTCGTGCTCTATATCCTGACCTACGCCTATATTTCCGCCAGCGGCTCGGTGATCCACCATACCTTAGCGCAGATGGATATCGCCTTCCCGGCGCGGCTGGGCGGCCTGCTTTTTGCCCTCGCGGTGGCGTTTATTGTCTGGCTCAGTACGAAGGCGGTGGGCAGGATGACCACCATCGTGCTGGGGGCTAAAATCCTCACCTTTTTTATGACGTTCGGCGGCCTGCTCTGGCACGTTCAGCCCGCAGTATTGCTGAACAGCGCAGAAGTGAACCCCAGCTATATGCCCTATGTGCTGATGGCGCTGCCCTTCTGTCTCGCCTCGTTTGGCTACCACGGCAACGTGCCGAGCCTGATGAAATATTACGGTAAAGATCCGCTGACTATCCGCCGCTGCCTGGTACTGGGAACGCTGATGGCGCTGGTGCTCTACATCATCTGGCTGGTGGGCACGATGGGCAATATTCCGCGTCCGGCGTTTACAGAAATTGCGGAAAAAGGCGGCAATATTGATGTGCTGGTGCAGACCCTGAGCGGACTGCTGAACAGCGCCACGCTGGATCTGCTGCTGACCATCTTTTCCAACTTCGCCGTCGCCAGCTCCTTCCTCGGCGTCACCCTGGGGCTATTTGACTACCTGGCCGATCTGTTTAAGTTCGATGACGGTCCGGCGGGACGCTTTAAGACGGCGGCTGTCACTTTCCTGCCGCCGATGCTGGGCGGCGCGATCTGGCCTGACGGCTTTATCTACGCGATTGGTTTTGCGGGCCTGGCCGCCACCGTCTGGGCGGCGATTGTCCCTGCCCTGCTGGCCCGCGCGTCGCGTAAGCGCTTCAACAGCCCGCACTACCGGGTATGGGGCGGTAACGCCATGATCGTTGTGATTTTGCTTTTTGGCATCAGCAATGCGCTGATCCATATTCTATCCAGTTTTAATGTGCTGCCGGTTTATCGTTAGGTAGGTGCCTTCTGTCCGGCATAACGCGTGAAGAGGCGTTATGCCGGATGGGCCGGAAACAAGGATAAATATATTTCTGATTAAGCATCTGTAATTCAGTCGTCATTAAATAACCTGGAAAAAAACCACCCAGATAATCTTCTTTCACGGCTTTCATTATAATTGTGAGCGACACTGTATTTCAGGTTAATAACGTAAACTCTCTGTGGAGTGGGTTTATCAGCGGGGTATAATAACGGGGTTATTTAATCGCGATGCGAATGTGCGGGAACACATTCACA
Source organism: Pantoea sp. FN060301 (assembly GCA_050410775.1). Taxonomy (GTDB): domain Bacteria; phylum Pseudomonadota; class Gammaproteobacteria; order Enterobacterales; family Enterobacteriaceae; genus Erwinia. The sequence goes on from CP191229.1 coordinate 3,668,258, forward strand.
CCGCTGACCACAACAACTATCAGGAGTAGTTATCATGGCTGAGCAAGAGTGTAATACAGAAGTCAGTGCAAATGAAGTTACGGGTTCCGCAGTACGTCGGCTAAAAGTGAGCTATGCGAGAACCTCTCCAGATTATGAACAGATCCCCTCGCTGACGATGAAAGGCAAATGGCTGGCGGCGGCCGGGTTTGATACCGGAACGCTGGTTGATGTGCGGGTTATGCAGGGCTGCCTGGTGCTGACCGCCCGTCCGACAGAACCTGAAGAGCCTGAGCTGATGAAGTCGCTGCGGCAGGTTTGTAAGTTCTCTATCAGAAAGCAGCAGCAGGTTCAGGCGTTTATTGAGGCCGTGGGGGCCAGGCGGGTTCGTAGTTAGGTATTGCGTTAATCCCGGCGGTTAGGGCCGGGATTTACGAAGCTTATCACCTGCTATTTTTTCCCAGCCAAACGCCCACACTGCTGCCGCATACCATTAAAAACAGATTCAGCTAACTCGGTTGGAAATGACTCAGGAAGAAGCGCAGATACGCGTTCAATGACTTCTGGTGTTGCGGAAATAATCTCATCCATCATCGACTCGACTTGTCCTTTCCTTAGTCCGGTTAATTCTCCATGATTAATCCAATGTCGCCGCTGGATCCTGTAAAGATGATAATAATTATTGCTACCGCGAACGGCCATTGCCAGTTTGCATTTCTGCCAGGCAATCTGATTATTGCTATGGCCAATGACCGGCCATGCCGATAAGACATCATAGAGAGGTGTAAGGTGATAATGATTTTGTGGCTGAATAGCGATACTGAAATTTTTGGCATGCCCATCAGTGGCCGCTATCAGCCAGAAAATAATCTGCGCCCTGAAGAACTGCTCTTTGTCCTGTTCAGCCCGATCCGAATGACTCAGTATTTCCATAATATCGGTAATACCCGGCCCACCGTCAGACTGGTATTTTTTTAGCGGAGAGACGCCTAAGGCCTGGCACATATCTTCTTGTGGCAAGCGAACGATCCATTGCCGGTCGCCTGACCATCTCCTGTCAAAACGCTCAACCACTAATGCCTTCTGTTCTTCAAACTGAACAATCTGCGTTTTTGCTACCGGGAGCCCGTATTGTTCAAGGAGCAAAGAACATAGCCATTCATTTTCAACCGACGTACTCATATCCGCCTGCATATTACCCACCAGCCCAAGCGGTAGCTTGAAGATATGCGTCGTTGGCGTATGACCTTCCGGTAAGCACCATTGTTCCTGATGCCACAATAAAGCCGTTTTTTCCTGCGCCCCGGCAATTGATAAACGCAAATCGTCCGTATCGTCCTGCCGGCCCGGCAACAACGCTGCGGTAGCATTTCGCAAGGTAGTGGCGATCCCGGCTTCAGAAAGTGGGCGATAATGTACGGAAAATAAATTCGTAGGTTCCTCACCCACATTCAGTAACTGTATTGCGCCAACACAGTCTCTTCCCAGCTCAGCAAGTAGATCGAAAGGTTCAAGGCTTTCCGTCTGGTAACGCATTGCCAGACGCCTGCGAATGCCTTCGCTGTCTGGCAATAAATTATCAAAATAGTCGCGAACAACATTACCACGCAAAAGCTGATTACCGGGAGTGAAAGGCAAAGAGAGCGATAAGGGTCTACCCTGTTCATCAGCGATCCATTCCGGAAGGTACTGCAATGAATCTTCACCTCTGGCCTTTTCCCAGAATCCCATCTGGATCCCATTCATCCATATAGCCAGACGCTGTCGTGTTCTGCGCATATCCTCACCATTTTTCCCGTCTGGCGGGTGAATCCGTTTGCTTTTCTGTCTCTTCGATTGTTGAAGATGACATTGAGAAAAGAACTTCTGGCCCGGAAGAGAGTACCATTTCAACGCCCAGCACTGTAAATACCCTGAATAACCGCTCAATACTGGCGCTGGCAGGATTTGCTTCCAGACGGGCGTAAGTTTGCTGGGTCACACCTAATCGTTCAGAAACTTCTTTTTGCGTCAGTCCATGGGCTTTGCGAAAGCCAACCAGCAATGGACGTAACTGATTCAACGTTTTCAACGGATAAACAGTATTCACAGGACATTACCCTAATTATGGATGCTGATACAGCCTGTATGCTGTATTCCAACGATACACCTTGTAAGCTGTAAATGCAAAAAACAGCTTAAATGCTGTTAAAAAAATAATACAGCCTTCAGACTGTTAGAAAACGGCAGTGCTTCCACCTGGTTCAATCAACATGAATAGGGCTTTTTAAGGTGCCTCAATTGAATCGCCACGGATAATCCAGACACTTTCGAGCCGTTGATAATACTGGTTTTCATATCCAGCCAGTGGCCTCTGATTACTTGAGCCATACCGACGCCTACAGTTATAAAACATTTCGATGTAATCAAAAACATCGCTGCGGGTTCCTTCCCGCGTTCCGTAGATCTTTCTCTTTATCCGTTCGCGTTTCAGTAGCTGGAAAAAGCTTTCCGTAACCGCGTTTTCGTGGCAGTTAGCGCGGAGATATCAGATAAAACAAAGCCTGAGTCGCCGGGGGAATTGCTGGGATACAGCCAATGGAACGGTTTTTTAGAAGTCTGAAAACGGAGTGGGCGCCGGATAACGGATACGCTAATTTTAGCGAAGCCAGCACAGGAATAGCGAATTACACCACGGGATATTCCCCTCAGCTGCAACATTAAAATAAGACATAGATACGCTGTTAAACCGTCGCCACATTCCTAATCCTGGTATCGAACAGACGATGCGTCTGAACGCGCTGTTGGATAATGCTGTCACCCTGAGCTACTTATGCACAACGCCAGACCAGTATTAAGCTATACACTCAGCACGGTTTTCATCAGCAACGCATCCAGATCGCGGCAGTCGCGCCGCTCGTTATCCGGCAGATCCTGGCTGACGCGGCTCTCGTCCAGGTGCTGGTGGATAAATGCATGGATGCGATCCAGACGCTCGCCGTATTCCGCTTCGCCTGCGCGCTGCTTGCGCGCCAGCAGCTGTTCGATTTCGGCCAGCAGGAACGGATCCGTCACCGTCCCTGCCAGCAGATCTTCAAAACGCATCGGCGGCAAGCCTTTTCCGGCCTCTATCCACCGCACCGCCAGCAGCGGACGCAATACGTAAAAGTACTTTTTCAGCCGCACGCTGTCGCCCTGCAGATAACCACGAAAATTCTTTTTTGCCATTGAGAGATAGTGCCAGCGCGCCCGTAGCGGCGAAAACCAGTCTGGTATCCTTGCCCGTAAATCGGCAATGATGGCTTCTTCCTGCTGATAGATCACCGGCGAGTCCAGCCATTCGACAAGCGTTGGGTTGGCTCGCTTTAACAGGCCCAGCGCTTTGCGCCACTCCCAGCCGCAGACGTCCAGCGTATCGTCGATTGGCAGCTCGATAACGTCGCGCGGCGGCTCGATACGCAGATACCACTCCGGCTGATGCACATAGAGAAAACGTACGTCATAATCGCTGTCCGGCGAGGCAAAGCCCCAGCCGCGACTGCCCGACTCGCAGGCATACAACACTTTTACCCCGTGCTCTTCTTCTACCTGGCGCAGCACGCCACGTACGCGCTCGCGCATTGCGCTATCTACGCCATGCAATCCTGTTCTCATTTTTTTATCCTTTTACGCAAACAACCTGTGACAGCGTGTGCACCACTTCCACCAGCGAGGACTGGGCGACCATGACGGCATCAATGTCTTTATAAGCCATCGGGATTTCGTCGATGACCTCTTTATCTTTCCGGCACTCGACGTGCGCCGTCGCGCGTCGCTGATCTTCGACGGTAAAGCGGGCTTTCGCCGCCGTGCGGCTCATGGTGCGCCCCGCGCCGTGGCTACAGGAGCAGAAGCTCTCTTCGTTACCCAGGCCGCGTACGATAAAGCTCTTCGCGCCCATCGAGCCGGGAATAATGCCCATCTGTCCTTTCTGCGCCGAGACCGCGCCTTTGCGCGTCACCAGCACCGATTCGCCAAAGTGCGTTTCCCGCTCCACGTAGTTGTGGTGGCAGTTCACCGCCTCCAGATGCGTGCTGAAGGGCTTGCTGATGACGCGCGACATCGCCGCCAGCACACGCTCCATCATGGCTTCGCGGTTATGACGGGCGTAATCCTGCGCCCAGCTCACCGCTTCCACATAATCGTTAAAGTGCCTGCTGCCCTCTTCAAAATAAGCGAGGTTGCGATCCGGCAGATTGGCGATATGCCGCTGCATATCCTTTTGCGCCAGCGCGATAAACAGGTTGCCGATAGCGTTCCCTACGCCGCGCGACCCGCTGTGCAGCATCACCCAGACCTGCTGGCATTCGTCCAGGCAGATTTCAATAAAGTGATTGCCCGTCCCTAGCGTTCCCAGATGCTGATAGTTGTTAGTTTTGAACAGCGACGGATGTTTTTGCGTTAGCGTCTTAAAGCGCGGCGCCAGTTTGGCCCAGTGACGATCCACCTCCTGCGGCGGCGACTGCCAGGCACCTTTATCGCGACCGGAACGGTTATTAGTGCGACCGTGCGGCACCGCCTGTTCAATGGCGCTGCGCACGCCAGACAGATTGTCCGGCAGATCGTTGGCCATCAGCGAGGTGCGTACCGCAATCATGCCGCAGCCGATATCCACGCCGACCGCCGCCGGGATAATCGCCCCTTTGGTCGGGATCACGCTGCCGATAGTAGATCCTTTGCCCAGATGCACGTCCGGCATCACCGCCAGATGGCGAAAGATAAACGGCATTTTCGCCGTGTTCAGCAGCTGCTCGCGCGCTTCCGGCTCCACCGGCACGCCGTCGGTCCACATTTTTACCGGCACGCCTTTCGCCTGCTGTAGAGTCTGATAGCTGTTTTTCATATTCTTTTCCTCGTTGCTGTAGCATAGCTATTGCGAATGCCGTGCCAGAAGAGCGCCACGCTGCATAATAAAACTTATTTCATTGATTATTAATGTTATTTATTATTGTATCGCGCCTGAGCATTGCCATTACCGATAGAGAAAATTATCTTACTGGATAAGTTATTTATCTTCTGGGATAAGCATGAAACCTAACGTAGTGATCGGCGTGCTGGGCACGGTGCTGGATAAACGCGGCAAGCGGGCAAACCGCTGGAGCAAATGGCGGCCAACCGTCGCACTTTGCCAGCAGGAAGGCTTACAGATCGACAGGCTGGAGCTGCTGCATCAACCGCGTGATCTCAGTATGGCGCAGCAGGTGGCGGAAGATATCACCCAGGCGTCGCCCGCCACCAAAGTGGTGCTGCACAGCGTTAAGCTTGAAGATCCCTGGGACTTTGAAGAGGTCTACGGCAGCTTCCTCGATTTTGTCAGCCGCTATCCTTTTAATACCGACGCCGAAGAATATCTGGTGCATATCACTACCGGCACGCACGTGGCGCAAATCTGCTGGTTTTTGCTGACCGAAGCCCGTTATCTGCCCGCGCGCATTTTGCAGACCTCGCCGGCCAGCAAGGGATCGGAGACGCCAGCCGCGCTCGGCCACTATTCCATTATCGATCTCGATCTGAACCGATACGCCACGCTGACCAGCCGCTTTCAGCGCGAACAGCAGCACTCCACCTCGTTTTTAAAATCCGGCATCGAGACGCGCAACCCCACGTTTAACAGCCTGATAGAGCAGATCGAACGCGTGGCGCTGCGCTCGGACGCCCCGATGCTGCTGACCGGACCAACCGGCGCGGGCAAATCTTTTCTTGCGGAGCGCATTTATCAGCTGCGCCATGCCCGCCACCGGCTGGCCGGGAAATTCGTGGCGGTCAACTGTGCCACGCTGCGCGGCGACAACGCGATGTCCACGCTGTTTGGCCACGTTAAGGGCGCCTTTACCGGCGCACAGCAGGCGCGCGGCGGGCTGCTGCGGGAAGCCGACGGCGGCATGCTGTTTCTGGACGAGATCGCCGAGCTGGGGCTGGATGAGCAGGCGATGCTGCTGCGCGCCATCGAGGAGAAACGCTTCTTCCCTTATGGATCTGATAAAGAGGTCAGCAGCGATTTTCAGCTGATTGCCGGCACGCACCGGGATATGCAGCAGTGGGTTGCCGAAGGCCGCTTTCGCGAAGATCTGTTTGCCCGCATCAATATGTGGACGTTTCAACTGCCGGGGCTGGCCGAACGCCGCGAAGATATCGAACCCAACCTGGATTTTGAGCTGGCGCGTTACGCCCGGGAACAGCAAACCCAGGTGCGCTTTGATAAAAAAGCGAGAAGCCATTTTCTGCACTTCGCCTGCTCGGCAGAAGCCAGCTGGCGAGGCAATTTCCGCGAGCTGGGCGCTGCCGTCACGCGGATGGCAACACTGGCGGAACAGGGAAGGATTTCGCAGGAACTGGCGGAAGAAGAGATCGCCCGGCTGCGCGCCAGCTGGCGCACTACGGCACCGCAGACCACTCTTACCGATCTTCCTTCAGCGCAGTACGATCTGTTTGACGAGTGTCAGCTACAGACGGTGCTGAGCGTCTGCCGCGCGGCGGATTCGCTTTCCGAAGCGGGCCGGCGCCTGTTTGCCGTCTCCCGCCAGGGGAAAAAACAGCCCAACGATGCCGATCGCCTGCGTAAGTATCTGGCACGCTTTGGGCTGAACTGGGAGGAGGTTAAAGGGGAACGTAACCGGCGACAGCCGTAACGCTTTTGCCGCCGGGCCTGATGCTGCACGACTGCAAAAGCGGGTAATGCGCTATTGTCCTTCAAAGCCGTAATATTGCACCGGAAGCCGCTGGCCGTTCACTTCCAGATCGCGCCACGGCTTAACTACAGTTTCAGGTATTTTATCCCGGAGAGCCTGCTCCAGCCTTTCCGACAGCGTCACGCTGCCAATCTGATTCCAGCCTGTGGCCTGGTGGGCATAGAGAGTAATGCTCTGCTGATTGCGGTTATAGAGCAGCACTTCCGGCGTGCCGTCGTTGTTCATATCCTGTATCCACACCAGGCAGGAGCCGGTATCCATCAGGCAGGTGCCCGACTCCTGCTCAATATATTGCGTCTGCATCTGCCACCAGCTTTCCGGCGGCGCTTCGCTGCCTGCCCGCAGCGGGATGCTGCGCTGAAGGTCGCTAATGGTTGGGTTAGCATTATTGGTGTCCCGCTCTGCCAGCAGCCGCACCAGCATGGCTTTTTGCCGGGCAGGATCGCTGAGCCACTGCGGATGCCTGCTTATCTCCTGCAACGCCCGTTTTCCCCGGCGACCAGCATTACTGAATAAGTAGAGATCCCCTTCATCCACCTTTACCCTGCCCTCTGCAAAGCGCGCCAGTTGATTTTTCACGGTAATGCGCCACGGGTCGGCCACCGGCGTGTGCAGCAGAAACCAGCTGAAGGCCGTCAGAGTCAGCATCAGGGGGATAAACGTGTTCATGCTGGCGGCACCCTGCACCCAGGCGCGGCGCTGGAACCACAACAACAGCAGCGAGCCAGTCACCGCGATCAGGGCGATCACAGCGGCGTAAACCCGCTCCACTGTCCAGCCATAGTCAGCGATACGCAGCCACAGCGCCCAGACAGCCAGCCCGGCCAGCAGCGGCGTCAGGCCCTGCGCAACCAGCACCACACGCCTCATCACACGCTGCCCGCGAGATACGCCAGGTGCGCTTTCATCAGCGATGGCGCTGAACGCCAGCATCATCAGCGTCATGATCAGTAACAGCGTCGTGGCTGAAAAAGCTTCGGGGATGATTGCCAGGCCGGTGAACGGCAAACAGGCCAGAAACAGCAGTAAGGCGACCGCGTGCAAAGGCAGCAGTACATTCACCGCCCGCGTAATCAACTGCCGGTACAACCCCGCAGCGCCCGGCAGGCGCCGGCAAAACACGATGCCCGCCGCGATGACCGCGCCGGTCGCCACCGGCGGAAAGAAAGCATTATCAAAAAACAGCTGCTCAAACAGCGTAATGCCGATGATGCTGAAGAGTTTGCTCCACAGCATCAGTACCAGCCAGAACAGCCCGGTCATCACGCCGGTGACGGCAAAGGTAAAAGTGTTGCGCCACAGGGATTCGGTGACAAGCCTGCTCCACGTTGACCGGCCCTGCCCCTGCTTACTGCAGAAGGCGACCAGCATTGGCATCACCAGGCTGAGCATAACCATCACGGCGCAGATATTCTTAAAATTAAACTCACCCGGCGACATGGTGGGAAAATTCCAAACGTACCACCCCGTCATCAAGGCAATAAACGGCAATGTCAGCAAAGCGCAAAGCCAGGGCTTAACGGCCCGGAGACAATAAAGCGTGAAAGCCAGTATGCTGGCCATCGCCAGCGAGAGCGCTGGCAGATAGAGTGCATAACGAGCATGCAGGTCAAAGAGATCCGGCAAAGCCCAGAGCAGCCCGGCTACCATTCCGATAGCGATAATGGTCCATTTAGTACGGTGAGGGAAAATGTCCTTTTGCAACATCGCGCTTCCTTTCTGTTGGAATGACTGGAAATAAGTGAGTGAATCTTAGCCATGATAAAGCGTTTTTAACGGAAATTCTGAAAGGAGAGTGATTATCTCGCCGCTGTCGCTTTTTTTCCGTTTCCATCCTGGACTTTTCCTCTCTGGCTCGTATCTTGAGGATTTTTCGCAGGCGTACAGCCAGCCTCATCAGACGCCATTCGGTACTGACGGGTAAATTACGCTGACAGGCATCTGCCAGTAGCATAATTAACAGCACCAGGTGCAGCCGTGATAATGCTGAAAGCCCGGACTTTATCATGCCCGAATAACAGGATAAGAAACGGTACAAGATATATGACGGGGATACATATCAGTCTGGTACGGTCTTCTGCCATTGCGTGATGGCTTCTGGAAAAACTATTTCCGCCATCAAATCCGGGTGGTAATGGTGTTTAATGATTTGCAGGGTTTTTGAAGCACAAGGAGTCCTTACGGGTGAGTTTATTGATTAATATTTTTTCATGAATATCTTTTTATGGTTCATAAATTAATATCCCTTTAAAAAACTTTTATCCCAGTAACTATTCCAATAAAAAAGCCGGTCGATATTTAAAAGTTTTCAGAAAGATTGACTGCCTGTATCCCTGAAAAAATTATTTGAACACCTTCTGCATCGGTAGAGTGACTATTACCCATGTATATCATTCCAAATGACCAGTCCGATAAATCAAACCAACACCTTCAACCCATGCTTCTGCACCACTGTAAGCAGTTTCAGCGATAACCCACTCGGGCGCTTTGCTCCACTTTCCCATTTCTGCACCGTTGAAACGCTGGTATTCAGGTAACTGGCAAAAACAGGCTGGCTGACGTTTAGCTTCTCACGCAGCGCCTTAATCTCAATGGGTTGGAGATCGTCCACGTTATTAAGGCACGCTTTATCAAAGTTGCGCATTGTTTCCTGCGGGATAGCATCAATGCTGGATAATCCAGAAGCCGCACTGTGGATGGCCTCAAATGCAGGACTCTTGAATTTACTTTTTGCGGTCATAGCAAATCTCCACCAGTTCTTTACCCTTAATCAGTGCCGTAATTTTTTCGTCAACAAGGCCAGCGTAATGCTTCGCCAACTCGCGAAACGCAGCCAGTTCACGTTGATCGATGTTTGCCATATCCTGTCTGGCATACAGGAACGTGTAAAACCAGTATTTTCCACCTTTCGCCAAAGTAATGGCGCGATCGCTATTCTGGTTCAGGCGCTTCTTGTAAACACCACCGCCAAGATCGTCAGTACCGCCTCTGTAGTCCGACATAACTCACTATCTTTGATAGCGTGCGATTTAGCTGCCTTGCTGAACCATTTAGTTTTGAATACGCGCATCAGGCTGACATCCTGTCACCTTAACTATAGCACCTGGTGCTAGCGAACTCCCTTTTCTCACTGCTGCAAAATGTTTGAAACCAGCAAAATTCTACTGTATTTTCAACCGCGTATACCCGCTGTCTACAGACAGCCACCAATGTTTCCAGCATCAGGATGATACGAGTGACCTGTGAGAAACGCCACAGCAAAAACCTACCTCACCTTTAAGGGCAAGCGACTTCGCTCAACGACTTATGAATCTGACACAAAGTTCGGGAACCGAACTCGAACTACCCACTCTTTACAGGATATTTAAAATGATACCGAGGCAGATCAACAGCCTGAGGGGATAAGCCCCAAAAGCAGTGCGGCTTTATGTGCCAAAAAAAGGATACTTGAGTTACCAGCGCTTATCAGCAGGTATAGTCTTTGCGCATCGGCGAATTTGTAAGCTTTCTCGCGGAGCTTAGCGATGCGGGCTAAAACGTTTGTCGGAGCCATAATTAGGAGTCAACTCCTAATCGAAGTGAATTCCCCCCAATCATCTGGAAGTCAATGGACAAAAAAATAATGCGGATAAGTTGAACAACTCAGGAGAGAGTAATTTAAGTTGATATTTAATCTTTATTAAACTATAAAATATGGATATCAGTGGAAGCTTATAGACACAAAAAAAGCCGCCCTTAAACGACTTTATTGCATACTTTTGGTGCGAAGGCCGGACTCGAATTTCACACCTAATAGACTGATATAAATGTAGTTTAAAATCATTAATAAATGGTTATACCCGCACTTGTACCCACAAGTTAAAATCCGCACAAAAAACAGACAACATTAGTGGGTGTAAAGCCATATCAGTAGAACACTAATATGGCTATCAAAGCAAGATTCAGGCAGGCAGGAACGTTTTCTTCAGAGATATCAATTCCCATCCACTCAGAACAAAGTCAGATTTGGCTGCGAAATAAACGCTAACCCTTGCTTTGCTATGCTAGTTCCCATGGCAAATCTCTGCGTCTATTTACTGGTTTTAGAGTACCTTCGTTTCTCAATTGTTGAGCGGCCCAACGAATGTCATATTGCCACGTATACAACATATCGCCGGAATCCCTAAGCTCAGCCTCGTAGCTGTCCCATACGTACTTTGAAACTTCACGTGGCCAAGCACTACCACCACGTTCCTGTAGACACTCAATGATCCATTGTTTCATGCTTTCTCTGGTTACAATCATTTCTCCTAACCTTCACTTGTTGATCGATACATCGCAAAACTTGCATTGACAGCTTCTGGTATGAGGCGGACAGCCTTATGCTGCCATACAGTCCGCTTCGTATAAAAATCTTAACTGGCGTTATACCACATAACGCCAGTTCAAAAATTAGTATTATATTTCCAATATAAAATTACTGATGTTTTGAATTTTTTGAATTAAATAAATTAGTGTATTTATTAGGGCTAATCTTCTTAAGATTACTGTCAAAATCAGCGAGTTCCTGCTCACCGGAATTATTTAATCTTATGAGATTTTCTTTACTGGTTACTATATCTATCATTTTGTTAAATCGCTCTCTCATCCAAGAATATTTAACTCTTATATCTGCTTTGCTATGATGACTAGATCCTATTAAACCTTTTCTAATAACATCTGCTAGATTTTCAATGTAATCAGGAAAATCATACTCAGGGTCATCTAGTTCATTTTGGGCTTTGAAGAAATAATCAATATAAAACATCCCATCAGAATCTTGTTCAAGAAAAGACTGCACGTATTCTTTCTCTTCAGTAAAGTCATGATCTTGATTTCTATTCTGAGCCCCAGCTTCGATAACTGAATGATCTAGTATAACCCATGGATACATTGCCGCTTTTGACTCTAGCGTGTAAGCCTCTACTAATGCAGGACCAAATAAATAATCATCTGTATGAATAAATTTTCCTATTGAAACCGCTCCTCTACATAGAATTTTCCTAGATATTAGTCTCATAATCAACATCTTAATTTCAAGTAGAGTAGAAAACACCCCTCCTGGCTGTTCGATGGCAAAAGAAACAACTAAACAGTCCGAAAATATTGATATTTTTTTGTTTCAGCAATCTTAACATCTAAGTATTGAGGCACAGAATCTAAGTCCCATACTTCTCTAATTGCATTATATGCAGATATTACCGAATCAATTTTTTCTTCTTTATCATTTCCATTTTTATCAAGAGTGTCATTAAGTAATGACTTAAAACCCAGAATGTCAATAAATGCTACAATACGTTGTTCATATTTCATAATCTGTCCCAAAAAATGAATATTACAAGATATTTTTTCATCAATAACCTAGTTATACAATAAACAATATTTTCTTATGTGAGCTACTAGACATTGATGACAACTCATTAATAAAAATATATATACCAGCGTACATCAAAGTCCGCAATTGGCACTAAACGGTCCTTCACAACAGCCACTATTACCCGAAAAAATCATCTAGACAATAATGAGAGCGCTGGGTTAGCATTTCAGGCTGAAGTACTTTCGCTTCGCCCATCTTCGTAGGGAATCGAACATGATCGATGAACTTCAAGCCAGCAAATCTTGCTATTTCTATCGCCAAAAAGCTTCAATCACGACAGCTGCGATCACGACATTGTTCCGGGCTATTAGAAAAGCGCAAACTTCCCCTTCCAACAATCTTTTCTCTTTTATTCGGCAGCCCCACGGGGCGTCAATTTGGTCTGCTTTATGCTTTCAGTTTAACAAGGCACCGGCTTTTCTGCCTGGCACTCAAAGTGTGATCGACCGGGTAACCGGATATTTTCTGATCGTCGAGCATCGCGATTATATTGCCATTTTCAAATCCCAGATCGATATCCCTGCTTATTTCTCCAGGCGGCACTTGCAGCGTATAAGCGCCCAAGATATCGACCGGGGACTGACAAGTAAGAACTCGGTATTTGCCCGTGTCCGACTGAGGCATATGAATCTATCCCGCTTTGCATTGCGCAGCAAGACGCTCGAAGGCGAGAACCTCCAGAACAATGTAGGTATGGCGTCCTCGGCTCGATTTGCCCCGCTGGGTTACAGCTTTACTGAAGAGGACGAACACTTTTCAACGACACCGCGAACCGGGCGGATCTCGCTTCGCGCGGATCGCTCGGGCTATTTGGATTTAGTTGATTATGCCTGCCAAATCATTGATCGCTTACATCCTCGTCCTGGAAGACCATCCTCTTCCCCTTTCCTGGCTGCTTTCGCGCGGCCGATGGAGCTATCAGATCTGACGGCTAGCCCTACCCAATTTGCTGTTGATACCGCTATTCTCAGACAGGCCATCTTTGATGACAAAATCATCCGCTTGGTCAAACCTGACGGAGGGGGCTATCGTGAGCTGCCAAAGGCTGAAGTCGATTTGATACTCACGGAGCTAACAGATATCTTGTACGTCGCTAAAAACGATACTGGCAATCACATGGTTTCCCAGCAGGGAACAGGTGTAGAGGTAGGTGAGATCGCGATCAATAAAACGCGTATAGCTTTGAAACGCCTTACACTGCCTTTGCTCGTCGATGTATACGTAGAGGATACTCAATTTGCACTTGGTGCAGACGATAACTGCACTCCGCTTAAGCAGTTTATCGACAAACAGGACACGTTTATCGTCTTATTTGACCAGCCGAAATTTGCCTATCTAGACGGCAGCCTTTACCAAGACGACTCATTGGTCAACGGTGGCGCACAGTTCTTGGGCTATCTTTTCGGTAATGCAGAGTTAGCAACTGTCACAGATGAAAAAGGTACCTTTACTGCAGCCCATCGTACGTTCGATCCAGACTCTACATTTGGTGCTGTACTGTCGACGATCGCCCACGAAGACGATGTCATAGTCTGCGATGATCTTGGTGATGAATGGGCAGATTTCGTTGGATTTAGAACGGATCCTGCTTCACCAAGAGTCACCTTCTATCATGCAAAGCACGGTGAGCTGACTCTTGGTGCTGGAGCATTTCATGTATCAGTAAGCCAAGCTATCAAGAACCTAGGCAACCTCACATTGCCCGCCCCAGCCATGGGTAAAAAATTTGCACGTTGGGAGCGATTTTACACCAACAACAAAGTAAGGACTGGCATTCATCGGACATGCCGTGGCACAGCTGCTGAGTCAAAGGCTGCTGTGGAGTTTTGCAGGAATGCGCCTCACACCTCCAAACGGGTGGCCATCGTGACTTCATCACTGAGCAAGGCCGCTGTTGAGCAAATATTCAAGGACATTGAAGCGGGCCATACTGCCAATCCATATTTCGTCCAGCTATATTGGTTGCTATCATCCTTTTTCGCTGCCTGTACTGAAGTAGGAGCATTCGGGTGCGTAATATGCCAGGAATAATTCAGTGGGATTAAAAGAACTGAAGTGGTCAACTAAAACTGGCCACCGCGTTAGAGTTTTTCCAGTATCGGTTTTCCGATTCGTTTGGTGGTAACCTACCATTATATCCGTGCGGCCTGAGTGCGTTGTAATATTCAACGATATAGTCCGTTATTGCGTGAGCTGCTTCGCTGAAGCTTACGTAACCTGTCACTGGCATCCACTCACTCTTCAGGCTCCTGAAGAAGCGCTCCATTGGGCTGTTATCCCAGCAGTTTCCGCGCCGGCTCATACTCTGCCTGATCCGGTATCGCCACAGTAACTACCGGAACTGCCTGCTCATATAGTGACTGCCCAGATCGCTGTAGAACATCACCCCGACGAGTTTGCCACGAGTTTCCCATGCCATTTCCAGCGCTTTCATGGTGAGTCTGCTGTCCGGCGAGAACGACATTGCCCAGCCCACTGGCTTTCTTGCGAACAGGTCGAGAACAATGGCGAGGTACGCCCAGCGTTACCTGTCCAGATATAGGTCACATCACCGCACCACACCTGGTTGGGCTCCGTTACGGTAAACTGTCGCTCAAGATGATTTGGGATAGCAACGTGCTCATGACCGCCTCGCTTATACCGGTGAGTCGGCTGCTGGCAGCTGACCAGTCCCAGCTCTTTCATGAGCCTGCCAGCAAGCCAGCGCCCCATCTGGTAGCCTCTCTGAGTTGCCATTGTGGCAATGCTTCTTGCTCCGGCCGAACCATGGCTGATGCCATGCAGCTCAAGTACCTGACTGCGTAATACAGCCCGTCTGCCGTCTGGCGTTTCAGGACGGTTTTTCCAGTATTTGTAGCTGCTGCGATGAACCCCGAACACATGACAGAGAGTGACCACAGGATAACGCCCCCTGAGTTTCCCGATTATCGAGAACTGTTCAGGGAGTCTGACATCAAGAGCGCGGTAGCCTTTTTTAATATTTCTTTTCCATTTCAATACGTTGTAGCTTTTTCTTCAGCTCACGTATTTCGATTTGTTCCGGTATTATCGGAGAGGATTTTGATGTTTTGCCCTGACGCTCTTCACGCAGTTGCTTGATCCATTTTGTCATCGTGGAAAGACCGACATCCATAGCCTTAGCGGCATCAGAGACGGTGTAGTTTTGGTCGACAACCAGCTGAGCGGATTCGCGTTTAAATTCAGGACTAAAATTTCTTCTTTTCATTGGAGCACCTGTGTAGTTCTGAGGTGAGCATATCACCTCTGTTCAGGTGGCCAAATTCAGTAAGCCACTTCAGTTGTACCATACCGGATTTCAGCAAAGCGTGGGGAGAGGATGGTGTGGGCAAGTGATGTGTCCAATATATAGTTACTAAGACATTTGGTGTGGGCCAATCCAAAACATCGAAGCTGTCTCAGATGAAGTTGGCAAGCCTGGTAGGAATCGATACTACAGACTCGTAAAGCCTTACCGCTAGCAAGACGCTCTCATCAAACGTACAATCAAAACCCTAAAATAGCCTTTTTCGAAAAAGAATTGCTTTTAACAGGAATTATAGTGAATAAACAGCAACTTGCGGCAAAAATCTGGGAATCTGCCAACCAGATGCGTTCTAAAATTGAAGCCAACGAATACAAAGATTACATACTCGGCTTTATCTTCTACAAGTACCTAAGCGACCAGTTGGTGCAGTTTGTCACCAGACAGGGTATGACTCCCGAGGACATCAAAGCCCTCAATGAAGTAGACGCCGACACTGTTAAATACGTGCAAAGCAACCTGGGCTACTTTATTGCCTACGACAATCTATTTTCTACATGGGTTGATCCAACATCCGAATTTGATGAATCTAACGTGCGAGATGCGCTCTCGGCCTTTAGCCGTTTGATTTCGCCCACTTACAAAAAACTGTTTGAAGGCATTTTTACCACCTTAGAAACAGGTTTAAGCAAACTGGGTGAAAGTGCTGGCAAACGCACCAAAGCCATCAGCGACTTACTGCATCTGATCAAAAGTATCCCCATGAATGGCAATCTAGGGTATGACGTACTGGGCTACATTTACGAATACCTGATTGAAAAATTTGCCGCCAATGCGGGTAAAAAAGCCGGTGAGTTTTACACGCCTCATGAAGTTTCGGTCCTGATGTCGAACATCATCGCCCACGAGTTAAAACATAAAGACACCATCAAAATTTACGACCCTACTTCCGGCTCTGGCTCGTTGCTGATCAATATAGGTGAAGCGTTCGAGAAATACGCTAAAAACAAAGACAGCATCACCTATTACGCCCAAGAGTTAAAAGCCAACACCTACAATTTAACCCGTATGAACCTTATCATGCGCGGTATTAAAGCCAGCAACATTAAAACCCGTAATGGCGACACTCTGGAAGAAGATTGGCCGTATTTTGATGAAAGCGATCCACAAGATTCATACTACGCCTTGTATGTCGATGCCGTGGTATCCAATCCACCATACTCACAAAACTGGGACCCCAGCTTTAAAGACAGCGATCCGCGCTATTCCCGTTTTGGCCTAGCCCCTAAAACCAAAGCCGATTTTGCTTTTTTGCTGCACGACCTCTACCACCTAAAACCCGATGGCATTATGGCTATCGTACTCCCTCATGGTGTCTTGTTCCGTGGTGGTGAAGAGGGTGAAATTCGCAAGCAACTCATTGAGCAGAATCATATTGATACTGTTATCGGTTTACCGGCCAATATCTTTTTTGGCACCAGCATTCCTACGGTGATTTTAGTACTCAAGCAAAAACGCCAAAGCACCGATGTACTGGTGGTCGATGCCTCTAAGCATTTTATGAAAGAAGGCAAAAACAACAAACTGCAAGCCAGTGATATCAAGCGTATTACTGATGCGGTGATTAACCGCGAAAGTATCGATAAATTCTCTCAGTTGGTGAGCAAACAAACTCTGCGCGACAATGGTTACAATCTCAATATACCGCGCTATGTGGATTCCTCTGCGGCGGCACCAAGCTGGGATTTACACGCCACCATGCTCGGCGGCATCCCCAACAGCGAAATTGCCGAGCTACACAATTATTGGCAAGCCTTCCCACAATTGCACAGTGCTCTGTTTAAGCCTAAATCCACCGCTTACAGTGAGCTGGCCATTGACACACAAGACGTCAACGCCCTCATTAGCGGGCACCCGCAAGTGTTAGAGTTTATCAGCGCCTACAACCAGGCCTTTAATGGCTTTGATGACCACCTAAACACCGAGTTAATACAAAACTGGCAAAGCGTACAGCGCAACCAGCAAGAAGCGGTATTAAGTGCCGAGCTATTTTCTCGCTTAGCCCCCATTGCCTTAATTGACAAATACCAAGCTTATCAATATTTAAACAGCCAATGGCAACTCATCAGCGCCGATTTAGAAATGATGCAAACCGAAGGCTTTGCCGCCACCAAACAAGTTGACCCCAGCATTGTTATAAAGAAAAAAAACGGCCAGGACACTGAAGTACAAGACGGATGGAAAGGCCACATATTGCCCTTTGATTTAGTGCAACAAACTTACTTAAGTAATGACTTACAGGCTCTGGCGGCTAAAGAAACCCGTCTGGAGGAAATCACCAGCACGCTGGAAGATATTTTAGAATCCCTAACCGAAGAAGAAAAAGAACAAGATCCGGTAAAAGAAAGTAAAGACGCCTTTGCCAATACCGAATTAAGCAAAGCAGCCAAAGCCTTCTTGAAAGAACAAAAAGAGAGCAAAGTTAAATTCGAAGATGAAAGCTATGAAGCCAAAATCATTCACGCGAGCATATTAATCGATGAAGAAAAAAACCTTAAGAAAACGGTCAAAGATGCCGCCACAGCCCTGCACTTAAAAACCAAAACGACCATCGAAACATTAACTGATGAGCAAGTTAAAAACCTGCTGCACCTTAAATGGATTGCACCATTAAGCACAGAACTCGCTGGTATGCCAAACGCAGTGATTAGCCAGTTAACCCGCCAGGTACAATCCCTTGCTGATAAATACACTATCACCTATTCGCAAGTAGCCAGTAATATCAAAACCTTCGAGCAAGAGCTGGCGGAGATGATGGGCAAGCTCACAGGTAATGAGTTTGATATGCAAGGCTTGGCAGAACTCACCAACTTATTGAAAGGTGAATAAGATGAGTGTGGATAACAAAGCACCAGGAATTCGCTTTGAAGGGTTTAGTGGGGAGTGGATTGAAAATAATTTGGGAGAATTAATTGATATTAGGTCTGCTGCGAGAGTACATAAAGAGCAATGGACTGACGCAGGTGTTCCGTTTTTTAGAACAAGCGATGTTGTATCTATTTACAAAGGGCAAGAGAACACTAAAGCCTATATTTCCTATGAGATTTACCAAGATCTATCTGAGAAAATTGGCAGGGTAAAAAAAGATGATCTACTTATAACCGGTGGTGGCTCGATTGGTATTCCTTACCTGGTTCCGAATAATAATCCTTTATATTTCAAAGATGCAGATTTGCTATGGCTAAAGAACAATAAAAAGTTCAATGGATACTTTCTATATACATTTTTCTTTAGCGAATGTTTCAAAAAACATATTAAAAGTATTTCTCATACAGGAACGATCGCGCACTACACAATTGAACAAGCGAAAGCCACGCCGATAAATACATGCGACGACGAAGAGCAAACCCAAATCGGCAACTATTTCCAAAAGCTAGATGAGCTAATCAATCAACACCAACAAAAGCATGATAAACTTAACAACATTAAAAAAGCCATGCTGGGAAAAATGTTCCCGAAACAGGGTAAAACCGTCCCAGATATTCGCTTTGACGGATTTAGTAGAGAGTGGAAGGAGGTGAAGCTAAGTAAGGTATCTGACAAGATCACTGAAAAAAACACTTCTGTAATTTATTCTGAAACTTTTACCAACTCCGCTGAGTTTGGAATAATCAGTCAGCGCGATTACTTTGATAAAGATATTTCAAATTCCAATAACATAGGTGGATATTATGTAGTTCAGCCAGAGGACTTTGTCTACAACCCCAGAATATCAACGCTCGCTCCTTGCGGTCCTATCAATAGAAATACTCTGGGTAGAGCTGGCATAATGTCTCCACTTTATACTGTCTTTAGAACAAAATATGTTAATACCATTTTCATTGAGTATTTTTTCCAAACTAAGCTTTGGCACACTTTCATGTTTCTTAATGGCGATACTGGAGCTAGGGCCGATAGGTTTTCGATTAAGGACTCAGTGTTTTTCGAATTACCATTGCTACTGCCTACACTTAACGAGCAAGACGTTATTGGTAACTATTTCCAAAAGCTCGACGCACTGATCAATCAACACCAACAACAAATAACCAAGCTCAATAACATCAAGCAGGCCTGCTTGAGCAAAATGTTTGTATAGGGAGTGCACATGATCACCTTCAAAAACGAAGCACAATTTGAGCAAGCCTTTATTGAGGTACTCACCAACAAAGGTTGGGAGCCGGAGATACTCAAAAACAAAACCGAAGCGGATTTGCTACAAAACTGGGCATCCATTTTGTTTGAAAATAATCGCCAGCGGGATCGCTTGAACGATGTCCCGCTTACCGCGACTGAAATGCAGCAAATTATTGAGCAAATCAAAGAACTTAAAACCCCGCTCAAGCTAAACGGTTTAATTAATGGCAAAACCGTGGCGATTAAGCGCGATAACCCAGCCGATACCTTGCATATAGGCAAAGAAGTCAGCTTAAAAATATACGATCGCCAGGAAATTGCCGCAGGCCAAAGCCGTTACCAAATTGTGCAGCAGCCCAAATTTGAACGCGGCAGCCCCTTGCGTAATGATCGGCGTGGCGATGTGCTATTACTGATTAACGGTATGCCGGTGATCCATGTAGAGCTGAAGCGAAGTGGTATTCCGGTTAGCCAGGCAGTGAATCAAATTGAAAAATACAGCAAAGAGGGTTTATTTAGCGGTTTGCTTTCGCTTATCCAGGTCTATGTGGCAATGGAACCAAATGAGACAAAATACTTTGCCAATCCGGGGTTAGACGGCAAGTTTAACCCTGACTATCAGTTTAACTGGGCCGATTTTAATAACGAGCCCATGAACCACTGGAAAGACATCGCCTCTACCTTACTTTCCATACCTATGGCGCACCAGTTGATTGGCTTTTATACCGTCGCCGACGATACCGACGGCGTGCTTAAAGTAATGCGCAGTTATCAGTATTACGCCGCCAATGCGATATCTGACAAAGTGGCTAAAACCAACTGGCAGCAACTGGGTAGCGCAGCTAATAATCCCGATCGCCTCGGGGGTTATGTCTGGCATACCACGGGATCGGGAAAAACCATGACCAGCTTTAAATCGGCGCAGTTGATCGCACAATCCAAAGATGCCGATAAAGTAATTTTCTTAATGGACAGGATTGAGCTGGGCACCCAGTCGCTCGCGGAATACCGCAATTTTGCTGGCGATGGAGAAGATGTTCAAGCCACCGAAAATACTCACGTACTCATTACCAAATTAAAAAGCACTGCCCCCGCCGATACCTTAATTGTAAGCTCCATTCAAAAAATGAGTAACATTTTTGAAATGGTAGGTGAAGAAGGTGCTACCACAAACTCTGCGGATATTGATAAAATTCGCGCTAAACGTTTGGTGTTTATTGTCGATGAGGCGCACCGCTCTACCTTTGGCGACATGCTGATTATTATTAAACGTACCTTTCCGCGCGCCTTATTTTTTGGCTTTACCGGTACACCGATTCAAGAAGAAAACGAAAAAAACGGTAATACCACCAGTACCGTATTTGGCAACGAGCTACACCGCTATAGCATTGCCGATGGCATACGCGATGGCAACGTACTGGGCTTCGACCCTTACAAAGTGCCCACCTTTAGAAACAGTGATTTAAGACAAGCGGTGGCATTAGAGCAAGCCAAAGCCGACTCGGTGATGGAGGCCATGGATAACCCGGCCAAAAAGAAAAAGTTTAACCACTTTATGAATGATGTACCTATGGCTGGCTATAAAGATGCCACTGGCAAATACCACAAAGGCATTGAAGATTATGTGCCTAAAAGCCAATATTTAAGCGAAACTCACCAAGCCAAAGTGGTGGAAGATATTCTGCATGAATGGGATGTGCTCAGCCAAGGCAATAAATTCCACGCCATTTTGGCCACTAATAGCATTGCCGAAGCCATTGACTATTACCGTCATTTAAAAGCTGCCAAACCTGAACTTAAAGTATCAGCCCTGTTTGACCCGAACATTGATAACGACGGCAGTGGCGACCGTGGCCCCACCTTTAAAGGTGATGGTCTGGACGAGATTATGGATGACTACAATAAGCGTTACGGCCAGGATTTTGATTTTGCCCGCCATGCAGCCTTTAAAAAAGATTTAGCGGCACGCCTTGCCCATAAAAAGCCCTACGAGCGCATTCACACCGAGCCTTCGAAGCAATTAGATTTATTGATTGTTGTAGATCAAATGCTCACTGGCTTTGACTCTAAATGGCTTAATACCTTGTATTTAGACAAGGTGATTAGATACCAAAACATTATTCAAGCGTTCTCACGCACCAATCGCTTATTTGGCCCGGACAAACCCCACGGTATCATTCGTTATTACCGCTATCCACACACAATGGAGCAGCACATTAACGATGCGGTAAAACTCTATTCCGGCGACAGACCTATCGGCTTATTTGTTGATAGGTTAGAAAGCAATCTTAAAGCCATGAATGAATTAGTAGTGGAAATTACCGAGCTGTTTGTCAGTACAGGCGTTGAGAACTTTGAAAAACTGCCAGACGATATAGAAGCCTGTGCTCAGTTCGCCAAATTATTTAACACCTTTAGCCAGCACCTGGAAGCAGCTAAAGTACAAGGTTTGCATTGGGAACAGTCAGTCTATTCCTTTACTGAAAATGATGTAGAACATGAGGTAACGCTGACCATAGACGAACAAACTTACCTGAGCCTGGTCCTGCGTTACAAAGAGTTGGTAGGCAAAAGTGATGGCGGTAGCGAGGGCGGCGACGATGTGCCTTTTGATATCAGTGGTTATTTAACTGAAATAGACACCGGCAAAATCGATGCCGACTATATGAACAGTCGCTTTGATAAATTTTTAAAAGAGCTGAACCAACACCAGGACTCTGCGAGCATTGAAACCACATTAAATGAGCTGCACAAGTCATTTGCATCGCTCACCCAAAACGAGCAAAAGTACGCAAAACTCTTCTTGCACGACTTGCAGCGCGGCGATGCGCAGTTAATTGAAGGCCATACTTTTAGAGACTACATCAACACCTACAAAGATAACGCTGAAAATGCGCAATTAAACGCAGTTGTTAATGCTCTTGGTTTGGATAAAGAGCTACTCATAGCATTAATGGCTGATAGTGTTAATGATAAGAATCTCAACGAGTTTGGTCGCTTCGATGCATTAAAAGATTCGGTAGATAAGGCAAAAGCCAAGATCTATTTTGAAAAGCAAGACGGCGTAATCATACCTCCATTTAAGTTGAATATACGTATTGATCAATTTTTAAAGCAGTTCATTTTTGCACAAACGGATGATTTCTTAAGTGACAAAGATGTTGTTGATGTAGTGACGTGATAGATGTTCCTCCCTCAGCATAAGTCCTGTCACACTTATGCTGAAGGTGCTGCATAATGAACTCGATAAAAGTGAAGGTCCGGTTATGCGGGATACTTACATCAGGTGTCAAGCATTTGGCAAATTATGTGGCTAAGGTATTACTTTTAGATTAAAATAAAGATTGCATCAATGGATGATACACTATATAAAATCCAAAGGTGACTTGCGATATCGATTGATAGCATATACGTCACCTTATTATATTAATTATTACAATTACTATGTAACAACTGGTTTTCAATTTGCAGGAACGAGCATAGACGTCATAATACCACTAATACCTAGCATATCCATGATAAAAACCCCTTCAATAAACAGAAGTATTGCAGGTATAGTTAAAGGTAATAATCGAAGACCGATAGCTTTGATGTACATCCAGATTCTTAAAAAACCGGTGTATTTTTAATCAAAGCGCATTTCCAATGATGCTAAAATAAAGTCCACTCTGGAGTGATTTTCTGATTTAGTACTCACATAATCATATTGGTTATTGTATTTCTTCAGTTCTACAGAAGCTCCACTTCTTTTAGCCTCCGCAACTTCTCTGCGAAGTTTTCTAATAAGATCTTTTATATCATCCCCACATTTATTTAGTGCTTCAGAACGTAATTCATAACGAGCAGTACCAATAATTACAGAATAAACTAATATTGCGACGGCAAGAAATATCTGTAACATATTTAAAATTTTTGGGGAAAAGTACAATTTTATATCAGAGTTTTGCAAAAGAGGAATTAAAATCAGCCCCAATGACAACACAGTGGTAGAAAAAAATGAAAACTGACTCTGAAGCTTTAATCGAACTGCTGCGTTATAGCGACACTTTGACGTAACCCTCATACTATTTAATAGCTTTTTAGCTGTATCATTCACTTCACTCTCAATAGGCAAGAGACAGAAAAGCCAGTTGAAAAAATTTCTCATAGAACCACCAAAATTACCCAGTATCAATATAACTTTAATCCCACATCTATTTCAATAGCTCAAAAAAGAGCCATTGAAATATGGCCTTATCAGATCGAGAGATTCCTATACATTTTTTCTGCTATGCTCACCACTCGTTCTATTTTTTTAGAGGCGAGCGAATCCAGTAATTTTTTATTATCACCAGTTATACTTTCTGCATCTATTAAAGCCGTTAAATTAGAATTAACAAATCCAAAAAATCTCTCCCGAGGTTTTGTCGACATAAGTTTCTGTAAAACTAGTTCATCATTTTGAATAACTTTCCCAAAATAGTATACCCATCTATCCATAGGTATTTTTTTCAATTCATTCTCCGCAATTGGAGCTGAAGAATAGGCATATCCCCATTGATTTCCTAAATAGACACACAAATAAGCTTGGATGCAATCGATAAATGCGGGTGCAGGTATCGAACTGCCAAGCTTCGACAAGTTAGAAACCAATGGGCCTTCTGTATAATAATTATTCATTCCAAAATGAGCATCTATAACAGATTTTGCAGCCTTTTTAAAAGTTGATGACCTTAAATTTTCAGGAACATAATCAAATCCCTTAACTTTTAAGAGGGCGTTCTTAAGGCCTTTAGCTGCCGTAATATTACCTGCTGAAGTGACATCTCTGTATGCATTACCAATTTGCCAGCGATCTTTTTCTGCAATATGAGGCCACATTGGTTGAATTAAATTACTCAAATTACCGACAGCATGTTCTTGTCCTGCCCCTTTCTCATTTTTCACTGCAGAAACCAAGACAGAAATCACAGTTTTTAAATAGAAGGCTGGGGAATCCAGAAGTTGCGTAATCTGAGGGTCGTCTAATGGAATAGTCTCATTTAGCAATCTTTTTCTAAACTCAGAAAACTCAATTGCTATTGAAATTTCTGTTTCGCCAAGTATATATTTTACACAGTTACTCACTATCTGAGCAGCATCAACAAGGCACAACTCTTCCCCATCTTTCTCCGCCTGATCAGATAGGAAATGGCTAATCATCTCCAATGTCTGGCGAAGTTTTAAAGCACCTGTTGCACTGATTACTCCAAGATGCTCAGCAAGCGAAATAGCATTGTAATCGTTAAGGACCATTTCAATATTGCTAAACTCATCTATTTCGTCATCTCCAAGCATTTCACCAATAAATGACATGCCTAATGATTTGAGAGAAGATTTAAGACGAATCATCGACCTGCGCCAAGTATACTCAGCCCCCATATCGTAAGCTTGATGCTCAAAAGCCCTGGCAATATCATTCTTCTGCTTCGAGGTTAAAGCATTAGCCACGGTAATTATTTGTTGTGGCTTTGAAAATTCATCCGGTATGGCTAATCCGGTAGAGCCGATCCATAGTAACTCTTTACTGGACATTATTTTCACTCCAAAATTTTTCACTGCCATCTTGCGATTTATAGAAGCAGCTTACAAAAACATTACTCAGTTTTAAAATTTCGAACGCTCGTGACCTAGCCCCACCAATAATTTTTTCATTTTCAGCACCTTCAGGCTTAACAAATATATGATAACCCAATACTTTTCCCTGAGTAGTTAATATTGTTACTCCATCATGATGAAGCATAGATTTAACTAATGAAGAATGAAGCGTATTAGATGTAGATGCTTCTCTTGTTTTCTGTTTTTCGGACTGCATAACGAAGTCAAAAATATCAATTGGCTGTGGTAGATATATACCATCAGAGTGTTTTTTTTGCATTTTTGCAATTGACAAAGGCTCATCTTTAACAACAGCGATTAAAGAACCATGCCCCGTAATTAAAGCCTCACCGATTATTTTTTCAAAATATGCAGAACAAATAGATCTATAACTTTCATCAATATCGCTAGCAATTGTATTGCAAATCGATTGAAGATCTTTCCCAATATTGTTAACACGATCGTTGAGGCTAAGTGAAATTAATGCAGAAGTTTGTAAACCTCTAAGGAAAACTGATTTGTTGCCTACATTTTGAAGATATGCAATTGCGTATTCATATCCACTCTCACTCAACTCCCCTACTGAATGCTTATGAAACGAAGGACTTAACTCAGATATCTCAGATGAAACCAATCCGTAATTGATAGTACTCTCTTCAACATTAATATAAATAACCCATCCATTTTTAGATAATGGAGCACACAGTTTTAAAGCTTGCAAAAATTCCATACTTGATGCTGGTTTATTAGATATTTCAACCCTTTTACAAAATGGAAGGCTCTGTAAAACAGCATCAATATTATCTGTTATAAAAACCTCAGGATAAAGGTCTTGCCCTTCCTCACGATAGGCCGATGTAGCATCAATGAGATTTAAAATCCCCTCTTTAAGATAAGCACATCTAGGAAATTTTTCTTCATACAAAAAACCCCCAATCAGATCTAGTACATGAGTTCTAAGTGATCTTTGCTCCATCCTGCTTCCTTGGCTATGATCAGTCATTGGTGGTTAGCATAAAATGTTGATTAATATTCATGAGTCTGTTTAAAGTTTACTCAAGACAAACGACGGCTTCAATTCGTTTTTGATGTTTTTTTTTGGAGAATTATAGTTAGTTGCATTTACTATTGCCTCCTTGCACTATCCCCAAATACTAACGTGAATATGCCAATTTTGGGGACAATAACGCCTTACAGAGATTTTATTTTGAAGTAGTCCTACCAAAGTCAAACGGACTAACCCCTTTCTCCCGATTAGCATCCAGATAATCAGCCCACCACTGCAGCATTAACCTGCGCTCCCCCAGATGCTCGGCCTTATGAATATAAGCCGCACGCACAGAGTTACGTTCCTGGTGACTCATCTGCCGCTCTACCGCATCCTTCGACCACAATCCCGACTCAATCAAAGAACTACAAGCCATCGTCCTAAAACCATGTCCACAAACTTCGACCTTCGTGTCATACCCCATTACGCGCAGCGCCTTGTTCACCGTATTCTCACTCATGGGTTTACGTGGATCATGATCGCCAACGAAGATCAGCTCTCGATTTCCACTCATTCTTTTGATCTGTTCCAGAATGGTCAGAGCCTGGCGGGATAAAGGAACAAGATGAGGAGTCCGCATCTTTGAACCACGCTGAGAGTGTTTAACGCCTTCCAGCGGTTCACGCTCCCCTGGAATCGTCCACATGGCAGTATCAAAATCCACTTCTGACCAGCGGGCAAAACGCAGCTCGCTTGAACGGATGAAAACTAACAACGTGAGTTCGACAGCCAGCCGGGTTAACGGTCTGCCAGAGTAGTGATCGATGCGGTGAAGTAATTCAGGAATGCGGTTAAGTTCCAATGCAGCACGATGCTGTCTTTTCGCCGTAGCAACCGCACCGGCAATTTCTTGCGCGGGGTTATAATCGATTAAGCCGTTCTGAACGGCAAACCGCATAATCGCGGTAGTACGCTGCTGTAAACGGGCGGCAACTTCAAGGCGTCCGGATGACTCGACTGCTTTGATGGGTACAAGCAGATCCCGTGTCTTCAATTCAGCAATGTTCCGCTTACCGATAGCAGCAAAGAGATTATCTTCAAGGCTTTTCAAAACACGGGCACTGTGCGATGTAGACCACTTCTGATTGCTGGCATGCGAGTCTCTGGCGACCACTTCAAACGTTATTGCCTCTTGCTCCTGCTCTACCTTAACGGCTTTCTTGTTCTCACTGGGATCGACGCTGTTTGCTAATAGCTTACGGGCTTCATCCCGGCGTGCCCTGGCATCCGCCAACGATACTTCGGAGTATTTCCCCAACGCTAGCATCTTCTCTTTGCCGCCGAAGCGATAACGAAGCCGCCAATATTTCGAACCGTTAGGGTGAACCAGCAACACCATGCCTTCACCGTCAGTAAGCTTATAGGCTTTTTCTTCAGGCTTAGCCGAACGAACTTTCACATCACTCAGAGCCATGATGAGTATCCTTTCAAGGGTTCTGTGTGGGTACAAACATTATCGAACCGGGATATACCCGCAGTTGTACCCGCATCAGTAAGTTGATGTAGATTGAATCAGGTTGACTTAGGTTGAGTGAAAAAGCGAGGAAAGCCTTGCGGATACTGGATTTCAGGCACAAAAAAAGACGTCCGTTGACGTCTATTGATGTTCCGATGGTGCCGAAGGCCGGACTCGAACCGGCACATCTTTCGATGGTTGATTTTGAATCAACTGCGTCTACCGATTTCGCCACTTCGGCACTGAAGGGTATGCGGAAACGCTGTGGATTATACCCTTACCCCCTGTTTCCGCAACCCCTATCCGCTGGCGCGGATGCGACCGCTGTAAAATTCACCAACATCGCGTTCTCTGCCCATCGCGCTTCACAACTAACATCTTGCTCCACCAGCGCATTTACTCACTTCAGCCTTATAGGTGCACTTTTCATATGGATATTTAATAATGATGATCCCATAGATCAAACATACATTAGAGCAGGAATAGATTATGCGAAACGGACAGGGTTTTAAGAAGCGGTACGTTGTCTTTGCCCTGGTGGTCATGCTCCTGTTTTATGGCGTCTGGCAGGTGATCCATTTTTCACCTTTCGAAGAGTCAGTGATTAAGAAAGTGCAGGTCAACACCTCCACCACGCTGTATATAACGGAAGGAAGCGCGGGCGCGACGACCAGGAACGTTTACCAGTATTACCTGATCCCCTCTGACATAACGGAAAGCGAGTTCCTGAAAGGCGCGGGAGATAAATACGTGTCATTCCTCTCCACCTCCGACCACAACGCCACAGCCATAATCGACAGCAGCGCTATCAGGCTTACCGTAAAGGGCGCTATCTACCACTTCACCAACTTTGCCAGTTACTCAACAAGCATTTACCTGACGGCTTCACCCTACTGAGAGCAGTGCGGGCACAAAGCCGGACTTTTATTCACTTATAAAGTCAGACGGAGCGCCTCGTAAGATTACTCTCAAACCTGCCTTACTTTCCGGCATCTTTCCTGCGGTGGGAACTCCCCTGGCCTCATGCAGTCTCAAAGGGAGATCGAGCCGTCACGCCAGGGCTGGCGACGGCGCAGGCTAATTAATCAAAGGGTATACAGATGAAAGCAGTTTCAATGATGATGGTGGCAATAGCGGTTTCCTCTTCCCTGCTGGCGGGCGCGGCGTCGGCGGCGAGCTGGCAGGAGCAGTTAAGCAGCGCGGCGAATGCGCTCAGCCAGGACTCCGATACCAACTCATCCACCAGCACGCAGGGCAACGGCATGTCGCTGGGGGCGCTTACCGGTCTGCTGAACGGCGGCAGTCAGTCGCTGAGCGCCAACAGCATGACCAACGCGGCGGGCATACTTCAGTACTGCGTGCAGAATAATATTGTCGATAACAACGTTAACTCGGTAAAAGATCAGCTTATGGGCAAGCTGGGTTTAGAGGATACGCAGAAGGCGCAGGAAACCACCGATTATAAGCAGGGCCTGATGGGGTTACTGAACACCGGCGAGAACCAGCAGGTCAATCTGAAAAGCCTTGGCGACACCGCGTTAGGCAAGAAGGTAAAAACCAAAGCCTGCGATCTGGTGCTGAAGCAGAGTAATCAGTTTATCTCCTGATCGCCGTAAAACGCTTTCTCCGGGCCGCGCTATGCGGCTCGTTGTCTTGTCCCCTCAGGCGGATGTGTGACTGCGCCCGCTTATACCAGAACAGAATCCGGAACAGGCTTACAGCATCCGTCGATATAACCCGTATCAAAAACCCTGTCCATTTCTCGCGTCTGCTCAGCTTCCCGATATACCATACTGATGTCAGGCGGAAAAATTATGCCTTCAGGACAGATCGCCCTGACCCGCAACCCGCCGCCCTGCCCGATCTCCGGCTGAGGCGGCGAAATTTTTATAGTAAAGGAGTGGCTCGCTCAGGATGGATAAAGAAACTGAACTGCTGAAAGCAAAACGTCTGCCGCTGCTGCTGCTCTGCGGCGCGGCGCTGCTGTTTATCGCCACTGTGCTTTATCCCCTCTGGTTTCCCCCCGCCTGGTGGGTGGCCGCTCTGAAAGCGATTTCGGAAGCGGCGATGGTTGGGGCGCTGGCGGACTGGTTTGCCGTCAGCGCGCTGTTCCGCCGGGTGCCCATTCCGCTGGTTGGCCGCCATACCGCCATCGTGCCGCGCAATAAGGACCGGATTGCGGATAACCTCGCCCTCTTCGTGCAGGATAAGTTCCTCAATGCCACCTCGCTGCTGACGCTGATCCGCCGTCACGATCCGGCGCAGATTATCGCCAGCTGGCTCAGCACGCCGGAAAACGCCGCCAGGCTGGGCGGCTATCTGCTGAAGATCGTGCGGGGTTTTCTGGACCTGGCGGACGATACCCGCATCCAGTCTTTTATGCGCCGCGCCATTCATAAAGCGATAGATAAGGTCGATCTGACCCAGTCAGCGGCGCTGGTGCTGGAAAGCCTGACGAAGAATAACCGCCATCAGGCGCTGCTGGACGATGCCATCAGCCAGCTGTTGCAGCTGGTGAATAAGCCCGGCACCCATGAGTTTATCGCCCAGCAGGTGATGCGCTGGCTGAAGCGGGAACATCCGCTGAAAGAGAAGATGCTGCCGACCGAATGGGTCGGTGAGAAAAGCGCCGAGCTGGCGGCCAACGCGGTGAAGTCCATCCTTAACGACATTGAGCAGGATGGCACTCATGAGCTGCGTCAGGGCTTTAACCGTGCGGTGCAGCGGCTGATTGAGCGGCTGAAGAGCGATCCGGAAATGGCGCTGAAGGCCGAAGAGATCAAAGCGTATCTGAAGCAGGATGAGGCGCTGAACACCTATATCAGCCAGCTGTGGGGCGATCTCAGGGCATGGCTGAAAGAAGATTTAGCGAAAGAGGATTCCACGCTGCACGCGAAGGTGAGCGCCGCCGGACAGTGGCTGGGGGAAACGCTGCTTCAGGATGTCAGCCTGCGCGCCTCGCTTAACCAGCATATGGAAGAGGCTGCAATGAGCGTTGCGCCGGAGTTCTCCGCGTTCCTGAGCCGCCATATCAGCGATACGGTAAAAAGCTGGGATGCGGCGGATATGTCGCATCAGGTAGAGCTGAATATCGGTAAAGACCTGCAACGCATACGCATCAATGGCACCGTTGTAGGCGGTGCTATTGGCTTGTTGCTCTGGTTATTTTCCCTGGTTCCCGCGCTGGTTCAGTAAGCCAGCGCGGTCGCTCAGTATCAGAACTTTTTATCGGACAGGCCAGACAGCTTGTCCTCTTTCAGACGGGCATCCTCGTCAGTGTGGTCAATTTCCACTTCCTGGCGACGGACGCTGTCTTTAATGGTCTCGACGCGGGAGGTTTCTTCACCACGCAGGCCCACTTCTTCTTTCACGCGGGCGGTTTTCTCGATAACCGGCACTTCGTGTGACTCTTCCACTTCAATGGTTTTGTCAGACCAGTCAACGTTGTTCAGATATGCTGGCTCATCAACGGCGCGACGGAATACTTCCGCGTGCTGGTCATAAAGCGACAGATCTTCCGAAACTTCATCCTCAACGGTATAACGACGCAGACGCACGGTACCGTCACTGACCTGACGCTTACTGATATCAACCTGCTCTTCTGCCAGCTTCAGCGCATCGCGGTCGGTTTCAAGGTTATTGCGATTAGCGGTAGTATCAACGCCAGTCAGCGGCTCATTATCCATGTTCGCAAGCGGATCCCTGTCGAGATCGCTGGTCATTGGATCTCTGTCCAGATTCATCTCTTGATCGGCACCGGTCAGCGTTGACTGTTTCGCATCTGGCGGCGTAATGGAAGATGAGCTCTGAGTCACAGAGGCCAGGTTATCTGGCGAGACGCCTGGTGCATTCATACCGCGATTATTGGTTTCACCTGCAAACTCGCCGCCGGTCAGCGAACGATCCTGATGTGAAACGGAGGAGTAGTCAGCCGCAAAGGCGCTCAGCTCCTGCTCAATATGGTCAGCCTGGTCTTTTGGCGCTCTGACGGTCAGCAGCACGCCGCCTGACTGAATAGCTTTGCTGTATTCACTTGCGTAATCATCATCCAGGTCATCGCCAAACAGGCGCTGCCAGAAGCTGGGGTGACGAATTTCTTTATCTTCGACCCGCAGTCTTTCGCCTGAAATAATATCAATGTTTTTCTCAGCAATACCTTCGACGATCAATTTCTCTTTGGCGGCTTCTGCCTGTTGTACCTGATTGAATGCGGTAACAATTTTTTCATGTGCCATGGATAGATCCTCGCAGTTAATGAATTCAGGGTTTTTCTTTGGTAATAGTCACTTCCTGATGACGCAGCGTTACGCTCTCCCTGAATATTTCAGTTTTAGTACGCTTATGAATATGTATCTCTTCTTTCAGAATTTTCCGACGGATTATTTCCACCTGTTCTTCAATCACGGGAATAATAAGCACATCCCCTTCCTGACGAACCTGTGCTGAATCCTCAGCGGTGACCGGCCGGTTAATCGCGACGTGTTCAATGTGCACCTCATCGCTGGCCAGTTCCGCCTCCAGCAGCTTCTCTACAGAGTGCGTGGTGCGTTCAAGCCGCAGCCTGCTGTCCACCTGGCGCTGCTTGCTGAGAGTGACTTCCTCCTCAGCCAGCTGCATTACCTCTGCGCTCTCTGCCTTATCAGCCTGCGGCGCGTTTTTATTTCCCATATTGAAATCCCGTTGAGAATAATTAAAAATTTGCCATCCGCTGATACGAAATTTCACCGTCGGGGTGTCAATGACTTCACCCTTCTAACTGTAGTCCGGATTAAGAACTCCGTTGCGCTTAAGTCAGCTGAAAATGTAACAATAATTAAATTATCTGATAAAAATACCGGGAATTCATTATTTACATAACTTGAAGTTTATTCTGTGAACATTTTATTACTCATGCTGTCCGCGAATAATTCAGGAATATAGAAGGAGAGAATAAAAAGCCTGCTTTTTTATTGCGGCGCAGAGATAAAATAAAGTAGCGGGATTTCATACTGAGTTAAATCAGGGGGTTGGCGCAAAGATAAGAACCTTCCACGACGGCCGCCGTGGAAGGTCAGGCCGGTCAGCGACGCTTAAGCAGCATATAAACGCTGATGGCGAAAAACGCGGCGCTTGGCAGCAGCGCGCCCAGCACCGGCGGTATGTTGTACACCAGGCTCAGCGGGCCGAAGATCTGGTCAAGGACGTAAAACAGGAAGCCGAAGCTGATGCCGGTCACCACACGCATCCCCATCGACACGCTGCGCAGCGGGCCAAAGATAAACGAGAGCGCCATCAGCATCATCACCGCCACCGAGAGCGGCTGGAAGATTTTACTCCACATATTAAGCTCGTAACGTCCGGCGACCTGCCCGCTCTGCCTGAGATAGTTAGCATAATCATACAGCCCACTAATCGACAGCGCTTCCGGATCCAGCGCCACCACGCCTAACTTGTCGGGCGTCAGGGTCGTTTTCCACTCGCCGGTCAGGGTCTGGCTGCCGCTCACCTGCTTTGGATCGGTCAGGTTGGACTCATCGACCTGCGACAGGTCCCAGGCTTTGGTTTCCGCATTATATTTTGCGGAAGCGGCATAGCGGACGCTGCTCAGGCGACGCCGCTCGTTAAAGGTGTAGATGCTGATGCCGGCCAGCTCGCTGTTATCCTTCAGGCGCTGAATAAAGATAAAGTTGTTGCCATCTTTCGCCCAGAGGCCGGTCTGCGTCGAAAGCAGCGAGCCGCCCACCAGCTGCTGGGCACGGTAGTTACGCGCCATCTGCTCACCCTGCGGCGCCACAAACTCGCCGATAGCCATGGTCAGTATCACCAGCGGGATCGCCGTTTTCATCACCGAGGCGGCAATCTGCATGCGGGTAAACCCTGACGCCTGCATCACCACCAGCTCGCTGCGCTGCGCCAGCGTGCCCAGCCCCAGCAGCGCTCCCAGCAGGGCCGCCATCGGGAAGAAGATTTCAATATCTTTCGGCACGCTGAGCACCGTGTAGAGCCCGGCACCGAGGGCGGTATATTCCCCCTGGCCGGTTTTGCGCAGCTGATCGACAAACTTGATGATGCCGGAGAGCGAGACCAGCATAAACAGCGTGGCCATAATGGTGTTGAAGATCGTTTTACCGATATATCTGTCGAGAACGCCAAACATCAGACGGAACCTCCCTTGCTGAAGCGGGCACGAATACGCCGCATCGGCACCGTATCCCAGACGTTAAGCAGCACCGCCAGCGCCAGATAAGAAAGGTTCACCACCCACATCCAGAGCGCAGGATCCAGGCGCCCTTTCGCCCCGCTGGAGCGCAGCGAGCTTTGCAGCAGGAAGAAGATCAGATAGAGCAGCATGGCGGGAAGCATGGAGAGCACGCGGCCCTGGCGCGGGTTCACCACGCTGAGCGGCACGACCATCAGCGCCATCACCAGCACGGAGAAAACCAGCGTCAGGCGCCAGTGCAGCTCGCTGGCGAAATCGGGCTTCGGCGACTGCCACAGGGTTTTGAAGTCCATCTGTTCGGCATCGTTCGGGTCGAGCAGCACCTGCTGATGTCCGACAACCGCCTGATAATTTTTAAAGTCAGTGATGCGGAAGTCCCGCAGCATCGCGGTTCCCTCAAAGCGGGTGCCGTTATCCAGCGTCACCACCTGAGAGCCATCCTGCCGCTGCACCATATGCCCTTTGTCCGCCATCACGACCGAGGGGCGCGCATTTCCTTTTGGCTGTAGCTGCGCCAGGAATACGTTGCCGAAGTTGTTGCCCTTCACGTTCTCAATAAAGAGCACTGACTTCCCATCTCCGGACTGCTGGAACTGACCGGCAGCCAGCGCGGCGGCGCCGGGGTTAGCTTTGGCGTTGGTGGTGACTTCATTCTGATAGCGGGAGGACCAGGGGCCCAGCCAGGCGACGTTAGCGGCAGCAACCACGGCGGTGAACAGCATCAGGACCATCGCCGCCTTCACCAGCACCGCCTTACTCAAGCCGCAGGCGTGCATCACCGTAATTTCGCTCTCGGTATATAACCGGCCAAGCGTCATCAAAATGGCTAAAAACAGGCTTAGCGGCAGAATTAGCTGCGCCATTTCCGAAACGCCAAGGCCCAATAATGTCAGAACTAAATTTGTCGGTACTTCGCCCTCGGCCGCGGCGCCTAATATCCTGACCAGCTTCTGACAAAAGAAGATCAGCAGCAGGATGAAAAGGATAGCCAGCTGGCTTTTGAGCGTTTCACGAACCAGATATCTAATGATGATCACGCTGAGTACGCCTGTGAAAACTTGTCTTTTTGCAGGAAAATCGCTAGTTTCATCGCTTATACGCCATTTATTCTCATCAATGGCCCTCGTCATAGCTCAAATAGTATGACAATAATCGCGTTCTGGTGAGGTTTTAAAGCCCATTTACCCCCATATACAGGGTAATCACCGAAACTAGATCTGTCGCCCGTTACCCTAACGGCGTTGTGCCCCGGCATCGAACGTTACGAAAGCGCACCATTCTAGCCGCAGCAAGCGCCGTTGTCTTTAAGATTCAGGAGAGTGCATGGAGTTCAGTGTAAAAAGCGGTAGCCCGGAAAAACAGCGCAGTGCCTGCATTGTGGTCGGCGTGTTTGAGCCGCGCAGGCTGTCACCGATAGCTGAACAGCTGGATAAAATCAGCGATGGCTACATCAGCGCCCTGCTGCGTCGGGGTGAACTGGAAGGTAAACCGGGCCAGACGCTGCTGCTGCATCATGTGCCGAATATCCTGTCAGAGCGCATTTTACTGATTGGTTGCGGTAAAGAGCGCGAGCTTGACGAGCGCCAGTACAAGCAGGTTATTCAGAAAACTATCAATACGCTTAACGATACGGGCTCAATGGAGGCGGTTTGCTTCCTCACCGAACTGCACGTTAAAGGCCGTAATACCTACTGGAAAGTCCGTCAGGCGGTGGAAACATCCAAAGAAACCCTCTACAGCTTCGATCAGCTCAAAAGCAATAAGGTTGAGCCGCGCCGTCCGCTGCGCAAGATGGTTTTCAACGTGCCGACCCGCCGCGAGCTGACCAGCGGTGAGCGTGCCATCCAGCACGGCCTGGCCGTGGCGGCAGGCGTGAAGGCGGCGAAAGATCTGGGCAATATGCCGCCCAACATCTGCAACGCCGCCTATCTCGCTTCTCAGGCGCGCCAGCTGGCCGACGCCTACAGCAAGAACATCACCACCCGCGTGATTGGCGAGCAGCAGATGAAAGAGCTGGGCATGAACGCCTACCTCGCCGTCGGCCAGGGCTCGCAGAACGAATCCCTGATGTCGGTCATCGAATACAAAGGCAGCCCGGACGCGGAAAGCAAACCGATTGTGCTGGTCGGTAAAGGCGTGACCTTCGACTCCGGCGGCATCTCCCTCAAGCCCGGTGAGGCGATGGATGAGATGAAGTACGATATGTGCGGCGCGGCCTCGGTCTATGGCGTGATGCGCATGGTGGCTGAGCTGAATCTGCCGCTGAACGTGGTGGGCGTGCTGGCCGGTTGTGAAAACATGCCGGGCGGCCGCGCCTATCGTCCGGGCGATGTGCTGACCACCATGTCCGGTCAGACCGTTGAGGTGCTGAACACCGATGCGGAAGGCCGCCTGGTGCTGTGCGACGCGCTGACCTACGTTGAGCGCTTCGATCCGGAAGTGGTGATCGACGTGGCGACCCTGACCGGCGCCTGCGTGATTGCGCTGGGGCACCACATCAGCGGGCTGCTCTCAAACCATAACCCGCTGGCCCATGAGCTGATCGGCGCCTCTGAGCAGGCTGGCGATCGCGCATGGCGTCTGCCGATGGCCGATGAGTATCAGGAGCAGCTCGACTCCAATTTCGCCGATATGGCGAACATTGGCGGTCGTCCCGGTGGGGCGATTACCGCCGCCAGCTTCCTGGCGCGCTTCACCCGTAAATATAACTGGGCGCACCTGGATATCGCCGGTACCGCCTGGCGTTCCGGCAAGGCCAAAGGCGCCACCGGTCGTCCGGTCGCCCTGCTGTCGCAGTTTTTACTGAACCGCGCCGGCCTTAACGGCGACGATTAAGCCGCGGCCAGGTCGATTCCGGTCGACCTGCCCGGAGGCAGCCTGTAAAATTACGGCAAAATTTCAGGGCGGAACTCTTCCGCCCGTTTTCATTCAGTAACAGGCTCAGTTATGAAAAACGCCACCTTTTATCTGCTGGAAACCGATACGCCGGTTGACGGGCTCAGCGCGCTGGAAGCGCTGGTCTGCGCGCTGGCGGAGGCGCGCTGGCGCGAAGGGAAACGCGTGCTCATCGCCTGTGAGGACGAAGCCCAGGCTATCCGGCTGGATGAGGCCCTGTGGCAGCGTCCCGCCAGCGCCTTTGTTCCCCATAATCTGGCGGGCGAAGGGCCGAAGTACGGCGCGCCGGTCGAACTGGCCTGGCCGCAGCGGCGCGGCAACGCCCCGCGCGATCTGCTGATCAGCCTGCTGCCCTACTTTGCGGATTTTGCCACCGCTTTCTATGAAGTGATAGACTTTGTCCCAACTGAAGACGCTTTGAAACAGCTGGCGCGCGAACGCTTTAAGGCGTATCGCAGCGTTGGATTCCACTTGAATACGGCCACGCCGCCCGTGCCTAAGATATAGCAGAAATGGAAAAGACATATAACCCGCAAGAGATCGAACAGCCGCTTTACGAGCACTGGGAAAAGCAGGGCTACTTTAAACCGAATGGCGACACCAGCCAGGAAAGCTACTGCATCATGATCCCGCCGCCGAACGTCACCGGCAGCTTGCACATGGGTCACGCCTTCCAGCAGACCATTATGGATACCCTGATCCGCTACCAGCGTATGCAGGGGAAAAACACCCTGTGGCAGGCCGGTACCGACCATGCCGGTATCGCCACCCAGATGGTGGTGGAGCGTAAAATCGCCGCTGAAGAAGGCAAAACCCGTAAAGATTACGGTCGTGACGCCTTTATTGAAAAAATCTGGGACTGGAAGGCCGAGTCCGGCGGCACCATTACCCGCCAGATGCGCCGCCTGGGCAACTCCGTGGACTGGGAGCGCGAGCGCTTCACCATGGACGAGGGCCTTTCCAACGCCGTCAAAGAAGTGTTTGTCCGCCTCTACAAAGAGAACCTGATTTACCGCGGCAAGCGCCTGGTGAACTGGGATCCGAAACTGCGCACCGCGATCTCCGACCTGGAAGTGGAAAACCGCGAGTCGAAAGGCTCCATGTGGCATATCCGCTATCCGCTGGCCGACGGCGCAAAAACCGCTGACGGCAAAGATTACCTGATTGTCGCCACCACCCGTCCCGAGACGGTGTTGGGCGATACCGGCGTGGCCGTTAACCCGGAAGATCCGCGCTACAAAGATTTGATTGGCAAATTCGTCACGCTGCCGCTGGTGAACCGCCGCATTCCGATTGTTGGCGACGAACATGCCGATATGGAAAAAGGCACCGGCTGCGTGAAAATCACGCCTGCGCACGATTTCAACGACTATGAAGTTGGCCGTCGTCATCAGCTGCCGATGATCAACATCCTGACCTTTGACGGCAATATCCGTGAAGAAGCGCAGGTGTATGACACTAACGGTGAAGAGAGTGACGTCTGCGATCCGGCTATCCCGGCTGAATTCCAGAATCTGGAGCGCTTCGCCGCCCGTAAAGCTGTCGTGGCCGCCGTTGACGCGCTCGGCCTGCTGGATGAGATCAAACCGCATGACCTGACCGTCCCTTACGGCGATCGCGGCGGCGTGGTGATTGAGCCAATGCTGACCGACCAGTGGTATGTGCGCACCGCCCCGCTGGCGAAAGTGGCCGTGGAAGCCGTGGAACAGGGTGATATCCAGTTTGTGCCGAAGCAGTACGAGAACATGTACTTCTCCTGGATGCGCGATATTCAGGACTGGTGTATTTCCCGCCAGCTGTGGTGGGGTCACCGTATCCCGGCCTGGTACGACGCCGAAGGCAATGTCTATGTTGGCCGCACCGAAGAAGAAGTGCGTGCGGAAAATAACCTGGGTGCCGATGTGGCGCTGAACCAGGATGAAGACGTGCTGGATACCTGGTTCTCCTCCGGCCTGTGGACCTTCTCCACGCTGGGCTGGCCGGAAAAAACGCCGGACCTGAGCACCTTCCACCCGACCAGCGTGCTGGTCAGCGGCTTCGACATTATCTTCTTCTGGATCGCCCGCATGATTATGCTGACGATGCACTTCCTCAAAGATGAAGACGGTAAGCCACAGGTGCCGTTCAAGACCGTCTATATGACCGGTCTGATCCGCGATGACGAAGGGCAGAAGATGTCCAAGTCGAAGGGCAACGTTCTCGATCCGCTGGATATGGTTGACGGCATTTCGCTGGAAGACCTGCTTGAGAAGCGCACCGGCAACATGATGCAGCCGCAGCTGGCGGACAAAATCCGTAAGCGCACCGAGAAACAGTTCCCGAACGGCATTGAGCCGCACGGTACCGACGCCCTGCGCTTTACCCTGGCGGCGCTCGCCTCCACCGGCCGCGATATCAACTGGGATATGAAGCGTCTGGAAGGTTACCGCAACTTCTGTAACAAGCTCTGGAACGCCAGCCGCTTCGTGCTGATGAACACCCAGGATCAGGATTGCGGCTTTAACGGCGGCGAGCTTGAGCTGTCGCTGGCGGATCGCTGGATCCTTGCCGAGTTCAACCAGACGGTGAAAGCGTACCGCGCGGCGCTGGACAGCTATCGCTTCGATATCGCTGCCGGTATTCTCTATGAGTTCACCTGGAACCAGTTCTGCGACTGGTATCTTGAGCTGGCCAAGCCGGTGATGAACGGCGGTTCGGAAGCCCAGCTGCGCGGCACCCGCAATACGCTGGTCAACGTGCTGGAGGCGCTGCTGCGCCTGGCGCATCCGATCATTCCGTTTATTACCGAAACCATCTGGCAGCAGGTGAAAGTGCTGAAAAACATCAGCGACGACACCATCATGCTGCAGCCAATGCCGGAGTTTGAAGCGGCGAAGGTGGATGAGGCCGCGCTGAGCGATACCGAATGGCTGAAGCAGGCGATTACCGCGGTGCGTAATATCCGTGCCGAGATGAACCTTTCCCCGTCCAAACCGCTGGACGTGCTGCTGCGCGGTGCAAGCGACGACGTGGTACGCCGCGTAACCGACAACCACAACTTCCTGAAAACGCTGGCGCGTCTGGACAGTCTGACCTGCCTGGCCGCTGGTGAGAAAGGTCCGGTTTCGGTAACCAAGATTATCGACGGCGCCGAGCTGCTGATCCCGATGGCCGATCTGGTGGATAAAACCGCCGAGCTGGAGCGTCTGGCGAAGGAAGTGAGCAAGCTGGAAGTGGAAATCGGCAAGATTGAAAGCAAGCTCTCTAACGAAGGCTTTGTCTCCCGTGCGCCGGAAGCGGTCGTGGCGAAAGAGCGTGAGCGCATGGCGGAGTTCGGCCAGGCTAAGCTCAAGCTGATTGAGCAGCAGGCTGTGATCAACGCGCTGTAATCTGACCGTTCGGAAAATCCATTTTCCTTCGCCCATCAGCATCAAAGCCCGGTG
Organism: Pantoea sp. FN060301; assembly: GCA_050410775.1. Taxonomy (GTDB): domain Bacteria; phylum Pseudomonadota; class Gammaproteobacteria; order Enterobacterales; family Enterobacteriaceae; genus Erwinia. The sequence goes on from CP191229.1 coordinate 3,708,410, forward strand.
ATCAATTCACCGGGCTTTTTCTTTGCCATCAAAAAACTTCTGAATAAAGTCCCACCAGAACACGGAGCGTGTCTTTTCTTTTAAACGGAAGCCACAATATAATTAAAAAGGAAAATCAGAAATATATTAACAGTAAGTTGTCCGACTGAGAATGCGATTAGCACCTGAAAAAACAGGCCAATTCAGAGTCGGCTGATGATAATAGATTATAAATAAAGCGTAATGATAAAAAATGAATAAAAACAAAAATTAGCTTTCCAGCCATAACTCCCGTTTGTGATTTTTTATTTCTTCTGAATCAAAGCGGCCCGCCTCCTCCTTCACGGGATTTTTTTAGAAATCCCATCAGGCTATCGAAAGCATCAAAACTGAATTCGTAGGATACTCCTCCTCCCGCCGGGAACATGGTAATACTGTCGGTGCCCGGAACCCAGCAAGCCCCGTTGGCATCTATCCAGCTTCCATTGTCTGTCCCCCGCTGATCAATGACATTAGCAGAACCGCTCAACCCATTAAGATTCATTCCACCTGCTATAAAACATTCCTCTATCTCGCTGATATTTTGCATATAAATCTCCTTTTATTTACAGTTAACATCCTTTACTAAGAATAGTTTCATACACCTCTGGGAACACTAACTTTCTTAATATGTCGCCTTTAAGCACGGAAGCGCTTCTTTCAACGCGATGGAATTTCATCAGGTAATTGGCATCTATGTTTTTCCCTTTGAGGCCGCACAATGCATAAAGCTTTGCCTCAGGAGTGGCTTGATCTGATTCCAGTATAGTTTTGAATTTTTTTATAGCATTGCGCTCTTTTGATATTTTTTTATAGAGTTTTTCCCCTTCAGATGTCCTGCCTGCAAATCCATTTAATCCTATTGAAAAAGTTTTTACTTGAGATAATTTATTAACATCACTTTCAGAAATATTAGCGTAACAGCTTCCACAAAAAATCATTAAAAGAAAAGATAATCGCGTTAAAAACATATTTTCACCACCGCCATCAAAATTTAAGTAACTCCCCCCTTACATTTAATAGTAATAATGGGAGAAGAAAATATATGTTTGCAGGTGTTTTTCTGTAGAATTCCTCAAACCCCGCACTTTTGTCAAGGGTTTTATTGATTACCCTAAAACGTTGACAGTCCACTAATTCGGGCATGAATAAATGTACTGCCTCACTTTATTAAGCTGCAATGCATTCGGCCTTTGAAACCTTCAGTACAGGTACAAGATTGCATCCCGCCGCTGGCGATGTTATTACACTGCCATTGGATCAGAAAATGAACGGCACAGAACAATGACAACGCTTCCAACCCGCCTGCGGGTCCGGCCCATTGAGGCCGCGGATAATCCGCATATCGCCCAGGTCATTCGCATCGTTTCCGCTGAATTCGGTCTGACCGCCGATAAAGGCTTCACGGTTTCCGACCCGGATCTCGATCGCCTGTTTGAACGCTACAGCGAAGCCAACAGCGCCTACTGGGTGATTGAGCTGGAGGGAAAGGTTGTCGGCGGCGGCGGCGTTGCGCCGCTTCAGGGCGGCGATGACGGCACCTGCGAACTGCAAAAAATGTATTTTATGCCAGCCGTGCGCGGTATGGGCATGGCCAGAGAGCTGGCGATGCAGGCGATGGATTACGCCCGCGAGCGGGGATTTACCCACTGCTACCTGGAAACGACCGCCACGCTGACCCGCGCCATCCGTCTTTATGAGCATTTAGGCTTTGAGCATATTGATGGCCCGCTGGGCAGCACCGGCCATGTGGATTGTGAAGTGACCATGCTGCGGGCTTTATAGCCCAGACAGTGGCCTTATTCCGTTCCGCCCTGACGTTTTACGCGGTCGCTGAGCGGAAGGCCGGGACGCCGCTGTGAAACCGCAGTTCGCTGTCCGGCTCCTGAATCAGCTTCGCTTCCGTTTCACCGATTTTCCTCACCCGGGCGCTGATGTCGGTGGCTGAAATCTCCGCCGCCAGCGCGAGGTAATCCTGATAGTGCCGCGCTTCCGAACGCAACAGCGAGACGTAAAACGCGGCCAGCTCCGCATCCGGGTGCGGGGCCAGGCTGGCAAAGCGTTCGCAGGAGCGCGCCTCAATATAGGCGCCGCAAATCAGCTTATCCACCAGCGTCTGGGGTTCGTGCGTGGTTACTTCGCGCAGCAGCCCTTTCGCGTAGCGGCTGGCGGTGATTTTGATATAGGGAATGCCGCGCGCCTGCATGATTTCCAGCACCTGATAAAGACGCTGGTCGCTTCGCTCCCGTTTTCTGTTGTCCCCACCATGGGAGCATCAGGCTTTCTTTGCCTGGATGTTTGATTTATCACCGTTTTAGCCGGAAAATCCCCTAACTTAAAATGGAATAAGGCAGGAACCGGATGTTCACGCTCTACATGAAATGGGAAGCCCAGCGGAAGCTGGCTCCGGATGATATTCAGTTCATCCTCACGCCACGCGAAGCGCTGGAGATGGCGAGCATATTTTACGAACTGGATTACCTGGAATACGACTACCAGCGTAACCCCCTTCGCCGTAACAGCGTCCCGAAACGGCGGCAGGGCGTTCACCACCGCCACGCGGCGCAGCCCTACAAACGTAAACAAAGGTCGGAGTACGACGGACTCTATGACGAAGTAAAATGGAACCTGGAACACGGCTGGATGGTCGGCGTGAATACGCGGGAAAAGTGGGATAAGTTCCGCAATCCGTTCTCTTTCGACGACGACAGCAATCTGATTTACGACTGCTTCATGGACACCTACAGCGAAAGCTTTCAGCGGGAAGTCAGGGGAATTTACGAGTACAGCCTCAACGAGCATCAGGGCAGAAAACCGCCTCCGACCATCAAGATGCACTATTCCGATGCCCCTATACAGCACGCGCAGGCCGCAAAAACCATCAACAACAAAGCGGCGGGAAGGCTTCTGGCTGCGGGCGGTATCTACAACGGCAACATCGAGGGTTTTCACCAGACAGCCGAACAGCTTGGTGGTGATGCGCCTGCGGGCTACGATGAGGTAATGGATAACAAGGGATTGCTCATTACAGCCGCTTCGGTAGCTGCCGGACTGACAATGGGGAGGATGCGTTTCCCTGAACTGGAAGAACTGGAACACTTCGGTGCCAGAGGCACAGTATCAGGCAGACCATTCGACCCAGAGAAAGCGGGCGGCCCGATTGAAGACCTGACGACGGATGGCGTGAACATCACCCATGATGGCATTGCAATTGTTGAGAAGCACACATCACGATTTGGTGAAGACTCTGGAAATGAGTTCATGATTAGCAGGCTAAAAAAAATAGCCGATGGGGAAATTCCCCATGAGCAAGTAGACTTAAATTACTACGCTCATGAATGTCGTGAATATCAGCGTTATTGTAATTTAGGATGGGAAACCGGCGCTCCTGCAGATAAACTCGAAGCCCATGAGTTGTGGAACAATACCCACACCGCTACTCTTGAAGACTACAAATTAAAAGGTGAGGTCGAAGACCTCTATCATCCGGACGCACCACTATGGTAAATAAAACAGAACTGAATATCCTGAAACTTCTGGCCTCCAGAGAGGACGTTAACTGGACCTGGTACAATCTTGACCGGGCGATGACCCGCAGAAAAATGGATGGTATTGGTGACGTTGCGAGGCTTGTCGATAATCTTTCTAAAGCCGGTCTGGTAGATACTGTCCCAAGCGGAACCCCATCCGGAATGGATTACTACCGCGTATCAAAATATGGCCACAGCTTTCTGAACAGCATCAGAGAAGAATACCAAGCCAATTTACCATAACATCTGTTGGCCACACCGCTGCCGACAGGTTGAGTGCGTTTCCGGCGCGAAGTGGGCATAAGTGGCGACAGACACACCGGAAAGACGCCGGAAACGCACGGGATAAATTTACCCGTTTTGCATAGCCATGCAAATCATTGATTACGGTCACATTTGGCTTTGAATAAGTGCCAAATCCCCTGTTTTCAACGGTTTTCACAGCGATGAACCGTTGTATGTCCTCTGCCGCTGAGATCGCTCCAGCTCCAGCGCTTTCTGGTGCTGCGCCGCGCGCTCCTGCTCCCGGTGCGCCTCGATGCCGTTCAGCCTTGCGACAACCAGCGCAGCTGCTCACTCAAACTCTGCACCTGCCTGCTCAAGCCCGTGACGCGCTCGCTTAGCGCCGCGTTCTCCCGTTGCATAAGACCAGACATCGTCCGCCATTCCGCTAAGTCGTTCTCCCACTCGTCCAGCCTTTTCGAGTGGATTGTGAAGTGACCATGCTGCGGGCTTTATAGCCCAGACAGTGGCCTTATTCTGTTCCGCCCTGACGTTTTACGCGGTCGCTGAGCGGAAGGCCGGGACGCCGCTGTGAAACCGCAGTTCGCTGTCCGGCTCCTGAATCAGCTTCGCTTCCGTTTCACCGATTTTTCTCACCCGGGCGCTGATGTCGGTGGCTGAAATCTCCGCCGCCAGCGCCAGATAATCCTGATAGTGCCGCGCTTCCGAACGCAGCAGCGAGACGTAAAACGCGGCCAGCTCCGCATCCAGGTGCGGGGCCAGGCTGGCAAAGCGTTCGCAGGAGCGTGCCTCAATATAGGCGCCGCAAATCAGCTTATCCACCAGCGTCTGGGGTTCATGCGTGGTTACTTCACGCAGCAGCCCTTTCGCATAGCGGCTGGCGGTGATTTTGATATAGGGAATGCCGCGCGCCTGCATGATTTCCAGCACCTGATAAAAATGATGCAGCTCTTCTTTAATCAGCAGCACCATTTTGTCGACCAGCTCTTCGCCGTAGGGCACTTCCGCCCGGCTGCCAATCGCTTTCGACAGCCCTTTATGCTGTTCCAGAAACGCCAGATCGGCGTTTTCGCTGTGGACAAACTGCTCCCACGGCCTGAGCCAGGCCAGCAGCGCGTCGCCGCTCTCTTTGTCCGCCACATATTTGCGGATAAGCCACATGGCCGTTTGTGCCGCCTTCAGTTCACAGACCAGATGATCGGTCAGCAACAGCGGCAGATTTTCCGGCTTGCGGGCTTCTTCTGTCCAGGCCTGGGGGGTTTTGCAGTGCAGAAAAGCGTGAATGGGGGCGAGGAGGTGGTCGGTATTCATGCGGGAAAACGATCCGTTGCAAGCGTAATGGTCATAAAATGCCGGGGAGGTTTTCGCCTCCCCGGCCGGTTTGGTTAGTGACGGATGCCGTTATCCTCATTATCAATCATTTCCCCGTCGTCATCTTCATCCTCATCTTCAGCGTCCGGATCTTCGAAGTAGGTGCCCCAGCCGTCGTAATCCACGTTGTACTTCGCTGCCAGGTCAATCAGCTGCTCAACCTGCACGTCGATCAGTTCGGCATTCAGCGCACCTTCGCTGAGAATGTCACAGCACATCACCTTGGTGCCGTCTTCCAGATCCAGCTCTTCAGGCTCGGTGACCTCATAACCCAGCTTGAACGCTTCCACCGCCGCCTTTTCCAGCGCGTCGAAGCTGTCGCAGGAGAGGTGGTGTTCGATGGTGTAAAGCGCATCGGGATCGCTGCCGTCATCCAGCAGCTCTTCAATAATCAGCCGCGTCTCTTCACGCTGCTCTTCCAGCAATGCTTCATTAGCCATGATCCGTTCCTCTGTGTGTGGCGTCTTTGACAAGTATTTTCCCACACTGCCCATCCCGCCACTACCTTTATAGAAAAGTTTATTGCCGCCGGGGTTGAAAATGCATATCCATACGTTTAGATTGAATTTAAATTCAATAATAACCTTATGGAGTGCTTTATGAGTCAGTTATATCAACGCCACTTTCTCAGGCTGCTCGATTTTACCCCCGCCGAGCTAACTGCTCTGCTGGCGCTGGCCGCCACGTTAAAGACCGATAAGAAAAATGGGGAAGAAGTTCAGCACCTGAAAGGCAAAAACATCGCGCTCATCTTCGAAAAAGACTCGACCCGTACCCGATGCTCTTTCGAAGTTGCCGCATACGATCAGGGTGCCAACGTGACCTGGATTGGCCCGAGCGGCAGCCAGATTGGCCATAAAGAGTCGATGAAGGATACTGCCCGCGTGCTGGGCCGGATGTATCACGGCATTCAGTATCGCGGTTACGGTCAGGCGCTGGCCGAGTCGCTGGCCGAACATGCTGGCGTGCCGGTCTGGAACGGGCTGACCGATGAGTTCCACCCTACTCAACTGCTTGCCGACCTGCTGACCATGCAGGAGCACCTGCCGGAAAAAGCGTTCAGCCAGATGACGCTTGCCTACGTGGGCGATGCGCGCAACAACATGGGGAATACCATGATGGAAGCCGCCGCGCTGACCGGCCTGGATCTGCGTCTGGTCGCGCCAAAAGCGTGCTGGCCGGATGAGGCGCTGGTGGCGGAATGCCGTCAGGCGGCGGAGAAATCCGGCGGTAAAATCACCCTGACCGACGATGTCGCCGAAGGCGTGAACGGCGCGGATTTCATCTATACCGACGTCTGGGTGTCGATGGGCGAGCCAAAAGAGGTTTGGAAGGAGCGAATTGCCCTGCTGCGCGCCTACCAGGTTAACAGTGCCATGCTGGCGCTGACCGGCAATCCGCAGGTGAAGTTTCTGCACTGCCTGCCCGCGTTTCATGACGATCAGACCGTGCTTGGTCGACAGATGGCGGAGCAGTATGACCTGCATGGCGGAATGGAAGTGACCAATGACGTATTCGAATCGGCCCACAGCGTGGTGTTCGATCAGGCGGAAAACCGGCTGCATACCATCAAGGCGGTAATGGTCGCGACGCTGGCAAAACTGCCCTGATCGCACGATGGGCAAACGATTACCCGTGCACCGTTTTTTTCTTGCTGCCGTGGCCTGAGCGCGTATAATCTCCTCCGTTTGCCGGGAGAACGCATGAAACTGAGTACCGTTAACATTGCTGAACTGACGCGCCTCACCACAGGCGGGCAGTGCCGTTTTTCCTGTTCCGGCATGACCGATCGTAAAAAGAAGCCCCTCGTTGAGGGGCTTTTTTTTGTCCGTTTTTCCGCCAGCCGGCACGCATAAGAGGTGAAGATGGCCAATCCGCTGTATCACAAACACATTATTTCAATTAACGATCTGAACCGCGATGAGCTGGAGCTGGTGCTGGATACGGCCGCCAGCCTGAAAGCCACCCCGCAGCCGGAGCTGCTGAAGCACGCCGTGGTGGCGAGCTGTTTCTTTGAAGCGTCCACCCGCACGCGCCTCTCTTTCGAAACCGCCATGCATCGTCTCGGGGCCTCGGTCGTGGGCTTTGCCGACGGCGGCAATACCTCGCTGGGTAAAAAGGGCGAGACGCTTGCCGACACAATTTCGGTTATCGGCACCTACGTGGATGCCATCGTGATGCGCCATCCTCAGGAAGGCGCCGCCCGCCTGGCGACCGAGTTTTCAGGCGGCATTCCGATCCTGAACGCCGGTGACGGGGCCAATCAGCATCCCACGCAGACGCTGCTGGATCTGTTCACCATTAAGGAAACTCAGGGCCGCCTGGATAACCTGAACGTGGCGATGGTCGGTGACCTGAAGTATGGCCGCACCGTCCATTCGCTGGCGCAGGCGCTGGCGAAGTTTGACGGCAACCGCTTCTGGTTTATTGCGCCGGATGCGCTGGCCATGCCCGCCTACATCACCGATATGCTGGATGAAAAAGGTATCACCTGGAGTCGCCACGACAGTATCGAAGAAGTGGTGCCGCAGGTGGATATCCTCTATATGACCCGCGTCCAGAAAGAGCGCCTCGACCCGTCCGAATACGCCAACGTCAAGGCGCAGTTTATCCTGCGTGCAGCGGATCTGGCTGGCGCGCGCGACAATATGAAAGTGCTGCACCCGCTGCCGCGCATTGATGAGATCACCACCGACGTGGATAAAACGCCGTACGCCTGGTATTTCCAGCAGGCGGGCAACGGCATCTATGCGCGCCAGGCGCTGCTGGCGCTGGTGCTGAACAGCGAACTGGCTCTGTAAGGGGGAACGAAGATGACGCAGGATAATAAACTTCAGGTCGAAGCGATCAAGCGCGGCACGGTAATCGACCATATCCCGGCGCAGATCGGCTTTAAGCTGCTCTCGCTGTTTCGCCTGACGGAAACCGACCAGCGCATTACCATCGGTCTGAATCTGCCTTCACGCGAGCTGGGCCGCAAGGATTTGATCAAGATCGAAAACACCTTCCTGACGGACGATCAGATCAACCAGCTGGCCGTTTACGCCCCGCACGCCACGGTTAACCGCATTGATAATTATGAAGTGGTGGGGAAAATTGCCCCCACGCTGCCGGAGCAGATTGAGCGGGTGCTGACCTGCCCGAACAGTAACTGCATCAGCCGCAGCGAGCCGGTTAATTCCAGCTTTACCGTGAAAAAACGTAATGATGACGTGCAGTTAACCTGTAAATACTGTGAAAAAGGCTTCGCCCATCACGTGGTGCTGGCGAACTGGTAATCGCCGGGCCGCGGCTTATAATGAGGCGGTAACGGGCGGTTGCTCACCGCCTTCGCCGACGTTTATCGAGGCTGATAAACACCTTTCACAGAGGGCGAAGTGATTCGTCCCGCCGGAAATCACCGGGCGCGATAACGCCCGCGGAATCGAACGTTGTTCATGGAGAAATTATGACTCGCGAAATCAGCACTGAAAACGCCCCCGCCGCCATCGGACCTTACGTGCAGGGCGTCGATCTCGGCAGCATGATCATCACCTCAGGCCAGATCCCCGTTAACCCGAAGACCGGTGCCGTCTCCGATGACATCACGGCACAGGCCCGTCAGTCTCTGGAGAACGTGAAGGCCATCGTCGAGGCCGCCGGCCTGAACGTAGGCGACATTGTGAAAACGACCGTGTTCGTCAAAGATCTGAACGACTTCGCTACCGTTAATGCCGCCTATGAAGCCTTTTTCACCGCACATAACGCCAGCTTCCCGGCCCGCTCCTGTGTGGAAGTGGCGCGCCTGCCGAAAGATGTGAAAATCGAAATCGAAGCGATCGCTGTCCGTCGCTGATGCGCTCTCCTCTCCCGCCAGCGGGAGAGGAGGCCTGCTCTATTTCCCTGCCCTCAGCAGTTTCTCTACCGGATAAACCAGGGCTATCACCACCTCGTCCTGCGTGGCCGCCGCCTTATCCAGCGCATCCTGCATTGCCGCCTTCTTTTGACTGTCAAAAGCCGTGTCGCTTTCCATCGCATCAAGCAGCGACAGCCCCATCGCGCTGACGGCAGCAACCTGCCTGGCGACCGGCTGGAGCGGCTTCAGCTGATAGTTCTGCATCAGTACCGGCATCACCGCCGGCACGTTCTGCTGCCACGCCAGCAGCTGATGACGCACGGCCTGCATCGCCTGGCGATCATCACGGTTTTTTATCAGCGCATCCACCTGGTGGTTCAGCTTACGCACTTTATCGCTTTCCGCAGGCAGTACATCCGCCAGGCGATTTAACGGCTCGCTCAGATCGTAGTGTCCTGCCTGGAATTTCAGGTGCTGGCGGGTATAGTACTGCGCCGGTTCCAGCGCTTCGGCCAGGATCTGCAACGGGATGGTATCGCTGCCGTTGGCCAGCCGGATCATCTGCCGCTGCGCCTGAGCGTGCTGCTGAAGGCCAACCGAGACCGCAGACCAGCTGTCCACCGCCGCCAGACGGCGGTACATATTCTCTTCACTGGTGACGTCCTGAGCCGACCAGAGGCGCTCCGCCACCACAAAGGCGCGGGGCCAGAGGCGGCTGTCGATGACCTGAGGATTGACGATTTCGGCCCAGAGCGCCGCCTCGCCGCCCAGCAGGTTAGCCTTCATCTGCTGCGCGTCCGGCACCGTGGGCTGAATGCCTTCCGGGACGTTCTCCAGCCGGCTGCCCTGGACCGGATAGCGCACATTTCCCACCAGCATATAGCCGCTCAGGCTGTCGCCCGTCGTGACAACGGGTTTGAATACGCCCATCCAGGTATCCACGCTGAAGGTGACGCGATCGGGCGACAGCCAGATAATATCGCGCACCATCCGCCGCGGCTTCCCGGCAAAATCAACAAAGCCCCGCCAGCGGTCACCCTGCTGGATAAGCGTAAAGCTGCCTTTTACCGCGCTGCCCTTCAGGCGCGGCATGGTGAACGACCAGCTGTGTGCAATATCGCCCGGCTGTAGCCGATCCTGCCCCTTCAGGCCCGACGGGTAAACTTCATTGCGATAGTGGTACGAAGCGGGCTGGGCCTGATCCAGATAGAAGCCAGCGGAGAGGATGCCACGATAGTCATTCTTGCTGATTTCGCCCAGCGCGTCCTGCCCTTGCCAGGACTGGATCAAAATGCTGCGGGGCAGATCGGGATGCGCAATTTCATCCCAGCCGACCATTTTGCGCTGATGTTTTTCAAGGATCTTCTCCACGCGCTGGTTGAACCAGGCCTGTAAAGCATGTTCATCCTTCAGGCCTTTCTCCTGCATAAAGCGCTGGATCTTCGCCGACGCTTTCCACTGAGAAGCGTCTACCTCATCACCGCCGATATGCAGCCAGGGATCGGGGAAAACCGCCGCCACCTCGCCAGTCAGCGTATCGATAAAGTCATAGACCTTTTCATTGCTGGGATCGAGCAGCGGTTTGAACACACCCCAGCCGCGTTCGATCTGCCAGGGGCCTGGCGCGCTGATCAACTCCGGCATCGCCGCCGCCAGCGCCGTTGCGTGACCCGGAAGATCGATCTCCGGCACCACGCGCACGCCACGATCCGCCGCATACTTAACGATCCCTTTCATCTCTTGCTGGGTATAGAAGAGGCCGTCGCTGCCCTTCTCCTGAAGCTGGGGAAAGTGCTTCGAGGCGAATCGCCAGCCCTGATCGTCCGTCAGATGCCAGTGAAAGACGTTCATCCGCGCCGCCGCGATGCCGTCGATCTGCCGGCGAATCGTCTCAAGCGGCATAAAATGCCGGGATGAATCGATCAGGATCCCGCGCCAGGGAAACCGGGGACTGTCATGAATTTCCACGAAGGGGATCGCGCTGTTCGTTGGGGTGTTCTCCACCAGCTGTAACAGCGTTTCCATCCCATGCAGCGCCCCAAAGCGGGTTGGGGCCTCCAGCCTGATGCCGTCGCCGGAAACTTTCAGGCTGTAGCTTTCATCGCTGTCAGGCTGCGGAAGAGGATCGACGCGCTGCTGGATCACAATCAGCATGGTAGGCTTCGCCGGAGAGGTCGCCTGTGGCATCATTTCCCAGCCCGTTTGCAGACCGACGCGCTGTCGTAAACGCAAGACGGCCTCATCCAGACTGTCGCCGTCAACGCGGACGGAGAAATGGTTATCCAGTACCAGACTTCCCCCGCCGGCGGGCTGCGCCACCTGTTGGGGCCAGGGCATCAGCGGCAGATTTCCGGCGGGGCTGGCAGAGGTGACAAAAGTCGCCAGCAGCGAGGTGACGAGCAACGTATAGCGCAGGGGCAAGGGAACACTCTCCTGAAGGAACGTGGGGTAAAAAACGCACAGACCTTCATAAAACATAATTCGCGTTACACATCAAGTTACAAACGGCAGGCAGCTACCGCGATCCCTGATTTTGTGATGCGCTTAACGCCAGATTATTCTCACTTTTTTGCATAGCGTTCGCGGTGAAATGGTAGACAGAACAGCCTGTGGCGGCTATACCGCTGCTGACAGGAAAAAAATTTTACCTGTAGAGCGGGTGCGGTGGTTTCACCTTCTGAGTTAATAGCTAACCTTAGTAAGAGATTAAAAAAGCAAAGCATCTTCACAGGAACGGGCGGATCTTTTCACCCTGATAACGGGATTGAGCAATGAATAAAACTCCACCCTGGTGGCAAAACGGCGTTATCTATCAAATTTATCCCAAAAGCTTTCAGGACACGACGGGCAGCGGCATGGGCGATCTGGCCGGCGTGGTTCAGCGGCTGGACTACCTGAGGAAGCTGGGCGTGGACGCCATCTGGTTGACGCCGTTCTATATTTCACCCCAGGTGGACAACGGCTACGACGTCGCCAACTATACCGCTATCGATCCCATCTTCGGCACGATGGCCGATTTCGATACGCTGGTTGAGGAGACTCACCGTCGCGGGATGCGCCTGATCCTGGATATGGTCTTTAATCACAGCTCCACCCAGCATCACTGGTTCCATGAGGCGCTCGATCGTGAAAGCCCTTACCGCTCTTACTATATCTGGCGCGATGGCACGCCTACCGAGCCACCCAATAACTGGCTTTCCAAATTTGGCGGAAGCGCGTGGCGCTGGCACCCTGAGAGCGGCCAGTACTATATGCATCTGTGGGCGCCTGAGCAGGCGGAACTCAACTGGGAAAATGACAATCTGCGCGCCGAGCTGAAGCAGATTGTTAACTTCTGGGCCGATAAAGGCATCGACGGGCTACGGCTGGACGTGGTGAATCTGGTCTCGAAGGATCTGGACTTCCCTGATGACCCGACTGGCGGCGGGCTGCGTTACTATACCGACGGTCCCCGCATTCACGAATATATGCAGGAGATGAGCCGTGACGTGTTCAAGCCGCGGGAGCTGATGACCGTGGGCGAAATGTCCTCTGCCACTCTGGAGCACTGCCAGCGCTACGGCGCGCTCAGCGGTGAAGAGCTGTCGATGGTGTTCAGCTTCGATCACGTTGAGGTCGATTTCTATAACGGACAGAAGTGGACGCTGACGCCGCTCGATCTGGTGGCGCAGAAGGCGATTTTTACCCACTGGCAGCAGGGCATGCATAACAAGGCATGGAACGCGCTGTTCTGGTGTAACCACGATCAGCCGCGCGTGGTCTCCCGCTGGGGCGATGAAGATCGGTATCGCGTTCAGTCGGCGAAGATGCTGGCGATGGTGCTGCACGGGATGCAGGGCACGCCCTATATTTTTCAGGGTGAAGAGCTGGGCATGACCAATCCCCACTTTACCCGCATCCTCGACTATCGCGATATTGAAAGCCATAACATGTATGCCGAACTGCGTTCGCAGGGGCGCGACAGCGATAACCTGCTGGCTATCCTCGCCAGCAAATCCCGCGATAACGGGCGCACGCCCGTTCCGTGGAACGCGAGTGAAAATGGCGGCTTCACCACCGGTACGCCGTGGATCGGCATGAGCGATAATATCGAAACCATCAACGCTGAAGCGGCGGTCGCCGATGAGCAGTCGGTGTTTTATACCTATCAGAAGCTGATCAAACTGCGTAAAGAGTACGCCATTCTGACCTGGGGTGATTATCTCGACCTGCTGCCTGAGCATCCTTATCTCTGGTGCTACTGTCGCCGTATGGAGAAAGAGACGCTGGTGGTCGCCACCAACTTCAGCGGTGATACTCAGGTCTGGCATCCGCCCGCCTACAGCGGCCACTGGGAGGTGCTGTTAAGCAACTATCCGGATACGCATGTGACGCCGGGCGAAGTGATGCTGCGTCCCTGGGAGGCCGTGTGGTGGTATCAGAAGCGGAGCTGACCAGTCACGGATAACACTATCCGGCCCGCCTGAGGAGATTTCAGGCGGGCCGGACTCAGACCGGTTCAAACAGCGCGGCAAGATCGGCGCTGGTAAAAAGGCCGGGTTCACTCAGCCCCTCTTCCAGAATACCGCCCGCCAGTTCAGCCTTCTGCTGCTGGAGAGTGACGATTTTCTCTTCAATAGTGCCTGCGGCAATCAGCTTATAGACAAACACCGGCTTATCCTGCCCCAGCCGCCAGGCGCGATCGCTCGCCTGGTTCTCGGCTGCCGGATTCCACCAGGGATCGTAGTGGATCACCGTATCTGCCGCCGTCAGGTTCAGGCCGACGCCGCCCGCTTTGAGGCTGATCAGAAAGACGGGGACCTCGCCTTCCTGAAAACGACGCACCGGCTCGTTGCGATCCCGGGTGCTTCCCGTCAGCGTGACAAAAGGGATCTTCGCTTTCTGTAACTCTTCGGCAATCAGCGACAGCATCGTCGTAAACTGCGAAAAGATCAGAATACGACGATCTTCCGCCAGCAGCTCGCTGAGCATTTCCCGCAGCAGCGCCAGCTTAGCGGAATGCTTTACCTTCACCGCTTTATCTGTACTGACCAGCCGCGGATCGCAGCAGATCTGCCGCAGCTTCAGCAGCGCCTCCAGCACCAGCAGATGACTCCTCCCGGCGCCCTGCTGCTCGACCGCCAGACGGACGCGATCCTGCATGGCGCCGCGCACCGATTCATACAACTCGCGCTGGGCCCCTTCCAGCGCCACCGAGCGGACAATGGTATTTTTTGGCGGCAGCTCTTTTGCCACTTCCATCTTGCGCCGGCGCAGCATAAAGGGCCGGACGCGTCTGGCGAGCAGATCGCGCCGGACCCGGTCGCCGTTGCGCTCAATGGGGATGCGCCACGTCTGGGTAAACGCTTTTTCGCTGCCCAGAAAGCCCGGCAGCAAAAAATCAAACTGCGACCAGAGCTCGCCCAGATGGTTTTCCAGCGGCGTGCCGGTCAGGCAGAGGCGATGGCGGGACTTGAGGGAGCGGATGACGGAAGCGGCGCGCGACGCGCTGTTTTTCACATACTGGGCCTCATCGAGAATCAGAAGATGATAGCTGAAGCTAATCAGCTGCGGCTGGTCGCGCCAGAGCAGTGAGTAGGTCGTCAGTACCACATCATATTCTCCGATGCGGTCATAAAACGCCTTACGCTCAGGTCCGGTCAGCGCCAGCACCCTGAGCCCGGGCGCAAAGCGGCTGGCTTCCTGCATCCAGTTATATACCAGGGTCGTCGGCACCACGATCAGCGCTGGCCGGTCGAGCCGCCCGGCTTCTTTTTCCAGCAGCAGGTGCGCCAGCGTCTGAATAGTTTTGCCCAGCCCCATATCATCGGCCAGCACGCCGGAGAGATCGTGCGCGCGCAGGAACTGCATCCAGTTGACGCCCTGTTGCTGATAGTCGCGCAGCTGTGCATGAAGGCCTGATGGCGGTTCAACCGGCAGAATCCCTTCGCTTGAGCGCAGCCGTTCCGCCAGCTGGTAAACGCCGCTTTCACCAAAGAACTGCCAGCGTCCGGTGTCGCTCAGCGCCGTCAGTCTGCCCGCTTCAAAAGGCGGCAGCCGCAGCGGCATGTCGGTTGGCTGCATAAACAGATCGATCAGATTGCCGGCGACGGGCTTCAGCGTACCGGCACTGATATGCAGCCGTTCGTTGCGATCGCCACGCAGCTCAATCACTTCATTGTCGGGAATAAGCGAGAGATCGCCGGCAAACCAGCGGCGATCCTGCTGAAACAGCGTCGTCAGTAAGGGTTGCAGGTCCTGCTGCCTGCGGCCAACCGATACCGCCAGCGACACTCTGAACCCGCCATCCGCTTCCTGTTCCGCCCGCCCGTTTATCGTTTTGATCTCGGTAACATTCCAGCTGAAATCATTATCCATACTGACTCGCCAGCCCTGCCTGCGCAGCTTTGGCAGCGTCGAGCGGATGATATCCCGCCAGCCGGAGGCGGTTTCCGGCGCAAAAATCACGGGCGGCAGCGGCGCGGATTGCGGCGTGTAGATATGGGCGGCGGGAATAGTATGCAGGCCGGCAGCATTGAGTTCCCGCAGCCAGTGCTGTTCACGTTCCAGCTGGCGGCTGACCTGAAAAAGACGCCCTTCGCCATCGGCAAAGCGCTCGCCGGCACTGCCCGCCGCAATGCTGACGCCCGCGTAGTCGAAGTGCAGGGAGGCAAAGTCCAGTCGCTTCTGCCGGTGGCCGTAGCGGCCAAATCCGCTGATAAATTTCGCGCGGGACTCCAGCCGGAGGAAAGGTATGGGTTCGGCGCTGAGGCTGCCAGCCGCGGCGTCAGCCGGGCGGGCCTGCGGACGGTGCAGCCAGGCCAGCATCACCGCCGCCACATGACGACAGTTGTTTTTCACCGGACAGGTGCACTCGCCGCTGGCGTGTAGCTGACCCTGAGGCTGGCTGAAATGGACGATAACCTGGAAAGGTTCGATTTTTCTGCCGGGGACTTCACCGGTTAGCAGGTTATTTTCCCAGTGAATATTCTGCGCTTTTTCCACCAGGCCTTTCGCTCTGGCGACGGTACGCGCACCGATCCACCGGCTTACCTGCTTTTCATTGTATGTCACAGAAGGCATCAGAGAGTATCCCGGGACCTGAGCAACGCCATGTTTGCTCCGCATAACAGGCAATAATATGAATTCCTTTACCTGTTATGCAACCGTGTTAAGCCCTCAGGCGCGCAAATTTTCCGGAAATGCCCGAAGCTTTTGCAGTGATGGCCTTTCTGGTCAGAGAGAGAATAGCCCCCTCCCGCGCCCGGCGTTCAGCCCAGGCACGATCGCCTCAGCGCCGGTTCACTCCTTTTTGCATTCCGATAAAGGTCAGCCCAACCGCAACTGATTAACTTTGCTGCGCCCTTTTTTAATCTTTGTTTCAGGTCAATAAACTCGCAGTTAAAAAAGGAGTAAACGCTATATATAGCGTTTACTATGCCAGCATATACCTACATATAGATAATCAGTGCGAGGGAAGGTAATGGTTTCCAGGGTGATAAAACGGGACGGCTGCAAGGTCGCTTTTGATGAAGCGCGCATTCACGACGCCGTCCGGGGCGCGGCCCGCGCGGCTGGTATTGACGACAGCCTGTACTGTAGCAGCGTTACCCGCGAAATTTGCCAGCAGCTTCAGCCGCAGGAAAGCGTGGATATCCATGATATTCAGCAAGCGGTTGAAAACCAGCTGATGGCTGGCCCCTACCCCGAGCTGGCCCGGACCTATATTGAATATCGCCATGACCGGGATATTGCCCGCGAGCTGCGCGGCAACCTTAATAAAGCGATTCGCGGTCTGGTCGAGCAGAGTAACCCCGCGCTGCTCAATGAAAATGCCAATAAGGACAGCAAGGTGATCCCCACCCAGCGCGACCTGCTGGCGGGTATTGTGGCGAAGCATTACGCCACGCAGCATCTTCTCCCGCGTGATGTGGTTCTGGCGCACGAGCGGGGCGAGATCCACTATCACGATCTCGACTACTCCCCTTTCTTTCCCATGTTCAACTGTATGCTGATCGATCTGAAGGGCATGCTGACCAGAGGCTTTAAAATGGGCAATGCGGAGATCGAACCGCCAAAATCGATCTCCACAGCGACCGCCGTAACGGCGCAGATCATCGCTCAGGTAGCCAGCCACATCTATGGCGGCACCACCATTAACCGTATCGACGAGGTGCTGGCGCCTTTTGTCGAAGCCAGCTGGCAGAAGCATCGCGCCATCGCTGAAGAGTGGCATATCCCCAATCCCGACGCCTATGCGCATACCCGGACGGAGAAAGAGTGCTACGACGCCTTCCAGTCGCTTGAGTATGAGGTGAATACGCTGCACACCGCCAATGGCCAGACGCCGTTCGTGACCTTCGGTTTTGGTCTCGGCACCTGCTGGTCCGCGAGGCTGGTTCAGCAATCCATCCTGCGCAACCGCATCGCAGGCCTGGGCAAAAATCATAAAACGGCGGTCTTCCCCAAGCTGGTGTTCGCCATTAAAGCGGGGCTGAACCGCTCACCGGCCGATCCGAATTATGACATCAAGCAGCTGGCGCTGGAGTGCGCCAGCAAGCGTATGTACCCCGATATCCTTAACTACGATCAGGTGGTGAAGGTCACCGGCTCGTTTAAAACGCCTATGGGCTGCCGCAGCTTTCTCGGCGCCTGGGAGGAGAATGGCGAACTCGTGCATGAAGGCCGCAATAATATTGGCGTTATCAGCCTGAATCTGCCGAGAATTGCGCTGGAAACAGCGGGGAATGAAACCGCTTTCTGGACGCTGCTGGACCGCCGCCTGCTGCTGGCGAAAAAAGCGCTGATGACCCGTATCGCCAGGCTGGAGAATGTGAAAGCCCGCGTCGCCCCAATCCTCTATATGGAAGGCGCCTGCGGCGTCAGGCTCAGGGCCGACGATAACGTGGCGGAGATCTTTAAAAACGGGCGCGCTTCTGTTTCGCTGGGGTATATCGGCCTGCACGAAACCATAAACGCGCTGTGCGGAGGAGAAACCCATCTTTATGATGACGCCACGCTGCGTGATAAAGCCGTGGCTATCGTCACCCGCCTGCGGGAGGCCGTGGACAGCTGGAAGGAGGAGACCGGCTACGGCTTCAGCCTCTACAGTACGCCTAGCGAAAACCTGTGCGACCGTTTCTGCCGTCTGGATGCCGCAGAGTTTGGCGTGGTGCCCGGCGTGACCGATAAAGGCTACTACACCAACAGCTTCCATCTGGACGTGGAGAAGAAGGTCAATCCTTACGACAAAATCGACTTTGAGGCCGCCTATCCGCCGATCGCCAGCGGCGGCTTTATTTGTTACGGCGAATATCCCAATATTCAGCACAACCTTAAGGCGCTGGAGGATGTGTGGGACTACAGCTACAGCCGCATCCCCTACTATGGCACCAATACGCCCATCGACGAATGCTACGAGTGCGGCTTCAGCGGAGAATTTGAGTGCACCAGCAAAGGCTTTACCTGCCCGAAATGCGGCAACCATGATGCGGCCCGCGTGTCGGTAACCCGCCGGGTTTGCGGCTACCTGGGCAGCCCGGACGCCCGCCCCTTCAACGCCGGTAAGCAGGAAGAGGTGAAGCGCCGCGTCAAGCATATGGCGACAGGTCAGCTGGGATGAATATTCATCAATATTACCCGGTCGACATTGTCAACGGGCCGGGAACTCGCTGCACGCTGTTTGTCGCCGGGTGCGAGCATCAGTGCGAGGGCTGCTATAACAAAAGCACCTGGCGGCTCAATTCCGGCACGCCGTTTACCGTGCAGCATGAGGAGCAGCTGATTGCCGATCTCAGCGATCGCCGCATCCCCCGCCAGGGGCTGTCACTCTCAGGCGGCGATCCGCTGCATCCGGCCAACGTGCCGGACGTGCTGAGGCTGGTGAAGCGGGTGCGACGGGCTTGTCCGGGCAAGGATATCTGGATGTGGACGGGCTATCAGCTGGACGGGCTCACTGCCGCCCAGCGGGAAGTGGTAAAGCTGGTGGACGTGCTGATTGACGGGAAGTTTGTGCAGGCGCTGAAAGATCCCTCGTTACCCTGGCGCGGCAGCAGCAATCAGGTTATCCACTACCTGCGAAAGTAAACGCTCAGGCTCTGACGCGGATTAGCGCCTGGCGGCGATCAGCCCTCTTCCCGTGGGATCTGACCGGACTCAATGATATTCAGGCTCTGCCCACACGGCGAAAACGCCTCCCGCATCATGACCGCCGCCACATCTTTTGCTGACACGGCCCGCCAGTTGCCCGGCAGGTGCTTAAAGAGCGGTGCCATAAAGGATTCCCCGCTGCGTTTGTTTTCGCGATTGCCCAGCAGCAGCGAGGGCCGGATCAGCGTCAGGCGCGGCCACTGCTCCTGCATCAGCGTATTTTCCATTTCCCCCTTTACCCGATTGTAAAAAAAGGGGGAATGGGTGTTAGCGCCATGGGCGCTGACCACCAGCAGATGTTTTGCGCCGAGCCGCTGACCGGCTATTGCCGTATCCACCACCAACGTGTAATCAACGTGAACAAAAGCGGCCTTAGATCCCGCCTCACGCCGCGTGGTGCCGAGGCAGCAGAAGACCAGATCCAGCGGCGTCTTCAGCGGGCCCAGTGAATCCGTCAGATCGTCTTCGACAAGGTTTGTTACCTTATCCATCTCAGGTAACTTCCGCCGGGTCGGCGCAATAATTTCGCTGACTCTCGGATCGTTGACCAGTTTTCGCAGCAGATGGCGGCCAACCAGCCCGGTGGCGCCCGTTATCAGAATCCGGCTCATAAAATCCCTCCTTTTCAACCAGTTTAGCTGCTTCCTGAGCCGCGGAGAAACAATTAGGCTTTTCCGCGATCCTTAGCCTGAACGGCCCCTCTGGCTTGATTTTTCAGAATGACCAACCACACTTAGCGGTACTGAACGACATAAACACCGGAGGAAAAATGAAGAAGATTGCGGTTCTGATTACGGACGAATTTGAAGATTCAGAATTTACCTCTCCCGCAGAGGCTTATACCAAAGCGGGCCACCAGGTCGTGACCATTGATAAGAAAGCGGGCGTCACCGTGACCGGCAAGCAGGGTAAGGCGACGGTGAAGATCGATAAAGATATCGATCACGTCAAGGCGGCTGAATTTGATGCGCTGCTGCTGCCAGGCGGCCACTCACCGGACAGCCTGCGCGGCGATGACCGCTTTGTTAACTTCACCAAAGAGTTTATGGCGCTGGGCAAACCAGTCTTTGCTATCTGTCACGGTCCCCAACTGCTGATCAGCGCCAACGCCGTACGCGGACGTAAGATGACCTCGGTGAAAGCCATCGCCATCGATCTGAAAAACGCGGGCGCGGATTTTTACGATAAAGAAGTGGTGGTTGATAACGATAAGCTGGTTACCAGCCGCACACCGGACGATCTGCCCGCCTTTAACCGGGAATCTTTACGTATCCTGGAGACGGCGTAAGCTTTACTGAGCCGGGTTCGCCCGGCTTTTTTTATGCTCGTGCAAAAGTAAACCGCCTCTCTCTTAGCGTGCTTCACGTACCCAGCTCAGCTTTTTCCCAAATCCCAGGGCATTATCGGTCATTTTCAGCTCATGCAGCCTGATCTCCCAGATCGGCGCAGAAGCCCTGGCAGCAACGGGGAATCGCCGGATATAGCGCTGGCGCGCCAGCGCCTCTTCCTCCCCTTCCAGCAGGACAATACGTCCGGCATACTGAACGCCTTTAATCAGCATCACGGATTTAGGCTGCCCGCTGATTGTGCCGGCAACCTGCGGATCGTTTGCTATCAGCTGACCATGCCGGGTTGTTTTTTCCGTCATCAGCCAGAAAGCGACCCGCTCCGGGTCAAAAACATAAAAACAGCTGGCGCACCAGACAGGGTTGCCGCCACAGAGGGAAAGAACGTGCTGCTTTTTCAGATAGCGGCTGATAGCGTCAAGCGAACTGGAATCGGACATAATGACCTCCCTGGTAAACCGCCACTGTGCCACAGGCCCGGGACTGTTGACCAGCAGCAGGCTCTGGTGAAACAGAGAAACGTCCGCCTTGTATGAGTACAGTGAGCGATGAGGTAAGAGAGCAGTGATGGAGAGCAGCAAAGCCGCCCTGTGGCGGCTCTATATTGTCCGTACCGCCAGCGGCGCACTTTACACCGGCATCACCAATGATGTGGCCAGGCGTTTCTTACAGCATCAGACGGGGAAAGGGGCGAAGGCGCTGCGCGGAAAAGGCCCGCTTGAGCTGATATTTCACTGCGAGGCGGGCGATCGCGCCAGCGCCTCAAAGCTTGAATATCAGATCAAGCAGCTAAAAAGGCAGGATAAGATCAGGCTGGTTACCCACCAGCCTGCCTCCCTGAGCGCCTGGCTCCGGGAGCTTAAGAACGGTTGAACGGCGCGGCGTAATCGATCTGACCTTCAATCTGATTAAACGCCTCATCGGAAAGCTTGTAGACCTGGAAAGCCGCTTCCGTGCCCGGCCAGCGGCAGCGCAGCTGGTGGCGCGCGGCGGGCTCAAAGCCGAGGCGACCGTACCAGGCGGGATCGCCCATGACCACCACGGCGGCATAGCCAAACTCATTCAGCGTATCCAGCCCTTCATAAATCAGCTGTTTGCCCAGCCCCTGACGGCGCACGCTTTCATCGACCACCAGCGGCGCCAGCCCGACCCACTGACGATCCTCACCGTTCAGCGTCACCGGGCTGAATGCGGCATAGCCCAGCACCTGGCCCTCGTCGTCCGTCGCCACCACGCCCAGCGTCAGCAGCCCGTCTTCACGCAGCTGCTGAACCAGCTCAGCTTCCGCAGAGGTAGCAAAATTCCGGCGCAACAGACTGTCTATGCTGGCCGCATCCACCCCTATTTCAGTACGAATTAACATGATGCACCTGCGCGATCCGCGGGGGAAGTCGCGTCCTCAGTCAGTCCTCTCTCTACCTGGTCAGCCAGTTGCATGAGTCCAAAGCGCAACGGTGCCGGCATGTGTTCAAGTTCAATGGCGTCCATGAGGTTTTTCACTTCCAGCCCCAGTTCGGTATCCCCTTCGATCACCAGACGTCGCTGGAAGAAAAGCGTATCCGGATCCACTCTGCGGGCGGCCACGAGCAGCAGATCGTTCGCGTCACCGCGAAACCAGACGTCCGCCGCTTCCCGCTCCTCAACGCGCAGTATCCCCTGCTCCAGGGTCGTTGCCCAGCGCAGCCCGAGATCGCGGATTTCAATACCAAGCCATCGTCCTTCAAGGAAGTCTAACTCACCTTCGGCAAGAGCATGATGAAATTGCCAGCCCAGCAGCTGTTGCAGGAGCTTTTTCTTCAGCACGAAGGGAGCAAACCGTAGCGGAAAGCGCAAATATTGGGGTCCTTTGCGGACAAGCTGCGCACGTAACTGGTTCAACACCATTTTCACTCCTTACCAATAAATTTCGGCTATTTTGCCATACTGGCAAATTGCATCCGGCGGCTGGATCAACAAAACGTAAGAACTTATGGCGTTATGACCCTGAATCCATTTCTCATCAATACGCGATTAGCTGCCTCAAATCAAAAATTGTCACCGCCAGCCTGTCTAGACTTAACGGCCCTTAGGTTTTCCGGAATTCGTTATGGAACTGCTTTGCCCCGCCGGTAATCTGCCAGCGCTGAAGGCGGCGATTGAAAATGGCGCCGACGCTGTCTATATCGGTCTGAAAGATGATACGAACGCCCGCCATTTCGCCGGTCTGAATTTTACCGAAAAACGCCTCCAGGAGGCGGCCCGTTACGTGCATCAGCATAGACGTAAACTGCACGTTGCGATCAATACTTTTGCTCATCCGGATGGCTATGAACGCTGGCAGAGAGCGGTTGATATGGCCGCAAACGCGGGCGTGGACGCGCTGATTCTGGCGGATATCGCCATGCTGGAGTATGCCACGGAGCGCTACCCGCATATCGAACGGCACGTTTCTGTGCAGGCATCGGCCACCAATGCTGAAGCGGTCAATTTTTACCAGCGCCACTTTGACGTGGCCCGCGTGGTGCTGCCCCGCGTGCTGTCAATGCATCAGGTACGCCAGCTCTCCCGCACCACCACCGTGCCGCTGGAGGTTTTCGCCTTCGGCAGCCTGTGCATTATGGCCGAAGGGCGCTGTTATCTCTCCTCCTATCTTACCGGCGAATCCCCCAACACGGTGGGCGCCTGCTCTCCCGCCCGCTACGTCCGCTGGCAGCAAACGCCGCAGGGGCTGGAGTCGAGGCTGAACGAGGTGCTGATTGACCGTTATGAAGCCCATGAGAACGCTGGCTATCCGACGCTCTGTAAAGGCCGCTACAAGGTGGAGGACGCACGCTATCACGCGCTTGAGGAACCGACCAGCCTGAACACGCTGGCGCTGCTACCCGAGCTGCTGGGGGCCAATATCGCCTCGGTAAAAATCGAGGGGCGTCAGCGCAGCCCGGCCTACGTTGAGCAGGTTGCCCGCATCTGGCGCCAGGCTATCGATCGCTGTAAGGCCAGTCCGGAGCACTTTACCGTTCAGCAAAACTGGATGAGCGCGCTCAGCGCATTAAGTGAGGGCACGCAGACCACTCTGGGCGCCTATCATCGTCAATGGCAGTAGGATATCCCATGAAATATGCAATCGGCCCGGTACTCTGGTACTGGCCAAAAGAAACGCTACAGGACTTTTATCTGGCCGCGGCGGACAGTGACGCGGAGATCGTTTATCTGGGGGAGGCGGTCTGTAGCAAACGTCGCGCAACCAAAGTGACGGACTGGCTGGCGATGGCAAAAGAGCTCGCCGCGTCCGGCAAGCAGGTGGTGCTCAGTACGCTGGCGCTAATGCAGTCCGGCTCGGAGCTCACTGAGCTGAAACGCTACGTTGATAACGGTGAGTTTCTGATCGAAGCAAACGATATGGGCACGGTGAATATGGCGGCGGAAGCGGGCCTGCCTTTTGTGGCCGGCCATGCGCTGAACTGTTATAACGCCGTCACGCTGCGCCTGCTGTTGAAAATGGGCATGGTGCGCTGGTGCATGCCGGTGGAGCTGTCGCGCGACTGGCTGAAAAATCTGCTGACGCAGTGCGAGGCGCTGGGCATTCGCCATCAGTTTGAGGTTGAAGTTCTGAGCTACGGTCACCTGCCGCTGGCCTGGTCCGCCCGCTGCTTTACGGCAAGGGCTGAGAACCGGGGAAAGGATGACTGTCAGACCTGCTGCATTAACTGGCCGCAGGGACGGGCGCTCCGGTCACAGGAAGATCAGCAGGTATTCGTACTGAACGGGATTCAGACCATGAGCGGCTATTGCTATAACCTGGGTAATGACCTGATCTCAATGCAGGGGCTGGTGGATATAGTGCGGCTGTCGCCGGACAGTAAGGAGACGCTGGCAATGGTGGCCCGTTTTCGCGCCAACGAGACCGGTCAGCATCCCCTGACAATCAGCTCACACCAGCACTGTAACGGCTACTGGCGTCAGGTTGCCGGGCTGGCGCTGGTCAGCTAACGTGTGACAACAGGCTGTTAAGTTAGCTACGCAAACGTAGGCGCCATGGACGGCCCTGCGCGGTAGCCGCAGCGGATTCTCTCCCTCCCGTTCAGGCGATGCCGCCACTCCGGGATTCCACCGTTTTTTCTCAGGGAACTGAATCCTGTTTGACTCTGAGAAATGCTGAGCAATACTGGTCTGTCTGGCCCCTGGGTTTGTCAGCTAACGCAACGCAGCCGGGCGAGGCATAACTGAAAGTGCTGCAAACTGCCAATTCCTTCGCGGTAAGATCGTTTAGGCTGCTTCTCTGTATTGGTGCGCTAACCTCAATGGTTCGCTTGCAGTCCGGCCTTGCTGCATCTGCACGTCTCTAAGTGAAAGTTAGCTTCCGCCCTTCAAATAAGTGAGCGAGTATGTCTGATAAAAAAACGGTTCCACTGTCAGTTCTCGATCTGGCCCCCATCCCACAGGGTGCCGTCGCGCGCGACGCTTTCCACGCCTCACTGGCGCTGGCGCAGCAGTCTGAAAAACTGGGCTATAACCGCTACTGGCTGGCGGAACACCACAATATGACCGGCATCGCCAGCGCGGCCACCTCGGTGCTGATTGGCTACCTTGCGGCGAATACCCAGACGCTGCGCCTGGGTTCCGGCGGCGTGATGCTGCCTAACCACGCTCCGCTAGTGATTGCCGAACAGTTCGGCACGCTTGAATCCCTCTACCCCGGACGTATCGATCTGGGCCTGGGTCGCGCGCCCGGTTCCGATCAACGAACCATGATGGCGCTGCGGCGTCATATGGGCGGCCATATAGATAATTTCCCTGCCGACGTCGAGGAGATGCTGCACTGGTTTGACGCGTCGGAAGATGACCGGCCTGCGGTGCAGCCGGTGCCGGGCCTGGGGCTGAAAATTCCCGTCTGGCTGCTCGGCTCCAGCCTCTACAGCGCGCAGCTTTCGGCTCGGCTCGGTCTGCCGTTTGCCTTCGCCTCACACTTCGCGCCGGATATGCTGCTTCAGGCGCTGCACCTTTACCGCGAAAACTTTAAGCCTTCGGCACGCCTGGAGAAACCGCATGCGATGGTCTGCGTCAACGTCGTGGCGGCCGACAGCGAACGCGATGCGCGCTTCCTCTTCACCTCCATGCAGCAGCAGTTCATTAACCTGCGTCGCGGCATGCCGGGTCCTCTGCCTGAGCCGGTCGAAAACATGGATAACCTCTGGTCTCCGTCCGAGCAGTATGGCGTTCAACAGGCGCTGAGCATGTCCATCGTGGGTGATAAGGAGGCGGTCCGCAGCGGCCTTGCGACGCTGATCCGGGAAACACAGGCGGATGAGATCATGGTGAATGGTCAGATTTTTGACCAGCAGGCGCGCCTGCGCTCCTTTGCGCTGGCGATGGAAGCTCACCAGTCGCTGTAGCCCGTTCGCCAGCGGCGGCGGCAACGCTGCCTGCTGCTGGCAAATCCAGGAAAAGCGTGTTGTTAATAACGCAGCCTGAACGCCCCGCTGATAATGATCAGGAACGCCAGCCCCATCAGGGTAAAGGCGACATACAGGCTGGAGAGGTGCGCGACCCAGCCCAGCAGCGCCGGGCCGCCCAGGATCCCCAGATAGCCCATCGTCGCCACCAGCGCCACCGACATATTGACCGGCATCACCTTTTCCTGTCCGGCGAGCGTAATCAGCACCGGCGCTATATTCGCCGCGCCAAGCCCTACCAGCGCGAAACCGATCAGTGACCACTCCCAGCCCGGCAACACCACCACTATCAGGTAGCCCACCATGGCGATAAGCCCGCCATAGATCAGGACGCGCTGGCGTCCCAGCCGGCTGACCACCGCATCGCCGGTCATTCTCATCAGCGACATGGTCAGAGAAAACAGGGCAAAGCTCCATCCCGCATGTTCCAGCGCCAGTCCGCGATCTTCCGTCATAAAGACGCCGCTCCAGTCAATGACCGCCCCTTCCGCCATAAAGCAGATCATGGTCATGATGGCCATCAGCACCAGCCGGAAATTGGGACGCGCCTTCGGTTTTATTCCACCCTGCTCTTCATGATTGCCAAAAGGAAGTAGCGCGGTGAAGGAGAACAGCGTCACGAGGACAATCAGGCTGACAGCCACAAAAGTGCTCGCCGGTGGCGTGATACCCAGACCGAACAGCAGCGCTCCCCCGCCCGCGCCGGCAATCCCACCGACGCTCCACAGGCAGTGGAAGCCGGACATCAGCGGCTTACCGGCCGCCTGCTCAACCAGCGAGCCCTGCACGTTGACCGCCACGTCCGTCAGCCCAATCCCCATGCCAAAGATAAACAGGCTGAGCGCCAGCATCGGCAGCGTATCCAGCATCGACAGCAGCGGTAACATCAGGCTGTAGAGGATAACGGAACCTACGATAACGGCCCGGCAGCCAAACCGGCCGATGATACGGCCCGATCCCAGCATCGACAGCAGCGACCCCGCGCCAAGGCAGAGCAGCAGCAGGCCCAGCTCGCCGGCCGCCGATCCGGTACGCTGCTGGGCAAAAGGCACCAGCGCTGCCCACAGCCCCATCGCCATGCCGGTGATAAAGAAAATCGCCCGGGTGGCGATGCGCTTGTCATGGCTGCCAGCCACAACCATTACGTTATCAACAGACATAGTTGGCTACCTTCCGTGAATATGCAGAGTGAATGATGAGTTATTAAAATACTTTTAATAAGTGCAAATTATATTCACACCGCGTAAAAACTGTCAAATCCTCAGCGGAATTTCCTGCATAAATATGGCATAAGAAAAAAGGAAAAGAGCGCCTCAGCCGTTAAAAAGCCGGTGCAGCATATAGCGCTGGCTGCTCAGTTCTGCGATGCCTTGCAGGTAGTCAGGCCGGACAGCATGACGAAAGACGAGGTGGGGAATATGCCTTTCAGGAATATACTCAGCGCAACGCTGGCGGATCAGCGGCAGCATCTCTTCACTAAGGCGCGGCCCGGCAAGGGCGACCGTAACGGGATTGATCATCGCGGCCAGCGAGGCCACAGTTTTGCCCAGCTCATCAGTGAGCGACAGGCTCTCCCCGGTTTGCCAGGGCAAACAAGAAACCTCACCCGCAAAAAAGCTGGCTCCCTGTAACACCTGACCATTAATCACAATACCGCAGCCGGTGCAGGGCACGTCCGGCTTGAGAATATAGGCTACCGGCGCTGAGGTGTCCGCACAGCTGCTGCGATAGAAACCCCAGGCGGTGTAATTCATATCGTTATCTACCTGTACGTACAGCCCAAACCGCTGCTGAAGTTCCTGCACCACCGGCACATTAACAAAGAGGCTGATATCGCAGGAGAGCACCACACCGTCCGTCACCACGCCGGGCAGACCGACCCCCAACACCTTAATGCCGGGCCAGGCTTTGATCAGGCTTTCCGTCTGCTGGTAAAAGTTTTCCAGCGTCAGCGGCATAAGATCCTGTTCTCCTTGTGCAAGCATCTCTCCGGTGGCCGAAGTTACTGACCACACCAGCGTGGCGGAGGCGTCGCTGCCTTCCGCATACAGGCTGAGCACGGAATAAAAATCCGGATTGCAGGCATAGCGCTGGGCTGGCCGCCCGCCGCTCGAGGCCGCCTGCGCCACTATCAGCGCCTCACCGCTCTGGCACAGCTCATTAAGTACCGTGCCACAGGTCGCCACGCTCAGCCCGGTTTCCGCTGCCACCTCTGACTTCGTGACCGCGCCCTGAGATTTCAGCGCTTCGATAACCTGCACGACGTTATTTTTTTTTATCTCCCGGGTCGTACGGGTGACAGGAATATTCATATCGCCTCACTGGCATTTTCGTTAACAGGGCTAATTTACCACAACGCCGCTGGCGGCCCGAACTGACCGGGCACAATCCTTCAGGCAAAAAAAAACCAGCCACCCGGAGGTGACTGGTTTTTCAGGCTAACGGGCCAGTGCTGGCCTGTCAGCTATTACGCATCGCGACGACGGGTCGGCGCGGCGCCACCGTCTTCACGACGTGGGCCACGGTTGCCACCGTCACGGCTGAAACCACCGCTACGGCGCTCGCCGCCACGGTCGTTGCTGAAGCGACGGGCGCCTTCAGGACGATCGCCACGGCCAGCTTCACGACGCTCGCTGAAACCACCACGAGGGGCTCCGGCACCTGCGCCAGCGCCACGGCGCTCAGTACCACGATCGTTACTGCGAGGCTGGGCATCACCAATCAGCTGCATATTCATCGGTTTGTTCAGAATACGCGTACGGGTGAAATGGGACAGAATGTCACCCGGCATGCCTTTCGGCAGCTCGATGGTGGAGTGGGTACCGAACAGCTTGATGTTACCGATGTAACGGCTGCTGATATCACCTTCGTTAGCAATCGCACCAACGATGTGACGCACTTCAACGCCATCATCACGGCCCACTTCAATGCGGTAAACTTCCATATCGCCAACGTCACGACGCTCACGACGCGGACGATCGCCTGCCGCTTCGCTACGTGGTTCACGCGGACCACGGTCCGGGCGATCGCCACGACGGTCATCACGCTCTTTGAACTCACGACGCGGACGCTGTGGCGCATCAGCAGGAACAATCAGAGGACGTTCACCCTGAGCCATTTTCAGCAGAGCGGCGGCCAACGTTTCGATATCCAGCTCATCTTCTGCCGGCTGCATTTTGCTCAGCAGCGCGCGGTACTGTTCCAGATCGCTGCTTTCCAGCTGCTGCTGTACTTTAGCCGCGAACTTGGCCAGACGACGCTCACCCAGCAAGGCTGCATTAGGCAGTTCAACTTCTGGAATAGTCAGCTTCATGGTGCGTTCAATGTTACGCAGCAGACGACGCTCGCGGTTCTCAACGAACAGCAGAGCACGACCAGCACGACCAGCACGACCGGTACGGCCGATACGGTGAACGTAAGATTCCGCATCCATAGGGATGTCGAAGTTAACCACCAGGCTGATGCGTTCAACGTCCAGGCCACGGGCCGCAACGTCGGTGGCGATCAGGATATCCAGACGACCATCTTTCAGGCGCTCCAGCGTCTGCTCACGCAGAGCCTGATTCATGTCACCATTCAGCGCGGCGCTATTGTAACCGCTGCGCTCAAGCGCTTCAGCCACTTCCAGCGTTGCGTTTTTGGTACGCACGAAGATGATAGCTGCATCAAAGTCTTCCGCTTCCAGGAAGCGAACCAGCGCGTCAGTCTTACGACCGTAAGCGGTCCAGTAGCTCTGGCTGATGTCCGGACGGGTAGTCATGCTTGACTGGATACGCACTTCCTGCGGATCTTTCATAAAGCGTTTGGTGATGCGACGAATTGCTTCTGGCATCGTGGCGGAGAACAGGGCGGTCTGATGGTTCGCCGGGATCTGCGCCATGATAGTTTCAACGTCTTCGATGAAGCCCATACGCAGCATTTCATCAGCTTCGTCCAGCACCAGGCCGCGCAGGTTAGAAAGATCTAACGTGCCGCGTTTCAGGTGATCTAACAGACGGCCAGGGGTACCCACAACAACTTGTGGACCCTGACGCAGAGCGCGCAGCTGTACGTCATAACGCTGACCGCCGTAAAGGGCGACCACGTTAAGGCCTTTCATATGTTTAGCAAATTCGGTTATAGCTTCGCCTACCTGAACCGCCAACTCACGGGTTGGTGCCAGCACCAGGATCTGTGGTGCTTTCAGGTTGCTGTCAATGTTGTTCAGCAGTGGCAGCGAGAACGCTGCAGTTTTTCCGCTTCCTGTCTGAGCCATACCCAGAACATCACGGCCCGCCAGCAGGTGTGGGATACATTCCAGCTGGATTGGGGAAGGCTTCACGTAGCCCATACCGTTCAGTGATTCGAGGAGATCGGCGCTCAGGCCCAGGTCAGCAAAAGTGGTTTCAATATCAGTCATGTAGTACACGTGCCTCTTAGATTGCGGCGGCCAGTCTACATAACTCGTCGTGAAAACATTTAGTCATTTTCATCAAAAAGTGTGAACCGGCTCAAATTAGTGGTTTCGACGAACAAGAAAGCCCTCATCCGCTAAGATGATGACATTTCGAAAAAAAGGGCAATAAAAGTTCGTCAGCTATTGCTGGTCAGATTCTGATAGATCGTCTTGTGTCTGGCCGAGTAGCGCCAGCTCCAACAATGCATATCGGTGCTCAACAAAGTTATGTACGTTGTTGGCGACCGTCAGCTTGAACAACGCTTCTGCGTCGTCCTTCTCCCCCAGACTTAGGTAATGTTTACCTAAATAGAAGTTGGTTTCACTGAGATGTTCAGCGAGCGAGGTGTTATCCGTTGCGTCCGCCTTGAGGCTGTCTATCAGCTTACTTTCGCTGATATCCCCCAGGTAGAACTCGACAATATTCCATCCCCATTGGTCCCTGACCGCTTTGTCGTAACGCTGTTGTAGCGCCGCGACGGCCTTTTCCGCGTCAATTTCTCGTTCATCGAGATAAAGCCACAAGCTGCGGAAGGGATCGTTAGGATCGTCTTGATAAAACGCCAGCAGATCATCTTGCGCCAGTTTAAACCTTCCGCCGTAATAGAGTGCGATACCACGGTTTAAACGCGCATAATTGTAAGTTGGATCAAGCTCAAGTACAGAATCGAACGCTTCATAGGCAGCATCAAAATTGCCTGCCTGCGTAAGATAAATGCCTAAGTAATTGAATACTTCAGGCATATCGGGTCTGACAGACAGCGCTTGTGAAAAATCATTTCGCGCCAGTGCTCTCAAACCTAAACTATCATACAACACTCCGCGCTCATATAACAGCTGTGCGCGTTCATCATCGCTCAGGGCCCGACTGGCAAGTATTTGTTCCATGCGCGCCAGAATGACTTCCTGCTGCAACGTGGGCTGCAACGGGACGGCCAGAACCTCACTCTTACGCCAATCAGAGTTGCTGCATCCTGCCAGCGTTAAAGCTGTCGCAACGAAACACCAGCGCAAAAAAGGCTTCATTTCCCACTCCCGAATACAAACAATGGGATGACCATCCCTTCATCCGCCTGCCGTGCACAAGGTGTCTTCCTGCCCTCGCGATGAAACAGCTCCCGATGCCAGACGCGACACAGGGAGCTTATTGGTATGACGTTATTCTGCTTCAGGCGCTGGCGTCGCGGCCGCTTCAGGCTCAGCCTGTTCGGTCGCTTCTTTGATGCTCAGGCGCACACGGCCCTGGCGATCAACTTCCAGAACCTTCACCGGGACTTCCTGGCCCATCTGCAGGTAATCAGTCACTTTCTCAACGCGCTTGTCAGCGATCTGAGAAATATGCACCAGACCTTCTTTACCGCCGCCGATGGCCACGAAGGCACCGAAGTCAACGATGCGGGTCACTTTACCGTTGTAGATACGGCCTACTTCGATTTCCGCGGTGATCTCTTCGATGCGGCGGATGGCATACTTCGCTTTCTCGCCGTCGGTTGCAGCAATTTTAACGGTACCGTCATCTTCGATTTCGATGGTGGTGCCGGTCTCTTCGGTCAGGGCACGGATAACAGAGCCGCCTTTACCGATGACGTCTTTGATTTTGTCCTGGCTGATCTTGATGGTGTGAATGCGTGGCGCAAACTGAGAGATATCGCCGCGTGGAGTGCTGATAGCCTGTTCCATCACGCCTAGGATATGCAGACGCGCACCTTTAGCCTGATTCAGCGCCACCTGCATGATTTCGCGGGTGATCCCTTCAATTTTGATGTCCATCTGCAGCGCGGTGATGCCTTCACGGCTACCGGCAACTTTGAAGTCCATGTCGCCCAGATGATCTTCGTCGCCCAGGATATCGGACAGCACGACAAAGTTTTCGCCCTCTTTCACCAGACCCATCGCGATACCCGCTACGGCAGCCTTGATCGGCACACCTGCGTCCATCAGCGCCAGAGAAGCACCACAGACGGACGCCATTGAAGACGAGCCGTTTGATTCGGTGATTTCCGAGACAACGCGCACGGTGTACGGGAAGGCATCGCCTTTCGGCATCACGGCCAGCACGCCGCGCTTCGCCAGACGACCGTGTCCAATTTCACGACGCTTAGGCGAGCCAACCATACCCGTTTCACCAACGGAGTAAGGAGGGAAGTTGTAGTGGAACAGGAAGTTGTCGGTACGTTCGCCCATCAACTCATCCAGGTTCTGCGCATCACGCGCGGTTCCCAGCGTGGCGGTAACCAGCGCCTGAGTTTCACCACGGGTGAACAGCGCGGAGCCGTGAGTACGTGGCAGCACGCCGGTACGCACATCCAGGCCGCGGATCATGTCTTTCTCACGTCCGTCGATACGCGGTTCGCCACGCAGGATGCGGCTACGTACCACATCTTTTTCCAGACCGTGCAGGATATCGCTGATTTCACCTTCGTCCAGGCTCTCATCTTCAGCCAGCAGCGCAGCGGTGACTTCCGCTTTGATGTCGCCAACCTGGGTATAGCGTTCCTGCTTTTCGGTGATGCGGTAAGCGTCGCTCAGGCGGGATTCCGCCAGCGCGGCAATACGGGAGTGTAACGATTCGTTTACAGCTTCCGGCTGCCAGTCCCAGCGCGGCTTGCCCGCTTCTGCAACCAGAGAGTTAATCTGATCGATAACAATCTGCTGCTGATCGTGGCCGAACACCACTGCGCCCAGCATCTGATCTTCACTCAGCAGTTCAGCTTCAGACTCAACCATCAGCACCGCGCCCTGGGTACCGGCAACCACCAGATCCAGCTTGCTCTCTTTCAGCTCATCGCTTGTTGGGTTCAGCACATACTGATCGTTGATATAACCAACGCGGGCAGCACCAATCGGGCCATTAAACGGCATACCGGAAAGGCTGAGCGCTGCGGAAGCGCCGATCATCGCGACGATGTCCGGGTTAACCTGCGGGTTAACGGAAACCACGGTAGCGATAACCTGGACTTCGTTAACAAATCCTTCAGGGAACAGCGGGCGAACAGGACGGTCAATCAGACGCGAGGTCAGCGTTTCACCTTCGCTTGGACGGCCTTCACGACGGAAGAAGCTGCCCGGAATACGACCAGCAGCGTAAGTACGCTCCTGATAGTTAACGGTCAACGGGAAAAAGTCCTGGCCTGGCTTGGCGCTTTTCTTACCAACAACGGTCACGAAGACGGCGGTGTCGTCCATGCTTACCATTACGGCTGCGGTTGCCTGACGAGCCATCATACCGGTCTCAAGGGTGACGGTATGCTGACCATACTGGAATTTTCTTACGATCGGATTCAGCAAAATTATGTCCTTAACGTCCTGGCAGAGCACTGACTCTGCCGTTAATTTTCAATCCTCATCTGCATCCTCGCGACTAATGACAATCTTTAATCCCCGCCCGGGAATAAAGCCTCTCATTAGCCGCGCGAAACGCTGCAACTGAAGATCACACTCGTAAACAATACAATAGTTTGGTCGGAAATGCTGCGGCTCACCTGAAAAAAGGGGCCCTAAAGGCCCCTTTTTAGCGAAACTCGCACGAATCTGCCTTTATGCCGTTTTTCGGTTCAGATTGCGCTGAAACGATGGCGTGGCGGATTCTGAGACTTAGCGACGCAGACCCAGACGCTCGATCAGGCTGGTGTAACGCGCAACGTCTTTACGCTTCAGGTAATCCAGCAGCTTACGACGCTGGGAAACCATACGCAGCAGACCGCGACGGCTGTGGTGGTCTTTTTTGTGCTCAGAGAAGTGACCCTGCAGGTGGTTAATCTGAGCAGTCAGCAGAGCAACCTGAACTTCGGTAGAACCACTGTCGTTAGCATCACGACCGTAATCGGCAACGATCTGCGCTTTAGTTTCAACACTTAGAGACATATTACAACTCCAAATTATAAGATAAATGTACAGGCGCCGATCTCTAATTCAGCAACCCAGTGTAAAGCCGCGCCATTCTACTCTTAGCCGCAAACTTACGCAAATGACTAGTCGGAATATTCTACAACCAGCCGCCGTGGTGCGACGCGGCCATCCTGCGCAATTTCCGCCATGCCGATAAACTTGCGTTCATCGCCTTCCGTCACCCTGACCAGCCCGGAATCCGGCGCGTTAGCCGCCTGCACCGGCATGCCCTGCTTAAAGTAAGCGGAGACGGTGGCCGGCAGATTGACCTCGGGCCAGGCCGCCGCCGGACTGTCCATCGGCATCAGTAAAGGGTCCAGCAGATCCGCAGGCGTTCGCTCTGTGCGGTAAGCTTCTTCACTCAGCGCGGCCAGCTGCTCCAGCGTCACCATACTGGTGATGGGATAGGTGGCTACCTGCAGGCGCCGCAGAAAAATCACGTGTGCGCCACAGCCCAGCATCTCGCCAAGATCGTCGGTGATGGTGCGGATATAAGTGCCTTTTGAGCAGTGTATTTCCAGCTCAAGCTCATTCCCTTCCCAGCGGATAAACTGCAGGTCGTACACGGTGATGCTGCGTGCTTCGCGCGGAACTTCAATACCCTCACGGGCATATTCATACAGCTTGCGGCCCTGATACTTCAGCGCTGAGTACATGGACGGCACCTGCTGGGTTTCACCACGGAAACTCTCCAGCGCGCGATCCAGCTCTTCCTGCGTAAACGTTACCGGACGCTCACTGATTACCGCACCATCGGCGTCAGAAGTGTCTGTCCGCTGACCCAGGCGGGCAATCACGCGGTAACGTTTATCTGAGTCCAGCAGATACTGGGAAAACTTGGTAGCTTCGCCCAGGCAGATAGGCAGCATGCCTGTCGCCAGCGGATCCAGTGCGCCAGTGTGGCCGGCACGGTTTGCCGTGAACAACCGCTTTACTTTCTGCAGGGCATCATTGCTTGAAAGCCCCTGAGGTTTGTCCAGCAGCAGAACACCGTGGACGTCGCGACCGCGACGACGAGGACGGCTCATCAGTCTTCCTTCTTGTCTTCTTCCTGCTGTTCGCCCGGTCCACGGCGCTCAGCGTCGTTTTTGACCACGTTTGTCACCAGGTTAGACATGCGCATCCCTTCAACCAGCGAGTTGTCATAGAAGAAGGTCAGTTCAGGCACGATACGCAGGCGCATTGCTTTACCCAGCAGTGAGCGGATGTATCCCGTGGAATCGCCCAGCGCGCGCAGGCCGCCTTTGATAGCGTCTTCATCTTTGTCATTCAGGAAGGTAACAAATACTTTGGCATAGGCCAGGTCACGGGAGAGCTCCACGCCTGAAACAGTTACCATCATGCCCAGACGGGGATCTTTGATCTCACGCTGTAAAATAATGGCGATCTCTTTTTGCAGTTCCTGAGATACGCGCTGTGGACGGCCAAATTCTTTCGGCATATTAATATTCTCCATATTGAGACTGTATCCCCTCACTAATCAGAGTGAGGCCGACAAAGTAACCATAGTTCATTATCAAGGCTGAAGGTGCAGGGCATAGCGGACGGCGTTCAGGCCTGACAGGACAGAAAACGAGCTTTGTGCGCGTTATCTGAAGGGGGTTGAGCCAGAACTTGCTACTGCGATGCTCCCCGTTCGTTTGGGTCGCCAAACTTGCTGGTCTGCGCCCTGCGATAACAGAGTCTGAGCGCCAGCAGCCTTCACGCATAAGGGGGGATACAGATTGCGGGAGGCACGATGGCCTCCCGCATACGTCGCTATTTAAACGAGCTATTACGCGATGGTACGCTGTATTTCGATAATTTCGAAGACTTCGATCATATCGCCAACGCGAACATCGTTGTAGTTCTTCACGCCGATACCACATTCCATGCCGTTACGGACTTCGTTGACGTCATCCTTGAAGCGACGCAGAGATTCCAGCTCGCCTTCGTAGATAACCACGTTGTCGCGCAGGACGCGGATTGGGTTGTGACGTTTGATGTTGCCTTCGGTCACCATACAGCCCGCGACAGCACCAAACTTCGGTGATTTGAACACGTCACGCACTTCGGCCAGGCCGGTGATCTGGTGCTTGTACTCAGGCGCCAGCATACCGCTCATCGCCTGCTTCACTTCATCAATCAGGTTATAGATGACGGAGTAGTAACGCAGATCCAGACTTTCTGAATCGATGACGCGACGGGCAGAGGCATCAGCACGCACGTTGAAGCCAACCAGAATTGCGTTAGAGGCTGCAGCCAGCGTGGCATCGGTCTCGGTGATACCACCAACGCCGGAGCCAACGATTTTGACCTTCACTTCTTCGGTCGACAGCTTCAGCAGGGAGTCGGTGATCGCTTCGACAGAACCCTGAACGTCGGCTTTCAGCACGATGTTCAGCTCGGACACTTCGCCTTCGGTCATGTTGGCGAACATGTTTTCCAGCTTGGACTTCTGCTGACGAGCCAGCTTAACTTCGCGGAATTTGCCCTGACGATAGAGCGCAACTTCACGCGCTTTCTTCTCGTCACGCACCACGGTCGCTTCATCACCGGCAGCAGGTACACCTGACAGACCAAGGATCTCAACCGGGATAGACGGGCCGGCTACTGTGACTTCACGTCCCAGTTCATCACGCATGGCGCGCACGCGGCCATACTCAAAGCCGCAGAGCACGATATCGCCTTTATTCAGCGTACCTTCGCGCACCAGAACGGTAGCAACCGGACCACGACCTTTATCCAGGAAGGATTCGATAACCACGCCGCTTGCCATGCCCTGACGAACCGCAGTCAGCTCCAGGACTTCCGCCTGCAGCAGGATCGCGTTCAGCAGGTCATCGATACCGGTACCCGCTTTCGCCGATACGTTGACGAACATGTTTTCGCCGCCCCACTCTTCCGGCACGATACCGTACTGAGTCAGTTCGTTTTTAACGCGATCCGGATCGGCTTCTGGCTTATCGACCTTGTTCACCGCAACGACAACCGGCACTTTCGCCGCTTTAGCATGCTGAATAGCTTCGATAGTCTGTGGCATGACG
This sequence comes from Pantoea sp. FN060301, assembly GCA_050410775.1. GTDB lineage: Bacteria > Pseudomonadota > Gammaproteobacteria > Enterobacterales > Enterobacteriaceae > Erwinia. The sequence goes on from CP191229.1 coordinate 3,745,662, forward strand.
CCATCGTCGGCGGCCACAACCAGGATAACGATATCCGTTGCCTGAGCACCACGAGCACGCATGGCGGTAAACGCGGCGTGGCCAGGGGTATCCAGGAAGGTAACCATACCGTTGTCGGTTTCAACGTGGTATGCACCGATGTGCTGGGTAATGCCGCCCGCTTCGCCTGAGGCGACTTTGGTGGAGCGAATGTAGTCCAGCAGTGAGGTTTTACCGTGGTCAACGTGACCCATGATGGTCACCACCGGCGCGCGGGACTCCATCGCAGCATCGGTATCACGATCGCTCATTACCGCTTCTTCCAGCTCATTCTCACGGCGCAGCGTCACTTTGTGACCCATCTCTTCCGCTACCAGCTGGGCAGTTTCCTGATCGATAACCTGGTTAATGGTGGCCATTGCGCCCAGTTTCATCATCGCTTTGATGACCTGAGAGCCTTTCACCGCCATTTTGTTAGCCAGTTCCGCTACGGTGATAGTTTCACCGATGATTACGTCGCGGTTAACAGCCTGAGCCGGCTTGTTGAAGCCCTGCTGAAGCGTGCTCGGCTTGCGCTTGCCGCCTTTACCGCCGCGGAACTGCGCACGCGCTTCTTCACGGTCAGTTTTGGCTTCAGAATGCTTGTTGCCTTTCTTGCGCTGTGCCGGTTTAGCCGGACGGGCAGCGCGGGTACGACGGTCGCCTTCAACCTGCGCGTCGTTCTCATCTTCTGCCGCACGAGCGTGGGTAGAGGTGGTGACGTGGTAGTCAGAAGTATCTTCCACTTCTTTCTCCGCTTCAGCCCACTCGGAGCCCTTCTCTTCCGCCATTTTACGGGCCTCTTCCGCTACGCGCTTCGCTTCTTCTTCGATCTTGCGACGCGCTTCTTCTTCAGCTTTACGCTTCAGCTCTGCGGCTTCGGCTTCGCGACGGGCTTTGTCAGATTGGGTAGCCCGGGTCATATCGTCGGTATGTTGATTGCTCACTTTGTCTTTTTCCGCTGCTTCACGTTTGGCTTTATCAGCTGCCTCACGTTTAGCCTGCTCCTCGGCTTCACGCTTCGCTTTCTCTTGAGCTTCGCGCTTGGCTTGTTCTTCAGCCTCACGACGAGCCAGTTCTTCCGCTTCACGCTGTGCCTGCTCTTCTGCTTCAGCCTGCTCGGCTTCGGCAGGATCGCCTTTTACATAGGTGCGCTTTTTGCGGACTTCAATTTGCACCGACTTACTTTTACCGCCGGTGCCAGGAATATTCAAGGTGCTGCGCGTCTTGCGCTGCAGAGTCAGTTTACCAGAACCGCTGGTGTGGTCACGGTTCAAATGGTTAAGGAGCGTCTCTTTTTCCTGCTGCGTCACAGAGTCTGTTTCAGTCTTACGGATCCCTGCATCAGCAAATTGCTGTACCAGGCGTTCTACCGGGGTCTGAATCTCTGCGGCCAGCGATTTTACGGTTACATCTGTCATGCTGTTCCTTCCTGCTTACAGTTTATTACGCGTCGTCGCCGAACCAGCAGATATTACGTGCAGCCATAATCAGCTCACCAGCCTGTTCGTCGTTCAGGCCATCAATATCTGTCAGATCGTCAACACCCTGCTCGGCAAGATCTTCCAGCGTGCATACGCCTTTCGCTGCCAGCTTGTACGCCAGTTCGCGATCAAGACCTTCCAGACCCAGCAAATCGTCTGCCGGCTGGTTGTCGCCGAGGCTCTCTTCTTTGGCGAGAGCCAGAGTGGTTAACGCATTTTTCGCACGATCGCGCAGCGCTTCTACTGTCTCTTCATCCAGACCGTCGATTTCCAACAGCTCATTGATCGGGACGTAAGCCAGTTCTTCCAGCGAAGAGAAGCCCTCTTCGACCAGCACGGTGGCAAAGTCTTCATCAATATCGAGATGTTTGGTAAAGACGTCGATGGCGGCATGGGCTTCAGCCTGATGCTTCGCTTGCAGATCGTCGACCGTCATCACGTTCAGCTCCCAGCCACTCAGCTGCGAAGCGAGACGGACGTTTTGGCCATTACGGCCGATCGCCTGAGCCAGATTTCCGGCTTCAACAGCGATATCCATGGTGTGGTTATCTTCATCCACCACGATAGAGGCGACATCCGCCGGGGCCATTGCGTTGATAACGAACTGTGCAGGATTATCATCCCACAGTACGATATCAATACGCTCGCCACCCAGCTCGCTGGATACCGCCTGAACACGTGCACCGCGCATTCCCACGCAGGCGCCGACCGGGTCGATGCGCTTGTCATTGGTTTTCACGGCGATTTTGGCACGGGAGCCTGGATCGCGCGCGGCAGCTTTAATTTCAATCACTTCTTCGCCGATTTCCGGCACTTCAATGCGGAAAAGTTCAATCAGCATCTCCGGTTTGGAACGGCTGACGAACAGCTGAGCACCGCGTGCTTCAGGGCGCACAGCGTAAAGCACCCCGCGAATACGGTCACCCGGACGGAAGTTTTCACGCGGCAGCATGTCTTCACGAATGATGACGGCCTCTGCGTTACTGCCCAAATCCAGAGAGATATTGTCGCGGTTTACTTTCTTCACCACGCCGGTGATGATCTCGCCTTCCTGCTCGCGGAACTGATCGACCACCATGGCGCGTTCAGCTTCGCGCACTTTCTGCACGATAACCTGCTTGGCCGTCTGCGTGGTGATACGGTCAAAGGTCACAGATTCAATCTGGTCCTCAACATATTCGCCCAGATTGAGTGATTCATCTTCGTAGCGCGCAGCATCAAGGGTGATTTCACGCGTTGGCATCGTCACTTCGTCAACGATAACCCAGCGGCGGAAAGTGTCAAAGTCGCCGCTTTTGCGATCGATGCTGACGCGGACGTCGATTTCCTGCTCATATTTTTTCTTGGTTGCTGTCGCCAGGGCGCTTTCCAGCGCTTCGAAAATCTTCTCACGCGGGAGAGATTTTTCGTTCGATACGGCCTCGACTACAGCTAAGATTTCTTTGTTCATCCTGGTATGCCTCAATCCGGACTTTTAAAAGTGGGGAACCAGGTTCGCCTTCTGGATATTGCTCAGCGCGAACACTTCGTCGTTACCCTCAACGGTAACAGTGATCATTTCACCTTCAACAGATTTAATGATTCCCTGCCATTTGCGGCGGTTCTGTACGGCCATACGCAGCACCAGGCTTACTTCTTCGCCGGTAAATCGTGCGTAGTGCTCAGCGGTGAAGAGTGGGCGCTCAAGGCCTGGTGAGGAGACTTCAAGGTGGTAAGCGACGGTTATCGGATCTTCAACGTCGAATACGGCGCTTACCTGGTGGCTGACATCAGCGCAATCGTCAACAGTGATGCCATCTTCACTATCAATATAGATGCGCAACGTGGATGTGCGAGCGCGTACAAACTCAATACCAACCAGTTCGTAGCCTAACGCTTCTACCGGTGCTGAAATCAGCTCTGTTAATTTTTGCTCTAATGTGGACAATCCCACCCCCAAGACATAAAAAAAGGGCTTAATAGCCCAGTGTGCTGTTTCCTGATAACAAAAAACCCCGAAAATTCGGGGCTTTATGCGACTGGACCCTGTACGCCATCACTGGCGGTTCGGCACAATCCAAAAGAATTTTTTTCAAAATCTGCTGAAATGCGCGTTACGTTGCATACAGTATATTTGAAAAAGAACTCTAAGGGAAAGTGGTTGCGGGGGCCGGATTTGAACCGACGACCTTCGGGTTATGAGCCCGACGAGCTACCAGGCTGCTCCACCCCGCGTCCGAAAACGTGGCAAATACTACGCCGACCTTGCATAAAATGCAAGCAAAACTGATTTGGTACCGAGGACGGGACTTGAACCCGTAAGCCCATGCGGGCACTACCACCTCAAGGTAGCGTGTCTACCAATTCCACCACCACGGCACAAAAGATTGCGACTTTTTTATTTCTGTCGCGTCGAAATGACGTTGCTTACTGCTTACTGCGGGATATCGCTAGACGGCGAGGCCGGTTTCGCTGGCTGGCTCTGCTGCGACTGTGCAGGCTGAGTCAGGTTTTCCCACTCGCTTCCTTTCTGGGTTTTGTTGCTGTTGAGGTTGCCCAGAACCAAGCTGATGATGAAGAACAATGCTGCCAGCACTGCGGTCATACGGGTCATAAAGTTGCCAGAACCGTTAGAGCCAAACAGCGTTGCAGAAGAGCCTGCACCAAATGACGCGCCCATATCAGCGCCTTTACCTTGCTGCAGCATGATCAGACCAACAAGGCCGATTGCCACAATAAGGAAAACTACTAAAAGAGCTTCGTACATATTCAACCTGTTCCTTGCGCGGAAACCGCACATCAAAAGCTTCAAACCAGTTTGATTGATAGCGTTGTCACTACCCATCAGAAGCGGGTGTGAATACTAACCAAACCTGCCCTGCTGTGCAAGAGCAATTTATCACGCCCCGACTGATTGCAGAAAAAATCAGCAAAAGCGTAAAAAGCGTCGCATTTCTGAACGAATCAGCCTGATTTTATAGCAAAAAAAAGCTATCAGTCACGTTGCGTCCTGGCAAGTTTCAGCGGTTTTTTTCGACGAAGAGCGGGCCAGAAAGAATGCAGCCCGGTCTTCTGATACTGCCGGGCTTAAGCCCCTGCCACAGTGGCGAACTGAGACTGATTATACAGCCTTGACTGCATCAGCAATACGGTGCGCCAGCGCGGTGACCTGCGCCTCGTCCTCGCCTTCCACCATTACCCGGATCAGCGGTTCAGTCCCTGATTTACGCAGCAGCACGCGTCCACGCCCATTAAGCGCTTTCTCCACTTCAGCCGTTACCGCTTTCACAGTTTCGTCTTCCAGTGGGTCTGTCGTACCGCTGAAGCGCACGTTCACCAGGATTTGCGGCAGCAGTTTCATCCCACTGCAAAGGTCGTGCAGGGTCATATGGTTACGTACCATCGCGGTAAGCACTTGCAAACCGGCCACAATACCGTCGCCGGTGGTCGTCTTGTCGAGCAAGATCACGTGACCGGAGTTCTCGGCCCCCAGTCGCCAGCCCTTCTCCTGCAATTTTTCCAGCACGTAGCGGTCGCCTACTTTCGCCCGGGCAAAGGGAATGCCGAGCTGTTTGAGCGCCAACTCAAGGCCCATATTGCTCATCAGCGTGCCCACGACGCCGCCACGCAGCTGGCCCTGACGTAATCCCTCACGGGCAATGATGTAAAGTATCTGGTCGCCATCCACTTTATGGCCCAGATGGTCCACCATCATGATGCGGTCGCCATCGCCGTCATAGGCCAGGCCAACATCCGCTTTCTCCGCCAGTACGCGTTCCTGAAGCTGACGCATGTCGGTAGCCCCACACCCTTTGTTAATATTCATGCCATCAGGCTGAATACCAATCGTAATCACCGTTGCGCCCAGCTCACGCAGCACATTAGGGGCAATGTGGTAGGTGGCGCCGTTAGCACAGTCCACCACAACCTTCAGTCCATTCAGGCTCAGTTCGCTAGGGAAGGTTCCCTTACAGAATTCGATATAGCGACCGGCGGCATCAACGATACGGCTGGCGCGGCCCAGCGCAGCTGATTCCACGCAGGTAATCGGCTTCTCCAGCTCCGCTTCAATCGCTTCTTCCACCTCATCAGGCAGCTTGGTGCCTTCGATGGAGAAAAATTTGATGCCATTGTCATCAAAGGGGTTATGAGAGGCAGAGATGACGATCCCTGCTTCAGCACGGAATGTTCTGGTCAGGTAGGCAATGGCTGGCGTTGGCATAGGACCGGTAAAGGCCGCAGAAAGGCCTGCAGCCGCCAGACCCGCCTCCAGGGCGGATTCCAGCATATAGCCAGAGATACGCGTGTCCTTGCCAATGATAATTTTTTTAGAGCCGTTTCTTGCCAGAACTTTCCCGGCTGCCCAGCCGAGCTTCAGCACGAAATCAGGCGTGATAGGCGTCTCACCCACTTTGCCGCGGATGCCATCGGTACCAAAATACTTACGATTGCTCATAGCCTTACTTTTCCTTCGCTGACAGTGTTGCTTCGACGATGCGCATCGCCTCGACGGTTTCTTTTACATCGTGAACGCGCAGAATATGCGCGCCCTGCATTGCCGCTATCACCGCACAGGCCAGGCTGCCGGTGAGTCGCTGCGACGGCCCGACGTTCAGGAGTTGCCCGATCATACTCTTTCGCGACATGCCAACCAGCAGTGGTAATCCGAAGTGGTGAAAATCGGCAAGGTGCGCCAGTAGCTGATAATTGTGCGAGAGATTCTTACCGAAACCGAATCCCGGGTCGAGCAGCAGTTGCGTTTTTTTGATCCCTGCACGTTCGCAGCGCGCAATCTGTTCGATGAAGTAATCATTCACTTCCTGCAGAAGATGGCTGTACTTCGGCGCCTGCTGCATGGTCTGGGGGGCGCCCTGCATATGCATCAGACAAACGGGTAAGCCGGTCTCTGCTGCGGCTTCCAGCGCGCCAGGTTCGCTCAGGGAGCGAATATCATTGATGATATGCGCTCCGGCACGAGCCGACTCGCGGATCACCTCAGGCTTGGAAGTATCGACTGACACCCAAACCTCAAAGCGCTGAGCGATAGCCTCAATAACCGGGATAACGCGTTCCAGCTCCTGCTCAGCGCTGACTTCAGCCGCGCCAGGGCGGGTTGATTCCCCGCCGATATCAATGATAGTGGCACCGGCATTAATCATCTCGTTAGCGTGCGTCAGCGCCTGGACTAACTCATTGTGCTTTCCGCCATCTGAAAAAGAATCAGGCGTCACGTTCAGAATGCCCATGACATGGGGATGAGACAGATCCAGAACGGCATCGCGGGCGTACAGCTTCATGATTGGGTTTCTCCAGGCAAAAAAGGCGGGTCGGGCTGGCCGGTAGTTTAACGAATGCGGGGATATAAAAAACCCCGGTCAGCGCCGGGGTTTCAGTTTTTGTCTGACAGAAAGGAGACTTATTTGTCGCCCAGCTGTTCGGACATGGTATTGCCTGGATTTGGCGTACGCGGTTCATCGACCGGACGCGGCGCCTTTGGCGTACCGTTGTTATCTGAATTATTGGTGCTGCCCGGATCCGTCCAACCGGCTGGCGGCCGCACTTCGCGGCGGGCCATCAGGTCATCGATCTGAGGCGCATCAATGGTTTCATACTTCATCAGCGCGTCTTTCATCGCGTGAAGGATGTCCATATTTTCATTCAGGATCCGACGTGCACGCTGGTAGTTGCCTTCCACCAGAGATTTGACTTCCTGGTCGATAATGCGCGCGGTTTCATCAGACATGTGCTTCGCTTTCGCTACCGAGCGGCCGAGGAAAACTTCACCCTCTTCTTCAGCATAGAGCAGCGGGCCAAGTTTCTCCGAGAAGCCCCACTGCGTCACCATGTTGCGTGCAATTGAAGTAGCTACCTTAATGTCGTTAGACGCACCGGTAGAAACACGCTCAGGGCCATAGATAATCTCTTCGGCCAGACGACCGCCATACAGCGTTGAAATCTGACTTTCCAGCTTCTGACGGCTGGCGCTGATCGCATCGCCTTCCGGCAGGAAGAAAGTCACGCCCAGGGCACGTCCGCGAGGAATAATCGTCACCTTGTGTACCGGATCGTGTTCAGGAACCAGTCGGCCAATGATGGCGTGACCCGCTTCGTGATAAGCCGTCGATTCTTTCTGCGACTCCGTCATCACCATAGAGCGACGTTCCGCGCCCATCATGATTTTGTCTTTCGCTTTTTCAAACTCAACCATTGAAACGACGCGTTTATTACCGCGAGCGGCAAAGAGTGCAGCTTCATTGACCAGGTTAGCCAGATCGGCGCCCGAGAAACCCGGGGTACCACGAGCAATCACAGAAGCATCGATATCGGTAGCCAGCGGCACGCGACGCATATGCACTTTCAGGATCTGCTCGCGACCGCGCACGTCCGGCAGTCCAACCACAACCTGACGGTCGAAGCGGCCTGGACGCAGCAGCGCCGGGTCCAGTACGTCCGGACGGTTGGTTGCGGCAATGACGATGATGCCTTCATTCCCTTCAAAGCCGTCCATCTCAACCAGCATCTGGTTCAGCGTCTGCTCGCGCTCATCGTGACCGCCGCCTAAGCCTGCGCCACGCTGGCGACCTACCGCATCGATCTCATCGATAAAGATGATGCACGGTGCCGCTTTTTTCGCCTGTTCAAACATATCGCGGACGCGGGAAGCACCCACACCGACAAACATCTCAACAAAGTCAGAACCGGAGATGGTAAAGAAAGGCACTTTCGCTTCGCCCGCGATAGCCTTTGCCAGCAGCGTTTTACCGGTACCCGGTGGGCCCACCATCAGCACACCTTTCGGAATTTTACCGCCCAGTTTCTGGAAGCGGCTCGGCTCGCGCAAGTATTCAACCAGCTCGCTCACTTCCTCTTTCGCTTCGTCGCAACCGGCTACATCGCCAAAGGTGGTTTTGATCTGATCTTCTGTCAGCATGCGGGCTTTGCTTTTGCCGAAGGACATCGCGCCCTTGCCGCCGCCGCCCTGCATCTGACGCATAAAGAAGATCCAGACACCGATAAGTAACAGCATTGGGAACCATGAAATGAAGATCGAGGCCAGCAGGCTCGGCTCTTCTGGCGGTTCGCCAACCACTTTTACATTTTTAGTCAACAGGTTATCGAGCAACTTGGGATCGTTGACGGGGATGTAGGTCGTGTATTTATTACTGTCTTTTTTGGTAACGTTGATTTCACGCCCGTTAATCCGCGCCTCGCGGACCTGATCCTGATTTACTTCGGACAGGAAGGTAGAGTAATCAACCCTACGGCCATTCGACTCGCTGGGCCCAAAGCTCTGGAATACAGACATCAGCACAACTGCGATGACTAACCAGAGAATCAGGTTTTTCGCCATGTCACTCAAGGGATTAACCTCTTCTTACAACGGTGTTAACAGACAGCGTAGGGTACTATATAACCATCCTGGTTGGAATCGCTGCGGTGCCGACGGCGTCTCTCTGACTCACTTACCTGCGTAAGCCTGTCGGAGGTCGCGTCTGCCGCTCTGCTGCGAAGCCACCTGTCATGGCTATAGTTTGCGCCCAGTCGCTACAATGTACACTTCACGCGAACGAGAGCGCGAAGCGTCCGGCTTACGAATTTTTACTTTCGTAAACAGGGAGCGAATTTCCCGGAGGTAATCTTCAAAGCCATCTCCCTGAAACACTTTCACTAAAAAACTGCCGCCGGGTGCCAATACATCTCGACACATTTCCAGCGCAAGCTCAACTAAATACATCGATCGGGGGATATCAACGGCTGGCGTGCCGGTCATGTTGGGGGCCATATCGGACATCACAACCTGAACTTTTTTATCGCCAACGCGCTCCAGCAGGGCCTTCAATACCAGTTCATCACGAAAGTCACCCTGAAGGAAATCGACACCAACGATAGGATCCATTGGCAGGATATCACAGGCGATAACCCGCCCTTTAGACCCGATTTGCGTGACCACATATTGCGACCAGCCGCCAGGGGCTGCTCCCAAATCGACCACGGTCATACCGGGTTTAAACAGCTTGTCACCTTGCTGTATTTCATCAAGTTTAAACCAGGCGCGCGAACGCAGCCCTTTTTTCTGTGCCTGAAGCACATATTTATCGCTAAAGTGTTCCTGCAGCCAGCGGCTGGAACTGGCCGAACGCTTTTTACCAGTCATACAATTTCCAACTATGATTCAACGTATGCGATAAATAAACCGCACAAATCAGCATGCCGATTTGGTGATACACCAGAGATGGCGGTAGAATGACCCGTTTTCAATCCCAATGTAAGTAAAAAATACGATGAATCTGAGTACCAAACAAAAACAGCACCTGAAAGGACTGGCCCATCCGCTGAAGCCCGTCGTCATGCTCGGCAACAATGGTCTGACCGAAGGGGTGCTGGCCGAGATCGAACAGGCACTGGAGCACCACGAGCTCATCAAGGTTAAAATCGCCACGGAAGACCGTGAGACTAAAAACCTTGTTGTTGAGGCCATCGTGCGTGAAACCCGTGCGGTTAACGTGCAGGTTATCGGCAAGACGCTGGTGCTGTACCGTCCAACGAAAGAACGCAAGATCGCCATTCCACGCTGAGGTCGGGAGAGATTCCTGAACCTGGGCGGGGTGAAAGGTGCCACGCTCCTGATGTTGATAAAAGGCCGCATAGCGGCCTTTTTCCTTTCTTTACATTACGTCGACCCAGGTCAGCGTAGCAGAAATCAAAGATATTCTATTTTCAGGATTTCATATTCCACGTCGCCGCCCGGCGTTTTGATGACGGTGATGTCATCAACTTCTTTACCAATCAGGCCACGCGCCATCGGAGAGTTCACCGAAATCAGATTTTGCTTAAAGTTCGCCTCATCGTCACCCACGATGCGATAGGTTGACTCTTCGTCACTGTCCAGATTCAGTACGGTGACGGTAGAACCGAAGATCACCCGACCATTCGCGTTCATTTTTGTGACATCGATCACCTGAGCGTTCGACAGCTTTGCTTCAATTTCCTGGATACGGCCTTCACAAAAGCCCTGCTCTTCACGTGCAGCATGATATTCAGCGTTTTCTTTCAGATCGCCATGCTCACGCGCGTCAGCAATTGAGGCAATAATTCTGGGGCGTTTAACGGTTTTCAGCTCTTCGAGCTCTTCGCGCAGCTTTTCTGCGCCCCTTAACGTCATCGGAATCTGATTCATCTCAATACCTCGTAAAATCGGTCCTGTGCAAAATTTCGTCATCCTGACAGGTTAATGCAGAAAAAGCGTTCTGCGGCGCTTGCCACTGAATTACAAACGAAAGAACCCTGGCCCGGAGGAATGCTCAGGACCCGGCAGGTTTTGCATTTTGATACGTATTTTACCCCAGAGTTCCTTATGGGTCATCGTTTACTTTCCACCGTAATGCACCGTAGTATGGCTGCATCACCTGTCAGTAAACGCGAGATTATGCGATTTTTAAGAATTGTAGCGGGCTTAACCTGCGCATTTATGCTGAATGCCCAGGCTGCCCCGGTAGAAAACTACGTTAAATATTTACCCGAAGGCGCAAACCTGGCGCTGGTCGTTCAAAAAATAGGCGCAAGCACCCCTTCCATTGACTATAACAGTCAGCAGATGGCGTTGCCAGCCAGTACGATAAAGGTGATTACTGCTCTGGCCGCTCTGTTACAGCTCGGTCCCGACTACCGTTTTCATACCCAGCTGGAAAGTAAAGGCAGCCTGAGCGGCGATACGCTGAATGGCGATCTCGTGGCGCGTTTTGGCGGCGATCCTACGTTAACGAGACAGGATTTGCGAAATATGGTCGCAGCGCTCAGGAAGCAGGGCGTGCAGCATATTAAAGGTAATCTGGTGATTGATACCTCCGTTTTTGCCAGCCACGATCAGGCGCCCGGCTGGCCGTGGAACGATATGACGCAGTGCTTCAGCGCCCCGCCTGCGGCAGCCATCGTTGACCGGAACTGCTTCTCCGTTTCCCTTTACAGCGCGCCAGAGGCGGGCGATAACGCCTTTATCCGCGTCGCCTCCTTCTATCCGGTCAATATGTTCAGTCAGGTCCGTACGCTGGCAAAAGGGTCTCCTGACGCGCAGTATTGCGAACTCGATGTCGTTCCCGGCGAGCTTAACCGCTTTACCCTGACCGGCTGCATGACACAGCGCACGGAACCCTTACCGCTGGCGTTTGCTATTCAGGATGGCGCCAGCTATGCCGGTGCGTTACTGAAGGCAGAGCTTCAGACGGCAGGCATCGACTATTCCGGTCATCTGGTACGCCAGCGGCTGGTGACGCCCCCCGCTAACGTGCTCGCCAGCACGCAGTCAGCGCCCTTGCACCACCTGCTGAAGCTCATGCTGAAAAAATCGGACAACATGATTGCCGATACGGTCTTTCGCACTATTGGTCATGAACGCTTTGGCGTACCGGGAACCTGGCGTGCAGGTTCAGATGCCGTACGGCAGATCCTTCGTCAGAAAGCGGATATCGATCTTGGTAACAGCATTCAGGTTGATGGATCCGGCCTGTCGCGCCACGACCTGATTTCGCCGGCGACGATGATGAAAGTTCTACAATATATTGCGCAAAACGATCGGGAATTGAACTTTATCTCCTTGCTGCCGCTGGCTGGCTATGACGGCACCTTACGCTACCGTGGCGGGCTGCATGAAGCGGGCGTGGATGGCAAGGTTTCCGCGAAAACGGGCTCTTTGCAGGGCGTTTATAATCTCGCGGGCTTTATGACAACAGCCAGCGGGCAGCGCGTGGCGTTTGTGCAGTTCCTTTCCGGTTATGCCGTACCGCCGAAGGAATATCGCCAGCGTCGTATTCCACTGGTTCGATTTGAGAGCCGGCTTTACAAGGATGTCTATCAGAACAACTGACGGCCCTGAAATCGCGTCCTGATAGCAAAGGAATGATTAACCATGGTGATAAGAACCCCCACCGTGATTGTTTTCAAACCGGGCCAGTTACCCAGCCCGGTGTAAGAACATCAGAAGCCATCGCGCCAGGGGTACTTAACCTCATGGCTTAGCTCATGTCGCGATCGGAGGGCAAGCGTGCCTTCTGAATTGCAGCCAATAAAAAAGGGACACAATCTGTGTCCCCTTCTGAGCATTAGCGCTGGTAGATAAATTCGACGCCTTCGTCGTCCTCATCGTCCCACTCTTCATCCCACTCATCGTCATCTTCAACCGCCGCGTCAGCCTCTTCAAGCTGCTGACGATGGTAGTCGTCCCACATGAATTCGACTTTTTCAGGCTCTTTAGCGGCCAGTTCGGCTTCTTTCGGATTCGCGTTGATAAAGGACATCACGTCCCAGCACAGCTCCTTCACGCCAACGCGATTAGCGGCAGAGATCAGGTAATACTTCTCCGTCCAGCCCAGTGCGTCCGCAATGGCTTTAGCACGAGCTTCCGCCTCTTCCTGGTCCAGCAGGTCAACTTTGTTGAATACCAGCCAGCGTGGTTTACTGAATAGCTTCTCGCTGTATTTCTCCAGCTCACCCAGAATAATGCGGGCATTTTCGACCGGATCGGATTCATCGATAGGCGCAAGATCGATAGTGTGCAGCAGTACGCGGCAGCGCTCCAGGTGCTTAAGGAAACGAATGCCCAGACCTGCACCATCAGAAGCCCCTTCAATCAGGCCCGGAATGTCGGCCACCACAAAGCTCTGCTCGCTATCCATACGCACCACGCCCAGGCTCGGCACCAGGGTGGTAAAAGGATAGTCAGCCACTTTCGGCTTAGCGGCAGAGACGGCACGAATAAAGGTCGATTTACCGGCGTTAGGCAGCCCCAGCATACCCACGTCAGCCAGCAGCATCAGCTCCAGCTGCAGATCGCGCTTTTCGCCCGGCGTACCCATGGTTTTCTGGCGCGGAGAGCGGTTTACGGAAGATTTGAAGCGGGTATTCCCCAGCCCGTGCCAGCCGCCTTTGGCGACCATATGCACCTGACCGTGGTGCGTCATATCACCCAGCGTCTCGCCGGTACCCTGATCGATAATACGCGTACCGACCGGCACTTTAATAATAATGTCTTTCCCGCGCTTGCCGGTACAGTCACGGCTCTGGCCGTTCTGCCCACGTTCCGCACGGAAAGATTTTTCAAAACGGTAGTCGATCAGCGTATTCAGGTTCTCATCGGCCTGCATATAGACGTCACCGCCGTCGCCGCCGTCACCGCCGTCCGGGCCGCCCCTGGGAATATATTTCTCACGACGGAAGCTGACGCAGCCATTGCCGCCATCGCCCGCAGCAACGAGGATCGTCGCTTCATCAACAAACTTCATGTTACTTCTCCGTAAATCATTCTCCCGGCACAGAAAGCGTGCAAAGCCGGGGGTGATCCGTCGTGGCCAACAGCGATGTCGGGTGACGGAAACAGGGTATCTGGAGCCGCAAATCCTGTCTTCGCGTCATTACCAGAAAGGGGATCCGCCATAAGACATCGTGCAGCTGAATATAAAGTGTACAGCAAAAAAGCGTATTGCTGTAAATCCCCAGGCGCCAGCGGCGGGATTGCGGACTGAAAAGCAGAATGTAAAAAGCCCCGCCATCATAGCGGGGCTTTTCGATTCGCTGCGGAAAGCGGTATCAGGTACCGCTTTCAGGCTCGAAAACCTTACTCAGCAACGATGCTGATGTATTTACGGTTGTTCGGGCCTTTAACTTCGAACAGGACCTTGCCGGTTGCGGTTGCAAACAGGGTATGGTCACGGCCGCAGCCTACGTTGGTGCCCGCGTGGAATTTGGTGCCACGCTGACGAACGATGATGCTACCTGCCAGAACAGATTCGCCGCCGAAACGCTTAACGCCCAGACGTTTTGCATTGGAATCGCGACCATTTCGAGTGGAGCCGCCAGCCTTTTTGTGTGCCATGTGTCAGATCTCCTCTTAGGCGCTGATGCCAGTGATCTTCACGTCAGTAAACCACTGACGGTGACCCTGCTGCTTACGATAGTGCTTACGGCGACGGAACTTGACGATCTTGATTTTATCGCCACGACCGTGAGCAATGATTTCTGCTTTGATCACGCCACCTGAAACTAACGGCGCGCCGATAGTTACGTCTTCGCCATTAGCGATCATCAGAACCTGGTCGAATTCAATTGTTTCGCCGGTTGCGATGTCCAGCTTTTCCAGGCGAACGGTCTGACCTTCGCTTACTCGGTGTTGTTTACCACCACTTTGGAAAACCGCGTACATATAAAACTCCGCTCTCGCGCTTGCCGTCATGGTTTCAGGCTGCGCTATAAATATTCACAATAGGGCGCGAATTCTACGCAAATTCAGCGGTAATGACAAGTGTCTGTTGCGGGGTATTGCAGAAAAAAAACGCTAAGCGAATGCAAACGTTTCAAGGCCGTCATTTTCAAGTACAATCTGTTATACATTACATGCCGCAGGCACCGGTAAAGACGCTTATCCTAGCAGCATACTGAGCAATAGCTGAACAGACTGATGAACTTAGAACAGATAAACGAACTCACCGCGCAGGACATGGCGGACGTCAATGCAACCATACTTGAGCAGCTGAATTCTGAGGTTTCCCTCATCAATCAGCTGGGCTACTACATCATCAGCGGCGGTGGGAAACGCATTCGCCCAATGATTGCTATCCTTGCGGCACGGGCGGTGAACTACACGGGCAAGCAGCACGTTACCGTTGCCGCCCTGATTGAATTCATCCATACCGCCACGCTTTTGCACGATGACGTCGTAGACGAATCAGACATGCGCCGCGGCAAAGCCACCGCTAACGCGGCGTTTGGCAATGCGGCCAGCGTGCTGGTTGGCGACTTCATCTACACTCGCGCCTTTCAAATGATGACCAGCATCGGATCGCTTCGCGTGCTGGGTCTGATGTCCGAAGCCGTTAACGTGATTGCCGAAGGCGAAGTGCTGCAATTGATGAACTGCAACGATCCCGATATCACTGAAGAGAGCTATATGCGGGTGATTTACAGTAAAACAGCGCGACTGTTTGAAGCTGCCGCACAGTCTTCCGCTATCCTGGCTTCCGCCACGCCGGAACAGGAAAAGGGACTTCAGGATTATGGGCGCTACATCGGTACGGCATTCCAGCTAATTGACGACCTGCTGGACTACAGCGCGGACGGCAAAACGCTGGGCAAAAACGTCGGCGACGATCTTAGTGAAGGCAAGCCAACCCTGCCGCTCCTTCACGCTATGCGTAACGGCAGCCCTGAACAGAGCGCGATGATCCGGAGCGCAATCGAAGAGGGTAATGGACGCCATCTGCTGGAGCCCGTTCTGGAAACCATGCGCCTCTGCGGTTCGCTTGAGTGGACCCGTCAGGTGGCCGAACAGGAAGCGGATAAGGCGATTGCCGCTCTGCAAGTGTTGCCAGAATCACCGTGGCGTAGCGCGCTGGAAGCGTTAGCGCATATGTCAGTGCAGCGCGAATTTTAAGGGTTGCAGGCGCGGGTCACCCGCGCCCTGTGATTTCTGTCATTAGCCACTTTCCCCCTCCCTCTGCTCAACTCTACTCTGCGATGTAATCACCCTTTTTTGTTACGCTTTTTTGCGTAACAGCACGCAAAAATAACGCTATTTATGGAAACTATTGGAAATAACGGGTGAATTATTGTTATAAACATTACGCATTCATCGACTGTTTTCCAAAGGTTTTATGAGCATCTCTGTGCAACAGTCGGCGCTTGCTTAAGAAAATAAGGTTAAAGTTTCCTGAAATCATGTGTACAAGGAGGATAACGCATGCAGCGGGTAAAAAAAGACTGGCATAACGCGGATATTATTGCGGCGCTTCGTAAGCAGGGCACTACGCTCGCGGAGGTTTCACGTACGGCGGGACTCAGCTCTTCAACCCTCGCCAACGCGCTGTTTCGTCCCTGGCCGAAAGGAGAATGGCTGATCGCTGATGCGCTCAGGATCCATCCGGCCGAGATCTGGCCCAGCCGTTATTACGATCCCGTCAGTCATGCCCTCATCGACCGTAAAGGGCTGATTCGGAAAAATAAAAAGGGGCAATAGCGCGTGCTATTACCCCCGTTAGTTCGCGGAGAGTATGCTTACTCTTCGCCGCTCACGCGCTCAATATTGGCCCCTAACGCTTTAAGCTTATCTTCGATATGCTCGTAGCCGCGATCGATATGATAAATACGATCGACCGTGGTGGTTCCTTCCGCAATGCAGCCAGCCAGCACCAGGCTGGCTGAAGCCCGAAGGTCGGTAGCCATCACCTGCGCACCGGAAAGTTTTTCCACACCGTGACAGATCAGCGTGTTGCTTTCGATTTCCGCATGCGCACCCATGCGGATCAGCTCAGGTACGTGCATAAACCGGTTTTCGAAGATGGTTTCGGTAATGACGCCGGTACCTTCCGCCACCAGGTTCAACAGGCTGAACTGCGCCTGCATATCGGTCGGGAAGCCGGGATGTGGTGCCGTACGGAAATTGACGGCTTTTGGCCGCTTACCGTGCATATCAAGACTGATCCAGTCTTCACCCTGCTCAATATCTGCTCCGGCTTCGCGCAGTTTTGCCAGCACAGCATCCAGCGTATCCGGCTGCGTGTTACGGCAGAGGACTTTGCCGCCCGAGATAGCCGCAGCGATCAGGAAAGTCCCGGTTTCAATACGATCGGGAAGCACGCGGTAGACGCCGCCGCCCAGCCGCTCAACGCCTTCGATGGTAATACGATCGCTGCCGGCACCGCTGATCTTCGCGCCCAGCGTGTTAAGGAAGTTCGCAGTATCAACGATTTCAGGTTCACGTGCGGCATTTTCGATCACGGTGGTGCCGGTCGCCAGGGTGGCGGCGCTCATAATGGTGACCGTTGCGCCGACGCTGACCTTATCCATCACGATATGCGCGCCCTTCAGGCGGCCATCCACGGAAGCTTTGACGTAACCTTCTTCCAGCCGGATTTCTGCACCAAGCTGCTCCAGGCCGGTAATGTGCAGATCAACAGGGCGGGCGCCAATTGCGCAGCCGCCTGGTAGTGATACCTGACCCTGACCAAAGCGCGCCACCAGGGGTCCCAGCGCCCAGATCGAAGCCCGCATGGTTTTTACCAGTTCATAAGGCGCGCAGTAAATGCTCACCTCGCTGGCATCCAGATGTACTGAACCGTTACGGTCGGTTTTCACTCCCAGCTGGCCCAACAACTTCATGGTGGTATCAATGTCCTTTAGCTTCGGGACATTCTGAATCTCTACGGGCTCTTCCGCCAGCAGAGCAGCGAACAGGATCGGCAGCGCCGCGTTTTTGGCGCCAGAAATTGTCACTTCCCCGCTTAAACGGGTCGGACCCTGCACACGAAATTTATCCATTGCACCAGTTCTCATTAATCATAAAAGTGTTGCCGGCCTCATCACGGCCCTGCGCGATGAAATCAGCGAGTCAACTTAATAACCGTTCAGCTTACGGTCGCGCGCCCATTCTTCAGGGGTGTAGGTCTTGATTGACACCGCATGAATACGATTGTCGGCAATAAATTCCATCAGCGGCGCATAAACGGTTTGCTGCTTTTTAACGCGGCTCAGCTCGCCAAACAGCTCGCCAACCGCAATAACCTGGAAGTGACTGCCGTCGCCGGTCACAATAACTTCCTGAAGAGGTAACGCGCTCATCAGCACGGATTGAATTTCACTATTTTCCATGAGGCTTCCGGATCCAGTTGATCGTTAACAGGCACACATCTTAGTGGAAAGTGCCGCTATCTTAAACAAGCAAAAAGCCCCCGACGTGGCGGGGGCTTTTGGTGTACCGGTTCTGACCTTCTTTTCAGAAGTCGGAGAGTATAATTTGTTGCAGGTTATAGAGCGCGATCAGGGAACGAAGTTTGTCGGTTATCCCACTGAACCTCAGCGTTTTTCCCTGTTGCTGCGCGATCTGTCGCAAATGCACCAGCAGCGCCAGGCCCGCTGAATCCACCCGGCTCAGGGCGGACACATCGATTGTATCGATCTGTTTCATCACATCGAAACGCTTTTCCCAGAGCCTCAGCAGCGTTTCGCGCTCCAGAACGCCCGCAAGCTGAAGCCGTCCTGCCTCACTCTGCCAGCTTAATTGCTCGCTCATTACTGCTGCTTATCCAGCGTAATAGGCTGGTTTGCATAGGATTTCAGCAGGATCGTCAGACCCTCAACGCCCTTCTGACGCAGCGTATCGCTCCATTCATTCTGCTTGGTCGTAATCATGCTGATGCCTTCAGCAATCATGTCATACGCCTGCCATTCACCAGTGCGGCTGTTTTTACGCCACTGGAAATCCAGACGAACCGGCGGACGGCCGTTAGGATCAACTATCGTCACGCGGATGGCGATAATATTCGCCTCTGCGTAAGGCTGTTCCGGTGCAATCTGGTAAGTCTGCCCGTTGTAGAGCGCCAGCGCCTGACCGTAAGCCTGCGCCAGGTAATCGCCAAAGGCTTTGAAATAAGCTTCACGCTGCGCGGGGGTTGCGTCTTTGTAATAACGGCCCAACACTAGCGCACCGGCATATTTAATCTGCACATAGGGCAGCAGCTCTTCACGAACGATCTGACGCAGATAGTTTGGATCTTGCTGAATCTTCGGTTGTTCATTTTTAAGACGCGAAAAGGTTTTTTCCGCCGCCTCGTTCATAAGCTGATAAGGATTCGTTTTATCGACCGCTGCATTAGCAACAACCGGTGCAATAATCAGCATTGCCGCCATCAGGAAACGTTTAAACATTGCTTGTCCTCTTATGGTGTAGTCATTGTGGCCGGCGTGGGTTGCCCGTTAGCTGCCGGTTCCGCTGGCGAAGCGCTCTGGTTATCGTTGTCGCTCTTATATAAGAACTGACCAATCAGATCCTCAAGTACCATCGCCGATTTAGTATCCTGTAATGTACTGCCGTCCTTAAGCATAGCCGTCCCCATTTCAGGATCGTCGAATCCCACATTCAGCGCCAGATATTGCTCACCCAGCAGGCCAGAGGTCCTGACCGCCAGTGAACTGGTGTCAGGCAGTTTGGTATATCTGTCCTCAATATCCATGGTGACGAGGGGTAAATAGTTTTTTTCATTGAGGGTAATATCTGAAACGCGACCAATCACCACGCCCCCAATTTTGACCGGCGATCCGGTTTTCAGCCCGCCGATATTATCGAAAGTCGCATAGAGCTTCCAGGTAGGCGCATTGCCTAACGATTTTAAATCCGCCACGCGCAGGCAGAGGAACAAGGCGGCACACAGCGCCAGCAGTAAAAACGCCCCTACCCAAATTTCGCTTTTTTTCGTTTGCATTGCATCAGTTCCCAAACATCAGTGCGGTGAGCACAAAATCCAAACCGAGTACTGCCAGAGAAGCATGTACTACTGTACGCGTTGTGGCGCGACTGATCCCTTCCGATGTCGGGATCGCGTCGTAGCCGTTAAACAGCGCTATCCAGGTTACCGTGAAGGCAAACACGGCGCTTTTGATGACGCAGTTAAGAATATCTGCGCGCACGTCGACGGCGTTTTGCATCGCCGACCAGAAGAAGCCGCTGTCAATGCCCTTCCAGCTGACGCCAACAATCGCACCGCCCAGAATGCCCACTGCGACGAAAATCAGCGCCAGCAGCGGCATACTGATGAAACCGGCCCAGAAACGCGGTGAGATAATCCGGCGCAGCGGATCCACTGCCATCATTTCCATGCTGGAGAGCTGCTCGGTCGCCTTCATTAACCCTATTTCCGCCGTCAGCGCCGAGCCTGCCCTGCCGGCGAAAAGCAGCGCGGTTACCACCGGCCCCAGTTCCCGCAGAAGCGAAAGCGCCACCAGCATGCCCAGGCTGCTTTCCGCGCCATAGGTATTCAGGACAAGATAGCCCTGGAGCCCCAGAACCATGCCAATAAATAATCCCGAGACAACAATGATCAGCAGCGACAGCACGCCAATGCTATAAAGCTGCTTCACCACCAGCGGCGCATGCTTACGGAAGCGGGGAATACCGACTAGCGCATGGAAGAGCATCAGCCCTGCCCGGCCAAAGGAGGCGCAGGTATTAATAACCTGACGCCCTGCTGACGCCAGTACATGTAGAAACATCAGTGGTTAACTCCCTGAGCCAGCTAAGTCTTGCAGATAATCCCCTGCGGGAAAGCGAAAGGGTACCGGGCCGTCGGCGATACCATCAATAAACTGACGCACGCGGGCATCCTTATTGTCATGCAGCGCGCTGGCCGTTCCCTGGGCGATAACTTTCTCACCGGCAATAATATAGGCATAGTCAGCGATGCTCAGGACCTCAGGCACATCATGCGAGACCACAATACAGGTCATGCCAAGTGAGTGGTTCAGTTCATCAATAAGCTTAACCAGCACCCCCATTGTAATCGGATCCTGACCAACAAAGGGCTCATCAAACATAATCAGATCCGGCTCAAGCGCAATAGCACGGGCCAGCGCCGCACGTCTGGCCATCCCGCCAGAAAGCTCGGAAGGCTTCAGCATGGCCGCGCCGCGCAAACCCACGGCTTCAAGCTTCATCATCACGGTGCTGTGCAGTAATTGTGAGGGAAGCTGAGTATGTTCACGCAACGGCCAGGCCACATTGTCAAAAACGTTCAGATCGGTAAAGAGCGCGCCCGACTGAAACAGCATGCTCATCTTTTTACGCGCTTCATACAGACGCGAGCGGGAGAGGCTCGGGATATTCTCACCGTTGAACCAGATTTCTCCGCTGTCGGGTCGTAGCTGCCCCCCGATTAAACGCAGCAGCGTTGTTTTTCCAATGCCGGAGGGCCCCATAATGGCGGTGACTTTCCCTTTTGGCACCGTAAGCGAAATGTTATCGAAAACTGGCCGATCGCCGCGGGCAAAACTGACGTTGCGGACATCAACCAGATTCGTTTCCGTCTTACCCATAGAAACCCCTTCACATATACAGGCAGATAATTTCTCTGCGATGGTAGCCTATAAGCACCCGACAGAACACTTTTACAGAAACTTGTTCCCGTGATGTGGCTAAAGTTGGCATAAGTTTTACTTTTTGCTTTCAGACCGTCAAAATCACGCCCATTATCCCTTTCGCCCTTGCTTTAAACGTCGCGCAAGGCAAGCCGACGATTATACCCGTTCAAAGGACATTTCATGCTCGTAGCTACAGCACTCTTGATTATCGGTTTGGTCCTGCTGGTATATGGTGCCGATCGCCTGATTTACAGCGCCGCCATCCTCTGTCGCGCGTCAGGTATACCCCCGTTAATCATCGGCATGACCGTGGTCGGCATAGGAACGTCGCTTCCCGAGTTGATCGTCTCTTTCTCGGCGGCGACCCATGGGCAGATGGATATTGCTGTCGGTACGGTTATCGGCTCGAATATGACAAATATTCTGCTGATTTTAGGGGGTGCGGCCCTGCTCCACCCTCTTAATGTTACCTCTAATCTGCTCAGACGAGAGCTGCCGTTAATGCTGCTGGTGACGCTGCTCTGCGGCATTGTGCTGTTTGACGACACGCTGAGCCGCAATGATGGCCTCGCGCTGATCGCGTTTGCGGCGGGCTATTTGCTCTTTATCATTAAAATCGCCCGTCGCGCCGAACGGGACAATAATGATTCTCTGACGCGGGAACAGCTGGCGGAATTGCCCAGTGACGACACAGGGAATACCGTTGCCTTTCTTTGGCTGGCTGTCGCCCTGGTCATGCTACCGATGTCGACCCGGATGATCATCGATAACGCCACCGTCATTGCTGACTATTTTGGCATCAGCGAACTGGTTATCGGCCTGACGATTATCTCGGTAGGCACCAGCCTGCCGGAGCTGGCCACCATTATCGCGGGCGCGCTGAAAGGCGAAGATGATATTGCGATCGGCAACCTGATTGGCTCCAACATCTACAATATTGCCATCGTGCTGGGCGTGCCCGCGCTTATCCACCCGGGAAGAGTAGATTTCCATGCTTTTGCGCGCGATTACTGGCTCATGCTCGGCGTCAGCGCCCTGTTTGCGCTTTTATGTTTACAACGCAGTCGTTATATAGGCCGCCCTGCGGGTGCGCTGCTACTTTGCGGATTCATTGCCTGGGTAGCGGTCTTGTACTGGATGCCTGAGGCCACCTTCTGGTAAAAGGATGAGGAAAAATGGCGATGACTAACATCGAACCCGGCTTTGACTTTGTGCAGGCTGGCAAAGAAGTATTGAATATTGAACGTCAGGCGCTTGAACAGCTCGATCAGTATATTAACGATGACTTTACCGAGGCCTGTCAGCTTATCTCTCACTGTCTGGGTAAAATAGTGGTTATGGGGATGGGCAAGTCAGGCCACATTGGTAAAAAAATGGCGGCTACCTTTGCCAGCACCGGTACGCCAGCGTTTTTTGTTCACCCGGCGGAAGCCAGCCACGGCGATTTGGGTATGGTCGGCGCGGACGATATTGTTATCGCCATTTCAAACTCTGGCGAGTCGTCAGAAATTCTGGCGCTGATACCGGTTCTGAAACGTCTGCACGTTTCGCTGATCTGCATTACCAGCAAGCCGGAGAGCGCAATGGGTCGTGCAGCCGATATTCATCTCTGTGTTAAGGTGCCTCAGGAAGCCTGTCCCTTAGGGCTGGCTCCCACTTCAAGTACCACTGCCACTCTGGTTATGGGCGATGCGCTGGCCGTCGCCCTGCTGAAAGCGCGTGGCTTTACCACGGAAGATTTTGCCCTGTCCCATCCTGGTGGTGCGCTGGGCCGCAAGCTGTTGCTGACCGTCAGTGATATTATGCACACTGGTGACGAGATCCCCCACGTCAGTCGTGACGCTTCCCTGCGCGATGCGCTACTGGAAATCACGCGGAAAAACATGGGAATGACGGTCATCTGCAACGATTTAATGAAAATTGAAGGCATCTTCACCGACGGTGATTTACGCAGAGTATTTGATATGGGTATCGACATTCAGCACGCCAGCATCGCCAGCGTGATGACGTCCGGCGGCATCAGAGTACGCCCCAATATTCTGGCGGTCGATGCGCTGAACCTGATGCAGAGCCGAAATATTACTGCCGTTATGGTCGCCGATGGCGATCAGTTGCTGGGCGTGGTGCACATGCATGACATGCTGCGCGCGGGTGTGGTTTAAAAAAGGAACAAACGTAATGAGTAGTGCAGCGGAAGGGATTGAAACCTGTTACGGCACGGTTAGCCAGAAAGTCATGACATGCGCCAGCCAGATCAGGCTGTTAATTTGTGATGTTGATGGCGTCATGTCAGACGGCGTGATCTATCAGGGAAATAGTGGTGAAGAGCTGAAGGGATTTAACGTTCGCGACGGTTATGGCATTCGCTGCCTGCTGACCTCTGATGTGGAAGTCGCTATTATAACCGGCCGCAAAGCAAAGCTGCTGGAAGATCGCTGCGCCACGCTTGGCATTACGCATCTTTACCAGGGACAGTCAGATAAGCTTTTGGCCTTCCGTGAACTTCTGGATAAACTGTCGTTACGCCCGGAGCAGGTCGCTTACATTGGTGACGATCTGATCGACTGGCCAGTGATGGCCGAAGTGGGGCTGAGCGTCAGCGTGGCAGACGGCCATCCCGTCCTGCTTCCCCGTGCGGATTATGTAACCCGTATCGCGGGTGGACGCGGTGCCGTAAGAGAAATTTGCGACCTTATCCTGATGGCACAGGGTAAGTTCGATGAGGCCAAAGGGCAGTCGGTATGAGTAGAACGCGGCGTTGGATTACGCTATTGCTGGCCCTCGTGGCCCTGATATTAATCGGCTGGAATCTGGCCGGGCCCGACGATGACGCCTCACCGGTCACCGCCAATGAACTTGAGCCGACCTATACCAGTCAGACATCTAATACGGTGGTTTATAATCCACAAGGCGCACTGAGCTATAAGCTGGTCTCGGATAAAGTCACCCACTTCTCGGAAGAAGCGGTTAGCTGGTTCGATAATCCGGTAATGACGACCTATGACGAAAATAAAATCCCTACCTGGTCCGTCAGGGCGGATAAGGCCAAGCTAACCAAAGATCGTATGCTCTACCTGTATGGTCATGTTGAGGTCAATAGCCTGACGCAAGACGCTCAAATTGATCGGATCAAGACCGATAACGCTGTTGTAAACCTGGTGACACAGGATGTGACGTCAGAAGATCAGGTCACGCTTTATGGCCGTAGCTTCAACTCTACCGGGATGAAACTGCGTGGGAATTTACGGAAGAAAACTGCCGAGTTGATTGAAAAGGTCAAAACCTCCTATGAAATTCAAAATGAAAAACAACCTTAAGTTTCTGACCCTTGGCCTGCTGTTAGCGGCCAGTCTGCCTGCGTTCGCCCTGACGGGCGACTCTGACAAGCCGGTTAACGTGAACTCGGAAAATCAGGCGCTGGACATGCTGGGCAACGTAGCCACCTTTACCGGCAACGTTATCGTTACTCAGGGGACGATTAAGATCACGGCGGATAAAGTCGTGGTTACCCGTCCTGATGGCGACAGTAACAAAACGATCATTGATGCCTATGGCAACCCGGCCACGTTTTATCAGATGCAGGATAATGGCAAACCGGTAAAAGGGCATGCGCAGAAAATGCACTATGAGCTGGCTAAAGATTTTGTTGAGCTGACCACTAACGCCTATCTGGAACAGCTGGACAGCAACGTCAAGGGCGACCGCATCACCTATCTGGTGAAAGAGCAGAAGATGCAGGCCTACAGCGATTCCGGCAAGCGCGTAACTACCGTACTGGTGCCTTCGCAGCTACAGGACAAAGGCACCCAGTCAAACGGACAGAAAAAGAGTAACTAATGGCGACTTTAATTGCGGAAAATCTGGCGAAGGCCTACAAGGGCCGGCGCGTAGTCGAAGATGTTAGCCTGAAGGTAAAATCCGGCGAAATCGTGGGTTTACTTGGCCCTAACGGCGCGGGAAAAACCACAACGTTTTATATGGTCGTGGGCATCGTTCCCCGCGATGCGGGCCGCATTATTATTGATGATGAAGATATCAGCATTCTGCCACTTCACGCGCGCGCGCGCCGGGGCATCGGTTATTTGCCGCAGGAAGCGTCGATTTTCCGCCGGCTCAGCGTGTTTGATAACCTGATGGCGGTGCTGCAGATTCGCGACGACTTAACGACAGAGCAGCGTGAAGATCGTGCCAATGAGTTGATGAGCGAATTCCACATTGAGCACCTGCGTAACAGCCTGGGTCAGGCGCTGTCGGGCGGTGAACGGCGCAGGGTGGAGATTGCCCGGGCGCTGGCGGCAAATCCTAAATTTATCCTGCTGGATGAGCCCTTCGCCGGGGTGGATCCTATCTCCGTTATCGATATCAAAAAGATCATTGAGCATCTGCGTGACAGCGGGCTTGGCGTGCTGATCACCGACCATAACGTGCGGGAAACCCTGGCGGTCTGTGAACGGGCTTATATCGTCAGCCAGGGGCATCTGATTGCCCACGGCTCGCCGGAAGAAATCCTGGCGGATGAACAAGTTAAGCGAGTCTACTTGGGAGAAGAGTTCAGACTCTGATAAGGTGTCCAGACCAGCCGGGAATTTTGAGGAATTAGTATCCTGAATATGAAGCAAGGTTTGCAACTCAGGCTTAGCCAACAGCTTGCCATGACGCCACAGCTGCAACAGGCCATCCGCCTGCTGCAACTCTCTACGCTTGAACTCCAGCAGGAAATTCAGCTGGCGCTGGAAAGTAACCCGCTGCTTGAACAAACCGACATTCATGAGGAAGTGGACGCCCGCGAGTATCAGGAAAAAGAAGCGCTCGATACCCGTGAAGCGCTTGAGCAAAAGGATATGCCGGAAGAACTTCCGCTGGATGCGACCTGGGACGAAATCTACACCGCAGGTACTCCGTCCGGCACCGGAACCGATTATCACGACGATGAACTGCCCATTTATCAGGGCGAGACCACCCAGTCGCTCCAGGATTACCTGATGTGGCAGGTGGAGCTGACGCCATTTAGCGATACCGATCGTGCCATCGCCACTTCTATAGTGAATGCCGTGGATGAAACCGGCTACCTGACCGCAGGCTTGCAGGAGATTCAGGAAAGCCTCGGCAATGAGGAGATCGCGCTGGATGAGGTCGAGGCGGTGCTGAAGCGCGTACAGCGGTTCGATCCGGTTGGCGTCTGCGCCCGCGACCTGCGTGACTGTTTACTGGTCCAGCTTTCCCAGTTTACGGAGATCCCTTTCCTGAAAGAGGCTACGCTTATCGTTAGCGAACACCTTGATCTGCTGGCTAACCATGATTTCCGCAGCCTGATGCGCGTAACCCGTCTGAAAGAAGACGTGTTAAAAAACGCTATGCAGCTGATTCAGACCCTCGATCCCCGTCCCGGCCAGTCGATTAACACCAGCGAGCCGGAATACGTCATACCGGACGTACTGGTGCGCAAAGTTCGCGATCGCTGGACGGTAGAGCTGAATTCAGACAGCGTGCCGCGGCTGAAAATCAATCAGCACTACGCTGCTATGGGCGGCAGTACGCGTAACGACAGCGACAGCCAGTTTATTCGCAGCAATTTACAGGAAGCGAAATGGCTGATTAAAAGTCTTGAGAGCCGGAATGATACGCTGCTCAAGGTAACGCGCTGCATTGTCGAACAGCAGCAGGCGTTCTTTGAGCAGGGTGAAGAATTTATGCGGCCGATGGTGCTGGCGGATATCGCTACCGCCGTCGAAATGCACGAGTCCACCATTTCCCGCGTGACCACGCAGAAGTATCTGCACAGTCCGCGAGGGATATTTGAACTGAAGTATTTTTTCTCCAGCCACGTCAGCACCGAAGGGGGCGGCGAAGCCTCTTCCACGGCGATACGCGCGCTGGTGAAAAAATTAATCTCGGCGGAGAATCCCGCCAAACCTCTGAGCGACAGCAAGCTGACCGCCCTGCTTTCCAGTCAGGGAATCATGGTGGCACGCCGTACCGTCGCGAAGTACCGAGAGTCTTTATCCATCCCGCCCTCAAACCAGCGAAAACAGCTGGTCTGAACGAACAGATAAGGAAGAGCGTATGCAACTCAATATCACTGGCCAGCATGTTGAAATCACTGAACCTTTACGGGATTTTGTGACGACGAAATTTGCCAAGCTTGAGCACTATTTTGACCGGATAAATCAGGTTTACATTGTTCTCAAAGTGGAAAAGGTCACGCAAATCGCGGATGCCACACTGCATGTAAATGGCGGAGAGCTGCATGCCACCTCGGAAGATAAAGATATGTACGCGGCGATTGACGGCCTGATCGACAAGCTGACTCGCCAACTCAACAAACACAAAGACAAACTGAAACAACACTAAATTTCACTCAGACATTGATTCTTTTTTCGTCACCCTCATCTGACAATGAGGTGACGGAAGATTTTCGGCCCGTACTCTGCTGACAGGGTACGGGCCGTTGATCAATAAGAAGGCCATCTGGCCAGGCGGAAGTGAACACGTAAGTGAACCTATGATGAACAATGACTTAAAACTGGAACTGGGCTCTGTACTAAGCGTTTCCTGCACCCGAAACGGGGTACACTGCCAGAGTAAAAAGCGGGCGCTGGAAATCATCAGCGAGCTGGCAGCCAGGCAGCTTAACCTTCCGCACCAGACAATTTTTGAAGCGATCCTGACGCGTGAACGGATGGGAAGTACCGGTATCGGTAACGGTATTGCCATCCCTCATGGCAAGCTGGTTGAAGATACGCTGCGCGCGGTTGGCGTTTTTATACGCCTCGATCAGCCCATCGCTTTTGACGCCATCGATAATCAGCCGGTCGACCTGTTGTTCGCTCTGCTGGTGCCTGCAGACCAGTGTAAAACGCATCTGCATACGCTCTCGCTGGTGGCCCGGCGCCTTGCTGATAAAACCGTCTGCCGTCGTCTGCGGGCAGCACAGAGCGACGAGGAGCTGTTTGAGATCATGGCTGAGGGCCAGGAGGAGAGTCACTAACCTTTTGTGTCGGCAGGCGCCGGCTGATTAAATGAATAAGCGTGTGCCGGATACCCTTGTGCTGACGCAGGGGTTCCCCGGCTTACTGGTAACTCAGGAGAATAAGTCATGGTGCTGATGATCGTCAGCGGGCGTTCAGGTTCCGGCAAGTCCGTCGCGCTCCGCGCGCTGGAGGATATGGGCTTTTACTGTGTGGATAACCTGCCCGTAGCTTTACTGCCTGAACTGGCGAACTCACTGGCCGATCGCAATATGTCTGCTGCGGTCAGCATTGATGTTCGTAACATGCCCGAATCGCCTGAGATTTTTGAAAAGGCCCTGACCAGCCTGCCGGACAGCTTCTCGCCACAGCTTCTTTTTCTTGATGCCGATCGTAACACGCTGATCCGTCGCTACAGCGACACGCGCCGTCTGCATCCGCTTTCCAGCAAGAATCTTTCGCTGGAGAGCGCCATTGACGAAGAGAGCGATCTGCTGGAGCCGCTGCGCTCGCGGGCCGACCTGATTGTAGACACGTCGGAGATGTCAGTGCATGAGCTGGCAGAAATGCTGCGTACGCGCCTGTTAGGCAAACGTGAACGCGAGCTGACGATGGTCTTCGAATCCTTTGGCTTTAAGCACGGTATTCCCATCGATGCGGACTACGTTTTTGATGTTCGTTTTTTGCCTAACCCACACTGGGATCCGAAGCTGCGTCCGATGACGGGGTTGGACCGGCCCGTCGCCGCCTTCCTCGATCGTCATACCGAAGTGCATAACTTCATCTACCAGACGCGAAGCTACCTTGAGCTCTGGCTGCCGATGCTGGAAACGAATAACCGTAGCTATCTTACCGTTGCCATCGGCTGTACCGGCGGTAAACATCGCTCAGTCTATATCGCGGAGCAGCTTGCTGACTATTTCCGGTCGCGCGGTAAAAATGTTCAGTCTCGCCATCGCACGCTGGAAAAACGTAAAACATGACCGTCAGGCAAACTGTAGAGATTAAAAATAAGCTGGGCATGCACGCCCGGCCTGCGATGAAGCTTTTTGAGCTGGTTCAGAGCTTTGATGCCGAAGTCCTTTTGCGCAACGAAAGCGGCACTGAGGCAGAGGCAAGCAGCGTGATTGCCCTGCTGATGCTGGATTCGGCAAAAGGGGGACATATCGAAATCGAGGCGAACGGTCCGGAAGAAGAAATGGCGCTGAGGGCGGTGATTGAGCTCTTTGATGCCGGTTTTGATGAGGAGTGACCGCGGCACTCCCGGGCGCAGCGGCGCCCGGTGCGACGACAGGCTGTTACAGCTTGTGCTTCTGAATAAAACCTTCCCCGCCAAGCTGTCTCATCTGACGCAGGATCCACTGCTGCCGTTGCCGGACATAGCCTGAAGGCGCATCGGCGCGAAAACGAATCGGGTTGGGCAGGACGGCCGCCAGTAGCGCAGCCTCTGACATTGTCAGACGGCTGGCGGGTTTATGAAAAAAGCGCTGTGACGCTTCCTCCACGCCAAATATGCCGTGCCCAAACTCCGCTATGTTCAGATAAACGGTCAGAATACGACGTTTCGTCCAGACCGTTTCAATACCAAGCGTCAAACCCGCCTCAATCCCTTTACGTATCCAGCTACGCCCATCCCATAAAAAGAGATTCTTCGCCGTTTGCTGAGTGATAGTCGAGGCTCCCCGCATCCGCCCGTCGTCCTTATCCAACACCGACTGAATCGCCTGCACGTCAAAGCCCCAATGGGTAGGAAACTTCTGGTCCTCAGAGGCGATGACCGCCAGCGGCATCCAGTCTGCTATTGCGTCACGCTTTACCCAATCTGAATGGGCAGCGTAGCTAAAATTACCGCTAAACCAGGCACTCAGCTGACGTTCAGCCATTACGGCGGAGAAGGGAACCGGCAGGAAGGAGAACAGCACAATGCCGGCGACCCCTGCCCCCACCAGGGCCGAAAAGCAGCAAAGCAGCCAGAACCTGATGCGCTTTAACAGCGTTTTCTTAGGGCGACTCATAACGTTTTTTCCATTTCTGTCTTATCATTTCCCGTAAAAACTGTGATCAATCCTGCCTTTTTAAACGAAAGGCCTCAAGCATCAGATAAAAGATGAATGCCTGTAACACCCATGAAATTCCCAGGGGATTATGTAAATGCACCTACCGCTTCAATTACTTCCGCGCATCAGGAATCGGTTCCATTACAAACCGAAACTTAACGTTTCCTTAAACTGTCAGAAAAAACGGCGAACAGCTTTAAAACAAAATGATTCACATAACTTATCAGTACCGACGGAAAATATTTGCTGAATGGCTTATAACCATCGTTCCAAAATTGTCTCTGGCAGCTATGCCGTCATGCTGAATCTCTTTTTATTTATAACGATATAACCATTATAACCGGTGAAATTATTTTGATTAATAGGTAAAAACGTTCATTACTAGTGACGCTATGCCGGTGAAACCCAGGAGAAAAACGGAGACGTCAATCTCATAAAAAAACAGGCGTTACAGCCAGTTAAACCCAGTTAATGTGGCGAGGCATTTTCTTAGCATCGCTGCTAGCGCTGAAACCGGTAGTGCATTACGAGATGTTAATCCAAATCCGGCAAAAAACGCCACAAACGTACGAAGAACGACCAATACAACGCTAAAATTCACGCCAGACTTGACTGTGTCATCAAATTAATGTTTTCTGTCTAGGAACGCTGCTCTACATCACACATTTTAATGAATTTAGTCACATGTGATGCAGGATTTGCTAAGGTAGTTCCTGAGCGTTTCACCAATACCGCGCCTGTGCTTTTAAACTCTTCTTCTCAGAATAGCGCAGGTTACCCTTTTCCCTGGTGTTGGCGCAGTATTCGCGCACCCCGGCTTCGGTCGGGGTCATTTTTTTCCAGCGTCAGAAACCCATTTGCGTAATACATCCACATCGTGCCGCCACTCCTGTTTCAGCTCGTCAATCCACTCCTGAACGTTGTCCCACCATGCCGGCAGCTCCGGACTCTGTATCTGTTTAGCGATCTGCTGCAAATGAACCAGCCCGACGGACCCCGCTGCGCCTTTGATTTTGTGTCCCTCTTCCGCTATCCCTTTCTGGTCACGCGCCATCATGTTTGAATCCAGCACCTCCAGATAGCCCGGCATCATCTGCTCAAACATCGTCAGGCTCTGCTCAATTAACTGTGGGCCTACCAGTTCGATGTACTGCTCCAGCATGGCGACATCCAGCAATGCCAGTTTTTTCGCATCCAGCGGAGGTTCCTGTGGGGCTTCCGTCTCGTCGTACTGATAATCCCAATATTTTTTGATTATCGCGGTCAGCGCAGGCACGGCCAGCGGCTTGCTTAACACATCGTCCATGCCCGCATCCAGATACTCTTTCTTATCTTTCAGTACATTGGCCGTCAGCGCCACCAGCGGTGGAAGATGATGACCAGCGTAGCGGCGATGAATTTCACGGGCCACATCAAGGCCGGTCATATCGGGCAGTTGAATATCCAGCAGCACCAAATCGAATTCGTCAGGATCAAACAGCGCCAGAGCGGCCTCGCCCGTCATGGCAACCTCGACGCTGTTACCTAACTTCTCGAGTACAGAACGCGCCACCACGACGTTCAGTTCAATATCTTCAACCAGCAGCACGTGCAGCGCAGGCAGCGGCATATCGTCGGCGGGCTGCTCATCTTCGATTTGCTCAACGATGCGGGGAGCATTCACCGTCAGCGTAAAGCAGGAACCTGCTCCTGGTGAACTGCGCACCGTGATGTCGCCTCCCATGCTTTGCGCCAGCCGGCGAGAAACGGCAAGGCCGATCCCGGTGCCCGTCGCGGGCTTGCCACCTCGCTGATCCTTAACCTGATAATACATCGCGAAAATTTTATCCTGCTCATCCTCAGGGATCCCCATCCCGGAATCTTCAACCTCAAAACGCAGGGAATCCTCCCCCTGACAGGCCACCCGCACCACGATGCGCCCCTGCTGGGTAAACTTCACGGCATTACCGATCAGATTCCACAGAATCTGACGCAGACGCGTACCGTCGGTAATAATCTTGTGAGGGAGAGGCAGTTCAGGCTCAAGGACAAACTGCAGCCCTTTCGGCTGCACCAGCAGGCCGGAGAGATTTTCCAGATCGGCCAGGAAGCCGGTGAAATCGATGGGTTGGTTATCCAGCTGAACCTTGCGCCGCTCGATTTTATCCATCTCAATAACGTCGTTGAAGATATTGCCGAGCGTTATCGCTGAGACATGGATGGTTTTCAGATACTTGAGCTGCTCCTGATTAAGCTCAGTATCGAGGAGTATGCGGCTCAGGCCGACGATGCCATTAAGCGGCGTACGCAGCTCGTGGCTGATCGTTGAGATAAAGGTGGTCTTTTCCCTGCTGGCGCTTTCCAGCGCGTCCTGATAGCGCTTACGCTCCGTAATATCGCGTCCAAAGCCCATCAGCCCGCTACGTTTTCCGACCCGGTCGTAGTAAGGCACCTTGCGGATCTCAAAACAGGCTTTGCGCCCGTCCGGATATTGCAGCCACTGTTCATAGGTCAGTGAGACGTTGTGACGAAATACTTTTTCATCCGTTTCCAGAACCTTGGTTGAGGCATCTTCATCATAAACATCGCGGGGCGTGAGGCCGATAAGCTGTTTTTCACTTTTACCAGTAAGCAGTTCCATCGCGCGGTTACAGCCGGAAAACTGCTCATCAATGTTGCGGTAGAATACCAAATCGGGAGAGGCGTCCAGAAACGAGCGCAGAAAGGAGGACTGCTGCTCCAGTTCAATCTGCGCCTCTTCACGCCGGGCCATCTCTTCTTTCAATTTGTCTACGATTTGCAGGCGCGCTTCTTCCGCCTTGATACGATCCGCAATTTCCTGATTTAGCTGGGTAATATTGTCCTTCATTTGCTGGTTGAGTTCTAAATCGCGGTGGCGCATCTCTTCAAGCTTATCCACCAGTCTGGAAAGACGCTGTCTGGACTCCTCCAGCTGTTCCACCACGACCGACAGAAAATAGACGGCCCAGGGCGTAATCAGCAGCCCAAAGAACACCGAACGAACAATATCAATGCTTTCCACATGCCCGCGCAGCACCATGGTGACAGCCATCTGCACGATCATCGCCAGTACGACCAGCGCTGAAGCCAGCAGCAGCGAGAAGCGGACCAGCCCCAGCTTCACCATAAGATCAACATAGTACTGAGCTAACAACCGAATTTGTTTCATTAGGGATTCCTTCCAGACCAGTTGCCGCATCATAGCGTAAAAGCGGAAAAGGCGAATACTTCCTGAAGCAGCCTGCCCGCACCAGTATGGTGCATGACGAGCACTAGCGCCGTTATGGCTCAGGCGTTGTCATTTTCGTGTCGAAAAACCAGGAGCGGTAAAGCAGTAAATTCCGGCATCCATCACATTGTTGATGCGAGACCCCAGAAGAAAAGTTGCAACAATCCACTGCATAAGCTACGGACTGAGAACGCCTCCCATTAAGCTGTTCAACGAGATATTTCAGGGTGATGACGACGTTAAATCAAATTCTACCGCGCTAAACTATGAATAAAAATTCACATTAATCGTCTCTTTACTCATGATGAGGTTGATTAAAAATTCTAATAAAGAAACGCTGTTTAAGGCAAAAATAACGCAACATTAAAAACAGTGTATTTCAGTGTTGAAGGGCATTTAACCAGCACATCCTGCTACCAATTACCCGGGCACCAGCATGGTGCAGAGATTTGCCGCCTGCACTATAGTGAGACAGCTCACACTTCCCCGCCCCAGCGCAGCGAACCGATCGACAGAAAAAACGCATTAAAATCATTTATTATCAATGAACTAAGCTGTAAAAACAGGTTAAAAGCGGCGCCATGAGGCCCGGTTGACCTGAGTACGCTTTCCCGATAAGTTGGAAATCCGCTGGAAGCTTTCTCGACGGATCGTCTGACCGTCATACTTATGCAGTTATTGAGATTCCCTCTGAAGCAAGTCCTCAACGCTTGTGACACCGACGCTAACGGATAGAGATAGAGGGGCGACATTAAAGGTGAGCCTGGCTCGTAAAAACCTGTCGCCGCGCCCTTTCTACGTCTGCCCTTCGTCGGCGCAGGGAGTCCCGCAGAGCCTGGGGAGGTTCACTGATATGTTGTACGATAAATCCCTTGAAAAGGATAACTGTGGTTTCGGCCTGATCGCCCACATAGAAGGCGAACCTAGCCATAAGGTGGTGCGAACCGCTATCCACGCTTTGGCCCGTATGCAGCACCGTGGCGCGATCCTTGCTGACGGCAAGACCGGCGACGGCTGCGGCCTGTTATTGCAGAAACCTGACCGGTTTTTCCGGGTAGTGGCCGCCGATTGCGGCTGGCGCCTGGCGAAAAATTACGCCGTCGGCATGCTGTTCCTCAATCAGGATGACGAACTGGCTCGTGAAAGCCGTCGTATCGTGGAGGAAGAAGTCTTACGCGAAACGCTCTCCGTGGTGGGCTGGCGTGAAGTCCCGGTCAACCGGGAAGTGCTGGGCGAAATCGCGCTCTCCTCCATGCCGCGCATTGAGCAACTGTTTATCAACGCGCCGGCTGGCTGGCGTCCGCGCGATATGGAGCGCCGCCTTTATATGGCGCGCCGCCGTATTGAGAAACGCATTGCCGATAAAGAGTTCTACGTTTGCAGTTTCTCAAACCAGGTCAATATCTATAAAGGTCTCTGTATGCCGGCAGATTTGCCGCGCTTCTACCTGGATCTGGCCGACCTGCGTCTTGAGTCCGCCATCTGCCTGTTCCACCAGCGCTTCTCGACCAATACCGTGCCGCGCTGGCCGCTGGCGCAGCCTTTCCGCTATATGGCGCACAACGGTGAGATCAATACCATCGCCGGTAACCGCCAATGGGCGAAAGCGCGCGCCTATAAATTCCGCACCCCGCTCATTCCCGATTTGCAGGATGCAGCGCCGTTCGTCAATGAGACCGGATCTGACTCCAGCTCAATGGACAATATGCTGGAATTGTTCCTCAGCGGCGGCATGGATCTGATTCGCGCCATGCGTCTTCTGGTGCCGCCAGCCTGGCAGAACAATCCGGATATGGATCCGGAGCTGCGCGACTTCTTTGACTTTAACTCCATGCATATGGAGCCGTGGGATGGTCCGGCAGGTATCGTAATGTCCGATGGCCGTTATGCGGCCTGTAATCTGGACCGTAACGGCCTGCGCCCGGCGCGCTACGTGATTACCACAGATAAGCTGATTACCTGCGCTTCTGAAGTAGGCATCTGGGATTATCAGCCGGATGAAGTGGTGGAAAAAGGCCGCGTAGGGCCCGGCGAGCTGATGGTGATTGATACCCGTGCAGGCCGTATTCTTCATTCAGCGGAAACCGATAACGATCTGAAAAGCCGCCACCCTTATAAAGAGTGGATGGAGAAAAACGTCCGCCGCCTGGTGCCGTTCGAGAGTCTGCCGGACGATCAGGTTGGCAGCCGTGAAATGGATGACGATCTGCTGGCGACGTTCCAGAAACAGTTCGGCTACAGCAGCGAAGAGCTGGACGCCATTATCCGCGTTCTGGGTGAAAACGGTCAGGAAGCCGTAGGATCGATGGGCGATGATACGCCGTTCGCCGTGCTTTCCAGCCGCCCGCGCATCATTTACGACTATTTCCGCCAGCAGTTCGCTCAGGTGACGAACCCGCCTATCGATCCGCTGCGTGAAGCGCATGTTATGTCGCTGGCTACCAGTATCGGTCGCGAAATGAACGTCTTCTGCGAGGCGGAAGGTCAGGCGCACCGTCTGAGCTTTAAATCCCCTATTCTGCTCTATTCAGACTTCAAACAGCTGACCTCGCAGGATGAAGAGTTTTATCGCGCGGATACGCTCGACTGTACTTTCGATCCCGCCGAAAGCTCGCTGGAAGCGACCATTCTGGCGCTGTGCGATCGTGCTGAAGCGCTGGTTAAAGCGGGCACCGTTTTACTGGTTCTCTCTGACCGCGGCATCACTGAAAAACGCCTGCCTGTCCCCGTGCCTATGGTGGTTGGTGCCGTGCAGACTCGCCTGGTGGATAAAAACCTGCGCTGCGATGCCAACATCATTGTTGAAACCGCCAGCGCCCGCGATCCGCACCACTTCGCCGTTTTGCTGGGCTTTGGCGCCACGGCGATTTATCCCTATCTTGCCTATGAGTCACTGGCAAAAATGGCCGACAGCGGCGTGATCGAGAAAGATTACCGTACCCTGATGCTGAACTACCGTAACGGCATCAATAAGGGCCTTTACAAAATCATGTCCAAAATGGGCATTTCGACCATCGCTTCCTACCGCTGTTCGAAGCTGTTCGAAGCCGTTGGCCTGCATCGCGACGTCTCGGGGCTCTGCTTCCAGGGCGTGGTCAGCCGCATCGGCGGCGCTACCTTTACCGATTTCCAGCAGGACCTGCTGAATCTGGCAAAACGCGCCTGGCTTCAGCGTAAGCCGCTCGATCAGGGCGGGTTACTGAAGTATGTGCACGGCGGCGAATATCACGCCTATAACCCTGATGTGGTCGCGACGCTGCAAAAAGCGGTACAAAGCGGTGACTACGGCGATTATCAGCACTACGCGAAACTGGTGAACGAGCGTCCCGTTGCGGC
This sequence comes from Pantoea sp. FN060301, assembly GCA_050410775.1. Taxonomy (GTDB): domain Bacteria; phylum Pseudomonadota; class Gammaproteobacteria; order Enterobacterales; family Enterobacteriaceae; genus Erwinia. The sequence continues at coordinate 3,782,626 of CP191229.1, forward strand.
CCTGCGCGATCTGCTGGCGATAACCTCTGCCAGCAGCACCGCCATTAATCTTGACGATGTGGAGCCCGCCAGCGAGCTGTATAAGCGGTTTGATACCGCAGCCATGTCTATTGGCGCACTCAGCCCGGAAGCGCATGAATCGCTGGCCGAGGCGATGAACGGCCTGGGCGGCTTCTCTAACTCCGGGGAAGGCGGCGAAGATCCGGCGCGCTACGGAACTAATAAAGTGTCACGCATCAAACAGGTAGCCTCAGGCCGCTTCGGCGTAACGCCGGCCTATCTGGTCAATGCGGACGTTATTCAGATCAAAGTGGCTCAGGGGGCCAAACCGGGCGAAGGCGGCCAGCTGCCGGGCGATAAGGTAACGCCTTATATCGCCAAGCTGCGCTATTCCGTGCCTGGCGTGACGCTGATTTCTCCACCGCCGCACCACGACATCTACTCTATCGAGGATCTGGCACAGCTGATTTTCGATCTGAAACAGGTGAATCCGAAGGCGATGATTTCGGTGAAGCTGGTTTCCGAGCCGGGCGTGGGCACCATCGCAACTGGCGTTGCCAAAGCCTATGCGGATCTGATCACCATCGCCGGCTATGATGGCGGCACCGGTGCCAGCCCGCTGAGCTCGGTGAAATATGCGGGCTGTCCGTGGGAGCTGGGCCTGGTGGAAACACAGCAGGCACTGGTGGCTAACGGTCTGCGCCATAAAATCCGCCTGCAGGTGGACGGTGGCCTGAAAACCGGCCGCGACATCATCAAGGCCGCGATCCTCGGCGCGGAAAGCTTCGGCTTCGGCACCGGCCCGATGGTGGCGCTGGGCTGTAAATATCTGCGAATTTGTCACCTGAACAACTGCGCAACGGGTGTGGCAACGCAGGATGAGAAGCTGCGTAAGAACCACTATCACGGTCTGCCATACCGCGTGACAAACTACTTTGAGTTTATCGCCCGTGAAACGCGTGAAATCATGGCTGAGCTGGGCGTTAAGCGCCTGGTGGATCTGATTGGCCGTACCGATCTGTTGAACGAACTGGAAGGTTTCACCGCCAAACAGCAGAGTCTGGATCTCTCCGCGCTGCTGCAAACGGCGGAACCGATGCCCGGCAAAGCCGTTTACTGCACCGAGAGCAATCCGCCATTTGACAATGGATTGCTGAACAAGGCGCTCTATGACCAGGCGATGCCTTTTGTGGAAGCGAAGCAGAGCAAAACGTTCTGGTTTGATATTCGTAACACCGATCGTTCCGTAGGCGCGACGCTCTCCGGCGCCATTGCGCTGAAGCACGGCGATCAGGGACTGGCTGCCGATCCCATTCGCGCGCACTTCAGCGGGACTGCCGGGCAGAGCTTCGGCGTCTGGAATGCTGGCGGCGTGGAGCTGACCCTGACCGGCGATGCCAACGACTATGTAGGCAAAGGCATGGCCGGCGGTTTACTGGCCGTCCGTCCGCCGGTAGGTTCAGCGTTCCGCAGCCATGAAGCGACCATTATCGGCAACACCTGCCTGTACGGCGCAACCGGCGGTAAGCTGTTTGCCGCAGGCCGTGCCGGTGAGCGCTTCGCCGTGCGTAACTCCGGCGCCATTACCGTCGTTGAAGGCATCGGCGATAACGGCTGTGAGTATATGACGGGCGGTATCGTCTGCGTGCTGGGTCGTACCGGCGTCAACTTCGGCGCAGGTATGACCGGTGGTTTTGCCTACGTGCTGGATGAAGATGGCGAATTCCGCAAACGCGTCAACGCAGAGCTGGTGGAAGTCCTGAGCGTAGACGATCTGGCGATACACGAAGAGCATCTGCGTGGCCTGATTACCGAACACGTCCACCATACTGGTTCTTCACGCGGTGAAGAGATCCTGGCGAACTGGCCAGCCTGGTCCGCCAGGTTCTCGCTGGTTAAACCGAAATCCAGCGATGTGAAGGCATTGTTGGGTCACCGTAGTCGTTCCGCAGCCGAGCTGCGGGTGCAGGCGCAGTAAGAGGTCACGATGAGTCAAAACGTTTATCAATTTATCGACTTGCAGCGCGTCGATCCGCCGAAGAAGCCGCTCAAAATCCGCAAAATTGAGTTTGTGGAGATTTACGAGCCGTTCTCTGAAAGCCAGGCGCAGGCACAGGCCGATCGCTGTCTTTCCTGCGGTAACCCATACTGCGAGTGGAAGTGTCCGGTACATAACTACATCCCGGACTGGCTGAAGCTGGCGAACGAAGGGCGCATTATCGAAGCGGCCGAGCTCTCTCACCAGACGAACAGTCTGCCGGAAGTGTGTGGCCGCGTCTGTCCTCAGGATCGCCTGTGTGAAGGCTCCTGTACGCTGAATGATGAGTTCGGTGCGGTAACCATCGGCAATATAGAGCGCTATATCAACGATAAAGCGCTGGAGATGGGCTGGAAGCCGAACCTGGACGGCGTTAAGCCAACCGGCAAGCGCGTGGCGATCATCGGCGCCGGTCCGGCTGGCCTGGCCTGTGCAGATGTCCTGACGCGTAACGGCGTAAAGGCGGTGGTCTACGATCGTCATCCTGAAATCGGTGGCCTGCTTACTTTCGGCATCCCCGCCTTCAAGCTGGAAAAATCGGTCATGACCAAACGCCGCGAGATTTTCAGCGGCATGGGCGTGGAGTTTAATCTGAATACGGAAGTGGGTCGCGACATCCAGATGAGCGACCTGCTGACGCAGTTTGATGCGGTTTTCCTGGGCGTCGGCACCTATCAGTCGATGAAGGGTGGGCTGGAAAATGAGGAAGCGCCGGGCGTCTATGATGCGCTGCCGTTCCTGATTGCCAATACCAAGCAGACGATGGGCTTCCCGGATTCCGCAGAAGAGCCTTACATCACCATGAATGCCAAACGCGTGGTGGTACTGGGCGGCGGCGATACCGCCATGGACTGTGTGCGGACTTCCATCCGTCAGGGCGCAACGCACGTCACCTGTGCCTACCGTCGTGATGAAGAGAACATGCCTGGCTCACGCCGCGAAGTAAAAAACGCCCGTGAAGAAGGGGTGGAATTTCAGTTCAACGTTCAGCCGCTGGGCATTGAAATCAACGGTAACGGCCGGGTCAGCGGCGTCAAAATGGCCCGTACCGAAATGGGCCAGCCGGACGCCAACGGTCGCCGCCGCGCCGAAATCGTTCCGGGCTCCGAGCACGTTGTGCCGGCAGATGCGGTGGTGATGGCCTTTGGCTTCCGTCCGCATCAGATGTCCTGGCTGGAGCAGCACAGCGTTGAGCTGGACGCTCAGGGACGTATCATCGCCCCTGAAGGAAGCGAGAAGCCTTTCCAGACCAGCAACCCGCAAATCTTTGCCGGGGGTGATGTGGTGCGCGGTTCCGATCTGGTGGTCACGGCTATTGCCGAAGGTCGTAAAGCCGCCGAGGGGATTATGGACTGGCTGGAAGTTTAACGCCGCTCCCCAATCCTCTTCAGGCCCGCCGGATAAGGCGGGCTTTTTTTTGCTATTTTAACCCCAGCCTGCCCGCAAGCCGGTGCAGGTTGCCGGGGTCCATCTCCAGTTTCCTCGCACAGGCAGCCCACTTTCCTTCACTCGCCTGTAGCGCTTGGCGAATATAGCGTCGCTGGAATTCATCCGTCGCCTCACGCAGGCTTTTTGAAGAGAACGCCACTTCCGCTACCGGCTCTGCTGACGATGCGCTAGCCTGGGCCGGGAAAAAGTGGGAAGGCAACAGGATCACCTCCGCGCCGCCAGCTTCAGCCTGAGCAATAATGGTGGCGCGATAGATACTGTGCTCCAGTTCGCGAATATTGCCCGGCCACTCCGCTTTGCGAAGAACCGCCCGTGCCGCCGCGCTGAGCGCAAGATGACGAAGACCGAATTTTTTCCGGCACTTCTCACAGAAATAGCCAGCCAGCAGCACAATATCATCGCCCCGCTCCCGCAGCGGCGGGACATGCAGCGGGAACACGCTGAGCCGGTGGAAAAGATCGGTACGGAAGCGTCCTTCCGCCGAAGCCTGCCGGAGATCCTGATTGGTCGCCGCCAGAATACGCACATCCACTTTCAGGGGACGATCTTCCCCCACGCGCTGAAGATCGCCATATTGCAGAACGCGCAGCAGTTTCGCCTGAAGTGACAGCGGAAGTTCGCCGATTTCATCCAGAAAAAGCGTGCCGTTATTTGCCATTTCGAACTTACCGGTACGGTCATGTATCGCGCCGGTGAAAGCGCCTTTAACGTGGCCGAACAGCTCGCTTTCTGCCACGGATTCCGGCAGCGCCGCGCAGTTCAGATAGATCAGCGGCTGCGTGCTGCGGGCCGATTGCTGATGCAGCGCACGCGCGACCAGCTCTTTACCGACGCCCGTTTCGCCGGTGATCAGAACGTTAAGATCGGTTGCGGCAACGATCCCAATCTCTTTTTTCAGCTGCATCATCGCTGGCGACGATCCGATCATTTCATCGGAATCGATCTCCTTCACCTCCTCCGCCGCCCGGGAAAAGCCTCCCACTCCGGGTCTTTCCAGCTGCTCCAGCAGCAAAGCGTTGTTGAGCGCGCCGGAAACCAGCGCGGCCACCACCCGCAGTTCTTCATCACTGTAGGCATCAAACTGCGTGGCATTCATGCCATCCAGCGTCAGCGCCCCTATCAGCCTCTGGCCAGAAAAGAGCGGTAAGCCAACACAGGCGTGAACGTGCAGTTCCTGATGCTCCGGAATCAACCCGTCATAGGGATCGGGAAGGTCACTCTCCGCCGGGAAACGCACCACGTCCCCCGCCCGGGCAATGGCTTCAAGCCGTGGATGGGCCTCCAGCTGAAAGCGTCGCCCCATGACGTCCGGCGCGAGGCCCGCCGTCGCCACTGGCCGGAACTGATGCGCTTCGTAGCATAGAAGCGCCGTCGCATCGCAGTTGAGGAGATGATGAATACTGCTGATTATGCGGCTGAAGCGATCTGGTCTGGAGAGGCTGACCTGGATATTGACCGCGATATCAGCAAGGCTGTTTACAGAGAGAGTCATAGTGTCTTTTTCACAGTAGATTGTTAAAAAGACATTAGCTGGTCGCTGTCCCGTTCACAACATTAAAAATAATAACTTTATATATCAGTAAATTAAATTTTGGCACGGGAGCTGCACTACAGGCATAACTCGTATAGGTCGCGAACCCGCCCCAGAAGTGAATACCGGAGAAAATATGTCAGAACTCATTTGCTACAAAACGCTGCCCGTCTGGCACAAAGAAACGCTGCCCGCCGATTTTCAGAAGCAGCATAACACCCGGGAAGGCAGCTGGGCGCAGCTCTCAATTCTGCGCGGCTCGCTCAATTTCTCGCTAATGACCGCTACCGGCGAGATCACCGATACCTTTACTTTCACGCCTGACAATCAGCCGCCCCGCATCGCCCCCCAGCAGTGGCACCGCATCGACAGCGTCAGTGAAGATATCGAATGTCAGATAGCGTTCTACTGCTCTGAGGAGCGGTACTACAGCCAGAAATACCAGTTAACGCCTCCGCACTCGGAGGTCATTGAGGCCGCCGGGAAAATGAAGCCGGGCCGGGTACTCGATCTCGGATGCGGCAATGGCCGGAACGTGCTCTATCTTAATCAGAAAGGATTTGTCGTCGAAGGATGGGACAAAAGCGAAGAAAGTCTGCGTCAGCTTCAGGGCGTGATTGCGGCAGAAAAGCGGGAAAATATTACGCTTGCCCGACGGGACCTTAATCAGGTTACCCTCGCCGGACAGTATGATTTTATTCTTTCTACGGTGGTCATGATGTTTCTACAGCCGGAAACGATACCCACGCTGATCGAACAGATGCAGAGCGCAACGCTGCCGGGAGGCTATAACCTGATTGTGGCCGCAATGGACACGCCCGATTATCCCTGCCCTTTGCCCTTCCCGTTCAGGTTTGGTCCGGGTGAGCTACTGGAAAAATACGCTGGCTGGGACATCGTTAAATATAATGAAAATCCAGGCGCGCTGCATAAAGTAGATGCACAGGGCAATCCGATAAAGCTGCGCTTTGCCACGCTGCTGGCGCAGAGAAAAGCCTGACTCCGGACGTAAAAAAAGGACTCCGGCCAGGAGTCCTTTCTTAAGCAAGCCACGACGGGCTATTTCACTACGCGAAGCGACGGGCGTCCACCGCGCGGTGGCGGCTCGTCATCGGGATTATCTTCGTCATTGGGCACGCTGTCGTCAGGACGATCGCCATCGATCACCGACATCAGCGTCTCCGCCGGGCCGTTCTGCTCAGCGTCCGGATTATATTCGCCGGCCTCTTCGTAGATCGGTTCAGGCTCAAACATGGTTCCTGCGCCATTTTCCCGGGCGTAGATCGCCAGCACGGCGGCCAGCGGAACGGTGACCTGACGGGGAACGCCGCCGAAACGGGCATTAAAGCTTACTTCCTCATTGCCTAACGACAGATTTCCTACGGCGCGCGGCGCAATGTTCAGTACGATCTGACCATCGCGGGCATACTCCAGAGGCACCATTACGCCAGGCAAATTGATATCGACCACCAGATGAGGCGTCAGCTGGTTGTCGAGCAACCAGTCATAAAACGCCCGCAGCAGGTAAGGACGACGAGGGGTAAGATGCGTCATTTCCATGATAATCAGCCCCGCGTATGCAGGCGCATTTCACGTTCTGCTTCCGTCAGGGAGGCGAGGAAGGAATCCCGCTCGAATACGCGCGTCATGTAACCTTTCAGCTCTTTGGAGCCGGCACCCGCCAGTTCGATACCCATCTGCGGCAGACGCCACAGCAGCGGCGCCAGGTAGCAGTCTACCAGGCTGAACTCGTCGCTCATAAAGAACGGCGTGCGCGCAAAGAGTGGCGCAATGGCCAGCAGCTCTTCGCGCAGCTGTTTACGGGCCGTTTCCGCTTCCTGAGCCGTGCCGTTTTCAACCTTATACATCAGGCTGTACCAGTCCTGCTCAACGCGATGCATCATCAGGCGGCTTTCGCCACGCGCAACCGGATAAACCGGCATCAGCGGCGGATGCGGGAAGCGTTCATCAAGGTATTCCATGATGATACGGGATTCATACAACGTCAGCTCACGATCGACCAGCGTCGGCACGGTACGGTACGGATTGAGGTCAATCAGATCCTGGGGCAGGCTATCCATTTCTACCTGCTCGATCTCAACGCTGACACCCTTCTCCGCCAGCACGATACGCACCTGGTGGCTAAAAATGTCAGTCGGACCAGAAAACAGCGTCATTACCGAACGTTTGTTGGCAGCGACAGCCATGTAAACCTCCAAGTTTATCCAGAAAACACTACGCAGGCCCGCCACAGGGCGACTGACCAGCTTAATAAATGACCCTTAGCACGCCCTGAGGCCGAACCGGTATCCCGTCAGGATGTCATGCATCAATGCCCTGCTAATGGGCGCAAAGTGACAGACAGTTTACCAGATTTTCATCAGTTTGTGGGGGCAGCAAGGTGCATTTGACGGGAAAAAGATCAACAACCTGGCGATCTGGCACGCTTTTGCCAACGCCGGAAAAGAAAAACCCGGTGCAGGCACCGGGTTTTCGATAATCGACTCTGCGAAAGCAGAATAAATTAACGCTTGGAGAACTGAGGACGACGACGTGCTTTACGCAGACCGACTTTCTTACGTTCAACCTGACGAGCATCACGGGTAACGAAGCCTGCTTTACGCAGTTCGCCACGCAGTGACTCATCATACTCCATCAGAGCGCGTGTGATACCGTGACGGATCGCACCAGCCTGACCAGAAATACCACCACCTTTAACGGTGACGTAGAGATCGAATTTACCAACCATATCCAGCAGCTCAAGCGGCTGACGAACTACCATGCGGGCAGTTTCGCGACCGAAGTACTGTTCCAGAGAACGTTGGTTAATTACGATGTTACCGCTACCCGGCTTGATAAATACGCGAGCGGTAGAGCTTTTGCGGCGACCAGTGCCGTAGTTTTGATTCTCAGCCATTGCCTGTAATCCCGATTAAATGTCAAGAACTTGCGGTTGCTGTGCCGCATGGTTGTGCTCGGTGCCCGCGTAAACTTTCAGTTTACGGTACATAGCACGGCCCAGCGGGCCCTTTGGCAGCATGCCTTTAACCGCGATTTCAATCACACGCTCAGGACGGCGAGCAATCATCTCTTCGAAGGTCGCTTGCTTGATACCACCGATGTGGCCGGTGTGATGGTAATAAATCTTATCGCTACGCTTGTTACCGGTTACGGCAACTTTCTCAGCGTTCAGAACGATGATGTAATCACCGGTATCGACGTGCGGAGTATATTCCGCTTTATGCTTACCGCGCAGACGACGAGCCAGTTCAGTCGCTAAACGACCTAAAGTTTTGCCTGTTGCGTCGACAACATACCAGTCACGTTGGACGGTTTCTGGCTTAGCTGTAAAAGTTTTCATCTAAAAGCTTACCCAAATTAAGTTACACGTTGGTGAAATCCCAAACGCTTGAATAAACGGTTGAGGCTCACACGACCATCTCGACCAGCAAGCCCACCCCTTCGGATAGAGTTACTGGAACACAAAGAGTTTTGGGAAAAAAACCTTTGTTGTAACGTGGGGTCGCAAGATTATAGAGAAGTCGCCTTAAAAGCGCGACCCCTTTTTACAATAAAATTACCGGACGCCCCGCTTTATGGCAGATGGGGCAGTTTGAGATATTCTTCGCTTTGCATCTCCTGCAGGCGGGAGAGGCAGCGCTGATATTCAAACTTCAGGCGTGTACCCTGATAAATCTCAAACAATGAAGTTTCCGCAGAGACCACCAGCTTAACGTGCCGTTCATAAAATTCGTCGACCAGCGCCAGAAAACGCCTCGCCTGATCCTCCGTTTTATAGATCATCACCGGCACGTTAAACAGCAGCACGCTGTGGAAGCGGCGCGACAGCTCGATGTAGTCATGCTGACTGCGCCCTTCGCCACATAGCACCTTGAAATCCATTGCCAATACGCCTTCCTCCACGCCCAGCGTCGGCAGCGAGCGGTGATTGATTTCCAGCACCGGCTGCGCCGTACGGTTTTTCCCCGACAGTGCGAAAAACATTCGCTCCATCGCCTGCGTGGTCGGCTCGCCAGGCGGCGTCATCCATAAATGCACTGAGGTCAGCGTACGCAGGCGATAATCAATCCCCGCATCCACGTTCATGACCTCACAGTGTTTTTTGATCATCTCAATGGCGGGCAAAAAGCGCGCGCGCTGTAAACCATTGCGATAAAGCTCGTCAGGCGGAATGTTCGACGTTGCCACCAGGGTGATGCCCCGCGCAAAAAGCGCTTCCATCAGCGTTCCCAGCAGCATCGCATCGGTGATATCCGAAACGAAAAACTCATCGAAGCAGAGCAGATCCGTTTCGCTTTTGAACCGGTCCGCCACGATATTCAGCGGATCGCTCTGACCCTGCAGCGCCGTCAGTTCCTGATGGACCCGCAGCATAAAGCGGTGAAAGTGCAGCCGCTGTTTACGCTCACCAGGAATTGCCTGAAAAAACATATCCATCAGCCAGGTCTTGCCGCGGCCAACGCCTCCCCACATATAGAGACCCCGCACCGGGGGCTGGGGATCATTTTTGCCCTTGCTCATCAGCTGATTGAGCTTGCCAAACAGCCCCTTATTCTGGGAGGGAGAAGGGGCCTCTGCGCGGCTCAGGGCCTGATAAATCCCGTCAAGGCGGGTGATGGCTTCACGCTGAACATCATCAGGCTGATACTGACCGTTTTCCAGCGCCTGCTGGTAGAGCGCCAGCGGAGACTTTGTTTGCATCGTTTATTCACTTTTTCTGAAAAATTGGCGGCGTCAGGGAGTAATCGTCGAAAAAAAGGCCGTTCTACACTAAGCGATGCTGCCTCAGGATTCCACTTCCATAACATTAGCGGTTATAGTGGCTAACAGTGAACTGGCATTGGCCAGACGATCCTACGGAACAACGAAGACAACACGGGAGTTATTATGACCTGGGAATACGCGCTTATTGGGTTGGTAGTTGGATTGATTATCGGCGCGGTAGCAATGCGTTTCGGCAACAAGAAGCTCCGCGAACAGCGCAGCCAGCAGTACGAGCTGGAAAAAACCAAAGCCGAGCTGGCTGACTATCGTGAAGAGCTGACCAGCCATTTCGCACAAAGCGCTGAGCTGCTGGATAATATGGCCCGCGACTACCGTCAGCTGTATCAGCATATGGCAAAAGGGTCCAATGACCTGCTGCCGAACCTGCCGGGTGAAAAGAACCCCTTTGCTTACCAGCTGACCGAATCTGAAGCGGACAACGATCAGGTTCCGGTGCAGATGCCCCGTGACTATCCTGACAGCGCCTCTGGCCTGCTGCGCGGTGACCGTACCGCCAATACCAAATAAACCGAAATAAGGGCGCCCGGCGCCCTTTTTTATACCACCGTCAGTCACCGCCACCCCCCACAGCGGAATCCCCCACATTTATTAGCGAGAGCGTCGTAGCGATGAAGAAGAAATCCTTACTGTTAAGCGCATTAGCACTGAGTATTGGCATGAATCTGACCGTTGCCCCGCAGGCCATGGCGACGCTTCCGGCCCATATTCAGGGCGAGCCCCTGCCAAGCCTGGCCCCCATGCTGGAGAAAGTTTTACCCGCGGTGGTCAGTGTCCATGTTGAGGGCACCCAGACACAGGCACAGGCGATCCCCGAACCGCTCAGGCGCTTCTTTGGTCAGGAAGAGCAGGAGCAGGACGCGCCTGCTCAGCCATTCGAAGGTCTGGCTTCCGGCGTGGTGATCGATGCTGAAAAAGGCTACGTGCTGACGAACAATCATGTGGTCAATGGCGCGGATAAGATCAGCGTACAGCTGAGCGATGGCCGTGAATTTGATGCCAAAATGATTGGTCACGATGAGCAGACCGATATCGCGCTGGTGCAAATCAGCGGGGCCAGCGGCCTGACCCAGGTAAAAATAGCTGACTCAGACCAGCTTAAAGTGGGCGATTTTGCTGTCGCCATCGGCAACCCATTCGGCCTGGGGCAGACGGCCACATCCGGGATTATCTCAGCGCTGGGCCGCAGCGGCCTCAATCTGGAAGGGCTGGAGAACTTTATTCAGACCGATGCTGCCATTAACCGCGGCAATTCAGGCGGCGCGCTGGTGAACCTGAACGGCGAACTGGTTGGCCTTAATACCGCCATCCTCTCTTCGGCGGGCGGCAATATCGGCATCGGTTTCGCCATCCCCAGTAATATGGCGATGAACCTGGCGCATCAGCTGATTGAGTTTGGCGAGGTGAAGCGCGGTCAGCTGGGTATTAAAGGCACTGAGATGACCGCTGACATGGCGAAAGCCTTCAGCGTGGATATTCAGCGCGGCGCCTTCGTTAATGAAGTGCTGCCCGGCTCTGCGGCCGCAAAAGCCGGTATCAAGCCTGGCGATATCATCACCCGCCTGGACGATAAAACGGTGGAAAGCTTTGCCGCACTGCGGGTGAAAATCGGCACCACCCCGCCTGGCACCCAGGTGAAAGTAGAGCTGGTCCGTGACGGCAAGCCGGTTAACCTGACCGTAGTGCTGGACGCCAGCAGCCAGACGACTCTCAAAGCCGAGCAGCTGACACCGGCCCTTCAGGGCGCCACGCTCAGCGATGGCACCGCGAAAGATGGCACCAAAGGCGTGAAGGTTGAGGCGGTGACGAAATCCACGCCGGCAGAGCTCTCTGGTCTGCAAAAGGATGACGTTATCGTCGGCGTTAACCGTACAAAAGTGGAAAACCTGGCCGGACTGCGCACGCTGCTTGATTCCAAACCGCCGCTGCTCGCGCTGAATATCATTCGCGACAACCAAAACCTTTATCTGCTGCTGCGCTAAATCATGATGCGGACACCTGCGTGTCCGCTTAACTCGTGCTATTCTGCCCCACGTTCATTCATTCATCGTAGTAAAGCCATGTTTCCTAAACTATTGCGTTCGGCGTTACTCGGTCTGGTCGTGGCGGGCATCCTGCTGGCCGCCCTGCCCGCGCTGAGAATTGGCGGCGATTTTCTTTCTAACCGGAATAACGACAGCGCTGATGCCACGCCCGTCAGCTACAATTCCGCCGTCCGCCGGGCGGCGCCTGCCGTGGTTAATGTTTATAACCGCAGCGCCAACGCCTCTGCTGATAATCTGGAAATCCGCACGCTTGGCTCCGGCGTCATTATGGACAGTCGTGGCTATATTCTGACCAACAAGCACGTCATCAACGATGCCGATCAGATTATTGTGGCGCTGCAGGATGGGCGTATTTTTGAAGCTATGCTGGTCGGCTCGGATAATCTGACCGACCTGGCGGTCCTGAAGATCACCGCTTCCGGCCTGCCGGTGATCGCCATCAACCCGAAACGCACTGCCCACATTGGCGATTTAGTGATGGCCATCGGCAATCCCTATAATATCGGTCAGACGGTTACCCAGGGGATCATCAGCGCCACCGGACGCGTGGGCCTCAGCCCGTCGCGCTACCAGAACTTCCTGCAGACCGATGCGTCTATCAATAAAGGCAACTCGGGCGGAGCGTTGATTAACTCGCTCGGCGAGCTGATGGGCATCAACACCCTCTCCTTTGATAAGAGCAATGATGGCGAAACGCCGGAAGGGATCGGTTTTGCTATTCCTACCGCGCTGGCGGCGAAAATCATGGATAAGCTGATCCGGGATGGCCGGGTGATCCGCGGCTTTATTGGCATCAGCGGACGTGAAGTGCCGCAGATCCACGGTCAGAGCACCAGCCTCGATCATATTCAGGGTATTGTTGTGACCAACGTTGCGCAGGGCGGCCCCGCAGCGAAAGCGGGTTTACAGGTCAATGACGTGATTACCAGCGTTAACCATAAACCGGCCGTTTCCGCACTTGAGACGATGGATCAGGTGGCTGAGATCCGGCCTGGAACGGTGATAGACGTCACGATCATTCGCAACGACAAGAAGATGACGCTGTCGATTACCGTGCTGGAGTATCCGGGGAATTAAGGGAAGAATGGACAGGCAATAATGAGGGCCAGCGCCGCTGGCCCTGCATGGGTTACTTAACGAACTCTTCGCCCAGGGTAATATCTTTCTTCAGCGTATCCAGCATACCGTCCAGCGACTGCTGCTCAAATGCGCTGAGCGTACCGACCGGACGACGCTCGGCAACGCCTTCTTTACCCAGCAGCAGCGGCTGGGAGAAGAAGCGGGCATACTCGCCATCCCCTTCCACATATGCACACTCAACGACATCGCTTTCACCGTTCAGAGCACGCACCAGCGACAGACCAAAGCGCGCCGCCGCTTGTCCCATGGAGAGCGTGGCTGAGCCGCCACCCGCCTTGGCTTCCACCACTTCCGTACCCGCGTTCTGGATACGTTTAGTGAGATCGCTTATCTCCTGCTCAGTGAAGCTGACGCCAGGGATCTGCGACAGCAGAGGCAGAATGGTCACGCCCGAGTGGCCGCCAACGACAGGCACATTCAGCTCGGCCGGATTTTTACCTTTCAGCTCGGCAACAAAGGTGTTGGAGCGAATGATATCGAGCGTGGTCACGCCAAACAGTTTGTTTTTGTCGTAAACGCCCGCTTTCTTCAGCACTTCCGCCGCAATGGCTACGGTCGTATTGACCGGATTGGTAATGATACCAATCAGCGCTTTTGGACAAGTGCTGGCGACCTGTTCAATCAGGTTACGCACGATACCGGCATTAACGTTAAACAGATCGGAACGATCCATACCTGGCTTGCGGGCCACACCGGCGGAGATCAGTACGACATCCGCGCCCTTAAGCGCTGGCGTGGCATCTTCACCGCTGAAACCTTTGATTGAGACCGCTGTAGGGATGTGGCTGAGATCTACCGCAACGCCTGGCGTAACGGGTGCAATATCATACAGAGAGAGTTCTGAACCTGCCGGAAGCTGGGTTTTAAGCAGAAGTGCGAGAGCCTGGCCAATACCGCCAGCTGCGCCGAGAACTGCGACTTTCATCCTAAACTCCTTATTATTTTGAACGTTAAGTACCGTGAATCCATCTGATACGAACATAGACGACCTGTGCGGTCAAAGCGATAGCCTTTATCCCGATATGCGCGCTAAAACGTTTAAACCGGCGAAGCAGAGGAGATTGACCGCATTACGCCTGGGGTAGGGACCGCTCGTAACAGCATGCAGACAAGATGATTCGGCGTTACATTACACCCTTAACACTTATCAGAACAACATCATTTTCATAACAAATCGTTCACTTACCGCACCGCGCGGGCCTGGGCGGCGGGATTGTATTTTCACGACATCTTTGCCAGACTGCGTTCCCCGACGCTGAGGCTCGCAGCAGCCACAACACCCCATTTGCATAAAAATTCATTTAATTGCATAATAATGTCATTCCCCCGTCGGGGTCGCCCTTTAATAGCAGACTTTTATCGCGGACACTTATGCGTAACCCATCCAGACAAGACGATTTGATCAAGGCTTTTAAGGCCTTACTAAAAGAAGAGAAGTTCAGCTCCCAGGGCGAGATTGTCGCCGCGTTGCAGGAGGATGGCTTCGATAATATCAATCAGTCCAAAGTCTCCCGCATGCTGACCAAGTTTGGGGCTGTGCGCACCCGCAATGCCAAAATGGAAATGGTCTATTGCCTGCCCGCCGAACTGGGCGTTCCGACGACCTCCAGTCCGCTAAAAAATCTGGTGCTGGACATAGACCACAATGATTCGCTGATCGTCATACGCACCAGCCCAGGCGCTGCACAGCTCATCGCCCGTCTGCTTGACTCATTAGGTAAATCCGAAGGGATACTGGGCACCATTGCGGGCGATGATACAATTTTTATGGCTCCCGCACGCTCGTTTACCGTTCATCAGCTTCACGAAGCCATTCTTGTTCTCTTTGAACAAGAGTTATAAGCCGCGCTTAAAAGCTGAAGATTTAACAGAGGGTGCGCTACGCTGTACCCTGTATGAAGCCGACATCAGTCGGCTTTTTATTTTTTACTGCCACCCCGCCTTTGCAGTACATTAAACTGCTTTTTAAGCCTAAAACCAGTAATAACTCAAAACCAACCCCTCTCTCATAGTGTGATAAACCATAAATAAAGGCACAAATGGTTAATTCAACATATCCATATGTTTTTAAAAACATTTAGTCACAAGTGGCGAAAATAACGCCTTTTTTTATAACTTACAGTTATTAAAAACGCTGTTTTACCGGATAGATCCCATTAAATTATTATTAGCATGCTATTAATTTTTATCGTTATTAGATCTATACTTCTTTTCGTGACGCAGATCACACTAATCAAATGATAAAACCTGAGACGAGGAATCTATTTATGAACATTAAAACGACTGTTGCCGCTTTAGGCCTGCTTTCTACCCTCTCATTTGGCGCTTTTGCTGCTGATTCCGTTAGCGCGGAGCGTGCACAGACCCTGCAGCCGATCGGCACCATTACCGTAAGCGGCATAGCAGGCTCTCCGATGGATATCCATAATGCACTGAATCAGAAAGCTGACGCGCAGGGTGCCACGGCATACCGTGTGGTAGAGGCTTACAGCAACGGTAATTATCACGCTACCGCTGAACTCTATAAATAAACCGGACAGCCGGCAGTAAGACTTAATGCATCAAACCACAGGGTAAACCCAAGAATAAAAACGGTTTTATAGCCCTTTCGGTTACCTTCAACCTTCTGGAGAATTATTATGAAAACCACTCTTGCTATTGCTGTAATGAGCCTGACGGCTGCCCTGACCTTTGGCGCCAGCGCTGCTGACCTGGTCACCAACGAACAGGTTGCTCATCAGCAACTGCAATCATTGGGCACTATCAGCGTAAGCGGCATCGACGCTGCCCCAACGGACATCCGCCAGCAGCTGTCGCAGAAAGCTGATGAGAAAGGCGCCAGCCACTATCGCGTTATTGAGGCTTACACTAACGGCAACTATCACGCGACCGCTGAACTGTATAAATAAGTTTGTGTAGGAACTGCAACCCGTTTCGGAGCAGAACCTCCGGGTCTTGAAATAATGGGTATATAAACGAAGAGTAAAGAGAGTTGCTGCATTGAAGCTGCTTTCCGCCTTGCTCGCTGGCGCACCCGCGCCTGATAAGCGGGATAATCAGCAGGTTAATATCGGCAACCTGTGGCAGCCCCCACATTCGGTGGCGCGGCCGGAACCTTATTGACGATCCGGTCACCGCTGTCACGCAACGCCGGCAGGCAAGAAACCAGCGCAGGTATCTTGCCGACACGTACTGACGATAGCCGGCATGTGACCGCTGAGCTATCCCGGTCATTCCTCGTCAGTATGACGAACCTTTTGGCCTCGCTCGCCGGGGCCCTTTTTATCCTTCCTTAACGAACGTTAAAACGGAACTGCCCTTCCAGCTCCTCCTCCGCCTCGTCAAACAGCAGAATCAGCGCACCGTAGCGCCTCCTTTGCCCACTCCCTAAATGAATAAATTCAATTTCCAGCGGCAGCGGTAGCAGCGGCGCCATTACCGTCTCCCACAACGTGTCTAAATCGGTCACCTTCCCCTCCGCCAGGGCAAAACGCTCGCTGAACTGGCGGTAAAAATGGGCCTGATCGACGATTTCATCAAAATCAAAACGCTCTGTTCTCATCCCGGCCGCTCCGCAAGGCAGTCGCCGGGCAGCCTGCAGGCCGCCCGTTCAGTTACAGTCCCCCAAGATGCAGGGCTTTGACTTCCAGGTATTCTTCCAGACCAAGCACCGAGCCTTCGCGGCCAAGGCCGGACTCCTTCACCCCGCCAAAAGGGGCCAGCTCGGTGGAGACCGCACATTCGTTAATCCCGATCATGCCGCTTTCCAGCGCGGCCGATACGCGGAATACCCGCTGTAAATTTTGCGTGTAGAAATAGGCCGCTAGTCCGAACTCGGTATCATTGGCCCGACGGATAACCTCCTCCTCATTATCGAAGCGGAAGCAGGCGGCAACGGGTCCGAATGTCTCCTCGCGGGCCAGCTGCATCTTTTCGCTGGCTTCGGCAATGACGGTTGGCTGCCAGAAGTTGCCACCCAGCGCGTGGCGTGCGCCTCCGGTCACTATCCGTCCGCCCTTCGCCACGGCATCCTTTACATGCGCTTCAACCTTCTCAACGGCGGCGGCTTCAATCAGTGGCCCGACGACGACGCCTTCCTCCATGCCGTTGCCGACTTTCAGCTTAGCGACCTCATCACCCAGCTGGCTGATGAAGCGATCGTAAACGCTGTTGTGGATATAGAAGCGGTTGACGCTGACGCAGACCTGCCCGGCATTGCGGAATTTGTTAGCGATGGCGCCTTTGACGGCGGCGTCGATATCCGCATCCTCAAAGACGATATAAGGCGCGTTGCCGCCCAGCTCCATCGACACTTTTTTCATGGTGTCGGCCGCATTGCGCATCAGCAGTTTGCCCACCTGGGTGGAGCCGGTGAAGGAGATTTTCCGGACGGCTTTACTGGCCATAATGGCATCGCTAATCGCCTGAGTGTCGCCTGCCACAGCATTGAGCACGCCGTCCGGGACGCCCGCTTTTTTTGCCAGCGCCACTAAGGCGAAAGCGGAAAGCGGCGTATTGTTCGCGGGCTTGATAAGCCCCGTGCAGCCAGCGGCCAGCGCCGGGCCAAGCTTACGGGTCAGCATCGCCATCGGAAAGTTCCAGGGCGTAATGGCCGCCACCACGCCAACGGGTTCGCGGGTGGCAAGGATGCGGGATCCCGCCTTCGCTGGAGGGATAATCTCTCCGTTCGCCCGTTTGGCTTCTTCGGCAAACCACTGGATAAAGCTGGCGGCGTATTCCACTTCCCCTTCCGCCTCACTGAGCGGCTTGCCCTGCTCCGCCGTCATCAATTTCCCAAGCCAGGCTTTATTGTCGATAATCAGCTGATACCAGCGGTTGAGGATTTCGCTGCGCTCTTTGGCCGTTTTCGCCCGCCAGGCGGGGAACGCCTGCTCCGCAGCCTCAATCGCCTGTTCGGTTTCGCGTTTGCCCGCACGGGCAACCTGGGCAATAACCTCGCCGGTAGCTGGATTGAGCACCTCGAAAGTGCTGTCGCTTTCTCGCCACACACCGCCTGCAAAGTAGCCAGTTTGAAAAAGCTCGTGATCCTGGAGGTTAGTCTGCTTCATTTTTTTCTCCTGCCTGGTATGCCATTCTGAGGAATAAGTATAGATGGCACCCTTCCCCCTGTATGAACCAGGTGAGGAGAAACGGGAATGGGAAAGCGCTGATACCGGCTGGTATCAGCCTTAACTCAGATTTGGATGAGGGTGTTCTGATACTTTTTCAGCATTATCGCCAGCCGCTGCACCGGTTCGGTCACGCTGAGCGGCGCGTCGTAATGGCGAAGTTTCTCCTGATAAATATCCAGCTCGGCCAGCAGGCGTTCAAAATAGCGCCGGCGTTTGGCATCGCTGCCCGCAGAGATGACCCGGTCTGCGGTGTGACGAAGCTGTTTATGGAACTCAGAAAGGTCGCTGTTGACGGGAATATCCGCATTGCGCAGGCGCTGGTGCCCAATAATCAGCGTCAGGGCGATGCGGTATTTATCGATATCGCCCGGAAACATATTCAGCAGCATAAACAGCTGCTGATAGAGCGCCGGCAGATGATTCTCATGCCGTCTTGCCTGATTGGTGGTCATGGCGGAAACCGCCGCATACATAAAACGGTTCAGCAGCGTGCGGCCAACGCGGGCTTTCGAGGTATCCCTGATAAGCAGGATAACCAGTAACGCCAGAAAACTGCCTATCGCCTGACCCAGCGCATTATCAAGAAACACATTTACATGGAAGGTCATGGGATTATCCAGCGTCAGCACGTTAATTGTGCCCACCAGCGCGCCAATTGTACCAATCTGCCGGCGCTGGATCAGGATCCCGCTGATAAATGCCATTACGCCAAGCGAAATCGAGAGTAGCAGCATACTTTGCTGCGTGGCGGGCATAATAAACATGTAATAAAGCGACCCAAGCGGGAAGGCGACAATCATGCCGTAAAGGAAGTCCTTCGCCATCATCAGCGGATTCGGCATACGCATCGCCAGCGCGGTGACCACGGCCAGCATCACCATCGCACCGCTACCGGACGTCCATCCGGTCCAGAGCCAGAAAAGCGAACCTACCGCCGTGGCAACAAAAGTACGAATACCATTCACCAGCGCGTGTTGGGTTTCTGCGGAGCGCATTTTCACTACCGGCTCGCCGTTGAGGATCTCTTCCTCCAGCCGGCTGATGCTGCTGTTGGTATGGATACCTTTCATCAGCAGAAGGTAACGTGAGGCGGCCCCCACCCAGTTTGTAATGGTCAGCGGCGTATTTTTACTGCCGCTGGTGGTAATCACACGGCGCATGATCTTCATCCGCTTATGAATGTCCCCAATGTTCTCCACCGGCTTTTCAAAGAAAAGGTGAAATTGGGGAGGCACATACTCTTTGCGCGAATTCTGGATTAAAAATGTTTCGGTGGCCTGAGTGATCAGCGTCAGCGAGAGCGTATTCAGCGCGCGCATCCGGCGGTCGATCTTCTGCCAGCGGCCAGACTCCATCATCAGGTGGGTGCGCATACCGTTCAGCGCCGTTGTCCGGCGAACCAGGCTGGTCCAGGCCTTATCCACTTCCTCCCGATCGCCATGGGCGACACAGAGCTGCATCAGCTTGTAGTGGGCCACCAGCAGGCTGTCGATCTCACGGTCGATATCTTTTTTAATAGTGCGGGGCGAAAAGAGCATATCGGCCAGAATGGCGCAGACGATGCCGATAATGATTTCACTGCAACGTTCAACGGCAAACTGCGGCGCGACCAGCAGGGAACCCTGCGCATTGACGCTGACCACGATAATCAGCGCCGTGTAGCCCGCCAGCCCCAGCGCGTAAGAGTTCTCAACCCTGATCAGCGAGGAGAGCCAGACGCAGAAACCGGCCCAGAGACAGCAAAGCAGCAGCATCACGACCGGCGCACGAATGGTGGCGATAATAATAACGAGCGCGGCGATACAGCCGATAAAGGTGCCAATAATACGCAGCATACCGCGGTGACGCAGCGCCCCGGAGAAGGGATCGCCGCCAGCCGCGAACGCCGTGCCGCCCGCCACGATAGCGGCGGTCATAACGGCCCAGCGGGGCGTCTCCAGATTGAAGTGAAAGCCAATCAGCAGCGCCAGCAAAATCGCAAAGGTGAGCTTGATCGGAAACCGCAGAAGATACCACTGCATAACGCGCTCCTGCTTAGCCGAACTCACGCAGGCGATGCATCAGCTTCATCATCGGCGACATGTCGTTAACCTGACGATCCTTCGCACCCGTCACCACTACCGTGGCAGTAGTGCCGGAAGGATAGAGATTCCCTTGCTGTTGATCGAGGCGGATCCGCACCGGAACTCGCTGCGCCAGGCGAACCCATTCCAGGTTGGAATCGATGGTTGCCATACCCTTACTGTCAATGCTGCTGCTGCTGTTGGTAATGCCCGCCGCAATGCTGTCGACGGTGCCATACAGTACGCGATTGCTGCCCAACGGCGTAATTTCTGCACGGTAACCCGGCCGTATGCCATCGAGTTTGGTTTCTTCCATATAGGCCAGCACATAGAAGGTGTGCTGTTGCACCAGCGCCACGGCGGTCGCACCGCGGGTAATAAACTCTCCCCGGTAGACGTTAAGGTTGGTCACCCAGCCGTCGGCGGGCGCTTTGACCTCGGTACGCTCCAGATCGAGCTTTGCGGTATCGCGCGTGGCCACAGCTTTCGCCAGCTGATGCTGCGAGGTCTGGTAATCATTGTTCGCCTGATCGACGGCTTCGCGGGACATGACGGATGCCCCCAGCCGGTTACGGCGCGAGGCTTCACGACTTTTTTCGCTCACCAGCGCCTGATAATAGGCCACGTCCGCTTCTGCCTGCGCCAGCGCCTGGCGATAACGGGGCTGATCGACCACAAACAGCACCTGATCTTTTTTTACCAGCTGATTATCGTGCACGCGGACATCGGTGATCAGCCCGCTGACATCCGGCGCGATCGCCACGATATCCGCCGTAAATTTAGCGTCACGAGTCCAGGGCGATTCGGTATAAAACACCCAGACGCGGAAAATAGCGATGACGGCGACCATGACCAGAATAAGGGTGATGGCGTACCGGGAAATTTTTCTAGTTAGCGCTTTCACTATGACCTCAGACAAACAATCGGGAAACCAGATAGAACAGGCAGCAGTACAGAGCTGTATTAAACAGGGCAGGATGCCAGACCAGGTCATAGATTCCGGTAGGCGTAATCAGCCTGCGCACCAGCCAGAACAGCATCAATGACACAATAATTTCAAAAAAGATGGGCGGAAAAGAAAGCCCAAATATTACGATAACCGGAAGCACACTCATCTCTTATCCTTGTCAGCCTTACCGGGCACACCTTTTGCCACCAAAAAGCCGCCACCCTGCTCAGGCGAGGGCTGTTTTACGGGCTGATGATGGCAGGTTGACGCCTGAGCAGTCAGACGATCGTTCGCGGCGTACAGTGAATAATAGCGTATTCAGGCACGGACTCTCAGGCGAGTTGAGTTACGGAAAGGTAACCCGGCAGTGCTATAGTAACGTGGTTGACTATATCTTTACACCCAAACGTGATCTAAATCACTTTTAAGCCAGGCTTAATAATGGAAAGACTGAAAGGCATGTCCGTCTTCGCGCGGGTAGTGGAGCTGGGTTCATTTACCGCAGCGGCTCACCGGATGGGGATGAGCGTTTCCGCCGTCAGCCAGACAGTGGCCAGGCTTGAAGATGAACTCCAGGTGAAGCTGCTTAACCGCAGCACGCGCAGTATTGGCCTGACCGAAGCAGGGAAAATTTATTTTCAGGGCTGCCGCCGGATGATGGCGGAAGCGCAGCAGGTTCATGAACAGCTTTATGCGTTCAACAATACGCCGGTTGGCACGCTGCGGATCGGCAGTTCTTCAACGATGGCCCAGAATGTTCTGGCGACCATGACCGCTGCAATGCTGAAAGAGTATCCGGGCCTGACGGTCAATCTGGTTACCGGCAGCCCGGCGCCGGATTTGATCGCCGACGGGCTGGATCTGGTGATTCGGGTCGGGGCATTACAGGACTCCAGCCTCTTTTCCCGCCGGCTCGGCTCAATGCCGATGGTCGTCTGCGCGGCGAAAAGCTATCTGGCGCAGCAGGGTACGCCGGAGAAGCCGTCAGATATCAGTAAATTTTGCTGGCTGCAGTACAGCGTCAGACCCGATAACGATTTTGAACTGACCGCGCCAGAAGGCATCTCTACCCGGCTCTCGCCGCAGGGGCGCTTCGCCACCAATGATTCGCAGACGCTGATTCGCTGGCTGGTGGCCGGCACCGGCATCGCCTATCTGCCGCTGATGTGGGTGATTGATGAAATTAACGCAGGCCAGGTAGAGATCCTGTTTACCCGCTATCAGTCCGATCCGCGCCCGGTCTATGCGGTTTACACCCAGAAAGATAAGCTGCCGCTAAAAGTGCAGGTCTGCCTTAACTATCTGACGGATTATTTTGACCGGGTGGGGGAAATCTATAAGGAGTTTCGCCGGGAGTAGCGACGGGGATTTAAGGCGGGAGTCACAGGAGGTATGAACGGTTTTGCACTTCCCCTCACCGGCAGATTGCAACACCAGTGGGGGAAAGAAAACCCGATAAAATCAGGCAGTGCCGCCAACGGTCAGTTTATCCAGCTTCAGCGTCGGCTGCCCCACGCCAACCGGCAGGCTCTGCCCCTCTTTGCCGCAGACGCCGACGCCTTTATCCAGCGCCAAATCGTTACCGACCATTGAGATCTGCTGCATCGCCTCAATACCGGAGCCAATCAGCGTAGCGCCTTTTACCGGTTTGGTGACTTTGCCGTTCTCGATCAGATAGGCTTCTGACGTTGAGAACACAAATTTGCCCGAGGTAATGTCCACCTGACCGCCGCCGAAGTTCGGCGCATACAGGCCATACTCAACGCTTTCTATAATATCCTGCGGCGTTGACTGTCCGCCGAGCATATAGGTGTTCGTCATGCGCGGCATCGGCAGGTGCGCGTAGGATTCACGGCGTCCGTTACCGGTGGGTTTAACGCCCATCAGACGGGCATTCAGCTTGTCCTGCATATATCCCTTCAGAACACCCTTTTCAATCAGCACGTTGTACTGACCCGGCACGCCTTCATCATCCACTGCCAGCGAGCCGCGCAGCCCTTCCAGCGTACCATCGTCCACCACGGTACAGAGTTCTGAGGCGACCAGCTGCCCCATCTGCCCGCTGAAAACGGAGGTGCCGCGACGGTTAAAATCGCCTTCCAGACCGTGTCCGACCGCTTCATGCAGCAGCACGCCTGGCCAGCCCGCGCCCAGAACGACCGGAAGCGTTCCGGCCGGCGCGGCAACGGCGCTGAGGTTGACCAGCGCCATGCGCACGGCTTCACGCGCCCAGGCTTCCGCACGTATCTCGCCCGACTCATCCGCGAGGAAGAATTCATAGCCGAAACGGCCGCCGCCGCCGCTGGCGCCCCGCTCGCGCTTACCGTTCTCTTCAACCTGCACGCTGACGGAAAGACGCACCAGCGGGCGGACATCGGTTGCCAGCGTGCCGTCGGTCGCCGCCACCAGGATTAGTTCATAGACGCCGCTCAGGCTGGCGCTGACTTCCTGCACCCGCTTGTCAGCGGCCCGCGCCGCGCTGTCCACGCGATGCAGCAGCGCAATTTTCTCTTCACGCGTCAGGCTTTGCAGCGGATCAAGCGCCGGATAAAGGGAACGATGATCCACCGCGCCCAGCGTATGAGCATGGCCATTCCCCTGTTCGCGCACGATGCTTCGGGCGGCGGTGGCGCTCTGGGTCAGCGCGTTAAGGGTTATCTGGTCGGCGTAAGCAAATCCGGTTTTTTCGCCGCTGACGGCGCGCACGCCCACGCCCTGATCGATATTCCAGGAGCCATCTTTAATGATCCGGTCTTCCAGCACCCAGGATTCGTGGAAGCTGGACTGGAAATAGAGATCGGCATAATCCAGCTTACGTTCGGACAGCTGACCGAGCAGGGAAAAAAGATCCTGCTGACGAATATTATTAGCAGTCAGTAACTGCTCACTTACCAGATTCAGACTCATGAATTCTCGCTCTGTTGGGAGGAGCCAGTCACTGCTGGCGTCGCATTGCTATAGCCTGAGGCAATTCCCCGGTCACGTCAAATTCACTTCTCGCGGTTTTCGCGAGGCTTACGCAGCACTTCATCAATCTTAGGGTGGTCGAGCGGCCCGGAGATACGGTAGCGCAGCAGCGAAATTTTATTCCAGAGCGGCCCCAGTACCTTGCTGGCGGCAAAGACCGCAGCCCCGACCACAGGATTAACCGCAAACGCCGTTGCCACGCCGACCGTTGCGGAGACTTCCGGCGCAACGGTCGCTTCGATGTCAACCTGGCGTTTGACCAGGTCCATCTTACCCTGCATGGTAATGTCAGCTTCCAGCCCATCCACCAGCAGATTGTCCGTGCGCATAATGCCTTTTTCGATCCAGGCGGTGCCGGTGATGGCATCGAAGTAAAAACCCTGGCTGAAGGTATCGCTGAAGTCGAGCCGGAGTTTACGCAGCAGCGCATCAAAGCTCACCAGACGCAATAGCTGCCCCGCCCGCCCGGTATTAACGTCGGCGATATGCCCGCTGCCGAATGCGGTCTTCAGGACGCCGCTAAGCGTTTCTTCCGAAGGCTGCCACGGCGCAGACTGCCAGTGAAGATCGTAATCCACCTTAAAGGAGGCATCGCGGAGCGGCGTGCTGAGGCCGAACCACCCGGCGGCATCGCTGACACTTTTACCGCTCAGGACGCCTTTAAGCGCCGTCCGCTGGGCGTCCGGGCGATTCACCCACTCACCATCAAGGGTAAGACGCGCGCTGCCGGTATCTATCAGGCCATTTTCTAACTTCAGCGTATCGCTGGCAGGCGTCAGACTGGCGCTTATCCGGCCAAACTTCTGCCCGCGAAGCCAGCATTCGTCACAGAGCAGATTAAGGGCTGGCCAGCCACTGAAGTCGATGCTGGTGGCTTCAGCCGGTAAAGGCAGGGCGTCCTTAGCAGATGGCCACTGCGGGTTGTAATAAAGATACTGAAAGTGGGCGGCCCATGGCGAACGCCGGGGCAGCGTCAGCGTGCCGTCGATTTCTCTCCCTTTCAGCCGGATGTTCGTCTCACCAGAGATCGCCTGGCTGAGCGTTGCGTCCAGATCGCGCCACTGTTGTCCTCCCAGCGTCAGTGCCGGGGTATGGACCTTAAGGGTACCAGGGATAAAAGCTTTGCCGCTTTCCAGCCGTCCGCTGCCGCTCCCTTCGCCGGTGCTGAATAAGCCCAGCAGAGCTTCTCCGTCTACCGGCGGCAGATTGAGTATCATCCCGCTTTCATCCGGCAAAGGCGGCGTCTGCTTAGCGTTGTTTTCCCAGATACCGCGATCGATTTTCAACTGCTTACCCAGCAGCCAGCGGCTGTTGAAGCGGTGGGTTTTCGCCAGCGCACCGCTCAGCGTAAAGGCGTTCAGGTCTCCTTTAACGGAAGCCCGGAGAGGTAAAGAGGTTCCCTGGGTTTTACCTAATGGAGAAGGTAAGCGACTACTTACATTTTTCAGCTCGCCATCCAGCTCCACCTGATAATTTGCGCCGCCCTTATGGGGAAGCGCAATGCTGACGTGGCTCTGCCAGCTTGCGCTGCCGTCCAGCTTCGCCCGTACCGCCGCAGGAACAACGGGCATGGCTCCCGGCCGCCAGTTTCCTTTGATATCAACGCCAATCTGATAGTTTTCCGCTTCTTCTTTGGTATTGAAGCTGACATCGATGGGTTGACCGAACCAGCTGGCGCTGAGCGGCCCGCTTTGCAGATCGCCATTATCGTAGGTAAAGCGGCCATTCAGCTTCTGGAGGGTACTTTCCAGCGGCTTGATGAACAGCGAATTGTTATGCAGGTTAACATCACCCGTCGCCCGTACCTGCCCGCCGTCCAGCGGGATATTGAGATGTAAGTGACCGCCCACATCGCCGCCAATCTGTAGCTGCTCCAGCGCGGCGCCAAGCGACGATTTCAGGGGGGTCTGGTTGAAATAGTCTGCCACGTCGTGACCCGCACCGCGCACATCACCATCGACGATCAGCTTTTGTTTAAGGTAGTCAGGAATAGCCACCGAAATGTTCCGGCCCTGCACCTTGCCCAGCTTCGCGTCATCCGTTTTCATCCAGAGACCGTCGTTGATAAAGTTCAGGTTAATGTCGAAGTTTTCAATCGCCGGCCAGCCGGGCTGAAACTGATAGGTTGCCTGCTTCAGCGGCACCCAGACCTGAAACATGCCATCGTTGTGTTTAAACGGGAAAAGCTGAGGATTACCGGCAAAAAGCAGAGTGGCATCTCTGACCTGGCCGCCTTTGATTGCGCCGCTCAGGTAATCCACCAGCGAGGTGCCCATCAGGGGTTCGGGGAAATAACGCCACGCCTCGCCCGCATCAGTGACGTTAATGCCCGCGAGAATATCAAGCCGCGGTGCCTCTCCTTTCGTCTGAGCCCAGTTGAAGTCGCCCTTTGCCTGTAAGGAGCGCGCCTTAACGTCCAGCTGCTCGCCGCTCAGATTCAGGCGGCCCTCTGTGTTTTGCCAGCGAATAGCGCCGCTGGCCTGCTGGATTTCCAGCAGCGCGCGAAACATGCTGCCATAGGGCAGGCTGGCATCATGGAGGCTGAAATCGAGGCGGCCATCGGCAGCGCCGCCGGTAAGCGAACCGCTAAAGTGCTGCATACCTGGCAGCACTTCCCAGTGCTTCCAGCTTATATCTTTCCAGCGCGCCTGAAAGCGACTGAGCGCCGGCTGACCGAGCGGCACATCCACCGCCAGCGCTTGCAGCCGCCCTCCAGGCTGTAACGCGCGCCAGTTATCCAGCAGTTCCGGGCTGAGTTTAGCGAAAAGCGGGATCAGCGGGTCGAGGCGTTCAATATCCAGATTCGTGGCGCGAACGCGCACCTCTTCCGCGCCCGGCGCCCCCTTGCCGGGCAGCCACAGCAGGGAAAGCTGCCCGTCGGGCCAGGCGTGGCCGTCGGTAACCAGGTTAGTTTGCGGCAGGTGAATGCGCCACCCTTGCTGATAACGGGCTACGTGAGCGGTGACGTTATCAACGGCCAGCGTATGCGTCTGCCGGTCTCCCTGCCAGCTTGCGCCGCCCTTCTTCAGCAGAATATCGCCATCGTGGATCTGGCCTTCTTGCAGGCTCATCCAGGCCGCAAGGCTGAAACGGGCGCGTTTGAGGCTGGTATTGTCACGCATCCACTGACCCAGCCAGGGGCGCACGTCCACATCATCGGCCTGCATCCAGACCCGTCCGGTGTCGAGATAGCCGTTGCTGTCGCTTAAATCCAGCCGAACCTGCACTTCGCCATGCTGCCCCGTCAGGCTGGACAGACTGACTACACCCTCGGCACGGTGACGGGTTTCCTCATTCAGCCAGGTCAGCTGCGGGATAGCGAGCAGGCCGCGCTGTCCCGAAGGCGTCAGAAAGCGGATCTGGCTGTCGCGTAAATCGAAATGATCAAACTGACGGAGGAAGAGATCGCTGAACTGACCGGGTTCAAGCTGCACTTTATTGCCCTCACCCGAGGTGAGCGGCGTCGTTGTCAGCAGGTCAAGCTGGTAGAAAGTGAGATCGCGGAACTGCCAGCGCCAGTGGAGCAGCGACTGCCAGATATCCAGCGCCAGTGAAATGCGACCGACTTTTAACGCCCCTTTATCCTTCAGGTCGACGGCCAGATCGTTAATCTCCAGCACTGGACCGAAATTTTCCCAGCGGCCATGCAGCGCGCTGGCCTGGATCGGGACGCCCGACGAAGCGGAGATGTGCTGAAGCAGAGGTTCGCGCCAGCTATTCATATGCGGCATTACCAGACGCAGCCCGCTGACCAGTAGCGCAATAATGACCACAGTTATTGCGCCAGCCAGCAGCAGAACCCTTGGCAGTTGCCTCACTTCCCTCTCCTTGTTATCCGCCGGGGGCGGAAGTTGCACGCCAAATTACATCATGACTACGTCGAACTGCTCCTGAGTATAGAGCGGTTCAATTTGCACTTTCACCTGCTTACCGACAAATATTTCGACCTCGGCCAGCGCATGAGACTCCTCGGTCTTCAGCGCTTCGCCGACAGCAGGAGAAACATAGACCAGGAAGCGGTCTGAGTCATAGGCGTGATGAACGCGGACAATCTCGCGCATAATCTCATAGCAGACCGTCTCCACCGTTTTCAGCGTACCCCGTCCCTTGCAGACCGGGCAGTTATGGCAAAGCACATGCTCAATACTTTCCCGCGTACGCTTACGCGTCATCTCCACAAGACCAAGCTGGGAGAAACCGTTGATATTGGTTTTTACGCGATCCTTGCTCAACGCCTGGTCCAGCGAATGCAGGACGCGGCGGCGATGATCTTCATTACTCATATCAATAAAATCGATAATGATAATGCCGCCCAGATTGCGCAGCCGGAGCTGCCGGGCGATGGCCTGCGTGGCTTCGATATTGGTATTGAAGATAGTTTCGTCCAGGTTACGATGCCCCACGAAGGCGCCAGTATTGATATCAATAGTGGTCATGGCCTCCGTCTGATCGATGATCAGATAGCCGCCGGACTTCAGCTCAACCTTACGATCGAGCGAGCGCTGGATTTCATTTTCCACGTCGAAGAGATCAAAAATGGGCTGCTTGCCGGTATAGAGCTCCAGCTTAGCGGTCATTTCCGGGATATATTCGGCGGTGAACTCAAGCAGTTGCTCAAAGCTCTGTCGTGAGTCGATCCTGACCCGGTCGAGCGCCGCTCCCGCGAAGTCCCGCAGTATACGCTGCGACAGCGCCACTTCGCCGTAGAGGCGGCAGCGGGTCTGGTTGCGCTTTTTACGCTCAATCACCTTCGTCCAGAGCCTTTTAAGGAAGGCGGCATCGGAAGCCAGCTCCACCTCGCCCACGCCTTCCGCAGCCGTGCGGATAATGTAGCCGCCCAGCTCATCGCAGTAGGAGGAGACCACCTTTTTCAGACGGTCGCGCTCCGCTTCGCTTTCAATACGCTGCGAAACGCCCACGTGTGACGCGCCGGGCATAAACACCAGATAGCGCGATGGCAGCGTGATATCCGTCGTCAGGCGTGCGCCTTTGGTGCCCAGCGGATCTTTCACCACCTGCACCATCAGATCCTGGCCCTGGCGGACCAGCTCCGAGATATCCCGGACGATGAAGTTTTTCTTTTCATCCCTGGCGACGCATTCGGTGTGCGGCATGATATCTGAGGCGTGCAGAAAGGCCGCCTTTTCCAGACCGATATCGACGAAAGCGGCCTGCATGCCCGGCAGCACCCGACTGACACGGCCCTTATAAATATTGCCGACGATGCCACGGCGCGCTTCGCGCTCAATATGGATCTCCTGAAGAATACCGCCGACTATGTAGGCCACGCGCGTTTCGGAGGGGGTAATATTAACCAGCAGTTCAGCCGTCATGTTGATTTCTCACCTCACGCAGTGATTCGAAGTGGCTGAGTAGCTCGGCGGTTTCCACCAGCGGCAGACCGACAACGGCGTGATAGCTGCCGTTGATTTTGCGGACGAAGTTTCCGCCCAGACCCTGAATGCCGTAGCCGCCGGCTTTATCCATCGGTTCACCGCTGGCAACGTAAGCGGCAATATCCTCAGCGGTCAGTGAGCGAAATGTCACTTCAGTGATGGTCAGGCACTCCAGCTGCTGATGGCGATCGGCCAGCGCAACGGCGGTC
This sequence comes from Pantoea sp. FN060301, assembly GCA_050410775.1. Taxonomy (GTDB): domain Bacteria; phylum Pseudomonadota; class Gammaproteobacteria; order Enterobacterales; family Enterobacteriaceae; genus Erwinia. Next base: position 3,812,348 of record CP191229.1, read on the forward strand.
ATTACCCGATGGGTTTGCCCGGACAGTTTAGCAAGCATTGCCGCCGCCGCGTCGTCAGCGGGCTTCTCCAGCACTTCATTATTCAGCACGACGATGGTATCCGCGCCCAGAACCGGCAAATCGCGTTCCGCTACCGCCACGCCAGCCTGCGCTTTCTCGCGTGCAAGGCGGCGGACGTAGGCCTCAGCCTCTTCGTCCGGCAGCTTTTGCTCTTCAATCTGAGTGGATAAACGTTCGAAACGCAGGCCAAGCTGCGTCAGTAATTCACGGCGGCGGGGAGAACCAGAGGCCAGATAAAGGGATACCATAATCATCCTTATTGTACGGCAAACTGGCGACGTATTTTTCTCATCAGCAAGAAGAGCCAGGGCCAGAGAATACCGTCTATGACGCTACTCCAGAAAATTTCAGGGCGGAACGAAACATCTATCACTAAAAATTCAGCCCAGAACACAATGACGTCCATGGCCAGAGAGAGCACCATCACCATCAGCGCCTGCTGCCAGAGCGCGAGATTGCGAAACAGCTGGAATTTAAACGCCACCAGATAAGCGACGATGCTGAGGGCCAGGGCCCGGACGCCCAGCGTCGAGCCCGAAATCAGATCCATTATAGATCCCATTACAAAGCCCGTGCCGACATTCACCCGGTGAGGGAGCGCCAGCGTCCAGTAAATCAGTATCAACAGCAGCCAGGAGGGGCGAAACATAAAAAACTGTTCCGGCCAGGGCATGATTTGCAAAATCAGGGCGACCAGAAACGAAAGCCAGATGACCCAGCGTCCGTGGCTGCGATAGCTACTCAAGGCTGGCCTCCACGCGGAGCCAGCGCCGGTGCGTTTTGAGCGGGCTGACCGGCTGACGGTGCGCTGTCATTACCCGGCAGCGATGCCGGTGCGGGCGGCCCCATCAGTTCACCGGCGGCGGGGAGTACCTGTGGCATCATCTGCATCAGGCGCTCATTCGCGACGCGGTGCACTTCACCAGGCGCCATCGGCATCAGGCCATTACGATCGGCGCCCCACAGCAGCAGCAGGTAACGCAGCCGCTGAAGTCCAGCGGTAGGGCGTGCCTGAATCACGGTATAAGCCCGTTGCGTATCCAGCTTGACGGAGGTGACCACACCTACCGGATAGCCTTCAGGGAAGCGGCCACCAAGGCCGGATGTCACCAGCACGTCCCCGGTGCGGATATCGGTATTGCCCGGCAGATGTTCCAGTTGCAGATCTTCCGCACAGCCATTACCGGCCGCAATGACGCGAATATCATTTCTTAATACCTGGATAGGCAACGCATGGGAGGAGTCGCAAATCAGCATCACGCGGCTGGTGATTTTGCCGACGGCAACCACCTGGCCCACCACGCCTTTATCGCTGATGACCGGCTGCCCTTCGTAGACGCCGCTCAGGCTGCCTTTATCAATTACGACCTGATCGGTGTAAGGATCGGTCCCCGTTGAAATGACCTGGGTGACCATCTTCTGCTCATCCTGACGCAGCGGCGAGCCAAGAAGCTCGCGCAGACGGGCGTTTTCCTGCCTGAACTGACCCAGCATCAGCAGTTCGCTGTTTTTCAGCATCAGTTCACGGTGAAGAGCGGTATTTTCCCGCGCCAGCTGCTGGCGGGAGGCCAGCGTTTCAGAAACGCTGTCCAGAATCTGACGTGGCCCGTTGGCCAGAAAATAGAATGGGCTGACCGCCGTATCCATATAGGTGCGAATTTTGGTAAAAGCGCCCATCCGGCTGTCGGCAACAATGACGCCTATTGCCACAATAACCGCTAAAAATAAGCGTAACTGCAGGGAGGGACCCCTGCTGAAGATTGGCTTCATAAACTCGGCGTTATCCTCGACATCATGAACAGGAGCGCAGCGTTCCCGCGCTCCCTGGCAAATTATTCTTCGCTGAACAAATCGCCGCCGTGCATGTCGATCATTTCCAACGCTTTACCGCCTCCGCGAGCCACGCAGGTCAGCGGATCTTCGGCGACCACAACCGGAATGCCGGTTTCTTCCATCAGCAGGCGATCGAGGTTGCGCAGCAGCGCGCCGCCGCCGGTCAGTACCATACCGCGTTCAGAGATATCAGATGCCAGTTCAGGCGGACACTGCTCAAGTGCGACCATCACCGCGCTGACGATGCCGGTCAGCGGTTCCTGAAGCGCTTCCAGGATTTCATTGGAATTCAGGGTAAAGCCGCGGGGCACGCCTTCAGCCAGATTACGGCCACGCACTTCGATTTCGCGCACTTCGTCGCCCGGATAAGCGGAGCCAATTTCATGCTTGATGCGTTCAGCGGTCGCTTCACCAATCAGGGAACCGTAGTTACGGCGCACATAATTAATGATGGCTTCATCGAAACGGTCACCGCCGATGCGCACGGAGGAGGAGTAAACCACCCCGTTCAGGGAGATCACCGCCACTTCCGTTGTTCCGCCACCGATATCAACGACCATCGAGCCCGTCGCTTCGGAAACCGGTAAGCCAGCGCCAATGGCAGCCGCCATCGGTTCCTCGATCAGGAACACTTCGCGAGCGCCTGCGCCCTGCGCGGATTCACGGATGGCCCGACGTTCAACCTGGGTAGCGCCGACCGGGACACAGACCAGCACGCGCGGGCTTGGCCGCATGAAGCTGTTGCTGTGAACCTGCTTGATAAAATGCTGAAGCATTTTTTCGGTGACGAAGAAATCGGCGATTACGCCATCTTTCATCGGACGAATGGCGGCGATATTCCCTGGGGTACGTCCCAGCATCTGTTTTGCATCATGACCGACGGCCGCTACGCTCTTTGGGGAACCGGCACGATCCTGACGAATGGCAACAACAGAAGGCTCATTCAGAACGATGCCCTGTCCTTTTACGTAAATCAGGGTATTGGCAGTACCCAGGTCGATGGACAAGTCGTTGGAAAACATGCCACGAAATTTTTTAAACATACTAAAGGATAATCCTGCAAGCTGGGGGCGGAATTTAAAAATCCGCTTACTTTACCAACCACGCGAAGCAGCGACAAGGCGCAAAAACGTTCTACTCCGGTGAAAAAACACGCCATTTCATGCCCGTCTCCTCCATCCTGCCATCTTCGTCGGGCAAAAAGCCCGAATTCAGGCTTTGCGCCGTCATTTCAGGACGGAAACGCGAAAATAGCGCACATTAAATTTTACATTTTAAGGCGCCTCTGGCGCACAGAGACAACCTTAGCCGGCACCACAGCCGCGCGGCCATTCTACGTCAAATCTGGCTTAACGGCAGATTAAACTCGATATCTTTGTGAATATTTTTTCACGTTACTGCTTAGCGGTTCAGAGGGGGCAAAGAAATCACCTTGCCCTCCTTTCACGCCCAGCTCTGTCAGCGTTTGCCACTCGGCCCGGGTACGCACCCCGGCGGCAAAAACACGCGTTGCGGTATTTTTGCAGCCCTCAATAAGGCTCTGTACAAAAAGCTGATTTTCCGTACGGCGATCGATATGACGCACCAGTCCGGGATGAAGCTTTATCAGCTCCACGTCAAACTGTTTAATATAAGCTGCACTAACAACCGTCAACCCCGCCTCAATGATGGCAATCCGGCAACCAAATCCCTTCATTAAACGGAAGGCGCTGCTTAAACGGTTGATGTGTTGACAGACATCTGCTTCCGCAAGTTCAAATAAAATATGTTTTCTTTGCAATTTAGTGCATTGCAGTAGCGAATCGCGTAGCCAGATTTGAAATGGGCGATGCAGGAGAGAATCCACGGTTAGCGGTATTGCGAGGGTTTCTTGCGGCCAGAGCGGCAACAGCGTGATGATGCGGGCCACCAGCTGGCGATCGTAGCTTTCGGCCATCCCTAACTGCTGTACCAGCGGCATGTATTCCGCCGCCAGCAGCTCTTTATTCCCGTCGAAAATCCTCGGCATCATCTCGCGATGGTCCACCCGGCCTTCACCATTAACCGCAGGTTTTTGATAAAGACGGGGCCCGCCGCGGCTAAGGGTATTCTCAAGCAGCGTTCGCCACACAACGCTGCCGCGCACAAAGTCCTGCTGGGGCACCTCCGCCACCGACCAGTTATTACCGCCCTGAAGCGCGGCATGGCGGGTGGCGAGCTCGACGCTTTCCATCACCTGCTGCGTCGTTTGCCCACTGTGCCAGGCGCTGATGCCGATGTGAATGATATCTTCCCGATCCAGCATCCGCGTGGGCGGTAGCGCATCGACAGCTTTGATCAGCTGGGAGGCGATGCTGTCGGCATCCTTCAGGCTACGGTGAGGGAGAAGAACGGCAAAATCGCTGCGAAAATAGCGCGCCAGTAATGCCCCCGGATAACGCAGCACGAAAGTAGAGAGCAGATTGACCATCGCGAAAAGGTACTCACGCGTCTGGCTGTGGCCCCAACTCTCTCTTAACGTATCGAAATCCGGCAGGCGGATCATCATCACCATGCCGTGTGCGCTGCCCGCCTCCGACTCCTCCAGCATGGTTGTTAACTGGTTATCGAAGAACATCCGGTTGTTTAAGCCGGTTTTGGCATCCTGAGCCGCAAAAGTACGGATCAGCGTATCAATACGATTACGCTGTTCGCCCGCCTCACTGAGATCCGCCAGCAGCAGATCGATGGCGCTGCTGACCCTGGGCGGCCATTCATGCACCGACCCCTGCTTCACCTTCCCCCGCTCACCTTTTAATATCTCGCCCGCACGTCGCTCCAGGCGCTCCATTCCCTGCATCTGCCGGTAGAGCCAGCGATGCGTCAGCAGCAGCGCCACTATCATGATCGCGACGACGGAGACAATAATCGTCAGGGTAAATACCCCGATAAATGAGCCGAGCCAGGTTTTGGCCGAGTCCACCCACAGAATTCGCAGATAAAAGCCGGGATGGCTGGGCAGCGCTATCAGGGTTTGCCGATAGCGGTTCGGTTCATCGTCCAGCACGGCTTTTTGATAGTGCCGGAGATGAAAATGGATCCGATCGTTCTCAAGGAGTTCTGTCCGGGCAATTTGCAGCGGCCCCATCATCTGCCGGATCCAGGGGATCATCTGTTCGGGCGTCTGAGAAGCCAGCGCGCGGTCCACCTCTTCGGACATCAGTTCGAGGCGAGACTCTGTTTGCTCATTGTTAAGGTAAAAAAAACTCAGCCCACAGCCTACCAGCATCAGGAACATTGCCAGCGCGCTGAGTAGCGTGATAATCGCAAAAAGTTTGGTGGTTAATCGCATCCATGTGCCCATTTTACCGCGTTGATGTAGCGCCTTTAACGTTCTCTATCCTACTGTTACACAGCACGATAGTGGAAAAATGACAGGCCTGATTATGCCAGCGGAGAAAAATAGCACATCCCGTTCCGCTTTTTTTTGCCTGATATCAGAATAGTGAGCTTTGACAGGCGTACAGTTGTTGCAGGCTTTATTTCTTCTTACAGAGGCTTATTTCAGGAGATTCTTATGCAGGCACTTGTTCTTGAACAGTCAGAAGGCAAAACCGTCGCCGCCGTAAAAAACCTGCCGCCAGAGGCGCTGCCCGCCGGTGAAGTGACGGTGGATATCGACTGGTCAGGCCTGAACTATAAAGATGCGCTCGCCATTACCGGCAAGGGCAAAATCATCCGCCAGTTTCCGATGGTGCCCGGCATCGACTTTGCCGGCAAAGTGCACCATAGCGAAGATCCCCGTTTTCATGTCGGTCAGTCTGTAGTGCTGACCGGCTGGGGCGTGGGCGAAAATCACTGGGGCGGCCTGGCGGAACAGGCCAGGGTAAAAGGTGACTGGCTGGTCGCGATGCCGGAAGGACTTGATGGCCGCAGAGCGATGATTATTGGCACCGCCGGCCTGACCGCCATGCTTTGCGTTATGGCTCTTGAAGAAGGCGGCATTACGCCCGATGGGGGTGAGATTGTTGTTACGGGCGCCAGTGGCGGTGTGGGCAGTACGGCCGTGGCGCTGCTTAGTGCGCTGGGCTATCAGGTAGTCGCCGTTAGCGGCCGTGAATCCACTCATGACTATTTGCGTCAGCTAGGCACCGGAGAGATTCTTTCCCGCGATGCTTTCAGCGCGGATGCCCGCCCGCTGGAAAAACAGCGCTGGGCCGGCGCCATTGATACCGTAGGCGATAAAGTGCTGGCGAGCGTGCTGGCGCAGATGAATTACGGCGGCGTGGTGGCTGCCTGCGGGCTGGCGGGCGGTTTTGCCCTGCCGACCACGGTAATGCCTTTTATCCTGCGTAACGTACGTCTCCAGGGCGTGGATTCCGTCAGCGCGCCAGCGGCCCGCCGCGTGGAGGCCTGGAAAAGGCTGGTTAAAGGGCTGCCAGCCGCTTTTTATCAGTATGCTACCCGTGAAATTACGCTTCAGGAGGCGCCGGAGGGTGCCAAAAAGCTGCTTAATAATGAAATCATGGGACGAACTCTGGTAAAAATCCGCTGATACGTCCGCCCCCTTTCGGCCGGAAAGGGGGCTTTACCAGGAAATTTCACATTTTTCGCCATCCGCTCGCCGAATGCAGACTCTTTGTTCATGCTAAAAGCTGAAGAAAAAACCGCCTGTGGAGGCTTGCCAAATGAAACACGTCGATAAACTCACTGAAAATGATGTGACTCCCGAAAGCGTTTTTAACGCGCGGCGCCGCCAGCTGTTACAAACGCTGGGGATAGGCGCGGCTGCGCTGTCGCTGCCCGCCGTTTCTCACGCCGACGTGCTTTCATGGTTTAAGGGTAACGATCGCCCCAAGGCCCCCGCAGGGAAACCACTCGACTTCAGTAAACCGCCTCAGTACCAGGCCGACCTGCCGCTGACCCCTGAGGATAAAGTTACCGGTTACAATAATTTCTATGAGTTCGGGCTGGATAAAGCCGATCCGGCGGCAAACGCCGGCACGCTGCAAACCACCGACTGGAAAATTGAGATTGGCGGCGAGGTGGCGAAGCCGCTGACACTGAACATGGATGATATCTATAAGCGTTTCCCGCTGGAGCAGCGCATTTACCGGATGCGTTGTGTGGAGGCCTGGTCAATGGTTGTCCCCTGGATTGGCTTTGAACTGGGCAAACTGCTGAAGGCGGCCGAGCCGACCAGCAATGCCCGCTACGTGGCCTTTCAGACGCTCTATGCCCCCGAACAGATGCCAGGCCAGAAAGACAGGTTTATCGGAGGCGGCCTTGATTACCCCTATGTTGAAGGTCTGCGCCTGGATGAGGCAATGCACCCGCTGACGCTGCTCACCACTGGCGTCTATGGGAAGGCGCTGCCACCGCAGAACGGCGCCCCTATCCGCCTGACCGTGCCCTGGAAATATGGCTTTAAAAACATTAAATCGATCGTGAAGATCACGCTGATGAAAGATATGCCGCCCACGACCTGGAATCAGTTAGCCGCCGACGAGTATGGCTTCTACGGCAACGTTAATCCGCATGTCGATCATCCCCGCTGGTCGCAGGCTACCGAGCGTTTTATTGGATCCGGGGGCATTCTGGACGTCAAACGTCAGCCCACGCTGTTGTTTAACGGCTATGCCGATCGGGTCGCCTCACTCTATCGCGGCCTCGATCTGAGGGAGAACTTCTGATGGTTCGTCTGTCAGTCCGGCAAATCTCCGTGCTGAAGGTGCTGCTTCATCTGGCCGGTTTTTTGCCGCTGCTCTGGCTGCTGCTATCGGTCAATCAGGGCTGGTTCAGCGCCGATCCGGCAAAAGATATTCAGCACTTTACCGGCAGGATGGCGCTCAAGTTTTTGCTGGGTACGCTGCTGGTCACGCCGGTTGCGCGCTACGGTAAGCAGCCTCTGCTGATCCGCGTTCGCCGTCTGCTGGGCCTCTGGTGTTTTGCCTGGGCAACCTTACATCTTGTCAGTTATTCCGTGCTGGAATTAGGCATCAATAATCTCAGCCTGTTGGGATCGGAACTGATCTCACGCCCTTATCTGACGCTGGGCATTATCAGCTGGATCATCCTGTTGGCGCTGGCCGCCACGTCGTTTCAGAAGGCGCAGCGTAAGCTGGGCAAGCGCTGGCAAACGCTGCACAATGCCGTTTATCTGGTGGCTATTCTGGCGCCGGTTCATTATTTATGGTCAGTAAAAACGCTGTCGCCCCAGCCGGTTTTCTATGCGCTGGCTGCCGCTATCCTGCTGGCATGGCGCTATAAGAAGTTTCGTCAATGGCTACGCTAAATCACCGCCAGATTGTGTTCTGCCCCGCATATCCTGCATTTAATCGCGTCTCTTCAGGGGACGCGATTGATTAACTTCGCTGATACGACCAGTATTTAGCTGCGAATTGCCCCGAAATGGTTATAATGCCCGACTTCAAACCTGCGCCCGGGTCAAAATTCACCATGAAAGGTGACAAATGGCTTTTGCCCATGTATTTTGTGCGATGCCTTATTTATCGCAGGAGATAGCAGCAAGATGGCTGATAAGTTTCATATACTGCTCTTAAACGGACCTAACCTGAACCTGCTTGGCACACGCGAGCCGGAGAAGTACGGTAGGACAACGTTAGCAGATATCGTTAGCACCCTGACATCGCAGGCTGACGAGTTGAACGTGAAACTGAGTCATCTTCAGTCTAATGCGGAGCATGTCCTTATTGACCGCATTCATGAGGCAAGAGGCAATGTGGATTACATCGTCATCAATCCGGCCGCTTTCACGCATACCAGCGTGGCCATTCGTGATGCCCTGCTTGCGGTAAGCATCCCGTTTATCGAAGTGCACTTGTCAAACGTGCACGCTCGTGAGCCTTTTCGCCATCACTCTTATCTTTCTGATATTGCTGCTGGCGTAATTTGTGGGCTCGGCGACGACGGCTATACCTGGGCTTTACAGACGGCCGTAAAACGCCTGTCACAATCTAATTAACGAGAGTACGGAACCACATTTATGGATATTCGTAAGATTAAAAAACTGATCGAACTGGTTGAAGAATCAGGCATCGCTGAACTGGAAATTTCTGAAGGTGAAGAGTCTGTTCGCATCAGTCGCGCACCGGTAAATACCGGCTATCCGATGATGCAGCAGGCTTACGCTGCGCCAATGATGCAGCAGCCTGCACTGGCCGCCGCCGTTGCCCCAGCGGCGCCGGCGATGGAAGTCCCGGTGAGTGCTGAGATCAGTGGACATATCGTACGTTCACCTATGGTCGGTACCTTCTACCGCACCCCAAGCCCGGACGCAAAAGCGTTTGTGGAAGTGGGACAGAAAGTTAACGCAGGTGACACCCTGTGCATCGTTGAAGCGATGAAAATGATGAACCAGATCGAAGCGGATAAATCCGGCGTAGTGAAAGCGATTCTGGTCGAAAGCGGCCAACCCGTTGAATTTGACGAGCCGCTGGTAGTCATCGAATAACGAGGGCGAACCATGCTGGATAAAATTGTAATAGCAAACCGCGGCGAAATTGCGCTGCGTATTCTGCGCGCCTGTAAAGAGCTGGGGATTAAAACCGTAGCCGTACACTCAAGCGCGGATCGTGATTTGAAACATGTGCTGCTGGCCGATGAAACCGTCTGTATCGGTCCTGCCCAGTCAGTGAAAAGCTATCTGAACATCCCTGCCCTGATCTCCGCTGCTGAGATCACCGGTGCGGTGGCGATCCACCCCGGCTATGGCTTCCTGTCCGAAAATGCGGACTTTGCCGAGCAGGTTGAGCGTTCCGGTTTCATTTTCATCGGCCCGAAAGCGGAAACCATTCGCCTGATGGGCGACAAAGTCTCTGCCATTAACGCGATGAAAAAAACCGGCGTTCCAACCGTACCCGGCTCTGATGGTTCGCTGACGGATGACATGGAGAAGAACCGTGCCTTTGCCGAGCGTATCGGTTATCCGGTGATCATCAAAGCCTCCGGCGGCGGCGGCGGTCGCGGCATGCGCGTGGTGCGCAGCGATAAAGATCTGGAACAATCCATCAATATGACCCGTGCGGAAGCGAAAGCCGCTTTCAATAACGATATGGTCTATATGGAGAAGTATCTCGAAAACCCACGCCACATCGAAATTCAGGTGCTGGCTGACGGTCAGGGCAACGCCATCTACCTTGCCGAGCGCGACTGCTCGATGCAGCGCCGTCACCAGAAAGTGGTGGAAGAAGCGCCTGCACCGGGGATCACGCCGGAAATGCGTCGCTTCATCGGCGATCGCTGCGCTAAAGCCTGTATCGATATCGGCTACCGTGGCGCAGGGACCTTCGAATTCCTGTTTGAGAACGGCGAGTTCTATTTCATTGAAATGAACACCCGTATCCAGGTTGAACATCCGGTTACCGAGATGATCACCGGCGTGGATTTGATCAAAGAGCAGCTGCGTATCGCTGCCGGTCAGCCACTGTCAATCAAGCAGGAAGACGTGGTGATTCGAGGCCATGCGGTCGAGTGCCGTATTAACGCCGAAGACCCTAATACCTTCCTGCCAAGTCCCGGCAAGATCACCCGCTTCCATGCACCAGGTGGTTTTGGCGTGCGCTGGGAATCTCATATTTATGCGGGTTATACCGTACCGCCTTATTATGACTCCATGATCGGCAAGCTGATCACCTATGGTGAGACGCGTGATGTGGCTATCGCCCGTATGAAAAACGCGCTGGCTGAGCTGATCATTGACGGCATCAAGGTGAACGTCGAGCTTCAGATGAAGATCATGTCGGACGAAAACTTCCAGCAGGGTGGCACCAACATCCACTATCTGGAGAAAAAACTCGGCCTTCAGGAAACCTGATTTGCCTGACGTTTTGCCAAAAAGGCCGGTCTGACCGGCCTTTTTCTTTATGAAATTTTGGGGCGAGGAGTGGAGATGGACAAACGTTTTGTTCAGGCTCATCGGGAGGCGCGCTGGGCGTTCTGGCTGGCAGTCGCCTATCTTACCGCGTGGTCGCTGATGGCCTGGCTCTCAGACGCTGAACAAGGTGTAACGGGGCTGCCTCACTGGTTCGAAATGGCCTGTCTGCTTGTGCCTGCGCTGTTCATTTTTTTATGCTGGCTGATGATCCGGCTGGTATTTCGCGATATCCCGCTGGAGGACAAGCGTGAAACTTGAAATCATCCTGCCTCTGGCAGGCTATCTGGTGCTGGTGGCGGCCCTCTCCGTCTATGCGATGCGTAAACGCCGTACGGGCAATTTTCTCAGCGAATATTTCCTCGGCAGCCGCTCCATGGGCGGCTTCGTGCTCGCAATGACCTTAGCCACGACTTACATCAGCGCCAGTTCGTTTATCGGCGGTCCGGGTGCGGCCTATAAGTATGGGCTGGGCTGGGTTCTGCTGGCGATGGTGCAGGTGCCTGCCGTCTGGCTTTCGCTGGGTATCCTTGGCAAAAAATTCGCCATCCTGGCCCGGCGCTACAATGCCGTGACGCTCAACGACATGCTCTATGCACGCTATCGCAGTCCGCTGCTGGTCTGGTTTGCCAGCCTGAGCCTGCTGGTGGCGTTTATCGGCGCCATGACCGTTCAGTTTATTGGCGGGGCGCGGCTGCTGGAAACCGCCGCCAACATTCCTTATGAGACCGGGCTGCTGATTTTTGGCGTCACCATTGCGCTCTATACCGCGTTTGGGGGCTTTCGCGCCAGCGTGCTCAACGATGCGATGCAGGGCCTGGTCATGCTGATCGGCACCTTTATGCTGCTGTTTGCCATCATTCATGCGGCTGGCGGCATGCACAGCGCTGTCGATAAGCTTCAGCAGATCGATCCGCAGCTGGTCACGCCGGGCGGCGTGGATAACATCATCACTCCCACCTTCCTGGCCTCGTTTTCGATCCTTGTCTGCTTTGGGGTCATCGGTTTGCCGCACACGGCGGTACGCTGCATCTCCTATAAAAACAGCAAAGCCGTGCACGGCGGCATGCTGATTGGCACGCTTGTGGTGACGCTGTTGACCCTGGGAATGCATCTGGCAGGCGCGCTGGGCCGGGCGGTGCTCCCCGATATGACGATCCCCGATCGGGTGATCCCGACGCTGATGATCCAGGTTTTACCGCCGCTGGCCGCCGGGATCTTTCTCGCCGCGCCGATGGCCGCCATTATGTCGACGATCAATGCCCAGCTATTGCAATCCTCCGCCACGATCGTCAAAGATCTCTACCTGCGGATACGACCTCAGCAGATGCATAATGAGCCGCTGCTGAAGAAGATGTCAGGCTTAATTACGCTGGTGCTTGGCCTGCTGCTGCTGCTGGCCGCCTGGCATCCACCAGAAATGATTATCTGGCTTAACCTGCTGGCGTTTGGCGGCCTGGAGGCCGTTTTCCTCTGGCCGCTGGTGCTGGGCCTGTACTGGGAGAAAGCCAATGCCGCCGGTGCGCTGAGCAGTATGTTTGCCGGCGCAGGCAGTTACACCTTACTTGCCAGTCTGTCCCTCCAGCCGTGGGGATATCATCCGATCGTACCGGCGCTGACGCTCAGTCTGATCGCCTTTATTATCGGCAACCGTTTTGGCTCCTCCGCTGAACAATCAGCGTCAGCCTCCACCCTGTTTGATTAAAGAGAGTTGCAATGCCCTGGATACAAATGAAGATCAATACCACTGGCGCTCAGGCTGAAGATCTGGGCGATGCGCTGATGGAGAACGGGGCTGTTTCGGTCACGTTTCAGGATACCCATGATAATCCGGTATTTGAGCCGCTGCCTGGCGAAACCCGTCTCTGGGGTGATACGGATGTTATCGCCCTCTTTGATGCCGAAACGGAGATGCGTGAGGTGATCGCTGGCCTGGAACCGCATCCGCTTCTTGGCCCGGGCTTCCCACACAAAATCGAGCAGATTGAAGATAAAGACTGGGAGCGCGAGTGGATGGACAATTTCCATCCGATGCGTTTTGGACAGCGCCTGTGGATCTGCCCAAGCTGGCGCGATGTGCCTGACCCGGACGCCGTCAACGTTATGCTCGATCCCGGCCTGGCATTTGGCACCGGCACCCACCCGACGACCGCACTGTGCCTGGCCTGGCTGGACGGTCTGGATCTGGCCGGTAAAACCGTGATCGATTTTGGTTGCGGCTCCGGCATCCTGGCAATTGCGGCGCTGAAACTGGGCGCGGCCAGCGCTATCGGTATTGATATCGATCCTCAGGCGATTCAGGCCAGCCGGGCCAACGCCGAACGTAACGGCGTCTCTGAACGTCTTTCACTCTTCCTGCCGCACGAGCAGCCAGCAGACCTGAGCGCGGATGTGGTTGTCGCTAACATTCTTGCCGGCCCTCTGCGCGAACTGGCGCCGCTCATTGGCGTATTGCCAGTGACAGGTGGTCATCTGGGCTTATCGGGCGTCCTGGCAAGTCAGGCCGCCAGCGTTTGTGAAGCTTACGAGGAGAAGTTCGCTCTCGATCCCGTGGCGGAGAAAGAAGAGTGGTGCCGCATCACAGGCGTCCGCCGCTGAGACCCTCTGCTCCAGGGAAGGAGCAGATGATTTTCCGGCATAATACCATTACTATTAGCAGGCCTATAAGTTAGGGAACCGGTCTTCATCCGGATGCCGGTAATTTCAGGACATAATGGATTATGAAAATTAAGAAGTTCGCACTGCTGTTTGTCGCCCTCGCTGCGTTACCTGCCTGGGCAGCGCCGGATATTCACTGGTCGTATGAAGGCAGCAATGCGCCCGAGCACTGGGGGGAATTAGCACCAGAGTTTCAAACCTGTAATAAGGGCCAGTATCAGTCTCCGATAGATATCCACCGGGTTATCGATGGCAAATTACCTCCGCTACAGTTCAACTTTCACACCGATACCAAAACTATTGTCAATAACGGTCACACCATTCAGGTGACGGTGAAAGACAGCGATGATTTCTCGCTGGATAACGATACGTTTGTGCTTAAGCAGTTCCACTTTCATGCTCCCAGTGAAAACCATCTTTTCGGCAAAGCGTTTCCGATGGAGGCTCATTTTGTCCATGCTAACAAGGAGGGTGAGCTGGCAGTATTAGCCGTTATGTTTGAGCTGGGGGCAGAAAACAAAGCGCTTGATCCGATTATCGCTTCTATACCCACCAGCACGGACAGCGTTGAGGTAATGAAGCAAAGCGTTAATATGGCGTCGCTCTTCCCTGCTGATAAGCATTATTACCGCTTCAGCGGTTCGCTGACGACGCCGCCCTGCACGGAGGGGGTTCGCTGGCTGATAATGAAACATCCCGCGACGCTTTCTGCTGAGCAGCTGAAAGCGTTTGAGCACGTGTTAAAACACGCCAATAACCGGCCGGTGCAACATCTGAATGGGCGCATTGTTGTTGATTGAGCCGAGTGAGCAAAAATTAAGCGGATTCAGCCGGCTGACGGGCGGCGTTTCGGCGGTACTTATCGCGTTTTCAGCATAAAGTTCCGTTATTTATAGGGTGAAGCCGGTCACAAAAAAAGAAAAATTCTTGTACAGGATTTCGCCAAACCAATTCAACCGGCTGTAATATAAAGATATTTATTTTTACGGCCGGTTGCGTTAGCCTGGCTGACGCTTTCCAGGCATAAGTTGTTCAAAGTTTGTCCTTTCATCTTACGGAAAAAATGCGTAATATACGCCGCCTTGCGGACACACTATGGTCACTTTTTTTTCATGCGCATAGGAAACCACCAGCTTCGCAATCGACTGATTGCAGCGCCCATGGCCGGAATTACCGACAGGCCCTTCCGGACTCTTTGTTATGCAATGGGGGCTGGTATGACCGTATCTGAGATGCTGTCGTCTAACCCTGAAGTCTGGGCTACCGACAAATCCCGGCTGCGTATGGTTCATGGCGACGAGCCTGGTATTCGTACCGTGCAAATCGCGGGTTGTGACCCTGAGGAGATGGCCGCTGCGGCGCGCATTAATGCTGCATCTGGCGCGCAGGTCATCGATATCAACATGGGATGTCCTGCCAAAAAAGTGAATCGTAAGATGGCGGGCTCGGCCCTGCTGCAACATCCGGCGCTGGTGAAGTCTATCCTCGCTGCCGTGGTGAATGCTGTAGACGTGCCCGTTACGCTGAAGATTCGCACCGGCTGGGATGCGGATAACCGCAACTGTGTAGAAATTGCCCAATTGGCTGAGCGCTGTGGCATTCAGGCCCTGACCATTCACGGACGCACACGCGCGTGTTTGTTCAATGGCAACGCTGAATACGACAGCATTCGGACAGTTAAGCAGAATGTCTCTATTCCCGTTATCGCGAACGGAGACATTACTGACCCGCATAAGGCCAGAGCCGTACTTGACTATACGGGGGCTGATGCCCTGATGATAGGACGTGCGGCTCAGGGAAGACCGTGGATCTTCCGGGAAATCCAGCATTATCTGGACACTGGGGAGCTGCTGGCACCGATGCCACTGGCTGAAGTAAAGCGCTTGCTCATCGGGCACCTACGGGAACTGCACGACTTTTATGGTCATCGCAAAGGATACCGTATTGCCCGGAAGCACGTCTCCTGGTATCTCCAGGAGCATGCCCCAAACGACCAGTTTCGGCGCACATTCAACGCCATTGAGGATGCCAGCGAACAGCTGGAGGCGTTGGAGGCATACTTCGAAAAACTTGCATAATAGAAATAAAGAGCTGACAGAACTATGTTCGAACAACGCGTAAATTCTGACGTACTGACCGTTTCAACCGTTAACTCCCAGGATCAGGTGACCCAAAAGCCCCTGCGTGATTCGGTCAAACAGGCACTGAAGAACTATTTTGCTCAACTGAATGGTCAGGATGTTAATGACCTGTATGAGCTGGTTTTGGCTGAAGTAGAACAGCCACTGTTGGACATGGTGATGCAATATACCCGTGGCAACCAGACCCGTGCAGCCCTGATGATGGGTATCAACCGCGGTACGCTGCGTAAGAAACTGAAAAAATACGGCATGAACTGATTTATTTCGGCTATTGTCTGAATAAAGGCGCTTTATCCTGCGGATAAGGCGCCTTTTTCTTTTTCCCGATCTGACGTCAGCGGCTTGTCTCCTTCCTGCTTATTTCATGCCTTCGCCCTTCTCCCTCAAATTATGCACCCCTCGTCGTTAATATCACCTGTGGCCTTCAAGTCTGACGGGGAAGTTAGCTATGCAGTAAATGGCTGATGTGCTTATAACTCACACGAGGTTACCGCTGGCAGCCCGCGATTTACAGCACATGACCTGGCATTTCCGGAGCTTTTATGGCAATGGATGAAGGAGATTTGTAAACACAATACAAGTTATTAAAGGCTGAGTAACTTACTGTTAATAAAGGTCCTAAATTGATAATTGTCAGGAAGGCGTGGTGCGTTCCAGGGCATTGTTCGTGCTGTATCGAATGATGCCTTGCATCCCCTCTGAAGATTCATGGATTTCCATCTTCAGAGGGTTCTTTTTATCTGTCGTAATTTCGGGCTGCGGTTTTGCCGCAGTCAATGAGCCCCTGTAGCGTAACGGCAGCGTATAAAAAAGAAGGCGTTTGAAGCTGAACAGCGCGAGACATTTCCCCTTACTTACGCTGGCCAATAGAAAGTACAAGAGTGTGTAAATCAGATGTAGATGTCTGTTATTTACAGATACAATGAGCCAATAACCTGTAGCCGTAACGACTACGCTTCCGAGCTTTCATCCTGAATATCCTGCCAGCGCGATGAAATGAAGGCGTTTTGCGATTGCCCGCGTCTTTCCGCTATCCTGAACACGGCCAGAATTATCTGCATTGTGTAAAGATGAGCGCATCTGGCCCAACTTACCGCAAAGAATGTTGTCCTATCTGCTGTAGCGCTACGGATTTAATACCGATGCGATACGCTCCCATGCATGATAAAGAGAGAATTATGAAGGCGTCACCCCGTTTTAATCGCAGCTTACTGCACCCTCGTTACTGGTCTACCTGGGCCGGGCTGGGGCTTCTGTTTTTGCTGGTTCAGCTACCTTTCCCTGTTTTACAGAAGCTGGGCACCTGGATGGGCCGCACCTCAATGCGCTTTTTAAAGCGCCGCATTCGTATTACCCGCCGTAATCTTGAGCTCTGCTTTCCTGATATGCCAGCCGATCAGATGGAAATCCGTATCGTGCGTAATTTCGAATCGCTGGGTATGGGGCTGCTTGAAACCGGTATGGCCTGGTTCTGGTCAGATCAGCGGGTCAGACGCTGGTTTACGGTTAAGGGGTTAAATAATCTCACCGCTGCCCAGCAGGATGGCCGTGGCGCGCTGATTATCGGCGTACATTTTATGTCGCTTGAGTTAGGAGGCCGCGCGATGGGTCTCTGTCAGCCTATGATGGCGATGTACCGTCCCCATAATAATAAACTGATGGAGTGGGTACAGACGAAAGGACGTATGCGCTCCAACAAAGCGATGATTAATCGCCGCGATCTGCGTGGCATGGTGCAGGCCCTCAAACAGGGTGAGGCCGTCTGGTTCGCGCCCGATCAGGATTATGGCCCGAAAGGCAGCGTCTTTGCGCCGCTGTTCGCTGTGCCACAGGCAGCAACAACCAGTGGAACATGGATGATAGCCCGGCTGGCTAAGCCCGCCATGATTACCGTGGTGTTGATCCGTAATGAAGACGGCAGCGGTTATGAATTAGTGATTCAGCCCGAACTGAAGGCGTATCCGGTTGAAGATGAACAGGAAGCCGCCGCCTATATGAACAAGGTGATAGAGCGCGAAATAATGCGGGCACCAAATCAGTACATGTGGCTGCACCGCCGGTTTAAAACGCGACCTGAAGGCAAAACCTCGCTTTACTGATCTCAAGACGCTATCTGGCCAGCTCACCCCCCTCCTCCGGGCTGGCCTGCTTAAATTAACATTCCCTTCACAAATATGCGCTTTCGCTCACATTGCTTTCAATCGCTGAAACTATTTGCACCAATTGTGACCAGCCCTTCTGGTTTTGCGCTGCTTTAGTGCGCGATATTAACGAATCTTTCTGAAAGCTTCTGAGTATTAGCAACCCTTTCCCGTAAATTCAGGACGCTGCAAACCTGGCATTACCTTTGCAGTGTCGTGGATGGCTTTGGCTATAAACAAAATAAGCCCGTTACAGCGTACGTTAAACATAATAAATCGACTTCGCCACACAGGATGCTCTATGAAAAAAACGATGCTCTCCATGTTGGTTGCCGCGGCAACACTGTTTGCAGTTGCGAATCAGGCACACGCTGGCACTACCCTGGATGCTATTAATAAGAAAGGTTTCATTCAGTGCGGTATCAGCGACGGGCTGCCCGGCTTCTCCTATGCTGACGCCAGCGGCAAATTTAGCGGTATCGATGTTGACGTTTGCCGTGCAGCGGCAGCCGCCCTTTTTGGCGATGCGACCAAAGTAAAATATACGCCGCTGACCGCGAAGGAGCGATTCACTGCGCTGCAATCCGGTGAAGTGGATATACTTTCCCGCAATACAACCTGGACGTCTTCTCGCGACGGCGGCATGGGGTTCATGTTCGCTGGGGTGAACTACTATGACGGCATCGGCTTCCTGACACATCAGAAAGCGGGCCTGAAAAGCGCCAAAGAGCTTGATGGTGCGACCGTCTGTATTCAGGCCGGCACCGATACGGAACTCAACGTTGCGGACTACTTCAAATCAAATAATATGCAGTACACGCCGGTCACCTTTGACCGCTCTGATGAGTCTGCCAAAGCGCTGGATTCCGGCCGGTGCGATACTCTGGCGTCCGATCAGTCACAACTTTATGCGCTGCGCATCAAGCTCGGTAAACCTGATGAGTTTATCGTCCTGCCTGAAGTGATCTCTAAAGAGCCTCTGGGGCCGGTAGTACGTCGTGGTGATGATGAGTGGTTTACCATCGTTAAGTGGTCGCTTTTTGCGATGCTGAACGCAGAAGAGATGGGCGTAACCTCAAAAAATGTTGATCAGATGTCTGCCAAACCTACCACGCCGGATATGGCTCACCTGCTGGGCGCCGAGGGTGACTTCGGCAAAGACCTGAGGCTGAATAATAAGTGGGCATATAACATCATCAAGCAGGTCGGTAACTACCAGGAAATCTTCGATCGCAACGTCGGTAAAGACAGCCAGTTGAAGATTGCTCGTGGTCAGAACGCCCTCTGGAACAAAGGCGGTATTCAGTACGCCCCGCCAGTACGTTAATTCCCCCACCGTTACAGGGCACCGATCTGCCGGTGCCTTCGTCAGTATTAACGTCACTGAGGGTTTATCATGTCTCAACGCCCAACCGTAAAAAGGGATTTTTCGTTCAGTAACCCTGCGGTGCGCGCCTGGCTGTTTCAGATTATCGCGGTTGCCGCTGTTGCAGGCGTAGCGGGCTATCTGATTCACAATACCGTCACTAACCTGGCTAATCGCGGTATTACCTCCGGTTTTGGCTTCCTTGAGCGCAGCGCGGGTTTTGGCATTGTCCAACACCTGATCGACTATACGGAAGGTGATACCTATGCGCGTGTCTTTCTCGTTGGCTTAACTAATACGCTGCTGGTTTCCGCGCTCTGCATTGTCTTTGCTTCCTTTCTTGGCTTTTTCATCGGGCTTGCGCGTCTCTCTGATAACTGGCTGCTGCGAAAAATCTCTACGGTATATATCGAGATTTTTCGTAACATCCCGCCGCTGCTTCAGATATTTTTCTGGTACTTTGCCGTACTGCGTAATCTGCCTGGCCCCCGCCAGGCCCTGAACGCGATGGACTTAGCCTTTGTCAGCAACCGGGGGCTCTATATTCCCTGGCCTGAGTACGCCTCAGGCACTTGGCCGTTTATCATTGCCCTGCTTCTGGCCGCTTTCGGCAGCCTGTTTCTGTTCCGCTACAATCGTGCTTTTCAGCTGAAGACGGGACAGCTACGCTCCACCTGGCCGGCAGCGATCGTCATGCTGATACTTTTTCCGCTGATTGCGCACTGGGGGTTCGGCCCCGCCATGCACTGGGATATACCCGAGCTTCGTGGCTTTAACTTCCGCGGTGGATTTGCACTTATTCCGGAACTGGCCGCCTTAACGCTCGCCTTATCTGTCTATACCTCTTCATTCATTGCTGAAGTTATTCGCGCAGGTATCCAGTCCGTTCCGCATGGTCAACAAGAAGCGGCCCGCTCGCTGGGTCTGCCGAATCCGGTGACGCTGCGCCAGGTCATTATCCCACAGGCCATGCGCGTGATCATTCCCCCGCTCACCAGTCAGTACCTCAACGTGGTGAAAAACTCATCGCTTGCAGCAGCGATTGGTTATCCCGATATGGTCTCGCTGTTTGCCGGCACGGTGCTTAATCAGACGGGACAGGCGATCGAAACTATTGCCATCACGATGGGCGTCTACCTGATTATCAGCCTGCTGATCTCGCTGCTGATGAATATTTATAACCGCAAAATTCGCCTGATTGAGCGCTAAGGAAAAATGGGGATCTTATGACTTTAGCCACTCATGAAACGCCGCCCGTACCGCTAAACGCTTTCTCCCGTGCCGTCAGGTGGAGCAGAAAAAATCTTTTTTCGAGCTGGGCAAACTCTCTGCTAACCCTGTTTTGCCTCTGGGTGATATGGATAACCATCCCGCCGGCGCTGAACTGGCTGCTTTTCCAGGCGAACTGGATCGGCTCTACCCGGGCGGATTGCACTAAAGAGGGTGCCTGCTGGGTCTTTATTCATGCCCGCTTTGGCCAGTTCATGTATGGGCTTTACCCACACGAACTGCGCTGGCGCATTAACCTTTCCTTAGTTATTGGGTTGCTCTCGCTTATTCCCATGTTTATAAAGAGCATGCCACGCCGCGGACGATATATTGCGGTCTGGGCCGTCGTCTATCCGGTTATCGTCTGGGTATTATTGTATGGCGGCTTTTTTGGGCTGGAGCGAGTGGAAACCCGCCAGTGGGGCGGGCTGACCTTAACGTTAATCATCGCTTCGGTGGGGATAGCTGGCGCTCTGCCTTTGGGTATCCTTCTCGCCCTTGGACGGCGTTCAACAATGCCCGTTGTACGGACGCTATCCATAATATTCATTGAGTTCTGGCGGGGTGTTCCGCTCATCACCGTCCTGTTCATGTCCTCGGTAATGCTGCCGCTGTTCATGGCGGAAGGCAGCAGTATCGACAAGCTGATCCGGGCGCTGGTCGGCGTCATCCTGTTCCAGTCCGCCTACGTGGCGGAGGTCGTACGCGGGGGTTTGCAGGCCCTTCCCCGGGGCCAGTATGAAGCTGCCGAATCGCTCGCTTTGGGCTACTGGCGAATGCAGGGGCTGGTGATCCTGCCCCAGGCCCTGAAACTGGTGATCCCAGGCCTGGTTAACACCATTATTGCCCTGTTCAAGGATACGAGCCTGGTCATTATCATCGGGCTATTTGACCTCTTTAGTAGCGTACAGCAGGCAACGGTCGATCCCGACTGGCTGGGTATGTCTACCGAAGGGTATGTTTTTGCCGCTCTGGTTTACTGGGTTTTTTGTTTCAGCATGTCGCGCTACAGCCAGTATCTGGAAAAGCGCTTTCACACCGGGCGTACGCCGCACTGAGGCCTTAAATGACACAAGCAACGATTCAATCAGACGACGCAATGATGATTACGCTCGAAAACGTGAATAAATGGTTCGGCCAGTTTCATGTACTTAAAAATATTAATCTGCATGTCAAACCCCGCGAGCGGATTGTTCTCTGCGGTCCTTCCGGTTCAGGAAAATCGACCACTATTCGCTGTATCAATCATCTGGAAGAGCATCAGCAGGGACGCATTGTCGTGGACGGTATTCATCTCAATAACGATCTGCGCAATATTGAACGGGTCCGGACAGAAGTGGGCATGGTATTTCAGCACTTCAATCTCTTCCCACACCTCTCCGTACTGCAAAATTGCACTCTGGCCCCTGTCTGGGTACGCAAGACGCCTAAAAAGGAGGCAGAGCAATTAGCGATGCATTACCTGGAACGCGTACGGATCGCTGAACATGCTCATAAGTTTCCCGGACAGCTTTCCGGGGGGCAGCAGCAGCGAGTCGCCATTGCGCGTTCCCTTTGTATGAAGCCTAAGATCATGTTATTTGATGAGCCGACATCCGCGCTGGATCCTGAGATGGTGAAAGAAGTTCTGGATACGATGATTGGCCTGGCAGAGGATGGGATGACGATGCTGTGCGTGACGCACGAAATGGGCTTCGCCCGGACGGTTGCGGACAGAGTGATCTTTATGGACCGTGGAGAAATCGTGGAAGAGGCGCCGCCTGAGACGTTTTTCTCCGCGCCGAAGTCTGAACGTACCCGTGCCTTCCTGTCACAGGTTATTCACTGATAAGCAGTAGACCGGCAGGATAGTGACGAACATGCACAGCGCCAAGAGATTGCCTGCATGGGAGAAGTGAAAATATAGGGCGGTGGGTAAGGAAAGGGTATGCCTTACTGCCGTCGGGATGTCGGTTTCCGCAAAGGTGCGCAGGGATGCGGGGATCCCGGAGTGACGCGGACAGCAGCAAAACGCCTGTGGCCGGGCTGCATTTCTCCGGGCGCATAACGCAAAAAACCCTGACCGTGAGGTCAGGGTTATCGCGATTTGATGCCTGGCAGTTCCCTACTCTCGCATGGGGAGACCCCACACTACCATCGGCGCTACGGCGTTTCACTTCTGAGTTCGGCATGGGGTCAGGTGGGACCACCGCGCTACAGCCGCCAGGCAAATTCTGTCATTCACGCCGCCCGGCAGGGCCGCGTGAATTAATCCGGTAACAGGCTGAAAATATCTGGTCTCTCAGACACTCACCAGAACGCTTCTGGTGTTGTAAGGTTAAGCCTCACGGGTCATTAGTACCGGTTAGCTCAACGCATCGCTGCGCTTACACACCCGGCCTATCAACGTCGTCGTCTTCAACGTCCCTTCAGGAGACTTATAGTCTCAGGGAAGATTCATCTCGAGGCAAGTTTCGCGCTTAGATGCTTTCAGCGCTTATCTTTTCCGCACTTAGCTACCGGGCAATGCCATTGGCATGACAACCCGAACACCAGTGGTGCGTTCACTCCGGTCCTCTCGTACTAGGAGCAACCCCTCTCAATCTTCCAGCGCCCACGGCAGATAGGGACCGAACTGTCTCACGACGTTCTAAACCCAGCTCGCGTACCACTTTAAACGGCGAACAGCCGTACCCTTGGGACCTACTTCAGCCCCAGGATGTGATGAGCCGACATCGAGGTGCCAAACACCGCCGTCGATATGAACTCTTGGGCGGTATCAGCCTGTTATCCCCGGAGTACCTTTTATCCGTTGAGCGATGGCCCTTCCATTCAGAACCACCGGATCACTATGACCTGCTTTCGCACCTGCTCGAGCCGTCACTCTCGCAGTCAAGCCAGCTTATGCCATTGCACTAACCTCACGATGTCCGACCGTGATTAGCTGACCTTCGTGCTCCTCCGTTACTCTTTGGGAGGAGACCGCCCCAGTCAAACTACCCACCAGACACTGTCCCCACGCCAGATTATGGCGCCAGGTTAGAACATCAAACGTTAAAGGGTGGTATTTCAAGGTTGGCTCCACGCAGACTGGCGTCCACGCTTCAAAGCCTCCCACCTATCCTACACATCAAGGCTCAATGTTCAGTGTCAAGCTGTAGTAAAGGTTCACGGGGTCTTTCCGTCTTGCCGCGGGTACACTGCATCTTCACAGCGAGTTCAATTTCACTGAGTCTCGGGTGGAGACAGCCTGGCCATCATTACGCCATTCGTGCAGGTCGGAACTTACCCGACAAGGAATTTCGCTACCTTAGGACCGTTATAGTTACGGCCGCCGTTTACCGGGGCTTCGATCAGGAGCTTCTCTTGCGATAACCCCATCAATTAACCTTCCGGCACCGGGCAGGCGTCACACCGTATACGTCCACTTTCGTGTTTGCACAGTGCTGTGTTTTTAATAAACAGTTGCAGCCAGCTGGTATCTTCGACTGGCTTCAGCTCCGGGAGCAAGTCCCTTCACCTACGCGCCAGCGTGCCTTCTCCCGAAGTTACGGCACCATTTTGCCTAGTTCCTTCACCCGAGTTCTCTCAAGCGCCTTGGTATTCTCTACCTGACCACCTGTGTCGGTTTGGGGTACGATTTCGTGTTACCTGATGCTTAGAGGCTTTTCCTGGAAGCAGGGCATTTGTTGCTTCATCACCGTGGTGACTCGTCATCACGCCTCAGCCTTAAACATCCGGATTTGCCTGGATGTTCAGCCTACACGCTTAAACCGGGACAACCGTCGCCCGGCCAACATAGCCTTCTCCGTCCCCCCTTCGCAGTAACACCAAGTACAGGAATATTAACCTGTTTCCCATCGACTACGCCTTTCGGCCTCGCCTTAGGGGTCGACTCACCCTGCCCCGATTAACGTTGGACAGGAACCCTTGGTCTTCCGGCGAGCGGGCTTTTCACCCGCTTTATCGTTACTCATGTCAGCATTCGCACTTCTGATACCTCCAGCAGACCTCACAGTCCACCTTCAACGGCTTACAGAACGCTCCCCTACCCAACAACACATAGTGTCGCTGCCGCAGCTTCGGTGCATGGTTTAGCCCCGTTACATCTTCCGCGCAGGCCGACTCGACCAGTGAGCTATTACGCTTTCTTTAAATGATGGCTGCTTCTAAGCCAACATCCTGGCTGTCTGTGCCTTCCCACATCGTTTCCCACTTAACCATGACTTTGGGACCTTAGCTGGCGGTCTGGGTTGTTTCCCTCTTCACGACGGACGTTAGCACCCGCCGTGTGTCTCCCGTGATAACATTCTCCGGTATTCGCAGTTTGCATCGGGTTGGTAAGCCGGGATGGCCCCCTAGCCGAAACAGTGCTCTACCCCCGGAGATGAATTCACGAGGCGCTACCTAAATAGCTTTCGGGGAGAACCAGCTATCTCCCGGTTTGATTGGCCTTTCACCCCCAGCCACAAGTCATCCGCTAATTTTTCAACATTAGTCGGTTCGGTCCTCCAGTTAGTGTTACCCAACCTTCAACCTGCCCATGGCTAGATCACCGGGTTTCGGGTCTATACCCTGCAACTTAACGCCCAGTTAAGACTCGGTTTCCCTGCGGCTCCCCTATACGGTTAACCTTGCTACAGAATATAAGTCGCTGACCCATTATACAAAAGGTACGCAGTCACACCACGAAGGTGCTCCCACTGCTTGTACGTACACGGTTTCAGGTTCTGTTTCACTCCCCTCGCCGGGGTTCTTTTCGCCTTTCCCTCACGGTACTGGTTCACTATCGGTCAGTCAGGAGTATTTAGCCTTGGAGGATGGTCCCCCCATATTCAGACAGGATATCACGTGTCCCGCCCTACTCATCGAACTCACAGCAAGCACATCTTCGTGTACGGGAGTATCACCCTGTACCCTGCGACTTTCCAGACGCTTCCACTGATGCACAAACTGATTCAGGTTCTGGGCTGTTCCCCGTTCGCTCGCCGCTACTGGGGGAATCTCGGTTGATTTCTTTTCCTCTGGGTACTTAGATGTTTCAGTTCCCCAGGTTCGCCTCGCAACACTATGTATTCATGTTGCGATGATGCATAAATGCACCGGGTTTCCCCATTCGGGTATCGTCGGTTGTTGCGGTTCATATCACCTTACCGACGCTTATCGCAGATTAGCACGCCCTTCATCGCCTCTGACTGCCAGGGCATCCACCGTGTACGCTTAGTCACTTAACCTCACAACCCACAAGCGTCCCGCAGGATACTGTGTGCTGTAAGCATTTGAGAGACTCGAACACACTGTACCGTCTATCCTTATTACGGAGGATAAACGCAGCGTGTCGTTTCAATTTTCAGCTTGTTCCGGATTGTTAAAGAGCAAATATCTCAAACGTGACTCGCAAGTCAGTTTTGAGATAGTTTTCGTAAACTGCATGGTGGAGCTAAGCGGGATCGAACCGCTGACCTCCTGCGTGCAAGGCAGGCGCTCTCCCAGCTGAGCTATAGCCCCATACAGTTACTGCAGAGACCATCTACTACCACTCGCAAGGAGTTACATTCTTGTTTACAGGAATGTAATTCTTTTCTGATCAAGGCGTGGCTTCGCGCCGCATAGTTCGCTATGCAAGTGAAGTCACAACGCAGGACAGGAAAGAATTTGGTAGGCCTGAGTGGACTTGAACCACCGACCTCACCCTTATCAGGGGTGCGCTCTAACCACCTGAGCTACAAGCCTGTAGAGGTTTTTTCTGCTCGTTACTTTTCTATCAGACAATCTGTGTGGACACTACGCGGGAAAGTATCTTCAGGTAAGGAGGTGATCCAACCGCAGGTTCCCCTACGGTTACCTTGTTACGACTTCACCCCAGTCATGAATCACAAAGTGGTAAGCGCCCTCCCGAAGGTTAAGCTACCTACTTCTTTTGCAACCCACTCCCATGGTGTGACGGGCGGTGTGTACAAGGCCCGGGAACGTATTCACCGTGGCATTCTGATCCACGATTACTAGCGATTCCGACTTCACGGAGTCGAGTTGCAGACTCCGATCCGGACTACGACGCACTTTATGAGGTCCGCTTGCTCTCGCGAGGTCGCTTCTCTTTGTATGCGCCATTGTAGCACGTGTGTAGCCCTACTCGTAAGGGCCATGATGACTTGACGTCATCCCCACCTTCCTCCGGTTTATCACCGGCAGTCTCCTTTGAGTTCCCGACCGAATCGCTGGCAACAAAGGATAAGGGTTGCGCTCGTTGCGGGACTTAACCCAACATTTCACAACACGAGCTGACGACAGCCATGCAGCACCTGTCTCACGGTTCCCGAAGGCACTAAAGCATCTCTGCTAAATTCCGTGGATGTCAAGAGTAGGTAAGGTTCTTCGCGTTGCATCGAATTAAACCACATGCTCCACCGCTTGTGCGGGCCCCCGTCAATTCATTTGAGTTTTAACCTTGCGGCCGTACTCCCCAGGCGGTCGACTTAACGCGTTAGCTCCGGAAGCCACGCCTCAAGGGCACAACCTCCAAGTCGACATCGTTTACGGCGTGGACTACCAGGGTATCTAATCCTGTTTGCTCCCCACGCTTTCGCACCTGAGCGTCAGTCTTTGTCCAGGGGGCCGCCTTCGCCACCGGTATTCCTCCAGATCTCTACGCATTTCACCGCTACACCTGGAATTCTACCCCCCTCTACAAGACTCTAGCCTGCCAGTTTCAAATGCAGTTCCCAGGTTAAGCCCGGGGATTTCACATCTGACTTGACAGACCGCCTGCGTGCGCTTTACGCCCAGTAATTCCGATTAACGCTTGCACCCTCCGTATTACCGCGGCTGCTGGCACGGAGTTAGCCGGTGCTTCTTCTGCGGGTAACGTCAATCGGCGAGGTTATTAACCTCACCGCCTTCCTCCCCGCTGAAAGTACTTTACAACCCGAAGGCCTTCTTCATACACGCGGCATGGCTGCATCAGGCTTGCGCCCATTGTGCAATATTCCCCACTGCTGCCTCCCGTAGGAGTCTGGACCGTGTCTCAGTTCCAGTGTGGCTGGTCATCCTCTCAGACCAGCTAGGGATCGTCGCCTAGGTGAGCCGTTACCCCACCTACTAGCTAATCCCATCTGGGCACATCCGATAGCGTGAGGCCCGAAGGTCCCCCACTTTGCTCTTGCGAGGTTATGCGGTATTAGCTACCGTTTCCAGTAGTTATCCCCCTCTATCGGGCAGTTTCCCAGACATTACTCACCCGTCCGCCACTCGTCACCCAAAGAGCAAGCTCTTCTGTGCTACCGTCCGACTTGCATGTGTTAGGCCTGCCGCCAGCGTTCAATCTGAGCCATGATCAAACTCTTCAATTAAAAGTTCGATTTGCTGCAACAAGTGCAGCGATGCTCAAGTGTAAAACACTCATAATGAATTTCATTATGTGTTCACTCTTAAGACTTGATATTTTTTGCGCCTTGCGGCGCTGATATCAATCCTGCGAGTGCCCACACAGATTGTCTGATAAATTGTTAAAGAGCGTTGCGGTAAGCGCCTTGGCGACTTACTGCGAGGTGGCGTATATTACGCTTCCCTCCTTCAGAGTCAACAACATTTTCAGAAGTTTTTCTCCGGCGGTTCAGCTTCCTGAACCTCCTGAGCCGCTGGCCTGTAAGCCGTTGTGCCGTCTCAGTGGTTGCGCATTATAGGGAGTTCCTGACAGCTGACAACCCCTAAATTGCGAAAAATAACGCGTTCGCTGCAATCCACAGCAAAAGGGCTGTTTATACGCAGTTATACACCAAGTTATCCACACTGGTCGCGAAGCGCGAATTTAGACGAGCATGACGCAAACGTTTTCGCTACAATGCCACCGCAAAATCCCGGTCCCCCATTTGGGGGCGTTACCTGAATCTTTGCCATTTTCTTCCCTTCTCTATAAAAGGAAGCTGGCTAAGCTTGATGTAACGCTCTTATTTATGCGAACCAAAGCCAAGGGATAAACCTCATGCAACAACCTCGTCCTGTACGTCGCGCTCTGCTTAGCGTCTCTGACAAAGCCGGTATCCTTGAATTTGCTCAGGCGCTGTCGAAGCGCGGCGTTGAGCTACTCTCCACCGGCGGCACCGCTCGTCTGCTGGCAGAGGCCGGTCTCCCCGTCACTGAAGTGTCTGACTACACCGGCTTCCCGGAAATGATGGATGGACGCGTCAAAACTCTGCACCCGAAAGTGCACGGCGGGATCTTAGGACGCCGCGGTCAGGATGATGCCATCATGACTGAGCACAACATCTCCCCTATCGATATGGTTGTCGTCAACCTTTACCCCTTCGCCCAGACCGTCGCCCGTGAAGGCTGCTCCCTGGAAGATGCCGTAGAGAATATTGATATCGGCGGCCCGACAATGGTGCGCTCCGCGGCCAAGAACCATAAAGACGTGGCAATCGTAGTCAAGAGCAGTGACTACCAGACCATCCTGACCGAAATGGACGCCAACGAGAACAGCCTGACGCTGACTACCCGCTTTGACCTTGCGATCAAAGCGTTCGAGCATACGGCAGCCTACGACAGCATGATCGCCAACTACTTCGGTAGCCTGGTTCCCGCCTATCATGGTGAAACTACTGAACCGGCCGGCCGTTTCCCACGCACGCTGAATCTGAACTTCATTAAAAAGCAGGATATGCGTTACGGCGAGAACAGCCATCAGGATGCCGCCTTCTATATAGAAGAAAACATTACCGAGGCCTCCGTTGCTACATCTCAGCAGGTGCAGGGCAAAGCGCTCTCCTATAACAACATTGCAGATACCGATGCGGCGCTGGAATGCGTGAAGGAGTTTAGCGAACCGGCCTGCGTGATCGTCAAGCATGCTAACCCCTGTGGCGTGGCGACGGGAAGTTCCCTCCTTGACGCTTACGAGCTGGCTTACAAAACCGATCCGACGTCAGCTTTCGGCGGGATTATCGCCTTTAACCGCGAGCTGGACGAAGCGACGGCCCAGGCTATCGTAAGCCGCCAGTTTGTCGAGGTAATCATTGCGCCTTCGGCCAGCGAAGCCGCGCTGAAGGTGACGGCGACCAAGCAAAACGTTCGCGTGCTGACCTGCGGTCAGTGGCAGCAGCGCCAGGCCGGTCTGGACTTTAAGCGCGTAAACGGCGGCCTGTTGGTACAGGATCGCGATAATGGCATGGTCAGTGAAGCTCAGCTACGCGTAGTGAGCAAACGACAGCCTACCGAGAAAGAGCTGCGTGACGCGCTGTTTTGCTGGAAAGTGGCTAAATTCGTTAAGTCCAACGCCATTGTCTATGCGCGCGATAATATGACCATCGGTATAGGCGCAGGCCAGATGAGCCGCGTCTACTCGGCCAAAATTGCCGGTATCAAAGCGGCAGATGAAGGCCTGGATGTTAAAGGCTCCGCCATGGCATCCGATGCCTTTTTCCCGTTCCGCGACGGTATTGATGCCGCCGCCGCCGTAGGCGTCAGCTGCGTTATTCAGCCCGGTGGATCCATTCGTGATGAAGAGGTGATCGCCGCTGCCGACGAGCATAACATTGCGATGATTTTTACCGACATGCGCCATTTCCGCCATTAATCACGGAGCAGCACAATGAAAATTCTGGTAATTGGTAACGGCGGCCGCGAGCATGCACTCGCCTGGAAAGCCTCGCTTTCGCCGCTGGCAGAAACCGTCTTCGTTGCGCCGGGCAATGCCGGCACCGCGCTTGAGCCAACCCTCCAAAACGTGGATATCAGCGCGACCGACATTCCTGCGCTGCTGAGCTTCGCGCAGAATGAAAAGATCGATCTGACTATCGTCGGTCCTGAGGCCCCACTGGTAATGGGCGTAGTGGATGCTTTCCGGGCTGCCGGGCTGAAGATTTTTGGCCCGACCCAGGCCGCCGCGCAGCTGGAGGGCTCCAAAGCCTTTACCAAAGACTTCCTGGCGCGTCACAACATCCCGTCCGCCGACTATCAGAACTTCACCGAAGTGGAGCCCGCCCTTGCCTGGACGAGAAGCAAAGGCGCGCCCATCGTGATTAAGGCCGATGGCCTGGCGGCGGGTAAAGGCGTTATTGTGGCAATGACGCTGAAAGAAGCGGAGGATGCGATTCAGGATATGCTGGCCGGCAACGCCTTTGGGGATGCAGGACACCGTATTGTGGTCGAGGAGTTCCTGGAGGGTGAAGAAGCCAGCTTTATCGTAATGGTCGACGGTGAAAACGTTCTGCCAATGGCCACCAGCCAGGATCACAAGCGCGTCGGTAATGGTGATACCGGACCGAACACGGGCGGAATGGGGGCCTACTCCCCTGCGCCGGTGGTGACGGATGAAATCCACCAGCGGGTCATGGATGAAGTGATCTGGCCGACCGTGCGGGGAATGGCCGCCGAGGGCAATACCTATACCGGTTTCCTGTATGCGGGCCTGATGATTGACAAAAGCGGTCAGCCAAAAGTGATCGAATTTAACTGCCGCTTTGGCGATCCGGAAACGCAACCGATCATGATGCGCATGCAGTCGGATCTGGTGGATCTTTGCCTGGCTGCCGTTGAAGGTAAGCTTGATACGAAGGATTCGGTCTGGGATCCGCGGCCTTCACTGGGCGTTGTTCTGGCCGCTGGCGGCTATCCTGGTGACTACAGCACTGGCGACCAGATTCATGGTCTTCCGCTGGAAGCGTTACCGGACGGCAAGGTTTTCCATGCCGGCACGAAAATGCAGGGCGACCTGGTGGTGACTAATGGTGGCCGCGTGCTCTGCGTAACGGCGCTGGGCGAGGACGTTGCGGCGGCGCAACAGCACGCCTACAAGCTGGCTGAAGATATTTCGTGGAACGGCAGCTTCTGTCGACAGGATATCGGCTACCGGGCAATTTCCCGTAAGCAGACTTCCTGAACGGAATAGCCAGTAACGCCACGGAAAAGAGCGCTTAATGCATTACCACTCAGGGCGGAGTTCTCTCCGCCCTGTTCACTGGCTTCAGCAAACAAAGTATCGCCTTATCCCGCTTAACGTACCTACCAGAGCAACAACTACTTCTGCCTTACATCCCTCTTGCCGATAATGAGTATTTACATTCCCGTAGTACTGTTGCGTTATGCTCCTTTACCGAAACATAAAGCGGGTTATGCAGGATAGAGGGTCAGGAAAGGTTCGGGATGGAAGCGTGACGCTTAAAAATCCGCTTCTTTCGGCTCGGTGGCGCAAAGGTCTTCCGGCGCCACCAGCAGGAGCTGCGTCCCTTCAGGCGCCTCAAGCCAGGCCAGACTGACGGGCTTACCTGATTCACGCTGGTGCTGGGTAATGTAATTGAGCGAATAGCGGTCAAAATCCGGGCTGCTCTCGCTTCCCTGACAGCTGGTGATTGTGCCCGACGCGGACCAGCGCCCCTGCCTCAGCAGCACCCGCCCTTTGAGCAGATCATCGCTGATTTTCAGCATCCGTCCCGCATCAAACTGATAAAGCGCTACCGCATCTCCGGAGAGGGCTTCCCGATGACCCGCCAGCTGGCGCTGCATAAAACTCAGTTTGCCGTTTTGATCAAACCGCAGAGTAATACTGTCCGGCTGCCCGTCCATACTCTCGCGTTCGATGGAGACCAGCTTGTCATCCTGCCACAGATAATGCGTGGTTTGCTGTCCCGCGCCGGTAAAGGGCGTATAGACCGTCAGCATATGTCGCGTATTGGGTTGGATCTCTTTACGCCAGATGCGCACGATGCCGCGATCGGCCAGATAGCCACTTGCGGTAAAAGCCGGCAGTTCCGTTCGGGAACTACAGCCTGCCAGTAGAAGCAGTGATAAAGCGGAAAATAAGCGAAGAGGAGAATATGTCATGGTGGGTTTACCACACCGGTTGCGCAGACGGAGTGATTCCGCTCCTGATGCCCCCACAGGGGCGGTAACAAAAGGGGCTTAACGCCCCCCTGTTTAAAACTTTCACCGTTGGACGATTACTTAACGGCGTCTTTCAGTGCTTTACCAGAAACAAATGCCGGTACGTTTGCAGCAGCAATTTTGATCTCTTTGCCAGTCTGCGGGTTGCGGCCAGTACGCTCAGCGCGGTGATTAACTTTAAAAGTACCAAAACCAACCAGTTGTACAGCATCACCTTCTTTCAGAGACTCAGTAATCGCAGCCAGGGTGGATTCCAGAGCAGCTTTAGCCTGGGTCTTAGACAGGTCCGCTTTGTCCGCAATTACATCAATCAGTTGAGTCTTGTTCATAAGTTATCCTTACAGTGTATTTATCGCTTGCTAAGCATCGAGTGCGAGGGAAAAACCAGTTTCTGGCACTCTCCTGCATACACGCACCGATAGCCACATTTTTCAGCCCCCCAAATGTAGACCAGACAGGGGGCGAATGTGAAGCCTCCAGGCGCTACAATTCAGGCCTGAAGTCACGTTTTATCGCCTTATTGCTGAAAATTTATACCGATATTACTTATCCCTGATTCCCGCAGGTCCGATCGCAGTCCTTTTATCAGATCAAGATCCCTTTCCTCACAGTCACTCAGCAGGCGAAAAATCTCCCACTGCATGTCCCATTCATCAATCACGGCGGGGTTCTCTTTTAGTTCTTCATCGGTCATTTCACGGCCGGCCTCTGTCATTTCGAGCATGGCGACAGTGGTAATGGACGCTTCGCTGACCGCAATAGCATGCGCTAACGTTTCGCCGCTCAGACGCGAATGCAATAATTCACTCAGCGCAACGCAGGCATCGATCGCGGGGTATACGCCATAAAGGTCGTAGTCGTCAGCGGCCGGTATGGCTTCTTCGAATTTTTCCAGCTGCGAGTCAAAATTCACTTTGGCGTCTTTCACCACCAGCGTTTCCCACACCAGATCGAGCACGCGGCGATAAAGCATCCCGTCACCAAAGCCTGTCTGCTGGCAGAACGCCCAGTAATTCGGGTACATGCGTTCGCACAGGCAGGCCATAAAAGTAACGTGCTGCCAGCTTTCCAGCTTTTCCAGCCGCAGATGAATAGGGTTACGTAACATGTTGGTATCTCTTATACAGAAGTGCGCGGCACGCAGTGTAACTGAAAAGCGTGCCGCTCACATCGTTAACCCTGCTGCTGCCAGCGCAGGAAGGAGGGCCGCTGCGAGGCTACAGCGTCTGCCCAGCGCGTGGGCTCAGGCAACCTGTAGCCCTGCAGGCAGGTTTCCACCCAGTTCAGCGCCGTGTCCTGGCTGACGCGATGGCCCGGAGAGATAAAGAGCGGGTTACAGCGCTGTTTACTGCGCAGCACCCAGCCAATCTGCTCGCCTTTATCCATTAAGGGCTGCCGGCTGCCCGGCGTGGCGTCCAGTGGCTCAAATTTGCCGCACAGGCGGCTTTTCGCCACGCCAATTGTCGGTACGTCCACCAGCAGGCCAAAATGGCTGGCCACGCCCAGACGACGTGGATGAGCGATCCCCTGCCCGTCCACAAAGAGCAGGTCGGGCTGCTGCTCCAGCATCTGCCATGCCGCCAGCAGCGCCGGATACTCCCGGAAGGAGAGAAAGCCGGGTATATAAGGCATTGTCGTGGCAATACGCGCCACGCGATGCTCGACCAGCTTCAGCGAAGGATATTCAAGAATAACCAGGGCTGCGCGCGTTACGTCACCTCCCTGCTCGAACCCTACGTCGGCACCGCCGATATAGCGCGGCGGCATTACGTCAAAGTCATCTTCTCGTACCACTTCTGCCGCACGGGTTAGCTGTTCCTGTCGTAATACCTGAATATCCATGTTTAGTCCTGATGATAAGGCCTGGAAAGTTTATGTACCGCCTCAACGAAAGCGCCTGCGTGTTCCGGCGGTACGTCCTGATGAATGCCGTGGCCTAAGTTGAAAACGTGACCGGTGCCTTTGCCATACCCTTGCAGAATACCGGCAACTTCCTGTTCAATGCGGGCCGGTGGTGCATAGAGCATTGAGGGGTCCATGTTCCCCTGCAACGCGACCTTGTCTCCCACACGACGACGCGCATCAGCAATATCCGTTGTCCAGTCCAGCCCCAGCGCATCACAGCCGGTTGCCGCCATCGCCTCAAGCCACTGACCGCCGCCCTTCGTGAACAGCGTTACCGGTACCCTACGCCCTTCGTTTTCACGCAGAAGGCCATCGACAATCTTATGCATGTAGTGTAGCGAAAACTCCAGATAGTCACGGCCAGTCAGCACGCCGCCCCAGGTATCGAAAATCATGACTGACTGCGCACCGGCACGGATCTGCGCATTGAGGTACAAGATGACGCTGTCGGCCAGTTTATCCAGCATCAGATGCAGGGTTTCCGGCTCCGCGTACATCATTTTTTTTAGTTTGGTAAAGGCTTTGCTGCTGCCGCCCTCGACCATATAGGTCGCCAGCGTCCACGGGCTGCCGGAGAATCCAATCAACGGCACGTCACCGTTCAGATTCTTACGGATGGTACGTACCGCGTTCATAACGTAGCCCAGCTCCTGTTCGGGATCGGGGATCGGCAGTTTTTCCACGTCAGCACGGCAGGTCACCGGTGAAGAGAAACGTGGACCTTCCCCCGCTTCAAAATAGAGTCCAAGTCCCATCGCATCGGGGATAGTCAGGATATCGGAGAACAGGATCGCCGCATCCAGCGCGTAGCGCCGCAGCGGTTGCAGCGTGACTTCACAGGCCAGCTCGGCATTTTTGCACAGAGACATAAAATCACCCGCAATAGCGCGGGTCGCCTTATATTCTGGCAAATAGCGTCCGGCCTGGCGCATCATCCATACCGGTGTCACATCAACGGGCTGGCGCAGCAGGGCGCGCAAATAACGATCGTTCTTCAGTTCATTCATCTCGGGGCTCTCTCTCCATACAGGCCTGTAGTGTAACATTTATTGGAAATGCCGGTGATTGACCGCTCGAAATATTGGAAAGGCAGGAAGGAGATCCTGTCCCCACCCCAGCAAAAAACGGGCACAGAGACAGAAGAGAGCAGAAGAAAAAAGGCGTCAGATGGGACAAGGGCAGATCGTCAGGCTTTTTTGAGCAGCCGGTTCACTTCGGGGGTTGCCGCGGCGGGCTGTTCAACGGCAGCTTCATCCTGTTTTGTTACCTTCCTTGCCCCCGGTGCGCTATTTTCGCTAAGCAAATGAGAATTCCCAATAAATACGCCGCCTTTCTCTATTGAAAATTCCCCGGCAAAGACATCACCCTCTATTCGCCCGCGCGACATAATAATCACCGTTTGAGCATAACAACTTCCCTTCAACAGACCATTTACAATAAGCTTTTGCGATTTTACTTTGCCAATAACCTGACCTTCTTTACCTACCTGCGTCACTTTCTGGCTGGTAACATCGCCTTCAACAATACCGTTTATAGTAATGTTATTTTCGATAGTTATCTCACCGCGTAATAAGGTGCCTGGAGAAATGGTCGTTTCTTTAAAGCTGTTTTCTTCGGCTGGCAACACGGACGCAGCAGCGGCTTTCTCAGGGCTGGCTGGCGTCAGCGCCGCTTTTGCTGACAGGCCTTCTTCTTTTTTCTTGAGATTGAACACGCTGGTCATCATCCTTTCATTATGTCGTTTTCGTAATATCAGCAGCAGGAATAAACTTCCCATACCGCCAAGCGCAATTAACATGGGCATTCTTTGTGAGAGGGCAAAGGCAATAAGGCTACTGCCCCACAATATCCATATTCCCCACAGATAATAATGCGTATTGCTTTCAGGCATTCTGTCCACGCTCAATTTCTGGAAACTCAAATCTGACAGGGTAGAACCCGATATGATAAGTCCCCGCGGGGGATGGTCCTAAATTACCTTTAAACCGCCTGCTGACACAATAAAAACCGGCCGTTTTTTCGACCGGATAAACATTATTCCGCGTCAGCGCGACAGCAGGCAACAGTATCTTCAATCAGTCTGCGCGCTACCGTCCCGGCAGGTGGAAGCTGGGGCAGCGCATCGTAGCGATACCAGCCAGCATCCAGCAGTTCTTTCGGGTCGATGTGGATCTCGCCGCTGTCATAGTCTGCCATAAAGGCCATCATCAGCGACTGCGGGAAGGGCCAGGGCTGCGACGCGACGTAGCGGAGATTTTTCACTTTGATACCGCTCTCTTCCATCACTTCGCGGGCAACGGTCTGCTCCAGCGTCTCCCCCACTTCCACAAATCCCGCCAGCACCGTATAGATGCCGTTACGGTGTCGGGTATGCTGAGCCAGCAGAATTTGATCGTTACGGCGGATCGCCACAATGATACAGGGCGCGATCTGCGGATAATAACGTTGACGACAGTGGCTGCACAGGCAGGCCCATTCCGTCCGGCTCTGGTGCATCTCATGTCCGCAATAACCACACCATTTGTGCGACCGGTAAAACTCCGCCAGCTGAATGCCGCGCCCGACAAGCTGGAACAGCCCGGCATCCCGATCGATAAGCTGTCTGAGCGATCCCATTTCATCCGACCGGCTTTCGCGGATCAGCCAGACCGGATCGCCAAGCCACTCACCAATAAGCGATCCCTGCGATCCAACAAGTCCGACCTCACACGCCGTGCCGAACGGTAATTGACCTTTTGGTAACCAAAGTTTATGTTGGTGGCTGACAACCCACCAGCCAGCGTCTACGCTAGAAATCTCACGTTCCATAAATTGCTTTCCTCAGCTTTACAGGGCTTTCTGCATTACTGGATTGGGATCAGAATTTACATAATACTCACGGAGCCACTCATGCTTAACCAGTTAGAAGACCTTACCGCGCGCGTAGGCGGATGTAGCGACCTTGTGGACTTTTGTCTGCGTGCCCGTAGAGAGTTACTGGTTGCTTATTATCAGTTAGTTGGCATCAAGCCTAACAAGGAATCGCTGACCACGCTTGACGAAAACGCGCTGGATACCTTCTGCCAGAATCTGGTCGATTACCTTTCTACCGGTCATTTTACCGTTTATGAACGCTTTATCGAAGAGATGGAAGGCAGCCAGCAGTTAGCCAAAGCGGCGCAGATCTACCCTTCTCTGCAGGCGAATACCGCGCAGATTATGCAGGTTTACGATAACAATCTGGAAACCGCTATCGATCACGATAACTGCATTGAGTTTCAGAACGCGCTCTCCGCCGTTGGCGAAGCGCTGGAAGCGCGCTTTACGCTGGAGGATAAATTTATTCAGCTGGCGCTGGAGAAAACGGCAGAAAAACCTGCGGCGGCTAACGATCCGGCGCTGGCACGTCCCGCCTGATACGTTATCAGATTGTAAACTTCTTGTGGTTTCAAAAAAGCCCCCTTATGCTGAAGGGGCAATAAGGCAACGGGGTTTTATCCGTTGCTTGTTTTGGCCATGATCTTAATGATGGCTGAAATTCTTCTTGTCGGAGTGCCCCCCGGGGCTGAGACCGTTAATTCGGGATCCGCGGAACCTGATCAGGTTAGTACCTGCGAAGGGAACAAGAGTAAACATTCAGTGACGGTGTGAATCCTCACATCCTGCGCTTACTCCTCCGGACTCCAGGCAAGCAACTTCCCTTTTTTATTGAGGAACGTGCTATGTCTACCCATGTTAAAAAATTGACCCGCCGTGAACAGCGTGCCGAAGCGCAACAGTTTATCGACTCCCTTCAGGGTACAGCTTTCCCCAACTCCAGACGTATCTGGCTAAGTGGATCGCGTGAGGATATTCGCGTACCGATGCGCGAGATCCAGCTCAGCCCGACCCAAACCGGCGGCAGCAAAGAGAAGCCGCTATTCGAAGCCAACGAGCCGGTGCCGGTATATGATACCGCAGGCCCCTACGGCGATCCTGAAGCGAAAATTGATGTACACCGTGGGCTGGCCCGTTTGCGCCAGGCATGGATTAGCGAACGCGGTGATACGCAGCCCATAGAGCAGCTCAGCTCGGTTTATACTCAGCAGCGGCTGGCGGATGAAGGGCTGGATCATCTGCGTTTTGAACATCTTCCCCGGCCTCGCAAGGCGCTGGCTGGCCGCTGCGTCACCCAGCTTCATTACGCTCGTCTGGGTATTATCACCCCGGAGATGGAGTTTATCGCCCTGCGTGAAAACATGGGGCGTGAACGCATCCGTAGCGAGGTGCTGCTGCAACAGCATTCCGGCAACAGCTTTGGTGCCAGCCTGCCCGAAAATATCACCCCGGAGTTTGTTCGCCAGGAAGTGGCCGCCGGGCGCGCCATCATCCCCGCCAATATCAACCACCCGGAATCTGAGCCGATGATTATTGGCCGAAACTTTCTGGTAAAGATTAACGCCAACATCGGTAATTCCGCCGTCAGCTCCTCTATCGAAGAGGAGGTTGAAAAGCTGGTCTGGTCTGCCCGTTGGGGAGCCGATACGGTGATGGATCTCTCCACAGGCCGGAATATTCATGAAACCCGCGAGTGGATCCTGCGTAACAGCCCGGTTCCTATAGGGACAGTGCCCATTTATCAGGCGCTGGAAAAGGTCAACGGCGTGGCGGAAAACCTGAGCTGGGAGGTGTTTCGCGATACGCTGCTGGAACAGGCCGAACAGGGCGTGGACTATTTCACCATTCACGCCGGTGTGCTGCTGCGCTATGTCCCTATGACGGCGAAGCGCCTGACCGGCATCGTTTCGCGTGGCGGCTCGATCATGGCGAAGTGGTGTCTTTCAC
Organism: Pantoea sp. FN060301; assembly: GCA_050410775.1. Classification (GTDB taxonomy): domain Bacteria; phylum Pseudomonadota; class Gammaproteobacteria; order Enterobacterales; family Enterobacteriaceae; genus Erwinia. The sequence goes on from CP191229.1 coordinate 3,851,231, forward strand.
ATCATAAAGAGAGCTTTCTGTATGAGCACTTCCGTGAAATCTGTGAAATCTGCGCCGCCTATGACGTTTCCCTCTCGCTGGGCGATGGCCTGCGCCCGGGCTCGATCCAGGATGCCAACGACGAAGCGCAGTTCGCCGAACTGCATACGCTGGGTGAACTGACCAGAATCGCCTGGGAGTATGACGTGCAGGTGATGATTGAAGGCCCCGGCCACGTGCCGATGCAGATGATCCGCCGCAATATGACCGAGCAGCTGAAGCATTGCCATGAGGCGCCCTTCTATACCCTTGGCCCGCTGACGACGGATATCGCGCCGGGGTACGATCATTTTACCTCCGGCATTGGTGCCGCCATGATTGGCTGGTTTGGCTGCGCCATGCTCTGCTACGTCACGCCAAAAGAGCATCTGGGGCTGCCCAACAAGGAAGATGTTAAGCAGGGGCTGATTACCTACAAGATTGCTGCACATGCCGCAGACCTGGCGAAAGGTCATCCTGGCGCACAGATCCGCGATAACGCCATGTCGAAAGCCCGTTTCGAATTCCGCTGGGAAGATCAGTTCAACCTGGCGCTCGATCCCCATACGGCGCGAGCCTACCACGATGAGACGCTGCCGCAGGAATCGGGCAAGGTGGCCCATTTTTGCTCAATGTGCGGGCCGAAATTCTGTTCGATGAAGATTACCCAAGAGGTACGCGACTATGCCACCCGCCTGGAGGCGGAAGCGCAGCCGATTGAGGTCGGGATGGCCGAAATGTCCGAAGCCTTCCGCACGCGCGGTGGCGAACTTTATCATCCTGCTGACGCGCTGATTCGGGAGGAAAAAGCATGAGCCGTGGCTGCTTTCCCGCAACTGCCGCGCGGCTTGGTCTCTACCCGGTGGTGGAGAGTGTGGCGTGGCTTGAACGCCTGCTGGATGCTGGCGTGCGTACGCTGCAACTTCGTATTAAAGATCTTCCGGAAGCGGCGGTAGAGCAGGATATCGCTCACGCGGTCGCCTTGGGCAAACGTTATCAGGCACGCCTGTTTATCAATGATTACTGGCGTTCAGCCATTAAATATCAGGCCTATGGCGTGCATCTAGGTCAGGAGGATCTGGATGTGGCGGATCTGGATGCCCTGCACCGGGCGGGCTTACGCCTCGGCCTCTCCACGCATGACGACGCGGAGCTGGATCGCGCTCTGGCAGAGCAACCTTCCTATATCGCGCTGGGGCATCTGTTCCCGACGCAGACCAAAGTCATGCCCTCATCGCCACAGGGACTCAGTGAACTGCAACGCCATCTCTCCCGCCTGAGGGGCATCTCCACCGTAGCGATCGGTGGGATCAGTCTGGAGCGTGCGCCGCAGGTGCTGGCTACCGGCGTGGGCAGCATCGCCGTGGTCAGCGCTATCACCCAGGCCGCTGACTGGCGGGCGGCCACAGCCGCCTTGCTGGCGCTGGCCGGGACGGGAGATGACGCTGATGCTAAATGACAGCGATTTTCTCCGTTACAGTCGCCAGCTGCTGCTGGAAGAGTTTGGCCTGGAGGGGCAGCAAAAATTACAGGCGGCCAGCGTGCTGATTGTCGGGCTTGGCGGACTGGGTTCTCCTGCGTCGCTTTATCTCGCCGCTGCCGGCGTCGGTAAATTGCTGCTGGCAGACGATGATAAAGTGCATATCAGCAATCTTCAGCGGCAAATCCTCTTTCGTCACAGCGAGACCGGCCAGCCTAAAGCGCTGCTGGCGAAAAAGCATCTGCAGGCGCTCAATCCTCAGGTTGAGCTTATCGTCCTTGAGCAGCGCATGGACGAAGCAAGCCTTGGTGAAATTATTCAGCAGGCGGACCTGGTGCTGGACTGCTGCGACAATATGCAGACCCGTCATGCTATCAATGCCGCCTGCGTGCAGAGCGGCACGCCGCTTATCAGTGCCAGCGCGGTAGGCTTTAGCGGCCAGTTACTGGTGCTCACGCCGCCCTTCAGCCAGGGCTGCTACCGCTGCCTCTGGCCCGACGCCGCCGAGCCGCAACGAAACTGCCGTACGGCGGGCGTACTGGGGCCTGTCGTTGGCGTAATGGGGACGCTTCAGGCGCTCGAAGCCCTTAAGCTGCTTTCCGGTCAGCCTTCCTCCCTTGCGGGTAAGCTCCGCCTGTTTGACGGGCGCCAGCAGACCTGGCGCACGCTAAATCTGGCCCGCAGCGAGAGTTGCCCGGTATGTGGAGGAAAACATGCAGATCCTCGTTAATGATGAGGCAATGACCTTCCCTGGCCCGCTGCGGCTCGAAGAGCTTCTGGAGCGTCTTTCGCGCCATCAACCCGGTACGGCACTCGCCGTCAACCAGCGCATTATTCCCCGTGACCGCTGGTCTTCTTACCATTTGCAGGAGGGCGATGAGCTGGTCATTTTCCAGGCCATCGCCGGAGGTTAATATGCTCAGGATCGCTGACAGAACATTCTCTTCACGCTTGCTGACCGGCACCGGCAAGTTTTCCAGTCCAGCCATCATGCTGGAGGCCTTGCGGGAGTCGGGATCGGAGCTGGTGACGCTGGCCATGAAACGGGTTGATTTGCGGGGCGGTGATGACGGTATCCTGCTGCCGTTACAGGCTTCCGGCGTGCAACTCCTGCCCAACACTTCCGGTGCCAAGACCGCCGGAGAAGCGATTTTTGCCGCCCGTCTGGCCCGCGAGGCGCTGGGAACCGCCTGGCTGAAGCTGGAGATCCATCCCGACGTGCGTTATCTACTGCCCGATCCGATTGAAACCCTGAAAGCCGCCGAAGCTTTAGTAAAAGAGGGCTTTACCGTTCTCCCCTACTGCCATGCCGACCCGGTATTGTGCCGCCGGCTGGAGGAAGTGGGCTGCGCGGCCGTGATGCCGCTTGGCGCGCCGATTGGCAGTAATCAGGGGCTGAAAACCCGGGATCTTCTGGCCATTATCATTGAACAGGCGAGCATTCCAGTCATTGTGGATGCCGGCATCGGCGCGCCAAGTCATGCCAGCGAGGCGCTTGAAATGGGGGCGGACGCGGTACTGGTGAATACGGCTATCGCTTCTTCACGCAACCCGGTGATGATGGCGCGCGCCTTCAGGCTGGCAGTTGAGGCGGGCGCGCTGGCACGCGAGAGTGGTCTTGGTGGTCTCAGTGCCCAGGCACGGGCCACCAGCCCGCTAACGGGATTTTTACAAGGTGGGGCAGCATTATGAAATGTTTTGCTGATCAGTGGGAGAAGCTGGACTGGGATGACATCCGCCTGCGGATAAACAGCAAACGGGCAGCCGATGTGGAACGGGCGCTTAATGCCCCGCTGGTGGGACGCGAAGAGTTAATGGCGCTGCTTTCGCCTGCCGCATCCGCTTACCTTGAGCCGCTGGCGCAAAAGGCCCAGCGTCTCACCCGGCAGCGTTTTGGCTATGCGGTTAATCTGTTTGTTCCTCTCTACCTTTCCAATCTCTGCGCCAACGACTGCACCTATTGCGGATTTTCCATGAGTAACCGCATCAAACGTAAAACGCTGAACGCGCGGGAAATCGCCCGTGAATGCGACGCCATCAGAGGGATGGGCTTCGATCAGCTGCTGCTGGTCACCGGCGAACATCAGAGCAAAGTCGGGATGGACTATTTTCGCCAGCACCTGCCCGCTATCCGGCAGCATTTCAGTTCGCTGATGATGGAAGTGCAGCCGCTGGCTGAAGAGCAGTATGCTGAACTGAAGACGCTGGGGCTGGATGGCGTGCTGGTTTATCAGGAGACCTATCATCCGGCGGTTTATGCGCAGCATCACCTGAAAGGAAATAAGCAGGACTTTTATTTTCGTCTGGAAACCCCAGATCGGCTCGGACGGGCGGGGATCGACAAGATCGGCCTGGGTACGCTGACCGGGTTATCGGACAGCTGGCGAACCGACTGCTTTATGATGGCGGAGCACCTGCTGTGGTTACAGAAAACTTACTGGCAGAGCCGTTACTCGGTCGCCTTTCCCCGACTGCGTCCCTGCGCCGGCGGTATTGAACCCGCTTGCGTGATGAATGAGGCCCAGCTGGTGCAGGTCATCTGCGCTTTCCGGTTATTTGCGCCAGAGGTGGAACAGTCTCTTTCAACAAGAGAGTCCCCGCAGTTCCGTGACAAAGTGGTTCCGCTGGCGATCAACACTATCAGCGCCTTCTCGAAAACGCAGCCCGGCGGATATGCACAGGCGCAGTCAGAGCTTGAGCAGTTTTCCCCTCATGATAATCGCCACCCCCAGCAGGTGGCAGAAGCGTTAATTCAGGCGGGCATGCAGCCGGTCTGGAAAGACTGGGATCGCTATCTCGGGCGGACATTGCAGTGAGTTTGATACGGAGTGAAAACGGTGCGGATTGATTTGAAGCCGCTGCGCAGACAGGTATCAGCCCGCTGGTGTTAACGGCATGCTTGGCTATAGTGGCTGCGTTGACGGTTATCCAGTCGTTAACCAGGGTCAGCTTACTTCCCTTCGTGCTGACCCTGCCCTCTTCACTTCGCTGCGTGAGGCCGCGACCGCGCTTCAGACCATGGCAGTTCCACACCACATCTTTAACCGTACCCGGCATCGGAGTTTTGTACGCTTTGACAGAACCGCTGTGCCGGATGAAATTAATTGCCGCGATAGGTCGAGTAACCGTACTGACTCAGCAGCAGAGGAATATGGTAATGCCCGCCGTTGTTCTCAGCATGGAAAATCACCGGGATTTCCGGGAAGAAACTCGGCTGTTTTACGCTTTTGTAGTAATCGCCAGTTTTGAAAACCACTTTATAATCTCCGGCGCTCATGGTTTTTCCCGAGGGGAACAGGCCGGTGATGCGACCGTTGCTGTCAGTGGTTCCTGAAGCGAGCTTGATCCATTTGTGATCTTTATACTGCTCAAGATCGACCGCAACACCCGCCGTCGGTACCCCGGTTTGCAGGTTAAGCACATGGACGCTTAATGGATTTTTTGCATCGGCAGCCGCGGCGGCGCCAGTCGTGAAGGAAGCCAGCACCAGCGTGGCCAGAAGCGTTTTGCGGGTAAAATGCATTTCTCTCTCCTTAAAGGTTAATTGCTAGCAAAATATAGTCATTTCGTTAGCAGAGAGCCATTTTCCACACTGATATCTGAAATTTCCCACGGCGCTCTGAATGACAGGCATAAAAAAACCGCTCCGGAGAGCGGTTTTTACGTCAGGAGATTAGCGACGATTAATCGTCGTTGCCGCCCAGACCAGCGTTCAGCAGTTCTGCCAGGCTGGCAGAAGCTTCATCCGCAGTCACCTGAGGAACAACCGGCGTTTCGCCAGCCGCTTTACGGCGCATACGATCCTGATGATAAGCGTAACCGGTACCGGCTGGGATCAGACGGCCAACGATAACGTTCTCTTTCAGGCCGCGCAGTTCGTCGCGTTTGCCCGCAACGGCTGCTTCGGTCAGTACGCGCGTCGTTTCCTGGAACGAAGCCGCAGAGATGAAGGATTCGGTCGCCAGTGATGCTTTGGTAATACCCAGCAGATCGCGCATATAGGTCGCGGCGATTTTGCCGTTGGCTTCCAGTTCACGGTTAGAAATTTTAACGCGTGACACTTCAACCTGCTCGCCGTCCAGGAAGTCAGTGCTTCCTGCGCTGGCGATGGTTGCTTTACGCAGCATCTGACGAACGATGACTTCGATGTGCTTATCGTTAATCTTAACGCCCTGCAGGCGGTAAACTTCCTGCACTTCGTTAGTGATGTAACGGGTCACCGCATGCACGCCACGCAGACGCAGAATGTCATGTGGAGACTCTGGGCCATCGGAAACCACGTCACCACGCTCAACACGCTCACCTTCGAACACGTTCAGCTGACGCCATTTCGGAATCATCTCTTCGTAATGATCGCTGCCATCAATCGGGCTGATCACCAGACGACGTTTCCCTTTGGTCTCTTTACCGAAGGAAATGATGCCGCTGATTTCAGCCAGGATTGCCGGCTCTTTCGGACGACGGGCTTCGAACAGGTCAGCAACGCGTGGCAGACCACCGGTGATGTCCTTGGTACCGCCTGATTCCTGAGGAACACGCGCCAGGGTATCACCTGAACTAATCTTCACGCCATCTTCCAGCTGCACAATCGCTTTACCTGGCAGGAAGTACTGAGCAGGCATATCGGAGCCTGGGATCATTACGTCATTGCCGTTGGCATCAACAATTTTCAGCGCCGGACGCAGATCTTTACCACCGGCAGTACGTTCAGCACTGTCCAGGATCACCAGAGAAGAGAGACCGGTCAGGTCATCCGTCTGGCGGGTAATGGTCTGGCCGTCAATCATGTCAGTGAAGCGAATAAAGCCGCTCACTTCGGTGATAACCGGCATGGTGTGCGGATCCCAGTTTGCTACGGTTTCGCCCGCTGCAACCTGCTCGCCGTCGCCTTTCGCCATGGTAGAACCGTAAGGAACTTTATAGCTCTCTTTGGTACGACCAAATTCGTCGATCATTTTCAGCTCGGTGTTACGTGAAGTAACGACCAGCTTACCAGCGGAGTTGGTAACCGACTTGGCGTTGATCAGCTTCAGCGTACCCTTGTTCTTCACCTGGATGCTGGATTCAGCAGCCGCACGGGATGCCGCACCACCGATGTGGAACGTACGCATCGTCAGCTGTGTACCCGGCTCACCGATGGACTGTGCTGCGATAACGCCGATGGCCTCACCTTTGTTGATGATGTGACCACGTGCCAGATCGCGTCCATAACAGTGGGCGCAGACGCCGAAGTCAGTTTCGCAACTTACGACGGAGCGGACTTTCAGGCTGTCAACAGAGTGCTCTTCCAACAGGTCACACTGCTGTTCGTGCAGCAGGGTGTTGCGTGGCAGCAGAATGTCGGCAGTGCCCGGCTTCAGCACGTCTTCTGCGGTCACACGACCCAGAACACGTTCGCGCAGTGGCTCTTTAACGTCGCCACCCTCGATAACCGGAGTCATCATGATACCTTCGTGGGTACCACAATCGTCTTCGGTCACCACCAGATCCTGCGCCACGTCAACCAGACGACGGGTCAGGTAACCGGAGTTAGCGGTTTTCAGTGCGGTATCCGCAAGACCTTTACGAGCACCGTGCGTGGAGATGAAGTACTGGAGTACGTTCAGACCTTCACGGAAGTTCGCGGTAATTGGCGTCTCGATGATGGAGCCATCTGGCTTCGCCATCAGACCACGCATACCGGCCAGCTGACGAATCTGTGCAGCAGAACCACGCGCACCGGAGTCAGCCATCATAAAGATGCTGTTGAAGGAAACCTGACGCTCTTCCTCGCCATCGCGGTTGATCACGACTTCGGTAGAGAGGTTTTCCATCATCGCTTTAGCAACGCGTTCGTTGGCCGCAGCCCAGATATCGATCACTTTGTTATAGCGTTCGCCAGCGGTAACCAGACCAGACTGGAACTGCTCCTGAATCTCAGCCACTTCCGCTTCCGCTTCGGTGATGATTTCCACTTTCTTGGCCGGGATAACCATGTCGTCGATACCTACAGACGCACCAGAGCGCGCAGCGTAGGCAAAACCGGTGTACATGGTCTGGTCAGCAAAGATAACGGTCGGCTTCAGGCCCAGGATGCGGTAACAGGTGTTCAGCATCTTGGAGATCGCTTTCTTACCCAGCGCCTGGTTGACGATGGAGAAAGGCAGACCTTTCGGCACGATCATCCACAGGATGGCGCGACCAACGGTCGTGTCGATGATGCTGGTTTTAGCAACCCACTCATCCTGCTCGTTCTTTTCATGCTCGGTGATACGCACTTTCACGCGAGCGTGCAGAGAGGCCAGACCGGCGCGATAGATACGCTCCGCTTCTTTAGGGCCAGTCAGCACCATGCCTTCGCCTTTGGCGTTAACACAGTCGCGGGTCATGTAGTACAGACCCAGTACAACGTCCTGAGAAGGAACGATGATTGGCTCACCGTTCGCTGGCGACAGGATGTTGTTGGTAGACATCATCAGCGCACGCGCTTCCAGCTGGGCTTCCAGCGTCAGCGGTACGTGAACAGCCATCTGGTCACCATCGAAGTCGGCGTTATAGGCCGCACAGACCAGCGGGTGCAGCTGGATCGCTTTACCTTCGATCAGAACAGGTTCAAACGCCTGGATACCGAGACGGTGCAGGGTTGGTGCACGGTTCAGCAGGACCGGGTGTTCGCGGATCACTTCATCCAGGATATCCCAGACGACAGCTTCTTCGCGCTCAACCATTTTCTTAGCGGCTTTAATGGTGGTAGCAAGACCACGCAGTTCCAGCTTGCCGTAGATGAACGGTTTGAACAGCTCAAGCGCCATTTTCTTCGGCAGACCACACTGGTGCAGACGCAGGTATGGACCAACGGTGATAACGGAACGACCAGAGTAGTCAACGCGTTTACCCAGCAGGTTCTGACGGAAACGACCCTGCTTACCTTTGATCATATCGGCCAAAGATTTCAGAGGACGTTTGTTCGAACCGGTGATGGCGCGACCGCGACGGCCGTTATCCAGCAGCGCATCGACCGCTTCCTGCAGCATACGTTTTTCGTTACGTACGATGATGTCAGGGGCAGCCAGATCCAGCAGGCGCTTCAGACGGTTGTTACGGTTGATCACGCGACGGTACAGATCGTTCAGATCCGACGTTGCGAAACGACCGCCGTCCAGCGGCACCAGCGGACGCAGATCCGGTGGCAGCACAGGCAGCACGGTCAGGATCATCCACTCTGGCTTGTTGCCAGACTGAACGAACGCTTCCAGCAGCTTGATACGCTTGGTCAGCTTTTTACGCTTGGTTTCGGAGTTGGTTTCGTTCAGCTCTTCACGCAGCTGTTCGCATTCCTGCTCCAGATCCATGTTTTTCAACAGGGCCTGAACCGCTTCCGCACCCATTTTGGCGTCGAACTCGTCACCAAACTCTTCCAGCGCGTCCAGATACTGCTCTTCGGTCAGGATCTGACGGCGCTCAAGGTTGGTCATGCCGCCTTCAACAACCACATAGGATTCGAAGTAAAGCACGCGTTCGATATCACGCAGTGGCATATCCAGCAGCAAACCGATGCGTGATGGCAGCGATTTCAGGAACCAGATGTGCGCAGTGGGTGAAGCCAGTTCAATGTGGCCCATACGCTCACGGCGAACCTTGGTCTGTGTAACTTCAACGCCACACTTCTCACAGATCACACCGCGATGTTTTAAACGCTTGTACTTACCGCACAGGCATTCGTAATCTTTTACCGGCCCGAAAATACGCGCACAGAAAAGCCCGTCACGTTCTGGTTTGAACGTACGGTAGTTAATGGTTTCCGGCTTTTTAACTTCACCGAAAGACCAGGAACGGATCATGTCTGGCGAGGCCAGCGCAATTTTGATCGCATCAAACTCTTCGGTCTTAGTTTGCGCTTTCAGAAACTTAAGTAAGTCTTTCACGGATTAGCTCCCGTCGGAGTGAGACTTCTCAGGTCGGCCCGGAGTGACCCGGGCCATCCTGTAACCAGTACGAATTCGAGGCTTCCTCGAACATCTTTCAAGCTGCAACTCTGTTAGCTGCCTTCCCTCACCCGGTCACCTGCCTGAGGTAAGTGACCGGGGATTCGCTCAGTTGCCGGCTTGCCGCAACTCGAAATCTGCTGAGGTGTTACTCGTCTTCCAGTTCGATGTTGATACCCAGCGAGCGGATCTCTTTCAACAGTACGTTGAAGGATTCCGGCATGCCCGGCTCCATCTGATGGTTACCGTCAACGATGTTTTTATACATCTTGGTACGGCCATTAACGTCATCAGACTTCACGGTCAGCATTTCCTGCAGGGTATAAGCGGCACCGTATGCTTCCAGTGCCCACACTTCCATCTCACCGAAGCGCTGTCCGCCGAACTGCGCCTTACCACCCAGCGGCTGCTGAGTAACGAGGCTGTAGGAACCGGTGGAACGTGCATGCATCTTGTCATCAACCAGGTGGTTCAGTTTCAGCATGTACATGTAGCCAACGGTAACCTGACGCTCAAACTGTTCGCCGGTACGACCATCGAACAGCGTGATCTGACCGGAAGAAGGCAGGCCGCCAAGCTGTAACAGCTCTTTGATCTCACTCTCTTTCGCGCCGTCAAACACTGGCGTGGCGATTGGCATCCCTTTTTTCAGGTTCTCTGCCAGACGCAGCACTTCGTCATCGGTAAAGGTAGCCAGGTCAACTTTCTGACGCACATCGGTGCCCAGATCGTACGCGCGCTGGATAAACTCACGCAGTTTGGCGACGTCTTCCTGCTTTTTCAGCATGGCGTTGATTTTCTCACCAATGCCTTTCGCAGCCATACCCAGGTGGGTTTCAAGAACCTGACCGATGTTCATACGTGAAGGTACGCCCAGCGGGTTCAGTACGATATCAACCGGCGTACCGTTCTCGTCGTAAGGCATATCTTCGATCGGGTTGATCTTGGAGATAACACCTTTGTTCCCGTGACGACCTGCCATTTTGTCACCAGACTGAATCTGACGCTTAACGGCCAGATACACTTTAACGATTTTCAGCACGCCCGGTGCCAGATCATCGCCCTGAGTGATTTTGCGGCGTTTCGCATCAAGTTTTTTCTCAAACTCGTGCTTCAGCTCGTCGTACTGCTCCGCCAGCTGCTCCAGCTGGTTTTGCTTATCTTCGTCGGTCAGGCCCAGTTCCAGCCAGCGCTCGCGTGGCAGCTTGTCCAGTTTTTCCGCTTCAACGCCGCCGGAAACCAGCAGGTAGTTGATACGGCTGAACAGGCCGGCTTCGAGGATTTGCAGCTCTTCAGACAGGTCTTTCTTCGCCTGCTTCAGCTGCATTTCTTCGATTTCCAGCGCGCGCTTGTCTTTTTCCACGCCATCGCGGGTAAAGACCTGCACGTCGATAACGGTACCAGAGACGCCGTTCGGTACACGCAGAGAAGAGTCTTTAACGTCAGACGCTTTCTCACCGAAGATAGCACGCAGCAGTTTCTCTTCTGGCGTCAGCTGAGTTTCACCTTTTGGCGTCACTTTACCGACCAGAATGTCGCCACCGGTCACTTCAGCACCGATATAAACGATACCGGACTCATCCAGCTTGGAGAGCGCCGCTTCACCCACGTTAGGGATGTCGGCAGTGATCTCTTCCGGCCCCAGCTTGGTGTCACGAGACACGCACGCCAGTTCCTGAATGTGGATAGTCGTGAAGCGATCTTCCTGTACGACGCGCTCGGAGACCAGGATGGAGTCTTCGAAGTTGTAGCCGTTCCACGGCATGAACGCGATGCGCATGTTCTGACCCAGTGCCAGTTCGCCCAGATCCGTTGAAGGACCGTCAGCCAGCACGTCACCACGTTCAATAGGTTCGCCCAGGTTGACACACGGCATCTGGTTGATGCAGGTGTTCTGGTTAGAACGGGTGTACTTGGTCAGGTTGTAGATGTCGATACCGGCTTCGCCCGGATACATTTCGTCTTCGTTAACTTTAATAACGATACGGGACGCATCCACGTACTGAACGGTACCACCACGTTTCGCTACGGCTGTTACGCCGGAGTCAACCGCAACCGCGCGTTCCATACCGGTACCTACCAGCGGCTTATCAGCACGCAGAGTAGGAACCGCCTGACGTTGCATGTTTGCACCCATCAATGCGCGGTTGGCGTCATCGTGTTCCAGGAACGGGATCAGTGACGCACCGACAGAAACCACCTGCTGGGTGGAAACGTCCATGTAGTCAACCTGATCGCGGCTGAACAGGCTCGATTCGCCTTTGCTACGGCAGGTCACCAGATCGTCCACGAAGTGACCTTCGTCGTCGAGGTTGGTGTTTGCCTGAGCGATAACGTAGTTACCCTCTTCGATTGCGGAGAGGTAATGAATTTCGTCGGTCACCACGCCATCAATAACGCGACGGTATGGGGTTTCCAGGAAACCGTATTCGTTGGTCTGTGCATAGACAGACAAGGAGTTAATCAGACCGATGTTTGGACCTTCAGGCGTTTCGATTGGGCACACGCGACCGTAGTGCGTCGGGTGAACGTCTCGAACTTCAAAGCCTGCACGCTCACGCGTCAGACCGCCCGGGCCAAGTGCAGAGATACGACGCTTGTGCGTGATCTCAGACAGCGGGTTGTTCTGGTCCATAAACTGTGACAGCTGGCTGGAACCAAAGAACTCTTTCACTGCCGCCGAGATAGGCTTAGCGTTGATCATATCCTGTGGCATCAGGGTGTCGAGATCGCCCAGAGAGAGACGCTCTTTCACCGCACGCTCAACGCGCACCAGACCTACACGGAACTGGTTTTCTGCCATTTCGCCGACGGAACGGATACGACGGTTGCCGAGGTGGTCGATATCATCCACTTCGCCAATACCGTTACGGATACCGATGAGCTTCTTCATCACTTCGATGATGTCGTCTTTGCTCAGGATACCGGAACCTTCGATCTCGTCACGCAGCAGCGAACGGTTGAACTTCATACGACCAACCGCAGAGAGATCGTAGCGGTCTTCGGAGAAGAACAGGTTCTCGAACAGATTTTCAGCCGCTTCACGCGTTGGTGGCTCACCAGGACGCATCATGCGATAGATCTCAACCAGCGCGCTCAGGCGATCGTTGGTCGGGTCGACGCGAACGGTTTCTGAAATGTACGGGCCGTGATCCAGATCGTTAGTAAACAGCGTTTCGATGCGCTTGTGGCCGGCCTGGCTCAGTTTAGCCAGCAGATCCAGCGACAGCTCCATGTTAGCTGCAACGATCAGTTCGCCGGTATTTTCGTCGATGTAATCTTTAGCGACGACTTTACCTGCGATGTATTCAACCGGAACTTCGATGTGCTCTACGCCATCTTTTTCCAGCTGACGAATATGACGTGCCGTAATGCGACGACCTTTCTCAACGTACACGGTACCGTTGGATTCGATATCGAAAGAGGCTGTCTCACCGCGCAGGCGTTCAGGAACCAGTTCCATCTGCAGCTTGTTGTCGCGAATGTCATAAACCACTTTATCAAAGAACAGGTCAAGGATCTGCTCAGTGGTGTAGCTCAGCGCGCGCAGGATGATGGTTGCAGGCAGCTTACGGCGACGGTCGATACGAACGAACAGGTTGTCTTTCGGGTCGAACTCAAAGTCCAGCCATGAACCACGGTAAGGGATGATACGTGCGTTATACAGCACTTTACCCGATGAGTGGGTTTTACCCTTATCGCTGTCGAAGAAGACGCCAGGACTACGATGCAGCTGAGAAACGATAACCCTTTCCGTACCGTTGATGACAAAGGTACCGTTATCGGTCATGAGCGGAATTTCGCCCATGTAAACTTCTTGTTCTTTGATGTCTTTAACGGTGCCTTCCGGCGCTTCGCGCTCGTAGATCACCAGGCGCAGTTTTACGCGCAGGGGTGCAGAATACGTGATGCCACGAATCTGACACTCTTTCACATCAAATACAGGTTCGCCTAAACGGTAGCTGACGTACTGCAGCTCAGAGTTACCGCTATAGCTTTGGATAGGGAATACGGAACGGAATGCCGCTTCCAGACCATATTGACCTTCCGGATCTTGCTCGATGAACTTCTGGAACGAGTCAAGCTGGATAGAAAGGAGATAAGGAATGTCCAGAACTTGTGGACGTTTTCCAAAATCCTTACGAATACGTTTTTTCTCGGTATAGGAGTAAACCATAGGGTTCCTCAGCTCGCTGAAAAGTAGAACCTCGCTGTCCGTCCAGGGGGGACAGTTCATGCAACACTATTTTGTGACGCGGAAAGAAGACTCCCCTTCCGTAATACCTCTTTCTATCACTCTTAAATCATTTCGTTGCCGCAGTCAGGCAGGGAACCTCAACAGAAGAGCAATATATTAAGTCGTCGATAGAGAAAGATATTAAGCAAATCAATGACTAAATAGTGTGAAACGTCATTGACGCTATAGAGCGCAAAAAGGCTGGTGACCAAAAAGTCACCAGCCATCAGCCTCAGAAATCAGGCTGCAACCTGAAAGGTTGGCTTATTTAACTTCAACTTCTGCGCCAGCTTCTTCCAGTGCTTTCTTCAGTGCTTCTGCGTCGTCTTTGCTGATGCCTTCTTTCAGGGCAGCAGGTGCAGACTCAACCAGGTCTTTAGCTTCTTTCAGGCCCAGACCAGTTGCGCCACGTACTGCTTTGATCACGGCAACTTTGTTCGCGCCGATAGCTTTCAGTACAACGTCAAACTCGGTTTTTTCTTCTACAGCTTCAGCAGCAGCAGCAGGACCTGCAACAGCAGCAGCAGCTGAAACGCCGAATTTTTCTTCCATAGCGGAGATCAGTTCAACGATTTCCATTACAGACAGGGCGGCAACGCCTTCGATGATTTGTTCTTTAGTGATAGACATTTTAAAATGTTCCTGAATTCAGTGTAGATTAAGGTTACGTAAGCAAGTGTCGGAAAAGAAAGGCTTAAGCTTAAGCAGCTTCAGCTTCTTTCTGATCGCGGACTGCAGCCAGAGTGCGAACCAGTTTGCCGGCAGCGGCTTCTTTCATGGTTGCCATCAGGCGTGCGATTGCTTCATCGTAAGTAGGCAGAGTTGCCAGGCGGTCGATCTGAGCCGCACTGATTAACTCGCCTTCAAAGGCCGCAGCTTTGACTTCGAATTTTGCATTCGCTTTCGCGAACTCTTTGAACAGACGAGCAGCAGCGCCCGGGTGTTCCATAGAGTATGCAATCAAGGTCGGACCGACGAACGTGTCTTTCAGGACCTCAAACTGAGTTCCTTCAACGACGCGGCGCAGCAGGGTGTTACGAACAACACGCATGTAAACGCCAGCTTCACGACCTGCTTTACGCAGTTCAGTCATTTTGCCTACTGGTACGCCACGAGAATCCGCAACTACCGCAGACAGCGCGCCTTTGGCTACTTCGCTGACTTCAGCAACAATCGCTTGTTTGTCTTGAAGATTTAAGGCCATTAGCTTGTGCTCCTGGATTTTGCCGGAGATGAATTTCTCCGGAACTCACTTCACCTGGCCGAAGCCAGACGCTTAAACACGGTGAGCAGAATCCAGCAAAGACTATAAAAATATTCTTCAGGTTCTGTCACCGTCTACGCAGGGGATTAAGCCTCTTACGAGACACCTGCGGTCTTGGACGGAGGCCTGGATAAGGCCAGGCTCCAACCGAAAATTCGTTCTATTTTGCGTCATCCACACCGCTACTGCGTTGGCTGCTTTCGCTCACATCAGTCACATAGCGAGCTATGCTCCTGACGATTCGCTCCTTTGCCGCCTTGTATCAGCGCGAATGCTTTGAATATAACTTTGCGTCATTCAAACCAATACGACACTGGTTCAACTGACTTGAATTCTGGTTCTGTATAATTACAGAACAACGGGCGTAAGATTCTAGTCGAAACTTTCGCCCGCGTAAAGCAGATTAGTTAGCAGTTGCGTTCAGGCCAGCCTGATCGACAGCAACGCCTGCACCCATAGTGGTGGAGAGGCTAACTTTCTTGATGAAAACGCCTTTCGCCTGAGATGGCTTCGCTTTTTTCAGCGCAACCAGCAGGGATTCCAGGTTTTCTTTCAGTTTATCTGCATCGAAATCAACCTTACCGATAGTGGTATGGATGATGCCGTTTTTGTCATTGCGGTAACGAACCTGACCCGCTTTAGCATTTTTCACTGCTTCAGCAACGTTTGGCGTTACGGTACCCACTTTCGGGTTTGGCATCAGACCGCGTGGGCCCAGAACCTGGCCCAGCTGGCCGACAACGCGCATTGCATCTGGAGATGCGATAACAACGTCGAAGTTCATTTCGCCTTTTTTGATCTGGTCAGCCAGATCTTCCATACCTACCAGTTCAGCGCCGGCTGCTTTAGCAGCTTCAGCGTTTGCGCCCTGGGTAAATACGGCTACGCGAACGGAACGGCCAGTACCGTGTGGCAGTACAGTTGCACCACGCACGTTCTGGTCAGATTTACGGGCATCGATGCCCAGGTTCACAGCTACGTCAACGCTTTCTACGAACTTAGCCGTCGCCAGTTCCTTCAGCAGAGCAACAGCTTCGTTGATGTCATACTGTTTAGTTGAATCAACTTTGTCACGGATCACGCGCATGCGCTTGGTCAGCTTAGCCATTTCTTAATCCTCTACTACCAGGCCCATGGAACGAGCAGTACCTTCAATTGAGCGAGTCATCGCTTCAATGTCAGCACCAGTCATGTCCGCAGCTTTGGTTTCTGCGATTTCACGAATCTGAGCAACAGATACTTTACCTACTTTGTCTTTGTTCGGCTTGCCGGAACCAGACTTGATACCAGCCGCTTTCTTCAGCAGAACTGCTGCTGGAGGCGTTTTGGTAACGAAGGTGAAAGAACGGTCAGAATAAACGGTAATAACAACCGGCGTAGGCAGGCCTTTTTCCAGGGATTCTGTTTTGGCGTTAAACGCTTTACAGAATTCCATGATGTTAACGCCCTGCTGACCCAGAGCCGGACCAACTGGTGGACTCGGGTTTGCCATACCGGCTGCAACCTGCAGCTTGACGTAGGCTTGTACTTTCTTAGCCATGATATTTCCTCTATTGGGTTCAGACGCTCCAGAGGAGCTCCCCGTGATTAATATTTCACGCGCCATGGCGCATAAAAACAAAAGGCGCGAAATTGTATTGCAATTTCGCGCCTCTCGCAACCAATAATCAGGCTCATGGATTACTTTTTATGCAGAGTGAACTCATGCAGCGAATCCAGAGTCACCTTCACTATCAGCCTTTTTCAACCTGCCCAAAGTCCAGCTCAACCGGCGTTGCGCGGCCAAAGATAGAGACGGAAACTTTCAGGCGGCTTTTTTCATAATCCACTTCTTCCACAACGCCGTTGAAGTCAGCGAACGGACCGTCATTAACGCGGACCATCTCACCTGGCTCAAACAGGGTTTTCGGACGTGGCTTATCGCCAGCAGACTGCAGGCGATTCATGATCGCGTCGACTTCTTTATCGCTAATAGGTGCCGGACGATCGGACGTACCGCCAATGAATCCCATGACGCGCGGTACGCTGCGCACTAAGTGCCAGCTTGCATCATTCATGACCATTTGGACCAGCACATAGCCGGGGAAGAACTTGCGCTCGCTTTTACGGCGCTGACCGCCGCGGATCTCAACCACTTCTTCGGTTGGAACCATAACGTCGCCAAACAGTTCTTCCATGTTATGTAACTTGATATGCTCGCGCAGCGACTGGGCTACGCGGCCTTCAAAACCGGAAAACGCCTGAACGACGTACCAGCGCTTTTTTGGAGCTTCAGACATCTCAGAACCTCAGGCCAGTGATAAACGATACCAGACGGACCAGAATACCATCCAGCCCCCACAAAATCAGTGACATCACGGCAGTTACCGCGGCAACGATTAACGTGGTGTGCAACGTTTCCTGACGGGTCGGCCAGATAACCTTGCGGACTTCGGTACGCGCTTCACGGGCAAAAGCCAGCGTTGCCTTACCTTTCGTCGTCAGCAGCGCAATGCCGCCAGCTACAGCAATCAGGATAACAACAGCCAGCGCACGCAGCGGCAATGTGATCTCACGATAATAGTAGTTACCGACGATAGCCACGATAAGCAGCAACGCCACCACTAACCACTTTATCGCTTCCAGGCCGCGCCCGCTCCCTTGAGCTTCGGTATTAGCACTCATAAACCAACCTGCCACAATAAATCAGAAACTATTTGCCCCGTAAAACGAGGCAACCGAACCGAATGATGCTGTCAGGCGAAACTCGGTATATAACGCCGTGCTACAGAGCCTGCCTCAGCAATGATTATGGTTGAAAATCACTGATGAGCCAGGTTCTATGTTACAGCGTGCAAAAAGGGCATCAAATGATGCCCTCTTCGAGTACGTTGCGTCAAATATTATCAGCGATTAAGCGATAACTTTAGCGACAACGCCCGCACCTACGGTACGACCACCTTCACGGATGGCGAAACGCAGGCCGTCATCCATTGCGATTGGGTGGATCAGGGTAACAACCATTTTGATGTTGTCGCCTGGCATTACCATCTCAACGCCTTCTGGCAGTTCGATAGTACCGGTCACGTCAGTTGTACGGAAGTAGAACTGTGGACGGTAGCCTTTGAAGAACGGAGTATGACGGCCGCCTTCATCCTTGGACAGGATGTAAACTTCAGACTCGAACTGAGTGTGAGGTTTGATGGTGCCCGGCTTAGCCAGTACCTGGCCACGCTGGATCTCTTCACGCTTGATGCCGCGCAGCAGGATACCACAGTTCTCGCCTG
Source organism: Pantoea sp. FN060301 (assembly GCA_050410775.1). Lineage (GTDB taxonomy): Bacteria > Pseudomonadota > Gammaproteobacteria > Enterobacterales > Enterobacteriaceae > Erwinia. The sequence continues at coordinate 3,869,460 of CP191229.1, forward strand.
CACGACCTTCGTCCAGCAGTTTGCGGAACATCTCAACGCCGGTACAGGTTGATTTCACGGTATCTTTGATACCAACGATTTCAACTTCTTCACCGACTTTAACAATACCGCGCTCAACACGACCGGTAACAACGGTACCACGACCGGAGATGGAGAACACATCTTCGATTGGCAGCAGGAACGGCTTATCAATCGCACGCTCTGGTTCAGGGATGTAGTTATCCAGGTGACCAGCCAGTTCGATGATTTTCGCTTCCCACTCTGCCTCGCCTTCCAGCGCTTTCAGCGCAGAACCGTGAACGATTGGGGTGTCGTCGCCCGGGAAGTCGTACTGTGACAGCAGGTCACGCACTTCCATCTCAACCAGTTCCAGCAGCTCTTCATCATCAACCATGTCGCACTTGTTCAGGAACACGATGATGTAAGGAACGCCAACCTGGCGGCCCAGCAGGATGTGCTCACGGGTCTGAGGCATAGGGCCGTCAGTCGCAGCAACAACCAGGATAGCGCCGTCCATCTGGGCAGCACCGGTGATCATGTTTTTCACATAGTCGGCGTGGCCTGGGCAGTCAACGTGCGCATAGTGGCGAGACGGGGTGTCATATTCAACGTGAGAGGTGTTGATGGTGATACCACGAGCCTTTTCTTCAGGCGCGTTATCGATCTGATCGAACGCACGTGCAGAACCACCGTAGGTTTTAGCCAGAACGGAAGTGATAGCAGCAGTCAGGGTAGTTTTACCGTGGTCAACGTGGCCGATAGTACCAACGTTGACGTGCGGCTTGGAACGTTCAAATTTTTCTTTAGACATCGCTTGTCCCTCTAAGACACGGATAAATCGGTGATATCACCACATCAACCAGGCAGTGCCTGAACTGTTGAATTTTAACGTACAGAGAAGAATCAGGGAGGGAGATTTAGAAGTGGTGCTGATACCCAGAGTCGAACTGGGGACCTCACCCTTACCAAGGGTGCGCTCTACCAACTGAGCCATATCAGCACGGCTTGGAGCGGGCAGCGGGAATCGAACCCGCATCATCAGCTTGGAAGGCTGAGGTAATAGCCATTATACGATGCCCGCATCCTGGAACTCGGCTACCTGTTCTGTCTGTAGCTTTTGAACAACAAGAAGATGCCCTCTTGCCATTCGAGCCAACCCGCTAACGCTTGATGACTCTGACTGCGCTTGTGCTCAGCCTGAAATCTGCATTTGCAACCTCAAACTGCAAGGCTGAAATGGTGGTGGGAGAAGGATTCGAACCTTCGAAGTCGATGACGGCAGATTTACAGTCTGCTCCCTTTGGCCGCTCGGGAATCCCACCTTACTACTTGTACTGCGTTACTTGATGGTGCCGGCTACCGGAATCGAACTGGTGACCTACTGATTACAAGTCAGTTGCTCTACCAACTGAGCTAAGCCGGCATCAAGTGACGCGCATTCTAGGTAGACTGGCCGAGGTATGCAACAAAAAAATCGCAATAATTATTCTAATGCTTACTATTTGTGCAATTCCTCGCAATTTATCCTGTTACCCGACCAGATGTGCATAAATAAACGACAAATTAGCGTTTTTTTCATCACCTGCTGCTACCGCGACTTCTACCTTGTTATGGCCTTTTCTATCGCTCATTGTGGTTTGAAAGCATTTTCCCTTCGCTTGACGGGCCTGTCAGCGCTTTAAGCCCGGCGGCTATTCAGCTTTTACGGTTTTGAGGATAACGTTGCGGCATTGCTTGCTATAGCAGCCCCTAACAACGTGAGTGGCTGTTCAAAGATGGCATTGTTACCAGTTTATAAAGAACTGCTTTAAAGAGGCGTCTGGCATAGACAAAAATCCGGGCCTGAAAAAAAGCAGGATGCCCCTGTCATAGAGAGCGGCGCTTATACTCATCTATAGGAGGTTACACATATACAGACGATGTTCTGCGGTACGGGAGCATGCTCCGCTTTACCCAACGCCTTATCAGCAAACCGGGAATACGGCTTACCGCTGTCGGGATAATGGCTTTCCTGGGGAACTTTCTGACTTTTGCACTGCTACGCTCCTATATGCTTTTATAATAAATTACCTGCCAGGCAGCGCCATGCCGCCGCTCAGCCCATAAAAAGGGTTACCAGGGTTTTCTTCAATAATTGTGGATACCGTTACGTTTGCGCTCGTTGCGCGTATTTTTCCTTCTGATTACCGCCTCTCTGGTGTTAACCTCCTGCCCATTGTTTTCTGAAATTTCCCTTAGTCCGTGATTGAGAAGCCCCCATAAGGCGCTTTTTAAGCGAGTTTTAGCATCACGACAGGCAAATTCTTGCTGACAGAAGCATGCATATGAACAAAAAAGAATCATTGTTGACTACACCTTATCTGCAATTTGACCGTGCTCAATGGGCAACGCTGCGTGATTCGGTGCCGATGACCCTGAGCGAAGAGGAAATTGCTCAGCTGGAAGGGATAAACGAAGATTTGTCTCTGAAGGAAGTGGCTGAGATCTATTTGCCGCTCTCCCGCCTGCTCAATTTTTATATCAGTTCTAATTTACGCCGGCAGGCGGTGCTGGAACAGTTTCTGGGAACCAACGGACAGAAAATTCCTTATATCATCAGCATCGCTGGCAGCGTAGCCGTTGGGAAAAGTACCACTGCTCGCGTGCTGCAGGCGCTATTAAGCCGCTGGCCCGAACATCGCCGCGTTGAACTGATTACTACCGATGGCTTTTTGCATCCTAATGAGGTGCTGAAAGAGCGCGGTCTGATGAAGAAAAAGGGCTTTCCTCAGTCTTATGATATGCACAGGCTGGTTAATTTTGTTTCTGAACTTAAATCGGGCGCCTCACAGGTTACGGCACCGGTTTACTCGCATCTGATTTATGATGTGATTCCTGAAGGGGATAAAGTCGTTCAGCAGCCTGATATTTTAATTCTGGAAGGTCTGAACGTTTTGCAAAGCGGAATGGATTACCCACACGATCCACACCACGTATTTGTTTCCGATTTCGTCGATTTCTCTATCTACGTGGACGCCCCGGAAGATCTTTTACAGCATTGGTATATCAACCGCTTCCTTAAATTCCGCCAGGGCGCCTTTACCGATCCGGACTCTTATTTCCACAATTATGCACAGCTTACTGAAGAAGAAGCCGTTAGCGTTGCCTCGCAGCTGTGGGAAGAGATTAACCTATTGAATCTTAAAGAAAATATACTACCAACCCGGGAGCGCGCCAGCTTAATTATGACCAAAAGCGTTGACCACGCGGTTGATTTAGTCAGGCTCAGAAAGTAATAAAGAGGGGCTTCCCCCTCTTTATTAATTTTGTGGTCGTAGTGAAATTTCACCGCCCACCCAGGATTTTGTTATCCCATTTTGTTCCAGTATCAGGCCGCCCTGTTGATCGATCCCCCTGGCTATTCCCAGAATTTCTCTGTCGCCAATAAGCAACTTAACCGGCCTGTTAATAAAATTGTCGAGTTTACTCCAGCGATCGATAAAGGGAGCCAGCCCTTCCCGTTCAAAAAGCTGTAGTGAATCTCTCATTTTATTTACCAGGCTTGCAGCCAGTCTGTTTCTGTCAATCGTGACGCCGGCTTCCTGAAGATTAATCCAGCCCTGGTTAACAATAGTGGTGTCCGGCGACCGCATTGCCAGGTTAATCCCGGTACCGATGACGATTTGCGCTGCATCGCCTGTTTTGCCCGTCAGTTCAACCAGAATACCCGCCAGCTTTCGATCGTTGAGATAGAGATCGTTCGGCCATTTAACGCGAACGTCACTGGCGCCAAGCGCCTGCAGAACCTCAGCGGTGACAATACCGATAACCAGACTCAGCCCCATCGCTGCCACAGGCCCTTGTTCCAGCCTCCAGTACATGGACAGATAGAGATTGGAACCGAAAGGTGAGAACCATTGCCTGCCACGGCGTCCCCTGCCCGCCTGCTGATATTCCGCTACGCAGGCATCGCCTGTTTGTAATGAGTCCATCCGCTCAAGCAGATACTGATTCGTTGAATCTATAACAGGGATTACCGCCAGACGTCCCTCCTCTAGCTGAGAAGAGATAACCGCTTCATCCAGTAACTGCACGGGTGCTGGCAGGCTGTATCCTTTGCCTGTTACGGTAAACACATCAATCCCCCAGTCCTTAAGAGTATGAATATGCTTATTAATAGCTGCACGACTCATGCCCAGCTTTTCACCCAGCTGCTCGCCGGAGTGAAACTCGCCGTCAGCCAGGATGTTGATAAGTGTTAAGGGAACAGTATTACCTTTCATGCGATGACTCCAACAGCATCCTTTTCTCCCAGTGCGCCAATGAAGCGCACCTCCGGTTCAAGCCACACGTTAAACTTTGCCCCCACACGCTGGCGAACTTCATGGGCCAGGGCCACGATATCCCCACCTGTAGCATCTTGCTGGTTAATCAGTACCAGCGCCTGCTGACGGTGAACCGCAGCTCCGCCAATCGTAAATCCTTTCAGGTCGCAGCGATCGATCAGCCAGCCAGCGGCGAGTTTGACGTTCCCATCCTGCTGCGGGTAAAGAGGCGCATCCGGGAAGTCGGTTTTCAGCAATGTTGCCTGTTGAGCGCTAACGAGCGGGTTTTTAAAGAAACTCCCGGCGTTCCCCGCTATTTTGGGATCGGGCAGCTTGCTGCTGCGCATATGACAGACAGCATCAAATATTTGTTGAGGCGTTACCGTTTCAGCATCCAGCCTGACCAGATCGCCATAGGTGATAACCGGAACCCAGGCTTTCCTTAACACCAGGCCTACTGCGATAATGGCATAACCCGTCCGGTAGTCGTGCTTAAAAACGCTGTCACGGTAACCAAACTGACAATCTTGCGCAGTCAGCCGCTGCGTTTTTCCCGATGTGAGATCGAGAATATCAACGTACTCGCATACGTGCTTCAGTTCCACACCATATGCGCCAATATTCTGAATAGGTGACGAACCTACGCAACCAGGTATCATGGCCAGATTTTCCAGCCCGGCCAGTCCTTTCTCCAGCGTATACTGCACAAGCTTATGCCAGTTTTCTCCAGCTCCCACATGCAGATGCCAGCTGTCCTCACTCTCACAGATACCGATTCCCATAATCCGGTTAATTAAGGCCGTGCCCTGATAATCTTCTAAAAAAAGCACATTACTGCCTTCACCAAGGAGTAAGACAGGCTGCCGATCCCTCTGGCTTTTCTGCCAGGCAGCGGCCAGATCTTCCGCCGTTTCTGCAATCACAATGTTTGCAGCGGTAGCATCCAGATTAAAGGTATTAAAAGGTTTCAGAGAATGGAGCTGGGTGGACATGGGATGGCCTTTAAAAATTTAACTGCCCGTAGTTTACCCGATAAGGCGATATGACGCTTAAGGATTTGCCAGAGGAGGTAACGGTATGAACGGGCAGAGCTTACCGTTACAGGCCAAATGGACTGAGGGTTTCGCAGGAATGCGGGGGATCCCGGAGCGGATGCAGTACCGGTGTGACGCGGACAGAGTCAGACCGTCCGGGTGGGCGCGTTTCTGTGGCGCATAACGCAAAAAACCCTGACCGTGAGGTCAGGGTTATCGCAATTTGATGCCTGGCAGTTCCCTACTCTCGCATGGGGAGACCCCACACTACCATCGGCGCTACGGCGTTTCACTTCTGAGTTCGGCATGGGGTCAGGTGGGACCACCGCGCTACAGCCGCCAGGCAAATTCTGTCATTCACGCCGCCCGTCAGGGCCGCGTGAATTAATCCGGTAACAGGCTGAAAATTGTCGTGTCTCTCAACACTCACCAGAACGCTTCTGGTGTTGTAAGGTTAAGCCTCACGGGTCATTAGTACCGGTTAGCTCAACGCATCGCTGCGCTTACACACCCGGCCTATCAACGTCGTCGTCTTCAACGTCCCTTCAGGAGACTTAAAGTCTCAGGGAAGATTCATCTCGAGGCAAGTTTCGCGCTTAGATGCTTTCAGCGCTTATCTTTTCCGCACTTAGCTACCGGGCAATGCCATTGGCATGACAACCCGAACACCAGTGGTGCGTTCACTCCGGTCCTCTCGTACTAGGAGCAACCCCTCTCAATCTTCCAGCGCCCACGGCAGATAGGGACCGAACTGTCTCACGACGTTCTAAACCCAGCTCGCGTACCACTTTAAACGGCGAACAGCCGTACCCTTGGGACCTACTTCAGCCCCAGGATGTGATGAGCCGACATCGAGGTGCCAAACACCGCCGTCGATATGAACTCTTGGGCGGTATCAGCCTGTTATCCCCGGAGTACCTTTTATCCGTTGAGCGATGGCCCTTCCATTCAGAACCACCGGATCACTATGACCTGCTTTCGCACCTGCTCGAGCCGTCACTCTCGCAGTCAAGCCAGCTTATGCCATTGCACTAACCTCACGATGTCCGACCGTGATTAGCTGACCTTCGTGCTCCTCCGTTACTCTTTGGGAGGAGACCGCCCCAGTCAAACTACCCACCAGACACTGTCCCCACGCCAGATTATGGCGCCAGGTTAGAACATCAAACGTTAAAGGGTGGTATTTCAAGGTTGGCTCCACGCAGACTGGCGTCCACGCTTCAAAGCCTCCCACCTATCCTACACATCAAGGCTCAATGTTCAGTGTCAAGCTGTAGTAAAGGTTCACGGGGTCTTTCCGTCTTGCCGCGGGTACACTGCATCTTCACAGCGAGTTCAATTTCACTGAGTCTCGGGTGGAGACAGCCTGGCCATCATTACGCCATTCGTGCAGGTCGGAACTTACCCGACAAGGAATTTCGCTACCTTAGGACCGTTATAGTTACGGCCGCCGTTTACCGGGGCTTCGATCAGGAGCTTCTCTTGCGATAACCCCATCAATTAACCTTCCGGCACCGGGCAGGCGTCACACCGTATACGTCCACTTTCGTGTTTGCACAGTGCTGTGTTTTTAATAAACAGTTGCAGCCAGCTGGTATCTTCGACTGGCTTCAGCTCCGGGAGCAAGTCCCTTCACCTACGCGCCAGCGTGCCTTCTCCCGAAGTTACGGCACCATTTTGCCTAGTTCCTTCACCCGAGTTCTCTCAAGCGCCTTGGTATTCTCTACCTGACCACCTGTGTCGGTTTGGGGTACGATTTCGTGTTACCTGATGCTTAGAGGCTTTTCCTGGAAGCAGGGCATTTGTTGCTTCATCACCGTGGTGACTCGTCATCACGCCTCAGCCTTAAACATCCGGATTTGCCTGGATGTTCAGCCTACACGCTTAAACCGGGACAACCGTCGCCCGGCCAACATAGCCTTCTCCGTCCCCCCTTCGCAGTAACACCAAGTACAGGAATATTAACCTGTTTCCCATCGACTACGCCTTTCGGCCTCGCCTTAGGGGTCGACTCACCCTGCCCCGATTAACGTTGGACAGGAACCCTTGGTCTTCCGGCGAGCGGGCTTTTCACCCGCTTTATCGTTACTCATGTCAGCATTCGCACTTCTGATACCTCCAGCAGACCTCACAGTCCACCTTCAACGGCTTACAGAACGCTCCCCTACCCAACAACACATAGTGTCGCTGCCGCAGCTTCGGTGCATGGTTTAGCCCCGTTACATCTTCCGCGCAGGCCGACTCGACCAGTGAGCTATTACGCTTTCTTTAAATGATGGCTGCTTCTAAGCCAACATCCTGGCTGTCTGTGCCTTCCCACATCGTTTCCCACTTAACCATGACTTTGGGACCTTAGCTGGCGGTCTGGGTTGTTTCCCTCTTCACGACGGACGTTAGCACCCGCCGTGTGTCTCCCGTGATAACATTCTCCGGTATTCGCAGTTTGCATCGGGTTGGTAAGCCGGGATGGCCCCCTAGCCGAAACAGTGCTCTACCCCCGGAGATGAATTCACGAGGCGCTACCTAAATAGCTTTCGGGGAGAACCAGCTATCTCCCGGTTTGATTGGCCTTTCACCCCCAGCCACAAGTCATCCGCTAATTTTTCAACATTAGTCGGTTCGGTCCTCCAGTTAGTGTTACCCAACCTTCAACCTGCCCATGGCTAGATCACCGGGTTTCGGGTCTATACCCTGCAACTTAACGCCCAGTTAAGACTCGGTTTCCCTGCGGCTCCCCTATACGGTTAACCTTGCTACAGAATATAAGTCGCTGACCCATTATACAAAAGGTACGCAGTCACACCACGAAGGTGCTCCCACTGCTTGTACGTACACGGTTTCAGGTTCTGTTTCACTCCCCTCGCCGGGGTTCTTTTCGCCTTTCCCTCACGGTACTGGTTCACTATCGGTCAGTCAGGAGTATTTAGCCTTGGAGGATGGTCCCCCCATATTCAGACAGGATATCACGTGTCCCGCCCTACTCATCGAACTCACAGCAAGCACATCTTCGTGTACGGGAGTATCACCCTGTACCCTGCGACTTTCCAGACGCTTCCACTGATGCACAAACTGATTCAGGTTCTGGGCTGTTCCCCGTTCGCTCGCCGCTACTGGGGGAATCTCGGTTGATTTCTTTTCCTCTGGGTACTTAGATGTTTCAGTTCCCCAGGTTCGCCTCGCAACACTATGTATTCATGTTGCGATGATGCATAAATGCACCGGGTTTCCCCATTCGGGTATCGTCGGTTGTTGCGGTTCATATCACCTTACCGACGCTTATCGCAGATTAGCACGCCCTTCATCGCCTCTGACTGCCAGGGCATCCACCGTGTACGCTTAGTCACTTAACCTCACAACCCACAAGCGTCCCGCAGGATACTGTGTGCTGCAAGCATTTGAGAGACTCGAACACACTGTACCGTCTATCCTTATTACGGAGGATAAACGCAGCGTGTCGTTTCAATTTTCAGCTTGTTCCGGATTGTTAAAGAGCAAATATCTCAAACGTGACTTGCCTTACGGCATAATCAGTTTTGAGATACTTCGTGGAGACACCTTTCACCTGTCACCAAGCAAGTGGCGTCCCCTAGGGGATTCGAACCCCTGTTGCCGCCGTGAAAGGGCGGAGTCCTAACCGCTAGACGAAGGGGACACTGAAGTGTCACGACTTCGCAGCCGTCTTGCTCTAACGTTTCTATCAGACAATCTGTGTGGACACTACGCGGGAAAGTATCTTCAGGTAAGGAGGTGATCCAACCGCAGGTTCCCCTACGGTTACCTTGTTACGACTTCACCCCAGTCATGAATCACAAAGTGGTAAGCGCCCTCCCGAAGGTTAAGCTACCTACTTCTTTTGCAACCCACTCCCATGGTGTGACGGGCGGTGTGTACAAGGCCCGGGAACGTATTCACCGTGGCATTCTGATCCACGATTACTAGCGATTCCGACTTCACGGAGTCGAGTTGCAGACTCCGATCCGGACTACGACGCACTTTATGAGGTCCGCTTGCTCTCGCGAGGTCGCTTCTCTTTGTATGCGCCATTGTAGCACGTGTGTAGCCCTACTCGTAAGGGCCATGATGACTTGACGTCATCCCCACCTTCCTCCGGTTTATCACCGGCAGTCTCCTTTGAGTTCCCGACCGAATCGCTGGCAACAAAGGATAAGGGTTGCGCTCGTTGCGGGACTTAACCCAACATTTCACAACACGAGCTGACGACAGCCATGCAGCACCTGTCTCACGGTTCCCGAAGGCACTAAAGCATCTCTGCTAAATTCCGTGGATGTCAAGAGTAGGTAAGGTTCTTCGCGTTGCATCGAATTAAACCACATGCTCCACCGCTTGTGCGGGCCCCCGTCAATTCATTTGAGTTTTAACCTTGCGGCCGTACTCCCCAGGCGGTCGACTTAACGCGTTAGCTCCGGAAGCCACGCCTCAAGGGCACAACCTCCAAGTCGACATCGTTTACGGCGTGGACTACCAGGGTATCTAATCCTGTTTGCTCCCCACGCTTTCGCACCTGAGCGTCAGTCTTTGTCCAGGGGGCCGCCTTCGCCACCGGTATTCCTCCAGATCTCTACGCATTTCACCGCTACACCTGGAATTCTACCCCCCTCTACAAGACTCTAGCCTGCCAGTTTCAAATGCAGTTCCCAGGTTAAGCCCGGGGATTTCACATCTGACTTGACAGACCGCCTGCGTGCGCTTTACGCCCAGTAATTCCGATTAACGCTTGCACCCTCCGTATTACCGCGGCTGCTGGCACGGAGTTAGCCGGTGCTTCTTCTGCGGGTAACGTCAATCGGCGAGGTTATTAACCTCACCGCCTTCCTCCCCGCTGAAAGTACTTTACAACCCGAAGGCCTTCTTCATACACGCGGCATGGCTGCATCAGGCTTGCGCCCATTGTGCAATATTCCCCACTGCTGCCTCCCGTAGGAGTCTGGACCGTGTCTCAGTTCCAGTGTGGCTGGTCATCCTCTCAGACCAGCTAGGGATCGTCGCCTAGGTGAGCCGTTACCCCACCTACTAGCTAATCCCATCTGGGCACATCCGATAGCGTGAGGCCCGAAGGTCCCCCACTTTGCTCTTGCGAGGTTATGCGGTATTAGCTACCGTTTCCAGTAGTTATCCCCCTCTATCGGGCAGTTTCCCAGACATTACTCACCCGTCCGCCACTCGTCACCCAAAGAGCAAGCTCTTCTGTGCTACCGTCCGACTTGCATGTGTTAGGCCTGCCGCCAGCGTTCAATCTGAGCCATGATCAAACTCTTCAATTAAAAGTTCGATTTGCTTAAACAAGTTAAGCGATGCTCAAGTGTAAAACACTCATAATGAATTTCATTATGTGTTCACTCTTAAGACTTGATATTTTTTGCGCCTTGCGGCGCTGATATCAATCCTGCGAGTGCCCACACAGATTGTCTGATAAATTGTTAAAGAGCGTTGCGGTAAGCACCCTGAGGCGTTACTGCGAGGTGGCGTATATTACGCCCTCCTCCTTCAGAGTCAACCTCTTTTTCAGAAGTTTTTCTCCGGCGGTTCAGCTTCCTGAACCTCCTGAGCCGCTGGCCTGTAAGCCGTTTTGCCGTCTCAGTGGTTGCGCATTATAGGGAGTTATCGGCAGCTGACAAGCGTTTATTACAAATTAATGACTGACAGCGTTATTTTTCAACAACACGCCTTTTTTTACCTCACCTTGCTGTTTAATCCAGCAAATTCATGGGCAAAACGGCTTACCTGTTCCCAATCTGTGTATTCCACTTCTTTACTTGTATCGGTTTCCCCCCCGGTCATACGCATAATCAGCTGGATCATCATGCGGTCGAAGAAGCCGTAGCGCGGATAGCGCAGCGCACCGGCAAAGACGGCACAGCAATCAGGCGCCCAGGGAGACTGAAGTAAAAACTTGCGCGTATAGGCGTTAGTCTGTGGCGAACGCTTTTCCGCTTTGCGGGCCGTCAGGTTCACCGAGAAAAATCCGCTGGGCCGCTGGCGCAGTTCAGTGAGGTTTTGCTTTACGAACTTAGTCAGCTGCGGATGAAAATGCCCGTACCGAATAGAAGCCCCAATAAGTACCCGATCGTATTGCGCCCAGTTGATTGCGGAAGCGTGGAGGATATTCATCAGCTCACACTCCTGATGCTCCTTTAACTGGTTAGCTATATAGGCCGCGATTTCGCGCGTCTGGCCATCGCGGCTGGAAAAGAGGATTAGCGCTTTCATAGAAATACTCAATTTGGTTATTCCCGCCAGAAGGTAGGCGTGAACAGAACTAATAGTGTAAAGACCTCAAGGCGACCGAAAAGCATGGTCAGAATCAAAATCCATTTGGCCGGATCATTCATGGTGGTGAAGTTGTCGGCCACCACCCCTAAACCCGGCCCCAGATTGTTCAGCGTTGCGGCCACGGCCGCAAAGGCAGAAAAGTCATCCACTCCTGTAGCGATAATGGCCAGCATGCTCAGCAGAAAAACGAGCGCATAAGCTGAGAAAAACCCCCAGACCGCTTCGAGAATACGTTCCGGCAAAGCGCGCTGCCCAAGCTTTATTGTATATACCGCGTTCGGGTGAACCAGACGCTTCAGTTCGCGGGAACCTTGCTTAAACAGCAACAGGATACGAATGACCTTCAGTCCGCCCCCAGTCGATCCGGCACATCCCCCGATAAACGCAGAGCATAGTAACAAGACCGGCAGGAAAAGCGGCCAGCGGGCGATGCTGTCTGTGGTAAAGCCAGCCGTGGTCGCCATCGAGACAACCTGGAAAAAGGCCTGATTCAGCGTTTGCAGGCCGCTGTCATAGACATCATGAAAATAGAGCACCAGCGTACAGATGATAACCAGCGTCAGCTGAACGCCGATAAACATGCGAAACTCCGGATCCCGCCAGTAAACGCGAAGATTACGCCCGCTCAGCAACGTAAAGTGCAGGCCATAGTTACACCCGGAAATAAGCAGGAAAATCGCGATGATGTTGTTGATAGCCGGACTGTTGAAATAGCCAATGCTGGCGTCATGGGTGGAAAAACCGCCTATCGCAATAGTCGAAAAGCTGTGACCAATCGCGTCAAACAGCGACATGCCCGCCAGCCAGAGCGCCACGGCGCAGATTACCGTGAGCAGTACGTAGATCAGCCACAGCGTTTTTGCCGTCTCGGCAATACGTGGCCGCATTTTATTATCCTTTAGCGGGCCAGGCATTTCTGCCCGGTAGAGCTGCATTCCCCCGACGCCCAGAATGGGCAGGATAGCCACGGCCAGTACAATGATCCCCATGCCGCCAAGCCATTGCAGCATCTGTCGATAGAAAAGGATCGCTTTAGGCAAAGAGTCCAGTCCCACCAGCGTGGTGGCGCCGGTGGTGGTCAGCCCTGAAAAGGACTCAAAAAAGGCGTCGGTCAGGGATAAATCCGGATGCTCGGAAAAGATGAACGGCATGGCCCCGACGCTGCCCAGCACCGTCCAGAACAGCACCACGATCAGAAAGCCTTCGCGCGGCTTCAGTTCGCTTTTTTGTCTGCGGTTAGGCCACCAGAGGAGTGAACCGATCAGTAACGCCATAAAGAAAGTCTGGGTGAATGCGCGTCCTGCACCATCACGATAGATCAATGCCACCAGCCCAGGGACAATCATCGTCCCTGAAAACAAAATGACCAGCAAACCCACTATGCGGGTAATGGTGCGAAAGTGCATTCAGCTGTTCCTTTCCTGCCAATGATGAGTGTTAGTTGAGTGGCACCAGCGCCAGCGCTCCGCGGCTAAAATCGGTCAGGTTTTGCCTGAACCCGTCAATCTGCCCATACGGCAGGGCCAGCGACAAGGTCACCTGCTCCCGGAACGCATTATTAAGAAGCTGCCCGTTGAACCGCTGAATCATTCTTTCAACCTCAGCCAACTGAGCATAGTCGCAGGTTAAGGAAAAATGGCGCATGGGGATTTTTTGCCGGCGGGGCAATAGCTTCAGCGCCTGCTGTACGCCGCCGCCATAGGCTTTCACCAGGCCGCCCGTCCCTAACTGAATGCCGCCATAATAGCGAACCACCACCACGGTGATTTCGCCAATATGATTTCCCATCAGCTGAGCGAGCATCGGCTTGCCTGCCGTACCTGATGGCTCGCCATCATCCGAAAAGCCTAACTGCTGTGAATCTGAGGGCGCCCCGGCTACCCAGGCCCAGCAGTGATGCCGGGCCGCCGGATGCGCCTGCTTTACCCGCTGAACGAAAGCGCGCGCGGCCTGAACGCCCTCAGTATGATCGATCAGCGTGATAAAACGGCTCTTCTTAATTTCCTCGCTGACGCTAAATTCGCCGGCAGGAATATCGTAGGCGTCCATTAATCGAGTTTAAGATCCCGCGTCATGTTTTCCACGCCGTTCTGCTGGATGATTACATTGTCCTCAATGCGGATACCGCCATAGGGCTTAAGCGCATCGATACGATCCCAGTCAAAATAGTGGCTGAATTTACCTTCCCGCCAGGGCGCCAGCAGAGACTCGATAAAGTAAATACCCGGTTCAATCGTCAGAACCATACGCGGTTCAAGCACGCGGGTGCAGCGCAGGAAGGGATACTGTGCCGGTGCCTGAAGATGCGTACCCTTATCATCCTGCATAAAGCCGGCAACATCGTGCACCTGGAGGCCAAGTGGATGGCCCAACCCGTGCGGCATAAATGGCCCGGTCAGGTCGTCAGCGATCATCGCCTCTTCACTGAGGCCCTTCACCAGCTGATACTTCAACAGAAGTTTCGCCAGACGCTGATGCATCTGCTGATGATATTCACTGTAGCGGACGCCAGCTTTCAGCGTGCTAATCAACGCCAGCTCTTCTGCGTTCATATCTTTGATCAGTTGCGCATACTCGCTGTCATCATTGGCGGCATACGTTCGCGTCAAATCTGCCGCATAACCGTTATATTCAGTTCCGGCATCAATCAGAAAACTGCGCGCGTGCTCCGGCGGCAGATGGTCGAGCTGGGTATAGTGTAATACCGCGGCATGCTCGTTCAGCGCAATAATATTGCCGTAGGGCACATCGGTGTCGCGGTGCCCCGTTGCGCTGAGATAGGCGATATTGATATCGAACTCGCTCATCCCGGACAGGAAGGCTTCTTTTGCCGCCTTATGCCCCACTACGGCGCTTTTCTGGGCTTCACGCAGGCAATAAAGCTCGTAGTCAGTTTTATAAGAGCGATGATAATGCAGGAAATCGATCGCGCCCTGCGGGTTGGTCAGGTCGGCTGTAATGCCAAGCTGGGCAGCACGCTGAGGAACGGGGCCGATGTAAGCCACGTTCTGTCGCTGAGCAGGCAGCATCCGAGCGATATCTTCCGGTTTTTTCAGCGCGATAATATCAATCTCACCGGTCCAGAAACTTTGCGGCAGCGGCTCGACCTTATGCCAGTAATCAACCGGTGAATAGAACCAGAGTTTGGGCTTGTTAACGCCATCTATCCATAACCAACAGTTGGGCACCGAGGTCACCGGAACCCAGGCTTTAAACTGGGGGTTAACCTTGAAAGGGTAGTGATGGTCATCGAGGAAAACCGTCATCAGTTCTCCGGAATGGATCAGCATTGCATCCAGTTCAAAACGAGCCAGAACCTGCTGAGCCCGGGCCTGTAGCGTATTCAGATGGTCCTGATAAAGCGTTACCAACGATTCCATAACTTTGCCTCCGTGATCGCGAAATTGTCCGCATATTACCACAGCCGTTTCCGTGATGCCGTTCTGCTGCTCCTGTGATCTTGTTTGCAAATTAGCAAACTCTCGTTTGCAAATAATTAACACACATCCCACACTCTCGCTCATCTGGTATGACCAGATCCCCTCATCGCTGCATCAGGAGACACACATGCTCTACCAAGGCGAAACCCTGACCCTGAACTGGCTGGACGATGGCATCGCCGAACTGGCCTTCGATGCGCCCGGCTCCGTCAATAAGCTGGACACCCGCACCGTCGCCAGTCTGAGCGAGGCAATTGCGGTACTGGAAAATCAATCCGGGCTCAGAGCGCTCCTGCTCAGCTCGCGTAAACCTGCATTTATTGTGGGTGCGGACATTACCGAATTTCTCTCGCTGTTTGCCGCACCGGCTGAAAAGCTTGCTGAATGGCTGCATTTTGCTAACGGTATCTTTAACCGTCTGGAAGATCTGCCGGTGCCAACGCTCTCGGCTATACAGGGCTACGCGCTGGGCGGCGGATGTGAATGCATTCTTGCCACCGATTTTCGCATCGCCACGCCGGATGCCCGCATTGGCCTGCCTGAAACAAAGCTGGGGATTATGCCTGGATTTGGGGGATCGGTTCGCCTGCCTCGCCTGCTGGGCGCGGACAGCGCGCTGGAGATTATCGCCGCCGGGAAAGATGTTGATGCCGCACGGGCGCTGGCGCTGGGCCTGGTCGATGCCGTGGTAGAGGCGGATAAATTGCACGAAGCGGCGCTGGCTATTCTGCGGGAGGCGATTTCAGGAAAGCAAGACTGGCGCGCCCGCCGGCAGCCGAAGCTGGACCCGCTGAAGCTGAGCAAAATCGAAGCCGCCATGAGTTTTACTCTGGCAAAAAGTATGGTGCAGCAAACGGCAGGTAAGCACTATCCTGCCCCGCTTACTGCGGTCAAAACGGTGGAGGCCGCCGCATCCCTGGGCCGCAATGAGGCTTTAGAACTGGAAACCGGGGCGTTCGTCTCGCTGGCGGGAAGCAAAGAGGCCCGGGCGCTGGTAGGGATCTTCCTGAACGATCAGGCTGTGAAAGCCAAAGCAAAAAAACTGACCCGCGATGTGGAAACGCCCAAACAGGCCGCGGTGCTTGGCGCAGGCATTATGGGTGGCGGTATCGCCTGGCAGTCAGCCACAACAGGCGTCCCGGTAATACTGAAAGATATCAGCCCTGCGTCGCTGGCGCTTGGCATGAAGGAGACGGCCAGGCTGCTGAACAGGCAGCTTGAGCGCGGCAAAATTGACGGCATGAAGATGGCCAGCATCCTCGGCACCATTCAGCCCACGCTGAGCTATGCCGGGTTTGGCGAAACCGATATTGTAGTCGAAGCCGTGGTAGAAGATCCCCGCATAAAGGCGGCGGTGCTGGCTGAGACCGAACGCCACGTGAGTGAAGATGCCATCCTCACGACTAACACCTCCACCATTCCGATTGGCCAACTGGCTCACGCTCTTCAGCGTCCCGAAAATTTCTGCGGTATGCACTTCTTTAATCCGGTCCCGCGTATGCCGCTGGTTGAAGTAGTGCGCGGCGAAAAAACCGCAGACGCCACGCTGGCGAAAGTGGTTGCCTGGGCCAGCAAAATGGGCAAAACGCCGATTGTGGTGAAAGACTGCCCCGGCTTTTTCGTTAACCGTGTGTTATTCCCCTATTTTGCTGGTTTCAGCCTGCTGCTGCGCGACGGGGCAGATTACCGTCAGATCGATAAGGTAATGGAGAAACAGTTCGGCTGGCCAATGGGACCAGCCTGGCTGCTGGATGTGGTCGGTATTGATACGGCTCACCATGCGCAGAGCGTTATGGCGGAAGGTTTCCCCTCTCGTATGAGTAAGGATTACCGGGATGCCATCGATGTGCTGTTTGAGTCGAAACGATTCGGGCAGAAAAATCAGGCGGGCTTTTATCGCTGGGAGACCGACAGCAAAGGAAAACAGAAGAAAGTTGTTGAACCGGCGGTGGATGAACTTCTGCAAAGCGTCTGTCAGACCAGCCGCGTTTTCAGCGATGAAGAGATCCTGCTGAGAATGATGATCCCGATGATTAACGAAGTGGTCCGCTGCCTGGAGGAAGGCATTATCGCCACGCCAGCAGAAGCGGATATGGCGCTGGTCTACGGTCTGGGCTTCCCGCCGTTCCACGGCGGCGTCTTCCGCTATCTCGATACGACAGGCAATGCGCATTTTGTCTCTCAGGCTGAACAGTACCGCGAGCTGGGCGCGCTCTATCTGCCGCCAGCCGGGCTGCTGGATAAAGCCGGTCGTGATGAAAGCTGGTATCCCGTGGCCGCGCCCATCGGCGATGTCATTCCAACAGTGGCGTGAGGAGAGCGAAATGGAAAGAGTAGTGATTGTTGATGCGGTCCGCACGCCGATGGGCCGCTCGAAAGGCGGCGCTTATCGCCATGTGCGTGCCGAAGATTTGTCGGCCCATCTGATGCGCAGCCTGCTGAGCCGTAATCCGTCGCTGGCGGCAAATAATATTGATGATATCTACTGGGGCTGCGTACAGCAGACCCTGGAGCAAGGGTTTAATATCGCGCGTAATGCCGCCCTGCTGGCGGAGATCCCTCACAGCGTGCCGGCCACGACCGTCAACCGACTGTGCGGATCCTCTATGCAGGCGCTGCATGATGCGGCCCGCGCCATTATGGTAGGAGATGCCTCGGTCTGCCTGATAGGCGGCGTGGAACATATGGGTCACGTACCCATGAGCCACGGCGTGGATTTTCATCCCGGACTGAGCAAAACGGTTGCCAAAGCGGCGGGCATGATGGGGCTGACGGCAGAAATGCTGGCCCGTATGCACAAGATCGATCGTGAAATGCAGGATGCGTTTGCCGCCCGCTCGCATCAGCGCGCCTGGGACGCCACGCAGGCGGGCCATTTTGCTAATGAAATCGTTCCGACCAGCGGCCACGATGCTGACGGCATCCTCAGACGCTATGACTATGATGAGGTGATCCGGGCCGGGACCACGGCAGACGGTCTGGCCGCCCTGCGCCCCGCCTTCGATCCCGTCAACGGCACGGTAACGGCGGCCAGCTCGTCAGCGCTTTCAGACGGCGCAGCGGCCATGCTGGTGATGAGTGAATCGGCTGCGCGCGCGCGCGGGCTGACACCGCGCGCCTGGGTGAAGTCAATGGCCGTTGTCGGCTGCGATCCTTCGATTATGGGCTATGGTCCGGTTCCTGCGTCGCAGCTGGCGCTGAAAAGGGCGGGTCTGAACATCAATGATATTGGCGTCTGCGAACTGAACGAAGCCTTTGCCGCACAGACGCTCCCCTGCATTAAGGATCTCGGTCTGCTGGAAGTAATGGATGAAAAGGTGAACCTCAACGGCGGCGCTATTGCGCTGGGCCATCCTCTTGGCTGCTCCGGCGCAAGAATCAGCACCACGCTGCTGAATCTGATGGAGCGTCGTGATGTCCAGTTTGGCCTGGCGACGATGTGCATCGGCCTGGGCCAGGGCATCGCCACCGTATTTGAACGCGCCTGATACGTTGAACTGGCACTTTTATTGTTGCTATTCCCGCCTGTCAGGGCGGGTTTTTTCTTTCAGGGAGCCGTCGCTCCCTCAGCCATTCAGATAAAGGCGAAGGCGTCGCCAAACATCTGCTCTTCTTTTGCTTCGCGCTCCGCGCAGAAACGCTCGCGGGCAATTTTTGCCATCTCAAAGCGCCCGGCAATATAGATATCATGTCCGGCAAGCGTACCGAAATCATGCATAACCGCCGTCAGTACGGTGCCGTTGCGCCCTTCCCAGCCAGGTTCGGGCTGTTCGACAACCGGAATGACCTTAAGGTTAGGATGCTTCACTGCCAGCGCATCCAGCTCTTCCAGATCGTAGAGGTGCTTCAGCTCACGCCCGCCCCAGTAAAGCGAAATATGGCGATCCGGCTGCTGCGAAAGCGCGGTCAGAAGAATGGAACGGGCATAGGAAAAGCCGGTGCCCCCCGCGATCAGCACCAGCGGACGGTCGCTATCTTCACGCAGCCAGGCGTCGCCGTGAGGAATATCCACGGTGATTTTGCGCTGCTGCTGGATCCGCTCCATCACCGCCATGGCGTAGAGATTGAGATCGGAAGCCCCGATATGCAGCTCAACGATCTCTTTTTCCATCGGCGTGGAGGCGAGCGAGAACGGGCGCTTATCGCGCTCATCCATTACCACCATCAGATACTGGCCCGCTTTGAAGCTAAATTCGGCTTCAGGCACCATGCGTACCCGGTAAACGGTATCGGTAATCGCCTCTACCGAGGTCACTTTACAGCTTAACGTTGTCATGCGTTCCCTCTGTCGGGTCGAATTCATTTGCCGGAGTCAGCACTGCGTCCGGTCGTCTCAGTCAGGATGCCCAGCTCATCCCAGATCGCATCAATACGCGCCGTGACGGCCGGATCTTTGCGGATCGGGCGTCCCCATTCGCGATCGGTCTCACCTGGCCATTTATTGGTCGCATCAAGGCCCATTTTCGAGCCCAGCCCTGATACCGGCGAGGCGAAATCCAGGTAATCAATCGGCGTATTCTCAACCAGTACGGTATCCCGCGCCGGGTCCATCCTTGTGGTGATCGCCCAGATCACGTCATTCCAGTCGCGCGCGTTGACGTCATCATCACAAACGATCACAAACTTGGTATACATAAACTGCCGCAGGAAAGACCAGACGCCCATCATGACGCGCTTGGCATGGCCCGCGTACTGTTTCTTCATTGTCACTACCGCCAGGCGATAGGAGCAGCCTTCCGGGGGCAGGTAAAAATCGACAATTTCAGGAAACTGCTTTTGCAGGATCGGGACAAAGACCTCATTGAGCGCAACGCCCAGCACGGCAGGTTCATCGGGCGGACGGCCAGTGTAGGTTGAATGATAGATGGCGTCGCGACGTTGCGTAATGTGCGTTACGGTGAACACCGGGAAACTGTCTACTTCATTATAGTAACCCGTATGGTCACCGTAGGGGCCTTCCGGCGCCATATCGCCCGGCTCAATATAGCCTTCCAGCACGATTTCAGCGCTGGCGGGGACTTCGAGATCGTTTGAGATACATTTGACGACCTCCGATTTTGTCCCGCGTAGCAGGCCGGCGAAGGCATATTCAGAGAGGGTATCCGGCACCGGCGTAACGGCGCCCAGAATGGTGGCGGGATCGGCGCCCAGCGCGACGGCGACCGGGAAGCGCTCGCCGGGATGCTGCTGGCACCACTCCTGGTAATCCAGCGCGCCGCCGCGATGGGATAACCAGCGCATGATTAACCGGTTTTTACCGATAACCTGCTGGCGGTAAATCCCCAGGTTTTGCCGCTCTTTATGCGGGCCCCGTGTCACCGTCAGTCCCCAGGTGATCAGCGGCGCCGCATCTTCAGGCCAGCATTTCATCACCGGAATTTTATGCAGGTCGACCTCATCGCCCTGCCAGATCTGCTGCTGGCAGGGGGCATCACGCAGACGTTTGGTCGGCATATTCAGGACCTGCTTCCACTGCGGAATCTTATCGAAGAAATCACGAAAGCCGCGCGGCGGCTCAGGCTCTTTCAGAAAAGCCAGCAGTCGCCCTACATCGCGCAGCGCGCTCACATCCTCCTGGCCCATCCCCAGCGCAACGCGGTCGGGCGTGCCGAAGAGATTGCAGAGCACCGGCATACTGTAGCCTTTCGGATTTTCGAACAGCAGCGCAGGCCCGCCCGCACGCAGGGTACGGTCGGCGATTTCGGTCATCTCCAGATCGGGATCGATCTCGTGCTTAATGCGTTTCAGTTCCCCCCGCTGTTCAAGCAGCGCGAGGAAATCGCGTAAGTCGTGGTATTTCATGACTTCTCATCAATACGGTCAGTGAATCGGCCATTATAGGGATGATTAAGCACGTATGCTTAGTTTTTCGCGGCAGGCTGAGTTGCTGGTAGGCCGACGCGGCAGATTTTTACCAGGAAGTGATGGGAAAACGCCTTCAGGCGAGGCAAAGCCTCTTTCAAATGCATCGGAACGCGGCGAGGAAACATCTCCGTCTGATGATATTTTGACGCCCGGATTCACCTAAAATTTCAGCAGAAAGAGAGAAGGCATTTTTATGAATGCGCTCACATGCGTCGTGAACCTGAACGGATACCGGATAATGGCCTGCCTTAAGCCTTAAAAAAAGGCGAAAATAATAATAAAATACCTGCCACTGAATTGATGCATAGCTAATTTTATATAATATTACTTCAGGGAAAGTTAATTAAACAACCAGAATAATGCCTATAAAAATTGTGGTTATGTACAAAAAAAGGCGCTGAGATAAAAACACTGACTTACCGTTTAAACAGGATAAGATAAATCTTATTATGTTTGCCATCCGTCCTGAAATTATTATGTAAATCCAGATAAATCAGCTAATTATATTATTTGATAAATCTATGATTTTTTTATACCATCCATGAATCCATTCCGGATGGAAGCGATTACATCTACACTCACTTTGATTATTTGTCGATCAGTTACGCTACCCATGAACCCACTAAAAGAGCCATTGAAATGAATTATATGGTTTATGTAGTTGATGATGATGAATCGGTGATCGCTGCGCTACGTAATCTTCTCGATTCAGAAGGTTATACTATTGCAGCCTTTACTTCCCCTCAGGCGTTTCTGGCGCAGCCACATTATGAAACCCCCAGCTGTCTGATCGTCGATATCAATATGCCCGGCACGGATGGTTTTGATGTCTCACGCACTCTGCATGAACGGGGCCATACGATCCCGACCATATTTCTGACCGGCTTTGGTACCATTCCCATCACCGTTAAGGCGATGAAAGCCGGAGCCTGTGAATTCCTGACCAAGCCCGTGATGCCGGAACCCCTGCTTCAGGCCGTTTCTGAAGCCCTGCGTATTTCCGAAGACGCAAGGGTGACCTCGCTTGAGAACCTTGAGCTCACGGAGCGGCTCCGCTCGCTGACGCCACGTGAGCATGAGGTGCTACAGCTGGCGGTCAGCGGCCTGCTGAATAAACAAATTGCGGCCGAAATGGGGGTCAGTGAGATCACGGCTAAAGTACACAAACGCCGCGTGATGGAAAAAATGAAGGTGCGCTCCATCTCCGATCTGGTCAGAGCAACTGAACGACTGAATTTATTTAAGCACTCTACTGCCGGGTCCGCTTCCTGACTTTCTCCATGTTGCCAACGGGACGCGCCGCCCTGCCGTCTGGGTAAATAGTCTTTAACTTCTCTAATGTCGTGGATCTTCAGCCGGCGCTGGTGTTGTCACAAATGGGTTTCCTCCGCCCCGGTTCACAGGCGTATAGACAAACGTCCAGGCTACGCCTTTCAGAAGGCGCTTTTGCCGTGCTATGACGGCTTTTCAGGTTCGACGGGCAGCGTAAACCAGAACAGGCTGCCACCGCTTTTTCTGTTGCAGGCGCTCAACGTTCCGCCGTGGCGCTTGATGATATCGTCACTGATGGTCAGGCCCATGCCCATACCTTCCGCCTTCGTGGTGTAAAACGAATCAAATATCTTGCCGATAACATCCTCACTCAGGCCGGTCCCGTTGTCCGCCACTTCAAAGCGCACCAGATCGGCAGAGGGATTAAAGGAAGTGAGGCGCAGAACGCGAGAGCCGACATTGTCTACCATTGCGTCAATACCATTCATCACCAGGTTCAGTAACACCTGCTGAACCTGAACACGCTCACAAAATATATGATCGTTGTCGGCCCGCAGATCGAGCTCAAGGGCAACGAACCGGCGTTCAAGTTCCAGCCGGGACAGGGAGAGGATATCCAGTGCCAGCATATGAAGCCTGTCATGCGTAAATTTTGAGACCTGATTGCGGGTCAGGGCCTGCAATCCGCGAATAATATTTCCCGCCCGGCTGCCCTCCCTGATGATCTCTTCAATACTCTCCCGTGCCTTTTCCAGCTGTAGCGGATCGCGCTTCAGCCAGCGCAGGCTCGCGCCGGCATTGGTCACGATAGACATCAGCGGCTGATTAATTTCATGGGCGATGGAGGAAGTCAGCTGCCCTACCGTGGTGGCGCGCGATACCCGAGCCAGATCCGCCTGGGCAATACGGACGGCATCTTCAGACATGCGCTGATGGGTAATATCGGTCAGCGTACCGAAATATTCCTGCGTCTCTGGCCAGCTGTCTACCGGCTCGCCAATGCCCTTAATATAGCGACACTCGCCATCTGACCGGATAATACGAAACTCCGCCTGCATATTGCTGCCTTTGCGCACGCTTGTTTCAATCAGCTCTCTGAGCGAGGGGATATCATCGGGATGTACCCGGCTCTGGAATTCCGCCATTGAGGTGCTGGTCTGTTCGTCCGGCAGGCCCATAATGCGCTTGTACTCATCGGATATCAGCTGAATATCAGGTTCCAGGTGCCAGTGCCAGGTGCCGGTATGGCTGATTTTTTCACCAAGCATCAGCGACGTCTGACTGGCCCGGAGCTGTTTTTCCACCCGCCGGCGCTGTATGTTCTCATCCAGAAGCTCGGCATACAGCCGCGCGGTCTCAAGCGAGACGGCCGCCTGGGCGCCCAGCATAGAGACGATCCTTGAATGCTCCGCGGTAAATACGTCCGGTATCAGACGGTTTTCAAGGTACAGCACGCCAACCATCTGCGCCTGCTTAAACATAGGCACACACATCACCGCCGCGCCCGATGCGACAAGGTAGTGATCCTGGCTAAAAGGGCTGAACACCTCTGGCTTGCCGGTGCGGATTTCCTGCCCGGTGCGGATAACAGCCGTCAGCACGGAGAGAGGAAGATCGGTCGCAAGCGGCGTTTCTTTGACCACTTTGACCTTGATGCCCTCAGCGTTCGTGGTCGCCCGCGCCTGGATTTCAGGGATGTTGCCATTAATTAAACGGATTAACAGGCAGTGCTGCGCGCCGGCCCGTTCAACAAGCATCACCATCAGAATATTGATCAGCCGATCCAGATTGATCTCTTCCGTCAGGGCGCGGATGGCGGTCACCATGCTTTGTAGATCGCTTATCAGCGCGTTCTGCTTGAAGCTGATGGTATTCAGTGCCGTCTCCTTGCTCTGGGTGACCAGATGAGGATAGAGGGTTTCAAGCTGGCGCAGCCTGGCCTCCGCGCCCCACAGCGCCCAGGCATTCATGGCTCCCCTGATATAGGCATCAGCCGCAAACTTCAGTCCGCTGGCGGCAGCAAACCGGGCGGCCAACTCACAGGCCACCCCATGAATATGATGAAACTGTCCTTCACGCGAGAGCGTCATGGCGGTTTCATACTGCTCCGCAGCCCGGGCCGTTTCCCCTTCCAGCCGTAAAAGCTCCGCCTGCAGCAGCGCCTCCTTATCAGAAAACGTCTTCGCGTTCTCGGTGCACCATAGTGCGATCTTTTCCGCGTGCTTCATAAAGCGGCTACGCACTTCCGTGCTGAATTGCTTTTTCGTTAAGGGAATTGATAAAGCAAGCGCGCTGTAGAGATGAAAGTCGAGCAGATGGATATGTCCCGGAATAAATTCGGTCAGCGGGGCCGCATCGGTGAAATAACGGCTGGCAGCGATATATTCACCGGCAAAAAAATGCGCCATGCCTTTATAGAGCAGCGCCCAGAACTGCATCAGTAATAGCGGTTCCACCGCCTTTACCGGCGCCGAAGGATGAAGCGCGGGCGGTATAAAATCGTCTCCCGTAAACGGACCGATCCCCGGGCGTCTCAGAAACAGAACGTAATCGCGCTGCATCTGCAGAATGGCCTCCACGTC
This sequence comes from Pantoea sp. FN060301, assembly GCA_050410775.1. GTDB lineage: Bacteria > Pseudomonadota > Gammaproteobacteria > Enterobacterales > Enterobacteriaceae > Erwinia. The sequence continues at coordinate 3,894,248 of CP191229.1, forward strand.
CCGGTACTGCGCTTTACGTACGTAGGTCAGCCCGCGCTCGATTGAGGTTTGTACGCCGTCAAGATGATCTCCACGCGCGAGGTAATTCATGACGATATGACGAAGCGCCAGGCAGGCTGAAGTGCGATCGCCATTTTCCACGGCGACATCGAACGTGGCCTTTGCACGGTCAATCGCGTAGGTCAGAGGCATCGTCCAGATGCTGACCTGATCCAGCGGCAGAAGCGTGCGGGCTTTATAGCTGGCAAAATCATATTTATAGACAAGCTGCCGCGCCAGTAACGTGCTGGCAAAGCCTCTGCTGTATTCAGCGTAATGATCGCCACAGAGAACGCCATACCATGACAGGGCAAAGGTTGAGGCACCGGTCATACCTCTGGCCAACGTCAGATGAAGCAGTTTGCAGAGGATCATAAACTGCAGGCGGGGATTGATAAACGCCGCGAAGATACTGGCGCTGGCCATCAGGTTCATCACGGCCTCAGTGTGACGGCAGGTGACCAGGGGCAGCGATCTGAACCGGGAATAGGGGTTTTTACCGACGTCTTCCTTAAGGATGATTCTTGCGGCATCACACTCTTCTTTATCCGGGTTGCGGCTAAGCTGGATGCCGAACACCGCAAGCCAGGCAACCGCCGTTTCAAGCGCCAGCTGGCCGTCAGACTGCCGCATGTGGATTTCGGCCATCAGGCAGGCCGCGACGGCTTTATCCGTCAGTTCGCCCGGCGCACTAAGTAAGGCGGAACAGAGTTCAAACGCGGTTGTGAGATTACCGTTCAGAAACTCACATTCAGCTTCTTCGAGTAAAAGCTCAAAATTTTCGTTAGCGTTGATCTGCGCATTGAGATTATGGGCGGTTTGCAGAAAACGCAGCGAGGAGACGTAGTCACCGGTGAGCTTTGCCCGCTTTGTGGCCTGGAGGATGAGTTCGCAAAATTGCTCTGCATCCGCAAGAATCAGCGACACATTTTTTACTGAGGCAATATGGTGGACGGCCCTGAATAAGGGATCCTGGTTAACCGTTTCTCTGGTCATTCCGGCAAGCTGGTGAGCCGCCTGACAGTGCAGCACATCTTTTTCATCGGCGGAAATAAGATCGAGCGCCGCCTCATGCATTCTGTCGTGCATAAAAGCGTATTCATCGCCGGAAAACGTAATAAGCCGGGCCGTGACGGCGGGGGCCAGCAGGACTTTGATTTTACCAACCGGTATAGCGAGGATCTTACTGAGCAGCAGCAGCTCGCCCGAACCGCCAAGGCAGGCAACCTTCCCTAACAGGTTGCGGACAGCGGGCGACAAAGTCTGGAGCTGTTGCAGTACGCCAGAGGTGACGTTTTCGGCGTAGTGGCACACCTTAATAGCATTACGGTCATATGCCCATTTCGTCATATGATGCGTGATCAGCCCGTCCCGGACAGCCTGGCGGTAAAACTCATGAGTAAACAGCGGATTGCCATCCGTCTTTTCATGGATCAGCTGGGCAAGTTCTGTGGTAACCGACGAACGGGTATGAAACAGGCTGGCCAGCCAGCGCGCGATACTTTTTACGGACAGCGGCTCCGGGGTAATCGTGACCTTACGCGCCGCCGCTGAGCAGATTTTTACCAGATTCGCTGCGACGTCAGGACAGGGTAAAGATACCGGGTCCCGATGCGAAATGATAAGCAGCAGAGGGAGATCTTCACTCAGGTTCAGCAGGTTTTGTAGCAGCTGAAGCGTTGCCCGATCGGCCCAGTGAACATCATCGATTAACATCACCAGCGGCCTGCCGGGCGCCGTAAAGGCTTTTACCAGGCTACAGGCCATAACGTTGAACTTGTCGCGGACATCAAGCGCGTAGGCGTCAAAAGGCAGCTTCGCTTTCCGGTCGAGCAGCACGCCCAGCTCCGGCACCAGACTTACCGCAAAGCCCGCATAGTCCCCCAGAGTCCGGGCAATGTGCAGTTTCCATCGTGCCATATCGCCTGAAGGCAGCCCGAGCAGATGAAGAGCCAGCGATCGAAAGGCTGAGGTAAAGACCGCGTATGGGAGTACGGGGGAATGCTGGTCCGCCTTTACGACGGTCAGTAACGCTTTTTTCTGCTGGAGAACTTTTACCGAGGAGGCGATAAGCGAGGATTTCCCCGACCCTTGCGCACCGCCGATCGCCACCAGCGCGTGCTTCCCGCTGCTGTAAACGTCCTCGTAAGCGGCCAGAACATCAGCGACCTGAGGATGATCGACGTAAAGCGCATCGGAAACCAGCCCGGCAGGCTGGCTATCCTGCAACCCCAGCGCAAAAGCGTCGAGGTTCCCACCCGGCATCAGATTCGACTGGCAGCGGCAGAGATCGGCCAGCAGGCCTTCGGCTGTCTGATAACGGGCTTCGGGGGGCTTCGCTAAAAGGCGCAGGATAATGGAAGAGAGAACAACCGGCACATCCTTGCGCAGTAAATGGGGCGGCTCCGGCTCCGAGGCGATATGATGATGCACCCATTCCGCGTGTCCCTCCTCCGCATGACCAAACGGCAACTTGCCGGTGAGCAGCTCATACAAGACAATCCCGAGGCTGTAGAGATCGCTCCGGTTGCTGATGCGATGAGGCGTACGCGAGGTATGTTCAGGCGACATATAGGCCAGCGTCCCGCCGGTTACCGGCAGGCGGTTCTGCTGCTGCGGGTCAGAGGCGACCATGGCCAGCCCAAATCCGCCCAGGCGAAACTCGCCCCCATCGGCAAAATAAAAATTGGCAGGCTTGACGTCGCCGTGCACTATCCCCTGCTGATGCATCAGGCTGAGCGCGGTACAGAGCATCACTGCCCTGTTGAGAAAATCGTGGATGGATTCCGGTAGCAGGAACAGCGAGCCGGCAAGCGTCCTGTAGTTAAATGCCGGATAAATCAGCGCGTAGCGACCATGATAATAGGTGTGCCGGATCGGTTTTACAGACCACTGTCCGGACAGCTTATCCCGCAGCGAAAGTTCGTTTTTCAGTAACTGGGTGACGTGGAAAACGGCGTCTTCACTGGCGGCTGTCGCCAGAACAAAGGTCTCACCGGAGGCATCATGCCGGCCCAGCAACCACTCAATATTCCCTTCCTGGGCCAGCGGCGTCATGACGACCTCCTCCGGCAGCAAAAAATCCTCGGTTTCAGCAGCCAGCAGCGTCAGGGGGATGGAGCTCATTAGTGGGCCTCTCCCGGGGAAAGTTCCAGACGGATATAGTCCAACAACGTATCAATTTCGATCGGTTTTCGCAAAAAAGCGATCGCGCCCAGGCTAATAGCCTGTTGCAGCATGGCTTCGTCGCCATTACCGGAAATGATAATACCCGGCGGGTTTTGCAGCCGCCGGGTCAGTTCGCTAAAAAGCTCAAACCCGCTCATGCCTTTCAGGTGAACATCGATAATAAACAGCGCAGCGTTAGCCATCGCGCTGTCATCACTGAGCAGCGTTTCCCCCGACTCGAAAATCAGCGTCGGGTAGCCCTCTGACTGAATTAAGTTACTGAGCCCATTACGAACGGAACGTTCGTCATCAACGACGACAATACGCCTCGGCAACGTCATGCTGTTATCCTTTGATAATGCTCACGCTGACGTGAGAGGCTTTCCTAAGAAGGTGTATTACCTGAAGGCGGGGGCGTGCCGCTAATTTTAGGCACGCACTCGTGGCGAAACCAGGCCATAGTAACAGGCTGACGATTGATCAATCTCTTACACAGCGGAATAATTTGTTCGCCAATCAGCATACCAAACAGCCCCAGCAGCGCAATGATGGGCGGCGCCGGAGAATTAACGTCGATCATGGCGTAAACCACGCCAGCCAGTATGCCTGTTGCCAGCGCAATGATATAGGATTTCAACATACTCAGCCCACCCTGCCCGCAGCAGAGAGCGGCGCAGAGGTCCAGGCGCTCAGCTCATGTTTTGTTTGCAGGGCCGCCGTGGCATCTTGCATAAAGTGTGTACTGAGCTGGCTGCCGATAATCATGCCCAGCAGGCCCACCAGCGCAATGGCGGGGGGCGCTGGCGAACGCACGTTCAACAGGGCGTACATCAGACCGATCAGGACGCCCGCCCCCAGAGAAATCAGTAAAGGACTCATGGAGATCCTCCCGTCAGAAGTCAGTGCAGGCCAGTACCTCAGGCACCGGCCTGCAAAGGCAGTTAGCGTGCCGAAACCGGCGCCAGGGTCTTGTGCTCGCTCTTCTGACGTGAAGGCGCTTTGTGCACCATGGTGTAGGCATAATCAACGCCGATACCGTAAGCGCCTGAATGCTCTTTCGCGATATCCATCACCGCGCTGTAGGTATCTTTATGTGCCCAGTCACGCTGCCACTCCAGCATAACCTGCTGCCAGGTCACCGGGATCACGCCGGCCTGAATCATACGCTGCATCGCGTAATCGTGGGCTTCTTTAGTGGTGCCGCCTGAGGCGTCCGCAACCATATAGATTTCGTAATCACCTTCCAGCATGGCGCACAGTGCGAAGCTGTTATTACAAACTTCGGTCCACAGACCAGACACGACAACTTTTTTCTTACCGTTGGCTGCCAGCGCATCACGGACTTTCTGGTCATCCCAGGAGTTCATAGAAGTACGCTCCAGAATGTCCTGGCCTGGGAAAACATCCAGCAGCTCCGGGAAAGTATTGCCAGAGAAACTTTCCGTTTCCACGGTGGTCAGCACGGTTGGGATGTTGAAGACTTTCGCGGCTTTTGCCAGCGCCACGACGTTGTTTTTCAGCACCTGGCGATCGATTGACTGCACGCCAAACGCCATCTGCGGCTGCTGGTCAATAAAGATAATCTGGCAGTTTTCTGGCGTCAGTACTTCAAGTTTCTTGTTGGTCATGAGTGTGCCCATAGAGGTGAGTGTTGCTGAGTTCCGGGTGATGTCACGCCGGAAATAAAGCGACAGCAGCCGGGCAACTGACGCAGAAGATGCGCGTTCGTCAGACCAGCGGTCACTGTCTGAGCGCAGTGTAAGAGGCTTTCTTTGGGCCGACTATTATCTCTGTGTATAACTATACGTATGTATACCTATACGTTCGTATACCTATCCATTTGTATAACTAGACGCTCTTTCCCCCTCCTGACCATAATCTCGCCATTTCCACACCCTGTACTTCTTGCAGGGCTGTTCTCTGTCCGCGGCCACCGTGCCCGATGCGGGCATCTCTTCTTCAGGAGGTTCTATGGTTATCCTTGGTAAAGCTGACGTCATTTTAACGAATGGCAGGATTCATACTGTCGATCGCGGGCAACCGGTAGCGGACGCTGTGGCGATCCGCGAGGGGAAATTTATTGAAGTTGGCAGTCTCGCTGACGTTATGCAGCACCATTGTGAGGGCACCAAGGTTATTGATCTGAAAGGCCACACTGCGGTTCCTGGTCTCAATGATTCCCACCTTCACCTGATCCGCGGCGGCCTGAACTATAACCTTGAACTGCGCTGGGAAGGCGTGCCTTCAGTGGCGGACGCGCTGCGCATGCTAAAAGAGCAGGCGCTGCGTACTCCCTCTCCTCAGTGGGTGCGCGTGGTCGGTGGCTGGACAGAGTTCCAGTTTGCCGAACGCCGGATGCCAACGCTGGACGAAATTAACGAAGCGGCACCGGATACGCCAGTGTTCGTTCTGCACCTCTACGATCGCGCCCTGCTTAACCGTGCAGCACTAAGAGTGGTGGGCTATACCAAAGATACCCCTAACCCGCCAGGCGGCGAGATCCAGCGCGACAGCAACGGCAACCCGACCGGCCTGCTTATCGCCCGTCCCAACGCGATGATCCTTTATTCCACGCTGGCGAAAGGCCCGACGCTCCCGCTGGAGCAGCAGGTTAACTCGACGCGCCAGTTTATGCGTGAGCTGAACCGTCTTGGCCTGACCAGCGCCATTGATGCGGGCGGCGGCTTCCAGAACTACCCGGAAGATTACGAGGTGATTGCCGAACTGCATGAGAAGAAGCAGATGACCATCCGCATCGCCTACAACCTCTTTACCCAGCGCCCGGGACACGAGCTGGAAGATTTTGAGAAGTGGACCGATATGCTGACGCCAGGCCAGGGAAGTGATTACTTCCGCCACAATGGCGCCGGCGAGATGCTGGTCTTCTCGGCGGCGGACTTTGAAGACTTCCTGGAGCCGCGTCCCGACCTGGCACCCGGCATGGAGGATGAGCTGGAGCGCGTCGTGCGCCACCTGGTCGAACACCGCTGGCCGTTCCGCCTGCACGCCACCTATGACGAATCGATCAGCCGCATGCTGGACGTCTTCGAAAAGGTGAACCGCGATATTCCGTTCAACGGCCTGCACTGGTTCTTTGACCACGCCGAAACCGTGACCCAGCGTAATATCGACCGCATTAAGGAGCTGGGTGGCGGCATTGCCGTACAGCACCGTATGGCGTTCCAGGGCGAATACTTTGCCGAACGTTACGGCATTGAGGCGACCCGCCATACCCCGCCCGTTGCCCGGATGCTGGAAACTGGCGTTCCGGTCGGTCTGGGAACGGATGCTACCCGCGTCGCCAGCTACAACCCGTGGACGGCTCTCTACTGGCTGGTCTCCGGCCGTACCGTTGGCGGAATGCAGATGTATGACGTCAATGCGCGCCTCGATCGCGAAACGGCCCTGATGCTCTGGACCCAGGGCAGCGCCTGGTTCTCCAGCGAGCAGGGGAAAAAAGGGCAGATCAAAGCCGGTCAGCTTGCCGACCTGGCCATCCTGAGCAAAGACTACTTCAGCGTGCCTGAAGAAGAGATCAAAGGTATCGAATCGGTACTGACTATCGTGAACGGCGACATTGTTTATGCTGCGGGTTCGTTCAGCGCTGAAGCGCCGCCGTCTATTCCGGTTCTGCCGGACTGGTCACCGGTCGTGAACTATCCCGGCCATTACCGCAGCGCGCCGCCAACAGCCAGCCGCGTCGGTATGATGCCTCAGGTTCACCACTGTAGCGGCCCGTGCGGCGTGCATAATCATTCGCACAATGTCGCCCGCGGTTCTGATGTTCCTGTCTCCGAAGATAACGCCTTCTGGGGCGCGCTCGGCTGCAGCTGCTTTGCATTCTGACATGATGAAGAACTCGTTCTCTCAGCCGCCCCGCATCAATGCAGGGCTGTTCTTCCTGCGCCTGACCGGCAGCCTGCTCTTGCTTCACGTGCACGGCCTGCCTAAGGTATTTCATTTCAGCGAAGAACTGACGCGTATCGAGGATCCTTTCGGCCTCGGTCCCTATATGAGCCTGCTCCCGGCTATTTTTGCCGAAGTGATTTGTCCGGTGTTTATTCTTCTTGGCGTGGGCACCCGACTCGCCTGTCTGCCGGTTATCGGCGTCCTACTGGTGGCGATGCTCTTTGTGCATCCGGGCTGGAGCATCGCCGAAGGTCAGTTTGGCTGGCTGCTGCTGATCGTCTTCGGCACCTTAGCCATTACCGGACCGGGGAACTGGCGCATCGGATCGGCACGCCAGCGTGAGGTACGTTATGGCGCAGGTTAATGATATTCAGGAAGTCACCCAGGAAGAGGCGACGGCGGCGCCCGTCACCGGCGCTTCGCCATGGCAGCCGCTGCGCCAGCCAATATTCCGTATGCTCTGGATCGCCACGGTAGTCTCAAACATCGGTTCATGGATGAACGACGTTGGGGTTAACTGGACCATGCTGACGCTCAGTTCCGATCCGCTGAGCGTGGCGCTGGTGCAGGCCGCCAGCAGTCTACCCATGTTCCTGTTTGCCCTGCCCTCGGGGGTGATGGCCGATATTATCGATCGCCGCAAGTATCTGCTCTTATCTCAGCTGTGGGTATTTATCGCCGCGACCGGGTTGGCCGTGCTTTCCTTCACGGGTCATGTTACGCCGCTGATATTGCTGATTGCCGCGTTTCTGCTCAGTACAGGCATGGCGATGAGCTCTCCACCTTTTCAGGCCATCGTGCCCGATCTGGTCAGTAAGGAGGAGCTTGGGCCGGCCATTGCGCTTAACTCGCTCGGCATCAATATCAGCCGGGCGATCGGTCCAGCGTTGGGGGGATTGATCCTCTCGTTTGTCGGCCCCTGGATGGTCTTCATGCTGAACGCGATTTCCGTGCTGGGCGTCGCCTGGGTGCTGTACCGCTGGAAAGCCGAACCGAATGTGCAGCGACTGCCGCCAGAGCATTTTTTCTCTGCGGTGCGGGCGGGGCTGCGCTACGTACATGCGGCACCGGTGCTGCGTAATGTGCTGGTACGCACCGTCGCTTTCTTCGTGTTCGGCAGCGCCGGATGGGCGCTTCTGCCGCTGGTGGCACGGCGCGAGCTGGGCTTAGGCCCGGGCGGCTATGGCATCCTGCTGGCTTTTATTGGCGTCGGCGCGATCTGCGGCGCCGTCATGCTGCCGGGCCTGCGCAGGCGTTTTAATCCCGACCGCCTGATGGTGCTGGCCAGCCTGATGTTTGCCCTGACCATGCTGGCGCTAGCGTTTGTCCGCAACGTCTGGCTGCTTAACGCGTTTGAGTTCTTTACCGGCTTTGCCTGGATTGCCGTACTTTCCACCCTCAACCTCGGTGCGCAGCGTAGCGCGGCAAAATGGGTGAAAGCACGTGCGCTGGCGGTTTACCTGACCGTGTTCTTCGGTTCGATGACCGTGGGCAGCGCTATCTGGGGGCAGCTCGCCTCGCACTATGGCATTGCCGTTTCGCTTTGTGTGGCAACGATCGGCATGGTCCTCGCCTGCGTGGCCACTCGCCGCTGGCGGCTGGATAAAGATCCGGATCTCAATCTGGACGTCAGCAACGTCAGTACGCCCGTTCCGGTTCTGGATATTCACCATGACCGCGGCCCCGTCATGGTGAGCTACGAATATCTTATCCGCCAGGAAGATGCCCACGACTTTACCCTATGCATGCAGGACATGCGCCGGGTACGCCGACGTGGGGGTGCCATAAACTGGTCAGTTTATGAAGATATTCTGCAACCTGGCATTTTCGTTGAGGCGTTCGTCGTGGGTTCATGGATGGAATATATGCGCCAGCTGGAACGCTACACCATGAACGATCAGAAAATCCAGAACCGCATTTATGCGTTTCATCAGGACGAAAGTCTGCCGCAGGTACGCTATCTGGTCGCGCCTGTTTAGATCACAACACTCACTTTTACTGACAACTGTAAGGTAAACATCATGAGCACAATCAAAACCGCTGACGGCACCACTATTTACTTCAAAGACTGGGGCGCAGGCAAGCCTGTACTGTTCAGCCACGGCTGGCCGCTGGACGGCGACATGTGGGACAGCCAGCTGAACTTTCTGGCCGAGCGTGGCTATCGCGCGATCGCTTTCGATCGCCGCGGTTTTGGCCGCTCCGATCAGCCGTGGACAGGCTATGACTACGATACCTTTGCCTCAGACATCAACGACCTGATTACCAGCCTTGACCTGCAGGATGTGACGCTGGTTGGCTTCTCCATGGGCGGCGGCGATGTGACGCGCTACATTGGCCGTTACGGCAGCGCGCGCGTGGCGGGCCTCGTTCTGCTGGGTGCCGTTACGCCAATCTTTGGCAAGACGGAAGACTACCCGCAGGGCGTTGACGCTTCGGTCTTCACCGGTATTCAGGATGGATTACGTAAAGACCGCGCGCAGTTTATCAGCGATTTCGCCGCGCCCTTCTACGGCACCAATGCGGGCCAGACGGTATCGGAAGGCGTGCTGACTCAGACGCTGAACATCGCGCTGATGGCGTCGCTGAAAGGCACGCTGGAGTGCGTTACCGCCTTCTCGCAGACGGATTTCCGCCCGGATATGGCGAAAATTGACGTGCCAACGCTGGTTATTCACGGCAGCAACGACCAAATCGTTCCGTTTGAAACAACGGGCAAAGTAGCCGCAGAAATGATCGAAGGCGCTGAGCTGAAGGTTTATGACAATGCGCCACATGGGTTCGCCGTCACGCATCAGGATCGGCTGAACGAAGATCTGCTGGCCTTCCTGAAAGCGCGCTGAACGCGGCCCTGATAAAAAGAGAAGCCGGAACAGCTCCGCCTGCGTAAAAGGCGCGCTGAAGGAGAAGGTTCTCCGGGGAAACCTGCTTTGCCGGCACCTGAAAAGTGCCGGTTTTTTACATAAAAAAAGCGCCGGCATTCGCCAGCGCTGATACAGAAATTTCTGTTAGCGGGTCGGACGATTAACCTCAACCGGACGCAGATCAAACAGCAGGACTTCAGCTTCTTTACCGGCGCTGAAGCTCAGTTCACGCTCGTTGCGTACCCGCGCGCCGTCACCAGCTTTAAAGGTTACGCCGTTCACCGTCACTTCGCCGCGAGCGACATGGATATAAGCATAACGGTTTTCATCCAGCGTAAAGGTTTGCTGCTCATCTCCGTCAAACAGGCCGGCATAGATACGGACATCCTGACGGACGCTGAGCGCGTTACCTTCTCCCTGTGGTGAGACGATAAGCCGCAGCTGACCGCGCTTTTCACTTTCAGGCACCGACATCTGCTGATAGCCCGGCGGGGTATCTTTTTCTGACGGCACGATCCAGATTTGCAGAAAATGGACGCCTTCAGACTGCGAATTATTAAATTCGCTGTGCGTCACCCCACTTCCTGCGCTCATCAGCTGAACGTCGCCCGGAACGATGGCTGAGCCGGTGCCCATGGAATCTTTGTGCGCCAGTTCACCTTCAAGAACGTAGGAGATGATCTCCATATTGTTGTGCGGATGAGCGCCAAAACCGCGTGAGGCCGCTACCCGATCGTCATTAATGACCAGCAAATCGGAGAATCCTACCTGCTCTGGATCCCGGTATCCCGCAAAGGAGAAGGTGTGGCGTGAATGCAACCAGCCGTGATCGCCGAGCCCACGTTCCTGAGACAGTCTTTGTTCGATCATGATGTGCTCCTGGATAATGTCTGTTCGATGAGATGAAGTACGTTTGCCCTTCCGATGAACAAAGACTACAAGTAAACTGTATTGCCCGGCAATGGCCTGAAAAAGCAATCACTGTCACATTCTGGTGGACAATATGCAGCTTGAAGATCTGAGGATTTATACGGCGGTCGTCAGCGCCGGCAATTTCACCGCCGCAGCGGAGAAGCTGATGCTGTCAAAGCAGTATGTCAGCCGTCGCATGGCTGCCCTGGAAGCGTCACTCGGGGCACGCCTGCTGATCCGTAACACCCGGAAACTGTCGGTGACCGATGCCGGTCAGCTCTTTGCCCGTCACGCCCAGCGCATTCTTGATGATGTTTTTGAGGCCGAACAGGCCGTCACCGAACGGCGCAAGGAACTGCAGGGGACATTTCGTCTCAGCATGCCGATGTCGTTCGGCATGAATCCGCTTTCTCCCCTGATCTCCGCTTTCCTGACACAACATCCGGCGATTCAGCTACAGGTAGAGCTGGCAGATCGCTACGTGGACGTTATCGGGGAGGGGTTTGATATGGCTATCCGCATCGGCAGCCTCAGCGATTCAAGCCTGATAGCAAGAAGCCTGGGCAGCATCAGGCGTATTATCTGCGCCAGCCCGGCCTACCTTGAGCGCAGGGGCGTACCGCTTCACCCGGACGATTTGCAACAGCATGCCTGTCTGCGTTTTGGGCGTGAGGGGCAGTCTGGCTGGGAACTTAACGTTAACGGCAAACGTAAAATCACCAGCGTGCAGGGTCCGGTAATGAGCAATAACGGCGAGGTGCTGGCTGATGCAGCGATAGCGGGGCTGGGTCTGGTACTGCTGCCGGAATTTATCGTGGAAGGTGCGATTGCGCAGGGCAAGCTCATCAGCGTGATGGAGACGTATCACCCGGAAAGCCTGCCGCTCAGCGCGGTGTATCCGCAGCACCGGCAACGCAGTGAAATTACCCGGGCGCTGCTGGATTTCCTGAAAGAGAGCCCTGCTCTCAGGCCTCAACCGGTTGCGGAAAAATGAAGAAGCCAGCTTACGCCGTGGCCTTTGCCCCTGTTGCAACAGGGGTAGAGTGAGGTGGCGAACATCGGCTTCACTGCAGGAATCCGGCCGCGCATAATCAGAGTGAATGAAGTAACAGCCTGTCGTCAGAAGGCAAGGTAACGACCTGCGCAGGCGGCATCCTACCCTGATCCAGCTATAACTCTGGCGACGATTTTGGTATTCTTACCGGCCTGATAACCGAAAAGTGACGTTATGGAATCCTGGTATTTACTTTATTGCAAACGTGGTCAACTGCTTCGCGCCAAGGAACATCTTGAGCGCCAGATGGTGCATTGCCTCAGTCCAATGATTGCATTAGAGAAACTGGTACGCGGTAAACGCACCCAGGTCAGCGAGCCGCTTTTCCCCAATTATCTGTTTATCGAGTTTGACCCCGAAGCGATCCATACCACCACCATCAGCGCGACGCGCGGCGTCAGCCATTTCGTTCGTTTTGGCGCCCAGCCGGCCACGGTTCCGCAGGATGTGATAACAGCGCTACAGACGCAGCCGACAGAGACGCTGTGCGATCCCGAACTGCCAAAGCCGGGAGACAAAGTGCTGATTACCGAAGGGGCCTTTGAGGGCCTTAACGCCATCTTTAGCGAGCCGGATGGCGAGGCGCGCTCCATGCTGCTGCTGAACATGCTTAACAAACAAATCATGCGTAGCGTGGATAATAAGCAGTTCCAGAAGCTCTGACGTTTCTCTGTGCTGGCCCTGAAAGCTTATGCCTGAGCAGCCAGTCTGAACAACTCCCGCGCGTTTCGATCGCACTGCCTGGCGAGCTCGCCTGCATCTTCTCCACGCAGCGCGGCAACCTGTTGCACGATATGCGGCAGGAAGCAGGGTTCGTTGCGTCGTGAGGCGGGGCGGGGACGCATATCGCGGGGCAGCAGATAAGGCGCATCGGTTTCCAGCAGCAGACGGTCGGCAGGAATAAGCGGCATCAGCTCGCGCAGTTCAAGACCACGACGCTCGTCGCATACCCAGCCCGTAATCCCCACATAGAGCCCGGCGGCCAGACAGGCTTGCAGCTCCTCTTTGGTGCCGGTAAAGCAGTGCAGCACCGCGCCGGATAGCGCCGGGAGCCAGGGCGTGAGAACCGACAGAAAGCGCTCGTGCGCTTCCCGGCAGTGAAGGAAAACGGGAAGGCCCACCTCTGCCGCCAGCGCCAGCTGGGCATTGAAGGCGTAGGCCTGCTGCTCGGGTTCAGAGACGTTGCGGTTAAAATCCAGACCACACTCGCCTATCGCCACAACCTGGTCGCTTTCCGCCAGGCGCTTCAGCGTTGCTGCCGTTTCAGAAGACCATTCACTCGCATGATGGGGATGTACGCCCGCCGTAGACCAGCAGTAGCCGGGACGGCGGGCGGCCAGACTCTGTGCCTGCTGGCTCTCCAGCGCGTTGGTGCCGGTGATCAGCAGGCCCGTGATGCCCGCCTCTCTGGCACGTTTAACGACCTGGTCTCGATCTTTTGCAAACTGCGTACTCGTCAGATTAACGCCAATATCAAACATAGGATTTTCCAAACGGTAACCGCCCTGACGGGCGGTTATTTTTTACTTCAGTTGAACGCGAGGCAACAGATCTAGTCCGATCCACCTTCCTCCTGCACATCGTCCCGACGCCGTTTACCCACATAAAAGCGTGCGAAGAACAGACCCACTTCAAACAGACAGTACATGGGAATTGCCAGCAGCGTCTGCGACAAGACGTCAGGAGGCGTTAACACCATGCCGACCACGAAAGCGCCCACCAGTACATAAGGTCGCTTTTTCTTCAGATCTTCCGGGGAAGTGACGCCCGTCCAGCAAAGCAGGACGATGGCGATAGGCACCTCAAACGACACGCCGAAAGCCATAAATAACGCCATCACAAAGTCGAGGTAGTTATTGATATCAGTCGCTATCACTACGCCCTGTGGTGCCGTTTTGGCAAAGAAACTGAACGCCAGCGGGAAGACAATAAAGTAGGCGAAAGCCATGCCCGTATAGAATAGGAATGAACTGGAAAAAAGCAGCGGCATAACCAGCTTGCGTTCATGCTGGTAGAGCGCGGGCGCCACAAATGCCCATACCTGATAGAGAATAAGCGGGACGGCCAGAAAGACCGAGACAATCATCGTCAGCTTTATCGGCGTAAAAAACGGCGATGCCACGTCGGTCGCAATCATGCTTGCCCCGGCGGGTAGCTGACTGATGAGCGGCGCGGAAACCAACTGGTAGATATCGTTGGAGAAGTAAGCCAGGCATAAAAAGATCGCTATTACGGCGATAATACAGTTCAGCAACCGCTTACGGAGCTCAATCAAATGACTGATAAGCGGTTGGGTATCTTCAACAGCCATATTTATCGTTCATCGCTCGGTTGGGGAGTGGAAGCAGGCGCCCGGCCCGACAGCACCGCCGCATCGCTCTTCGCGGTTGCGGAAGAGGCGGATGCCGGACCTGTCGTCCTGGAGGGCTGCGCCCTGTCGGCAGGCTCAGTCACCGCGCCTTGCGGCTGGGCTGTCGTAACGGGCTCAGGGCTGAGGGGCGTTGATGCGGCTGGCTTTCGCGCTTCGGAAGCGTTGGCGGTTGCAAGCGGTTCCGCGACGCCGGACGGTGAAACTGCGGGTTTCACCCTCTCATCAGCCGTTTCCGGGGACTGGGCGACCGCGCTGGCCTGATGATCGGCCTCAGCAGGGGTTACGCCTTCATGAGAATCTTCAGGGTTTTTCACCAGCGGATTATGGATCGTCCAGGCTTCATCATCGGCTTTTTCATTGTCGCCCAGGTAAGAGCGCTTCATCGCTTCAGCCGACTCTTTCAGCTCATTCACGGAGGCCTGAAGTTCGGGAGAGAAGCTGCTCTTGCTCGCCTCCTCCACTTTTTTCAGGCTATCCTGAAGCTCCTGGAGCTTCAGCTCCTGAGCCAGCTCGTTCTGAACGCTGGAGGCCAGCGAGCGCATCGCCCTGATCCAGCCGACAACAGTTCTTACCGCCACCGGCAAACGCTGGGGGCCAAGCACGACCAGCCCGATCACGAAAACCAATATCAGTTCACTAAAACCAATGTCGAACACGGTTTACACCTTGTCTTTTTTAACGTCTTCTTTCTTTGCTTCCGTCCGCTGCTCGTCCGTCAGACTTGCGCTGAAATCCGCATCTTTTGCGTGATCTTTCTCTTTCTCTTTCTCGTTTTCATCGCCCATGGCTTTTTTGAAGCCTTTGATCGAAGAACCCAGATCGGAGCCCAGAGTACGCAATTTGTTGGTGCCGAACAGAAGAACAACGATTACGGCAATAATTAATAATTGCCAGATACTGATGCCGCCCATTTTATGCCTCTACTAAGTTGTAAAATCCGTTTGCATTATATAACAGCGCAAGGTGCGCTGACGATGAACAAAACCTAACCAGATGTCTCTTTTTCCTTCAGGTCACTCAGTCCGTTTTGCGCCAGCCGATAAGCCAGGTCACGATGCCGCCGGCAATCATGGCGGCGGAAAAGAGATCCCATTCAGGCCGGGTGAGCAGGATCGCCGTGCCCGCCAGCAGTAAACTCGCTCCAACGCCAAACAGATAGCGGGACTGATGGTGCCGGACGCGCTCGCTTTTCAGGTCGCGGGTTAGTTTATCCACGCTATGTTGCAGATGTTTGTGCTGACGGAGGCTGTCGTAAAAAAGTTCCGGCAGTTCCGGCAGCTTCTCGGCCCAGAAAGGCGCCTTCTCTTTCAGCGCCCTGACGATAGCGGGAATACCGATCTGATCTTTTATCCAGTCTTCCAGGAAAGGTTTTGCCGTTTTCCAGAGATCCAGCTGTGGATAGAGCTGACGCCCTACCCCTTCCACATACAGCAGCGTTTTTTGCAGAAGAACCAGCTGCGGCTGCACTTCCATATTGAAGCGACGCGCCGTATTGAACAGGTTGAGCAGAACGTGGCCGAAGGAGATCTCCGCCAGCGGCTTTTCAAAGATAGGTTCACAGACGGTTCGGATGGCAAATTCGAAATCTTCCACGTTCGTATCCGGGGGAACCCAGCCGGAATCGACATGCAGTTCAGCGACCTTACGGTAATCGCGGTTGAAGAAGGCGATGAAGTTTTCCGCCAGATAGCGCTTATCTTCTTTATTAAGCGAGCCCACGATGCCGCAATCTATGCCGATATACTGCGGATCTTCCGGATGATCGTAGCTGACGAAGATGTTACCCGGATGCATATCTGCATGGAAAAAGCTGTCGCGGAACACCTGGGTGAAAAAGACCTGGACGCCGCGTTCAGCAAGCAGCTTCATGTTCACGCCGTGCTGCTCAAGCGCCACCACGTCAGAGATAGGGATGCCGTAAATCCGCTCCATCACCAGCATGGTTTCGCTACAGTAATCGGAGAAAATTTCCGGTACGTAGAGCATTTCACTGTTATCAAAATTGCGGCGCAGCTGAATGGCGTTGGCGGCTTCGCGCAGCAGGTTCAGCTCGTCAATCAGCGTTTTTTCATAGTCGGCCACCACTTCCTGCGGGCGCAGACGACGTCCATCCGGCAGCAGGCGTGGCACCCAGCGCGCCATACGGGTAATCAGCAGCATGTCCGCTTTGATCACCGGCAAAATATCAGGCCGGATTACTTTAATGACGACTTCCCGGCCATTTTCCTTCAGCGTGGCGGTATGCACCTGAGCAATAGACGCAGAAGCCAGCGGCTTGATATCAAAATGATCGAAAAGCGTCTCTACCGGGCAGCCGAGCGACAGCTCAATCTGCTGCTTCGCCAGCACGCCGTCAAAAGGCGGTACGCGATCCTGCAGCATCGCCAGCTGATCGGCAATCTGCGGCGGAAAGAGATCGCGACGCGTTGACATCATCTGCCCAAACTTAATCCAGACGGGTCCGAGCTGCTCTAATGCCAGACGCAGGCGTTCACCGAAGGGCTGATCTTTATGGCGGTTCGGCATCCAGAACAGGCACTTTCGCCACATGCGGGGCAGCAGCGTCAGGCGCGTTTTGGGAATCAGTTCATCAAGCCCGTAGCTGAGGAAAATGCGGACGATGAAATAGAGGCGGCGTAACTCTCCAGGGCTCATTTGGCCTCCAGCTTGTTCAGACGGGCTTCAAGTGCAGCAAAATCACGCTCAACGGCGTCCACTTCTTCAGCAAACCAGGCCAGCTCCAGCGCACCCGGCGCCACGCGCCACTCTTCGGTCAGCGCCTGACCGAGATAGCTTTGCTTACGTTCCAGATCGCGACGGAGAAAGTTGAAGCCGCGACGGGCAAACTGGCCCACGCCATGGGCGATAATATCTCCCGTCCAGGGGGCCAGATATTCCGCCGGATCAAGCTCGGCCAGGTCGATCAGCGCTGAAAACTGCTGCACGACCTGGAGATCGCCTTCCACCTCCAGCTCTCCGCTGCGGATCAGGCTGGTCAGCCGCTGACGATCGCGTAACTGAGACAATGTCGCCAGGCGGGTTTTTACCGTACAGTCCGGCACGTCGCTCCACTGCGCGAGCACGTCCGCCTGCTTCTCGCTAAATACCAGGGTGAGGGGCTGCTTCAGTTCCGTCAGCACAATCGACAGGCTTTTGCCATTCAGGCGCTGACGCGCCGCCTTCAGGCTGCGATCGCGGTACAGAATCTGATTCAGCGCCGTTTCCAGCCCCGCAGTTAACAGCGGCGTAAAGGTCATTCGCTTTCCTGTTTAAAACTTGAACCCACGGTGGAGAGCTACGATGCCACCGGTAAGATTGTAGTAAGAGGTGTTTTCAAAACCGACATCCACCATCATCTGCTTAAGCGTCTCCTGATCCGGATGCATACGGATGGACTCAGCGAGATAACGATAGCTTTCAGAATCTTTTGCAACCAGCTCGCCAATGCGCGGCAGAATGTGGAAAGAGTAAGCGTCATAGGCTTTGTTCAGCGGTTCGAGAAGCGGTTTGGAAAATTCCAGTACCAGCAGGCGACCGCCCGGCTTCAGCACGCGGAACATCGAGGCTATGGCCTTATCTTTATCGGTGACGTTACGCAGACCAAAAGCGATAGTGATACAGTCAAAATGGTTATCGGGAAAAGGCAGGGCTTCCGCATTCGCCTGCACATAGCTGACGTTGCCGATGATGCCAATATTACGCAGTTTTTCACGACCTACCTTCAGCATCGAGCTGTTGATATCCGCCAGTACCACTTCGCCGGTTTCGCCGACCAGACGGGAAAATTTTGCGGTGAGATCGCCCGTTCCGCCCGCCAGATCCAGCACGCGCTGTCCACGACGGACGCCGCTACAGTCGATAGTGAAACGTTTCCAGATGCGGTGAATACCAAATGACATCAGATCGTTCATCAGATCATATTTGGCCGCGACGGAGTGGAAAACGTCAGCAACCATTTCGGCCTTGTCGCTCTTCGCTACGGTGCGAAAGCCAAAATGGGTGGTGTCCTTTGATTCATCTGCCATTTATTTTGCCTGCTCTACAATCAATAATCCGTCAAGTGTATCAGAGTCCCGGGAGCCAGGCACTGCCTGGCGGCTTATTCCCCCGCGCGTGCCGCAGGGAAGGCCTCTTCAAGGCTGAAAGCGGCGGGAGCCTCCTCCTCTTCCGCCCCGTCCGACCGTTCGGGAAAATCAGGCATTGCCTGTTCCACCAGCCGGGGGTTGATAGGACGCTTCACCTCAACGCCCATATGCCGGAAGCTTTCCGCCTGAGCGATCAGGTTGCCCCGTCCCTCAGAGAGTTTTTTCATCGCCTGACGATAGCTCTCCTGCGCCTTGTCCAGGCTCTGCCCCATCGCCGACATATCATCAACAAACAGGCGCATCTTGTCATAAAGGCGGCCCGCGCGATCGGCAATGCGCTGCGCGTGACGGCTCTGATGCTCATAGCGCCAGAGGTTGCTGATGGTACGCAACGCCACCAGGAGCGTGGTCGGACTGACCAGCATAATATTCTGGTTAAGCGCTTCGTTAATCAATTCCGGCTGACGATCGATAGCCAGCAGGAAAGCCGGTTCAATGGGGATAAACATCAACACATAATCCAGCGAGCGTAAACCGGGTAATTGTTGATAATCTTTTCTGCTGAGCAGACGCAGATGCCCACGGATCGCGGCTATATGTTCGCTGATAGCCACCTCGCGCGCCGCTTCATCTTCACTGTTGAAGTAGCGTTCATAGGCGACGAGGGTCATTTTCGCGTCCACCACCACATCCTTGCCCTGCGGCAAACGAACGATAACGTCCGGCTGCATTCGCGCATTTTGCTCCAGCTGGATGTTGACCTGGGTTTCGTACTCGTGCCCCTCCCGCAGCCCGGACGCTTCCAGCACCCGGCTGAGTACCACTTCGCCCCAGTTCCCCTGGGTTTTATTATCGCCTTTCAGGGCTTTCGTCAGGTTAATCGCCTCCTGCGCCATTTGCGCATTCAACTGCTGAAGGTTACGGATTTCGTGGGAAAGGGTGTGACGTTCACGCGCTTCCTGACCAAAGCTCTCCTGAACCTGACGCCGGAAGCCTTCCAGCTGTTCACGCAGAGGGGAGATCAGGCCGTTCAGGCTCTGGCGATTCTGTTCATCAACGCGACGTCCGCTGTTTTCAAAAATGCGGTTCGCCAGATTTTCAAACTGGGCGTTCAGGCGCTGCTCGCTGTTCACCAGCAGCCGCTGTTTCTCATCCGCAGCCATCTTCGTTTCTTCGAGCCGGATCGTCACTTCCCGCAGTTCAGCCTCCTGAGCGCTGTTAATCTCCAGCTGATTGCGCAGCTCCCGGTTGAGCTGTTCGCTTTCGTTACGCCAGTGGTCGAGATGGTGCAGTTTTTCCTGTGCGGCAGAGAGCGTGCCGTGCAGCTGGCGTAATTCCGCTTCATTCTGTTTCTGATGCTGGTGCTGCGCCTCCAGCTGCTGCTGAAGCCGCTCGCGCTCCTGACGCAGCTGATCGGCACGCTGCATCAGCAACTGCCGTTCCGTCTCCTGCCTTGCCGCAGCTTGCTGACCGGAAAACCAGGCGACCAGCCAGCCCGCCAGCAAACCCGCCAGGCCAAAACAGATTCCATAAACGATAGTTGCATCCACGCGCACTCTCCTGCCCAACCTTAACTACGGAAAAGGTAGAGGTGCACTGTATGAATGTCCAGATAAAACAGGCGGGATAACGCTGCCAGGCTGAATTTCATTCAGATTCTGGAGCGCCCCCGCAAAAGGAAGGCATCTGGCCGGCAGAGACGCGCCCGGCCAGGCAGATCACATCAGGCGACGGGCCGCGTCCACGACAATGCGGACGGCATCGCTTTCGGTTCTTTTCATCGTTTCCGCATCAGGGATCTCCTGCTGCGTGCGGTTCACGATAACACCGGCAACCATGCCGGCACGCAGGCCCTGACTGGCGCACATAGTTAACAACGTGGCGGATTCCATTTCATAGTTCAGCACGCCCATCTCTTGCCACTCTTTCATCGAGCCCTGGAAACGGCTAACCACCCGGCCAGAGTAAGTGTCATAACGTTCCTGACCTGGATAGAAGGTGTCAGATGAGGCGGTGATACCGATATGGGTCGTTGCTCCGGCCGCTTTGGCCGCTTCCACCAGCGCTGTGGTGCAGGTGAAGTCCGCAACTGCCGGGAATTCGAGCGGGGCAAAATGCAGGCTGGCGCCGTCGAGACGAACCGAACCGGTCGTTACCAGCACATCGCCGACGCTGATACCAGGCTGTATCGCGCCTGTTGTGCCGACGCGCAGGAAAGTCCGGACGCCCAGCTGTGCCAGCTCTTCTACCGCAATAGAGGTGGAAGGGCCGCCGATACCAGTAGAACAGACGATAACCGGCTTGCCCTCCAGTTCCGCGCGCCAGGTGGTGAATTCACGGTGCGAAGCCAGGTGAACCGGGTTATCCATCAGCGCGGCGATTTTCTTCACGCGCTCAGGGTCGCCCGGTACGATCGCAAGGGTGGCACCCTGAAGGTCTTCCTTAGTTAAACCAAGGTGGAAAACGTCTGACTGAGCCATTTCAAACTCCTGTAACGGAAAGGTGGCATAGAGGATAGACCCCCAGCGTAAGGGAAAGTCGTGCAAATTTGTGTGAGCAATCTCACTTTGATTACTGAGATTACATTAACTCAACAATAAAATGTGAAGCAAATCACATATGTACACTCCCGTGGGGGCTGAGGCCGCCACTTTTGCTGTAGCCAGGCTGGCGACAATGTTAATGATAGGGAAAAGGTAAGCCCCCGGCCCCCACGTAATCCTGGCTATAGTTAGCGGATTGCGCTAATGCATGCATGGAGAGGACAATGAAAACCGAAGATAATCTGTCGCAAAAAATGAGCAGTAATGGGTTCGCTCCTGCGGTATCGCCTGCCGCATCCACTACCATCACCACCGACAGCGACGCGATCGTGTCGGGCGAAACGTCCATCCCGACCCAGGGTGAGAATATGCCCGCTTTTCAGGCCAAACCGCGTGATGCCAGCGGCCCGCTGCCCATCGTGCTGGTAGTGCAGGAAATTTTCGGCGTCCATGAGCATATCCGCGATATCTGCCGTCGCCTCGCGATGGAAGGGTATCTCGCCGTGGCGCCCGAACTCTATTTTCGTCAGGGCGATCCCTCTGACTACAACGATATCCCTACCCTGTTTAACGAGCTGGTAAGCAAAGTCCCGGATACGCAGGTGCTGGCCGATCTGGACCATGTCGCCAACTGGGCTTCCCGTAACGGGGGCGATATGCGCACTATGGCGATCACCGGTTTCTGCTGGGGCGGCCGTATTACCTGGCTTTATGCCGCGCACAATCCTCAACTCAGAGCTGGCGTGGCCTGGTACGGCAAGCTGGTCGGGGAAAAAACGATGAAGCAGCAGAAACAGCCGGTGGATGTGGCGGTCGATCTTAACGCTCCCGTGCTGGGCTTGTATGGCGCGCAGGATGACAGCATTCCTCAGGAGAGCGTCGAAACCATGCGTCAGGCGCTACGGGCGGCAAATGCAAAATCGGAAATTGTGGTTTACCCCGACGCGGGTCATGCCTTTAATGCCGATTATCGCCCGAGCTATCATGAAGCTTCAGCCAAAGATGGCTGGCAGCGCATGCTGGCGTGGTTCAGAGAGAATGGCGTGAAATAAACCAATAAAGGGGCGCAAAGCGCCCCAAACCCGAACAACACAACACAACACAACACAACAGAGATATCAGACGCTGGCATTACGCAGGTTCTGCGCCGCTTTCACCATATTCGCCAGCGCTTCCCGCGTTTCCGGCCAGCCGCGCGTTTTCAGTCCGCAGTCTGGATTGACCCAGAGGCGTTCAGTCGGGATACGTTTCGCCGCCTTCAGCAGCAGGGCTTCCATCCATTCGACGCTGGGCACGTTCGGCGAGTGAATATCGTAAACGCCGGGGCCGATTTCATTGGGATATTCGAACTCTTCAAACGACTCCAGCAGCTCCATATCTGAGCGTGAGGTTTCGATGGTGATCACATCCGCATCCAGCGCGGCGATGGAATCCATAATGTCGTTGAATTCGCAGTAACACATATGCGTGTGGATCTGGGTGTCATCCTGCGCCACGGCGGCGTTGAGACGGAAAGCCTCTACCGCCCATTCCAGATAGGCGGCCCAGTCGGACTGGCGCAGCGGCAGACCTTCACGCAGGGCCGGCTCGTCAATCTGAATGATGCCAATCCCCACTTTTTCCAGATCTTTCACTTCATCACGCAGCGCCAGCGCGATCTGTTTTGCGATGGTTTCACGTGAAACATCTTCACGTGGGAAAGACCAGCAGAGGATCGTGACCGGTCCTGTCAGCATGCCTTTCACCGGCTTATCCGTCAGCGACTGGGCATATTTCGCCCATTCCACCGTGATCGCTTGCGGACGGCTAATGTCGCCAATGATGACGGGCGGCTTCACGCAGCGAGAGCCATAGCTCTGTACCCAGCCGTTTTGGGTGAAGGCGAAGCCATCCAGGTTTTCACCGAAGTACTCCACCATGTCATTACGCTCAGCTTCGCCATGAACCAGCACGTCCAGCCCCAGGCGTTCCTGCTCAGCAATCGCCTGCCTGATGTGTCCGGCGATGCCGGTACGGTAATTGTTGCCGTCCAGGCGCCCCTGTTTAAAGTCCAGACGCAGGCCGCGAATTTCAGTCGTCTGGGGAAAAGAGCCGATGGTGGTGGTCGGCCACGCCGGCAGCTGGAAGCGCTGACGCTGGGCTTCAGCCCGCGTTTTATAGCTGCTGGCACGCTGACTGTCTTTCGCGGTAATCGCCGCGAGACGTTTGCCGACGGCCGCGTTATGAACGCGGACTGATTCGCGACGGGCGCGGACTGGTGCGCTCCAGGCTTCCAGAGAATGCGGATCGTTATTGTTCAGCGCCCGGCTCAGCAGCGACAGCTCACCACATTTTTGCAGCGCAAAGGCGAACCAGCTCTTCACTTCGTCATCCAGACGCGTTTCGGTGCTCAGATCGATCGGGCTGTGCAGCAGGGAGCAGGAGGTGCCAATCCAGAGCTTATCGCGTTTGCCTGCCAGCGGTTGCAGACGTTCGAACCAGCTGCTGAGATCGGCGCGCCAGACGTTACGTCCATTAATCACCCCAACCGAGAGCAGCCAGTCGGCGGGGACTTTCGCGTTCAGTTCGGCGATATCATCTTTCCCATGCACCAGGTCCACATGCAGACCCTGTACCGGCAGCCTGATAATAGTATCCAGGTTGGTTCCGGCGCTTTCAAAATAGGTGGTCAGCAGCAGTTTAGTCTGCCCCTGCAACGCTTCATACGCGGGTTTATAAGCATCCAGCCACGCCTGCGGCAGTTCCAGCACCAGCGCAGGCTCGTCAATCTGCACCCATTCGATGTCGCGTTTCGCCAGTTCAGCCAGCACCTGCTGGTAGACCGGCAGAATATCCTTCAGCAGGCTCAGACGATCAAACTGCTCGCCTTTCACCTTGCCCAGCCACAGATAGGTGACCGGGCCCAGCAGCACCGGCTTCACCTTGTGGCCGAGCGCCAGCGCCTCGTCCACCTCTTCCAGGATCTGCCTCCAGCTCAGCGTAAACCGCTGACCTTTGGTAAATTCCGGCACCATGTAGTGATAGTTGGTATTAAACCATTTGGTCATCTCAGCCGCTGCGGCAGGTTCACCGGTCGGCGCTCGACCGCGACCCAAACGGAACAGCGTATCAAGATCGACAGAGCCGTCTTTGTTCTGATGGCGGGCGGGAATATTGCCTAACAGCAGGCTGGTGGTCAGTACGTGATCGTACCAGGCGAAATCCCCTACCGGCAGCAGATCCACGCCAGCCTGCTTTTGCTGCTGCCAGTGGCGCGCGCGCAGTTCACGTCCGACGGCCAGCAGCGCTTCCTGCGTACTGTTGCCTGCCCAATAGCTTTCCTGCGCTTTTTTCAGTTCGCGGCGGAGGCCAACGCGGGGAAATCCGAGTGTATGGTTCAGAATGGTCATCACTACTCTCCTCAGTTGTCGCCCGCGGTCGTGGCTATCGGGCTTTTAGACGTCCAGATGTTTACACATCTATAATCCGCAGGTACTGTAGTGACCACAAGCGCAAAATGTTCATTGTCGATGTGAAGGACTCTCATGATCGAACTCAAACACCTGCGGACGCTCCAGGCGCTGCGAAATACCGGTTCGCTGGCGGCCGCCGCCGCCCAGCTTCATCAAACGCAGTCGGCGTTATCCCACCAGTTCAGCGATCTGGAACAGCGTCTCGGCTTTCGTTTATTCGTGCGAAAAAGCCAGCCTCTGCGCTTTACGCCGCAGGGCGAGGTCCTTTTACAGCTGGCTGAGCAGATCCTGCCGCAGATACAGCAGGCGCTACAGGCGTGTCACGAACCGCATCAGACCACGCTGCGCATTGCGATTGAGTGCCATAGCTGCATTCAATGGCTGACCCCAGCCCTGAGCAATTTCCGTCAGAGCTGGCCGCAGGTGGCGATGGATTTTAAATCAGGCGTCACTTTCGATCCGCAGCCCGCCCTTCAGCAGGGAGAGCTGGATGTGGTGCTGACCTCCGATATCCTTCCCCGCAGCGGGCTCTTTTACTCGCCGATGTTTGATTTTGAGGTGCGGCTGGTTCTGGCCCCGGATCATCCGCTGGCGCAGGCCGATCGCATCACGCCGGAGGATTTGACCAGCGAAGTTCTGATGATTTATCCCGTCCAGCGTCAGCGCCTCGATATCTGGCGCCATTTTTTACAGCCTGCGGGCGTCAGCCCGGCGCTGAAAAGCGTCGATAATACGCTGCTGCTGATCCAGATGGTTTCTGCCGGTATGGGTATTGCCGCGCTGCCCCACTGGGTGGTGGAGAGTTTCGAACATCAGGGATTAGTGGTGACAAAAACGCTGGGCGAAGGGTTATGGAGTCGCCTGTATGCCGCAGTGCGCGACGGCGAGCAGCGCCAGCCGGTCGTCGACGCCTTTATTCGTTCAGCCCGTCAGCACGCCTGCGAGCACCTGCCGAGGGTCAGGGACGCTTCCCAGCCCGGTACGCCTCTGCCGGCGTCGGTGGGGCAATCCTGATCTCTGTCCGCATAATGTCGGCGAGTTTTCCTGTTTCTGCGATCGTTTATCTCTATAATGCGCGCAATGGCTTTTATTTCCTGATGAGAAACTATGACAAATAACGACGTTCTACGCAGCGTGCGCTACATGCTCAACCTGAGCGATGCACAGATGGTGAGTATTCTTGCGCTGGCAGAAAGCGAAGTCACCGAAGCGGAAATGAACAGTTTCCTGAAGAAAGATGACGAGCCGGGTTTCCGCGCCTGTCCTGATGTGATCATGGGCTATTTTCTGAACGGCCTGATCTTCCAGCGCCGTGGAAAAAGTGAAGACGCGCCCGAACCTTCCATTGAGCGCAAGATGACCAACAATATCATCATGAAGAAGCTGCGCGTGGCGTTCGATCTGAAAACGACCGATATTCTGGAAATCCTGAAGATGGCCGATTTTGCCGTGGGTCAGTCGGAAATTGGCGCTATTTTCCGCAAGCCGGGTCATAAAAACTACCGTGAATGTGGCGATCAGATCCTGCGCAACTTCCTGAAAGGCCTGACGCAAAAGATTCGTCCCACCAAAGCCAAAGCCTGATATCTGACGGGCCGGTCAGACCGGCCCTCAAAGTTTTATCTGTCTGCAATCCACTTCCTGTGCACCCACAGTGATGCGAAGATCACCGTTGCGCCAATGATGAAACTTGGCCAGTGCGGTTTCTCCTGCCAGATGGCAAGGTTAACCAGCAGCCCGGCAGGCACGTGCATATTATTCATAATCCCCAGCGTGCCCGCATCAACTTGGGTGGCCCCGTAATTCCACATAAAATAGCCCAGCCCCGATGCCACCACGCCTAACCAGATTAAGATCCCCCACTGGAGTGAGGTAGTCGGTAACTTCTCTGGATTGCCCCACATCAACCAGGCGATGACAGCGATAATCGCGGCCCCCAGATAGAACCAGGAGAAGGCGGTGTGCTGCGGCATCGGGCGGGTTTCCTGAAGGCGCTTGTAGCCCACCATACCGATAGCAAAGCAGATATTAGCCAGCTGAACCAGCAGCAGGCCGATCCAGAAGTTATCGCTTACCTTGTCGTAGCGAATGATCGCCGCGCCCGCGACGGCCAGCAGGGCGCTGAGCGCATAGCCAGGACGAATCCCTCGTCCTTTAAGCAGATCGTAAATCAGCGTGATATAGAGCGGCGTCATTACCGTGAACAGCAAAAACTCCGACACGCTGAGATAGAGATAAGCCTCAAAGCTTAAGAGATACATTACGCCGAGCTGTAACGCGCCAACGGCCATATAGAGCAGTATCGTGGCGGCTTTATACCCGCGGCGGCGCAGAAAAGGCAGGAAAACGGCGGCGGCCAGCAGCAGACGAATCAGTACGGAAAATACACTATCCACCTGCCCGGCGAGGTATTCACCAATCAGGCTGAAGGAGAAAGCCCATAAAATGGTGGTGACAATCAGTAACGTCACAATGGAAAACTCTGTAGTCAAAAGGGCCGATAGTGTAGCGAAATCGTTCGCAGACCAGGAAAGAATCTGTTTGACATCTGGTCAATTAAAATACACTTCACTATGGGCGCTGATGCGCGGCTACGAACAGAAACGAAAGGGAGCGTTTTTTCAGGGTATCCGATACGCTTCAGTACAGTCTTATGCCCCTTCTAAGAGTGTTACAAATAGTCATTTTCCCGGTTTTATTGTCATAAATCTGTAACATTTGTGTTGCCCTTCACGGTTCGCCTGCGCGTTTTTGCCTATTCTGTGCGCGAAAATGAACATTTACCTCCCCATTGTTCTGTCTCATTCACTGGTCGTGCGGGAGCGTAAAACGAAAAAATAAGCCGTGCCATTGGAGGCGATATGATAAGTATTTTTAAGCCAGCCGCTCATAAAGCGCGCGTTGATGAGAAGCAGATTGACCCGCTCTACCGCAAACTACGCTGGCAGATCTTCCTGGGAATATTTTTTGGTTACGCGGCCTACTATCTGGTCCGTAAAAACTTTGCCCTTGCGATGCCTTACCTGGTCGAGCAGGGATTCTCCCGTGGCGATCTGGGTTTCGCGCTCTCCGGTATCTCCATCGCTTACGGCTTTTCCAAATTTATTATGGGTTCCGTATCCGATCGCTCGAATCCGCGCATTTTCCTCCCGGCCGGGCTGATCCTCGCCGCCTCCGTAATGCTGTTTATGGGCTTTGTCCCTTGGGCAACCTCCAGCATCATGGTGATGTTCGTGCTGCTGTTCCTCTGCGGCTGGTTCCAGGGAATGGGCTGGCCGCCCTGTGGGCGCACGATGGTGCACTGGTGGTCACAGAAAGAGCGCGGTGGCGTCGTCTCGGTCTGGAACTGCGCGCACAACGTCGGCGGCGGTCTGCCTCCGTTACTCTTTCTGCTGGGCATGGCCTGGTTCAACGACTGGAAGTCTGCGCTCTATATGCCCGCATTTGGCGCGATTGTCGTGGCGCTGTTCGCTTTTGCAATGATGCGCGATACCCCGCAATCCTGTGGGTTGCCGCCTATTGAAGAATATAAAAATGACTATCCGCCTGATTACGATGAGAAGCATGAAGAAGAGCTGACCGCTAAGCAGATCTTTATGCAGTATGTACTGCCGAACAAACTGTTGTGGTACATCGCCCTGGCGAACGTCTTTGTTTACCTGCTGCGCTACGGCATTCTCGACTGGTCGCCAACCTACCTGAGAGAGGTCAAACACTTCACGCTGGATAAATCTTCCTGGGCCTATTTTCTCTATGAGTACGCCGGAATCCCCGGCACGCTGCTGTGTGGCTGGATGTCCGATAAAGTCTTCAAAGGTAACCGCGGCGCGACCGGCGTCTTCTTTATGGTGCTGGTGACCATCGCGACCGTTGTCTACTGGTTAAACCCGCCAGGCAATCCCGGCGTCGATATGGCCTGTATGATTGTTATTGGCTTCCTGATTTATGGTCCTGTCATGTTGATCGGGTTACATGCTCTGGAGCTGGCGCCGAAAAAAGCCGCGGGCACCGCAGCCGGCTTTACCGGGCTGTTCGGCTATCTGGGCGGATCGGTCGCCGCCAGCGCTATTGTCGGCTATACCGTTGACTTCTTCGGCTGGGACGGCGGCTTCATCATTATGGTTGGCGGCTGCGTGATGGCGGTGATTCTGCTGATCCTGACCATGCTCAGTGAGAAGAAGCATAAACAGCAGCTCGCTCGCCATGAGTAATGACCGAGGGGAGATACCATGAAACTCAAAATGTTAATGGCACTGGTGATGATAAGCAGTTCCTGCTGGGCGCAGGCCACCCAGGAGAAGCTCGTTATTGCCCATCGCGGCGCAAGCGGCTATCTGCCGGAGCATACGCTTCCGGCTAAAGCGATGGCGTATGCACAGGGCGCTGACTTTCTTGAGCAGGATTTGGTAATGACGAAAGACGATCGCCTGATCGTCCTTCACGATCATTATCTCGATCGCGTAACGGATGTGGCGCAGCGTTATCCGACCCGCGCTCGTCAGGATGGCCGCTACTATGCCATCGACTTTACGCTGGCTGAAATTAAGGGGCTGAAGTTTACCGAGGGCTTTACCCTGAAGGGAGGGAAAAAAGAGCAAACCTTTCCTGGCCGTTTCCCGATGGATAAATCTGACTTCCGCATTCATACCTTTGAGGAAGAAATCGAATTTATCCAGGGGCTGAACCACTCTACCGGCAAAGATATTGGCCTCTATACCGAGATCAAAGCGCCCTGGTTCCACCGGCGGGAAGGAAAGGACATCTCCGCGCAGGTGCTCAACGTTCTGAAACAGTACGGCTACAGCAGCAAAAGCGACAACGTTTATCTGCAATGCTTTGACTATAACGAAGTGAAGCGGATCAAAACCGAGCTGGAGCCCAGCCGGAATATGAACCTGAAGCTTGTGCAGCTGGTCGCCTATACCGACTGGGAAGAGACCCAGGAGCAAAAGAACGGTAAATGGGTCAACTACAGCTATGACTGGATGTTTAAGCCCGGCGCGATGAAAACGGTGGCACGTTATGCCGATGGTATCGGGCCGGATTACCACATGCTGGTGGCGGAGGGGTCAACGAAGCAGGCCGTCCGCCTGACGAAGATGGTGGAGGAGGCGCATCAGAACAAACTGGTAGTGCATCCTTACACCGTCCGCGCTGACCAGCTGCCGGAGTGGGCCGGGAATATCGACAAGCTGTTCGACATTCTTTATCACCAGGCAAACGTGGATGGCGTATTCACCGATTTCCCGGATAAAGGCGTAGCCTTTTTACAAAGCCAGCGGGATTAAACCAAACGGCGGTCGCTCAGGATGAACGACCGCTTTTTATCCGCACCCGAACCTGACTTACGTCCGGAGAGGCCGCGACTAGACGTCGTATAATTTACGCAGGTAGGCGGGCACCGCATTGTCGGCGTTGCTGCCAATCACTTCCATTTCCGGCAGCAGATCCTTCAGGCGCTGATGGGAGTTGCTCATGATGCAGCCCTTGCCCGCCATGCTCAGCATCTCTTTATCATTCATCCCGTCGCCAAAGGAGATACATTCCTTCAGGGAATAGCCCAGGGTACGGGATACCGCATCCAGCGCATGACCCTTCGACACGCCGCCCGCCATCACTTCAAGACAGCCCGGCAGCGAGAAGCTGACGTTGACCCGATCACCCCAGCGGGCAACCAGCGCCTCTTCCAGCGGGATCAGCAGTTCCGGCTTACCGCAGGTGAAAAAGACTTTACTGATGCCATCGGTCGGCAGCGCGCCTGGCTGATAGATCTGATAATTGAAGTCAGATTCACGGAAGAAATCCATCTCTTCAGGACGGTGGCGATTGAGAAACCACTCCTCATCCCGGTAGATGTTGGTAAAAATGTCCGGGTGATCGTGATGCAGCGCAAACAGCTCAAGGGCGATGTCTTCGTCCAGATTATGACTGAACACCAGTTCCCCCGCCGTGTTATGCACGCGCGCGCCGTTTGAGGTGATCATAAAGGCATCAATTCCCAGGCTGTCACGCATCTGGGCCACATCAATGTAATGACGCCCGGTAGCGAAGATGAAATGCACACCCTTTTGCGTCAAAAGCTGAAGCGTTTCCCGGGCAAAGGGCGATAAACGGTGGTCGGGCGACAGCAGGGTGCCATCAAGATCGGAAGCAACAATAGGGTACATAAAACCTCTGGTTAATCTGTTATCGGGCTGGCTTACGCTGCCCGCTGAAGATCCAATTCTGAGTGATGCAAATCAGGGATGCCGTGAGAAAAACGTCACGATGGCATCCAGCGCTTCGGCCCGCATACTGTCTTTTTCAAATAAGATCTCATGACGCGCGCCGGCGATAACTAACGGTTTCCCCCCCTCACAGGGCTGTCCCGCAGCGGTCATGGCCTGGCAAAACAGATCCTGGGCACGGTTATCCACCACCTTATCTTCACCGGCCTGCAGCAGCAGCAGCGGCGTCGAAATATTCTTTGCCTGACTGATGATGCTGGCTCCCGCCTGTACTCCTTCACGAACCCAGTGATAGGTCGGCCCACCCACCCGTAAACCCGGCTGGTCGGCATAGAAGCGCAGGTTGCGGCGATAGCGTTCGCGGCTGTGCGTTAACACATTAATCCCGAATGGCCGGGCCTGCCACCTGCCCGTGCCGAGGGCATAGCCGTCGCGCAGGGCCGGGCGCTTTTCCGCCCACTCAAGGATATGGTGCGCCATCCAGAGCGGCATCGGCAGGAAAATACCGAACATCGGTGAGGCCAGCGCAACGGCATTGAACGCCTCAGGCTGCCGGACCAGCATTAACGCCAGGATCGCTCCCCCCATCGAATGGGCCAGCGCGTAGCGGTGCCGGTAGTGCCGGTCAGCAATCTCAAGCTGATAAAGCCGTTCCAGATCCTCAACGTAGTGATCGAAGGTTTCGACATGCCCTCGGTGGGAATCCTGCAACAGCCTGCCGGAGCGCCCCTGTCCCCGGTGATCGATAATCACCACATCATAGCCACAGTGATAAAGATCGTAAGCCAGCTCCGGATACTTCACATAGCTTTCAATACGGCCCGGGCAGAGCAGGATAACCTTATCGTGTTGCGCTGAGGTGAAGCGGACATAGCGGATAGTGACGTTTTCCGCTCCGATAAACTCTCCCTCTTCGCGCTGTTGCCAGAAATCCAGCAGCGGGCCGGTTGCAAAAGCCGCAAACGCTTTTTCGCGCGTTGGCCAGCCGTTTTTATGCTTTTTCACCGGCTTTTGCTCCTCTGCTCAGGCGCGCGGATATCCGTAGCGCCACGTTCGACAATAACGTATTGTGTCATACTTCTGCCCAGCCAGGGAGCCTTACCCATGACCATCGAATGGTGGCTAGCTTACTTTTTTACAACCTGCATTCTGAGTCTTTCGCCTGGCTCCGGCGCTATTAACACCATGAGCACCGGCATCAGCCACGGCTATCGCGGCACAACCGCCTCCATTGCCGGACTTCAGGTTGGGCTTTCGCTGCATATTGTGCTGGTCGGCATCGGCCTGGGCGCGCTCTTTTCTCACTCCTTGCTGGCATTTGAGGTGCTGAAGTGGGCGGGTGCCGCGTATCTGATCTGGCTGGGGATTCAGCAGTGGCGCTCCAGCGGCGCGCTGGATCTTCAGGCGGTGGCGAAGGCCATGCCGCGACGGAAACTCTTCAGGCGGGGGGTGCTGGTGAATCTGACCAATCCCAAGAGCATCGTTTTTCTGGCGGCGCTCTTTCCGCAATTTATTCTGCCCCATCAGCCGCAGGCGATGCAGTATCTGGTGCTGGGCGTGACAACCGTCGTGGTGGATATCATTGTGATGATTGGTTACGCCGCCCTGGCCACGCGCATCGCCGGCTGGATTAAAGGACCCCGGCAGATGACGCTGCTCAACCGCATCTTTGGCGGCATGTTTATCGCCGTTGGCGCCCTGCTTGCTTCCGCCCGCCGCATCGCCTGACGCGGACGGGCTGAGGGGACTAGCGTGAGAGGATCAGATGGAGACCAAATCCGGCAAACAGCACGCCGGCAACGCCATCGATCCACTTTGCCAGCCGCTGGTAGCCGCGCCGCATCACCGGCAGGGCAAAAATGCTGGCAACCAGGCTGAACCAGATAAAGGTTTCCGCCACGATCAGCAGAAAAAGCCCCCAACGCTCTCCAGCGCCGACTTCATCCCCCACGAACAGGGAAAAGACGCTGCCAAAGTAGATAACGGCCTTGGGATTGGAGAGGTTGGTAAGAAACCCTTTCAGAAAGCTGCGCCCCTTGCCCGCCAGTGGCACCTCTGCCTCCGGCTGACCAGACGGCTGTAGATGCTGCCGCCGCGCCGATCGCAGCATCTGCCAGCCCATCCAGAGCAGATAGAGGCCGCCGCCGACCATAATAATCTGGTGCAGCCAGGCCATTTTTTGCAGGATCAGATGCAGCCCCATCAGCGCCACGCCTGCCCAGATCACGATACCCAGCGTAATCCCCAGCACGCCATACATCGCTTCCTTCCGGGAGCGGCTGGCCGCCGTCTGCGAGACAAAAAAGAAGTCCGGACCGGGGCTCATCAACGCAATAAAGTGCACCAGCGCAACCGTCAGAAATAATATCAGCATATTTTTAATCCTTAAAAGTCAGCGTTACTCTTCTTCGCCGTCGATATGCGCCTTGATCATCATCAGAAAGGGTTTACCGAAGCGTTCCAGCTTGCGTTGCCCCACGCCGTTTACGCTCAGCATTTCTGAAGCTGTAACCGGTATTTGCTCCGCCATTTCGATCAAAGTGGCATCGTTAAACACCACGTAAGGGGGAATATTCTCTTCATCTGCGATGGCTTTACGCAGCTTACGCAGCTTGGCAAACAGCTTGCGATCGTAATTGCCGCCAAACGACTTCGGCCCCGCGCCGCGCGGCTTGACGCTGACCATACGCGGCACGGCGAGCATCAGCGACGCTTCCCCTCTCAGGATCGGCCGGGCCGCTTCGGTCAGCTGGAGCGCCGAGTGCATGGCAATGTTTTGCGTCACCAGCCCCAGATGAATAAGCTGGCGCAGGACGCTAATCCAGTGCTCATGGCTCTGATCGCGCCCGATGCCATACACCGGCAGCTTGTCATGCTGCATGTCGCGGATGCGCTGATTATTGGCGCCACGCAGCACTTCAACAATGTAGCCCATGCCGAAGCGCTGCCCGACCCGGTAAATACTCGACAGCGCCTTTTGCGCCTCCACCAGGCCGTCGTAGCGACGCGGCGGATCCAGGCAGATATCGCAGTTGCCGCACGGCTGCTGACGCCCTTCGCCAAAATAGTTAAGCAGCACCAGACGGCGGCAGGTCTGCGCTTCCGCAAAGGCGCCCATCGCGTTCAGCTTGTGACGCTCAATATCCTGTAGCGGACCCGGCGCTTTCTCATCAAGGCAGCGCCGCAGCCACGCCATATCTGCCGGATCGTACAGCATCAGCGCTTCGGCAGGCAGCCCGTCACGCCCGGCACGCCCCGTCTCCTGATAGTAAGATTCAATATTACGGGGGATGTCGAAGTGCACCACAAAGCGGACGTTAGGCTTATTAATGCCCATGCCGAACGCCACCGTTGCCACCACAATTTGCAGATCGTCGCGCTGGAAGGCTTCCTGCACCTGTCCGCGATGGGCATTATCCATCCCGGCATGGTAGGCACCCACGCTTAGTCCCTTGCTCTGCAGCCGGGCAGCGGTATCTTCAACCTTTGCCCGGCTGTTGCAGTAGATGATGCCGCATTTACCACGCTGATCCTGCACATAGCGAATCAGCTGCTCGGTCGGTTTAAATTTCTCCACCAGGGTATAGCGGATATTGGGGCGGTCGAAGCTGCTGACCTGGATCAGCGGATCGCGCATCTGAAGCAGGCGCGCAATATCATTACGCGTCGTTTCGTCCGCGGTCGCGGTCAGCGCCATCACCGGCACGTCGGGCAGACGCTGCCGGAGCTGCCCCAGCGCGCCATACTCCGGACGGAAATCATGGCCCCACTGGGAAATACAGTGGGCTTCGTCCACCGCCAGCATCGCTGGGTTCCAGTGCAGCAGGTTTTCCAGGAAGTTGTCCATCATCAGGCGTTCCGGCGCGATGTAGAGCAGCCTGATGCGCCCCGTACGGCAGCCCGCCATCACATCCTGCTGCTCTTCCCGGCTCTGGGAGGAGTTAAGGCAGCCTGCCGCCACGCCGTTAGCCAGCAGCTGATCGACCTGATCCTTCATCAGCGAGATTAGCGGAGAGACCACCAGCGTCAGCCCTTCTCTGACCAGCGCGGGAACCTGATAGCACAGCGATTTGCCGCCGCCGGTCGGCATGACGACAAGACAGTCCCGCCCTTTCAGCGAGGCCTGAATGATGGTTTGCTGCCCCGGACGGAACTGCTGGTAGCCGAAGGTCTCTTGCAGAACCCGTTCCGCCAGCGTTTCCTGATTTATGACTGGAGCCGTAGACACATATTCCTCAAATCTGATGGTGGGCAGGCTGCTGGTAAGCAGCCCACGCCGGTAACATTAAAACAGGTCGTTCAGCGTCACGCCGACGCCCAGACGCGTCTGGCGATGATCGTAATCAATCAGAGATTCACCGTAGCCGCTGAATACCTGGGTGTAGAAGCGAACGTGTTCAGTGATCGGGTAGCTCCAGCCCATTTCCGCGCTGCCGTAACCGGTGTTCCAGTTATAGCGACTCTTCACGCTGAAAATGCTGTCGCCCCACTGATAGCCGACCGTCAGGCGATAATACCCCATGTACTTAGTGATATCCGGGTTATCATCATTATTTTCACTTTCTGGAAGGCGGAACCAGGGTTTGGCCTCCACCAGCCAGTTGCCGTTTTGCGCCATCAGCCGGGCATAGACGCGGTTCCAGCTGCGCGAGGTAGGATCTGAACGTCCGTTTGACTGATGGTTCAGCCCCATCTCCACGTCGCGCAGCGTCCAGCCCGCGAAAGAGTAGTCGGTCGCCCAGCCGAGGAAAACTTGCGGCTGATAGTTTGTTTCGCGGAAGGGGGAAGAAGCGCCCCGGTTGGAAAGCTGCCACCAGGATTCCTGAGTATAAGATGCCGCCAGCACCGAGTTATCACCTAAAATGCCGCGCCAGAGTGGAAAGGCCAGGCTGAGCTGGAATTTTACCTCATCATGCTTCGCATTGTCCGACCAGTTATAGCTATCGACGGCTTCTTTATTGATATTGCTGGTGACGGTATAGAGCAAATAGTTGCTCTCATAGGGATAAAGGATAAAAGGATTGTCATGCTTTTCCAGCAAGTTAGCGATAATACTGCCACGAACGGCGGGACGGTCATGCACTTCTTTGACCGTGGCTTCCTGTGCCAGCACCAACGCGGGAAACAGGAGTGCTGCGGCGAGCAATCCTTTCAGCATAGACATAAAATTCTCCAGAATTAAAACGGGATTTGTGTAAAAAGCACGCCATTCTACACGCAAATGTCGGCAGGGATTAGTGCTGATTTTGTTAAGTGGAAAGCCCTCTCTCATCCGCTTAAAATAGCCATTCTGATAAGCTGTACTGACCCTATCTGCTGCAAGGAAGTCCACATGAGTGCTGTCGTCCCCCTGAATCAGGATGCTGCCCGCTGCCTGATCGGAGAGATTTTTGTTTATGATATGCCGTTCAACCGTGCGCTGGGCCTGACGCTGGAGCGCCTCGAACCTGACTATGCCGAACTCAGCTTCCTCAACCAGACCCAGCTGGTCGGCAACGTGGCGCAAAAAATTCTGCACGGCGGGGTTATCGCCTCTGTGCTGGACGTGGCCGCCGGGCTGGTCTGCGTCAGCAGCACCCTGACCCGCCAGGAAAGCATCACGGAGGAGGAGCTGCGCCAGCGTTTGTCACGCATGGGGACTATCGATCTGCGTGTGGATTATCTCCGGCCGGGTCGCGGCGAGCGCTTTATCGCCAGCAGCAGCCTGCTTCGCGGCGGTAACAAAGTCGCCGTGGCCCGCGTGGAGCTGCATAATGACGCCGGTGTCTACATTGCCAGCGCCACGGCAACCTATCTGATCGGCTGAAGCGCCCGCTGCGTTTTTCCCTTAACGGCGGCCTGACCGCCATGGAGTATTGTTTCATGGATGCGCAACAAACGCGCCAGGGCGTGCTGTATGCTCTGGGCGCCTACTTTATCTGGGGCGTGGCACCCGCCTATTTTAAGCTGATCGAGCAGGTCGCGCCGGGCGAGATTATGACGCACCGGGTCATCTGGTCCTTCTTTTTTATGCTGATTCTGGTGAGCCTCACCCGTCACTGGCACCACGTCAAACAGACGCTGAAACAGCCGAAGAAAGTGCTGCTGCTGGCGCTCTCCGCCACGGTAATCTGCGGCAACTGGCTGCTGTTTATCTGGTCTGTGAATAATCACCATCTGTTAGAAGCCAGCCTGGGTTACTTTATTAATCCGCTGCTTAACGTGCTGGTGGGGATGCTGTTTCTCGGGGAACGCTTTCGCCGGCTGCAGTGGCTTGCGGTAGGCCTGGCGGCCTGCGGGGTGCTTATCCAGCTGTGGAAATTCGGTTCGGTGCCGGTGATTGCGCTGGGGCTGGCGGTTTCCTTCTCCTTTTACGGCCTGCTGCGCAAAAAAATCGGCGTGGATGCCCAGACGGGCATGCTGATAGAAACCAGCTGGCTGCTGCCCGTGGCGGCAGTTTATCTCTTTGGCGTGGCAGAGAGTCATACCAGCCATCTGACGCAAAACCCCCTCTCGCTAAACCTGCTGCTGGTGGCTGCTGGCGTGGTGACCACCATCCCGCTGATGCTGTTTACCGCCGCCTGCTCGCGGCTGCGGCTCTCCACGGTCGGCTTTTTCCAGTATCTCGGCCCAACGCTGATGTTCCTGCTGGCGGTGCTGTTTTACGGCGAGGCGTTAACGCCGGACAAAGCCGTCACCTTCGGCTTTATCTGGGCCGCACTGGCGCTGTTTATTCTCGATGCCGTCTGGTCAATCAAGCGTGGCCGGGCCTGAAAATGCCACCGCCCGGCACCGTCAACATTCCGCGCTTCTTTTACCCCGCGAAAGCGGGGTTTTTCATTCCGGCTACAGCCAGTTTTTACGCTTGAAGTAGGCGTAAGGCGCCAGTCCGGCGAGGATCATCAGCCCTATTGCGCCAGGATAGCCAAAGCTCCATTTCAGTTCGGGCATAAATTCAAAGTTCATGCCGTAGCTGGAGGCCACCAGCGTCGGCGGCAGAAAGACCACGGAAACCACCGAGAAGATTTTGATAATGCGGTTCTGCTCGATGTTAATAAAGCCCATTGCCGCCTGCATCAGAAAGTTGACCTTCTGGAACAGGGATTCGTTATGGGGTAACAGCGACTCGATATCGCGCAGGATTTCGCGCGCCTGCTCCAGCTGGTTGGCAGGGAGACGGGCTTTGCGCACCAGAAAGTTCAGCGCCCGCTGGGTATCCATCAGGCAGAGGCGCACTTTCCAGCCGATATCTTCCAGTTCCGCCAGCGTGGAGAGCGCCGCATCAAACTCGTCGCCCTGGTGCCCTTCCATAATGACCCGGCTCAGCTTTTCCAGATCGCTGTAGATATTTTCAATTTCATCGGCCAGCTGTTCGATTTTGGTTTCAAAAAGATCGAGCAGCAGTTCGTAGGCGTTACCGTCCGTCAGTACCTGGTTACGCGCACGCATGCGATACAGACGGAACGCCGGCAGCTCCCGTTCGCGCAGCGTGTAGAGGCGCCCCTCACGGATGGTAAAAGCGACCGTTGAGTTGCCGGCATGATCCTTTGCATCTTCATAAAAGAAAAAGGAGTGGATATGCAGGCCGTCCTCGTCTTCAAAAAAACGCGCCGAGGCTTCGATGTCTTCCAGTTCAGGGCGGGTAGCCAGGCTCTGGCCCAGTTCGTTCTGAACGCGATCGCGTTCATTCTCTTCCGGCTCGATCAGATCAACCCAGACAGAGCTGGAAAGTTCATCAACGGGCTCGTCCAGCTCAAGACGGGTTAAGCGGCAGTGATCCAGTTTAAATGCGCTCAGCATAGCTGTACTCCCAATTGCAGTAACATGGGACTTGCGCTTGAACACGGGAAACGAGCGTTTCAGTCAGCGATGGATCTGACTCAGAGCGACAGTATGGCGGGTCGCCAACAACCACGAAGGCTATCGGCAGAAGAGGATAGCCTTAGGAGTTGTACCTGGTGTCCAGGTCAATGAGCCAGTATCTACTGGGTGTGTCCAAGGCGGGTGTCCTCTCAGGGTAATGGTGGGCGCATGTTACGCTGTGCCGAAAATGCCGTCAACCAGTAGCCCCAACCGGCGGGGAAATCGCGGCTC
Organism: Pantoea sp. FN060301; assembly: GCA_050410775.1. GTDB lineage: Bacteria > Pseudomonadota > Gammaproteobacteria > Enterobacterales > Enterobacteriaceae > Erwinia. Next base: position 3,932,945 of record CP191229.1, read on the forward strand.
AGGCGGCATGCCGGGCCGGGACAGATAAGAGGCATGACGGGCGGCGCAGGGGCCGCCCGGCGGCGTCAGACCGTTTCCAGCTTCGCGTAGGCGGCGACGAGCCACTTGATGCCCTGCCCCTGGAACGCAACCTGTAAGCGACTGTGATCGCCGCTTCCTTCCAGGTTCACGATAGTCCCCTCACCAAACTTGGCATGGCGTACCCGCTGACCGAGAGCAAAGCCGCTGTCATTCTGCGTAACGGGCGTTCCCATCCGCTGGTGGCTGACCGGGCGGCTGACGCTGGCGCGCAGGCGCACCTCTTCCACACACTCTTCCGGCAGCTCGCCCACAAAGCGGGAGGGACGATGGTAAACCTCTTTGCCATACAGGCGCCGGGTTTCGGCATAGGTCAGGGTGAGCTTCTGCATCGCGCGCGTCACCCCCACATAGGCCAGGCGGCGCTCCTCCTCCAGCCTGCCGCCCTCTTCCAGCGACATCTGGCTCGGGAACATGCCCTCTTCCATACCGACGATAAACACCTGTTTAAACTCCAGGCCCTTGGCGGCATGCATCGTCATCAGCTGCACCGCATCCTGCCATTTGTCCGCCTGGCCTTCGCCCGCCTCCAGAGCGGCGTGTGAAAGGAACGCCTGCAGCGGCATCAGGTCTTCATCCTCATCCTGATAGCTGTACTGACGCGTGGCGTTAACCAGCTCCTCAAGGTTTTCGATGCGCGCCTGGCCTTTTTCACCTTTTTCCTGCTCGTACATCAGCCACAGGCCGGAGTCCTTGATGACGCGGTCCGTCTGCACATGCAGCGGAAGCTCGCTGGTTTCCTGCGCCAGAGAGTCCACCAGCTCGCTAAAGCGCTGGAGCGCCGAGGCCGCGCGGCCTGCCAGCGCTTTCTCCTGCAACAGCGCCCGGCTACTCTGCCATAAGGTCAGCTGCCGCTCGCGGGCCGTCTGGCGTACCACGTCCAGCGTACGATCGCCGATGCCGCGCGTGGGCGTATTCACCACGCGCTCAAACGCCGCGTCGTCATTGCGGTTGGCAATCAGGCGCAGATAGGCCAGCGCATCTTTGATTTCCTGACGCTCGAAGAAGCGCATACCGCCATAGATACGGTAAGGCATGCTGGTTTGCAGCAGCGCCTCTTCCAGCACGCGCGACTGGGCGTTGCTCCGGTAAAGGATGGCGCAGTCGCTCAGCGCGCCGCCGTTTTCCATCCACACCTTGATGCGGTTGACGACAAAGCGCGCCTCATCCAGCTCGTTGAAGGCACAGTAGATGGAAATGGGCTCGCCGTCGCTGCCGTCGGTCCAGAGCTCTTTGCCCAGACGACCGTTATTGTTGGCGATCAGGGCGTTGGCCGCCTTCAGTATATTGTTGGTCGAACGGTAATTCTGCTCCAGGCGAATGGTTTCGGCGCCCTGAAAATCATTCAGGAAACGCTGAATATTCTCCACCTGCGCGCCGCGCCAACCGTAAATGGACTGATCGTCGTCGCCCACGATAATGACTTTCCCGGTATCGCCCGCCAGCATGCGGATCCAGGCGTACTGGATGTTGTTCGTATCCTGGAACTCGTCAACCAGGATATTGGTAAAGCGTTCACGGTAGTGGTTGAGGATATGCGGCTTGTTGAGCCAGAGCTCATGTGCGCGCAGCAGAAGCTCTGCGAAGTCGACCAGGCCGGCGCGATCGCACGCTTCCTGATAGGCCTGATAGATGCGTAGCCAGGTTTGCTCCACCGGATTGCCATAGCTTTCGATATGCTTTGGCCGCAGCCCTTCGTCTTTTTTCCCGTTGATGTACCACATCGCCTGACGGGCGGGCCACTGCTTCTCATCCAGGTTCATCGCTTTGATCAGGCGCTTAAGCAGGCGCATCTGATCTTCGCTGTCGAGTATCTGAAAGTCCTGCGGCAGGTTAGCGTCCAGATGGTGGGCGCGCAGCAGACGGTGCGCCAGGCCGTGGAAGGTGCCGATCCACATCCCTCCCTGACTGGTGCCGATAAGCTGCTCAATGCGGTGGCGCATTTCCGCCGCCGCCTTGTTGGTAAAGGTGACCGCCATGATCGAATAGGGGGAGCAGTTCTCTACCGCCATCAGCCAGGCGATCCGGTGAACCAGCACGCGTGTCTTGCCGCTGCCCGCTCCCGCCAGCACCAGCAGATTGCTGCGCGGCGCGGCGACAGCCGCGCGCTGGTTATCGTTCAACCCGTCCAGTAATTCAGAAACGTCCATAGGCACCGCCAGAAAAGAGGGAAAGAAGCGGCGCACCGCTCACTGGATATTTAACCAGCTTATTATATCAGCGCGGTCAGCGAAGCCAACTGCGAAATTTCCAGCGTCGGCAGCAGCCGGCCGTCGCGGATGTGCATCAGGTTGCCTTCCCGCAGGTTAATCCAGCATGCCTGCATACCGCAGCGTACGGCGCCCGCCACATCCGTCGTCAGGTCATCTCCCACATGCAGAATGCTGGAGAGCGGCAGACTGAGCTTTTCCGCCGCCAGATGATACATATCCTGCCAGGGCTTCGCCCGCCCATGCGGGCCCGCCCGCAAAATGAACTGGAAGTAGTTATCCAGACCAAACAGATGCGGCTCCGCATTACCGTTAGTGATCGCCACCAGCGGCAACTTTTGCACCAGCGCGGCGAGCGTAGTGTGGGTCTCTTCAGGTACCGTTATCTGGCTGCGCCACCAGGCGAAATTCGCCATCACTGCCTTCGCGCCCTCATCCGCTTCCCGCCCGGACAGGCCGGCGTTAAGCATCGCCAGCTCCACCGCACGACGGCGCCATTCGCTGACGTCGTGACAAATCTCCGGCTCCTGTTCGCGCAGGTCGTCACGCAGCTGCTGATATTGCTCAACGCTGAACTGATTAAGGGCGGGATGGTAGCCTTGTAAAAAGGTGTGGGATTCCTGTGTGGTGCGCAGGATCACGGGATGGTTGTCGTAGAGCGTGTCGTCCAGATCAAAAGTCATCGCCGCGACGGGACGCAGCGGACGGTAAAAGCGCATCAGGATTTGCCTCGTTTCGCTCGGGGATGGGCGGCATCGTAAACCGAAGCCAGATGTTGAAAGTCGAGATGGGTATAGATCTGGGTGGTCGTCAGGTTGGCATGACCGAGCAGCTCCTGCACGGCGCGCAAATCCCCGCTCGACTCCAGCACGTGCGTGGCGAATGAATGACGCAATTTATGTGGATGAATATGGCTGGCGATCCCCTGCTTCACCCCCCACTCCGCAAACCGTTTTTGCACGTTGCGGGTGGAGATGCGTTTGCCCTGCATCGACAGGAAAACGGCATTATCTTCCGGCGCAAACAGCTCGCGCATCTCCAGCCAGTGCTCCATCCATTCGACCGCGGTACGGCCAATCGGCAGGCGACGCTCTTTGCTGCCCTTTCCCATAACCCAGACCTCGCCGGAAGCGAGATCGAGATGCCCGGTATCAATACCGACCAGCTCCGAAAGACGCAGGCCCGCGCCGTACATAATCTCCAGCATCGCCCGATCGCGTACCGCCAGCGGATCGTTCACATCGATCTCCAGCAGGCGGCTGACTTCATCCACATCAATGTTTTTCGGCAAATGGCGCGGCGCCCGGGGCGTCGCCACCCCTTTGGCCGGATTGGCCTTCAGCGTGCCCTGCGCGATTTGCCAGTCGAGGAAGCTGCGCAGCGCCGAGAGGCGAAGCGCCAGGCTGGCGGGCTTGAGGCCGGCACGACGACTGCGCGCCGCCAGCGAACGGACCTGGGCGGCATCCAGTTTATCCCAGCCGGTCAGCTTGATCTCCTCCAGCAGCGGAATGCAGGCGGCAAGCTGGCGCTGGTAATTGATCTGCGTCAGCGGGCTGAGCTGGCGCTCAACCTTCAGGTAGCGCAGGAAACCCTCTACGGCAGTATGCAGAGGCGAGGCCGTGCTCATACGCGTTCAACCCAGCGCTGCAATAAATCAGGCAGCATTTGCGACAGATGCTGGAGTAAAACCGTCCCCATGCCGGACTGATAATGCTGGGTGTCACGGCTGCTGAAGATCAGCACGCCCAGTTCACCCTCGTCCCCCATCAGCGACATGGCGACCGAACCGATAGCCTTGGCCTGCGGCAGCAGCAGCAGCAGCTCAGGGCCATTCAGGTTGCCCAGATAATGGTGCTGATTACCGAGACGCTGGATACGGATCGGTTCAAACGCCTGTCGGGTGAGCGCCAGCTGGGTAAAACCGGAGGGCGCGCCGATGCGCCACTTTTCACTGAACAGACGCACATTAGCGCCTGCCAGACCCAGATCCCGCGCCCAGCGGTGCAGCCGGTTAAGCATATCATGCAGGCTTGGCGCTGCGGCCAGGCTCGCCTGTAGCGTCAGCAGCCGGCCGAACAGCTGCTGGTTGGCGCTGGCCTGCTCCATCAGCAGGGTGATCTCTTCTTCCAGCTGGGCGATATGGTTACGCTGGCGGGCCAGCTGCCACTCCACTAAAGAGACGGTACCGCGCACCGGATGCGGCACCAGCATCTGCTCAACCTGGCGCGCATTACGGATAAAGAAGTCCGGATTTTGCAGCAGGTAATCGCTGACTGCGCGATCGTCCAGCAGAAGATCGCTGGCGGCCTGTTGTTCCCCGACATTTTTCATAAATGGATAAATCCGTCATAAACATGAGTGGCGGGTCCGGTCATATAGAGCGGATGACCCGGCCCTTTCCAGGCAATATTCAGCGCGCCGCCCGGCAGATCGACCCGGACTTTTTCCGCCAGCAGGCCTTGCTGAATGCCCACCGCAACGGCAGCGCAGGCACCGCTGCCGCACGCCTGCGTCTCCCCCGCGCCGCGCTCATAAACGCGCAGGCGGATATGTTCTCTGCTGGCAACTTCCATAAAGCCAACGTTCACCCGCTCGGGAAAACGATCGTGGCTTTCCAGCACCGGCCCCAGCAGCTCAACCTGCGCCGTTTTTACGCTGTCGACCTGAAGGACACAATGGGGGTTGCCCATAGAGACCACGCCGCACATAACCGTCTGCTCAGCGGTCCGCATCAGGTAGAGGTTCTCGGCTTTGTTGGCGCGGAAAGGCACCTTCTGTGGCTCAAAGTCAGGCTCACCCATGTTGACGCAGACCTGTTCATCCTGGGTGACGCTGAGCACCATACGACCATTTTGCGTGCTGACGCGAATATCGCTTTTATTGGTCAACCCTTTCAGCCGCACAAAGCGGGCGAAACAGCGTGCGCCATTGCCGCACTGGGCCACTTCGCTACCGTCAGCGTTGAAGATACGGTAGTGGAAATCCAGATCGGGATCGTACGGAGGCTCAACGATCAGGAGCTGATCAAAGCCGATCCCCAGATGGCGATCCGCCAGACGACGGATCAGCTCAGGAGAGAAATAGACGTTTTGCGTCACGGCATCGACCACCATAAAGTCATTGCCCAGACCGTGCATTTTGGAGAACTGCATTTTCTGCTCCGACGAGTACGTCATTGTTTACTGAGCCGACGGCACGTCCGCTTCCCCGGTCGCCGAAGGGACCAGACCGTCATTTAACGGCGCATCGCTGGTGGTGGAGGTCGCCTGACTCTCCGTCTGCGACGCATCGGTGGTCGTTGACTGCGCCTGGGCATCCGCGCGGGTTGGCTTGTCCACAGGGGATGTTTGCTGCGCGGGCTGTTTCGCTGGCGGAAAATAGAGCGGTCCTTTCAGCCCACATCCCACCAGGCTGGCAACGGCCAGCGCCAGCGCCATCCGACAAATCAGTTTGTTCATGCTTATTCTGCTCGTTATAGGTGCCTGTTGGTTGTCTATCATCGCAGGTGAAGGGCTAAAAGCAACAGGAAAAGGTGAAGCGTTGCCGCCGGAAGAAATGCAGCGGCGGCCAGGAAGTCACGCTTTTTTCAGGATAAAACCCCTGACTCAGTGCATCTGATAGCGCTGAGCGTAATCCGTGCTGGCATCGTTGTCCGAAGCCACCGCGCAGAGCTGAGCAAGCGTCTGGCTGCGGAAGGGGATCACCTGGAAGCGATCCTCAATCTGCACGATCTGATAAAACTGCGGCAGATTAAAATTAATGAAGCTGGAGCCATAGGTGAAGCGGTCATGCGAGGAGGAGTAGAAGCGGCTCACGTCGCGTACCAGCTCTTCTTTGCTTCCTTCGCAGTGGTGATAAATTTCCACCCGGTTTGTTTCATCCAGAATGTAAATATTAAAACCCCGGTCATCCTTCGTATCTTCAAAGAAGAACTGAATAATCCCTTCACTGGCGTAGCCGTTCACCACTGCGGGAAGCCGCGTCTGATCCGTTTCGACCTTAATTGAGAGACCGTGAAGCTTATTGTTCGAAATGGCCCCGTAAAACTCGACGGCATTTTCCAGCTTCTGCACGGAGACGCTCAGGCGTTCAAAGAACAGCCCCCACGTCTGCCCCGCCACGCGAAGCGCTTTAAATCTGCCCGGTTCCTGGCGCGTACTGGAGAGACGCAGTTCAATGCACTCCGATACCAGCTGCTGCACGCGGGTACGGATCAGACCGCGCAGATGCTGGCTGTAGCAGAAGACTTCAACCGCGTCCGGCGGCGCGGCATCCTGATGCATTTTGCCCAGAATGGTTTTCAGCGCCTCAGTCATCGCCTGCTCGCCGTTAAAGTGCAGCGTACGCACCTCATTCCAGGAGTTACGGTAAAGCAGGTCGATACTGCCGATCAGACACTGCTGCTGCTGCCCGAAGCTGAAGACGTCCAGCTTACGGAAGTCAAAATGCACCACCTGATTGCGGAACGCCGCCGTCGGGTCATATTCCAGATTAACGATGATCGCCAGATGGCGGATTTCGCAGGGGCTGTAGAGCGCTTTCGCGGTGGGCGAAGGCAGACGCAGCGGGAAATGGTGGGATACATCGGCCACCAGCTCCTGAAGCCGGGCCAGATCGCACAGCTCATTTCCCTTAATGTGCAGCTGGGTTTTACTGGTCAGCAGCCCGTTGAACCAGGCCCAGGCGACCAGCTTATTGAGATAGCGGTTATATTCCAGCGGCTGATGGCTGATGATCGACTGCATATCCGGCGACTGATTATAGAGATACCAGCCGGCACGATTCGCGCGCCCGTTGGGCACATGAATAAACGTCAGATGCGGTTCAGAAAGGTCAGGCGAGATCTGCGGATTAAGCAGCGTCACCTTCCCCGGCAGCGCTTCAAAAGCGGCATAGAGCTTACGGGTCAGCACGCCAATATCCTGCGGGCTGGCGCTGACGCTCAGATTATTACGGCGCGCGAAGCGGATCAGATTGCGATAACTCTGCATCATCGCATCCAGCAATTCGTTGTGCGCTTCACGCACGCGGGCTATTTTCCAGTCGGCACGGCTGTCCAGAATTGCCAGCCGCCCGGCATCCCAGCCCCACTCTTTCACCAGCTGGCTGAGGATTTCCCGCCGCCAGCCCGGCTTGCCGCCCTCAACGGAGAGCTTCTCGCAGACCTTCAGATAGAAGCAGCGACGCACCAGGTCGAGACGGGCGCTGTCTTTAATGCTGGTGAGATAATGCGTCACCCTTTCCAGCATCATGCAGTAGGAGTCGAGACCGTAAGAAACAATTTCACCGTCGTGCAGCCGTTGTTTAATATCCCTGGCTAACAGCTGCGTATTCGGGTATTCCCAGGAATAGGCTTCAAGCAGCAGGGTTTTCAGCACGGCTTTATAAGGCGAGTCGATACTTTTATAGAGCTGCCACAGGCTCGCGCCAAAATACTCTTCGGCGGAGAGCTGATTCAGTCCGCCCAGATCGAGCCACTCGTTGGGGGTCAGCACCCCTTTCTGATAAAGCGACATGACGTAATCGTCATAATGTTCTTCTTCCTCGCCCGGCACCATATTCCACAGAATACGTTTGCCCGCCAGGCGCACGGCGGTGCGGTAAAACTCATCCAGCAGCAGGATATGCTGCGTTGAGCCGCAGTCTTCGCCGCCCAGGCTACCGCTCTCATTATGGCGAAAGCGGTTCTCATCAATCAGGAAGAAGCTCACTTCCACGCCCATTGCCGCGCACCATTTTTGCAGCAGCGTACATTTCTTCTGCAGGCGCAGGCGTTCTTCATTATCCAGCCACGACTGGTGACAAACCCAGATATCCAGGTCGGAGGTGCTGTTCTGCCCTACGGAGGAGGTACTGCCCATCGAGTAGACGCCGGTAATCGGCATCTCACCCGGCGATGGCAAGCTGGCATCGGCTCCCGATTTTTCAATTAAATCATCAAGATAGGCAATCTGACTTTCATCAGGCGTGTAGAAGCTGATGCCATGTGGAACGTTACCTTCAAGATAACCCGGCATCAGTGGATGATGATAATGTAATAAGGTTGGCAGCAGACTGTAGACCTGTTGGAACGAAGGCCCCATGGCAGCCAGAGCGCGATCGACGCGCAGCTGGTTGATGGCATCCAGTCTCTGTTTCAGTGTCTCTATGTAGAGGTACAAGACGTCTCGCCTGATTATCCCAGTGCTTACAAAAAACCCTGTTTCCGAAATTTGCCGCTTGGTTTAGAAATAGTCGTGCAAATTATTGCTGGAAACGTGATCAATCTAACACCAGACAGATTGACCGTAAAGAAAGTTGCGCTACACAACATATTAGCACGTTTTACGTTCAAGCTGGCCGAAGATCCCGGAATCCGTCCCTTTCCTGCCGTTTGAAACCGCGGAAACTGACAGCATTCCGGTATCAATGATAGGATAATCAATGAACGATCAAAACGGTAAGAAGCATGTTAGACAAAATTTTAAGAATTGCCACCCGACAAAGTCCGCTTGCCCTGTGGCAGGCACATTATGTTCAGCAGCGCCTGATGGCTTGCCATCCGGGGCTTCGCGTTGAGCTGGTACCGATGGTAACCAAGGGCGATGTGATCCTCGATACCCCGCTGGCGAAGGTTGGCGGCAAAGGACTTTTTGTTAAAGAACTGGAGCTGGCGATGCTTTCCGATCGCGCGGATATCGCCGTTCACTCCATGAAAGACGTCCCTATTGATTTCCCGGAAGGGCTGGGCCTGGTCACGATTTGCGAACGTGAAGATCCGCTTGATGCTTTCGTCTCTAACCAGTACGACTCCGTTGACGCGCTGCCTGCAGGCGCTGTGGTCGGCACGTCCAGCCTGCGCCGTCAGTGCCAGCTGAGCGCACGCCGTCCGGACTTGCGCATCCACTCCCTGCGCGGCAACGTGGGTACCCGCCTCGGTAAACTGGATGCCGGCGAATATGACGCCATCATTCTCGCCGTTGCAGGCCTGAAACGCCTGGGCCTGGGCGACCGTATCCGTCACGCGATGCCCGCAGAAGAGTCGCTGCCCGCAGTCGGCCAGGGCGCCGTCGGTATTGAATGCCGTCTGGATGACGCTCAGACCATCACGCTGCTCTCCGCACTGAACGATGATGATACTGCCACGCGCATAAAGGCGGAACGTGCGATGAATACCCGCCTTGAAGGCGGCTGTCAGGTGCCAATCGGGAGCTACGCCGTGCTGGAAGGCGACATGCTGTGGCTGCGGGGCCTGGTCGGCTCACCGGACGGTAAAGAAATGATCCGTGGCGAGCGCCGGGGCCCACGCGAAGACGCCGAAAAAATGGGCATATCCCTGGCGGAAGAGCTGCTGGATAACGGCGCGCGTGAAATTCTTAGAGAAGTTTATCAGGGGAATCCGCCCGCATGACCATACTCGTCACACGTCCTGAACCGGCTGCCCAGACGCTGGTCAGCCGCTTGCGTCAGGCAGGCAGGGAGGCGTGGACGATGCCGCTGATCGAATTTACCCCCGGCACGCAGCTGGACAGCCTGCCCGGCGAGCTGAATTCGCTACGGCCCGGCGATTTAGTCTTTATTTTATCGCAGCATGCTATTCATTATGCCCAACCGGCAATGGCCCGGGCGGGTGCAAGCTGGCCCGCCAGCCTGAACTATTATGCAATAGGGCGCACCACTGCGCTGGCCCTTCACGCCGCCAGCGGGTTGAACGTCATCTGGCCGCATGAACGTGAAACCAGCGAAGTCCTGATCCAACTCCCCACGCTTCAGCAGGTCGCCGACAGGCGTGCGCTGATACTGCGCGGCAACGGTGGCCGCGAATTACTGGCGGAAACCTTGCAACAGCGCGGAGCTGATGTACAGTTTGTTGAATGCTATCAACGCTGTGCAAAAATTTATCAGGGCGCGACAGAAGGCCGCCGCTGGCGCGATCGTGGGATTGATACGCTGGTCGTGACCAGCGGCGAAATGCTGCAACAGCTTTACTCGCTGTTCCTTGAGATAGATCGTGAGGAGTGGCTTTTGCACTGCCGGCTGATTGTCGTCAGTGAACGTCTGGCGATCCGCGCAAAGGAGCTGCGTTGGCGGGATATCCGGATAGCCGATGGTGCCGATAACGACGCGTTGCTACGAGCGTTACAACAAACCTAAAGATGGGAAGAGCGACAATGACGGAACAAAAAGATTCCTCTGCCATAGTTGAGGAGACCACCCCGGTGGTGGACACTTCAACTCCGGAGCAAAAGCCACGCCGCAAAGCTAACAATACCGGGACGAAGCTGGCCATCCTGGCGATTGCCATAGCGCTGGCCTCAGGTGCAGGCCTCGCTTTTTACGGTAAACACCTGGCGCAGAATCAGGCCGCCACCAGTGAGGCGCTGGCCCAGCAGCTTGCTGATTTACAGCAGCAGGCCAGCAGCGACAAAAAAGCGCTGGAGCAGCAAATGACCGCCGCAACCAGCGAGCTGGATACGTCACGCCAGCAGCAGGCCGCCACGAGTCAGCAGCTGGATGAGCTGAAAGAGAAAGTCGCCACCATTTCCGGTAATGATGCCCAGACCTGGCTGCTGGCGCAGGCAGACTACCTGGTGAAGCTGGCCGGACGTAAACTGTGGAGCGATCAGGACGTCACCACCGCCGTCGCCCTGCTGAAAAGCGCGGACGCCAGCCTGGCGGATATGAACGATCCCAGCCTGATCGAGGCCCGCCGTGCGCTGACCAACGATATCAGTACCCTCGCGGCGCTCAGCCAGGTTGACTATGACGGGACCATCCTCAAGCTGAATCAGCTGGCTAACGGCGTGGATAATTTGCGCCTGGCTGACAATGACAGTGACGATGCGCCGATGGATGCCGACGGCGGTGAACTCTCTTCCTCACTGCGCGAATGGCGACAGAACCTGGTGAAAAGCTGGCACAATTTTATGGATGATTTTATTACCATCCGTCGCCGCGATACCACCGCTGAGCCGCTGCTTGCCCCTAATCAGGATGTGTATTTGCGCGAGAATATACGCTCGCGTCTGCTTATCGCCGCGCAGGCGGTACCGCGACATCAGGATGAAATCTACCGGCAGTCAATCGATACGGTATCGGCCTGGGTTCGCGCCTGGTTTGACAGCCGGGATCCAGCGACGAAAACCTTTCTGAGCCAGCTGGATGAGCTGAGCCAGCAAAACGTGTCGATGGATCTTCCTGAAGCGCTGCAAAGCCAGCCTATGCTGGATAAACTGATGCAAACGCGCGTACGCAGCCTGCTGGCTCAGCCCGGCGCAGGGCAACAGCAGCAGGGAGAATAAGCATGCTTAAAGTTCTGATCCTATTTCTGTTACTGATGGCGGGCGTGGTGCTTGGACCTCTGCTGGCCGGACATCAGGGTTATGTGCTGATCCAGACCGACAGCTGGAACATCGAAACCAGCGTCACGGGTCTGGTGATTATCCTGATCCTGGCGCTTATCGCCATATTGATTATCGAGTGGGTAGTGCGTCGCCTGTTCAGAACGGGCGCGCGCACCCGCGGCTGGTTCCGCGGTCGCAAAGGCAAACGCGCCCGTAAGCAAACGAACGCCGCTCTGATTAAGCTGGCGGAAGGAGACTATCGCCAGGTTGAGAAGCTGCTGTCACGCAATGCCGATCACGCCGAGCAGCCGGTCGTCAACTATCTGCTGGCGGCGGAAGCTGCCCAGCAGCGTGGCGATGAGATCCGCGCAAATCAGCATCTTGAGCGTGCCGCTGAGCTGGCAGGTAGCGATCAGCTGCCGGTTGAGATCACCCGCGTACGTATTCAGCTGGCGCGTAATGAAGATCATGCCGCACGCAACGGCATCGACCGTCTGCTCGAAGTCGCGCCCCGCCATCCTGAAGTGCTTCGTCTGGCCGAACAGGCATATGTACGTACCGGTGCCTGGAACGCTCTGCTGGATATCCTTCCCTCAATGGAAAAAGCGCAGGTGGCAGATGAAGCCCACCGTCTGGCGCTGAAGCAGGATGCGTGGCTGGGTCTGATGAACCAGGCGATGGCTGAACAGGGCAGCGAAGGGCTGAAAAGCTGGTGGCAGGCCCAGAGCCGGAAAACCCGCCATGAACCCGCGTTACAGGTTGCTATGGCGGATCACTTAATTGTCTGCAACGATCACGATACCGCGCAGGCGATTGTGCTGGATGGCCTGAAGCGTGGCTATGACGAGCGTCTGATCCTGCTGATGCCGCGCCTGAAGGCAGGCAACCCCGAGCAGCTGGAAAAAGCCCTTCGTCAGCAGATCAAGCAGCATGGCGCGACGCCGCTGCTGCAAAGTACGCTGGGTCAGCTGCTGATGAAGCATGGTGAATGGGCGCAGGCAAGCGAGGCGTTCAGAGAGGCGCTGAAGCAGCGTCCTGATGCCTTTGACTATGCCTGGCTGGCCGATACGCTGGATCGTCAGCAGAAGCCTGAGGAAGCGGCTGAAATGCGGCGTGACGGCCTGTTGCTGACGCTGAAAAATAACTAATCCCTGGCATTAAGATAGAGCCGGGCGCCCGCCCGGCTTTTTTTTGCCCGCTGTCTGAGGGCGGCCGGTGCACAGGCAAAAAAACACCCGCCGCAGGGCAGGTGTAAAGTTCAGATCGGTAAAACAAATTGGCTGGTACCTGACTCAACGTAGTGTCCTGACTCCCGTAAGGTCTTACAACGATATGGGTGGGTGGACAACAGGTACCCTAAGGGGCTCTGCATCATTCCCGGATTTATGAAGCGTTAGCGAACATAAGGAGTGGAATGAGCATCTACAGCACTACTATAGCACAGGGCGTGCCAGAGAGAGGATACCGCTGCGCGCTCAGGGCTGGCCGTCCGGCAAAAACAAAAAACCCGCCTGAGCGGGGTTTCTGAATTGGTCGGCGAGAGAGGATTATTCCCCTCCGGGCCGTTGCTAAAGCAACGTTGTCTCGCTTCGCCCGGCTCAAACCTCCTTCGGAGGTTCTCATCCTCTGTGAGCGACAGAGACAAAAAGGCCAGCTCGAAAGCTGGCCTTTTCTAAATTGGTCGGCGAGAGAGGATTATTCCCCTCCGGGCCGTTGCTAAAGCAACGTTGTCTCGCTTCGCTCGGCTCAAACCTCCTTCGGAGGTTCTCATCCTCTGTGAGCGACAAAGACAAAAAGGCCAGCTCGAAAGCTGGCCTTTTCTAAATTGGTCGGCGAGAGAGGATTATTCCCCTTCGGGCCGTTGCTAAAGCAACGTTGTCTCGCTTCGCTCGGCTCAAACCTCCTTCGGAGGTTCTCATCCTCTGTGAGCGACAGAGACAAAAAGGCCAGCTCAAGAGCTGGCCTTTTCTAAATTGGTCGGCGAGAGAGGATTCGAACCTCCGACCCACTGGTCCCAAACCAGTTGCGCTACCAAGCTGCGCTACTCGCCGATATCGTGCTGATACTGCTGTTGCTCAGATCTGCGGACCTTAAGCAGAAAACCCTGCCTCGGCAAGGTTTTGAAAAGTGGTCGGCGAGAGAGGATTCGAACCTCCGACCCACTGGTCCCAAACCAGTTGCGCTACCAAGCTGCGCTACTCGCCGACGAGTACATCTTCACTGCTGATTTTGTGGTGCGAAGAGAGGGACTTGAACCCTCACGTCCGTTAAGACACTAACACCTGAAGCTAGCGCGTCTACCAATTCCGCCACCTTCGCATACCTGACAAAATCTGGGGTGGCTAATGGGACTCGAACCCACGACAACTGGAATCACAATCCAGGGCTCTACCAACTGAGCTATAGCCACCACCCCTACTTCTTTACTGCTTACTTCTTTACTAACGCGGTTATTACCACCGCAGCTCTTGCACACAACTTAATGGTGCGCCCGACAGGATTCGAACCTGAGACCTCTGCCTCCGGAGGGCAGCGCTCTATCCAGCTGAGCTACGGGCGCATAGCGCCGTTGCGGATGGGCATACTACGGATTTGAGCCGATCCTGTCCAGTGCTTTTTTCACAAATAAAGTTGTTTGATTACGCTTTGTGCGTTCTGTCTGAATCACGTACGTTTTGCACAAATTCTGCACGATAAACCCTTGCATTCCAGCTATTACCACGAAGACTTTTTCCTGAATTAAAGATCGCCCCGCCAGTAATAATTGAGAAATTTCAGCAAACTGAGCTGACGGGGCAGACGTGAAGGCTGCACAATCAGCCGGTAAAGCCACTCAAGACCCATCTTCTGCCAAATCTTAGGGGCTCGCTTCACATGGCCGGTGAAAACGTCGTAGGTGCCTCCTACGCCCATATAGAGGACATCGGGACAGACCGCCTTACACGCCTGCATAAATTCTTCCTGACGAGGCGAGCCCATCGCAACGGTAACAATTTTCGCACCGCTGGCGGCGATTTGGGCAAAAAGCGCATCACGTTCCGCAGGCGCAAAGTAACCATTCTGGGCGCCAACGATATTCACGTTCCACTGACGCCGCAGCTTGTCTGCGGTCTGCTCCAGAATCGCCGGCTGGCCGCCAACCAGGAAAACGGGCGTGCCTTCACGTCCGGCACGCGCCATCAGCGCCTCCCACAGATCGGCACCGGCAATCCGGCTGACCTCTGCCTGCGGATATTTCTTGCGGATAGCGCGAACAATGCTGATGCCATCCGCATATTTATATTCCGCCGCGTTGATCAGCTGCTTAATTTCAGGCTGGCTTTCCGTTTTAAGGACTTTTTCTGCGTTAATGGCGACCAGCGTACCGGTTCTGAGGCGCTCTCCCTGATAGAGATAATCAAGGAACCCCGCCATATCGCGAAAACCCAGCAGCGTGATGCCACGGATCTGATACTGCGGTACTGAGGATGGGGCATCCATGATCTTTTCCTTTGAGTCAACTGAAACAATGTGGGCCATCAGCCCTGATAAGTGGCGCGCTTTGCCGAAAGCGCCTTCGCTGGGTTTCTGGCCTGTATCAGGCCGGCACGGTCGAAAAGCCAGTAAAGCAGCTTGGCAATCACTACCGTTGCGGCAAAGATCAGGCAGAAAAAGACGACGCGGGAGGCAAAGGCATCTACGCCTTCCCTGGCGAGCACAATCATATTGAATACCGCGCCGAAGCAGAAGCTTTGCAGAATAGCGGCCTTATAGCGGTTCCTTTCCTGCTGCCCTTTCTGGTACAGCCAGTCGAACCATTTAATAATCAGTCCGACCGCCACCGCGCCCAGCGGAATAAACCAGACGCCGCCCATCACCACCAGAGAACCGATGAGCGTTGGCGAAATAGCCAGGCCCGAATGGTTGTTCAGCACTTCCCAGGTAAAATAGTTTGCGCTGTTCAGCACCAGGGAGGGCCTGTCCGGCCACAGCCAGCTGGGAATAAAGACGTAGAAGTCCCGCACTATCGGCGCCAGCCCCTGAAAATCAATCTTGTCATAATTTTGCAGCAGCAGGCCAAGGTTCTCCCAGGGCGAAAAGGTATCCCGCGTCAGGTAGAGGAACGTATAAAAGGCTTCTGCGCCACTGACATCCAGGTTGTAGCGTCTCAGCGCCAGCCAGAACATCCCGACAATGCCTGCCACACCTGCGGTTGCCAGCATCCAAAGTGTTATCCAGCCGCGAATGATGCCAATAAATAAAAACAGCGCAAAGGCGATAATGATATTGGCCCGCGTGCCGCCTACGATGATATAGGTTAACAGGCCGAAACTGACGGTAGCGACCAGAAACAGCAGCCAGTTACGGAAGCTCTGATGAAGGAAGTACACCACCAGCATGGCGGGGATAAAGAAATAGAAAAATCGTTTAAGCGCGACGCCGGAAACCTCAGCGGAAAAGATCTGGCTGTAGCTGTGCAGCTTAAACAGCAGAAAGCCGTTGTGCAGGAAAAAGACCAGCACCGTTCCCAGCGCGATCAGCATCAATATGCCCCAGGTCAGATGCGTTTCCACCCGGTTCATGGTGAAGACGGGCCGCGGCGGCCTGTCCGAGGCCGCTCTGAGCCTCGTTTTGTAGCTCACATAGTAGATGACATAAAATCCAGTAGCGGAGAGCAGAGCCTGGAGAAGATATTCCGGCGGTACAACCTGCACTTCAAAACCAAATACCAGCATGCAGGTCAGGGGAAAGCCAAAATAGAAGGTCAGCAGGAACAGCAATGAAAAGAAGACATTGAAATTAAACTTCACCCGGCGAAATTCGCGCCAGGTCAGCGTCAGGATGACGCCCAGCGAAATAAGATAGACCACCAGCAAGCCAGTAAACTCTGCCATTGTCATGGTGTTTCTCCTTCGGCCAGAACGAGCGCCTGCTTCCACCCTTCAACATAAGCCGGGTCGAAAAAAGCGATTGCTGTTTTATCCAGTAGCGCCATTTGCCGGCGGGCTTCTTCAACAAGCTGCGGGTTAAGCGCATCACCCGCAAACAGCACCGGCACGTTCTGCCCGGCCAGGTCGTGCCAGAACGGATTTTTACGGTTTACCACAAAAGGAATATTGGCCTGAATCAGCAGGCAAAGGGTGCCGATGCCCTGCTGGCGTTCAAAAATAAAATAGCCTAAATCACAACGCGAGATCAGCGCTAAATAGTCCGGAAATTCGAGTTTATCAGTGAGGATAGTCAGCTTATCGGCGGAGAAAAGCCCCTCAGCGGTTTCCCGCACCTGCTGAATATAGGCCTCATTGTCCGCCGGATACCCCATCGGCACTATCACCGACACCGCATCGCCAAACTGCTGATGGATCTCCTTCAGCGCCTGGATATGGCGGTTACTGGCATCGCCAGAATTGCCTAAAAGCACGGTCAGGCCGGCACTTTTCTGCGCCGGCGGCAGTGCCGTCTTCGCCATACGGGTAGGAAAGTAGAGCAGAGACGCGGGCAGATCGGGATGGCGCTGGTGCAGATGCGCTATGTCGCCCAGGGTGGCGAACGCCCGCCCCACGCGCTTTTGCGCCAGCCGGCGCATCAGATAAAACAACCGAAAGCGCAGACCCTCACCGGCTTCATAGAGATCGGCTCCCCAGATATGCCAGAAAAACTGCGGGGAGCGAATTTTTCCGGTCAGGAGCGCCAGCCACAGCGCGGGATTGAACTGCCCGTGGAAGAAGAAGCGGGTTTGCCGGTCCTGCCTCGCGCGCGCCGTTACCGCCTGGGCTATGGCACGCTTATCCGGGAAACTGCGGATAGTCAGCGCCTCAAATTCCGCGCCTGCGGGGGGCTCGCCTACGATCCAGAACTGGCGCGGCGTTTGCGTGGGAATCGCTGTAGAGAGCACCTCGTTAAAAAAACGCAGTACGGTCTGATTATGGTGTGGAATGGGTGAACCCAGAACGTGAATCAATGTGATCATGTTTTTCTACGATAGAGAAGAAATACGCCAGTACAAAGCGTGAAATAAACCATGTAAGTTGCCATATAGGCCTGCGCTGCGCCGGTCGCGCCGTGCAGCGGGATCAGCCAGTGGGCGAACGCCGTCAGCAGGATAAACTGGCTCACCTCGGTAAGAATGTAAAACCGCAGCGAGGCTTTCGCGATCACCAGATAGCCAAATACATAAGCGCCCACTTTAAAAACGTCGCCGGTCAGCTGCCAGACAAACAGATCGCGCATACCGTAAAACTGACTGGAAAACAGCAGCCAGATAGCCAGATCCCTCAGCAGCCAGACGGTGAAACTGACGGCCGCGACGGCGGGCAACACAAAGCTGAGCGAGCGTATGATTTCCCGCGATATCGCCGCTTTGCTGGTCAGTCTGGAGAGGGTTGGCAGCAGATAAACGCTGAAGGACGCGGTGATAAATTGCAGGTAGGCATCCGAAATACTGGTCACCCCCTGCCACAGACCAACCTGATCCCAGCCCTCATGCGCAGCCAGAAGGTTACGCATCATGATCCATGCAACGGGCAAGGTCACGGAGGTGATTAGCGCCATCAGCGTAAACTTGCTCAGATTCCGCGCGATCCCGCGGTCCCAGACCGGTTTAAGATAACTTAGCGGCAGATGCCCGCGCTTCGCCAGCGTCAGCACGGCTGGCACGACGACCAGCGCAGGCACCATCGCCAGCCCCACCAGCGCCCCGCTGTAGCCGCCCAGCCAGTAGCAGATAAACCAGGCCGCCACGCCAGCCAGACTGCCGACAATCAGCGCCAGCGCGTTACCGCGCGCATCGCGGAAGCCTTTAACGATCGCCAGCGAGAAGTTAGCCAGCGCAATACCGACCTGCAAAAACGCCACTATCCTGATGACATGCTGATAGCGATCGTGGCCAAATAAGCCAGCGCTTATCGGTCCGGCAAAGAGCAAAAATATCACGGCGATCAGCGCTGAACATCCCAGCACCATTGCGGAAGCGGTCCCGGTGACGGCCCTCAGATCCTGGGGCTGCTGCTGAAATTCGGCGACATATTTCGTCACGCCGTTAAAGATACCCGCCCCTGCCAGCACGCCCAGTACAATGATCAACTGACGAAAGTTACCTGCCTGCCCGACGCCAGAGGGGCCGAACGCCACCGCCAGCATTTTCACGACCAGCAGCCCGGCAACGATTTTTACCAGCGTGGACGCTGCCGTCCATACGGAAGCCTTAGCCAGTGACATATCAGGAGAAATAGCTCAGCAGCGAGTTGATGACCGTTGTCTGGTTATTATCAGACAGGTTGTAAAACAGGGGCAGCCGCAGCAGACGCTCGCTTTCTGACTGCGTATAACGATCTTCGCCATGAAAGCGTCCGAACCGCTCACCGGCAGGTGAAGAGTGCAGCGGGATATAATGGAACACGGCCAGGATCTCCGCTTCTTTCAGCCAGTCTATCAGACTGCTGCGATCGTCATTGTCACGCAGCTTAATGTAAAACATATGCGCATTATGCTGGCAGTCAGGCGGTAACGCGGGCAGCGCGATCCTGCCGCTGGCGGCAACGGGCTGCAGCGCATCGTAATAGCGCTGCCACAGCTGAAGACGGCGCTCGTTGATACGCCCCGCCGCTTCCAGCTGCGCCCAGAGAAAGGCGGCCTGAAGGTCAGCCATCAGATAACTTGAACCGATGTCCCGCCAGGTATATTTATCCACCTGCCCGCGAAAAAACTGGCTGCGGTTGGTGCCTTTCTCGCGGATAATTTCCGCCCGTTCCACCAGGGCTGGAGCGTTGATCAGGGTCGCCCCGCCCTCGCCGCCTGCCGTGTAGTTTTTTGTCTCATGGAAGCTGAAGCAGCCGATATGCCCAATTGTGCCCAGCGCTCTTCCTTTATAGCTGGACATCACACCCTGCGCGGCATCCTCAATAACAAACAGCTTATGCTTGTCGGCAATAGCCATAATGAGGTCCATATCACAGGCGACGCCGGCGTAATGGACCGGCACGATGGCTTTTGTTTTGTTGGTGATCGCCGCCTCAATCAGATTTTCATCCATATTGAGCGTATCCGGACGAATATCGACAAAAACAATGGTGGCTCCGCGCAGCACAAAAGCATTCGCCGTTGAGACAAAGGTGTAGCTCGGCATTATCACTTCATCGCCGGGCTGAATGTCGATCAGGATTGCCGCCATTTCCAGCGAGGCGGTGCAGGATGGCGTTAGCAGCACTTTCTGGCTGCCAAACCGGTTTTCCATCCACTGCTGGCAGCGGCGGGTAAATCCGCCATCGCCACAGAGCTTGCCGCTGCCCATGGCCGACTGCATGTATTCAAGTTCGGTTCCCACTATCGGTGGGGCGTTAAACGGGATCATAGGGTCACCTGTAGAGCCACCAGGCGGTGCGTTCGATGACGCCGCCACAGCGTTGATAAAGTCGGAGCGCCGGCAGATTGCTGAGCTGCGTGGCAACATGCAGGCGCGTAAGCCTGCGGGCGCGGCACCAGTCAGTGGCCGCCGCCAGCAGTCGCTGGCCCACGCCCAGCCCCTGCGCGGCAGGTAGCGTCGCCAGCAGGCCAACCCTTGCGCTGCCGTCGGATAACTCGCGCAGTGAAATAAATCCCTGCATATGGCCCTCGTCGTCCACCGCGAGCAGGCACTGATGATCGAAAGTACCGAGCACAGCATTTTCTATCCAGCGTGCGTAAAAGCGGCTGCTCTCACCTGCCGGATACCAGGGCGAACGAAACCGGCTCCAGGCAAAGGCTTCACCGGCCGCGCTTCGCAGGGCGGGAATATGTTCAGCCCGCGCGATACGAATGCCCGCAGGCCGCGCCGCAGCATCAAGGCCCATCACGAAATCCGCTTCACCTTCCACCAGACGGAAGCCCAGTGCGCCGAGCGCATCCAACTCCGCCGTCTGCTGGGAGAGCAGTTTGGCCTGCACGATGTCATAACCCTGCAACGCGGCGTCGTCCAGCAGCAGATCGCCGGAAAGGTCGAGCAGGCCAACGTTCAGGTTGAAGAATTCGCTTTCCCATTGCAGGGAATTAATACTGGCGTGGACGGGCATGCAGAAGATCCACCAGATAGTGGCCGTAGCCGGTTTTCGCCAGCGCCTGGGCTGAGCGACGCACTTCATCATCGGAGAGCCAGCCGTTGCGCCAGCCGATCTCTTCCAGACAGGCGATTTTGAATCCCTGCCTTTTTTCGACGGTTTGTACAAAGGTGCTGGCTTCAATCAGGCTGTCATGGGTGCCGGTATCAAGCCAGGCGAATCCGCGTCCAAGCAGCTGAACGGTCAGCTCGCCTTTTTCAAGGTACATCTGGTTAATGCTGGTGATCTCAAGCTCGCCGCGCTCAGAAGGCTGCACGCGCTTTGCAAAATCGACCACCTGATTATCGTAAAAATAGAGGCCGGTCACCGCCCATCGGGATTTCGGTTCTTTCGGTTTTTCCTCAATGGATAACGCCCGGAACTCCTCATCAAAATCGACCACGCCGAACCGCTCAGGATCCATGACCTGATAGCCAAATACCGTCGCGCCCCGGCTCTGCGCAGCAACCTGTCTGAGCTTGGGACTGAAGCCCTGACCGAAGAAAATGTTATCGCCCAGCACCAGGCAGCAACTCTCTCCGTTAAGGAAAGATTCCCCGATGATAAAAGCCTGAGCAAGTCCGTCTGGCTGTGCCTGAACGGCATAGGTAAGCTGAATGCCAAACTCTTCACCGTTGCCCAGCAGACGCTGAAAATGCGGCTTATCTTCAGGCGTGGTGATGATCAGAATATCGCGTATCCCCGCCAGCATCAGTACCGACAGCGGATAGTAAATCATCGGCTTGTCGTACACCGGCAGCAGCTGTTTTGAGATGCCTCGCGTAATGGGGTAGAGGCGTGTCCCCGACCCGCCCGCCAGTACAATACCTTTCATTGCGCACCTCCTGAAACGTTGCCGGTCATAATGACAATCCTAAACGTTCGCCCTGATAGCTACCGTCAAGGATGCTTTGCCACCACTGGCGGTTTTCCAGGTACCAGCTGACCGTTTTACGCATCCCCGACTCAAAGGTTTCGTGCGGCCGCCAGCCCAGCTCACGCTCAATTTTTCCCGCATCAATGGCATAGCGACGATCGTGCCCCGGCCGGTCCGCCACGAACTGGATCAGCTCCCGAAAATGGGTGATGCCCGCCGGCTTGCTTTCCGCCAGCTCATCAAGCAGGTCGCAGACTGTTTCCACGACCTCAAGATTACGGCGTTCGTTATGACCACCAATATTGTAGGTTTCCCCCGGTTTTCCTTCGCTGGCAACCAGGTAAAGGGCCGCGGCGTGATCTTCAACGTAGAGCCAGTCGCGGATCTGCGCGCCGTTGCCATACACCGGCAGCGGTTTCCCGGCCAGCGCGTTGATAATCATCAGCGGAATAAGCTTTTCCGGGAAATGGTAAGGCCCGTAGTTGTTTGAGCAGTTGGTCACGATAACCGGCAAACCATAGGTGCGGTGCCAGGCGCGAACAAGGTGATCGCTGCTGGCTTTGGTCGCAGAATAGGGGCTGCTCGGAGCATAAGGCGTGGTTTCGACAAAGAAGTCCGCATCGTTTTCCAGATCGCCAAACACCTCATCTGTTGAAATATGATGAAAGCGGAAAGCGTCTTTTTCCGCTCCGGAGAGGGTCGCCACGTAATGGCGGGACGCTTCCAGCATTATATAGGTGCCGATGATGTTCGTTTCCACAAAGGCTACCGGCCCGTCAATGGAACGATCGACATGGCTTTCCGCCGCCAGGTGCATAATCAGCTCGGGCCGGTAATGCGCTATCGCCCGGTCAACGGCGGCGCGGTCGCAGATATCCACTTTTTCAAAGGCAAAACGGGAATGCTCAGCAACGCTGGCAAGGGACGCAAGATTGCCCGCATAGGTCAGCTTGTCGAGCACCAGCACCGAATCAGCGGTCGTATTAAGTATATGCCGTACAACGGCGGAGCCAATAAAGCCAGCCCCCCCGGTTACCAGGATGCGTTTCACTGCCACACTCCTTTGGTATCGACAAGCCAGTGAGAAGCAATGCGCGCAGGGTCGACCGCTTTAAACTGCGCATGATCGACCAGCATGACCAGCACATCTGCCTGCTGTAGCGCCGCATCCAGCGTCACCAGCGTCGCTTTGCCCGCCAGCGCGGAGGGAAGCTGATGAATATTCGGCTCCACCACCAGCATCTGCCCGGGGTGCCAACCGGCAATCATGCCGGCCACGTGCATTGCCGGACTTTCGCGCAGATCGTCAATATCCGGTTTGAACGCCAGGCCAAAACAGGCGATCCGCAGCTCGCTGGCGCGCTTATCGCTGGTCGCCAGACAATCAGCCAGCGCTTTTTTCACCTGCTCCAGCACCCAGAGAGGCTTACCGTCGTTCACTTCGCGGGCGGTGCGGATCAGGCGAGCCTGTACCGGGTTTTGCGCCACGATAAACCATGGGTCGACGGCAATACAGTGCCCGCCAACGCCTGGGCCAGGCTGGAGTATATTGACGCGCGGATGGCGGTTAGCGAGGCTTATCAGCTCCCAGACGTTAATTCCCTGATCGGCGCAAATAAGCGAGAGTTCGTTAGCGAAGGCGATATTTACATCACGAAAACTGTTCTCGGTGAGCTTGCACATCTCTGCCGTACGGGCGTTAGTGGTGACGCACTCGCCTTTCAGGAAAATCCTGTAAAGGTCGCAGGCCAGCGCAGAACTGGTTGAGGTCATACCGCCAATAACCCGATCGTTCGTTACCAGCTCTTCCATCACCTTACCCGGCAATACGCGTTCAGGGCAGTAAGCAATGTGAATATCAGCCTCGTCGCCAGCCTGCTGGGGGAACGTCAGGTCGGGCCTGGCCGCCGCCAGCCACCCGGCCATCTGCTCGGTAGCGCCAACGGGAGAGGTCGACTCAAGGATCACTAAATCGCCGCGTTTCAGCACCGGGGCTATCGATCCGGCCGCCGCTTTAACCCAGGCCATATCCGGCTGATGATCGTCTTTAAACGGCGTCGGCACCGCGATCAGAAAGGCATCGGCGGGTTCAGGCTGCGTTGCCGCCCGCAGAAAGCCCTGCTCAACCGCCTGTTTTACTACCCGATCTAAATCAGGCTCAACGATATGTATCTCACCGCGGTTAATGGTCTTCACGGCATGGGGATTGATATCAATCCCCACAACCTTTTTCTGACGGGAGGCAAAGGCAGCGGCGGTGGGCAGGCCGATGTAGCCCAGGCCGATCACAGAAATAGTGTCAAAATTCATAAAGAAATCCGGTTATTTTTCAGGGCCTGCACAATCCGCTGGCAGGCCAGTCCGTCCCCGTAAGGATTATGGGCACGGCTCATCGAGTGATAGGCTTCTTCGTCGCTCAGCAGACGGGTCGCTTCGCTGACGATCTTCTGCACGTCGGTGCCGACCAGCCGGACCGTACCCGCTTCAACCGCCTCCGGACGCTCTGTCGTCTCACGCATCACCAGAACCGGCTTGCCGAGTGAAGGCGCCTCTTCCTGTATCCCGCCCGAATCGGTCAGGATTAGCCAGGCGTGAACCATCAGCCAGACAAACGGCAGATACTCCTGAGGCTCAATCAGGACGATATTCTCAATACCGCGCAGAATGCGGTTGACCGGCTCGCTGACGTTAGGGTTGAGATGGACCGGATAGACGATCTGCACATCAGGATGCAGTCTTGCAATCTCCGCCAGCGCACTACAGATGCGCTCAAAGCCGCCGCCAAAACTTTCACGACGATGGCCGGTAACCAGAATCATCTTTTTAGCAGGATCCAGGAAAGGATAACGCGTCGCCAGGCTGCTATGCAGCGAGGCATCTTTCAGTACGCGATCGCGCACCCAGAACAGCGCATCGATCACCGTATTACCGGTAACGAACATGCGGGCAGCATTCAGGTTCTCACTCAGCAGATTCTGTCTGGCCGCTTCGGTGGGAGGAAAATGGTAGGTGGCCAGATGCCCTGTCAGGGTGCGGTTAGCCTCTTCAGGCCAAGGGGAATAAAGATCGCCCGTGCGCAATCCTGCTTCCACATGCCCGACCGGGATGCGGTGATAAAACGCCGCCAGGCTGGCCGCAAAGGTGGTCGTGGTATCGCCATGCACCAACACCACGTCGGGCGTGAATTCCGCAAACACGCCTTTCAGACCTTCCAGGATACGGCTGGTCACTTCGGTCAGCCCCTGACCGGGACGCATAATATTAAGATCGTAGTCTGGGGTAATGGCAAAGAGCTGCAGTACCTGATCCAGCATTTCACGATGCTGGGCCGTGACGCACAGACGCGCTTCTATCTCACTATCCTGTGCGAGTGCATGAACCAGCGGCGCCATCTTGATCGCTTCCGGACGCGTGCCAAAAACAGTTAGTACTTTCACTGTTACTCTCTTTCGTTCGTCTGTTAACTGACCGACTGACCGTTTGTCGTCCGGGCGCGGGGACGGCGCACCAGCGCAACGCCGGCACCCGTCAGGGCTCCGACGGCGCCCCACATAATCATCAGAAACAGGCGACGAGGGCTGTCACGCTTCACCGGTTCTTCAGGCGTGCGCAGATAGCGCCAGGTCTGGAATGTATTGACCAGCACAGGACCAACGTTCAGCGTGGCTAGCATGGCCTTATTCTGATCATAGTCCAGATCGTAAGCTGGCCCGGTCGCCTGGAGATTTTCCAGGCGCCCCTGAAGCAGAGGACGTCCTAACAGAAACAGCTCAGAATCCGGCAGCTCTCCAGAAGGCGTGTCGGTCTTAGCCCGCTCGAGTCCCTGCTGCTGCGCAATTTTCAGCGCCTGCTGTATGCTGTTGATTTGCCGGTTATAGATAGCTCTGGCCACCGCTTCCTGCCTCTTCACCTGCGCCTTAAGCTGAATCGTCCGGGCAGCCCAGGCTCCCGTCAGCTCCTCATTGAGATGGGTGGCAGCCCGCTGGTTAGCAAAGGCGATGTAGCCCCGCAACAGCGTATTCGCCTCTGGGGCGGTTTCCGCGACCAGTCTGACCGTATCGTTGAGGCTTCTTGCCGCGTCCGCAGGCTGAAACTGGATGTTGTCGATCAGCTCCACCAGCAGTGCAGCATCTTCATGCGCGTTGCCGCTCTTGCGCTGCTTGTAGTAGTCGCTCTGCAGCCAGAAGTCGCGCCGGGTATCGTAGGCGGAAAGCTGCATCACGAACTCCTGATAAGCTTCACTGGCGACGGAGGGTGGGGTATCTGCGGCGTCACTGGCCCGGGAGTCAAGATTGTTGAGGAACTGCTGCTGCGAATAGTAGCTGCTCAGCATATTCACAGTAGGACGATCGGTGACGGCGGTTGTGCTCCACTTAGGGGTAACCAGCAGGGACCAGATATAGGCCAGCAGCGCAAATAGCAGCGCTCCGCCCGCAATCCACATTTTCCCCCGCCAGAGGGTGCAGCAGAGCCCACGGATATCCAGTTCGTTATCGGCCACGTCAGGATGCGTCATACTTGATTTTCCTTGTTATCCAGTGCTGAGGTCTTTCAGTCAGTGAAAGGCTTGTCGAGCTTAGTGTTACGGCGCATACGGCGTTTCATTCTTTTAAGAAAACGCGCCACCCGCCACGCGCGTTTGATGCAATAGCCATAAAGCATAAAGGCCAGCAGAAACAGCACCAGCATCATCCATTCAGGAATAAACGTCAGGTACTCACCCAGTACGCCCACGGCAGCAAGGAGCGCAGCCGCGGCAGTAATCAGGGCAAAAGCCTGTCGGGAGGTGAATCCGGCGCGCATGATGAGATGGTGAATATGCTGGCGGTCGGCTGAAAAGGGGCTCATGCCTTTGCTGAGGCGGCGGTACATAATGGCCACCATATCCATCAGCGGTATGGCAATCAGCCAGAGCGCAGTGACAGGGGTAATTGGATGGTTCTGGCCCTGCGTGGCTTCGAGCAGGATCCAGATAATGGTAAAGCCGATCAGCGTACTGCCAGCATCGCCCATGAACACTTTATAGCGATGACCAAATACGCCCATGTTAAGCAGGATATAAGGCACGATGGCGGCAATCATCGCAAAGCACCACATGGCCAGGCTTTGCTGCCCATCGGTTAGCAGGATGATCCCCATTGCCAGGAAGGTGACGCAGGAGAGCCCGCCCAGCAGGCCATCAATGCCATCGACCATATTGAAGGCGTTAATGGCGGCCCAGACGGCAAATAGCGTCAGCACATAGCCAAAGGGACCAACGACCAGTTCCCAGGGACCGAAAATATACCCCAGACTTAATAAATAAAGGTTGGCCGCCGCCATCATCACCACGGCCACGCCCGCCTGAACGGCAGCCCGGAACTTGACGCTGATATCGAACCTGTCGTCGAGCGCGCCGACCAGCACCAGCGCACCGGCACAGGCGATATAAAGCAGCGCGTGGGGAACGTAATAGTCAGTAATTGAGAATGTGAAGCAAATTCCGGCAAAGACAGAGATCCCGCCCACTAAAGGGATCACGCCCTGATGCCGCTTACGGTAATTAGGCTTATCCACTAAACCAATTTTCTTGGCTACCTTCCTGGCAAAAAATAGAAAAACCAGTGAAAACAGGAAAATAAACGCAAGCTCAGCACTCAAATTGAGTAAATTCACATTAACCAGCTCTCTGCTATGAATCCCGGTGTATTGAGGGCATACATTGTGCCAAACACGCCGACAAGATTCTGTTTTTTTTTAAGCAGGAAGAATACTTCAGCGAAATTCCATCTTCTCCGCTCTGTATTCATCAGCTATCTGACTTAACTCGTGACGAATTATCGTATAACCCGGAAACGAAAAACGCCACGTCTGAACGTGGCGTTATCCGGGTTTTCTCAAGTTAGCTGACGCAATAAACCGTTATCACCGGTATTGTGCCCGCCACTCACCTGCGGCAGAAGAAATGCCTCAGGAGCGCTTCATCATATCGAAGAACTCGTCGTTAGTTTTCGTCATCGCCAGCTTGTTGATGAGGAATTCCATCGCGTCAATCTCACCCATTGGATGGATGATTTTACGCAGGATCCACATTTTCTGCAGCTCTTCAGAGCTGGTAAGCAGCTCTTCTTTACGCGTGCCGGAGCGATTGTAGTCGATAGCAGGGAATACGCGCTTCTCGGCGATTTTACGCGCGAGGTGCAGTTCCATGTTGCCGGTGCCCTTGAACTCTTCGTAGATCACTTCGTCCATCTTCGAACCGGTATCCACCAGCGCAGTCGCGATAATGGTCAGGCTTCCGCCTTCCTCAACGTTACGTGCGGCACCAAAGAAGCGTTTTGGACGATGCAGGGCGTTGGCATCCACACCACCGGTTAACACTTTACCGGAAGCGGGCACCACGGTGTTATAGGCGCGAGCCAGGCGGGTGATGGAGTCCAGCAGGATGATCACATCTTTCTTGTGCTCAACCAGACGCTTGGCCTTTTCGATCACCATTTCCGCAACCTGCACGTGACGGGATGCCGGCTCATCAAAGGTGGAAGCGATAACTTCACCCTTAACCAGACGCTGCATCTCGGTCACTTCTTCAGGACGCTCATCAATCAGCAGTACCATCAGTACGCAGTCCGGATGATTGTAGGCGATGCTCTGCGCGATGTTTTGCAGCAGCATGGTTTTACCCGCTTTTGGCGGCGCCACGATCAGGCCACGCTGGCCGCGACCGATTGGCGAAGCCAAATCCAGTACGCGCGCGGTCAGATCCTCGGTGGAACCATTACCACGCTCCATACGGAGGCGGGAGTTGGCATGCAGCGGCGTTAAGTTTTCAAACAGGATTTTGCTGCGGGCATTTTCCGGTTTGTCATAGTTAACTTCGTTAACCTTCAGCAGGGCAAAATAGCGCTCACCTTCTTTCGGCGGACGGATCTTGCCGGCGATGGTGTCACCTGTACGAAGGTTGAAACGGCGAATCTGGCTGGGGGAAACGTAGATATCATCAGGACCGGCGAGGTAAGAGCTGTCTCCAGAGCGGAGGAAACCAAAACCATCCTGCAATATCTCCAGTACGCCATCACCGAAGATATCCTCTCCACTTTTAGCATGCTGCTTAAGAATGGAGAAGATGATGTCCTGTTTGCGCATGCGCGCCAGGTTTTCCAGCCCCATGTTTTCGCCGAGTGTTATCAGGTCAGAAACCGGCGTATTTTTTAATTCGGTAAGATTCATAATGGTGGGTTCTTAAACTCGGGGTAAATCTCGAAATGATTGTCGTAAGTGGTATGGCGAAAAATCCATGCCTGTTAATGGCATTCTTGTCAGGGTCCGCTCGATGATCACGTGCAGGAAAACGCAGATCTGAGTCGTGGAGACGGTAAGGACAAGACGCCGGAAATGCTGATGAAAACTAACCGTCAGATTGCTGAACGTCTGTAAAATTCAGAGGAACACAGTGTTCAACAAGGAGTAAATCTAAGATTCAAACTACAGGTAAGTGCGTAGTGCAGTAAAAGTAAGTTAGCACGCATATTGCCGGGCGTCTAGCGGAGAGCTAAAAATTCGCCCTCCGCCGGACACGGGCGGAGAATCAGCCCAGGTTCGCGTTCAGAAACTCTTTGAGCTGGCCTTTAGAGAGGGCGCCCACTTTCGTCGCCGCTACTTCGCCGTTTTTAAACAGCAGCAGAGTAGGAATACCACGAATACCATACTTCGGCGCGGTGCCTGGGTTTTCGTCGATATTCAGTTTTGCGATTGTCAGCTTGCCGTCGTATTCTTCGGCAACTTCATCGAGAATGGGGGCGATCATTTTGCAAGGGCCGCACCACTCTGCCCAGAAGTCGACCAGCGTCAAACCTTCTGCTTTCAGTACGTCGGTTTCGAAGCTGTCATCGGTCAGGTGAACAATTTTATCGCTGCTCATGTCTTACTCCAAAAGATTATGCCTGGCTGGTTGGCGTAAAATCTGCCAACTTAGGTTGACTTTATTTCACCGGATACGCTTTCGTAAAGCAATAGTAAGCTGATATTCTACCACACTATGAGCAAAACACACTTAACCGAACAGAAGTTTTCCGACTTCGCCCTGCACCCTCAGGTCATTGAAGCCCTTGAAACTAAAGGCTTTCATAACTGCACGCCTATTCAGGCGCTGGCATTGCCTTTCACGCTCTCCGGGCGTGATGTAGCGGGACAGGCGCAAACCGGTACCGGGAAAACGATGGCGTTTCTGACGTCAACGTTCCATCATCTTCTTTCTCAACCCGCGCCGGACGGTCGTCAGGTTAATCAGCCGCGTGCGTTAATCCTGGCGCCAACGCGCGAACTGGCCGTGCAGATTCATGCCGATGCTGAACCGCTGGCGCAGGCCACCGGCCTTAAGCTCGGGCTGGCTTATGGCGGCGATGGCTATGATAAACAGCTTAAAGTGCTGGAAAGCGGCGTTGATATTCTGATCGGCACCACGGGCCGTCTGATTGATTATGCCAAGCAGAATCACGTTAATCTCGGCGCGATTCAGGTCGTAGTGCTGGATGAAGCCGATCGTATGTTCGATCTCGGTTTTATCAAAGATATCCGCTGGCTGTTCCGCCGGATGCCTGCTGCCAGCCAGCGTCTGAATATGCTCTTCTCCGCCACCCTCTCCTTCCGCGTGCGCGAACTGGCGTTCGAAAACATGAACAATGCGGAATATGTAGAAGTCGAGCCGGAGCAGAAAACCGGGCATCGTATTAAAGAAGAGCTTTTTTACCCTTCTAATGAAGAAAAAATGCGCCTTCTGCAAACGCTTCTGGAAGAAGAGTGGCCTGACCGCGCGATTATTTTCGCCAACACCAAACACCGTTGTGAAGATATCTGGGGTCACCTGGCGGCCGATGGTCACCGCGTGGGTCTGCTGACCGGCGACGTGGCGCAGAAAAAACGCCTGCGTATTCTGGACGACTTCACCAAAGGGGATGTGGATATCCTGGTGGCGACCGATGTGGCCGCACGTGGTCTGCATATTCCTGCCGTCACCCACGTCTTTAACTATGATCTGCCTGACGATCGTGAAGATTACGTCCACCGTATTGGGCGTACTGGCCGCGCGGGCGCGAACGGACACTCCATCAGCCTTGCCTGTGAAGAATACGCGCTTAATCTTCCTGCGATTGAAGAGTATATCGGGCACAGCATTCCCGTCAGCCGTTACAACAGCGATGCGCTGATGACGGAACTGCCGCCGCCCAAACGCCTGACCCGCAGCCGCTCCGGCAACGGCCCGCGTCGGGGTGGCAATAATAACCGTCGCAGTGGCGCACCGCGTAATAACAACCGCAAACGTTCAGGTTAACGGCCATGCTGAGCGCATCATCACTTTATGCTGCGATCGATCTGGGATCGAACAGCTTTCATATGTTGGTGGTGCGTGAGGTGGCTGGCCATATCCAGACCGTTGCGCGCATCAAGCGCAAAGTGCGGCTGGCCGCCGGGCTGGATGCGGAGAGCCGCCTCTCTGACGAGGCCCTTGAGCGGGGCTGGCAATGTCTGCGGCTGTTTGCAGAACAGCTACAGGATATTCCCCCCGATCAGATCCGCGTGGTAGCCACGGCAACGCTTCGTCTTGCCGCCAATGCCGCTATTTTTCTGCAAAAAGCGCAGCAAATCCTCGGCTGTACGGTGAATGTCATCACCGGCGAAGAGGAAGCGCGCCTGATTTATCAGGGCGTAGCTCACACGACCGGCGGCGCTGATAAACGCCTGGTCGTGGATATCGGCGGCGGCAGCACAGAACTGGTCACGGGCAGCGGCTCGCAGACGACGCTGCTGTTCAGTCTTTCGATGGGCTGCGTGACCTGGCTGGAGCGCTATTTCGGCGACCGTCATCTGGGCGAAGCTAACTTTGAGCAGGCAGAACAGGCCGCCCGCGCCATGATCGCGCCCATCGCCGCGCAGCTCCGGGCGCAGGGCTGGCAGGTTTGCGTCGGCGCGTCCGGTACCGTTCAGGCCCTGCAGGAAATCATGATGGCGCAGGGAATGGATGAACGCATCACCCTGAGCAAACTCATGCAGCTCAGGCAGCGGGCGATCCAGTGCGGCAAGCTGGAGGAGCTGGAAATTGAGGGACTGACCCTGGAACGGGCGCTGGTGTTCCCGAGCGGTCTGTCGATTCTCATCGCCATCTTTAACGAGCTGAATATCAGCAGCATGACGCTGGCCGGCGGGGCGCTGCGTGAAGGGCTGGTTTACGGCATGCTGCATTTGCCGGTCGACCGGGATATCCGCAGCCGCACGCTGCATAATATTCAGCGCCGCTTTACCATCGATTCCGAACAGGCGGAGCGGGTACGCCTGCTGGCAGAGCGCTTTATCCATCAGGTCTCCCCAGGCTGGAAGCTGGATGAGCGATGTCAGGAGCTGCTCGACAGCGCCTGCCAGATCCATGAAATTGGCCTCAGCGTCGATTTCAAACAGGCCCCCCAGCATGCGGCCTATCTGATCCGCCATCTCGATTTACCCGGTTTTACCCCCGCCCAGAAAAAGCTGCTGGCCACGCTGCTGCAAAATCAGGGAAACAGTATCGATCTGGCGCTTCTCAGCCAGCAGAATGCGATCCCGCCCCGCAAGGCTGAGCGCCTCTGCCGCCTGCTCCGGCTGGCGATCATTTTTGCCAGCCGCCGCCGCGATGATGCGTTACCGGCGGTACGGCTTCACGCGGATGAAGACTGCCTGACCGTTACGCTCCCGGCTGGCTGGCTGAATGCGCATCCGCTGAGGGCCGAGCTGCTGGAGCAGGAGTGCCACTGGCAAAGTTACGTACACTGGCCGCTGGCGATTCGCTGATGTAAAAAGGGGCCTTACGGGCCCCTTGTTACGGTCATACTGGCAACTCAGCCTGCGCCATTTTTCGCTTTCTCAAGCATCGCCTTCAGGCTGGCCACGCGGCTTTGTCCCGTCTGCATTCGCTGCTCGGGGCTGACCACTTTACGCTCGGTTTCCCAGTTCAGATCGTCCTGCGGCAGCTCCAGCAGGAAGCGGCTCGGCTCAGGCCGGATCAGCTCACCGTACTGACGGCGCTCACGGCAAAGGGTAAAGGTCAGCTCTTTCTGCGCGCGCGTGATGCCAACATAGGCGAGACGCCGCTCTTCCTCGACGTTGTTTTCATCAATACTGCTCTGGTGCGGGAGCAGCCCTTCTTCCATACCGACCAGGAAAACGTAAGGGAACTCCAGCCCCTTTGAGGCATGCAGCGTCATTAGCTGAACCTGATCGGACTCTTCGTCACTTTCACCGCGCTCCATCATGTCACGCAACGTGAACCGGGTGACAACCTGGGTTAAGGTCATCGGCTCATCAATATCGCTTCCTTCCAGCATTTCACTCATCCACTGAAAGAGCGTATTGACGTTTTTCATCCGCATTTCGGCCGCTTTCGGGCTGGCGGAGGTTTCAAATAGCCAGCTTTCATAATCTATCCCGCGAATCAGATCCCGTACCGCAGTGACCGGTTCCCGTTCGGCAAGCTGGGCGATCTCCTGCAGCCAGAAAGTGAAGCGCTGAAGAGATTCCAGTCCTCTTCCGGTCAGCGTCTGCCCCAGCCCCATATCAAAACTGGCGCTGAACAGGCTTTTATTGCGCTGCATCGCCCACTCACCCAGCTTCTGTAGCGTGGCTGGCCCGATTTCACGTTTTGGCGTATTGACGATGCGCATAAAGGCGCTGTCATCGTTAGCGTTAGTCAGCACGCGCAGATAGGCCAGCAGATCTTTGATTTCCGGGCGAGAAAAAAAGGAGGTGCCGCCGGAAATCCGGTAAGGGATACGGTTCTGCATCAGCATCTTTTCAAAAACCCGTGACTGATGGTTACCGCGATACAGGATCGCATAATCTTTGTACTGGGTTTTATTAATAAAATGATGCGCTATCAACTCGCCTGTAACGCGCTCCGCCTCATGATCTTCATGATTCGCCGTCACTACTTTCAGTTCCGCACCGTAGCCCAGCTCAGAGAATAACCGCTTTTCAAAAACGTGAGGGTTGTTGGCAATCAGGATGTTTGCCGCTTTCAGGATGCGTTCTGAGGAGCGGTAATTCTGCTCCAGCTTGATCACCTGCAGCGCCGGAAAATCTTCCTGCAGCAGGACAAGGTTCTGTGGCCGGGCGCCACGCCAGGAGTAGATGGACTGATCGTCATCGCCCACCACGGTAAAGCGTGCCCGTGCGCCAACCAGCAGCTTTACCAGCTCATACTGGCTGGTGTTGGTGTCCTGATATTCATCCACCAGCAGATAACGAATACGCTGCTGCCAGCGCTCCAGCACCGCCTGGTTGCGCTGAAAGAGCAGCGTCGGCAGCAGGATCAGGTCATCAAAGTCGAGCACATTGCAGGCTTTGAGGTGCCTGTCATACAGCGCATAGCAGTGGGCAAATATCCTGTCACGCTCAGATTTCACCGAGGCTGCCGCCCGGGAAGGATCCATCAGATCGTTTTTCCAGTTGCCGATCGTGGCGATCAGCTGCTGGAGCAGGGTTTTATCATTTTCCAGCCACTCTTCCGTCAGCTCTTTCAGCAGCGCCAGCTGATCCTGGTCGTCGAACAGGGAGAAGTTGGATTTCATCCCCAGCGCGGCATATTCGCGTTTGATGATCTCCAGGCCCAGCGTATGGAATGTAGAGATCATCAGGCCACGCGCCTCTTTGCGGCCCAGCGTCTGCGCCACGCGCTCCTTCATCTCCCGCGATGCCTTGTTGGTAAAGGTCACCGCGGCGATATG
Organism: Pantoea sp. FN060301; assembly: GCA_050410775.1. Lineage (GTDB taxonomy): Bacteria > Pseudomonadota > Gammaproteobacteria > Enterobacterales > Enterobacteriaceae > Erwinia. Next base: position 3,967,214 of record CP191229.1, read on the forward strand.
CTTCGCCTGATAGCCACACTCACGGATCAGGTGAGCAATTTTATTGGTGATGACGCGCGTTTTGCCCGAGCCCGCACCGGCCAGTACCAGACAAGGGCCGGTAACAAATTCGACAGCATGCTGCTGACCTGGATTAAGACGCATAGGGAAATTGCCCGAAGAAAATAACAGAGGTGAAATTACAGCGTGGTAGTATAGCCAGCAGCATCCATACGACTCAAGGTACGATCATGGCAAAAACCGCGGCAGCAATGCATATCCTTGTTAAAGAAGAAAAACTGGCTCAGGATCTTTTGGCTCAGCTGGAAGAAGGCGCCGATTTCGAGAAACTGGCGAAAAAGCACTCCACCTGTCCTTCAGGTAAGAAAGGCGGCCATTTAGGCGAGTTCAAGAAAGGCGCGATGGTGCCGGCCTTTGATAAAGTGGTGTTTTCCTGCCCGCTTCTGGTGCCTTACGGCCCGCTACACACCCAGTTTGGTTTCCATATCATCAAAGTGTTGTATCGTAACTGATTGACCTGGGATTTCTATTCCGGCCCTCCTACGAGAGCGGCCGGATTTCCTGCCTGAGACACCTTGTTGCCCCATCCGCAGATCTTCCCTGTCACCATCCAACTTCAAAACCTTCTGATTAGCCCCTTCAGCCTGACATTCGTGATTCAGAGCGTTATTCCTTATTCTAAAACTCAGAGCGATTGAAGCCGTATTTTCTTCATGCTCAGGGCTGGCTGCTGGAAATGTTGCTGGAGGAGAGGCAGAAAACAGGCAAAAAAAAGCCTGGCGCAAATGGCCAGGCTTGTCTGGATTACTGATTAACCAGCAACGGCAATACGCTTCATATCGGTCATATAGCCACGCAGTTTGCGACCAACAGATTCAATCGGATGGTTGCGAATCGCTTCGTTCACATCACGCAGCTGCGCATTATCCACCGCCGCTGAAGCCGCCTCCGCTTTACCCAGATCGCCCGGTTGCAGCGTGGTCATAAACTCTTTCAGCAGCGGTACGGCCGCATAAGAGAACAGATAGTTGCCATATTCTGCGGTATCAGAGATAACCACGTTCATCTCATACAGGCGCTTACGGGCAATGGTGTTGGCGATCAGCGGCAGCTCATGCAGGGATTCGTAATACGCAGACTCTTCAATGATGCCAGCATCAACCATAGTTTCAAACGCCAGCTCAACGCCTGCTTTCACCATGGCGATCATCAGCACGCCCTGATCGAAGTAATCCTGCTCGCCAATTTTCCCTTCATACTGCGGCGCGGTTTCAAAGGCCGTTTTACCGGTCTCTTCACGCCAGCCCAGCAGATTTTTATCGTCATTAGCCCAGTCGGCCATCATGCCGGAAGAGAATTCGCCCGAGATGATGTCATCCATGTGCTTCTGAAACAGCGGTGCCATGATGGTTTTCAGCTGTTCTGACAGCGTAAACGCACGGACTTTCGCCGGGTTAGAGAGGCGATCCATCATCAGGGTGATGCCGCCCTGCTTCAGCGCCTCGGTCACGGTTTCCCAGCCAAACTGGATCAGCTTCTCAGCGTAAGCCGGATCGGTCCCTTCCGCCACCAGCTTGTCGAAGCAGAGCAGAGAACCTGCCTGCAGCATGCCGCACAGGATAGTCTGCTCGCCCATCAGATCCGATTTCACTTCGGCAACGAAAGAGGATTCCAGCACGCCGGCACGGTGACCGCCGGTGGCCGCTGCCCAGGCTTTGGCAATGGCCATACCTTCGCCTTTCGGATCGTTTTCCGGGTGTACTGCAATCAGCGTTGGCACGCCGAAACCACGTTTGTACTCTTCACGGACTTCCGTACCCGGGCATTTTGGAGCAACCATGACCACGGTGATATCTTTACGAACCTGCTCGCCCACTTCCACAATGTTAAACCCGTGGGAGTAGCCCAGCGCGGCGCCGTCTTTCATCAGCGGCTGAACGGCCTGGACAACGGCGCTGTGCTGCTTGTCTGGCGTCAGGTTAACGACCAGATCGGCCTGCGGGATCAGTTCTTCATAGGTGCCGACTTTGAAGCCGTTTTCCGTCGCTTTGCGCCATGAGGCACGTTTTTCTGCAATAGCCTCTTCACGCAGTGCATAGGCGATATCCAGACCGGAATCGCGCATGTTAAGGCCCTGGTTCAGACCCTGAGCGCCACAGCCAACAATCACGACTTTCTTCCCTTTCAGGTAGCTCGCTTCATCAGCAAATTCGTCGCGCGCCATAAAACGACATTTGCCTAACTGCGCTAACTGGTTGCGCAGGTTCAATGTGTTGAAATAGTTAGCCATGGGTACTCCGTATAGGGTTATCTGGGTCTTTTAATAAGGTGGGTAAGCAGCGCGCTGCTTACCCTGAATAATCCTTATCATATGACAGGAAATGCATTGCTTAAATTGATATATTAACAACGTGACATTGCAAGAACTGCAACGTAAAAATGAGGCCGCCATCGCATGGATCTCCGTGACCTGAAACTGTTCCTTCATCTGGCGGAAAGCCGCCACTTTGGCCGCAGCGCAAGGGCGATGCACGTCAGTCCTTCCACGTTGTCACGTCAGATACAGCGGCTGGAAGAGGACCTTGGCCAGGCGCTGTTCCTGCGGGACAACCGCACGGTCACCCTGACTGACGCTGGCGAGCAGCTGCGTCAGTTTGCCCAGCACACGCTTTTGCAGTATCAGCATCTGCTCCATTCCATCGGGCAGAATGGCCCGTCGCTAAGCGGGGAGCTTCGTCTTTTCTGCTCAGTGACGGCGGCTTACAGCCATTTGCCGCCGATTCTGGATCGCTTCCGCGCTGAACATCCCCTTGTAGAAATTAAGCTGACAACCGGCGATGCCGCAGATGCCGTGGAAAAGGTGCAAAGCACAGAGGCGGATATTGCGATTGCCGGACGCCCGGAAACGCTGCCGGCCAGTATCGGTTTTACGCCGATTGGGCTGATCCCGCTAGTGTTGATTGCCCCTGCGCTACCCTGCCCGGTGCGCACGCAGGCGACAGAAGCTGAACCAGCCTGGTCTGAGATCCCCTTTATTCTGCCTGACCAGGGCCCCGCCAGGCAGCGCATCGATTTGTGGTTCCGCCGCCGCCGTATTCCCAATCCGCTGATTTACGCGACGGTCGCCGGGCACGAAGCGATTGTCTCCATGGTAGCGCTGGGATGCGGCATTGCGCTGCTGCCTGACGTTGTGCTGGAGAACAGCCCGGAGTCGGTGCGGAATCGTATTCTTGAGCTGGATAATGTGGAGATGGTCGCGCCGTTCGAACTGGGCGTTTGCGTACAAAAAAAGCGGCTCAGTGAGCCGCTTATTGATGCGTTCTGGGCATTAATGTAGCTAGCCTGCCAGGAAGAAGCTGAAGGCCGGGTTACTGCTTTCATCATGAAAATCATAGCCCAGCTCGGCAAGGTGCGCTTCAAACTGGGGTTCGCTGTCGCTCAGCTCAAACCCGGCCAGCACCCGGCCATAGTCGGTACCGTGGCTGCGATAATGGAACAGGGAAATATTCCAGTGCGTGCCCAGGGTTTGCAGGAAGCGCAGCAGCGCGCCGGGCGACTCCGGAAACTCAAAGCTGAACAGCCGTTCGCGCAGCGGTTTTGAAGGGCGACCGCCGACCATATAGCGCACGTGCAGCTTGGCCATCTCATCATCAGAAAGATCGACGACCTTATAGCCGCCTTCGCCCAGCTGCTGAAGAATTTCGCTGCGCTCTTCCCGCCCACGCGTCAGCCGGACGCCGACAAAAATGCAGGCGTTATCGGCATTCGCATAACGGTAGTTGAACTCGGTGACGGAACGGCCCCCCAGCAGCTGACAAAATTTCAGGAAACTGCCTTTTTGCTCCGGGATCGTCACGGCCAGCAAGGCTTCACGCTGCTCACCCAGCTCACAGCGTTCCGAGACATAACGTAAACCGTGAAAGTTTACGTTGGCGCCGGACAGCACGTGCGCCAGACGTTCTCCCTTAACCTGATGCTGCTGGATATACTTCTTCATCCCGGCCAGCGCCAGCGCACCTGATGGCTCAGCCACCGCCCGGACATCCTCAAACAGATCTTTCATCGCGGCGCAGATAGCATCGCTGTCTACGGTGATGATGTCATCGAGATATTCCTTACACAAACGGAAGGTTTCGTTGCCGATGCGTTTTACCGCCACGCCTTCAGCAAAGCCGCCGACGCGGGGCAGATCGACAGGATGGCCCGCTTCCAGCGCCGCCTTCAGACAGGCAGAGTCTTCCGCCTCCACGGCGATCACCTTAATTTGCGGCATCAGTTGCTTAATCAGCACCGCTACGCCAGCCGCAAGGCCGCCGCCGCCTACCGGCACAAATACGCGGTCGATATGCGCATCCTGCTGTAAAAGCTCCATCGCCAGCGTTCCCTGCCCGGCTATCACCATCGGATGATCGAACGGTGGAACAAAGGTGTAGCCCTGCTGTCCCGCCAGCTCAATCGCCTTCGCCTTCGCTTCGTCAAAATTGGCGCCAAACAGATAAGCCTCACCGCCAAACGCCCGCACCGCATCCACCTTGATATCGGCGGTAGTCACCGGCATCACGATCAGCGATTTAATGCCCAGTCGCGTTGCCGACAGCGCCACGCCCTGCGCGTGATTTCCCGCTGAGGCGGTAATAACCCCCCGGGCCTTCTGCTCCTCGTTAAGAGTGGCAATCATCGCGTAAGCCCCGCGCAGCTTGAAGCTGTGCACTGGCTGTCGATCTTCGCGCTTCACCAGGATGGTGTTGCCCAGACGGGAAGAGATCTTCTCCATCTTCTGCAACGGCGTGACCTGCGCCACTTCATACACTGGCGCACGCAGCACCGCGCGAAGATACTCAGCGCCGCACGGTTCGTCAGATAGCGGTTGAGACTCAGCCATAATTGTTAGCCTCCCAGCTTGCTCTTGTCGCGGACGGCGCCTTTATCTGCGCTGGTCGCCAGTAAGGCATAAGCACGCAGGGCAAAGGAGACCTCACGCTCGCGATTGTGCGGCGTGTAGGCCGCCTCACCGCGCGCTTCTTCCTCTTCACGACGGGTGTGCAGCTCATTGGCCGGCACATCCACCTTGATGCCGCGGTTAGGAATATCGATATCGATCATATCGCCATCTTTAACCAGCGCAATGGTGCCGCCGCTGGCCGCTTCGGGTGAAGCATGGCCGATTGAGAGGCCAGAGGTGCCGCCAGAGAAGCGCCCGTCGGTGATTAATGCACAGCTTTTTCCGAGACCCATTGATTTCAGATAGGTGGTCGGGTAGAGCATTTCCTGCATCCCCGGTCCGCCTTTCGGGCCTTCATAGCGGATCACCACAACATCGCCCGCCACGACTTTACCGCCCAGAATCGCCGCCACCGCGTCGTCCTGACTTTCGTAAACTTTTGCCGGGCCGCGGAAGGTATGGCTCTCTTTTTCCACGCCAGCGGTTTTGACGATACAGCCATCCTCTGCGAGATTACCGTAAAGCACGGCCAAGCCGCCGTCCTGACTGAAGGCGAATTCGCGCGCACGAATACAACCTTCCTGACGATCGTCATCCAGCGTATCCCAGCGGCAGTCCTGCGAGAACGCCTGAGTAGTACGGATACCCGCTGGTCCCGCACGGAACATTTTTTTCACTTCTTCATCTTTGGTCAGCATGATGTCGTACTGATCCAGTGTCTCCTGAAGCGTCAGGCCCAGCACGTTGCGGACGTCTTGATTCATCAGACCGGCCCGGCTTAGCTCGCCAAGAATACCGAATACGCCGCCAGCGCGGTGAACATCTTCCATGTGGTATTTCGGCGTACTTGGCGCCACTTTACACAGGTGCGGTACTTTACGTGACAGGCGATCGATATCTGACATATTAAAATCGATATCGCCTTCCAGCGCTGCGGCCAGCAGGTGCAGAACGGTATTCGTGGAGCCGCCCATCGCAATATCCAGCGTCATGGCGTTTTCAAATGCCGCTTTACTGGCGATATGCCGCGGCAGCGCGCTTTCGTCATCCTGCTGATAGTAGCGGTTGGCCAGCTCTACAATGCGCTTACCGGCATTCAGGAACAGTGCTTTACGGTCCGCGTGCGTCGCCAGCAGCGAGCCGTTGCCCGGCTGAGAGAGGCCCAGCGCTTCGGTCAGGCAGTTCATTGAGTTAGCGGTAAACATGCCGGAGCAGGAACCGCAGGTTGGACAGGCTGAGCGTTCAATCTGCTCGCTGTCGGCGTCGCTGACGTTCGGGTTCGCGCCCTGGATCATCGCATCGACGAGGTCCAGCTTAATGATTTTGTCGGAGAGCTTGGTTTTACCGGCTTCCATCGGGCCGCCGGAAACGAAGATCACCGGAATATTCAGACGCAGGGACGCCATCAGCATTCCCGGCGTGATTTTGTCGCAGTTAGAGATACAGACCATGGCGTCAGCACAGTGCGCATTCACCATGTACTCGACGGAGTCTGCAATTAGCTCACGCGAAGGCAGGGAGTAAAGCATGCCGCCATGCCCCATCGCGATCCCATCATCCACCGCAATGGTATTGAACTCTTTAGCCACGCCGCCGGAAGCTTCAATCTGCTCAGCAACCAGTTTCCCCATATCGCGCAGGTGAACGTGCCCCGGCACGAACTGGGTAAATGAGTTAACTACTGCAATGATGGGCTTACCGAAATCGCCATCGGTCATTCCGGTAGCGCGCCACAGGGCACGGGCACCGGCCATATTGCGGCCATGAGTGGTGGTGGCGGAACGTAACTTAGGCATGCTTATACTCCAGAATCAGGTAGTGCGCGGACGTCTTTTGACGCCCGCTCATGTAATTATTATGGGTTAACCGAATCCAGCCAGCCCCATTTGTCTTCCGTTTCGCCAGTAAACAGGCCGAAGAAGGCCGCCTGAATGCGGGCAGTCACCGGACCGCGCTTGCCTTCACCCACCTGGATGCCATCAACGCTGCGTACCGGCGTGATTTCAGCCGCGGTACCGGACATAAAGATTTCGTCAGCCAGGTAGAGAGACTCACGTGACAGCACCTGCTCGCGAACTTCAATCCCCAAATCTTTTGCTAACTTGATGATCGCGTCACGCGTGATGCCCGGCAGCGCAGAAGAAGTGAACGGCGGCGTAAACAGAATGCCGTCTTTCACTTCGAACAGGTTCTCACCGGCACCTTCAGAGACATAGCCCTGAGTATCGAGCGCGATACCTTCCTGATAGCCGTGACGACGCGCTTCGCTGCCGACCAGCAGAGAGGAGAGGTAATTACCGCCGGCTTTTGCGGCAGTTGGGATAGTGTTAGGGGCCACACGGTTCCAGGAAGAAACCATGGCATCAATCCCCTGCTCCAGCGCTTCCGGGCCCAGGTAGGCACCCCATGGGAAGGCGGCGATAATCACATCAGTGCTGAACCCTTCCGGCGGGTTGACGCCCAGACCGACGTCACCGACGAACACTAGCGGACGAATATAAGCACTTTTCAGTTTGTTAACGCGAAGCACTTCGCGGCACGCTTCCATCAGTTCATCAACGCTCTGGGTAACTGGAAAGCGGTAAATTTTTGCAGAGTCACGCAGGCGCTGCATATGTTCACGATGGCGGAAGACTACCGGGCCCTTGTGCGAGTCGTAGCAGCGGACGCCTTCAAAGACGGACGTACCGTAATGCAGCGCGTGAGACATGACGCTGACTTTCGCATCTTCCCACTTAACCATCTCGCCATTGAACCAGATAAAGTCAGCTTTCTTCGTCATTCTTGTTTCCTTTCGCGCTCAGGCGCGGATTTGTTGTGTTGTCTGTTGTTGGACCTGGACGCATGCAACATCCATCAGCTTGCTTAACTGCGTTGACAGTAAATCGACAGAGCGCGGGCTGGCAATGGTCATTTCAATATTAATATTGTCAGAGTTCGTCACCGACGCCATATTCATCGCGGAAATCTGGAAACCACGGTGGCGCACGACGCGCAGGATGCGCTCCAGTATTTCCGGACGGAAGCGCGCTTCGATAGACAATTGATGCTGCATCATGAGGTTTTCTCCATCATATTTTCGTTGCTGGCGCCGGGCGGCACCAGTGGCCAGACGTTCTCATGTTCGTCAATGGCGACGTGGAGCATGTACGGCCCTTCACTCTGCAGCAAAGCCTCTAATGCGGCGTCGACCTGGTCTTTACGTGTGATGCGCTGTCCCGGAATATCGAAGGCGCTGGCAAGCGTGAGAAAGTCAGGGTTGTCGGACAAATTGGTTTCGCTATAGCGTTCGGAAAAAAACAGCTGCTGCCACTGGCGAACCATGCCTAAACGCTGGTTGTCCATCAGCACGATTTTCACCGGCAGTTTTTTCCGTTTGATTGTGCCCAGCTCCTGCACGTTCATCATGAAGGAGCCATCGCCAGATACGCAGATAACCGTATCTTCAGGGCGGGCAACTTGTGCGCCTACCGCGGCCGGCAGACCGAAACCCATGGTTCCCAGGCCGCTGGAGGTGATGAAATTCTCCGGGCGGGTAAATGACATATGCTGAGCGGCCCACATCTGATGCTGGCCCACATCGGTAGTCACCACCGCGCTGTCGGGTTTACGCATCGAAAGCTGCTTGAGGAACAGAGGCGCAAAGATCGCCTCTCCTGGGTGATCGTAGCGCCAGCCGTGTCCGGCTTTCAGCGCCTGAACGTGTTCACGCCATGCTTCTATTTCCACTGGATGATAGAGGTCAGGCAACATTTTGTTGAGATTGCCACGCAGTGCAACGTGTGCGGCACGCAGTTTATTCAGCTCAGCGGGATCGATATCCATATGGATTACGCTGGCATGAGGAGCAAACGTATTCAGCTTGCCGGTTACGCGGTCATCGAAACGGGCGCCAACGGCAATCAACAAATCACACTGCTGCACGGCAAAGTTGGCGGCCTTCGTCCCGTGCATACCTAACATGCCCAGGTAGCAGGGATCTTCAGCATCCGGCGTCCCCAGTCCTTTCAGCGTGGCAACCACCGGGATGCCGGTCTCTCTGGCAAACGCCCTTAGCGCCTCCACGGCACCCGCCATACCCACGCCGCCACCCACATACAATACTGGCTTTTTCGCCGTCGCCAACATGGCTCGTGCTTCCTGCAGCGCCTGAGCAGGATGCTCTTCTTCGTCAACAACAGGCAGTAAATGCGCGGTCAGATCGCCGCTGGCTAACTGGATGTCTTTTGGAATATCAATCAGAACAGGCCCGGGACGGCCAGAGGTCGCGATAGCAAAGGCTTCAGCCATAATCTCGGGCAACTCATCAAGCGATGTCACCATAAAGCTATGTTTGGTACAGGCCAGCGACAGGCCGAGGACATCAATCTCCTGAAAAGCATCGGTGCCGATAAACGCGGAAGAAACCTGACCGGTAATCGCCACAACAGGAACAGAATCCATCATCGCGTCCGCAAGGCCGGTAATAAGATTGGTCGCGCCGGGCCCCGAAGTGGCGATACAGACGCCAATTTTTCCGGTAGAGCGGGCATAACCGATCGCAGCCATGGCTGCACCCTGCTCATGACGGCACAGTAGGTGATCCACGCCGCCATCATAGAGCGCATCATAGACCGGCATAATCGCACCCCCCGGGTAGCCGAAAACTGTTCCGACCCCCTGCGCACGCAACGCTTGAACCACCCACTGAGCACCATTCATAGTTATTTCCCCGCCTCTTGTCGGAAGCGACAGCATTTTATTCTACTGCTCATCTTCTGCCTCACTGTCATTGATGGCCTGCCAAAAAAAAACCCCCGGACCTTTCGGTGCGGGGGTTCTTTCGAAATCAGGCTTGATTTTTAAGCCTTTCTTCCTCCGAGCGTAGCCCCGCACGGCGTGATAATAATCACGACGACGCTAATGACGACCAGGCTTAGGACTCGTAGAAGGGCTTTCATTTGGATTCAGTAATTTCGCTTGTTCGAAGTAATGCCTACAGAGTTATCACAGTTAGCGTGCAGACTTCAACTTTTTTCATCACTTTATTTTATGGCCTGGTCAATTTTTTTCAGAAAAAACGCCAGTAATCAACGGATAAAGCAATACTGAAAAATATTCATAACGTACATGGTGCAATGACTTGTTTATCCCCGGGCGCAATTTTTCTGAGGGTGCACAAAATTCTTTTTGCAAACTTGTCGCATAACCCGAATCGCTTGCGAACGTACGCTGGAAACATAACGCTGCTTCTGGCCTGCTAATCGCCTTCCGTACAAACTGGGCGAAAACAAGGAGCGTTTATGTCGTTATCCGTCGTCTGTACTCGCGCCGCCATTGGCATTATGGCCCCACTCGTTTCGGTCGAGGTCCATCTCAGCAACGGCCTGCCTGCCCTCTCGCTGGTAGGTTTACCCGAAACCACGGTAAAAGAAGCCAGGGAGCGGGTGCGAAGCGCAATCATTAATTGTGGTTTTACGTTCCCGGCGAAGCGCATGACGGTCAATCTGGCACCGGCCGACCTGCCTAAAGAAGGAGGGCGCTATGACCTCCCTATTGCTGTCGCCATTCTGGCCGCGTCTGAGCAAATCCCCATCGATAAACTGGACCAGTATGAGTTCTTGGGAGAGTTAGCGCTGACAGGGGCGCTGCGTGGCGTAGAAGGCGTTATCCCAGCCGCAATGGCGGCCATTGCATCACATCGACAACCGGTTCTGCCGCAGGATAATGTTCACGAAGCTGGCCTGATTAAAGAAGGCCGCTGTCTTGTCGGCAAACATTTGCTGGAAGTGTGCGCCTTTCTGCATGGAAAATCTCAGTTAGATGTCGCACGGTATGAGCTCGCGCCCGCGATCCGGCAACAAAAGGATTTAAAAGATATTATTGGACAGAAGCAGGCTAAAAGAGCGTTAGAAATTACCGCCGCAGGTGGACATAATCTGCTGCTTATTGGTCCGCCCGGCACGGGCAAAACGATGCTGGCAACGCGGCTGAGCGGGCTGCTTCCTCCCTTAAGCGAACGTGAGGCGCTGGAGAGCGCCGCAATCGCCAGCCTGCTGAGCACCAGGGAGATGGTGCAACAGTGGCGTCAGAGGCCGTTCCGGACGCCTCATCACACCTCTTCACGCTACGCGCTGGTGGGCGGCGGCACGCTGCCGAAGCCGGGAGAGATTTCTCTTGCTCATCATGGCGTACTATTTCTTGATGAACTGCCTGAGTTTGAGCGTAAAACGCTGGATGCGCTGAGAGAACCGCTGGAATCGGGGGAGATTACTATTTCACGCGCTCGCGCCAAAGTTACCTTCCCCGCCCGCTTTCAGCTGGTGGCGGCAATGAATCCCAGCCCTACCGGACACTACAGTGGCCCGCATAACCGGTGTACGCCGCAACAGACGTTGCGCTACCTCAGCAAGCTCTCTGGCCCTTTCCTGGACCGCTTCGACCTTTCGCTGGAGGTCCCGCTCCTGCCATCAGGCACGCTGAGCGGTAAAGAGCCTGCTGGCGAAGGAAGTGAGGCCGTTCGTCAGAGAGTTCAGGCAGCTCGTGAACGCCAGCTAAAACGATCTGGAAAAATTAACGCACAGCTGGAGCCTCAGGATATGCGGCGTGTTTGCGCAATCACGGAGGAGGATGCGATATGGCTGGAAGGAGTTCTGAATCAGTTAGGGCTTTCGGTACGCGCCTGGCAACGCATTCTGAAAGTGGCACGGACGATAGCCGATTTGGCGGGGGATAAACAGGTGATGCGGACACATCTCAATGAAGCTCTGAGCTACAGGGGCATCGATCGCTTACTCATCCATCTGCATAAAAGCCTTGAATAAAAAAAGGGCCTTACGGCCCTTTCTCTTAATCGTCGCTATCCGAATAGTCTTCCACACCTTCCATCTGCGGTTTACCGCCGGATAAGGTATGAAAACGCTTAGGACGTTTGATGCGCGTCATATACTTTGACCAGACCCGTTCAGCTTCAGTCTGTGGTTCGCGAATACCGCGACATACCTCAATGAACAGGCGCTCTTCTTCCGTCACAGGCTCACGCTTAGCCAGATCCAACTCGTTAAAAGCGTAACCATAACGCTCAAGCAGCTGGGCTTCTTTGATGGTGAAATCACCGTGACGGGAAAACCCGCGAGGGTAATGTTTATTATCAAAAAAACGATTCGTTGTTGCGAAGCTTTCCGCCATTTTACACGCTCCTGACTCTTTGATGGCCGTGCTATTTATGGCGCGGAGTATTAGATACGCTTGACAGAGTGTAAAACAAAACATTTAAATCATAACGACAAATGTTTTTTTGGAGATGGATGTGGATACGGAATTACTTAAAACCTTTCTTGAAGTGAGCAGAACCCGCCACTTTGGCCGTGCCGCTGAAGCGCTCTATCTCACTCAGTCAGCCGTCAGCTTTCGTATCAGGCAGCTGGAAACGCAGCTGGGCGTTAACCTGTTCACCCGCCACCGTAACAATATCCGGCTCACTTCAGCCGGGGAGCGACTGCTTCCTTATGCGGAAAGCCTGATGAGCACCTGGATGATGGCGAAAAAGGAAGTCTCGCATACACAGCAGCACCATGAGCTCTCTATTGGGGCTAGCGCCTCACTCTGGGAGGCCTATCTCACGCCATGGCTACAAACGCTTTACGAGAACCGCGAAAGTCTGCATCTCGAAGCAAGGGTCGCTCAGCGCCATCTGCTGGTGAAGCAGCTGCATGAGCGCCAGCTGGATCTATTGATCACGACCGAAGCGCCAAAAATGGATGAGCTTACCAGCCAGCAAGTCGGCCATGTATCGCTGACGCTGTGCAGGTCACGAAAGTCGGACAGGCGTGAGAAGTATGATTACATCAAACTGGAATGGGGGGCGGACTTTCATCAGCATGAAAGCTATCTGGCGGGCGCGGATGATGTGCCCGTTTTGACCACTACCTCAGCGCATCTGACGCGGCAGTTGTTGCATACGACCGGTGCCTGCGCATTTTTACCCGATAACTGGCACAGCGAATATTCCGATTTGACCGTTATTCCGGATACGCCTGTGGTGGTCAGGCCGATGTATGCTGTCTGGCTGCAAAACAGCGATCAGCAAGCCTATATCCGTCAGTTACTTAAGTTTCCCGTAAATACGCCGTAATTTTCTTAGTCGCACGGTGGCCGGGAAACTGGCCTCGTTCTTCTGATTAGGTTTGCATGAAAGGCAGGGTAGAATCGCTTTTCTAAAGGCAAAAAAAATCCTTTGCCGGAGCAAAGGATTATTTTTAAATGGCAGGGGCGGAGAGACTCGAACTCCCAACACCCGGTTTTGGAGACCGGTGCTCTACCAATTGAACTACGCCCCTAAAAGGGTGGCGGAACGGACGGGGCTCGAACCCGCGACCCCCTGCGTGACAGGCAGGTATTCTAACCAACTGAACTACCGCTCCACCGATTCTGTACTGAACTCAGAATGTTGCTTCTGATATCAGGTATTTCGCCCTTTCCACGTCACTGGAAGGTCATGACCAGCTAGCTGATCTAATTTGATGCCTGGCAGTTCCCTACTCTCGCATGGGGAGACCCCACACTACCATCGGCGCTACGGCGTTTCACTTCTGAGTTCGGCATGGGGTCAGGTGGGACCACCGCGCTACAGCCGCCAGGCAAATTCTGTCATTCACGCCGCCCGGCAGGGCCGCGTGAATTAATCCGGTAACAGGCTGAAAATATCTGGTCTCTCAGACACTCACCAGAACGCTTCTGGTGTTGTAAGGTTAAGCCTCACGGGTCATTAGTACCGGTTAGCTCAACGCATCGCTGCGCTTACACACCCGGCCTATCAACGTCGTCGTCTTCAACGTCCCTTCAGGAGACTTATAGTCTCAGGGAAGATTCATCTCGAGGCAAGTTTCGCGCTTAGATGCTTTCAGCGCTTATCTTTTCCGCACTTAGCTACCGGGCAATGCCATTGGCATGACAACCCGAACACCAGTGGTGCGTTCACTCCGGTCCTCTCGTACTAGGAGCAACCCCTCTCAATCTTCCAGCGCCCACGGCAGATAGGGACCGAACTGTCTCACGACGTTCTAAACCCAGCTCGCGTACCACTTTAAACGGCGAACAGCCGTACCCTTGGGACCTACTTCAGCCCCAGGATGTGATGAGCCGACATCGAGGTGCCAAACACCGCCGTCGATATGAACTCTTGGGCGGTATCAGCCTGTTATCCCCGGAGTACCTTTTATCCGTTGAGCGATGGCCCTTCCATTCAGAACCACCGGATCACTATGACCTGCTTTCGCACCTGCTCGAGCCGTCACTCTCGCAGTCAAGCCAGCTTATGCCATTGCACTAACCTCACGATGTCCGACCGTGATTAGCTGACCTTCGTGCTCCTCCGTTACTCTTTGGGAGGAGACCGCCCCAGTCAAACTACCCACCAGACACTGTCCCCACGCCAGATTATGGCGCCAGGTTAGAACATCAAACGTTAAAGGGTGGTATTTCAAGGTTGGCTCCACGCAGACTGGCGTCCACGCTTCAAAGCCTCCCACCTATCCTACACATCAAGGCTCAATGTTCAGTGTCAAGCTGTAGTAAAGGTTCACGGGGTCTTTCCGTCTTGCCGCGGGTACACTGCATCTTCACAGCGAGTTCAATTTCACTGAGTCTCGGGTGGAGACAGCCTGGCCATCATTACGCCATTCGTGCAGGTCGGAACTTACCCGACAAGGAATTTCGCTACCTTAGGACCGTTATAGTTACGGCCGCCGTTTACCGGGGCTTCGATCAGGAGCTTCTCTTGCGATAACCCCATCAATTAACCTTCCGGCACCGGGCAGGCGTCACACCGTATACGTCCACTTTCGTGTTTGCACAGTGCTGTGTTTTTAATAAACAGTTGCAGCCAGCTGGTATCTTCGACTGGCTTCAGCTCCGGGAGCAAGTCCCTTCACCTACGCGCCAGCGTGCCTTCTCCCGAAGTTACGGCACCATTTTGCCTAGTTCCTTCACCCGAGTTCTCTCAAGCGCCTTGGTATTCTCTACCTGACCACCTGTGTCGGTTTGGGGTACGATTTCGTGTTACCTGATGCTTAGAGGCTTTTCCTGGAAGCAGGGCATTTGTTGCTTCATCACCGTGGTGACTCGTCATCACGCCTCAGCCTTAAACATCCGGATTTGCCTGGATGTTCAGCCTACACGCTTAAACCGGGACAACCGTCGCCCGGCCAACATAGCCTTCTCCGTCCCCCCTTCGCAGTAACACCAAGTACAGGAATATTAACCTGTTTCCCATCGACTACGCCTTTCGGCCTCGCCTTAGGGGTCGACTCACCCTGCCCCGATTAACGTTGGACAGGAACCCTTGGTCTTCCGGCGAGCGGGCTTTTCACCCGCTTTATCGTTACTCATGTCAGCATTCGCACTTCTGATACCTCCAGCAGACCTCACAGTCCACCTTCAACGGCTTACAGAACGCTCCCCTACCCAACAACACATAGTGTCGCTGCCGCAGCTTCGGTGCATGGTTTAGCCCCGTTACATCTTCCGCGCAGGCCGACTCGACCAGTGAGCTATTACGCTTTCTTTAAATGATGGCTGCTTCTAAGCCAACATCCTGGCTGTCTGTGCCTTCCCACATCGTTTCCCACTTAACCATGACTTTGGGACCTTAGCTGGCGGTCTGGGTTGTTTCCCTCTTCACGACGGACGTTAGCACCCGCCGTGTGTCTCCCGTGATAACATTCTCCGGTATTCGCAGTTTGCATCGGGTTGGTAAGCCGGGATGGCCCCCTAGCCGAAACAGTGCTCTACCCCCGGAGATGAATTCACGAGGCGCTACCTAAATAGCTTTCGGGGAGAACCAGCTATCTCCCGGTTTGATTGGCCTTTCACCCCCAGCCACAAGTCATCCGCTAATTTTTCAACATTAGTCGGTTCGGTCCTCCAGTTAGTGTTACCCAACCTTCAACCTGCCCATGGCTAGATCACCGGGTTTCGGGTCTATACCCTGCAACTTAACGCCCAGTTAAGACTCGGTTTCCCTGCGGCTCCCCTATACGGTTAACCTTGCTACAGAATATAAGTCGCTGACCCATTATACAAAAGGTACGCAGTCACACCACGAAGGTGCTCCCACTGCTTGTACGTACACGGTTTCAGGTTCTGTTTCACTCCCCTCGCCGGGGTTCTTTTCGCCTTTCCCTCACGGTACTGGTTCACTATCGGTCAGTCAGGAGTATTTAGCCTTGGAGGATGGTCCCCCCATATTCAGACAGGATATCACGTGTCCCGCCCTACTCATCGAACTCACAGCAAGCACATCTTCGTGTACGGGAGTATCACCCTGTACCCTGCGACTTTCCAGACGCTTCCACTGATGCACAAACTGATTCAGGTTCTGGGCTGTTCCCCGTTCGCTCGCCGCTACTGGGGGAATCTCGGTTGATTTCTTTTCCTCTGGGTACTTAGATGTTTCAGTTCCCCAGGTTCGCCTCGCAACACTATGTATTCATGTTGCGATGATGCATAAATGCACCGGGTTTCCCCATTCGGGTATCGTCGGTTGTTGCGGTTCATATCACCTTACCGACGCTTATCGCAGATTAGCACGCCCTTCATCGCCTCTGACTGCCAGGGCATCCACCGTGTACGCTTAGTCACTTAACCTCACAACCCACAAGCGTCCCGCAGGATACTGTGTGCTGCAAGCATTTGAGAGACTCGAACACACTGTACCGTCTATCCTTATTACGGAGGATAAACGCAGCGTGTCGTTTCAATTTTCAGCTTGTTCCGGATTGTTAAAGAGCAAATATCTCAAACGTGACTCGCAAGTCAGTTTTGAGATAGTTTTCGTAAACTGCATGGTGGAGCTAAGCGGGATCGAACCGCTGACCTCCTGCGTGCAAGGCAGGCGCTCTCCCAGCTGAGCTATAGCCCCATACAGTTACTGCAGAGACCATCTACTACCACTCGCAAGGAGTTACATTCTTGTTTACAGGAATGTAATTCTTTTCTGATCAAGGCGTGGCTTCGCGCCGCATAGTTCGCTATGCAAGTGAAGTCACAACGCAGGACAGGAAAGAATTTGGTAGGCCTGAGTGGACTTGAACCACCGACCTCACCCTTATCAGGGGTGCGCTCTAACCACCTGAGCTACAAGCCTGTAGAGGTTTTTTCTGCTCGTTACTTTTCTATCAGACAATCTGTGTGGACACTACGCGGGAAAGTATCTTCAGGTAAGGAGGTGATCCAACCGCAGGTTCCCCTACGGTTACCTTGTTACGACTTCACCCCAGTCATGAATCACAAAGTGGTAAGCGCCCTCCCGAAGGTTAAGCTACCTACTTCTTTTGCAACCCACTCCCATGGTGTGACGGGCGGTGTGTACAAGGCCCGGGAACGTATTCACCGTGGCATTCTGATCCACGATTACTAGCGATTCCGACTTCACGGAGTCGAGTTGCAGACTCCGATCCGGACTACGACGCACTTTATGAGGTCCGCTTGCTCTCGCGAGGTCGCTTCTCTTTGTATGCGCCATTGTAGCACGTGTGTAGCCCTACTCGTAAGGGCCATGATGACTTGACGTCATCCCCACCTTCCTCCGGTTTATCACCGGCAGTCTCCTTTGAGTTCCCGACCGAATCGCTGGCAACAAAGGATAAGGGTTGCGCTCGTTGCGGGACTTAACCCAACATTTCACAACACGAGCTGACGACAGCCATGCAGCACCTGTCTCACGGTTCCCGAAGGCACTAAAGCATCTCTGCTAAATTCCGTGGATGTCAAGAGTAGGTAAGGTTCTTCGCGTTGCATCGAATTAAACCACATGCTCCACCGCTTGTGCGGGCCCCCGTCAATTCATTTGAGTTTTAACCTTGCGGCCGTACTCCCCAGGCGGTCGACTTAACGCGTTAGCTCCGGAAGCCACGCCTCAAGGGCACAACCTCCAAGTCGACATCGTTTACGGCGTGGACTACCAGGGTATCTAATCCTGTTTGCTCCCCACGCTTTCGCACCTGAGCGTCAGTCTTTGTCCAGGGGGCCGCCTTCGCCACCGGTATTCCTCCAGATCTCTACGCATTTCACCGCTACACCTGGAATTCTACCCCCCTCTACAAGACTCTAGCCTGCCAGTTTCAAATGCAGTTCCCAGGTTAAGCCCGGGGATTTCACATCTGACTTGACAGACCGCCTGCGTGCGCTTTACGCCCAGTAATTCCGATTAACGCTTGCACCCTCCGTATTACCGCGGCTGCTGGCACGGAGTTAGCCGGTGCTTCTTCTGCGGGTAACGTCAATCGGCGAGGTTATTAACCTCACCGCCTTCCTCCCCGCTGAAAGTACTTTACAACCCGAAGGCCTTCTTCATACACGCGGCATGGCTGCATCAGGCTTGCGCCCATTGTGCAATATTCCCCACTGCTGCCTCCCGTAGGAGTCTGGACCGTGTCTCAGTTCCAGTGTGGCTGGTCATCCTCTCAGACCAGCTAGGGATCGTCGCCTAGGTGAGCCGTTACCCCACCTACTAGCTAATCCCATCTGGGCACATCCGATAGCGTGAGGCCCGAAGGTCCCCCACTTTGCTCTTGCGAGGTTATGCGGTATTAGCTACCGTTTCCAGTAGTTATCCCCCTCTATCGGGCAGTTTCCCAGACATTACTCACCCGTCCGCCACTCGTCACCCAAAGAGCAAGCTCTTCTGTGCTACCGTCCGACTTGCATGTGTTAGGCCTGCCGCCAGCGTTCAATCTGAGCCATGATCAAACTCTTCAATTAAAAGTTCGATTTGCTGCAACAAGTGCAGCGATGCTCAAGTGTAAAACACTCATAATGAATTTCATTATGTGTTCACTCTTAAGACTTGATATTTTTTGCGCCTTGCGGCGCTGATATCAATCCTGCGAGTGCCCACACAGATTGTCTGATAAATTGTTAAAGAGCAGTGCCACAATCTCGTGTGGCGCGGGGTGCAGATATTACGCTTTCCCGCTGAAGAGTCAAGGAATTTCTCACTTTTCTCTTCCTGACCCGGCGACCGTTGAGTCGTTGTTCCGTGTCAGTGGAGGCGCATTATAGGGAGTTCCTGACGGGTGACAAGTGCTAAATGCAAAAAACTTTTCAACCGTCTACTTTTTACGCACAACAGCCTCAAACCGCCAGTTTTTCGAGCTTTGCAAAGCCATAACGCTTTAATACGGGCGTTAATTGAACAGCCTGAGCGGTGGTATCCAGACAGAAAGCAATATTATCATCAGTGGAACGCGCATCCGGTGACGCTTTTTCCAGTAACCAGGCCGTTCTGCGGGCAATTGCCGCGCCGGAATCTATCAGGCGCGTCCCTTCCGGCAAAACCTGCTGAAGCTCTTCATTAAGTAATGGAAAGTGCGTACAGCCGAGCACCACCGTGTCTGGTGGCTCCTTCATCCGCAGCCAGGGTTGCAGAATGCGCCGGATATCCTCGAGTGAAACCGGCTGTCCCTGTAGCTTAGCTTCGGCCAACTCCACCAGCTCCGCTGACCCCAGCATCTCGGTTTTACATTCACTGGCAAAACGCGCCACCAGTTCATGAGTATAGGAACGCTTTACGGTACCGCGGGTAGCCAGCAGCCCGACAATACCGTTACGCGTTAATCTTGCCGCGGGTTTAATCGCAGGCACCACGCCCACAACGGGGAAGTCAAAGCGTTCACGAAGCGCGGGAAGGGTCACGGTACTGGCGGAGTTACAGGCAATGACGACCAGCGCCAGTGGGTAGCGGCGGCTGACAGCCTCAACGATAGCGAGTACGCGCTCAACGATAAACTCCTCTGTCTTTTCGCCGTAGGGAAAAGCAACGTTATCGAAGGCGTACAGGTAGTGAAGATCCGGCAGCAGTTGCCGGATCTCATCGTAGACAGATAGCCCACCGACCCCGGAGTCAAAGACCAGGATAGTGGGATGTGCATCAGAAGGTATAGCTGCCGCTGAGGTAGTACTCTCTTCCTGGGGTTTGATAGCCATAGACCGTCTCATAATCTTTATCAAACAGGTTGGCTATTCTACCACGAACGGTCAGATGGGAAGTGAGCGGATATGACACGGCGAGATCCCACAAGCTTACGCCACCAAGTTTAACGGTACGACCAGCAAAACTTTGCGAAAACTCTTTGTCATAGCGCTGCCCCAGATACTGATAACTCAGTGACCAGTCGAAATCATAAATAACCGTATCAAGCTGATATTTCACCTGCTGCTTAGCACGGCGAAGCAGGATTTCATTGGTTTTAGCATCGCGCGGATCTAAATAGTCATAAGAGACGGTATGTCTGACAGGGCCGGTATCAAATGATGCTGTTGCTTCCACACCTTTAATACGCGCTTTGCTGACGTTGTAGTAACTGTTATTGGCATAGGCAATCAGATCGTCAATATCGTTACGATAGCCTGAAAGGTGCCAGTTAACAGACCCGGTAAGTCCTTCAACGCCACCTTCCCACTGCTTGCTTTTTTCCGGATCGAGATCGGCATTTCCGTAAGAACTATAGAGCTGTCCATACTGCGGCGCTTTAAAGGCTGTGCCGTAGCTGGCAAACAGTCGGTAGCCCGAAAGGAATTCCCAGGAGGCCGCGCTCTGCCAGGTATTATGCCAGCCGAACTGGCTGTTATCATCGCCGCGTATCGCACCTTCCAGCGTAACCTCACCAAACTGCTGCTGTGCAGTGGCATACAGGCCGGTATTGTGCTGTTCGTAGCCGTCAGAAAGATAAGCGGTGCCGGGTTCGGTAGACTGTCTCTGCCAGTCCACGCCACCGCTTACCGTTCCCTGTCCAACCTGAAGCGTGTTACCCCACTGCACATTATATTGCTCGATGTCGTCAGTAGTGGAAGCCTCGCCATAGCGGCCCTGCCGGGGGTCGTAATTATAGTCTTTGGTATGGCTGTAGCTGGCAATCAGCTGGGTAGAATAGATGTCGCGATTGAAGCGTAGCCCGGTATCCCATGTCTGGCTGTAAAGCTGACGGGTGTCGGGCAAGCCGGTAATTCTGGAATAGGAGGAATCATGACTATAGTTGCCATCATAAGCTGTTCGGTTGTCATAACCGTAGCCGCGCACAAAGCCGCTGAATTCATCATTAAACCGATGCTCCAGTGATCCATAGAGGCTCTTGCTCATAAAGCCATCGCGGTCTTTCTGCGCCGGGTTGCCGCTGGAATCAGGCAGGTTCGCGACAACATCGTAGCCTTTGGTATAGGTATAGTTACCGGCCAGCGTGACGCGAGTGTTCTCACCAAGCATTTGTTGTGTCGAACCGTCATAAGACTGGTAACCTTTCGAGCCGACTCCCGCCGAGAGCATAGTGCCCGGCTTTTCCCGTCCAGTAATGATATTGACCACGCCGCCAATCGCATCAGAACCGTAAACGGCAGAGCGCGAGCCACGGATATACTCAATACGTTGAATCAGCGAGATCGGGATCTGGCTGAGGTCTGAAGAACCACTGATACCCGCCTGATTAAGGCGGATACCATCGATTAGCACTAATATATGCCGCGATTCCGTTCCCCGGATAAACATGGAGCTTTGCTGCCCCAGGCCGCCATTCTGCGCAATGTCCACACCCGGCAGGCGGCGCATGACATCGGTCACGCTTTTTGCCTGCCAGCGGTCAATCTCCTGTCGGGTCACGACGGTCGTGGGGGCCAGCACGGAGGAGACAGGCTGGGCGAAACGGTTAGCGGTGGTCACCAGCGTCGGTTCCGCCTCCTGTGCGAAGCCATTTTGCGCCCAAAGGGAAATCGCCGTTGCGCTAAAAGCCAACAGCGTGGTTTTATTATTTATCATAGTAACTAGCATCCAAAAAATCGTGCAGGATGCCGCAGGCATACGACCGATAGCACGCGATGACCGTATGAATTGCGACGTAATTCCGGCAGGTCTTCGGGCTTGGAGGCGTTTGACGGATAATGACTTCCCACTTATTTAAAGCAGTGTCTGCACGAGGCGCTTATCCCGCTCTTCCTTACCGCTGCGCGTCAGCTCCAGCTTTTCACTGGATTCCCTTTTAACTGTAGTCAGGCCGGAAGCGCATTTTATGGGCAAAGAAAACAGAAATCCAGACACCCAGAAGTCTAAAGCACCGTGAAGATGGACAACGCTGGACATTAGGTGACGAATCCCTACAATCGCCGGGCAATAAAGGCCCTTCAACCCAGGATATACCATGACCCCCGAACAGCTGCCGACAGAACACTACGATGCCCAACTTGAGGAAAAGGTCAGCCGGCTTACGTCGCTGATGACGCCCTTTTCTGCACCGGACGTTGAGGTATTTCGTTCGCCGGTCAGCCACTACCGGATGCGCGCGGAGTTCCGTATCTGGCACGACGGGGACGACCTCTATCACATCATTTTTGACCAGCAGACCCGCCAGCGCATCCGCGTGGACAGCTTCCCGGCCGCCAGTCACCTGATTAATGCACTGATGCCGAAGCTGATTGAGGCGCTGCGGGATAACCCCGTGCTGCGCCACAAGCTGTTCCAGATTGATTATCTCTCCACGATGAGCAATCAGATTGTGGTTTCCATGCTTTATCACCGCCCCCTGACGGAAGAGTGGCAGCAGGCTGCCGCGGTGCTGCGTGATGCGCTGCGTGAGGAAGGCTACGATCTGCATCTTATTGGCCGCGCCACCAAAACGAAAATTTGTCTCGATCGGGATTTCGTTGATGAGTGTCTGCCTGTAGCCGGCAAGAAAATCGTCTATCGTCAGGTAGAGAACAGCTTCACTCAGCCGAACGCGGCGATGAATATTCAGATGCTGGAGTGGGCGCTGGACGTGACCAGTAATGCCAGCGGGGATTTACTGGAACTCTACTGCGGCAACGGTAACTTTTCGCTGGCGCTGGCACGCAATTTCCGCCGGGTGCTGGCTACCGAGATCGCCAAACCCTCCGTCGCCTCAGCCCAGTACAATATTGCCGTTAACGGCATAGATAATGTGCAGATTATTCGCATGGCGGCGGAGGAGTTCACGCAGGCGATGAACGGGACACGGACCTTCCATCGCCTGGAAGGCATTGACCTGACCAGCTATCAGTGCGAAACCATTTTTGTCGATCCGCCACGCAGCGGTCTGGATGAAGAGACGGTAAAAATGGTGCAGGCCTATCCGCGCATTCTCTACATCTCCTGTAATCCGGAGACGCTCTGCCAGAATCTGGCTACGCTGTCAGAGACGCACAGCGTAACGCGACTGGCGCTGTTCGACCAGTTCCCCTATACGCATCATATGGAGTGTGGCGTGCTGCTGACTCGCCGCTAGCAAACAAGGGGCGACGCCAGTCGCCCCTCTGCCGTCATTCAGCTATCGACTCTTTTGCGGGAACGCAGCTTCAGCCCAATCCAGAACACCAGCGCAACCATCAGAATGGTCGGTACAAAATTGGAGCCGATATCAGGATATTCTGCGCGGACAATCGCGCTGTAAAGCAGGATACCCAGCAGAAAGAACGCGGCGGCAAGTCCGGGCATACCGTCCGGCATGGCGCGGTTCAGATAGCGTTGATGCAGGCACCAGGCGGAAAGACCAAGCGCGATAAGCGGGAAAACAGAGAACGGCACAAGTGAACTGAATAACGCGGAAAACGATCCGTTAATCGACAGTCCGGTTAAAAATGCCAGTAACAGCGTGCCTCTGTCCCGGTCGGGGGCTAAACTCATGTCACTCTCCTCTAGTCACGGGAAGTCAGCGTTACCGCCAGCCTCTCCTGTTCACGTCGATACCAGTAATACGCACCTTTCGAAATCATCCTCAGCTGTAGCACCAGACGTTCTTCAAGCTGGCGACGCTGATTAACGTCAATATCCAGCGCTTCCGCACCGGCGTTGAACACAATAATGACCATGGCTTCCGCCTGCGCTTCGGTGAAGCTTCGCGGCATGCGGTTTTCAATTTCCAGATAGTCAGCCAGTTCGGCAATAAAATGCTGGATCTCCCGGGCCACGGCCGCGCGGAACGCGGCTGACGTCCCCGATCTCTCCCGCAAAAGTAGGCGGAAGGCATTAGGATTATTCCCGATAAATTCCATAAAGGTCGACACAGAGGTGCGGATAACGCTGCCCCCTTTCGCAATGCGCTGACGCGCCTGGCGCATTAACTGTCGTAGCATCAGGCCGCTCTCATCGACCATTGTCAGCCCCAGTTCATCAACATCCCGGAAGTGACGATAGAAGGAGGTGGGCGCGATGCCGGCTTCACGGGCAACTTCACGCAGGCTGAGGCTGGCAAAACTCCGCTCGGCACTTAGCTGACTGAACGCTGCTTCAATCAGCGTACGCCTTGTCCTCTCTTTTTGCTGCGCTCTGATGCCCATATTCGCCATGATACTGCCTGCTTGACTGACCAGAGCGGCACTATATCAAAAATTTCAGCGTACAGTCGCATCAACTTTGTGAATCCCTGTTAACACCCTCGTTTTGGTAAATGATGGCAAAAACAGCAGTTACAATTGGGAAGTGGTCAGCGAGATGTTAGAATATCGTTGAAAAATTGTATAAGAAATAGGACGTATCGGTATGCAACAGTCTTATGATTACGACGCCATCGTAATTGGCTCCGGTCCCGGCGGTGAAGGTGCGGCAATGGGCCTGGTGAAACAGGGCGCGCGAATCGCGGTCATCGAACGCTATCACAGCATCGGCGGCGGCTGTACACACTGGGGAACCATCCCATCGAAAGCGCTCCGTCACGCCGTCAGCCGTATTATTGAATTTAACCAGAATCCACTCTACAGCGACCATACGCGCCTTCTGCGCTCCTCGTTTGCTGACATTCTTAACCACACGGAAAATGTAGTCAGCCAGCAAACCCGTATGCGTCAGGGGTTCTATGAACGTAACCGCTGCGAGCTGTATCAGGGCGATGCACGCTTTATCGATGCCAATACGCTTGAGGTTGAAAGCCCCGACGGTACGGTTGAGCGTCTGACCGCAGAAAAGTTTGTTATCGCCTGTGGTTCACGGCCTTATCATCCGGCCGACGTCGATTTTTCGCATCCACGCATTTACGACAGCGACTCCATTCTTAATCTGCATCACGAACCAGGCCACGTTATCATCTACGGCGCTGGCGTTATCGGCTGCGAGTATGCCTCCATCTTCCGCGGCCTGAACGTCAAAGTGGATTTGATCAATACCCGCGATCACCTGCTGGCATTTCTCGACCAGGAGATTTCAGACTCTTTGTCGTATCACTTCTGGAACAACGGCGTGGTGATTCGCCACAACGAGGAGTTTGAGAAGATCGAGGGCGTGAGCGACGGCGTCATCATGCATCTGAAGTCAGGAAAGAAAGTGAAGGCAGACTGCCTGCTGTACGCGAACGGGCGTACCGGGAATACCGACTCCCTGTCACTGGAAAATGTCGGACTGGAAGCGGATGGACGTGGTCTGCTGAAAGTTAACAGCATGTATCAGACCGCACAGCCGCATATTTATGCTGTCGGTGACGTTATTGGTTATCCAAGCCTGGCCTCAGCCGCCTACGATCAGGGACGCATCGCGGCCCAGGCACTGATCAAAGGGGAAGCCACAGCGCATCTGATCGAAGATATCCCTACAGGAATTTACACCATTCCGGAAATCAGCTCCGTCGGGAAAACCGAACAGCAGCTGACGGCGCTAAAAGTGCCTTATGAAGTCGGCCGCGCCCAGTTTAAGCATCTGGCCCGCGCGCAGATTGTCGGTATGAATGTCGGAAGCCTGAAGATCCTCTTTCACCGCGACACCAAAGAGATCCTGGGGATCCACTGCTTTGGTGAGCGTGCGGCGGAGATTATTCATATCGGGCAGGCCATCATGGAGCAGAAAAACGGCGGTAACACGATTGAATATTTCGTGAATACCACCTTTAACTATCCAACGATGGCCGAAGCTTATCGTGTCGCCGCGCTGAACGGCTTAAACCGACTTTTTTAGCGTGGTGCCCATATAGCCCTGCATATGGGTACGGATAGCGTCTGCCAGCTGCTCATAGCGGCTGCGCAGCGGCGATCCCGGGCGATAGACCAGCGCAATGGTGCGCTGCGGCTCAGGCTTATAGCAGGAGAGATAGCAGACACCATCGCGTACCCGCTCTTTTGGCACGGCAAGCGCCGGCAGCAGCGTAATGCCGCTTCCTGCTGCCACCATGTTGCGCAGCGTTTCCAGACTGGTGGCGCGGAAATGCGTATCTTCATCCGCACCCGCCTGAAAACAGAAGCCCATCGCCTGATCGCGCAGGCAGTGTCCATCCTCCAGCATAAGCAGCTTTTCACCGGCCAGATCGGACATCGGCACCCGGTCCCGATCGTGCCATGGGTGATCCTGATAGATAGCCAGTTTCATCGGCTCATCAAACAGCGGCACTTCGATAAAAGCTTCCGACTCTTTTACCAGCCCCAGAATCGCACAGTCGAGCTTTCCGCTATCCAGCTGGGCGAGCAGCTGCTGCGTCTGCGCTTCGTGCAGGTACATTTCCAGTTTTGGAAAGGTTTTATGCAGCGAAGGCACAATCTGCGGTAGCAGATAAGGCCCGACGGTGGGGATGAGCCCGATATGTAACGGCCCAGACATCGCCTCGCCCTGCTGGCTGGCCATCTCCTTCAGGACTTTCACTTCGCGTAGTACGGTACGGGCCTGGTCCACCAGCAGAAGGCCCGCCTGGGTAAATAACACTTTACGGCTGGTACGCTCCAGCAGCATCACGCCCAGCTCATCTTCAAGCTTACGGATCTGCCCGCTCAATGTTGGCTGGCTGACATGGCAGGAATCCGCCGCCCGCCGAAAGTGGCGATGTTCCGCCAGCGCCACAAGATACTCAAGATCACGAATGTTCATCTTATCCTCCGAGCCACGATAGTCCATGGCGATAGATAGGATAGCAATCAACGATTATCCCTATCAAGAGCCAAACGCAATAATGTCCGCCTTTCGGGAAACACATCACTTTTTATCTTCAATCAGGAGCGCTTTTATGTTTGCAAGTCAGGAAGGTAAGTCTGTTCCACAGGTCACTTTTCACACGCGTCAGAGCGACCGGTGGGTCGACGTGACCTCTGATGAGCTGTTTAAGGATAAAACCGTCATCGTGTTTTCACTGCCGGGCGCCTTTACCCCGACATGCTCATCAAGCCACTTACCGCGCTATAACGAACTGTCCGACGTTTTCAAAAAGCATGGCGTGGATAATATTCTCTGCGTGTCGGTGAATGACACCTTCGTCATGAACGCGTGGAAAGCGGATCAGCACGCGGATAATATTACTTTTATCCCGGACGGCAACGGTGATTTCACCCGTGGCATGGAGATGCTGGTGGAGAAGGCTGACCTCGGATTCGGCCCGCGCTCATGGCGCTACTCAATGCTGGTGCGTAACGGCGTGGTGGAAAAAATGTTTGTTGAACCCAACAAGCCTGGCGACCCCTTTGAAGTCTCCGATGCGGATACCATGCTGCGCTATCTGGCGCCGGAATTTAAGGTGCAGGAATCAGTTTCCCTGTTTACCAAGCCTGGCTGTTCGTTCTGTACCAAAGCCAAGCAGATGTTGCAGGATCGCGGTATTCAGTATGAAGAGATTGTTTTAGGACAGGACGCCACAACCGTTAGCCTGCGTGCCGTCACTGGTCGCGCTACCGTGCCTCAGGTCTTTATTGGCGGTCGTCATATTGGCGGCAGCGACGATCTGGCCCACTTTTTTGCGGTTTAACTCAACATGCAGGCCGGGCAACGCCACAATTGCCCGCCCTCTTGTGTGCCAATGATAAATAATAAAGTCGTAACCTGTTTGGCGGCCTGATGGCCGCCTTTTTTGATCAGGCCAGACGTTTTTTGGCGTCGGTGAGCGCCAGAGAGATCTGATGGGGAGAAACGCCGCCTTTGGCATTACGTTTGTCCAGACAGGATTGCAGCGACAGAACAGGATAGACATCTTCCCCGATCGCGCTGCTGAAACTTTGCAGTTCATCCAGCTTCATTGTTTCCAGCGCCACGCCTTTACTGATGGCGGCCACTACCACTTCGCCAACAATGTGGTGCGCTTCACGGAACGGAATCCCTTTCGCCACAAGATAATCAGCCAGCTCGGTTGCATTGGCATACCCCTGCTCGGCCGCTTCCTGGCAGCGGGAACGTTTTACCTGGATGCCGTCCAGCACCAGCGTCGCCATATGCAGGCAGTCAGCCCAGGTGTCCAGCGCGTCAAACAACCCTTCTTTATCTTCCTGCATATCTTTATTGTAGGCCAGCGGTAAGCCTTTCAGCGTCATGGTCATCGCAGTGAGCGCGCCCTGTACGCGGCCACACTTCCCGCGGATCAGCTCCAGCGCATCGGGATTTTTCTTCTGCGGCATCAGGGACGATCCTGAGGTGACCTTATCAGACAGCTCAACAAAGCCTGATTCACCGGTATTGAAGAAAATCAGATCTTCGGCGAAGCGAGAAAGGTGAACCATGCCGATAGAGGCATCGGAGAGCAGCTCCAGCACATGATCGCGATCGGAAACGGTATCCAGACTGTTACGGGTCGCGGCGGCGAAGCCTAACCAGCCGGCCAGCTGCTCCCGGTCAATCTCGTAGGCTGTGCCGGCCAGCGCGCCGCAGCCGAGCGGGCTCACATCCAGACGCTTCAGCGTATCCTGCAGACGGCTTTCATCGCGGGCCAGCATCTCAACGTAGGCCAGGCACCAGTGCGCGAAGGTCACCGGCTGCGCACGCTGCAAATGCGTGTAACCCGGCATCACCGCATCCTGATTCGCCTCTGCGGTTGCGACAAGCGCCTGCTGTAGCTGGCGGGTTACCATCAGTAGCTCGTTCACCTGCGCCTTGCACCAGAGTTTGAGATCGGTGGCGACCTGATCGTTACGGCTGCGTCCGGTATGCAGCTTTTTGCCCAGCGCGCCGACCTTCTCAATCAGGCGACCTTCCACATAGCTGTGAATATCTTCCGCATCGCTTTCCAGAATTTGCTGCGGGTTAGCCCGCACCTCTTCCAGCAGCACATTCAGCGCGGTTTCGAGCTGCCGCTGCTCCTCTTTCGTCAGAACATTGACCGTCACCAGCGCTTTGGACCAGGCAACGGAGCCGACAATGTCCTGCTCTGCCAGGCGATAGTCGAAGCGCAGCGAGTCGTTAAATAGTTTGAACCGTTGATCTGCTGCCTGAGTAAACCGTCCACCCCAAAGTGCCATGTCAATGCTCCGTTAAATTCGTCAGGTTTGGTTAAAAGGCGGCCTTACGCCGCCGGATATATTTACTTCTTCTCGTTCAGCGCACGGATGCGTGAAGAGAGTGAGAACAGACGGATAAAGCCGCCTGCATGGCTGTGGTCATACACTTCATCTTCACCGAAGGTAGCAAACTCTTCTGAATAGAGGCTGTTTGCCGATTTCTTCTGGATGGCGGTGACCTGGCCTTTATAGAGTTGCAGAACGACTTCGCCATTTACCTCTTCCGCCAGCGACTGAGCGGCGGCCTGAATAGATTTCCGCAGCGGCGCGAACCAGCGGCCATCGTAAACCACGTAGGACATTTCATGGCCCAACTGCTCACGCCATTTGAAGCTGTCACGATCCAGAACCAGCTGCTCAACCGCCCGCAGCGCGTTCACCATGATCGTGCCGCCGGGCGTTTCGTAACAGCCGCGGGATTTAATGCCCACCAGCCGGTTCTCAACAATATCGATGCGGCCAACGCCGTGTTTTGCGCCCAGCACGTTCAGCTTTTCCAGACACTGGAACGGGGTCAGCGCTTCGCCGTTGACGGCCACGACGCACCCTTTCTCTACGGAAACGGTCACCTGCTCAGGCTTATCCGGCGCTTCCAGCGGATCGACGGTCCAGACCCAGCAATCCTTATTAGGTGCGTTCCACGGGCTTTCCAGCACGCCGCCTTCGGTAGAGATATGCCACGCATTCTCATCACGGCTGTAGATTTTTTCCAGCGACGCGGTGGTCGGGATATTGCGCTCTTTCAGGTAATCGAGCAGGGCTTCACGGGAGCGCAGATCCCATTCACGCCACGGCGCAACGACCTTCAGCTGAGGAGCCAGCGCGGTATAGGTCGTTTCAAAACGTACCTGATCGTTGCCTTTGCCGGTCGCGCCGTGGCACAGCGCATCCGCGCCAACTTTCAGCGCCAGTTCCACCTGCGCTTTGGCGATAATTGGGCGGGCCATTGAGGTTCCCAGCAGATAGGTGCCTTCATACAGGGCGCCGGTTTGCAGCACCGGGTAGACATAGTCGCGGATAAACTCTTCACGCAGGTCAACCACGTGGCACTCAGACGCGCCCGACTGGATCGCTTTCTGCTCAACGCCTTCCAGATCGCCACGCTCCTGGCCAATGTCAGCCACAAAAGCAACCACTTCACAGCCGCCATAGTTCTCTTTCAGCCACGGAATAATGGCGGAAGTATCCAGACCACCGGAGTAAGCCAGTACGATTTTTTTGATGCTTTTATCTTGCATTGTCTTTTCCTTGAATACTGTTAAGCGAGGATCCGGGTGCCAATCGACACGCCGTTAAAAAGAGTTGGCAGCTGGTCAGCATGGCGCCAGCTGGCAATATCGACCGGACGCCCTAAGGTACGGGCCGCATCCAGCGCCGCGTTCACCTTCACGACCATCCCGTCGGTGATGATGCCCTGCGCGATAAGCTGTTCCGCCTTCGCGGCGGTCATTTCTTCAATGCGCTGCCCTTTACCGTCCAGAATGCCGCTGACGTCCGACAACAGGATCAGGTCGGCCCCCAGGGTTGAAGCCAGCGCCGTTGCGGCCTGATCGGCGTTCACATTCATCAGTTTCCCGTCATGGGTAATTCCGATGGAGCTGATAACCGGCAGAAAACCGGCTTCCAGCAGGCTGTTGATCAGTTTGGGATTGCCCGGCGTGGCCTGGCCAACGTGACCAAGCTCCTCATCAAACTGGGCGACATTGACGCTGCCGCCGTCACCCAGACAGAGGCCAACTGCGGCGATCTGGTGTTTGATCGCCCAGGCCAGCAGGGTTTTATTGGCGGTCCCCGCCAGCGCGCCGGTAATGATGTCGATCTGATCGGCTGGGGTAACGCGCAGGCCGTTTTTCTTTTGCACCGGCAGATTAAGCTTCTTCATCAGCTCGTCGACCAGGCAGCCGCCGCCGTGCACGATCAGCAGCGGGCGCTGATGCGTTTCGCGCCAGGCAACCAGCGCGGTAAAAAGTTTCTCCAGCGCTTCTTCGCTGTCCAGCAGTACGCCGCCGAGTTTAATAATTAATGGAGTGGTCATTGTTCGCTCGCTGATTCAGATAAGGGACTGCGTTTCCGGAAAACCGAAACGAATATTCAGGCACTGTACCGCCTGCGACGAGGCGCCCTTCAGCAGGTTATCCTCTGCCGATACCACAATGACATGCTCGCCCTGCACGGCGAACCCGATATCGCAGAACGGCAGGCCCACCACGCCTTTGATCGACGGCACGCCTTTTTCATACAGGCGCACCAGCGGCTTATCGTGGTAGGCATTGTGGAAGGCTTCAGCCACATCGTCATGGGTGACGTCCGCTTTCAGGCGACAGGTCGTGGTAGCCAGAATACCGCGCGGGAAGCTGCCCAGATGCGGCGTAAAAATCACCGGAACGCCCAGATGCGCGGTAATTTCCGGATGATGGCGATGACCAAAGATGCCGTAGGGCTGAAGGCTGACTTCACAGAAGCTGGTCTTGGCCGAGGCTTTACGTCCCGCACCGCTCACGCCGCTGGTCGCATTGATTACCGGCCACTGGGCCCCGTTCAGCAGATCCGCTTCCAGCAGGGGTTTCAGCGCCAGCTGCGCCGCCGTGGGATAGCACCCCGGCACGGCAACAAGCTGCGCCTCTTTAATGCTCTCGTGCTGCCACTCGGCCAGGCCATATACGGCTTTATCGAGCCATGCCTGTTGTTGATGCGTGAAGCCGTAGAAGTCGGTATAGAAGCGGGCATCATTGACCCGGAACGCGCCGGAGAGATCGAAAACAACGCAGCCCGCCGCCAGAAACTGAGGAGCGAGATCGTGACTGACTTCATGGGCGGTCGCCAGAAACACCACGTCCACTTTCCTGGCAAACTCCGCCACGCTGTTTAGCGGCTGTAGCGGCATATCCAGGATGCCTTTCAGCCGGGGATGAAGCTCAGAGAGTAATTTTCCTGCGTCAGGGCTTTGCGCTGAAACCGCTAATGCGGTTATGTTCACCTCTGGGTGACGATTCAGGTAAGTTGCAAGTTCCACGCCAGCATAGCCACTGGCCCCAACTATCAGCGTATTCAACATCAGACTGTCCACCCCTGTTCGGTCACAAAATTCCGGGTTGCAGCGGATTAACGCTGTACTCCCTCGCTTTCGGCGCTGGACTTTGGCTCAATTACCGGTTTCCATCCCTACGCCATTAATGTATTTTTATTCACTAATAATGCATGAATATTGATACTATCCTAACGCAAGGACTGTCAACAGTGAAGATAAAATTACCGCCTTTTATCGAGATTTACCGTGAGTTGATCGCCACACCGTCGATCAGTGCGACCGACGCCGTGCTCGATCAGAGTAATGAAACTTTAATCAATTTGCTGGCGGGCTGGTTCCGCGATTTAGGCTTCAGCGTTGAGGTACAACCGGTGCCGGGAACGCGGCATAAATTCAACATGCTGGCCAAAACGGGCAGCGGCGCGGGCGGCCTGCTGTTGGCCGGTCATACCGACACCGTCCCTTTCGATGATGGCCGCTGGAGCCGCGATCCCTTCACCCTAACCGAGCATGACAACAAACTGTATGGCCTCGGCACCGCCGATATGAAAGGCTTTTTCGCCTTTATACTTGATACGCTGCGCGACGTAGATGTCGCGACGCTTAAGAAGCCGCTCTATATTCTGGCAACGGCTGATGAAGAAACGACGATGGCGGGCGCAAAGTTTTTCTCTGAGACCACCACCATCCGCCCTGACTGCGCGATTATTGGCGAGCCCACGTCACTGAAGCCGGTACGTGCGCATAAGGGCCACCTTTCTCACGCTATCCGCATTCAGGGTGAGTCCGGCCACTCCAGCGATCCCGCGCGAGGCGTGAATGCCATTGAGCTGATGCACGAATCGATCACTGAGCTGATGGCGCTGCGCAATACGCTGAAGACGCGCTATCGTCATGATGGCTTTGCTATTCCTTATCCAACCATGAACTTCGGGCATATTATCGGTGGCGATGCGCCCAACCGTATCTGCGCCTGCTGTGAACTGCACATGGATATCCGCCCTCTGCCGGGGCTGACGCTGAGCGAACTGGAGGGGCTGCTGAACGAAGCGCTCGCACCGGTCAGCGAGCGCTGGCCGGGCCGCCTGACGGTGGGAGAACTGCATCCACCGATCCCGGGTTATGAATGCCCCCGTGAGCATCAGCTGGTACAAGTGGTGGAGAAACTGCTGGGGACGGAAACCGAAGTCGTGAATTACTGTACCGAAGCGCCGTTTATTCAGGAGCTTTGCCCGACGCTGGTTCTTGGCCCGGGTTCAATCAACCAGGCGCACCAGCCGGATGAATATATTGATACGGCGTTTATCCAGCCCACGCGCGATTTGATCGCTCAGGTTGTCCATCATTTCTGCTATGAGGAAACCGCGCCGAAAAGCTGATGGCTGACTCAGCGCCGTCCGGGGGATTTAACTGTAAAAACGGATTATTTCCCCGGCTTTATTCCGAGTTTCCTGATAAGAATAACTTATCACGCTTCGCTGTAATTAAATTTCATAATTTCCCGACATTTAACGACATTACGCCGGAAATTGAAGTCATTTGACGAATGGTAACGAACGTGGCTAGATAAAAGACAAGGTTATGCCGGCGACGGTGAAATAAAGCGACAAAAACAAGAAGGGTTTCAGGGGTCATATGAACGAACAATATTCCGCAATGCGAAGTAATGTCAGTATGCTCGGCAAACTGCTCGGGGATACCATCAAGGATGCGCTTGGAGAGAACATCCTGGATCGGGTAGAAACCATCCGTAAGCTCTCAAAGTCATCACGTGCGGGAAATGACGCCCACCGTAAAGAATTGCTCTCAACGCTGCAAAATCTCTCTAATGATGAGCTGTTGCCCGTAGCCCGCGCCTTTAGCCAGTTTTTGAATCTGACTAACGTGGCCGAGCAGTACCACACGATTTCACCAAAAGGGGACGTTGCCAAGCACCCGGAAATTCTGACCAACGTGTTTGACCGCCTGAAACAGCAGCCCGATCTGAGCGAAGCCGCTATCCGGAGCGCCATTGAATCCCTGTCGCTGGAGCTGGTGCTGACCGCTCACCCGACCGAAATCACCCGCCGCACCCTGATCCACAAACTGGTAGAAGTGAACAGCTGTCTCAAGCAGCTCGATCATAACGATCTGTCAGACTATGACCGCGCGCAGATTATGCGCCGCCTGCGCCAGCTGGTTGCGCAAGCCTGGCATACCGATGAAATCCGCAAATACCGCCCCTCTCCCGTCGACGAAGCCAAGTGGGGCTTCGCGGTGGTTGAAAACAGTCTGTGGGAAGGCGTGCCCAGCTTTCTGCGTGAGCTGAACCAGCAGGTTGAAGCCTCTTTCGGCGTCAAACTGCCGGTCGATTTTGTGCCCGTCCAGTTTACCTCCTGGATGGGGGGCGACCGCGACGGCAACCCGAATGTCACCGCAGACGTTACCCGTCACGTCCTGCAGCTGAGCCGCTGGAAAGCGACCGATCTCTTCCTGCGTGATATTGCCGTGCTGGTTTCCGAACTGTCGATGTCTGAATGTACCCTGGAAGTCCGCGAGCTGTGCGGCAACCCTGAAGCGCTGGAGCCCTATCGTGAGATTATGAAAAATCTGCGCGGTCAGCTGTTAAGCACTCAGGCTTACCTGGAGCGCAAGCTGAAAGGCGAGCGCCTGCCGCGTCCGGCTAACCTGCTTATCTCCAACGATCAGTTGTGGGATCCGCTTTATGCCTGTTATCAGTCTCTGCAGGCGTGCGGTATGGGCATTATTGCCAACGGACAGCTTCTGGATACGCTGCGCCGCGTGAAATGCTTTGGCGTACCGCTGGTACGCATTGATATCCGTCAGGAAAGTACCCGCCACACCGAAGCGATTGCTGAAATCACCCGTTATCTCGGCCTGGGGGATTATGAAAGCTGGTCGGAAGCGGACA
Organism: Pantoea sp. FN060301; assembly: GCA_050410775.1. Classification (GTDB taxonomy): domain Bacteria; phylum Pseudomonadota; class Gammaproteobacteria; order Enterobacterales; family Enterobacteriaceae; genus Erwinia. Next base: position 4,002,302 of record CP191229.1, read on the forward strand.
AGCAGGCCTTCCTGATCCGCGAACTTAACTCCAAGCGACCGCTGCTGCCACGTCAGTGGGAACCGAGCGCGGATACGCTGGAAGTGCTGGAAACCTGCCGCGTGGCGGCGGAAGCGCCAAAAGGATCCATCGCGGCTTACGTCATTTCGATGGCCAAAACGCCGTCCGATGTGCTGGCCGTACATCTGCTGCTGAAAGAAGCGGGGATCACCTTTGCGATGCCGGTTGCGCCGCTGTTTGAAACGCTCGACGACCTGAATAACGCCAACGATGTGATGAGCCAGCTGCTGAATATCGACTGGTATCGCGGCTTTATTCAGGGCAAGCAGATGGTGATGATCGGCTATTCCGACTCGGCAAAAGATGCGGGCGTGATGGCAGCAAGCTGGGCGCAGTACCAGGCCCAGGACGCCCTGATTAAAACCTGCGAGAAAGCCGGCATTGCCCTGACGCTGTTTCACGGTCGCGGCGGCACCATTGGACGCGGCGGCGCGCCTGCCCAGGCGGCCCTGCTTTCCCAGCCGCCTGGCAGCCTGAAAGGCGGCCTGCGCGTGACCGAACAGGGAGAGATGATCCGCTTTAAGTACGGTCTGCCGGAAGTCACCATCAGCAGCCTCTCGCTGTATACCGGTGCCATTCTGCAAGCCAACCTGCTGCCGCCCCCGGAACCTGAACCGAAATGGCGCGACATCATGGATCAGCTCTCGGCAGACTCCTGCAAGATGTATCGCGGCTACGTGCGTGAGAATGCCGACTTCGTTCCCTACTTCCGTTCAGCCACGCCGGAGCAGGAGCTGGGTAAACTCCCTCTGGGCTCGCGTCCGGCCAAACGCCGGCCGACCGGCGGCGTGGAATCGCTGCGCGCCATTCCCTGGATCTTCGCCTGGACGCAGAACCGCCTGATGCTGCCCGCATGGCTGGGCGCAGGCGCCGCGCTGCAAAGCGCGATGGAAGCCGGTCATCAGGATCAGCTGGAAGCGATGTGCCGCGACTGGCCCTTCTTCTCAACCCGTCTGGGCATGCTGGAGATGGTCTTTTCAAAAGCGGACCTGTGGCTGGCGGAGTATTACGATCAGCGCCTGGTTGATAAATCGCTGTGGCCACTGGGCAGGCAGCTGCGCGAGCAGCTGGATAGCGACATCAAAGCGGTGCTAACCATCGCCAATGATGCGCACCTGATGGCTGACCAGCCGTGGATTGCCGAGTCAATTGCGCTGCGCAACGTCTACACCGATCCGCTGAACGTTCTTCAGGCAGAGCTGCTGCACCGTTCACGCCAGCAGGAAGCGCAGGGCGATGAGCCGGATGCCCGCGTGGAGCAGGCGCTGATGGTGACCATTGCCGGCGTGGCGGCAGGTATGCGTAATACAGGCTGATCGTCAGGGCGTTTTTGCCTGAACGGCAGAAACGTCCGCTGTACCCGCAGCCGGTTCCGCAGACTGCCCGCATCAAAACGGGCGAGCTGCGGACAGCAAAAAGCCATCCTGTTTTCACAGGATGGCTTTTTTTCGGCGTTGCGTCAGGCGGCAGCGACGCCTGCGGGACGCACGCCCAGCGTATGGCAGATGGCATAACTCATTTCAGCGCGGTTAAGCGTGTAGAAATGGAAGTCCTTCACCCCTTCGCGGCTGAGGATTTTCACCATATCCATCGCCACGTTGGCCCCGACCATTTTACGGGTTTCCGGATCGTCATCCAGCCCTGCAAACATGCTGGTCATCCATCCCGGCACGCGCACGTTGGTCAGGGTGGCGAAACGCTGAAGCTGCTTAAAGTTAGAGACCGGCAGGATGCCCGGCACGATCTCCACGTCGATGCCGGTCGCCACACAGCGATCGCGAAAGCGCAGGTAGCTTTCCACATCAAAGAAGAACTGGGTGATGGCGCGGCTTGCCCCCGCATCGATTTTACGCTTCAGGTTGATTAAATCGGCCTGGGCGCTTTTGGCTTCCGGATGCACTTCAGGATAAGCCGCCACGGAGATATCAAAATCGCCCACTTCTTTGAGCAGACCGACCAGATCGGCACCGTACATTTCGGGTTTGCCGCCGCCGGGCGGTAAATCGCCGCGCAGGGCGACAATATGACGAATACCATTATTCCAGTAATCCTGAGCGATAGCGCGCAGCTCGTCCCGGGTGGCATCAACGCAGGTCAGGTGTGGCGCCGCCTCAAGGCCGGTGCGATCCTTAATGCCCTTGATAATGCTGTGCGTACGGTCACGCTCACCGGAGTTTGCTCCGTAGGTCACCGAGACAAATTTGGGTTTCAGGCTGCTTAAGCGATCGATAGAGCTCCACAGGGTCTGTTCCATTTCACTGCTGCGCGGCGGGAAAAACTCAAAAGAAACGTTAATTTGCCCGCTAATTTCAGCCAGACTCTGGTTCAGCGCTTCGCGCTGATTGGCGTGGAAAAAACTCATACCTGCTTACCTCATCGCTTGCGGCTTATCGACAGAAGAACTTACTAAACATCCATACGTTTAGACGTCCAGACATTCAAAATGACCTGAATCGCTGATTTTGTCAACAGCTGCGATTGTTGCTGCGCGTGATTTTTTTTCAGGGTGCGATGAATATTTTTCTTCTGCCTAAGAAGCAAGGAAGACGCGATGGTCAGCGCAGTTAACAGCGCTCAAGCCCTTTTCCTGAGAAACCAGAGAGTAATGTGGCAAAACGCATTCCTGAGCTGCTGGTGAGTGAGATAAATGGCAGGCCGTAGTGTAGCGAGATAAACGTGGTGTACTGGTGAGGATATTTCTGGAAAAAGCCCGCAAAGCGCCAGCCATTAGTGAAACAGCCACCGCGGCCGGCTCGTAAAGTCGTCGCTGCTCCTGATCCAGACTCAAAACGCCCGGTTGGCCGTCCGCCAAAAAACACAGGCAAGGGTAAGCCACTAAACTTCAACGTAGATCCAGAATTCGCCATCGATTACAAATCATTCGCCCTGGCGAACGGTCTGATAATACGTGAGCTGTTAGAAAACGCTTTCGCTGAGTATAAAAAGAACCACGGTTGAAGATGTGACCGGACACAACAGCAAGCCGCCCGCACAATCGCGGGCGTCTTTACACTGATTTACTTTAAACATCAGTGTACTTTATATTACCGTCGAGATAATGCCAGGTTATTTTTTCATATCGAAATTCTACAACCTCCATATGGTTAAATTTTTCCTTTGCAATATCTTTTACATCAAACATTACTGGCATAACATTAACGACACGAGCGTTTTCAAGTAACGTATTAAAATATTCCTCCTCATAACCAGAATCATTAATGCGGTAATATTTTAACTCAATACTTTTCAATGTCTCGCCAGTGGTTAATGCTTTATAAAGATACGCCGATGAAAAATCTAATTCTTTTTCTATAAGGAAGGGGAGATGATTTCTATTTCCTGTGATTTTTCCGCTATGGTTATCAGTCGGCATACTGACGCTATGGTGTAACCCTAAAACTTCTACGCTGTGTTCTCTTCCACTAACATCAACACTACCTTTAATAATATTACCACCTTCGTCATACATAAACATATAAACTGGAATCGCCATATCAATTTTCCTCTATAAACCCATTAGATTTTCCGATGGTATTAACCATCGTATCGATGCAATCCTTGCTGTTGGCAACCTTATAAAGTTTCTGTATTGAATCAACTATATATTTATTATAGTCCGGTTCGGTAATACTATAAAATGGCAGGCTACATACGCGCTGAGTGCTTAACGGTGGGGCATCATCATTCAATACAGCGAGCACTGCCGCTGGGTTATGAGGGATAGCTTTTGCAACAGCAGCCGTAAGTGTTTCTGCCGATGCAGCATCGCTCTCAGGAGCTAACAGAGCGGCTACGGTAAGCCAATTATTTTCGCCACCACTTATCTTGCTTAAAACAAACCCCCATTGAGATTCATCATCTTTGAATAGTTCAGCGATGACCATCTTAGCACCAACGGTTTTTATTCTGTTGGTTAACTGTTCTGGATTTATTGGTGTTATAGCTATTGTTTTGAACGAAATAAACAACAGCAATATATAGGTGGTTATTTTAATCATCTTACCACCAGTATTGTGTCACCACTATTTAAAATATGTTGCCTGTTGCTTACACCATCGATAATAATGCATCCGTCTGATGCGGTTCTTTCCCCATTTCTTTCCCCCCCATGTATCCTGAATAAGCTTCGTCCAAATGCATTCGTTCCAAGAATTGGATCGAGAATAATAGTTACCGGTGTAACCGTATCATGAGATCCTGATATCCTATAATAACCTTTAGGTATCGGACCGTGACCACGTACAGACTCCATTGCAGGATTGTTAATTCCCGCCCCATTTCCGCTATATCCTTTTTGGAAAAGTTGCCCATTGTGTCTTAATTCGTCTGTGCTTTGGTAATATTCCCATGTCATAATTTAACTCCCTGTTAAAAAACACAAATATCATCCTTAGTATCTATTTTACATTTTATCAAATCAACAAATTTGCAAGATACCTTAATTGAGATCAAGATCTGGTTAATCTGGGGACTCCTCCCCTCCTGGGTTCGCCCCCTGCGAGCGGGGACAGGCTAGCTCTGAATGTTCTCACCGTTGAGTAAAAAGCAAAAACCCCGCAGAGGCGGGGAACAATAGTAGGAGACATTACCCTCACGTAAAACGAACGGTTTAGCCCTGCTGGCGTGGGGAAGGGGTTTGACGCTCAAAAAAACGGTTTCACACGTTAAGACTATTTTTTTATAAATCAAAATATTATAGACAGTGAAAAACATACCTAAAATGGCGTCTAATAAATCGAAAAACGGCACATAGTACACATGCGTGGCTGTTAATCGATTTTTAAATAGCTTTTCTCGCTTAACGTGAGTTTTCGTTCGACTGAGCATCAAACCCCTAACCGTAAAAAGCCGGATGCCCAGGCACAAATAAAGCGTTATAAGACCTGAAACGACGTTACCCACGGCCTGCACTCCTGGCGCCTTGGGACCTTACGGAGAGCGCCTCATCGGCCTTATCCTGCCCTGGGTTTATTGTTCCTGCGGCACTTTACGGAAAATGCTTATTCTCAGGTTTTATCCTGAACAAAGCGCCCAGAGACTGCGGACCTTACGCATTCCCGACGGACGCCTCCGTCTTTCTGCTAAAGCAGCTGCGCCAGCCGGTTGAGATCGGACTGAATGGCGCCAGCGGTCACATCCCGCCCCGCCCCCGGCCCGCGGATCACCAGCGGGTTATCGCGGTACCAGCGGCTTTCAATAGCAAACACATTATCGCAGGGCAGCAATGCGGCAAGCGGATGATCGTCTCTGACCGCCTCAACGCCCACGCGGGCTTTGCCGTTGGCATCAAAGCGCGCCACATAACGCAGCACCAGCCCCATCTCGCAGGCCGCCTCATAGCGCTGCTGCATCTGCTCATTCAGCACTTCACCGTTTTCAAAGAAGTGATCGACGGATTCATGCTCACAGCTTTTCGGCACCAGCGATTCGACGCGAACCTGATCGGGTTCTATATCGTAGCCAGCTTCACGGGCCAGGATCACCAGCTTACGCATCACATCCTGACCGGCCAGATCCACGCGCGGATCCGGCTCCGTCAGCCCCTGCTGCCAGGCCTGATCGACCAGTTCAGTAAAGGGCACCGTGCCGTCATACTGCAGGAAAAGCCAGGAAAGCGTACCGGAAAAAATACCGCTGATAGAGAGAATGCTGTCGCCGCTCTCGCGCAGGTCACGCACCGTATAGTTGACCGGCAGGCCAGCGCCCACGGTCGCGTTATAAAGCCAGTGGCGGCCCGTCTTGGCAAAAGCGTCGCGGATCTGCCGGTAGCGGTCACTGCTTGAGGCACCCGCCACCTTGTTCGCACTGACCACGTGGAAACCGTGGCTGGCGAAATCAAGGTACTGATTAGCAAGAGGTTCACTGGCAGTCACATCAAGCACCACCAGATCGTCAAACGGATGGGCGCGCATCCACAGGAAGAGCGACTCCTCATCCTGTTCCACCGCTTCATCTTCAAAAAAGGCCAGCGCACGGCTCGCGTCTAAGCCGTCATAGTTCAGCAAGCTGCGGCGGCTGTCCACCACGCCGGCGAGGATGAACTCAAAGCCGGTCCGCGCCGACAGCGTCTCCTGCTCGCGTCCAAACAGCTCAAGCCAGCGGGAACCAATATTCCCTTTGCCAAACAGTACCAGCCCTACCTGCTTCTCGGCACGGAACAGAGACTGGTGCAGTCCCCGGACCAGATGCTCGGTTGGACCAACGCGCAGCACCGCTACCAGGCTGATCCCGTCTTCAGACTGCCAGATAAATTCAACAGGCTGATCTTTCAACTGCTGCCAGAAGCGGTGACTGTGCAGTGGGTTCCGACAGACGCCCGCCCCCACCATCGCCACCATCGCCATCCCTTCACGCAGCTTAAGCTGGCCGGGAAGCGCGGCATCCTGAAGCAGCGCCAGCGCACTGTTCACCACCTCAGTGGTGTAGCAGAGCTGGAGAAGATTACGATCGGGATGAACGCCGGTCGCCAGCGGACGGAGTTGCGCACGCTTGAGCAGATGGTCGATCTCTTTATTTTGCGTGGCAAAGTCATGCTGCGGCGAAACCTGAAACTCAATCAGACAGACGTCATCATGGCTGGTCACGATACGTGCGCCAGTACCGGATGCCAACACGCGCTCAATGCGGGTTGAACCCTGTTCAGGCTGATAGCTACAGCGCAGCTGCAGATCGATGTCGCTACCGGAAACAGGCTGAAGCGTTCGCGTATGCAGAACCGGCGCCGCCAGACGCGCCAGTTCGCTGGCTTCATCCAGCCGCAGCAGCGGCAGCAGACAGGCATCTTTCACCTTTCGGGGATCGGCGCTGTACACGCCGGCGACGTCGCTCCAGATTGTCACGCGTGACGCACCGGCCAGCGCACCGATCTGCGTAGCCGAATAGTCGCTGCCGTTACGGCCCAGCAGGACGGTTTCGCCCGCGTCATTACGGGAAATAAAGCCGGTGATCACCAGGCGCTCGCCGGGATGCTGCGCGATCAGCTGCTGTAGCAAAGGCCAGGATTTGCCTTCATCTACCTGAGGCTGCGCGGCACGTTCGGCGCGCAGAAAATCCCGGGCATCCAGCCAGCACGCCTTCATATCCCGAAGGTTCAGCACGGCCGCCATCAGCCGGGCAGACCAGATCTCCCCATGGCCCACCACTTCAGCGTAGGTCGCTTCGGTTATTTTGCTGTCCAGCAGCGTCGCGAGCCTTTCGAGATCCTGGATAAATTCGGTAATCAGCGTATCAGCCCGATCGGCAGGCAGCAGGCTGCTAATTAGCTCACTCTGATAACGACGCAGCGTCTGCTGCACCTGATGGGCCGACAGGCGGTCGCTCTGGCTCAGCTTAAGCCAGTTAATCAGCTGGTTAGTGGTGCTTCCGGCGGCGGAAACCACCATCACATCCCCCGGTAAGCCATACTCCGCCATAATCCCGGCGACGCGCTGATAACACTTAGCATCGGCAAGGCTGCTGCCGCCAAATTTATGCAGCTGGCGTGTGCCCGCTGCCACTGCTGACTGACTCATGCTTACCTCTCGGCCGCTATCCGGAATGCATTATCCAGATCGGCGATTAAATCTTCGTGATCTTCAATTCCCGTTGAAACGCGAAGCAGCGTTTCAGAAATTCCTGCCGCAGCGCGCGCCTCAGCCGACATTCCTGCGTGGGTCATGGTCGCCGTATGGGAAATCAGGCTTTCCACGCCGCCCAGCGATTCCGCCAGGGTAAACAGCTCAAGGGCCTTCAGGAAGCGCCGCAGCGTCTGCTCGTCACCGTCCAGCTCAAAGCTGAGCATGGCGCCAAAGCCTTTCTGCTGGCGAACCGCAAACTGATGCCCTGCGTTTTCCGGCAGGGAAGGATGATACAACTTTTTGACCAGCGGTTGTTGCTTCAGATACGCCACAATGGCCAGCGCGTTGCGCTGTGCGGCCGCCATACGCGGGGCCAACGTACGCAGGCCGCGCAGTAGTAAATAGCTGTCAAAAGCGGCTCCCGTTACGCCAATATTATTGGCCCACCAGGCCAGCTCGGTCACCCGGGCCGGATCTTTGGCTATGACCGCCCCTGCCACCACATCCGAATGCCCGTTCAGGTATTTGGTGCAGGAGTGAAGCACCAGATCGGCACCCAGTTCCAGAGGATTTTGCAGCGCAGGGCTGAGGAAGGTGTTATCCACCACGCTGACGGCACCAGCTTCCGCCGCCGCCCGACAGATGGCGGCAATATCTACCACCCGCAGCAGGGGATTGCTTGGGCTTTCAATCAGCACCAGCTTTGGCTTCTCTGCCAGCGCCGCCTGAAGCGCCGCCTCATCGCCCTGATCGACAAACTTGACGCGATAGGCTCCGCGCTTGCTGAGGCTGTCAAACAGCCGGTAGCTGCCGCCATAGCAGTCATGGGGCGCGACCAGCAGATCTCCCGGCTTCAGGTAGACAGTACAGACCAGATGGATCGCAGACATTCCGGTATTGGTCATCACCGCACCGGCGCCGCCCTCCAGTTCGGCCAGCGCACGCTGCACGACGTCACGGGTTGGGTTTCCCCTGCGGGAATAGTCGTGCGCTCTGGGCTCGTTAAAGTCAGTAAAGTTATAGGTGCTGGAGAGATGAATCGGCGGGACAACGCAGCCATATTGCTCGTCATCATTCAAACCGCTGCGTACTGCGATGGTTGCCTGTTTACGCGTCATGGTGCCTGTGTTCCAGAATCAGATTAAGGAAGAGTGCTTAGCATAACAGGGCAGGAATAGACGTCAACACATCTGGACATCTAAATGTCTTTGCGTATAGATTGAGCAATCCGGCAATAACCGTTAAGATTATGACGCTATAGCTAACAGAAAGTTGCGCCAATGCGGTGTGGTGGGCAGTAACTTCGGGCATAATTAGCCGAATTTCGGCATTTCAATAATTTGATAATGATTAAGGTAACCCATGGCTGAATGGAACGGCGAATATATCAGCCCTTACGCCGAGCACGGTAAAAAGAGCGAGCAGGTAAAAAAAATAACGGTATCGATCCCGTTAAAAGTGCTGAAAATTTTAACCGATGAGCGTACCCGTCGTCAGGTGAATAATTTGCGGCACGCGACCAACAGTGAACTGCTGTGTGAAGCGTTTTTGCACGCCTTTACCGGCCAGCCTTTACCGGATGATGTCGATCTGCGTAAAGAGCGCAGTGATGAGATCCCGGAAGCGGCGAAAGCCATCATGCGGGAAATGGGCGTCGATCCCGATACCTGGGAATACTGATTTTCAGGTATAAAAAAACCCAGCCGAAGCTGGGTTTTTTCGCTGCATCCGAAACTTGCGTCTCGTTCAGGTCGCTTATTTGCTGCCTGGGATGCTGAAACGCTTGTTGAAGCGGTCAACACGACCACCGCTGGCAACATCACGCTGCTTGCCGGTGTAGAACGGGTGGCATTTGCCGCATACGTCCAGGTTCAGGTCGTGACCCACGGTTGAGCGGGTTTTGATCTCGTTACCGCAAGAACATTTAGCAGTAACTTCAGCGTAATTCGGGTGAATACCTTTTTTCATGGGAAACCTCAGTTAAGGCCGTGTCGCTCTCCCGTGCCAGGGTTAACCCTGCACCGGCACCACACGAGGATTAATATTTCAGGTGTAATGATACCAAAATGCCGTATCACGGCGGCGAACTATACAGAAAGTAACCGCTCGCTGCAATCGAATCCGCACATTCAGGAACACACAGTGTACACTATCCCGCTCACAATTTCATCTGGATGAATTCATGCCCGTTGTTCAGGTCGCCCTGCCAGTTCCGCTAGCCCGAAACTTTGACTATCTGTTGCCGCCTCACCTGCCGACGGCAGCGGTGGGCGCGCGCGTCAGCGTCCCGTTCGGCAAGCGTAAAGCGGTGGGCGTGGTGGTCGGCCTGAGTGAAACCAGCGATTTCCCACTCGATCAGCTTAAGGCGGTACATGAGGTGCTGGACGAGGCGTCACTCTATCCGCCCTCGCTCTGGCGCATTCTGCTCTGGGCTGCGGACTACTACCATTATCCGCTGGGTGAGGTGCTTTTTCATGCCATGCCAGTGCTGCTGCGTCAGGGAAAGCCCGCCGCAGAAGCGCCGCTTTATCAGTGGACGATCAGCGAGACGGGACGGGCCACACCTCAGGAAAGCCTGAAGCGCGCGCCAAAACAGCAGCAGGCGCTTGCTGCATTACGCCAGCGCAGCCTTTATCGCCACGAAATCAGCCAGCATGACATCACCGACGCCACGCTACAGGCGCTTAAGGCGAAAGGGCTGTGCGAACTCCGCTCGCAGCCGCGTGCCCATCAGGACTGGCGTACCGGGTATAGCGTAATCGGCGAAAGGCTACGCCTGAACACCGAGCAGGCGACGGCCGTCGGCGCCATCCGCAGCGAAGACGACCATTTTGCCGCCTGGCTGCTCGCGGGCATTACCGGTTCAGGAAAAACAGAGGTCTACCTCAGCGTACTGGAAAACGTACTGGCGGGCGGCGGCCAGGCGCTGGTGCTGGTGCCTGAAATTGGCCTGACGCCCCAGACCATCGCCCGCTTTCGCGAGCGCTTCAACGCGCCGGTAGATGTGCTGCACTCCGCCCTTAACGACAGCGAGCGGCTGGCGGTCTGGCTGCGGGCCCGCAGCGGCGAAACGGCGATTATCATCGGCACCCGCTCCGCGCTGTTCACCCCTTTTGCCCGTCTTGGCGTCATCATTATTGATGAAGAGCACGACAGCTCTTACAAGCAGCAGGAAGGATGGCGCTATCAGGCGCGCGACCTGGCCGTCTTCCGCGCCCGCCAGGAGGATATCCCCATCGTTATGGGCTCCGCCACGCCCGCGCTGGAAACGCTGCACAATGTGCGAATGGGAAAATATCGCCAGCTCAACCTGAGTAAACGGGCCGGGAATGCACGCCAGGCGACCCAGCAGCTGATCGATTTGAAAGGCGTGAAGCTACAGGGCGGCCTCTCCCCGATGCTGATCGCAAAAATCAGCCAGCACCTGAAAGCGGACAACCAGGTTCTGCTGTTTCTGAACCGGCGCGGCTTCTCGCCGGCCATGCTGTGCCATGAGTGCGGCTGGCTGGCCGAATGTCAGCGCTGCGATCGCTACTACACGTTGCATCAGCATCAGCGGCAGCTTCGCTGCCACCACTGCGACAGCCAGCGCCCAATTCCGCATCAATGTCCGCAGTGTGGTTCCACTCACCTGGTGCCGGTCGGCCTGGGCACCGAACAGCTGGAGCAGAACCTGACCGGCCTGTTTCCTGACGTTCCTCTCTCCCGCATCGATCGGGATACCACCAGCCGTAAAGGTGCGCTTGAGCAGCACCTTGCCGATGTACATCGTGGCGGGGCACGCATTCTGGTCGGTACGCAGATGCTGGCCAAAGGCCACCACTTCCCCGATGTGACCCTGGTTTCATTGCTCGACGTGGATGGTGCGCTGTTCTCAGCAGATTTCCGCTCCGCAGAACGCTTCGCCCAGCTTTACACGCAGGTAGCGGGCCGCGCCGGACGGGCCGGTAAGCAGGGTGAAGTGATGCTGCAAACCCACCATCCCGATCATCCGCTGCTGCAAACGCTGATGCATCAGGGCTACGACGCTTTTGCGCAGCAGGCGCTGAGCGAGCGGGAAGCCGTCTTTTTGCCGCCTTTTACCAGCCATATCCTCTTCCGTTCGGAAGATCACGACAATCAGCAGTCAGCGCTGTTTCTTCAGCAGCTCCGCAATTTGCTGGAAGCCAGCCCGCTTAAGGATGAGGCGCTCTGGGTGATGGGGCCGGTGACGGCGCTACAGCCAAAGCGTGGCGGCCGGTATCGCTGGCAGCTGCTGGTCCAGCATCCCTCACGGGGTTTACTCCAGCGGCTGATTAAAAATACGCTGCCGCTCATCGGCACGCTGCCGCAGTCGCGCAAGGTAAAATGGACGCTGGACGTGGACCCGACAGAGGGATGACCCCTAAATATTGGGAGCCGCATCGAAAAACGTCTTACAGGTCACATTTTTTATGCAAATTAAGTAACGAGCCCCCCGGACATCTGATAAAAATGTGATGGTTGTCAGCAAATTGATGTCCCCTACCTTATTAACCCGAATTATCCCCGAAGAGAAGCCGTTTCGGGCGAGGAGAGCAGCGTTGGAGCAGAATCAAGAGACAGCAGGCGCGACCATGAAGGACGTGGCTGAGAAGGCAGGTGTATCAACAGCGACCGTTTCCCGCGCGCTGATGAACCCGGAAAAGGTCTCTGCTGCCACGCGTCAGAAAGTAGAACAGGCTGTCACTGCCGTCGGCTATTCTCCTCACGCTCTGTCGCGAACCAGTAAGCGCAGCGAGTCACGCACCATTCTGGTCATCGTACCGGACATTTGCGATCCTTTTTTCAGCGAGATGATTCGCGGTATTGAGGTCGTGGCGGCTGAGCAGGACTATCTGGTTCTGATTGGTGACTGCGCGCATCAAAACAGGCAGGAAAAATCCTTTCTTAACTTAATGCTCACCCGCCAGATTGACGGCATGGTGCTGCTGGGCTCACAGGTCCCTTTTGATACCAGCCTTGAAGAGCAGCGGAATCTGCCGCCCATGGTAATGGCCAATGAATTTGCCCCTGAGCTGGAGCTGCCGACCGTTCATATCGACAATCTAACGGCGGCCTTTGAAGCCGTCAATCATCTGCTTAAGCTGGGACACAGCCGTATTGCCTGCATCGCCGGACCGCATGAAATGCCGCTCTGTCAGTACCGCTTACAGGGGTATATTCAGGCGCTCAGGCGCAACGGTTTGCCGGTCGATCCCCACTATATTGTCCGCGGCGACTTTACCTTTGATGCCGGGAGCCGTGCCATGAAACAGCTGATGACGCTGCCCCAGCGGCCCGATGCGCTGTTCTGTCATAGCGATATTATGGCGCTTGGCGCCATGTCGCAGGCAAAAATAATGGGCCTGCGCATCCCTCAGGATCTTTCGCTGATTGGCTTTGATGATATTGAACTCTCCCGCTACAGCGATCCTCAGCTCACTACCGTTGCCCAGCCGCGTTTCAATATCGGGCGTGAGGCAATGATCTTGCTGCTGGAACAGCTTCAGGGGAAAAAGGTGAACAGTGGTTCACGCCTGCTGGATTTTGAACTGAAAATCCGAGGCAGCACCGCCCCATACCTGCGGGAGAAGCGTTAACAGCGTCAATCCGCTGCGCAGTTGACCGCAAAAACGAGAATCAGCAGATTCTTAATGGTATCGCTGCTGGTCAAACTTCCGGCCCTTGAGTAACATGGCGAGCTGACAGCCGGGCGCAACATCTTGTTTTGCCCAGCCTCACCTTTTATTGATTATTAGCGGAACGATAGTGGCACAAAAAGATTATGTAGGCCGCGGGCGTTCGACAGGGACGCGTCGCAAAAAGACCAACAGCCGCAGTAAAAAGCGCAGTAGTGGTTCAGGGGTATCGAAGATAATGATGGTGCTTGCGGTTGCGGTACTGGTCTCCTTTATCGGCGGTTTATGGTTTATCGCGCATCAGAAGAAAGAAGAGACGCCGGTGCCGGACCATAAAGCGGTCGGTAACGGCTTGCCGCCCAAGCCGGAGGAGCGCTGGCGCTACATTAAAGAACTGGAAAACCGCCAGATCACCGTGCCGACGCCAAAAGAACCCTCAGCGGGCGGTGAAGTCCATTCTCAGACGCAGCTCACCGATGAGCAGCGTCAGCTGCTGGAACAGATGCAGGCGGATATGCGCCAGCAGCCGACGCAGCTGAATGAAGTCCCCTGGAACGAGCAGTCCCCTGCCCAGCAGCAGCAGACGCTTCAGCGTCAGCAAACTCAGCTTCAGCAGCAGTCGCGCACTCAGCCGCCGCCTTCCCGCCCTCAGCCCGTCGCGCCGCGTGAGCCGGTTCGTCAGGCGCCGGAAGCCCGCGTTCAGCCAAAAGCGGAACCGAAGCCAAAAGAGGTGAAAAAGGCGGATCCGCAGCGCTGGATGGTGCAGTGCGGCTCCTTTAAAGGTACCGATCAGGCCGAATCCATTCGCGCTCAGCTGGCCTTCGAAGGGTTTGAAAGCCATATCACGACCGGCGGCGGCTGGAATCGCGTAGTTATCGGGCCGTACAATAATCGCTCAGGCGCGGACAGCACGCTGAAACGCCTGCGCGGTTCTGGCCATACAAATTGTATTCCTCTCTCCATCGGGGGTTGAAACCCTTCAAACCCGCCCCATATCTGGTTGCATCAATGCCCCACATAAAAAGTGTGGGGACATCTTCTTACTGCAACAAGGGGTCTGCCCGTGACAACAATTGTAAGTGTTCGACGCAACGGCCAGGTAGTGATTGGCGGTGATGGCCAGGCTACCCTCGGCAACACCGTGATGAAAGGCAACGTCAAAAAAGTGCGTCGTCTCTATAATGACAAAGTCATTGCCGGTTTTGCCGGCGGTACCGCAGATGCCTTTACCCTGTTTGAACTCTTTGAACGCAAGCTGGAACTGCATCAGGGTCATCTGGTGAAGGCGGCCGTTGAACTGGCCAAAGACTGGCGTACCGATCGCATGCTGCGCAAACTGGAAGCCCTGCTGGCGGTAGCGGATGAGAATGCCTCTCTGATTATTACCGGTAATGGCGACGTTATTCAGCCTGAAAACGATCTGATTGCTATTGGTTCCGGTGGTCCTTACGCGCAGGCTGCGGCCCGTGCGCTGCTGGAAAATACCGAGATCGGCGCACGCGACATCGTGGAAAAAGCGCTGGGTATTGCAGGCGATATCTGCATTTATACCAACCATCATCTCACCATCGAAGAATTACCGTCTAAAGCGTAAGGATCCTAATTATGTCTGCAATGACCCCGCGCGAGATCGTCAGCGAACTGAACAGATTTATCATCGGCCAGGAAGGCGCTAAACGCGCCGTCGCGATCGCCCTGCGCAACCGCTGGCGCCGCATGCAGCTCGATGAAGAGCTGCGCCATGAAGTCACGCCGAAAAACATTCTGATGATCGGCCCGACCGGCGTAGGTAAAACAGAAATTGCCCGCCGCCTGGCCAAGCTGGCCAACGCGCCCTTTATCAAGGTAGAAGCTACCAAGTTCACTGAAGTGGGCTATGTGGGCAAAGAAGTGGATTCCATTATCCGCGATTTGACCGATTCAGCCATTAAGATGGTGCGTTCACAGGCCATTGAGCGGAATCGCTACCGCGCTGAAGAGATGGCGGAAGAGCGCATTCTTGACGTGCTGATCCCTCCGGCTAAGAACAACTGGGGCCAGTCTGAAGGTCCATCTGAACCATCTGCTGCCCGTCAGTCCTTCCGCAAAAAGCTGCGTGAAGGCCAGCTGGATGATAAAGAGATCGAAATCGACCTGGCCGCTGCGCCGATGGGCGTGGAGATCATGGCGCCGCCGGGCATGGAAGAGATGACCAGCCAGCTGCAGTCGATGTTTCAGAACATGGGCGGCCAGAAGCAGAAGCCCCGCAAGCTGAAGATCAAAGACGCGATGAAAATGCTGGTGGAAGAAGAAGCCGCCAAGCTGGTCAATCCTGAAGAGCTGAAGCAGGAAGCGATTGATTCGGTGGAGCAGAACGGCATCGTGTTTATTGATGAGATCGATAAGGTCTGTAAGCGTGGCGAAAGCTCAGGTCCGGACGTCTCCCGTGAAGGGGTTCAGCGCGATCTGCTGCCGCTGGTTGAAGGCTGCACCGTCTCCACCAAGCACGGCATGGTGAAGACCGATCATATTCTCTTTATCGCTTCCGGCGCATTCCAGGTGGCCAGCCCGTCAGACCTGATCCCGGAATTGCAGGGTCGTTTGCCTATCCGCGTTGAGCTTCAGGCTCTCACCACGCACGATTTCGAACGCATCCTGACTGAACCAAGCGCTTCCGTGACCGTGCAGTACAAAGCGCTAATGAAGACGGAAGGCGTGGATATTAACTTCACCGAAGATGGGATCTCCCGTATCGCGGCAGCGGCATGGCAGGTGAATGAAACGGCTGAAAATATCGGCGCGCGTCGTCTGCATACGGTGCTGGAGCGTCTGATGGAAGATATCTCCTATGACGCCAGCGATCTGGATGGCGAATCCATTACGATTGACGCTGAATACGTGGGTAAACATCTGGATGAGCTGGTCGCGGATGAAGATTTAAGCCGCTTTATTCTTTAACCCGGCAGATCACCCTGAATGAGAGGAGGCTACTGCCTCCTTTTTTACGTCTGAAATCTCCCCTTTTCCTGCCGCAGACGGCGAAAAGACGCAGTGACCGCCTGTATCCTTGACGAAGATTAATTCCTCCGCCGGGGGCAGCCAGTAAACTGGCGGCAAATTAACCGGGCTCAGGCCCGTTTTCCCCGCCGGGACGATGCGACTATGACGGAAAACATTCATTCAGCTCCTGCTCTCACCCTGCCGCGCGCCTGGCTGGAAAGCCTGAGGTTGCGGACGCTTCCGCTGGCCTGTGCGTCAATCCTGACCGGGTCGGCGCTGGCCTGGTGGCAAAATACCTTCAGCCTGCCGATAGCCACTCTCGCCCTGCTCACCACGGTCCTGCTGCAAATCCTCTCTAACCTGGCGAATGACTATGGCGATGCGCTGAAAGGCAGTGATACGCCAGCGCGTATCGGCCCGCTCCGCGGCATGCAAAAAGGCGCGATAACGCTGCCTCAGATGCGCGCGGCGCTGGGCGTTGCCGTCACGCTGACGATCGTTTCGGGTTTGCTGCTGGTGCTCTATTCCTGTCAGTCGTTCAGCGATATAGTGGGGTTCCTCGCGCTGGGTGCGCTGGCAATCGCGGCGGCAATTGCCTACACGGTCGGTAAAAAGCCCTACGGCTATCTGGGGCTGGGCGACGTTTCCGTGCTGGTATTTTTTGGCTGGCTGGGCGTTATTGGCAGCTATTATCTCCAGGCCCACAGCCTGCAACCGGTCCTCTTCTTACCCGCCACCGCCTGCGGCCTGCTCGCCGTCGCCGTTCTGAACGTCAATAATATGCGCGATATTGAAAGCGACCAGCAGCATGGCAAAAACACGCTTGCGGTGAGGCTGGGCGCGCTTAACGCCCGACGCTACCACGCCCTCCTGCTGGCCGGTTCGCTGCTCTGCCTGAGCCTGTTCGCGCTGGTCACCTTCCAGGGCCTTAGCGGCTGGCTGTTTATGCTTTCAGCGCCGCTGCTCGCCAGCCAGGGACGCTTCATTTCCCGGCAGACCGCGCCCGTCGCCATGCGGCCGATGCTGGGTAAAACCGTCAAAGCCGCCCTGCTGGTTAACGTGCTTTTTGTACTCGGGCTGCTCCTCGCTTAATTGCGATGTGGTTGACCCATCGCAACTTTTAACAATTGATGATTTTGCCAACACCCTTGGGAAAGCGATATACTTAGCTTCCCTGCTGCAAACAGACGAACCCCTTATGAAATATGATACTTCTGAACTCTGCGACATCTATCATGAAGATGTGAACGTCGTTGAACCGCTCTTTTCAAACTTCGGTGGGCGCACCTCGTTTGGCGGGCAAATCATCACGGTAAAATGTTTCGAAGACAACGGGCTGCTCTTTGATTTGCTGGAGGAAAACGGCCGTGGTCGCGTGCTGCTGGTTGACGGCGGCGGTTCCGTTCGCCGGGCGCTGGTTGATGCGGCGCTGGCGCAGCTGGCTGTGCAAAATGAGTGGGAAGGCATTGTGGTCTATGGCTCGGTGCGTCAGGTGGACGACCTTGAAGAGCTTGATATCGGTATTCAGGCCATCGCCGCGATCCCTGTGGGCGCAGCCGGGGAAGGCACTGGTGAAAGCGACGTGCGGGTGAATTTTGGCGGCGTCACCTTCTTCTCTGGCGATCATCTTTATGCCGATAATACCGGCATTATTCTGTCAGAAGATCCGCTCGACCTCGAATAACAGTGCGGTCATTGAGCATGGCACCGCTAAGCCAGTAACAAAAACGGGTGCCAGCGGCACCCGTTTTTACGTCCGTAAAAATCAGACTTCTTCCATTTTACCCAGCAGGGCACGCAGACGTTCCTGCCAGACCTGCTGCTCTTCCTTTAAATGCTGGTTTTCACGCACCAGAGATTCGCTATTTCCCGCAGCCTGCTGAACCTGCTGGTTCAGATTGTTGTTCTGCTCTTTCAGCTCTTCAATTTCCATCTGCAGCAGAGTGATGGTATCAATCGCCTGCTGTACCTTTGCTTCCAGTTTCTCGAATACTTCAAATGACATTGTAAATGACCTCTCCTAATCGCAAGGCGTTGATGATGCTAGCCGCAGATCATGAGGGGTAAGCCGGCATTCCGCGGATAACAACGATACACCGATTGTAAGTAGACCCGCCCGCCAAGTCCAGCAGGGAACCTGTACAGGGTGCAGTCTGTAACAATTTTCGGCGCAGACCTGGAATTGGCAACCTTGCCAACGGCAAAAGTAAGTGTTTAGTTAACAGCGTGAGAAAAAAACCGCCAGACGAAACGGGAAATGATGTTTCAGGAAAGCCAAAAGACGCGAAAACGCTCATTTTTTTGACGCAGAGCACAACTTTTGATTTCGCTATTTCTCGTTTATGCTCGTTAACGATAAATTCACATCAGCCCTACAAAAGATTAGGGCGACTCAGGGAATGAGAAAAAAAGCGCTGTACAACATTTAACCTCGCCTTCAGGAAATGCCATCATGAGTCAAACAACAAGCACGCTCAAAGGGCAGTGCATCGCCGAATTCCTTGGTGTCGCCACCATTATCTTTTTTGGTGCCGGCTGCGTCGCCGCCATGAAGCTGGCCGGCGCCAGCTTTGGGCAGTGGGAAATCAGCATCGTCTGGGGTATCGCCGTGGCTATGGCGGTCTATCTCAGCGCGGCCATTTCCGGCGCGCACCTTAACCCGGCCGTGACCATCGCACTTTGTCTGTTTGCCAGTTTCGATCGCCGCAAAGTCGTTCCCTATATTCTCGCGCAGGTCGCGGGCGCCTTCTGCTCCGCTGCGCTGGTTTACGGGCTCTACTACAATTTGTTTATCGACTACGAGCAGTCTCATCAGATGGTACGCGGCACGGTAGAAAGCCTTGACCTGGCCGGCATCTTCTCCACTTATCCGAACCCGCAAATCAGCGTGGGTCAGGCGTTCCTGGTCGAGGCTGTGATTACTGCAGTAATGATGGGTCTGATCATGGCGCTGACCGATGACGGTAACGGTTTGCCGCGCGGCCCGATGGCTCCGCTGCTGATCGGCCTGCTGATTGCAATCATTGGCGGCGCTATGGGTCCACTGACTGGCTTTGCCCTCAACCCGGCGCGTGATTTCGGCCCGAAAATTTTCGCCTGGCTGGCGGGTTGGGGTACCGTTGCCTTTACCGGTGCCCGTGATATCCCTTATTTCCTCGTGCCGATTTTTGGCCCAATCGTCGGTGCCAGCGTCGGCGCATTTGGCTATCGTTATTTGATCGCCCGCAACCTCCCTGTAACGACCATGGAGGAGAAAGAAGAGAAGTCGAAAGAAGAGAAGTCGGTAGCGCGTGCCGAACAGCGTAAAGCGTAAGTCGCTAACCCTTTACACCATCAGGAATTGAATTATGACCACAGAAAAAAAATATATCGTCGCGCTCGATCAGGGTACAACCAGCTCCCGTGCGGTTGTCCTCGATCATGACTCCAATATCGTGGCGGTATCACAGCGCGAATTTCAGCAAATCTACCCTAAGCCAGGCTGGGTTGAGCATGACCCGATGGATATCTGGGCTTCGCAAAGCTCAACGCTGGTAGAGGTGCTGGCTCATGCGGATATCAACTCTGACGAAATTGCCGCGATTGGTATTACCAACCAGCGCGAAACCGCGATTGTCTGGGATAAAGAAACCGGTAAACCGATTTACAACGCCATCGTCTGGCAGGATCCCCGCACCGCTGACTACTGCTCGAAACTGAAAAAAGAGGGGCTGGAAGAGTACATTCAGCACACCACTGGCCTGGTGATTAACCCTTACTTCTCCGGCACCAAGGTGAAGTGGATTCTGGATCATGTTGAAGGCTCGCGCGATCGTGCGAAGCGTGGCGAACTGCTGTTTGGTAACGTCGACTCCTGGCTGGTCTGGAAAATGACGCAGGGACGGGTGCATATCACCGACTACACCAACGCCTCGCGTACCATGATGTTCAACATCCACAAGCTCGAGTGGGATCAGCGTATGCTGGATATTCTGGATATCCCGCGTGAGATGCTGCCTGAAGTGAAATCCTCTTCTGAGGTTTACGGCCAGACGAACATCGGCGGTAAAGGCGGCACGCGTATTCCTATTGCCGGCATTGCGGGCGACCAGCAGGCTGCGCTGTATGGTCAGCTCTGCGTTCAGCCGGGTATGGCGAAAAATACCTACGGCACCGGCTGCTTTATGCTGATGAACACGGGTACGGAAGCGGTCACCTCCACCAACGGCCTGTTGACCACCATCGCCTGCGGTCCACGTGGCGAAGTGAACTATGCGCTGGAAGGCGCAGTATTTATCGGCGGCGCTTCCATTCAGTGGCTGCGTGACGAGATGAAGCTGATTGGCGACGCAACCGATTCTGAATATTTCGCCATGAAGGTAAAAGACAGCAACGGTGTGTATATGGTGCCAGCCTTTACCGGCCTGGGCGCGCCATACTGGGACCCCTATGCACGCGGCGCCATCTTTGGCCTGACTCGCGGCGCCAACGCTAACCACATCATCCGCGCCACGCTGGAGTCTATTGCCTACCAGACGCGCGACGTGCTGGAGGCGATGCAGAATGATGCCGGTACTCGTCTGCAATCTCTGCGTGTGGATGGCGGCGCGGTAGCCAACAACTTCCTGATGCAGTTCCAGTCCGATATTCTGGGCACCCGCGTGGAGCGTCCGGAAGTGCTGGAAGTGACCGCGCTGGGTTCCGCCTACCTGGCTGGCCTTGCGGTAGGCTTCTGGAAAGATCTGGATGAGGTTCGCGCCAAGGCGGTGATCGAACGCGAATTCCGTCCAGGCATCGAAACCAGCGAGCGTAACTACCGTTATGCCGGCTGGAAAAAAGCCGTTGCCCGTGCCCAGGCATGGGAAGACCACGAAGAGTAACCCCCTCGCCCGCAATCGTCATGATTGCGGGCGTTTTCCTCCCGCCACGCCAGGCTTCTCCGCCCCCTTTTTCCAAAACCCATGATAAATCCGCCAGTAGATTTTCACGCCTAACCGGAGCGGCAGAGCGGCTCAGCGATAAGCGGCTGCAACGCGATAATTAAGAATGCTGGCATTTTCCCTTCCTGCCATGCCAGACTTCTCGCCTCAACACTTTCCGGGGCCCATTATGAAAAGAGAACTCGCCATTGAATTTTCACGCGTAACGGAAGCGGCGGCGCTGGCTGGCTATAAATGGCTGGGACGCGGCGACAAGAACGCGGCAGACGGCGCGGCGGTGCACGCCATGCGTATTATGCTCAACAAGGTGGATATTGACGGGCAAATCGTGATTGGCGAGGGAGAGATTGATGAAGCTCCCATGCTTTATATCGGTGAAAAGGTCGGTAGCGGCCAGGGCGATGCGGTGGATATCGCGGTTGACCCCATCGAAGGCACGCGCATGACCGCGATGGGCCAGGCTAACGCACTGGCGGTGCTGGCCGTCGGGGATAAAGGCGCTTTCCTGAACGCGCCTGATATGTATATGGAAAAGCTGATTGTGGGGCCGGGCGCCAAAGGCGCGATTGACCTTAATCTTCCGCTTGAAGAGAATCTGAGAAATATTGCAGCCGCGCTTCAGAAGCCACTCCGCGAGCTGACGGTCACCCTTCTGGCAAAACCCCGCCACGATGCCGTTATCGCCGCTCTTCAGCAGCTGGGCGTGCGCATTTTTGCCATTCCGGATGGGGATGTTGCCGCCTCGATTCTGACCTGCATGCCGGATAGCGAAGTTGACGTGCTCTATGGCATTGGCGGCGCTCCGGAAGGCGTGGTGTCCGCAGCTGTGATCCGCGCCATGGACGGGGATATGCAGGGCAGACTACTGGCTCGTCATCGGGTCAAAGGGGACTCGCCGGAAAACCGCAAAATTGGCGAGCAGGAGCTGGCACGCTGCCGCGAAATGGGAATTGAGGCGGGGAAAGTCCTGCTGCTGGGCGAAATGGCGAAAAACGATAATGTCATTTTCTCCGCCACCGGCATCACCAGCGGCGACCTGCTGAAAGGGATTACCCGTCAGGGCAATATCGCCACCAGCGAAACGCTGCTGGTTCGGGGTAAGTCGCGAACTATTCGCCGCATACAGTCCATACATTATCTGGATCGCAAGGACGAGAGCCTGCATCCTTTTATTCTGTAACCCAGCGTGAATGAGCCAGCCCAGAGGCTGGCCTCTTTCCACCCTGTCATCAGACGGCAGCGCCTATACTGCATGCGGCTCCGGCCGGCGGGAAAGCGGGAGCCAGCAGAGCAATATCAGCAGCGCCATCCCAAACATCAGCATGCCCAGACTGAACTGCCCGTTCTGCGGCAGCAGGGCCGACAGCCACGCCGCCAGGCCCGACCCCAGATTTTGCAGCCCTCCCAGCAGCGCGCCTGCCGATCCGGCCACATAAGGCCAGGGTTCCATGGCGCCGGTTGTCGCTAGCGGAAACAGCATACCGGCGCCAAAGAAAAACAGCGAGGCGGGGACAATCAGCGTCCAGATAGACATTACGCCGAACCAGGCCGGGATCCACATCAGCGCGCCCGCCAGCAGACAGCTGTTCACCGCCCACCACATCAGCTGTGGAAAGGGCCGGTTTTCATGACCGGCGAACCAGGCCCCAAAGAAGGCGGCAGGCACCGGCAGAATAAACAGCAGGCTGACGGTAAGGCTGTTCAGACCCAGTACGCCGCCCATCAGTACGCCGCAGCTCGCTTCAAATACCGCGATACCGCCGAGGGCGCCCATTAGCATAATCAGATAACGGACAAAAGTGCTGTCCGCCAGCAGCGGGCGATAGCGTGAAAAGAGCGCCCGCTTTTCCAGCGGCGCAGGACGGGTTTCCGGCAGCCAGCGGATCATCGCGATGCCAACGGCCAGGCAGAGCGCCAGCAAAAAGGCAAAGCAGGCATGCCAGCCCAGCAGATGCGTCAGCACCGCGCCGATAATTGGCGCCACCAGCGGGCTGACCAGAATGCCCATATTGAGCAGGCTGTTTGCATGTCGTAGCGCGCTGCCGGCATAGAGATCGCGCGGCATGGTACGGGCCATAACGCCTGCCACGCCGGTACCCAGCCCCTGCACTGCACTTCCCACGACCAGCCAGTCGAACGTAGGCGCACAGAGCGCAATCAGCGTACCGATGACAAATATGCTCAGTCCGGCCAGGATAACCGGACGGCGACCAATATTATCCGACAGCGGTCCGTAGAGAAGCTGAGAGCTGCCGTAGGTGATGAGATAAGCGGCCATCACGCGCTGCACCACGCTGTCACGCACGCTGAAAGCCTCCGCAATGGTCGTCATGGCGGGCACATAGATGGTTTGCGCCATTTGTCCGACAGCGACCAGCGCAATCAGCAGGATCAGCAGATACCCGTTTTCTATTTTTTTCATTTTCTTCAGCACAATAAGCGGCCAGAACGCCATTTAAAAAATGAACTGACCAGGGAAACAGGATTGTTGGCGTGGAAAATATCAGGAACCTGTGACAAAGCGAGAGGCGAACCCAAAATGCCCTGGCGGCAGGTGTCAGCGTTTGCGGGCAGCGCCGTAAATCAAACTGTACGTTATAGTAAGGGGATTGCCTGGCGAATTTGTCGATACGAGCTTTGTTGCTGACAGAGACTGGAAAAAAGGGCGCCCAGTGGCGAAGATACCCCATCAATGCCAACCGCCCCACAACGACTAAGGAGTTGTTTATGGCCGAATGGGTTAATGCCAGAGTCAAAAAAATAGATAACTGGACAGAGAGCTTGTTCAGCCTTACGGTCACCGCGCCCATCGCCCCCTTTACCGCCGGCCAGTTTGCCAAGTTGGCGCTGGAGATCGACGGCGAGCGCGTACAGCGCGCCTATTCCTACGTGAATGCGCCTTCCGATGAAAACCTGGAGTTTTATCTGGTCACCGTGCCTGAGGGGAAGCTCAGCCCTCGCCTGCATGCGTTAACGCCGGGCCAGGAGGTGATGATTACCAAAGAAGCCGCCGGCTTCTTTGTGCTGGATGAGATCCCGGAATGCGAAACGCTGTGGATGCTGGCTACCGGCACGGCAATCGGCCCCTATCTCTCCATCCTTCAGGAAGGGAAAGGGCTGGAACGGTTCAGAGATATCGTGCTGGTGCATGCTGCGCGCTACGCACAGGATCTGAGCTACTTGCCGCTGATGCAGGCGCTCCAGCAGCGTTTTGCTGGCCAGTTAAAGATTCAGACCGTGGTCAGCCGGGAAGAGGCTACCGGCTCGCTGGCGGGGCGGGTGCCTGCGCTTATCGCCAGCGGAGAACTGGAGGCCGCCGTAGGCTTACCCATGGAGGCTGCCAGCAGCCATATCATGCTCTGCGGCAACCCTCAGATGGTGCGTGATACGCAGCAACTGCTGAAAGATACACGGGAAATGCGTAAGCACCTGAAGCGTAAACCCGGACATATTACCAGCGAACATTACTGGTAACGCCGATCGGCTATTGCAGCCAGCCTGTTTCAGCAGCGCAGCCCGATCAGGCCATTCTGCGGCCGGTATAATTAACTGGCTGCGGAGCTTTACCAAAGCGGTTCTCACCCGGCGTTCCGCGACAGAGGCCGAGTTCCAGCAAGAGGGCGACCAGGATCAGCGTGGGAATAAAGCGGCCCGGCACCCACTGCCAGCCAGCGGGCAGCATCTCCCAGTTGCCGGCCAGCAGCATCCAGGCAACGATCAGCAGCAATCCCCAGTATCCCGCTTTATTACGGTCATGCAGCCGTTTCACTATTACCGCGCTGGTTGGCCATAGCAGGCAAACCACGCCAAATGCGGCATTTTGCGAACTCAGCCAGCCATTTGCCGCCAGGGTAAAGAGCAGCGCCATCAGTACCAGCCAGAGCGTCAGCCAGATCCAGAGATCCCGCCGCCTCAGTCTGCCACGATATGAAAAACACCACGCTTGCAGGGTCATTTTTTATCCCTCAGGAAAGCCGCAGGCTTTGACTTTGCCGGTCATTGTCCGTTCTAATCTGCTGCTGAATGGAGCGATCGGGGCGAATACTATGAAAAAAGCGATCTTTACGGGCCTGCTGCTGCTGATACAGACGACAGCGTATGCCAGCAAGCCATCACCGCAGTCTCGCGCTGAGCATATGCCAACCGCGCCCTATCTTCTGGCAGAATCGCCCACTTTCGATATGACCATCGGTCAGTTTCGTGAAAAATATAATGCTATCAATCCGGCGTTACAGATTGCTGACTACCGCGCCGTCGACAGCCGCGGTGATAAAAGTAATTTGACCCGAGCCGCCAGCAAGATCAATGAAAATCTTTACACATCCACCGCGCTGGAACATGGAACAGGTAAAATTAAAACGTTACAGGTTACCTGGCTACCGGTTCCCGGCCCGGATGCGCAGGTGGCCCGGGATAAAGCCCGTGCCTATATGGCCGCGCTGATGCGTTTCTTCGAAACGAATCTTGATGAAGAGCAGAGTCTGAAGCGGCTTGATGAACTGCTGAAAAAGGGAAAAGGATCGCGTTATTTTACCCAGACGGTTGGGGCATTGCGTTACGTGGTCGCGGACAACGGTGACAAAGGTCTGACCTTCGCCGTTGAGCCGGTAAAACTGTCGCTGGCTGCCGACTGAGCGGCCGGTAAAGATGACGAAAAGCAAAGCCTTTCGGGGTTTTGATCTCTATACTGTCTGGCAGACAACGCTGCCAGGCAGCGTAATTTAACAGAATCGCGCTAAGCGTGGAGGATAAGATGCGACATCCGTTAGTCATGGGTAACTGGAAACTGAACGGCAGTAAAACTCTGGTCAAAGAGCTGATTGCCGGTCTGCGCGACGAGCTGAGCACCGTTGACGGTTGTGGCGTAGCCATCGCCCCACCGGTGATGTATCTGGATCTGGCAAAGCACGCCGCCTCCGGTAGCCATATCGCGCTGGGCGCGCAGAACGTGGACGTTAACCTCTCCGGCGCCTTCACGGGTGAAGTCTCGGCAGACATGCTGAAAGACATCGGCGCGAAGTACATCATTATCGGCCATTCAGAGCGTCGCACCTACCACAAAGAGAGCGATGAGCTGGTCGCGAAGAAATTCGCCGTGCTGAAGAATGCTGGCCTGATCCCGGTACTCTGCATCGGTGAAACCGAAGCGGAAAACGAAGCCGGTAAAACCGAAGAAGTTTGTGCGCGTCAGATTGATGCGGTGCTGACGACTCAGGGTGCGGACGCGTTTAACGGCGTGGTTATCGCCTATGAGCCCGTCTGGGCTATCGGCACAGGTAAATCGGCAACCCCGGCACAGGCTCAGGCCGTGCACAAATTTATCCGTGACCATATTGCGAAGCAGGATGCAGCCGTGGCTGAACAGGTCATTATCCAGTACGGCGGTTCCGTTAACGATAAAAACGCCGCTGAACTCTTCGCTCAGCCGGACATCGACGGCGCGCTGGTTGGCGGCGCCTCGCTAAAGGCTGACGCCTTCGCGGTGATTGTCAAAGCCGCAGCCGCAGCGAAAAACGCCTGATGCGTCATCCTGTCCCGGCTCCGGGGCAGGATCCTCTTTGCCCCTCCTTCTGCTTCTTGTCAGAGACTGCGTTCCACAAAGCCTGCCGCAACATATGAATTACGCCTGCACGTAGCGATCGCATCACGCAGAAAAGCGCCGTACTTCTGGTTGTTATTAAAGAGATGAATGAAGCTTTCCACACATCCCTTTAGCTCTGGGCACAGGTGGTGCAGCAAGTCCTGCGCTGCTTCATTAACAGCGTGCCGCATATCAGCGCTGTCTGGGGCGAAAACAGCCTCAATGTAGTGAAAAAAAGTGATAAAACTGTACGGGCAAGCATCCTTTTTCGCGATATGGCGCTTTCGGCACAGCCTCAGCAGCTCAAACCGTGGGCAACGCCAGCAGCGGCTGCAAACGACGAAGCTGAAGCCTTACCGCGCTTTTCCTGCACAACCGACTCTGGCGTCTATGCTTTTATCAGACTTTACTTCTGAGGAGGAACACGATGGATACGACTTTGTCACCGCCCATGTCCGATCGGGAACTCGCACTGATTGACCGTTACTGGCGCGCCGCCAACTACCTTTCCGTTGGCCAAATCTACCTGATGGATAACCCTCTGCTGCGCCAGCCGCTGCAGCCTGAACATATCAAGCCACGTCTGCTCGGTCACTGGGGCACCACGCCCGGCCTGAATTTTATCTATGCCCACTTGAACCGCATCATTCGCCAGCGGGATCTGGATCTGCTTTATATCTGCGGGCCGGGCCATGGCGGGCCGGGCATGGTGGCTAATACCTGGCTTGAAGGCAGCTACAGTGAGATTTACCCCCGCATCAGCGAAGATGCTGAAGGCATGCGCAGGCTGTTTCAACAGTTTTCCTTCCCCGGCGGCATTCCCAGCCACGCCGCCCCGGAAACGCCCGGTTCCATTCATGAAGGTGGCGAACTGGGCTACTCGCTGGTTCATGCTTTTGGTGCCGTCTTCGATCATCCGGATCTGATTGTGCCCTGCGTGATCGGCGATGGTGAGGCGGAAACCGGACCGCTCGCCGCCAGCTGGCACGGTATAAAATTCCTGAATGCGGCCCGCGACGGCGCTGTCCTGCCCATCCTGCATCTCAATGGATATAAGATTGCCAACCCAACGCTGCTTGGCCGCGCCAGCGACAGTGATTTACAGCAGCTCTTTAGCGGATATGGCTATGAACCGCTGTTTGTGGAGGGCGAGGATCCACAGCTTATGCACCGGCTGATGGCGGAGGTGCTGGATAAGGCTTTTGACCGCATCCGCCAGTTCCAGCAGGAAGCCAGAAGTGACCAGGCGCACAGCGCTGTCCCGCGCTGGCCGATGATTGTGCTGCGCAGCCCGAAAGGCTGGACCGGTCCCAAAACGGTCGATGGCAAGAAAGTTGAAGGCTTCTGGCGCTCGCACCAGGTGCCGGTTTCCGCATGCCGGGAGAATGATGAGCATCGCCATATCCTGGAGGACTGGCTGAAGAGCTACCGGCCTGAAGAACTTTTTGACGAGGCGGGCAGCCTGAAGCCCGAGCTGAAAGCGCTGGCACCGGAAGGCGATAAGCGAATGGGCGCCAGCCCCTATGCCAACGGTGGACGGTTGCGTAAAGAGCTTAACGTTCCGGATATCCGTCAGTTTGCCGTGGAGGTTAACAAACCCGGCGAAACGCAGGAGCAGTCAACGGCGGTGCTTGCCAGCTATCTCAGCGCTATTTTCAGCCAGAACCCGGATAACTTCCGCCTGTTCGGCCCGGATGAAACCGCCTCCAACCGCCTGAGCAAGGTTTTTGACGTCACCAGCCGTACCTGGATGGAAGCTATCCGCTCCTATGATGAACAGCTCGCGCCCGACGGCAGAGTGATGGAAATTCTCAGTGAACATCAGTGTCAGGGCTGGCTTGAGGGCTACCTGCTGACCGGCAGACACGGGCTTTTTACCTGCTACGAAGCCTTTATTCATATTATCGATTCCATGTTTAATCAGCATGCGAAATGGCTGAAGGTCACACGCGATCTGCCGTGGCGAAAACCCGTTTCATCGCTGAACTACCTGCTTTCATCCCACGTCTGGCGCCAGGACCACAATGGCTACAGCCATCAGGACCCGGGTTTTATCGATCACGTTGCCAACAAGAAAGCCGATATTGTCCGCATCTATCTGCCGCCTGACGCTAACACGCTACTCTGGGTCGGCGATCACTGTTTGCGGACCTGGAACCGTATCAACGTGATCGTGGCGGGCAAGCAGCCGGAGCCGCAGTGGCTGAGTATGGATGAAGCCATTAAGCACTGCGAAAAAGGGATGGGCATCTGGCCCTGGGCCGGGAATGAAAAGCCCGGCGCCTCGCCTGACGTTGTGATGGCCTGTGCGGGCGATATCCCAACAATGGAGACGCTGGCGGCGGTAGACCTGCTGCGGCAGATGCTGCCCGAGCTGAGCGTCCGGGTGGTTAACGTCGTCGATTTACTGGCGCTGCAAACCAAAGATCAGCATCCGCACGGGTTGGGCGAGGAGGAATTTGACGCCCTGTTCACTCAGGATAAACCCGTTATCTTCGCCTTCCATGGCTATCCGACGCTGATCCACCGGCTGACCTATCAACGCAATAATCACGCTAATTTCCACGTGCGGGGCTTTAATGAAGAAGGCACCACCACCACGCCATTCGATATGACCGTGCTGAACGGGCTGGATCGTTATCATCTTGCGCAGGAAGCGATTATGCGCGTCCCCGGCCTGCAAGAGCGGGCAGCAGAGGTGCTGGACCAGCTGGAAGAAAAACTGGCGGCTCATCATGCTTACGTCCGGGAACATGGCGAGGACATCCCCGAGGTACAAAACTGGAAATGGCCATCGCAGACCAGTGAAGGCGAGGCACCAGAGTAAACGTGGGGCGGCGTGACGCCGCCCTTTTCAGCCTCAGGACAGCGCTTCAACCAGCATCCAGCATGTTGTGACCACCAGCGAAAGCGCCATCACGGTATTAAATAAACGCAGCTTCCACTCGACCTGCAAATGCCTTCCCAGCCGGTCTCCCAGCGCGGCCCATATCAGAATACAGGGCAGATTAAGTAGCATAAAACCCACCATCACCACCAGAATGCCGCTGCTGGCGGTATACATCAGCGCCACGTTGGTTGCCATCAGCCAGGCCTTTGGATTAACGGCCTGAAACAGCGCGCCGGCGACCATGGTCATGGGGCGGGCTTTCTCACGCAGTTCCGGCGCCCCGGCGCGAAAAATTTTCCAGGAGAGCCAGAGCAGATAGCCGCAGCCCAGTAAGGTAAGTGGCACCCTGACTGCGCTCATCCATTGTAACAGCACCTCCAGCAGCATTCCGGCGATCGCCGTCTGTATAGCACAGCCAACCATGATCCCCATCAACATGGGCAGCGTTCTGCGCATACCAAAATTCACGCCTGAGGTGGCCAGCATCAGGTTATTTGGGCCTGGCGTTATCGACATTACGGTTACATAGCTGAAGAAAGAGGGATCAAGCATAGTCAGGTGTCCTGCATCAATAGAGAACACCATGTTAAAAGCGGAGCTTCGATGGTAACAGATTCAGAAACAGACTATTGTTATGGGTACAGTCAGACCTGACTGGCTATTGTACCCATCAACAGCCGAGGCCATTGTGTCCATTGTCGATTCTCCCGAAAGCACGCTCTATCATCAGCTGGCGGAAACGCTGGCTTCCGCCATCCACAGCGGCACTTTTCCACCCGGCAGCCGCCTGCCAGCAATTCGTCGCTGCGCCAGTAATCATCAGGTCAGTGTCAATACCGTCCTGTCGGCCTACCGGATACTGGAGGACCGTGGACTGATCGAAGCCCGCCCCCAGTCGGGTTACTATGTGCGGGGCGTGCTGCCCGCAGTGAAAGCGCATAATGAGCATGGCGCCAGGGTACTTTCGCCGGGAAGCGAGAAGCTGGATTTGATCGATGCCGTTTTTGCTGCCCAGAATCATCCGGACTATACCAATATCTCCCTGGCCTGCCCGCAGAACAGCGACTTTTTCCCCACGGCAAAACTCAACCGCATCATGGCATCTCTGCTGCGCAGGGAGCCGGCGCTGACAGGCCGCTACGCGCTGCCCCCGGGTAGTGAACGCCTGCGCCGTGAAGTAGCCCGCCGCGCAATGGAGCTCGGTATGACGCTGAGCGCCGGAGATATTACGCTGACGCACGGCTGTATGGAGGCGCTCCAGCTCGCCCTGCGCGCAGTGACCCGCCCCGGCGACTGCGTCGGGCTGGAAACCCCCACCTATTTTTATCTCTTTCCTTTGCTTGCCAGTCTGGGCCTGAACATCATTGAAATCCCGACAGATCCCCAGCACGGTATGTCGCTGGATGCGCTGGAGCTGCTGTTACAGGAGCAGCGTCTCCAGGCCATTATCGCCATGCCCACCGTGCAGAATCCGATGGGATGCACCATGAAGCTGGAGGACAAAAAACGGCTGGCGCACATGGTTAACCACTATCAGGTGCCGCTGCTTGAGGATGGTCTCTATGGTGAACTTCAGTTCTGCTGGCCGCTGTCGCCTGCCGTTAAGGCTTTTGATCGGGAAGGATGGGTTATCTACTGCACCAGCTTTACCAAAACCCTGGCACCGGATTTTCACGTTGGCTGGATGGCGGCGGGACGCTTCAGCGGAAAGCTGGCGAGATTAAAGGCCGTCTCTTCGCTGGCTGAGTCACGGCTGTTATCTGAAACCATCGCGCTTTTTCTGGCCTCAGGCGGCTACGATCGTCACCTGCGTACGCTTCGCCGCCGCTATGCGGCCCAGCTGGATGAGGCGCGTGGCATTATCGCCCGCCATTTTCCCCAGGGCACCCGCGCCACGCTACCCAGCGGCGGCTTTGTTTTTTGGGTGGAACTGCCCGGGAACGTTGACGGCGTTGCGCTGTTTCACCGGCTGCTGCTGGAGAAAATCTGTCTGACGCCGGGCGCACTCTATACGCTGAGCGAGCGTTGCCGCAGCGCGCTGCGGCTTTCCTGCTGCTATCCCTTTGACGAACGCTACACCTATGCGCTGAAACGCACCGGTGCGCTGGCCTGTGAAATGAGCGGAATAGCAGCGGGCATGGCCTGATGTCAGGGCGTGCCGTTTCTTCCCCAGGTGGCATAGCCTTTACGCTGGGTCAGCCTTTCATAGTAGGCGCGTACGGCAGGCAGGTCAGCATGCTCAAGCGGCGTTTCATACCAGCGATTAACCGACAGCCCGATGGGAATATCGGCCAGAGAAAAGGCGCTGCCGGCAACGTAAGCGCCGGTACTTTCCAGCTGCTGGTTAAGGATGCCCATCGTATACGTCCACCCTTTGCAGGCTGCGGCCAGCAGGCGCGGATCCCGATGGGCCGGGGAGTGCCGTACCAGGGACATAAAAGCATAGCGCCAGGCGGTGTTCAGTTCGGTCGCCTGCCAGTCGATCCATTGATCAACGCGCGCGCGTTCACGGGGATTAAGCGGATAGAGCCAGCTTCCTTCACCGGCATTGGCGAGATAGCGAATAATGGTATTGGATTCCCACAGGACAAAATCTTGATCCTGAATAACCGGGATCATGGCGTTAGGATTAAGCTTTTTAAACGCCGCCTCCTGCGGCGAGCGGAAGCCCTCTCCCCACTCTTCCCGCTCAAAGGCAATACCCAGCTCATCACAAGCCCAGAGTACTTTTCTGACGTTAATCGACGAGGTGCGTCCCAGTATTTTCAGCATAATATTGTTACCCTCAAACAAATGACTTCAGGAGGGCTTTAACTATGACGCAGTTACGCGCTTTTAAACAGGTTGATGTGTTTACCTCTTCGCCGCTGGGCGGCAATCCGCTGGGCGGCAATCCGCTGGCAGTAATTATGGACGGGGCGGGCCTTACCGATGAGCAGATGAAGGCGATTGCACGCTGGACGAACCTGTCCGAGACGACCTTTGTCCTGCCGCCCGACCATCCGCAGGCTGATTACCGGGTGAGGATTTTTACACCAGATACCGAGTTTCCTTTTGCTGGCCATCCGACGCTTGGCACGGCTCACGCGCTGCTTGAGAGCGGCATCGCCCTGAAAACGCCCGGTCAGATTGTGCAGGAGTGCGGGCTTGGTCTGGTGACGGTAAAATGCGCTGCCGACGGTGCGCTGGCCTTTGCGGCGCCTGAAGCGATTCTGACCGGATTCAGCGACGCCCCGCTCGGGGCCGCCCTTAACAGCGAGGCGATTGAAACGCAGCTGCCGGTCACCGTCGCCGATATGGGCATTCGCTGGCTGCTGGTGCCCATGACGTCAGCCGAAGCGGTACTGGCGATTAAACCCAACGTGGTGGAGTTTGAACGCCTGATGCGTAAAGCCAGAGTGGACGGCGTGATGCCGTTCGGGCCGCTGGATGGTGAACCGGAACGCTATGAGGTGCGCGGCCTGCTGACCGAACGGGGATCGCTGGTGGAGGATCCGGTCACCGGCAGCGCCAACGCCTGTCTCGCCCGCTATTTCCAGGCGCAGGGCGTGGAGCTGGACTATCGCGTCCGTCAGGGAACGGCGATTGCGCGTGCGGGCCGGTTGAGCGTCACTTATGCGGCAGATGGCGTCTGGATTGGCGGCCAGACCCTGACGGTAATTGAGGGCACCCTGCGCCTCTGACGTCGCAAAGAGCGCCCTGTTTTCTCTGAACGTCTAGAGGAACATTCCGCCCGATGCTTCAATACGCTGCCCGTTGATCCAGCCGCTGCGATCGCTGAGGATCTGCGCGATCGCATCGCCAATATCATCCGGCTTACCGACGCGTCCCAGCGCCGTCTGTGAGGCAACAAAGGCGTTTACTTCCGGATTATCGCGCACCATACCGCCGCTGAAGTCGGTTTCAATCGCCCCCGGCGCCAGGATATTGACGGCAATGCCCCGCGCGCCCAGCTCTTTCGCCTGATAGCGGGTCAGCACCTCCATCGCCCCTTTCACTGCCGCATAGGCGCTGGAGCCGGGCAGGCTGAAGCGGGCCAGGCCGCTGGAGATATTGAGTATCCGGCCACCGTCAGCCATCAGCGGAAGCAGCGTTTGGGTCAGAAAAAACGGTCCTTTGAAATGGATGTTCACCATCTCGTCAAACTGCGCTTCCGTCGTTTCCATAAAGCTGGCATGCAGCGCCGTGCCTGCGTTGTTGACTAAATAATCAAAGGCGTTGCGTTGCCACACCTTATTAAGCTGTTCTTTAACGGCTTCAGCAAAAGCCACGAAGCTACTGCTGTCAGCTACATCCAGCTGTAGCGCCACGGCACGAGCACCCGTCGCCTCAATGCGTCTGACAACCGTCTCTGCTTCCTGCCGCTGACTACGCCAGGTCAGAATGATATCAACACCCGTTTTCGCCAGTTTCAGGGCCGCATTTTCACCTAAACCCCGGCTGCCGCCGGTGATCACTGCAATTTTCTGGTTCATTTTTCTTTGCCTCTGGTTATCTGTGGACAAAAAAAGCATATTACCTTCACGTTCAGCTATAAACTGCCTTAAATACGCTTTACTGTTTCATTAATAACAACAATGAGCGCAAAAATGGATAAAATTCACGCAATGCGGGTCTTTATCAGGGTCGCGGAATTAAAGAGTTTTACCCAGGCCGCTGAGGATCTGGGTCTGCCCAAAGGTAGCCTTTCCCGCCAGCTACAGGCGCTGGAAAATGCGTTAGGCACCCGGTTACTGCAGCGCACCACCCGCCGGGTTGAGCTTACCCATGACGGTCAAATCTACTTCGAACGCTGTCGTGATGTTCTGGCAACTCTGGAAGAGATGGATTCGCTGTTTCAACACGAACCCGCTACCCTCAGCGGACGCCTGCGTGTGGACATGCCCGTTAACCTGGCGAGTGATTATATTATTCCCCAGCTTCCGGCTTTTCTTCAGCACTACCCCGGCATTGAGATTGAGCTTAGCAGCAGCGACAGGCGGGTTGATGTAATACGTGAAGGTTTCGACTGTGTTGTCCGTATCGGTGCGCTGGAGGATTCCGGGTTGATAGCGCGACCGCTGGGGCATCTGAAACAGATCAACTGCGTCAGTCCCGGCTATATTGAACGTTTCGGTACGCCGCGCTTGCTGGAAGATCTCTCGCAGCATGCGGTCGTGCATTATGGTCAGCAGCTGGGCATGCAGACGCCGGGTTTTGAGTTCTTTGACGGAAAAAACCGGCATATGATCAAGACCGGCGGTGCGTTAACGGTCAACAGTACGGCGTCCTATCGCGCTGCCTGTCTGGCGGGCCTGGGCATTATTCAGGTGCCGGAAATAGGGGTGAAAACGGCACTCAACGAAAAAAAGCTGGTCGAAATCCTGCCGCATTTTCTTGCCGCTCCGCTGCCGGTTTCGCTGCTTTATCCCCATCGCCGCAACTTGGCCCGCCGCGTCCATGTCTTTATGGAATGGCTGACGCAGGCACTGAAAGGCTACGTTGCCTGAGCAGCGGCTATAATTTTAGCCATGCCGGAATTTAACGAAGGTTTAGAGAAGAAGGACTTATGAAGGAAAATCAACCAGCAGAAAGCCAGCGTGACGAAGAAAAGCCGCTGATCAATTTCAGGACCGGAAACGCTACGGTTGATAAATCCATCTCGCGGGTTTCGCGTTTTATCAGCTGGTTTCAGTCCATTCCTGCCGTTGCTCACTTCCTGCGGGCCGGCGAGCGATTTACCGACCGTCTGGGTAGCCAGTTTGGCGCTGCCATTACCTATTTTTCGTTTCTGTCTTTAATCCCGATACTGATGGTGTCGTTTGCCGGGGTGGGGTTTGTGCTGGCGTCCAATCAGGATTTGCTGACTGAACTGATCAATAAGATCGTGAATAACATCAGCGATCCGACGCTGGCGACCACGCTGAAGAATACCGTTAATACGGCAGTTCAGCAGCGTACCACCGTCGGCCTGACCGGTTTAGCTATCGCGCTCTATTCTGGCATAAGCTGGATGGGGAACCTGCGCGAAGCCATACGGGCCCAGTTCCGGGACGTCTGGGAACGGAATAAGCAGGACCAGGAGAAGATCTATTTTAAGTACACGCGCGACCTCATTTCACTGATGGGCCTCGTCCTGGCGCTGATCGTAACGCTTTCACTGACGTCCATTGCAGGGGCGGCCCAGGCGGCTATCGTTCGTGCTCTGGGCCTGGAAGGTATTGAGTGGCTGCGACCCGCTATGACGCTGATCGCCCTGTCGATCTCAATTTTTGCCAACTATCTGCTCTTCTTGTGGATTTTCTGGATTCTGCCGCGCCATAAGCCGCGTAAGAGAGCGCTGTTACGCGGTACGCTGCTGGCGGCAATTGGCTTTGAGATCATTAAATTCATTATGACCCTTACGCTGCCGAAGCTGGCTTCTTCGCCTTCCGGTGCCGCCTTCGGCTCGGTGCTTGGGCTGATGGCCTTTTTCTACTTCTTTGCCCGACTTACGCTGTTCTGTGCCGCGTGGATCGCGACGGCGAAGTATAAAGATGATAAGCCCATCGAGTCAGGTCACGGTAAGCCGTAATCGTCCACGTCTTCTGAGGCAGCGGTAGCTGAGCAGGCTTAAGGCCTCAGCCGTGCCGCCCCAGAAGGCGGAAAGCGCCCGATTAAAGAAAAGGCTGGCGAAAGGTAAAGGTTGCGCTGGCCAGGATGGCTGGCGCGTCTGTTGCACTCTGTCGCGGTCGGATAGAGGTAGGTGCGGCGGGTAATGTTACTCACAGTTCAGGATCTGTTTGCGAGTCCGCTCTTTATCACTGACCTGAAAGCGCAATGGCGTTCGTAGCAGGCACTTTCTCTGAGGTTAAGAGACCGCATTAAGCAGCTGACAGCTGTGATCCTGAAGCTCTTCTGCTGATGCCGGGTTGAGCAACAGTAAATTCCGCTTCACGACCATCAACGCACGGCGGTTATTCGACAAGGCCGCCACGGCGAAGCTGTATTTCCCCATCTCATTACGCGCTTCCGGCAGTTCGCTAGCGATGCGGACAAAGGGGCTCTTGCGCTTGATTTCGTCCTGGGTAACGGCCCTGATTTGGTAGACGTTATCGCCTAACTGTGCCGACTGCCATTTAGCGCTCAGTGAATTATCCAGGCTGTTTAACCGCTGGCGGATATCCGGCCGCAGGCAGGAAATATGAATATGCAGCTGATTTTGCGTTCTGCCGATGCGGGAGTTGACGCTTAGTGCGACGGCGCTGTCTTTAATCTCTTTTCCCCAGCGCTGCGCCATAAAATGCCGGGCACGCCAGGCTTCAGCAACAAAGTTAGGCGTATAGGGGTTAAGGAGTTCAGGACTTTCAATCCCGGTGATTTTTTCAACCGGCAGCAGTAAGTACTGTAACGGACCGTTGCGATCCTTCAGCACCACATAGCCGTTATGGAGATCGACCACTCGACAGGGTGTGGGATCGTTATGTTGAAGCTGATTCGGAACGCACTTCTGACTAACGATATTCCACAACGCGTCGGATCGCTGCTTATAGTCCAGCACCATTGAGCCACAACCGGCCGTGACGATCAGACCCGTTAACGCTACAGTAATCAGGATCCGCCTTCGCGCCTGCATAATCTAAACCTCTGGTCATCATTTGCGCATAATGTAAACGAAGCAATGATGAAGATCATGTTAAATCAGCGTGGAAACCCCCCTTTTTATCCCCGCTGATGTTTCAGGCATTCACTATCCCAAATTGCGTCTCCGTTAACGGCGGAGTGACGCATTAAGCGGGTTCTGATGCGTCAGCGAGATTAGCGTTTCATCGCCTGATCGTACGTACCGCCATCGGCAAAGTGTGTTGCCTGCGCCGCTGTCCAGCCGCCGAATTTCGCATCATCAACGGTAAATAATTTTACCGGCGCAAATTTATCCGCATACTTTTTCAGGACGTCAGCATCGCGTGGGCGATAGTAGTTACGGGCCACAATCTCCTGGCCTTCCGGAGAGTAAAGGTACTTTAAATAGTCCTCGGCGACTTTACGGGTGCCTCGTTCGTCGACCACTCTATCGACCAGAGAGACGGTAGGCTCGGCCAGAATGGATTCTGCAGGCGTAACAATTTCAAACTGGTCTTTGCCCAGCTTGTTAACCGCCAGATAAGCTTCATTTTCCCAGGCGATCAGTACATCGCCAATACCGCGCTCAACGAAGGTGTTCGTCGCGCCCCGCGCGCCGGAATCCTGCACTTCTACATTTTTGAATAACGCTTTGATATACGCCAGCGCCTTCGCCTTATCGCCATTGTTATGATCCAGCGCCCAGCCCCAGGCAGCCAGATAGTTCCAGCGCGCGCCGCCCGAGGTTTTAGGATTTGGCGTAATGACGGAGACGCCCGGCTTGATTAAATCCTGCCAGTCATGGATCTGTTTCGGATTGCCTTTGCGTACCAGGAAAACGATGGTGGACGTGTAAGGGGCTGAATTCGCCGGCAGACGCTTTATCCACGCTTTGTCGATGCGCCCGCGCGCGGCGATACCATCCACATCGGAGGCCAGCGCCAGCGTAACCACATCGGCACGGATACCGTTAATCACTGAAGTGGCCTGCTTGCCGGAACCGCCATGCGACTGGCGGATCACCACCGTGTCTCCGGTCTCCTGCTTATAATGTGCGCTAAAAGCTTTATTGTACTGCTCGTAGAGCTCACGTGTTGGATCGTAGGAGACATTTAGTAGCTGAATATCCTTTGCCAGAACGCTGCCAGAAACCAGTAATAACGCTATTCCCGCCTGCCACTTCTTCATTGCCTGCTCCCCGTTAATTAGTGCTTAAAGGGAGCGTGACACAAAGCAGCCAATGAATTAAAGAATAAAAAAAGTTCCTTAATAACTTACAGGAATATATGGAGGCGTAAAAAAGGCGCTGCAATGTCAGCGCCCGAATGGGATTAGTAGAGTTTTTTCGCCGTTTCCAGCCAGTCGCCTTTAAAAGGACGTTTCATATTTTCAATGGCGTCAATGATGTCGTGATGAACCATTTTCTCATTCTGAATGCCGACGCAGCGGCCGCCGTAGCCCTGGAGCAGCAGTTCAATAGAGTAGGCGCCCATGCGGGAAGCGAGAATACGGTCATAGGCGACCGGCGCGCCGCCACGCTGAATATGGCCCAGCACCGTAGCGCGGGTTTCACGATGGGTTTCCGACTCAATATATTTCGCCAGATCGTCGATGTCACAGATGTGTTCAGTGATGGCCACGATGGCGTGCTTTTTGCCTTTTTCAATGCCCGCTTTGATCTCTGAAACCAGCTCTTCGCGGGTATAAGGGATTTCCGGCAGCACAATGAATTCGCAACCGCCTGCTATCGCGGCGGCCAGGGTAAGATCGCCACAGTAGCGCCCCATCACTTCCACTATAGAAATGCGCTGATGAGATGAGGAAGTATCACGCAGGCGGTCAATGGCTTCGACCACAGTTTCCAGCGCGGTAAAATAGCCGATGGTATAGTCGGTGCCCGCCACGTCGTTATCAATGGTGCCCGGCAGACCAATACATGGGAAGCCCATCTCGGTCAGGCGCTTGGCCCCCATATAAGATCCGTCACCGCCGATTACCACCAGCGCATCAATGCCGCGCTTTTTCATGTTTTCAATTGCTGCGGCGCGCACGGACTCTTCGCGGAATTCCGGAAAGCGGGCAGAACCCAGGAAAGTCCCGCCGCGATTGATCATATCGGATACGCTGTAGCGGTCCAGGTTAACCATACGATCTTCATATAAGCCCAGATAGCCATCATAAATACCACACACTTCCAACCCTTCGCTCAACGCAGCCCGGACCACGCCTCTGATGGCTGCGTTCATACCCGGCGCGTCGCCGCCACTTGTCAGTACACCGATTTTTTTAATCATGACAACCTCTGAACATGTTGATGCAAATTATGAATGCTGGACGCCGGGGGGTTCGACGCATGAGGGCGAGCTTACCGACTAATGAAGGCAATAGTATATCAAAGCCTGTGAGCTGAATTGATTCAGGTCAGGCATCATTCGGCTATTTTTTCTGCTCAGCATGATGTTTTCGGTCCTGAAAACGCTAACCTTTTAATTAATTTCACATTATAACTCAGCATTGTGCTGAGGCGGCGAAAACGTTGCCGAACAGGGATCCAGGTGGATGATAATATCGGAACCGGGGAACCTGTTCAGCAGGGCTTTTTCGACCTGTTCAGCGATGTTGTGCGCCTCACAGAGCGGAAAATTATCGTCCATTTCCAGATGCAACTGAATGAAACGGGTCGGGCCCGATTGCCTTGTGCGAATATCGTGCGCGCCGCTCACGCCGGGCCAGCCTGACGCAATCCCCACGATGGCCATGCGCTCCTCATCAGGTAGCGCCCGGTCCAGCAGCGCCTGCACGGCTTCATAGCCCATGCGCAGAGCGTTGTAGAGGATCCAGACGCCGATACCGAGTGCGAATAAAGCATCTGCCCGCCTGAATCCATACCAGCTGAGCGCCAGCGCCAGCAGAATGGCACCGTTCATTATCACGTCGGACTGATAGTGAAGCATATCGGCACGAATTGCCAGACTGTGGGTTTTCCGTACGACCCAGCGCTGAAAGGTCACCAGTATCAGCGTGGCGAACAGGGCAATTAACGTGACGACAATACCGACCAGCGGCGCGCGCATTTCTGCCGGTGAGGCCAGATGTTGTAAACCCGTCAGGAAGAGAAACAGTGCGGAGCCGGAAATAAACATACTTTGCGCCAGCGCGGCCAGGGACTCCGCTTTGCCGTGTCCAAAAGTATGTTCTTCGTCGGCAGGCTGAAGAGAATAGCGAACCACCAAAAGGTTTGTCAGGGAGGCGGCGATATCGACCAGTGAATCCACCAAAGCCGCCAGCAGACTGACCGAACCGGTATACCACCAGGCAAAAATCTTCACCAACAGCAGCAGCGAAGCCAGGCAGGTCGCCGCCAGCGCCGCCGAATTGACCAGGCGTGCGTAGTGTTTATCCATGCCACACTCCGTTCAGGTAAGTGGCGTAAGTATACTGGATCTCAGGCAAAAAAAACCCCGCCATCATGGCGGGGAAGACAGGGATGGTGTCTATGGCAAGGAAAAACAGGGATACTATGTTACTGGTTACTGCCGGTACTACTCACTGCCTGCAACGATGATGCCTGTTGCATGTTCGTCAGCTCACGCATTTCGTTCATGCGCTGCCGGTGGTTCTCTTTCAGGACGTCCTGCTGAGCTGGCGTTAACAGGTGATACATCTGGTTTCTGACCCGGGCCATTTCGACCTGTTGAGCCATTTCCGCCTGAGTAATCCTGTTCAGCTGCGCTTTGTAGGCCGCTTCATCAAATTTATCTGCAACAATCAGTTCGTGCAGTTGCTCGTAATCGTTAATGCTTATGGGAGAACGTTCATGACGCGCCTGCTGCATCAAATCCCGCATCTGTCGACGCTGCTCTTCAGAAAGTTTGATGCCATCAAACATGTGAGACTGCGGAATATGCGTCATAATGCGTGGCGCTGCGTTGTCATGATGCACCCCGTCAATCGTCATCATTTCTGTAGCCCAAGCGGCGGAGAGGCTTAGCATCAGCGCCGGAACCACAACGACGGCGGTAACTTTGCGCATCGTTTACTCCCAGGTTGGTTTCCATATTTCGATTCAACGAGAGCCAGTCTACGGGGACGCCTGCAAACATGCGTCAGGGGGTGTAAAACTACGTAAAGTCATGGATTGACAGCATTCGTTCACGGTATTTTGCCTGCGGAGGGCGATAAAAAATGAATAAGATCTTGTTGGTTGACGACGATCGCGAATTAACTTCGCTGCTAAAAGAATTACTGGAAATGGAAGGGTTTGACGTGGTGGTTGCCGGTGACGGCGAGCAGGCGCTGGCCTTACTGGATAACACAATCGATTTGCTTTTACTTGACGTGATGATGCCGAAGAAAAACGGCATAGATACCCTGAAAGAGCTGCGTCAGCAGCATCAGACGCCGGTTATTATGCTGACAGCCCGCGGAAGCGAGCTTGACCGCGTTCTCGGCCTCGAACTGGGGGCCGATGACTATCTGCCTAAGCCCTTTAACGATCGCGAGCTGGTGGCCCGCATACGCGCTATTTTGCGTCGTTCGAACTGGAGCGAGCAGCAGCATCAGCACGATACGAGTTCACCAACCCTTGAGGTGGATCATCTTCGCCTTAATCCCGGCCGTCAGGAGGCCAGCTTCGACGATTTAACGCTCGATTTGACCGGCACAGAATTTACGCTGCTCTACCTGCTTGCCCAGCATTTGGGTCAGGTTGTCTCGCGTGAACATCTGAGCCAGGAAGTGTTGGGTAAACGCCTGACCCCGTTTGACCGCGCCATCGATATGCACATTTCTAATCTTCGCCGGAAGCTTCCTGAACGCAAGGATGGTCATCCGTGGTTTAAAACCCTGCGCGGTCGGGGCTATTTGATGGTTTCCGCTACATGATTTCCAGCCTGACGACCCGCATCTTTGCCATTTTCTGGCTGACCCTGGCGCTGGTGCTGATGCTGGTGTTGATGGTGCCCAAGCTTGATACCCGTCAGCTAACGCCGCTGCTCGACAGTGAGCAGCGGCAGGGCACCATGATCGAACAACACGTTGAGGCGGAGCTGATCCAGGATCCGCCGAACGATTTAATGTGGTGGCGCAGGCTGTTTCGCGCCATCGATAAATGGGCGCCGCCCGGACAGCGTCTGCTGCTGGTCACCAGCGAAGGGCGGGTGATCGGCGCACAGCACAATGAAATGCAGGTTATCCGTAATTTTATCGGGCAGTCCGATAACGCCGACCACCCCCAGAAGAAGAAATATGGCCGGGTGGAGATGGTCGGGCCTTTTTCAGTGCATGACGGCGAGGATAATTATCAGCTCTACCTGATCCGCCCCGCCGGCAGCTCTCAGTTAGATTTTATCAACCTGCTGTTTGACCGACCGCTGCTGCTGCTCATTGTCACCATGCTGATCAGCTCCCCGCTGCTGCTGTGGCTCGCCTGGAGTCTGGCGAAGCCCGCCCGTAAGCTGAAACACGCGGCCGATGATGTGGCGGCCGGTAATCTCCGCCAGCGCCCGGAACTGGAAGCTGGCCCGCAGGAATTTCTGGCGGCCGGCTCCAGCTTTAATCAGATGGTCAGCGCCCTTGAGCGCATGATGACGGCGCAACAGCGCCTGCTTTCCGATATCTCGCACGAACTGCGTACGCCTCTGACGCGCCTTCAGTTAGCTACCGCGCTGATGCGTCGTCGTCATGGTGAAGCGAAAGAGTTACAGCGTATTGAGATGGAGGCGCAGCGTCTTGACGGCATGATCAACGATCTGCTGGTACTTTCCCGCACGCAGCATAAAAACGCGCTGGTCAGTGAAGCAATGAAGGCGAATCAGCTCTGGTCGGGCGTGCTGGAAGACGCCATATTTGAAGCCGAGCAGATGGGGAAAACGCTGGAAGTGCCCTATCCGCCAGGTCCGTGGCCGCTTTATGGCAACCCCAGCGCGCTGGAAAGCGCGCTCGAAAACATTGTGCGCAACGCGTTGCGTTACTCTTACTCAAAAATTGCCGTCAGTTTCTCCGTCGACAAGCTGGGCATCACCGTACACGTTGATGACGATGGTCCGGGGATCAGCGAAGAGGACCGTGAACAGATCTTCCGCCCGTTCTATCGTACTGACGAGGCCCG
Source organism: Pantoea sp. FN060301 (assembly GCA_050410775.1). Lineage (GTDB taxonomy): Bacteria > Pseudomonadota > Gammaproteobacteria > Enterobacterales > Enterobacteriaceae > Erwinia. The sequence continues at coordinate 4,045,616 of CP191229.1, forward strand.
GGATCGGGAATCTGGCGGCACGGGCCTGGGTCTGGCGATTGTTGAAACCGCCATTCAGCAGCACCGTGGCTGGGTGAAGGCCGATGACAGCCCGCTAGGCGGCCTGCGCCTGACGCTCTGGCTCCCGCTCTACTCCAGCAAGGCCTGATTCCTTCCGGGAAATTTGCTATGCTTCGGCCCTCGAAAAAGGGGGCCGACGCCGATGCTGAATATTGTTTTATTTGAACCTGAAATCCCGCCGAATACCGGCAACATTATCCGGCTTTGCGCCAATACCGGCTTCCGTCTCCATCTGATTGAGCCGATGGGGTTTGCCTGGGACGATAAACGCCTGCGCCGGGCGGGCCTGGATTATCATGAATTTACGGCGGTTCAGCGGCACGCGGATTATGCCGTCTTTATTGCGTCTGAAGCGCCGCAGCGCCTGTTTGCACTGACGACCAAAGGGACTCCCGCCCACAGCGCGGTAAGCTATCAGGCCGGCGATTATCTGCTTTTCGGTCCGGAAACGAGAGGCCTGCCGCCGGAGATCCTGAATGCACTCCCGGCACAGCAGAAGATCCGCATCCCTATGCAGCCTGACAGCCGTAGCATGAACCTGTCAAATGCGGTTTCCGTGGTGGTCTATGAGGCGTGGCGCCAGCTGGGTTACGCCGGCGCGCAGGTGAAATAAACGGACGGTACAAGGTTGCCATCAGGGCGGCGCAGACCGCCGTCAGCAGTACAAATCAGATTCCGTCACCAAATTCGAAGCCTGGCACCGTGCCATTGAAATGCTGATCCATTTCCATCGAAGGTTTATCGCTGCCGGGTTTTCCCACAATACGCGCGGGAACGCCAGCGGCGGTGGTATGCGGCGGGACGGGCTGAAGCACTACGGAGCCGGCGCCAATTTTTGCACCCCGCCCCACTTCGATATTACCGAGGATTTTTGCGCCAGCGCCGATCATCACGCCTTCGCGTATTTTAGGGTGGCGATCGCCGCTGGTTTTACCGGTGCCGCCCAGCGTGACTGACTGAAGAATGGAAACATCATCTTCAACGATAGCCGTTTCGCCAATCACAATGCCGGTAGCGTGGTCCAGCATGATCCCCCGCCCAATCTTCGCGGCGGGATGAATATCCACGGCAAACGAAACGGATACCTCATTTTGCAGATAGATGGCCAGCGCACGGCGGCCTTCATTCCACAGCCAGTGTCCGATGCGGTGCGCCTGTAACGCGTGGAAGCCTTTCAGGTAGAGCAAGGGCGTGGAGTATTTATCGATCGCCGGATCGCGCAGGCGCACGGCCTGAATATCGCAGGCGGCAGACTGAATCATGGAGGGATCGAGCCGGTAAGCTTCCTGAACGATCTCACGAATTGCGATAGCAGGCATAATGGGGTTTGCCAGCTTGTTGGCTAACATGTAGCTCAGCGCGCTGCCGAGATCGTCATGCTTCAGCAGCGTTGCATGATAAAAGCTGGCCAGCATTGGCTCGCAGTCGGCTAACGCCCGCGCTTCCGCTTTAATATAATCCCAGACCTTTTCAGGCTCTACGCACGGCATTGCTCTCTCCCCATCAAAAATAGCGTCCGGCGGACGCCGACACGCTACGACGCTAAGCTTCCCTTTCAGCTGTGACTGTTTTCATCCTTCCTTGTACGTCCAAGCAGGCTTAATGCTGCCTCCCGGGCGTTTTTTTCGCAATACAGGATCTGATAAATTTGTTCGGTAATCGGCATCTCCACGCCGCAACGCGCTGCCAGCGCCTTCACTTCTTTGGTATTTCGGAAACCTTCCACTACCTGACCGATGGTTTTTTGCGCGCTGTCCACATCCGCGCCCTGGCCCAGCATCATGCCGAAGCGGCGGTTACGGGACTGATTGTCCGTACAGGTCAGCACCAGATCGCCCAGGCCCGCCATCCCCATAAAAGTGGTGGGATCGGCGCCCAGTGCGTTACCGAGACGGGTCATTTCGGCCAGGCCACGCGTGATAAGCGCGGTGCGGGCGTTGGCGCCGAAGCCGATGCCGTCCGAAATCCCCGCGCCGATGGCGATAACATTTTTCACCGCACCGCCGAGCTGTACGCCGATAAAGTCCGGGTTGTTGTAAACGCGGAAGCTTTTCCCGCAGTGCAGCAGGGCCTGGAGATCGTCAGCGAATGTCGCCTCCGTGGCGGCCAGCGCAATGGCGGTGGGCAGGCCAGCGGCCAGCTCTTTTGCAAAGGTTGGGCCTGAGATCACCGCCAACGGGATCGCATCACCAAGGATTTCTCTGGCCACGTCCTGTAGCAGACGCCCGGTCTCTTTTTCCAGACCTTTGGTTGCCCAGACGATGCGCGAATCGGGACGCAAATGCGGCTTAATTTGCTGTAGAACATCGCCGAACACGTGGCTCGGCACCACCACCAGCAGATCGCGGCTGGCCGAGATGGCGGCGGCTAAATCGCTTTCAAGGCTCAGCGAGTCGGGGAAAGGCACATCGGGCAGAAAAGCAACGTTGCAGCGGTCAGCCTGAAGCTGTGCCTGATGCTGTGGATTATGGCCCCATAACACGACCTGATGGCCGTTGCGGGCTAGCGTAATCGCTAAAGCGGTGCCGTAAGATCCGGCACCGATGACGCTCATTGAAGCGTGAGTGAAAGGCATTATGCGTCCTGTTGCGGATCGGCACCTTCGTTTGACTGCTGGAGGTAGTTCATAAACAGCGCGTCAAAGTTGACCGGGGCCAGGTTAAGCTGCGGGAACGTACCGCGGGAGACCAGGCTGGTGATGCATTCGCGCGCGTACGGGAACAGAATATTCGGGCAGTAAGCGCCCAGGCAGTGCGCCATCTGGCTGCCGTCGATGCCTGAGACAGAGAAGATACCGGCCTGCTGAACTTCACACAGGAACGCCGTCTCTTCGCCCACGCTCGCCGTCACGGTAACGCGCAAGACGACTTCGTACACTTCATCGGCCAGCTGGCTGGACGCGGTGTCCAGATCCAGCTTCACTTCCGGTTCCCACTCTTTCTGGAAAACCTGAGGCGCGTTCGGCGCTTCGAAAGAGATATCTTTGGTATAGATACGCTGGATCTGGAAAGACATCTCGGTATTATTTTGTTCTGACATGGTTACGTAATCCTATGGGTTAATAATCCGTTATCGCGCCACTCGCCCATCTTATTTTAACAGCGGGTCGAGACCTTGCCGGCCATCAAGCGCATAAAGGTCGTCACAGCCGCCAATGTGCTGCGCGTCAATAAAAATCTGCGGAACGGTGGTACGGCCGCTGCGTTTGATCATCTCTTCCCGCTTATCAGCATCGCCATCTATCGCGATCTCCTGATAATGGACGCCTTTCTCTCTCAGCAGTGCTGTCGCACGATGACAAAAGGGACATGTTGCTTTGGTGTAGATCTCAACATTAGCCATACCCACTCTCCTGTATTATTTACCGCGTACCAGCGGCAGGTTTTCACCGCTCCAGCCAGCCACGCCATCTTTCAGCACGTAAACTTTCTCGAAACCCGCGGCGTTCAGCTGCGTTGCCGGCTCCGCGGCGGAGGTGCCGTTGGCGCACACCACGATGATCGGCTGCGCTTTGTGTTTTTCCAGGTCGCCAAAGCTGCCCTTTTTGATATCGGCAGCCAGTACGTTAACCGCGTTAGAAATGTGGCCTTTACGGTAGTCATCACGTCCACGTACGTCTACGACAACGGCTTCTTCTTTGTTGATTAAGCGGGTAGCTTCACCACGAGTGACCGTTTTTACTTTGGAGAACATGCCCTTAACGGTGGTCACGATCACCAGAACCAGCAGGACAACCCACGCCAGACTCAGAATGGTATGGTTGCCTGCGAACTGCATAATATCTTGCATGAGGGGTAACAACTCCCGAAAGGGTTAATAAGCTAAAACAAGGCTTCTGAGTATACCTGCCAGTGCAGGCATGTACAGACGTGAAGCCCCCAGAGTAACGTTTTCTGAGGCCCAACTTCAAAAAAAAGGGCCTGTAGCCTGCCGCTTTTCTGCACCGTCAGTTAACGGTCCGCCCTGGCGGTTAATTATTGTGCAACAAGCCATCCATCTCAGGCGTTCAGCCTGCCCGGATCGAGCCGCAGCGCGGGGCGCTGTCACCGTTGGAAACGCAAAACCCCCGACAGATCGCTGGTAAGCCGCTGTTCATCGTGGAATAATCCTCCTCCTATGAGGGAAAAAGCGACAGTTTCATTTCAACGAACCCAGGGTAACGGATCGGCCACAGGCGTTCTGTCACGATCGCGCGCGCTCACCCTGTCCGCCTGCATGTTCTGCGCAGGCATCCTGCTGCTGCCCGCGGCCAGCCGTGCGGCGAACGATAATAAATCCACGCTGACGACGCTTCAGCAAGATATTGCTGATAAGGAAAAGCGTGTTTTGCAGCAGAAACAGCAGCGTAGCAAGCTGCTCAACCAGTTGCAGAGCCAGGAAAAAATCATCGCCCAGGCCAGTCGGCAACTGCGCGAAACCCAAATTACCCTCAGCAGCATCAATAAAGATATCGCCGCCCTGACCGCCTCGATCGGCAAGCTGCAAACGCAGCAGGCACAGCAGGAAAAGCTGCTGGCTGATCAGCTCGATGCGGCGTTCCGCCAGGGGCAGCACAGCGGTGTCCAGCTTATTCTCAGCGGAGAAGAGAGCCAGCGCAGCGAGCGTATCCTGGCCTATTTTGGCTATCTGAATGAAGCCCGCCAGCAATCCATTGACGACCTGAAAAAGACGCGCAGCGATCTCTCCGCTCAGAAAGCGACGCTGGTGGATAAGCAGGCCCAGCAGAAATCGCTCTTTGCCCAGCAGGAAGCCCAGCAGAAGAAACTGGAAGGGGCTCGTGTCGCACGCAAGAAAACCATTACCACGCTTGAATCTGCGCTGGAGAAAGAGCAGGCGCAGCTGGTTGAAATGCGCCAGAACGAAAGCCGTCTGCGCGACAAAATTGCCAAAGCGGAGCGCGAAGCCCGCGCCAGAGCGGAACGGGAAGCCCGGGAAGCAGAGCAGGTCCGTCAGCGCCAGGCGAAAGCGAAAAGTAAAGGCACCACCTATAAGCCAACGGAAAGCGAGCGCTCGCTCATGTCCCGGACGGGAGGCCTCGGTCGTCCTGGCGGTCAGGCGTACTGGCCGGTACGCGGCAACCTTGAACACCGCTTCGGTGAAAAGATGCAGGGCGAACTACGCTGGAAAGGGTTGGTCATTGACGCGCCTGAAGGCCGGGAAGTTAAAGCCATTGCCGATGGCCGGGTGTTAATGGCCGACTGGCTACAGGGCTACGGCCTTGTGGTGGTCATTGAACACGGCAAAGGGGATATGAGCCTCTACGGCTATAACCAAAGTGCGCTGGTGAGCGTGGGAACCCAGGTTAAGGCAGGAGAGCCAATCGCGCTGGTCGGTACCAGCGGTGGCCAGGGCACGCCGTCACTCTATTTTGAAATCCGACGCCAGGGACAGGCCGTCAACCCACTCCCGTGGTTAGGAAAATAACTTTTGTCATTACTTCGTACATTCAGCGTTACGCTCGCCGGCCTGTTGATGGCCTGTTCCGCCTGGGCGGGCAAGCTTGCCATTGTCATTGACGATTTTGGCTACCGTCCGGCGCAGGAAAATCAGGTGCTGCAAATGCCCGCCGCTATCTCCGTCGCAGTTCTGCCTAATGCGCCGCACGCCCGTGAAATGGCGACCAAAGCCCACCAGCGCGGTCATGAAGTGCTGATCCATCTGCCGATGGCGCCGCTCAGCAAGCAGCCGCTGGAGAAAGATACGCTCTTTCCTGGTATGTCCGGCGCCGAAATTAGCCGCATCATTCAGGAAGCGGTTGCCGACGTGCCTTATGCCGTCGGGTTAAACAACCATATGGGCAGCGCGATGACGTCCAGCCTGCCCGGCATGCAAAAGGTCATGCAGGTGCTGGACCACTATAATTTCTACTTTCTGGACAGCATGACCATTGGCAACAGCCAGTCCACTAAGGCAGCCGCGGGCACCAGCGTGAAAGTGATTAAGCGCCGCGTTTTCCTTGATGACACGCAGAACGAAGCTGACATTCGCAAGCAGTTCAGCCGCGCGGTGCGCCTGGCGCAGCGGAATGGATCGGCTATTGCCATCGGGCACCCCCACCCCACTACGGTACGGGTATTGCAACAGATGCTGCCCACCCTGCCCGCGGATATTACTCTGGTGCGCCCGAGTGACCTGCTGAATGAGTCTCAGCACGACCGCGCCAAACCACAAGCGCCGGTTAAAAAGCCTGCACCGCCGCGCAATCCTTTCCATGGCGTGGAGATCTGTCCGGTCAAACTGCAGCCCGTTCCCACCCGTCTTGCGATGACGGTGATAGCCGAAAGCATTGCCGACAGCCGGGGGATGCAGTATATAAAAACATATTTTTCAGGATTAAGGCTTAATCCCGAAAATACACCTTAATTTTTCAGCCTCCTTTCCGGCCCCTTTACAGAAAGGGCCGGGTTGACGGGTACGGAAGCGGCGTGATGGATCGACAGCGTAGAAAAATTCTTTTACTCGATACCGGCAACGAATGGGGCGGCGGCACCAACAGCATGCTTGAACTGCTGAAGCGCATCGACCGGAACCAGTTCGATATCCAGTGCTGTTTTTACCACAACTATACCCGTGGTCAGGGCGAGACCATCAGGCAGGTACTGGAGACGCTCGGGATCCCCGTCATTTTCATTCCTCAGCGCAGGCAACCCCGCTGGGCGAAAATCACCAAGGAGCTACTGCGATCGCTGCTCTTTTTCAGCCGTAAGCTGCGGCACAGCGTTACCCGGCGCGTTGATACGCTCTGGCGCATCCGGCCCAATGCCCGCAAAATCAGAGCGATTCTGACCTCACAGCAGTTTGAGGTGCTCTATATGAATAACCAGCCAGGATCGAACGCGGAAGGCTATCTTGCCGCCGAAACGCTGCCCGTAACCCTGATTCAGCACTGCCGGATTGAGCCGGTGCTCAGTCGTAAACTGGTGACGATGGTGAACGGGCGCGTCGATGCCGTGATCGCGGTATCCAATGGCGTGCGGGATAAGTTATTAAAAAGCGGCGTCACGGCGGAGAAATGCTTTACGGTCTTTAACGCCATTGATATCTGGCAGCCGCTGCCCGACCGCCAGTCGATGCGCCACCAGTTGCTGGAAGTGGATGACGATACCTTTGTGTTTGGCAGCATCGGCTCGCTCAGCCTCAGAAAGTCGAATCACCACATTCTGGCCGCGCTGGAAAAGTTTGCCGCCGCCTTCCCGGCTGCCCGCTGGAAGATGATCGTCCTGGGCGAAGGGCCGGAACTTTCGTCACTGCAACGCCAGGCGGAACAAGCTGGCCTTCAGGATCGCGTGGTATTCACCGGCTTTCGCAATAACGCGCTGGATTACCTCGCCGCGTTTGACGTTTTTATTCTGGCCTCGAAAAGTGAAGGGTTACCTCGCGTGGTGCTGGAAGCTATGCTGTTAAAAACGGCAGTGATAGGCTCCCGCGTTACGGGCACCGCTGAGCTGATCGACCATAACAAAACCGGCCTGCTGTTCGACTATGGCGACACCCAGACCCTGTTTGAACAGATGAAAACGCTCTGGCTTGACGCCGACAAACGCACGCAACTCCTTCAGCAGGCTAATGCCAGCGTGAAACAGCACTACGCCATTGAGCATTATGTCTCTGGCGTGGAACTTATTTTGAAAAATGCGGCTCATGGAAAACCCTCGCATGTTTGAATTCTTGAATGCTCAGTACCGGCACATTCGTGCCCGTCACAATATCGCCTACCAGAACAGAGACGTTCAGGGGGAAATACCGGTTACTTCTGTTGTTATCCCCTGCACGGGCGTGGATTTCATTGAGGAAGCGAAGCTCAGCGCGCTGTTTGCTTCCCGCTTTGCGCCTGGCGCAGAGGAGATCGTTATTGTCAGCGACCGGACTGCTGAGGAATTTGGTGAGCTGCCCGCTAAAACCCGCGTCGTCACGCTGGCGGTGCCTTATCGCGAAGAAAATTACCGTTATAAACAGATTTACCGCAGCCGGCTGATTAAGCTTCAGGCGCCGCTACAGGCGAAAACGGAAGGGATTTTGATGATCGATTCCGACCTGAACCTGCTGAAAATGCCGGAAATCCGGATGCATGACGGTCATATTTACTCCAGCTTCCGTCAGGGGAAAATGATCGCCAAGCTGATGAATGCCCCGGAGCAGAATCGCCCAGCCTATTACCGCAACAGCGTACGCCCCTTTATCGTCGATCATGTTAACGGTGCCTTTCTGGCGGCGACGCGCCAGACCTGGAAGCGCATTTGCCCGCTGTGGCTGACGCTGTTTCAGGATACCTGGGAGCTGATGGACGATTCCCAGCCGCCGACCGATCAGCTGCCGCTGGCTGCGCTGCTGGATCTGCTGGATATCAAAACGGTCAACCTGGGCGACTGGATGAACTGGCCGGTATCGAAGAAAATCGGCGGCAGCACCGCCGTTATTCCGGAAGAAGTGGTCGGCGCGCACGGCGGTTTCCCGCTGACGGAATGGCAGAAATATCTCGAATCTGCCGCGACGCCGTTAACGTTCGAAGGTCAGGACTACACCCGTAAAGTCCGCTATCTGACGGATGCGGAAAAGCAGAAGTAAACGGGCTGGAGAAGGGTCGGTGGCCTGCCTGTCTGCGGCCACCGACCCCGATGACTCAGTCCCAGTTCAGAATCACTTTACCGGACTGTCCTGAGCGCATCTGATCGAATCCCTGCTGAAAATCATCGATGCCGAAGCGGTGGGTAATAATGGGGGTGAGATCGAGCCCGGACTGGATCAGCGCCGCCATTTTGTACCAGGTCTCAAACATTTCCCGGCCATAAATGCCCTTGATGAACAGCCCTTTAAAGATAACCTGATTCCAGTCAATCGACATATCCGAAGGCGGGATCCCCAGCAGCGCGATGCGTCCGCCGTGGTTCATCACGCTGAGCAGGCTGCGGAATCCGGCCGGCGCGCCGGACATCTCAAGCCCCACGTCAAAGCCTTCGCTCATGCCTAACTCACGCATCACCTCGTCCAGCTTTTCGTGGCTGACATTGACTGCCCGCGTGACGCCCATCTTACGCGCCAGATCGAGCCGGTAGTCGTTGACGTCTGTGATAACGACATGTCGTGCGCCCACATGTCGGCAGACGGCAGCCGCCATAATCCCGATCGGTCCGGCGCCGCATATCAGCACATCTTCCCCCACCAGATCGAAAGAGAGCGCGGTATGTACAGCGTTGCCGAAAGGATCGAAGATAGCCGCCAGCTCATCGGAAATATTATCGGGGATGCGGAACGCATTGAACGCAGGGATCACCAGATATTCGGCGAAACAACCCTGACGATTAACGCCCACGCCGATAGCGTTACGGCACAGATGGGTACGACCTGCGCGGCAGTTTCGACAGTGCCCGCAGGTAATGTGCCCCTCGCCGGAAACGCGATCGCCGATGCTGAACCCTTTAACCTCCTGTCCGACGGCGACCACTTCGCCCACATATTCATGGCCAACAATCATCGGTACGGGAATGGTCTTTTGTGACCATTCATCCCAGTTGTAGATATGCACATCGGTACCGCAGATGGCGGTTTTGCGAATTTTAATCAGCAGAGCGTTATGTCCCGGCTCCGGTACTGGCGCATCATTCACCATCCAGATGCCCTCTGCCGCATGCAGTTTTGCTAACCCTTTCATCACGTTTCCTTTCAGGCGATAACACCCAGTTGCTGACCAATTCGGGTAAAGGCGTCTACCGCCCGCTCCAGCTGCTGCTGGCTGTGGTTGGCTGAGATTTGCGTCCGGATGCGCGCCTGGCCCTGCGGCACCACCGGATAGAAGAAGCCGGTGACGTAGATGCCCTCAGCCTGCAAAAGACGTGAAAATTCCTGGGCCAGCTTCGCCTCTCCTAACATCACCGGGATGATAGCGTGATCGGCTCCGGCCAGCGTAAAGCCAGCTTTGGTCATCTCAGTTCTGAAGAACGCCACGTTTTCCCACAGGCGCTGGCGAAGACCGTCACCTTCCATCAGCATGTCCAGTACCTGCAGCGAGGCCGAAACAATGGCCGGCGCCAGTGAGTTGGAGAATAAATAGGGCCGCGACCGCTGGCGCAGCCACTCCACCACCTCTTTTCGCGCCGCCGTATAACCGCCTGAAGCGCCGCCCAGCGCTTTACCCAGCGTGCCGGTAATAATGTCTACCCGGCCCATCACGTCACAATATTCATGCGTTCCGCGTCCGCCCGCGCCGACAAAACCCACCGCATGCGAGTCATCCACCATCACCAGGGCGCCGAAGCGGTCAGCCAGATCGCAGATGCCTTTCAGATTAGCGATAACGCCATCCATGGAAAACACACCGTCGGTGGCGATCATAATATGCCGCGCGCCTGCGCTTTTCGCCTCGGTAAGCCGCGCTTCCAGTTCAGCCATATCATTATTGGCATAGCGATAGCGTTTCGCCTTGCACAGCCTGACGCCATCAATGATGGACGCATGGTTAAGCGCGTCGGAGATGACCGCATCCTCAGGACCGAGCAGGGTCTCAAACAGTCCGCCGTTCGCATCAAAACAGGAGGAGTAAAGAATGGCATCTTCCATGCCCAGGAAGGACGCCAGCTGGTTCTCCAGCGTTTTATGCGTCTCCTGCGTGCCGCAGATAAAGCGCACGGAAGCCATGCCGAAGCCGTAGTTGTCCAGCCCTTCCTTTGCCGCGGAAATCAGCGCGGGATGGTTTGCCAGTCCAAGGTAGTTATTGGCACAGAAGTTAATCGCCTGCCCGCCGCCCTCAAGGGTCAGTTCGGCCTGTTGAGCGGAGGTAATGGGGCGTTCCACTTTAAACAGACCCCCTTCATGCAGGGCGGTAAGCTGGGTTGAAAGCTGTTGATAGAAAGACGAGGGCATTTTTATCCTCCGAAAGGGGCTGAATAGCGAAACATCTTACTGAACGGAACGTGAAGGAACGAGGAAGCAGATCGGGATGTGTGAGTTTCACAGCATAATTAGCGTCAGCAGAGCGCATTCTCCCGCCGTTACGGCGTCATCTGGCTGTCTGCGTCGTGATGAGATGTTATGATAATAGCCATTAGCGCGTGAAACTTTCCGTTTCACCCTCACTCTTTAAGGTTAAAGCTCATGATTATCGTCACTGGCGGCGCAGGATTTATTGGCAGCAACATTATTAAGACGTTGAATGATAAAGGCCATAAAGACATTCTGGTGGTCGACAACCTGAAAGATGGCACCAAGTTCGCCAACCTGGTCGATCTGGATATTGCTGATTATATGGATAAGGAAGATTTCCAGATCGCCATTCTCGCCGATGAAGATTTTGGCGACGTCGAGGCGGTGTTCCACGAAGGCGCCTGCTCGTCAACGACCGAATGGGACGGCAAGTACATGATGGACAACAACTATCAGTACTCCAAAGAGCTGCTTCACTACTGCCTGGATCACCAGATCCCCTTCCTGTACGCCTCCTCAGCAGCCACCTACGGCGGCCGTAATGATAACTTTATCGAAGAGCGCCAGTACGAGGAGCCGCTGAACGTCTACGGCTACTCCAAAATGCTGTTTGACCATTACGTGCGTGAGATCCTGCCTGAAGCGCAGTCGCAGATTTGTGGCTTCCGCTATTTTAACGTTTATGGCCCGCGTGAAGGCCATAAAGGCAGCATGGCGAGCGTTGCGTTTCATCTGAACACCCAGCTGACGAACGGCGAAAATCCAAAACTGTTCGAAGGCAGCGACGGCTTCAAGCGCGACTTCATTTACGTGGAGGACGTGGCTGCCGTCAACCTGTGGTTCTGGGAAAACAGCGTATCCGGCATCTTTAACTGCGGAACGGGCCGGGCGGAATCTTTCCAGGAAGTGGCGGATGCCGCGCTGAATTATCATCAGAAAGGTGAAATTGAGTACATCCCCTTCCCGGAGAAGCTGAAAGGCCGCTATCAGGCTTACACCCTTGCCGACCTGACTAAACTGCGTGCGGCGGGCTACGACAAGCCGTTTAAAACCGTGGCCGAAGGGGTGGCTGACTACATGGCCTGGCTTAACCGCAAGGCATAACGGGACGTACCGGCATGAAAATTCTGGTAATCGGCCCCTCCTGGGTCGGCGATATGATGATGTCGCAAAGCCTCTATCGCACGCTGAAGGCCCTCCATCCTGACGCCGTGATTGACGTGATGGCGCCCGCGTGGTGTCGTCCTCTTCTCTCGCGGATGCCCGAGGTTAACGAAGCACTGTCGATGCCGCTGGGGCATGGCGCGCTTGCGCTGGGCGAACGTCGCCGGCTGGGAAAAGCGCTTCGCGATCGGGGCTATGACCGGGCTTATGTGCTGCCTAATTCGTTTAAATCCGCGCTCGTTCCTTTCTTCGCCAATATTCCGACCCGTATCGGCTGGCGGGGTGAAATGCGCTACGGCCTGCTGAATGATGTGCGGGTGCTGGATAAAGCCGCGTTTCCCCTGATGGTGGAGCGCTACGTGGCGCTGGCGTATGACAAGGCGCAGATCAACAGCGCAGCCGATCTGCCTCAGCCGCTGCTCTGGCCCAGACTTCAGGTGAGCGGGGCGGAGAAAACCGCTACCGCCAGCGAGTTTGGCCTGTCGGCGGAGAGACCGCTGGTAGGATTCTGTCCGGGCGCCGAGTTCGGGCCGGCCAAGCGCTGGCCCCACTATCACTATGCGGTGCTTGCGCAAAAGCTAATCGATGAAGGCGCTCAGATCGTGCTCTTTGGTTCCGCGAAAGATAAAGAAACCGGTGAACAGATCCTGCAAAGCCTGCAACCGCATTCCCGCGCGCACTGCCGTAACCTGGCCGGTGAAACACAGCTTGAGCAGGCGGTGATCCTGCTGGCTCACTGCCGTGCCGTGATCAGCAACGATTCGGGGTTGATGCATATTGCCGCCGCGCTCGATTGCCCGCTGGTCGCGCTCTATGGACCAAGCAGCCCGGATTTCACCCCGCCGCTCTCCGAAAAAGCCCGCGTGATCCGCCTGATCACCGGCTACCACAAAGTCCGTAAAGGGGATGCCGAAGAGGGCTATCATCAGAGCCTGATCGACATCACGCCAGAACGCGTTATCGCTGAACTGGACTCTTTGCTGGAGATAAGCCAGGAGACTGAATGCAGGTCCTGATTGTTAAAACGTCCTCAATGGGGGACGTGCTTCACACGCTCCCTGCCCTGACGGACGCCATGGCGGCCATTCCGGGGATCCGCTTCGACTGGGTGGTGGAAGAGGGTTTTGCGCAAATACCTTCCTGGCATCCTGCCGTTGACCGCGTCATTCCGGTCGCCATCCGCCGCTGGCGCAAGCACTGGTTCGGCAGTCAGGTCCGGGAAGAACGGTTTCTGTTTAAGCGGGAGGTTCAGTCACGCGACTATGATGTGGTCATTGATGCCCAGGGGCTGATCAAAAGCGCCGCGCTGGTCACCCGCATCGCAAAAGGCGTTAAGCATGGCCAGGACAGCCGCAGCGCCAGAGAGCCCTTCGCCAGCTGGTGGTATGACACCCGCCATGAGATTGATAAAAAGCAGCACGCCGTTCAGCGCACGCGCGAACTGTTCGCCAAAAGCCTCGGTTATGCGCTGCCGGAAAGCGAAGGTGATTATGCAATTTCAGCGCATTTTCTCGCTGAGCCGCCTGCGGATGCCGGCAGTTACCTGGTCTTCCTGCATGCCACCACCCGGGATGCCAAGCACTGGCCGGAAAGTCACTGGCGCGAACTGATCGGGCTACTGAGCGGGACGGGCATGAAGATTAAGCTCCCCTGGGGCGCCGAACATGAGCACCAGCGCGCTCAGCGACTGGCGGAAGGATTTGAGCACGCCGAGGTTCTGCCTAAACTGACGCTGGAGCAGGTCGCCCGGACGCTGGCCGGTGCCCGCGCCGTTGTGTCAGTGGATACCGGCCTCAGCCACCTGACTGCGGCGCTGGATCGCCCGAACATCACGCTTTATGGCCCTACCGATCCCGGCTTGATTGGCGGCTACGGCAAAAATCAGTGGGTGCTGCGCCCCGTTGAGGGAAACAACATGGCGGATATCTCCGCGCAAAACGTGATGGAGAAACTGCTTCCTCTTACCGGCAATCTGACGACTGGCCCGAAGCCTTAATGAACGCATCCTGTTTGCTAAGTGTGTTAATCGCCGCGCATAACTGCGAAGCATATCTCGCCGGTACGCTCGACAGTATTATCGCCTCTCTGGGCAGCTCGCTGGACAAGGCGGAGATAATCATCATCAACGACGCCTCCACGGACGGAACGCAGGCTGTTATTGAAGCGTATGCCGCCAGGCTGCCGCAGATCCGCTCTGGCAATACGGATTTCCGCAATGTTGGCAAAGTCCGCAACCGTGCGGTACAGCTGGCAAAAGGTGACTATATTCTGATGGTGGACGGGGACGACACCCTGCTGCCTGGCGCGTTGCACGATCGGCTGGCCGTTCTGGCGCAGGAGAAGCCGGATATTCTGCTCAGCAAAATTATCGAAGTGCATGCCGATAGTGTGATTCCTGAGTGGCAGACCGCCAGACCGGAGACGCTGACCCCTCACGATGCTATTGAGCGCTTTCTGATCCATCGCGACTATCAGGCCCATTTCATCGGACAGTTTTTCTCACGCCGACTTTTTCAGCAGCACGCTTTTCCCGATTTTATCTGTTACGAAGATACCTGGCTTTTCCCGCAGATGCTGACCCAGAGCGGGAAAACGCTCTTCTGCCGGGCAGGCTTTTACCTTTACCGTAAGCATCAGCAGAGCCTTTCCTCGGTTATCAATGACGATAAAATCGCCTGCCTGATCGCCGCCACGCAAAACCTTGATGTCGTCCTCCCTGCGCGCTATCAGGCCCTGATTACCTGCCACTGGCTGGACGTGGCAAACCGTTACCACAGCCAGCTACGGGGAACGCCAGAAGGCCGCGCCCTGCTGGCGCGTATCCGTGGGGTCAGCCTGCTGGGGTTTCTGCTGAACGGTAAAGTCAGAATGAGCTACAAGCGCAAAATGCTTAAGGTACGCAGGCGCGGCCTGTAACCTTGCCTGCTCAGGGCGCCGGTTTGGTCAGCCCGTACTCCGCTAACGTCATGCCGGCCGTCCGGGTATGCAGCCAGCCGAAGAGCTGTTCCAGATCGTCGTAAAGCCGCTCAATATCCGCTTCATCCTTAAAGGTCGGACTACCGTCTGGCATAAACTCGGAGGAATGAAGCATAAATTCGACGTAATCCGCGCCTTCAGCCAGCGTTTTTTCCGCGACGCCGATCATCTGCTGCACGTTGCCGCCGGCTGGCCGGAGCCAGTGAACTGACGGGCTTCGCTGCTTGCCACGCAGGCGATCGTAGCCCTGCTTCAGCCCGTTCATCAGCCCTGAATGCTTATACTGAATGCTCATAGGCACTTCCAGCAGCGTGGAATTGCCGGGGCGCGAGATCGCCTCAGGATCCAGATAATAGGCGTGACGGGGAAAGTGCGTATAGTTACTGCCGCCGTTTCCCTGCGGCGCGCCGGGTGCGAACGTCCAGTTCACCCGTGGCGTCACGGAACAATCGACCCGGTAACCGAACTCAATCAGCAGCCGGGCATACTCTTCGTTGAACGCCCAGCGTCCGGCGCGATGGCTGAGCATTTTGGTATCGAAGGTTTCTTCCAGCAGCTGCGTCATAAAAGCGATTTTTTTATGCATCTCCTCACGGGGATACTCGATCAGATAGGGCTGAAAGCGCCAGTCGTCGCCGGTAAGATCATAAGCAGGCGGGCTGTTCCACGCATGCAGGTGCATGCCGACCTCTCCCGTCTGGCGGGCGATCACATCGCGGGCAAAATCGATATAAACCGGATCGATCGCCATTTCATAATTAGTCAGCCAGGTGGGCTTAAAACCATATTTCTCGCAAAGTTGCTGGAAACGGGCGAGGTAGCTGGCGTTGCGGGTGGTCACTTCACCGGAACGATTACGCCAAAGGTTGTCGCCTTCGGTATCAATGGTAATAAGAAATGCGGGTTTGTTCATGCCGGTGTCAGACTCCATAATAACCTTTCTGATATGTTACGCCGCCAGCGTTGTTGCAGAAAGCTTTACCGACGCCCAACGGAAGCCGGGAATCGATGTAGCGCTATCTTTTTTAATTTTCTAAGATAATCTGGGCCAGTGGCAGCAAATCTCCCGTTCTGAAGGAGGAGACACAGCATTAAATCCCTCATGTTAAAACAGAGGGGAATTTCTGAGTGGTAATGACACTGGCGCAGGGAAAAGAAAAGGTCCTGCTTTGCTGCGAAATTTAAAGGATAAAAAATTGTCCAGACGCATCTTGATGATCATTGATGGCCTTCCCGGCGGGGGCGCAGAGAAGGTAGTCCTTACTCTGTCTAAAGGGCTGGTCGATCGCGGCCATCAGGTCGTTCTCTTTTCCTTGCGCACGGTTTGCGATTACACCATTCCCGAAGGCGTGGACTTTCAGATCGTTGCTGACGCCTGCAAAAAACCCTGGCGCAAGCTGACGGAGCTTGACCGGCGCGCCGCCCTGCTGGATGAGGCGGTTGCGGCGGCGGAAACAGCCGGAGGCCGCTTTGATCTGGTGTTATCACATCTGCATAAAACTGACCGCATCGTCAGCCGCTGTAAACGGCTCCGGCCTGAAATAACCTGGTTTTGCATCCATGGCGTTTTTTCCGCGTCTTATCTGTCGCGCCGTAAAGGGGTTTCCCGATGGCTGAAAAAGTGCAAAACGCGTAGCGTTTACCGGCATCGCAATCTGATCGGCGTGTCTCAGTATGTGATTGACGATTTGAAAGAGGTTTTTCATGTCAGGCCAAACCAGAATCGGGTTATCTTCAACCCTTTCGATTTTGACGCGATCCGCCAGCTTTCGCTGGAACCGTGCAGCCTGGAAGGGACGGACTACCTGATCCACGTGGGGCGTTTTCATCAGACCAAACGCCACGATCGCCTGCTTCGTGCCTATGCGAAAAGTACGTTAACCGTCCCGCTGGTGCTGATTGGCCAGGGCAGCAGCGAAGCGACCGCCGCGCTTAAGCGACTGGCTGAAGAGCTGAATATCGCCGACCGCGTGATTTTTCAGGGCTTTACCAGCAATCCCTATCCCTGGATCCGCCACGCCAGAGAATTGATTGTCAGCTCGGACAGCGAGGGGTTTGGCAACGTGCTGGTTGAGGCGCTAATTTGCGGCACGCCTATCGTCAGCACCCGCTGCCCGGGTGGGCCAGTCAGCATAATGACGGGCGATTTGGCCAGGGGACTTGCTGAGATGAATGAGGATTCGCTTGCCGCCACCATGAAGGCGATTTACCAGCACCCTCCGGCCATTGCGGATCTGGATTTGACGATCTACAGCATTGAGGCTGTATGCCAACAATATCTTGATCTCATTACGCTTGAGTAAGCCGTACCACAGGCTGTACTGGATCGCCCGTTACCCTATTTGTTTATGCTACTTGTAAGGTTTAGCCCATGATAACGCTCAAAGGCAGGAACGGATATCAGAGCCTCATGAAACAACACAGCGGCTTAATGGCCTGTTCAGTACAGGAAAGTTTAACGCCTCTCAGACGCAGAGGATTTTTCAGTTCGCTCAGGGAGAGTAGAGCGTGAGTTATGTTCTGTTATTTTTTCTTATTTTTCCGGTCAAACTGCTGTTCAAACTGACGAAGAAAAAAACCGGGCGCAATCTGGTTATCCAGACGGCGAAAATCGGTGATTTTATTAATATCACGCCTCTTCTCAGCCACTTACAACACAGTGACGCTCTGCTGAGCCGCTCGGTTGCGCCCCTGGCGCAGCACGATGCCACGCTGGATGAGATTTTCTATATTGAGGAACATAAGGGCAGTTTGCTGGCGAAATTCCGGCTCGCCTTCAGGCTGATGAACAGATACGACAACGTTTATCTGCTGCATCCGAATAACATTAATCTGTTTTTTGCCGCCTGCTGCAACGCCAGCAATAAACAGTTTCTCTCTATGTATCGCCGTAAAGCCTATCAGGTCTTCTTTTATCTCACCGCAACGGGGACGGTTGAGCATGAGAAAACCTCGCTGACGCTGGAAAATTATCTCAGGCTGGCCGATCGCTCACTGACTAAAGAGAGCTATTCCAAACATGCGACGCTCCCGCTGCTGAAGCCACACGACACGCCTGAAGAGGTGTTTCGCAAGGACAAAATCAAGATTGGCATCAGCATTTCTGCCGGCAATCAGGCAAAGACGATCCCGCCGGAAATCTGGAAGCGGCTGTTTGAGCGGCTGAGCGATCTGCCGTGTCTGTTCTACGTTTTCGGCGCGCCAAATGAACTTCCCCGGCTCAACGCGCTCTATAACGAGGTCGGTGAAGCCGACAACATTGTGAATTTGATAGGTAAAGTCTCTCTAGAAGGGCTGCCCTGGGCGATTGGGAATATGGATTTCTATGTGGCGTCGGACTCCGGCAACGCTTACATTGCGGATGCGCAGAATGTACCCGTCATCCTGATTTATGGCCCCTGCTGCGTTGAAGAGCAGCGTCCTCTGGGCGACGTTTTATTGATCGGGCCGGATAACATTGCCCCCTCTTCCTTTGTTTTTCATGCCCTTTATCAGTTTACGCATCCGGTTGAGCAGCTTTACGATCTCAACCAGAAAAAACTGAATGATATTCATGAATTTATTATGGCACGTCACCCCAACCTGACGCCTGAACAGAAGATATAATCCTGAGTATGATGTTGCATTCTGAAGCTCAACCTCCCAGCCTGAGCGTAATTGTCCCGATGTATAATGCCGGGGCAAGCTTCCATGCGTTTATGGAATCACTGCTGGCGCAGCGCCTCCAGTCGGTTGAAATTATCATCGTCAACGATGGTTCTACCGATGAATCGGCGGAGATGGCGCACCGCTATGCCGCCAGCCATTCTCATGTCCAGGTCATCGACCAGCCAAATGGCGGCGTTTCGAGAGCGCGAAATGCGGGTCTTGCCGTCGCCCGTGGCCGCTACGTAACCTTTCCCGACGCGGACGATACGCTCTCTCCCGGGATGTACAGCAAGCTGCTCGAGATGGCCGACGCGGACGACCTTGATGTCGCCCAGTGCAACGCAGAACGCGTGTTTACGGGTTCAGGCCGGACTAAGCCGTTAATTCCTACCGATCGATTGCGGTCAACGGACGTACTTGATGGTCCAGCCTGGCTGAGTAAAGCGCTGGCAACAAACCGCTATCTGCATGTCGTCTGGATGGGCATTTATCGTCTTTCGCTCATCAGAAAGCTTAACCTTCAGTTTGAACCGGGCCTGCATCATCAGGATATCCCGTGGACGACCGAGCTGATGATGAATGTAAAACGCGTTCGCTATACGGATGAGATTCTTTACAGTTACTACGTTCACGATCGGTCGATCAGCAACCAGAAGCGTACCGGCGAGAAAAACGTGGCCTATCAGCGCCACTATCTGAAAATTGCCAGAATGCTGGATGAGATTAACCAGCGCTACCGTGGCAAAGTCAAAATATCCCCTGAGTTACACCGCCAGGTGACCAAAGAAGCGCTGACCGTCTGCCACGCTCTTCGCCGGGAACCGGAAGAGGAGGCACGGCAGGCGATAATCGCCGATATCTTTGCGACCGGGACGCCGCGACGGATGGTGCGTAATGCCAGAGGAATTCGCCAGTGGTATCAACTTCTTTTATGGCTGGGCCGTATCTGGCGCTGGCGTAAAGGGTAATGCTACGCCGCGCTGGCTTTTCCCTTTGCGGCGTTTGCCTTACAATCGGTTCACTTTTTACTGAGATACAATGAGTATGGCTACGCCACAACCGATCCCTGCCTCGTTTGCGCCGCAGAATATTCTGCTCATCAAGCTGCGCCATCACGGTGATATGCTGCTCACCACGCCCGTGATTCATGCCCTTCGCCATCGTTACCCGCAGGCGAATATTGATGTGCTTCTTTATAAAGAAACCCGCCCGATGTTGCAGGCCCACCCGGCCATTCGACATCTGCACTGCATCGATCGGAACTGGAAGAAAGAGGGGCGGGGTAAACAGCTCAGGCATGAACTGGCGTTGGTTAACGCCATTCGCCAGTGCCGCTACGATCTGGTGATCAATCTTGCGGACCAGTGGCGCAGCGCGATAATCACCGCGCTCACCGGCGCTGAAGTCAGAATCGGCTTTGGATTTAATAAGCGCCGCAACGCATTCTGGCGTCGGGCCCATACCCACCTCGTCTCCACGGAAAAGCACCGCGATCTGCATACCGCAGAACAGAATCTTTTGGCGCTGTCTCCTCTGGCGATCCCTCTTACCGGCTGGTCAGCCGCGATGCATTATGATGAGGATGACTGGCTGAAGACGCAGGTCGTGCTGGCGCAGCACCAGGCAACGTCAAAGCCCTATATTGTGATCCAGCCCACCTCACGCTGGGTGTTCAAGTGCTGGGAAGACAGCAAGATGGCCGGGCTGATTGATGCGCTCGCGGATACCGATACCGACATCGTGCTGACCGCCGCGCCGGATAAAAAAGAGCAGGCGATGATCGATCACATTCTTTCGCTGTGCCACAGTAAACAGGTGATTTCGGTCGCGGGGCAGCTGACGCTGCCGCAGCTCGCTGCGCTCATCGATCACGCCCGTCTGTTTATTGGCGTTGACTCGGCGCCTATGCATATGGCCGCCGCGCTGGATACGCCCTGCATCGCTCTTTTTGGCCCCACCAAGCTGACGCAGTGGCGTCCCTGGGGGGAAAGGAACCAGGTCATCTGGGCCGGTGACTATGCGCCACTGCCCAGACCCGACAGTATTGATACCAAAACTGAAATCCGCTATCTCTCGGCGATCCCGCTGGAAGAGGTTGTCAAAGCCGCAAGGAAGTACCTGAATGCGTAAAATCCGACTGGCGATAGTCCGGCAGAAGTACCGCCCTGACGGCGGCGCAGAGCGCTTTATTTCACGCGCGCTGGAAGCGCTGGACGATAACAGTCTTGAACTGAACATCATCACCCGCAGCTGGCAGGGCGAACCCAAGCCGGAGTGGCACCTCCATATCTGCAATCCGAAAAAGTGGGGCCGCATCTCACGGGAGCGTGGGTTCGCCGTCGCCGCGCGCACCTGCTGGCAGCGGGAGCAGTTTGATATTGTGCAAAGCCATGAACGTATTGTCGGTTGCGACATTTTCCGGGCCGGGGACGGCGTGCATCGCGTCTGGCTTGAACAGCGCGCCCGCATAATCTCCCCTTTTCAGCGTACGCTCACCCAGCTTAGCGGTTATCACCGCTATGTGATGGCGGCCGAAGAAGCGATGTTCCGTTCGCCTTCGCTGAAAAAAATTATCTGTAATTCGCTGATGGTCAAAAACGATATCATCCGCTGCTTCCAGGTTCCGGAAGAGAAGTTTGCGGTGATCTATAACGCGATCGACTCACAGCGCTTTATGCCCGCAACCTCTGCACAGCGTCAGCAGTCACGCGACAAACTGGGTCTGCCTGACGGGGCCAAAGTCTTTATCTATGTGGGATCGGGCTTTGAGCGCAAAGGCCTGAAGGCGAGCATTGAAGCGCTGGCCTCCACCTCCGCGCATCTTCTGGTTGTTGGTCAGGACAAGCAGCAGTCCCGCTACCGTCAGCTTGCACAGCGGCTGGGCTGCGAAGAGCGCATCCATTTTTGCGGCGTACAGAACAACGTTATTCCGTTTTACCATGCGGCCGATGGGCTGATTTTACCGACGCTGTACGATCCTTTCCCCAATGTCATTCTGGAAGCGATGGCCTGCGGCCTGCCGGTAATCACCAGCTTCACCTGCGGCGGCGCTGAGTTTATCGTCAACGGTCAGCAGGGCTATGTGTGCGATGCGCTCGACGTGCCCGCGCTGACCTCAGCGCTTCAGGCCGTTCCCCTGCGCAGCGCGGACAGCAGCATGGGCGATGCGGCGCGTGAACGCGTACGTAACTGTAGCCCTGCGGCGCTGGCGGACCAACTTCATGCGCTGTATCAACAAGTGTTGCAGCACGCCTGATGAAGTAGTGTGAGCGCCGGGAACTTATCTGCTAACATGCCGTATTAATTCTCTTTTTTGGCATTCTCTGGCGTGAGTCTCTCCGCATTTTGTAAGACACTGTGATGACAACACTTTATACCGCCCTGCTCTACCTTATTCAGCCGCTGATCTGGCTCCGGCTCTGGCTGCGCGGCCGCAAAGCCCCGGCCTACCGTAAACGCTGGGCCGAACGCTATGGCTTTTGCAAAGGCAAAGTGAAGCCGGACGGTATCCTGCTGCATTCCGTTTCCGTGGGAGAAACCCTGGCGGCCGTCCCGCTGGTCAGGGCGCTTCGTCATCGCTACCCTTCCATGCCGATTACCGTGACGACGATGACGCCGACAGGCTCCGAGCGCGCCGCTTCCGCTTTCGGTAAAGATGTCCATCACGTCTATCTGCCCTACGACCTCCCCGGTTCGATGAATCGCTTTCTGGATAATGTTAATCCGCGGCTGGTCATTATTATGGAAACCGAGCTTTGGCCCAACATGATTGCCCAACTCCATGCCCGAAAAATCCCGCTGGTTATCGCGAATGCCAGGCTTTCTGAGCGCTCGGCGAAAGGTTACGGCAGGCTCGGTACGTTTATGCAGCGTTTGCTACAGCGCATCACCCTGATCGCCGCGCAAAACGAAGAAGATGGCGAGCGTTTTGTAAGCCTGGGGCTGAAGCGTTCACAGCTGACCGTCACCGGCAGCCTGAAATTTGATATCTCCGTGACGCCGGAACTGGCCGCCAGAGCCATTACGCTGCGCCGGCAGTGGGCGCCGCGCCGCCCGGTCTGGATCGCCACCAGCACGCATGAAGGTGAAGAAAGCATTATCCTCGATGCGCACCGCCGGCTGCTGAGCCGCTTTCCTGACCTGCTGCTGATCCTGGTGCCCCGCCATCCCGAACGTTTTTCAACGGCCCGCGAACTGACGCAGAAAGCGGGCTTCAGCTTTACCCTGCGCAGCAGCGGGGAGATCCCTTCAGGCAGCACTCAGGTCGTCATTGGCGACACCATGGGCGAACTGATGCTGCTTTATGGGATCGCCGACCTGGCGTTCGTCGGGGGCAGCCTGGTTGAACGAGGCGGGCATAATCCGCTGGAGGCCGCCGCCCACGCGCTGCCCGTCCTGATGGGGCCGCACACTTTCAATTTCAAAGATATCTGCGCCAGGCTGCAGCAGGCCGACGGTATGATTACCGTTACCGATGCCGCTTCACTGGATAAAGAGATCGGTACACTGCTGACTGACGAGGATTACCGCCTTTACTATGGTCGTCATGCCGTAGAGGTACTTCATCAGAATCAGGGCGCGCTACAGCGTCTGCTACAGTTACTCGAACCCTATCTGCCACAGCGGAATCACTAAATGTCTGCACGCCAACTTCTCTCCGTGGTGCTGATTGCCAAAAACGCCGCCGAGCTGCTGCCGGAATGTTTAGATTCCGTCAGCTGGGCCGATGAGATTATCGTACTGGATTCGGGCAGCAGCGACGGCACGCCGCAAATCGCCGCACGGCACGGCGCCAAAGTTTTTCATTCAAAGGAATGGCGCGGCTATGGCAAACAGCGTCAGCTTGCCCAGAGCTACGCCAGCCATCCAATGATTTTGATGATCGATACCGACGAGCGCGTCACGCCCCAGCTGCGTCACGCCATCGAAGAGGCCTTGCAGCAGCCCACGCCGGCCCTTTACAGCCTGGGGCGGCGCAACCTTTTTCTGGGGCGATTTATGCGTCACAGCGGCTGGTATCCCGACCGCGTTGTCCGGCTTTATCCAGCCAGCTATCACTATAACGATCATCAGGTGCATGAATCCCTGGAAACCCAGGGCGCGCCCGTCACCGCACTCAAAGGCGATCTGCTTCATCTGACATGCCGTGATTTTTCCGCATTTCAGTGGAAGCAGTTTGCTTATGCCGAAGCCTGGGCGAAGCAGCGTCATCATCAGGGTAAAAGCTGCTCCATGTTCTCGATATTTTCCCACACGCTGGCCGCTTTTTTCAAAACGCTGGTGCTGCGCGCCGGTTTTCTGGATGGCAAGCAAGGCTGGCTGCTGGCAGTGGTTAATGCGCAGTACACCTTTAACAAATACACGGCGCTCTGGGCGCTGAACCACTCTTCCCATGTCAGTAAGGGCGGCTTATGAGTACGAAAGCGATTTATCCCGGCACCTTTGATCCGCTGACTAACGGCCATCTTGATATCGTCACCCGGGCGGCGCGGATGTTCGATCATATCGTGCTTGCTATTGCCGCCAGTCCGGGCAAAAAGCCGCTGTTTTCGCTGGAAGAGCGGGTTGCGCTGGCAAAAGAGGCGGTTAAGCATCTGCCAAACGTTGAAGTGATGGGCTTTAGCGATTTAATGGCGAATTTTGCGCGGGATCAGCAGGCAAACGTGCTGGTAAGGGGGCTGCGTGCGGTTTCCGACTTTGAATATGAAATGCAGCTGGCGAACATGAACCGCCATCTTCTGCCCACGCTGGAAAGCGTGTTTCTGATGCCTGCCGGGAACTACTCCTTTATCTCCTCTTCATTAGTGAAAGAGGTGGCAAAGCACAACGGAGACGTCAGCGCCTTTCTTCCTCCGTCAGTTTTAACCGCGCTGCTGGCAAAACTCTGAGTCAGAGGGCGCCGACCGGCCCCTATTTCTGGCAGACAGGACAAAAAAAGGTGCTGCGCTGCGCATGCTTCGCGCTTTTGACTGGCGCGCCACAGACCCGACACGGTTCACCGCCGCGGCCGTAAACCTGTAACTCCTGCGCAAAGTACCCCGGTTTGCCGTCGGTTTGCAGGAAATCTCTCAGCGTGGTGCCTCCCTGTTCAATGGAGCGCAGCAGTACGGCTTTGATGGTTTTCACCAGGAGCGCAGCCTCTTCATAAGAGAGGGACATCGCCGGCCGATCGGGCAGGATCCCGGCCACGAACAGCGACTCGCTGGCGTAGATATTCCCCACCCCAACCACCAGCTTGTTATCCATCAGCCAGGGTTTCACCGGCGTACGTCTGCTGCGGGATTTATCAAACAGATAATCAGCGGAGAAGGCCTCGCTGAGCGGCTCGGGCCCCAGATGCGCCAGCACGTTGCTGGCGGCCGGGTCACGGCTCCACAGCCATGCACCAAAGCGACGGGGATCGGTGTAACGCAGCACTTTGCCGTTACTCATCACCAGATCGACATGGTCATGCTTCGCTGGCGGCAGTGCCTCCGGCAGCACGCGCAGGCTGCCAGACATGCCCAGATGAATAATGATCCAGCCCGCTGGCAGCTCCAGCAGCAAATACTTCGCCCGCCGCTGAACGCTGAGGACGGGCTGATCGCTGAGGCTGAGGATTTCCTGTGACACGGGCCAGCGCAGGCGCGCATTGCGCACTATGGCATGCAGGATTCTGGCGCCCACAAGATGCGGTTCAATACCGCGCCGGCTGGTTTCCACTTCCGGTAACTCAGGCATAACTCCCCCTCGGCGATAAATTTTTTCTCATAAAAAAACCCGGCCGGAGCCGGGTTTTTCTCAATCCACTCAAATCAATTACTTGATTTTAGCTTCTTTATAGATCACGTGCTGGCGGACAACAGGATCGAATTTCTTCAGTTCCAGTTTTTCCGGCTTAGTACGTTTGTTCTTCGTGGTGGTATAGAAGTGACCTGTACCAGCAGAAGAAACCAGCTTGATCTTCTCACGAATACCTTTAGCCATGTTTCAGTTCCTTACCTTAGTACTTCTCACCGCGGGTACGCAGATCGGCCAGAACCGTCTCAATACCCTTCTTATCAATTACGCGCATGCCTTTGGCAGTGACGCGCAGTGTAACGAAGCGCTTTTCGCTCTCAACCCAGAAACGGTGAGAGTGCAGGTTCGGCAGGAAACGGCGTTTCGTCGCGTTCATTGCGTGGGAACGGTTGTTACCCGTTACCGGACGCTTGCCAGTTACTTGGCAGACTCGTGACATGTCTATTCTCCAAAAATCAAATCAGCTCGAGCTTTAAAAATAAGGTT
The DNA here is from genome assembly GCA_050410775.1 of Pantoea sp. FN060301. GTDB lineage: Bacteria > Pseudomonadota > Gammaproteobacteria > Enterobacterales > Enterobacteriaceae > Erwinia. The sequence goes on from CP191229.1 coordinate 4,071,647, forward strand.
TTGGCCGCCTCGTCAGGCTCTTAGCCCATCCAGGCGAGTTCTATGTGAACCCGCTGAGCAGGCCCATACGCCAAACCCGAGATTCTCAAAGGTGGCGTAGTATACGCCCTGAGCCGCCGGTGCTCAAGTCCCGAACAGATAAAGATCCCAATGGATCGTGCAAAATTGCTTCATTTGAACCGCCTTTCCGCCACTGCCAGCGGCAAATTACGGGTGTAAACCGGTTAAAGCCACCCTTTTTCCGCGAAGGAAACGTACTCTCCGCGACCGATCACCATATGGTCAAGCACCCGGATATTAAACAGCTGACAGGCCGCGACGATTTGCCCGGTAACATCCCGGTCAGCCTTGCTCGGGCGTGATAAACCTGAGGGATGATTGTGGGCAAGGATAAGCGCGGCGGCATTACGCTTCAGCGCTTCACGCACAATTTCACGGGGATGCACCTCCACGCTGGCGAGCGTACCGGCGAACATTTCCGTGGCCTCAATAACCCGGTGCTGGTTATCAAAAAAAATAACCATAAAAATTTCCCGCTCGCGGTGGGCAAGCCTGCCGTAGAGATAATTCACCATATCGCCTGAGCTGTTTACCACATTCTCTTCCAGCGCTTCATGACAGGCGAAAAAACGTCGCGCCAGTTCAGCGATGGCATTGAGCTGGGCGAACTTTGCCGTCCCTACGCCTTTAATCGCCGAAAAGGCTTTCTTGTCTGCGGTCATCAGCCGGTATAACGAACCAAATTCATTAAGCAGCTGCTGCGCCAGCGTCATCACGTGCACCCCACTGGCGCCCGTTCTCAGAAAGATAGCCAGTAACTCCGTATCGGTTAATGCGCCTGCCCCTCCCTGCAACAGTTTTTCGCGAGGCGGCAGGTTCTGCCATTGATTTTCCATCTGCATCTCTCCTTCCTGCACCCCCAGAATCATGGCATTATATACAGTAGTTTTTCCACCCTCTCAGGATGACTTATTGAGCCGCCTCGCAAAGGCCGCGTGCGGTTAACGGGACGGTGGGGATGAATGTGGTAAAATAGCCGCATTGTGGCGTCACAGGACGCACCACGCTGACTTTACGGGGCGGACAACAGCATGATGGGATTGACCGGTAAAAAAATCGTTCTTGGCGTAAGTGGCGGAATCGCTGCCTATAAGGCACCTGAACTCGTCAGAAGGCTTCGCGATCGCGGCGCCGATGTGCGTGTCGTGATGACCGAAGCAGCAAAAGCATTTATCACCCCTCTCAGCCTGCAGGCCGTATCGGGCTACCCGGTGTCTGACGACCTGCTCGATCCGGCTGCCGAGGCCGCCATGGGCCATATTGAGCTGGGCAAATGGGCCGATTTGGTTATCCTCGCGCCGGCCACCGCCGATCTGATTGCCCGCGTGACGGCGGGGATGGCCAATGATTTACTGACCACCCTCTGCCTCGCCACTGCGGCTCCGGTTGCGGTTGTGCCCGCCATGAACCAGCAGATGTACCGGGCGCTGCCTACCCAACACAATTTACAGATACTCGCCGGGCGCGGCCTGCCGATCTGGGGCCCTGACAGCGGTAGCCAGGCGTGCGGCGACGTGGGGCCGGGGCGCATGCTCGATCCGCTCACCATCGTCGATGAAGCCGTAAAATGGGCTTCCCCACGCCTGGATCTGCAACATCTGAATATTATGATAACCGCAGGCCCGACGCGCGAGCCGCTGGATCCGGTGCGTTTCATTACCAATCACAGCTCCGGTAAAATGGGCTTTGCGATTGCCGCCGCTGCCGCCAGGCGGGGCGCAAACGTGACGCTGATAGCGGGGCCTGTCGACCTGCAAACGCCGCGAGGCGTCAGACGCGTTGGGGTGATAACCGCGGCTGAAATGCAGCAGGCCGTCATGGAACAGGCCGCACAGCAGCACATTTTTATCGGCACGGCGGCCGTGGCGGATTACCGGGCGGCGGAAATCTCCGCAGAAAAAATCAAAAAACAGGGTGATGAAGTTACCTTCAAAATGGTAAAAAACCCCGACATCGTGGCAGGCGTGGCAGCCATGCAGGCAAGTCGCCCTTATGTTGTGGGATTTGCTGCCGAAACTGAGAATGTGGAAGAATACGCCAGACAAAAACGGGTCAGAAAAAACCTGGACCTAATCTGTGCCAACGATGTTTCAAAAGCCGGGCAGGGTTTCAACAGCGACGCGAATGCCCTGCATCTTTTCTGGCAGGAGGGAGAGAAGATCTTACCGCTTAGCGATAAGTCGCTCCTTGGCCAACAGTTATTAGACGAGATAGTCAGCCTTTATGATGAAAAAAATCGACGTTAAGATTTTAGACCCGCGCGTGGGGAAGGACTTCCCGCTGCCCACTTATGCCACCGCGGGCTCCGCCGGGCTTGACCTTCGCGCCTGCCTGGATGAAGCGCTGCCGCTGGCACCGGGTGCCACCACGCTGATACCGACCGGGCTGGCCATTCATATCGGCGATCCGACGCTGGCCGCCGTCCTGCTGCCACGCTCCGGGCTTGGCCATAAGCACGGTGTGGTGCTCGGCAACCTGGTCGGGCTGATTGATTCCGATTACCAGGGGCAGCTGATGGTGTCCGTCTGGAACCGCAGCCAGGACGCTTTTATCATTGAGCCCGGTGAACGTATCGCCCAGATGGTCTTCGTGCCGGTTGTCCAGGCCGAATTTAATCTGGTGAACGACTTTGATACCAGCATCCGCGGTGAAGGCGGCTTTGGTCATTCAGGGCGCCAGTAGTCGTTAGTCTTCAGCTTCAGCAATTAATTTGTCTTTACTTCGCCGTGAGCCATTTGCTCACGGCTGTTGCGTGGCAATTTGCCGTTCAAGGTGATATTTCAAAGGTCTAACAGGACATGGCAGAAAAAAAGAGTGCGAAACGGAATCGTCGCGAGGAAATACTCCAGGCGCTGGCGCAGATGCTGGAGTCCAGCGATGGCAGCCAGCGGATTACCACCGCCAAGCTCGCCGCCAGCGTGGGCGTGTCGGAAGCGGCCCTGTACCGGCATTTCCCCAGCAAAACCCGGATGTTTGACAGCCTGATTGAATTTATTGAAGACAGCCTGATTACGCGCATCAATCTGATCCTGAAAGATGAAAAAGAAACACTGTCGCGACTGCGTCTTATTATTCATCTGATTCTGGGATTTGGTGAGCGTAATCCGGGTTTAACGCGCATCCTTACCGGACACGCTTTAATGTTCGAACAGGATCGCCTTCAGGGCCGTATTAACCAGCTCTTTGAACGTATTGAGATGCAGCTGCGTCAGGTTCTGCGGGAAAGGGTAATGCGCGAGGGTGAAAGCTACACGACGGATGAAACAGTGCTGGCAAGCCAGCTGCTCTCATTTTGTGAAGGTATGCTGTCGCGCTTTGTCCGTTCAGGATTCCGCTATCGCCCCACGGCAGATTTTGAGATCCGCTGGCCGTTGCTGGCCGCTCAGCTGGTCTGAGGTGCGGAGTACGGGCCAGGCTGGCTGGCCCGCAGCCGGTCAGATACCGTACTCTTTACGGTAGGCGCGTACAGCAGCGAGGTGATCGGCCTGTTCAGGGTGCTCCTCAAGCCACTCCACAAGCTCATCCAGGGTGATGATGGAGATAACTTTACAGCCGTAATCCCTTTCAACTTCCTGAATGGCCGACTCTTTACCGCGGCCACGCTCCTGCCGGTCGAGCGAAATCAGCACGCCGGCCAGGCTGGCCTGGTTAGCGGCAATAATCTCCATCGATTCACGGATAGCCGTTCCCGCCGTAATCACATCGTCGACCAGCATAATCCGGCCCTGTAAGGGACTGCCTACCAGCGTACCGCCTTCACCGTGATCCTTCGCTTCCTTACGGTTAAAGCAGTAAGGCACATCCCGGTCATGATGATCGGCAAGCGCGACGGCGGTGGTGGTGGCGATAGGGATCCCTTTGTAGGCCGGGCCGAACAGCAGATCGAAATCAATTCCTGAATCAATCAGGGCCTGAGCGTAGAAACGGCCCAGTAAAGCCAGGTCGCGACCGGTATTGAACAGGCCGGCATTAAAGAAATAAGGACTTGTACGTCCTGATTTCAGCGTGAACTCACCAAACTTCAGCACCTGCTTGTTGATGGCGAATTCGATAAATTGGCGCTGCCAGGCTTTCATGTCTCAATCCTCAACTAGTCATAAAAAAGGCGACTCTGAGGTCGCCTGGGGAAAATCACTCTTGCAGCGCTGCTTTCTGCGCCTGAATCAGGGAATCGATCCCGCCTCGCGCAAGCGCAAGCAGCTCAAGCAGCTCTTCATGGCTGAAAGGTTCGCCTTCGGCGGTACCCTGAACCTCGATCATGCGGCCATCTTCGGTCATCACCACATTCATATCGGTCTCAGCGGCAGAATCTTCGACATATTCTAAATCGCACAGCGCTTCACCGTTGACGATGCCGACGGAAATAGCCGCCACCATGCCCTTCATGGGATTGGTTTTCAGCTTGCCAATGGAGACCAGGTGGTTCAGCGCATCGGCAAGCGCCACGCAGGCCCCTGTGATTGACGCCGTACGCGTGCCGCCATCAGCCTGTATCACATCACAATCCAGCGTAATGGTGAACTCGCCCAGCGCTTTTAAATCCAGCGCTGCACGCAGGGAACGGGCTATCAGACGCTGGATTTCCAGCGTGCGGCCACCCTGTTTGCCTTTTGCTGCTTCGCGGGCATTACGGCTGTGCGTAGCGCGTGGCAGCATGCCATATTCGGCCGTCACCCAGCCCTGGCCCTGCCCTTTCAGGAAGCGGGGCACGCCCTCTTCGATGGTGGCGGTACAGAGTACTTTGGTATCGCCAAACTCAACCAGGACGGAACCTTCTGCGTGCTTGGTATAGTGACGGGTCAGTGTGACGGGACGCACCTGCTGTGCGCTTCGGCCTGCTGGACGCATGGTTTCTCTCCGGCTAGCAAAACATGATTGGCTGCGCATTATACGGATTTCGTCTCCGGATGCCTATGCCAGCGGGCACTAACGCTGCGGAAATGCGCATGGCTTCGGCATTTATGGCGGGCCAGCTACGTTTTTAACTCCGCAGCCTTACCCTGACGGCTTCCCGTAAACCGCGCTCCTCCCTCTCTGAAGAGGACATCACGCTGTTCAAAAGAGACGGCGATGCTGTGTTCAAACCGGGTAAAGCGCGCCCGAAAACAAGAATATGCCGTGAAGTTCGCTGATTTTATGCGGTATAGCTGAATTCCTGTTAAGCCACAGCCCACCTCGCTATAATCACATCTTCTTTCTCTTATAAAAACGGGTACGCAAAATGATCCGCAGCATGACCGCCTACGCACGGCACGAAACCAAAGGCGACTGGGGCAGCGCCGCCTGGGAACTTCGTTCCGTCAATCAACGCTACCTCGAAACCTATATCCGTCTTCCCGAGCAGTTTCGTGGGCTGGAGCCGGTGATCCGTGAACGTATCCGCAGTCGCCTGACGCGCGGGAAAATCGAATGTAACCTGCGCTTCGATGCCGATCCTCATGCGCAAAGCGCGCTTGTGCTGAACGAGAAGCTGGCAGTTCAGCTGGTTCAGGCGGCTAACTGGGTCAAGTTGCAGAGCGATGAAGGTGAAATTAACCCGGTCGATATCCTGCGCTGGCCCGGCGTCATGTCCGCCGAAGAGCAGGATCTGGATGCCATTTCCGCTGAGCTGCTGCTGAGCCTGGAAAAGGCGCTGGACGATTTCATTATCGCCCGCGAAACCGAAGGGGCGGCGCTGAAATCGCTGATCGAGCAGCGCCTGGCAGGCGTCAGCACTGAGGTCACTAAAGTACGTGCGCAGATGCCGGACGTACTGAAATGGCAGCGTGAGCGCCTGGTCACCAAGCTGGAAGAAGCTCAGGTCCAGCTGGACAGCAACCGTGTCGAGCAGGAGTTGATCATGCTGGCACAGCGCGTTGACGTGGCGGAAGAGCTTGATCGCCTTGAAGCCCACGTTAAAGAAACCTACAACATTCTGAAGAAGAAAGAAGCTGTAGGCCGCCGGCTCGATTTTATGATGCAGGAGTTTAACCGCGAGTCGAACACCCTGGCCTCAAAGTCCATTAATGCCGAGGTCACCACCTCCGCTATCGAGCTGAAGGTGCTGATCGAGCAGATGCGGGAGCAGATCCAGAATATTGAGTAACCCATCTCACCTCTGACCTTCACCCCTAACCCGCCTTACAGCGGGTTTTTTATTGTAGGTTTGCCCGCCGTACCAGGCTAAAATGCCCCCTGTTTTTTTATGGATAATTTTCGAGGCTTATTATGCAAACTCTTCCTCCCTGCCCTGAATGCCACTCCGCATTTACCTGGCAGGATGGTGCACTCTTTAACTGTCCGGAGTGCGGGCACGTCTGGTCTGAAGGTTCTGAAGCGGCTGCGGACGACACGCTGGTGGTGAAGGATGCTAACGGCAACCTGCTGGCCGATGGCGACAGCGTGACGGTCATTAAAGATCTGAAGGTGAAAGGCAGCTCCACGCCGCTGAAAATTGGCACAAGAGTGAAAAGCATCCGCCTGGTAGAAGGCGATCATAACATTGACTGTAAAATCGATGGCTTTGGCCCGATGAAGCTTAAATCGGAATTTGTGAAGAAAAACTGATCCCCCTTTTCCGGGACCTCTCTTCCGGAGCGGGCTGAGCGCCAACGCGCTGCCAGAATGGCGTTGCCCAGCTGTCGTGGCCAGCTTCACGAACAGCGGCTGGCGGCAGACATTATTCATAAGCTGCCGCCGCTTCTGCCGTTATCAGCTTCATTTTGACAAGCTGTAAGGCAATTGAGCGGGGTGAGCGACCGAAGCGTTTTCCCAGCTCTGGAATGCTGTAGTCACCGGTAACCTGCGCGGCGAGCTGCTGTTTCTCCTCTTCCTGCCAGGGCAGAAAGGCATTCTCGGGTCTGCCGGTTTGCCGGTTCTTCTGCCGCCGCTCTTCGGGGGTCAGCTTCACCTTTTCCCTGCGTTTAATCTGCCTGAAATGCATGCCGCTGAATTCTTCAGCCAGTAAAAAGAGCAGCCTTATCGCCTCCGGCCGGTGAACCAGCGAGTCGGGCGGCAGTGGCTCACCCGTTTCAGGATGAACGCCACTGGCCAGAAGCCTGAACAATTCCGCAGCTAACATTATCGCTTCTCCTTGTTGTCCTACATTCCCGGGATGGCTTGCGGCGATCGCCTCATTCATACATGATGAATTTTAAAGCCAGACCCCTGCCTTACCTAATCCTTACCTAAGCGCTAATGGTAAATATATATTCTAATTACAATCACTTAATCATTAACCAAGCTTAAGACTCGCACCTTATGGATTAGAAAAACTAACTTCAAACTCTCTCTTTAAAAAATTTCAGTCGCCAATATTGGGCTGATGCTTCAGGCTTGCCGCCGGTTATTCAGGAGCTGGCTATGTTACTCACCGTTCTCTATATCATTGGTATCACGGCGGAAGCCATGACCGGCGCGCTGGCCGCAGGTCGCCGCAAGATGGATATGTTCGGCGTCATTATTATTGCCTCTGTCACCGCTATCGGCGGCGGTTCGGTCCGGGATATGGTGCTGGGCCACTATCCGCTTAGCTGGGTGCAGCACCCTGTCTATATCATGATTGTGGCCGCTGCCGCCGTCATCACCACCCAGCTCGCCCCGCTGATGACCCATCTGCGTAAAGCCTTTCTGGTTCTGGATGCCCTGGGGCTGGTTGTCTTCTCCATTATAGGTGCCAGAGTCGCCCTGGATATGGGCCATGCCTCTGTCATTGCCGCAATCTGTGCCGTCATTACCGGCGTTTTTGGCGGCGTGCTTCGTGATATGTTCTGCAACCGCATTCCGCTGGTTTTTCAGAAAGAGATTTACGCAGGTATCGCCTTCGCTTCAGGCTGGATTTATATCCTGCTGCTGAAAACGCCGCTCTCGCATGAAACCATCATTATTACGACACTGTTATGCGGCTTTATCGCCCGCCTTCTGGCATTGCGGTTTAAGCTGGGTCTGCCCGTTTTTAATTATCCGCACGACGATCACTGAGCCGGGGAACCTGCGCCGCCGCTAACCAGTCGATCAGTTTCCTGACCTGCTCGTTCGCCAGAAACGCGGTTATTTTCTGCGCCAGTCGCGGTCCGACTCCCGGTAACTGCTGCCAGGCGGCCTCTGTTCTGGCAAGCAGCGTCTGCCACCCCTCATCGCTGAGCGCATTCAGCGCTTCTTCGGGGAGCGGCACACCCAGCGCCTTTACCCAGCGTTTGAAAGGTTGCTGCGGGCTGAGGGAAAACTGGTGATAAAGCTGTCCGGCCCGACGCGCACTGATGCCCGCTGCTTTTTCCAGGTCTGACGGGGAAAGTGTTAACCATGAGAAGAGGTGTTCAGGCAGACTCGCCTGCATCAGTCGTTGCCAGGTGGCGCGGCTGATGCCCGGCATGTTCAGCACCCCGGGGCTGCTCAGCCAGACGAGCCGTGACAGGAACTGCTCGCGACAGCCAGGCGTAAAATAGAAACAGGTTTGTGCATTGTATGCTGCCGCGTCAGGTACTGGCACCAGGGGGCGTTCGGCCACTCGCCAGATAACCTCATCCAGGCGCGGTATGCCCTGGCCTGCCAGACTCAGCGTAACGCGATCGCCGGGCAGGATATCCATCTGCTGCCAGCGTCGTAACGAACCCACGCTGACACGACTGACTTTTTTATCATCCAGCTGTACAGGATCCAGATTGAGTACCGCGCTGATTTTTCCCGTGCGTCCCGTGCTGAACGAGACGGAACGCACATGGGTGCTCGCCTTCGCCGGCGGGTATTTCCAGGCCACGGCCCAGTCTCCGTTGCCCGGCATCCAGTGTTCTCCCTTAACGGGTGTGCTGTGAATCACCACACCGTCCGTGGCGAAGGGCAGTTTCTGACGGAACCAGCGCTCGCGCCAGCGTTCAACCTCACCAGCATTGGCGACGGGCTTACTCCAGTCAGCCGCAAGCGTGAATCCCGCCGCCCGGAGCTGTACGTTTCTTTCATACATCGATAGCGGACCGTCTGGCCACGCCCAGATAAATATGCCTGTCTGGCTGAGTATCGTCCGGTTGTCGTTTCGTCTCATTGCGCCTGCGACAACTGACCGGGCGTTGCCGCCTCCCTGAATGGCCTGCTGGTGATCGTTCATCTTCAGAAAGAGTTCCCCTTGCAGCACAAGCGAGGGGGTTTTAAGCGGAATAAGCTGGGGGATGGCAGGGATCAGATGCGCTTTCGCCGTCCAGTCTTCACCGCGAAGCCCGTTACCCCGACTGATCAGGCTGATAAGCTTGCCCTGCCGGTAGTGGAGCGTCACCGCCACGCCGTCCACCTTCGGCTGAACCCAGAGATCGCGCTTATTTTCCATCCAGCGCGCGACGGCCTCCTGGTCCGCAAGCTTGCGGACGCCCGCGTGCGCCACGGGGTGAAGCCGCTTTCCTCCCTCAGGCAGGAGGGGCTGACGAAGCGGCATCTCTGGCCGGAAGCAGCGCTGCCAGGTATGGAATGTTTTTTCGAGAGCATCGTAGCGTTCGTCAGTCACGACGCTCACGCCTTTCCTGTAGTAGGCGTCGTCCCAGCCTCGTAGCTGCTGCTCAAGCGCGGCCAGTTCCCGGCTGGCCCTGGCTGGCGTCCAGACGGGACATTGCGCCCGGACGCTCAGGCAAAAACATGCCAGAAGTAGTGCTATGTAACGCATCCCTGTCTCCCCCTTTGTCTTTCCGGGGCATTAAAAAGAAAAGAAGGGCATCCGGCGAGCCCTGAAATTGAAAAATGGAAGGCGGTACGAAAAAAGAGGCTGACAGCGCTGCAACAGGACATAAGTGACGGAAGAAGAAGTCCATTTAATGAGAAATCGTGTCTCCCTATGCCTGAAACGCTGCATGATGAGCCTCAGCCGTGTATACTGTGCAAGAATCAGACTCCGCTTTATTGGCATATCAAGAATTATCATGGCTCAAGGCACACTTTTTATTGTTTCTGCTCCCAGCGGCGCGGGTAAATCCAGCCTGATTACGGCACTGCTGAAAACGCAGCCGCTATACGATACGCAGGTTTCGATTTCCCATACCACAAGGGATATGCGTCCCGGCGAGCAGCACGGCGAACACTACTTTTTCGTCAAGCATGACGAATTCCGCAGCATGATTAAGGAAGAGGCTTTCCTGGAACATGCGGAAGTGTTCGGCAACTATTACGGCACTTCCCGCAAGGCCATTGAGCAGGTGCTCTCTACCGGCGTTGATGTCTTTCTGGATATTGACTGGCAGGGCGCCCAGCAGATCCGGGACAAAATGCCGCAGGCGCGCACCATTTTTGTGCTGCCGCCGTCAAAGGAAGAGCTCGATCGTCGTCTCAGAGGGCGTGGGCAGGATAGCGAAGAGGTTATCGCCCGCCGCATGGCGCAGGCCGTTGCGGAAATGAGCCACTACGCCGAGTACGATTACCTTATTGTGAATGATGATTTCGATCTGGCGCTGTCCGATCTGAAAACCATCATTCGCGCTGAGCGGCTGCGCATGGGCCGTCAAAAAGCCCGGCACGATGCATTAATCAGCAAACTATTGGCAGACTGAGGACAACTCAGTATGATGCCCAGTCATTTCTTCTCCCGTGGAGTATCACAATTATGGCACGCGTAACCGTACAGGACGCAGTAGAAAAAATTGGTAACCGTTTTGACCTCGTTCTGGTCGCAGCACGTCGTGCGCGTCAGATGCAGGTAGGCGGTAAAGATCCGCTGGTTCCGGAAGAAAACGATAAATCTACCGTTATCGCCCTGCGCGAGATCGAAGAAGGTTTGATCACTAACAAGATTCTGGACGTGCGCGATCGTCAGGAACAGCAGGAACAGGAAGCCGCTGAACTCCAGGCCGTGACCGCTATCGCTGAAGGTCGTCGTTAATCACCCGCCGGTAGGCTAGCCCTTGTATCTGTTCGAAAGTCTCAATCAGCTGATTGAAAAATACTTGCCTGAGGACCAGATTAAGCGCCTCAAGCAAGCGTATCTCGTCGCACGTGATGCCCACGAGGGACAGACGCGCTCCAGCGGTGAGCCTTATATCACCCATCCGGTCGCCGTCGCCTGTATCCTGGCTGAAATGAAGCTCGACTATGAAACCCTCATGGCCGCGCTTCTGCATGACGTTATCGAAGACACTCCCGCCACCTATCAGGATATGGAACAGCTGTTTGGTAAAAGCGTTGCTGAACTGGTGGAGGGTGTCTCCAAGCTTGATAAGCTGAAATTCCGCGATAAAAAAGAAGCCCAGGCGGAAAACTTCCGCAAAATGATCATGGCGATGGTGCAGGATATCCGCGTGATCCTGATTAAGCTGGCTGACCGGACGCACAACATGCGCACGCTCGGTTCGCTTCGTCCGGATAAACGTCGCCGCATCGCGCTGGAAACGCTGGAGATCTACAGTCCTCTGGCGCACCGCCTGGGTATTCACCATCTCAAAACCGAACTGGAAGAGCTGGGTTTCGAGGCGCTCTACCCTAACCGCTACCGCGTCATTAAAGAAGTGGTGAAAGCCGCCCGCGGCAACCGCAAAGAGATGATTCAGAAGATCCTTTCTGAAATTGACGGGCGTTTGCAGGAAGCTGATATCGCCTGTCGCGTCAGCGGGCGGGAAAAGCATCTCTACTCCATCTACTGCAAGATGCACCTGAAAGAGCAGCGTTTCCATTCCATTATGGATATCTATGCTTTCCGGGTCATTGTGCGTGATGTTGATACCTGCTATCGCGTGCTGGGTCAGATGCACAGCCTCTATAAGCCCCGTCCTGGCCGGGTAAAAGACTATATCGCCATCCCCAAGGCGAACGGCTATCAGTCCCTGCATACCTCAATGATTGGCCCGCACGGCGTGCCGGTCGAAGTCCAGATCCGTACCGAAGATATGGATCAAATGGCGGAAATGGGGGTTGCGGCGCACTGGGCCTATAAGGAACAGGGTGAAACCGGCACTACCGCGCAGATCCGCGCTCAGCGCTGGCTGCAAAGCCTGCTTGAGCTGCAGCAGAGCGCCGGAAGCTCGTTTGAATTCATTGAAAGCGTGAAGTCCGATCTCTTCCCGGACGAAATTTACGTTTTCACCCCGGAAGGCCGTATCGTTGAGCTGCCGGCGGGCGCCACGCCGGTCGACTTCGCCTATGCGGTACATACCGACATCGGCCATGCCTGCGTCGGCGCGCGCGTCGACCGCCAGCCTTATCCGCTGTCGCAGCCGCTGACCAGCGGGCAGACGGTTGAGATCATTACGGCACCGGGCGCGCGTCCGAATGCGGCATGGCTCAATTTTGTCGTCAGCTCCAAGGCGCGGGCGAAAATCCGCCAGCTGCTGAAAAACCTGAAGCGGGATGACTCCGTCAGCCTGGGCCGTCGCCTGCTTAACCACACGCTGGGCGGCAGCCGCAAACTGGCCGAAATTCCGCCGGAAAACATTCAGCGTGAGCTGGAGCGGATGAAGCTGGCCACGCTTGACGATCTGCTGGCGGAAATCGGCCTCGGCAACGCCATGAGCGTGGTGGTCGCGAAAAACCTTCAGCAGAGCGATCAGGCAACGCCCGCCGCCATCTCGTCGCCTTCCACGTCGCGTAGCAAGCTGCCGATCAAAGGGGCAGACGGTGTGCTGATCACGTTCGCCAAGTGCTGCCGTCCGATTCCGGGCGATCCCATTGTGGCGCACGTCAGCCCCGGCAAGGGACTGGTTGTGCACCATGAATCCTGTCGTAATATCCGCGGCTATCAGAAAGAGCCTGAGAAATTTATGGCCGTTGAATGGGATAAAGTGACCTCCGAGCAGGAGTTCGTGGCGGAAATTAAGGTGGATATGTTCAACCATCAGGGTGCGCTGGCTAACCTGACGGCGGCGATTAATACCGCCAAGTCCAATATCCAGAGCCTGAATACGGAAGAAAAAGATGGGCGTGTTTACAGTGCCTTTATCCGTCTGACGGCCCGTGACCGTGTTCATCTGGCCAATATTATGCGTAAAATTCGCGTAATGCCGGATGTGATTAAAGTTCACCGTAATCGAAACTGACGTATGAATGCCCAACGCTATGCCCGCATCTGTGAAATGCTGGCCGCCCGTCAGCACGATCTGACCGTCTGCATGGAGCAGGTCCATAAGCCGCACAACGTCTCCGCCGTGATCCGCACGGCGGATGCCGTTGGCGTCCATGAGGTTCATGCCGTCTGGCCCGGCAGCCGGATGCGTACCATGGTCTCTTCCGCCGCCGGCAGCAACAGCTGGGTACAGGTGAAAACGCACCGCACCATCGTCGATGCGGTCAGCCATCTTAAAAGCCAGGATATGCAAATCCTGGCTACGCACCTCTCCGATACCGCTGTCGATTTCCGCGAAATTGACTACACCCGTCCGACCTGCATTTTGATGGGTCAGGAAAAAACCGGCATCACTCAGGAAGCCCTTGCGCTGGCCGATCGGGACATCATTATCCCGATGGTGGGCATGGTGCAGTCACTGAACGTTTCCGTCGCCTCCGCGCTTATTCTCTATGAAGCCCAGCGTCAGCGTCAGAACGCCGGCATGTATCAGCATAAAAGCAGTTCGCTTCCCTACAGCGAACAGCAGCGCCTGCTTTTCGAAGGGGGCTATCCGGTGCTGGCGAGAGTGGCGAAACATAAAGGCCTGCCCTACCCGGAAATTAACGACCGTGGCGAAGTGGTCGCCGATCCTGACTGGTGGGCAACCATGCAAGCTTCGGTGCGGAAAAAATGAAGGGCCGCCTGCTGGATGCCGTTCCGCTGAACTCGCTTTCCGGCGTTGGCGCAAGCCAGGCGGGCAAGCTGGCAAAGCTGGGTCTGGTCACCGTGCAGGATCTGCTGTTACATCTCCCGCTTCGCTACGAAGACCGCACTCAGCTGTATGCCATTAACGATCTTCTGCCTGATATCTACGCCACGGTGGAAGGCGAAGTGCTGCACAGCGATATTACCTTTGGCCGCCGCCGCATGCTGACCTGCCAGATCAGCGACGGCACCGGTATCCTTACCCTACGCTTTTTCAACTTCAATGCGGGCATGAAAAACAGCCTGGCGCCTGGCCGCCGCGTCACCGCCTATGGCGAGATCAAGCGCGGTCAGCGCGGCGCAGAGATAATCCATCCTGAATACCGCGTTCAGGGAGATAACAGCGTGGTGGAGCTTCAGGAAACCCTGACGCCGGTCTATTCCACCACCGAAGGCATCCGTCAGGCCACCCTGCGTAATCTCACCGACCAGGCGCTTACGCTGCTGGAAACCTGCCCGATTGCGGAGCTGCTGCCGCCGGAGCTGAGCCAGGGCATGATCAGCCTTCCAGAAGCGCTGCGTACGCTTCATCGCCCGCCGCCGGATATGGCGCTGGCCGATCTGGATAGCGGCAGGCATCCGGCCCAGCGCCGGCTGATTATGGAAGAACTGCTGGCACATAACCTCAGCATGCTGGCGGTTCGCGCGGGCGCCCAGCGCTATCACGCGCTGCCGATGCCCGCACGACACGATCTGAGTAACAAGCTGCTCGCTACGTTACCGTTCAGCCCTACCGCCGCGCAAAGCCGTGTGGTGCGTGAAATTGAGCAGGATCTGGCGCATGACTATCCCATGATGCGGCTGGTTCAGGGCGACGTGGGATCGGGGAAAACGCTGGTTGCCGCGCTGACGGCGCTGAATGTGATCGCTTACGGCAAGCAGGTCGCGCTGATGGCGCCGACCGAACTGCTTGCCGAGCAGCATGCCAGCAATTTCCGCCAGTGGTTTGCGCCTCTGGGCATTGAAGTGGGCTGGCTGGCCGGTAAACAGAAAGGGAAAGCGCGTCAGGCACAGCAGGAGGCGATTGCCGCCGGGCAGGTTTCGATGATCGTGGGCACGCACGCCATTTTTCAGGAGCAGGTGCAGTTTAACGGACTGGCGCTGGTCATTATCGACGAGCAGCACCGGTTCGGCGTCCACCAGCGTCTGGCGCTGTGGGAGAAGGGAGAAGAGCAGGGCTTCCATCCGCACCAGCTGATCATGACGGCCACGCCGATCCCTCGTACGCTGGCAATGACGGCCTACGCCGATCTGGATACCTCGACCATCGATGAGCTGCCGCCGGGCAGAACGCCGGTCACCACCGTCGCCATCCCCGATACGCGCCGGGCGGACATTATTGAACGCGTTAAGAATGCCTGTAGCGATGAAGGCCGCCAGGCCTACTGGGTATGTACGCTGATTGAAGAGTCCGAACAGCTTGAGGCCCAGGCCGCAGAAGCTTTGTGGGAGGAGCTGAAGCTGGCGCTGCCTGAATTAACGGTTGGGCTGGTACATGGCCGCATGAAACCTGCTGAGAAGCAGGCGGTGATGCAGGCGTTCAAACAGGGCGACATTCATCTGCTTGTTGCCACCACGGTGATTGAAGTGGGGGTGGACGTTCCCAATGCCAGCCTGATGATTATTGAGAATCCGGAACGTCTTGGGCTGGCGCAGCTTCACCAGCTACGCGGCCGGGTAGGCCGCGGCTCCGTCGCGTCACACTGCGTCCTGCTCTACAAAGCGCCGCTGAGCAAAACCGCCCAGAAACGCCTGCAGGTACTGCGGGACAGCACCGACGGCTTCGTGATCGCCCAGTGCGATCTGGAAATTCGCGGCCCCGGCGAACTGCTTGGCACCCGGCAAACCGGCAACGCCGAGTTTAAGGTTGCCGATCTGCTGCGCGATCAGGCCATGATCCCTGAAGTACAGCGGGTCGCCCGGCATATCCACCAGCATTACCCGGAGCAGGCTCAGGCGCTGATCGAACGCTGGCTACCGGAAACGGAGCGCTATACCAACGCCTGAGGTTACCGTCCGCTAAAAGCTGCCATGCTGCCCACGGCATCGCCGATCGCCTGCTCTCCAGACGTCAGTTCGATAATCACCCTTTTCACCTGTGGCTGTTCAATCAGACTATGCAGTACCGCCGCTACGTCTTCGCGGGGCACGGTTCCGTAAGGAATAGCCAGCCCCATCCGTACTTTTCCGTTCCCCGGCTCATTGACCAGGGTACCCGGCCGCAGAATGACCCACTCCAGCGGCGTTGCCGCCAGCATAACGTCAGCCTGTTTTTTGACCTGCATATAGTGCTCAAACGTGGGTGACACCGTCTTACCGCGTCCGGCCTCCGGAAAGGCAGAGACAAGAAGAAACCGGCTGATGCCTGCCAGCATGGCGGCTTCAGTAGCAAAACGCGCCCCCCGTCCGTCAATACCCTCAGTCAGATCGACGCCAGCGCCGCCGGCCCCGGCAGAGAAGACCACGATATCGCATCCGCGCATTGTTTCGGCCAGCCTTTCACTGCTGGTGTTCAGCAGATCGCCATTAACGGGGGTCACTCCGTCCGCTACTAACTCATCCGCCTGTAAATCCTGACGATGCAGTCCGGTAACGTGATGGCCCGCATTAACCAGGCGTTTCCTGAGCTGTCGCCCTACGCCGCCCGTTGCCCCTATAAGAAATACCCGGCTCATTCCTACCTCACATTCGTTATGTATTAATCTATGAGACTGTTCAGCCGATTGTAGCCGCTTCCCT
The DNA here is from genome assembly GCA_050410775.1 of Pantoea sp. FN060301. Lineage (GTDB taxonomy): Bacteria > Pseudomonadota > Gammaproteobacteria > Enterobacterales > Enterobacteriaceae > Erwinia. Next base: position 4,088,196 of record CP191229.1, read on the forward strand.
TTCCCTGCACTAAACGTTAGTGGTCATTCAGGCGCAATGTCTGACTGCAAACGATTGCTTTTGGCTGGCAGAAGATTAAAATCGCCACTTTGTTCGCCAGGGAACCGTGAGAATGTCCGTCAATACCTCCGATGCTGAAGCCGCCCGTAGCCCTGCTTCTGTCACCAACAGTGAGCTTATCTACCGTCTCGAAGATCGCCCGCCGCTGCCGCAGACGCTGTTTGCCGCCTGCCAGCATCTGCTGGCGATGTTTGTGGCGGTCATTACGCCAGCGCTGCTTATCTGCCAGGCGCTGGGGTTACCCGCCCAGGATACACAGCACATTATCAGCATGTCGCTGTTCGCCTCCGGCGTGGCGTCGATTCTGCAAATCAAAACCTGGGGGCCGGTAGGTTCGGGCCTGTTGTCGATTCAGGGCACCAGTTTTAACTTTGTCTCCCCGCTGATTATGGGCGGCCTCGCGCTGAAAAACGGCGGCGCGGATGTGCCAACAATGATGGCAGCCCTGTTCGGTACGCTGATGCTGGCGTCCTGTACGGAGATGCTGTTGTCACGCGTCCTGCATCTGGCCCGCCGCATTATCACGCCGCTGGTTTCCGGTATTGTGGTGATGATCATCGGCCTGTCGCTTATCCAGGTCGGACTGACCTCAATTGGCGGCGGTTTCGCGGCCATGAACGATCACACTTTCGGCGCGCCGAAAAACCTTCTGCTGGCTGGCGCCGTGCTGTTGGTGATCATTCTGCTCAACCGTCAGCGCAACCCTTACCTTCGCGTCGCCTCGCTGGTGATTGCCATGGCCGTCGGCTATCTGCTGGCCTGGGCACTGGATATGCTGCCAGCAAGCCCGGCCGCGGTAAACGAGTCGCTGATTACGGTCCCTGTTCCGTTCTACTACGGACTGAGTATTGACTGGAATCTTTTGATTCCGCTGATGCTGGTCTTTATGGTGACCTCCCTGGAAACCATCGGGGATATCACCGCCACCTCTGACGTTTCCGAACAACCGGTCAGCGGCCCGCTCTATATGAAGCGGCTGAAAGGCGGCGTGCTGGCTAATGGCCTGAACTCATTTGTTTCGGCGCTGTTTAACACCTTCCCTAACTCCTGCTTTGGCCAGAATAATGGTGTGATCCAGCTGACCGGCGTCGCCAGCCGCTACGTCGGTTTTGTCGTGGCGCTGATGCTGATCGTGCTGGGACTCTTTCCGGCGGTCAGCGGATTTGTGCAGCATATTCCTGAACCCGTACTGGGCGGCGCAACGTTAGTGATGTTTGGCACCATCGCCGCTTCCGGCGTGCGTATCGTTTCGCGCGAGCCGCTGAACCGGCGGGCGATTATGATTATGGCGATCTCGCTGGCGGTCGGATTAGGCGTTTCTCAACAGCCGCTGATCCTGCAGTTCGCGCCTGAATGGCTGAAAACGTTGTTCTCATCCGGCATTGCCGCCGGCGGGATTACCGCCATCATTCTGAATCTTATCTTTCCACAGGAAAAATAAGCCTCTCCTGTGTCATTCTGGGTGCCTGCGACGGGCGGTCTGTGAACCGCCCGTCATCATCGATGGTTGAGCTTCAGTTTGAAATGAGGCATAACTCGCTCATGAATGGATGCTCACGGGAAAGGGTGCAATGAAATTACCTGGAAAAATTCTGCTTACGCTGCTGCTGGTGTTACTGCTCATCGTGGTCACGCTTTATGTGCTGCTGCAAACGCAGTGGGGCGCAGGATGGGTAAGCCGCGCCGTCACGCAGCACACAAACTATCAGCTGGCCTTCAGCAAGCTGGAGCACAACTTTTCCGATCCTGCACAACTCATCCTCAACGACGTTTCATTTGGCCGCAAAGCCGCCCCGGCGCTGCTGGCTGCCCGTCACGTGACGCTGACGCTGAGCAGCGCCCAGTTTACTGAGCCCCACCATTTTGCCGCTATTCAGCTGGAAGAAGGTACGCTCAGGGTCACTGATAACGGCGCTCCCCTTCCCTTCGCGGCGGACAGGCTCCAGCTGATTAAGATGTCGGTCAACCGTCTCCAGGGCGAATTGCCCCTGGTCGCGCAGCAGGTTAACGGGGGCATCGTTCCCTGGCAGCCCGTTGCGGGAGACGTTATCGGAACGGATGCCAGCTTTCAGATGAGCGCGGAATTGCTGGAACTGAACGGTATCCCGGCCAGAAACGTATTCTTGCAGGGCCGCATCAGCAAACAGCAGCTGGTAATGAGTAACGTCGGGGCCGATGTAGCGCTGGGCTCGATCACCGCCAGCGCGCAGCGTGATGCCCAGGGCACCTGGCAGGTGGCGAATCTGCGTCTCAACAGCATTCGCCTGCAAACCTCAGATTCCCTTTCCGGTTTTTTCTCGCCGCTGCGGCGTCTTCCCCCCGTCCACTTCGACCGTATTGATGTCACCGGGGCGCGGCTGGAAGGCGCAGACTGGGCCGTCACCGATCTTAATCTGGCGCTGAAAGATCTGACGCTGCGCAACGGTGAATGGGAAAGCGATGAGGGTTCACTGTCGATGAATGCCCGATCCTTCGTGAACGGTAGCCTGCAACTGAACGATCCAATCCTGAATATGACGTTCTCGCCTGAAGGCGTATCGCTCACCCAGTTCAGTTCACGCTGGGTCAACGGCCTGATCCGTACCTCCGGAAAATGGAACCGCAGCGACAAGAAATTGACCCTGGACGAGCTGGCGATTGCCGGGATCGAATATACGCTGCCGCTCAACTGGCGCGAGCGCTGGATGAAGCCGCTTCCCGAATGGCTTTCCGCCGTGGAAATCACCAGGTTTGAAGCGAACCGTAACCTGATTATCGATATCAATCCGGCATTTCCCTTCCAGATGACCGCCCTGGACGGCAGCGGCAAAAACCTGCTGCTTGCGCGCCAGCGCCAGTGGGGGATCTGGTCAGGCAACCTCCGCTTCAACGCGGCCGAAGCCACATTTAACCGCGTCGATATGCGGCATCCTTCAGTAGCGCTCACCGCCGACGATAATACGATTAACGTGACGGAAATGAGTGCGTTTATCCAGGCGGGTATGGTGGAGAGTCTGGCAACGGTTTCCCAGCAGCCCCAGCGGGCGCTGTCGCTGACGCTACAGGGCCATGAAGTTCCGGTTAATCTGTTGCAGAACTGGGGCTGGCCGGAGGTTCCGCTGAGCGACAAGGGAGAGCTGCGGTTAAAAATAACCGGAAGCCTGGCAGCAGAGACGGCGATGAAACCGACGGTGAACGGCATATTGTCGGTCTCCTCTGACGAAAAGTCCCTTGAGCAAAGGCTACAGGCAGGTCAGCTGGTTTCCGCACCCTGAAATACCACTCGTTAAGGGGATTGCCTACAGGATGCAATGTGATCCCCTTATATTCGCAATGTCCCGCAGTTAAGGTATAGTCCGCTTTTTTACGGAGGAACTATGCTGACCAACTCATCCATTCGACTGAACAAATATATTGGCGAGAGCGGTATCTGCTCCCGTCGCGACGCCGATCGTTACATCGAACAGGGTAACGTGTTTATCAACGGCAAACGGGCCGGGGTTGGCGCTCAGGTATTTGCCGGGGATGTGGTGAAGGTAAATGGTCAGCTTATTGAGCCGCGTAATGAAGAAGATTTGGTCTTTATCGCGTTACATAAACCTGTGGGCATCATCTGCACCACAGAGGAAGGCGAGCGGGATAACATTGTGGATTTCGTCAACCACAGCAAGCGCGTCTTTCCGGTGGGGCGTCTCGATAAGGATTCTCAGGGACTGATATTTCTGACCAACCACGGCGATCTGGTTAACAAAATCCTTCGTGCCGGAAACGATCACGAAAAAGAGTATATCGTCACGGTTAACAAGCCGGTGACCGATGAGTTTATTCAGGGCCTCGGCGCAGGCGTGCCTATGCTGGGGACGGTGACCCGCAAATGCAAAGTGAAGAAAGAAGCGCCGTTCGCATTCCGCATTACGCTGGTACAGGGGCTTAATCGTCAGATCCGCCGCATGTGCAAACATTTTGACTATGAAGTCACCAAGCTTGAGCGTGTCCGCATCATGAACGTCAGCCTGAAAGGGCTGCCGCCGGGGGAGTGGCGCGATCTGACCGATGATGAGCTGATCGAGTTATTCCGGCTGATTGAGGACTCCTCGTCCGAGGAAAAACCAGCGCAAAAAGCGAAGGCCAAACCCGCCGCAGCGAAGAAACCTGCCGTCAGCGGGCCGAAAAGCAGTGAAAAAAGCGCCGCGCCGGCTGGCCGTAAGCGCTTTACCCAGCCGGGCCGTAAAAAGAAAGGGCGCTAAAACAGCGCTACTCCCCGGAGCCGCCCTCTTCGAGAGGGCCATCCGGGTCAGCAGGCAGAACGATATAAATCCCCTCAAATACCGCGCCGCAGACCTCATTGCCAAAAAGCTCGACTTCCAGCTGTACCCTCGCCTTGCGCCCCTGCGCCAGACGATCGAGATCGCCGCTGAGCGAGCCTAAGTCCGCCACGGCACCCGGCTTGCCGCTAATGGGGTGGCTGTAGCGAATGTGCGCGTCCGCCAGGATAATGGTCCCACCCAGATGACGCTCGCGCAGCAGCAGCCAGATCAGCCCCCAGCCGGTCAGCGTAGCCAGCGAGAAAAGGCTCCCGGCAAACAGGGTATGGTGAGGATTCTGGTTACCGTTTTCGGGCATCGTAGTGATGAATTTTTTGCCCGTATACTGAAGGATGCGCACGCCCATCTTTTCACTGAGCGGAATATGGTCATACCAGGCTTGCTGAAGCTGTCCGCACCAGTCGCCGCGATGCAGAATATCATCAAGCGTGATCACCGGCTTGATCATCAGAAAGTGGCGCACCGGGGTCGTTTGCGGAACGGTAATTTCGCCCTGATTGATGTAACCCAGCTTGGCAAAGAACGCCATTGCATCCTCGCGGGCGCTGCACACCACGCGCTTGGCGCCTTCCTGCCGCGCAACGGACTCCAGCGTCATCGCCACCAGCGTGCCTAACCCTTTACCCTGTACGGAAGGATGCACTGCCAGAAAGCGGATAGCCGCCTCATTTTCCGCATTGATGTATAAGCGGCCAACCGCCACCGGATCGCCGCGTTCGTCCACCACCATCTGGTGATGCGCCAGCGCGTCCCAGGCGTCCCGTTCGGAACCCATCGGCTGATGCAGGGGCTTTCTCAGCATTTCCCAGCGGAACTGGTAGTAGGTCTCCAGCTCTTCCGCTGTTTCAGGCACTCGAAGATGATACATAAAATGCTTCTCTCTTTCTGAACCCGCGACGCTGACCTGCCGTTCGCCCAACAGTCTCAAACCTGGAGCCAGAAGGTAACGGGGCCATCATTCACCAGCGCAACCTGCATATCAGCAGCAAACTGGCCTGTTTCAGTGGCGATGCCTTTCTCACGGCAGCAGCCAATAAAGTACTTGTAGAGACGTTCCGCTTCCGCCGGCTCCGCCCCGCCCGAAAAGCCAGGCCGCATCCCTTTTTGCGTATCCGCCGCCAGGGTAAACTGCGACACCACCAGCACGCTACCGCCCGCCTGCTGTACGTTAAGATTCATTTTTCCCTGCTCGTCGCCAAAAATACGATAGCCCAGCACCCGATCGCACAGCCGCTGCGCTTTTTGCTCATCATCGCCTTTTTCCACGCCGAGCAGTATCACCAGCCCTGGCCCGATTTCCCCGATGGTTTCTCCTGCCACCGTTACGCTGGCATTCAGCGCCCGTTGAATTAAGGCAATCATACGTCCTCTTTTTCTAATTTTTCTTCCTGCTGCCTGAGATGGCGGAAATCATCCAGCGTGGCGGTAATTTCCGCACCCAGTAAGACAATACACCATGTCCAGTAAACCCACAGGAACAGAATAGGGATCACCGCCAGCACGCCGTAGATTAACTGATACGAAGGGAACATCGTAACATAGAGCGCAAAGCCCTTTTTACCCAGTTCAAACAGTAGCCCGGCCACCAGCGCGCCAATCAGCGCATCACGGCTGGGCACGTGCCGGGTAGGCACAATACTGTAGAGCAGCCAGAATGACAGCCATGAGAGCAGCAGGGGAAACATGCGCAGCCCGTAATCAATCAGCCAGCTGACGCCCGTCACAGACGCCCAGCGCAGCGATAAGAGGTAGGAGCTTATCGCCAGACTCGCTCCCGCCAGCAGCGGCCCAAGCGTCAGGATCATCCAGTAAACGGCAAAAGAGTAGACCAGGGGTCTTTTGCGCTTACTCCGCCAGATGGTATTCAGGGCGCTGTCGATGGCGTACATCAACAGCAGCGCGGTAATTACCAGCCCACAAGCCCCAACCGCCGTCATCTTATTGACGTTTGAGATGAACTGCTCCAGGTAGTTTTGGATGATATTTCCTGAAGCCGGGACGAAGTTGTTGAAGATAAAACTCTTCAGCTGGCTGCTGATGTCAGCAAAAGCCGGAAAGGCGGCAAACAGCGCAAAGACGACGGCGACCAGCGGCACCAGCGACAGGAATGAGACAAACGTCAGGTTGCCTGCCAACGTGGTCATGCCATCCACATCAATCCGCTGCCAGAGCAGTTTCAGCCATGCCCAGAAGGCCCGCAGAGAGTGCCGGTAATGGTTGAGCCTGCGCATTTAAATGCGATCGCTGAAAAAGGCGGGGACGATCGTCGCGTCGGTGACATGAACACTGTGAATGCCGGTTGCCCGTGCAGCCTCAATGTTCGCAAGATTATCATCCAGAAAAACCGCATTCTCCGCCGTGACCTGCTCTTCTGCCAGCACGCGATGGAAGATCGCCGCTTCCGGCTTACGCAGCCCCATCTCCTGCGACAGATAAATTTTGTCCGTGGCACGTTCCACTTCAGGATACTGGGTCGGCCACCAGGCGCAGTGCAACTTGTTGGTGTTGGAGAGAATTACCACACGGTCGCCCCGCTCACGCAGTTTATGCATGATAGCGAGCACTTCCGGCCTGACGCCAACGAACACCGCCTGCCAGCCAGCAGAGAATTGTTCAAAGCTGAGCGCTATATCCAGCTGCTCACACATTCTGGCGGCAAAGGCTTCATCGCTGATTTCACCGCGCTCGTGCTGCTCAAACTCTTCCCCCATCTGGAAGCGGCTTTGTAACGTTGCCAGAGGAACCCGGCCAAGGTCGCTCCAGACCCCGAGCACCCGGTTGAAATCAATATCGACAATGACGTTACCTAAATCAAAGATATACAGCATGGTCATCTCCTTTTGTGCCGGTGAGCTATTCACTCTAGCGGTAAATGAGGAGACTGAACAGGCGGAAGGGTTTTCATCAGGCATAAAAAAACGCCCTCCGGAACCCGGAGAGCGTTTTTTACATCCCGCAGAGGCGTTTACGACTCTTTAGGACCGCGGCTTGCGCGTTTACGATCGTTTTCCGTCAGGTGACGTTTACGAATACGGACGGACAGCGGCGTCACTTCTACCAGTTCATCATCATCGATAAACTCGATAGCCTGCTCCAGAGTCATTTTGATGGCCGGAACCAGGGTGGTGGCTTCGTCAGTACCGGAAGCACGCATGTTGGTCAGCTTCTTACCGGTCAGACAGTTCACGGTCAGGTCGTTAGAACGTGAGTGAATACCAATGATCTGGCCTTCATACACTTCCGCACCGTGGCCCAGGAACAGCTTACCGCGATCCTGCAGGCTGTACAGGGCGAAAGCAACCGCTTTACCCTGGCCGTTAGAGATCAGCACGCCGTTCTGACGCTGGCCAACTTCGCCCTGACGGATATCGTCATAATGGCTGAAGGTGGAGTAGAGCAGGCCAGTACCGGAAGTCATGGTCATGAATTCGTTACGGAAGCCAATCAGGCCACGGCTTGGGATCACGTAGTCGAGACGTACGCGGCCTTTGCCATCCGGATCCATGTTTTTCATGTCCGCTTTACGTTCGCCCATCGCCTGCATCACGGAGCCCTGATGCTGCTCTTCGATATCCAGCGTCACGTTTTCGAATGGCTCCTGCTTACGGCCTTCGAATTCGCGGAAGATAACTTTCGGACGGGATACCGCCAGTTCGAAACCTTCACGACGCATGTTTTCAATCAGAACGGACAGGTGAAGTTCACCACGACCTGATACGCGGAACGCGTCAGCATCGGATGTTTCTTCCACGCGTAGCGCCACGTTGTGCACCAGTTCTTTGTTCAGACGGTCAAGGATCTGACGAGAAGTCACATACTTACCTTCTTTGCCGCAGAACGGAGAGGTGTTGACGTTGAAGAACATGGTTACGGTCGGCTCATCAACGCTCAGCGCTGGCAGCGCCATAACATTCTGTGGATCACAGATCGTATCGGAGATGTTCAGCTCGCCCAGGCCGGTGATAGCAATGATATCGCCAGCTTCCGCTTCGGTCGCGTCGATACGCTCCAGACCCAGGTGAGTCAGGACTTTACCGACTTTACCGTTACGGGTTTTGCCTTCGCTGTCGATGATGGTAACTTGCTGGTTTGGCTTAACTTTACCGCGTTTGATGCGGCCGATGCCGATAACACCCACGTAGTTGTTATAGTCCAGCTGGGAAATCTGCATCTGGAACGGCGCGTCCATTTCCACCTGTGGTGGGGAAACGTGTTTCACGATCGCTTCGTACAGCGGGGTCATATCATCTGCCATTTCGGCATGATCAAGACCGGCGATGCCGTTCAGCGCGGATGCATAGATAACCGGGAAATCGAGCTGTTCGTCGGTCGCGTCCAGGTTAACGAACAGGTCAAACACCTGATCCACAACCCAGTCTGGACGAGCGCCAGGACGGTCAACCTTGTTGATGACCACGATCGGCTTCAGACCATTAGCAAACGCTTTTTTGGTCACGAAGCGGGTTTGCGGCATAGGGCCATCCGTTGCATCCACAACCAGCAGCACCGAGTCGACCATCGACATCACACGCTCTACCTCGCCGCCGAAGTCGGCGTGTCCTGGGGTATCCACGATGTTGATGCGGTAGTCGTTCCATTTAATGGCGGTGTTTTTTGCGAGGATGGTAATCCCACGCTCTTTCTCCAAATCGTTGGAGTCCATTACGCGCTCAGTTGCTTCAGTACGGGCATCAAAAGTACCGGACTGCTGTAGCAATTTATCAACCAGGGTAGTTTTACCGTGGTCAACGTGGGCAATAATGGCGATGTTACGCAAATTTTCGATCACAGCTTTGCCTCAGGCATTAGAAATAGCGCGCTATTGTACACGGATTAATCGAAGGACTGAACAGGATCACAAATTTCAATTAAAGATAACTGTCAGGATTGCTTTCAGAGCCATTTACAGTGCAAGAATTGCACTCCATCGAAAAAATGCACCAAATTAGTGCCGGTCAGGCACCTGAAAGCACCATAATGGTGCGCGACTTCCATTGTGGTGCAGCTCGCGTTTCACGAGAGCGCGTATCATAGCGCTTTTCGGGCCAAATGAAAAAGTTGGCATAGATTTCGCTTTATTCAACTTAAGCGATAAACGCCATTTCCACGACGGTTGATAGCTTGTCAGAGATCTTTATTATCGGATGACTAAGCCAGATAAGCAAAGTACACCGTGAAGATCTCTAACCACGACGACAATGACAAAATCCAGGAGAGTTAAGTATGTCCGCTGAACACGTTCTGTCGATGATGAACGAGCATGAAGTCAAGTTTGTTGATCTGCGCTTCACCGATACCAAAGGCAAAGAACAGCACGTCACCATTCCTGCTCACCAGGTTAACGCTGACTTTTTCGAAGAAGGCAAAATGTTTGACGGCTCCTCAATCGGTGGCTGGAAAGGCATTAACGAATCAGACATGGTTCTGATGCCGGACGCAACGACGGCTGTCCTCGATCCGTTTTTTGAAGATTCTACCCTGATCATCCGTTGTGACATTCTCGAGCCTGGCACCATGCAGGGCTATGACCGCGACCCGCGCTCTATCGCGAAACGCGCTGAAGATTTCCTGCGTTCTTCCGGTATCGCTGACACCGTGCTGTTTGGACCAGAACCTGAATTCTTCCTGTTTGATGACGTCCGTTTCGGCGCCACCACTTCCGGCTCTCATGTTGCGATCGACGATATCGAAGCCGCATGGAACACCGGTAAAGAGTATGAAGGCGGCAACAAAGGCCACCGCCCAGGTCTGAAAGGCGGCTACTTCCCGGTACCACCGGTCGACTCTTCACAGGACATTCGTTCTGCAATGTGTCTGACCATGGAACAGATGGGGCTGGTTGTTGAAGCTCACCACCACGAAGTGGCAACCGCAGGTCAGAACGAAGTGGCAACCCGCTTCAACACCATGACGAAGAAAGCGGACGAAATTCAGATCTACAAATATGTCGTGCACAACGTTGCCCACGCCTATGGCAAAACGGCGACCTTTATGCCAAAACCAATTTTTGGTGATAACGGTTCCGGTATGCACTGCCATATGTCTCTTTCTAAAGATGGCAATAACCTGTTCGCCGGCGACAAATACGGCGGCCTGTCTGAAATGGCGCTGTTCTACATCGGCGGTGTGATCAAACACGCTAAAGCGATCAATGCGCTGGCTAACCCGACCACCAACTCCTACAAGCGTCTGGTCCCGGGCTATGAAGCGCCAGTGATGCTGGCTTACTCCGCCCGTAACCGCTCTGCGTCAATCCGTATCCCGGTTGTGGCCAGCCCGAAAGCGCGCCGTATCGAAGCCCGCTTCCCGGATCCTGCCGCTAACCCTTATCTGGCTTTCTCAGCTCTGCTGATGGCTGGCCTGGACGGCATCATCAACAAAATCCATCCTGGCGATGCGATGGACAAAAACCTGTACGATCTGCCGCCGGAAGAAGAGGCTGAGATCCCAAAAGTCGCAGGTTCACTGGAAGAAGCGCTGAACGCCCTGAACGAAGACCGCGAGTTCCTGACGCGCGGCGGTGTGTTCACTGATGACACCATCGATGCCTACATCGAACTGCGTAAAGCTGAAATGGACCGCGTGCGCATGACGCCACACCCGGTCGAGTTCGAACTGTACTACAGCGTTTAATCAGCTAGTCCCCGGCAGGTTTACGCCGCAGCAGAATGGCCGAAGGCACTCCCGCCCTGGCGGGAGAGGCCTTAAGGCAGAAGTGAAAGCCGGGCCAAAGCATGCTGCCGCCTAAAACCGCCTGGATTTTGTTGCCGTGGAAACGTACAGCCCATCTCCGGATGGGCTTTTTTCTCCACGCCCCCATCATTCAGGAAGACGATTCCCGGATCTCGCCCCATAATGCACTAAAAGAGTGCAGGAGAACGCTGTATGGCAACAGGCACGCCGCCCGATGCTGGGCAGATTCTCAATTCCCTGCTTAACAGCATCTTGCTGGTTGATCGTGCGCTGGTGATTCACTACGCCAACCCTGCGGCACAGCAATTACTGGCGCAGAGCTCCCGCAAGCTGTTTGGCACACCGTTGCCGGAACTGGTGGGATATTTCTCGTTAAATATCGACGTCATGCATGAGAGTCTGAATGCAGGTCAGGGATTTACAGACAGTGAAGTGACTCTGGTGGTGGACAGCCGCGCGCACATTATGTCGCTGACGGCACAGCGTCTTCCCGAAGGGTTAATCCTGCTCGAAATGGCACCGATGGATAATCAACGTCGTCTCAGTCAGGAACAGATTCAGCATGCCCAGCAGGTTGCCGCACGGGATTTAGTCCGTGGGCTGGCCCATGAAATTAAAAATCCGCTGGGCGGATTACGGGGCGCCGCGCAGCTGCTGGAGAAAGCACTGCCCGATCCCGCGTTAACAGAATATACCCGCGTGATTATTGAGCAGGCAGACCGGCTGCGCAATCTGGTCGATCGCCTGCTCGGCCCGCAGCAGCCGGGCATGCACGTCACGCAAAGTATTCATCAGGTGGCCGAGCGGGTGGTTAACCTCGTGTCGATGGAGCTGCCTGATAATGTCAAGCTGGTCAGGGATTACGATCCCAGCCTGCCAGAACTTCCGCACGATCCGGATCAAATTGAACAGGTATTACTGAATGTCGTACGTAACGCGCTCCAGGCGTTGGGTGAAGAAGGCGGTACGATTACGCTGCGTACCCGCACGGCGTTCCAGCTGACGCTGCACGGCGTACGCTACCGCCTGGTCGCGCGTATTGATATTGAAGATGATGGCCCCGGGATCCCATCCCAGCTTCAGGATACGCTCTTTTATCCGATGGTCAGCGGACGTGAAGGCGGAACGGGGTTAGGGCTGTCGATAGCCCGGAGTCTTATCGATCAACATTCGGGAAAAATAGAGTTCAACAGTTGGCCCGGACATACTGAATTTTCGGTTTACCTGCCTATTCGCCAGTGAGGTTTCTATGCAACGAGGGATAGTTTGGATCGTCGATGACGACAGCTCCATCCGCTGGGTGCTTGAACGCGCCCTCACTGGAGCCGGTTTAAGCTGTGCCACTTTTAACAGCGGTAATGAGGTGCTGACCGCCCTTGCCACCAAGACGCCGGACGTTTTACTTTCAGATATTCGCATGCCCGGTATGGATGGCCTGGCCCTGCTGAAGCAGATAAAACAGCGGCATCCGATGCTTCCGGTCATCATAATGACCGCCCATTCGGATCTGGATGCCGCCGTCAGCGCCTATCAGCAAGGGGCATTCGACTATCTGCCAAAGCCGTTTGATATTGATGAAGCGGTCGCGCTGGTCGAGCGTGCCATCAGCCACTATCAGGAGCAGCAGCAGCCGCGTAATCAGCCGGTCAGCGGCCCTACCACCGATATCATCGGCGAAGCGCCAGCCATGCAGGATGTCTTTCGCATTATCGGCCGCCTTTCACGTTCTTCTATTAGCGTGCTGATCAACGGTGAGTCCGGTACGGGTAAGGAGCTGGTGGCTCATGCGCTGCACCGGCACAGTCCGCGTGCAAAAGCGCCCTTTATCGCCCTGAATATGGCCGCGATCCCAAAAGACCTGATTGAGTCCGAACTGTTCGGCCATGAGAAAGGGGCGTTTACCGGCGCCAACCAGATTCGCCAGGGACGTTTTGAGCAGGCCGACGGCGGCACGCTGTTCCTGGACGAAATTGGCGATATGCCGCTGGACGTACAGACCCGCCTGCTGCGCGTGCTGGCCGATGGCCAGTTTTATCGCGTCGGAGGCTATGCGCCGGTCAAGGTGGACGTCCGCATCATCGCGGCCACCCACCAGAACCTGGAGCTGCGCGTTCAGGAGGGCAAGTTCCGGGAAGATTTATTTCACCGCCTGAACGTGATCCGCGTCCATCTGCCGCCGCTACGGGAGCGCCGCGAGGATATCCCCCGTCTTGCGCGCTATTTTTTACAGGTGGCGGCGCGGGAGCTGGGCGTGGAGGCGAAAATACTTCATCCGGAAACCGAAACGGCGCTGACCCGGCTGCACTGGTCCGGTAACGTGCGCCAGCTGGAAAATACCTGCCGCTGGCTGACGGTGATGGCCGCAGGACAGGAAGTGCTGATTCAGGATCTTCCCCCCGAGCTCTTTGAAACGTCGACGCCCGACAACCCGGTACAGTCGCTGCCTGACAGCTGGGCGACGCTGCTGGCGCAGTGGGCAGATCGCGCGCTTCGTTCCGGTCATCAAAACCTTCTGTCGGAAGCGCAGCCGGAAATGGAGCGTACGCTGCTGACCACCGCGCTGCGTCATACGCAGGGGCACAAGCAGGAAGCGGCACGGCTGCTGGGCTGGGGGCGAAATACCCTGACCCGTAAGCTGAAAGAGCTGGGAATGGAGTAGCGGAGGCAAAGCCGCGCGGCCTTAGCGTTTACCCTGGCCGCGCGTAATGATAAAGCCGGACACCGAACGATCCCGGCGGTTGAGATGGCGTACCGGTGTCCGGACTTTACCTTTCTTCAGATGACCCGTGAAAATTGCTGCATACGGGCCTTCTGGCGCATATAGACATCAAAGCACATGCAGATATTGCGGATCAGCAAACGCCCCTTAGGCGTGACCTGAAGGCCCTTCCCGTGGCATTCCACCAGTCCATCCTCAATAAAAGGCGTCAGCAGCGCCAGATCCTCAAAGAAATAGTCGGTAAACGCCTGACCGTGGGTATCGAAATCGTCAAAATTGAGCGAAAAATGGCAAATCAGCGCCTTGATCACATCCCGCCGCAGGCAGTCATCTTCTGAAAGGACAACGCCCCGCCACAGCGCTGTTTGTTGCTCACCGACGCTGGCATAGTACGCCTTCAGCTCTTTTTGATTCTGGGCATAAGTGTCGCCGATCATACTAATGGCAGAAACCCCCATCCCCAGCAGATCGCTGTCGCCCTGGGTGGTGTATCCCTGGAAATTACGGTGCAGTTTTCCTTCCCGCTGCGCTACCGCCAGCTCATCATCGGGCCGGGCAAAGTGGTCCATCCCGATAAACTGATAGCCGTCGGCGGTCAGCATGGCGATTGATTGCTGCAGTATATCGAGTTTTTGCTGGGCATCCGGCAGATCGGCTTCCTTGATTTTACGCTGGGCGGCAAACAGGTTTGGCATATGGGCATAGTTGAATACGCTCAGCCTGTCCGGATTCAGCCCCGCGACTTTTTTCAGCGTGAAGGCAAAGCTTTCCGGCGTCTGCATCGGCAGACCATAAATTAAGTCCAAATTTGTCGAGGTAAAGCCAAGCCTGCGCGCGCGCTTCACCAGCGCAATGATCGTCTCTTCGTCCTGTACGCGATTAACCTTCTCCTGCACCGCCTTATTGAAATCCTGAACGCCCATGCTCAGCCGGTTAAATCCGGCGGCACGAAGATGATCCAGCACATCAAGCTCGATTTCACGCGGATCGACCTCGATAGAAAGTTCAGCCTGCTCGTCAAAGCGGAACTGTGACTTGAGCAGCTCAATAAGGCGGGTGATTTGCGCCTTGCTGAGATAGGTCGGCGTACCGCCTCCCCAGTGCATCTGCGTGACGGTGCGATCGACAAACAGCGGCGCGCGCGCGAGGATTTCTTTCTCCAGCACATCCAGATAGGCATCGGCTTTATGCTGCTGGCGGGTGACCACTTTATTACAGCCGCAGAAATAGCAGAGACGATGGCAGAAAGGGATATGAATATAGAGCGAAAGCGGACGGTCGGGATAGCGCTGCGTCGCCTGCATAAATGCGGCTTCATCATAATCCTGATGAAACTCCAGCGCGGTGGGATAAGAGGTGTAACGTGGCCCAGAAATATTGTATTTCTGGATCAGGCCCTGATCCCATTCAATCATCTGTGTCACGATAGTCACTCCTTCGCAGGCGTCTGCGTCTGGTGGCCGACCGTCGGATGAAGGGGGAGTGCTGATTCAGGGGCGGACGGGCGGTGGTTCTGCGCAACCGGGCTTTCAGCCGCGACAGGCGACGAAGTTTAACAAATAACCCACCCAGCATGCAGAGCAGAATCAGCGCAAAAATTGATTCAGGCCAATTCATTAGCGGAGAAACCTTTTTTATAAGACAGCGCCAGATTGCGCTGCCTCAATATCTGCCTTCAGGCCGTGATAATTACTGACCGCCCTTCAGCAGACGATACATATCTTCTTCGGCTTCTTCATCCTCTGCGCCGTCGTCCAGGGCGATGCCGAGCTCTTCCATCAGCACGTCAATACGATCCAGCGTCTCATCAAGCCAGGCCTGCTCTTCCGCAGATACCGTTTCGCCATTCTCAAGGCGGTCAAGCAACGCATCCAGACGTTCGTCGTTTTCGAGCGCCGTCAGCTCCTCCTGAGGAGAAAGAGCCACTTTTTTCTTTTCAGCGGGCTGCTTCACTTTCGCCGGTTTGGCCGGTTTGCTGCTGATACCTTCAGCCACCAGCGGCACGGGTTTTTTGCTGCCGATGCGTGGATCTTTGCTGTTAGCTGCGCCGCTGCCTTTCTGATTCTGAACAACGGGATTAGCCCGGCTGCCGGAAGCATTGCCGCGATGTTTTTTGTCACGTTTACGATCGCGTGCTTCAGCGTTGACGTCATCGCGCGTTTTGCGTTTAGTTTTCGCGGCTGGTTTTTTGTCCAGGGACGCGCGTGCAGGTTGCTTCATGGTTTCTGCTCTCAGGGATTTATCATTCAGTATAGAATTGCGGCGAAATCTAGCAGAAAGCGGACAAAGAAAAAAGGCGGCAGGTCACCCTGTCGCCTTTTTTCATCCCTTCCAGAGAAGGGTTGACTCATTCCGCATCCTTTTTAGCACACAACCTCCCTGTTTTCCGTTGCCGTTTCGTCCAGCCTGGACGCGATCCTTCCTTTTCGTGCTTCACCCTCAGCACCTTCCTCCCTGCTCCACACTATCCTGATCTCCCTGAGCGCTTCATCCTGAAGTAACCCCTCCCGGGTTATGACAGATACTGTAGACCATAGCGTCAGAGTCACAAGGTGCATAAAGCAATTTTTCCGTTATTTTTTCAGTACCATCGTTAACGCAATGTTTCACGGCTCTATTCTGTTAACGGCACAGAAAAAATAGCGGCGATCGCCGTCAAAACAAATGGCAAATCGCTGACAAAATTCAGGCTGGCAAACGGACGGCTGGGCGCTTTCATTCCAGACAGGGTATACTCTGCGCAATCGCCCTTTTATCTGGAGTTTTTATTTTGCCTGGCTGGAATTATCACGTTACTCACTTTGTCACCAGCGCCCCTGACATCCGCCACCTTCCTCCCGATATCGGAATTGAAGTTGCGTTTGCCGGTCGTTCTAATGCGGGCAAATCCAGCGCGCTTAATACGCTGACCAACCAGAAAGCGCTGGCGCGTACCAGTAAAACCCCAGGGCGTACGCAGTTGATCAACCTGTTCCAGGTCGCGGAGGGTTACCGGCTGGTGGATCTCCCCGGCTATGGCTATGCAGAAGTCCCGGAAGAGATGAAGCTCAAGTGGCAGCGCGCGCTGGCAGAGTATCTGCAAATGCGTGAATGCCTGAAAGGGCTGGTTGTCCTGATGGATATCCGCCATCCGCTAAAAGATCTGGATCAGCAGATGATTCAGTGGGCCGTGCAGAGTGGCATTGAGGTGCTGGTACTGCTGACGAAAGCCGACAAGCTGGCCTCCGGTGCGCGTAAGGCGCAGCTGAATAAGGTGCGGGAAGCGGCCAAAGAATTTGTTGGCGATGTTCAGGTAGAGATGTTTTCTTCACTGAAGAAAATTGGCGTCGATAAACTGAGTCAGAAGCTGGACAGCTGGTTCAGTGAAATCCCACCGGCGACCGATGAGAATATCCCCGCAGAATAGCGCTTCCGGGCCGGATAGCGCCCAATAAAAAACGCCCCAGTCATTACGACTGGGGCGGCTAAATTCAGCCAAATCCGGTTACATTAAGTAAACGGTTTGAAAGATAGAACATCTTACCTCTGTACCCTACGCCTGAAACTCTACATGATTTTTTGAGCGCTCAAAAGGGTTTTTTGTAGTTAATTTTCAGAAAACCCCCTGTGTTATCAAACTCGTGTCACATAAAGCGACTTTAACTGTAGCAAAATTACAAAAAAAGTGCTTTCGGGATAAATGCTTAGGAGGGAATCTGAGCGGGATGCCCCGCACCAAAAGGCAGGATCGGTTCAGCCAGATTATTTTCGTATGATGAAAAAAGGAGGCTGAAACGCCACGGTTTCAGCCTCCCTGCTTTCGCGATGTAAAAAATTAGTGGGCCTGATCCCAGTTATCCCCGACGCCGACATCCACCCGTAAAGGCACATCCAGCTTCATGCTGTTCTCCATCAAATCACGGATTTTAGCCGAGGCGGCTTCAACCTCAGACGCTTTGACTTCAAATACCAGTTCATCGTGAACCTGCATGATCATTTTGATATCCGGTGACGCTTGCGGCGTCAGCCAGGCATCCACGGCAATCATCGCTTTTTTAATGATGTCCGCCGCGGTGCCCTGCATCGGGGCGTTAATCGCAGCGCGTTCCGCCGCCTTGCGGCGCATCGCATTGCTGGCCTTAATATCCGGCAGGTAAAGCCGGCGGCCATCCAGCGTAGCGACGTACCCCTTTTCTGCCGCAAGCTGGCGTGTGCTTTCCATATACTCAAGCACGCCCGGATAGCGTTCAAAATAGAGATCCATATATTTCTTCGCTTCGCCGGCGCCGATATTAAGCTGACGGGAAAGGCCAAAGGCGCTCATCCCGTAAATCAGCCCAAAGTTGATCGCTTTAGCACTGCGTCGCTGCTCGCCCGTGACCTTATCCAGCGCCATGCCAAAGACCTCAGCCGCCGTGGCGCGGTGAATGTCCTGTCCTTCAGCAAAGGCGTTCAACAGCCCTTTATCCTGTGAGAGATGGGCCATGATGCGCAGCTCAATTTGCGAGTAATCCGCCGCCACAATCTTGCACCCTTTGGACGCGATAAATGCCTGGCGGATACGACGGCCTTCGTCATTGCGCACCGGAATGTTTTGCAGGTTTGGATCGGTGGACGAAAGGCGTCCGGTAGCCGTCACCGCCTGATGATAGGAGGTATGTACTCTGCCGGTGACCGGGTTAATCATCACCGGCAGCTTATCGGTATAGGTCGACTTCAGCTTGGAAAGTCCGCGATGCTCAAGAATAACCTTCGGCAGCGGATAGTCGAGCGCCAGTTCAGCCAGCACCTCTTCAGAAGTGGAAGGCGCTCCCCCCGGCGTTTTTTTGGTCGGCTTAATCCCCTGCTTTTCAAAAAGAATGGTTTGCAGCTGCTTCGTTGAGGAAAGATTAAACGGTTCGCCCGCCAGTTCGTGCGCCTTCTGCTCCAGACCGGCCAGCCTCTCCGTCAGCTCCTTAGAGTGGGTAGCCAGTATTCCCTGATCGATCAGCACGCCATTACGTTCAATTCGCGAAATCACGGTGACCAGCGGCATCTCGATATGCTCAAAAACCTGCTTCGGACCCGGCGTCTTTTCCAGCTCAGGCCACATTTTGAGGTGCAACTGTAGCGTGACGTCCGCATCCTCAGCGGCATAATGGGCCGCCTGCTCCATGCCTATCTGATTAAACGTAAGCTGTTTTTTTCCCTTACCGGCGATCTCCTCAAAGGAGACGGTTTTGTGATTCAGCCAGCGCGACGCGAGCGAATCCATATCGTGGCGTCCGGAAACGCTGTTCAGCGCATAGGATTCCAGCATGGTGTCAAATTTGATGCCCTGTAGTTCAATACCGTAATTCTTCAGCACGCCACGGTCATATTTGAGGTTCTGGCCGACCTTAAGCAGGCTGGGATCTTCCAGCAAAGGCTTGAGGCGTTCCAGCACGCTGTTGCGATCCAGCTGGACGGGGGCATCCAGATAATCGTGAGCGACCGGCAAATAGGCGGCTTCACCCGGCGCCACGGCAAAGGAGAGGCCGACAATATTGGCACTCAGCGTGTCCAGCGAATCCGTTTCGAGATCGAAAGCAAACAGAGGACT
This sequence comes from Pantoea sp. FN060301, assembly GCA_050410775.1. Taxonomy (GTDB): domain Bacteria; phylum Pseudomonadota; class Gammaproteobacteria; order Enterobacterales; family Enterobacteriaceae; genus Erwinia. Next base: position 4,107,532 of record CP191229.1, read on the forward strand.
TTTTTGCACTTTCGTCAGCCACGCTTCGAACGTTTCTTCATCAAGAATAGTGACGTAACCCTCCGCGGATAACACACTGGTTGCTTCAGGCTGTTCTTCAATTTTTTCAACCAGGGCTTGCTGCGCCGCCGGATTGCTTTTTTTACCCTGTAACCATTTCCCCTGTTCCAGATCCTCGATCCAGCGCCGGAACTCATAATGGCGGAACAGTCCGAGCAGGGTCTCCACATCCGGTTCAGTGACCGTCAGCTGCTCACAGGACAGCGCCAGCTCAACGTCGGTTTTGATCGTGGCCAGCTGATAGGAGAGGAAGGCGACCTCTTTATTCTGCTCAAGCTTCGCGGACATGGTTTTCGCGCCGCGAAACGTTAAGCCAGCCACTTTATCCAGGTTATCGTAGATATCCTTAATGCCACCTAACCCCTGCAGCAGCGCCTGTGCGGTTTTTTCACCCACGCCCGGCACGCCGGGGATGTTGTCTGATGAATCCCCCATCAGTGCCAGGAAATCGATGATCAGAGAAGGCGGTATACCATACTTCTCCACAACTTCTTCAGGACCGAGAATGGCATTGTTCATTGTATTGATCAGCGTAATATCCGGCGTAACCAGCTGGGCCATATCTTTATCACCGGTGCTGATTAAGACTGGCTTCCCGATTTTACCCGCTTCTAACGCCAGCGTGCCTATTACGTCATCGGCTTCAACACCCGATACGGCCAGCAGCGGCAGCCCCATCGCTTTTACCATGCTATGCAGCGGGTCAATCTGAGCTCGCAGATCGTCTGGCATAGGAGGACGATGGGATTTGTAATGTTCGAACAGCTCATCGCGGAACGTTTTTCCTTTGGCGTCGAAAACGACGGCGACATGGCTCGGTTTATATTGCAGCAGCAGGCTGCGCAACATATTCAGGACACCATACATCGCGCCGGTCGGCTCTCCTTTGCTGTTGGTCAGCGGAGGGAAGGCGTGATAAGCGCGATAGAGGTAAGAGGAGCCGTCTACCAGAATGAGCGGGTTTTCTGCGATTTTAGCCATAGTTTCATCACGTTCTTCGTTGATATTTTCGATAGGGTAAGGATGCCACAGCTGAGTATAAAAGATGAAATAACTCTGGGAATTGCTTCGTTCCATACCCAAATTTGCGGCGGAACGCATAACAATAAGCTGTGGATAAGTTTGTGCGTAATTTTCTGTCTATAGCAGAAAAAACAGAATATAAACTTGTCTTCTATATAAAAGTAAAACAAATACAAAAGGTTATAAATAAGCTCCGGTACAGGCTTTACATTTTGCAAAATACCATTTTTGTGGATATTAATTATCAGCGCAATCAACAGCACAGGATCCTTTACGATTAACGCCGATCCGCACTGATAAGCCCACTCAACAAATTGTCTGCCGGATGGTATAAACAACAACGCCGGCTATCAGCCGGCGTTGTTTGCGGTAATAACTTATTTTTGCGTCAGCAGGAATTTCACTACGTTGGCATACTGCTGCACGTAGGTATCCATTGAGCTGGTGTCGAGACCGCCGTTGTTAACCATATATTTGCCGTTAACGAACATAGCCGGCACGCCACGCAGATTCATATCCGCCGCCGCTTTCTCCTGCTGTGCGACCAGAGACTTCACTACGAAGCTGTTCCATGCCGCATCATACTCTTCAGGTTTGATACCGGCTGCCTTAACAAAGGTCTCTTTCAGGCTGGCTGGGTCAGTGATGGTCTGCGTTTTCTGGATACCATCAAAAACAGGGCCGGTGACCTTCTCTTCCACACCCAGCGCCATAGCAACTGCCCAGGCCTGCGTCACGGTTTTGCCCATCTCGCCGCCCAGGAACTCAACATGATACTTGGTGACTTTCGTATTCTCAGGCAGGCCTTTCTTCACGGCATCGCTAACGTGCCAGACGCGTTCGAACTCATAACAGTGTGGGCAGTAAAAAGAGAAGAACTCCAGCACCTGGGGTTCGCCGGTTGCGGGTTTCTGCATGGTAACGTACTGCTGACCGTCGGTGAACTGGGCAGCTGACGCACTGAATGCCAGCACCATGCCGACCAACGCAAACCAAATCTTTTTCATTTTAAAACGCTCTCCTAACAGCAAAAGAAGCCGACCAGAATACGCGGTCAGCCCTGGAATGCGGACAACAGCTGAAGCGGGGGTTCCTGCAACAGCTTCGCCTGCTCGTTGAAAATAGCTATCTGCCTGCGCCAGAAATCTTCATCCGTCATCCACGGAAAAGAGGCAGGAAACGCAGGATCTTCCCAGCGGCGTACCACCCATGCCAGATAATAAACCATCCTCATGGCGCGTAAAGGTTCAATCAGTGACAATTCATGTGTATCGAAGTCACTGAATTCATTGTACGCCTCCAGCAAAATATCCCATTTAATACGTTGTTCCTGCCTGTCGCCATTGATTAGCATCCACAAATCCTGCACTGCGGGGCCGTTACGGGCGTCATCAAGATCGACGAACATAGGGCCATCGCGCCAGAGTATGTTGCCGGGGTGGCAGTCCCCGTGCAGGCGTAAAGGTTGCCATTGAGTATGCCAACATTTTTGTAAAGTTGTGCCGATCAGCGTGACGCTGGCGATTAATTTTTCTTTTAGTTTGGCGGGGATCAGGCTGCTGTTTTCAAAGACCTGAAGAGGTTCTTCAATATATTCTTTCAGCGAAAAAGTGGGACGATGCTGAAAGGTTTTTTTCCGCCCGGTCTGATGGATACGTCCCAGAAAACGGCCAACCCACTCCAGCTGGTCATCATTATCGGTTTCGTACTGGCGGCCGCCCAGACTGGGGAAGATCGCATAACGATAGCCCTCATGCTGGTGAAGGGTGCTGTTTTGCAGAAACAGCGGAGCGGCGACCGGGATTTCATCCTGCAGCATTTCGGCGGTGAACTGGTGTTCCTCTTCAATCTGCTGCTGAGTCCAGCGCTGGGGACGATAAAACTTCACGACGTACCGCTTTTTGTCTTCATCGGAAAACTGATAGACGCGGTTCTCATAGCTGTTCAGGGCCGTTAAACCGGACTCGACGCGAATGCCGGTTTCCCAGAGCGCATCCAGAATGGTATCAGGATTTAAGTTTTGGAAGGTAAAAGCGGGTTCTTTCATCCGGCCTACTTGTAGATAATGGCGATTGAATCAGTAATAAAGAATATCATCATTATCAGGTAGACGGATGAAGGTGTGGCGTTAATCTTTGATCACGCCGCGGGCACGAAGCAGTGCGGTTTTAAAATCATCCTCGTAGTCTTTCTTAAGGCCTGGGATCTCCTCATGCTTATCCGTCCCACGCATTTTAAGATGGTAGATCAGCACGTCATCGGTTATTTCACCTATGGGCTGCCTGAAGCCAGCCTCATCAGCGAGCTTCTGCAAAAACTGCATTAGATTGAGATCGGGCTCCTGTTGCCAGGCGGGTTGCAGTAAGGTGAGAAGTTCATTCAGACGGTGACATTTCATCAGTTGATCCCTGTTTTGAGTCAGTGTCAGCTACGTTAGCAGGGTTAAACCCACAATAAAAGAGGGTGTAAGTATTATGTCCGGGAAGTCCACTATCCCCAAAATGCCCATCTCAGGCGTGATCCTGGCGGGCGGAAGAGGCAGCCGCATGGGTGGTGAGGATAAAGGTCTGATTTTATGGCAAGGCAAGCCGCTTTTTCAGCATGTGCTTTCGCGCCTGCAACCTCAGGTAGAGGTGGTCAGTATCAGTGCTAACCGCAATCTTGCCGCCTACCAGCAAAGCGGGCTCAGAGTGATAACGGATTCCCTGACAGATTTTCCTGGTCCACTGGCAGGGATGCTTAGCGCACTGCAACAGACACAGCATGCATGGACCGTCTTTTCCCCCTGCGATACGCCTGCGTTGTCTGCCTGTCTGGTGGCCCGGCTATGGCAGGGCAAAGATAACGCGCCGGTAGTCTGGGCACGTTGCGCGGGCCGCGATCATCCCACTTTTGCCCTTGTCCATGCCAGCCTTGCTGACGAACTGGCCGCCTTCCTGGCAGCAGGGGAGCGTAAAGTGATGCTGTTCCTGAAGCAGGCCGGCGGGCATGCAGTTTCTTTTGATGATCAGCCCAATGCCTTCATCAATATCAATCATCCTGAAGATCTTACGCGCTGAGGTTTACGTTCAATGGTTCCTTTACTGGCAATATCCGCATTTAGCGGCACAGGAAAAACCACGCTGCTGAAGCAGTTGATCCCGCTACTGCAAGATCGCGGCGTTCGCTGCGGGCTGATCAAACATACGCACCACGATATGGACGTGGATAAACCCGGCAAAGACAGCTATGAACTTAGAAAAGCAGGTGCGAATCAGGTCATGGTCGCCAGCCAGAAACGCTGGGCACTGATGACGGAGACGCCGGCGGCTGAAAAGCTGGATCTGGCTTTTCTGGCGGGCCGGATGGATGCCAGCCAGCTTGATCTGATTCTGGTAGAAGGATTTAAAGAGGAGGCTGTAGCCAGAATTGTGCTGCACCGTGAAGCGTCAGGACACCCTTTTCCCGGCCCGCTGGATGATTTTGTCATTGCCGTCGCCAGCGACAGGGATCAGGGGCTTGCTCTTCCCCATCTTGATCTTAACAAGCCAGACAGCGTCGCTGATTTTATCGCTGGCTGGCTGGGTAAGCAGCGTTAAGAAGGATGAAAGACAGGCAGGCCGGGATGGACTCTACCCGCTGTAAAGATTAAATCTTTTCAGTATTTAAAAGCTGACAGTGCCGGATGTGGTGTGTGCCGATTTCCGGACACACGCAGAAAACTGTCTTTCCGGTCTCAGGATTTACTCAGGCGCGCCGGGGATTGGGGGAATACAGTACCGGAGTGGCGCGGACAGCAGCAAAACGCCTGTGGCCGGGCTGTCCTTCTGTGGCGCATAACGCAAAAAACCCTGACCGTGAGGTCAGGGTTATCGCAATTTGATGCCTGGCAGTTCCCTACTCTCGCATGGGGAGACCCCACACTACCATCGGCGCTACGGCGTTTCACTTCTGAGTTCGGCATGGGGTCAGGTGGGACCACCGCGCTACAGCCGCCAGGCAAATTCTGTCATTCACGCCGCCCGGCAGGGCCGCGTGAATTAATCCGGTAACAGGCTGAAAATATCTGGTCTCTCAGACACTCACCAGAACGCTTCTGGTGTTGTAAGGTTAAGCCTCACGGGTCATTAGTACCGGTTAGCTCAACGCATCGCTGCGCTTACACACCCGGCCTATCAACGTCGTCGTCTTCAACGTCCCTTCAGGAGACTTATAGTCTCAGGGAAGATTCATCTCGAGGCAAGTTTCGCGCTTAGATGCTTTCAGCGCTTATCTTTTCCGCACTTAGCTACCGGGCAATGCCATTGGCATGACAACCCGAACACCAGTGGTGCGTTCACTCCGGTCCTCTCGTACTAGGAGCAACCCCTCTCAATCTTCCAGCGCCCACGGCAGATAGGGACCGAACTGTCTCACGACGTTCTAAACCCAGCTCGCGTACCACTTTAAACGGCGAACAGCCGTACCCTTGGGACCTACTTCAGCCCCAGGATGTGATGAGCCGACATCGAGGTGCCAAACACCGCCGTCGATATGAACTCTTGGGCGGTATCAGCCTGTTATCCCCGGAGTACCTTTTATCCGTTGAGCGATGGCCCTTCCATTCAGAACCACCGGATCACTATGACCTGCTTTCGCACCTGCTCGAGCCGTCACTCTCGCAGTCAAGCCAGCTTATGCCATTGCACTAACCTCACGATGTCCGACCGTGATTAGCTGACCTTCGTGCTCCTCCGTTACTCTTTGGGAGGAGACCGCCCCAGTCAAACTACCCACCAGACACTGTCCCCACGCCAGATTATGGCGCCAGGTTAGAACATCAAACGTTAAAGGGTGGTATTTCAAGGTTGGCTCCACGCAGACTGGCGTCCACGCTTCAAAGCCTCCCACCTATCCTACACATCAAGGCTCAATGTTCAGTGTCAAGCTGTAGTAAAGGTTCACGGGGTCTTTCCGTCTTGCCGCGGGTACACTGCATCTTCACAGCGAGTTCAATTTCACTGAGTCTCGGGTGGAGACAGCCTGGCCATCATTACGCCATTCGTGCAGGTCGGAACTTACCCGACAAGGAATTTCGCTACCTTAGGACCGTTATAGTTACGGCCGCCGTTTACCGGGGCTTCGATCAGGAGCTTCTCTTGCGATAACCCCATCAATTAACCTTCCGGCACCGGGCAGGCGTCACACCGTATACGTCCACTTTCGTGTTTGCACAGTGCTGTGTTTTTAATAAACAGTTGCAGCCAGCTGGTATCTTCGACTGGCTTCAGCTCCGGGAGCAAGTCCCTTCACCTACGCGCCAGCGTGCCTTCTCCCGAAGTTACGGCACCATTTTGCCTAGTTCCTTCACCCGAGTTCTCTCAAGCGCCTTGGTATTCTCTACCTGACCACCTGTGTCGGTTTGGGGTACGATTTCGTGTTACCTGATGCTTAGAGGCTTTTCCTGGAAGCAGGGCATTTGTTGCTTCATCACCGTGGTGACTCGTCATCACGCCTCAGCCTTAAACATCCGGATTTGCCTGGATGTTCAGCCTACACGCTTAAACCGGGACAACCGTCGCCCGGCCAACATAGCCTTCTCCGTCCCCCCTTCGCAGTAACACCAAGTACAGGAATATTAACCTGTTTCCCATCGACTACGCCTTTCGGCCTCGCCTTAGGGGTCGACTCACCCTGCCCCGATTAACGTTGGACAGGAACCCTTGGTCTTCCGGCGAGCGGGCTTTTCACCCGCTTTATCGTTACTCATGTCAGCATTCGCACTTCTGATACCTCCAGCAGACCTCACAGTCCACCTTCAACGGCTTACAGAACGCTCCCCTACCCAACAACACATAGTGTCGCTGCCGCAGCTTCGGTGCATGGTTTAGCCCCGTTACATCTTCCGCGCAGGCCGACTCGACCAGTGAGCTATTACGCTTTCTTTAAATGATGGCTGCTTCTAAGCCAACATCCTGGCTGTCTGTGCCTTCCCACATCGTTTCCCACTTAACCATGACTTTGGGACCTTAGCTGGCGGTCTGGGTTGTTTCCCTCTTCACGACGGACGTTAGCACCCGCCGTGTGTCTCCCGTGATAACATTCTCCGGTATTCGCAGTTTGCATCGGGTTGGTAAGCCGGGATGGCCCCCTAGCCGAAACAGTGCTCTACCCCCGGAGATGAATTCACGAGGCGCTACCTAAATAGCTTTCGGGGAGAACCAGCTATCTCCCGGTTTGATTGGCCTTTCACCCCCAGCCACAAGTCATCCGCTAATTTTTCAACATTAGTCGGTTCGGTCCTCCAGTTAGTGTTACCCAACCTTCAACCTGCCCATGGCTAGATCACCGGGTTTCGGGTCTATACCCTGCAACTTAACGCCCAGTTAAGACTCGGTTTCCCTGCGGCTCCCCTATACGGTTAACCTTGCTACAGAATATAAGTCGCTGACCCATTATACAAAAGGTACGCAGTCACACCACGAAGGTGCTCCCACTGCTTGTACGTACACGGTTTCAGGTTCTGTTTCACTCCCCTCGCCGGGGTTCTTTTCGCCTTTCCCTCACGGTACTGGTTCACTATCGGTCAGTCAGGAGTATTTAGCCTTGGAGGATGGTCCCCCCATATTCAGACAGGATATCACGTGTCCCGCCCTACTCATCGAACTCACAGCAAGCACATCTTCGTGTACGGGAGTATCACCCTGTACCCTGCGACTTTCCAGACGCTTCCACTGATGCACAAACTGATTCAGGTTCTGGGCTGTTCCCCGTTCGCTCGCCGCTACTGGGGGAATCTCGGTTGATTTCTTTTCCTCTGGGTACTTAGATGTTTCAGTTCCCCAGGTTCGCCTCGCAACACTATGTATTCATGTTGCGATGATGCATAAATGCACCGGGTTTCCCCATTCGGGTATCGTCGGTTGTTGCGGTTCATATCACCTTACCGACGCTTATCGCAGATTAGCACGCCCTTCATCGCCTCTGACTGCCAGGGCATCCACCGTGTACGCTTAGTCACTTAACCTCACAACCCACAAGCGTCCCGCAGGATACTGTGTGCTGCAAGCATTTGAGAGACTCGAACACACTGTACCGTCTATCCTTATTACGGAGGATAAACGCAGCGTGTCGTTTCAATTTTCAGCTTGTTCCGGATTGTTAAAGAGCAAATATCTCAAACGTGACTTGCCTTACGGCATAATCAGTTTTGAGATACTTCGTGGAGACACCTTTCACCTGTCACCAAGCAAGTGGCGTCCCCTAGGGGATTCGAACCCCTGTTGCCGCCGTGAAAGGGCGGAGTCCTAACCGCTAGACGAAGGGGACACTGAAGTGTCACGACTTCGCAGCCGTCTTGCTCTAACGTTTCTATCAGACAATCTGTGTGGACACTACGCGGGAAAGTATCTTCAGGTAAGGAGGTGATCCAACCGCAGGTTCCCCTACGGTTACCTTGTTACGACTTCACCCCAGTCATGAATCACAAAGTGGTAAGCGCCCTCCCGAAGGTTAAGCTACCTACTTCTTTTGCAACCCACTCCCATGGTGTGACGGGCGGTGTGTACAAGGCCCGGGAACGTATTCACCGTGGCATTCTGATCCACGATTACTAGCGATTCCGACTTCACGGAGTCGAGTTGCAGACTCCGATCCGGACTACGACGCACTTTATGAGGTCCGCTTGCTCTCGCGAGGTCGCTTCTCTTTGTATGCGCCATTGTAGCACGTGTGTAGCCCTACTCGTAAGGGCCATGATGACTTGACGTCATCCCCACCTTCCTCCGGTTTATCACCGGCAGTCTCCTTTGAGTTCCCGACCGAATCGCTGGCAACAAAGGATAAGGGTTGCGCTCGTTGCGGGACTTAACCCAACATTTCACAACACGAGCTGACGACAGCCATGCAGCACCTGTCTCACGGTTCCCGAAGGCACTAAAGCATCTCTGCTAAATTCCGTGGATGTCAAGAGTAGGTAAGGTTCTTCGCGTTGCATCGAATTAAACCACATGCTCCACCGCTTGTGCGGGCCCCCGTCAATTCATTTGAGTTTTAACCTTGCGGCCGTACTCCCCAGGCGGTCGACTTAACGCGTTAGCTCCGGAAGCCACGCCTCAAGGGCACAACCTCCAAGTCGACATCGTTTACGGCGTGGACTACCAGGGTATCTAATCCTGTTTGCTCCCCACGCTTTCGCACCTGAGCGTCAGTCTTTGTCCAGGGGGCCGCCTTCGCCACCGGTATTCCTCCAGATCTCTACGCATTTCACCGCTACACCTGGAATTCTACCCCCCTCTACAAGACTCTAGCCTGCCAGTTTCAAATGCAGTTCCCAGGTTAAGCCCGGGGATTTCACATCTGACTTGACAGACCGCCTGCGTGCGCTTTACGCCCAGTAATTCCGATTAACGCTTGCACCCTCCGTATTACCGCGGCTGCTGGCACGGAGTTAGCCGGTGCTTCTTCTGCGGGTAACGTCAATCGGCGAGGTTATTAACCTCACCGCCTTCCTCCCCGCTGAAAGTACTTTACAACCCGAAGGCCTTCTTCATACACGCGGCATGGCTGCATCAGGCTTGCGCCCATTGTGCAATATTCCCCACTGCTGCCTCCCGTAGGAGTCTGGACCGTGTCTCAGTTCCAGTGTGGCTGGTCATCCTCTCAGACCAGCTAGGGATCGTCGCCTAGGTGAGCCGTTACCCCACCTACTAGCTAATCCCATCTGGGCACATCCGATAGCGTGAGGCCCGAAGGTCCCCCACTTTGCTCTTGCGAGGTTATGCGGTATTAGCTACCGTTTCCAGTAGTTATCCCCCTCTATCGGGCAGTTTCCCAGACATTACTCACCCGTCCGCCACTCGTCACCCAAAGAGCAAGCTCTTCTGTGCTACCGTCCGACTTGCATGTGTTAGGCCTGCCGCCAGCGTTCAATCTGAGCCATGATCAAACTCTTCAATTAAAAGTTCGATTTGCTGCAACAAGTGCAGCGATGCTCAAGTGTAAAACACTCATAATGAATTTCATTATGTGTTCACTCTTAAGACTTGATATTTTTTGCGCCTTGCGGCGCTGATATCAATCCTGCGAGTGCCCACACAGATTGTCTGATAAATTGTTAAAGAGCAGTGCCACAATCTCGTGTGGCGCGGGGTGCAGATATTACGCTTTCCCGCTGAAGAGTCAAGGAATTTCTCACTTTTCTCTTCCTGACCCGGCGACCGTTGAGTCGTTGTTCCGTGTCAGTGGAGGCGCATTATAGGGAGTTCCTGACGGGTGACAAGCTTTTCTTAAAAAAAAATAACCGACCGTTTCTTTTTTCATCACCTGCTGAAAAAGAGCGCAACGAGTGCCTGGTTTTTAGGCAAAAACCCTATTAAAGAGTGCTTTTCCTGTCACGAAACGCTGATACCGGATGCTATTCTCTATCCATCGCAGCGTTTGCCGACAGCAACTCTCTATAGAAAAGGATGCACAATGATAAAATCCGCGCGCAGTATGGCCGGACTTCCGTGGATTGCGGCTATGGCTTTCTTTATGCAGGCACTGGATGCCACTATCCTTAACACCGCTCTTCCCGCTATTGCACAAAGCCTTAACCGATCCCCGTTAGCTATGCAGTCAGCTGTCATTAGCTATACCTTAACTGTGGCTTTACTCATTCCTGTCAGCGGCTGGCTGGCGGATCGCTTCGGGACGCGCAAGGTGTTCATTGTCGCCGTTTCCCTTTTTACGTTAGGGTCGCTGGCCTGTGCCCTCTCGAACACGCTGACGATGCTGGTCGTGTTCAGAATCGTACAGGGGGTTGGCGGCGCAATGATGATGCCTGTCGCCAGGCTTGCCCTGCTGAGAGCCTACCCGCGAAGTGAACTGTTACCGGTGCTGAACTTTGTGACCATGCCGGGTCTGGTAGGGCCGATACTGGGGCCTATGCTGGGCGGTGTGCTGGTGACCTATGCAACCTGGCACTGGATCTTCCTGATTAATATTCCGATGGGGATTCTGGGCATCTTCTATGCCAGGAAGTATATGCCTGACTTCACCACGCCTAAACGCCGCTTCGATTTGCTGGGCTTTATATTGTTTGGGTTTGGGCTGGTTTTCCTTTCAAGCGGGATAGAGCTTTTCGGCGAAAGGATTGTCACCAGCAGCCTTGCGCTGGCCGTCACGCTCGGGGGTATCCTGCTGCTTCTTCTTTATATAGCACATGCCCGCCGTGCCTCTACCCCGCTTATCCCGCTACCGATGTTCAGAACCCGCACCTTTTCCGTCGGTATTCTGGGTAATGTCGCCTCCCGCCTTGGCACTGGCTGCATCCCTTTTCTGATGCCGCTGATGCTACAGGTCGGATTCGGCTATTCCGCTATTCTGGCTGGCTGCATGATGGCTCCTACCGCACTGGGATCGCTGCTCGCGAAGTCGACGGTCACACAGGTATTGCGCTGGTTCGGCTACCGGAAAACGCTGGTAGGCATAAGCGCCATTATTGGCGTTCTGATCGCCTCATTCGCGCTACAGTCGCCGGCGATGGGCCTGGCGCTGCTGATACTGCCGCTGTTTATTCTCGGCATGGCGATGTCCACACAGTTTACCGCCATGAATACCATCACGCTGGCCGACCTGAATGACGCAAATGCCAGCAGCGGGAACAGTATGCTGGCCGTCACGCAACAGTTAGCCATTAGCTTTGGCGTGGCCGTCAGCGCGGCGGTTCTGCGTTTCTACAATAACTTTGATGGCACCACAGTTGAGCACTTTCATGCCACCTTCCTGACCATGGGTGTAGTCACTGTTATTTCAGGACTGGTCTTCCTGTTGCTGAAGCCCGGAGACGGACGTCATCTGATTACCGACAGAGAGAAGCGTCAGAAACGCGCTTAGTTCCCGCTAACGGAGCCGCGCTCAATCAGCTCAGGCGTCAGCACCAGCAGCTGCTGACTGCCGCCGGGGTTCGCCAGACGGCGGATCAGCGTATCAATCGCCAGTTCGCCCAGCTCATGTTTTGGCTGATGGACAGTGGTCAGCGGCGGAGTCATATAACGCGCCAGTTCAATGTCATCATAACCCACGACGGCGATGTCCTGCGGCACGGACAGGCCAGCCTGATAGAGCGCATGATAGACACCCACTGCCATCGCATCGTTGCTGGTAAAGACGGCCTCAGGAAGAGGCTTCAGCGTCAGTAGCTGGTTCATTGCGTTATAGCCTCCCTGAAACTCGAAGTCGCCGCTCACAATATAGTGAGCCGGCACCGCTAACTGTGCCTGGGCCATTGCCTGCTGAAATCCCTCAAGGCGCAGGCGGGCAGGCGTTTTGTCCTGCGGCCCGGCAATGCAGGCAATCCGCTTGTAGCCGCGTTCAATCAGATAACGCGTAGCCATTTCGCCGCCCAACAGCGAGTTATCCTGAATAATGTCGCTATCACCTTCAAAAGGCGACCAGTCCATCATGACGGAAGGGATGGTCGGATAGCGGTTAAGGATTTCCGCAGAGGGGATATGACTTTCCGTACACATGATAAGAAGACCATCGACCCGTTTCTGGAGCAGCGTTTCCAGACTGCGGTTCATACGATGCTCATCACCTTCGGTATTGCATAAAATCAGGCTGTAGCCCCGTTCGTAACAGCAGCGCTCAACGCCCCGTACCACTTCTGAATAGAATGGGTTGCTGCTGGCCGTCAGCAGCATTCCGATGGTGTGTGTCTGATTGATCTTCAGGCTGCGCGCCAGCGCTGACGGCGCATAATTCAGCTCGGCGATCGCCGCATTGATTTTTTCCTTTACCGCTTCGCTGACAAAACGATTGTTATTGATGACGTGGGAAACGGTAGAAGTCGATACGCCCGCAAGACGGGCGACATCTTTCATAGTGGCCAAGCGCTACCCCTGCTGCTGCAAGAAACGATCGATCTCTTCACGCCAGGGCACGGAAGGCTGAGCGCCATATCGCGTCACTGCAATCGCCGCGGCCGCATGGGCAAAGCGAATGGCTTCCGGCAACGGTTTATCCTCAAGCAGCGCGGTAATAAGCGCTCCGTTAAAGGTATCGCCTGCCGCAATGGTATCAACAGCCTCAACGCGAAAACCAGCTATGCGCTCACCTTTCCCCTTCTCGCTAAGCCAGACTCCCCGGCTGCCAAGCGTGATCATCACGCAGCCAATCCCTTTAGCGTGCAGAACGGCGGCCGCGCGGGCTGCATCTTCATCGCTGGCAACCGGAACGCCGGTCAGTATTTCCGCTTCCGTTTCGTTTGGGGTGATCGTATCAACCAGCGCCAGTAGCTCGTCAGAGAGCGCCAGCGCTGGTGCAGGATTAAGGATGACGCGAGTTTGATAACGATGTGCGATTTTTGCCGCCGCCAGCACGCTTTCCAGCGGGGACTCCAGCTGCATCAGCAGTGCGTCCGCTTCAGCAATGGTCTGCTGATATTTCTCCACCCGCGCAGGCGTTAACGCCGCGTTGGCACCGGCATGGATAGCAATACAGTTTTCACCTTCGCCATTAACGAAGATCAACGCTACGCCGGTCGTTTCGCCCGCAACAACCTCTACTGACGTGACGTCGATGCGATCTTCCACCAGCTGGTGACGAATACGCTGGCCGACATCATCCTCACCCACACAGGCAATAAACGCGATATCCGCGCCGCTGCGTCCGGCAGCCACCGCCTGATTCGCGCCTTTGCCGCCAAACGCGACCTGATACTGCTTACCGATCACCGTTTCACCCGGACGGGGAAACTGCGCCAGGTTAAGGATATGGTCTGCGTTGATGCTGCCAAGAACGGCCAGCTTACCGGTTTTTTTCATAGGGGATCGTCCAGAAAAAGGCGCCACCCGGAGAGGGTGGCGCGTGCCATGCTTTTCTTTGATTTATTGCGTGACCAGCTTCAGATCAACCGGATTGATTGCCTGGACTTTCTGGCCCTTCAGCACTTTATCAGCCGTTTGCACGCCGATAACGCCGATTTGCTCCGGCTGCTGCGCCACAGTAGCGGCCAGTTTGCCGCCCTGTACGGCTTTGGTGCCGTCTGCGGTACCGTCGAAGCCAACGACTACCACATCAGATTTACCGGCAGTTTGCAATGCGCGCATCGCGCCCAGCGCCATTTCGTCGTTCTGTGCAAAGACAGCCTGCACATCAGGATGCGCAGTCAGCAGGTTCTGCATCACGTTCAGACCTTTGGTGCGGTCGAAGTCAGCAGGCTGGCTGGCGAGGATCACGAATTTGTGGGCATCCGCCGCAGATTTGAAACCTTCGCCGCGCTCACGTGCGGCGGACGTTCCCGCAATACCGGAAAGCTCAATAATTTTTGCGTTATCGCCCACTTTTTTCGCAATAAAGTCACCGGCCATTTTGCCACCGAAGCGGTTATCAGAGGCGACATGGCTGACCACTTTTCCCTGAGCCGCAACGCGGTCGAGCGTGATAACAGGAATATCGGCCTGATTCGCCATTTTTACTGCGTTGCCTACCGCATCGGAATCGGTCGGATTGATCAGCAGCAGCTTGGTGCCGCGTACGGTCAGGTCCTGTACGTTAGCCAGCTCTTTCGCCGGGTTATTCTGCGAATCCAGCACCACCAGGTTGTAACCCAGCTTATCCGCTTCTTTCTGCGCGCCATCTTTTAACGAAACGAAGAAAGGGTTATTCAGGGTCGATACCACCAGCGCGATGGTCTCTTTCGCCAGCGCGTTGGTGCTGAGGGTTGCGCCGAGCAGAACGGCAAGTGCAGTCAGTTTTGTCATTTTCATCTTCTTATTCCTGTAGGGAGAGAGTTATTTACTGCTTTTGTTATCTACCAGCACCGCCAGCAAAATGACGGCAGCTTTCACGATCATCTGGTAGTAAGACGATACACCAAGCAGGTTGAGGCCGTTATTCAGAAAGCCGAGGATCAACGCGCCAATCAGCGTCCCCATAATTCTGCCTTTGCCACCCGCCAGGCTGGTACCACCCAGCACCACGGCGGCAATAGCGTCAAGCTCATAGCCCGTGCCTGCCGTTGGCTGCGCTGAAGAAAGGCGCGCCACCTCAATGGTACCGGCCAGCGCGGCCAGCATGCCGCTGAGGGCGTAAACGATAATTTTTACCCGGTTAACGCTGATCCCGGAGAGGCGGGTTGCGGCTTCATTGCCCCCCAGCGCGTAGATGTAGCGACCCAGGCGGGTATGATGCAGCATGTACCAGGCCAGCAGGAAAACGAAGCCCATCAGCCAGATCGGCGTCGGGATACCCAGCGGACGACCAATACCAAACCAGCCAAACAGATCGGCGTTATCACTGAAGCCGGTGCTTATCGGACTGCCGTCGGTATAAACCATGGTCACGCCACGCAGTAGCAGCATCATCACCAGCGTGGCAATAAAGGCCTGAACCTTTCCTATCGCCACAATGGTTCCGGTAAGCGCCCCGATCAGGCTGCCCAGCGCCAGCGAACCGGCCACCGCCACCAGCGCATTAACCTCCATCCCAACCAGCGAAGCGCCCACCGCACCGGTCAGCGCCAGCAGGGAGCCGACGGAAAGATCGATCCCGGAAGTCAGAATGACCAGCGTCATGCCCACCGCCATAATGGCGTTAACCGAGGTCTGCTGGAGAATATTGAACATATTGTTCAGGGTGAAAAAGTTTGGACTCAGGCTGGAGACGATCGCGATAAGCACGATCAGTGCAATCAGCGATTTTTGTTCCAGCAGCCAGGCCTTACTGAAAATACGGTTGGCCTGAAGGGAAGGGGTGTTCATCATGATGCCAGCTCCACGCTATGTTGCTTACCTACTGCCGCCGCCATCAAGACTTCCTGCGTGGCCTGTTCAATCGGGAAATCGCCGCTCAGGCGGCCTTCGTGCATCACCAGCACGCGATCGCTCATGCCCAGCACTTCCGGCATTTCCGAGGAGACGAGAATGATGCTCAGCCCCTCTTCTTTAAACTGATTGATTAACTGATAAATTTCTTTCTTCGCGCCAACGTCCACGCCGCGGGTCGGCTCATCCAGTATCAGCACTTTTGGTCTTGTCATCAGCCCGCGCGCGATAGCCACCTTCTGCTGATTTCCGCCGGAGAGAAGCCCGATAGGCTGATCCATTGAGGGCGTTTTGACGTTAAACAGTTTGATAAAGTCGCTGACGGCGAGCTGCTCCTCAGCGTGCTTAAGCCTGCCGCCGCCGTGGCTGAAATAGGCCAGCGCGGTCAGTGACATGTTTTCCTTTACTGACATACCGAGCACCAGCCCGTCGCGCTTGCGGTCCTCTGAGATATAGACGATGCCGTTCAGCAATCCTTCTTCCGGAGTACGGTTAGTGAGTTCGCTTCCCTCAAGGAGGACCTGCCCGGCGCTGCGCGGCAGTGCGCCGTAGATGACTTTCATCAACTCGGTGCGGCCAGCGCCCATCAGTCCGGCCACGCCGAGGATTTCGCCCTTGCGCAGGGAAAAGCTGACGTTATCTACGCCCGGGCCGCTGAGATTTTCAATCTGAAGGCGGACCTCGCCAGGCGCTTTATCCAGTCGCGGATACTGCTCTTCCAGCTTACGACCCACCATCATTTCAATCAGCGAGTCCTCGCTGAGGCTGACCACCTCACGCTCGGCAATAAACTGACCATCGCGGAAAATAGTAACGTCATCGCAGATCTCAAATATTTCTTTCATGCGGTGAGAGATGTAAACAATGCCGCATCCCTGCGCTTTCAGTTCCCGGATCACGCGAAACAGCGATGCCGTTTCAGTATCGGTCAGCGCATCGGTCGGCTCGTCCATCACAATCACTTTGGACTGGTAGCTGAGTACTTTGGCGATTTCGACCATCTGCTGATCGCCAATAGAGAGGTCGCCCACCAGTTTGTGGCTGTTAAAACGCAGGTTTAGCCGTTTAAGCAATACGTCAGCTTCAGCGTGCATTTTCTTCCACTGAATGCGGCCAAACCCATTCACAAACTCCCGGCCAAGAAAGATATTTTCCGCGATAGAGAGCTGCGGGATCAGGTTAAGTTCCTGATGAATAATGCCGATACCGGCTTCCTGTGACGCTTTTGGCCCGCTGAATGAGGTTTCATTCCCGAGCCATTTCACCGAGCCGGCATCACGCGCATAAATGCCCGTCATCACCTTCATCATGGTGGATTTCCCGGCGCCGTTTTCGCCCACCAGCGCCATAACGCGGCCGGGATAAACGTTCAGCGCGGCGCCTGAAAGCGCCTTTACGCCGGGAAAGGATTTCTCAATGCCTTGCAGTTGCAGTAAAGGTTGCATAGAGCCTCAAAAGGTCACGCCAGCGGAGAGGATAACGTTCGCGTAGGGAGAGCATTCTCCGCTGCGGATCACGCCCTGACTGCGCTGGGTTTGCTGTTTGAATTCGCTGTGGCTGACGTACTGAATCGAAAGGGTGTTTCCCTGGTGCTGTTGCAATAAATCGAGCAGGGCTAACAGCTCGCTATGGAGTTGTGGATTATGTGACTTAATCTCTTCCGCGATGATGGCGCTTTCTACCTGCATCTCTTCCGTTACCGTTTTCACCACCTGCATAAAGCTGGGGATACCCTGAGTCAGCGCCAGGTCGATGCGCTGTGGTCCGGCGGGAACAGGCAAGCCTGCATCGCCAATTACCAGACTGTCGGTATGCCCAAGGCGGGAAACCAGGGCCGAAATTTCTGAATTCAGTAAGCTGCCTTTTTTCATCTTTCACTCCAGAGCGAAACGTTTCGCTACCGGGAGTGTATCCACGGTTAAGGTGAAAACAATGAGTTGTTGGTGGAAATGTGATCGCTATCGAAACGTTTCGCTCGCGGGTGACGCAGGTTTGACTTAGGGAAGGAACAACGCCATTTAAGAAAGGATTAGCGTGACTGAAAGCCACATAAAAGCGCCACGGCAGGAAGCTTACTCCATGCCGTGGCGCTTTCTTTAGCGGCAACCCTGTTACCGCCAGTCAGCCTTACTTCTGTACTTTTCTGATCTGCTTCACATCAAGTTCGATCGAGTTAAAATCTTTATCCAGCTTGCCCTGAAGCTCCACGTTATCAGAGGGAGAGATGTTCTGGCCGTCCCAGCGCTTATCATCAATTTCGACGGTCATTGTGCCGGTCGCATCACGGAACATATATTCTTCATCTCCCACACGCTTTTCAATGCTCCCGCGCATCGTAACCCAGGCATCATCTTTCATATCCTGAGCCTGCTTGATGGTCGCTACAGTGCCGTTAGGACCACTGAATCCACCTTGCTGTGCCTGGGTCGCTGGAGCGCTCGGGTCAACAAAGCCTCCATTCTGAGCCGCGAGAACCGGTGTGGAAACCAGGGCAGTAACAGCTAACAGAGCAGCATACTTTTTCATCGCATTCACCTTTTTTTCCTGGAGAGGCGGCACTATTTGCCGCGCAGTTCGGGTTTTTCAGCCTTAATTACAGCATAACTTTCTTAAGAGGATCTTAACGGCCTCCGCCTGAGGTTCCCTTTTCTCTGAATTGCCGGAAATGCCTGAAAACCAACACGCCAGACTGTACAACGCCGCGTTCTGTTTCGTATAAAGCCAGTAACCACATAAGGAAAATAAGATGCGTATTTTAGTCATTGAGGACGACAGGCTGATCGGCGACGGCATCAAGGCCGGCCTGAATAAGATGGGATTTAGCGTGGACTGGTTTACGCAGGGCAATGAAGGCATGCACGCCCTGCCTGCCGCCGCCTATGATGCCGTGGTACTTGATCTGAGCCTGCCCGAAATCGACGGGCTGGATATATTACGTCACTGGCGGCAACAGGGGCAGGATATTCCGGTACTGATCCTGACGGCAAGAGATGCGCTGGAGCAGCGGGTAACGGGTCTTCAGCTGGGGGCCGACGACTATCTCTGTAAACCCTTCGCCCTGAGCGAAGTGGCAGCCCGCCTTCAGGCGCTGATCCGCCGCCGTCACGGTCAGCTTCAGCCCACCCTCCGTCACGGCAAGCTGATCATGGAAACCGTATCGCAAACGGTCACCCTGGAGGGCGAAATTGTCGCGCTGAAAGCCCGTGAGCTGGCGCTGCTGACGCTGTTTTTAATGAACCCCGGTCGCGTGCTGACCCGGGCTCAGCTTGAGGAGAAGCTTTACGGCTGGGAGGAAGATGTCTCCAGTAATGCCGTGGAAGTGCATATCCACCATCTGCGTAAAAAACTGGGCAGCCCGTTTATCCGGACGGTGCATGGCGTGGGCTATACGCTGGGAGAGGCAAATTGAATCATCAGAGTTTACGCCTGCGCCTGATGCTGGGTTTTCTCCTGCTGACGCTGATCGGCTGGGGAACCGCCAGCGTGAGTTCCTGGTGGCAGACAAAGCACAAAATCAATGAACTGTTTGATACGCAGCAGATGCTTTTCGCCAAACGCCTGGTGACGATGAATCCGGAGCAATTAAGCCGTGACCCGCTTACGCTGCCCAAGACAAAACAGTTGCTCAGAGACCACCGGGGCGAACAGGAGGATGACGCGCTGGCCTTCGCCGTTTTCACTCATGACGGCAAAATGGTGATGAACGACGGTGATAACGGGAAAGATTTCATTTTCGACTCTACGCGTAACGGCTTTACCGACGGCATGTTAAAGGGTGATGACGATCTGTGGCGCATGGTCTGGCTCAGCACGCCGGATAAAAGGTTCGTTATCGTCGTTGGTCAGGAGTGGGAATACCGTGATGATATGACCCGCGATATTGTGCAAACCAGTCAGTTTCCCTGGCTGATAGCGCTGCCGTTAATGCTGCTGCTGCTGCTCTGGCTCGTCACTCATGAACTCGCGCCGCTGAAACGGATTGCGCATCAGCTCCGCGCACGATCGCCAGAGGATGGCACGCCGCTGACGACGCGTCGTTTGCCTCAGGAGGTGCGTCCGCTGGTGGACGAACTGAACGCGCTGTTCGCCCGTATCGGTGAGATGCTCAGCCGGGAGCGGCGCTTTACCTCTGATGCCGCCCACGAACTGCGAAGCCCGCTCGCCGCGCTGAAAGTACAGACGGAGGTGGCTCAGCTGGCGCATGACGATGAGGCGATGCGAAACCATGCGCTGCGCAATCTTGATACCGGCATCGATCGCGCTAGCCGGCTGGTGGACCAATTGCTGACGCTCTCAAGGCTGGATGCGGAGAAATCCCTGGAGATGCAGCCCGTCGATTTGCAACAGCTTCTCCAGCAATCGGTGATCGATCATTACGGGAAGTCCCAGGCCGCCGGGGTAAATATCATTCTTGAGGCCCCTGATAAGCCCGTGATCAGACAGGGACAACCTACACTGCTGGCGCTGATGGTACGCAATCTGGTGGATAACGCCATTCGCTACAGCCCACCGGGTGGTGAGGTGTGGCTAATGCTCGGACCAGGGCAGTTTCAGGTGATGAACTCTGGTGATGGCCTCAGCCGGGAGGCGCTGGAACGTATCGGTGAACGCTTCTACCGCCCGCCGGGGCAGGAGAAATCGGGAAGCGGGCTTGGCCTCTCTATCGTCAGCCAGATCGCCCGGCTGCATGCGATGGAAGTAAGCGTTGAAGCACCTGTGGAAGGCGAATTTATGGTCAGGGTAAGCTGGTAAACCTGCTGCCTGCACAAATTAAAGGGCCACAGGCCCTTTAATTTGTCAGATTTCAACCTGGGTACCCAGCTCAATCACCCGGTTAGGCGGAATTTCAAACTGGTCGGGCGCCCGCAGGGCGTTCTTTTGCAGCGTGACGAAAAGCTTGCCGCGCAGCCGCAAATACCAGGGACGCTTGCCGATGATCAGCGACTCATGGGACATAAAGAAAGAGGTTTCCATCATCCGGCAGTTCAGCCCCTCCAGCCCGCAGCGATGGAAAATCTCTTCCATATTGGGTGTCTCCCGCCAGCCGTAACTCGCTACTACCCGCCAGAAGGTCGGCGACAGTTGCTCAATAGTGACACGCCGGATGTTATGCACGTAGGGCGCATCTTCGTTACGCAGCGTCAGCAGCACGACGCGCTCATGCAGCACTTTGTTATGCTTCAGATTATGCAGCATCGCAAAGGGGATAACGTTAAGCGCCCGCGACATATAAACGGCGGTACCGGGAACGCGAACCGGCGGAGATTTCTCCAGCGAGACGATCATCGCGTCAAGCGAGTTACCGTGTTCATGCATACGACGCAGCAGGCGGAAGCGCTCGCTTTTCCAGGTCGTCATCACGATAAACATCATCAGCGCCAGGCAGAGCGGCAGCCAGCCGCCGGAGAACACCTTGACCAGATTCGCGGAGAACAGCGACACGTCGATGCACAGCATCACTGCCAGAATCCCCAGCACCAGATAGCGGTTCCAGTGCCAGTTTTTTATCGCCACTGTAGTACAGAGGATCGCCGTCAGCACCATCGTACCGGTAACCGCAATGCCGTAGGCGGCGGCCAGATTACTGGAGTGCTGGAAGGCAATAATCACCACCACCACGGAAAAATAGAGCAGCCAGTTAATCACCGGAATATAAATCTGACCAGACTCCTCTTCTGAGGTGTGAACGATGCGCATCGGCGGCAGATAACCCAGGCGAACCGCCTGGCGGGTCAGCGAAAAGACGCCTGAAATAACGGCCTGTGAGGCGATAACGGTGGCCAGCGTTGCCAGCATCAGCATCGGGATTAGCGCCCATTCGGGTGCCAGCAGGAAGAACGGGTTTTTAATCGCTTCGGGATGTCTGAGCAGCAGCGCGCCCTGCCCGAAGTAGTTCAAAACCAGTGAAGGCAGAACCACAATAAACCAGGCCAGACGAATCGGGAACTTACCGAAATGCCCCATATCCGCATAGAGCGCTTCCACGCCCGTAATCGCCAGCACCACAGCCCCCAGCGCAAAGAAAGAGACTTCCTTATATTCCATGAAAAAATGCATCGCCCAGTAAGGATTAAGCGCATGCAATATGTCGGGATTAGCCAGAATACTGCGGGCGCCCAGCACTGCCAGTACCAGAAACCACAGCAGCATAACCGGCGCAAACAGTTTGCCGACAATGCCGGTGCCGTGTTTCTGAATAATAAACAGCAGCGTCAGCACGGCTATCGCAAGCGGGACGATCCAGGCGTCGAGATGGGGGGCGGCGATCTCCAGCCCTTCAATGGCCGAAAGAACCGAGACGGCCGGCGTGATGACCACCTCACCGTAAAAAAAGCTGCCGCCTGTCAGTCCCATAATCACCAGGATTGCCGTGGCTCGCGATCCGATATTACGGCCGGCCAGCGACATCAGGGTCAGAATACCCCCTTCTCCGGCGTTGTCGGCGCGCATCACGTAGCTGATGTACTTAAGAGAAACGACCAGAATCAGCAGCCAGAAGATCAGCGAAAGAAAACCGTAAACCGCATCGCGTTCAACGCCGAAGCCGAACTGCCCGGACAGGCATTCCCGCAGCGTGTAAAGCGGGCTGGTGCCGATATCGCCATACACCACGCCGATTGCCGCCAGGGTTACCGTACCGAGCGACTGCTTCTTATCAGAACTCATAGATTTGTCTTTTGCTGGGGGCCGCTGATACAGAATGGCGTACCGACTATCTGGCCATCAAAAAGCGCACAGTATGCATGATTCATTGCTGATGCCTACCCTTAATTAGTATGGGGGAAGGGGGACAAGGATCCAGGTCAAGCTTTGACACGAAAAAAGCTGACGTTAATCAACTCTTTCAAGCATCATAGCCAGTAGTGTTTGCGCTCGCCAGTTACCCTCTGGCCTGACCGTCGAAGAGGAAGATACCTTATTATGCCCCAGCCCCATTTAATTGCGGAAAGGATCGCCCGCCTCAGCAATGCGCTGGAGAAAGGCCTGTACGAGCGACATCATGCGATCCGTCTCTGTCTGCTTGCCGCGCTGAGCGGGGAGAGCGTCTTTTTACTTGGGCCGCCCGGTATTGCGAAAAGCCTGATTGCCCGCCGCCTCAAATACGCCTTTCAGCACGCCCGCGCCTTCGAATATCTGATGACCCGCTTCTCCACCCCGGAAGAAGTCTTCGGCCCGCTTTCTATCCAGGCGTTAAAAGATGAAGGGCGCTATCAGCGGCTGACCAAAGGGTATCTGCCCGATGCTGAAATCGTCTTCCTGGATGAGATCTGGAAAGCCGGCCCGGCTATTTTAAATACGCTGCTGACCGCGATTAATGAACGCCGCTTCCGTAATGGCGACAGCGAAGAGAAAATCCCGATGCGGCTGCTGATCACCGCCTCTAACGAACTGCCCGAGGCGGATAGCGGCCTGGAAGCCCTCTACGATCGTATGCTGATCCGCCTGTGGCTGGATAATGTTCATGAGAAACAAAACTTCCGCAGCATGCTAATCCACCAGCAGGATGAGAACAGCAATCCGGTAGCGGATAACCTGTGCATCAGTGATGAAGAGTATAGCGCGTGGCAAAAAGGAATTACTCAGGTTGCGCTGCCGGATGAAGTTTTTGAACTTATCTTCCTGCTGCGTCAGCAGCTGGAAAACCAGCCGGAAGCGCCCTACATCTCCGATCGCCGCTGGAAAAAAGCGCTTCATCTTTTACAGGCCTGCGCGTTCTACAGCGGACGCGATACCATCGCCCCCGTTGATCTGATCCTGTTGAAAGACTGCCTGTGGCACGATCTGGCCTCCATGGCGCTGCTCGATCGTGAAATCGAAAACCTGATTACCCAGCAGGCATGGCAACAGCAGCCGATGCTGATCAAGCTTCAGCAGATAGCATCGCGTCGTCTTGCCCTCCAGCAGGAGAAAAGCGTTGAGCTGGCCATCAGGCTGGAAAAGCACGGCGGCATGTTCAGCCGTAAACCGCATTATGAACTGCCAGAAACGCTGGCGGATAATGCCCTGACGCTGATGCTGCAAAAACCGCTGATGCTGCATGATATGCAGGTTACCCATGTGGTTATTGCGCGCGATGATTTACAACACTGGCTGCAAAAAGGCGGCGACGTGCGCGGCAAGCTCAACGGTATCGGCTTTGCCCAGACGCTGGATCTGCATGTGGACGGCAATGACTGCCTGACGCTGCGCGATGCCAGCCTGCAAACCTCAAGGCTGATGCTCCCGGGGAAGCAGGAAATCAGCGGCCTGCCGGAAGAGATTGTCCAGGCGCTCGACGAGGTCGAAACCCAGCTTCGCGCCCAGCGTATGTTGTTCAGTCAGCATCAGCGCTGCCTGTTTATCAGTGACGACTGGCTGGCCAGAATCGAGGAAAGCTTGCAGCAGGTTGCTGATGGATTGCAGCAGGCGCGGCGGTGATTTCGCTTGAAACGCTCAGCATGTTCCTTGCCATCAGCGAAAACGATCTGATCGAGGAACTGGCTATAGCCCTGTTAGCCAGCCCGCAGCTGGCGCTTTTTTTTGAAAAGTTTCCCGGCCTGAAAAAGGCCATGATGCGCGATCTGCCCAGATGGAAAGCGGGCGTGATGCAACAGATGAAGAACACGGCCGTGCCGGGGGAACTGGCGGAGGAATTCTCCCGCTTCCAGCGTTTCCAGTTGCTCAGCCACGCACATTTCTGCCAGCAGCTGCCCGGACTGCTCGACTGGCTTGAGCAACACGCTTCGCCCTTCGCAGAGAAAGCCCGCACGCTGGCCGCTCACGCCGGGGCGGCGGACTTACTGAGCCAGCCGCAGCAAACGCTTTTTCTTCAGCGCTGGCGTCTCAGCCTGACGCTGCAAACCCTGACGCTGAATCAGCAACTGCTGGAGGAGGAGCGGGAAAAGCTGCTGGCAGAGCTGCAGCAGCGGATGGCGATGAGCGGGCAGCTGGCGCCGGTTCTCTCCGACAGCGATGAGGCCGCCGCAGGACGCCTGTGGGATCTCACCCGCAGCCCTCTCCAGCGCGGTGATTATCAGCTGATCGTCGAGTATGGCGACTTTCTAGCCGGGCAGCCTTCGCTGATGAAGCTGGCAGAGCAGCTCGGGCGCAGCCGTGAGGCAAAGGCTGTCCCTGCGGATGAAGCGCCGCTGGAAGTATTCCATCATCAGATCAGGGAGCCCTCCGGTGTGCCGGAAGAGGTCAGCGGGCTGCATCAGAGCGACGATATTCTTCGCCTTCTGCCACCGGAACTGGTCATGCTCGGCATCAGCGAACTGGAGCTGGAGTTTTACCGGCGGCTGGTCGAAAAGCGGCTGCTTACTTACCGTCTTCAGGGCGATGCCTGGCATGACAAATACACACAGCGTCCTGTCGCCCACCAGCAGCACGACCAGCAGCCCCGGGGGCCCTTTATCGTCTGTGTGGACACTTCAGGCTCCATGGGCGGGTTCAACGAACGCTGCGCCAAAGCGTTCTGCCTCGCCCTGTTAAAGGTTGCGCTCGCAGAGAATCGTCGCTGCCATATCATGCTGTTTGCCCACGAAATCATCAGCTATGAGCTGACGGCGGGTGATGGTATCGCTCAGGCTATCCGTTTTCTCAGCCAGCGCTTTCGCGGCGGCACCGATCTGGCTGCCTGCCTGGATGCCGTGCTGATCAAGCTCGCCACCCCGGTCTGGAAGGAAGCCGATGCGGTAATCATTTCTGATTTTATCGCGCAGCGGCTGCCTGAAGAGCTGGTAAAGCGCATCAAACAGCATCAGCAGCAACAAAATCAGATATTTCATGCGGTTGCGCTATCCGATCATGGGAAACCGGGCATCATGCGCATCTTTGATCTTATCTGGCGCTTCGATACCGGTCTGAAAAGCCGTCTGCTCCGGCGCTGGCAGCGCTAATCGCTCATTACGGTAACAGGCATTTGCCATACCGCCGCAGGATGTGCCTTTTGTTATCCGTGAAACGGCCCGTAAATTCCAGCACATCGCCGCCCAGCTGACGGTCTGGCGTAAGCGTTAAAGTCCGATCTCCAGCGGGCATGCAAGTGCCCGTTGTTTATTCCACAAGATTATTGCCACTTCCCTTCATTTCCCGCACATTAATCAGACATATTCTGTTAAATCGTTAACCCCGGAGCCACTGTGGCAGATAACCAGCAAATTGATAACCTGGATCGCGGTATCCTGAATGCCCTGATGGAGAACGCCCGTACGGCCTATGCCGAGCTGGCCAAGCAATTTAACGTCAGCCCGGGCACTATCCACGTCAGGGTGGAGAAGATGAAGCAGGCGGGGATCATCAAAGGGACCCGCGTGGAAGTGGACCCACGACAGCTTGGCTACGATGTCTGCTGCTTTATCGGGATTATCCTCAAAAGCGCCCGCGATTACCCTGCCGCGCTGGCAAAACTGGACGCGCTTGATGAAGTGGTGGAAGCCTGGTACACCACGGGTCACTACAGCATCTTTATTAAGGTGATGTGCCGTTCTATAGATGCGCTTCAGCAGGTGTTGATCAACAAGATCCAGACCATTGATGAAATACAGTCAACGGAAACGCTGATCTCCCTCCAGAACCCGATCATGCGCACGATCAAACCCTGATCTGTGCACAAAATTATCCACAGCTAGTTTTCCAAATTAATCCCGCTACTAAACGCACCTTTAGTGCTGCAGTCAGCCCAGCCCGACCTGCATATAGCGCCCACACGCCACTTTAACCGCTGAGTGATGCGGGCGCTGCCAGAAGCAACAGGGGCAAGTCCGCCAGATGGCCCGCATAAAAACCCCATTTTTCCACAGGTAGATCCCAGCCTGATCACAGCGTACAATAACCGCCTTTGCACGACAGGGATCCCTGTATGGCTGATGTAACCTTTATTACTGGCAGTACCTTAGGCAGCGCGGAGTATGTTGCTGAACATCTGGCTGAGAAGTTAGAAGAAGAGGGCTTCTCAACTGAGATACTGCACGGCCCGGAACTGGAAGCGCTCCCGCTGGCAGGTACCTGGCTGGTGGTCACCTCCACGCATGGCGCGGGCGATCTGCCAGACAATCTGCAGCCGCTGTTCGATCAGTTAACGGAAACCCGGCCTGATTTGAGTCAGGTTCGCTATGGCGCAGTCGGTATCGGTAATCGTGAGTACGATCTTTTCTGCGGTGCTATTGAAAAAATGGATGTGCTGCTGACCGCCTGCGGAGCAAAACGGCTTGGCGATCGTCTGGATATCGATATTCTCGAACATGAGATCCCTGAAGATCCCGCGGAAGAGTGGATCCTGAACTGGAAGATGTTACTGAACTGACGATCCTGCCGTTGGATCTCCGCTAAAAGGCCGCCAGCGATCAAAAAAACGCGGGGAGTTTTGTAAATAAAGTCCCTAATCGTGCGTTTTTTTAGCGATCAACTGTGGATAACAAGGCTCAATACCCGGTGATAACCGGTTGTTATCCCAATAACAACTCGATTAACGATCGGACCCTGTGCATAACATGCTATTTTGATCCCAGCTTATACGCCGCAGGATCACCGATCTTTCACAGCAAACGATCCCTGGTAAACCAATGATCGTAATCAGTAAAAAAGGCTTATCCACAGAGATCGTCGATCCTAATAGAAGATCTAGTAAAGAGATCTCTAAATAAAAAGATCTTCTTTTTAATAACGTACCGGGACCTGAGGTTTCCCACTCGATGAAAAGTTGAGTAGAATCCACGGCCCAAGCAGCAATTCCTCAATTCGCCAAACCGCGAGGTGCAGTACCATGTTTTATCCAGATCCTTTTGACGTCATCGTAATTGGTGGTGGTCATGCGGGTACCGAAGCCGCACTGGCGGCTGCCCGAATGGGTCAGCAAACCCTGTTATTAACCCATAACATTGATACGCTTGGACAAATGTCATGTAATCCAGCGATCGGTGGTATCGGAAAAGGACATCTGGTTAAGGAAGTGGACGCACTGGGTGGGCTGATGGCGCATGCGATCGACCAGGCGGGTATCCAGTTTAGGATACTAAACGCCAGCAAAGGGCCGGCAGTGCGGGCGACCCGTGCGCAGGCAGATCGCGTGCTTTACCGACAAGCAGTCCGTACCGTACTGGAGAACCAGCCTAACCTGATGATCTTCCAGCAGGCGGTTGAGGATCTCATTGTGGAAAACGATCGTGTCGTTGGGGCAGTTACGCAGATGGGACTCAAGTTCCGTGCAAAAGCTGTCGTGCTGACCGTCGGAACATTCCTCGATGGCAAAATTCATATCGGCATGGATAACTATAGCGGTGGACGTGCGGGCGATCCGCCTTCCATACCGCTTGCCCGTCGTCTGCGGGAACTGCCACTACGCGTCAGCCGTCTGAAAACCGGAACACCTCCGCGTATCGATGCCAGAAGCATTGATTTCAGCGTGCTCGCACCACAGCACGGCGACACGCCGGCACCGGTCTTCTCGTTTATGGGCAATGCTTCACAGCATCCTCAGCAGGTGCCTTGCTACATCACCTACACTAACGAGCAGACCCATCAGGTGATCCGCGAAAACCTGGATCGCAGCCCGATGTACGCCGGGGTGATCGAAGGGATCGGCCCTCGCTACTGTCCGTCGATCGAAGATAAGGTGATGCGGTTTGCCGATCGTAACGCTCACCAGATATTCCTGGAGCCTGAAGGGCTGACCAGCAATGAAATCTACCCCAACGGCATTTCAACCAGCCTGCCGTTTGACGTACAGATGCAGATCGTACGTTCCATGAAGGGACTGGAAAACGCGAAGATCGTCCGGCCGGGTTACGCTATTGAGTATGATTTCTTCGACCCACGCGATTTGAAGCCTACGCTCGAAAGCAAATTTATTCAGGGGCTGTTCTTTGCGGGACAGATCAACGGCACCACCGGCTACGAAGAAGCGGCCGCTCAGGGGCTGCTGGCTGGCCTCAATGCCGGGCGCCTGGCGGCGGACAAAGAGAGCTGGGCGCCGCGCCGCGATCAGGCCTACCTGGGCGTGTTGGTCGACGACCTCTGCACACTGGGCACCAAAGAACCCTACCGGATGTTCACATCACGTGCGGAATACCGCCTGATGCTGCGTGAAGACAATGCCGATCTGCGCCTGACAGAAGCGGGCCGTGAGCTTGGCCTTGTGGACGACGCTCGCTGGGCGCGCTTTAACGAAAAGCTGGAAAGCATTGAGCAGGAGCGTCAGCGCCTCCGGGATATCTGGGTTCATCCGAAATCTGAAAAGGTCGCGGAAGTGAACGGCGTGCTGAGCGCTGCCCTGACCAAAGAAGCCAGCGGAGAAGATCTGCTGCGTCGTCCTGAGATGACTTATGCCCAGCTGATGACGTTGAGCACCTTCGCCCCGGCGCTAAGCGATCCGCAGGCAGCCGAGCAGGTGGAGATTCAGGTAAAATACGAAGGCTACATTGCCCGTCAGCAGGAGGAGATCGATCGCCAGCTGCGTAATGAGAATACGCTTCTGCCTGCCGGGCTGGATTACCAGCAGGTCAGCGGCCTCTCCAATGAGGCCATTGCCAAGCTGAACGATCATAAGCCGGGATCGATCGGTCAGGCTTCGCGCATTTCCGGGATCACCCCGGCTGCGATATCCATTCTGTTGATCTATCTGAAAAAACAGGGTTTACTGCGTAAAAGTGCCTGATGCACCGGGTGGGGCCTTCCCACCCGGCAAACCTGTTGCGTTAAACCGGGGTGAATCGTTCACCCTCATTTTGTGGACCGTCTAGTGATAAACAAACTCTCATCGCTGCTCAACGCCGCCCAGATTACCCTGTCCGATCAGCAAAAACAGCAGCTGGTCGGTTACGTGGAGATGCTGCATAAATGGAACAAGGCTTATAACCTGACTTCCGTACGCGAGCCTGAGCAGATGCTGGTTCGCCATATAATGGACAGTATCGTGGTTGAACCTCATCTGCACGGAAGCCGTTTTATTGACGTCGGCACCGGGCCTGGTCTTCCTGGCGTGCCGCTGGCGATTGTCCGCCCGGATGCTCATTTCACGCTGCTGGACAGCCTGGGCAAGCGTATCCGCTTCCTGAAGCAGGTGCAGCATGAGCTGAAGCTGGACAATATTGAACCAGTACAGAGCCGCGTAGAAGACTGGCCTGCCGAGCCGCCGTTTGATGGCGTAATCAGCCGCGCCTTCGCTTCTCTGAATGATATGCTGAACTGGTGTCACCATTTACCTGGTGGGGAAGGGCGGTTTTATGCTCTTAAAGGAGTAGTACCAGAGGCGGAAATTGCTGCTTTACCGGCGGGTTTTAGCCTGGATCGGGTGGTGCGTTTATCCGTTCCTCAGCTGGAAGGCGAGCGGCATCTGGTTATCATCAAGCGAGCAAAATAAGGGCGATTGCCAGCCCGGGCCTCCCCTTATTGCGGAATATAATGGAGAGGATTTATGCTGTTTTGCCAGGCAAAATCCTTAAATGCCCGAAAGGCCCTGCACTTACTAAGTGCTTTAGCGGGTTGAATTTTAGTTAAGTCGGATGACTATTTTGATCCGGCTTGCCGGAGAGCTGGAATGAGGCGGAGGAGATTGTCTGAAAACCAGGCTTTCGAGTGACTTTCTTCACAAATTTTTAGCGGGCAGGTTGTTTCGTTAAGGTTAAAAACGCAGGCTGAAACCGATGGAAATTCCCTGTTACATTTAA
Source organism: Pantoea sp. FN060301 (assembly GCA_050410775.1). Lineage (GTDB taxonomy): Bacteria > Pseudomonadota > Gammaproteobacteria > Enterobacterales > Enterobacteriaceae > Erwinia. Next base: position 4,138,028 of record CP191229.1, read on the forward strand.
CGTTAATTTCACAAAACGGTATCATAAATATCACGTAATTTCCGCTGGCCTCCGAAAGAATTCATTACTGTGGAAAATATAGGGTCTTTATCGCGGGGCTGAAATGCGTCAGCAAAAAAAAGGAATGGCGGCTCATAAAGTCAATAAGCGTTTTTTATTGCAGGAATGAGCGCTTCGGGAAATAATATTAATTAACATGCTGATAAATATAGTAATTAATTGAATTCATTTATATTTGCTAAGATAATTCTTAGCGACCTGAGCCTGCTTACATTACTAAATTGTGATCTTCCGCACGCTTTGTGAACAAGCTTTACCCCTAATAAAGGGACATTTTGTGTGCTTTACCCTTCCTGACAAATATGAAAAAGCGGCCGTCAGAAAGAAATTTAAATAATTGTTCACCTTTTCGCTACTTATCCATTGAAATTGCAGGGGCGCACCGTATAATTTGCTCGTTTTTTGCTGCTTGACTCAAAAGAGCAAAGGCAGTTTTATACGACACGCGACATACCCCTATCGGGGCAGGAGAGTTTCAGCGTCATGTCAGTGTCCCTTTACAGAGTGAAATTTGCCCGAACCGTGCTGCTTCTTCAGCTGGTGACCTTTGTCGTAATCGGCGCGCTGTTTGCCCTTAAAGAGTTGACCTGGGGCTTGTCCGCGCTTGCGGGTGGAATGGCAGCCTGGCTGCCAAATGTATTGTTTATGATTTTTGCCTGGCGCCATCAGGCAGGAGACCCGGTTAAGGGCCGCGTGGCATGGAGTTTCGCACTGGGTGAAGTGCTGAAGGTTCTGACCACCATTCTCCTGCTTATCATGGCGCTGGCGGTGTTTAAAGCGGTGTTTATGCCGCTCGGACTGGCCTGGTTATCGGTGGTGATTGTGCAAATTGTCGCCCCGGCTGTAATTAACAACAAAGGGTAAGAGGCATCATGGCTGCAGGAGAAATCTCTACGCCGCAGGAATACATAGGTCACCATCTGACGCATCTTCAGATCGACCTGCGTACCTTCGAGCTAGTGAATCCGCACGACGCTCCGGCGACGTTCTGGTTATTAAATATCGACTCCATGTTTTTCTCTGTGGTGCTGGGACTGGCGTTCCTGGTGCTGTTTCGCAAAGTAGCGAAATCAGCGACCAGCGGCGTACCAGGCAAGCTTCAGGCCGCGATTGAGCTGGTTGTCGGTTTTGTCGATAGCAACGTGCGCGACATGTATCACGGCAAAAGCAAAGTCATTGCACCGCTGGCCCTGACGATTTTCGTCTGGGTCTTCCTGATGAACTTCATGGACCTGCTGCCTATCGACCTGCTGCCGTTTATCGGCGAGCATGTTTTTGGGCTGCCAGCGCTGCGTGTGGTGCCTTCTGCAGACGTGAACATCACGCTCTCGATGGCGCTTGGCGTATTTATTTTGATTCTGTTCTACAGCATCAAGATGAAAGGCATTGGGGGCTTTACTAAAGAGCTGACTCTGCAACCCTTCAATCACCCCATTTTCATCCCGATCAACCTGATCCTTGAAGGTGTGAGCCTGCTGTCCAAACCGGTTTCTCTCGGTCTGCGACTGTTCGGCAACATGTACGCGGGTGAATTGATTTTTATCCTGATTGCCGGCCTGTTGCCGTGGTGGTCACAGTGGGTTCTGAATGTGCCATGGGCCATTTTCCACATCCTGATCATTTCGTTGCAGGCTTTCATTTTCATGGTCTTAACGATTGTCTATCTGTCGATGGCATCTGAAGAACATTGATATTTTTCTCAACACAACTGCGTTTTAACTGAAACAAACTGGAGACTGTCATGGAAAACCTGAATATGGATCTGCTGTACATGGCTGCCGCTGTGATGATGGGCTTAGCGGCAATCGGTGCTGCGATCGGTATCGGCATCCTCGGAGGTAAATTCCTGGAAGGCGCCGCGCGTCAACCGGATCTGATCCCTCTGCTGCGTACGCAGTTCTTTGTTGTAATGGGTCTGGTGGATGCAATCCCGATGATCGCTGTAGGTCTGGGTCTGTACGTGATGTTTGCTGTAGCGTAAACCGATTGTTCATCGCTGAGCGTATACGTTTGGCGATGAACGGCTTCTGTAGACTGCCCCGGCAGCCGCAGAAAAAAGTTAACTTAACAAGAGGCATTGTGCTGTGAACATTAACGCAACAATCCTCGGCCAGGCTATCGCGTTCATCCTGTTTGTCGCGTTCTGCATGAAGTACGTATGGCCGCCGCTGATGGCTGCTATCGAAAAGCGCCAGAAAGAAGTTGCCGAAGGCCTTGCTTCTGCTGAACGTGCCAGGAAAGATTTGGATCTCGCGCAGAGTAATGCGTCCGATCAGCTGAAGAAAGCGAAAGAAGAGGCTCAGGTCATCATCGAACAAGCTAATAAGCGTCGTTCGCAGATCCTGGACGAAGCGAAAGCTGAGGCTGAGCAGGAACGTAACAAGATCGTCGCCCAGGCGCAGGCTGAAATTGACGCCGAACGCAAACGTGCACGTGAAGAGTTGCGTAAGCAAGTCGCGATGCTGGCTGTTGCCGGCGCCGAGAGAATTATTGAACGTTCCGTGGATGAAGCTGCTAACAGCGACATCGTTGATAAACTGGTCGCTGAACTGTAAGGAGGGAGGGGCTGATGTCTGAATTTACTACTGTAGCTCGCCCCTACGCCAAAGCAGCTTTTGACTTTGCTGTTGAGCATCAAAGTGTCGATCGCTGGCAGCAGATGCTGGCGTTCGCTACCGAGGTAGCCAGCAATGAACAGGTAGCAGAACTTCTTTCCGGCGCGCTTGCGCCGGAAGCGTTGTCTGCGCAGTTCATCGCTATCTGCGGTGATCAACTGGACGAAGCCGGTCAGAACCTGATTAAGGTAATGGCTGAAAACAAACGTTTACCAGCGCTACCTGCTGTATTGGCACAGTTTATCCAGCTGCGTGCCGCACACGATGCGACCGCCGATGTTGAGGTAATCTCTTCCACTACACTGAGTGACGAACAGCTGACCAAAATCAGCGCCGCAATGGAAAAACGTCTGTCACGCAAAGTTAAGCTGAATTGCAAAATTGATAAGTCTGTAATGGCAGGCGTAATCATCCGTGCGGGTGATATGGTCATTGACGGCAGCGTACGCGGCCGTCTTGAGCGTCTTGCAGACGTCTTGCAGTCTTAAGGGGACTGGAGCTTATGCAACTGAATTCCACCGAAATCAGCGAACTGATCAAGCAGCGCATTGCTCAGTTCAATGTAGTGAGCGAAGCTCACAATGAAGGTACTATCGTATCCGTCAGTGACGGTATCATCCGCGTAAACGGCCTGGCCGATGTTATGCAGGGTGAGATGATCGCACTGCCGGGCAACCGTTTTGCCATCGCACTGAACCTGGAGCGCGACTCCGTAGGTGCTGTTGTGATGGGTCCTTACGCTGACCTTGCCGAAGGCATGAAGGTTAAGTGTACTGGCCGTATTCTTGAAGTACCGGTTGGCCGTGGCCTGCTGGGCCGCGTGGTGAACACCCTGGGTGCACCTATTGACGGTAAAGGCGCAATCGACAACGACGGCTTCTCGCCGATCGAAGTTATCGCACCTGGCGTTATCGACCGTCAGTCCGTTGACCAGCCCGTACAGACTGGCTACAAGTCAGTCGATGCGATGATTCCAATCGGCCGTGGCCAGCGTGAGCTGATCATCGGTGACCGTCAGACCGGTAAAACCGCGATGGCGATCGATGCGATCATCAACCAGCGCGACTCCGGTATCAAGTGTGTGTACGTCGCTATCGGTCAGAAAGCGTCTACCATCGCTAACGTGGTTCGCAAGCTGGAAGAGCATAACGCGCTGGCTAACACCATCGTTGTTGTGGCTACCGCTTCTGAATCCGCTGCACTGCAATATCTGGCGCCATATGCCGGTTGCGCAATGGGCGAATACTTCCGTGACCGCGGTGAAGATGCGCTGATCGTTTATGATGACCTGTCCAAACAGGCCGTTGCTTACCGTCAGGTTTCTCTGCTGCTGCGTCGCCCACCGGGTCGTGAAGCATTCCCTGGTGACGTGTTCTACCTCCACTCCCGTCTGCTGGAGCGTGCTTCACGCGTTAGCGCTGAGTACGTTGAGCGTTTCACCAACGGTGAAGTGAAAGGTAAAACCGGCTCTCTGACCGCACTGCCGATTATCGAAACCCAGGCGGGCGACGTTTCCGCGTTCGTGCCAACCAACGTAATCTCGATTACCGATGGTCAGATCTTCCTGGAAACTAACCTGTTTAACTCCGGTATTCGTCCGGCCGTTAACCCGGGTATTTCGGTATCCCGTGTAGGGGGTGCTGCTCAGACCAAGATCATCAAGAAACTGTCCGGTGGTATTCGTACCGCGCTGGCGCAGTATCGTGAACTGGCAGCGTTCTCTCAGTTCGCTTCCGATCTGGATGAAGCAACCCGCAAACAGCTGAGCCACGGTCAGAAAGTGACCGAGCTTCTGAAGCAGAAACAGTATGCGCCGATGTCCGTCGCGCAGCAGGGTCTGGTGCTGTTCGCGGCCGAGCGTGGCTACCTGAATGACGTCGAACTGGCGAAAATCGGTGACTTCGAAGCCGCACTGCTGGCCTTTGCCGATCGCGAACATGCCGAGCTGATGGCTGATATCAACCAGTCTGGTAATTACAACGGCGATATCGAAGAGAAGCTGAAAGGCCTCCTCGAAACGTTCAAGAAAACCCAGTCCTGGTAATGTCTGGCGGCTTGCCCCTTAACGGGCAGGCCGCAAGGCTTTGAGGAGAAGCTTATGGCCGGCGCAAAAGAGATACGTAGTAAGATCGGAAGCGTTCAGAATACGCAGAAGATCACCAAAGCGATGGAAATGGTCGCCGCCTCCAAGATGCGTAAATCGCAGGAACGCATGGCGGCCAGCCGTCCTTATGCAGAGACCATGCGCAAAGTGATTGGTCACATTGCGTTAGGGAATCTGGAGTACAAGCACCCTTACCTGGAAGAGCGTGACGTTAAGCGCGTCGGCTACCTGGTCGTATCTACCGACCGCGGGCTTTGTGGTGGTTTGAACATTAACCTGTTCAAAAAATTGCTGGCGGATATGAAAGTCTGGTCCGATAAAGGCGTTGAGAGCGATCTGGCGATTATCGGTTCCAAAGGTCTCTCATTCTTCAGCTCCGTTGGCGGCAACGTGGTGGCGCAGGTCACCGGCATGGGCGACAAACCTTCACTGTCCGATCTGATTGGCCCGGTGAAAGTGATGTTACAGGCCTATGATGAAGGCCGTCTCGACAAGCTGTTTATCGTCAGCAACAAATTTATCAACACCATGTCTCAGTCTCCACAAATCGTTCAGCTGCTGCCATTACCGCCAGCGGATGAAGACGAAGGCGTTGTGAAGAAAAGTACCTGGGATTACCTGTACGAACCGGACCCGAAAGCGCTGCTGGACACCCTGCTGCGCCGCTACGTCGAGTCTCAGGTCTACCAGGGTGTTGTCGAAAACCTGGCCAGCGAACAGGCCGCGCGTATGGTGGCGATGAAGGCAGCGACCGACAACGGCGGAAACCTGATCAAAGAGTTGCAGTTGGTATACAACAAAGCTCGTCAGGCCAGCATCACCCAGGAACTTACCGAGATTGTCGGTGGGGCCTCCGCGGTTTAACCAGGTTAAATGATTAGGTAGAGGATTCAAGATGGCTACTGGAAAGATTGTCCAGGTAATCGGCGCCGTGGTGGACGTCGAGTTCCCTCAGGACGCCGTACCGCAAGTGTACAGCGCGCTTGAGGTCAAAAATGGTGATACTCGTCTGGTGCTGGAAGTGCAGCAGCAGCTGGGCGGCGGCGTGGTGCGTACCATCGCTATGGGTTCTTCAGACGGCCTGAAGCGCAGCCTGGACGTGGTTGACCTTGAGCACCCAATTGAAGTGCCGGTCGGCACCGCAACGCTCGGTCGTATCATGAATGTGCTGGGTGAGCCAATCGATATGAAAGGCGACATCGGCGAAGAAGAGCGTTGGGCGATCCACCGTTCTGCACCTTCATACGAAGACCAGTCCAACTCTCAGGAGCTGCTGGAAACCGGTATCAAGGTAATCGACCTGATGTGTCCGTTTGCGAAGGGCGGTAAAGTCGGCCTGTTCGGCGGCGCGGGCGTAGGTAAAACCGTAAACATGATGGAGCTTATCCGTAACATTGCGGCTGAGCACTCAGGTTTCTCCGTGTTTGCCGGTGTGGGCGAGCGTACTCGTGAGGGTAACGACTTCTACCACGAAATGACCGACTCCAACGTTATCGATAAAGTTTCCCTGGTCTATGGCCAGATGAACGAGCCGCCAGGAAACCGTCTGCGCGTTGCGCTGACCGGTCTGACCATGGCTGAGAAATTCCGTGACGAAGGGCGTGACGTACTGCTGTTCATCGATAACATCTATCGTTACACCCTGGCCGGTACGGAAGTTTCCGCATTGCTGGGTCGTATGCCTTCAGCGGTAGGCTACCAGCCAACGCTGGCGGAAGAGATGGGTGTTCTGCAGGAACGTATCACCTCAACCAAGACCGGTTCTATTACCTCCGTACAGGCCGTATACGTGCCTGCGGATGACCTGACTGACCCATCTCCAGCCACCACCTTTGCTCACCTTGATGCAACTGTGGTACTGAGCCGTCAGATCGCGTCTCTGGGTATCTACCCGGCCGTTGACCCGCTGGATTCCACCAGCCGTCAGCTGGATCCGCTGGTTGTTGGTCAGGAGCACTACGACGTAGCGCGTGGCGTACAGTCACTGCTGCAGCGTTATCAGGAACTGAAAGACATCATCGCCATCCTGGGTATGGACGAACTGTCAGAAGAAGACAAGCTGGTGGTTGCGCGCTCTCGTAAAATGCAGCGCTTCCTCTCCCAGCCATTCTTCGTGGCGGAAGTCTTTACCGGTTCTCCAGGCAAGTATGTGTCGCTGAAAGATACCATCCGTGGCTTTAAAGGCATCATGGACGGTGAATTCGACCACATGCCTGAGCAGGCTTTCTACATGGTCGGTTCTATCGAAGAAGCCGTGGAAAAAGCGAAGAAACTGTAATCATCTCCCGGATTATTTCGGGTTGTAGCGGCAGGGTTAACGCCAGTGCAGCCTGAAATATAACGGGAAGTTTCTCTGGAGGTTAATTATGGCTATGACTTATCACCTGGACGTCGTCAGCGCTGAACAGAAGATGTTCGAAGGCCTGGTACAGAAAATTCAGGTGTCAGGTAGCGAAGGCGAGCTGGGGATTTTCCCCGGACACGCACCGCTGCTGACCGCCATTAAACCGGGTATGGTGCGTATCGTTAAGCAGCAGGGTGACGAAGAGTATATTTATCTCTCCGGCGGCCTACTGGAAGTTCAGCCCGGCGCGGTTACCGTGCTGGCTGATACGGCGATTCGCGGCACCGACCTCGACGAAGCCCGCGCGATTGAAGCGAAGCGCAAAGCCGAAGAGCATATGAACAGCTCTCACGGCGATGTGGATTTTGCTACCGCGTCGGCTGAACTGGCTAAAGCGATCGCCAAACTGCGCGTGATCGAGTTGACCAAAAAAGCGATGTAGCCCAGGTTTAAGCAAGAATGCCAGTCAGGAAACTGACTGGCATTTTTTTTTGCTTGCGCTCCGGCGGCCGCGCGCCTAATTTTGGACCGAGAAAAATGTAGTAATTTCGGCGTCAAACCGTTTTACTTCCGTCTAATTACAGAATGTTCAGGATGACTATGTCTAACAGCCCGATGAGTGTGGTGATCCTTGCTGCTGGCAAGGGAACCCGCATGTACTCCGATCTGCCAAAGGTGCTGCACTTGCTTGCCGGAAAACCGATGGTGCAACACGTTATTGATGCCGCAAACGGCCTCGGTGCCAGAAAGGTACATCTGGTCTACGGCCATGGCGGAGACCTTTTACAATCCACGCTGACCGATCCTTCCCTGAACTGGGTGTTGCAGGCGGAACAGCTGGGCACGGGGCACGCGATGCAGCAGGCTGCCCCGCACTTTGCCGACGATGAAGACATCCTGATGCTGTACGGCGACGTCCCGCTGATTTCAGTACCGACCTTGCAGCGGCTACAGCGCGCTAAACCAGAAGGCGGCATCGCCCTGCTGACTGTGATGCTGGAGAACCCTACTGGCTACGGACGTATTCTCCGCAGCAACGGCTCGGTTGTCGGCATTGTTGAGCAGAAAGATGCCTCACCGGCGCACCTGGCCATTAATGAGGTCAATACCGGCATCCTGATGGCTAACGGGGCCGATATGAAGCGCTGGCTCAGCAAGCTGACCAATAACAATGCCCAGGGTGAATACTACATTACCGATATCATCGCCCTGGCGCATCAGGAAGGACGCGTCACCGAAGCGGTGCATCCGGACCGTGCCACGGAGACCGACGGCGTTAACAACCGGCTTCAGCTGGCAACGCTTGAGCGTATCTACCAGGCGGAGCAGGCGGAAAGGCTGCTGCTGGCCGGCGTCATGCTCAACGACCCCGCCCGTTTTGATTTACGGGGCGAGCTGAAGCACGGGCGGGACGTGGTGATTGATACGAACGTCATTATCGAAGGGCGGGTGACGCTGGGTAACCGCGTTAAAATCGGCAGCGGCTGCCACCTGAAAAACTGCATCATTGGCGACGATTGCGAAATCAGCGCCTACAGCGTGCTGGAAGATGCCGAGCTGGCCGCTGCCAGCACGGTAGGGCCCTTTGCCCGACTGCGTCCGGGGAGTAAGCTGGCGGAAGGCGCGCACGTGGGGAACTTCGTCGAGATGAAGAAAGCTATCCTGGGCAAAGGCTCCAAGGCGGGCCACCTGAGCTACCTCGGTGACGCCGAGATCGGCGCTGGCGTTAATATCGGTGCCGGCACTATTACCTGCAACTATGACGGCGTGAACAAGTCCAGAACCACCATTGGTGATAACGTCTTTGTTGGCTCAGATACGCAGCTGGTTGCGCCTGTTTCCATTGCGGCGGGCGTTACCATCGCCGCTGGCACGACGGTGATGCAGGATGTCACCGCCGAAGGCCTGGTCTATAACCGCAAAGATCAGAACCTGAAAACCGGCTGGCAGCGGCCGGTGAAGAAGTCATAACTTATTTTTCAGGGCGGGAGCAATTCCGCCCTCAGTCAGGCAGTCATACAAAAATAAACCCCACTCTCTACAAGGCTCGGGGTACCGGAATATACCGGATTAATCAGATCGGTAGGCAAAGCTAATGGCCATCGCGCCATGTCGTCAGGAAAAACACTATGTGTGGAATTGTAGGTGCAGTAGCGCAACGTGATATCGCCGAGATCCTGCTGGAAGGATTACGCCGCCTTGAGTACCGGGGGTATGACTCAGCCGGGCTGGCTGTGGTGACGGCAAAAGGAGAAGTGACCCGCCTTCGCCGGCTGGGCAAAGTTCAGAAGCTGGCGGAAGCGGCGGAAACCACTTCCCTGGAAGGCGGCACCGGTATTGCTCATACGCGCTGGGCAACGCACGGCGAGCCGTCTGAAGCCAATGCGCATCCTCATATCTCTGAGCATGTTATCGTCGTCCATAACGGCATCATTGAAAACCATGAGCCGCTGCGCGAGCAGCTGCAGGCCCGCGGCTATCGCTTTGCCTCAGAAACCGATACCGAAGTGGTCGCTCACCTGGTTCACTGGGAGCAGAAGCAGGGCGGTACGCTGCGTGAAGTGGTGCTGAGGGTTATCCCGCAGCTGCGCGGCGCCTATGGCATGGTTATTATGGACAGCCGCGACCCCTCGGTGCTGGTGGCTGCGCGTTCCGGTAGTCCGCTGGTGATTGGTCGCGGCGTGGGTGAAAACTTCATCGCTTCCGATCAGCTGGCGCTGCTGCCGGTCACCCGCCGCTTTATCTATCTTGAAGAGGGCGATATTGCCGAAATCACCCGCCGCGATGTGACCATTGTCGATCGTAACGGTGAAACCGTGCAGCGCAGTGAGATTGAATCCAACGTACAGTACGATGCGGGTGATAAAGGCCTTTATCGTCACTATATGCAGAAAGAGATCTATGAGCAGCCGATGGCGATCAAAAACACCCTGAGCGGGCGTTTCAGCCACGGCGAGGTCGATCTGACCGAGCTGGGGCCAACGGCGAACGATCTGCTCAGCCAGGTTGAGCATATTCAGATTGTGGCCTGCGGGACTTCTTACAATTCAGGGATGGTTTCGCGCTACTGGTTTGAAGCACTTGCTAACGTGCCGTGCGACGTGGAGATTGCCTCTGAGTTTCGTTACCGCAAATCCGCGGTGCGGAAAAACAGTCTGCTGATCACCCTCTCCCAGTCCGGTGAGACGGCGGACACGCTGGCCGCGCTTCGCCTTTCTAAAGAGCTGGGCTACCTCGGTTCGCTGGCCATTTGTAACGTGGCGGGCTCCTCGCTGGTGCGTGAATCCGATCTGGCCCTGATGACCAAAGCAGGCACGGAGATTGGCGTCGCCTCGACGAAAGCCTTCACCACCCAGCTGACCGTCCTGCTGATGCTGGTGGCGAAAATCGGCCGTCTGAAGGGCGTGGATGCGCAAATTGAGCATGATATCGTGCATGGATTGCAGGCGCTGCCAAGCCGCATTGAACAGATGCTCTCGCAGGACACACTGATTGAGGCGCTGGCCGAGGAGTTTTCCGACAAGCATCATGCGTTGTTCCTTGGCCGTGGCAATCAGTATCCGATTGCGATGGAAGGGGCGCTGAAGCTGAAAGAGATCTCCTATATTCATGCTGAAGCTTATGCTGCCGGTGAACTGAAGCACGGACCGCTGGCGCTGATTGATGCCGATATGCCGGTTATCGTGGTCGCGCCGAACAACGAGCTGCTGGAGAAACTGAAGTCAAATATCGAGGAGGTGCGCGCTCGTGGCGGCCTGCTCTATGTATTTGCCGATCAGGATGCCGGCTTTAGCGATAGCGAAGGCATGAAGATTATTTCACTGCCGCACGTGGAAGAGGTGATTGCGCCAATCTTCTATACCGTGCCGCTCCAGCTGCTCTCCTATCACGTTGCGCTGATCAAAGGCACAGACGTGGATCAGCCACGTAACCTGGCGAAGTCAGTGACCGTGGAGTAAAAAAACGCCCCTTCGGGGGCGTTTCTGCTTTCTGAACTGGGCAGTTAATCAGCGCCTGGACCCCTCTGCACATCAGCACGCTTCCCCGCTGCTTTTATTAATCCGCAATAAAATCGTTAGCATCCGGTCAGAAGCCTGACGCAGAAATTTTCCCCCGAAGAATGCCGTCAATGATACCCCCGGCATTTCGCTGGGCGATCCGCATACAAACCGCATTCCCTCCTTAGCCCATGACGACCCCGCGCATCAGTACTGGTTATTTGTTGACCTCTGTCATAAAACTGTAATACAGGAGACATTTTACTGTCACGAAACTGTCCTATTTTGCCTCCAGCAGCAATCATAACTCAGACTAAAAAGGCGCTAAGCCTGACTTCAACTCCCCTGGAGGGAACATGACTCTGATGCAAAAAACTCTGGCTCAATGTGTAGCAGTAACCCTTTCATTGAGCGCCGTTTCTGCCTTTGCCGCCACCAATCTGACGGGCGCAGGTGGGACATTCCCGGCACCGGTCTATAACAAATGGGCAGCAGAATACAACAAAGCAACAGGCGCTCAGGTTAACTACCAGGGGATCGGCTCTTCCGGTGGCGTGAAGCAAATTATTGCTAAAACCGTCGACTTTGGTGCCTCCGATGCGCCAATGAAACAGGAAGACCTGGATAAAAATGGCCTGTTCCAGTTCCCTACCGTGATCGGTGGCGTGGTGCTGGCAGTCAATATCCCTGGCGTTAAATCGGGTCAGCTGACGCTGGACGGCAAAACCGTGGGCGATATCTACCTGGGCAACATCAAAAAATGGAACGACCCGGCCATCGTTAAGCTGAACCCGGACGTGAAGCTGCCTGACAGCAACATCAACGTGGTACGTCGCGCTGACGGTTCCGGTACCTCTTTCGTCTTCACCAGCTACCTCTCTAAAGTAAACAGCGACTGGAGCAGCAAGGTCGGTAAAGGCAATACCGTTAACTGGCCAACCGGTCTGGGCGGCAAGGGCAATGACGGCGTCGCCGCGTTTGTTCAGCGTCTGCCAGGGTCAATCGGCTATGTGGAATATGCCTACGCCAAGCAGAACAACCTGGCCTATACCAAACTGATTGATGCCGATGGCAAAGCGGTTGAGCCAAGCGAGCAGAGCTTTAGCGATGCCGCTAAAGGCGCCAACTGGAGCGAGTCCTTTGCTCAGGATCTGACTTATCAGAAAGGTGAGAACGCGTGGCCAATCGCCTCAACCACCTTCATCCTGATGCATAAAGATCAGGCTAACCCGGAAAAAGGCGCGGCCGTGCTGGAATTCTTTGACTGGGCTTACAAAAACGGTGGCGATACCACCAACAGCCTGGATTACGCTTCACTGCCAGACTCCGTGGTTGAGCAGATTCGCGCAGCCTGGAAAACTAATGTGAAAGACAGTTCCGGTAAAGCGCTGTACTAAGCAGCTCACGGGAGCGAAGTGATTCGCTCCGTGCCATGAGGCGGCCGTCGTGCCGCCTTAACACTTTCGACAACGAGAATTCTATGGCTGCAACCAAGCCGACTTTTAAGGCTCCCGGTAAGCAAGGTGATCTCATTTTCGGCGCGCTGGTTAAACTGGCTGCGCTGATTGTGCTGTTGCTGCTCGGCGGCATTATCGTCTCGCTCATCGTCTCCTCATGGCCCAGCATTCAGAAGTTCGGCTTCTCCTTTCTGTGGACCAAAACCTGGGATGCGCCCAACGAACAATTTGGTGCGCTGGTACCGATCTACGGCACCATCGTCACCTCCATTATCGCCCTGGTTATCGCCGTTCCCGTCAGCTTTGGTATTGCCCTGTTTCTGACTGAACTGGCACCCAGCTGGCTGCGTCGCCCGCTTGGGGTGGCGATTGAACTGCTGGCGGCTATCCCCAGCATTGTTTACGGCATGTGGGGGCTGTTTGTTTTCGCGCCGCTGTTTGCGACCTGGTTTCAGGCCCCGCTGGGTGACCTGATGTCGAATATTCCCATCGTTGGTGCCCTCTTCTCTGGCCCGGCGTTTGGTATCGGTATTCTGGCTGCCGGGATTATCCTGGCAATTATGATTATTCCTTATATCGCCTCCGTCATGCGTGACGTCTTCGAACAGACGCCGGTCATGATGAAAGAATCTGCTTACGGCATCGGTTGTACAACCTGGGAAGTGATCTGGCGCATCGTGCTGCCGTTCACCAAAAATGGCGTGATCGGTGGGGTGATGCTGGGGCTGGGGCGTGCGCTGGGGGAAACCATGGCCGTCACCTTTATCATCGGCAACACCTACCAGCTCGACAGCCCTTCGCTGTTTATGCCGGGTAACAGTATTACTTCCGCGCTGGCTAACGAATTTGCTGAAGCCGAATCAGGTGTGCATACCGCCGCCCTGATGGAGCTGGGACTGATCCTGTTTGTGATTACCTTTATCGTACTGGCCTGCTCAAAGCTGATGGTGATGAAGCTGGCGAAAAGTGAAGGAGCCCGCACATGACCACGATGGAGCTGCAATCCCGTGCCGAGCTGGACGCCTCCCGCCGGAAAATGCAGGCGTGGCGCCGTACCAAAAACCGTATCGCGCTGACGCTTTCCCTGCTGACCATGGCCTTTGGCCTCTTCTGGCTGGTCTGGATCCTGTTTACCACCGTGACCCGAGGCATCGACGGTATGACGCTGTCGCTGTTTACGGAGAACACGCCGCCGCCTAATACGGCGGGTGGCGGCCTTGCCAACGCCATTGCCGGGAGCGGGCTGCTGATCCTCTGGTCAACGGCTGTGGGTACGCCTCTGGGGATCATGGCGGGTATTTATCTGGCCGAGTATGGCCGCAAATCCTGGCTGGCCGAAGTGATTCGTTTTATTAACGACATTCTGCTCTCAGCACCTTCTATTGTGGTCGGGCTGTTTGTTTACACGATTGTTGTTGCCCAGATGAAGCACTTCTCGGGACTGGCGGGCGTGGTTGCGCTGGCGCTGTTGCAGATCCCGATCGTTATCCGTACCACGGAGAATATGCTGAAGCTGGTGCCGGACAGCCTGCGAGAAGCGGCCTATGCGCTGGGTACGCCGCAGTGGAAAATGATTTCGGCAATCACCTTAAAAGCGTCGATATCGGGCATCCTGACGGGTGTGCTGCTGGCGATTGCGCGTATCGCGGGCGAAACCGCCCCGCTGCTGTTTACCTCGCTCTCCAATCAGTTCTGGAGTACCGACATGATGCAGCCGCTGGCAAACCTGCCGGTAACCATCTTCAAATTCGCCATGAGCCCGTTTGCCGAATGGCAAAGCCTGGCCTGGGCGGGCGTGCTGCTGATTACCGTCTGCGTGTTGCTGTTGAATATCCTGGCGCGCGTGATTTTTGCCAAGAGTAAACATTAATTGAGAAGCGCGGCTGCGGCGGCGCCAATAAGCGAGAACGAGAATGGCTGACAACACGTCCAGTAATATGATTCAGGTTCGTGATTTGAACTTCTACTATGGCAAGTTCCATGCGTTGAAGAACATTAACCTGGATATCAACAAGAATCAGGTGACGGCGTTCATCGGCCCATCGGGCTGCGGGAAGTCCACCCTGCTGCGCACGTTTAACAAGATGTTTTCTCTTTATCCGGAGCAGCGCGCTGAGGGAGAAATCCTGCTCGACGGTGAAAATATTCTCACCGCCAGCCAGGATATTGCCCTGCTGCGCGCCCGCGTTGGCATGGTGTTCCAGAAGCCCACGCCGTTCCCGATGTCGATTTACGATAATATTGCCTTCGGCGTGCGCCTGTTTGAAAAGCTCTCCCGTGCCGATATGGACGAGCGAGTCCAGTGGGCGCTGACCAAAGCGGCGCTCTGGAATGAAACTAAAGATAAACTCCACCAGAGTGGTTACAGCCTCTCTGGCGGACAGCAGCAGCGCCTCTGTATTGCCCGCGGCATCGCGATTCGCCCGGAGGTGTTGTTGCTGGATGAACCTTGTTCGGCGCTGGACCCGATCTCAACCGGTCGTATTGAAGAGCTGATTACCGAGCTGAAACAGGATTACACCGTCGTGATCGTTACGCATAATATGCAGCAGGCCGCACGCTGCTCCGATCACACGGCCTTTATGTATCTGGGCGAACTGATTGAATTCAGCGATACTGACACGCTGTTTACCAAGCCGCACCAGAAACAGACCGAAGACTATATTACTGGCCGCTACGGTTGATCTGACCGGGAGAGAACATCATGGATAACCTGAATCTGAATAAACATATCTCCGGGCAGTTCAACGCCGAGCTGGAGCATATCCGTACCCAGGTGATGACAATGGGAGGGATGGTCGAACAGCAGCTGACCGACGCCATTACCGCCATGCATAACCGGGATGGCGAACTGGCAAAACTGGTGATCGACGGTGACCAGAAGGTCAATATGATGGAGGTGTCGATCGATGAAGCCTGTGTGCGCATCATCGCCAAACGCCAGCCAACCGCCAGCGATTTACGTCTGGTGATGGCGATCATCAAGACCATCTCGGAGCTGGAGCGCATCGGCGACGTGGCGGAGAAAATCAGCCGCACCGCGCTGGAAAAATTTGGTCAGCATCATCAGCCGCTGCTGGTAAGCCTGGAGTCGCTGGGTCATCACACCATTCAGATGCTGCATGACGTGCTGGATGCGTTTGCGCGTATGGACCTGAACGCCGCCATTGAAATTTACCGGGAAGATAAAAAAGTCGACCAGGAATATGAAGGCATTGTGCGCCAGTTGATGACCCATATGATGGAAGATCCGCGAACCATTCCCAGCGTGCTGACCGCGCTCTTCTGCGCGCGCGCCATTGAGCGCATTGGCGATCGCTGCCAGAATATCTGCGAAATCATCTTCTATTTCGTGAAGGGGCAGGACTTCCGCCATGTTGGCGGCGACCAGTTAGATAAGCTGCTGACCGGCGATACAGGCGGCAGTAATCCTGCCTGATACCTTCCTGGCCGGGAGATCCCGGCCTGCTTTTCCCCCTCTGCGTTTTTCCGTTGGAATGTGATCCTCCGCAAATTTATACTTGGCGCACATTTTTTTCGACAGGAAACGCGCATGACTTTCAAGACGCCGCAAAAGGGCGCCACGCCGGGCAAGGCGATGCTGGCAGCCGTCAGCGGTTACGCCATGGATGGTTTCGATCTGCTCATTCTTGGCTTCATGTTGCCGGCCATCAGCGTCTCGCTGGCGCTGGACTCTTCTCAGGCGGGCTCGCTGGTGACCTGGACGCTGATCGGCGCGGTTATCGGCGGCATTATCTTTGGTCATCTCAGCGACCGTTTCGGACGCATCCGCGTTCTGACGTTCACCATCCTGATGTTTTCCGTTTTTACCGGGCTTTGCGCCATCGCGCAGGGATACTGGGATTTGCTGATCTACCGCACGCTGGCAGGCGTGGGGCTGGGGGGTGAATTCGGTATCGGTATGGCGCTGATTGCGGAGTCCTGGCCCGCTAATAAACGCAACCGCGCCTCGGCATGGGTCGGCATGGGCTGGCAACTGGGCGTACTGCTGGCGGCACTGATTACGCCGCTGCTGCTGAATGTGATCGGCTGGCGCGGTATGTTTCTGGTGGGGCTGCTGCCTGCGCTGGTTTCTTTTGCCATCCGCCGGGGGCTGGGGGAGCCGGAAGCCTTTACCCGCCAGAGCGAAAAACAGCAGCGCCTCGCTTTTACCGCGCGGATTAAACTGCTTTTCCATGATGTCGCAACGGCGAAAGCCAGCCTGGGCATCTTTATCCTCTGCTCCGTGCAGAATTTCGGCTATTACGGTCTGATGATCTGGATGCCCAGCTACCTCTCCGCCAATTTCGGTTTTTCGCTGACCAAATCCGGCTTGTGGACGGCGGTGACGGTGGTCGGTATGACCTTTGGCATCTGGCTGTTTGGCGTACTGGCGGATCGGTTCGCCCGCTGGAAAATTTTTCTGTTTTATCAGTTCGGGGCGGTGGTGATGGTGATCGTTTATGCCCAGCTACGCGATCCCACCGTGATGCTCTTTACCGGCGCGCTGATGGGCATGTTTGTGAACGGGATGATTGGCGGCTATGGCGCACTGATTTCCGATACCTATCCCGTCCAGGTCCGCGCCACGGCGCAAAATATCCTGTTTAATCTGGGACGTGGCGTGGGGGGATTTGGTCCGCTGGTGATTGGCCTGCTGGCTGCGAAAATCTCGTTTGCGGCGGCCATTACGCTGCTGGCGCTGATTTACCTGCTGGATATTTTCGCCACGCTGTTTCTTCTGCCAAAAACAGAAGGCGATGAGGATCGGCTGGGCGCCATTGGCTGATTGTGTCGCCTTCGCGGCGGCAGGTACAGGGTTTGATGTCTGCCGCCGCGGAACTCTCTTCGCTTCTGCGCTGAAAAGGCTAGCGGGTTAGCCCCCAGCCTTTTTCCTTCCACAACTCAGGCAGCTGGGCCATATCATCGAATACGGTCACCAGAGGATGCTCAAGAGGCTTATTGTGTGCATCGGCACAGTAGTAAAACACCGGGATTCCCGCAGCAATACCCGCCTTCGCGCCAGCTTCAGAATCATCGACCAGAATACAGCGCTCAAGAGGAACGCCCATCTGACTGGCCGCATGGTGCATCAGCTCAGGCTCCGGCTTCCAGCTGTTAATATCGTAGCCGCTGTACAACCGGTCATCAAAAAAGCCAAGCATACCGGTCAGTCCCAGCGAGTGCTGCATTTTGCCCACGGTGCCGTTGGACACCACGCAAACGGGCACATTCATCTGGTCAAGCAGCGCGCGGGCGCCGGCGATCGGCTTCAGTTCAAGATCGAACAGGCGAGCCACCTCCTTACGGTAGGCCGGCTCCAAAACGTCAACCGGAACAGTCAGCTGATGGCGTGCGCAAACGTCGGCGATAATGTCATAAAGCTTAACGCCCTTATATTTTTCAAACATCTCCTGAAGTGAGAGCTCAGCGCCAAACCGCGCAAAGGTGTTTACATAGGCCTGGGTACAGAGCAACTCGCTGTCCACCAGCGTTCCGTCACAATCAAAAAAGACACATTCAACCGTCATGCCGCGCTTCTCCATTTTTGCCGTATTCTCCCACTTTACTGCTTTACCGCTGAAATGCGATGGGGAAATGTTAATTACCCTTAGCGGTCACGACTGGACGACAAAAGCAGGCAATCGGTTGCGAAAATTAATCACGCCGTCTGGCAAAAACAAATTTTTAGGTTAGGATAGCGGTCGTTAACTTTTCTCCGTTTTGGATACACACAATGAACAACACCGGGCTGTTGCAGCGGGTCTTTAAACTTCATGAACACGGCACGACGGCCCGAACAGAAGTGGTCGCGGGCTTCACTACTTTTCTGACGATGGTTTATATCGTCTTTGTGAACCCGCAAATCCTCGGCGTGGCGGGCATGAACACCCAGGCGGTGTTTGTCACGACCTGCCTGATCGCCGCTTTTGGCAGCATTCTGATGGGGCTGGTCGCAAACCTGCCGGTCGCGCTGGCACCCGCGATGGGGCTGAACGCCTTCTTCGCTTTTGTGGTGGTCGGCGCGATGGGCATTTCCTGGCAGGTAGGCATGGGCGCCATCTTCTGGGGTGCCGTGGGGCTGCTGCTGCTGACGATTTTCCGCGTACGCTACTGGATGATTGCCAATATTCCGGTCAGTCTGCGGGTGGGGATCTCTGCGGGCATCGGCCTGCTGATTGCGATGATCGGCCTGAAAAATGCCGGCATCGTGGTAGCGAACAAAGATACGCTGGTGGCCGTTGGCGATCTCTCCTCTCACAGCGTACTGCTGGGGGCGCTGGGCTTCTTTATCATCGCTATTCTTGCTTCACGCAATATTCATATTGCCGTACTGGTGTCTATTGTAGTGACCACGCTGATCGCGCTGGCGATTGGTGACGTGCAGTTTGGCGGGGTCTTCTCCATACCGACAGGTATCACATCCGTGGTGGGAGAGGTCGATCTGGCGGGCTCACTGAACCTGGGCATGGCCGGGATTATCTTCTCCTTTATGCTGGTTAACCTGTTTGACTCTTCAGGAACGCTGATTGGGGTGACGGATAAGGCCGGACTGGCGGATGAAAAAGGCAAATTTCCACGCATGAAGCAGGCGCTGTATGTGGACAGCATCAGCTCCGTTGCCGGCTCCTACATTGGGACCTCTTCCGTAACCGCCTACATTGAGAGCTCTTCCGGCGTTTCCGTCGGCGGCCGTACAGGTCTGGTTGCCGTGGTCACGGGGATTTTGTTCCTGCTGGTGATGTTCCTTTCCCCACTGGCTGGCATGGTGCCACCCTATGCGGCGGCAGGCGCGCTGATTTACGTCGGCGTCCTGATGACCTCAAGCCTGGCACGGGTGAAGTGGGACGATCTGACCGAAGCGGTACCGGCGTTTGTCACTGCCGCCATGATGCCATTCAGCTTCTCCATCACGGAAGGGATTGCGCTGGGCTTCATCTCCTACTGTGTGATGAAGGCAGGCACAGGCCGCTGGCGTGAGATTAGCGGCTGCGTGGTTGTGGTAGCGCTGCTGTTTGTAGCGAAGATCGCCTTTATCGACGCATAACCGTCCCCGGTTACTGACGGACTTTTTCTGAAGCGGGAAGTTTTTTCCCGCTTGCTTCAGCCGCTGTACGGCTTCTCTGATGCACAATCCTTCCCTTTCCCTCAAGCCTCTCCAGATCATGACACGAGAAAATCGCCGAGCTTTTAGCTTATCCAGATTTGAGCGTTAATTTTAACGGAAGCGCGGCTCATGGTCAGGCTGACGCTGGAATGCCGTGGCCAGTGCGTGCAGAAATGCGGGAATATTCATCTGGCATGGGGGAGGTCACAAGAAACTTTTCATATCCAGGAAGGCTGTTTATTTTTCCAGCGGAAGACTGGTCAGCCGTAGCACTTGTGGTCCCACATGCTGCGAGGCGGTCAGCAGTTCATACCGTCTCTCAAGCGCCCTGCCATCATAATCCCAAAGATGCAGCCGATCGCTACCGCGAGAAAATGCGCAGGACCAGACCAGCAGATCTTCCACGTCAGAAATGGCCTGAGTATCAGGAAAGGCCTGCGACCGCAGGCGGCCAGATGCTGGTAGCAGACGCAGCGTATGCGTGCCATGGCCTGCTTCATCCGATAATTTCAGCACGCTTTGCCGGATAGTCCAGAGCTGGGTGGCGGCTTCGTAAGGATCGGCCTGCGCCCGAATCCAGGCCTTTTCACCGGAGGAAAGCCCGCTGGCCAGCTGCTCAATCGCCTGCCGGCTGTGAGCGCGCACAAACTCCATCCCCAGGCCGCCGTGACCCTCCTCGTCTGCCAGCAGGACGCCTACGATAGTGCCCGCATAGGCGATGCTGAAGTCGGGCAGCTCAGGGTCAGCAAAGCAGGGGCGTCCATTGCTGCTCATGGTAATTTCAGGCAGGGCGGCTATGCCATAGATCTGCTGCATCAGCGCTGCCAGCACAACCCGTGAGGCAAGATAACGAGCCCGGCGCTTTTCAGGCAGGCTGCTGGCGAAATTAACCACCGGGTCGGGAAGGTGTCGCGCGGGTACCAGGGTGTGGGTCAGGGTCCACCGTGCAAAATGACTGGCCATCTGTCACTCCATGATAATGGTCGGGAAATCAGCCCGATTATTGTAAGAATTTTCTTAGCAACTTTCATCCACCTTTACATCAATATGGTTTTTTTCAGAATGATGGCGTATCGGTCAGGCAGGAGGGGAGTGTCTTTAAATAAAAGAAGTGAGGGTTAATTGATATAAGGAGCGGATTTAGTTTACCGTCTGGGTTTTTAATAAATTATAATGATTGCTCATCTTTAATTTTTCCTTGTGTACTGAGACACAACAAAGCTCAGGATGCTCTCTTTTCTTATATGGAAATTTTAACTGCGAATTTTTAAAGTTAAACGATAAACCCGGTGTTTTTACCCGTGAGAGGCTTATCTGCATAAGGCCGCCGGTCATAGGGTCTGTGATATTTGTACCTGTGGCTATGTGGCTACATATGGCCTGAGCTATATTAAACAGATCAGTCAGATACAGTAAGAAAAAAATATAGCCATTCAACTAACTCATTTATGATAACAAATATAATTATTGCCTCGTTTTCCTGTGTGAAAGAAAAACCATTTAAAATTTATTGATATGAATCAAGCGAAGAAATCGGTTTTTATTTGAGGCTACGCGACCATGTCCATCAAAACCCCATCACTATGTGATGGGGTTTTAGTGAAATAGCTTCAGCCGATGGCTTTCGCTTTGTCACGCCAGGGCCAGCGATATTATCTTCGGTCTGCGCCTGCCCGGACCGGTTCATCCCGCATGCCATCGTTTGCCGGTTTATCCCCGGTTTGCACGGCGCCCCAGATCAGCGACCTGAAGGCAGTCACCGCTTCATCCTCTTCCAGTCTTTCCCGGACGAGTGCAATGGAGAGGGCTTCCCCTGCGCCGACCAGACCAATGCAGCACCGTAGCAGCGCCTGATGCGACATACTGACATGTGGCGTAAGCACTGATACGAACATCGCGACGCAGTTGTCCAGAAGTTCCTGGAGGACCGCCACCTTCTCTTCGCTCCCTGCCAGTGCTGCGCCTACCGAGTGGAACTCGTCTGTCTTGTCCGCCGCGCAATGGATGTAGGCACTTGCCAGCGTCTCTATGGTCTCTTGTGTACTTCTGGAAGAAGTGGTCATCGCCTCAGTGAACGTCCTGACGCGCTCCGTATCAATCCATCTGTAAAGTTCGATCAGCAATGCCGAGCGGGTAGCGAAATGATCGTAAACCACAGGTTTGGATACACCGGCGCGCTCGGCCAGGTGTCCCAGAGTCAGTCGATCCGCATTTTCCTCCCGCACGATTAGCAGGGCGGTGGTAAGAAGCTGCTGCCGTCGTTCTGCCTTCGATAATCTCCGCGAGGGGGAGGCGGATTCCGCGATATGGGTTTTTTTCATATGACTATTCCCTTTAACCTACTAAAAGTAGCTTTTCCTGTAGGCGGTGCTACTATTCCTACTAATGGTAGCTTACCACGTCAACAAGGAAACACACTTATGTCATTTGATCCGGTATTACTTTTGGGCGGTTCTGGCGCCATCGGTCACCAGACCGTGCGGGCACTACGCGCCACCTATCCCGATCTCCCTCTGCTGATCGGCGGTCGCGATTTGATCAAGGCGCAGAACGCTGCGGTGGAAATGGGAGGCGCAGAAGGAGTAGAGATAGAGACGACTTCTGAAGATCTGGGTCTTGGCGAGCGAAAAATCAGTGCTGTGGTCGTGCTCTACAAGGACCACTCGCTCGCCGGGCTCCGCTTCGCACAGGCGCGCGGCGTGCCGCATCTGAGTATCTCCTCAGGCGTGTTCGAGATCGCCCCGGAAATCGCAAGCTTTATGCATGCGCCGGGAGCTGCGGCGGTGGTGCTTGGCTATGAGTGGCTGGTAGGCGCCACGACGGTGCCTGCGCTCGAACTGGCCAGGGCATTTAGCCAGGTGCATGAAATCCGTATTGGTGCGCTGGTTGATGAGGACGATGCCGGTGGTCCGGCGGTTGCCGCTGATTTCGAACACCTGAGCCACCTGTTGCCTGCGGCCCTCACGCGCCGGGATGGCGTCTATCTCTGGCGTGAGGGTGAGGATGCGAAAGCGGTGTTCTCAGCGCTTGATGGAACCGAAATAGAGGCGTCCGGCTTCTCGTCGATCGACGTGGTCGGGCTGGCAACGGCCACGGGTGCGCACAGCGTCCAGTTTAATCTGGGCTCAGGCGTCAGTTCTGACAGACGCAAAGGCGGAACATTTTCAACAGAGATAATCCTGGAGATGTCCGGCCTGGACCGGAAGGGCCAGCCACTGCGTACCCGGCATGCGGTAGTCCATCCGGGCGGGGCAGCGCCGCTGACAGGAATGGGAATAGCCCTGCTCATTGAGCGACTGGTCGGGCTGGATGGCCTGCCGCCAGTCGCGCCAGGCCTGTACTTCCCATATCAGATTCTGGATGCCTCGCACTACCTGGCGCGCCTGGCACAGGAGGGCGGGCAGGTGCTGGAACTGCCGCTCTCTTAAGAGCCACATGTTCCTTAACAACCGGTGGGCTTATCATACCCACCGGTTAACCTGTCTCTGTTGCCTTCCATCGTCACAGGACACCGGAGCTGTTTTTTGCCCTCTGTTTTTAAATGCAAACAAGGGAGGCTTTTCGCCGCTCCGGCACCGGGCCTTTATTTCCCGATACAAAAGCTGGAGAAAATGCGCCCTAAGAGATCGTCCGAGGTGAACTCACCGGTGATTTCACTCAGGCTCTGCTGCGCCATACGCAGCTCTTCTGCCAGCAGCTCACCCGCCCAGGCACCCAGTAGCTGCGCCTTGCCCTGCTGTAAGTAAGTAGCCGCTAACTCCAGAGCCTGAAGATGGCGACGCCGCGCCAGGAAACCACCCTCCGTATTGCCGGCAAAGCCCATACTGGCCTTCAGATGATCGCGCAGCACCTCGATCCCTTCACCGGTACGGGCGGAAAGGCGAATAAGTGAGTGACCGTTTACTTCTGTAAGGCCCTGCCCCTCGCCGGTAATGTCCGCTTTATTACGTACCACGGTAATCGGCAGCTTTGCGGGCAGACGGGCAATAAAGTCCGGCCAGATGTCGGCCGGTTCCGTGGCGCCCGTGGTGGTGCCATCGACCATAAACAGCACGCGGTCTGCCTGCTTAATCTCATTCCAGGCGCGTTCAATGCCGATCCGTTCCACTTCGTCGCTGGCTTCACGGAGCCCGGCGGTATCGATAATATGCAGCGGCATACCGTCGATATGAATATGTTCGCGCAGCACATCGCGCGTGGTGCCCGCAATATCGGTCACAATTGCCGCCTCGCGCCCGGCCAGCGCATTAAGCAGGCTCGATTTTCCGGCGTTAGGCCGTCCGGCAATGACCACCTTCATTCCTTCGCGCAGCAGGCTGCCCTGACGCGCTTCCGCCCGGACATCGTCCAGATCGCCAATCACCTGATTCAGCATCGCCTCAATCCTGCCATCGGAGAGAAAATCGATCTCCTCATCCGGAAAGTCGATAGCGGCTTCCACATAGATCCGCAGGTGAGTGAGTGCTTCCACTAAATTATTAACGCGCAGGGAAAAGGCGCCCTGTAGCGAGTTGAGCGCAGAGCGCGCCGCCTGTTCAGAGCTGGCATCAATCAGATCGGCAATCGCCTCGGCCTGTGCCAGATCGAGCTTGTCGTTAAGAAAAGCCCGTTCGGAGAATTCGCCGGGACGGGCGATGCGTACGCCGGGCATCGCCACAATCCGCTTCAGCAACAGATCCAGAATGACCGGGCCGCCGTGCCCCTGGAGTTCCAGCACATCTTCGCCGGTAAAGGAGTTCGGACCAGGAAACCAGAGGGCAATCCCCTGATCCAGCGCGCTGCCGTCCGCATCGCGGAAGGGCAGATAATCGGCGTAGCGTGGCTTTGGCAGTTTGCCCAGCAGGGCCTGCGCCACCTCCGCGGCTTTGTGACCGGAAATACGCAGGATACCCACGCCACCGCGCCCTGGCGGCGTTGCCTGGGCGACGATAGTCTCGCTATGGCTCATCATTCACTCTCTTTTACGCAAAAAAATAAGGCGGTCAACTGACCGCCTTATCATACACCCTTCGCCATACTGGCTGGAGGAGGGATTGTTATGCTTTCTTCTTATCGCGGCTGTGCAGGCCACGTTTTTCCAGACCGCGGTAGATTAACTGCTGCTGGATAATGGTGACCAGGTTACTGACGATGTAGTACAGCACCAGACCTGATGGGAACCACAGGAAGAACACCGTGAAGATGACCGGCATAAAGGTCATGATCTTTTGCTGCATCGGGTCGGTCACGGTGGTCGGCGACATCTTCTGAATGAAGAACATCGTTATACCCATCAGGATCGGCAGGATGTAGTACGGGTCCTGGGCTGACAGGTCATGGATCCAGAGGGCGAACGGCGCATGGCGCAGCTCCACCGAGCCCATCAGCATATAGTAGAGCGCAAGGAAGATAGGCATCTGGATAACCAGCGGGAGACAGCCACCCAGCGGGTTCACTTTCTCTGCCTTATAAAGCGCCATCATCTCCTGGCTCATGCGCTGCTTGTCATCGCCCATACGTTCACGCATAGCCTGAATCTTAGGCTGCAGCATGCGCATTTTCGCCATGGAGGTGTACTGCGCTTTGGTCAGCGGGTACATGATGCCACGAACGATAAAGGTGATAACAATGATCGAGAAGCCCCAGTTACCGATAAAGCTGTGCAGGAACTTCAGCAGCTTAAACAGCGGCTGAGAGATAAACCACAGCCAGCCATAGTCGACGGTCAGGTCCAGATGCGGCGCGACTGCGGCCATCTTGTCCTGAATTTCCGGACCAACCCAGAGCGTGGCGGCCAGATTCTGCTGCGAGCCAGGCGCAATGGTCACCGGTGAAGACTTATAGCCAACCGCCGCGATCCCGTTACCGAGATTGCTGGTATAGAGCGTATTTGTACCGGTGGTACGCGGAACCCATGCGGTAGCAAAATATTGCTGCAGCATCGCCACCCAACCGTTAGCGGTGGTGGTGCTCAGGTTTTCGTTCTCGCTGATGGTGTCGAATTTGTACTTCTCGTAGTTGGTCTCACTGCTGGAGTAAGCCGCACCACGGAAGGTGTGCAACGCAAAGTTATTGCTGCCGGTATCGCGGTGCTTGGGCAGCTCGATAGTCTGCTTCAGCTGGCCGAACATCGCCACTTCCAGCGGCTGCTGGGTGGTGTTGTTGACCTGATAATCCACGTTGATCGCATACTCACCGCGCTTCAGTACAAACGTCTTGGTGAAGGTAGCGCCGTTTTCCGCCGTAAAAGTCAGTGGGATCCGTAATTCACTCTGCCCGTCAGCCATCTCAAATGCATCCTGAGAGGTGGTAAACAGAGGACGGTTGCCGTTCGCCGGGTTATCCGGGCCGTTACGACCGGTCAGGCCGCTCTGTGCCTGATACAGAAAACCAGGGGTTGTTTCCAGCAGCTGGAAAGGCTGTGAGGAACCCAGCTTATCCGGGTAGGTCAGCAGCTGCGCCTGCTCAATATCACCACCGCGGGTGTTGATATGTAAAGACAGAACGTCAGTCTTAACGGTGATCGTTTTGCCCTGGCCGCTGGCAGGTACATCCTGGTTGGCGGCATCACCGGATACTGTCGTGTTTTGCGTGGTCTGGGTCTGCAATGGCTGCGGAGCGTGGTCCGTCTGCCAGGATTGCCAGATCAAAAAAGACACGAACAGAAAAGCGATGAGAAAAAGATTGCGTTGCGAATCCATCGTTAATGTTCTCTGTTATCTTCGGTTTTCGGCGGCACTGGATCGTCGCCACCCGGGTTTAAGGGGTGGCATTTTAATACGCGTTTCATTGTCAACCAACTGCCTTTTATCACGCCAAACCTGCGCAATGCCTCAATACCGTATTGAGAACAGGTTGGATGGAAACGACAGTGGGGTCCTAAGAGTGGGCTGATTGCGCGTTGATAGACGCGAATCAGCGCAATCAGGAGCCGCGAGCCAGGCGACAGTGACGACGCCATATCTTCTCCAACGCTTCCACCAGTGCCTGGTTATCCAGATCGGCAACGCCCTTTTTTGCCACCACGACGAAATCCATTGCGGGGAGTTCGTGTTGACGCAGGCGAAAACTCTCACGGGTCAATCGCTTGATCCGGTTGCGTTCATGCGCACGCTTAACGTGTTTTTTGGCGACAGTAAGACCGATGCGGGGATGCCCCAGCGAGTTCAGGCGGCCGAGAATAGTAATTTGCGGCGTGCCAGCTCTTTGTGGCTGCTGGAAGACGAAAGTGAAATGAGTGGGAGTTAACAAACGTAACTCCCTGGGAAATGCGAGCTTAACCACTCAGCGGTTAGCTTTTATTACTTAGAAACGGTCAGACGTGAACGGCCTTTAGCACGACGACGTGCCAGAACCTGACGACCATTTTTTGTTGCCATACGAGCACGGAAACCGTGTGAACGGTTGCGCTTCAGTACGGACGGTTGAAAAGTGCGTTTCATGGCGATTTCTACCTAAACTTGAAAAATTTCACTTGGTGACGCGCTTTTATGGTCAGAAAACCGACCGACGCCTCAGTGTGTCTTTAATAAAGAGGCGGGATTGTAATAATTGTACAGTCCGGAGTCAATTCACTTCGCGCTAAAGTCGCGTCTGGATATCCCGTTCGACCGCAAAACCAGCCGGTTCGGGCCAGAGCGCAACACGCCGGGGCAAGAATTATACGGCCTCTGGAATAAAGCGCAAGGATCGTTGGGGATCTTACGCCGATCCCGTTACAGTGCCGTTGCGATAATAACGTGACGGCACCGTAAAATTTTAACCATCACGGAGGATCCGCAATGCCTTTTAAGGCAGGTAGCGTAAACTTATCCTCGCTGCGCAGGCCTGTGGATAAATTGGATCAAAACTGTGTAGAAAGTGAAGATCTCTGCCGCGCTTTACGCTATGATCCGCCCTTCCGCTTGCGATCCTCCGGGTCAGTCAGCGGCGGAGCAACCGCGGATAGCGGTTCGTATGTGCGTCATCTGCATGCGTCAACAATGATGAATTTATCGCTTCAGCGCCTTTTTTCTTATCGAATTTTTTCGAGTGGAGTCCGC